>NZ_SSMY01000009.1 GCF_004799495.1 Sphingomonas sp. | reverse complement strand
CGAGCGCGACGGCGCCCGACAGGACCAGGGCGATCGCGAGGCTCGACGCCACGGCGGTGCGGATCATGTGTACGACTCCCCCAAATACGATGGGCGGACAGTGAGGCGCCGCCAATGGCCGGTCAAGCGGCCAAATAGTTCGCGATTTCCTGGCCTAGTTCCGAGCGCAGCACCGCGCTCATATGACCGCCCGGAATTTCGCGGTAGGTCGCGTGCGGCAAGGCATCGGCTAAGTCGCGCGCCGAACCATTGTCGTGATCGTCGTCGCCTTGCAGCACGAGCACCGGCATCGGCACCGCGCGCACGTCCTCTTCGGGCGTGTTCACGAACGTGTCGAGGATGTGGAGCAGCGCGACGGGATCGCCCTTGGTCGTCTTGAGGAACGCCTCCGCCAGCCATTCGGGGCTGCCCTGCCTGAAGCTGCCGAGGTTGGTCAGGATATTGCGGAAATGCCCGCTCCGGCCCTCGGTCCTGGTCACGCCCGTCAGCCCCATCCCCGACAGGATTGCTCGCCGCGGCGTCGCGCCATTGGCCAGCATACGCATCGTCGTGCGCGCGCCGAGCGAATAGCCGCCCAAGTCATAGTCGGTCAGGCCGAGATGCTCGATCAGCGCGAACCCGTCGCGCATCAGCACGTCGGGTGGGTATGCCGCCGCGTCGTGCGGCTTGGCGCTAGATCCATGCGCGCGCAGGTCGGGCATGATCACGCGGAACCCTGCCGCCGCAACCGCCGCGGCGTGGCCGTAGCGAATCCAGTTGGTGTGCGCGTCGGAGAAGAAGCCGTGGATCAGGACGACGGGGCGCCCCTCTCCCGTTTCGCGCCACGCCAGCCGCTCGCCATCGAAGCTTCCGAAATATTGCGGTTCGATTGGCGCGCTTGCCACAGGCTGTCATCCATCGTTCGACGAGGCAATAATTGCCCGCGATCCGCTTCGCCGGAAGCGGCGGCATGTCAAGCGCGCGGCCTTCCTAAAAAAGTTTCAAAAAGGTACTGGATTATATAAGCAAGCTTATTATATCCCCGCTCATGAGCGACTCACTCGGTTTCCTGATCAGCGATGTCTCGCGGCTGATGCGACGTCGGTTCGACGAACGCGCGCGCCAGCTCGGCGCGACTCGCGCGCAATGGCGCACCCTCACTATGCTCAGCCGCAACGAGGGCATCAACCAGGGCGCGCTCGCCGAATTGCTCGAGGTCGAGCCGATCACGCTGTGCCGGATGATCGACCGGCTCGAGGAATCGGGACTGGTCGAGCGCCGCCGCGACCCGGGCGATCGCCGCGCGTGGCAATTGTTCCTGACCGAGAAATCGACGCCGATGCTCGCCGACCTGCGCGTGACCGCCGACGAATTGTTCGAGCAGGTGCTGATCGGGATGAGCGAATCCGCCCGCGACGCGTTGAGCGCCTCGCTGAACCTGATCCGCGCGAACCTGATCGCGCTCCCCTCCCCCCGTACTTCCGAGGCCGCCCATGGCTGACGCCGACCCCAAGATCAAACCGAAGGCCGACCAGGTCGCCGCAGCCAACGTCATCGAAAGCGTCGAGGCGCCGGTGACGATCGTCAAGAAGCGCCGCTGGGGCCGCATCGGGCTGATGGCGATCGTCCCGCTGCTGATCGCGGCGGTCGCGGGCTATTTCTACCTGACCGGTGGGCGCTACGTGTCGACCGACAACGCCTATATCCAGAACGACACGATCTCGATCAGCCCCGATGTGTCGGGCCGCATCGTGTCGGTCAACGTCAAGGAAAATCAGCGGGTCAAGGCGGGCGACGTGCTGTTCGTAATCGACCAGGAGCCGTACAAGAACGCGCTCGAACAGGCCGACGCCGCGCTCGCCGCCGCGCGCGTGCAGGTCGCGACCCTGTCGACCGACACGGGCAGCGCCGCCGCCGATATCGAAAGCGCCAACGCCGACATCGCGCTTGCGGTCGGCACCTACAACCGCCAGGCCGCGCTGATGAAGCAAGGCTTCACGACGCGCGCCGCGTTCGACGCCGCCGCGCACGAAGTCGCCGCCGCCAAGGCACGGCTCGCCACCGCGCGCGCGTCGGCCGCCAAGGCTCAGATGCAGGTCGGGAGCGGCGTCGTCGGCTCCGGCGTCCCCGCCGCGGTGCAGGTCGCGATGGCCGAGCGCGACAAGGCGGTGCTCAACCTCAGCCGCACCGTCGTGCGCGCGCCCAAGGACGGCATCGTCAGCCAGACCAGCCGGTTGCAGGTCGGCAACATCACGCCCTCGGGCGTCCCCGCGCTCAGCCTGGTGATCAGCGCTTCGCCCTGGGTGTCGGCCAATTTCAAGGAAACCGACCTCGCCAACATGCGCGTCGGCCAGCCGGTCGAGCTCAAGTTCGATGCCTATCCGGGGCTGAAGGTCGCCGGCCGGGTGCAGAGCATCGGCGCCGAGACGGGATCGCAATCCTCGATCCTCCCGGCGCAGAACGCCACCGGCAACTGGGTCAAGGTGACGCAACGCGTGCCGGTCAAGATCGAGATCGTGGGCAAGTCCGACCGCGCGTTGATCGCGGGGCTGTCGACCGACGTCGTGGTCGACACCAAACCCAATGGCTAGCGCCGCGGCCCGATCGCGCGGGCCGGCCGCCATTCCGGCTACCCCGACGCTCGGCAAACCCTTGCTGCCCACCGCCAACAAGGGGTTGCTGACGGTCGGGATCATGGCCGCGATGGTCATGCAGATCCTCGACACGACGATCGCCAACGTCGCGTTGCCGCACATGACGACCGCGCTCGGCGCAACCGGCGACACGATCACCTGGGTGTTGACCAGCTACATCATCGCGACCGCGATCGCGCTCCCGGCCACCGGCTGGCTGAGCGACCGGCTCGGCAGCCGCAACCTGTTCCTGATCGCGGTCGGGGGGTTCATCGTCGCATCGATGCTGTGCGGCACCGCGGTCAATCTGAGCGAGATGGTGGTGTTCCGCGTCTTTCAGGGCATCTTCGCCGCGTTCATCAATCCGCTCTCGCAGACCTCGATGATCGACATCAACCCGCCCGAACGGCAGGCCAAGGCGATGTCGGTGTGGGGCATGGGGGTGATGGTCGGGCCGATCCTGGGGCCGGTGATCGGCGGCTATCTGACCGACAATTTCAACTGGCGCTGGTGCTTCTACGTCAACGTGCCCGTCGGTGCGCTGACCTTCGCCTTGCTGTGGTTCCTGTTGCCGTCGCGGCCCAAGGCGGAGCGCAGCTTCGATTTCACCGGGTTCGCGTTCGTCGGGATCGCGGTGTCGGCATTCCAGCTGATGCTCGACCGCGGGCAGAATCAGGACTGGTTCGCGAGCTGGGAAATCATCATCGAGGGACTGGTCGCCGCGTCCGCGCTGTGGGTCGCGCTGATCCATCTGTCGACCGCCGAAAAGCCGTTGTTCGACCGGCACCTGTTCAAGAACCGCAACCTCGTCACTGCGATGTTCTTCATGGTCGTGATCGGGGTGTCGACGATGGCGCCGATGGCGCTGTTGCCGCCGATGCTCCAGCAATTGTTCGGCTATTCGGTGGTGCAAACGGGCATGATGATGGCACCGCGTGGCGTCGGCGTGCTGGTGACGATGTGGCTGGCGGGGCAGATGATCGGTCGGGTCGACACCCGCATCGTCATCGCGGTCGGGCTCGTCCTGTTCGCCTGGTCGTTGCGCACGATGGCGAGTTGGTCGCTGGAGATGGATTCGTGGCCGGTGATCGTGTCCGGCTTCATCCAGGGGCTTGGCATGGGGCTGGTGTTCATGCCCTTGAACAGCCTCGCCTTCGCGACGCTCGACCAGCATTACCGGACCGACGGATCGAGCCTCCTCAACCTGATGCGCTCGATCGGCCAATCGGCGGGCATTTCCATGGTCACCGTGTTCCTGACGCGCAATATTCAGCAAAGCCACGCCGATCTCGCCCAGCATATCACCGATAAGCTCATCCCGAGCTTCAACCTGAGCCAAATATTCCAGTACGGAATCGTGTCCGACGCGGTGTTCGAGATGCTCGACGGGATGGTCAATAAACAGGCGGCGATGATCGCCTATATCGACGACTTCTACCTGATGGCGTGGCTGTCGATCCTGGTGTTGCCGCTGGTGCTGTTGCTCAAGAAGCCCAAGGGCAAGGTCGAGGTGGTCCACGCCGAATAGGCGTCAGCGCTTCTCCAGCCCCGCTTGTTCCATCCGCCACAGCGCTAGGTCGATGCGATCCTGCCCGAAGAACGGCTCGCCCTGAAATACCAAAGTCGGCACGCCCCAATGCCCCGCCGCTTCCAGCGCGGCCTGGTTGGCGGCGATTTCGATATCGAGCGCCGCGGCATCGGCTTCCGCCTCGGCGTCGAGCTCGGCCATGTCGAGTCCGGCGCGCGTGGCCGCCTCCGCCAGATGGTCGCCTTGGTTCCACCCGGCGGCACCGCCCCAGATCAGCTGTGCGACCTCGTCGGCGTAGGCGAACCCCTTGCCGCGCCGCGCGGCGACCTGGCCGGTGCGGACGAGGCGATAGATATACGGCTGATCCTCGCCGATCTGCCGCGTCACGACGTTCTGGACGATCGGGTCGGGGCGGGGCGGCGCGAAGGGGATGCCGGCATGCTGCGCCACGCGCATCACGTCGCGGATCGTATAGCCCAGCCAGTTGGGATGGTTGCGCTCGAAGAAATCGGGCTGGCGGATCGCGAGCGGATAGACCGGCTTGAGGTCGATCACGAGGTCGTAGTCGCACACGATCTGGCGCCAGCGGGGCAACGCCAGATACGAATAAGGGCTGCGGAACGAAAAATAGAGGTCAGCCCGCAACCCCATTTTCACGCCGCCTTCTGTAAATGCCGGCGACCGAGGAGTTCCGCGATCTGCACCGCGTTGAGCGCCGCACCCTTCCGCAGATTGTCGCTCACGCACCACAGCGACAGGCCGTTGTCGACCGTCGGATCCTCGCGCACGCGGCTGACATAGGTGGCGTACTCGCCGACGCACTCGATCGGGGTGACGTAGCCGCCATCCTCGTGCTTATCGACCAGCATCACGCCGGGCGCCTCGCGCAGGATGCGCTTCGCCTCGGCGGCGGATATCTCGTCTTCGAACTCGATGTTGACCGCTTCCGAATGCCCGACGAACACCGGCACGCGCACGCAGGTCGCCGACACCTTAATCTTCGGATCGAGGATCTTCTTGGTCTCGACCACCATCTTCCACTCTTCCTTGGTCGTGCCGTCCTCCAGGAAGCTGTCGATGTGCGGGATCACGTTGAACGCGATCTGCTTGGTGAATTTCTGCGGGGTCGCGGGATCGCCGACGAAGATGTTGCGCGATTGCTCGAACAGTTCGTCCATCCCGGCCTTCCCCGCGCCGGAGACCGACTGATAGGTCGCGACGACGACGCGCTTGATCCTGGCCGCGTCGTGGAGCGGCTTGAGCGCGACGACGAGTTGCGCGGTCGAGCAATTCGGGTTAGCGATAATGTTCCTCGCGCGATAGCCCTCGATCGCTTCCGGGTTCACCTCGGGCACGATCAGCGGCACGTCGGGGTCCATGCGGTAGAGCGACGCATTGTCGATCACCGTGCAGCCGGCCGCGGCGAAGCGCGGCGCGTGGAGCTTCGAGCCCTCGGAGCCGATCGCGAACAGCGCGATATCCCAGCCTTCGGGATCGAAATGCTCGATATTCTGGACCTTGAGCTGCCGTCCGGTCTCGCCGAAATCGACCATATCCCCGGTCGAGCGCGATGACGCGACGACCGCGATTTCGTCCGCCGGGAATTCGCGTTCCGCCAGTATATTGAGCATCTCGCGCCCGACATTGCCGGTCGCGCCAGCGACAACCACCCGATAACCCATCGTTCTTTTCCTTATCGCCCGCCTCCGCGGCAGCGCTTGCTACTTAGGCGCCAGACGCCAGAATGGAAGCGCGCTTTTGTTGGCGGCATGCGAAGGTCAGGTTGATGTCCGAATTTCCCATCGATGCCGTCCGCGCGCGTTTCCCGGCGCTAGCCCGCGGCGCCGCGTTCTTCGACGCGCCCGGCGGCACGCAGGCGTGCGACGCGGCGATCGCGGTGATGAAGCGGCATCTGACCCAGGGCACCGCCAACGCCGGCGGCCCGTTCGCGACATCGGTGGAGACCGATCAGGTATCGGCGGACGCGCATGCCGCGATGGCCGACTTGCTCGGCGCGCGCCGCGACGAGATCGCGTTCGGGCCGAACATGACCAGCCTGACCTTCGCCGTATCGCGCGCGCTGGCGCGCGAGTGGCACGCGGGCGACGAGCTGGTCGTCACGCGGCTCGACCACGACGCCAATGTCGCGCCGTGGCGGCAGGCTGCCGAGGATCGCGGCGTCACGGTGCGCTGGCTCGATTTCGATCCGGTGAGCGGGCGCTGGGCGCTCGACGACCTCGCGGCACTACTCGGCCCGAGGACTCGGCTGGTCGCGCTCGGCATGGCGAGCAATGCGCTCGGCACGCTCAACCCGATCGCCGAAGCCTGCGCTTTGGTCCGCGAGCGCAGCACCGCCCTCACCTACATCGACGCCGTCCAGTCGGTCCCGCACATCGTCACCGACCTCTCCGCACTTGGCTGCGACTTCCTCGCCTGCTCGCCGTACAAGTTCTTCGGTCCGCACCAGGGCGTGCTGTGGATGCGGAGCGGCCTCGCGCCGCGTGCCTACAAGGTCCGTCCCGCCGGCAACGACGCCGCGCACCGCTTCGAAACCGGGACGCCGTCGTTCGAGGGGCAAGCCGGGGTACTCGGCACGGTCGGCTATCTCGAATGGCTCGGCGCCCAGGCCGATCCCGCGGCCAATTGCCGCCGCGCAAGGCTGGTCGCGGCGATGGAAGCGATCGCCGCCTACGAGCGCCATCTCGGCGATCACCTCCTCGCTGGCCTCGCGACGATCCCCGGCTTGCGGTTGTGGGGGCCGCCGACGATGGACGGCCGCGTCCCGACCTTCTCGTTCACGCTCGACGGCCACGATGCCCACGCCATCGCGCAACACCTCGCCGACCGCGGCATCTTTGCCTGGGCCGGGCATTTCTACGCGGTCGAGGCGATTGATCGGCTCGGCCTGACCGACACCGGCGGGCTCCTCCGCGTCGGGCTCTGCCACTACAGCACGACGGGCGAGGTCGACCGCCTGATCGCTGCGTTGCGAGACCTCGCGGCCGCCCGATGATCGTCTCGTTCCGCCATCGCTTCGTTTTCGTCCGTGCGCGCAAGGTCGCGGGGACCAGCGTCGAGATCGCGCTGTCGACGGTGTGCGGGGGCGACGACATCTCGCCGCCGATCGTCGCGATCGACGAGCGCCTGCGCCAAGACATGGGCGGGCATTGCGGCAATTTCAGCGACGATCCCGTCCGCGAGCGCGCCTATTTGTCGCTAATCCGCGCGGCGACGCCCGATCAGCTGGCGGCAATTCCAACACCCCCGACGCGATACGAGCCGCACATGTCGATCACCGAGATCGAGACGGCGACGGGTCGCTCGTTCGATGACTTCGCGCTGGTCTGTGTCGAGCGCGACCCGTTCGCGAAGATCATTTCGCAGCTCCACATGAATACCAACTTCGCCGCGTATCAATCAGCAACCCACGCCGACATGGCGGCGCCCCCGCCCGACGCCGCGGCGGTGCTCGACCGCCTGATCACGCGGGGCCGCCCAGGCCGCCTCAAGAGCATCCACATGTACGGCGGGCGTGCGCCGCATGTGCTGCGCTACGAGCACCTCGAGGCCGATCTCGCCGCGTTCGCGCGGACGCTCGGCGTCCCGACGCCGCCGCTGCCGCACGCCAAGCGCGGGCCGCTATCGAACACTATCGACCCGGCCAGCTTGTTCCGGCGCGACCAGATCGACTGGATTAACGGCTATTTCGCCGAAGAGATGGCGGCGTTCGGCTACGCGCCCCGCTGAATCCGGAAGGGTTGCCGCCGGAGATAGGACAGGCTGCGCCACGCCCATTCGAGCGGCCCCATCGCGAAGAAGCGCGTCCAGATGTTGGCGACGATCAGGCAAGTCACGAAAACCCCGGTCGCGATCCAGAACTGCCCCGCCCATCCGAACCGGCCCCACAGGTTGAAGCCGTAGGGCGCGAACAGGATGTGCACCCCGATCAGCTGTTCGAGGAAATAGAGCGAGAACGCCGTCCGCCCCGCGGCCTTGAACGGTGACAGGATCGTTCTGCCGAAACGCCACTTCACCAGCAGGTTGATCAGCGCGAGGTGCCCCAGTCCTACCGCGAGCCGCGCGGGCTCGGCGAGGAACCAGATCGGCTTGGGGGCAAAGCTGAATTGCATCATCGGGATGATGCTCGTCGCGCGGATGGTGATGCCGACCGCATAGCCCGCCACCATCAGGACGGCGTAGAACCGCGCCGATCTCAGCCCCTGGATCACTCCCCATTTCCATAGCGCGATTCCGATCAGCATCGCGCAGAACGCTTCGAACACGATTTCGAAGAGATAGGATTGCTGGACGAAGATCAGCGACCACAGCTGCCAATAATTCCGGTAATAGCCGACTACGCTCGTGTGCCGCTGTTTCTCCTCGGCGAGCTTCTTGTCCGTCCCCGGCGGCACCGTCGTGACGCTGGCTTGCAGCCCCTTCCACTCGGTCACCGCCGCCTTGTCGTCGGACGTGAGCGGCACGCCCGCCTTTTGATGCGCGGTCGCGGTGTCGACCCTGGCGACCAGCTGAGTGCGCTCGATATATTCCGGCAACCCGAATGCGCCCGCGTAGACGGTGTAGATCAGCCCGAGCGCGACCAATGTCTTCGGCCCCAGCTGGCGGAACACGAACAGCGGCATCGCGGCGAGCGCGTAGATGAACAGGATGTCACCGGTCCACAGCCAGACGAAGATGTCGAACAGCCCGAACGCGGCGAGCCACAACGTCCGGCGGAAATAGAGATCGGCGACCGCGACCGGGCCGTCGGGCTCCATCGCTTTGGCCGTCAGCACCATCATCCCCGCGCCGAACAGGAATTCGAGCAGGCAGCGCTGCGTTCCCTCGAGGAAGATGTTGGTGAAGGCGTAGGCGGCCTGGTCGCCCGGGGTCCAGCCAACGTGCCATGGCCCCAGGAACATCATCGTCGCCGGATACGCCTGGAACGCGATGTTGAGGTAATAGATGCCGAGGATGGCGAGCCCGCGCGCGATGTCGAGCACGTCGATCCGCTCGCGCCCGCGGACCGGCGCCAGCTGCGCCGCTTTCCCCGCCATGCCGCCCCCTCTCTGCCGCTAGTTCACCCGCCGGTTCTTCACCGTCCGGTCGAAGAAATTGAAGATCGTCGTCCAGACATGGATGTCGCGCCCCGCGGCATGGGTCTTGCCGGGGTAGAACATCATCTCGAACGGCCGGTTCGCGGCCTGCATCTTCGCGGCGAACGCGGTCGAATTCTCGAATACGACATTGTCGTCCGACATGCCGTGGATCAGCATCAGCGGGTCGGCGATCCGGGTCGCATTCCCCATCGCGTTCGCCGCCGCATAGGCCCTTGCATCGCCGCCCTTCGGATCGGTGCCCATGTAGCGTTCGGTGTAGTGCGTATCGTAGAGCTCCCACTTGGTCACTGGCGCACCCGACACGCCCGCCGCGTACACGCCCGGATTGGCCTCGAGCATTTTGAGCGTCATGTAGCCGCCGTACGACCAGCCGTAGATGCCGATCCGGTCGGGGTCGACATAGCTCTGCGCTTTCAGCCAGTTCGCCGCCGCGAGCTGGTCGGCGACCTCGACGCTGCCCATCGCGCGATAGATCGTGTCTTCGAACGCGGTGCCGCGGTTGGCCGACCCACGATTGTCGATCTGGAAGAAGATGTAGCCGCGATCGACGATGTACTGCTCCATCGGGCTTTCCCAACCGCGGGTCACGGTCTGGGTGTGCGGCCCGCCATAATGCTGGAAGAACACCGGGTAGCGCTTGCCGGGCTCGAGCTTGGGCGTGATCATCTCGTAATAGAGCGTCGTGCCGTCGGCCGCCTTGATCGTCCCGAACGTGCGCTGCTTATGGTCGGCGAGGTACGGATAATAGGGATGCCCCGCCTTCACGGCATTCTCGTTGACCCAGGCGATGCGCTTGCCCGCCGGGTCGGCGAGATAGCTTTGCGCCGGCTGGTTGGGGTTGGAGCGCGTGACGATCAGCCGCGTCGCCGCCTTGTCCATCACCGCCGAGTTCCACCAGCCACGCTCGGTCAGCCGGGTGATCTGGTTCGGATGCGCGATATCGACAGAATACAATTGCTGTTCGAGCACGTCGTCCTTGTTGCCAAGGAAATAGAGCCGCCCGCGCGTCTTATCGACGCCGACCAGGTCGGTGACGACCCACGGCCCCTTTGTCAGCTGCGTCCACTTGCCCTTGGCGAAGCGATAGAGGTGGCCATAGCCGTCGCGTTCCGATTTCCAGATCAGGCTGCCGTCGTCGAGCACGCGGTAATCGTCGCTGAGGTTGATCCAGCTCTTCGGCCCCGATTTCTCGCCGAACCACGTCTTCGCCTTGCCCGTCGCGGGATCGACCGCGAGCATGTCGAGCTGGGTCTGTTCGCGGTTCTCGCGCTGAACGAGCAACGTCTTGCCGTCGGGCGTCCAGTCGACCCGCGCGAGGTAGATGTCGGGATCGCTGCCCAGATCGACCTTGACCTTCGCGCCGCTCGTCGGATCGATCACCCACAGCTCGACGCGCACGTTGGGGGTGCCTGCCGCCGGATAGCGCTGATCGTACACCTTGGTCCCGTCGGCGCCGATCGCGGCGCGCGTGACGACACCGACCGGCGCTTCGTCGAACCGCTCGACCGCGACGAGGCGATCGGTGGGCGACCACCAATAGCCGGTGCGGCGCGCCATTTCCTCCTGCGCCACGAACTCCGCCTCGCCCCAATGCACCGTGCCCGCGCCGTCGCTGGTGAGTGGCTTAGCGGCTCCCCCGCCGAGCGGCTGAACGTAGAGATTCTGGTCCCGCACGAAGCTGACGAACCCGCCCGCGGGGCTGATCGCAGGGTTGAGCTCGCCGCCGGGCGTGTTGGTCAGCCGCGTGACCTTGCCGTCGAGCGTCGCGAGGTAGAGGTCGCCGTCGATCGGCACCAGGATCGACTTGCCATCGGGCGCCCAGTCGTACGCGACGATCCCCTTCTGCCCCGCGATCCGCGCACGCTCGCGCTGCATCTTCTCGGCTTCGGTCAGGTCGGCGCCGGTGCCGACCTTCTTCGAATCGACCAGCATCCGCTCCGCACCGGTCGCGGTATCGAGCGCCCACAGGTCGTAGCGGTCCTTCTCGTCGGGGCGGCTCTTGAGCAAAGTCACCAGCTTGCCGTCGGGCGACAGCTTCATCGCGCGCGGCTGCGGCCCGGCAAGGTCGGGACTGGCGAACAGGCGCTCGAGCGTCAGCGGCTGTTGCGTGTCGTCAGCGGCCATCGCCGCACCAGCCGCCACCGTCAAAGGCGCCGCCACCGCGGCCAGCCCGATTATCCATGCCCGCATCCTCACACGACTCCGCTGATCGCCCGGCGAAACGCGGGCGTTGTGGCTTATTGCGATACGCCACGCGCAGGTAAAGCATCATCGCGCAGCACCAGCCGGGGCCCTGGCCCCTCTGCGGCCAACCGGTCGGCCGGATTGTACAGCGCGCAGCGATCGAGCGAGAGGCACCCGCAGCCGATGCACCCGTCGAGCGTATCGCGCATCCGCTCGAGCGTCGCGATCCGCGCGTCGAGCGCCGCCTTCAACCCGCCGCTGATCCGCGTCCAGTCGGCCTGGGTCGGCGCGCGTCCTTGCGGCAAGCCCGCCATCTCCGCCGCGATCCGCTCGAGCGTGAAGCCGAGCCGCTGCGCGATCAGCGCGAACGACAGTCGACGGATGTCCGAGCGCAGGAAACGCCGCTGGTTGCCGCGCGTGCGATGCGGCTGGATCAGCCCTTTTTCCTCGTAAAAGCGGATCGCCGACACCGACAGCCCCGTGCGGCGCGCGAGGTCGCCGATCGTCAGCGTGGCGGATTCGGGAGCGGTGGCGAGCATGTTGACCTCAGCTTAACTTGAGGTTGTACGACTCGCAATCGCACCATCCTCCAGGAGCGATACGATGCCCAATGCCTTCATCGAACACGTCAATCTCACTGTCCGCGACCCCGAACGCAGCGCGAAACTGATGCACGATCTGTTCGGCTGGAAGGAACGCTGGAAGGGTCCGTCGGCGCTCGGCGGGCGCACGATTCATGTCGGCGACGACCGCTTCTACATGGCGCTCTACACGCACGACGGCGACGCGACCCCCGCCGACACGTTCCGCAAGGGCCGGCCGCTCAACCATGTCGGGATCGTCGTCGACGACCTAGATGACGTCGAACGCCGCGTCGAGGCGGCCGGGCTGATCCCGTTCAGCCATGGCGATTACGAGCCCGGCCGCCGCTTCTATTTCCTCGATTACGACGGGACCGAGTTCGAGATCGTCAGCTATTCGTGAAGCGCCACAACGCGACCGATCCGTCTTCGCTGCCCGTCGCGAGCCACGCGCCGTCGGGGCTGAACGCGACCGCGACGACATCGTCGGGCTGGCGGTCGAGCGCGGCGACCATCGCGCCGTCGGCGACGCGCCAGATCCGCGCGGTGGGGTTCGATCCGAACGGATGCCTGCCGAATACAGCCTTGATCGCCGCCCAGATACCATGACTTTCGCGCCCGCCGCTCGCCAGCCAGCGCCCGTCGGTGCTGAACGCGACGGCATCGACGAACTGGCCGGCGTCGAGCGTGCGGATCGGATCGCCGGTGGAGTGCCACAATCGGAGCTTGGCGTCATCGCCGCCGCTCGCGATCATCCCGTCGCCGCGGCGCACGTCGACGCCGACGATCGCCTCGCCGTGTTCCCCGGCCGTACGGATCAAGCGCCCTGATGCGACATCCCAGATCTTGAGCGAATGATCGAAACTGCCGCTCGCCAGCGTCTTGCCGTCGGGGCTGAACGCCACGTCCCATACGTTGCGCTGGTGCCCGGCGAAGGTACGGATCGGCGTGCCGTCGATCGCGAGCAGATGGATCAGTCTGTCCTCTCCCGCCATTGCGAGGCTCTTGCCGTCGGGATTGAAGCGCAACGCCCAGAGCGGCATCGCCGATACCTTGACCGCACGGCCGGCGCCGCTGCCGAGGTCCCAGACGCGAAGCATGCCGTCGTACCCGACCGTCGCTAACAGCCGCCCGTCGGGTGAACGGTCGAGCGCGGTCGCGCCGCCGGGATGCGCGAACTCGCGGATCGTCCGGCCCGACGGCACCGCCAGGATGCGGACGCGGCCATCGACCCCGGCGACCGCCAGCGTCCGGCCCGCCGCGTCGAACGACACCGCGCGGATGGGTTGCGGTGACGTGGCGATCATCCCGGCAAAGTGCGCGGCAACCCGCGGGCCGCTGGTTGCGAGCGCTGGCTGGCGCGGCTCGCCGCCCAGCGCGAGCCACGCGACGACAACCAACAACGCGATCGTTCCGGCCACCCAACCCAATATCTTCAACGTGATAACTCCATTGTGTATTATTTCTATAATACACCTATGCCGGTGCTTTGCAATCGGCTTGACCGTCGTGAAGGTATGCCGGACGACGCAGCCGTGAATCGCACAGCGACTCTTGCCATTGTCGTCGTCGCCCTCGCCGGCGCAGCGCTGACCGCGCTCGCATACTGGCCCGGTTTCATGACGTGGGACGCGATCCGGCAGTATGGCCAGGTCGTCAGCGGCGATTTCGACGATTGGCATCCGCCCGCGATGGAGTGGGTGTGGCACCGGCTGACCGCGATCCACGCCGGACCCGCGCCGATGGTGCTGCTGCAGCTCGCGCTCGAATGGGGCGGCCTCGCGCTGCTCGCGGTGTGGGCGGCTCGGCAGCGGAGGCGCTGGCTGGCGGCGGTGATCCTGGCGTGCGGTTTCCTGCCGTTCGGGCTGGCACTGAGCGGCGAGGTGCTCAAGGATTGCCTGATGGCGGGCGCGCTGCTCGCCGCCACCGCCACACTCGCCTGGGCCGAGCCGGACCGGCGCGCGGCCGGATGGCGGATTGCTGGCATCGTGCTGCTGGTGTTCGCGAGCACGTTGCGCTTCAACGCTTTCCTGGCGACCGTCCCTCTCGCGGTGGCGCTCCTGCCAGCGACATGGTGGCGCGGCAAGGCTCGCCTCGCCGCCGCCATTGCTGCGACGAGCGCGGTGATGATCGCCGCCCTCCCCGTGGCCAACCGCCTGCTCGAAGCAAAGCCGAGCGGGGTCGGCCTGTCGCTGGTAATCTTCGATCTCGGCGGGATCAGCCATTTCAGCGGCCAGAACGCCTTTCCGCCGATCGCGGATTTCGACGAGAGCGACGATCCCGCGGGCATCGTCAGCGCGTGCTACGACCCATCCAAATGGGATCGCTACGCCTGGTGGGGCGCGAGTCCCTGCGACATCGGGTTCGACAACGTGCAGGAAGCGTTCGCCGCGCAGCACATCAGCCCGTACCGCTGGTGGCTCGATCAGGTCGTGGCGCACCCGGTCGCCTATGCCGAGCATCGATTGGCGCATTTTAACATCAACACGCGGCTGTTTTCGCGCGACCCGACCGAGCGCGCAGTACAGATCGATCCGCCACCCAACGAGTGGGGCTATCGCGTCACGCCTAGCCTGTTGCTGAGCGCGATCGACCAGGCGGCGGTGTGGAGCACGAGCACGCCGCTGGGCTGGCCGATCGTGTGGATCGCGCTGGCACTCGGGATTCTTGTCGCCGCGCCTGCTTTGCCCTCGCGCCGCGTGATCGTCCCGCTGGCGCTATCGTCGTTCCTCTACGGCATGGGCTATGCCGCGTTCAGCGTCGCGTCGGAACTTCGCTACCATTGGTGGACGATCCTCGCCGCAGCCATCGCCGCAGTGATCACGACAAACGATCTCGTCGATGGCGCGACGGTGCGGCGGTCGCGACTGATCCTCGCCGGCGCGCCCGCGATACTGACGTTGTTCGCCTGTCTAGCCTGGCGAATAGTCGTTCCGGCCTGACCACGAAAAAGGACGCCGGATTACTCCGACGCCCTCGATCTCTCGGTCCGAAGCCCGTCCGATTACTCGGCGGTCGCTTCTTCCTTGGCCGGGCGCGTGTCGCGGCGCTCGGCGATGCGCGCCGACTTGCCGGTGCGGCCACGCAGATAATAGAGCTTCGCTCGACGCACCGCGCCCTTGCGGACGACTTCGATGCTGTCGATGTTCGGCGAATAGAGCGGGAAGACGCGCTCGACGCCTTCGCCGAACGACATCTTGCGCACGGTAAAGTTGCTGCCCATGCCCTTGTTCGAGCGCGCGATGCACACGCCCTCGTAATTCTGCACGCGGGTGCGCTCGCCTTCGACCACCTTCACGCCGACCTTCAGCGTGTCGCCGGGGCGGAAATCGGGAATCTTCTTCGATTCGTTGAATTTGGCGATGTTCTCCGCCTCGATCGTCTGGATGAGGTTCATCTCATTCGTCCTTCTTCTGCCGCGCGCCAGAGGGAGACTTGACCCGAGCGCCCTCATGGCGCTCCCAAAGGTCCGGCCTCCGTAGCCGTGTATCGGTCTCGGCTTGCGCTTTACGCCAAGCGTCGATCCTCGCATGATCCCCCGATCGCAGCACTTCGGGGATCGTGCGCCCTTCCCACTCTTGAGGTCGGGTATAATGCGGGTATTCGAGCAGCCCCGTCTCGAAGCTTTCGTCCACACCGCTGGAAGGCGCGCCCATTACGCCGGGAAGCAGCCGAATGCAAGCGTCGAGGAGGACGAGCGCGCCCATCTCCCCGCCGGAAAGGATATAATCGCCGATCGAGACCTGTTCGACCTGGCGGCCGTCGAAAATCCGTTCGTCGAACCCCTCGAACCGGCCGCACAGCAGGATGGCCCCAGGACCGCTGGCGAGGTCGCGGACGCGCGCTTGGGTGAGTGGTGTCCCGCGCGGCGTCATCGCGAGGATCGGGCGGTCATCCGCGACGCTGTCGATAGCGGCTGCGAGCACGTCGGCGCGCAACACCATTCCCGCCCCGCCGCCCGCTGGCGTGTCGTCGACCGTCCGGTGCTTGTCGATCGCGAAGTCGCGGATGTTGACCGCGTCGAGCGACCACTTCCCCTCGCCCAGCGCCTTGCCCGCCAGCGACACGCCGAGCGGGCCGGGAAACATCTCCGGGTACAGCGTCAGGACGGTCGCGGCGAACATTCGGCTCCCTTCCGCGTTGACGCCCGACTTGGCAAGATGGCGACATGACCGAGATCGACGACTGCATCATCGTGGGGGCGGGGCCGGCGGGGCTGACCGCGGCGATCTACCTCGCGCGGTTTCACCTGCGCATCCGGCTGTTCGACAACGGATCGAGCCGCGCCGCGCTGATCCCGCGGACCAACAACCATGCCGGGTATCCCGAAGGTATCCCGGGGGTCGAACTGCTCCGGCTGATGCGCCGCCAGGCCGAGCGCTTCGGCGCGGTGCGCGAGGATGCCCATGTCGATGCGATCGTGCCGGTCGACGGCGGGTTCGATGTGCAGGTCGGGGGCCGGCACCTCCGCGCGCGTACCGTCCTGCTCGCGACCGGGGTGATAAACAACCGGCCCGACATGCCGCAGGACGCGCACGATGCCGCGCTCGCCAGAGGATTGATCCGCTATTGCCCGATCTGCGACGGCTACGAAGTCACCGACAAACGCGTCGGCGTGATCGGCACCAGCGACCACGGCATGCGCGAGGCGCTGTTCCTGCGCGGGTACAGCAAGCACGTGACACTGGTCGCGCCCGGGGCTTCGCACGATCTCAACAACGCGTGCCGCGCCGAGCTGAAAGCGGCGGGGATCGAGCAGCTCGACGGCCCATGCACGCCGATCACGGTCGATAGCGACACGATCAGCGTCGCGACATCCGAGGGCGAGCGCGTGTTCGACTCGATTTACCCGGCACTGGGATCGGTGATCCGTTCGGAGCTGGCGATCGCGGCGGGCGCGCAGGCGAGCGAGGACGGGTGCCTCGAGGTGGATGCCCACCAGCGCACCTCGGTCACCGGCCTGTTCGCAGCGGGCGATGTCGTGAAAGGGCTCGATCAGATCAGCCACGCGATGGGCGAAGCCGGCGTCGCCGCGACGACGATCCGCAACGCGCTCGACGAAGCGTCGCCGCTCAGGCGGTAGCGAAGGCCGCGGTCACGACCAGCCGCTCGGCGTCCCAGTCGGGCACCGCCTCGGGCCGCATCGGGATCATGAAGCGCTTTCCGTCGGGCCGCTCGATCTCAAGCACGTCGCCCGCGCCGAAATTCTCGACCAGCACAACGCGGCCGAGCGGCTCGCCCGTGTCGGAAACGGCGGGAAGGCCGATCAGGTCGGCGTGATAATATTCGCCCTCGGCGAGCGGCGGCAGCGCGGCGCGCGGCACGGTGAGTTCGGTGCCGCGGAGCGCCTCGGCGGCGTTGCGGTCGCCAACTTCGGCGAAGCGCGCGATTGCGCCTTGCGGCGTCGGACGCAACGATTTGAGCGTCAGCGCGCCGTTGTTGAAGCTTTTGAACGACGTGAGGTCGTCGGCGAAGACCTTGAGCCGGACCTCCCCCGCCACGCCATGCGCGCCGATCACGGCGGCGAGCGTGACGGGAGTGTCTTTCCGCATCAGCCCTCGGCCGGAGCCTGAGCCGACTCGCCTTCGGGAGCGGCGGCGGCGTCGCCGGCATCGCTGTCGGGCGTCGCGGTGTTGGTTTCGGCGGCGGGAGCTTCCTCAGCAGCCGGCGCTTCCTCGGCAGCGGGTTCGGCTGCCGGGGTTTCCTCAGCGGTCGCTTCGGCGACGGCTTCGGCTTCCGGGGTCGGTTCTTCGGTCGCGGCTTCGACTTCGGCGGCGACGACCGCTTCGGTTTCCTCGTTCGAGTCCTCAGCCGGAGCCTCGGCGGTCACTTCTTCGACCGGCTCGGGAGCCGACGCGTTCTTGGCTTCCTCGGCGGCGGCAGCGGCGGCGGTTGCCTTCTCGGCACGCTCTTCGGCGCGCTCGGTCGCCTTCTCGCCCGGCTTGCCCTTGTTCGGGTTGTTCTTGGCGGCACGCTCACGGACGCCAGCGGTGTCGAGGAAGCGGGCAACGCGGTCGGTCGGCTGCGCGCCGACGCTCAGCCAGTGCCTGGCGCGCTCGGTGTCGAGCTGGACGCGCTGGTCGCTGTCCTTGGCGAGAAGCGGATTGTAGTTGCCGATCTTCTCGATGAACTTGCCGTCGCGCGGGCTGCGCGCGTCGGCAACGACGATGCGGTAATACGGGCGCTTCTTCGAACCGCCGCGCGAAAGACGAATGCTGATTGCCATTGTAACTTTACTTCCTTGGTTAGATTACTGAAATTACTTCTTTTTCACGTTCATGAAATTCTGAAAGCCGGGCGGCATCTTGGCACCGGTGCCGGGCAGGCCGGGCAGCCCGCCCATCTGGTTCATCGCGTCGCTGAGGTCGATGCCCCCCGTCCCGCCTGTGCCGCCGCCACCGTCCGGGTCACCGGCACCGCCGAGACCGCCCATTCCGCCGCCGCCCATGCCGCCCTTGCCCATCATCGCCATCAGGCCGCGCAAGCCCCCCATCTTCTTGATGCGCTTCATCGCGGTGGCCATTTCCTGATGCATCTTCATCAGCTTGTTGACGTCCTGCACCGTGCTGCCCGAGCCCTTGGCGACGCGGATCTTGCGCTTGGCGTTGAGCAGTTCGGGCTTGGCGCGCTCCTTGACGGTCATCGAACCGATGATCGCGTCCATCCGCAGCAGGATCTTGTCGTCGACATTGGACGCGGCCATTGCGGCCTGCGCCTTCTTCATCCCGGGGATCATCCCCGCGAGCGCGCCGATCCCGCCCATCTTCGACATCTGCTGGAGCTGGGCGCGCAGGTCGTTCATGTCGAACTGACCCTTTTCCATCCGCCGCGCCATGCGCTCGGCGTCTTCCTGCTGGATCGACTCGGCGGCGCGCTCGACCAGCGACACGACGTCGCCCATGCCGAGGATGCGGCCGGCGACGCGGCTCGGGTAGAAACCCTCCAGCGCATCGAGCTTTTCGCCCGTGCCCGCGAACTTGATCGGCTTGCCGGTCACCGCGCGCATCGACAGCGCCGCACCGCCGCGCGCATCGCCATCCATCCGCGTCAGCACGACCCCGGTCAGCGGTACCTGTTCGGAAAAGCTGGTCGCGACGTTGACCGCGTCCTGCCCGGTCAGGCTGTCGACGACGAGCAGGATTTCCTGCGGCTGCGCGATGTCCGCGACCGCCTTCATCTCGTCCATCAGCGCCTGATCGACGTGCAGCCGCCCCGCGGTGTCGAGCATGACGACGTCATAGCCCTGCAGCTTCGCCGCCTGCAGCGCACGCCGCGCAATGTCGACGGGCTGCTGCCCCGCCACGATCGGCAAGGTCGCGACCTCGGTCTGCTCGCCGAGCACCGCGAGCTGTTCCTGCGCGTTCGGGCGATTGACGTCGAGCGACGCCATCAGCACCTTCTTGCGGTCGCGCCCGGCCTGCCCGCTCGACAGCCGCTTGGCGATCTTCGCGGTGGTGGTCGTTTTGCCCGACCCCTGCAGGCCGACCATCATCACGACCGCGGGCGGGGTCACGCCCAGATTGAGCTCGCTCTCGTCCGCGCCGAGCATCTCGACCAGCGAATCGTGGACGATCTTGACGACCTGCTGCCCCGGCGTGACCGAGCGCAGCACGTTCTGGCCGATCGCCTGTTCGGTCACCTTCTCGACGAAATCGCGCGCGACGGGCAATGCGACATCGGCCTCGAGCAGCGCCACGCGCACCTCGCGCATCGCCGCGCGCACGTCCGCCTCGGTCAGCGCGCCACGGCCACGCAACCGGTCGAACACACCGCCAAGGCGATCGCTCAGGCTATCGAACATACACCCAAAACTCCTCTACCGACCCCCAAACGCAAAACACGCCGGCGGACGAAACCTCGTCGGCCGGCGTCACCACATGGGTGCGCATCTCGCGTTCGCAAAGGGAACGGTCGGCGGTCCCCTACGCATGTCCGCAAAAAAACGCAACCGCCACCGTCGGCGCTTAACTCCTTCTTGACCCTGCCGGTGCGATCACCGTGCCGGACCCGACCGCCCGCGCGGTCGCTTGGGTGAGGGATTTTGGCATGAGCGAACCGGCGAGCCCCCGGCGGGACCTGTTGGGCGGCGCGATCACCGTCGCGGCGATCGTCATGTTCGTCGGCACGGGCAGCGCCGCGCTGTCGATGATCGTGTCCAACTATCTGGCCGGCAAAGGCGGGAACGACCAGACACTGGTCATCGCACTGTTGCTCAACGTCGCGCTGATCCTGTTCGGCTGGCGCCGCCACCGCGACCTGACGCGCGAAGTGACCGAACGTGCCGCCGCGGAGGAACGCGCGACGATCCTGGCGTCGAAGGATCCCCTCACCGGCTTTCTCAACCGTCGCAGCCTCGCCGAGGAAGGCGCCGCGATGGTCGTTCGCGCCGACCGCCGGCACAAGGCGGTCGCGCTGATGATGCTCGACCTCGACCATTTCAAGACGGTCAACGACATGCACGGCCACACCGTCGGCGACTCGCTCCTCCGCGCGGTGGCGGACGAAATCGCCGATGCGTTGCCCGACATGGCGCTGGCGGCGCGGTTTGGCGGCGACGAATTCGCCTGCTCGATGCTGTTCGATCCGAGCAATCCCGACAGCGTCGAGCGCGTCGCCGAGCGGCTGGTGTCGCGGATGAGCCAGCCCTTCCATATCGAGGGGCTGCACCTCACCATCACCGCATCGGTCGGGATCGCGCGGAGCGACGCCAATTGCCCGACGATCGACGCCTTGCTCCGCGCCGCCGACATCGCGCTCTACGCCGCGAAGAATGCCGGGCGGAACCGCCACGCCTGGTTCGACGTGTCGATGGAGCGCGAGCTGCAGGAGCGCAACGAGCTGGAAGGGTCGCTCCGCGCTGCCATTCCGCGCGGCGAGATTGTCCCCTATTTCGATCAGCAGATCGACATGACCACCGGCCGGCTGACGGGATTCGAGGTCTTGGCGCGTTGGGAGCACCCGGCGCGCGGGCTGATCGAGGCCGAGCATTTCGTGCCGATCGCCGAAGAGACAGGGATGATCGCCGATTTGTCGATGACCGTCATGCGCGGCGCCTTCGCCGCGGCGCGCGACTGGCATCCGGCGCTGACGCTCGCGGTCAACGTGTCGCCGTGGCAGCTCAAGGATGCGTGGCTGGCGCAGAAGATCATCAAGCTGCTCACGGAAACCGGCTTCCCGCCCAACCGGCTCGAGGTCGAGATCACCGAAAGCGCGCTGTTCGAGAACATGGCGCTGGCGCAATCGGTGGTCGGGAGCCTGAAGAACCAGGGCATCAAGCTCGCGCTCGACGATTTCGGGACCGGCTATTCGAGCCTCGCGCATCTGCGCGCGCTGCCGTTCGACCGGATCAAGATCGACAAGAGCTTCGTCATGTCGATCAACCAGAACCCCGAGAGCGCCGCGATCGTCAACGCGATCACGCGGCTGGGCGACAGCCTCAACCTGTCGATCACCGCCGAGGGGATCGAGGACAAGGCGACCGAGGAACGGCTGCGCTCGCTCGGCTGCGCGCGGGGCCAGGGGCATGCATTCGGGCGGCCGCTGTCGGCGTCGAACGCGCGGCGGTTGCTCGCGGAGCGGCGGTTGCTGGCCGCGGCACAGGCGGAGGCTGTCGACGGGCCGGTTACCAGCCAGCGCCTGGCTGGCTGAGATACGCTTCCTCCTCTGGCGTCGATTGCCGCCCGAGCGCCGCATTGCGCGACGGGAAGCGCCCGAAGCGTTCGATGACTACGCTATGATCGCGGGCGTAGCGCAGGGCCTCTGCATCGCCCAGATCGGTGAACAGCCGCAGGCTCTCGCGCTGATCGTCCAGCGTTTCGGAATGTTCGAACGGCAGGTAGGCGAACTGCCGCTCCACCGCCGACAGGCCCCTGTCCCAACCGTTCTCCACCATCGTCTTGGCGAGCTTCAGCGCCAGCCCATCCCCTTCGAACGCGCGCGGCGTGTCGCGGTGGATATTGCGCGAGAATTGATCGAGCAGCACGATCGCGCCGAGCAAGTCGACTGGGTCGTCGGTCCAGCCCTCAGCGCCGCTCGCGAGCACCGCGTCGCGCCATGCCCCGAACCGCGCGGCGATCTCTGCATCGAATGCCGCGTCCTTCGCGAACCGCTGCTTGTTCGATGTCTCTTCCAGCCAGAAGCGCAGCACCGCGCGCGCCTTCTCGTGGACTTGGCCGTCTTGCGCCTCTAGATCACGCGCCATGTCATCCCTTTCGCAGCCCGAGGTCATCAGCCTGGGGTGCCGCCTCAACATCGCCGAAAGCGAAACGATCCGGAGCCTGCTCGGCGACCGCGACGTCGTCGTGATCAACAGCTGCGCCGTCACCAACACCGCCGTCAAGCAAACGCGTGCCGCGATCCGCAGGGCACGGCGGTTGCGGCCGGGGGCGATGCTCGCGGTGACGGGGTGCGCGGCGCAGATCGACCCGGCGGGGTTCGCCGCAATGCCCGAGGTCGACCGGGTGATTGGCAACAGCGACAAGTTGTTGCCCGATGCCTGGGCGTCCGCCGAGCCGCTCGTCATCCGCGACATGGCGCGCGTCACCGAGATCGCGCCGCATCTCGCGGTCGCCGCCGACCAGTCGCGCGCGTTCGTCGAGGTGCAGAACGGCTGCGACCACCGCTGCACCTTCTGCGCCATCCCGTTCGGGCGCGGGCGGAGCCGTTCGGCGCCGGCGGGCGCGGTAATCGAGGCGATCGAGCGCGTCGTCGCGGCGGGCAAGAATGAGGTCGTGCTGACCGGCGTGGACCTGACCAGCTATGGCGCCGACCTGCCCGGGCAACCGACGCTCGGCAGCCTGGTCGAGCGCATCCTCGCGCGCACCATCCTGCCCCGCCTGCGCCTGTCGTCGATCGACGCGCCGGAGATCGACGACCGTCTGTTCGCGCTGTTGACGGGCGAAACGCGCGTGATGCCGCACCTCCATCTGTCCCTCCAGGCTGGCGACGACATGATCCTCAAGCGGATGAAGCGCCGCCACACGCGCGCCGACGCGGTGCGGCTGGTTGAGCGGCTCAAGGCGGCGCGGCCCGAGATCGCGATCGGCGCCGATTTGATCGCGGGCTTCCCGACCGAGGACGAGGCGATGGCCGCCAACAGTCACGCGCTGATCGAGGATTGTGCGATCGTCCACGCGCACATCTTCCCCTACTCGCCCCGCGCCGGCACCCCCGCCGCGCGGATGCCGCAGGTCGCGCCGGAGCTTCGCCGCGAGCGTGCCGCGCGGTTGCGCGAGGCGGCGGCACGGCGGAAGGCGGCATGGATGGCTAGCCTGGCGGGTACGACACAGCATGTCCTCGTCGAAGCACCCGGCAACCGAGGTCATGCCGCCAATTTCGCCGATATCCGGCTGGACCGCCCGCATCCCATCGGCGACATCGTCGCCGTCACCGTCGCCCCCGAACATTTGAGCCTCGCCGCATGACCTCTTCCCCCTCCTGGCATCAGCGCCTGCTCGGCGGTTTCAAGCGCACGTCGGACCGGCTGGTCGGTAACCTCGCGGGCCTCGGCACCGCGCGGCTCGACGAGGCGACGCTCGACGAGATCGAGGAAGCGCTGATCGCGTCCGATCTCGGCCCCGCGACCGCCGCGCGCATCCGCCAGCGACTCGCCGACAGCAGCTTCGAACGCGACATGGAGGAGCTCGGCATCCGGCTGGTCGTCGCCGAGGAGATCGAGAAGACGCTGGAGAAGGTCGCCAAGCCGCTCGAGATCGAGGCGTTCCCACGGCCGCAGGTTATCCTCGTCATCGGCGTCAACGGGTCGGGCAAGACCACTACCATCGCCAAGCTCGCGCATTTGCTGACCGAGCAGGACTATGGCGTGCTGCTCGCCGCGGGCGATACGTTCCGCGCCGCGGCGATCGGCCAGCTCCAGACTTGGGCCGACCGCGTGCCCGTCGAACTGGTCAAGGGACCCGAGGGCGGCGATGCGGCGGGGATCGTGTTCGAAGCGGTTAAGCGCGCCACCGACAAGGGGATCGACGCGCTGATCGTCGACACCGCCGGCCGCCTCCAGAACAAGCGCGAATTGATGGACGAGCTCGCCAAGATCCGTCGCGTGCTTGGGCGGATCAACCCGGCCTCACCGCACGACGTGATCCTGGTGCTCGACGCGACCACCGGGCAGAACGCGCTCAACCAGATCGAAGTGTTCAAGGAAACCGCGGGCGTCACCGGGCTCGTGATGACCAAGCTCGACGGCACCGCGCGCGGCGGCGTGCTGGTCGCCGCGGCTGAGCAATTCGGCCTGCCGATCCACGCGATCGGCGTCGGCGAGAAGATCGACGATTTGCGCCCGTTCGACCCACGCGAAGTCGCGCGCATCATCGCGGGCGTCGAGGAGTTGCTGAAATGACGACGCCCAAGCGCGAGAGCGCGGGCCTGCGCCTCGCGATCGATTACGCCCCGCTGCTGGTGTTCGTCGCGATCACCTTCTTCGCGCCCGACGCGCCGCTGATGCGGCTGGTCGCGGGCATCACGCACGGGCTCGACGGCATGGAGCAGATGAAGGCGATCGTCATCGCCCGCGTGCTGGTGGCGACGACCGCGTTCATGGTGACGACGGTGATCGCGATGGTCGTGTCGCAGCTCCGGCTCGGGTCGATTTCGCCCATGTTGTGGATTTCGGGCGTGCTGGTCGTCGTGTTCGGCGGGCTGACGGTCTGGTTCCACGACCCGAGCTTCATCAAGATGAAGCCGACCTTCGTGTATTTGCTATTCTCCGGCACGCTCGCGTTCGGGCTGTTCACCGGGCGGCCGTTGCTCGAACAATTGCTCGGCACCGCCTATCCCGGGCTGAGCGCCGAGGGGTGGCGCAAGGTAACGCGCAACTGGGTGATCTTCTTCCTCGGCATGGCGTTGCTCAACGAAGCGGTTTGGCGCACGACGGCACCCAATCCGGGCGACCCGATCACCTTCTGGGCGGGGTTCAAGCTATGGGGCGCGATCCCGCTGACGATGCTGTTCGCGTTCGCCAACGTGCCGATGATGCTGAAGCATGGACTGATGGCCGAGAGCAACGACGCGGCGGAAGACGCGATCCGGGAACTGCCGCCGGAATAGGCGCTAACTTCACACTAGCTTCACACTAGCGCGATGCGCAGGGCACTGATTCTAGGGACAACGGCGCGCAGGCGTCAGCGTTATGTTTTTGTACGTCAGCGCGCGTTTTACGTCACCGTCATCGGTGCTGATCGTAGCAGTTCCTTTGAAAGTGGCAGGGATACCGTTGTTGGGTGAGCCGATGTCCTGTGCCTGCACCGGGGCGTAGAGTGTCACGAGCAGGAATGCCCTGAGTTCTTTCGGGCTGCTCTGATTGAACCACGTAGCGCCCTGACTTCCTTCTCCGTCGATCTCGCCATCTGGGGTCGCGCTGTTCCCCGCCTTGATTCGCCAGCCACCCGGAATTCGGCACACCGCGTTGAACTCGACACCCCAAGTCTTAATGGAGAAGGCTTCGATGCTCTCCGTATCGCGCAACGCTATCTGCCCGATCGACAAAAGATAGGCTCGAGGGTGGTCGGCGGGCGCTGCGCCCATCAGTAACAAAACTAAAGGCAGCAACGTCCTTGTCGACATGGACATACCCCAAGGTTTCTGAGTCGAGTTCGATTTCGACCATGTCACGCGAATTCCAACAAAAAAAAGGCCCCGGCAATCGCCGAGGCCCCTTCGTTCATCCGACCGTGACGATCACCCAACCGCCGCGTCGTACCGCCGCCCGGCCTCGTCCCAGTTCACGACGTCCCACCACGCCTTGAGATACCCTGGCCGGTCGTTGCGGTAGGTCAAATAATACGCATGTTCCCACACGTCGTTGCCCAGGATCGGCGTGCCCTTGTCCTTGGCATCGTCCATCAGCGGGTTGTCCTGGTTCGGGGTCGACGCGACCTTCAGCGCGCCGCTCGAATCCGTGATCACCCAGGCCCAGCCCGAGCCGAACTGGCCGGCGCCCTTGGTGTTGAAGTCCTCCTTGAGCTTGTCGAGCCCGCCATAGGCCTCGATCGCTTCGGCCAGCTTCCCCGAGGGTGCGCCGCGATTGTCCTTGTCGCCCATGATCTTCCAGAAGAAATCGTGGTTCCAATATCCGCCGCCATTGTTGCGCACGAGCGGCGGGAGCGACGAGATCATGCCGAGGATCTCCTCGATCGACTTACCCTCCAGCTTCGGGTCCGCCGCGACGCCCTCGTTGAGCTTGGCGGTGTAGGCCGCGTGGTGCTTGTCGTGGTGGAACTTCATCGTCTCTTCGTTGATGGTCGGTTCCAGCGCGTTATAGGCATAGGGCAGCGGGGGGAGTTCGAAAGCCATCGGGCTTCTCCTTGGATTGTCAGGGTTCGCAAAGGCAAACGCGGTGCCCGTCAAATGGGTCCGGCTCGTTCGTTGCGCAAGCGATTCCATCGCGGCTGGGCACGAAAAAGGCGCCGCCCGGCCGACCGGACGACGCCCCTTTCTTCACCCCGCGAAACTATCCCACGCCGAGCGAGCAAGCCTCCAGCCCAACGAGCGCATCCGATAGCGTGTCGAGCTTCAGGCTCTCGACCACCTTATCGCCGTCCATGATGCCCAACAGCTTGTTCTTGCGCATGTCGGCCAGGAACGTCTTGCCGCTGACCGCGAACTTGTAGCCCGAGCCGAGGTCCTGAAACTTGATGCCCTTCAGCTTGATCGTGCCCCATCCCTTGTCGACCGCGTCGCCGTTCACGAAATAGAGCTGGAACTGATAGTCCCCGCCGTCGACGACGCCGCGCAATGCGCCGTCGATCACCGACACGCGCGCGGTGTCCTCCTTCGGGTAATACGCCACGCGAAACGTCGTGTCGCCGGCGTAGGAGCGCAGCAACGCGCAATTGTCGGAATTCTTGTAGAGGTCCCACCCGCCGTCATATTTCTTGACCGGGCCGTCCGCGGCCATGCCGCCCATCGCCAATCCCAACAACGCCACCAAACCGATCATCGTCGCCCCCTGCCAACGCTAAAACACAGGCGTTTCAATGCGACAGGCGCGCGCCGCGGTATTGGACATTTCGGTCATCCGCCCGGCAGCAGGTCGTGCCGGCGAAGCGCGTGGCGGAGCTGGTCGTAGCTTAAGCCCAGCGCGTCGGCGGTGTGGCGCTGGTTGAAGCGGTTCGCGGCGAGCGCCTTGGCGAGCACGTCGCGTTCGAACCGCGCGACGCGCGATTTGAAATCGGCCGGTTCGGCCTCGCCCGAGCCGACCGAAGGCGGCGCGGGAGCGGTCGCCGGCGCGGCGGGCCGTGGCGCCTCCTCCACGCCGGGGCGATGCGGCGACTGGAACGGGTCGAACTCGATCAGCGCGATCGGCCCGGGCTGCTCCCAGCGATAGACTGCGCGTTCGACGACGTTGCGTAGCTCGCGGACGTTGCCCGGCCATTGATAATCGATCAGCGCGTCGATCGCTTCGGGCGCGAAGCCTTCCCAGTCGCGCTCCATTTCGGCCGCCATCCGACGACCGAAATGATCGGCCAGGACACCAACGTCGCCCGGCCGCGCGCGTAGCGGCGGGAGCGTCACAACCTCGAAACTCAACCGGTCGAGCAGATCGGCGCGAAACTGGTTCTTTTCGACCTTCTCCGGCAAATTCTCGTTGGTCGCCCCGACGATGCGCACATCGACGCGAACCGGGTGCGACGCGCCGATCCGCGTGACCTCGCCATATTCGACCGCGCGCAACAACCGCTCCTGCGCCGCCATCGACAATGTGCCGAGCTCGTCGAGGAACAGCGTGCCGCCATCGGCTTCCTCGAACCGCCCCGGCCGCGCGCGCGTCGCACCGGTGAACGCCCCCGCTTCGTGCCCGAACAGCTCGGCCTCGATCAGCGTCTCGGGCAAGGCCGCGCAATTCATGATGATCAGCGGATTGTCCCAGCGCGGGCTGAGGCGGTGGAGCCGCTCCGCGACCAATTCCTTCCCCGTGCCGCGCTCGCCGATCACGAGCACCGGACGATCGAGCGCGGCGGCGCGGCTCGCGCGCTCGAGCGCATCGAGAAACGGGCCGGACTGGCCGATGACCTGCGTGGTGCGCTCCATTACCATTCCCAACACTTGGTGTATTTTCCCAACCGTTGGCAAGCGAAAAGCCAAGCCTCTATACTTGATTTCTCCAGAAATGGCGGATTTCCGCCGTTTTTCGCAATTGGCACGCTAGCTGCAATCACTCCGGCAACGCCAAGGAAAACGGCGCAACGCAATTCTAGGGAGTAAGACAATGGACAAGTTTTCGAATGGTCTGGGCCGCACCGTCGTGGTGGTTGTCAGCACGTTGGTGTGCGGTTCGTCGCTGATGATGGCGGCGCTCGGCCCCGGTCTGGCCCAGGCCCAGACGCATCAGGTTGCCGCCGCCCCCCGGGCGTGACGGCCGCCGGGTCCCCATCAAAGTAATACTTTGATGGGCGCCCACCGCCGGGCGGGTTTCCCCCTTGCTGCCCGCCCGGCGGTCCCAACACAGTAAAGCGTAAATTCCGAGGAGTTACTTCAACATGGGCATTTTTTCGCGAACCCGCGACATCATCGCCGCCAACTTCACCGACTTGCTCGACAAGGCGGAGGACCCGGCGAAGATGATCCGCATGATCATCCTGGAGATGGAGGAAACGCTGGTCGAGGTTCGCGCCTCCGCCGCGCGGACCATCGCCGACCAGAAGGAGATGCGACGCCATATCTCGAAGCTGACCCAGCTCGAGGAAAGCTGGACCGAGAAGGCCGAGCTGGCGCTGTCGAAGGATCGCGAGGACCTGGCCAAGGCGGCGTTGATCGAACGGCAGAAGGCGACCGACATGGCGGCCGAGCTGACCGGGCAGATCACCGTGCTCGACGATGCGCTACGCGCGTCGGAAGAGGATATCGCCAAGCTGCAGAAGAAGCTCAACGAGGCGCGCAACCGCCAGTCGTCGATCTCGACCCGGCTCGAAAGCGCAAACAACCGCTTCCGCATCCGCGAGGTCTATTCGGCCGGTCGCACGGCAGACGCCTTCTCGCGCTTCGACGTGATGGAGCGTCAGGTCGACCTGGCCGAGGGGCGCGCCGAAGCCGCCGGCCTGGGCAGCGAGCCCAAGACGCTCGAGGAAGAAATGGCCGAGCTGAAAGCGAGCGAGAAGGTAGATGCCGAACTCGCCGCGCTCAAGGCCCGCATGAAGAAGGGGGCGTAAGCCATGGACGAGTTTCTGTTGCCCATCATGATCGTCGGGATGCTGTTCATCGGCCTCCCGTGGCTGATCTTCCACTACGTCACCAAATGGAAGCAGGCGCCCAAGATCACCAACGAGGACGAGAAACTGCTCGACGAGCTCTACTCGCTCGCGCGCCGCCTCGAAGATCGCGTCGCCACGGTCGAACGCATCGTCGCCGCCGACCACCCGGACTGGAAGTCGGGCATGCCGCTCGCCGCCGACCCGGCCGAATACAACCCCACCACCCGGAGGAACTGAGATGTCCGCCAGCCGCACCAAATTCTACCTCGACAAGCAGAACAAGAAGTTCCTTGGGGTCTGCGCGGGGATCGCCGATTACACCGGCTTCGACGTCACCGTCGTCCGCGTCGGCACCGTCATCCTGGCGCTGATCACCTCGGGCTGGGTCATCCCCGCCTACTTCATCACCGCCTGGATCGCCCCGTGCAAGCCGTTCGGCCTGTACGAGAGCCCGGAGGACGCGAAGTTCTGGCAGGGCGTGCGCACCAACCCGTCGCGCACCACGAGCGAAGTCCGCTCCAAGTTCCGCGACCTCGATCGCCGGCTCGCCGATATCGAGACGCTCTACACCAGCCGCAACAGCCGGCTGGCCGACGAAATCGACAGCCTGCGCTGAGCGCGCGACCGGGGATAAAGGGAATAATCATGGATCCGACACCTTTCTTGATCATGGGCACGCTGTTCGGGGTGAGCGCCACGCTGGCCATCCAGTGGTTCGCCAACCGCAAGGTTCGCAAGGCGCTGCGCGCCCTCGAACAAGCGCCGGCCCAGCCGTCCGAAGAAGTGCTGCTCCTGCACCGCGAACGGGCCGAGATGGGCCGCCGGCTGGCGGCGCTCGAGGAGATCGTCACCGACCGGCCGAAGCGGCTGGCCCACGAAATCGACAGCCTGCGCTGAACGCGGCCGATCAGGGAGAAAGAAAGTGCACGACGGTCAACTCTTCGTCCTGGCGATCATCGCGATGGGCATTGTGGGTGGGATCATCAAGATGTCGATCCGCGCCAGGCACGGGTATCCGCTGGAGGATCGCCAGACCCGCCGCAACAATCGCCGCAACGGCTTCGTCGATAGCGGCGAGCTGGAAGCTCAGCGCAAGGTCGAACTGCTCTCGAACGAAAACGAGAAGCTGGTCGGCCAGATCGGGCGGCTCGAGGAGCGCCTGCGGGTGCTCGAACGGATCGCCACCGACCCGGCCGAGCGTGTGAGCCGCGAGATCGACGAACTGCGCAGCCGCGACTGAAAGGTAAATCGATGATCAATCCCCTCCTCATCCCGATCCTGGGCATCAGCTGCGGCCTGCTCGCGATTGTCGGCGGCGTCTTCGTGAAGCCCTGGTTCGCGTACCGCCAGCGCCAGCTCGAGATCCAGTCGGACAAGGTCGCCGAAAAAGCCGCGCAGTACGCGGCGCAGACCGAGCGGCTCGAACAACGGATGCGCGTGCTCGAACGCATCGTCACCGACCGCGGCATCGACGTCGCGGAAGAAATCGAAAAGCTGCGCGACGAACCCGCGCCGCTCAATTGAGGACAAGACCAATGGGACTGATCATCTTCACCGCCATCGTCGCGATCCCCACGGGCATCGCGGTCTGGCTGACCGAACGGGTCGATCGCCCCCGCCGCCGCGCGATGCGCGAGGCGCAGATCCAGCCCGCCGAATAACCACCGACGCTATTAGGGAACCCTCCCCATGAACCCCTTCGAAATGGTCATCGCGATCGTCGCCATCATTACGGTCGGTGCCGTCGTCCGCACGATCATCAACGCGGTGTTCGGTCTGAGCCACCGCAAGTCAGCCGACGATCACGAACCGCATGACGGCGCCGTGGTCGCCGAAAACCGCCAGCTGCGCGAGGACATTCGTGGCCTCAAGGAGCGGATCGCCGTGCTCGAACGCGTGATCACCGACACCAACACTAGCAGCACCCTCGACCGCGAGATCGAGAAGCTGCGCAACACCGACCGCTGACGCGGCCGCCCGACAAGAATGGAGACGTCTGTCATGACCGACCCCAACCTCTACCTCACCATGGCGGGCGCGAGCCTGGCCGGTCTCGGCATGGTCTGCCTGGCCGGGCTCGCCGGCTGGCGCGGCTGGCTCAGCCTCAAGGAACGCGAACTGTCCGCGTTCGGCGAGCATAGCCAGGCCGACGGGCCCAGTTTGCCCAACGCCAGCGCGCGGATCGAGATCGCCGATCTAAAGGAACGCATCCGCAAGCTCGAGGCGATCGCGTCGGGGGTGGATCTCTGATCCATTCCTACCGCGGCGGGTTGGCTTGGCCCGGCCGCGCGCTATAGCGCGGCGATGCCATCCCTCACCGACCTGCAGGACGAATACGAATTCCTTGACGCCGACGACCGCTATCGCCTGTTGATCGACCTGGGCCGCGGCCTCGAGGACATGCCCGACCCGCTCAAGACCGACGCCACTCTGGTCCGCGGTTGTTCGGCATCGGTCTGGGTCTATCCCACCGTCCGTGAGGACGGCACGCTCCATTTCCTCGCCGACAGCAACGCCGCGATCACCAAGGGGATCATCGCGCTGGTACTGACCGCCGTGCAGGACCGATCGCCCGTCGAGATCCTCGCCACCGACGTGGACGCCGCGCTCGCCCCGTTCGATCTCCGGAACCAGCTCAGCTCGAACCGGACGCAGGGCATCCCCAATATGATCGCGCTGATCCGCGCAACCGCGGAGCGTTACGCCGCCGCCTGAGTAGAGGAGTGTAAACCGATGGACATCGAAGTCAGCGCCGAAGCCAAGGACAAACGGCTCAACCGGCTGGTCGCCCTCACCGTCGTGATACTCTCGATCTTCACGGGGCTGTGCAACATCAAGGACGGCAACCTGGTCCAGACGATGCAGCAGGCCAAGGCGGATTCGGTCGACAGCTGGAACGAATATCAGGCGACGCGAACCAAGCTACATATCTCGCAAACCTCGCGCGACCAGATCGCGGTGCTCGCGGCGGGCAAGCCCGAGGCGGCGGCGATGCTGGCGCGGCTCGATGCCGAGATCGCCAAGTATCAGGCCGAGACGCCCAAGCTGAAGGCGCAAGCCGAAGCGCAATCGGCCGACTACGATGCGCTCAACGTCCACGACGACCAGTTCGACGCGAGCGAGGCCGCGATCTCCACCGCGATCGCGATGGCCGCGGTCGCCGCGCTGGCGGAAAGTCAGATGCTGCTATTCGGATCGTGGTTCTTCGGCGCGTTCGGCATCTTCATGGGCGTATGCGGGTTCGCCAAGCTGGGCTTCCACCCGGATGTGTTGAGCACGTTCCTGGGATAGAACTATCGCCAGTCGAATGTGAGAGGCGCCTCGCGGAAGGCGAAGCGATCGAGGTGGCGCGCAACCGCGCCCTTCAGCGCGTCGAGCTGGCCGTCGGCGCTCGCATCGATCCGCACGTCGAGCGCGGCATTGCCCGCATCGAACGTCACGAGCGCATCGCCGGGCCAATCGGCGCCGCGCGCCTCCTTCGGGAAGACGACAGTGCCGTGATCGGGGGTGAATTCAACGGTCAGATTGTGCTGCCAGTGCTTGCACAGCTGTTGGAGGTATTTGCCGGCGCTCGTGGTCGGCACACTGGCGGTCGCGGATATGGTCATGAGGATTCCTTAAATTCCCTCTCCCGTTGGGAGAGGGAAGGAGGAGCGAAGCGACGGGAGGGTGAGGTTCGATAACGGTTCGACCCTGCCCTCACCCCTCGCCGCTGCGCGGCTCGACCCTCTCCCAACGGGAGAGGGTCGGTAGCTTACAGCCGCTCGATCTTCTGCGCGGCTTCGTCGATCAGCGCGACGACCTCGTGGAGCGTCGCTTCGTCGACGTCGCCCGCGCTCAGCCGGTTGACCAGGACCTCGCGGAGGTTGCCCATCGCCCGCCGCACCGACGTCGAATCGGTCTTTTGCCGTTCTTCGCCCAGCGCGGTCAGCCGCGCCATCAATGCCGCGACCTGCTCGGCGTTCGCGTCGAGCTCGGCGGTGCCGGCTTCGGTGATCGCGAACGCCTTCTTGGCGCCCTCGCTCTGCTGCTGCGCGATGAAGCCCATGTCGTCGAGCAGGGTGATCGTCGGATAGACCACGCCCGGGCTCGGGGCATAGGCGCCGCCGGTCAGCTCCTCGATCTGGCGGATCAAATCGTAGCCGTGGCGCGGTTCGTCGGCGATCAGCTTGAGGAGCACGAGCCGCAGCTCGCCGCCGTCGAACATGCGGCGCGAGCGGCCCTCGCCGCGACCGCCGCGACCGCCCCAATGGCGCCCATGATGCCCCCAGCCGCCGCGCATCGCGTGGCGCATGCCGGGGTGGCAGCCGCGGCCGCCCCTTTCGAAATACATAAACACTCGTGGAAGTCCTTTCCCGATCACGATGGCCCTAAGATATATCGCAGCTTGACTGAGTCAAGATATATCTTAAAGAATTATGCCGCCGTCGCGGCGGGTGGGATTCGCGCGCGAGAGCGCCTATCTTCGCTCGCATGGCCGACCTCTTCGCCGGTTTCGAACCCGAAGCCGCTCCCGACACGATCCACGAGAATGCGCCGCTCGCCGACAAATTGCGGCCGCGGCGGCTGGGGGACGTGGTCGGCCAGGAGCATTTGACCGGCCCCGACGGCGCGATCGGGCGGATGGTCGCGGCGGGACGGCTGTCGTCGATGATCCTGTGGGGACCGCCCGGCACCGGCAAGACGACGATCGCGCGCCTGCTTGCCGACGCGGTGGGGTTGCGCTTCGTCGCGATCAGCGCGGTGTTCTCGGGCGTCGCCGATCTCAAGAAAGCGTTCGCCGAGGCGCGCGAGTTCGCCAAGGTCGGCAAGCGCACGCTCCTGTTCGTGGACGAGATCCACCGTTTCAATCGAGCGCAGCAGGACGGCTTCCTGCCCTATGTCGAGGACGGCACCGTCACCTTGGTCGGCGCGACCACCGAAAACCCCAGCTTCGAACTCAACGCCGCGGTGCTCAGCCGCGCGCAGGTGCTGATCCTCCATCGGCTCGACCACGCCGCGCTGTGTAAATTGCTCGACCGCGCCGAGGAGATGGAGGGCCGCCCCCTCCCCCTCACCCCCGAGGCGCGCGACGCGATGGTGGCGAGCGCCGACGGCGACGGGCGTTTCCTGCTCAACCAGGCCGAGACATTGTTCTCGGTCGACCTGCCAGAGCCGTTCGACCCGGCCGGGCTGTCGGCCTTCCTGCAGCGCCGCGTCGCGGTCTACGACAAGGACCGGGAGGGGCATTACAACCTGATCTCCGCGCTCCACAAAGCGGTGCGCGGCAGCGACCCGCAGGCGGCGCTCTATTATCTCGCGCGAATGCTGACCGCGGGCGAGGAACCGCTTTACGTGCTGCGCCGGCTGGTGCGGATGGCGGTCGAGGACATCGGGCTCGCCGACCCCAACGCGCTGGTGCAATGCCTCGCGGCCAAGGACGCGTATGAATTCCTCGGCTCGCCGGAGGGCGAGCTCGCATTGGTCCAAGCGTGCCTCTACCTCGCGACCGCGCCCAAATCGGTGTCGAGCTACAGGGCGATGGGCGCGGCATGGAAGTCGGCGCGCGACACCGGATCGCTGATGCCGCCGCAGAACATCCTCAACGCGCCGACCAGGCTGATGAAGGACATCGGCTATGGCAAGGGTTACACCTACGATCCCGACACCGAACACGGCTTTTCGGGCGACAATTACTGGCCCGACGAAATGACGCCGCAGACCTTCTACACGCCGACCGATCGGGGTTTCGAGAAGCGGATTCAGGACCGGCTGGCGTATTGGGACGGGCTGAGGAAACGCGACCATGAATAGCTGGGATGAAGCCGTCGCCTATGCATTGACCCTGTCCGGCACCGAACCTGGCACGAGCTACGGCAAGCCGTCGGTCAAGATCGCCGCGAACGGCCGATCGTTCGTGTTCCCCAGCCACGAGGCGGACACCTCGTTCGGAATCGCGCTCGATCTCGACACGATCGAGATGCTCAAGGAAACCGACCCCGGCACCTTCTGGCAGACCCCGCATTATGTCGGCTGGGAAGGCGTGCTGGTGCGCTACGGTAGCGCCGATCCCGAGCGCGTCAAGGCGATGATCGAGCGGTCGCGCGACTGGGTCGCGGCGAAGAAGCCGGTCAAGCCGCGCAAGAAATGACCCATTTCACGCGCTTCGCCGCGATCGACTGGTCGGGCGCGAAGGGCAGCCGGCACAAGGGCATCGCGCTGGCAGTGTGCGGCGCGGGCGACGCCGCACCAATGCTGGTTTACCCACCCGGCGGCGTGTGGTCGCGCACCGCGATCCTCGACTGGCTGCTCGCGCATCGTGCCGAATCGATGCTGGTCGGGTTCGACATGAGCTTCTGCGCGCCGTTCGTCGAACGCGGCGCGTATCTCCCCGGCGAGAGCACGCAGACCGATGCTCGCGCGTTCTGGGCGTATGTCGATGCCAACAGTCCCGACGAGGACCTGGGCGCGGCCTCGTTTCTCGACAGCCGGCGCGGGATACATTTCTACCTCGGCGCTGCAGATGGGACCAAGACCGATTTCCTCCATTTCCGCCGCGCGGAGGCGGCCCACAATGCGATGGGCTTCGGCAAGACGACGACCGTCTACGACGCGATCGGCGCGGCGCAGGTCGCCAAGGCGAGCTTCGCGGGGATGCGGCTGCTCCACCACATCGACGGACGAATTGCCGTGTGGCCGTTCGACGCGGTGCCGGCGAAGGGCATGACGATCGTCGAAATCTACACCGCCATCGCCGCGCGGGCCGCCGGTTTGCGCAAGGGCCTGAGCAAGTTGCGCACGCGCGATGCACTGGACGATGCATTACTCGCGCTAGGCTCGCGACCCCATGCCCCGCTCGCCCGCTACGACGACCATGCGACCGACGCAATTATGGCCTCGGCTTGGCTGCGCGCTAACGCCGATCGGCCCGATTTGTGGACGCCAGCAGGGCTGACCGACGAAATCGCCCGTACCGAAGGCTGGACCTTCGGCGTTCCCTGACGCATTGGGGCGGCGGATGCCGGTTTAGCTCAGCTGGTAGAGCAGCGGTTTTGTAAACAAACGGCCAAGCCGAAAACCAAGCCACTGAAACGGCAGAAAACCGCCGTTTCTTGGGAGTGGCACAAAGCCGATTTCCGTTCAAGGGCACAATACGGGCACAAATCGTTCGCGGGCACGCCGACGCGGGCACGCGAGGTCTTGGCGAGTTCGAAGCTGACGGCTAATGGCGAAGGCCTGCCCGTATAGCTCAGTTGGTAGAGCGCCACCCTTGTAAAGTGGATGTCCGGGGTTCGATTCCTCGTGCGGGCACCGATTTCAGAGAGGCAGCCATGACCCCGGCAGAGCGCAACGCCATCATTCAGCAGATGGACATTCTCGACGGCATGCTTGGTGTCGCCCACCGGCAAATTCAGGCCATCGCGAACCGCGAAGTGAATGGCGCGCTCATGGCCTACCCCGGCGAGTTCAGCGATCCCCAACTGGACGAGGCGAAGCAACGCTTGATTGAACGGTCGGAAAAGCTGAACGAAGCGATCAGCGACCTTCACGACAAGCTCGTGGGCAAGGCATAAAATTACCGGGGGGTTGGAATGCGGCGGTTCGGATTAGCGGCGGCTATCGCGCTTTCGGTAATCTCAGCCGGGGCAGATGCCCGCAAACCGGTTCCCAAGCGTGCCGCGTCCGGGATCAAGACAGTCATCGTCTATACGGGCGTCGTCTCAGCGACCAACGCCGAGCGCTTCACCGATCTCGTGGCCGCAAACACCGACAAGATCATCGGGCTCAAGATCACGGTCGAGCGGAGCCGCGACACTGACAAGCGGTATTTCACGAGCCGCGATGGCAACCAACTCAACATCACGTCGGGCGATCCCATGAACGCGCCGGTCGAAGTGCTCATCAATAGCGGACTCGGCACCACGATGGATATGGACACCGCCGACGGGTTCTATCTCATCAAGTCTGGCGGGATGCACGCTGCCGGAGCGCTATCGTTCGGAACTGAGGCCGTGAACGAGTCTCAGCTTCGTCTCAACCCGCGCGTGCGGATCGTTACCAAGGCGCTTTAGGTCCGCCACTTCCGGCGAGCCCGCTCGGCGTCCGGGTCGAGCACCAAAGCGATAGGTTTCGTTTCGACCGCGAGGTTGGCCGCGTCACCGGCCTTCTCGAACAAGCGCCGTAACACCTCCCGTTTTACCGGGTCGGTCGTGCGCTCAAGGATCGCGAGTTGGCCGGGCGTCATCGCGTTGCGCCCCGTCGCGCCGCAATCTTTCGGGCAGCGCGACGCGCCGCGATGAGCGCGGTTTCGAGATCGGCCAAGTCGTCATCGCTTATCGCGTGCCAGCATGGCCGGAAGGGATCGGGTAAGTGTTCGTCCAATCGCGACGGACGCCATATGAGTCGGGGCGTCATTTCCCGGCGCGAATTCTCCCACACGAAGGCCCGGCTGTAGGTGCGAAACACCCGGTCCTTGAGGTCTTCGTTGCTGGCGGCATCCCATTCGGCTCGAAAGTCATCGGCGATCACACGCTATTTAGGCCGATCTCCCTCTTTTCGCGCACGAAGGAAACGCCGCCATGGATCGGCGCGCTCGCGTTCTTCCTCCCGCTCGCGCTTCCATCGCTCGATTAGATCGACAGCTTTGTCATGCCGCTCTTGCTCAGTCTCTGGCATCGTCATCGCTCCAAAGCGCGTCCACGAGCCGTTTAACCGTCGCCAAGGTTTCGGTGTGCGCCCGGACCTGTGCGAACTGGCGACGCGCCCGCTCGCGCGCCGCTTCGTCGGCGGTGTCAAGTTCGTCCGGGGTGAGCGGCGCGCGCATCATTCGATGATCTCGATTTCGCCGACCCGCTCTTCGCGCTCAAAGTGGTAGGTCGAGCGCTTCGAAATGGCGCGATTGCGAAATCCGACCGAAACCCGCACCTCAGCCAATGCCGCGATCTCGGCGAAAGCCGAAGCTTCGTCGCCAGCGAGCATCACCGCGCTAACATCTTCCACCTCAGACAGCGCGTCACCTTCCTCCGGCTGCCAGCGCTCAAACACTCTTGCTCGCCACCCGGCACCGCTCAGGGTCCATTCGCCCATGTCGTCACCGCGCGGTGCGTAGCTTATCCGTAGCTTGCCCGCCCGACCCTGAAATCCCGGCTCGGGCGGATATCCGGCGTCAACCGACTGCCGAAGACTGTAGATGAACGAACGCCATTGATCGGCGGATTGGTTGCCCATGACACACCCCACGTTGGTTGTCAGCGTTGGCGGTGCACCGATGGTTCACCGTCGCTGCCTACCCGTGTCGCGAATGCGCCGTGGTGTTTGGCGAGATTGCCCGGCAACGCATCTGAGCCGGACGACGGGGGCGAAATAGCCCTGAGCCTTCAGGCGTCAAGAGCACCAAATTGACCCATGATGACGGTAAAGCGCGGCGCGCACGAATAACTCGTTTGGTGCACCAAAATCGCCCTCGTGAAGCGATTTCGCAATTCGGCAAATCCGCCGATTAAATTATTTTAGCCGGTTGGGACTGTCACGGTTTGGACGGTCTTGGACGTGGCAACCGGCTGAGCCGAGCGCAATTCCACCGTGAGGCCAAGGTAGCCGAGCACGGCGATCACGCCGACGATCACCGCTCCCCAAAGCCGAGTTGCCTTGATCGCGCCCGAGACTTCCGCGTGTGCGTCTTCGAGATCGTCAACGCGGGTCACGAGGTTGAAGTGCTGAGCCTTCAACATGGGGCGATCCCCAAGGTCGCGCTCGATATCGGTCACGCGGACCTTGAGTGCGTCCGTCTCGCGCTTTTGCTCGGCGAAGCCCTTGTTCATGTTATCGAAGCCGTCCGCGACACGCTGGTCAAGACGAATGAGAAGGTCGCGCATGTCCAACGGAGTGCCGTCGGGCGGCATGATGCTCATTCGGGCTTGCCCGGATTGGGCACCAACATCGCAACCATACCGCACGCCATGCCGATGTAGCTCAGCGGCGGAGAGAGTGCGGCGGCAGCCGCGACAGCACCGCCAAAGCCAACCCATGTCGAGCGCTCTAAAAGGCGGTTTTCAAGGTAGGTAACGAGGTGGCCGATCCCGGCGCGAAGCTTGTTGAACATGACATATTTAGCCCCCAGCCCTCCCGGAGCGTCATTTAGCGGTTAGAGCGCGGGCGGCTCGGGCGGTGGCGGAATGAAGGTCTTAGCCGGATCGTTTTCCGGGTCCGGCCATGCCATACCTTCCGGAGCGGGCTCACCGGCATCGCGCAAGAGCGCGAGACGCATCCGCGCTGCCGTCCCGTCCTTGCCGATCACGAGAAAGCCCGAGACGGCAAAGACACAGAGCGCCGCCGCCGCAATTTGCATCAACTCAGGCCCCACGGAGTCGGCATCGCCCGCGCCGCGATCCGCGTCGTAAATGGCACGAAGGGTCTGTTCCCATGCCACAAGGTCCATCGATTGCGTGCGAAGGCGCTCGAAGATCGCATCCGGGCAACCCTCAGGCTTATCGATGGTGAAGTTGCGAACCGCCTGAGCGGCGTCGAAGAGCGTTTCGAAGTTTCTCATGATGATATTTAGCCGAGCACCGACCCGGCGTTGATCGTGCCGACCGCGCCCACCACGGCGATTGCGCGACGCACCGACGCGTTCAACCGCACGTCATCGCCAAACGCGATGATCGGTGCCGAGTGAGTAGTGCCATCTTCGTTGTCGTGATCGACCAAAGTCGGTGCTTCGCCGAGCACGAGTAACAGAACCTCCTTTGACAACGCCGCGAGCCCGTGACGCTCGACTGACGCGGCATCGGCTGTGTGCGAGAAGGTCAATTCGACATGCTGCCCAGCCGGGCACGTGTGCGTCTGCCCATCGCTATCAACCCAGCGAGCGCTTGCCCGGATCGCGACACCGCTGCCGTTGGCGAGCCATGACGGCTCGACCGCGACGGCGATGCAATGTCCGTCATCAAGGTCCACAAGAGTTTCGTTGGAAGCGAGCCCGGCACGCTGTTCGGATACGGTGAATGCCATGAGCTATTTATTGCAAGTCCTTCGACACGATGTTGTGCGTCGCGATCATCGCTTCCGCGTGCTCGCCAGCGAAATACATGCCGTCGTTGACGCCTATGAGCACCACGCGGCGAAGCCCGACGAACTCGACCGCGACCACTTCCTCCCACGTCAGAACCCCGTCACGCTTCACGAGCGCTTCGTGCCCGAGCATGTCCGGCACCCAAGTCGTGCTGAGATCGCGAAGAGTCATCGGCGTGCTCGCGCTGGCGATCACGGTCGCACCGCTCGCCGTGGTGAGACGGTAGGACGGTTGCAACCGGGTTGGCATGAGCGTGCACGGAATGACGACCGTGCGAGCGTCCGACATATCGGCAGTCGCGCATTCGACCGGATCGCCCTCGCACACCTCACGCGCCCGCACGAGGCTATCGAGAAGCGCGATCCACGACTCTTCGTCCACACAGCCGCCACCGCCGCCACCGCCGCCCGAGCCCCCACCAGTGCCGGACGTTGGGAACGTGATATCGACCGACCCGACGAACACGCGCGAGTTGTTCGAGAAGAGATCGTTGGGGTTCGTGGTGGCAACGAGGGTCTTGGTGCCCCCCGTGTAACCAACGTCATCGAAGTAGAGATAATAGCTCGCGGTCGAACCACCCGTGCCCGAGACGCTGACGCTCGTCGCACCGTAGGAGATCGACGCCGATCCCATGAGCGCGGTGAAGGCGCTCACTGAGATCGTCGCCGTAGCGGGTGAGCCCGCCGATGCCGAATAGCTGACAGTCTGCCCGCTGAAGCGTGAGCGCATGTTGAGCGACGTGATGGCCGGGATATTGCGTTGATCGCCAAGGATCGCGCCGGAACCGGCGACACCAAGCTTGTGCGCACCGCTCGACAATTCGCTCAGCAAAATCTTGCCGTAGGTCGAGCCGTTCGGAAGGCTGTCATAGGCCACGGCACCGCCACCGGCACCGATGAGCGTGCCGTTTGCCGCCATTGTCACGCCACTGTTGAGGATGCCTTCGCTACCGCTCAGCGAAGCGAGATTGGCCGGGCGTCCACTGAGGTTGGTTCCCCAAACCGCGCCCACGGTCGCGTTATCGGCGGGTTTGCCCGTGCCGGACACATCGCTCCAAAGCTGATTGGCGTTGTTGATCCCCTCAGTGCCGACGAGTGCCGCCAGATTGGCCGGACGCCCGCTCAGGTTGGTTCCCCACACGGCACCGACCGTCGCATTGTCGGCGGGTTTTCCGGTGCCGCTGACGCTCGACCAAACCGCCGTGGTGCCCAGCCCGGCACCATCTGTAATTTGGTTCGTGTTGGTGACGTTGGTTGATGCCGTGACCCAAGCGCCCGACACACGAAGCTTCACGGTCGCGGGCGTGGTGCTGGTATCATTCCACACATCGCCATCGGCAGGCGATGACGGGGCTGTTGAACCTGTCGTGACGATGTTCTTCGTCGCGCCCGACGCGATGCCGCCGAGCTTCGTGCCTTCGGTCGAATTGATCCCGCTGAGGCTGGTCGGCTGACTGCCGATATTCACGCCCCACGTTGCGCCGACAGTCGCGTTCGCCTGAATGCCACTCAGCTTGGCGTTCGCCGTGCCGTCGAGATCGCTCAGATTGAGCGGACGGCTGACAACCTGAGTCCACAATTGCTTGGTGTTATCGACTGGCACGCTCGCGGTGCCGATCCCCTGAAGCAAGCCAGATGCATCAACGGTGATCGCGTCGTTTCGGATTACCTCCGTGCCAGTGAGCGCCGCGATGTTCGTCGGTCGCCCGCTGAGGTTGGTGCCCCACACTGCGCCCACGGTCGCCCCGTCTGCGGGCTTGCCCGTGCCGGTAATCGCCGCCCACGTCGCGAGCGTCGAGTCCGTCACGCTGATTAGACGGTCGAGACTATCGAGCGAGGCCAGATAGGCGGAAAGGTTCGATTGCCACGTCGCCCGGACAAAGGTCGTTTCCTGAGTGGCATCATTCCAAGCCGGTGACAGTCCGTTGCGATAAGTGCGCTGAGTATCGCGCGCGAGCACCGCCGCGTCGATTGTCGAGTTGCCCGATGCGTTCGTGTAGGTCGCGGTCGTGGTCGCCGCATAGAGGGGCGGATAACTTGAAAGCCGCAATTGCGCCTTTGACAACCACACGGTTGCGCCACTGGCGGGAGCAATGAACTGCAATCGGCGGTCGGTCGATCCCGCCCCGAACGTTGCCGACTTCCGCAAGAGCGTCCACGTGTTCGCCGGAATCGTCTGACTGACATACTGTCCGCCACTTACGTTATCGTAGAGCCCCCAATTCACTGTGACTGAGGTCGTGGAGTATGCCCACACGTCGGCCACGTAGTTCGATCCGGCAGCGCCGACGTTAAATTGCTGAATGGTGCCGTTCGCGCCGAGCACAACCTTGTCGGCGATCACGTCGCCGTCTTGGTCCGCCATGTCATTTGCGGTGACGGTGCCGCCGCTCCACGTCGTGCCAAAATTTTCCGACTGCAAGACGAGGTTTTGCGCGGTGCCGACAATGCCGAGATCGCTGAGACGCCCGAGGAGTTGCTTCCACCGGCTATCCCGCGCTGCCTCATCAACGATGAGTTGTTGCTTCTCGGGCCGGTTCAGGATCGCGGGATTACGAAGCGAGGTATCGTTGGAAGCACCGGCTTCGATACCGGCAAACTTCGCCCCTTCGGTCGCGTTGAGCCCAGCGATGTTGTTCGCGGTCGCACCCGTGCCCTGATTGGCGATGTAAGCCGCCGTGCCGACGGAAGTGATCGCCGCCGCGTCGGTGAGCAAAGTCGTGCCGTCGCCCTGTGTGACCGTTGCGCCGAGCGACATGATCGGGCGCAAGATCGGTTCGGAGACTTCCCACACGCGCGTCGTGCCATAGCCGCCGATGATTGCCATGTTGGCGAAAGCGGCGTTGGCCGGTGCCTTGATGATGACCGATTGACGCCCGTTCGTGGTGCCCGTGTTATACCAAATGTCGGTAGCGCCGAGCGACGTGCCTGCCGAGTTGAAGAACTCAACCCATGCCCGCATCACGCCAGCCGTCCCGGCCGAAACGACTTTCATGTAGATGCTCGCGAAGTAGGACTTGCCCGCTTCGACCGGCACCTTTTTGCTCGTGATCCAGCACGGATAGACGTTCGTGCCATCCGGGGTGATGCGGATTTTGTTCAGGCCCGAGCCTTCGCCTGCCGTCGTGTTCGGCAGGACCGCGAGATATTGGCTTCCGCCGAGCCCGCTCCACGACGCAACGTCGCGAAATTCGGGATCGGGAACCATGTTCACGGTGCTGCCAATATCGAGCAAGCCGGGGGTGTATTGGCGTTGCACGCGCGGCACCGCCCACGTCGGCGATCCCGTCGGCGTGCCGCCCGAGTGCCCGTGATCCAACTCAATACGAGCCTGAACGGCGTTCGAAGGCATTTTCAGCGCCACGGTGAAGGTGAGATATTGGTCGCTCGTGGCACCGCTGCCGCCGACTATAGCCGGACGATAATCGACAACGAAGTTGTTGCCGGACACCGAAATGTCGGCTCCCGACTTGTCCATCGGGATGAACTGCAAACGCGAATAGTAGTTGTCGCCGGTCGCGATGTAAGCGCGGGCCGACGCCGTATAGGTCACGTTGGCTTCGACCGTGAACGGCTTCACGAGCTTCGCGTCGGTGACGCTGGTCGTGGTGGCCGCGCCCTTGAGCGCGGACCGTGCACCAAGGTTGGCGAGCACGGTCGAAGTCACCGTGTTGGTCGAGCCTGACGCGAAGGTCCAAGAGGTCGCGTCCTTCAAGTCCGGGTCGAGCACCATGTTCGACGTGTCACCAATTGCGAGGTAGCCGGGCGCAACGCTCGTGGCCGTCGCGAGCGGACCTTGCCCGTTCACGAAGGCAGCCGTTCCCGAGGCCGTAACGATGGCAGCATCGTTGAGCACGGTCGTGCCATCGGCCCGAACGAGATTGCCGCCCGAAACGGTATTGAAGCGGATTACGGGTTCGCTGAGATCGAAGCTCACGTCGCCGCCGCCGCTGTAGTTGTAGATCAACATCGCGACAGATGCTGTGTTCGCCGGGGTCTTGCCGATGACTGATACGCGGCCCGTTCCAACCACGCTGTCGAGCATGAAGAACCCGATGTAGGCGAGGAACGCGCCGGTGGAGTCCGCCGCATAGACTGCGCCGTTCAAGCCTCCCGTCGTGCCACTCACCTTCTCGCGATAGATCGACGCGGTGACCGACGTGTTCGGCACGCACGTGACAGGTGTTGAGGTCAGCGTGAAGGCTTGCGCAAGGCTACCCCTGATCTTGTTCTTGCCCGCGCCCTTGCCGTTGGTGCTGTTGACGAGCTTCTGCCAACTGCCGGTGATCTTCCAAGCGGTCGCGGGATCAAGGAAGTCGGGATCGGGGACGAAATTTGTCGTGTCGCCGAGCACCGCATTACCCGGCGTGGTCGCCCGCTGAATGAGGGGCAAGCCGAAGTAAAGGTCGCCGCCCGTTGCCGAGCCGTAGAGGTTCCACGCGACCTTTGCCGTGCCGGACGGTGCTTGTTTCATCGCCGTGCTGACATCAACCACGGTGTCAGCCGTGATCGCGGTCGCTGAGGTCAGATTGAACGCGTAGGTGTTCGTCTGGTCGAGTTGCGTGCCCGTCGCATCATAGAAGATGCACGACATTTGGACCGCGCCATAAAAGCCCGCCTTCACGTAAAACCGAGCGCTCGCGCTGTAAGTGCCATTGATTGGCACGGTCGTTTGAGCACTCAGGGCAAACGCCGCCCCCTGTCCGGCGATGAGCCGGATCGCCTTCGTGGTGCCGATTTGGGCGAGCGCGGTTGCGTTCGTGCTGAACTGAATAGCGGTGTTGCCCGCCGTGTAGTTGTAGAGCGTCCAGCTTGTCGGGTTGTCGTTGAAGTAGGGATCGAGCACGACGTTCGATGCCGACACGTCGCCAAGAAAAGTCGAGGGGACGCGCCGGGCAACTTGACCGGTCGCATCAAGGCCAGCCGCGATGCGGCCATCGATCAATTCGGTTGGTCTTGAGCCGACGCTCGTCCAAATGGCGGTGTTGCCGAGATTGGCGGTGTCGGCGATTTGCGCCGTTCCGGTGACATAGTTTGACGCCACAACCCAAGCACCGGCAACGCGAAGCTTCACCGTCGCCGGGGAGGTGCTTGTGTCATTCCACACGTCACCGTTTGTCGGGCTGGCCGGGGCCGTCGTGCCGGTCGTGACGATGTTCTTCGTCGCACCGGCCACAGCCGGTCCGTTGACAATCTGAAGAGCGTCAATCGGAACGGTGGCCGGACCGCCGCCGATCAAGACGCCGTTCGCGTTCAAGACAAGCTTCGAGTTATCCACAACGACATTGGCCGTGCCGATGCCGGTGAGCGTTCCCGCGTTCACCGTGATCTTGCCGTTATCGATGATCGGCGTGAGCGTGGTCGAGCCGGTGTTGATTTGGCCGGTGCCCGTGATCGTGATGTTGCTGTTGTCGATCACCGTCGTGTTCGTGACATTGGCAATCGGGTTCGGCGTGCCCGTGACACCCGTCCAATTCGCACGCGTCGCCGACACCGCCGCGATCTTGTTCAAGAGCGCTTGGCGCGCCGTGTAGTAGTCGCCGAACTTCGTGTTGAATGTGCTCGCGACGATGGCGGTGTCGGTCGTGGTGTCGGTGTAAGCCGGGCTCAGGCCACTCAGGTAGGTTATGAGGGCACTATAGGCGTTGTTGTAGGTCGTGAGTTCGGTCGTGATGCCAAGGCCGCTCGCGCTCGATTGAATGCCCGAGACTTCCGCATTGATGGCTGTCACATCGCGGACAACCTGAAGCTTGTCGGTGCGGTCGAGCACGTTGTCGTTCGCCATGCTGGCGAGCCGAACCGTCGCCGCGTTCGCTGTGGCGGATGCTGTGTTCGCGGTCGTCTGAGCCGCATCGGCTGCCGCCTGAGCGGCGTCGATATCCGCGCCAAGCTCGGCAACCGCCGCCAGAATGTCGCTCGAAGTTTGGAGCGTCCAATTGCGAGTGTGACCGACCTTGACTTGCCATGCGGGCGCGGTGACGGCGGCTTGCGTGATCGTATCCGGAAGCACGAGCGGCGTGGTCGAACGGTCGCTTCGAAGCGTGCCCGCCGTCTTCGTGCTCGTGTGCGTCGCGAGGTGAAACTTGCCCGTGGAATCGGCTATGAGAAAGCGCCGTCCCGACAGCGCCGCCGCGTGAATGAGATCAAGGATAGACGCTTGGTCGCTGGCGTAGAGGCAATAGCCTGCCGTCGCGGTCGCGACGCTGGAATCGATGAAGGCGCTCGACAATCCCGCCTTCGTCATGAGGGCGGTCACGATTGCACCGACCGTGCTCGCGCTGCCTACGTCGGCGGTGATAGTCGTCGTTGGATCGTCCGCGAGCCGGAACATGCCGACGTTCGGCGCGGCTGCCCACGTCCCGTCCGCGAGCGTCAGTGCGGCAAGGCTGGCATAGTCGGTCGCGGTCGCGGCAGCGGTGCCGAGCGAGATCGCGCCTTCATAGACTGCATTGATCGCGCACGTGCCATAGGCGTGCACCTGATAGATGCGGTTCACCGCGTCCACGAGCACGGGCGTTACGTTCGTGCACGCGCCCATCGCGAACGGCTTGAGGGTTCCGATGAGGGATGAGGGACCTTCCGCCCCGCCCGTGCCCGCATAGGTCGCGGACAAGAGATCGCGGACAAGGATCGCTTCCGGCCCGAGCAAGACGACGTGCGCGGTGCGATCATCGTCCCGCACAATCTGCCCGAGCGAGCCGGTCCAAATCTGCCGATAGGAAGCGAAAGCGTCGCCGTCGTTACCAACCCAAAGGGTCGCAAGTGCGCCGTCGAAATTGAGGCTCAACCACTGGTCGTTGGCGAAGGCCTTGTCGATGGCGAAGCTGACTTGTCCGTAGCTGACGCCGAGCGGCTGAGGCTGCCGATCCTTGAACCAAGAGAGGCTGAATTGCGGACCCGAGATGATCGCGGGCTTCCATTCGAGCGAGTTGACGTAGACGCCCTTTGGCGACGCCCACGCGGCGCTCATGCGGACCGGTGTTGTGAGACCCGTAGAAGGGTTGATCGCGGAGATTTCGAGAAGGAGATTACGCACCCCATATTTAGCTGAGGTGCGCTTTCGCCGTTATGGCGCGAGTTCGGTCACGGTCGCTTCAATCCGCCACGCGTTATAGAACTCGCTCTTGCCCGCCGTCTTGGTCGTGAAGCGTCCGAACACCGCATCGGTTTGCCAGTTTGCGGGCGTGCCATCGTCAACGATGAACAGGAAAGCGCCGTTGATGCCAACGGCTTGCATGAAGGGCGCAAAAGTCTGTCGCCAATCAACATCCGAAATCCAGCCGGTCGAAAACTTCCAGCTTGTCAGCACGGGAAGTGCCTGAACGGTCGTGTAGCCGGTGCCGTTGGTAACAACGGATTGATCGACAAATCCCATTTCAGCATCAACATCGATGCCGCCCGTCTTCATTGCTTTGCCGATGACGACGCGGGCAATCTGAACATAGCCGTCCGGGTTAGACGTTGAGGTGATATCAATACGCACGTAGCGTTCGGTGCGGGTCGCGGGCAAAGGCACGATGACGACAGCCGATGCAACGCTTGGCTTGGTGCCGGTCCAAGCGGTCAAGAGGCCGCTGTTGTAGCTACCCGTTCCGGTTGCCGCCGTGCCGGTTTGAACCTGCACGTTGTCGGTCGAACGAAGGTTGGTCCCGATGAGGGCAACATAGTCGTAACTGACGGCTGACGCGCCAAGATCGATGATGATATTGCTAATGCCGCTCGCGCCGCGCCAAACGAGCGACGGCATATCGACCGCGAGATTTGCCGCACTGCCCGCAACGGGCGTTGACGACGTGGCGGTGAAGCTGAGCGGACGGATGAAGACCGTGTTGCTCATCCGCGCACCGTGTAGATCGTGCGATCCGCGAGCGGGTCTATTTGGACGCCGATCACCGTGTAGGTGTTGCCGCTACCCGCTGCTGGATGGTTGTCGAAGTAGACGGTAAACCGGGGCGGCGAGTCCGCAAAATCTTCAAGGAACGCGCCACCCTCCACGGTGACCTGAAACACCTTCGCCCCCGCGCTACTGGCGGCGAACGTCGCCGACGCCAGCGCGTCACCCGCCGTCGCATCAAGGTTCGTGTCGAGCACGATAGGTTGCGAGTTCGGCCACCGGCTCAGAACGCTCGTGTCTTGGTAGATCGAATATTGGTGTTCGCGCGTGACGAGCGCGGCGCGCGTTGGATCGACTGGCATCTCGTATTTAGAATGCCAAGCCGATCATCTTGCCGTTGTAGCCGCCGTAGTTCGTCAGCACGTCGTTCGTGTTGTTCACGACGCCACCGCCGCCACCGCCCGGTGTCGTGTTCGCCACGATCTGCTTCAGAAGATCGATCTGAATGACACCCTGTCCGCTGAGCACGTCGGTTTGCGTCTGAACTGCCGTCGTGGCTGCATCGGTTGCCGGGTTGGCGACAGCGTTGAACGCGGTTTGCACGTTGCCGAGCAATTCGTTTGTGACGCTCGTGAGATCGGCGCGAAGGCCTTGGAACTCGCCGGTTGACGTGCCGTAGACACTTTGGCCGAGGCTCATGATCTCAGACACGAGTGACGAGAAAGCGCTTTGATCGATGTTCGAGTCACCCTTCGCGATCTTGTCCTTGTAGGTCTGGAACTCCGCCATGTCGGCGTTCAACTGATTGAGCTTCGTGACGCCCGAACCGTCCCCGCGAAGTGCCTTGAGCAAGTCGTTCAAAGTTTGCGTTGACTGCTTGTAGGCCGCGTCAAGCTGCTTCACGCGAAGATCGTCAATCTTGTTGAGGTCTTGTGTCGAAGCGCCGATTTGCACCATCGTAGCGCGAAGCGCGTCGAGCGGTTCGATCACGTCGCGCGCCGCCTGTCCAATCGGATCGATGAGGGTGTTGTAATCCTTCATCGCCGAATTCCACTGTTGTGAGAAGGCGATTGCCGCATCGCTGCCGAGCACGTTGAGTGCCTTTTGCACGATATCGCTCAGGCCAGTGATGACGCCCTGAGACAGTGCTTCCTTAATCGCATAGGCAATGGCCGCGTCTTCGCCATCGGTGCCGAAGTCGTGAAGGTTCTGCCCCATGCTGAAATTCTTCGAGTGAAGCGATGCCGTCGTTTGCTGGTTATCGAGCACGCGCCACTTGCCATCCCACGTGCCGATGGTCAGGTTCGGCACACCCGTGAGCTTGCCGCCAAGCTGAGACGCGATGTTGCTCAGCCCCGCCACGACGTTGCCCGCCGCGCTGCCCGCTGCCGCCTTCACTTGCCCATTGCTGCCGGTGACGCCGCCGACGCCAATCGTGCCGTCCGCATTCCGCGCGAAGGTCGCGTTCGAATGGGGCGGCTTGTAGAAGAGCGCGCCGATGATGCCGCCCACGACGGACGCACCGGCTGCGATAAGCGGGTTGCCCGTCAAGCCGCCAAGCGTGCCGCCGATCTTGGCACCAGTCGAGAAACCACGAATGCCGAGAGCATCACCGATGCCGCCGATTTGCTCGCCCATCTGAAGACCGGCCAGCGCGCCGCCAATCGACTTGCCGAGCTTGTTCGTGAACGAGTTCGAGCCGAACGCGTCCGTGATCTCTTTCGTGACATCACCCTGAGTGCTCTTGAACGAGCCGAACGACTTGATGGCATTGCCGATGCTACCGACGATCCCGCCAAGCTTGCCGCCGATGGCGTCGGCGAACTGTGAGAAGATATCCGCAATCGCGTCAGTCTTCTCTTGCATCTTCTTCGCGTAGTAATCGGCCACCTCGTCATCGGCGGCTTTCATGTCTTTCTTGTAGGTCTCGGCGATCTCTTGCGTCGCCCGTTTCATGAGTTCCGGTGACAGGCCGGAATCGGCGAGTGCCCGCAAGGCGGCATCGCGCTTGTTGGTCGCGGTGAGACGGTCGAGTTCGGCCTTGCCCGTGATCGAACTGCCAGCGATGACGCCGAGCGCGTTGAGCTTACCTTTCTGCCCGGCTTCCGCGATGGCTTGGTCGAGGCCAGCAACAACGGCGTTCGCCGTTGCCTGAGTGAGCGGCTTGCCCCACGAGTCCACAAGCTTGCCGGTCGCGAACGCCTTCAGGAAATCGTCCCGCTGCCGCTTGAGATCGTCCAACTCGGCTTGCGCCGCGTAGCTCGGGCTGAATTTCTTCGCCGTCTCAACGGCAGATGCCATGAGCGCGTTTTGCCGTTCGAGCGCTTGGTTCGTCTGAAGCGCAAGGCGATACCGGTTAAGCTCGGCAACGAATGCGGCGCTGTTGATATCGACACCGGCATTCATCGCCTCAAGGCGCTTCGCATCGATGGCGTCTTCGATCTTCGATTGATCGGAACTCAGCCCCAACGCGCGCTGACGCATGAGGATATTCTTGTTTTCGAGATCGAACGTCGCTTGCCGAACGCCCGTGATCGCCTTCGCGGTCGCGATTTCCTGAACGAGCGTATCAACGCGGGTCTTCTCGGCGTCGTTGAGATCGCGGCCAAGAATCTTCTGAAGCTCGTGTTCCTTCGTCGCCTTTTGAGCTTCGATGCCGAAAAGCTTTGCCGTCTCAAGCTCATTCTGAAGCGTCTGCCAGAACTCCTTTTCCTTCTTGGCGCGGTCCTCGCCCTTTTTGTCCTTGCCGCCGCCCGCGCCACCCTCAGGGGTGCCCGTGGCGCTGCCATCGGCTGCGCCCGGCTGGTTACCGTTGGCGGCAGCGCGACGCGCTTTGCCGATGGCGTCAGCACGTGACAAAAGGCCCTCAGCCGCGTCGCCGATACGGTGCTTGCCAGCGATGCCCGCGACGGTCTTGCCGAGATCATCCCCAAACTTGCCCGCGTCAACGCGACCAAGCGAAACGGTCGCAATGGTCGAGACATTGATGCCAAGCCCCTGAGCGCCCTTGATAACCCAATTGATGGCACCGATGACGCCGTTCGCGAGGTCTTCGATTTTCTTCAATGCGAGGTTCGCGGCGCTCGCGAAAACCCATTGAAGGAAGCCGGGGAAGTTGTTCCAAATCGCCTTGATCGTTTCCCAAACGATTTGCATCGAATTGAGTTGGAAGTCGGCAAACTTCGCGACGGCACGGATCGCCCCAGCGATAGAGAAGTCGAAGCCTGAGAATACATCACCGAATAGCCCGGCGATCCAATTCAGGACGCCGCTCACCTTGTCGCTGATCCACGAGAAGCCGGTGCCGATCCAACCGACAACCTTGTTGACGAGCGGACCGACGGACTCCCACACCGCGCGCATGAGATCGCCGAGGCTCGCCATCGTGCCGCCGCCGATGTTGATCGAGTCACGGAACTCATAAAGGAGCGCCACGACGGCAACGATGGCCGTCGCGATGGCGACGAAGGGGTTGAGTTCCATCACGACGGTAAGCGCCGCGAACCCGCCGCGCACCATCTCGATACCGGCTTTCAGGCCGGACATGATCGCACCGCTACCCGACGCGAGCGACATGAACATGCTCAGCGCCTTGAAGTCATTGAGCAAGGTCGTGGCGACGCTGACAGCCGCAACGGCAGCCGTGGCAACGCGGTAGGCAATCCACGCCTCAGCCGCGACCTTGATGAGTTGGATCAATTGCGGTGCGTTGTTGAGAATGAAGCTGAAGAGCGGCTTCACCGCGTTGAGCGCGGCCATCGCCATAGGCCCGAACGTCGCAAGCGCGGCGTGGAAGGCCTGCCCGATCTTGATGAAGGTCGGCTTGAGGTCTTCGCCCCACTTGGTGACGGTGGCGTAGAGTTGGGCAAGCGTGTTCGGCAGCCCGGCACCCGTGGCGAAGTCACCCGCAAGCTGAATGAGGGTATTCTTGATGCCCGTCCGCACATCTTGGAACGACACGGGGATGCGCCCGAATCGCTGTTCAATGTCGGCAATCATCTTGGGATCGGTGAGAGCCTTCTTTAGCTCTTCGCCCGTGATCTTTCCTTCGTGCGCAAGCTCGCCGAGCTTGGCCTTCGAGACGCCCATGCTTTGCGCAAGGGCGTTCATGAAGACCACGTTGTCCATCATCATCGCCATGAAGTGGCGACCTTGAAGTTTGCCGATATCGAAGGCGTCCGCGAGTTGCAGGATCGCGCCTTTTTGCTGAGCGACGTTCGAGCCGCTGAGCTTCAGAGTTTCGGCGAAGACCTTCGTCGCGATACCGACTTGGTTTTGCGACATGCCGAGCGCGTGGCTGGCAAGCCCGATTTTCTGATAGAGTTCGGCGATGTTTTCGAGCGGCTGGCGGGTCTGATTAGCAATCGCGACAACCTGTGCCTGAGCACGTGCAAGCTCAGCCTGTCCGTTCGTCGCCGACGTGAGACGCGCGGTCACCATCGTGGACTCGTCGGCGAGTTCGGTGAAGGCGTGCGCCAGCGCTTCGACACCGCCGATGAGCATTTGCAGCCCGGCGAGCGCCAGCGTCATTTTGATGATGTGGCCGGTTGCCGCGAGGATGCCCCCGGAAGCATGCCCGGCTGACTCGCCCATCGCGCGGATGTTGTCGTTGGCCGCACGCGAAGAGACGTTCATTCCGCGAATGGACGTGCCGAGTTCATTGATCGACTTTTCAAGGCCCGCGAAGCCGTTGACGCCCGAGCCGATTGACCCGAGCGTCTGGTTTGCCTGCCGCGCCTCTTTCTGAAGCGCGGCTTGGTCGATTGTGATTCTTACTTTGTGTTCAGCGGTTGCGCCGGTCATCGCTTATTTATCGCGACTGGCCTTCTCATCCCTTCGCGCGCGCTCGGCGACGAAGTGCACATCAAGAGCCCGAATGACGTTCACGAATTGCTCAGTCTCTTGTCGCGACATTTCGGCAAAAGAGGCATATTCGAGCATCGCCGTGAAGGGCACAGAACCCGTGCCGAAACCGCTCGCGCGTTCGCTGGAAAGCATGAAGAATGCATCCCAAACGAACGCTTCATAGCCGGTCAACGACGGCGCTTCCGCCAATTGAGCACGTGCAGCGAACCCGGACGATGAGTCTTGAGCGGCAAGTTGGACGAGTTCATTGTAGCTGTCGCCCATGTCGAGTTGCCACGTCATCCGGGCTATCAGTTTTTTGCGGGGTCTCCCGCTTCGTTTTGGTCGAGCGATTGGAAGTTCGACACATCGCGCGATGCTTCGAAGAGGCGTTGAAAAACGTAGTCGTAAATGAAGATTTTCTCGCCGGTCTTGTCGTCCGTCTCAGCGGTCATGAAATACTCAACGGCAAGCGGCTTCGTGAACTTGATTGGCTTGTCGTCTTCATCCTTCATATCCCAATCGAACAAGCACGTTTCAACGAACCACTCAACGGACTCACGGGTCTTGTCGTAATTGTTTGGACGCTTACCACGCGCCTGATAGGAAGCCATCTTGGCTTGGCGTTCAGCGGCGAGACGAATGCGGGGAACGCTCGGGTCAAAGAGGCCGCAAAGGAAGCCGCCATACTCTTCGCCCGTAACGGCGTCATCGATATAAATCCAACGTCCATCGTTGGCGAGATCGCGGTCAAAACGCGGCTTAGGCCGCTTAAACTTAGTCATTGGAAACCTCACAGTTAGGTTGGTGAGGTATTTATCCGACGCACAAGAAAGGGCGGCTCAGCCTAAGCCAAGCCGCCCCTCACCCGATCCTAACTGTGAGATTACAGACGGGTGATAATCACGTCGGTGCCCGTGGTCGTATCGTTGGCAGCGGTGAACTCAAGGCTCACAAGTGCGCTCGCACTGCTAACTTCGTCCGTGGGATCGACGGTGCAAACGGCGGCAGGGATCGTGATCGAATAGCCGTTGCCAGCCGATCCCATCGTGATGACGATGTTGACCGGCGTGTCAGCCGTGAACGTTGTTTCCGGCGAGAGGTCCTTGCGGAAAATCTTCGCCGTGAACTTCACCGCGCGGTTGGTGACCGTGCCGGTGCCGAACGCGCTAACCGCGCCGAGCTTCAGCTTGGCGTCGCGGGACTGATCGATGCTGAAATCGAAGCTCGCATAGTCGGCGGTGAGCCCAGCAATCGAAACCGTAATGTCGGGACCGGCGAGAAGCGGACCTTGAGTAGCAGCCGCGTAGGTAGCACCCGTGATGATCGCCGTGCGCTGTGTCTTTGCGAGGCCGGTTGTTTCGAACGTCACATCGGCGAAGCCATCGGGCGTCACCGACAAGCCGAACTTGGTTGCGATCTGCCCAGCGTAGGCAAAGTAGAGCGTGGTCGCGCCTTCCTTCATCTGCTTTTCGATGGTGTGGAAAGTGTCGGTGTTACCGCCCTTGAGCACATCGCTGACGAAGGTGCCCGAGCACACGGACTCAAGCAGAAGGTCGGTCGCGGTGTCACGACGAAGCGGGAACTTGAACGATCCAGTCGTCTTTTTGCCCACCTTGCGATGACCGGTCGCGGTGCGCGACTGGCGCATCACTTCACTCGAAATCGTCTTCGAATCTACCTTGAGATCGTTGCCGCTCGAATACTCAAGAGACGTGAACGCGGGCGTCGTTGGGGTCGTGCCCTCAACGGTTTCACGAATGATGTTGAACTTTGTATCGGCAGGATTCGCCATGAACTACGGGCTCCTAAGAATAGAGTTTCTTGGAGCGCGGTGCTCCGCCGATATTTATTGAAAGGCGGAGCGCGAAGCCGGGATTAGGCTGTGTGATGGCTCATGTAGCCAATGCTCAGCACCGTCGTGTGCCAATCCTTTTCGGGCTCGGTTATAGGCGTGCCCGCGCCGCCATCGAACCAAAGGCGATGATCGGATGAACGCCAGCCGCGAAAGATCGCAATGAAAGCGTCGGTAAGGTCGGACGATTGTTTGGAGCCCTGCGCGAGCGGCGTCATAATTTGAATAAAAACGCGTCCGCGCTGAATGTATTGCGGCGACCCGATAGTGATCGGGTCGGATACACCCGGACGAATGACAAGGCGCACCCAAGGGGCGTTCTTGTCCATTGTCTGAACGGGGTCGTTTTCGAGCACGACGGGAATCGATGAATCCCACTCACTCAAGAACCGTGTTTCAATCGCTATGCGATCCGCGCCAATCGTCATGACGATATTTATCGGACGTTCTTATCAATAGCGGCTTCGATGAACCCGGCGGGCGCTTGTTGCGAATGGCCGTTGTTGAGCGCGTTGATGTAAACGACATCGTTGTAGACTTCCGGCGCGAGCGGTTGGCTCAAGTCGAGTTGCCAGCCGTTGCGCGCAACGCCCGTGTCAACTGGCGTGCCAACAGGTGGCGGTGCCGTGAGATCGGTGAAGATGCCGGACATGACGCGAAGCGCTTCGTCGGCAAGCGCGCCTTCGAGTTCGATGACGAAGCTGCCGAGCGCGGAATTATCGATCCCGATCACGCGAGGATCGCGGTCGAAGCGACCGCCCCCGTGCCGTCGGGATCGACTGTCATCACTTCTTCAACGAGATAATCGCGACCACCAAAGGTGAGCGTGTCGTTGATCTCGGGCACGAACCCGACGAACTTCGCGCCCGTCCGATAGCGAGCAACGCCCGCTTCGTCAGTGTGGCGCACCGTCGTGAGGAAGCACCGGGTCGAGATCGTTTGCGTGCTGGTGGCCGCGTAGTCGCCAGCCGCACGTTTGGCGACATAATCGGGATCGGTCGGGCTCGGCATCGTGCCGGTGACCCGGCGCGAAATCGTGGCGGGTGCGGCTTCGAATTTGTCGAATAGTCCCGTGGCGACGCCGCGCATCCGGTCAACGAACGCGCTCATTCGCGCCCCCAATAGCCGAACAAGCCGCCCAAGCCGTTGCCGGGAATGCCGTTGCTGTAGTCGCACCAACGAGGGTCTTGCGGAAGATCGCGCGAGACGCGGCCAAACTTACCCGATGCCGAGCGGTGACGAGCCACCGGAGAAAGCATAGCGGTGACTTGTGGATAGTGGTCGAGCACCGGGGCGGCGTCGAAGTAGGTTTCGGTCATGCCCACGCCGTCGAGCTTGTCGAGTTGGCGAGCGGTGCCGCGCTCGATACGCGGCGTGAGATCGTTGCTCAGCGCCTCAGCGGCGAGAAGCATCACCGCTCGGACAATCAGGGGCTCAAGGCCCTCAGCGTCCCCGGTAGGCCACTGTAGGCCCTGTGTGGCGACCTTACGCCGTGCGCGAGCCTCATAGGTGATTTCGAGATAGTCCGTGGCGAGCACGATGGCCGCGTTGCACGCGTCGTCCGTGGCCGCCTCTACGGCAGCGTTGCCGCGAGCCGCATGGTAGGCGCGGAAGTCAGCGAGTGAAGTGTATGCGTCGGCGTTCGCGACGCCCGAGCCGGTTTCGACAATCATGTCATATTTAGCCCGAACGCAAAAACGCCCCGGTGTTTGGCCGGGGCGTTCAAGCTCTTGGAGTGGTTGAGATCAGCCGTTCGAACGAAGAATCGCAATCGGCACGTTCTTGCGGTCGAAGACGCGGTTGTAGGTGCCGCTCGTGGCATACTGCGTCAGCGACAGCGACTTCTGACCCGAGGCCGGGGTGACACTGGTGTTGAGCGAGAAGCCAACCGGGTGAACGAGGAACTGCTTACGGCTGTAAAGACGCTCTTCGCCGCCACCGTTACCGGCAGCCGGGTTGCGCCAAATCTCAGTCGCGTTGGGGATCGAAGCTTCGCCATAAGCGAAAGCCGGACCGACAATGTAGGTGTTATACATCTTGCGGTTCGTGCCCTGAGTCACGGTCACGTTGTCGTCGAGGATGACGCGCTTGCCGTTGAAGGTGACGAAGTTCTGAACTGCCGACGGAACCGCGAACGAAGTCTGATCGAGCTTCATGAGGTTCGTGTAGACCTGCGAGTGCATGACAATTGCCGACAGGCTGTCACGGGCATCGCCCATGGTCTGAACGGTGTCGAGGATCGCACCAAGGCTCGCGCACTGAGCAGCGCCAGCGGTGCCGGTCGCGTCGTTGCCGATGGTGTTGACCATATCGGCGTTGTCAGCGGCGATGGAGACGAGACGCTTCAGAACGTGGTTCTGAACTTCCGTCTGCCAATACTTGGCAACGTAGGTCGCGATCTGAGCGCCAATGTCTTCGCCGGAAACGCGCGAAGTGAGGTCCATCTGACCCCAATCCTTCTCACGGTATTCCTTGCGATAAATCTGCGCGCCGGTCGTCAGATTGGCCGGGGTCGAAAGAGCAGACGGATCGTCGCTCATGATGTTCGATTCCGCCCAAGGGAACGGGTTGAAGTGCGGCATCTCGCCGACCGCGCCAGCCTGACCGGCGCGAATGTCGAACTCGTTCGAACGAACGAGAACACCCGACTGAATGAAAGCGTTGTTCACAACGCTGGCCTGATTAACGTAGGCCGAGAAAACCATCGGTTCGATGATGTTCGAAAGATTAGTTGATGCCATTACTGACGTGTCTCCAACAACAAAGGTTTGAACCGACAACCTTCATTGCTGCCGGGACCGCCGAGACGGTCCCGGTATTTATTCAGAGCACTCAGTCTGATTACGGATTAGGGATTGAGACCTTTCCTGATATATTCAAGTTCGGGCGCGAGATTGGCGCTCGCGAGTGCTGAGGGGTTTTCCTTTGCGAGCTTCATCACTTCATCGAGTGACTTGATCGGTTGAGCCCCGGCCTTTGCGGTCGAGCCCGTGGCACCGGCACCGGAGTTTGCGGGCGCGGCGACGTAGTGCGCGGCGTCCGCGCTCTTGAGCCAAGTGTCGGCGTGATCGCGAAGGCTGACCCCCTCCACCGACCATTCGCCATTCTCGAACTTGGCATTGCTGGCGAGGAAGGCTTTCACCAACGGCATCGCGCTCGGGAGCACATTCGCGGCAGTGAGCGCTTCATTCAGCGTGGTTTCGCGGGTCATCGAACTGAGGCGTTCGCTCGTGGTCGCGAGTTCGTTGCGTAGCTTCGTGAGTTCGGCTTCATGCTGTTTGCTGAGATTGGCCTTCACGGTGTCGATATTACCGCTCTTTTCTGCGGCTTCCGTCGTGGCCTGTTCGAGCGCCGCTTCGGCGTCGGTTTTCTCTTGAGCGAGCTTCTTCTTCTCACTGAGTAGCTGAGCGTTCTTGTCGTTCAGCTTCTTCGTGGCTTCCGCCACAGCGGCATCAATCGCCGCCTGAATTTCAGGTGTAATTTCCATATGTCCTTTCGCGTCACAGACTTGAGAGGATGCCCCACAGGGACACCGCGAAAGGCCACAGGTCTCTCGCCGTCTATTTAGGCGGAGAGTTCATCAACACGGTCTTTAGCGAGCGCGAGACATTCACGAACGCTTTCATCGTCGGGGTGCTTGACCGCCAACGCTTCCATTCGAGTCTTGAACTCCTTCCACTCTGCCAACGGCGCGAAGTCCGACGGCGGGTCGATCAGCATCATTTCAAACCTTCCAATAGCCTTTTGAAGAGCGCTTCATGCTTCAACCACGCCGCGAGGCTCGTGCCCTTGAGTTCGGCACGATATGCGACTTGGCCAAGATCGTTCACAGCCAACCAAATGAGGTGATTGTGTAGCAATGAGGCTTCCTCGATTGTAATCCTCCCCGCGTTGATTTCAGTTTGCAGATTCCGCCTGAAATAATCTCCTATGCTCTTCACCGTGGAGTCGTTCAAGGGAGTCGATCCGCGTTCAACGAAGAACGATGATTCATTGTGTCCATGCGCCCACACACCGGCTGATCCGGGTCGTTCTACAATCTTCACGTCAACGTGACTGAGGCTCGAAGATTGCGGGTGATTGTGATGCAACACGATCTCACTCGCGGGATCATCAAGGCGCTTAACGAGCGAGTCGGTGAACTCGACATAATCCTTGCCGCCCGATTTCCGAATGACTTCCTCACCCGTTAGCCGGTCGTAACCGACAAGATGCTCTTTGCCCGTCGCAAGTCCCTTTTCGAGCACGTAAGCGCGATCTCGCTCATCAAGCGCGGCGGTGTTGATCGTCGCTTTCGCGGGCGCGCTCTCGCTCAACAGGCTCGCGTCATGAGCCTTCAACTCGTTGAGCGTCATGTAGGTGTTATCTTTGCGGAAGAAGTCGCCGAAATCCATCTTGGGATTGTCACGGAAGATGCGTGCGCGCTCCTTCCCAAGAATCTCGTCCTGAGCCTTTGCGCTTTGCCCCCTCAACCAATCACCGTAGGTGCGGTGAAGTGGAGGATCGGTGTTGTTGAAGCGCGGCAGCAATAGTGACCGGCAACGAATGTGAGCGGGTGGTGTCGGGTGTGGTTGGTCGATAGCAAAGATGCGCCCGCTCAGGCTTTGGCAGATTTGCGACGTGCGGCTATCGAGAATGGAAGACCACTCAACGAACGGGATTGCGCCCGAGCGTTGATAGACTTCGAGACGCGCCGCGTTTTGAACGGTCGCATTCGCCGTGATGACAAACGACTGAGCCGATTTGCGGCTCAGATTCATAACACCGTCGGTATATTTTGCTGCCTTGGTGCCGATGATACGGCGAACGATTTGGTCTGTCGTCTCCCCTTGGAAAATGCCCATGCGAAGCTCTTGCTCGATCCGCTTCATTCGAGCGGTCGAAAGGCCTTCAACCCAATCGGCGAGTAGCACGCCGTTGATCGGCGTTGTCGTCACAAGCGTGCGAATGAAGTCGGCGCTTGGCGGACGCGTATCTACGTCCACGCCTACCGTGGCGACAGTCTTGCCGGTGAAGTCGAACTCATGCTGCACAAGGTCGGTGAGATCGCCGGTTACCTTGTCGCCGATCTTCGAATAGACCTGATCGTTCAGTGCCCGCACGGCTTCCAAGAGGTCGCGAAGGCGGGCACTCGTCGCCGGACCTTTATCGAAGCCCGCGACCTTCATTGCCGCTACGCGGGACGCAATCTGAGCGGCGATATCCTTATCGACCGAATTCAACAGGCGAACGATTTCGTCAGCGTCCCGCTTGCTGAGACGCTGACTTGCCGTGGCGTGCCGAATGACGATTGAGGCGAGCTTGTCGGCGTTCATCTAACGCCTCACTGGATCGGTGGAATAACCGGCCCGGTGTCAGTCGGCGGAAGCGACGCGTCTTCCTCAGCAATCTTGGATTGGTCGAGATCGTAATCGAACGTCTCGGGGAGATCGCCCGAGTCAATCATCATCTCAATGAAGGCTTCCTTCGAAATGACGTTGGCTTGAACGAGCGCGAGACGCGCGGTGAGATCGAGCGAGCTTAGAGCCGACGGATTGAAGTCGGTGTTGACTTCGAACTCAAGCGTGCCTTCGCCGAGGCCCATCCAATATTCGATGAGGTGGAGCGCATCATTCACGATGCGGCTGACGATGCGCGCAGTTGAGGCCAAAACGGCATTCTCAGATGCGCGTCGGATCGCCAGTGCGTCGGCGGCTTCCTTTGCAGCCTTCTCGCTCGCGAGGATGCGCGAGCCGATAGCGGCCATCTCTTCCTTGATGTCTTGGATCGACTGGCGAAGCGCCTCAACCGAGGTGCCCTTGTATTCAAGAATTTCGGCTTTCGCCGTTTCCTTGTCGAAGGTCCACGCCGCCCCCGGATAGACGGGCAAGTCTTCCGGCTTCACGTCCGCCCCGGTGACGACATAGATCGGCGTCGAAGAGAAGTGGTGCGTCTGAGCAAGGTTCGCTTGCGCAAGGAAATACTGGATATTGTGGGCGCACATGTCCGACATGGGCGGAATGGTCGGCTCCCACGATCCTTCCGTGTTGCCGATGACGAAGGGGATGCGGTCAAGCGGCTTGCCGTTGGCCAGTGGAATGACGGGCTCTTCCGGCACAAGTGAACCGGTGCCATCGTCGCGATGCATGATGACCGTGTAGACGCCATCGATGAGCACGAGTTCGCGGACCGAACCGTCTTCTTCCTTGAGGCATACTCGCACGAGCACTTGGCGGTTGCCGACAATGCCCGGCGTCGCTTTCAGGATGGACTCCGCGCGGTAAAGATTGATCGACGGGCGATGGCCGGTTGCCTGTGCTTGGCTAAGGCTCAGCCCTACCGGTGACGGGGGATAATCGACCAAGAGACCGATGAAATTCGTGATGAGCAATTCTCGCGCGACCATCTCGCCGAGCTTCCCAATCGGATCGCCGCGACGCGTAATCGTGTTCAGGATCGGCAACAGATTTTCCGGAGCCTGAATAGTTGGTGCCTTGCGGAACATGAGCCCGATGAGGCCCGCGAGGGTCCGCGACGCTGCCGGAAAGAACGGCACCCGATGAATGAATGAGCGATACTCGCCCACGGTCATATGCGGATGACGCGGAAGGTAGGCTTCACAATTCTGGCGAATGGCGCGTTCGCCATCAATGACGTGGCGGTTCCGAAGCCAAATCGGATAATAAGAGGCGATGCACTGATCGGGTTCGTTGATGTTATCGGGCATCTGCTATTTAGGCAGAGCCCCACAACCCCCGTGGTTTGAACGAACTGAAGCGAGCGGGTGTGACACCATTCGATTGCGACAGATACGTCAGCCCCCAAACGAGGGCGTCAACGCGGTCGGGCGATCCCTTGAAACCCGGCGCGTCGAACTCAATCATCTGTTGCTCAAGTTCGCGAAACACCGACACGTGATTGACGAGTTCCTTTTCATAAAGCACCGCCACAGGCTCGGCGCGAATGCGTTTGCCACGCGACGCGTGGACTAATCGAACCGGGACGTTGCTACCGCCAACGGTCGCTCGCGCAATCACGGTTTCGACCATATCGCCGCCCTGATTTTTCTCCGCAACGATGCAGTCGGCTTCATATGCGTGATAGAGGTCGATAGCCTTTTGTGCCCAAACCTCAGGTTTGGCTTTCATCGTTGCGTCTTCGAGCACGAAGTAGTGCCCGGCTTCATTGCGACCGACAACGATGATGCCGGTCATGTCGGATTTGTCGTGCGAGGATGTGGCGGGATCGACCGCGACGATGATCTCGGCGAGATCGTCCTTGTGGCAGCGGCGACGCCCAATTTTGTTGAGATCGAAGAGCGCGTTCGGGTTGTCTTCAGCCCAAAGCCCGAGTTCGTCGCGACGGCGTTGCTCTTCCGTCATGCCGTCGAAGAGTTCGAAGTAATCGTCGGGCAGATTGTCGCGGTTGTCAGCCGGGTTCACGTGAAGCCAACGATAGCGGTGAGCGTTGGCGAGCGGCTTTTCGTCGCCGGGAACGACGCCTTCAACGAAGACCTTGTGCTCCCATGACGATTTGACCGTCGGGTTGAGGTCGAAAAGCATAAGGGTCGGAAGAATGGTGCCGTGAACGGTCGGAACCGCTTCGCTCAAACGCCCTTGAAGCGTCATCACGGCGTCGTAATTCACGAAGTTGGCTTCGTTGATCCAAACCGTGCTGAACTTGGTGCCGCGATGCTTGTCGGGATCGTCAAGGCCGCCGAACAAGATCATGCTGCCGTTCGGCAACGTAATGGTGTGGTCGCTCTTGTTGATCGGATTATTGGTCTTGTCCGACCGCATTGCCGGATACCAACCCGGCGCGATGATCTCGAACGTCTCAGGGATCGTGAGATTGAATAGGTTACGATAGCAGGCGTTGCCGTAAGCGTGGAAAATGCCGTGCCGCGATCCCGGCGCTTGCATTGCGCGCGCGATGATGATCGTCGCCAATGTGACAGACTTGCCGGAACGGATGCCCCCGGCTGCCATGAGATATTTGACCGCTGGCGTTTCGCTCAGTCGGAAGAGTTCGATGTGCCGTGGCTTGAATGTGTCGAGCCTTAGGCCGGGTTGCTGTGCCGTCACCGGCTATTTAGCCGGGTTGGCGTTACTCAGCGTCGGAGTGGTCGGCAGCCGGTGCGGGCTCTTCGTCGGGCTGAGCGCCCACGAGCTTTGCGAACGCGGCAGCATCCGCCACCTTGTCAAAGCAAAGCTGAATGCGGTCGGCGTCGGTCGGGTGATGACGGCTCGTTGCGCCCTTCGAGAGAGCTTCAACGACAAGCGGTGTGAGGTTGCCCGAATTGTCGAGCGCGGGAAGGTCAACAGTCTTCATGCGCGTATTTAGTCAGCGCATGAAAAAGGGCGGCTCAGGATGACCCGAACCGCCCTTTCGGACATTCACCCTTGCGGGATTACTTCTTCTTAGCCGCCATCTTCGCACGGCGTGCTTCGAGTGCTTCCGGGCTGAGCGGGCCGCGCTTGCCGCGAGCCGGACCGGGCGTGCGCGCGCCCTTATTCAGCGCCGCAATGGCTTCGTCGGCTTCGCCAGTGTTGACCGCGATGTGAAGCTTCTCAAGGAAGTCAGCGAAACGCTCGCTCGGCACGTAGAAGACGCTCTTGCCGCCGAGTTCGAACGGCAAGTGGAACTCGACCACGCCATTGTTTACCTTGATGAAGCGGTCACGCTTGTTGCCGATATCTGCCCACGCTGCTTTGCGCTTGTCGAGCCAAGTTAGGTGCGGCTTGCGTGCCTTCACCGGGTCGTGCGGCTTGAGGTGAAAAGTCTCACGAAGCTTGTCGTCCGCGAGTGCGAGCACGTCTTTCAATGCCATTTTGTGATCTCCAATCGGTGCACGAAAATCGGTGCGCTCTATCGATTGAAGAACCGTTTATGAGTCAAGCGGATTATGAAAACCGATTGGTTCGGGATCGCGCCAAATTTCGTTTCCTTCGCCGTCCAAGAGGCCAGTGAAAATCGGCTCGTGATCGCTCACGATGAGATTGGGAATGAGCGGTGCGTCATACCATTCGCCACACAAACGCGGGGCAGCCCTGCGGACGCGATAGCGGGTCATGCGATGCCCGGCGTGTAGACCGGCCCGTGCGTGCCAAGCGCCATCGTCAACACGCTCTTGCGCAATCGTCCGGTGCGATAGCTGACGTGAACCCATCCCGACGTTGGGTTGCCGGGATGATAGGCTTCGAGAATGAGTTGATCGAAGAGGATGTTGTCGCGAATCCAAATAGCGAGATCGCGGTTGGCGACTCCGCTGATTTCGATATCGGCAGCCTCACCAAGCCGATGCTGCGATGACGGCGACGATCCCACGGCTTGGTTGACGCGGGCTGAGCGATAGCCTGAGTTGATACGGATCGGTCGGCCATAATGCGCACGGATCGGTTCGAGCACCTTTTCGCAAAGCACCTTGAGCGCCGCGATCTCAGCCGCGCCGGGCTGGTTGGGATCGCCGAGGCGACGGGCAGTGTCGGATGACGTGAGTTCTTCGAGAGTGAAGTGCTGCGATATCTGAGTAGCCATCGCATATTTAGTTCTTTCGAATTGTTCGCTGAACGTCGTAATAGTGTGGTGAAACGCAAAAGACCGCGCCCGGCAAAGTTGGTCTTTTGCGTCCTCATGTATTACCTCCCTATTTAGCGTTTGCTCGGCATCCCTTCCGCCATTGCGGCGATGAGGGCGAACAACATGCCTTGAAGTTCGATTATCTCGTGTTCGAGCACTGACACGCGGTCGATAAGCTCGCCTTCGTCGGCAAGCGGCATGTTCATGAGCAAGTGAAGCTGCTCAGGGCTCATGCACCTATTTAGCCGCCCGTCACTCAACCCAGCGGGTGCCGTGCACGATGCCGTGGATCGTAGAGACCATCACGCCGTAACGAGCCCCGAGCTTCCTCATGCTGACGCCGCCAGCCGCGTAGGCGGCACGGATCGCGTTCGCATCGATCATCGTGAGCACGTTGTCGTGCCGGTTATGAGATTGGGCGCGCTGAGAAACCCATTGACAGTTTTCGGGTGAATATCCCTTGTCGTTGTCAATGCGGTCGATAGTCAAATCGTCGGCATAGCCATTGTTGATCGCCCAAGATTGAAAGGCCCTAAAGTCTTTTCGCCATTCGTCGCAAACCTGAATGCCTCTACCGCCGTAGCGATGGTAGGATCGATGGTTCGGATCGCTGCAACGTTGCTTCATACCCTTGAGAATTGTGTAGGTCCGGTGCTTGGTGCCGGGTGCTGAGATGTTTTCCATCTCATATTTAGCAAAGTTGTTCTCATCGGTATCTTTAAGGCCCGAAAACGCGATTTTTCGTCGCGGGGCTTGGCGAATGTTCCCCTTTTGTCCACAATGCCGGGATGCACGATTCGAACCCCTTGCCCGCCCCGGCGGTGATCGCTGCCGCTATCCTCAACGCCAGTGCCGTGACGCGGCTCGGGCTCGCCTGCCCATCTGAACAAGCGCGCCAACGTGCCGCCGACGATCTCGCCCATGAGATTGTTGAGCGGCTGAAGGTCGAACGAGATCAGCTTCGCTTAGCCCTGTGACGTGGCTCGCTTCGACCGGGACGGGATGCGCATCCCGTCATCGATCTTTGAATGCGCGGCTTGGCATTACAGCGTCGTAGCCATCTGCCGACGGTGCGCCCGCGAGACGATCTTCGATCCGCACGCCCTGTGGTGGCTCTTCGAACGCAAGCATTGGGACGGCAACCTCAAGAGCGCGACGCATCGGTTCAAGTGCACCAAGTGCGGTGCCGGTGCCTTCCTGACGTGGAGCCGGTCGAAGGAAGCGAACACGAGCTTGCCCATGCCGAGCGCGGCGGACTGGAAGCGGGCGATCAGTCGGTTCCGTAGTTGAAACTAACCCTCTACGGTGCCGGTCGAGTAATCGACGGGGGATCAGTTGACCGGGATCGCGAGCCTCTTAACGCCAGAGAATATCAAGAGCGTGGGCAGCTACATCGGCACGCTCATTGTCGGCGCGGGTGCGTGGGCGTTCCTGCAATGGTGGAACGGACGCGACCGCTACCAAGTGCACATCGATTGGGAGACTCACGTCGGGCAGATGGGGCCGGACGAATACCCCACGCTCTACATTCAAAACGTCACCGACCGGGCGCTCAATGTCACCCGCGTGCGCTACCGCGATGCTCTTCGACGGAAGACCGCGAAGTATGCGTTCGGCTATGACGATCCCGAATATTTTCCCCTGCCGCTCCAGATTAAGCCTCACGAGCGCGGAGTGCTCGTGCTCGACCACGACGCGGCGTCCGATCTCGCGGACAAAGCCCCGTGGATCGTGCGCGTGCTGCATCTGCCGCGCGTCTACGTGAGCATCACGACTATGGGGCGGCGTGAACGCACCTTCGCTGCCGAGCGGTGTCTTGCTTACCCGAACCGGTTGCCACGCTTCCGATAGCTCAGATGCACACCCGACGCCGCCGCCCCGAACCGCGAATGCCCGTTTTGGCATCATTTTCGCGTCAAAAAGGCCGATTTCAGGGCGAAAAGCGCGAAAAAGCGGGAATCCAACCGTTTTGAACCGATCTCGTCCAAAGGCCCTAACCGGGCACGCCCAACTCGCGCTGCGCGATATCCGTCACGCGATCCAACTGAGCCTTGAATATCTTGTGCCGCACGTCAGCGACATCGAACGGCTCATAAGCCTCAGGGTGCTCGACCAACTCACCAAGCTCGCCGATCATGTCCCGGTGCCATTTCACCATCGCCTTGCTCATGATGACGAGATTGAGCGTGATGATGCGGTCGAGCCGGGCTTCGAGATTGACGATCTCGCCTTCCATCTGCCGATAGGCCGGACTGTCGAAGTAGTTCTCGCCCCCGGCGTCGTCCGTGAAGTTGAACCGGTGATCTTCCGCGCGGCGCTCGATATCGCCCATCACGGCGATGATCTTCGTGTAGACCCCACGGCGGATATCCCAGATGCGATCTCGGGCGAACTTCTTCCGCTCCGTGAAGGCCAGCGCGAAGCTCGCAATGGTGCTGATCGTGCCGCCAAGGGCAACGCCCGCAAGCCCGATCCAAGCGCTCGTGTCCCCATCGGCCATTTCAACCCCCTATGCGCCCTCAGCGACGCCACAGCACCACGAGGATGAGCACCACGAGCAACGCCCCGCCAATCGTGGCATACTTGGCGAGGTCGAGCCTCAGGTAGCCGAGCGCTGAGGCGATGAGTTTGTCGGTCGGGATCGGTAGCGGCTCGGGTTCATCCGGCTCGGGCTCGGGCTCGGGATGATGGTCGAAGGTGAACGACACCCGCGAGATCGCGTGCCACGTGTCGCCGAAATCGTCCCTCGCGCCGATCTCCCATTTGCCGAGATCGATGAGGGTCGGGATCGTGATCGCCACGCTCAACGGCGGGCGTCCGCGCTCGATAGAGTCGATGATTTGGCGGAAGTGCTCGGCAGGAACGAAGCACGAGACGTTGAAGGTGTTGTCAAAGTCGCTGTCGCGCTCGACACCCTCAGGGGGCTGCCAATAGTGCATCGTGCCCACGGCATCCTTGTCCGGATCGCCAGCCTTGAGCCACAGTTGGCCGGGCAGCGCGAGCAAGTCACCGCCTTTGGTGAGGCCGATGTAGTCGAAACCGGCCCGCTTCGCTTCGAAGCGCACCGTCCAATCGGGGGCATCTTTGGCGTCAGCAACGAACCGCACCGTTGGCTCGCTCAACCGTAGACCGATAGTCCGCATACCGCCCCCTTGTCCGCAATGCGCCTTAGCATGGGGTAGAGCATCGTTAAACCGTGTGTCGGGCAAACTAAGTGATTGTAATTCAAACGGTCATTCGGGAGCGTTCGGCTTGCCGGGCACAAGCCGGGCACAAATGCCCTTATTCGGGGTCGTTTTCAGGCTTCACAACGTCGCTCGGAATGAGCGTCATCGGCACCGAATACGGCATCAACGTGTGTTGAGCCGTGACCGCGATCTTCTCGCCGAACTCCGCGCGGTTACGCTGTGCGATATTAGCGTTGATGGTGTCGATCACGAGCTTGTCACGAAGGCGATCACCCGTTGAGGTCGGACCGCCAAGAGCAATGTCGAGACGAGCGTCAGCAAGTGTGTGCTGCCCCTTCGCCTGCGCTCTCACGATGCGATCTTCAAGCTCTTCATCGGCGTCTCGCCAATTCCACAACGCCGATTGAGAAGGCATTCGCGGATCGCATGTGATCGATGTGAGTGTTTCACCCGTTTTAAGCCGTTCAATGATCTCTTCAACGATCTCAGCGGTGCGAATTGACGTGCCGCCCGGCTTCAATCCCTGAATTTGGGCAAGACGCTTGCCGATATCTCGAATGGCTTGCTTGCCGAGCGCCACCATTTGAATTGGGTTCGTCACGCCATCGGCAGCGTCGGCGATCTCGGCGAGCGAGCGCGTTCCGTCGGCGTCCGGCACAACCGGTTTTGAGCGTTCTATGCGAGACTTGAGCTTTCTGCGATCCACCATGCCTGTATTTATGGTATGACCGCCGATCCCATGGCACATCTGGTAGACTTTATGCTCAAACATCTACTCTCAACCGAGATATGGGCGCGCGAAGCTGTGAAGCACGCGATCCGAGAAATTTACATTCATAATGGCGGCAGTGAGATTGATGAGATCGCTGTCATTAGGTTTGACCGGCAGGTGCACGAACGAACGTCGTTGTCTCAGGCCTATGCGATGTTGAATGCGGCCCAACGTGCCGAGCTTCGCCGAGCAATCGAGAACCCGGACGTGAAGCTTTATTCGAATGGCGAGCTTCAATGGATTCCGGCGCAACAAGACGTGCTTTCCCGGCTCGAAGCGGGCGTTGAAGTCGGTCCGACAACACAAACGTTCGAGTGAAAAGAAACCGAAACTTGACGTGCTCGCGAACGTCCGTCTTATTCGCGCCATTGAATAGGGAGGAACCATGAAGCGCTTCATCACCATTGCGTCTGTCTTCGCCATCATGGCGACGCCCGCTATCGCTCAGACACGACGTGCACCGGCACGCCCCGCGCCCAAGGCAGCGCCAGCCGCTCCTAAGCCCGCTCCCGCACCATCTGCCCCGCCACGTCTCTATGACTTCAAGGGCGTCGCGCTCGAAACATCGCTCGAAGATTTCCGACGGATGCCGCACCCGGACGGCACCTCAGCCAAGACCGTTTGCACTGGCGAGAAGGTCGGAAATGATCGCTACGATCAAGAGCCAGTGGACGTAATGATTTTCGACTCGATTGAGAAGAGCCTTGGCGTCGTCAAATGCGTTTGGGTGACGACGAATAGCCAATACATGAATGGCCTGACAGCCGGACTCAAACTGGCGGCGACCAACTATGCGAGCAACGAATATTCGTTCAGCTTCATCAAGGACCCCAAGGACGGCGTGATGCGCCTTTATGAGTTCGAAGGGCGGTCGAACGTCGCGGTATTCGAAGACGTGGTTGAAGCCCTCACGGGCAAATGGGGCAAGCCCGTCACTGTGGCTGGCACGGTGCAGAATAAAATGGGCGCGAGCTTCGATCAGTCCACATCGGTTTGGTCTAACCCGTTGTCATCGATCACGGCGCAATCGCGCTTCTCGAAGATCGATGACATGGCCATCATCATGACCGACACGCGTTTGCTCAAGGTCGTGTCGGACGCACGAGCGGCCAAGAAAGCCGCCACGCCGAACGCCATCTAAAACGTTGAAGGGGCAGCGTTGCGGCTGCCCCTTCTCTCAGTCAGTGCCCTACGTCGCCAGTGCACCATGCACTCCCAAGCTGCGGCGATCTCAAGCCTCATTCTTCTATCACGGCTGAACGGGATTTTCATTATTTGAATGAAGCTCAGCGATGCGCTCGTGAATTGTGACGATGCGCCCAATCGCCGGGCAGAACTCATCGGCCATGCGAACCCTTGGTGGTGGAAGCTTCATACCCCACGCGTCTCGCATCAACTCGCTCAGTAGAAGCGATTTGCTCTTGAAGGTGAAGAACCCCATGCCGGGTTTGAAACGGGTGATTTTGATCTCACCGGTAGTCGCCAAGACGCGTTCGCGTTCAACGAGGCCTTCACGGGTAACGCGGAACTCGGGGTAGCTTGGGCACTGGCGAAATTCGGACATATCCCATCATACCGCGTCGCGGTTCCCGAGCCCATAAAAATGCCCC
>NZ_SSMY01000008.1 GCF_004799495.1 Sphingomonas sp. | reverse complement strand
CCTATAACGAGGATCACGAGGCCTTCCGCCAGACCGTTCGCAGTTTCCTGCAAAAGGAAGGCGTGCCCAATGTGGGCGACTGGGAGAAGAACCGCCTTGTACCCAAGGAGTTCTGGCGCAAGGCGGGCGAGATCGGGATGCTGTGCCCGACCGTGCCCGAGGAATATGGCGGGCTGGGGCTCGACTTCGGCTATAACGCGATCGTCGATGAGGAGATGTCGTACATCGGCGTCCCCGCAGGCTTTTCGCTCCAGTCGGACATCGTCAGCGGCTATATCGAACATTACGGCAGTGAAGAGCAGAAGAAGCAGTGGCTCCCGCGGCTCGTATCGGGCGAGACGATCACCGCGATCGCGATGACCGAGCCCGGCACCGGCTCCGACCTCCAGGCGATCCGCACGTCCGCCCGCAAGGACGGCAACCATTACGTCGTCAACGGTAGCAAGACCTATATCACCAACGGCCAGAACGCCGACCTCGTGCTCGTCGTCGCCAAGACCGATCCCGACGCGCAGCCCGCGTACAAGGGCATGTCGATCATCCTGGTCGAAAGCGACCGCGAGGGGTTCAAGCGGGGCAGGAAGCTCGACAAGATCGGGCAGGACGCCGCGGACACGTCGGAACTGTTCTTCGAGGACATCCGCGTGCCGATGACCAATTGCCTGGGCGAGGAGGGCAAGGGGTTCATCTACCTGATGAGCCAGTTGCCGCAGGAACGGCTGTCGATCGCGATCGGCACGCAGGCTTCGGCGCAAAAGGCGTTCGATGAAACCGTGGAGTTCACCAAGACGCGGAAAGCGTTCGCCGGGATGGTGTTCGATTTCCAGAATACCAAGTTTGTGCTGGCCGATCTCGCCGCCAAGCTCCAGGTCGGCTGGGCGCATCTCGACTGGGGGATCCAGCGGCATCTGAAGGGCGAGCTCACGCCGACCGAAGGTGCGGCGGCCAAGCTTTGGCATACCGAGCTGCAATGGGAAGTGATGGACAAGTGCCTCCAGCTCCATGGCGGCGCGGGGTACATGAACGAATACCCGATCGCCCGGATGTGGCGCGCGGCGCGCGTGAGCCGGATTTACGGCGGGACGAACGAGATCATGAAAGAACTCATTGGCCGTTCGCTCTAAAGGCTGACCTCCCGCTCGACCCCGATCGCGTCGAGGAAGGAGCGGTCGTGGCTGACCACCAGCAACGCGCCATCGTAACCGCGCAGCGCCGCTTCGAGCACTTCGATCGAATCGAGGTCGAGATGGTTGGTCGGCTCGTCGAGCAGCAAGAGCTGCGGCGGGCGGGCGGCGGACAGGACGCAGGCGAGACCCGCGCGGAGCCGCTCGCCGCCAGATAGCGTCCCGACGACCCGCTCCGCCGCCTGGTTGCGGAACGCGAAGCGCGCGAGCGCGGCACGCGCTTCGTTGTCGGAGAGGTCAGGCGCGAGCGCGCGGAGGTTGGCGAGGATCGTCGCGCCCGGATCGAGCAACCCGACATGCTGGTCGAGCAGCGCGATCCGGTCCGATCGCCACACGCTCCCCGCGACCGGGTCGAGCGCCCCAGTCGCGAGCGCCAGGACGCTGGTCTTGCCCGCGCCGTTTGGCCCCGACAGCGCGACGCGCTCAGGGCCGCGGACGGACAGCTCGACCGGCCCGATCCGCCGTTCGCCGCGCGCGATCACGGCGCCTTCGATCCGCAGCAACTCGCGGCTCGACGACAGCCCGCTCGGCGGTAGGTCGATGCTCAGCGGCGTCACCACTTCGACCTTCGCGCGCGCCGTCGCGCGCTCTGCCTCCGCGTCGCCGATCATGCGATCTGCCACCTGGCCCAGTCGCGCCGCGGTGTTCTCCGCGCGCCCTTTCATAGCGCCGACGACGATCCTCGGCGCGCTCCCCGATTTGCCGTAGGCGCGCCCGGCCTTGTCGCGCCGCGCCTTCCTTTCGCGTTGGTCCTGCACCGCGCGTTCGGTCTGGCGCAAAGCCCCCTCCGCGCGATCGAGCTCGGTGGCTGCCGCCGCGCGCTCGGCGTCGCGCACCGCCACGAAATCGGACCAGCCGCCAGCGACCAGCCGACAGCCGATCGGGGTCAGCTCCGCGATGCGGTCCATCCCTTCGAGCAACGCGCGATCGTGGCTCGCGACCACCACGCCGCCCTTCCAGCCTGCGATCAGCCCGGCGATCGCGGCGCGCCCGTCGGCGTCGAGATTGTTGGTCGGCTCGTCGAGCAGCAGCAGATCGGGCGCGGCGATCACCGCCCGGGCGATCGCGACGCGGGTGCGCTGTCCACCGCTCAGGCTCGTGAGCGGTCGGTCGAGGTCGATCTCCGCCATTCCGACATCGGCCAACGCCGCGTCGATCCGCGCCTCCAGCGTCCAGTCGGCCTCGGCGAGATCGGCTTCGTCGCCCGCCCCCGTCTCGATCCGCTGCAGCCGCGCGAGCGCATCCCCGACTCCGAGCGCTTCGGCGAGCGGGATCGATGCATCGGCCCAATCCTGCCGCAGCAAAGCGACGCTGCCGTGCCGCGCGATACTGCCGGCCGCCGGCTCGACGCTCCCGTCGATCGCGTGGAGCAAGGTCGACTTGCCACACCCGTTGCGCCCGACGATGCCGGTGCGCTGGCGCCCGAAGGCAAGCGTCAGATCGTGAAAAAGCGGACGGCCGTCAGGCGTCGAGAGCGACAGCGAATCCAAAGTGACGACGGCAGATTTTGGAGAAGACATAATTTACCTGAGCAAGAGCAAAGGATCGGGCGATCGCGTTCTTGGTCAAGCTGGCCTCCTGTCGCCGGCGGGCGGGTTTGCCCGGCTTCGCGGTTCGCTATAGGCTGATCCCCGTTCCTCGTCACCCCACCAAGGAGCCGCCATGCACCGCCCGATCCTCGCCGCCGCCGCGCTGGCCGCGCTGACCATCGCGATCCCCGCGCACGCCAAGACCGCGCGCTGCGTCATCGATTCCGAGGGCGTCAGCTATTCGGGGCCGTGCCAATATACGGTCGCGAAGGGCGGCACCTTCACCGTCACCCCGCCGCACGGCCGCGCGTTCGGCGGCGAGACGCTGAGCATCACCGTCTACGTCACGCGCCCGGGCGTCGCGGAGGTCCGCGGACTGACCGAGGCGGGGATAAACTCGCGCTGGGGCCCCGCGCACCGCTCGCGCCGCGATGGCGCGTGCTGGAAGGGCGACGATTTCTCGGTCTGCGTCTATTAGCGCAAACGCCGCCAGCCTTGACTTTTTGCACTGCAGCATGCATATGCCGGTCCATCGAGGCGTCATGCAGCGTGATCGGGTGTTCGCATCCAGGCTCCGCCTCGGTCGATAGCTAACAGGCTTCCCAAGTCACGCGGGGTGTCATTTTACCCCCGCCGCCCGTGCGTCCTTTCGGCGCGCGTGAGGCATTACAAAGAGATTCCATGACCAAATTTTCCCATCTCGGTCTCGCCGAGCCACTCGTTCGTGCGCTCGAAGCCAAAGGCTATTCCGTGCCCACCCCGATCCAGGAACAGGCGATCCCGACCGTGCTCGAAGGCCGCGACCTGCTCGGCATCGCGCAGACCGGCACCGGCAAGACCGCGGCGTTCGTGCTGCCGTCGATCCAGCGCCTCGTCGAAAGCGGCAAGCGCGTCCTTCCGACGCATTGCCGCATGCTCGTGCTCGCCCCGACGCGCGAGCTCGCCAGCCAGATCGCCGACAGCGCGCGCGAATACGGCAAGTTCAGCCGCATCTCGGTCGCGACCGTGTTTGGCGGGACCAGCATCAACAAGAACCGTCAGGACATGAGCCGCGGCATCGACATCCTCGTCGCGACGCCGGGGCGCCTGCTCGACCTGGTCGAACAGCGTTTCGTCAGCCTCGCGCTGATCGAGACTTTGGTGCTCGACGAGGCCGACCAGATGCTCGACCTGGGCTTCATCCATGCGCTCAAGAAGATCGTGAAGATGGTCCCGCGCCAGCGCCAGACCTTGTTCTTCTCGGCCACCATGCCGCAATCGATCCGTGACTTGGCCGACCAGTTCATTACCAACCCGGCGACCGTCGCGATCAAGCCCGCGGCGACGACGGCCGAGCGCGTCGATCAATACGCGACCTTCGTCAACCAGGCGGAGAAGCAGGCGCTGCTGACGATGACGCTCGCCGATCCCGCGATCGACCGCGCGCTCGTCTTCACCCGCACCAAGCATGGCGCGGATCGCGTGGTCCGGCTGCTTGGCCAGAACGGCATCGCGGCGAACGCGATCCACGGCAACAAGTCGCAGCCGCAGCGCGAACGCGCGCTTGGCCTCTTCAAGTCGGGGCAAGTGCCGATCCTGGTCGCGACCGACATCGCCGCGCGCGGGATCGACGTGTCGGGGGTCAGCCACGTGATCAATTTCGAGATCCCCAACGTGCCCGAGCAATACGTTCACCGCATCGGGCGGACGGCGCGCGCGGGCAATGACGGGATCGCGATCAGCTTCGTCGCCGACGACGAAAAGCCGTATCTGCGCGATATCGAGAAGACGATCCGCCAGAAGGTGCCGCTCAAGGCGCTGCCCGAGGGCTTCTTGGCGGAAGCGGCACGGCTGGCGTCGGTGCGCAAGAAAGCGGGCCATGTCGAGGTGACGCGCGACGAACGTCCGCGCGGCCCGAGCGGGCATCGCCCGCCGCGCAAGACGCACGATCCGCGTCCGGCCAACCCCTATGCCTCGCGTGGCCGTGGCGGCAATCGCCGCCGTGGCTCGTCGCAGCGAAATAGCGGCGCTATTTCGCGCTGAGCGGCGAGCCCGGCTGACGGGCCAGCGGCCCGATCGACGACGCGGCTTTGCCGCGGCGGGCCTTGGCGGGAACCCGAATTCCCTCTCCCCGATAGGAGAGGGTTTTTTCGCGTCCTTTCTTCATCGGCCCCGTGCGCTATCCTTGCTCGACAGGAGAGCGATATGGCGCGCAACGATTTCGACCCGGCCACCCTCACCCCCGACGGCCGTCCCGCCGCGAAGGAGCGGCTGTTCGATCCGGCGGCCGATGGCCCGTGGCGCGGCTTCGTCAACGGCGAGACGCTCGGCGGGTCGGTCACCGTGCTGACCTATGGCACCGACGAGATCGGCGTCGGCCCGCGGCTACACGTCCACCCCTATGACGAGACCTTCGTCGTAGTCGAAGGCCGGGCGCGCTTCTTCGTCGGCGATACCGTAATCGACGCGTCGGCGGGCGAAATCGTGTTCGGCCCCGCCGCGGTGCCGCATCGGTTCGAAAATCTCGGCCCGGGACGCCTCCAGACCGTCGACATCCACCACTCGCCGCGCTGGATCCAGACCGACCTGGACTAGAAGGCGCGAGCGGGGGCCGCCAAGGATCGTTGCGCCGCCTGGCGGGTTGAAACCGCGAGGAGGTTGCGCCGCCTGGCGGGTTGAAACCGCGAGGAGATTGTCATGCCCATCGCCACCACGACCGCCGCCGAACGCATCGCCCGCGTACTCGCCGGCCAGCACGCCAGCGCCAATGCCGAAGGCGGTGACGCCCCGGCCTCGCCGATCGTCGAGCAGACTTGGCGCGACCATTTGATGGATGCCGTCGCAGTGCTCAAGACGTTGCGCGAACCCGACGAAGCGATGGCGCAGGCTGGCGACGCCGACATGTGGGAACGCATGGTCCAGGCCGCGATCGAGCAGACCGAAGCGGAGTCGGTGGTGCTCTAATTCCTGACCGTCAGCCATTCCCCTTCGTCCGCCCGTTCGGTGCGCAACCGGTTGGCCGGCTCGGCCGTGTCTTCATACCCGATCGCCATCCCGCAGAAGAGCATCCGCTCCGCCGGCGTCCCCAGAAATGTTTCGATCGTGCGCGGGTAGATCGCCCAGCATTCCTGCGCGCAGGTCGCCAGCCCGGCCTCGACCGCGAGCAGCATCACGTTCTGCAGGTACATCCCCAGGTCCGACCATTGCGGCGGTCCCATCCGCCGGTCGACCGTGCAGAACAAAGCCGTGGGCGCGCCGAAGAAGGCGAAGTTGCGCGCGAACCACATCCGCCGCGCCGCCTTGTCCTCACGCGGAATGCCGACATGGCCGTACATCGCCTCGCCCACGGCGAAGCGCCGCTCGCGGTACGGCGCGGCGAGCTCGCGCGGATAGATGTCGTAGCCCGGCGTCTCGGTCTCGCCCGCCATCAGCTTGGCCGCCATGATCGTCTTGAGGTCGGCCAAGCTGTCGCCGCTCACCAGGTCGATATGCCAGGGCTGCAGATTGCCCCCGCTCGCCGCGCGCGCCGCCTTGACCACGATCTCGCGCAGCAAGCGCGGATCGACCGCCGTGTCGACGAACCCGCGCACCGACCGGCGCGCCGCGATGGCATCGGAGATGTTCATGCGCGCCACCCTTGCCGAGCGCTGCCGCACCTGCAAGAGGTCGGGTTCAGTCAATGGGGCGCAGCGGGGACCAACCATGCCGATCACGATGTTCAGCTTCGTCGGGCTGTACGACCGCACGCTCGCCTCGCTGGCGCATCTGCTCGACAAGGGCGCGGCGTTCGCGAGCGAGCAGGGACTCGATCCCGACGCGATCCTCGACTGGCGGCTGGTCGAGGACATGCATCCGCTGCGCTTCCAGGCCGAGGTGGTGGTCAGTTTCTCACGCCAATGGACCGCGCGCGCCGCCGGGCTGCCGGTGCCCGAGCGGCTGTCGGACAGCGCGAGCCTCGCCGATCTGCGCGCGGCGATCACCGCGGCGCAAGGCGATCTTGCCACGCTCACGCCCGAGCAATTCGCCGGCCGCGACGACGAGCCGATGACGGTCCCAATCACCGACACGATGGAACCGACATTGCCGACCGGCCAGTGGCTGTCGGTGTTCGCCACGACCAACATCTATTTCCACCTGTCGATGGCCTACGCGATCCTGCGGATGAAGGGCGTGCCGATCGGGAAGATCGACCTGTTCGCGGGACGGCTCTAGTCCTGAAACACCGCTGCGCGCTTGCCGATGTTGGCGGCGACCGCCTCCATCATGTTGGGCTTGCCGATCACCGCGACCTGTTCGTCGGTTTCCATCTGGAGCAGCGCGCGCGGGTCCATGTCGTGCGCGGCGTTGGCGAGGCGCTTGATGCCGCGGATTGCGTGCGGGCTGCGGCCGGCGATCGCGGTGGCAAGCTCCATCGCGGCGGCGTGCGGATCGTCGGCGATGCGGGTGATGAAGCCGTGGCGCAACGCCTCCTCCGCATCGAATTCGCGCGCGGTGTACGCCAGTTCGCGCAACACGTCGTCGCGCACCAGCCCGCGCCAGATCGGCCAGCCGGCCATGTCGGGAACAAGACCCCAGTAGCTCTCGCGGATCGCGAAGCGGCTGCCGGGGGCGGCAATACGGATGTCGGCTCCGGACATGATCTGGAAACCCCCGCCGAACGCCACGCCGTGGACCGCCGCGATCACCGGCATCGGCAATTGCCGCCAGCCCCACGTCACGTGCTGCGGCAGGATGCTGCCCTGATCGTTGCGCCCGCGCCCGGTGCCCGAGCCGCCGGCTTGCATGCTCGCCATGTCGAGTCCCGCGCAGAACGCCCGCCCCTCGCCCGACAGCACGACGCAGCGCACGTCGGTGCGCGGCGCCAACTCGTCGATTGCCTCGCCGATCGCGGCGAACATCGCCGGGTCGATCGCGTTCATCTTGTCGGCGCGGGTTAGCCGCACGTCGGCAATCTGGTCCGTGACGGTGATCGAAACACGGTCGTTCATGGGCATCCTTTCAAATCCGTTCGCTTCGAGCGCAGTCGAGAAGCGCGTTCCCAGCCCAGTGTCTCGACTTCGCTCGACACGAACGGGGGGGATCAGACGATCCGGCTCCCGGTCTCGCCCCAATACTGATCCCGCAGCAGGCGCTTGTAGAGTTTCCCCGTCGCATGCCGCGGCAGTTCGGCGGTGAAGTCGATCTGGCGCGGCATCTTTACCCCCGACAGCTCCTCACGACACCACGCAGTCAGTTCCTCCGCCAGCGCCGGCCCCGCCTCCGCCATGTCGACGGGCTGCACGACCGCCACCACACGCTCGCCCATTTCGGGGTCGGGCGCGCCGATCACCGCGACATCGGCGACCTTCGGGTGCGTGATGATCCGGTTCTCGATCTCCTGCGGGTAGATGTTCACCCCGCCCGAGATGATCATGAAGCTCTTGCGGTCGGTCAGATACAGGAACCCGTCCTCGTCGAGCCGCCCGATATCGCCGAGCGTCGACCAGCCGTGCGCGTTCCTCGCCTCGGCGGTCTTGGCCGGATCATTGTGATATTCGAACTGCCCGCCGCCCTCGAAATAGATCAAGCCCTCGGCGCCCGGCGGCAATTCCTCGCCATCCTCGCCGCAGATGTGCGCCACGCCATACGCCGGCTTGCCGACCGACCCCTTGTGCTCGAGCCATTGCGCCGATGTGATCGAGGTGAAGCCGTTCCCCTCCGACCCCGCATAATATTCGAAGATCACCGGCCCCCACCAGTCGATCATCGCCTCCTTGACCGGGATCGGGCAGGGTGCTGCGGCGTGGATCGCAGCATTCATGCTGGAGATATCGTGCCGCGCGCGCATATCGGGATCGAGCTTGAGCATGCGGACGAAGTGCGTCGGGACCCATTGGCTGCAAGTGGCGCGGTAGGTTTCGATCGCCGCCAGCGCCGCGAGCGGGTCGAAATGCTGCATCATCACGACAGTGCCGCCGAGCCGCTGGACGCTCATCGACCAGCGCAAGGGGGCGGCGTGGTACATCGGCGCGGGGCTGAGATAGATGCTGTCGGGCCCGAACCCGTAGAGCCCGGCGGCGAGCTGGATCAGCACGTTGGGCGCGGCGGGGCTGGGGTCCTCGGGCAGCGCGACGCGCACCCCCTTGGGCCGCCCCGTCGTGCCCGACGAATAGAGCATGTCGATCCCGGCGCGCTCGTCGGCGATCGGCGTGTCGGGTTGCGCCGCGAGCGCGTCCTCGAGGCTCTCCCACCCGATCACGCTCCCGCCGAGCACCAGCTTGCCGCGATCCCCAATCATCGGTCCGAGCCGCTCGACCGCCAGCCCGAGCGCCGCCGACGCCAGCACGAGCTTCGCCCCCGAATCCTCGACGATATAGTGCGCCTCCGGCGCGGTGAGCTTGGACGAGATGCAGACGTAGAACAGCCCGCTGCGCTGCGCGCCCCAGGTCAGCGCGAAAAACTCCGGCACGTTGTCGAGGAACAGCGCAACAGTGTCGCCGACCTGCAACCCCCGCGCGCGGAACAGCTGAGCCACCCGGTTCGAGCGGCGGTCGAGCTCGGCATAGCTCCACGTCTCGCCCGTTTCCGCGACGATCAGCGCGGGCTTGTCCGGGTTCGCCTTGGCATGGACGCTCGGGTGCATCCGCCCCTCCTTTTCGGCCACGCTAAGCGGGGTTGGCGGAGGCCGCAACTGGTTGCTAGGGCGGGTCGCGATGAACCACCTGCCCGGTTTCGACCCCCAGCGTTTCTTCGCCGCGCGAATCGGCCATGGCGGCGCCTTGGGCATCCGCTATCAGGCGCACGGGCCCGATTGGGCCGAACTGGCACTGCCGTATGACGAGAAACTCGTCGGCAATCTCGGCACCGGCGTGGTCGCATCGGGGCCGATCCTGTCGCTGATGGACATGGCGACGAGCATGGGGGTGTGGCTGCGTGCCGATGCGTTCGTGGCGCACGCGACGCTCGACCTGCGGGTCGATTACCTGCGCCCCGCGACTCCCGGCAAGACCGTGATCGGGCGCGGCGAATGCTATCGCCTGACGCGATCGATCGCGTTCGTGCGGGGGCAAGCGCATGACGGCGATCCGGCGGATCCGCTCGCGCACGTCGCGGGAACGTTCATGGCACCCGACGGCTATCCGCGATGATGAAGATGCCGCCCTATGCCGACCTGCTCGGGCTGATCGTCGAGAAGGACGACGCCGGCGCGCCGATGCTGATGATGCCGTTCCAAACCGACGTGCTCGGCCGCCCCGGTTTCCTGCACGGCGGCGCGATCAGCGGGCTGATGGAGATGGCGGCGATCGTCGCGCTCCACGACGCGCTGGAGGGCGAAGGCGGCGGCGAGATCAAGCCGATCAACGTCACGGTCGATTTCATGCGCGGCGGCCGCGACAAGGAAACGCGGTCGAAGGGCGTCATCACCCGGCTCGGCACCCGCGTTGCCAATGTCGAAGCGACCGCGTGGCAAGACGACCCCGCCAAGCCGATCGCCGCGGCGCGGATGAACTATCTGATCGTCAGGAGCTGAACCGATGATCGCCCTGCCCTTCCTGCTCGCCGCCTTGTCCGGTCCGCTCGCACCGTTCGATCGGCTGGTCGGGCATTGTTGGAGCACCGATATCGCCCCGGGCACCGCCGACCGGCACTGCTTCGCCTCGCTCTATGGCGGCGCGCATGTCCGCGACACGCACCAAGTCCGGCGCGGCGGTGCGGTCGTCTATGCCGGTGAGACGATCTACAGCGCCGAGGGTGACGCCATCGTCTTCACCTATGTCAATTCGCTCGGCGGAGTCGGCCGCGGCACCGCATCGGTCGATGGCGGCGCGATCACGTTCCGGTTGACGATGCGCACGACGCCCGCGTCGACGCCACAGGCGATGACGACAATCTGGCGCATCGCCGCTGACGGATACGAGACGAGCAGCGACGGTGTGGTACGCCGCTTCCGCCGCGACGATTAGGTCCGCGGCGTCAGCCGCACCAACTTGCCCTCGTCCTCCAACAGCCAGATCGACCCGTCCGGCGCCTGCGCCACGTCGCGGATGCGCGCGCCCATGCGCCATTGCGCGACCGGCGTCGCGGTGTCGCCTGCGATCCGCACCTGGATCAGCGCCTCGCCCGACAACGCGGCGATCAGCAGCGAGCCCTTGAGCGCCGGGAACATGTCGCCCGAATAGAGGATCATCCCGCCCGGGGAGATCGACGGGTTCCACCACAATTTGGGCGCTTCGAGGTCGGGGCGGCTGGGATGGTCGGGGATCGGCTGGCCCGAATAATTGTCGCCGTTGGAGACGATCGGCCAGCCGTAATTCCGGCCGGGCAGAATCAGGTTGAGCTCGTCCCCGCCGCGCGGGCCCATCTCCTCCTCCCACAACCTGCCGTCGGGCGCGAACACCATGCCGTACGGGTTGCGGTGCCCGGTCGTCCAGGTCATCGCCTCGACCCCGCCCCTGTCATACATCGGGTTGCCCGGCGCGGCCTTGCCGTCGAGCGTCAGCCGCAGGATCTTGCCGAGCGCCTGTTTGGGGTCCTGCGCCGGGGTGAAGCGCTGGCGCTCGCCTGAACTCAGGAACAGATATTTCCCATCGGGCGAGAACAGGATGTTTGCGCCGAACTGTCCGCCGGGACCGTTGGATCCCGAGCGCCAGATCACATGGAGGTTGCGTAACGCGGCGCCGCGGACCGGACACGGCGCTGCCACGCATTCGTCGTCGATATCGAGCTCCGCTTTGGCGAGCGCCAGCGCGCTGCCCCCCGCGCCGGATTCCGAATACGTCAGGTAGATCGTCGCGTTGCCGTGCATGAAGTCGGGCGCCGCCGCGACGTCGAGCAGTCCGCCCTGTCCACCCGTCGCGACCTTGGGCACGCCAGCGACATCCACTACCGCGCGGTCGCCGTTCCGCAGCTTCAGGCGGCCCACCTTCTCCGTGACGAGGGCCTTGCCATCGTGGATAAAGGCGATGGCGAACGGATCGTCGAACCTGCCGATCTCCGCGATCGCGAACGGCGGCGCCGTCGGGGTCAGGTTGGCGCGCCCTGTGGTCGCGGGCACATTGACGATATCCGGCTCGAGTGGCGAGTTGCGCGGCACGCTTTGCCCGCCGTCGCCCGGCGATGCTGAGCACGCCGCTATCGCGGCGATCCCGATCAGGAGGGATGTTCTCGCCACGATCATGCGCCTTTCACCTCGCTGTCCCCGCGCTCAACCGTCCGGCGCGCGATTTCGATCCGTCAGCGCGGCAGCGGAAAGACGCGCGCGGTCAGATACGCCCGGAACAGCTTCGCCGGCTTGTTCCCGCGCGCCATCCACAGCGCCATCGCGCCGGCGCTGACCGGGTCGTCGACCACCGCCGCGGGACCGCACATCCTGACCGACGGTTCGCTGTCGGCGCTGCCGTGCCCGTCCTCGCGGTTCGCCTTGTCGTAATAGAAATATTGCTTCGGCGGTTCGCACGCGATGACGGGGAGCAGCTTGTTCTTGCGGTAATCGCGCGCCGGCGGGTCGAGGCGCCGGACATGCCCCTGCGCATAGCTGTCCTGGATCGTGTGGAGCAGCGCGCCGAGCGCCGCGAGCCGCACCGCCGCGTCGTCCGATTCGGGTGCGGTGTCGCACGGCTTTTCGAGCCGCGGGTTGGTGCATTTGAAGGTGAAGAAGCGCCGCACGGTCCACGCCGCATCGGCGTCGCGGCACTTGGCGCCGTCGTCGAACACCGGCGCGAGCATGGAATCTTTCGACACCGTCGTGCACAACGAAGCGTCGGGCGCGACCGCGCCGGTCGCGACACGGTAGGTGAAGTCGGTCCAGGCCAATATCTTGTCGCGCGTCACCAGCTGCATCCGTGCGTTGACGGCTGGATCGGACGGCGCCGCGGCGATCAGCGCCGCGTCGTCAACGCTCATCATCGCGTGGAAGAAACCGAGCCGCCCATAATGCCCGCTGCACATCAGCCCCGCGCGATAGATGGTCGCGAAGACGCCCTTCTTTCCCACCTGATCGTCGCAGGTCTGCGACAGTTGAAAGAGATATTTGACCGTCTGCCCGGTGCTCATCGTCGCGGTCGCGCGGCCCGGATCGTCGCCCCAGCGCACCGCGGCCTCGATCCCCTTCTGGTCCTTGGGCTTGGTCGATACCGCCGGGATCGACGCGGCGATCGTGGCGTCGTCGAACGGGCAGCGCATCCGCCCGCCCGCCGGGACGACGCCCGACGCGAGGCATTGCTCGCTCATCCAGGCGAGCCGTTCGTGGACGGCATCGAGCGGGGCGATCTGAAACCCGCCGCCCGGCGCCGGAATCGTCGCCAGCACCGCCAGCGTAAGCAGGTATCGGCGCATGTTGCCCTCCCCCCTCGACCGGTCTTTTACTTACGCCGGAACGCGTTGCGATTGAAGTGCCTGTCCGGACCGTCGGGTGAAGCGCAGGCGTTCGCGTCAGCGCGTCGGGAAGACGTGCTGCTTCAGGTAAGTAACGAAATCGGTGGAGGGACGGCCCGCGCGTAGCATCGATATCAATGTCGCCCCGGCGCTGACCGGGTCGTCGACCGCGCCGCCGCTGCACGACACGGCATCGACCCACGGCTCTTCGTCGTAGGAACTGTGATATATGCGATTGCTTGGATCGTAATAATAATAAACCAGCGGTGCCGTACAAACGATGGCAGCGGGCGACGGCGATCCGCTCGACTGGCCATATCGCAGCCGCCGCACATGGCTTTGCGAATAGCTGTCCTGAATCATGTGAAGGAGGGCGCCCTCGGCGTTGGTACGGGTGGCATTGTCGTCGGCATTGTCAATGGCACCGCAGGGTTCGTTCAGACTCGGATTGACGCAAAAGAACGTGAAAAAACGCCCGACCGTCCAGGTGTCGGCGCGACCGGTGCAGAATGCCGGTTTGTCGAGATTGTCGCGAAACGCGTCGGTCAGTGCTGCATAGGCCGTGCTTGACGTGATCGCTTCGCATACCGGCTGACCGAGCGTTTGTTTGCCGACCGCGACATCGTAGGTGAAGGCCGCCCATGCGAGGATTTTGTCGCGCGTTCTGTCGCGCGCTTGCTCGCCTGATATGCGTGGAACATAGGCCAGGCCGCTCATCCGCTGCCAATCGTCGCTGCTCATCATTGCGTGCAGGAAGCCGAGCTTGCCGTAGTGCCCGCTGCACATCAGGCCGACATCGTACAGGGTCGTCCCGACATAATCCTTTTTCTTGCAGCCGAACTTCAGCAACGCACCGTATTTGGCGAGCGTGCGATGCTTCATGCCGGCGTTGCCGGGATCGTCGCTCCATCGCGTCGCGCGCTCCAACGGTTGCAGCCTCAGGAGCTTGGCGACGTTCCCTATGTCGCGATGCCGGAAATCCAATGACGCGATCTGCGAATCGCGCCAACGTGCGTCGTCGAATACGCAATGTACGCGGAAGCGGCCGTCGCCTTCATCGATCCCGTTATTGTCTTTTGCACATGCGGTGGAAAGATAGGTGAGCCGTTCGTGAATCGCCGGAAAAGTGGAGACCGTATAGCCATTGACCGCGACAGCCGATGACAGCGCGATCGCACCGACAAAAAGCCATAATGCTCTGCGCATCTTGCCCCCGATATTTGCCCGCAAGCGATATTACTGTCAGACTCGCCGACATCAAATCAAATTCGTCTATGTTTCGAACCTCCTTGCCCTCGCCCGCGGACCGGCTTATATCATCGCCACAATCTCTACATCGCCAGGTGAAGAGGTCGGAGGCTTCCGCTTCCGGCGCCGAACCTGCTTATCTGGACCACGCATGGCGGACATCGCCCGACTGACGCAATTGATCGAGCCCGAGGCGCAAGCGCTCGGCTTCGACCTCGTGCGCGTGCGGATGTTCGGCAGCGGCGACGACCGCACGCTGCAAGTGATGGCCGAACGCCCCGAGACGCGCCAGCTGACGATTGACGATTGCGCCGATCTGTCGCGCCGCATCTCGGACAAGTTCGACGAGATCGATCCGATCGAGGACGCGTACCGCCTCGAAGTGTCGTCGCCCGGGATCGACCGCCCGCTGACGCGCCTGCAGGACTTCGCCGACTGGGCGGGGCACGAAGCGCGGATCAAGCTGGCGCAAGAAATCGATGGCCGCAAGCAATTGACCGGCGACCTTGCCGGCGTCGACGGCGACCGCATCACCGTCGACATGCACAAGCATGGCAGCATGACGATCGGGTTCGACCAGGTCGCCGACGCCAAGCTCACGATCACCGACAAGTTACTAGCCGCAACCGCGCCCCTCAACGACGAGGGCGCCGAAGAATTCGAAGAAGAAGGACAGGATTGATGGCCACCGCCGTTACCGCCAACCGTGCCGAGCTGATCGCCATCGCCAATGCGGTCGCGACCGAGAAGATGATCGACAAGGGCATCGTGATCGAGGCGATGGAGGACGCGATCCAGCGCGCCGCCAAGGCTCGCTATGGCGCCGAGAACGACATCCGCGCGAAGCTCGACCCGAACACCGGCGACCTCCGCCTGTGGCGTGTCGTCGAAGTGGTCGAGGCGGTCGACAATTACTTCACGCAGGTCGACCTGAAGGGCGCGCAGAAGCTTCAGGCCGACGCCGCGATCGGCGACTTCATCGTCGATCCGCTGCCCCCGATCGAGTTCGGCCGCATCGCCGCGCAGGCCGCCAAGCAGGTCATCTTCCAGAAGGTCCGCGACGCCGAGCGCGAGCGCCAGTATGAAGAGTTCAAGGACCGCATGGGCGAGATCATCACCGGCGTGGTCAAGCGCGTCGAGTTCGGCCATGTCGTGGTCGATCTGGGGCGTGCCGAGGGCGTCATCCGCCGCGATGCGCAGATCCCGCGCGAGGTGGTGCGTGTCAACGACCGTATCCGCAGCCTGATCCTCAACGTCCGCCGTGAGAACCGGGGCCCGCAGATCTTCCTCAGCCGCGCGCACCCCGACTTCATGAAGAAGCTGTTCGCGCAGGAGGTGCCCGAAATCTACGACGGCATCATCGAGATCAAGGCCGCCGCGCGCGATCCGGGCAGCCGCGCCAAGATCGGCGTCATCTCTCACGATTCCTCGATCGACCCGGTCGGCGCGTGCGTCGGCATGAAGGGCAGCCGCGTCCAGGCGGTCGTGCAGGAAATGCAGGGCGAGAAGATCGACATCATCCCCTGGTCGGAGGATACCGCGACCTTCGTCGTCAACGCGCTCCAGCCGGCCAGCGTCAGCCGCGTCGTGATCGACGAGGAAGAGGACCGGATCGAGGTGGTCGTCCCCGACGATCAACTCAGCCTCGCGATCGGCCGCCGCGGGCAGAACGTCCGCCTCGCCTCGCAATTGACCGCCAAGGCGATCGACATTCTGACCGAGCAGGACGCGAGCGAGAAGCGCCAGCGCGAATTCCTCGAGCGCACCGAGATGTTCCAGAACGAGCTCGACGTCGACGAGACGCTCGCGCAGCTGCTGGTCGCCGAGGGCTTCGGCAGCCTCGAGGAAGTCGCCTATGTCGAGGCCGACGAAATCGCCACGATCGAAGGTTTCGACGAGGACCTCGCCGCCGAGCTGCAGAGCCGCGCGGGCGAAGCGCTCGAACGCCGCGACGCCGCAAACCGCGAGGAGCGCAAGGCGCTCGGCGTGTCGGACGATCTCGCTGCGATGCCCTATATGACCGAGGCGATGCTCGTCACGCTCGGCAAGGCCGGGATCAAGGAGCTCGACGACTTGGCCGACCTCGCGACCGACGAACTGATCGAAAAGAAGCGCCAGGAACCGCGCCGCCGCGCCGAGGACGCCCCCAAGCGCCCCGAGCACAAAGGCGGGGTGCTCGGCGAATACGGGCTGACCGAAGAGCAGGGCAACGAGATCATCATGGCCGCGCGCGCGCACTGGTTCGAAGACGAGCCCGCGGCTGACGGGGAGGACGCACATGCGGAATCCTCGCAATGACACGCTAGGTCGCCCCAGCAGTCACCAGCCAATCCGTCACCCCGGCCTTGAGCCGGGGCCTATGGCGCCCCGTGTCCGCCGATCACGATTTCGCGATCGGCGGCAATCCGAGGCTGATCGCCAGATCGTCCCAATTTGGGTTGTCGCGCTCGATCAGCACGATCTTCCAGTCGCGGCGCCAGCGCTTGGTCCGCTTCTCCGCGGTAAAGGCATCGTCCATTGTCGCGGTGGTGTCGAACCAGACCAGCCGCGTGCAACCATGTTCCTTGGTAAAGCCGTCGAATGTGCCTTCGCGGTGCTGGAGGACGCGCGCGACGATGTCGGCGGTCGCGCCGGTGTAGAGCGTGCCGTAGTGGCCGCTCGCCATAATGTAGACGCACGGGCTGCGCTCTCTCATGCCGGCGGGAGTTCCGAACCATGGGTCCCGGCTCAAGGCCGGGATGACGGCAGGGGGTGTGGCGCCGATGGTTGACCCGACCCGTACCTGCATCCTGTCGCGCGAACATGGGTCGCGCGATGGATTGATCCGTCTGGCGCTGGCGCCGGACGGCCGGGTGCTGCCCGATATCCGCGCCAAGGCACCGGGGCGCGGCGCGTGGATCGGGGTCGACCGCGCGACGCTTGATGCCGCGATCGCCAGGGGCAAGCTGAAGGGCGCGCTCGCGCGCGCGTTCAAGACGGGCGAGATTGCCATTCCCGCCGATCTCTCGGCGATGATTGCCGAGCAGCTCGAGCGCCAGTTCCTCGACCGGCTGGGGCTGGAGGCGAAAGCGGGCCACATCCTGACCGGCACCGCGAAGATCGATGCCGCGCTCCGCTCGGGCCAGGTCCACCTGCTGCTCCACGCCAGCGACGCGCGCCCCGATGGCGCGGGCAAGCTCGCCCAGGCATGGCGCGTCGGCCGCGATCGCGAAGGGTCGGGCGAAGGGGGCTTGGCGCTCCCGGTGCCGCGCACCATATTGTCCTTGGCGCTTGGCCGCGAAAATGTGGTACATGTCGCCGTGACCGACCCCGCTGCGGCGGTCCGCGTACAGGATACGCTGGATCGCTGGCGGCATTTTATCGGCCCTGATTTGACTCCTACGCCTTGCGAAACGGCCTCGCAGGGCGCATCGGCGCTTCCCGCGGAGGCAGACACGGCCGCAGACGATGAGGATTTTGCGTGAGCGACACCGATAACGAAAAGCCGAAACTCGGCATGCGCCAGCCGCTGGGGCTGAAGCGCACGGTCGAAACCGGCAAGGTGAAGCAGAGCTTCAGCCACGGGCGGTCGAACACCGTCGTGGTCGAGGTGAAGCGCCGCCGCGTGCTCGGCCCGGGCGCCGCGCCCGCCGAAACCCCGGTCGCCGAAGCGCCCGCGCCTGCGCCGGTCGAGGCCCGCGCGCCCGAAGCGCCGCGCGCCCCCGCCGCACCGCAACTGTCGGCGCAGGAACGCCAGGCACAATTGCTGCGCGAGGCCGAAGAGCAGCGGATGAGCGCGCTCGAGGATGCACGCCGCCGCGAGGATGCCGAGCGCCACGCCGCCGCCGAAGAGGAAAAGCGCCGCGCCGACGAGCGCGCCAAGAATCCGGCCGGCACCGCCCCCGGCGACAAGGCGCCCGAGCCAGAGATCGCTGTTGCCGCCCCCGAACCGGCGCCTGAGCCGACACCGCCCGCCGCGCCTGCGCCGATCGTCGCGCTCGAGCTCGACCCGTCGATGCCCGCGCCGCGCCGCTTCTCGCCGGTCGCGCGTCCCGAAATCCCCAAGCCGGCCCCTAAGCCGGCGCCTGCCCCGGCTGCCGAGGCGTCCGCGCCTCGCGCGCTGCCGAGCGGCCAGGCCACTCCGCGCCGCACCGCCGAAGTCGCGCAACCGCAGCGCCCCGCCGCGCGCGGGCGCACCGGCGACGAACGCCGCGGCGGCAAGCTGACGGTCAACCGCGCGCTCGGTGGCGAAGACGGCGCGCGCGCCCGTTCGCTCGCCGCGCTCAAGCGAGCACGTGAGAAGGAACATCGCCGGATGGGCGGCCCGCGCGAGGCGCAGGCCAAGCAGGTCCGCGACGTCGCGGTCCCCGAATCGATCACCGTCCAGGAACTCGCGATCCGCATGGCGGAGAAGGGCGCGGACCTGGTGAAAGCGCTGTTCAAGATGGGCATGCCCGTCACGCTGACGCAGACGATCGACCAGGACACCGCCGAGCTGCTCGTGACCGAATTCGGCCACAACATCACGCGCGTGTCCGACAGCGACGTCGACCTCGCGGCGGATATCGAGGTGGACGCGCCCGAGACGCTGAAACCCCGTCCCCCGGTGGTCACGATCATGGGCCATGTCGATCATGGCAAGACCTCGCTGCTCGACGCGCTGCGCGGTACCGACGTGGTCAAGGGCGAGGCCGGCGGCATCACCCAGCACATCGGCGCGTATCAGGTCACGCTGAAGGACAAGTCGAAGATCACCTTCCTCGACACGCCGGGCCACGAAGCGTTCAGCGAAATGCGCGCGCGCGGCGCCAACGTCACCGACATCGTCGTGCTGGTGGTGGCGGCCGACGACGGGCTGATGCCGCAGACGATCGAAGCGATCAACCACACCAAGGCGGCGGGCGTCCCGATGATCGTCGCGATCAACAAGATCGACAAGCCCGAAGCCAATGCCCAGCGTGTGCGCGAGCGCTTGCTCGAGCATGACGTCCAGGTCGAGGCGATGGGCGGCGAGACGCAGGACGTCGAGGTCTCCGCGACCAAGAAGACCGGGCTCGACCAGCTGATCGAGAAGATCCAGCTCCAGGCCGAACTGCTCGAACTCAAGGCCAACCCTGACCGCGCCGCCGAAGGCACGGTGATCGAGGCCAAGCTCGACAAGGGCCGCGGGCCGGTCGCGACCGTGCTCGTCACGCGCGGCACGCTCAAGGTCGGCGACGTGTTCGTGATCGGTGCCGAAAGCGGCAAGGTTCGTGCGCTCGTCAACGACAAGGGCATGCAGTTGAAGGAAGCCGGCCCGTCGATGCCGGTCGAGATCCTCGGCATGACCGGCGTGCCGGGCGCCGGCGACCAGTTGCAGGTGGTCGAGAACGAAGCGCGCGCGCGCGAAGTCGCGGCATACCGCGCCGGGGTGATCCAGGCGAAGCGCACGACCAACGCGCCCGCCAGCCTCGATTCGATGTTCTCCGCGCTCAAGGAAAAGCAGGCGATCGAATATCCGCTGGTGGTCAAGGCCGACACGCAGGGGACGGTCGAGGCGATCGTGGGCGCGATCAACAAGATCTCGACCGATTTGATTAAGGCGCGCGTGCTCCATTCGGGGGTCGGCGGTATCACCGAGAGCGACGTGACGCTGGCGGGTGCTTCGGGCGCGCCGATCATCGGCTTCAACGTCCGCGCCAACGCCAAGGCACGCGAGATCGCCGACCGGCAGAAGGTCGCGCTGAAGTACTATGACGTGATTTACGAACTGACCGACGAAATCCGCGCCGGCATGGCGGGCGAGCTCGGACCGGAAGCGTTCGAGACGGTCGTCGGCCGCGCCGAAATCCGTGAGGTGTTCTCGGCGGGCAAGCACGGCAAGGCGGCGGGTCTGCTCGTCACCGAAGGCGTCATCAGGAAGGCGCTCAAGGCGCGCATCACGCGCGACGACGTCATCATCTACACCGGCGAGATCGCGTCGCTGCGGCGCTTCAAGGACGATGTGGCCGAAGTCCGCGCGGGCCTGGAGTGCGGCGTGACGTTCAGCCAGAACTTCGTCGATATCAAGCCGGGCGACTTCCTCGAAACCTTCGAGGTCGAGATGCGCGAGCGGACGCTGTAATTACTTGCTCCCTCTCCCGTTGGGAGAGGGAGGGAGCCGTGAAGCGGCGGAAGGGTGAGGGTAGGTGACGGCGCCTTAGGCTGCCCTCACCCTCCCACTCGGCTTCGCCGAGCGGGCCCCACCCTCTCCCGCCGGGAGAGGGAATATGAAAGAACCTCAGGAAAAGTCCGTCCGCACGCTGCGCGTCGGCGAGCAGGTACGCCACATATTGTCGGAAATCCTCCAACGCGGCGACGTCCACGACGAAACGCTCGCCAGCCACATGGTCTCGGTCACCGAAGTCCGGATGTCGCCCGACCTGCGCCACGCGACGGTGTTCGTGAAGCCGTTGCTGGGGAAGGACGAGGAGGCAGTGCTCAAGGCACTCAGGACCAATACCGCCTACCTCCAGCGCGAGGTCGCGCATCGCGTGAAGATGAAATATGCGGCCCGGCTCAAATTCCTCGCCGACGAAAGCTTCGACGAGGGGCACCATATCGACACGCTGCTGCGCGACCCGCACGTCGCGCGCGATCTCGAAACCGACGATTAGCCGCGCCCGCCGCGGACCAGCAGCACGCCGCTCGCCCACAATATCAGCGCCGCGGCGGTCCCGGTTGCGAGTGAGCGGTCGGCCACCGGAAAGAACAAAACGGCCAACCCGACCACGATCAGCGCCGCGCCGGTGCGGTAATAGAGCGGCACCGGGATCCACCGCGCGAGCGGCAGGAAGTGCAGCCCGACGATGATCGCGATCGCGGGCATTACCACGGTCGGCACGTGCAGGTTGATCAGCACGTTGGCGACCAGGAAGATCGCGACGCCCTCGACCGCCGTCGCAATCCCCACCACGCGCCCCACATGGTCGCCCTCGACCGGACTGCCGGTCCCGACCGGTTGCCGGCTTGCCCAGAACAGCAAGCCGGCCGAAATCGCGATCGGCACGACCGCGAGCCATTCGGGCAGCTGTCCCATCCTGACCGCGGCCACGCCCCAGATCGCGGCCATGATGTTGAGCACCCAGATTCCGCCGCGCATTCGTCGTCCCCCTTGGCCTCCCGCGCCCGTAGACGAAGGCGAGGTTCCATGGCTAGGCTGGCGCCATGGCCAAGCTCTATTTCTACTACGCGTCGATGAATGCGGGGAAGTCGACCACCTTGCTCCAGGCGGATTTCAATTATCGCGAACGCGGAATGGCGACGATGCTGTTCACCGCGGCGATCGATGATCGCTATGCCAAGGGGACGATCACCTCGCGGCTCGACGTGTCGGCCAATGCGACGACGTTCGACCCCGAGACCGACATCGCCGCGATCGTCGCGGCCGCCCACGCGCACGAAAAGGTCGCGTGCGTACTGGTCGACGAGGCGCAGTTCCTGACCAGCGCGCAGGTCGACCAGCTCGCGCATCTCGCCGATGTCGTCGGCATCCCGGTGCTCGCTTATGGCCTGCGCACCGATTTTCAGGCCGATCTGTTCCCCGGATCGGCGCGGCTGCTCGCGCTGGCGGACTCGCTCGTCGAATTGAAATCGGTGTGTGAGTGCGGACGCAAGGCGACGATGAACCTGCGCGTCGACGAACAGGGCCGCGCGGTCGTCGCGGGCGCGCAGACCGAGATCGGCGGCAACGACCGCTATGTCGCTTTGTGCCGCAAGCATTTCGTCGCGGCGCGCCAGGCGAGCGCGGCGGCGGGCGCATGAGCCCTGACAATACGATCTACCAGATCGCGGTCTGGCTGATCCCGCTCGTCATCGCGATCGTGTTTCACGAAGTCGCGCATGGGTACGTCGCGCGGTTGCTCGGCGACCATACCGCCGAGCGGCTGGGGCGGCTGACGCTCAACCCCATCCGCCATGTCGACCCGGTCGGTACGCTCGCCGTGCCGATGGTCCTCGCGCTGGCGCATGCGCCGATCTTCGGCTGGGCCAAGCCGGTGCCGGTGGTCGCGGCGCGGATGCGGCATCCCCGGCGCGACATGGCATTGGTCGCGCTCGCCGGGCCGGGGACCAACCTGGTGCTCGCGACGATCACCGTATTGGTGGCGGCCGTGAGCGGCTTGAACCTGCTCGCCCCTGTCTCGATAGGTTTCGTTGGCGATAATCTCAGTAACTTCCTGCTAATCAATGTCTTCCTGGCAATCTTCAACCTGATGCCGATCCCGCCCTTCGACGGTGGACATGTCGTCGAGGCCGCACTACCGCGCCCGCTTGCCGCGCAATACGCCAGGCTTCACCGCTACGCCTTCCCGGTGATGCTGTTCCTGCTCGTCATCCTGCCGATGGTCGCGCCGCGCGCGAACGTCGTCGCGCAAGTCGTCGGGCCGATCGCCGACACGATCGTACGCGGGCTGCTGATGTTCGCGACCGCGCTGACCTGATCTTCAGCGCGGGTTCAGGCGGTGCGGGATAGAAGAACGCGAAAGGATCGTCTCATGCGCCAGTCGCTCGTCGCCCTCCCCTTGATCGCGCTCGCCGCGGCCACGCTCGCCACCCCGGCGCTCGCGCGCAAGACGCCGCCCGCCCCGGTCGAGCTCGGCAAGGAAACCAGCATCCCGTTCATCGGCACGATCGGGCTGTATAATTTCGAGGCGGACGGCCATCGCGGGGTGTGGCTGCAGGATCAGCGCCGCAAATGGTATTACGCGAGCATCTCGGGCATCTGCACCGGGCTGCCCTTCGCGACCCGGATCGGGGTCGACACGCGCTTCGGTGGGACGTCGCTCGATCGCACCGGCGTGCTGCTGGTCGACGGCGAGCGCTGTCACATCGACAGCCTCGTCACCAGCGCCGGCCCGCCGCCCAAGGTCAGGAAGCCCAAGAAGGGCTGAGCGTTTTTGTTGGTCCGGTACCGCCCGACCTAAAAGCGCGCTACGGCGCGGCATGCACGGCTGGATCATCCTCGACAAACCGCTCGGGCTCGGCTCGACGCAAGGCGTGAGCGCGGTCAAGCGTGCGCTTCGGCAGGGCGGCTATAGCAAGGCCAAGGTCGGGCATGGCGGAACACTCGATCCGCTGGCGACGGGCGTGTTGCCCGTCGCGATCGGTGAGGCAACCAAGCTCGCCGGACGGATGCTCGACAGCGACAAGGTGTATGATTTCACGGTTCGCTTCGGAGCGGAGACCGACACGCTCGACCTCGAGGGGAAGGTGATCGCGGAGAGCGACGTCCGCCCGACGCTGGCCGAGATCGAGGCGATCCTGCCGCGCTTCACCGGCCCGATCGATCAGGTGCCGCCGGCCTATTCCGCGCTCAAGGTCGATGGCGAGCGCGCCTACGACCTCGCGCGCGCCGGGGAGGAGGTCGCGCTCAAGAGCCGCAGCGTGACGGTGCATTCGCTGCAAATCCTCCCCGTTTACGGGGAGGGGGACCGGCCACAGGCCGGCGGAGGGGGCGGGCCGCAAACGTCTCGCTCGCGGCCCGCCCCCTTCGTCTATGCTTCGCATTGCCACCTCCCCGTAAACGGGGAGGAATTGCGGCAGGTAACCCTCACCGCGCAGGTCTCCAAGGGCACCTATATCCGCTCCCTCGCCCGCGACATTGCGCGCGCGCTCGCCACCGTGGGGCACGTCACCAAGCTCCGCCGCATCAAGGCCGGTCCGTTCGACCTCTCTTCCGCGATATCGCTGGACAAACTGGACGAACTCGCTAAGGGGCGCACCCTTGAACAACACCTCCTGCCATTGAGGGCGGGGCTGGACGACATCCCGGCTCTCTCCCTCGACCCCGACCAGGCAGGAGCGCTCCGACAGGGGCGCGTTCTGGCCGGGATTGCCAGAGACGATGGCCCCTACTTCGCAACCTTGGGCGAAACCCCTGTTGCATTGGTCGAGGTCACCAGCGGGGAGGCCCGCGTCGTCCGCGGCTTCAACCTGTAGTCACGCGATGTCGAAGGAAAGAACATGTCGATTACCGCCGAGCGCAAGGAAGCGCTGATCAAGGACCATGCCCGCGAAAAGGGCGACACCGGCTCCGCCGAGGTCCAGGTCGCGATCCTGACCGAGCGCATCACGAACCTGACCGAGCATTTCAAGACCCACGCGAAGGACAATCACTCGCGCCGCGGCCTGCTCATGATGGTCAACAAGCGCCGGTCGCTGCTCGATTACCTCCGCAAGTCGGACGGCGATCGTTATCTCGCCCTCATCGCGAAGCTCGGTCTTCGGAAATAACACGAAGGGCGGCCCCAAGGGTCGCCCTTTCGTCATCCCGGGCCCCGGCAATCCGGCCGAAGGCCCAAGGGACGCAACAGTCCCGCACCGCACGGGCCGGCTAGCCCGCACACAGGCCCCACGCGCATAGGGCGCGTGGCGTGAAGGAAATGAAATGTTCGATACCAAGAAGGTAAGCATCGAGTGGGGCGGCCAGACCCTCACGCTCGAAACGGGCAAGGTTGCCCGCCAGGCCGACGGCGCGATCATGGCGACGCTCGGCGAGACCGTCGTCTTGTGCGCGGTCACCGCCGCCAAGTCGGTCAAGGAGGGGCAGGACTTCTTCCCGCTCACCGTCCACTATCAGGAGAAGTACAGCGCTGCGGGCCGCATCCCCGGCGGCTTCTTCAAGCGCGAGCGCGGCGCGACCGAGAAGGAAACGCTGGTTTCCCGCCTCATCGACCGCCCGATCCGCCCGCTGTTCCCGGAAGGGTTCTACAACGAGATCAACGCGATCGCGCAGGTGCTGTCGTATGACGGCGAGAACGAGCCGGACATCCTCGCGATGGTCGCCGCCTCGGCCGCGCTGACGATCTCGGGCGTGCCGTTCATGGGCCCGATCGGCGCCGCGCGCGTGGGTTACGTCGATGGTGAGTATGTCCTCAACCCGACCGACGAGCAGGTCGCCGCGGGCGACCTCGACCTGGTCGTCGCCGCGACCTATGACGCGGTGATGATGGTCGAATCCGAAGCCAACGAGCTGTCGGAAGAGGTCATGCTAGGCGCCGTCCTGTTCGCGCACGACGCGTGCAAGGAAGTCGTCAAGGCGATCATCAGCCTCGCGGAGAAAGCCGCCAAGGACCCGTGGGAAATGGCGTCCACCGACGACAATGCCGCGATCAAGGCCAAGCTGAAGGATTTGATTGGCAAGGATATCGCCGCCGCCTACAAGCTGACCGACAAGTCGGCCCGTTCGAACGCGCTCAACGCGGCGCGCGCCAAGGCGAAGGAGCAGTTCACCGCCGACGGGCTGAGCCCGCAGGAAGTGATGGCCGGCATCAAGCTCACCAAGAAGCTCGAGGCGGAGATCGTCCGCGGCGCCATCCTGAAGGACGGCAAGCGCATCGACGGCCGCACCACCACGCAGATCCGCCCGATCGTTGCGGAAACGCACTTCCTCCCCCGCGCGCACGGCTCGGCCTTGTTCACCCGCGGCGAGACGCAGACCATCGCGACCGCGACGCTCGGCACCAAGGACGCCGAGCAGATGATCGACGGGCTCAACGGCCTGTCGTACCAGAACTTCATGCTGCACTATAACTTCCCGCCCTATTCGGTCGGCGAAGTCGGCCGCTTCGGCGCCCCCGGGCGTCGCGAAGTCGGCCACGGCAAGCTCGCCTGGCGCGCGCTGCACCCGGTGCTGCCGTCGAAGGAGGACTTCCCCTACACGATCCGCCTGACCAGCGACATCACCGAGTCGAACGGCTCGTCGTCGATGGCGTCGGTGTGCGGCGGCAGCCTCGCGATGATGGACGCCGGCGTGCCGATCAAGCGCCCGGTCAGCGGCATCGCGATGGGCCTGATCCTCGAGGGCAAGGATTATGCGATCCTGTCCGACATCCTGGGCGACGAGGATCACCTCGGCGACATGGACTTCAAGGTCGCGGGCACAGCTGCGGGCATCACCACGATGCAGATGGACATCAAGATCGCGGGCATCACGCGCGAGATCTTCGAGGCCGCGCTGAACCAGGCGAAGGACGGCCGCGCGCACATCCTGGCTGAGATGAACAAGGCGCTCGACCACACCCGCGAGGAACTGAGCGCCCACGCCCCGCGGATCGAGACGATGCAGATCGACAAGTCGAAGATCCGCGACGTCATCGGCACCGGCGGCAAGGTGATCCGCGAGATCGTCGCGACCACCGGCGCCAAGGTCGACATCGACGACGAGGGCGTGATCAAGGTGTCGTCGTCCGACCTCACCCAGATCGAGGCGGCGATGCAGTGGATCCGCGGCATCGTCGAGGAACCCGAAGTCGGCAAGATCTATGACGGCAAGGTCGTCAACCTGGTCGATTTCGGCGCGTTCGTGAACTTCATGGGCGGCAAGGACGGCCTCGTCCACGTCTCCGAGATCAAGAACGAGCGCGTCGAGAAGGTCTCCGACGTCCTGAGCGAAGGCCAGGAGGTCAAGGTCAAGGTGCTCGAGATCGACCCGCGCGGCAAGGTCCGCCTGTCGATGCGCGTCGTCGATCAGGAGACCGGCGCCGAGCTCGAAGACACCCGCCCCCCGCGCGAGCCGCGCGAGGGTGGCCGTGACCGTGGCCCCAGAGGTGATCGGGGCGGCGACCGTGGCGATCGCGGTCCGCGTCGCGATGGCGGCGACCGCGGCCCGCGCCGCGACGGCGACCGCGATCGCGGCCCGCGTCGGGATGGCGGTGGCGACCGTGGTCCGCGGCGGGAGCGTACCGATGCCGGCGAGGACCAGGGCCATGTGCCGGCGTTCCTGACGGGTGACCGGGATGATTGAGCCGAGAGGCTAGGTTGTTAGAAGAGGCCTCGGCGGTGACGCCGGGGCCTTTTTCAAATTTGCGCGATTTTGAGCGCTAGTCCTCTGACTTGCGCCGATCAAATTCAGCGAGACCAGAGAATAGATAACCGACCAAAGCTCCGCCCAACGCCGCCATTGCCGAGGCATCGAGCAAACCCTCCATTCCTAAAATTATTAGCGCTGGAGGAAGATTGCATACGCCAACCAGCTGCGTGATCCGCACGCCCATTCCGAAATGGGCACCTTCTTTGGTTTTTGCGAACATGCGTTGCACAAGGATCGCCAATGGAACGAGCATCATCGACGCCGCAAGAATGACCTCAATCCAAAACTTCGGTGTCATTTGGATTCTCCCGGCCAGTGCTTTATCTTCTCAATTTTAAGCTTTTCTTCGCGGCGCGTCTCATCCTCACCGCATTCCAGTTTGGGCGCGACCTCGCGAAAGCGTTCACTTTGGGCGTTTTTGTTGGCCAACGCGTGGACTCCTATGACATAACAGGCCGGTTTTCTTGAATTGAAACTGATGTTAGTGGGGGGAACGAGCGTGGCAAGTAGTCCGGCAATGGAGATAGTAGAGATAGGGCGCATTTTCCTCGACCTCGATAACCCGCGCCACGAGCCATACGAAACAGAAGCGCAAGTGATCGATTACTTGTGTCGATATGAAAATGTTCTTCCGCTTGCTAAGGATATTGCCACTAACGGTTTGAACCCTCTAGAACTACTGGCTGTCATTCCTGATGGCATCGCTGGGAAGGGCGAGAAACAATCTTATATTGTGGCGGAGGGGAATCGGCGACTGTGTGCGCTGAAGTTGCTCACCGACCCGGAACGCGCGCCTACGACGATGCGGAAGACGTTCGAAGCCCTAAGCGAGCATTGGTCCGCAATAGACGATCTCGTTTGCCGGGTCTTTCCAGATCGCGATGCTGTCCGCATGTGGCTCAGCCGCATTCACGAAGGCGAGCAGGGCGGCATTGGCCGGAAGAAATGGAACGCTGACCAGACGGCCCGCTTTAGCGGCGACACCAAGAACAAGGTTGCGCTGTCGATTCTCGATTATGCGGAAGCTGAAGGGATCATCACCGCCAATGAGCGGAAGGGCAAACTTACAACTGTTCAGCGGTACGTTGCTAACCCGCTGGTTCGTGAGGCTCTGGGCATCGACAACAGCGATATCGACAACGTTTGCCGCATTCGATCCAAGGACGACTTTGACCTGTTACTGCGCAAATTCCTCGGCGATCTCGGGCGCGGCTACGTCAACAGCCGCACGACAAAGGACCAGCATGTCGCCTATGCTCGCGAGCTGGCTAACGTACAGGGCCAGTCGAGCCAAACCGTACCACCCGAATCGATCAAGGTTCCTGTGGCGGGAAAGACCGCACCAAAGCGCCGAAAACCGGCAAAACGTAAACAGCCGAACGTACTAACCTACGAACAAGACATCATGAACGCGCTTACGGCGCTGGGCGGCGAAAAACTGCCGTCCCTATATAATTCAATCTGTACGGTGCCACTCAGCGACCACACGCCGTTGGTCACGATTGGCTCTTGGGCGTTATTGGAGTCGCTTTCGGGTCGAGCCGGGCGCAAGACAGACCAGGGCTTCCCGGCATACTTCAGCAAGTTGAAGCTCCAGCAATATGGCTTGGCCGTGGGCAAGGGTGACAAGGCAATCCACGACGCTCTCACCCGACTATCAACCTCAGGTGATGTTACGAAACACGATGGCAAGGCTGCGTTTTTCAACGGACCACAACTCATTAACGACATGGAAACATTGAAAGATTTAATTTTGAAATGTGCCGAGGAAGCCCAATCGAGTAAGCCGTAAAAAAGTTGTGGCCGAGCGGCCGACATGCCGGTAAATGGGCATGGCCCGTTCATCCTCTCCCCTGCGTTATCCCGGCGGCAAGACTTGCCTGTATGATCTCGCGGCGCGCATTCTTCGCCTCAATCGGTTGGAACGCGGGCATTATGCGGAACCCTACGCGGGCGGCGCCGGGTTGGCATTGTCCCTGTTATACGAGGGGCATGTCAGCGATATTCACTTGAACGATGTTGACCGGTCCATTTGGGCTTTCTGGCATTCCGTGCTTTTCGAGACTGAGGCTCTCGCTGCAAGAATCCGCGAGACTCGTGTCGATATGTCACAGTGGTACGAGCAGCGGCAGATCTACCTAAATCATCGTGACTATGACGACCTCACCGTAGGGTTTGCCACCTTCTTCCTGAACCGCACCAACCGCTCTGGCATCATCAAGGGTGGCGGCGTGATTGGCGGACTGGACCAAACTGGCAATTACAAGATCGATTGCAGATTCAACCGTGACGATCTCGCCAGGCGTATTCGCCGCATCGCGAAGTACCGCTCTCGCATTCACCTTTATCGCCGTGACGCGCTGCTTTTCATTGAGGAAATGGACGCGAACCTTCCGACACGCGCATTCTTCTGCATCGACCCGCCTTACTTCAACAAGGGGTCGAGTCTTTATACCAGTTTCTACAATCCAGCCGATCATCTGGCGGTCAGTCAAGCCGTGCTGCGGCTGTCGCGGCCGTGGATACTCACCTACGATCACACGCCTGAAATAACACACTTATATAAGACACGCCGTCAATATGGTTTCGATGTAAATTATTCGGTTCAGACGAAGCGAGTGGGAACAGAATTACTCGTTGCATCTAAAGGTCTAAAACTACCGGGCGAGGTGCGCGACCGGATGGTCTATCGTCCACAATATCGCACGGCCTAATAAGGATCGCGGGCTGCAGGCACCCGACTGACGCCCCGCCGCGGGAGTAAATCCCGCGTCGTCGGACGGCGCTGGGGGCGCCGCCGGCCGGCGCGGCGCTCTTTCGCGATTTAGCTTTCGCTAAATCTTGGCGCCGCGCTTTCCTACAGCCCCCGCTTCATCATACTTACCCGGCTTCCCCTTGTCCGCATCCCCGGGAGGCCACCCCATCATGCCCCGCAAGACATCCCCCGCCCGCGTCGAAGCCTTCTTTCGCGCGCTCGCCGAAACCGGCAACCAGACCATCGCCGCCGAACGCGCGGGCGTGTCGACCGTCTGGGCACGGCGGCACCGCGCGGCCGATCCCGTCTTTGCCGAACGCCTGGCGGCGACGATCGCGGCGGCGAGCGAGCGGCTGCGTGCCGCCGCTTCGGTCGGGCCGGATGGCAAGTGGCGCATGGCGGACGGCGAGGAGCTGGTCGTGCGGGGCCGATGCGCGCGGCGGGTGCAGATCGCCCGCGCCCGGCCGGGGCAATTCACGCCGCGGACCGAAGCGCGGTTCCTGAAGGCGCTCGCGCAGTGCTGCAACGTCGCGGCGGCGTCGCGCGCGGTCGGGCTGACCGCGACGGCGGCCTATTATCATTATCACCGCTGGCCCGATTTCGCGAAGCGCTGGGACGCGGCGCTGGAGGAGGGGTATGTGCGGCTCGAAATGGCGCTGTTCGAGGCGGCGGGGCGCGTGTTCCGGGCGGTCGATTATCCGCAGGACGTGCCGATCGAGCCGATGAGCTTCGACCAGGCGATCACGCTGCTCCACCAGCATCAGCTGCGCGTCCACGGCACCGGCAAGCCGCAGGGCGTGCGCCGGGCGTGGAAGCCGAAGACGGGCGACGAGGCGTTCGCCGAACTGGCGCACAAGCTCGACCGGATGGAGAAGATGATCCGCGCGCGCGAAGGCGGCGACCCCGCCGCGCAACCCGCCGCGGTGCAGCGCTCGCTCGCGCGCGGGATGCGCGTGGTGCGCGGCGACGGCGGCCACGGCTAGCGCCTGTTGGCGGGAGCAGAGCAAGGCGCCAGGCGCGGACTCGCCGCTCGCCCGGCCGGCGCGGCGCCGACCGCGCGACCGCCAACGGCCCGGGATACTGGCTGGGGCTCGCCGTGGTGCTGGCGGCGGTGCTGGCCGGGCTGATGGTCATGGCCGGGCAGATCGGCCAGGCCCGGGCCGGCCATGCGCGCGCGGAAACACCCTCACTTCGCGAAATAGGCGGTCACCTGGTCGACATCGCGGTCGAACGCGGCGATGTCCTTGGGCAGCAGATCGAAGCTCCACAGGTCTTTCGGCGTGCCGTTGGCGTTCACGCCGTTCCCGGCCAGCGTGAAGCTGATCGCGCCGTACCGCGTCGCGCTGACCCCCAATTCGGTCTGGCTGTCGAAATAATAGTCCTGCTCGGTGGCGTGGCCGGCCGCCCGGGCCTTCTTCCAGATCCTGACGAACTTGCGCCAGTCGTCGGCGGTCAGGAAGATCGCCATCAGCCTGGTGTACGGCGTGGTGGCGCGCGCTTGCTCGTCCAGCGTTTCGAATTCGACGCCGACCGTGGCGGTCTTCGCCGGGTCGGCGCGAGTCGGCTTGGCCGTGACGACGAACAGCGCGGACGTGCCGCCGTCGCTATAGAAGGTCCCGACGATCGTCAGGTTGCTCGGCGCGGTCAGTTGCGCGCGCGCCGCGACGCTCGGCACCGCGAGCGCAAGGATCGCCGCGAGCAGGCGAACGCCGCGCCAGCTCAACCGGGCACGCATTTGCCGCGGTCCGTCACGTCGCCGAAAATGTCGGCGAGCGTGTAGCGCGCCGTCGCGCGGTTGAAGAGGAAGACGTTGGGGCCGAACGCTGCGGTGAAGACGTTGCCCTTGTACGTGCAGTCCGCGGCCTTGGCGCAGGCGTTGGCGCCCCACGCGCCCGTGCCAGGATCGAACGTCCGGTAATCGCCGGCGCCCAGTTCGACGCGAAACGCCCTGGCCGATCCGTCGGCGGTGCAGGTATAGGTCTTCACGGGCGCGGGCGCCGCCCCGATCAACAGCGCCAGCGGTATCAGCAGAGCATGGTCCTTCACCGGACGCCCTCCAGCCTGATCTTCGTGCGCGCCAGGTTACGCCCATGCGGGGCGGCGCGAAAGCGAAATTGTTACGGGGGCGTTCGAAGCGGTCGGGCAGTGACGGTGCGGCGGTTTTCTATGGCGTTCGAAACAGCGGAACGAGGCATTGGTGATCCGCCACTAGACGAGCCACGCGATCGAGCTGCTGCTTTCCAATCGAATTCGAGACGACAATATTTGAAAATCGCGCGATCGTGATATGATGACTTCCGTATTGGAGATCGGAAATGAACACGATCGGCCTGATGGCAGGCGTATTGGGTTCAGCCTTTTTTGTGAGCTCGATCCTGCATGCGCTCTTCAACGCCGTTTACACGAAGATCGAAATAGCCAATGTCAAGCTGCTCTACTGGCACTACACTATCCTATATATGTTCACCGGAACAACGATTCTGTTCGGTTATCGCTATTTCGACACATACGCTCGCGTTCTTCAGTTTTTCGTTCCGTTCTGGCTCGCGCTGCATGGACTGAGGCTCGTCCTGGATTGGAGCGATGGCGTGGGCTCCCGACGGAAAGACGTGGTCATCCGTCAATTCAACGACGCGCTGGCGAACATCGTCACCGTCGTGTTCGTACTGTCGGTCGCAGCGAGCGGGGACCCGTATCTGATCGTCATCGCGCTCGGGCTCAGCTTCGGCATGGTGGGAAAGGAATTCCTCTTCCGGACATGGACCGACATCGTCAAAAGGCGAAAAAACAATCGAAAGACCGCTCAGCAAGGCCCGGGTCGTGCGAGTCCGGCCGAGTTTGTGGTTTTGCACGGCTTCGCCAACACGTTCAAATCCGCGGCTTATATGATCCTGGGATTCGCACTCGCGTATCGGTGCCTCGCGACGATCTATCCAGAGTATGTGAACCTCATCTTTGCGGGCCAGGCACATATCAATGAGTTTCACCGAGCAATCGCTTTTACGGCGAAGAATTTTCAGCTGACCGTGGGCGATGAAACCGATCAGCTCCTCTTTTCCATCGTTGGACTGGAGGGATTATGTGCGATCGTTATCGCGCTGTCTTTCGCAGCAGTGCCGTACAAACGAAATTAGGCTGGCGGTCGGGGCCCTGCCCGATCGGGAACGATCGCTGACGCCGCGCTTTCCTCCAGACGGGTGCCGGCATGGTTACGTCGCTTCCCATCTTATCCCTGGCCGGCCGACCCCCTACCCGCCAAATTATCCCTCCGCCCGCCACGTTCCTCGCGGTGCTGACGGAGACCGGCAACCAGATGGTCCACCGGGCGGCTGAACTCCGGACAGGAGGCTCCAGCGATAAGCTCACAGCACGATGGGCCCCGGCACGAGGCCGGGGTGCCGGGAAAAAGGGGAGAGGCAGCCGACACGGGGCTGAATCCCGTGTCGTCGGACGGGAGGCTGCGCGGGGCGCGGTTGGCTCGCGCCAATCTTGGCGCCGCGCCTAGACGCTCGATCGCGCGATATGATCCACCACCGCCGGATGCAGCGGGGTGTCGAACTGGACGCCCATCCGCGCGCCGTCGTTCCACACGACTTGGCCCGCGAACGACTGGAACTTGCTGATGTTGACGAAGATGCGCGCGCCGACCGGATAGTAACCCGGCGCGCTGATCGCGCAGCCGCCGACCGACAGGTTCTGGATCACCCCCGTCTCGCGCCCGCCGGTTTGCGCGCGCACGGTGACCGAGCTGCCGATTTCGACGCGCCCGAACTTGCGCTGTTCGACGCGAGGGCTTTTTTCCAGCGTGCAGGCCAGGTTGAGCATGGCCCGAAGAGTGACGCAGCAGGCGTTACCAGAAGGTAAAGACGGGGGTCGGCGAGCCGAGGGCCGAGGGCCCAGACCCATGACTGGCAATGGCCGTGATCGCCCGGAGAGCCACGCTGGCAAGGAACGCAGCGCAGACGCGTAGCTGGGGCTACGCGCAAGCAAGTGACGCCGTCCAGCGCGGCTCTCCGGGCGACCGCGAAGCGGCGGGCGGATTTTGGCGTAGGGGACGTCGTCGCTCGTCGGTCACGATGCGCAGAGGCATCGCTCCCTCCTCGCTCCTAGCCCTGCACCAAAATCCGCTCCGTCACGACCGTTGCCAGTCATGGGTCTGGGCCCTAGTGCGGCGCGACCGCCGCGAGCCGCGGCGGCGCCGCCTGCTCGGCCTTGTCGGCGTACATGTCCGCCATCTGGAGGTGGATGCGCGAAATCCCCGCATCGCTCGCGCTCGCGGCAAGGTCGCGCTCGGCGGCTTCGCGCTTGCGATAGTATTCGGCCTCGAAATCCTGCGTCATGACCGCTTCCCCATCGAGTCGCAGGCGATTTTGTCACAGCGACCGAGCGCCGCAATAAAGCAGGTTAATTCGTGACTTACTTGGCGAACGTCAGGTTCTGATCTCGACCGCTTCGCCGAACGTCACCGTGCCGACCGGCTCGCGCGCGGCATCGACGATGTGGATCCGGTGGCCGGGCGCGAAATGGCCGAGCTTGACCGTTTCCGCGGCGAGCGAGCGCGCCGCGGCGACGGCATAGGCGTGCGCGGCGATGTCGTCGGCCAGCTCGGCGCCTTCGAAATCCTCGGTCACGTCGTCATTGTCGATGTTGAAATAGTAGAGCGGCATTAGCCGCGTTTCTAGGCATCCGGCCGCCAGTTTGCCTTAACCCCCGTCAAACCCGCGCGTTAACTGCGGTCGGCTGGTGTGCGCCAGGTGGAGATAGCCGGGCTGGAAATCGCCGGCGCGCGCCAGATCGTGCCAGTTGGCGGTCGAGATCGCGCGGATCGTGCGCTCGATCAGCCCGTCGCGCTCGAGCCCCTTGAGCGTGCGGTTGACGTGGACCGAGGTCAGCCCGGTCGCGTCGGCGAGCTGTTCCTGCGTCATCGGCAACTCGTATCGCGAACGCTCGCCGAGCCCGGCGGCCTCCAGCCGGACCGCGAACTCGCACAGCAGATGCGCGATCCGCGCGCGTGCGTCGCGCCGCCCGACGTTGAGCATCCATTCGCGAAAGATCGAGCCGTCGACGAGCGTCTCGTGCCACAGCGCCATCCCGACCGACGGCATCGCGAAGGCGAGCGCGCGCACCGCGTCGACCGGGATGAACGCCGCCTCCACACGCGTCAGCGCCTGGACGCCGTGATCGGCCGCGCCGAGCAAGGCATTGTGCAGGTCGACCATGTCGCCCGGCATATGGATCGACAGGATCTGGCGCGCGCCGTTCCCGGCGACTTTCTGGCGAAAGGCATAGCCCCACAGCAACGCGCAGGCATGCGCCGGGCGCTCGCCTTCCCATACGATCGTCTGGCCGGGATCGAGGCGACGGACCGTGTGCGGCAGCGCGAGCACGGCCCGCTGCTCGGGCTCGCCCAGCGGCGCCCACATTTCGAGCTTTTTCAAAAGCGGCGCGAGCGCCGCGCACGGGCTGTCGAGCATAGCCAGGGCTCCTCTTGTGGCGGGAGCACTGACGACGGTCTCTCAGTCCCCGGCAGGCCATGAAACCCCGGGAATGGACTCGGCTTACGCTACTTTAGGGCCATAGCCTAACGAATATCACGGCTTAAGACTGATCTGCATCAAGCACAGCGCGCCGCGGACCGCGATTCAGTTCCGGAAGCTGGGATCGATCCGGTCGAGCTTCCTGAGCAATGCCGGCCACGCCAGCATCTGCGCCGCCATCGCCATCCCGCCCGGGGGCGTCTGGCCGGCGACCTTTTCCTCGGTGCCCTGCGGCGGGTTGTTGAGGTTCTCCAGCCCCGCCGACAGCATCTTGACCTGCGCCTGGCACGCGCGTTCGAGGAAATAGAGCCGCAGGAAGCAATCGCCGACGCTCTTCCCCACCGCGAGCGTGCCGTGATTCCTGAGGATCATCGCGTGCTTGTCGCCGAGGTCCTGCACCAGCCGCTCGCGCTCCTCCAGGTCGGTCGCGATACCCTCGTAATCGTGATACGCGACATTGTGCTTGGCGATCATCGCGGTCTGCGTGTGCGGGAGCAGCCCGAACTCCATCGCCGACACCGCCTGGCCGTCGGGCGTGTGGAGGTGCATCACCGCCGCGGCATCCTCGCGCGCCATGTGGATCGCGGAGTGGATCGTGAAGCCCGCCGGATTGACCGGATGCTCGGACTTGCCGACCGGGTTGCCGTCGGTGTCGATCTTGACGAGGTTCGACGCGGTGATCTCCTCGAACATCATGTCGTAGGGGTTGATCAGGAAATGGTGCTCCGGCCCGGGGACGCGCGCCGAGAGGTGCGTGAAGATGAGGTCGTCCCAGCCGTAGAGCGCGACGAGGCGGTACGCGGCGGCGAGGTCGACCCGCGCCTCCCATTCGCCGGGGGCCATGTCGTTGGTGGTGTCGACCTCTGCCAGCGTCGCCATTGATCCTCTCCCTATTCCTTGGTCGGGAGCGAGCATACCGCAATTTCAAACGTTAGGGGAAGGCGGGATCAAATCTCCCGTTCACGGGGAGGTGGCGCGCGTAGCGCGACGGAGGGGGGCGGGCCGCGAGCGATGCCGAAGAGGCGAACCCCCTCCACCAGCTTCGCTGGTCCCCCTCCCCGTAAACGGGGAGGATTCCAGTGGGGAGCTTCTGTTGCCCGGTGCTCCCCGAACCGCTGGATTCCCTTCTGTTGCCCGGTGGGTCCGACCGCGCATTTTAGTCTAACCTTGGGCCGTTAGGCCGTGGGGTTAGGCCGCCATAGCGAGTGCTTCGTTATCGTTGGCACTTGTGTATGGGCCGTCACGGTGGTCCCATTCCGGGCAAAAGCTGGCGCCTTTCAACACACGTCGATCCTGGTTCGGCCCCGTCAGAAACCCCCGCTCTCGCCGGGGCATATGGTGGAGCCGCCGGGTACTGCCCCCGGGTCCGATGCGTCTATTCTACGCCTGCGTTTATCGCCATAGCCGGGCCGAAACCCTTGCACCGCCAATATAGGCGCTCGGCGATTAAAGAAAAGTGGGGGAGGATTCCTTTGCGGCGCTCACGCGCCGAGGCGGTGCCAGCCCACTCCCCCTCCCGACCGCCCACAGAGTATCCTGAAATGGGCGGTCGGAGGGGGAGTGGGCTGGTGCCGCAGCGATTGGACGGAGGTCCAATCGCCCAAACAAAAAGGGCCGTATCCGCCACGCCTGCGCCACATTGTGCGGAGATATAGTATCGCAACCATGTTGACGCAGCGTTCCCGTTACGCGCTCCGCGCGATGCTTTATCTGGCCGAAGCGCCCGCGGGCGGCCCGCCGATCCCGATGAACCGCATCGCCGACCATGCCAACGTCCCGCGCAAGTTCCTCGAACTGATCCTCGCCGATCTGCGCGAGGCCGGGTTCATCCACAGCCATCGCGGCAAAATGGGCGGATACTGCCTGTCGCGCCCGACGCACCTGATTTCGCTGGGCGAAATCATCCGCGTGATCGAGGGGCCGTTGGCGCTCGTGCCGTGCGTCAGCCGCACCGCCTACCGCCGCTGTGCCGATTGCAAGGACGAGGCGACGTGCGCGATCCGCAATGCCATGGCGCGCGTCCGCGACGAAACCGCGCGGATCCTCGACGGCACCAGCCTGGCCGACGCGATCGCGGAGGATCTGGCCGCGGCCTGATCAGTCGTCGCCGGACCCTGGTTCGGCCATGTTGCGATGCTGCTGCGCCAGTACCGCCTGGGGCACGACGCCCGCCGCCGCGACTTGCAGCTTGTTGTACCAGCCCGACACGATATGCCCCTTGCCGGCCATCATCGCGTCCCAGCCGTCCTGCGCGACCTTCGCCGGATCGGCCTTGCTGTCGTCCTGCCCGACCTGCGTGTCGTCCATCCCCGCGCGATTGAAGAATTCGGTGTCGGTCGCGCCCGGCATCAGCGTGGTCAGCGTGACGCCCTTCGAGTCCTTGATCTCGTTGCGCAGCGCTTCGGTGAAATTGTCGACGAACGCTTTGGTCGCGTTATAGACCGCGTTGAACGCGCCCGGGATGTAACCGGCGATCGACCCGGTCACCAGAATCTTGCCGTCGTCGCGCGCGACCATGTCGGCCAGCACGCGCTGGAGGAGGTACACGGTGCCGGTAATGTTGGTGTCGACCGAGTGGCGCCACGTCGCGACATCCTGGTCGAGGAACGCGCCGCCAGTGCCGGTTCCGGCGTTGGCGCACAGCACGTCGATCCGACGCCCCTGCGCCGCCGCGAGTAGCGTATCGACCCCGTCGATCGTTGCAAGGTCGGCCTCCACCGATTGGACGGCCGTTCCGAATTGCTCGAAATCGCGCGCCGCCGCATCGATCAGCGGTTCGTCGGCGACGACGATGATGTCGTAACCGTCCTTCGCGGCGATCGTCGCCAATTCGAACCCGATACCGGTCGAGGCGCCGGTGATGATCGCAAGCTTGTCGGCCATTCGTTTTCTCCTATGCGGCGGCGGCCATGCCCGGTTTGAGAACGATCTTGGTCGCTTCGTTCTGCTGGTCGTGGAACAGCTCGTAGCCCTTGGGCGCGTCCTCGAGCGGCAGGCGGTGCGAGATCAGGAAGGTCGTATCGATCTTCCCGTCGAGGATCGCCTGGAGCAGCCCGGGCATGTAATGCTGGACGTGGGTCTGGCCGGTCTTGAGCGTCAGCCCCTTTTCCATGAATGCGCCGAGCGGGAATTTGTCGACGAACCCGCCATAGACCGCGGGCATCGACACGCGCCCGCCCTTCCGGCACGCGATGATCGCCTGGCGGATCGAATGCGGGCGGTCGGTGCCCAGGAAGGTCGACGCCTTGATCTGGTCGATGACGTTATCGACGAAGAAGCCGTGCGCCTCCAGCCCGACCGCGTCGATCACCCCGTCGGGGCCGATCCCGCCGGTCATCAGCATCAACGCTTCATAGGTTTCGGTTTCCTCGAAATTGATCGTCTCGGCGCCGAATTTTCTCGCGAGCTCCAGCCGGTGCGGGAAATGGTCGATCGCGATCACGCGCTCGGCGCCCATCAGGAACGCCGACTGCACCGCGAACAGACCGACCGGGCCGCAGCCCCACACCGCAACGGTGTCGCCGGGCTCGATCTGTGCGTTCTCCGCCGCCATCCAGCCGGTCGGCAGGATGTCCGACAGGAACAGCACCTTGTCGTCCTCGACCCCGTCGGGGACGACGATCGGGCCGACGTCGCTGAACGGCACCCGGACATATTCGGCCTGGCCGCCGGCATAGCCGCCGGTCATGTGGCTATACCCGAACAACCCCGACATCGGCTGGCCGTAGACTTGCTGCGCGATGTCCTGATTGTCGGCGGGCAAGCCGTTGTCGCACGCCGAATATTGATGCTTCCCGCAATGGTAGCAGGACCCGCAAGCGATCGTGAACGGCACGACCACGCGCTGGCCCCTTTTTAGCGTCGATTTTGGCCCGACCTCGACCACTTCGCCCATGAATTCGTGGCCGAGAATATCGCCCGCCTGCATCGTCGGGATATAATGGTCGTAGAGGTGGAGGTCGGACCCGCAGATCGCGGTCGACGTCACCTGAATGATCGCGTCGCGTGGATTGACGATGCCGGGATCGTCCACCGTATCCATGCGCACATCATGCTTGCCGTGCCACGTCAGCGCTCTCACAGCCCCATCTCCTCGAATTGCTTGGCATTCATGGCGGGGGTCGCGATCTCGCCGGTTTCCATCAATTGCTTGAAGCGGCGGAGGTCGCGCCGCGCCTGGATCGCGGGCTCGCGCTGAAACGCTTTCGCGATCAGCTTGCCGATCGTGCCGCCCGGCGGCTCATACGCGATCGTCGCGGTGACGACGGTGCCGCGCGCGCCCGCGTCGCGGAAGGTGATGCGTCCCGAGTTGGGCACGTCGGCGCCTTCCTCGGACTGCCAGGTAAGCTCTTCGCCCGGGACTTCGTTGGTGATCCGCGCATCCCATTCGACCGTCTTGCCGCCGGGCGCCTTGACCACCCAGTGCGAGCGCGCGTCATCGAGCATTTCGATCCGCTCGACGTTCTCCATGAAGCTCGGCAAATTGGCAAAGTCGCGGTAATAGGCGAACAGTTCGTCCGCGGGCCGGTTGATCGTCACCGCCGTCGCGTTCAGCTCGCGCGCCGGATGGGCGCTCTTGCTGGTTACCGCCGGCGCATCGTCTTGGTCGGTCGCCATGTCATCCCTCTATCGGTTGAGCACGGCGAACGTCCGCGCGCGCCAAGCGATCCGCCCGGCGCCACGCAAACCAATGTAGATTATGATGTTTTTTGGGTCGTCAGGCTTTCTTCGCGCGAAGCTCGTCGCGGATTTCGCGCAGCAGCACCACGTCGGCGGGATCGGCCGGGGCGGCTTCCTCGGGCTTGGGCATCACGCGGTTCACCGCGCGGATCATCAGGAAGATGATGAAGGCGATGATGACGAAATTGACCGCTTGGGTGATGAACTCGCCATAGCCGAGCAGCGGCACGCCTGCCTTCTTGAGCGCGGCATAGTCGGTCGATCCGGCCAGCGCCGCGGGGACTTTTTCGGGGTTGAGCACGAGGAAGTAGCTCGAGAAATCGAGCCCGCCGAATATCTTGCCGATCAGCGGCATGAGAATGTCGTCGGTCAGGCTGGTGACGATCTTGCCGAACGCCGCGCCGATGATCACCGCGATGGCCAGGTCCATCACGTTGCCGCGCATGATGAACGCCTTGAATTCCTTGAACATCGTCCGACCCTTTCGCGTTGGCTGGTTTGACGCAGGTTAGGCCCGGAAAACGCCGACCCGCAACCACCATGTCGCATTTCCCTTTTCGCGCGATTGGCGACCCCCTACATTGCGGCCAGCAAGGGATCTGGAGGGGTAGCCCCATGAAGTTTCGTGTGATGATCACTGTCGCCGCCGCCGCGATGTTGTCCGCCTGCGGGATCAATTCGGTGCCGACCGCGGAGGAGAATGCCAAGGCGCGCTGGGCCGACGTGCAGACCCAGTATCAGCGCCGGGCGAATCTGATCCCCAACCTCGTCGCCACGGTGAAGGCCGCCGGCGCGCAGGAAAAGGACATCCTCGTCCAGGTGACGCAGGCACGCGCCTCCGCCAACCAAGTGCAGGTGTCGGGCGGCGACCTGACCGACCCGAACAAGATGGCGGCGTACCAGCGCGCGCAGGCCGGCATCACGCTGTCGCTGCAGCGGCTGCAGGAGGCATATCCCGAGCTCAAGAGCCAGGGCAATTACACCACGCTGATGAGCCAGCTCGAAGGGACCGAGAACCGCATCTCGATCGCGCTCAACGACTATAATTCGGCGGTGCAGGCGTACAACACGCGCATCCGCACCTTCCCCGACGCGATCGGCGCCAAGGTCTTCTACGGCGCGAAGCCGATGGTGCCGTATCAGGCGACGGCGCCGGGGGCGGAAAACGCGCCCACGGTCAATTTCGGTAATTCGAACTGAACTGACACATAGGAGATCGGGGCGATGATGCTCCGCAGGCTCGGCTGGTTGCTGGCGTTGGTGCTGTTCGCGGCAGCAGCGCCCGCCGCTGCGCAGACCTTCCCCAAGTTCACCGGGTTCGTGGTCGACGCGGCGAACGTGCTGCCCGCCGACACCAAGGCGGCGCTGACCGCGAAGCTCGACGCGCTGCAAAAGGACACGCATCGCCAGCTGATCGTGGCGACGATCCCCGACCTGCAGGGCTATCCGCTCGAGGAGTATGGCTACAAGCTCGGCCGCGCGTGGGGCGTGGGGCTGAAGGACGCCAATAACGGCATCATCCTGTTCATCGCGCCCAACGAGCCGGCGGGGCATCGCGGGCCGCGGATCGAGGTCGGCAAAGGGCTGGAGCCGGTCGTCACCGACGCGCTGGCCAGCGTGATCATCAACGACAAGATGATCCCGCTCCTCAAGGCCGGACAAGTGCCCGAGGCGATGACCGCGGGGACCGACGCGCTGATCGAGCAACTCCGCGCGAGCCCCGACGAGGCCAAGGCGCGCACCGACGCCGCGGTCGCCGATTTCGACAAGCAGCACAAACGGTCGGCGCGCGGTGGCGGCGGCGGCTTTCCGGTCGGGTTCGTCATCTGGCTGATGATCATCGGGTTCGTCATGCTGTCGCACCTGCGCAGCCGCGGCGGCAGGAAATACCGTAACGGCCATGCCCCGGTGGTGCTGTGGGGCCCGGGGCTCGGCGGCTGGGGCGGCGGTGGATCGTCGTGGAGCTCGGGCGGTGGGTCGTCGTGGGGCGGGTCCGACAGCGGCGGTGGCGGCTGGGGCGGTGGCGGCTTTTCGGGCGGCGGCGGCGGGTCGTTCGGCGGCGGCGGCGCATCGGGGGGATGGTGATGACGGCGTTTCCCTTGAGCGATGCGGACCGCGCGATGGTCGGCGCGGCGGTGACCGCGGCCGAAGCCGGGACCGACGGGGAGATCCTGACGATCGTAACCCCGCGATCGGACGAATATCGCGACACCGGGCTGGTGTACGGCGTGCTGGCGATGCTGCTGATCGTGGCATCGGCCGCGACGTGGCCATGGTGGATCGACGCCAAGATCACGTTCGTCACCGGCGGCTGGGGCGAGGCGCCGAGCGCCGCGCTGCGCTACCTGGCCTTGCTGTTGTACGAAGCGGTCGTATTCGGGATCGTGCTGCTCGTCTTCCGGTCGTATCGGGTGCGGATCGCGCTGACGCCGAACCGGGTCAAGGCGGCGCGCGTTCACGGGCGGGCGGTTCGATACTTCAAGGTCGGGGCGGAGAAACGCACCGTCGCGCGCGTCGGCGTATTGCTCTACCTCTCGCTCGACGAGCGGCTGGCGGAGATCGTCGCGGACGAGGCGATCCACGCCAAGGTGCCGCCCGAAGCGTGGGGCGACGCGATGGTCGCGCTGGTCGATGAGGTCCGCGCCGGAAAGCCCGCGCACGGCATGGCGGCGGCGGTCGGCGCGATCGGTACGATCATCGGCGAGCATTTCCCCAAGACCGACGACGACATCAACGAGCTGCCCGACCGGCTGATCGAATTGTGAGCGTCCCCGACGCGGACACGGCCGAAGAGACCGTATGGGCCGGGCGCTTCCTCGAAATGAAGCAGCGCGGGCGGTGGGAATATGTCGGGCGCGTCGGGGGCACGCAGGCGGCGGTCGTGATCGCGATCGATGACGGACATGTGCTGCTGGTCGAGCAATATCGCGTGCCGCTCGGCCGCGCGTGCCTCGAACTGCCCGCCGGACTGGTCGGCGACGAGCAGGCGGGCGAGAGCGCCGAGACCTCCGCCGCGCGCGAGCTGGAGGAGGAAACCGGCTACCGCGCCGCCAAGGTTACGGCGCTCGGCACTTTCTACGCTTCGCCCGGCATGGTCAGCGAATGCTTCACGCTGGTCCGCGCGGAGGGGCTAAGCAAGGTGAGCGACGGCGGCGGGACGACGGACGAGAATATCGCGGTGCACCGCGTGCCACTGGCGGGGATCGCCGATTTCATCGCCGAACGCCGCGCGGCGGGCACCGCGATCGACGTCAAATTGCTGACGCTGCTGGGGCCGTCGTTTCTAGGCTGACCAAATCCTCCCCGTTTACGGGGAGGATTTGGTCAGCGGAAATTGTCGGCGTAGGCCTGGAGCTTGAGCGTCCGCGTCGGCGCGGGGACGACCTCGAACGCGAGGCCGGCCTTTTCGGCATAGGCGATCGCCGCTTCGGCGGTCGCGAATCCCAGCCGCACTTGCTCGCGCGTGTCGCCCGAGCCGGCCCAACCGGTCAGCGGATCGGGGCGCTTGGCCTCGGCGGGCTCGAATTCGAGCAGCCAGCGATCGGTCCGCGCGCGGCCGGACTGCATGGCGTTCTTGGGGCGTTGGTAGATGCGGGCTTTGGCCATGGGATGCCTGTAACGCTACTTTGCGCGCCTTGCATCCGCGTTTTTCGTGCGGAGCGTGGGATTGGCCGCGGCGGGATCGTCGGGCCAGGGATGGCGCGGATAGCGACCGCGCATTTCCTTCGCCACCGCCGCCCAGCTTCCGCTCCAGAAACCGGGCAAGTCACGCGTCGTCTGGATCGGGCGGCCGGCGGGCGAGGTGAGGCTGAGCACCAGCGGCACCGCGCCGTTCGCGACGGTCGGATGCGTGGCGAGCCCGAACAAGGCTTGCGGGCGAAGCTCGACGGTCGGGCCGGCTTCGGCGGCATAATCGATCGCCGCGCTCGACCCGGCGGGCGTGTCGAGCCGCGCCGGGGCGATCCAGTCGAGGCTGCGCATCGCGTCCCAGCCGGCTAGGTTGCGCAGCGCCTCCGCGAGATCGGCATCGGTCAGCTGCGACAGGCGGCGCTTGCCATCGAGGAGCGGCGCTAGCCAGCCGTCGAGCTGGTCGGCCAACGCAGCATCGTCGAGCGCGCCGTCCCAGCCATGCGCGGCGGCGAACGCCGCCCGGTGGCGCAACGCGGTGGCCACCTCGCCCCATGGCAAGAGCGTCAGGCCATGCTCGCGCACCCCTTCGACCAGCGCCGCGGCAATCGCGGCGGGGTCGGTGTTCGTGTCCGGACCGCGCGACAGGGCGATCGCGCCGAGCCGCCGCTCGCGCACCGCCTCGACCGCGCCGGTCGCGGGATCGAACGCGAAGGTGCTGCGCGTCTCGATCCGGTCGGCGAACAGCGCCTCTATCGTCGCCTGATCGATTGCCGCCGCCGACAGGATGCGCGCACCAGCGGCGATCCCCTGCGTTTCGGCCACCGCGAGCCATTCCGCGGTGGCGAGGCTGTCGCTCGGGTCGAGCTTGAACCCGCGCCCGCCGACCGACGCCCAGCGCTCGCCGGTCGGGTCGCGGCGGCGCGACACGCGGTCGGGGAAGGCGAGCGCGATGGCGACATTTACACCGTCACCCCCGCGAAAGCGGGGGCCCATCTCCCCAACCGTGCCGCTAGCTGTGCTCTCAGGAGCTGGGTCCCCGCTTTCGCGGGGATGACGAATGAGGCCAGACCACCGTTCCGCCAGCCGCCGCGCACTATCCGCCCGCTGTCCGCGTTCCCCGCGAAACCGCAGCACCCGCGTCTCGATATCGGTCCCCGATCCGCCCAGCCCGCGCTCGCCGAGCAGCACGGCGACCTCGGCGGCCTCCCTGCCCAGCCCCATCTCCCCCGCACGCACCAGCATGTGCGCCAATCGCGGCGCCATAGGCAGCTTAGCGATCGCGCGGCCATGCGGCGTCGGGCGTCCATCGGCGTCCAACGCCTCCAACACCGCCAACCGCGTGCGCGCCTCCGTCACCGCAGCCTCGGGCGGCGGGTCGAGCCATGCCAGCGACCGCGGATCGGCGACGCCCCAGATCGCGCAGTCGAGCACCAGCGCCGACAGGTCCGCTTCGAGGATCTCCGGCGGGTCGAACCGCGGCGGGCCGGCGGTCGCGGCTTCTTCCCACAAGCGATACGCCACGCCCGGCCCCTGCCGCGCGGCGCGGCCGGCGCGTTGCGTCGCCGCGGCCTGGCTCGCGCGCTCGGTCACCAGTCGCGTCATCCCCGCCGCGCGGTCGTAGCGCGGGCGGCGCGCGAGGCCTGAATCGACCACGACCGAAATGCCGTCGAGCGTCAGGCTGGTCTCGGCGATGCTGGTCGCGAGGACGAGCTTGCGGCGCGTTTCAGGCGCGATCGCGGCGCGTTGCGTGGGCGGCGCGATCTGGCCGTGGAGCTTGTGCAGCGCGATGCCGGGGAGATCGCCGAGCCGTTCCGCGACACGATCGATCTCCACCACGCCGGGGAGAAAGGCGAGCACGCCGCCCCTCTCCTCGCGCAACGCCAACCGGATCGCGCTCGCCATTTCGTCCTCAATCCGCGTCTCCCCGCGCCGGCCCAAGTAACGCAGGTCGAGCGGCCAGCTCCGCCCCGCGCTCTCGATCACCGGCGCGTCGCCGAGCAATGTGCCGAACCGCACGCCGTCGAGCGTCGCCGACATCGCCACGATGCGCAGGTCGGGCCGCAGCGCCGCTTGCGCGTCGAGCGCCAGCGCCAGCCCGAAATCGCTGTCGAGGCTGCGCTCGTGGACTTCGTCGAACAGCACCGCCGACACGCCCGAGAGTTCGGGATCGGCCTGGATCCGCGCGACGAAGATTCCCTCGGTCACCACCGTCACGCGCGTCGCCGCCGAGCGCTTCGAATCCATCCGCGTCGCATAGCCGAAGGTCTTGCCGACCGGCTCCCCCGCCAACACCGCCATCCGCTCGGCGGCGGCGCGCGCGGCGATCCGGCGGGGCGAGAGCAGCAGCACTTCGCCGGTGCACCACGCTTCTCCCAGCAACGCCGGCGCCACCGCAGTGGTCTTGCCCGCACCCGGCGGCGCGACGAGCACCGCGTTCGTCGCTTGCGCAAGCGACGCCAGCAGATCGGGCAGAACGGCCAGGACGGGAAGATCGGTCATTGATCCGCGTCCTAGTATCACACCCCGCCCCAATGCTAGGCAGGGCGACGATGCACGGATCGCACGATCATCACAGCCATGACCACAAGCATGATCATAAGCACGGTCACGCGCATGGCCACGGGCACGGCCACAGCCACGGTCCGGGCGGGCACAGCCACGGCCCGCTGACCTTCGACCGCGCGTTCGCGATCGGCATCACGCTCAATATCCTGTTCGTGATCGCCGAGTTCGGGCTCGGCTTCATCTCGCAATCGGTCGCGCTGATGGCCGATGCGGGGCACAACCTGAGCGACGTGCTCGGGCTGTGCGTTGCCTGGGCCGGGGCGACCTTGGCCAAGGCGCTGCCGTCGAAGCGCTTCACCTATGGCCTGAAGGCCTCGACCATCCTCGCTGCGCTGATCAACGCGCTCCTGCTGCTGATGGCGATGGGCGCGGTCGTATTCGAGGCGGTGATGCGCCTGGGCCAGCCCGCCAACGTCAAGGGCATGGTCGTCGTCGTGGTCGCCGCGGTCGGCATTTTGGTCAATGCCGCCACCGCCTGGCTGTTCGCGCGCGGGCAGAAATCGGACATCAATTTGCGCGGCGCGTACCTCCACATGGCAGCCGACGCGACCGTCTCGGCGGGGGTGATGCTCGCGGGGCTCGCGATCTGGTGGACGGGGGCGGCGTGGATCGACCCGGTGACGAGCATCGTCGTGTCGGCGCTGATCTTCTGGCAGACATGGGGGCTCTTGCGCGAAACGGTCGAGATGTCGTTGAACGCCGTCCCCCGCGCGATCGATTTCGACCAGGTAGAGGCGGCGCTGAAGGCCCTGCCGGGGGTAAGCGCGATGCACGACCTCCATATCTGGCCGATGTCGACCACCGAAACCGTGCTGACCGCGCATCTGGTGATGGCCGCGCCACCGGGCGACGGCTTTCTCGCCGACGCGCAGACGATGCTCCACGACCGCTTCGGGATCGGCCATGCGACGATCCAGGTCGAGCGCGGGGAGGATTGCGCGAGCGGGTGCTGACTGGGCTAGGGGCGCCGGCGGCAAAGCCGCCGTCGGCCGGTTCGCTGCGCGACACCGGCGCGGACGTGGCCGCGCCTGCGACCGTCAGTACGCCCGCGCCACCGCGAACTCGACCGCTTCGGTCATCGCGTCGCGCGCCTTGGACGGCGCGAAGCCGGCGATGGCATCAATCGCGCGTTGGCCGTAGTGGCGGGCGCGCGCGAGCGTGTCGTCGATCGCGCGGGTGGCGCGGACCAGATCGACGGCGTGCGCGAAATCCTCGTCCGACGCGCGGTGGCCGAGCACGGCGTCCTTCCAGAACTTGCGGTCGGCCTCGTCGCCGCGTGCATAGGCCAGGATCACGGGCAGCGTGACCTTGCCCTCGCGGAAATCGTCGCCGGTGTCTTTGCCCATCGTGCCGGCGTCGGAAACGTAGTCGATCGCGTCGTCGACCAGCTGGAAGGCGACGCCCAGATTGCGCCCGAACGCGTCGAGCGCGGCTTCTTCGCCCTCGGGCCGTTCGGCGACGACCGCAGCGATGCGGCATGCAGCAGCGAACAGCGCGGCGGTCTTCGCGCCGATGATGTCGAGGTAGCGTTCCTCGCCCAGGTCGACGCGGCGCGCGGCGGTCAGCTGGTTGACCTCGCCTTCCGCGATCACGGCCGACGCGTTCGACAGGATCTTGAGCACCTTCAGGCTGCCGTCCTCGACCATCAGCTCGAAGGAGCGCGAGAACAGGAAATCGCCGACCAGGATCGACGCCGGGTTGCCCCAGATCAGGTTTGCGGTGCGCTTGCCGCGGCGCAAATCGCTGCCGTCGACGACATCGTCGTGGAGCAAAGTCGCGGTGTGGATGAACTCGACCGCCGCCGCGAGGCGATGATGCCGCGTGCCGGTGTAGCCCAGCAGCTTCGCGCTCGCGAGCGTCAGCATCGGGCGCATCCGCTTGCCGCCGCCCGCGATCAGATGCCCGGCGAGCTCGGGGATCAGCGGGATTTCGGACTGCATGCGGTCCAGGATCACCGCGTTGACCGCGTTCATGTCGGCCGCGACCAGGTTCATCATCGGCTCGAGGCTGGGGGCGGGCCGGCTGGGATCGAGGCGGTGGATCGTGGCGCTCATCTCGGCCCGGGCTGTGGCCGAGCGCGTCCGCGAAGGCAAGCGCCGGTTGCGCAAGCCGGGATGCATGCGCCACAAGGGCGACTCGGGGAGGTCCTATGAGCGACGACGTGCTAGATGGCTATCGCAGCAGCATCGACAATATCGACGCGGCGCTGGTCCATATCCTCGCCGAGCGGTTCAAGGTGACCCAGGCGGTCGGGCGCTACAAGGCCGAGGCTGGGCTGCCCCCCGCCGACCCGGGGCGCGAAGAGCGCCAGATCGCGCGGCTCCGCCGGCTCGCAGAGGAGGCGCGGCTCGACCCCGAATTCACCGAGAAGTTCCTGCGCTTCATTATCGACGAAGTGATCCGCCACCACGAGCGGTTTCGCGGCGAGGGTTAGGCGAGCTCTTCTCCGGGCAGCAATTCGGTATCGACCGTCGCTTGCGCAAACGCGGCGTAGCGCGCGCCGCGAATCGTGCCGGCAAAGATCGCCTCGACCGCGGCGACGGTGTCGGGGGTCAGTGCGATCGTCGCGGCGGCAACGTCCTCCTCAAGATGCGCGATGCGGCGCGTGCCGGGGATCGGAACGATAATCTCGTCCTTCGCGAGTACCCAGGCGAGCGCAAGTTGCGCGGGGGTGTGGCCGAGGTCGGCGGCGAGCGCTTCGAACTTCGCGACCACCGCCAGATTGTGCGCCAGATTCTCGCCGTTGAAGCGCGGCATCGTGGTGCGGATGTCATGCTTGTCCCAGCGATCGTCGCGCACCCCGCGCGCCAGCATCCCGCGCGCGACGGGCGAGAAGGCGACGAAGCCGATCCCCAACTCGCGGCACGCATCGAGCACCGCGACCTCAGGATTGCGAACCATCGGCGAATATTCGCTCTGCACGGCGGCGATCGGGTGCACGGCGTGCGCGCGGCGGATCAGGCCGGCACCCATTTCGGAGAGGCCGATCGCGCCGATCTTCCCCGCCTCCACCGCGCGGGCGAGCGCACCGACCGACTCCTCTACGGCCACGTTCCGGTCGGGGCGGTGGAGGTAATAGAGGTCGATATGATCGGTCCCGAGCCGCGCGAGCGCGCGGTCGAGCGTCGCGGTGATCGCCTCTGGTGACCCATCGAGTACGCGGGTCTTGCCGTCGGGCGCGTCCATCACGCATTTCGACGCGAGCGTGAACTCGGCCTTGCGGCGCATCGCGTAGCGCTGGATCAGCCGCTCGCTCTGGCCGAGGCCGTAGATCGCGGCGGTGTCGAGGAAGGTCACGCCGAGGTCGAGTGCGCGATTGAGCAACGCGCCCGCTTCTTCATCCGACGGTGGTGTGCCGTAAGCGTGACAGATATTCATGCAGCCCAGCCCGATCGCGGAGACGGTGAAGGGGCCGAGGGTACGCGTGGGCAGGGTCATGAAACGCTTTCGGGATTGGGCAGGTCGCCCTCCAGTACCGGGGCGGCGTGGCGTTGTCGCGGCTCGCGGACACGGAAGATCAGCAGGCTCACCGCGACGCTCAGGAACCCGAACGCGGTCCACATCACCGGCGGATAGCCGAAGCGATACGCGACCAGTCCGCCGATCAGCGGGCCGATCGCCGAGATCGTCCCCTCGATCGTCGTCGACAGCGCGAGCCGCATCGCGACGTCGGCGCGCTCGCCGAATTCGAGCACCATCGTCTGCTGGCTCATCTGATACCCGCAATTGCCCGCGCCGAGGCAGCAGAAGGCGGCGAAGACGGCCCACGGATGGTGGACGCTCAGCAACAGCACGATCCCGCCCGCCCATAGTGCTGCCGCCATGGTGAAGGTCGAGCGATAGCCGGTGCGGTCGCCGAGATTGCCCCAGACGAGGTTCGACGCGGTGTCGGCGCCGAGATAGGCGAGGCTCAACTCGCCAATAACGATACCCGAGAGACCAAGCTGGCTGCCGGCGTAGAGGATGTAGAACGGCGTGGCGATGCGCGCGCAGACGCAGCACGCCTCGGCCAGGATGAACCAGCGATAGCCGCGATCCTCGAGCAATTGCGGAAAGGTTTTGACGCGATCGACGAACTTCATCGGCGGGCGCACGGTCACGGGCACCGGCTCGACCATGCGCAGCCGCAGCACGGTCAGCCCCATGCTGGTCAGCACGAACGCGACGAAGAAGGTCGTGGCATAGCCGTTGCCCAGCACGTTGCCGCCGATCAGCCAGCGCCCGGCGGCGTAGGACAAGCCCGCCGCGACGATCCCGCCCGTTACGTTGCGATACGCCTGCAATCGCCCGCGGCGGTGGATCGGGATGACCTTCGCCATCAGCATCTGGAACGCGACGCGCTGCGTCCCGTTGAACGCGCCGAGCAGAAAGAACAGGCCGAGCGTGACGACCAGCAACACCTCGCCGCGCAGGAACCAGCCGGCGAGCGCCATCCCCAGGATCATCACGCGCATCATCGTGCCGGTGCGGATCGCGTAGGGGAGGATGCGCTCCTTGGTCTCGAACCGCGAGGCGCTGAAGATCGGCGACAGGATCGCGCCGAACTGGAGCAGCGCGGTGCCGAGCCCGACCAGCGCGTCGGACCCGGTCAGGCGGTGGACGTAGGTCGGGATGAAGGTCGGCGCGTAGATCAGCCGGAAGCCGGTCATCCCGAGCATGCCATGCGTGAAGTGCGCGGCGTAGTTGCGGCGCAGGTTGGCGGCGACGAACGCGTCATACTCGGCCTCGCGTTCGGCGAGGGTGCGCGTGTCGTCGGGGATCGCGATCATTCGGGCGCGAACATCGGCACCGGCGGGCCGCCGTCGGTCGGCGTGAATTGCACGCGCACGCGCTGGCCGATGCGGAGCGCATCATGGTCGTCGGTCGCGACGTTGGTCAGCACCGCCGGGCCTTCGTCGAGCATGACGTACGCCAGCGTGAACGGCGCGTCGGGGCCGCGGCGCATCGTCGACAGCGAGTAGATTGCGCCCTTGCCGCTGCTCTCGACCCATCGCGTCTCGGTTTGGCAGAACGGGCACAGCGCGCGGGGGTAGTAATGCGACCGGCCACACGCGTCGCACTGGCCGATCAGCAATTTGCCCTGGGCGGCAGCGTCGAAGAAGCGCTGGTTCTCGACATTGGGCTGGGGTGCCGGGATCTTCCGCATCATTGGCGCTCCAGCACCAGGGTTGCCGCGCCGTGCCGCGCGCCGAGCGAGCCGCCGATCCCGGTCGCCACCGCGAGGTCGCAGTCCGGCACCTGCACCGCCGGATGCGCCTCACCACGCAATTGCCGCACTGCCTCGATCACCTTGGTGATGCCGCCGCGATTGGTGGGATGGTTGTTGCAAAGGCCCCCGCCGTCGGTGTTGAACGGGAGCTTGCCGGTGCCCGAGATGAGGTTGCCGTCCGCGACGAACCTGCCGCCCTCGCCCTTCTTGCAGAACCCGAGATCCTCGAGCTGGATCAGGACGGTGATCGTGAAGCTGTCGTAGATCGAGGCGTATTTGATATCGCCCGGCGCGCATCCGGCTTCGGCGAACGCCGCCGGTCCGGATACCGCCGCCGCCGAGGTGGTGAGGTCGAGGTTCATGCCGCCCATCGGGCCTTTGACGTGTTCGCCCGCGCCGCGCACCGCGACCAAGGGACGCTTGAGCGATTTCGCCACCTCGGGCGCGACCACCAGCAACGCGCCGCCGCCGTCCGACACCACGCAGCAATCGAGCCGGTGGAGCGGGTCCGAGATCATCGGCGAGGCGAGCACGTCGTCGACCGTCACGACGTCGCGCAGCATCGCGTGCGGATTGTATTGCGCGTGGGTCGAGGCGGCGACCTTGATCCAGGCGAGCTGTTCCGCCGTGGTGCCGTATTCATACATGTGCCGCGCGGCGCACATGCCGTAGCTGTTGTGCGTCGACATGCCGACCCAGCCCTCGAACGGCGCCTCCGGCGCGCCGCCGGGGAAGCGCCCGAACGGCTCCGAGCGCGGGCGCCCGGCGAGCGTGATCAGCGCGACCGAGCATTTCCTTGCGGCGATCGCCTGCGCGGCGTGGGACACATGAAGGATGTACGACGACCCGCCGGTCTCGGTGCTGTCGATATGGCGCAGATTCCGCAAGCCCATGTAATCGGCCATCGACATCCCGCCGAACCCCGGCGCGTCGCCCGCGCAGAAATAGCCGTCGACGTCGGCGAGGCTCAACCCGGCATCGGCGAGCGCGCCCGCCGCGCATTCGGTGTGGAGTTGCGGGGTCGATTTGTCGGGCGCGAGCCGGGTGGGATGCTCGAACGCGCCGGAAATGTAGGCCTTGTTGCGGATCGTCACGCGGCAGCCTCGCCAAACGCGGCGAGCGCGCGTTCCTTGACCGCCTTGTAATCGAGCTTGCCGTTGGGCGCGCGCGCGACGCTGTCGACCACCAGCACATGGCGCGGCGCCTTGTAGGTCGCAAGCTGGCTGCGAACATGCTCGCGCAATTCGGCCTCGTCGGGCGCAGCGCCGGGATGTGGCTCGACCAGCGCGACGATCCGCTCGCCGAAGCGCGCGTCGGGCACTCCGGTCACCGCCGCGTCGCGCACCGCCGGGTGGCGCTTCAAGGCTTCCTCGACCTCTTCGGGAAACACCTTCTCGCCGCCGGTGTTGATGCATTGCGACCCGCGCCCGAGGATGCGCACCGTGCCGTCGGCGTCGACGCTCGCCCAGTCGCCCGGCATCGACCAGCGCTTGCCTTCATAGGTCGGGAAGGTCTGCGCGGATTTCGCCGGGTCCTTGTAGTAACCGAGCGGGATCGGCCCCCCGACCGCAAGCCGCCCGCTTTCGCCCGACCCGGGTTCGACGCGGCGCCCGTCCTCGGCGAAGATCGCGCAATCGGGGCCGAGCTCGAACGTCGCGGTCGCCCTTTCGCCTGCGGCGTTGGTGGTCGACAGCCCCATTCCGAACGCTTCGGAGGATGAGTAGGAATCCATCAGATTGACCTGCGGGATATGCCCGATCAGCCCCAGCTTGTTCTCGCGGTTCCACATCGCACCCGACGATCCGATGATGAACAGCGACGACAGGTCCCACCGCCCAGGATTGGCGTCGAGCGCTTCGAGCAGCGGCTGCGCGAACGGCTGGCCCACGATCGTCATCCGCGTGACGCGCCAGCGCTCGACCGCGCTCCACACCTCCTCCGGCTCGAACTTGCCATGCGGGAGCAGCACGACCGCGCCGCCCGCACCGATCGCGGTGAACGCGCCGATCAGCCCGGTCGCGTGCATCAGCGGCGGCGCGATCAGCGAGCGCGGCTTGATCGGGGAGGCGGCGGCGCGCGGGCCGGCTTCCTCGGGCGATGCCAGCGGGCCGGTACCGAGCAAAGGGTTGGCGCCGTAATTGCCCTTCGCCATCAAATCGCCCTGCCGCCACATCACCGCCTTGGGCATGCCGGTGGTGCCGCCGGTAAAGATGAGGAGCAGGTCGTCCTCGGCCCGGCCCCACGGCGCGACGGTCGGGCGGACGGCGGGGATGCGAGCACCAAGCGCGGCGAAATCCTGCGCCCAGAGCGGCGGGTCGATGCCGTCGCGGCCGATCGCGATCCAGCTTCTGACGCCCGGCATCGTGGCGCGGATCGGGTCGAGGATCGATGCGAACCCCGCCTCGAACACCACCGCCTCGGCATCGCCATTGTCGAGCAGATAGCGGACTTCCTCGGGCCCGTAGCGGTAATTGACGTTGAACGGCGCCAGCCCCGCCTTGAACGCGGCGTAATAGGCGATCAGAAATTCGGGGCAGTTGGTGGCGTAGACGGCGACCTTGGCCTGGTGCCCGAGTCCGGCGGCGAGCAGATGCGCGGCAAGCGCATCGGCCTGCGCGTCGAACTCGGCGAAGCTGACCACGCGGTCGCCTTGGACGATGGCGGGCTGGTCGGGGACCGCCGCCGCGACCGATTCCCAGATATTGGCGTAGGTCCAGGCGCTCATCCGGCTCTCCCGCCGCGCGTTCGAGTGACGCTACGGCCTGCGGTAGAATTGGAAGATCGGGTATGCTGCCGTCAAGTGCCTATAGCTCGGTACGAACGTGCCACAGCTCGGGAAACAGCTCGACGTCGAGCATCTTGCGCAGATAGCTGACCCCGCCCGTGCCGCCCGTCCCGCGCTTGAGACCGATGACGCGCTCGACCGTGGTCACGTGGTTGAAGCGCCAGCGGCGGAAATAATCCTCGAGGTCGACCAATTTCTCGGCGAGCTCGTACAGCGTCCAATATCGTTCGGGCGCCTGATACACCGCACGCCATGCCGCCTGCACGTTCTCGCTTTCCCCGCGCGGATCGGCGAGGTCTGCCCGCTCCTGACCCACATCGAACCCCGATCGGCCGAGCAGCCGCACCGCCTCGTCGTAGAGGCTCGGCCGCGCGAGGATCGCCTGTAGTTCGGCGACGATCTCCGGCCGGTGCGCATGGGGTTTCAGCATCGCGGCGTTGCGGTTGCCGCACAGGAATTCGATCGCGCGGTACTGGTGGCTCTGGAACCCCGACGACTGGCCGAGCTGGTCGCGGAACTCGGTATATTCGCTCGGGGTCAGCGTCCTGAGCACGTCCCAAGCATTGTTGAGCTGTTCGAGGATCCGCGACACGCGCGCGAGCATCTTGAACGCGGTCGGCAAGTGATCGGCGGCTATCGCGTCGCGCGCCGATTCGAGTTCGTGCACCGCGAGCTTCATCCACAATTCGGACGTCTGGTGCTGAACGATGAACAGCAATTCGTCGTGCGCCGACGAGCGCGGCTGCTGCGCGCCGAGGATCAGGTCGAGGCGGAGGTAATCGCCATAGGCCATCTTGTTGGCGAAATCGGTTTCGGGCGCATCCGTCATGTGACGGCGCTCCGCGTCGCATAAGCCGGGTCGTCCCACAAGCGTTCGACCATCACGCGCTCGAGCACTTTCGCCGCGGCGACCACCTCCTCCTCACTCAGATAGAGCGGGGTGAAGCCGAAGCGGATCAGGTCGGGCGCGCGGAAATCGCCGATCACGTTGTTGGCGATCAGCGCCTGCATGATCGCATAGCCCTGGGGGTGGCGGAACGAGACCTGGCTGCCGCGCTGGGCCGGGTCGCGCGGGCTGGCGAGCTTCAGGTCGGGACAGCGCGCCTCGACCTCGGCGATGAAGCGCTCGCTCAGCCGGATGGACGCGGCACGGACGTCGGCCATGTCGACCCCCTCCCACGCATCGAGCGCGGCGTCGAGCGCGGCGAGCGCGAGGATCGGCGGGGTGCCGACGCGCATCCGCTCGACGCTGGCGTGCGGGCGGTAATCGAGATCGAACGCGAACGGCGCTTCGTGCCCCATCCAGCCCGACAGGATCGGCTGCGCGCTCTCGGCGAAACGCGGCGCGACATAGATGAACGCCGGCGCGCCGGGCCCGCCGTTGAGATATTTATACGTGCAACCGACCGCGAAATCGGCGTCGGTGGCGGTCAGGTCGACCGGGATTGCGCCCGCCGAATGTGCCAGGTCCCACACCGCGATCGCCCCCGCCGCGTGGGCCCTCGCGGTCAGCGCCGCCATGTCGTGCAGGCGCCCGGTACGGTAATCGACCTCGGTGATCAGCGTCACCGCGACGCTCTCGTCGATCGCATCGGCGACCTCCTCGGGCGCGACCAGCCGCAATTCGAGCCCGCGCCCGAGCGCCTTGAGCAATCCCTGCGCGATATACAGGTCCGACGGGAAATTGCCGGTGTCCGACAGCACGACGTTGCGCTCCGGCCGCATCGCCAGCGCCGCCGACAGCGCCTGGAACACCTTGACCGATAGCGTGTCGCCCGTCGCGACACTCCCCGCCGGCGCGCCGATCAGCCGCCCGATGCGGTCCCCCACGCGCGACGGCAGGTTGATCCAGTCGCTGGTGTTCCACGCCTTGATCAACTCGCCGCCCCATTCGCCGCGCATCACCTCGGCGACGCGCGCTTCCGCCGCCCCCGGCAACGGCCCGAGCGAATTGCCGTCGAGGTAAAGCACGCCCGGCGGCAAGTGAAACAATGCGCGCGTCGCGGCGAAATCGGTCATGCCGACGACAGGCCCCGAAATCATGGTGTTGTAAAGAGGCCGTGCTATCGCTGCGCCAATGACCGGCATCCGCAACATCGTCGTCCTGACCGGGGCCGGGGTATCCGCCGAGAGCGGGATCGCGACGTTTCGTGGGCCGGGCGGGTTGTGGGAAGGGCACCGCGTCGAGGATGTCTGCACCCCGCAGGCGCTGGCGCGCGATCCCGCGCTCGTCCACCGCTTCTACGATCTGCGCCGTGCGGCGCTCGCCGGGGTCGAGCCCAATGCGGCGCACCGCGCGCTGGCGCGGCTCGACGCCGAATGGCCGGGCGAGGTGCTGATCGTCACGCAGAACGTCGACGACCTGCACGAGCGCGCCGGGGCGCGGCGCATGCTCCACATGCATGGCGAGCTGAAGTCCGCGCTGTGTTCGGCGTGCGGCGATCGACGGGCGTGGTGCGGCGACATGCCGCCGCGGACCGTCTGCGCGGCGTGTGGCGCAACGGCGGTCCGGCCCGACATCGTGTTCTTCGGCGAAATGCCGTACGCGATGGACACGATCGAGCGGGCGCTGGCGCGGGCCGATCTGTTCGTATCGATCGGCACGTCGGGGGCGGTCTATCCCGCCGCGGGGTTCGTCCAGACCGCCAAATATCACGGCGCGCGGACGCTGGAGATCAATCTCGACCGGTCGGAGGGCAGTAGCTGGTTTCACGAGAGCCGGCGCGGGCCCGCGGGGGAATTGGTGCCGGCCTGGGTGGCGGAAGTGCTTGCCTAGTCAACCCAATCCAGGCCGATGTCACGATAGACTTCGCGATCCTCGTCCCAATCGGCCTTTACCTTGACGTGGAGGTACAGGTGCACCGGTCGGTCGAGCAGTTCCATCAGTTCCGCCCGCGCCCGCGCCCCGATTTCCTTGATCCGCGCACCGCCTTTGCCCAGCACGATCGCGCGCTGGGTCGGGCGCGCGACGAGGATCTGCTGATGGATCTCGACCGACCCGTCGGCGCGCTCGTCGAATTTCTCGGTTTCGACCACCGACGCGTAGGGCAATTCGGCGTGGAGCTGGAGGTAGAGTTGCTCGCGCGTCACTTCGGCGGCCAGCGCCCTCTCGGTCGCGTCGCTGACCTGATCCTCCGGGAAGTGCCACGGGCCCGCGGGCATGGTGCCGGCGAACGCGCGCTTCAGCTCGGGGAGGCCGTCGCCGGTCGCCGCGGAGACGAAGAACGTCTCGTCGAACGCCACCGCCGCGTTGAGCCGCTCGGCATGGACCAGCAGCTTGGCCTTGTCGGCGAGGTCGACCTTGTTGAGCACCAGGAACTTGCGCTCGGGGCGCCCCGCGATACTCTCGGCGATCGGCATCACCTTGGGGCCGAGCCCGCCCTTGGCGTCGACCACCAGCGCGATCACGTCGGCGCCGTCGGTCCCGCCCCACGCCGCCGCCACCATCGCGCGGTCGAGCCGGCGCTGCGCGTCGAAGATGCCGGGCGTGTCGACCAGCAGGATCTGCGTCTCGCCCTCCATCGCCACGCCGAGCAACCGCGTGCGCGTGGTCTGCGCCTTGGGGCTGACGATCGCGACCTTCTGTCCCACGAGCGCGTTGACCAGCGTCGACTTGCCCGCATTGGGCGCGCCGAGGACGGCGACGAGGCCACAATGCTCGCTCACGCCTGCACCTGCGCCAGCAACGCCGCCGCCGCCGCGGTCTCCGCCTCCTGCTTGCTCGTCCCGCTCGCCTCGGCGTCGGCGAACGTCCCCAAGCTGACGCGCACGGTGAAGCGCGGGGCGTGTTGCGGGCCCGAGCGGTCGGTGACTTCGTAGTGCGGCGTCTTGCGGTTGTGCGCGGCGGCCCATTCCTGGAGCGCCGACTTGGGGTGCTGCGGCGCGCGCGCGTCGGCGTGGACGCGGGGCGCCCACGCGGCCCGCACGAACGCTTGCGCCGGGGCATAGCCACCGTCGAGGTAGAGAGCGCCGATCAGCGCCTCCATCACGTCGCCGAGCACGTTGTCGCTGTCGCTCGCGCCGTCGTCGCGCGCTTGCTTGCCGAGCCGCAGGTGCGCCTGCACGCCGATCGCGCGCGCGACATCGGCGCACACCGCGCCCGTCACCAGCGCGTTGAGCCGCTTCGACAGATTGCCTTCGGGCTCGTGCGCGAAGGTCTCGAACAGCCACTCCGCCATCGCCAGTCCGAGCACGCGGTCGCCGAGGAACTCGAGGCGCTCGTAATTGTCCACCGCCTGACTGCCATGCGTCAGCGCGCGCTCGAACAGCGCCAGGTCGCGTGGCCGGTGATCGAACGTCTCGCCAAGCCAATCGGCGAGGATCGCGTCCATCAGAAGGTCTGCCCCATCCGGCTCCAGCGCGCGGCGGTAAACCAGGTCCACGGCAACAACCATTGCGCGCTGCCGTCGGTCGACCAGAAGGTGATGACGGCCTTGCCCTCGACCGTTTCGAGCGGGACGTAGCCCATGCCCTCCGGCACTGGGAAGCGGCTGTCGCCGCTGTCGTCGCGATTGTCGCCCATCACGAAGATGTGACCGGCGGGGACCGAATAGAGGTCGGTATCGTCGGCGCCGGGTTGCTGCCCGCGATCGAGCACGTTGTAGCTCACCGCCGGCCGGCCATCGGCCGCCGGGAGCGTTTCGCGAAACTGCTTGTAGCGACAGATCGTCTGCGCGGGATCGCGGAATTGCTGTGGGCAACCGTCGTCGTTGGGGCGCGGGTCGCGGTAATTGGGCGACAGCGGGATGACGAAATCGGCGACCGGCACCTTGGGGATCGCCTGGCCGTTGAGGATCAGCTGGCCGCCGCGCATCTGGATCGTGTCGCCGGGCAGCCCGATGACGCGCTTGATCACGTCCTCGCCCGATCCGGTCGGGCTCTTGAACACGACGACGTCGCCGCGCGCCGGGGTGCCCGGGAAGATTCGCCCCGGGATCAGCGGCAGGCTCCACGGCAGCGAGTGCCGCGAATAGCCGTAATTCCATTTCGAAATGAACAGATAGTCGCCGATGTAGAGCCGCGGCAGCATCGATTGCGACGGGATCGAGAAGGGCGAGAACAGGAAGCTGCGGAAGATGAACACCACCACCGCGAGCTTCAGCAGGAACTTGAGCGTGTCGCGCCAATCCTCCTTCTTCACCGGCTTGGCCGCGACGGTCGCGGGCGCCGGGTCGGTGGGCGTGGGTTCGGGGGCCGCGATGGGCGCCTCTGGCGTGTCGGTCATGGCGTGCGGGTTTGCGCATGGTGTGTGGCTAGGTCAAGGCGGAGGTGTTTTTGGTCGCTTGCAGCGACGGAGCGGGCCGGTACCGCGCGTTCGGCGCAGCCGAACCAAAAATCGTCGGCCATGCGTTCCTTGAACCCAAGCGGTCGAACGCCCATTGAGGCCGCGTGAGTCGAAAGGAACGTTTGCATGGCCGACTGGAGCGAGATCGAAGCCCTCAAGCGGACGCCGCTGACCGAGCTGTTCGCGGCCGATCCGAACCGCCTCGCCAAGTATAGCGCCGACATCGCGGGCATCCATTTCGACTGGTCGAAGACACACCTGACCGACGACGGCATCAAGGCGTTCGAGCGGCTGGCCAAGGCGTGCGACCTGGCCGGGCGGCGCGAGGCTTTGTTCGCCGGAAAGGTGATCAACACGACCGAGGACCGCGCGGTGACGCACACCGCCGAGCGCGGCGAGGGCACGAAGACCGACGTCGCCACCGCGCAAGGCTTCCATGCCCGGATGCGCGGGCTGATCGACGCGATCGAGGCGGGGGCATTCGGGCCGATCCGCAATATCCTCCACGTCGGGATCGGCGGGTCGGCGCTCGGGCCTGATCTGCTGTGCGACGCGCTCGGCCGTGACGAGAACCGCTACGAGGTCGCGATCATCAGCAACGTCGACGGCGTCGCGCTGGAGGACGTGTTCAAGCGCTTCGACCCGACCGCGACTCTCCTCGCGGTGGCATCGAAGACCTTCACCACCACCGAGACGATGATGAACGCCGAAAGCGTGATCGAGTGGATGCAAGCGGGCGGGGTCGAGGACCCGTACGGCCGCGTCGTCGCGCTGACCGCCGAGCCCGACAAGGCGATCGCCTGGGGCGTCGACGAAACGCGCGTGCTGCCGTTCGCGGACACGGTCGGCGGGCGCTATTCCTTGTGGTCGTCGATCGGATTCCCGGCAGCGATCGCGCTCGGCTGGGACGCGTTCAGCGACCTGCTCGAAGGTGCTGCCGAGATGGATCGCCATTTCCGGCTGACCGCGCTCCACGAGAACGTCCCCGCGCTCGCGGCGTTTTCGGACCTGCTCTACACCCAGGCGTTCGGCTGCGAGACGCGCGGCGTGTTCTGTTACGACGAGCGGCTGCGGCTACTCCCCTCCTACCTCCAGCAGCTCGAGATGGAATCGAACGGCAAGGGCGTGACGCTGGAGGGCAAGCCGGTCGGCCGCCCGACCGCGGCGATCACCTGGGGCGGGGTCGGCACCGACGCGCAGCACGCGGTGTTCCAGCTGCTCCACCAGGGCACGCACCTCGTCCCGCTCGAGTTCATCGGGATGATCGAGCCGGGCGATACGCTGGCCGAGGATCACCACAAGGCGCTGCTCAACAACATGTTCGCGCAGGGCGCCGCGCTGATGAAGGGCAAGCCCAACCCGGACGACCCCGCGCGCGCCTATCCCGGCGACCGGCCGTCGACCACGCTGCTGCTCGACGATCTCGATGCGCGGACGCTGGGCGCGCTGATCGCGTATCACGAACATCGTGTGTTCGTGAACGGCGTGCTGTTGGGCATCAATTCGTTCGACCAGTTCGGGGTCGAGCTCGGCAAAGAAATGGCCAAGGCGGCGCAGAAGGGCGAGGGCGATTTCGACGTGTCGACCACCGACCTGATCAAGCGCGCATTTGGTTGAACCCTTCCGCCGTTCGTGCTGAGCCTGTCGAAGCACGTGGTCTGGACACGCCCTTCGACGAGCTCAGGGCGAACGGAGTTTGAGAATGGCTGACTACGACTACGACCTGTTCGTCATCGGCGCGGGATCGGGGGGCACGCGTGCGTCGCGGGTCGCGGCGGCGCACGGCGCGAAGGTGGCGGTGGCGGAGGAGTATCGCGTCGGCGGTACCTGTGTGATCCGCGGCTGCGTGCCCAAGAAATTGCTCGTCTATGGCGCGCATTTCGCCGAGGATTTGCAGGACGCCAAGCGTTTCGGCTGGAACGTGCCCGCCAAATGCGAATTCGACTGGAAGACGCTGACCGCCAACGTGTTCGAGGAAGTCGACCGGATCAACCAGGCGTACACCAGCACGCTCGAAAGCCACGACGTCGAGATCATCAATGAACGCGCCGAACTGACCGGCCCGAACAATATCCGCCTCGCGTCGGGCCGCGAAGTCACTGCGAAATACATCCTGATCGCGACCGGCGCGCGGCCGCACATCCCGACATGTCCCGGGCACGAATTCGGCATCACCTCGAACGAGGCGTTCCACCTGCCCGATATCCCCAAGCGCATCCTGATCGCCGGCGCGGGGTATATCGCCAACGAGTTCGCCGGGATCTTCCACGAATTCGGCGCGAAGGTGACGCTGATCAATCGCACCGACCAGATCCTGCGCGGCTATGACGAATCCTGCCGCGACCGGTTGCTCCAGATTTCGATGATGAAGGGCATCGATTTTCGCTTCAACGCGAAGTTCCAGGGGATCGAGCAGCAGCCCGACGGCAGCCTCAAGGTCTCCATGTCCAACCACGAGCCGATCCATGTCGATTGCGTGATGTTCGCGACCGGCCGGGTGCCCAACACCGAAAACCTCGGGCTCGAGGCCGCCGGGGTCGAGCTCAACGAAAAGGGCGCGGTCAAGGTCGACGAGGACAATCGCAGCACGGTCCCGAGCATATACGCGGTCGGCGACGTGACCGATCGGGTCCAGCTGACGCCGGTCGCGATCCGCGAGGGGCAGGCGTTTGCCGACAGCGTGTTCGGCGGGAAGCCGACGCGCGTCGATTACCACTGCATCCCGTCGGCGGTGTTCAGCCACCCGCAAATGGCGGGCGTCGGCATGACCGAGAGCCAGGCCAAGATGAAGGTCGGGTCGGTCAAGGTCTATACGAGCGACTTCCGCCCGATGAAGAACGTGCTCGCGGGCCGCAACGAACGCGCGCTGTACAAGATGATCTGCGAAGGCACGACGGGGAAGATCCTCGGTATCCACATGATCGGCCCCGAGGCGGCGGAAATCCTGCAAGCCGCCGCGGTCGCGGTGAAGGCAGGGCTGACCAAGGACGATTTCGACGCGACGGTCGCGCTGCATCCGACAATGGCCGAGGAACTCGTCTTAATGAAGTAACCGTGCTCCGGCGTAGGCCGAGCTTTGGCCTCAATCGGATCGCGAGCCTCCAGCGCTCCGGCCTTCGCCGGAGCACCGAGCGCTAGTTGAGGGGAACGCCCGAAATCGTGATCCGGTGCATCAGCCGCCGGTGCCCGTGATAATCGTTCATCGCGCAATGCCAGGTCGAGCGGTTGTCCCACACGGCGAGGCTGCCCGGCGCCCATTGCAGGCGGCACTGGAATTCGGGGCGCATCGCGACCGAATAGAGGTAGGCGAGCAGCGGCATGCTTTCCTCGCGCGTCCAGCCTTCGAAGTGGAGCGTGAAGGCCGGGTTGACGTAGAGGATCTTGCGCCCCGTCACCGGGTGGCGGATCACCACGGGGTGGACGGCGTTGGCGCTGATGTCGTGGCCCTTCAGGTCGGGGCCCTGGTCGGTCTTCGAATAGATTCCGTCCTCGCCATAGATATGATCGGCCGAATGAACCGCGCGCAGGCCCTCTAGCGTCGCCTTCAGCCCGTCGGACAGCGAATCGTATGCCGCACCCAAGCTCGCAAACAGCGTATCGCCGCCGGTCGGCGGCGTCTCGCGCGCGAGCAGGATCGATCCCATCGCGGGGATCTGGTCGTACGAATGATCGGTGTGCCACCCGCCGCCGATATTGGTGGTCTGTGCCTCGGCTTTGCGGACCTCGGCGATCTCGGGATGGCCGCCGTTCGCGGGGAAATAATTGTTGATGTCGATGTTTCCCCAGCGCCGCGCGAAGGCGATATGGTCCTCCGGCGTCAGGTCCTGGTCTCGCACGAACAGCACGCCGCGCTCGGCGACGGCGGCCTTGAGCGCATCGATCCCCGCGTCGTCGAGCGTCTTGAGATCGATCCCGCTGGCTTCGGCGCCGCAATGATCGGCGATCGGCTGGATGTGCATGTGTCCCTATCCTTTGAAGGCATTCCTAGCGAGTCGCTTGCGGCACGAATGCTACGATCGTAACATTCGAACATGGACGTGATGACCGCCCTGATGCGCGGCCGGTGGTTCGCCGGGCTCGATCCCAAGCTGGCCGAAGCGCTGGTCGCGGCGGGACGGGTGCGCGCGCTCGACGAGGGGCAATGGATCTACAGCGAGGGCGACGAGGAGCCCGGCCTGTGCCTCGTCATCGACGGCGTGCTGCGGCTCGAGGCGAGCGCGGGGTCCGAGCGCGGCGTGCTGATCGGGCTGGTCGGGGCCGGGCAGGCGATCGGCCAGTCGCGGCGGTTCGGCGGCGGGCGGCGGATCGTCACGGCGCGGGCGCAACGCGCGAGCCACGTGCTGCTGGTGCCCGACATCGCATTGCCCGGCATCGCCGATCGCGCGCCGGGCGCCTGGGCGGCGGTGATCGCGTTGCTCTACGACCAGCTCGACGCCGCGGTCCACGCCGCAGCGCTCAACCTGTGCCTGACCCCGCGCCAGCGCGTTGCGGCGCGGCTCGCGCAGCTAGCGGATGCGGAAGGAGTGGTGGCCGCGACGCAAGCCGACGTCGCCGAGATGTGCGGATTGAGTCGCAAGTCGGCGAGCGGCCATATCCTCGCGCTCGCGGCGAACGATTGGGTGGTGCCGCTGTATCGCTCGCTGCTGGTGGTCGACCCCGCTGCGCTCAGGGCATTTGCGGGTATCTAGGGCTCGATCACGATCTTCCCGACCATCCGGCTGTCGCGCATTGCCTCGAACGCCGCGCGCCAGTCGGCGAGCGGGTAGCGCGAATCGAGGCGGGGGCGGAGGCGGCCCTCCGCCGCCATCGCCCAGATCACGTCCTGGTTCTCGCGGCCCTTGTCGGGGAAGCGCCGGCCATATTCGCCCGCGCGAACGCCGATCACCGAGAAGCCCTTGATCAGCGGGATGTTGGTCGCGACGCTCGCGATCCGGCCCGAGGTGAAGCCGACTACCAGCAAGCGCCCACCGAAGCCGATGCAGCGCGTCGATTCGTCGAACACGTCGCCGCCCACCGGATCGTAGATCACGTCCGCGCCGCCTCCGGTCAGCTCCTTCACCGCCTCGCGGAACCCCGGCGCGGGTAATGTCGCATCGGGCGCGTAGTCGGCGGCGACTACCGCCAGTTTCTCCGCCGAGCGCGAAGTCGCGATCACGCGGCATCCGAGCGCCTTGGCGAGATCCACCGCCGCGAGCCCGACACCGCCGGTCGCGCCATGGACGACGACCCACTCGCCGGGCTGGACGTTCGCCAGCCGGACCAGCGCGACATAGGCGGTATTGTACGCCGCGCCGACGCTCGCGGCATGCGCGAAATCGAGGTTGGCGGGCTTGGCGCGGACGCTCCGCGCGTCGACCGCGACCAGCTCGGCGAACCCGCCGAGCCGCGTCCCCGCGACCACCGCGTCACCCGGCACGAAGCCGCTGTCCGCATCCGCCGCGACGGCCTCGCCTGCGACTTCCATGCCTGGCACGAACGGCACGTCCGGCTTCAGCTGATACTTGCCCTCGGCCATCAGCAGGTCGGGGAAGTTGAGCGCCGCCGCGCGGACACGGATCAGGACCTCGCCGGGCGCTCGAACCGGGTCGGGCACGTCCGCCAGCGTACAGCCGGCGAAATCGGAGGCCAGCGCGGAGATGACGAGCGCCTTCATGCGTGCGGCGTGTCAGGGGCGAGCGAAGCGGTCAACAGAAAGGGCGCTCGCGATCCGCTCGCGAACGCCCCTTCCATTTCACGCCGTCGGATGAGCAAGGCAAGCTGGCTCGCTGCCCGCCGTGGGCTTCCCATGAAAGTATTACTTTCATGGGGGCCCGTGACGAGTCCTGGATTTGCTTCGCGCAAATCCAGGCCGTCCGCGTCACCAAATATGCACACGCTTCTCGGGCGCGAGATACAGCGCGTCGCCCGGCTGGATGTTGAATGCCTTGTACCACGGGTCGAAGTTGCGAACGACGCCGTTGACGCGGAACTTCGCCGGCGAATGCGGGTCGGTCAGCACTTGCTGCCGCGTCCGGTCGTCGCGCGACTTGGACTGCCACGCCTGGGCATAGGCGAGGAAGAAGCGCTGGTCGCCGGTCAGCCCGCCGATCACCTTCGCCTTGCCGTGCTTGGCCTGGTACAGCTGATACGCCTCATAGGCGTTCTCGATCCCGCTCAGGTCGCCGATATTCTCGCCAAGCGTCAGCTTGCCGTTGACCTTGACGCCGGGAACCGGCTCGTACGTGTCGTACTGCGCGGCGAGCGCGGCGGTGTGCTCCGAATAGGCTTTCTTCGCCTCGGGGCTCCACCAATTCTCGAACTTGCCGGTCGGGCCGAACTGGCTCCCCTGATCGTCGAAGCCGTGGCCCATTTCGTGACCGATGATCGCGCCGATCGCGCCATAGTTCACCGCCGGGTCGGCGTTCGGGTCGAAATAGGGCGGCTGCAGGATCGCCGCCGGGAAGGTGATCTGGTTGGCGAGCGGGTTGTAATAGGCGTTCACCGTCTGCGGCGTCATGCCCCATAAGGTGCGGTCGACCGGCTTCGCGAAGCGCGACAGTTCGAGCTGATGCTGGAACTCGCCCGAGCGCATCACATTGCCCAACAGGTCATTGCGATCGACCCGCAGCGACGAATAATCGATGTACTTGTCGGGGTGACCGATGCGCGGCTCGAACGCGGCGAGCTTGACCAGCGCCGCCTTGCGCGTCGCGTCGTCCATCCACGCCGCGCTCGAAATGCGCTCGTGGTACGCGGTGCGCAGATTCTCGATCAGCTCGGCCATCTTGGCCTGGCTCGCGGCGGGGTAGTAGCGCTTGACGTAGAGCTGGCCGACCGCCTCGCCGAGCGCGCCGTTCATCAGCTGAACGCCGCGCTTCCAGCGGTCGCGCTGGACCTGCACGCCGCCCAGCGTCTTCGAATAGAAACCGAACTGCGCGTCGTCGAACGCCTTGGGCAGGAAGCCGGCATGGTCGCTGACGAAGTGGAACGCGAGATAGTCCTTCCACGTCTGGAGCGGGGTCGCGACCATGATCTTGCCCATCGCGGTCAGCGCGGTGTTGTTGGCCATCAGCACGGTCGGCACATTGTCGAACCCGGCGGTCTTGAGCATCAGCGCCCAGTCGACGTCGGGCGCCTTGGCCTTGAGCCCCGCCAGCGTTTCGGGATCATTGAGCTTGGCGATATCGCGGCTCTGTTCGGGCGACCATTGCTCCTTGGCCATCGCGGTTTCGAGCGCGAAGATCGCATCCGCCTTGGCACCCGCGTCGGGGATGCCGGCCAGTTCCTGCATCTGCTTGATGTAGGCTTTGTACGCCGTGCGGAAGCCGTCGTACTTTGCGCCTTCGAGCAGGTAATAGTCGCGCGGCATGCCGAGACCACTCTGCCCGACGACGGCCGTGTAATGCGTCGGGTCGGCCAGGTTGGGAATGATCCCGACGTCGATCGGCGAGGCGTAACCGGTGGTCGCGAACAGCGTCTGCAGGCCCGTCAGGTCGTTCACCGCGGCGATCCGCGCGAGATAGGGCTTGAGCGGCGCGGTACCCTTGGCCTCGATCGCGGCCTGGTCCATCCAGCTCGCGTAATAGTCGCCGACTTGCTTGCCGGTCGCGCCATACGCCGCGGGGTTGGCCGCCATATCGGTCAGGATCGTGCGGACGTTGGCCTCGGCCTCGTCCGACAGGATGTTGCCGTAACCGACGCCGCCCTTGTCGGCCGGGATCGCGGTGCGCTTCGCCCACGAACCGTTGGCATAGGTCCAGAAATCGTCGCCCGGCTTGACGCTCTTGTCGGCCGCGGTCAGGTCGATGCCGAACGCGCCGTAGCGCGCCTTGGCCACCGCAACCTTCGCGGGCGCCTTCTTCACGACGCCGGCGATCACCGGAATCGTCGGCACCGCAATCGCCAGTGCGCCGGCGCCGAGCATCAGACGAGTCAAAGCCTTGGTTTTCATCGAAATTCTCTCCACCCACCGTGTATTAGCGCGCTATAGCGCCGCGTTTCGACGCGCGCAATCGACAGAAATCAACATTCGTGCGACGGGGGCGGCGATGTCGGTCGCACGCAAAATCTGGACGTTGGGAACCGCCGGCTGGCGCCGCCAGGCGCTGGTCGCGGAGGCGTGCGCCGCGATGCTCGCCGCGCGAGTCACGCTGGCGCTTCACCCGTTTTCGCACGTCTCGCGCTCGCTCGGCGAGTTCACCCGGCCCGACGATCCGCGCGCCGCCGGCCAGGCCGCGCCGACCACCGACGAGGACGCCGCGACCGCGCGCGCGGTGCGCTGGGCGATCCGCGCGTCTGCCCCGTTCCTCCCGTTCCGCACGGTCTGCCTGCAGCAGGCGATGGCGGCGCGGAGGATGCTGAAGCGGCGCGGGATCGCCTCCGTAATGCATTTCGGCGCGCCGGCGGAAGGCGAGCGCCCGATCGACGCGCACGCCTGGCTCGACGCCGCGGGGATCAAGGTGACGGGCTACCCGCTGCCCGACGGCATGCGCGAGATCGCGTGCTTCGTCGCGCCGCCAGGCTGACGCATCGCCCTTTATTGCCGCAGAATTTCCTGGATGCGGCCCGCCAACAGATCCACCTGAAACGGCTTCGACAATAGGAACATTCCCTTGTCGAGCCGCCCGCCGCCGACAACCGCGTTTTCGGCATAGCCGGTGATGAACAGCACCTTGAGGTCGGGCCGAGTCACGCGCGCCGCGTCGGCGACTTGCCGCCCGTTCATCCCGCCCGGCAATCCCACGTCGGTGATCAGCAGGTCGATCTTCGTGTTGGATTCGAGGATGCGGAGGCCGATCGGCCCGTCGGGCGCCTCGATCACCGCATAGCCTGCTTCGGTCAGGACTTCGGCGACGAGCATCCGGATCGACGGTTCGTCGTCGATCAGCAGCACGACCTCCCCCTCGCCGACCGGCTCGAGCGATGTCGACGAAAACGCGACCTCCTCCGACGGCGCATCCTCGTCGTGGCGCGGCAGATAGATGCACATCGTGGTGCCCTGACCCACTTCCGAATAGATTCGGACATGCCCGCCCGACTGGCGCGCGAAACCGTAGATCATCGACAGGCCGAGCCCAGTCCCCTGGCCCAGCGGCTTGGTCGTGAAGAACGGCTCGAACGCCTTGGCAACGATGTCGGGGGCCATCCCGGTGCCCGTATCGGTCACGCAGATCGAGACATATTGGCCGACAGGCAGATCGTGCTGGCGCGCGGCGCGATCGTCGAGCCATTTGTTCGCGGTCTCGATCGTCAATTTGCCGCCCTCGGGCATCGCATCGCGGGCATTGATGCAAAGGTTGAGGATGGCGTTTTCGAGCTGGTTGGGATCGACCAGCGTCGTCCACAGCCCGCTTGCGCCCACCACCTCGACGTCCACGCCGGGGCCGACGGTCCGCCGCACCAGGTCCTCGAGGTCGTTGAGCAGCCGATTGACGTTGGTCGGCTGCGGATCGAGCGTCTGGCGCCGGGAAAAGGCGAGCAGGCGATGCGTCAGCGACGCCGCGCGCTTGACCGCGCCCTGCGCCGCCAGAAGGTAGCGGTCGATGTCGCCGGTGCGGCCCTGCGCCATCCGCACCTGCATCATCTCGAGACTGCCGCCGATCCCGGTCAGCAGATTGTTGAAGTCGTGCGCGATGCCGCCGGTCAGCTGGCCGACCGCCTCCATCTTCTGCGACTGGCGCAGCTGTTCCTCGATCTCGCGCTTCTCGGTCAGGTCGCGAGTCACCTTGGCGAAGCCGATCAGCTCGCCGCTGTCGTTACGGATCGGGTCGATGACGACGCTCGCCCAGAACCGCGTACCGTCCTTGCGCACGCGCCAGCCTTCGGCCTCGAACCGCCCTTCGCGCCGCGCGGTCTCGAGCGCGATGCGCGGGATCTCCTTGGCGCGATCCTCTTCGGTGTAGAAGCGCGAAAAATGCTGCCCCATGATCTCGTCGGCGGTATAGCCCTTGAAGCGCGCGGCGCCGGCGTTCCAGCTGCTCACATGCCCCTCGGGGTCGAGGACGTAGATCGCATAGTCGGTCACGCTCTGGACGAGCAGGCGGAAGCGTTCCTCGCTCGCGCGAAGTTCCTGTTCGGCCGCGCGCCGCTCGGTCAGGTCGCGCGTGACCTTGGCGTATCCGACGAGCTTGCCCGACGGGTTGCGGACCGGATCGATCACCACGTTCGCCCAGAACCGGCTGCCGTCCTTGCGCACGCGCCAGCCTTCGGCCTCGAAGCGGCCTTCGCGCTCGGCGGTTTTGAGCGCGATTCGCGGGATTTCTTTGGCGCGCTCCTCCTCGGTGTAAAAGCGCGAGAAATGCTCGCCGATGATCTCTTCGGGCTCATACCCCTTGAAGCGGCGCGCACCCGCGTTCCAGCTCGACACGCGGCCCTGCAGGTCGAGCATGTAGATCGCGTAATCGGTGACGCTTTGGACGAGCAATTCGAATTTGTTGACGTCGCTCTGGGGCTCTTCCGATTCCGCCATAGCCCCCTTTTCCACCTTATGTGCTTTCACTGCTAACCAACGGACAGGCTCGCTGTTCCCTCGGGCGAAGGCGCGCGGTCGTCCTGCACGCGTTCGGGTCGCGGGCTATCCGACGCGGTTCTCGACCAGATCGTCGACCACCGCGGAGTCGGCGAGCGTCGAGGTATCGCCGAGCGAGGACACATCGCCTTCTGCGATCTTGCGCAGGATGCGGCGCATGATCTTGCCGCTCCGCGTCTTGGGCAGGCCGGCCGCGAACTGAATCGCGTCGGGCGCGGCGATCGGGCCGATTTCCTTCCTGACCCAGCCGACCAGTTCCTTGCGCAGATCGTCCGACGCCGCCTCGCCCGCGTTGAGCGTCACGTACGCGTAGATGCCCTGTCCCTTGATGTCGTGCGGGAAGCCGACCACCGCGGCCTCCGCCACCTTGGGGTGGAGCACGAGCGCGCTCTCGACCTCTGCCGTCCCCATGCGGTGGCCCGACACATTGATCACGTCATCGACGCGCCCGGTGATCCAGTAATAGCCGTCCGCGTCGCGGCGGCACCCGTCGCCGGTGAAATATTTGCCCTTGTAGGTGGTGAAATAGGTCTGGAAGAAGCGGTCGTGGTCGCCCCACACGGTGCGCATCTGCCCCGGCCAGCTGCGCGCGATGACGAGGTTGCCTTCGCACGCACCGATCTGGACGACGCCCTCGCTGTCGACGATCTGCGGATCGACGCCGGGGAAGGGGAAGGTCGCGCTGCCGGGCTTGAGGTCGGTCGCACCCGGCAAGGGCGTGATCATGTGCCCGCCGGTTTCGGTCTGCCACCAGGTATCGACCACCGGGCAGCGGCCTTCGCCGACGACATCGTGATACCAGCGCCACGCCTCGGGGTTGATCGGCTCGCCGACGGTGCCGAGCAGCTTGAGGCTCGCGCGGCTGGTCGCGGCGACGAAGTGGTCGCCCTCCTTCATCAGCGCGCGCAAAGCGGTCGGCGCGGTGTAGAGGATCTCGACGCCATGCCGGTCGCACACTTGCCAGATGCGGCTGGCGTCGGGCCAGTTGGGGACGCCTTCGAACATCACCGACGTCGTGCCGTTCGCGAGCGGGCCGTAGAGGATGTAGCTGTGCCCGGTGACCCAGCCGATATCGGCGGCGCACCAATAGACCTGCCCCGGGCGGTAATCGAAGGTCAGTTCGTGGCTGAGGCTGACCCAGACGAGATAGCCGCCGGTGGTGTGGAGCACGCCCTTGGGCTTACCCGTCGACCCCGACGTGTAGAGGATGAACAACGGGTCCTCGGCCGACATCGGCTCGGGCCGACAATCGGGCACGGCGGCATCGAGCAGGTCGTGATACCAATGGTCGCCGTCGCCCATCGGCACATCGCCGCCGGTCGCCTTGACGACGATCACCGTGTCTAGCCCCGGCGCGAGCTTGCGAGCAGCGTCGACATTGGCCTTGAGCGGCACCTTCTTGCCCCCGCGTCGCCCTTCGTCCGCGGTGATCACGACGGTCGATCCGCAATCCTCTATCCGTCCCGCCAGCGCCTCGGGCGAGAAGCCGCCGAACACCACCGAATGGATCGCGCCGATCCGTGCGCAGGCGAGCAACGCGACCGCGGCTTCGGGGATCATCGGCAAATAGATCGTGACTCGGTCGCCCTTTTGGACGCCGCGATCCTTGAGCGCGTTGGCGAACTTGCACACTTGCGCGTGGAGCTCGCGATAGGTGATCCGCCGCGGCGCCTCAGCGGGATCGTCGGGCTCCCAGATCAGCGCGACTGCGTCGCCGTTTTTGGCGAGGTGCCGGTCGAGGCAATTGGCCGACGCGTTGAGCACGCCGTCCGAAAACCAGCTGATATGGAAATCGGCCTTGTCGAACGACCAGTCGCCGGCGATCTCCGGCCGCTTGATCCAGTCGAGCCGCCGCGCCTGTTCGAGCCAGAAGCTGCCGGGGTCGGCGAGGCTGCGGCCATAGAGTTTCTCGTACCCGGCGCGGTTGACCTTGGCGCGCTTCGCCCATTCGGCGGGGACCGGATAGAGCGACTGGTCGGACATCATCGTCTCCTGTGTGCGAAGATGATGATGGCGGGTGATGCGGGCGCTTGGCAAGCGGCGTCGCGACGGGCAGCATGGCGGCAAGGGGGATTGGCATGAGCGACGCGGAAACCGATCGGCCGATGCATCACGGCGCACCGGCGCATGCGCTTGAGCGGCTGGTGTTCTTTTCCGACGCGGTGTTCGCGATTTCGATCACGCTGCTCGTCATCGAGCTCAAATTCCCGCATTTGCCGTACCGCACGAGCAACGAAGCGTTCCTGCAGGCACTGGTCGACATGATCCCGCAGTTCATGGGCTTCCTGATCTCGTTCTTCGTGGTCGGCGCGTTCTGGCACGGGCATCACCGCGCGTTCGATTGCGCGCGGCACTGGTCCCCCAAGCTCGTGATGCCCAACCTCTTCCTGCTGCTGGCGGTGGCCGCGATGCCGTTCTTCACCGCGCTGGTCAGCGATTATTACGGCAAGCTGGTGCCGTCGGCGGCCTATTGCGTGTGGTTGCTGTTCGTCGCTTTCTGCAACCTGTGGAACAACAGCATGGCGGTAGCGGCGCCGGTCGCGGCCGACGACCTAGACCCCGAATATGCCGCGCTGATCCGGCGGCGCGGCTGGGCGGTGCTGCTCGGCACGGTGACCGCGCTCGCGCTCTGCTTCGTCAATCCGTGGCTGGGCCAGCCGGGCCTCATGTCGATGCCGCTATGGCGCAAGGTGCTCGACGCGCTCCACCGCAAGGGCGTGATTCAGCGCGTCTAGGCGAAGCGTTCGCGCAGTCCGAGCATCGCCAGCGCTGCCTTGGCCGCGCCACCGCCTTTGTCGGCCTGCTTCGGATCGGCGCGGTAGATCGCCTGCGCTTCGTTCTCGACCGTCAGGATGCCGTTGCCGATCGCGATGCCGTCCATCGTCAGCGCCATGATCCCGCGCGCGCTTTCGTTCGAGACGATCTCGAAATGATAGGTCTCGCCGCGGATCACCACGCCGAGCGCGACGAACGCGTCGTACCGCCCGGTTTCCACCGCGAGCGCGATCGCGCCGGGCGCTTCGAGCGCACCGGGGACGGCCACGGTCTCGTGCTCATGCCCCGCCGCCTCGATCGCCGCGCGCGCGCCCGCCAGCAGCATGTCGTTGAGATGGTCGTAGAACCGCGCTTCGACGATCAATATCCGCGCCATCTAATCCTCCGGTAACCCCTGCGCGGCCAGCGCGCCGCCCTGATAGCGCGGATCGTCGGTGACTTCACGCCCGGCCCAACCGGGCGGCACGAGCGCGTCGAGCGTCGCGCGATCCTCGGCCTCGACCTCGATCAGCTCCAACCCTGCGAACGCGCCCTCGAACAGATCAACGCTCCACCATCGCCCGTCCCAGCGCACGTGATGGCGCCGCTTGGCGAGCGGCCGCGCCGGCAAAACGCACAGCAGGTCGTACTCCTGTTCGGTGAGATACGCGGTCACGATCGGCCGTGCACGGGCCTCTGCGCACTCATATTTCTTGGTCAGCTTCCACTTGGTCTCGCCGAGGTCGGGCCGGTACATCCGCCGCAAGCGCAGCCGCGTGCCGTCGATGTAGCGGTCGTTGATGATCGTGACACAAGCGTCGTTGAGCGGCGGGCGCACGGCCGGATCGATCCGCCAGCGCCGTTCGAGCTCGACCCGCGCATATTTGGGCTCGCCGGTTTCCTCGTCGATGCCGCGATCGACGGTCACACCGGTTCGATCCGCCGCTCGCCGACGATCGACAGGCCATAGCCGTCGAGCGCGACCAGCGTGTGGTGTGTGTTGGTCAGCAGGATCATGTCCTCGACCCCGAGCTCGGTCAGGATCTGTGCGCCGACGCCATAGTCGCGCAATTCGTCGCCACCGCCCGACGCGGCGCCGGCCTTGCGCTCGAGCGCCCGGGTGAACCCGCCCGGCCCGGTCTGCGACAGCAGCACGACCACCCCCGACCCCGCCTCGCCGATCAACTCCATCGAGCGGCCGAGCAGCCCGCCGCGCCCGCCTTCCTCGCCGAACATGTCGGCGAACACGTTCATCGCGTGCATCCGCACCAGCGTCGGCTTGTCGGGATCGATCCGTCCCTTGATCAGCGCGATCTGCTCGGTGCCCGTCGCCTTGTTGTAGAAGGTCGTGGCAAGCCACTCGCCGCCCCAGCGGCTGGTGAAGCGCGCCTCGGCGCGGCGCTCGACCAGATGGTCGTGCTGGCGTCGATACGCGATCAGGTCGCGGATCGTGCCGATCTTGAGCCGGTGCGTGTCGGCGAACGCGACGAGGTCGTCCATCCGCGCCATCGTCCCGTCCTCGTTCATGATCTCGCAGATCACGCCGGAGGGATTGAGCCCGGCGAGCCGCGCGACGTCGACCGCCGCCTCGGTATGTCCGGCGCGGACCAGCACGCCGCCGTCGCGGGCGACCAGCGGGAAGACGTGGCCTGGCGTGACGATGTCCTGGCGGTGCTTCGTCGCGTCGATCGCGACCGAGACGGTACGCGCGCGGTCGTGCGCGGAGATGCCGGTGGTGACGCCCTCGCGCGCCTCGATCGACACGGTGAACGCGGTCTCGTGCCGCGTGCCGTTGTGGCGGCTCATCAGTTCGAGCCCGAGCGCGTCGATCCGCTCGCGCGTCATCGCGAGGCAGACGAGCCCGCGGCCGTACTTCGCCATGAAGTTGATCGCGTCGGGAGTCGCCATCTGCGCGGGGATGACGAGATCGCCCTCGTTCTCGCGGTCCTCGTCGTCGACGAGGATGAACATCCGACCGTTGCGCGCCTCCTCGATGATCTCCTCGATCGGGACGAGCGCGGGGCGCTTCTCGCGCTGGGTGAGATACGTTTCGAGTTTCCTGAGCGTGTCGGCGGTGGGGTTCCACTCCTGCTCGTCGAGGCTGCGCAACGAGTTGGCGTGGAGCCCCGCGGCGCGGGCGAGGCCGGAGCGGGAAATCCCGCCCGACGCGACGAGATCGCGAACGCGATCGATCAGCATCGTGCTCATGACCGGGCGATTATCACACTACAATGTGATCGACCAAGTGCAAAATCACATCGCTTGACGGGAGCGACCGGTGAATGTTCCCAATGTTCGCAGTGACCACGCTGATTTCGCCGCGAACTAGGCACTTGCAGCACCCTGTGATGTGATAAGACTGGCTCGCGCCCTGATCCATCGGACGACGATCTCAAACCAACTCCAACATTGCCAGCATTTTATCCGCCCCCTGGCGGGAAGGACTATCTTTGCCCGGCGAGCGACTGCATCCGCTGAAGATAGCGCGCGAGCACGTCGATCTCGATATTGACCGCCTGCCCCACGGCAAGCGCGCCGAGCGTGGTCACCGCCTGCGTGTGCGGGATCAAATTGACCGCGAAGGTCGTCCCGCCGGCGCCGTCAGCCACCGTGTTGACCGTCAGCGACACGCCGTCGACCGTCACCGACCCCTTGGCCGCGACGAACGGCGCGAGGTCGCCCGGCAACCGGAACGTCACCACGCGCGAATCGCCGACCGCTTCGACTGCGGCCACTTCGGCGACGCCATCGACATGTCCCGTGACGATATGCCCGCCGAGCTCGTCGCCCAGCTTCATCGCGCGTTCGAGGTTGAGCTGTCGCCCCTCGCTCCATTGCCCGTGCGCGGTGCGCGACGCGGTTTCACCTGACACGTCGACGGTGAACCAACCGGGGCCTTTATCGATGACGGTCAGGCACACGCCCGAGCATGCGATCGACGCGCCGAGATCGACGGTCGCGGTATCGTAGGCGGTCGCGACGCGCACGCGCAGGTCGCCGCGCTGCTCGACGCGCTCGATCGTGCCGATATCGGTGATGATGCCGGTGAACATGGTTCAGCGCACTCGCTCGAATTCTTCGAACGTGTCGATGCCCAACATCCGCCGGTCGCGCAACCGCCAGCGGCCATGCGCGCTCGCGAGGTCGGTCAGGCCGATCTCGCCGAGCGCCGACGTGCCGCCGCCGATCAGGATCGGCGCGCGGTAGAGGAGCAGGCGGTCGACCAGGTCGGCGGCGAGGAACGCGGCAGCCGTCTGCGCGCCCCCTTCGACGAGGAGATGGTCGACATTTTCGAGTTGCGCGATGGCTTGGGGCGATGTGATCCATCCCCAGCCACCCTCACCCTTCCCACGACGCTGCGCGTCGTGGGCCCCTTCCCTCTCCCATCGGGAGAGGGAGGAAGGCGCGTCAGCGCCGGAAGGGTGAGGGTGACGGGAGGAGAGGATCAGGCGGCGCGGGCTGCGATTCGCCAGCCCGTCCAGCCGCACGTCGAGCGTCGGTCTGTCCGCCTCATACGTCCCGCGCCCGACCAGGATCGCCTCGTGCCGCGAGCGTTCGACGTGCGCGTGCGCGCGCGCCGGGGCGCCGGTGATCCACTGGCTCTCGCCGCTCGCCAGCGCGATGCAGCCATCGAGCGACGTCGCGAGCTTGAGCGTGACGTGCGGGCGGCCGAGCGCTCGCCGCGTCAGGAACCCCGCCATCGAGCGCCGCGCCTCGGCGGCATTCGCCCCGACCTCCACCGCGATCCCGGCTTCGCGCAGCCGCTCGTGCCCCTTGCCGTCGGTGCGTGGGTCGGGGTCGCCCAGCGCCGCGACCACGCGCGCCACGCCCGCCTCGACCAGCAAGTCGCTGCACGCCGGGCCGCGTGGGCTGGCATGCGCGCACGGCTCGAGCGTCGTGTAAACGGTCGCGCCACGTGCCGCCGCGCCCGCTTCGGCCAGTGCCATCGCCTCGGCGTGCGGTCGCCCGCCCGGTTGCGTCCAACCGCGCCCGACGACTCGCCCGTCGTTGACGATAACGCACCCGACAGTGGGGTTGGGCGCGGTGCGTCCCTTGCCACGCTCCGCGAGCGCCAGCGCGGCGCCCATCCAGCGCGGGTCCGGGGTCAGATGCCCCATTTCTTCAGGGCGTCGCTCGCACGCTTGAACTCGGCGCGCTTCTCGGCCTCGAACTGCGCTTCCTTGGCGTCCTGGATCTTCTTCTTTTCCATGTCGATCTTCTGCTGCGCGACGATCTCCGCATCGGTGCGGTCGGCGCGCCACGACTGGACGTAGATGATGTCGGGCGGCCGGTACGGTTTCTCGACGTTCGATGCGATCGCGAACCCGCCGAGGATCAGCGTGCAAAGGATCAGCGCCGCGAACAGGAAGATGATTTCATGCCGCCCGCGCGAGGCGAGGAAGCGGCGCAAGTCGCCGAACGCGCGCAAGGGATTGAATCGAGTCATGACGGCCATGCGGCCAAGATAGGGGCGGGGCCGGCGCGAGACCAGCCCGAGTCTTTCGATTGGGCGATCAGCCTCCGCCCAATCGCTGCGGTGCCGGCCCACTCCCCCACCCGACCGCCCACAGCGTATCCTGAAATGGGTGGTCGGGTGGGGAGCGGGCCGGCACCGCTCACGCGCCGTGAAGCGCGCAAGGATGACTCCACCTTATTCCTGATCCTGCAATTCGAAGCGCAGGCCCATCACCTTCCATTGCTCGATCGGCATTCCGTCGCTGGTCGCCGGCTTGAAGCGCCACTTGGTCAACGCCTGCTTCTCCGCTGCGGCGAAGAAGGCATCGCTGGCGGCGGACACGCGCTCGACCTGGCGCACGCGCCCGTCGGTGCCGATCAGCACGCGGATCACCACGCGTCCGCTATTGCCGCTGCGGATTTCGGACGCCGGATAGGGCGGCTGGAGCACGTTCGCGAAGCGCGGGTCGTACGCCGCGCCGACGATCACGGGCTTGGCGATCGGGGGTGGCGGCTGCGTGATGACGGTGCCCGTGCCCGGCGGGGTCGGCGGCGGCGGGTCGGGGAAGGTCGGGGTGGTGATGACGTGATTTTCGCTGAGCGGCGGCAGGTCGATCGGGGGCGTATAGACCTTCTGGTCGATCGGCTTGTCGGCCTTGGGGTGCGGCTGCGGGTCGGGCGGCGGATCCTTGGGCAGCGGGATGTTCTTGACCTCGATCGGCGGGTCGAACACCGCGATGATCTTGTCCGCATGGGTCGACACGATCAGCCCCGCGATCGGCAGCACGGTCATCGCCAGCGCCAGCGTCATGCTGCCCGGTTTCAAACCGCGATCGGCAGCGAATTGGTTCGCATACATACGCCGTATCCTCTCTCCTTACCCCGGCGTTGGTCGCCGAGTCTGTGTAATGATACAACGTTACATTAAGTTCCGCAACAAATGATGATCAAGGGGTAGCAAGACGCTCCAAGGCGCGGTCGCGCCCGATCAGCGGGAGCAGCGCGGCCATGTCCGGCCCATGATCGCGCCCGGTCAGCGCGCGGCGCAAGGGCAGGAACAGTGGCTTGCCCTTGCGTCCGGTCTCGTCCTTGAGCGCGGCGGTCAGCGCGTGCCACGGGTCGGCCGCCCAGTCGATTTCGCCAGCGATGCGGTGCGCGGCGGCGAGGAAGCCGCGGTCTTCCGGATCGACCGATGCGGCGACCGGCCCCTCGACCACGTGCCACCAGTCGGCGGCGTCGGCGACGGTCGACAGGTTGGGCCGGATCGCTTCCCACCCCGCCGCGTCCATCCCCGCCGGCAGCCGGTCGGCCACAGCCGCATAATCGAGCTGGTGGACGATCCGCGCGTTGACCTGCGCGAGCTCGGCTTCGTCGAACCGCGCCGGCGCGCGGCCGAAACGCGAGAAATCGAACGCGGCGATCAGGGGGGCGGGGTTGGCGAAGGCTTCGACCGGGTCGCTCGTCCCGATCCGCGCGAGCAGCGATACGATCGCCTGCGGCTCGATCCCTTCCTCGCGGAAATGCTCGGCGCCGAGCGACCCGAGCCGCTTCGACAATTTCCCTTCCGCCCCCGTCAGCAACGCGGCGTGCGCGAAGGCGGGCACGGGCGCGCCCATCGCGGCGAACATCTGGATCTGGAGCGCGGTGTTCGACACGTGATCCTCGCCGCGCACGACATGGCTGATGCCGAGGTCGACATCGTCGATCGCCGACGGGAGCATGTAGAGCCACGACCCGTCGGCGCGGCGGATCACCGGGTCGCTCATCGTCGCGGCGTCGAAACGCTGGTGCCCGCGGATCAAATCGTCCCATTCGATCACGCCGGGCGAGAGCTTGAAGCGCCAGTGCGGGCGGACGCCCCCGGCCTCCAGTTTCACGCGATCGGTGTCGCTCAGCGCGAGCGCGGCGCGGTCGTAGATCGGCGGCAACCCACGCCCCAATTGCACCTTGCGCTTGAGGTCGAGTTCCTGTGCGGTCTCGTACGCCGGATAGACGCGGCCCGCGGCGCGCAGCTCGTCGAAGCGCCGCTGGTAGAGATCGAATCGCTGCGACTGGCGCACCTCGGCGTCCGGGGTCAGCCCGAGCCACGCCAGATCGGCGCGGATCGACTCGACGAACCGCTCTTCGCTGCGCTCGCGATCGGTATCGTCGATCCGCAGCACGAACCGCCCGCCGACGTGCCGCGCGCACATCCAGCTGAGGATCGCGGTGCGGATGTTGCCGACATGGAGGTGGCCGGTCGGGCTGGGGGCGAAACGCGTGGCGGTCATCGCGTTTCCTTAGGGTCCGGGCCGACCACCGGCAACGCTTGCCGCGCACCGTGCGTTGGGCGAAGCTGCGACCCGAGGAGCCGTGCCGCATGAAACCGACGATCACCGCCTTCAGGGATTCGCCCGACCGGGGCCGCGGCCTCGCGCGCGACATGCGCGTGCGCTGGGCGCTCGAGGAGGTCGGCCAGCCCTATGACGTCCGCCTCGTCACCTTCGCCGAGATGAAGGAGCCGTCGCACCTCGCGCGGCATCCGTTCGGGCAGATCCCGACCTGGGAGGAAGGCGGCCTGACGATCTTCGAGACCGGCGCGATCGTCCTCCATATCGCCGAGACGCATCCCGGCCTGCTCCCGGCCGATCCCGACGCCCGCACCCGCGCGGTCACCTGGATGATCGCCGCGCTCAGCACGGTCGAGCCGGTGGTGATCGAGCGCGAAGCCTTTCTGCTGCTCGAACGCGACAAGCCGTGGTTCGCCGACCGCTTGCCGATCCTCGACGTGCGCGTCGGCAACCGCCTGCGCCAATTATCCGAGCGGCTGGGCGATGCCCAATGGCTCGACGGCGATTTCAGCGCGGGCGACCTGATGATGGTCGAGGTGCTGCTCCGCCCCGCCGCGTTCGCGCTGCTCGACGGTTATCCCAACCTCGCCGGCTATGTCGCCCGCGCGCAGGAGCGGCCGGCGTTCGAGCGCGCGTTCGCCGCGCAGTTCGCGGTGTTCGAAGCGAGCCAGGCGGCCGGCCGTTGACCCAACCCGCCTATCTCAACGCCATCGGCACCGCCGTGCCGCCGCACGATGCGCACCATGCGTTCATCGACTGGGCGACGCCGAAGATCGCCGATCCGCGGCTCGCCAAAGTGTTCGGGCGGATGGTCGCGCGGTCGGGGATCGAGCATCGCTGGACCGTGCTTCCGCAAGCGTCCGGCGGCGGATCGCCGGTCGCGCCGGGCGGGTTCTACGAGCATGGCTTCATGCCGGGGACAGGCGCGCGGATGGCGGTCTATGCCGAGGAGGCGCCCAAGCTGAGCATCGCGGCGACCGCGGCGCTGGGCGAGCAGGTCGAGTTGGATGGGATCACGCACCTGGTGGTGGCGAGTTGCACCGGGTTCGTCGCACCCGGGATCGACCAGATCGTCGCGGCGCGACTGGGGATCGCGCCGAGCGTCGAGCGTCTGCTGGTCGGGTTCATGGGGTGCTACGCCGCGGTCGCCGCGCTCCGCAGCGCGCGACACATCGTGCGGTCGGAGCCGGATGCGCGCGTGCTCGTCGTCTGCGTCGAGCTGTGCTCGCTCCATCTGCAGGACACCGCCGAGATCGAGCCATTGCTCGCGATGCTCCAGTTCGGCGATGGCGCCGCGGCGGCGCTGGTGACGAGCGACCCTGTCGGCTTCGCGCTCGACGCGCCGTTCGCGACGACGCTGCCCGATTCGGCGGGGCTGATCCGCTGGGACATCACCGACCGGGGGTTTGCGATGCATCTGTCGGGCGAGGTGCCGGGACGGATCGCGGCGGGGCTCGCCGATCCGGATTTTGCCAAAGCCGCGCTCGGCGGGCGGGCGCCCGAGGAGATCGACGGCTGGGCGGTGCACGCCGGCGGGCGCTCGATCCTCGACGCAGTCGAGGCGGCGTATCATCTCCCGCAAGGCGCGCTATGGGCGTCGCGCGAAACGCTTGCCGACAATGGCAACATGTCGTCGGCGACGCTGATGTTCACGCTGGCGAAGATGTTGGGGAGCCGCCCGGTCGAGCACGGCGTCGCGCTGGCATTCGGGCCGGGGCTGGCGGCGGAAGGCTTCGGGTTCCGGAGCGCCGCGTGACATTGCGCGAGCGCGCCATCGCCGACGAGCTGATGGACGCCGACGATCTGGATGCGGCGACCTATGCGGACGTGGTCGGCGATCTCGCCAAGGTGAATGTCGTGACGATGGCGGCGCGGCCGACGTTGAGCCTCGTGCGGCGCGCATTGGGGGAGCGAAAGCGCTTTAAGCTGCTCGACGTCGGGTTTGGCGACGGCGACATGCTCCGCACCATCGCGCGCTGGGCGGCAAAGCGCGGTGTGGAAGCCGAGTTGGTGGGGGTCGATCTCAACCCGCGCAGCGAGCTGGCGGCGCGCGAGCACACCCCGCCGGGTCTGCCGATTCGCTGGATCACCGGCGATTACGCAGATCTTGCCGGACAAGGCTGGGACATAGTGATTTCCAGCCTGGTCGCGCATCACATGAGCCACGACCAGCTCGTCGCGTTCATACGCTTCATGGAAGTCGAGAGCGCGATGGGGTGGCTGGTCAACGATCTTCACCGCCACGGGTTCGCGCATCGGGGCTTCCCGATCCTCGCGCGCACGTTCGGCTGGCACCGCATCGTGCGGCTCGACGGCACGCTGTCGATCGCGCGGTCGTATCGGCCGGCCGAGTGGCCGCCGATCCTCGCCGAGGCCGGGGTGCCTGACGCGCGCGTGTACCGCGCTTTTCCGTTCCGGCTGTGCGTCGAACGCCTGCGCTGATCGTTGGCGGCGGGCCGGCGGGCGCGGCGGCGGCGTTGCTGCTCGCGCGGGCGCGGGCGCCGCACCTGCTGATCGAGCGCAGCCGGGAGACCGGCGATGCGCTGTGCGGCGGGTTCCTGAGCTGGCGGACGCTGGAGACACTCGAACGGATCGGCATCCGCCGCGGTGCGCTCAACCGCGACGACATCCGGCGGCTGCGGCTGTTCGCGGGGCGGCACAAGGCCGAGGCGTGGCTCCCCCGCCCCGCGCTCGCGGTATCGCGCTGGCGGCTCGACACGCTCTTGCTGGGGCACGCGATCAGTGCCGGCGCGGCGGTCGAGCGCGGGGTCGCGGTGCGCAGCGCCGAGGACAGGATTGTCCGGCTCGCGGACGAGGGGGAGATCGCGGCGGATGCGCTGTTCCTCGCCACCGGCAAGCACGACCTGCGCGGCCTCGCGCGCCCTGTCGCGCTGACCGACGACCCGATGCTGGGGCTGCGCGTCCGGCTCGGGCCATCCGAGGCGCTCGACCGGCTGGTCGGCGGGACGATCGAACTGCACCTCTTCGACCGCGGCTATGCCGGACTCGCGCGGCAGGAGGACGGGACGGTCAATTGCTGCATGGCGGTGCATCGCTCGCGGTTGAGCGAGACGGGATCGCCCGATGCGTTGCTCGATGTGCTCGGGCGGGAATCGCCGCGATTGGGCGAGCGGCTCGCCTGGCGCGCACGCGGCGCGACGATCGATGCCGTCGCCAACGTCCCGTACGGCTGGCGCGCCGCCGACACGTCGCCCGGGCTGTTCCGGCTCGGCGACCAGAGCGCCTGCATCCCGAGCCTCGCCGGCGAGGGCATGGGGATCGCGATCGAAAGCGGGCTACGCGCCGCGACTGCCTATCTGCGCGGCGGGCCGGACGCGTCGATCGCGTACCAGCAGCGCCTCACCGCCGATCTCGTCCGCCCCTTCGCCGTCGCCGGCGCGATCCGCCGCGCCGCCGAGACGCCGGCCTGGGCGAGTGTGCTGGCCTGGGCGGTCCGCCTCGCCCCGTCACTCGCCGGAATCGCCGCGCACCTGACCAGGATCAGGCACATGCCGCTTGACGCGTGATGCTGGCGTCACGATTTCTCGGGTATGGAACACCTCACGCTCTCCGAGTCCGAATGGCGCCAGCGCTTGACCCCCGAACAATATCACGTGCTGCGCGAAGCCGGCACCGAGCGCGCGTTCGGCGGCATCTACAACGACAATAAGGCGGATGGCATTTATCACTGCGCCGCGTGCGGGCTCGACCTGTTCGATAGCGCCGACAAATACGATTCGGGATCGGGCTGGCCGAGCTTCACCCAGCCGATCGCCGAGGATCATGTCACCAACCACAGCGACACCAGCCACGGCATGACGCGAACCGAAACCCGTTGCGCGCGCTGCGACAGCCACTTGGGCCACGTCTTCCCCGACGGCCCGCCGCCGACCGGGCTGCGGTACTGCATGAATTCGGTCAGCCTGGATTTTACACCGAGAGCCGCTGGCTAACGTTCGCTTGTAGCCGCGACTCTAGTCCGTTATCTCCCCGCCCGTGGCGAGTAAGACCATTCGTGCCGTGCCGAAGTGGGGCCGCTGGCTGATGCTGGCGCTCAAGGTGACTGGCATCGCCTTCGTCCTCGCGTTTCTCGCGCTCGTCATCGCGGTCTATGTGACGCGCGGGCAGCTTCCCAGCTTCGACGAGCTGAAATCCTCGCCCAACGGCCAGATGATCCGCGTGCTCGCCGCCGACGGGACGCCGATCGTCAACCTGGGCCCGAGTTATGGCGAGTGGCTGACCTACGACCAGATTCCGCAAGTGATGAAGGACGCGATGGTCGCGGTCGAGGATCGCCGGTTCCGGGAGCATTGGGGGGTCGACCCGATCGGCGTCGCGCGCTCGTTCGAAGTGCGCATCAAGGAAGGCCATTGGGCGCAGGGCGGGTCGACCATCACGCAGCAGCTCGCGCGCAACATCTTCCTGTCGTCGGCCAAGCAGTTCGGCCGCAAGTTCCGCGAGGGCATCCTGGCGCTCGCGCTCGAGCGCAAGTTCACCAAGGACCAGGTGCTCGAGCTATATCTCAACAAGGTCTATTTCGGCGGCGGCGCGTACGGGATCGACGCCGCGGCGCGCAAATTCTTCGGCCACGGCGCCGATCATCTGACGCTCAGCGAAGCCGCAATCATCGCGGGGCTGGTCAAGGCACCGTCGCATTATTCGCCGACCGCCGACGCCGAAGCCGCGGTCGGCCGCGCCGGTGTCGTGATCGGGCTGATGAAGGAAACCGGCAAGATTTCGCCCGCGGAAGCCGCCTCGGCCGATCCGCACGCGGTCAAGCTCGCTGCCGAACCCAATCAGAACAGCGTTCGTTATTTTACCGACTGGGCGCTGCCGCAGCTCGAGAATCTGATCGACGAGCCGAGCCGTCCGCTCGAAGTGTACACGACGATCGACATCAAGATGCAGGCGGCGGGCGATGCGGCGATCCGCGCCAACGCGCCAGGCAATGCGCAGGGCGCCCTCATCAGCCTCGACCGCGACGGCGCGGTGCGCGCGATGGTCGGCGGCAAGGATTACGTGACGTCGAACTACAACCGATCGATCACTGCACTGCGTCAGCCGGGGTCGGCGTTCAAGCTGTTCGTCTATCTGGCCGCGCTCGAGGCGGGCAAGCGCCCGAGCGACCAGGTCGTCGACCAGCCGGTGACGATCCAGGGCTGGAGCCCGCGCAACTCGTCGGGACGCAACGCCGGCGCGATGGATCTGCGTACCGCCTTCGCTTACTCGGTCAACACCGTCGCGGCGCAGCTGGGCGAAGAGGTAGGCTTCTCGACGATCGCCGACATGGCGCGGCGCTTCGGCATCTCGACCCCGATCCAGGTCGTGCCGTCGATGGTGCTCGGGTCGAACGACGTCCGCGTGATCGACATGACTCGCGCCTTCGCCAGCGTCTACAACAAGGGCGTGGCGGTGACGCCGTACGGCATCACCAAGGTCACCTCGATGGGCGAGACGATCTACCAGCACGAGGTCGACCGCAGCCATGTGCTGGTCGCGCCCTATGTCGCGCAGGAAATGACCGACCTCCTGCAAACGGCCGTCAACACCGGCACCGGCCGCGCCGCGCAGATCGGTCGCCCGGTCGCGGGCAAGACCGGCACGACCACGTCGAACAAGGACGGCTGGTTTCTCGGTTTCTCGTCCGGGCTGACCACTGGCGTGTGGATGGGGCGCGACGACGCCAAGACCGTGCCGGGGCTGCAGGGCGGCACCGCGCCCGCGCGCGCGTTCGCCGCGTTCATGAAGGTCGCGACCGCCGGGCGCCCGATCGAGCAGTTCGACACCGCCGTCACGCTTCCCGATCTCGCCCTCGACAACGAGGAAGGGTTCGGCGCGCCCGACAATGGCGTGTTCGTCGATCCCGACGGCAACCCGATCCCACAGGACCAGATCGCGCCCGATTCGCCAATCGGCGGTGGCGATGCGGGGATGCCGCCGAGTTCCGAAGACGACGCGCCGCAGACCGCGCCCGACGGCCCGCCCAAACAGGGCGACCGGCTCGACAAGAAATGGCTCGACCGCGTGACCGGTGGCGATTCGAGCGGCGGCAAGACGCCGTCGCGCCCCGACCGTTCACAACCCGCCGACCGCCCGCGTCCCGTTCAGGAATCCCGCCCGAGCCAGTGAAGGCTCGCGCCGTGGCGCTTGAGCCACGCGCGCGCCGGGGCCGGATCGGCAGCGTACAGCTCGCGTAGCGCCGCGTAGAAGGCCGGCGAATGATCCATGTGCAGCCGGTGCGCGACTTCGTGCGCGACGGTCGCGCGGCGGACGTGCGGCGGGGCGCAGATCAGCCGCCAATTGTAGCGGATCGCGCCCGTAGACGCGCAACTGCCCCAGCGCGCCTTCGCATCGGCGACCGACACGCGCGTAATCGTGACGCCGGCCTTGGCGGCATATTCGGCGGTCTCGTCGGACAGCAGCGCGAGCGCGCGGCGCTTGAGCCACGATTCGATGCGCCGCGACAACCCTTCGATCGGGCCGCCGCAGATCAGCCGCCCGGTCTCGATGCGGATTGCGCGCGACCGCTCGGGCGACCAGTCGATCGCGACCTCCTCGCCCTCGACCGGGATCGTCGCGCCCGGCGCGAACGGCCGCGCCTCGGGCAGGCGCACGCGCTGCGCCTCGATCCAGCCGCGATGCTCGTCGGCCCATGCCATTGCGCGCTTCAATGACGCGCGCGGCGGCAGCGTGAGGCGCACGCGCCCGCTCGCCGCGTCGACCGACAGCCGCATCCGCCGCGAGCGCGCGTTGCGCACGATATCGATATCGAGGTTCACAGCGCGCGGTCGACCAAATGGAATTCGAGGTCGCCGGCATCGTCCTCGCTGACCGTCCAGCCGCGCGTCGATTCGCCCGCACGGTGCACCGCCTCACGGTCGCCGCTCACCAGATAGTGCCATTCGGGGAGCGGCTTGCCGTTTGCGCGCAGCCGGTACGCGCAGGTCGAGGGCAGCCAGTCGGTTGTGAACACGTTCCCCGCGTCGAGCCGCACGCAATCGGGCACGAAGCTGCGCCGGTTCCCGTAATCCTTGCACTGCGCGGTTCGGCGATCGAGCAATTTGCACGCGACGTTGGTCGGGTAGAGCTCACCCGTCGTGTCATCCTCGAGCTTGTGGAGGCAGCATTTGCCGCAGCCGTCGCACAGCGCCTCCCACTGGCCGCGGTCGAGCTCGGCCAGCGTCTTCGTTTCCCAGAATCGATCGGCGGTCATTTGACCCAGCGCTTGATCTCGTCGGCGGTCGCGGCAGGCCCCTGATCGGTCGGGAGCAGCGCGATCGGCTTGTTGTCGGGGTCCATCAGATAGGCGGCGTTCGAATGTTCGACCAGACCGGGGTGTTTGGGGTCGGGCGCCGCGAACACGCCATACGCCTTTTCGGTGGCGGCGATCGCGTCGGCGCTACCGGTCAGCCCGACGAAGCGCGGGTAGAAGGCGCGGACGAATTGCTTGAGCACCACCGGCGTGTCGCGCGCCGGGTCGACCGTCACGAACACCGGCACGACCTTCGCCGACACCGCGGGATCGCTCTTGTCGAGACTCCGCAGCGCCGCGCCGATTGCCTGCGCCGTGGTCGGGCACACGTCGGGACAATAGGTGTAGCCGAAATACATGATGCGGTATTGGCCCGCGAAGCTCCGGTCGGTGACCGCCTTGCCGTCCTGGTCGGTCAGCGCGAACGGCCCGCCGATCTTCGCGCCGGCGAGCGGCGGCGGGGTGGCGGGGGTGGCGGAACAAGCGGCCAGCGCCAGCGCCGAAACGATCGCAAGTCGGGAGAAATTCATCGCGGAGCCAGCCTTGATCGTTTAGGCGCGGCGGCGCAAGTTCGTCCCAGCATAGACAGGTACCGCAACCATGGCCGCTCCCCTGCTCCGCTTCGCGCTCGCCGGCGCGCTCCTCGCCGCGCCGCTGCCCGCCGCCGCCCAGCTCTCGGGGTCGCCGGGCTACACCTTCCTCCAGGCGGTGCGCGACGACAAGGGCGACGATGTCGACAAGATCCTCGCCAAGCCCGGCACGCGGATCATCGACACGCAGGACGTCACCTCGGGCGAAACCGCGCTGCACATCGTCGCAAAGCGCAACGATTCGCGCTACACTGCCTATCTGCTCGCCAAGGGTGCCAACCCGAACCTCAAGGACCGGAACGGCAATACGCCGCTGTTGATCGCGATCGACCGTGGGTTCATCGGGCTGATCCCGATCCTGCTCAAGGGCAAGGCCAATCCCAATTTCGTCGGCGAGGGCGGGCAGACGCCGCTGATCAAGGCGGTGCTGCGGCGCGACCAGGACATGGTCCAGCTGCTGATCGACGCCGGTGCCGATCCCGACCGCAAGGACTACCTCGCCGGCAAGTCGGCGCGCGACTACGCCAACGAGGACACGCGCACCTCCGCGATCGCCAAAATGTTCGCGGCGATGCCGGTCAAGACCCGCCGCGCGGTGTCGGGGCCGACGCTGTAATCACACCGGTCTCTTTCCCCGTTCGTTTCGAGCGAAGTCGAGAAACGGCCGCGAGCGGTCGGCAAACGTGTCTCAACTTCGCTCGACACGAACGGATGGATTAGACCGCCAGCGGCTCCGCACCGGGCAGCTTCTGGAACAGCGTGCGGTCCTCGGGCTTGAACGACCAGCGCCACACGACGAACAGGAACCCCGCGACCAGCGCCGGCTCACCGGCGACCAGCTCGACCCATTCGAAGCGCTTGGGCAACAGCGTGAAGAGCGTGCCGACCGCGACCGACGCGACGATCGCCGCCAGGAACGACCAGCGCCACGCCATCACCGGCGCGCCGAGCATCCGGCGCAGCACGCTCGCCTTGATCAGCGAGGTCAGCGTCAGCGACAACATCAGCGCGATCGCGGGGCCCGCCGCCTGGTAATTGTCGGGAAAGCCGGCCCAGCGGATCGTGTAGATCAGCGCGAAGCTCAGCGCGATCTGGAACGCGAGCATCGCCACCGAAATCGCCAGGTTGCGATGCCGCGCCATATAGACGAGCGCGGCCTCGCTTACCGCGCCCTGCGTCGCCAGCACTTCGCCCCACAACAGGAACCCGAGCGCCGCGGTGCCGTAGACGAATTGCGGTCCGATCAGCCCCATCACCGCCTCGCCCGGGATCGACCCCATCAGCGCGACGATCGCCTGCGCCGACATGATCCAGAACCCGACCTGGCGCACCTGCTGGGCGATCGCGACGCGGTCGTTCTTGGCGAGGCTCTGCGTGATCACGGGGCCGAGGATCGGGTCGAAACTCGACTTCAACTTCTGCGGGATCGAGCTGATCTGCTGCGCCATGTAATAGATGCCGACGAGCTTGGGCTCGAACATTATCCCCAGGATGAAGCGGTCGACGTTGCGCGTGCCCCATTCGATCGTCTCGGCCCCCGCGAGCGGCGCGTTCCTGCGCGCCATCGCCGCGACCCGGCCGAGATGCGGGCGCCAGCCGCGCGGCCGTCCGTAGCTGCGCATCATCGGGATGAGCGAGGCGACCATCGCCGCGGTCAGCGCGGTCATATAGGCGAGCGTCAGCCCGTCGTCGCGCGCGATATAGTAATAGAGCAACACGGCGGCGGAGATCGTCCACGGCTCGACGATCGCGCGCGCGGTCACCGACGCCTTGATGTTGCGGCGATAGGCGAGCGCGGCGAGCGCGACGTCCGACAGCGCGATCGGGATGATGGTCAGCGCGAACCAGCGATCGAAACCGTCGGTAACCCCGTCCGGAAACATGATCTGCGGCACGGCGAACAGCAGCCCGCCGATCGCCAGCGCCGCGACCAATGCGAGCAACAGCGCGTCCCAAACGATGCAGACGTCCTCGCGCCCCTCGGGCGCCTCGGCCAGCGCCAGCGCGAGCCCGCGCTTGAGCCCGAGCGTCGCGATCAGCGCGCCGAGCTCGATCACCACCACCGCCAGCGCATAGCGCCCCACCGCATCGGGTCCGTACAGCCGGCCGGCGACGAACAGGAACGGCATCCGCGCGACCAGCCGTATCGCGAACCCGCCGATGTTGGTCCGCCCACCCTTGGCGAGCGTGCCGATGTCGGAGGGGGCTGAAGGGACGTTAGTCGTCAACCGAGGTTCCCGCTTCCAGATCGACGGCAGTGACGTTGAAATCGGCCGGAGGATCGACCCGCGAAGCGTCGGTATGGATCGTCAGCCCTACTTCCTCGGTTTCATTTCCTTCGCGCGACTTGGCCCAAGTCGCGGAAACGCACCACGCCACATTGTCGGCACAGCGTTCGACGCGTATACCCGCCATCCTGCGGACCGGAATTTCTCTTATTGCTCCTGCCGGGTTCGCACAAACAGGCCACTTGGGATCATAGCTTTTGCACTTTATCGCATCGCGCAACGCAGGAGCTGCAATTTGCGCTTTGGCCAGCGCGCGCATGGCGAAATAGGCATCGACTGCTTTGTCGCTCTGCACGACGAAGAAGAAAACGGGATCGGTGCGATCCGCGACTGGCCCCAGTGCCGCGCATTTTCGCTCCTGCTGCTCATCGCCGCCATCGTCGATACGCGTGTCCGTTGGTTGCAGCATCGCAAAGCGCGTCATCTTCCAGAAGTCCGTCACGCGGTGCGGTGGATCGCCCGGGGTGTCATAACGCGATGTCGAGAATTCGATATGGACGCCCTCAACCTGGCACAGGCCAGCGAATCCCGCCGACTTCGGTCGTTCGTAAAGGTCGATCGAGTTGAGTCCCGGCGCGCCGATCATGATCCCGCCATTGCCGGATATACTCGCCTCGACATATTCCCGACTCGCGCCCGCTTCGCCGAGCAATCTTTGAGCAAGCTGTTGGGGCGATAATTTTCTCGCCTCAGCCAGCGTCATGGAACGAGATACGAAGGCCGCCGGGGCGGCAGCAGCAAGAAACGCGAGCATTAAAACGGCTGGCTTTATCAATGCGCCGCGCCCCAGCTCGGGCCGGTGCCGATCTCGATCGCGAGCGGGACGTCGAGCTTCACCGCGGGCTCGGCGGCGGTGGCCATGACGTGCTCGATCACCGGCTTCGCCGCCGCAACCTCCGCCTCGGGCACTTCGAACACGAGTTCGTCGTGCACCTGGAGCAGCATCCGCGTGCCGGTCAGCCCCGCCGTCTCCAACGCGGGCCCCATCCGAGCCATCGCGCGTTTGATGATGTCGGCGCTCGTCCCCTGAATCGGCGCGTTGATCGCGGCGCGCTCCGCCCCTTGGCGCACGTGCTGGATCGGGGCGCGGATTTGCGGGAACCATGTTTTCCGGCCGAACAGCGTCTGGGTATAGCCGCGCTGGCGGACGCCCTCGAGCGTTTCGTTGATGTACGCCGAGATGCCGGGGAAGCGCTCGAAGTAACGCGCGATCATCGCCTGCGCCTCTTCCGGGTCGATCTCCAGCCGCTGCGCCAGCCCCCAGCGCGAAATGCCGTAGAGGATCGCGAAATTGATCGTCTTGGCGCGGCCGCGCGTGTCGCGATTGACCTCGCCGAACAATTCGTTCGCGGTCGCCGCGTGGATGTCCTCGCCGCGCAGGAACGCGTCGCGCAAGGCGGGAACGTCGGCCATGTGCGCCGCCAGCCGCAGCTCGATCTGCGAATAGTCGGCGGCCAGGATCACATTGCCCGGCTCGGCGACGAACGCGTCGCGGATCTGCCGCCCGGCCTCGGTGCGGATCGGGATGTTCTGCAAATTGGGGTCGGTCGAGGCGAGCCGTCCGGTCTGCGCCCCGGTCAGCGAATAGCTGGTGTGGACGCGGCCGGTGTTGCGGTCGATCTGTTGCTGGAGCGCGTCGGTATAGGTCGATTTGAGTTTCGCCACCTGGCGCCAGTCGAGCACGAGGCCCGCGATCGCGACGCCTTCCGCCTTCATCTTTTCGAGCACGGTGACGTCGGTCGAATAGGCGCCCGACTTGCCTTTCTTGCCGCCCTTCAGCCCCATCTTGTCGAACAGGATCGCGCCCAATTGCTGGGTCGATCCGATCTGGAACGGCTGCCCGGCCTCGGCCTGGATTGCTTCCTCCAGCCGCGCCATTTCCTGCGCGAACTGGCTGGAGAGGCGCGAGAGCTGGTCGCGGTCGACCTTGATCCCCGCGCGCTCCATCGCGGCCACGACCGGGATGATCGGCCGGTCGACCATTTCGTACACGCGCGTCGCGCCTTCGTAGGCGAGCCGCGGCTTGAACCGAGTCCACAACCGCCACGTCACGTCGGCGTCCTCGCCGCCGTACTGCGTCGCCTGGGGAAGCGGCACTTGCGCGAAGCTGATCGCCTTCTTGCCCGTCCCCGTCACGTCCTTGAACGCGATGCAGCTATGTTCGAGCACCGCGTGCGCGACCTCGTCCATGCCGTGCCCGGCGAGGCTCTGCCCGGCGTCGAGGTCGAAGCTCATCACCATCGTGTCGTCGATCGGCGCGACGGGGAGGCCGTGGCGGATCAGCACGTTGAGGTCGTATTTGATGTTGTGCCCGATCTTGAGCACGCCGGGATCGACGAACAGCGGACCGAGCAACCGCACGACCTCGCCGAGCGACAATTGCGGCGGGACCTCGCCGAACATGTCGTCGCTGCTCTTGTGCCCGATCGGGATGTAGCAGGCGCGTCCCGGCTTCGTCGCGAGGCAGATGCCGACCAGGTTCGCCGCGACGCTGTCGAGCGAGTCCGTCTCGGTGTCGATCGCGATCGTGCCGCTGGCATGGCTCTCGGCGACCCATGCCGCGAGCTGATCGACGGTGGTCACGGTCTCGTAGCCGTTGCAGTCGATCGGCGGCAGATCGACGAAATCGGGCGTCTCGTTCCCCGCCAGCGCGACCGCCGCGGCGACCGGATCGGCGGTCTCCCGCCCCGGCGCGTGCGCGGCCATGCGCGAGAGGAGCGTCTTGAAGCCCTGATCCTCGAGGAAATTGCGCAGCGGCTCGGGCGGGATGCCGTCGAGCTTGAGCTCGTCGAGGCTGTGCGGGACCGCGGTGTCGCAATGCAACTCGACCAGCTTGCGCGAGAGCAGCGCCATCTCGCGATGCTCGATCAGATTGTCGCGCATCTTCGATGGCTTCATGTTCGGCGCTGCGTCGAGCACGCGCTGAAGCGTCTCGAACTCGCAGATCAGCTTCGCCGCGGTCTTGGGCCCGATCCCCGGCACACCGGGGACGTTATCGACGGTATCGCCCATCAGCGCGAGCACATCGCCGAGCTGGTCGGGGCGCACGCCGAACTTGTCCTGGACGTACCCCGGCCCGCGCCGCTCGTTCTTCATCGTGTCGAGCATGTCGACGGTCGGCCCACCGTCCTTCGACAGGGCAATAAGCTGCGCCAAATCCTTGTCCGAGCTGACGATCGTCACGTCCCATCCCGCCTCGACCGCGCGGCAGGTGTAAGTCGCGATGATGTCGTCGGCCTCGAACCCTTCCTCCTCGATACACGGCAACGAGAAGGCGCGCGTCGCTTCGCGGATCAGCGGGAATTGCGGGATCAAATCCTCGGGCGGCGGCGGGCGCTGCGCCTTGTACTTGTCGTAGAGGTCGTTGCGGAAGGTGTGGCTGCCCTTGTCGAGCACCACCGCGAGGTGCGTCGGCCCATCCGCCTTGTCGAGCGCGTCGGCGAGCTTCCACAGCATCGCGGTATAGCCATAGACCGCGCCCGCCGGTACCCCATGCCGGTTGGTCAGCGGCGGCAGCTGGTGATAGGCGCGGAAGATGTAGCCGGAGCCGTCGACGAGGTAGAGATGGGGCATCGTGCGAGCGGAGATAGCCCAGCCGACGCCCGTGACAAAGCCCGCGATTGTCGCAAATGGCGGCAGCCAGCCGCCGGCCCGGCTACCAGCGGTAGTTGGTCACCACGCCGAGCACGACCGCCTGCATGAGCGCCTGACGCTCGGCGATCGTCTTGTCGGTGTCGCCGATCATCACCGCGATCGTGAACGCCTTGCCGTTCGGAGCGATCAGGAAGCCGACGTCGTTATATCCCGCGGTCCGCCCGCCGAAATTCTGCCCGGTCCCGGTCTTGTGCCCGAACGTCCAGCCCTCGGGCACCGCGCCGCGCATGCGTTGCTTGCCGGTGCGCGACGATTCCATCGTGCCGATCAGATATTGCGTCGAGGACGGCGACAGCAGTTCGCCGCGCTTCAGCCGGGCGAGCGCGGTCGCGATCGCGCGCGGCGCGGCGCCGTCGACCGGATCGGCGATGTAGCGCTCGAACGCGTCCATCCGGGTCGAGGCCGGAATGCGCGAGCGTGCCAGTTCGAACGCATTGCCGCGCGAATATTCGGGCTTCCAATCGAGTCCCGCGGTCAGGCTTTGCAACGCGCGCTCGCCGGGGCCGAAGCGGATGTCGGCGATCGCCTTCTTCGCCAGGAACGCGCGCACCGCGGTCGGCCCGCCGACAAATTGCAGCAACCGGTCGTTGGCGGTGTTGTCGCTTTGCGTCAGCGCGCGCTGGAGCAGTTCGCCCACCGTCGTGGTATAGCCGGCATCCTTGACCAGCGCCGCGATCGGCTGGTGGAACAGCGTCAGATCTTCGCGTCTGACCGTGATCGGGTCGTCGAGCGTGAGCTTGCCCTGGTCGCGCGCGTCGAGCACGGTCATCGCCACCCAAAGCTTCGACACGCTTTGTTGCGGCAGCTTGAGGTCGCCGTTCGAAGTCGCCATCCAGTCGTCGTCGAGGCTCTTGACCGCGATCCCGACCTTGCCACCGAAATCGCGCGTCAGCGACTGGACCAGCGCGACCAAAGCTTCGGGCGCCGCGACGTTGCGCACCGGCGGCAGCGGCTGGACGATCGGGCGCGGCGCAGCGTAGACGACCGGCGGCGGCGCGACACGCGCGACGCGGCTCGACCGGCTGTCCGATGCGCAACCCGCGATCGCCAATCCGGCCATCGCGCCCGACATGATCGTTCCGATACGCTGCACTGGCATACTCACTGCGCCCCCGACCGCTTGACCGCGCAACACTGTATCGCCCGGCGTGGTTGAGGAATCCCCAATTTACGCGCGCGCGATGAACCGCGCCTGAAAAGCGGCGGAACGAGCAACCCAACCATCTGGAAAGGTTAACCGATTCAGGGAACGAGGATCGTGTCGACCGCGACCGGCAGCGTTTCGGGGTAATCGAGCGTGTAGTGCAGCCCGCGCGACTCGTGACGGTGGAGCGCGGAGCGGACGATCAGATCGGCGGTCTGAAGCAGGTTCCTGAGCTCGATCAGGTCGGGCGTCACGCGGAAATGGCCGTAATAATCGCCGACCTCACCGGTCAGCATCTTGATGCGGTGCGCGGCGCGTTCGAGCCGTTTGGTGGTGCGGACGATCCCGACGTAATTCCACATGAAGCGGCGGATCTCGGTCCAGTTCTGCTGGATCACCACTTCCTCGTCCGAATCGGTCACGCGGCTTTCGTCCCACGGCCGGATCGGCGGCGGCGGTGGCAGGTCGTCCCAATGCGCGTTGATGTGCCGTGCGCAGGCTTCGCCGAAGACGAAGCATTCGAGCAGCGAGTTCGACGCCAGCCGGTTGGCACCATGCAGCCCCGACTGCGTGCACTCGCCGGCCGCGTAGAGCCCCGGCAAATCGGTCCGCCCGTCGAGATCGATCACGATGCCGCCGCAGGTGTAATGCTGCGCCGGCACCACCGGGATCGGCTCCTTGGTCATGTCGATCCCGAGCCCGAGCAATTTCTCGTGGATCGTCGGAAAATGGTGCGCGACGAACTCCGCGCCCATGTGGCTGATGTCGAGATGGACGTAATCGAGCCCGTCACGCTTGATCTCCGCGTCGATCGCGCGCGCGACGATATCGCGCGGGGCGAGCTCGGCCCGCTCATCGTAATCGGGCATGAAGCGGTGCCCGGTCTTGGGGTTGATCAGCCGTCCGCCCTCACCGCGCACGGCTTCCGTGATCAGGAAGTTCTTGACCGTCAGGTTGTAGAGGCAGGTCGGGTGGAACTGCATGAACTCCATGTTGGAGATGCGGCACCCCGCGCGCCACGCCATCGCGATCCCGTCCCCCGTCGCGCCGCGCGGTGCTGTCGAGAACTGGTACGTCCGCCCCGCCCCGCCCGTCGCCAGGATCGTCGCGTTGGCGGTGAACAGCTCCACGCGGCCCGTGGCGCGGTTGACCGCGTACACGCCCCACACGTTGCCCGCACCCGAATAGCGTTGCTCGTGCTTCGACGTGGCGAGGTCGACCACGACATGATCGGGCACCAACGTGATGTTGGCGTGCGCGCGCGCCGCGCCGAGCAGCGCTTCCTGCACCGCCCAGCCGGTCGCGTCGTTGACATGGACGATCCGCCGGTGGCTGTGCCCGCCCTCACGCGTCAGATGCAGGTCGCCCGCCTCCTTGTTGAACGGCACGCCGAGTTCGATCAGCCGCTCGATCGCGCGCGGCGCCCCTTCGACCACGAATTCGACGGTGCGACGGTCGTTCAAGCCCGCCCCGGCGATCATCGTGTCCTCGATATGGCTTTCGAACGTGTCGCCCGGTTCGAGCACCGCCGCGATTCCGCCCTGCGCGTGAGCCGTCGACCCCTCGGCGAGGCCGCCCTTGGCGAGCACCGTCACCTTGAACCGCTCGGCGAGGTTGAGCGCGGCGGTGAGCCCGGCGGCGCCCGAGCCGATGATCAGAATGTCGGAGGTATGAGCCATGCGCCGCTAGTAGCCATAGCTTTCGGGGTTAGTGAGGATCAAATCGACGCAGAATTCGGGATTCTCGGCCTCGGCGGCACGGTAGATCGCAATCATCGCATCGCGGTCACGTGCCCGCGCGGCTCGATCAAAAGCTTCGAGTAGGCCAAGTGCGGAGAAACGCTCGTTAGCCGTCATTCCGGTAAGCTCGGCGGAAGACTGCCTAGCCATTAGACGCCCGCGTCAAATTGAGAAACACGTCCTCCAGGTCGGGTTCCTTGGTCGACACGTCGACGATGCCGTAGCCGTCGCGCTGGACCGCATCGAGCACCTGCCCCGCGTTCGCCTGATCCTTGCGATAGGTGATTTCGAGCACGCGCTCGCCCTTCAGCTCGACCTTCTGGAAACAGCTCGCCGACGGCACCGCAGCCATGTCGCGGTCGACGGTGATCGCGACGACCTTTTCCTGCGCCATCCCGACGAGCTCGCGGGTCGGCTCGTTGGCGATCACGCGGCCGTGGTTGATGATCGCGATGCGGTCGCAGAGTTGCTCGGCTTCTTCGAGATAGTGCGTCGTCAGCACCACCGTCACGCCCTGATCGTTGAGTTGGCGCACATAGGCCCAGAGTTGCTGGCGCAGCTCGATATCGACGCCGGCGGTCGGCTCGTCGAGCACCAGCACGGGCGGCGAATGGACCATCGCCTTCGCCACCATCAGCCGGCGTTTCATGCCCCCCGACAGGGTGCGCGCATAGGCCGTCGCCTTGTCCTCCAAATGCACCGCGCGGAGCAATTCCATCGAGCGGCGCCTAGCCTTGGGCACGCCGTAGAGGCCGGCCTGGATCTCGAGCGTCTCGACCGGCGTGAAGAACGGGTCGAACAGGATTTCCTGATTGACGATGCCGATCGACGCCTTGGCGTTCCTGGGATGGTCGTCGATGTCGAAGCCCCAGATCGAGGCGTGCCCGCTGGTCTTGTTGACCAACCCCGCAAGGATGTTGATCAGCGTCGACTTGCCCGCGCCGTTCGGGCCGAGCAGCCCGAAGATGCTGCCGCGCGGCACCTCGAACGACACGTTATCGAGCGCGACCTTGCCGCCCTGATAGGTCTTGCACAACTGGTCGATCGAGATCGCGGCGTCGGTCATGGCTGCGGACTTAGGCGCGCGCGCGAGCGACGCAAGTCACTTCGCGGGCGGCTCGGCCGGCGTGGATGGCGCGGGATCGGCCGGGGCCGGGGTCGCGGGGTCGGACGCGGCCGGGTAAGGCTTCGCGGCTTTGGCCGGCGCGGTAGCTTTGGCCGGCGCGATTGTCAGCGTCTGTTCAGTGGTGAGCGTTACCCCGGCGACTCGGTCGGTGACGGTCGCGACGACGCGATACTCGCCGAACGGTCCCTCGTCGTCGACGCCGTACCCCAGTGCGCCGTCACCGATATAGGGCTTCTTCGGGTCGCTCGGTGCGGCCTTGTTCCACACCGTCACCCCCTTGTTCTCGTCGTTGATCGTGCCGTCGGGGCGGTGGATCACGAAATCGGCGACGACATCGCAATTACCCTCCGCGTTCGCCTTGCACCCGCGAAAGATCAGGAAGGTGAAGAGCGGCCTGTCGGCGATCGTCCTGGTCGTCGCACTCTTGCCGCCTGCCCCCAGCTTCCAGTCGGCGATGAACCTGGTGGCGTCGGGTACCGCGGTCTGGAGCACGCTGAACCCGTCCTTCTCGGCATGGCTGAGCGGCTGAATGTCGATCGGCGCGGGCTTTGGCTTGGGCTTGGCGGCAGCCGGCTTGGCGGCGGGCGCCGTTTTCGCCGGCGGCTTTTTGGCGGGCGCCTTGGCCGACGTCTGCGCGAGAGCGGGACTGGCGGCGATCAGGGCCGCGGCGGCGATACGAAACGCGATCATGCAGCGCGGTGTGCGATGTCGCTCGGTCGTTGGCAAGCGCCGCGCCGCTTGCTATCGCCCCCGGCCATGCTGCCCCCGCCCGAACTCGTCCGCGTTTCCCAGCCCCGCGTCGCCTGTGACGGGGCCACCGACATTCCCGGCGGCGCGGCGCTCGGCCACCCGCGCGTGTTCCTGCAGATCGACGAAGCGGGCTATGTCGATTGCGGCTATTGCGACCGGCGCTTCGTGCTGATCGGTGGTGCGGCGGATGGGGCGGACCAGAGCCAGTTGCCCGATCATCCGGCTGGCGCGAGCGTCTGAACCGCCTATATCGGCGGGCATGACCAGCCCGACCGATCCCCGCCAGTTCCTCTACCGCGACCAGCTCTCGCCGGACGAGGCGCAGGCGCTGACCGCCGCCGCACTCGGCAAGGCCGATGACGGCGAGCTGTACCTGCAATATGCGCGCTCCGAAGCGTTCGGATTCGACGACGGGCGGCTGAAGACCGCGAGCTACGACACGCATTCGGGGTTCGGGCTGCGCGCGGTGTCGGGCGAGACGACGGCGTTCGCGCATGCCAACGAGATCAGCGCCCACGCGATCAAGCGCGCTGCCGAGACGATGGCGCTGATCGACCCCGCTACGGGTCCCAAGGCGGCGCCCCCCGCGCGCACCAACCGGCACCTCTACACCGATACCGACCCGCTCGACCTGGTGCCGTTCGCCGACAAGGTGAACCTGTGCCAGACGATCGACGCCGCCGCGCGCGCCCGCGATCCACGCGTCGCGCAGGTGTCGGTGAGTCTGTCGGGCAGCTGGAACGTCGTCGAGATCGTCCGCCCCGACGGCTTCGTCGCGACCGACGTGCGGCCGCTGGTGCGGCTCAATGTCTCGATCGTGGTCGAGAGCAATGGACGCCGCGAGACCGGCAATTTCGGGCTCGGCGGGCGCTACCTCTATGGCTCGCTGTTCGAGGAAGCGACGTGGAACCGCGCGATCGACGAGGCGCTGGCGCAAGCCTTGGTCAACCTCGACTCGGTCGCCGCCCCCGCGGGCGAGATGACCGTGCTGCTCGGCAACGGCTGGCCCGGCATCCTGCTGCACGAGGCAATCGGACACGGGCTCGAGGGCGATTTCAACCGCAAGGGCACGTCGGCTTTCTCGGGCCGGATCGGCGAGCGAGTCGCCGCGCCCGGCGTGACGGTGGTGGACGACGGATCGATCGCCGACCGCCGCGGGTCGCTGTCGATCGACGACGAGGGCACGCCGACCGCCGAGACGGTGCTGATCGAGGATGGCATCCTCAAAGGGTATATGCAGGACCGCTTGAACGCGCGGCTGATGGGGGTCGCGCCGACCGGCAACGGCCGACGCGAATCGTTCGCGCACGCGCCGATGCCGCGCATGACCAACACCTTCATGAAGGGCGGCAAGGACGACCCCGCCGAGCTGATGGCGCGCGTGAAGCGCGGCATCTTCGCCAAGTCGTTCGGCGGCGGGCAGGTCGACATCGTCAGCGGCAAGTTCGTGTTCAGCTGCACCGAGGCCTATCTGATCGAGGACGGCCAGCTCGGCGCGCCGATCAAGGGCGCGACGCTGATCGGCGACGGGCCGACCAGCCTCACCAAGGTCACGGGCATCGGCAACGACTTCGCGCTCGACGAAGGCGTCGGCATGTGCGGCAAGGGCGGGCAGAGCGTCCCGGCGGGCGTGGGCCAGCCGACCTTGCTGCTCGAAGGGCTGACCGTCGGCGGCACGGCGGTCTGATTCGCATGGCGACAGTCGAAATCGGCCAGTTCGACCTTATGCTCGCCGACATCATCATCGGCCGGTTACAGGCGGACGGCATCGCCGCGTTTCCGTTGCCGTTTGGCGGCGCCATGGGGGGACGGCGGATGGCCGGTATCCTGGTGGAAGAGGAAGACGCCGACGCCGCCAGAAAGATCATCGCCGCCAGCGACGCGGATTTCCCACACCCGGCCTGACGGTGCCGTAACGAAACGCCCTGAAATCAAGCCATTGGATTCCACCGCGCGTACCGCTATGGGGCGTGCCGGTTTTGGGGTAGAGCGTCACGATGGCACGGCTGGGCAACCGGAAGGATTCGGAAATCCTCGTCGCGCTCGGGCGACTGCGCGGAGGGCTGGGCGGCATCGTCGCGCTCTCGGCGATGGTAAACCTGCTGACGATCGCCGGATCGCTCTATTTGATGATGGTGTACGACCGCGTGCTGCCGTCGCAGAGCCTGTCGACGCTGTTCAGCATCTTCGCGATGATCGCGGTCGCCTATATCTTTTACGGCCTGTTCGACGTGATGCGGTCGAAGATGCTGGCCGATGTCGCCTCGTCGCTCGACCGCTCGCTGTCGGGGCGCGTGCAGATGATCGAGGCGCGAATCGCGCTCGAACGCCCCGAGGCGCGCGAACAGATCAGCCCGACCCGCGACCTCGACCAGTTGCGCTCGTTCCTCGCCAGCCCCGGCCCGCCGGCACTGATCGACCTGCCGTGGATCTTCTTCTTTCTCCTGATCCTGACGCTGGTGCACTATTGGCTCGGCGTGGTGACGCTGGTCGGGATGATCGCGCTCGCCGCGCTGACCTGGGTCGCCGAGCGCGTGAGCGCGAAGCACGTCGCCAAGGTCAATAGCGCCGCCGCGCAGCGCCGCGTGCTCGGCGACCGGCAATGGCGCCATGCCGAGGTGATCACCGCGCTCGGCATGCGCGACCGGCTGATGCTGCAATGGCGCCGCGTCCATCACCAGTATCTCGACCAGCAGGCGACGCTGTCGGACACGATTGCGACCTTGGGCGGGATCAGCAAGGTGTCGCGGATGTTCCTGCAGTCGCTGGTGCTGACCGTCGGCGCGATCCTGGTGATCGACGGCAAGGCCACCGCGGGGATCATCTTCGCGAGCTCGATCCTGTCGGGCCGCGCGATGGCGCCGGTCGATTCGGCGATCGCCAACTGGAAGAATTTCGTCGCGGCGCGGCAGAGCTGGGGCCGGCTCGACAATCTGTTCCGGCAAGTCCCGATGGTCGACCCCGACCGTACCGAACTGCCCGCGCCCGAGCGCGTCCTGTCGGTCGAGCAGCTCTCGCTCGCGCCTCCCGGCGCGCAACGCAACACGATCGCCGGGGTCGCGTTCCAGGTCGAGGCCGGGAAAGTCGTCGGCATCATCGGCGCGAGCGCATCGGGCAAGTCGTCGCTGGTGCGCGGCGTGGTCGGCGTATGGAAGCCGTCGGCAGGCGGGGTCCGGCTCGACGGCGCGTCGATCCAGCAATGGGATCCGGAAACGCTCGGCCGCTATCTCGGCTATCTGCCGCAATCGGTCGAGCTGTTCGCGGGCACGATCGCAGAGAATATCGCGCGGTTCGAAGTCGGCGCGACGTCGGAAGCCGTCATCGCCGCCGCCAAGGCCGCGGGCGCGCACGATATCATCGTCGCGCTGCCCGGAGGGTACGATTACGCCGTCGGCGAGGACGGATCGACGCTGTCGGCCGGGCAACGCCAGCGCATCGCGCTCGCCCGCGCGCTCTACGGCGACCCGTTCCTGGTCGTGCTCGACGAGCCCAATTCGAACCTCGATCCCGAAGGCGAAGCGGCGCTGGCGCGCGCGGTGATGGGGGTGAAGCAGCGCGGCGGGATCGTCCTGCTGGTCGCGCACCGCCGCGAGATCCTGGGCGTCGCCGACCTGTTGCTGGTGATGCGCGGCGGCCAGATGCAGGCGTTCGGCCCGCGCGACGAAGTGCTGGCCAAGCTCGCCCCGCCGGGCGGACAGGGTAACATGACTCCGATCAAGCGAGCCGGCGCATGAACGCGCACACGCCCCTCCACAGCTACTGGCCCGACGCCGAGCCCGATCCCGGTGCCGAGCGGCTGCGCCTCCGCACGCGCCGCGCGTTCATCCTGATCGGGGTGCTGGTGTTCGGCTTCTTCGGATTGGCCGCGTTGTTCCAGATCGGCGGCGCGGTCGTCGGGTCGGGCGAGGTCGCGGTCGAATCGAGCGTCAAGACGATCGCGCACCCGACCGGCGGCACCCTGACGGCGATGCTGGTGCGCGACGGCGACCATGTCGCCAAGGGCCAGGTGCTGATGAAGTTCGACGTCGGCGTGGCGTCGGTCGCCACCGAATCGGCCGCGCTGGGCCTCGAGCAATTGCGCGCGCGGCGGGCCCGGCTCGAGGCCGAGCGCGACGGCGCGCCGTCGATTCTGTTCCCGCCTGAACTGACCCGCAGCACCGACGCCACCGCGCGCGACGCGATGCTGCGCGAACAGCGCCTGTTCGCATTGCGCCAGCACGAGCGCACCGGCACGGTCGCGCTGCTCAACCAGCGCGTGCGGCAATATCAGGACCAGATCGGGTCGTACAACGCGCAGATCGCCGCGCTCGACCAGCAGATGGTGCTGGTCGAGCCCGAGCTCGCGGGCCTACGCAAGCTCCACGACAAGCAGCTCGTCACGATCAACCGGCTCAACGAAATGGAGCGCACCGCGGTGCAGATGCGCGGAAGCAAAGCCGCGCTCCAATCGAACATCGCCGAGGCGCGCGCGCGCATTTCGGAAGCCGAGGAGCAGATCCTCAACGTCGACAAGCAGATGCGCAGCGATGCGGCGACTCAGCTCGCCGAAGTGGTCGGCCTGCTCAACGACCAGCAGGTCCGCGTCGCGACGACCAGCGACACGTTCGACCGCAGCGTGATCCGCGCGCCGCAATCGGGGACCATCGACAAGGTCGCATTCCTGACCGTCGGCAGCGCGGTGCCGCCCAACCAGCCGATCATGCAGATCGTCCCCGACCGCGACAACCTGATCGTCGACGCGCGCGTGCGCCCGCAGGACATCGACCAGGTCCGCAACGGCCAGGCGGCGCGGATCACCTTCTCCGGGCTCAACCGCCAGACCACGCCCGATTTCCCGGGCACGCTGATCTTCGTCTCGCCCGATCTCGCCACCGACCAGAAGAGCGGCGCGAGCTTCTACCGGATCAAGGTGCGGATCGACGCGCAGGCGCTGGCGAAGGCGCCGCAGGTCGTGCTCAAGGCGGGCATGCCGGCCGAAGTGTTCGTCCAGACCAACGACCGCTCGATCCTGTCGTATTTGTTCAAGCCGTTGCTCGACCAGATCCGCTACGCGATGCGCGGCGAGGGTTAGGATCGACACGCCGCGCGCCCGATCCTATCGTCGGGCCATGTCGATCAAAGCGCTGCTGGCGGGGTTTGCCGCGATCGGGCTCGGCTTCGCGGGCACCCCAGCGGAGGGGATGATGGAGGGTTACCAGCGACCGCCGCAAACGCAGGTGCGCTGTCGGGCGACGGGCGCGAAACTGTTCGTGCCGGCGATGACGCCCGAGGCGATCTGCGCGCGTTTCTCCGCCGCCGTCGCCGCGGGCCTCGCTTCGGGCGAGTCGGTGTCGGTCGACCTCAAATTCCTGCCCAACGGCGTCGCCACCGCAGTCGTCACGCGAACGCGCGCCGGCAAGGCGAGCGCGCCGGTCGAAGTCAACCTGGCGGTGTCGGACCGCGGCTTCGGCGTGCGCGATGTCGACAGGCTGGCCGCCAACGTCGCTACGGCGTTGCGCAAGGGCCCGTGAAGCAATTGCCGCACTACCCGATTTGTGGCTAACTCGCCCGGCCGCGCCGCGAGTCCATTGCGTTGCGTTTTGAAGGGGATAGCTGATGCTGGGCACCGGACGCGCTTTCGACCTGCATTCCTTCGAGGATAACGACCCGTCCAACGTCGCGGTGGTCGCGGACGAGAGCCAGGGCTTCGGCAAGGCCATGCAATATCAGCCGATCGAGAAACCGGACGCGAACGTCGCCCCGGTCGACCCGACCCAGGCCGATACCGTGCCCGGCGGCACGTCGACCACCGCGACGATCGCGATGGGATCGAGCGTGGATGTCGTCATCGACACGCTCGGCGATCACGACTGGTACGGCGTCACGCTGACCGCGGGCACGACCTATACGATCCACACCTCGTCGTACAACGCGACCGGCGTCGACACGTATCTCAACTTGCGCGACGCGAGCGGCACGCTGCTCACGTCCGACGACGATTCGGGCGACGGCTCCTTCTCGCTGATCAGCTACACGCCGAGCACCACCGGCACCTTTTACGTTGATGCCGGAACGTACAACGACGAGTCGACCGGGACCTTTCACCTGTCGATCGCGCCGGTTCTGCCGGCCGGTGCCGATTCGGTCGCCGGGTCCACCGCGACCACCGCGACGCTAGCGCTCAACGGCAGCATCGACGGCAATATCAACACCAGCGGCGATCACGACTGGTACCGCATCAACCTGACCGCCGGGCAGACCTATATCTTCCGCACCGGCGGGACGACCGCGGCGACCACGACCGACACGATCCTGACGTTGCGCGACGCGAGCGGGACGCAGATCGTCAGCAACGACGATGCCGGCGAAGCGTCGTTCTCGGCGGTCCGCTACACCGCGACGACTACCGGCACCTATTATCTCGACGTCTCGGCCTACAACACCGGGACCGGCGCGTTCAACCTGACCGCGTTCACCACGCCGACCCCCACCCTCTATACGTACGACCAGATCGCGAACCAGCTGACCAACGGTTACTGGGGCGGGCCGAGCCACCATTTCGCGGTATCGCCCGGCGGCTCGATCACCTTCAACGTCCAGGCGCTGACAGCGGCGGGGCAGACGCTGGCGCGCGCCGCGCTGTCCGAATGGACCGACGTGACTGGGATCAATTTCACCGAAGTCACTACCGGTGGCCAGATCGTGTACGACGATAATCAGGACGGCGCCTTCGCCACCGCCTCCTATTCGAACGGGATCACCACATCCGCGAACGTCAACGTCTCGACCCAATGGCTGACCGATTACGGTACCGGGCTCAACACCTATTCGTTCCAGACCTACATCCACGAGACGGGCCACGCGCTCGGGGCTCGGCCATGCCGGCAACTACAACGGCAATGCGAGCTACGCGTCGGACTCGCTCTACCTCAACGATGCCTGGGCGACGACGGTGATGTCGTATTTCAGCCAGACCGATAACACCTATTTCCAGCAACAGGGCTTCACGCAGGAATTCGTGCTGACCCCGATGGTCGCCGACGGGATCGCAATCGCCAACCTCTATGGCACCGCAACCACCACGCGCACCGGCGACACGACCTATGGGTTCAACAACACCTCCGGCCAGGCGGTCTACGACGCGACGCAGTTCCCCACCGACAGCTATACGGTCTACGACAATGGCGGGAACGACACGCTCGATTATTCGGGGTTCAGCCAGAACCAGGTGATCAACCTCAACCCCGAAACCTTCTCCAACATCGGCAGCCGTGTCGGCAACGTGTCGATCGCGCGCGGAACGGTGATCGAGAATGCGATCGGCGGGAGTGGGGCGGACACGATCGTCGGCAACAGCGCGGACAATCATCTGACCGGCAACGGCGGCGCCGACCTGCTCTACGGCTACGACGGCAACGACATATTGTTCGCGCAGGTCGGCGACGCGGTGCTCGACGGCGGCACGGGCGTGGATATTCTGGCGTTCGGCGCCTCGGGCACGGTCACCTCGACGATGACGGGGTTCGAGGCACTGCAACTCAGCGGCGGCGCAGCGGTCGCCATGTCCGAAACGCAGTTCAACGGCGCCTTCGCCCCGACCAGCACGCTTAGCGGCACCGGCGCGCTCACCATCAACATGGGCGCGAGCGACAGCGAATTGTACCTGCAGCAACTCGTCACGGGCGGCGGGTCGAGCGTGGGGGTGACGGTCAACACCGCCGCCGTCTCGGACATCGTCAAAGGGGTGCTCGGGTCGGTCAACACGATCAACGGCGGCAATGGCTCGGACCAGATTCGCGGCGGGCAGATGGCCGATTTCATCAACGGCGGCGGCGGCGACGACAAGATATCGGGCGGCGCGGGGGCGGACATGCTGACCGGCGGCGCCGGCGCCGACACGTTCCGCTATCAGGCGGTCGCCAACTCCGGGCTGGGCGCAGCCGCCGACCGGATCACCGATTTCGTCAGCGGGACCGACAAGCTCGGGTTCCTCTCGTTCGATACCGATCCCACCACGCCGGGCATCCAGGGCTTCAGCTATATCGACACCCAGGCGTTCCATCACACCGGCGCGGCGGAAATCCGGTACGAAACCGCGGGCGCCGACCTGATGGTGCAGGTCGACGTCAACGGCGACGGCGTGGCCGACATGGCGATCTATCTGCTCGGGCTGGGCGGGACGTCGTTGCAGAGCGGGGATTTCAGCATCTAGCGACGCGACGAGGCAGCTAGTCGACGATCCGCATGTCGCCCTCCGCGGCGAGCCGGGCGAGGAAATCCTTCATCTCCCGCAGCCGTTCGGGCGAATGCCCCTCCCATTCCGCGACTTCGCCGGTGATGCGCAGCGGCGCGCGCGAGCGATAGGCCCGGGTCGGGTTGCCGGGGAATTTCTGGTCGGTGAGGTTGGGGTCGTCCTCGAACGCGCCGGTCGGCTCGATGATATAGATACGCTCGCGCCCCACGCCTTGCGCCAGTTCAGCGCCCCAGATCGCCGCGTCCAGCCCACCCGAAAAGTAGATCCACGACAGCGCCCGCTCCTGATAATTCGACGCGAAGCCGGCCACGAGCAGGTCCCCGACGGCCAGATCGGCGCGCGTGCCGTGATAGAACGGCGGAACCGCGTCGCGGGCATAGGTCATCGTGGTCATGCCTCCGTTGTGCGCAACGGCCAGCGGCCGTGCACGATATGCGTCGCCTTGCCGACCTGGCTTTCGACCAGCAGGATTTCGTCGACCGTCCAGCCGACCGGTGGCGTCTTCGCGCCGCGCAGGCGGTCGCCGGCGTAGTTGATCGTCAGATGCGGCTCTGGCGTGGTGCCGAGCATCATCGGCGCGCGGTGCTCGACGAGGTGGCGGACGAGGCTCGCCTGGAACGCGCGCGCCTCCGCCAGCGGGTCGCGCGTGCGCAGCGTCACCGCCTTGCGGTTCTCGATCCGGTCGAAGCGGAGCGGGAACGCGACGCCCTCGAAGCGGTCGAGCGCGGCGATCACTTGCGGCAGCCAGTCGGGTGGTGCCCGGTACAGGTCGAACAGCTTCATCAGCGTGACGTGGAGCAATTCCGGCCCGCGCCCGGAATCGTTGCGCGGCAACGCAGCGACCCGTGCAGCCACGTCGGGCGGCGGCTTGGCCATGACATAGAGCGGGTTGCGGGCACGCATCGCCGCTTGGTAGCAGAGGCGTGGCAGACACGGGAGACGCGAGCATGGCGGACACATCGGACCCGGCGGACGTCGCGGCGATGGACGACTATGTCGCCGCGATCGGCGGCTGGCGCGGCGAGACGCTGGCGCACATCCGCGCGCTGATCCGCGCAGCGCTCCCCGATGTGGTCGAGACGATGAAGTGGAAGAAGCCGTCGCAGCCCGGCGGCGTGCCGGTGTGGGAGCGCGCGGGCGGCGGCATCCTGTGCACCGGCGGCGCGCTGAAGGACAAGGTTAAGATCACCTTCGGGCGCGGCGCGAAGCTCGACGATCCCGGCCACGTGTTCAACAATGGCTTCGCCGGCAATTCCTTCCGCGCGATCGACCTGAAGGAAGGCGAGAGCGTCGACGCCGCCGCGTTCAAGGCGCTGGTCAGGGCAGCGGCGGCCGACCAGGCGGCACAGCGCGCGGGGAAATAGCGCCGCTAGGCGCCCGCTGCGGCGGAGTGGCCGGGCGCGAATTCGACCAGGTCCCAGAGGTTACCGTACAGGTCCTTCCACACCGCGACCGTGCCGTAGTCGTAGGTCGCGGGCGGACGGACCCATTCGACCCCGGCGGCGGTGAAGGCGGCATGGTCGCGCGCGAAATCCTGGGTCGCGAGGAACAGGAACACGCGGCCGCCGGCCTGATCACCGATGTACTTCGCCTGATGTTCGGTCGAGGCGCGGGCGAGGAGGATGGTAGTGGCGGTGGCAGGCGCACCGGGCGGGCGGATCACGACCCAGCGCTTGTCCTGCGCGGGTTGATAGCTGTCCTCGACCAACTCGAAGCCGAGCTTGCCGACGTAGAAGGCGAGCGCTTCGTCGTAATCGCGGACGACCAGGGCGATGTGGGCGAGGTGGGGCATCAGCGGAGCCGTCCACACAGGACGGCGCAGCGGCGAATGTTCCCAATGTTCGCACTGACCATGAGGATCACTCTATCCGCTTGATCGGGGAAAGGGGAGTTATCCGATGGCCGCCATCGCGGCCCCGACTGGCCCGGTATCGGCGAGCGTCTCGATGAAGCGCCGCTGCTTCTCCTCGGTCCACCCGTCGAACCGCGGACGGCGACGGACGGGCACCCAGCGATAGTCGGCGGGGTCGTATTCGGACGGTGCGAGGTCGGCGTCGTCGGTGACGGCGAGCGCCTGGCTCGGGGCGGGTTGGCCGAGGGGCACGCGTTCGAAGGGAGAGCCCGGGGACAAGGGCTCGGGCTGGCGGGGATCGGATGAGTCGGTCATCCGACAGGGTAAGTCAGATGAAATCCTACATTAAAACAGTTTTCTTGCTTTCAAAAATTCAAAAGGCCTTTGGATTCAACATAACGATTCCCCGTCGGCGACAGGTTCACGACGTCTGTGGTTGAATTAAAATCAATCAGGGCATCATCGGAAAGACCTTTGAGCACGCTGGATCTGAACCTGCTCAAATTAGCGTAGTTAGACCAGCTACAAATTTCTCTTGCAGTTGCACCTTCCGGTGACGCGTAAGCTAGTACTAACGTCTTATCTTTTGTTGATAAGTCAGGGTTGAGAACCTTCTTCCTACCTTCATTATCCCAAACCACAGGAAGAATCTTTTCTGTAACGGTTTCGACAAGCGCTAATGCACTAGCTGTATCAGAAGAAGTGTAAACTCGGATTAATTCAGCGATCATCCATTTACACGAACGCATGAAAAATTCCGCATCCATGTGATTGGGATTTATATCACCGCTAACGTGGCCAATGGCCCTATTATTGCGAAGCTCGTAAGTAGCAATAATTATTCTAGGTATTTGAATGCGTACCGCTCGGCTAAAACTTTGACCCGCGGATTCAAGGGCGGTGCAAGCGGTTACCATATTCTGTGGCTTGGCTGGTGCAGATGGGTAGCTCCCGCTAGTCAGGCCCTTGAGTATGCTATAAATAATCTCGCATAATTTTCCGGCCTTGAGTCCGACCTTTTCCCAATCTCCAGCCCCATATTCACTCAGAAGCTGTCCGAATTCGCTGAGAAGTGGGCTTCGTAAACCAGGTGGGATGTCAGAAAGGGCAGCCGCCATCGCGTCCGACATCAATCGCGATCCCAATAGTAGGAGAAACCGCTACCATCGTTCGTGCGCTGGATTTCGCCACGATTAAACATCGGGGTGAGCGCCGCACCCACTTGATTACTTTTATGGGTCCAACCCTTCTTTGCCAGTCCGGCAACTATATCGCCCGTTGTACGGTGGGATTTGAAGAATCCATCTGACTTTAGCGCCAGGATACGATCTCTCGCACTCGCACCGGCCGGAGGCTTCCGAACTGCTTTCCGAGCTTTCTTCGGCTTGTCCGCGGCGCCCGGATCATCAGCTGGATTGGGAACAATCGGCTCGTCGGTAGTCGCGTCATTAGATTTAGATTTGGGCTGTGATTTGTGAGCGCCGAATCCAGCTGCCTCGACAAGATGGACTACTTTATCAAAAAAAGATGCCACGAAGGTCGCGTCACCTTCGAGTTCAATCAGTCCGGCGCTAACGTCGATCTTTACTTTGCAAGTCATGACCCTACCCCCTTCACCTAGGCTGTCACCTAGACACGGATCGAGTCAAGACCGACGTAGTGCTAGCTAATTGCCCCGCCACCGATGCGGTCAATCATGCTCCCTTCCGCCCGCGCCCATGTAAAGCTCGCGGCCGGTCGCCTCGTATAGCTCGCTCATCGCCGCCATCCCGGCCTCGGCGTCCTCGGCCGCAATAAACGTCTCCGCCCCCGCATTCTGCTTCGCCGCGAAGTCGCGCACCTCCTGCGTGATCTTCATCGAACAAAACTTAGGCCCGCACATCGAGCAGAAATGCGCGGTCTTGGCGCCTTCCGCGGGGAGCGTCTGGTCGTGGTATTGTTCCGCCGTGTCGGGGTCGAGCGACAGGTTGAACTGGTCGCGCCAGCGGAACTCGAACCTTGCGCGGCTGAGCGCGTCGTCGCGCAGCTTCGCCGCCGGGTGGCCCTTCGCCAGGTCGGCGGCGTGGGCGGCCAGTTTGTACGTCACCACGCCGGTCTTCACGTCGTCGCGGTCGGGGAGGCCGAGATGCTCCTTGGGCGTCACGTAACAGAGCATCGCGGTGCCGTACCAGCCGATCATCGCCGCGCCGATGCCGCTGGTGATATGGTCGTAGCCCGGCGCGATGTCGGTGGTGAGCGGGCCTAACGTATAAAAGGGCGCCTCGCCGCACGCCGCGAGCTGCTTGTCCATATTCTCCTTGATCTTGTGCATCGGCACGTGGCCGGGGCCTTCGATCATCACCTGCACGTCCTGGTCCCAGGCGCGCCTGGTCAGCTCGCCCAGCGTGTAGAGCTCGGCGAACTGCGCCTCGTCATTGGCGTCGGCGATGCTGCCGGGGCGCAGACCGTCGCCGAGCGAATAGGCGATGTCGTAGGCCTTCATGATCTCGGTGATCTCGTCGAAGCGTTCGTACAAGAAACTCTCCTTGTGGTGGGAGAGGCACCATTTCGCCATGATCGAGCCGCCGCGGCTGACGATGCCCGTCACGCGCTTGGCGGTGAGTGGGACGTAGGGCAGCCGGACGCCGGCGTGGATGGTGAAGTAATCGACGCCCTGCTCGGCCTGTTCGATCAGCGTGTCGCGGAAGATCTCCCACGTCAGGTCCTCGGCGATGCCGCCGACCTTCTCCAGCGCCTGATAGATCGGGACGGTGCCGATCGGCACGGGCGAGTTGCGGATGATCCATTCGCGGGTGTCGTGGATGTTGCGGCCGGTCGACAGGTCCATGACGGTGTCGGCGCCCCAGCGGATCGCCCAGACCATCTTGTCCACTTCGCTCGCGACGTTGCTGGCGACCGCGGAATTGCCGATATTGGCGTTGATCTTGACCAGGAAGTTGCGGCCGATCGCCATCGGCTCGGATTCGGGGTGGTTGATGTTGTTGGGGATGATCGCGCGACCGCGCGCGACCTCGTCGCGGACGAATTCGGGGGTGACGTAGTCGGGGATGGCGGCGCCGAAGCTCTCGCCGTCGCGGACGTATTCCGCCAGCATCTCGCGGCCGAGATTCTCGCGGGTGGCGACATATTCCATCTCGGGGGTGATGATGCCGCGCCGCGCGTAGTGCATCTGGCTGACGTTCATGCCGGGCTTGGCGCGCAGGGGCCGCTTCACGACGTTGGGGAAGCGCGGTACCCCGCCCGAGCGGTCGGGGCCGAGCTGGCCGTTATCCTCGGGCCGGATTTCGCGGGCGTCGTAGCTTTCGACGTCACCGCGCGCCTCGATCCATTGGCGGCGCAAATTGGGGAGGCCCGCCTGGATATCGATCCGGGCATTGGGGTCGGTGTAGGGGCCGCTGGTGTCGTAGACGTTGAGCGGCGGCTCGCCCGACGACGGCTCGAGGTCGATCGCGCGCATCTTCACGCCCAATGGGCCGACGCTGATCTTGCGACTCCCGCGGATCGGTCCGGTGGTGACGCCGATTTCGGTGCGGGCGGGGATGTCGGCCATTCGTCTCTACTCCATCTGCGGGAGGGACGGTGCTCTGACGAGGCCTGCCCTCCCTACGCCCGCGCTAACGGGATCAGGTTCAGCGGGTCGAGCGGTGCTAACCGCCCCTCTCAGCCAAGCGGCTCCCCGGGGATGGCGCGATGCTAGGCGCTTGGGCGGACAAAGAAAAGGCCGCGCGAAATGTCCCGCGCGGCCCGATCTTGCGTGAATGCCCCGGCGTCAGGGTTGCGCGGTGCTCGTCTTGAGGTTGCCGTTCAGTCCGGCCGGGAAGAAACCGCCCGCCGACACCGCCGCCTTCGTCTGATACGCGATGTTGAGCACCGCGCCCGTCGTGCGGCTGTATGCGATGCTGTTGGCGTCGGCGGGGGTGATGTTCGACGTGGTCGCATCGCCGCTGATGCCCTGATCGTCGTCGCTCGACCCGTCGAGGCTGTCGCGCCAATCGCTGAACTTGCCGGCGTTGGTGCGCAGCGCCGGGTTCGCGAGGCCCTTGGCGTAGAGCACGGTGCGGATCAGCCCGGCGTGGTACGATTCCGCGGCCAGCGCGCCCGCCGCCGCGGTCAGATAGGCGTTGCTGGTGATGAGCGGCGTCGCGCCCTTGTACGCGGTGACCCCGACATCCTCGAAGATGAACGCGGCGAGCAGGAAATTCTCGTCGCTGGCGTAGGGATCGAACGTGCCGCCCGCCGCGACCACGCCCGCCGCCACCGCCGCGGTGGTGAACGCCCCGCCCGCGCCGCCGTCGATGTTGATGCCGGGCATCGCCACCGCCGCCGCGCCGAGCGCGGTGCGCAGGTAATTGACGTGCGCCGCCTTGTCCTGCGCGATCTCGCGGGCATATTGCGCGACCAGCGGGTCGGTAAAGGTCACCGCGCGGCCGCCCGTCACGGTGCCGAGCGTGCCGGTGCCGCTGGTCTGCGATCCCGGAAGACCCGCGCCATAGACCGCGTACAAATAGAATTGCGCTTCGAGATATTCGAGGTTGAGCGCGAAGTTGAGGATGTCGATGTCGGCCTGTGCCGATGTCGACGACGCGGTCGGGGTCGGGGTCGGCGTGGGCGTCGGGGTGGCCGTGCTGTTGCCCGACTTGCCGCACGCGCTGAGCAGGCCGAGCCCGCCGATCGTGGCGGCGCCGCTGGTCGCGAGCGTCAGGAAACGGCGGCGCTCCGCGCGGCGGCGGTCGGTCGCGTCGAGGACGGCGAGCGCGGTGTCGTTATCGGTCATGGGTTTGCTCCTTTCGCTCGCTATCAGTTGGCGGCCGAGGTTTTGATGTTGCCGTTGACCCCGGCCGGGAAGAACCCGCCCATCGAGACCGCGGTATTGGTGAGGTAGACGATATTGAGCACTTGTCCCGTGCTGCGCGCGTAGGCGAGCCCGTCGGCGTCGAGCGGCGCGACGTTGGAGGCGGTGCCGCCGTTGATCGTCACCGGCGAAATGCCCTGGTCGTCGTCGGTGACGGTGCCGTCGAGGCTGTCGCGCGCGTCGGAGATCGCATCGGCCGAGGTGCGCAGGCTGGGGGTCGCCACCCCCTTGGCGTAGAGCGCGGTGCGAACCATCGCGGCGTGGTACGCCTCGACCGCCATGATTCCGGAGGTGGCCTCGACATAGGTCTTGCTGGCAAGCAGCGGGACCAAGCCCTTGTACGCGGTCACCCCGACATCCTCGAAGATGAACGCGCCGAGCAGGAAATTCTCGGGCGACGAATAAGGGTCGAACGTCGCGGGCAGGCCGGCGGCTACCGCCGCCTTGCCGAACGCGCTCGTCGCGCCCGTGCTGATGTCGATCGCCGGCTGCACGATCGCCGAGGTGCCGAGCTGCGCGCGCAGGAAGGTGACGTGCGCTACCTCGTCGGCGGCGATCTCGCGCGCGTAATCGCGCACCAGCGGATCCGAATCGAGGTTGTCGACGCGGCGCGCATTGGTCGCGGTCACCGCCCCCGGACTGGTGCCCAGCAGCGTCGACGAAAGCCCCGCGCCGGTCGCCGCATAGGAATAGAATTGCGCTTCGAGATATTCGAGGTTGAGCGCGAAGTTGAGGAAATCGGCATCGATCAGGGTCTGCGCGAACGCTTCCTGGCTGACCAGCAAGGTGGTCGCCCCGACCGCCGCGGCGCCGATCGCCGCCTTGAAGAATTCGCGCCGTTCCGACCGCCGCTTTACGCGCGAATCGAACGCCTCGATCAACTGGAGGTCGTCGGCCATCGTGTCATTCCTCTCTGCAATCCGGGGGGCAGGTCGCTCTCCGCCGCCGGCGCAAACCGGCATCGGAGGATGTTCCTGCTAGTCGCTCGCCTAGTCGCGGGGCAACCGTATATTTTGTCGCAAAGCGTCGGCGGCGCGAAATGTCAGAAAGTGTAGGCGAGCCCCAAGACCCCCATCCACTGGCTGCGGTCGCCCGCGATGCTGACGAGCGGCGAACGCGCGAAATCGTTGAGCAGCCGCGTGTACGTGCCCCCGCCGACCAGCTTGAAGCCGTGGAGCAGGTCGCCGGTCAGCGCGACCGTGCCGAGCAGGGCGAGCGAATAATCCTTCCACCCTTCGCGCGTCGTGAACACCGGCAGCCCGCTCGCCGCGCTCTGCGCCGCGTCGACGTCGAAATAGGCCTTGCCGTACCCGCGCTCGGCGTAATCGGCCGAGGCCGACAGCCCGACCCCGGCCTTGGTGCTGAGCGGGGTGAAATAGGTGAACGTCGGCGTGATGATCCCCGCGCGGTGCGCGCCGCTGATGCCCTTCCTGTAGCTGACCGAAAGCGAGATCCGGTCGTAGTCGCTGGTGATCACTCCGGTCTTGCCGATCCCGACGAACCCGCCGAGCTCGATCGCGGTCGACCGCTTGCCGAGCGCACGGATGCGCGGGTCGGAGATGTCCTTGAGGACCGAGCGGTTGAAATTGACCAGCGCCACCGGCCCGGCCTGGATGTCCCAGGTCGGCCCCGGCTTGTTGGGGATCAGGTCGACCGACGCGCGGTTGCCGGCGAGGGTGAAGGCGAACCCGCCGATCGATCCGATCGCGCCGGGGGCGGGGCGGAACACATAATGGTCCGATCCCTCGTAATCGGGGAGGTAGACGCCGCCCGCGCCGATCGTGATGCTGTCGCCGTCCGCTGCGGGGGCGGCGGGCGGAGCGGCGGGCGCCTCCTGTGCGAGCGCTGGCGCCGCGGCCAGCGCGATGGTCAAAGCGGTCAGGCAGAGGGCGAGGCGCACCGGCAAAACTCCGTCGGGAGAGGATGTTACGGGCACGCAACGCCCGTCTTGTCGATTAAGGTCCCTTCAGAACATATAACGCATCGTCACCTGTTGCGTTTGGGCAACGGCGCCGACCGCGAATTCGGCGGCCGAAAAGCGCGGCGGGCCGAAGCCGATGCGCGGATTGCGCGAGAACCCGAACCCTTCGCGCGGAATACCGGCAAACGTGTCGAGCTTCGCGTTCGAATTCTCGTCGTGGATCAGCGACGCGGTATAGGTGCCGGGTGCGATCCCGGCGAAGCGGATGTCGCGCTGCGTCGCGGGGACCGAGCGCGTGATCGCGTGCCGGTCGTCGACGCAGCCGGGGAAGTTGGCCGGATCGGTCGTCAGGCAGACGCGGATCATTCCCTTGTCCGAGCGCAAGCCCGTCACCCGAATGTCTAGGTTAGTCGCCTGCGCCGACGCTGCCGGCAGCGTCAGCGCGAGCAACGCCGCGGCCGCGAGCCGCCGCAGGCCCGAACCCGCCGATCCCGCGATCGGTGCCGCAAACCCGGTCCCAGAAACGGAAATAGAGCCCATAATTGCACCTGTACTCGGCATGATGCCGCTGATGATGGCTGGCGGTGATCACCCACTCGCCCACTGCCCCACGCCACAGGAAGCGCGGGAATATTTCCCACCCCATATGGTTGGTGACACCCATAACCGTCATGATTCCAAGGACAAAGCCCAAAGCGGCGACATGGATGGGAAGGACGAACACCAGCGCCGGAATGACTACCGCCCCGGTCAGCGCTTCCAATGGATGGAACGCCATCGCTGCCCAGGCAGTCGGCGGTCGGCTGGCATGATGGACGGCGTGCGCGATCCGGAACGGGCGCGGGCGATGCATCCAGCGGTGCGTCCAGTAGAACCAGGTGTCGTGCGCGAAGAGGTAGAGGAACACCGACAGCGGCAGGTACCACAGCGGATAGGCGTGGAGGTCGGTGTAGATCAAAGTCCAGCCCCGGTTCTGCCACCCCCAGGCGACGACGCCCGCGGGCACGCCGTAGATCGCGGCGGAGGCAAGGCTCCACGCGATCTCGCGGCGGATTTGACGATCGAGGCCGGTGTAGAGGCCAGGACGGACGGCGCGGGTGGCCAAGGCGAAAGCGCCGCTGCTCGCGAGGTAACGCAGCCCGACGATCAGCGTCATCGCGAGTGCTGAGAGCAGGATGGCGAACGTCGCGGTCATTCTGCTGCCCGTCGTGCCAGCTTTTCAAGAACGCCGGGTTGAAAGCTCCAGCGGCCATCGATGCGCTTGCCCGTGATCGTTATCACGTAGCGCCCGCGCTTTTGCCCCAATTCACTCGCCGATAGATGGCTCACTGTCACGCGATGGTCCGCGATGATTTTTCCATCTGGAATTGGGATCGCGACAACCTCCGGACTTAGACGTCGGCCGTTCATCGAGCGTCCGATCCACGCGAACACTCGGCGAATATCGTCCGGCCAGTCGTCGAGTGTATCGGGCATGAGTTCACGCACCCCCAGCCTGCCACACCCGGATCGCGTCGATCGGGTGGACCAGCATCAGCACGTTGAGCGTCAGATTGTCGCGGATCACCGCGAGCGCGAGCAGCTCGAAGAACAGCGCGAGGCCGATCGTCGCCCACACGGGGATGCGCCGCGCGACCGCGAAGCCGATCACCATCATCCCGATGTCGCTCATCGAATTGAGGATCGAATCGCCCGAATAGCCGACCGCCGCGGTCGCCGCGCGGTAACGGTCGATGATGATCGGCGAGTTCTCGAGCAATTCCCAGCTGCCCTCGATCAATACCGCGAGCGGCAGCGCCCACAATCGCGCCCGCCCCGGCAGCACGAGCCATGCCGCGCCGTAGAACAGGAAGCCGTGGATGATGTGGCTCAACGAATACCAGTCGCTGATCTGCTGGCTGTTCTCCGCCGACCATACTGCGCCGGTCCATAATTTGATCGTGCCGCACGGGCAGATGAGCGGGCGGTGCCACGACAGCTCGACCGCGAAATAGACGAGGACGATGAGGATCGCGGCGAGCGTCGCGCGGCGATCGACGGTGAGCGGGGCGCGGGTCACAGGATACCAGTCACGAACCGGTCGATCCACGTGCCACGGCGGTAGACTTGGCGAACGACCAGCGCCGCGATCAGCGCCGTCGCCGCGCCGCCGATCGTGTCGCCGACATAATGGATGCCGATGAACACGCGCGACAGCGCGATGACGCACGCTGCCACGAGGAACGCGCCGCCGCGCCGGGTCGCGCCGTGGAGCAGGAACGCCACGGCGATCGCGACCGCGGCGGTCGCGTGATCGGACGGGAACGACGGGTCGGCGCTCGGCGCGACGGTCAGGTGGGTGACCCCCGCGTCGTACGGCCGCACGCGGTGGACGAGCAGCAGGATCAGCTGGTTGATGCCGAGCCCGAGTAGGAACGACAGCCCGGCGGCGACTAGGATGTGGCGGTCGGCGGCGCGGTCGGCGCTGCGCCGCCACCATTGCACCGCGACGAGCAGCACGAGGAGCGGCACGCCCCACGTTGCCACCGCGATCATCGTTGCGTCGAGCAGCGGCGAGTGCCCGGCCGCCGCGTTGATCCAGTGCGTCAGCGAAGCATCGATCCCCTGCATGCCGCCGGGCTAGCGCCCGTCCCACCGTCGCGCCAGCGGGAAAAGGAGCCAAGGGTTTGCGCTTACGCCACATTGGCGTAGCGGGAGCCCATGCCCTCGATCATCCAGTGCGACGTGGCGATCGTCGGCGGCGGGCTCGCCGGCGGGCTGATCGCGCTCGCGCTCCGGACGAAGCGCCCCGACGTCGACATCCGCCTGATCGAGCCCGGCGCGATCGGCGGCGCGCATGTCTGGTCGTTCTTTTCGAGCGACGTGACCGATGCCGACCGCTGGCTCCCCGCGCCGCTCGTCAGCCACGGCTGGCGCGGGTACGAGGTCGCCTTCCCGGCGTACCGCCGCGCGCTGAAGGCGGGCTATTATTCGATCGAGTCCGAGCGGTTCGCGCGCGTCGTCGGCACGAGCCTCGCCCCCGGCCAGTTGCTCGCCGAACGTGCGATCGGGGTCGGCGCGGGCGCCGTCGTGCTGGCCAGCGGTGACCGGGTCGAGGCGCGCGGGGTGATCGATGCGCGCGGCGTCGCCGACATGTCGATGCTCGATCTCGGCTGGCAGAAATTCGTGGGGCGTGAACTGGTTCTGACCAAGGCCCATGGCGTCGAACGGCCGACGGTGATGGATGCGACGGTCGAGCAGATCGACGGCTATCGCTTCGTCTATTGCTTGCCGTTCGGCGAGAAGCGGATGTTCGTCGAGGACACCTATTACAGCGACACGCCCGATATCGACCGCGCCGCGCTGACCGAGCGGATCGATGCGTACGCCGCCGCCAAGGGATGGCAAGTCGAGAGCATCGCGCGCGAGGAAGCCGGCGCGCTCCCCGTCGCGATCGGCGGCGATTTCGATGCGTTCTGGCGCGGCGGCGGGGCGAAGACGCCCAAGGCGGGCTTGCGCGCCGGGCTGTTCCACCCGACCACCGGCTATTCGCTGCCCGACGCGATCCGGCTCGCGGTGGCGGTGTCGCGCGCGGGCGACCTGTCCACGCCCGCCTTGCTCGACCTGACTCACGGCATGGCCAAGCGTGCCTGGGCCGAGCGGGGCTTCTACCGCATGCTCGACGCGATGCTGTTCCGCGCCGCCGAGCCGGACGAGCGCTATCGCATCCTCGAACGCTTTTATCGGCTCAACCCCGGGCTTATAGGCCGCTTCTATGCCGGGCGATCGACGATGATGGACAAGGCGCGAATCCTGAGCGGGCGCCCGCCGGTCCCCGTCGGCCGCGCATTGGCCGCGATCCGGGGCCGCGCATGAAGTCGGCCATCGTCGTCGGTGCCGGGTTCGGCGGGCTCGCGCTCGGCATCCGGCTGCAATCGGCCGGGGTCGCGACGACCATCGTCGAGGCGCGCGACAAGCCCGGCGGGCGGGCGTATTTTTGGGAGAAGGACGGCTTCACCTTCGACGCCGGGCCGACCGTCATCACCGATCCGAACGCGCTCAACGAATTGTGGAAGCTGACCGGACGCGACATTTCGGAGGACGTCGAGCTGATGCCGGTGATGCCGTTCTACCGGCTCAACTGGCGCGACGGGACCAACTTCGATTACTCGAACGACGAGGCGCAATTGCGCGCCGAGATCGCGCGGCTCAGCACCGACGATGTCGCGGGGTATCAGCGGTTCCTGGAATATTCCGCCGGGGTCTATCACGAGGGGTACGAGAAGCTCGGCACCATCGCGTTCCTCGATTTCGGGCAAATGGTGAAGGCCGCCCCCGCGCTGATGCGATACCAGGCGTGGCGCTCGGTCTATTCGATCGTGTCGAGTTACGTGAAGAACGAGAAACTGCGTCAGGCGCTCTCGTTCCACACGCTCCTCGTCGGCGGCAATCCGTTCACGACAAGCTCGATCTACGCGCTGATCCACAAGCTCGAAAAGGACGGCGGGGTGTGGTTCGCGCGAGGAGGCACCAACCGGCTGGTCGCGGGGATGGTCGCGCTGTTCGAGCGGCTCGGGGGAACGCTCCGGCTCGGCGATCCGGTCGCGAGCATCGAAACGCTCGGCGACCGCGTGACCGGCGTGACGACGCAAAGCGGCTGGCGCGGCGAGGCGGAGGCGGTCGCGTCGAACGGCGACGTGATGCACACGTACCGCGACTTGCTCAAGACCTCGCGCAGCGCGCAGCGCACCGTGCGCGGCCTCGAAAAGAAGAGCTGGTCGCCCTCGCTGTTCCTCGTCCATTTCGGGGTCAAGGGCACGTGGCCGGGGATCCCGCACCACATGATCCTGTTCGGCCCGCGCTATAAGGAATTGCTCGCCGACATCTACGACCACGGCGTGCTGGCGGAGGATTTCTCGCTCTACCTCCATCACCCCACCGTTACCGATCCGTCGATGGCGCCCGAGGGGCATTCGACCTTCTACGCGCTCGCGCCGGTGCCGCACATGGGCAAGTTCCCGGTCGAGTGGGACGAAGTCGCGCCGGTGCTGGAGAAGCGCATCCTCGACGAGATCGGGCACCGCTTGATCCCCGACATCCACGAACGGATCGTCACCAAGTTCAGCTACGCCCCCACCGATTTCGCGCACGACCTGAACGCGCATCTGGGGAGCGCGTTCAGCCTCGAGCCGACGTTGCTGCAATCGGCCTATTTTCGCGTTCACAACCGCGACCCGCACATTCCGAACCTGTATTTCACCGGCGCGGGGACGCATCCGGGGGCCGGGATCCCGGGCGTGGTCGGGAGCGCCAAGGCGACCGCCAGATTGATGTTGGAGGGAAAATGATGGTGCTGCTGAAATCCTCCCCGTTTACGGGGAGGTGGCGCGCGCAGCGCGACGAAGGGGGTTCTCCACAAGCGATTTCGTTCGCGGCCCGCTCCCTCCACCAAGCCGCTGCGCGCCTTGGTCCCCCTCCCCGTCCCGGGGAGGATTTATGAACCGTATCGCCGTCTATTGCGGCTCGGCCAGCCCGAGCGACCCGCGTTATGTCGAGAACGCCCGCCACGTCGGCGCGACGCTCGCGCGGCGCGGGATCGGGGTCGTCTATGGCGGCGGGCGACTCGGGCTGATGGGGGCGATCGCCGACAGCGCGCTGGCCGCTGGGGGCGAGGTGATCGGGATCATCCCCGAAGCTTTGGTCGCCGCCGAGGTCGCGCATCGTGGGCTGACCGAGCTCCACGTCGTCGGCACGATGCATCAGCGCAAGCAGGCGTTCACCGATCTGTCGGACGGCTTCGTCACCTTGCCCGGCGGGACCGGCACGATGGACGAATTGTGGGAAGCGCTGAGCTGGGCGCAGATCGGCTATCACGCCAAGCCGGTCGGGCTCCTAAACCTCGACGGCTATTACGACGGGCTGATCGAATTCTGGGGCAAGATGGCCGAAGTCGGGTTCGTCCGGCCGCAGCATGTCGGGCTGCTGATCGTGGCGGATACGCTGGAGGATCTGCTCGACAGGATGGCCGCGTTCGAGCCGGCCACGACGATCGGGCAGATCGGCGCGAAGGACCTTTGATCGCGTCGGCCAACGCTGTGCTCCTGCGAAAGCAGGAGCCTAGAGCCAAGAGCAGTGTCGCTGATGACCTGGGGCTCCTGCTTCCGCAGGAGCACGCGGGGTGAGTGGTATGGACTTACCCAGCCGCGCCGCGATCGTCGCGACGGCGCGCGAGTCGATCGCGCGCGGGTCGAAGAGCTTTTCCGCCGCCTCGCGCCTGTTCGGTCGCACGACGCGCGAGCGGGCGTGGCTGCTCTACGCCTGGTGCCGGCGGTGCGACGACCTCGCCGACGGCCAGGACCACGGGCACGCGCTGAGCGTCGTTGCCGACCCGGCGGATCGTTTGGCGCGGATCAGGGCGATGACCGACGCGGCGCTCGCTGGCGAGACGGTCGGCGATCCGGCGTTCGACGCGCTCAGGATCGTCGCGGCGGAGACCGCCCTGCCCGCCAAATTCGCGCACGATCTGGTCGAGGGGTTCCGGCTCGACCTGGAGGACTGGCGCCCGCGCTCCGAAGCCGATCTCTACCGTTATTGCTATCATGTCGCGGGCGTCGTCGGGTGCATGATGGCGGTGGTGATGGGAGTCGATCCGCAAGACGACGCCACGCTCGACCGCGCGTGCGACCTCGGCATGGCGTTCCAGCTGGCGAATATCGCGCGCGATATCGAAGAGGACGATCGCGGCGGGCGCTGTTACCTCCCCGACGAATGGCTGGTCGAGATGGACGTGCCGCCCGGCCAGCACATGAAGCCGCCGTTCCGCCACCGCCTCGCGGTGCTCGCGCAGCGCCTCACGACGCAAGCCGCGGCGTTCGAGGACAGCGCGCGGGCCGGCACGCCCAAGCTGCCGTTCCGCGCGAGCTGGGCGGTGCTGGCGGCGGCGGGAATCTACGGCGATATCGGACGCGCGGTGGCGGCGCGCGGCGAGCATGCCTGGGACCACCGTGTCACCACCTCGCGCCGCGCCAAGCTCGGCTGGATCGCGCGGGCGGGCGGACAGGCGTTGCGGCGCAAGAAGCTCTATCCCCCGCTCCCGCGTGATCCCGATCTGTGGACGCGTCCACGCGGTTAACATGGTCTAAGCCATCTTTTGTGAGGAACCCGCAACATCGCGGGCGCATTACGCAGGGCATGACAATGCTTTCCCTCAAATTGTCGCGCGCCGTATCGGGGGGACGCGCCGAACCGTCACCGCCGCCCGACCGCGCGCAATTGCTGGTCACGCTCCTCAGGAAACGCGCCGCCGCGCACAATGTCGGGGCCGACGAGTTGGAGGCGATGCTGCGCGATCAGATCCGCTGGGCCTTGCCGATGGCGAAGGCCGAGGACGCTACATTACCCGACTGAAAAGATCAGCTGCGGCGGTCCTTGACCACGCGGTCGGCCATCGAAGTCCCGATCTGGCGGCACGCGGCGGTGATCGTCGGGAAATCGATATCGGTGTTGCGCATCAGTGCCGCGGGCATCGCCGCCTGGCATTGTGCCGCGCTTTGATACCGCACCGTCTCGATCCGCTGTTGCGAGCATTGCGTCTGACCGTCGCCGCAGCCCATGATCGCGATGACGTAGAATACCGAACCCATTACGCGTCTCCCGTCGCGGCATAAATCCGCGAGGAGCGGCGGTGGTTCCCTGAAGCCGGCCGCGCCCCTACATGAGGGGCCGATGCCGCCCGCCGAAATCCCCACGACCCCCGATCGCCCGCTGATCCCGACGCTGCGGCGGTTCCTGCCGTATCTGTGGCCCAAGGGCGAGCCGGCGCTGAAGGCGCGGATCGTCGGCGCGATGCTGCTCGTCGTCGCGTCGAAGGTGGTGCAGGTTTATGGCGCGGCGTACGCGCTCAAATATGCCGTCGATGCGCTCGCCGGGCATGCGCCGCTGGGCGTGACGAACATCTCGACCTTCGTGATCCTGATGGTGCTGGGCTATGCCGCCGCGCGACTGTCAACCACCGCGTTCGACAATATCAGGAACGTCGTGTTCGAGCGCGTCGGGCAGGAAGCGACGCGGCGGCTGGCGGCGTCGGTGTTCCGGCACCTCCACCAACTGAGTCTCCGCTTCCACCTCGAGCGCCGCACCGGCGCGGTCACCAAGGTGGTCGAGCGCGGGACCAAGAGCATCGACACGATGCTGTACTTCATGCTGTTCAACATCGCGCCGACCTTGCTCGAGCTCGTCCTCGTCATGCAGATCTTCTGGTCGAGCTTCGGCGGGTGGCTGGTTGCAGCGACGCTGGTGATGATCGTCGTGTACATCGCCTTCACGCGGATGGTGACCGACTGGCGCAACGCGCTCAGGACGCGGATGAACGACCTCGACACGGGCGCGGTAAGCCATGCGGTCGACTCGCTGCTCAATTTCGAGACGGTCAAATATTTCGGCGCGGAGGAGCGCGAGGCGCGGCGCTACGAAAAAGCCGTGCGCGCCTATGCCGACGCCGCGGTCAGATCCGAGAACAGCCTGGCGTGGCTCAACATCGGCCAGGCGCTGACCACCAATTTGATGCTCGGCGGGGGGATGGCGTATGTCGCGTGGCTGTGGAGCCAGGGCCAGTCGACCCCGGGTGACGTGGTGTTCGTCTCCACCCTGCTCAGCCAACTCTTCCGCCCGCTCGATTTGCTCGGCATGGTCTATCGCACGATCCGCCAGGGCGTGGTCGACATGGCCGCGATGTTCGACCTGGTCGACACGCCGAGCGAGGTGGTCGACGCGGCGGATGCGCGGCCGCTCAACGTGATCGACGGGCACGTCCGGTTCGAGGACGTCCACTTCGGCTACGACCCCGGCATGCCGATCCTCAAGGGAATCGACCTCGACCTGCGGCCGGGGCAGACGCTCGCCGTCGTGGGTCCGTCGGGCGCGGGCAAGTCGACCTTGGCTCGCCTCATGTACCGTTTCTACGATCTGACCGGCGGGCGGATCGCGATCGACGGACAGGATATCGCGCACGTTACGCAAGCGAGCTTGCGCGCCGCGATCGGCATCGTCCCGCAGGACACGGTGCTGTTCAACGACACGATCGGCTACAACATCGCCTATGGCCGCGAGGGCGCGTTGGACGAGGATATCGTCCGCGCGGCGAAGGGCGCGGCGATCGCCGGGTTCATCGAACGCCAGCCCGACGGGTACGAGACGCGCGTCGGCGAGCGCGGGCTCAAGCTGTCGGGCGGCGAGAAGCAGCGCGTCGCAATCGCGCGGACCTTGCTCAAGGACCCGCCGATCCTGATCCTCGACGAAGCGACCAGCGCACTCGACAGCCGCACCGAGAGCGAGATCATGGAAACATTGGAAGCGATCGAGCGCGGCCGCACCACCATCGTCATCGCGCACCGCCTGTCGACCGTGGTCCACGCCGACCAGATCGTCGTGCTCGACGCGGGCCGCGTGGCAGAGCGCGGTACCCATGCCGAACTGTTGCGCAAGCGCGGGCTCTATGCCGATATGTGGGCGCGCCAGGCGCAGGAACGCGAAGAGGCGCTGGCGGCGGAATAGCTAGGCGAGCAAATCCCGATACTCCGCATGCCGCTCGATATACGCCTTCACGAACGGGCATTGCGGGACGACCTTCAGCCCGCGGTCGCGCGCGGCGTCGAGCGCGGCGCGGATCAGTTTCGAGCCGATCCCGCGCCCTTCGAGCTTCTTCGGCACCAGCGTGTGGGTGAAGACGATCGTGTCGCCCTCGAGCTGATACGCGGCGATCGCGCGGTAGCCGTCGACCTCGAGTTCGAATTCGTGCTCGGCGCGGTTGTCGGTGACCTGTTCCATGCCCGGTCATTTGGCGATAGCGTCGCCGCATGCAAGCCAGCCGCCGGGAAATCGTCGCGGGTCTCGCCGCGCTGCCGTTGATCGGTGCGGCGCCGAGGCCGGGCGTGCGTGTGGTGCTGCTCGGCACCAAGGGCGGGCCAACGCCCTCGCCCTATCGCGCCGCGCCCGCGACGTTGATCCAAGTGGGCGGCAAGGCGTGGGTGGTCGATTGCGGCAACGGCGTCGCCAACCAGCTCGCCAAGGCGGGCGTAGCGCTCGACACCCTGTCGCGCCTCTTCGTCACGCACAACCATAGCGATCACATCGCCGACGTGGGCACGCTGATCGAACTGGCGTGGAGCTCGGGACTGAAGACGCCGGTAACGGTCCACGGCCCGCCGCCGATCAAGGCGATTGTCCGCGATCAGCTCGCGGCGCTGTCGTACGATGTTGCGGCGCGGATCCGCGAGGAAGGGCGCATCCCGCTCGCGCCGCTCGTCGATGTCGAGGAGCGCGCGACCGGCGGCGTGGTGGTGCGCGACGGCGGCACGACCGTCACCTCGTGCCTGGTCGACCACGAAAGCGTGAAACCAGCCTTCGCCTACCGCTTCGACACGCCGGGCCGGTCGATCGTGATCTCCGGCGACACGCATTATTCGGAAAACCTCGTCGCGCTGGCGAAGGGCGCCGACCTCCTCATCCACGAAGCGATCTACGCCCCCGCGATCCCGCAAATGGCGGGCGAGAACGCGTCCACGCTCGTCAACCACCTCCGCCGCAGCCACACCAGCGCCGAGGACGCCGGGCGGGTCGCGGCGCGCGCGGGGGTGAAGAAGCTCGTCCTGTCGCACCTCGTTCCCGGCGGCCCGCAGGTGACCGACGCGATGTGGCTGGCGGCGGTGCGCACGACGTTTGCGGGCGAGGTCGTGATCGGCCGTGATTTGATGGAGGTATGATGCTCGGACTGATCGCCGCGTTGCTGCTCGTCGTCCCGGCGAGCGCCTACGCGCAGACCCAACCGGCTGCCGCGCCCGCCTACACCACCAATGCCGAGATGACCGCGATCTTCACCGCCGACCAGGGCGACCGCGATGCGGGCCCGCGGATCGACTGGGCCGCCGTCCGCCCGCGCGACGCGGCGCGGCGAGCGCGCACCAGGGCGCTGCTCGACAGCGGCGCGTTGCAGAGCGGCGACGATTTCTACCACGCGGCGTTCGTCTTCCAGCATGGTGATGCGGCGGACGACTGCCTGCTCGCCCACACGCTGGCGGTCGTCGCGATCGCGCGCGGGCGGCGGGATGCGACGTGGATCGCGACCGCGACGCTCGACCGCTATCTGCAACGGATCGGGCAGAAACAGGTATTCGGGACGCAATATACGCGCGCGCCCGACCAGCCGTGGACGCAGGAGCCGTATGATCGCGCGCTGATTTCGGACCGGCTGCGCGCGGCGCTGGGCGTGCCCGACCAGGCGGCGCAGGATCGCAAGCGGCAGGCGATGGACGCCGAGTACAAGGCTGCCGGAAAGTGACGGCGGGTCGCAAGGGAGGAAGACGATGATCAGGACGGCGATAGTGATGGCGGCGCTGATGCTGCCGATGAACGCGATGGCGCAGACGGTGACGGTCAATCGCGGCGAAGCAGTGACGTTCACGATCGACGAGGACGGCAAGGCGGCGCCGCGCGTCGTCGATCGCAAGCCCGCGACCGACATGACCGAATTCGAAAAGGCGACGTCGGCGAAGTTCGTGAGCGGCGCGTTCGACAATGCGACGGGCAACAATCCCCAGCCGATGACCGACGCGCAGATGGGAATGGTCTCGCCCAAGGCCGCGCCAAACACGGTCGACCTGCATTTCGTGCGCACGGCGGGCAAGGACGCGTCGCTGCTGGTCGTGATCAACGGTTATGACCGGGGCATGATCTATCGCGCGACGATGCGGCGCGGCGACAAGGCCGAGCCGACCGACGTGTGCCTCGTGATGCCGGGCAAGATCGGCAACGAATATTGGCCGTATCCGCTCGATTCGATCGAACTGTCCGATATCCGGCTGGTGCCGTGGAAGCCGGCGGACGGCGTTCCCTGTGCCTGACCGCGCGGCCGGGAAGCGGTGGCGTTGGTCGCGGACATCGTTATGTCGCGCGGGGTGACCGACCCGCTCGACATCCTCCATTCGACCTTCGGCTTCCCGGCGTTTCGCGGGGTGCAGGAGGCGGTGGTGTCGCGCGTGCTGGCGGGCGAGCGGACGCTGGCAGTGATGCCGACCGGGGCGGGCAAATCGCTGTGCTATCAATTTCCGGCGGTGATGCTGGCGGGAACGTGTGTCGTGGTCAGCCCGCTGATCGCGCTGATGCACGACCAGTTGCGCGCCGCCGAGGCGGTCGGGATTCGCGCCGCCACCCTGACCAGTGTGGACGAGAACCGGGCGGAAACGCGCGGGCGATTTCTCGATGGCGAGCTCGACCTGCTCTACGTCGCGCCCGAGCGCGCGTCGGGGTCGGACTTCAAGGAATTGCTCGAGCGCGGGAGCCTCAGCCTATTCGCGATCGACGAGGCGCATTGCGTCAGCGAATGGGGGCACGATTTCCGCCCCGATTACCGCCTGCTCCGCCCGCTGCTCGACCGTTTCCCGGACGTGCCCCGGCTCGCGCTGACCGCGACCGCCGACGCGCACACGCGCGCCGACATCCTCGACCAGCTCGGCATTCCCCGCGATGGCCTGATCGTCGCCGGGTTCGACCGGCCGAACATCCGCTATGCGATCAGTCCGAAGGACAACACCGCGCGCCAGATCGCAGACCTGATCGCCGAGCAGCCGGGGCCGGGGATCGTCTATGCCCAGACGCGCGTGGCGACCGAGAAGCTCGCCGAGGCGCTCGCCAGGACAGGCCGCCCGACGCGCGCTTATCACGCTGGGCTCGAACCGCCGGTTCGCGCGAAGAATCAGGCCGATTTCGTCGCATCCGAGGACATGGTGATCGTCGCGACGGTCGCGTTCGGGATGGGGATCGACAAGCCCGACGTGCGGTTCGTGGCCCATGCCGGGCTGCCCAAGTCGATCGAGGCCTATTACCAGGAAACCGGCCGCGCGGGGCGCGACGGCGACCCGGCGGTGGCGCATCTGTTCTGGGGCGCGGAGGATTTCGCCAGGGCGCGCCAGCGGATCGGCGAGGTCGAGCCGGGGCGGCAGGCGGGCGAGCGCGCGCGGCTCAACGCATTGGGCGCGCTGGTCGAGACCGCGGGATGCCGCCGCAAGCTCCTCCTCGCGCATTTCGGCGACGAAGCGCCCGACAATTGCGGCAATTGCGACAATTGCCTCGCCCCGCCCTCGGCGACCGACGCGACCGAGGTGGCGCGCAAGTTCCTCTCCGCCGTGTTCCGCACCGGGCAAAGCTTCGGTGTCGGCTATATCGAGAGCGTCCTGACCGGCCAGTCGAGCGAGCGCAGCCTGATGAACGGCCACGAGGCGCTGTCGGTGTTCGGGATCGTCGACGGCGCGGAAGAAGCCGCGCTGATCAAGCCCGTCGCGCGCGCCCTGCTGCTCAAGGATGCTTTGCGCGCCAACGATTTCGGCGGGCTGGAGTTCGGGCCGGCGGCAAAGGCACTGCTCAAGGGCGAGGCCGAATTGTCGCTGATCGTCCCGCCCAAACGCGTACGGCGGCGCAGAGGTACCGGCGGCGCCAACCCGATCGGCGACCCGCTGTTCGAAGCGCTGCGCGAGAAGCGCCGCGAACTCGCCAAGGAAAGCAGCGTGCCGCCGTACGTCATCTTCCACGATTCGGTGCTGCGCGACATGGCGGCGATGAAGCCCGATAGCCTGTCCGCGCTCGGCACGATTTCGGGGGTCGGCGAACGCAAGCTGGAGGCCTATGGTGACGCGTTTTTGCAAGTGATCCGGGAGGCGGCATGATCCGCAAGGTCGACGACAGCATTTCGGTGGCGCCGCAAATCCAGCCCGCCGACATCGCCGTGATAAAGGCGGCGGGATTTGTCGCTGTGGTCAACAATCGCCCCGACGACGAGCAGGAGGGGCAGCCGGCGGGAGACGAGATTCGCGCGGCGGCGCTCGCGGCGGGGCTGACGTACGCGGCGATCCCTGTCGGCGGCGGCGGTTTCAGCCACCGCCAAGTCGCCGCGATGGTCGACGTGCTGGAGAGCGCCGAGGGGCCGGTGCTCGCCTTCTGCCGCTCGGGCACGCGGTCGTGCAATCTGTGGGCGCTGGCGCGCGCGCGGATGGGCGATACGCCCGACGAACTGATCGCCAAGGGCGCGGGCGCGGGATACGACCTCGACGGGTTGCGGCCGTTGCTCGATCAATTGGCGGCGCAGGCATGAGCCACGACCAGATCGTCCAGCTCGTCGGATCGGTGATCGCGATCTTCGCGCTCGCCGGGGTCGCGCGGATGCTCAAGCTCGGGCAGAGCCGCATCGCGAACGAGGACGATGCGCGGCGCTTCGCCGAGGAAGCCTTGGCCGGTTTCGAGGGCGGGCGCGCGCTCGTGTCGGGTGATGGCGGCGCGGCGCTGGTCGCGGGGCGCGGCGCGATCGCGGTGTTGAAGCGCCACGGCGCGCAAGTCGCGGTGCGGCGGCTCGTGCCACCCTTGCGGATCTACGAAGCGGTCGAGGGTGCGACGGTGCAGACCGGCGAAAAGCTGTTCGGGCCAGTCGTCCTGTTCGGGATCACCGCCGATGAAGTGCGCGGGCTGGAAGCGCCACTGACACTGGTGTAAGCAGCGGCCCCATGGACCTGCACTTCCTCGCCGACATGCACCCGGTCGACATCGCCGTGCCGGGCTTTGTGCTGCTCGTGCTGATCGAGATCATCGTCGCGCGAATCCGCGACCGCCGCCGCTACGAGCCCAACGACACGCTCACCAGCCTGGCGCTGGGGCTCGGCAGCACGATCGCCGGCATCCTGACCGGCGGGCTGTTCCTCGCGATCGCATTGTTCTTCTACCAATACCGCCTGTTCGACATCGGCTACACCTGGTGGGCGTTCGTGCTCGCGTTCGTGCTCGACGACCTCGGCTATTACTGGATCCACCGCGCGGGGCACCGCATCCGCTGGGCGTGGGCGGCGCATGTCGTCCACCATTCGAGCCAGCACTATAACCTCTCGACCGCGCTGCGGCAGACCTGGACCGGGTTCTTCGGGCTGACCTTCATCATCAAGCTGCCGCTGTTCCTGGTCGGCTTTCCGCCCGCGATGCTGGCGTTCGTCGGCGGCATCAATTTGATCTATCAGTTCTGGATCCACACCGAGGTGATCGGCCGGATGCCGCGCTGGTTCGAGGCCGTCATGAACACGCCGAGCCACCACCGCGTCCACCACGCGACCAACCCGCGCTACCTCGACATGAATTACGCCGGCGTGTTCATCGTGTGGGACAAGATGTTCGGCACGTTCACGCCCGAGCTCGACGAAGAGAAACCGCGCTACGGCATCGTCAAGAATCTGGGGACGTTCAATGTGGTGTGGTCGGCGTTCCACGAATGGATCGGGATCGCCAAGGACGTGTGGGCGGCGCCGACGCTGAAGGCCAAGTGGAATTACATGGTCAAGCCGCCGGGGTGGAGCCATGACGGCAGCCGCGAGACGAGCGAGAGCATCAAGGCGCTGTGGGAGCAGCGCGAGCGGGAGAAGGATGCGTGGAACAAGCCGACATCGTCGTCGTCGGGGGCGGATCGGGCGGCGCGGCCGCGGCGGGACGGCTCAGCGAGGACGGCCGCCACTCGGTAGCCTTGCTCGAGGCGGGCGGGCGCAACACCGGGCTGATCACCCGCGTCCCCGGCTTCATGGGCAAGCAGACGCCCAAGACCAATTGGGCGTACGAGACCGTGCCGCAAAAGGGGTTGAACGGGCGGCGCGGGTATCAGCCGCGCGGGCGCGGGCTCGGCGGGTCGAGCGCGATCAACGCGATGCTCTACATCCGGGGTGCCGCCTGGGATTACGACAATTGGGCGGCACTGGGATGCGACGGCTGGAGCTATGCCGACGTACTTCCGGTGTTCAAGCGCGCCGAGGCGAATGAGCGCGGGGCGGACGAATTTCACGGCGGCGACGGTCCGCTGACCGTCAGCGACCAGCATTGGGCGCATGCCGGCAGCAAGGAGTTCGTCGAGGCGGCGGCGAGCCTCCAAATCCCGCGCAACGACGACTTCAACGGCGCGCGGCAGGAAGGCGTCGGGCTGTATCAAGTGACGCAGAAGGGTGGCGAACGCTGGACCGCCGGGCGCGCCTATGTCGAGCCCGCTTTGTCGCGGCCCAATTTCTCGATCGTCACCGACGCGACAGCCGAACGTGTGCTGTTAGAGGACGGCAAGGTGTGGGGCGTCGCCTATCTGCGCGGCCGCGAGCAGAAGGTGGTCCGCGCGAAGAAGGTCGTGCTCGCGGGCGGGGTGTTCGGCACCGCGCAATTGCTGATGCTGTCGGGGATCGGCCCCGCGGCGCACCTCGCCGAGCATGGCGTCAAGCCGCTCGTCGATCGCGCGCAAGTCGGCGCGAACCTGCAGGATCACGTCGATTACGTCGCGGCGTTCGAGGTGCCGGGGCGCTATTTCTTGGGGCAGTCGTTCGTCGGCAACCTCACGATGCTGAAGGAATTGGTGCGCTGGCTGCGCAAGCGCGAGGGCGTGATGACGTCGCCCTTCGCCGAGGCGGGCGGGTTCCTGACCTTGCTCCCCGGCAGTCCTGCGCCCGACGTCCAGTTCCATTTCGTGCCCGTGGTGCTCGAGGATCACGGCCGCACCGCGGTGAAGGCGCACGGCTTTTCGTGCCACGTCTGCGTGCTGCGGCCCGAAAGCCACGGCACCGTGCGGCTGGCGTCGGCCGACGTGCGCGACGCGCCGCTGATCGACCCCGCCTTCCTGACCGACGAGCGCGACATGGCGGTGATGAAGGCGGGCGTGCGCGCGATGTACCGCATCCTCGCCAGCCCGCCGCTCGCGCGCCACGGCGCGAAGGACCGGTACCCGATCGATCTCGACGACGACGACGCGCTCGACCGCCTGATCCGCGCGCGGGCGGACACGGTCTATCACCCGGTCGGCACCGCGCGGATGGGGAGCGACGCGGACGCGGTGTGCGACCCGCAACTGCGCGTGCGCGGAGTCGAGGGGCTGTACGTCGCCGACGCCTCGGTCATGCCCAAGCTGGTCAGCGGCAACACCAACGCGCCGTCGATCATGATCGGCGAACGCTGCGCCGATTTCGTGAAGGCCGACCTTTAACCCTCTCCCTTTGGGAGAGGGAGGGAGGAGCCGAAGGCGACGGAAGGGTGAGGGCAGCAACGAAGCGGCTCGACCCTACCCTCACCCCTCGCAGCTTCGCTGCTCGACCCTCTCCCAAAGGGAGAGGGTTGAATAAAAAATGGCCGGTGACTTTCGCCACCAGCCAAGTGTGTCCGCAGGAGGAACCTCTTCAGATCAGTTGTACGCGCGCTCGCCGTGTTCGCCGAGGTCGAGGCCTTCGCGCTCGACATCCGCCGAAACCCGCAGGCCGGTGACCAGTTTGGCGGCATAGATCGCGACGACGGTGCCGAGCGCGGCCCAGACGATCGTCGTCCCGACCGTCTCGAACTGCACGACCAACTGGTGCGCCATGTCGAAATCGGGCTTGCCCGGGCCGCCGAGCGTCGGCGCGTAGACCACACCGGTGCCGAGCGCGCCGATCATCCCGCCGATGCCGTGCACCCCGAACGCGTCGAGCGCGTCGTCATAGCCGAGCCGGGGCTTGAGCACCGACACCGCGTAGAAGCAGACTACCGAGGCGACCGCGCCGAGCACGATCGCGCCGAACGGCCCCGAATTGCCCGCCGCCGGCGTCACCGCGACCAGCCCCGCGACGATCCCCGAACAGAAACCCAGCGCCGATCCCTTATGGCCGTTGACCCGCTCCGCCAGCATCCAGAACAGCCCCGCCGACGCCGTCGCGACGAAGGTGTTGATCATCGCGAGCGCGGCCGAACCGTTCGCCTCCAGCGCGGAGCCCGCGTTGAACCCGAACCAGCCGACCCACAGCAAGCCGGTGCCGATCCCGGTCATCGTCAGCGAGTGCGGGACGATCCGCTCGGTCGGGTAGCCGATCCGCTTGCCGAGGATCAGCGCGGCGACCAGCGCCGAGACACCCGCGTTGATGTGCACCACCGTCCCGCCCGCGAAATCGAGCGCGCCCATCTTGAAGAACTTGCCCCCCGACGCCCACACCATGTGCGCGATCGGGAAATAGACGATCGTCAGCCAGATCGCGCCGAACACCATGACGGCGGAGAACTTCATCCGCTCGACCACCGACCCGAGCACCAGCGCCACGGTGATCGCCGCGAAGGTCATCTGGAAACAGATGAAGACATATTCGGGGATCGCGACCCCGGCAGTGAAGGTCGCCGCGGTCGAATCGGGGGTGATGCCCTTGAGGAACGCCTTGCCGAAGCCGGAGATGAACTCGCCCCCGCCGTCGCCGAACGCCATCGTATAGCCCCACATCACCCAGATCAGCATCGCGAGCGCAGCGACCGCGCCGATCTGAGTCATGGTCGACAACATGTTCTTCGCGCGCGTGAGGCCGCCGTAGAACAGCGCCAAACCGGGTACGATCATCATCAGCACGAGCACGGTCGAGGTCATCATCCACGCGGTGTCGCCCTTGTTCACCGTGGGCGCGGGGGCTGCGCCTTGCGCCCAGGCGGGAAGCGCGGCGAACAATGCCACTGCAGCGAGGCCGAGCGCGGCAGTCTTCTTCCTATTCGTCATCAGCTTCCCCCTCACAGCGCGCTGTCGTCGGTTTCGCCGGTGCGGATGCGCACCGCCTGGCCCACGTCGAGCACGAAAATCTTGCCGTCGCCGATCGCGCCGGTGTTGGCCGACGCCTGGATCGCCTCGACCACGCCGCCGACCAGGTCGGAGCCGCAGACGATCTCGATCTTGATCTTGGGCACCATGTTCGTGCTGTATTCGGCCCCGCGGTAGATTTCGGTCTGGCCCTTCTGCCGGCCGAACCCCTTGACCTCAGTCACGGTCATCCCCGCGACGCCGACGCCCGACAGCGCCTCGCGCACCTCGTCGAGCTTGAACGGTTTGATGATGGCAATGATCAGCTTCACCCGCGCCCCTTCCGGTTTTATCCGGATGTTGCGTCGCAAGGTACGTGCCAGAGTCAAAAAGCCGCGTTTTCAGGCGGAATCGCGTAAGGAAATGTTACGGATGCGTCAAAATTTGTGCACCTGCGAACAGATGCCTATTTGTTAGGCAGCTTCGACCATCACCCGCACAGGGATCAGGAAATAACTCCCGTCGGCGATCGACGCGTTGCCGTCGAAGCTGATCGCGTCGATCCCCTCGCTGTCGAGCCGCCCGATGATGATCATCGCCTCGTTGCGGTTGTAGCGGCCGAGCTCGACTAAACTCATTGCTGTTGCTGCTGCGGCGCCTGGGTTGGGTTGCGCACGGGCAGGCCGTCGATGCTTTGGGTGCGCGCTGCGTATTTGGCGGCACGGACCGCCTCGTCGTGCTGGCGGTGATATTTGCTCAGCGTCTCGCGTTCGCGGTCGAAGCTCATGTGCGGCACGCCCCAGCCGCAGCTGGTCTGGACCTGATCGACGTCGACCACGAAAATCTGGCGCGTCCCCGGCAGCAGGGTGAAATGCGCGGCAAGCTCTCCCCAACCGGCATCCTGCGGCAGCACCGGCGCGCCGCGGCCATAAAGGCGCAGGATCAGCGCGGGATTGTCGAACGCGCAGAACATGATCGTGATGCGCCCGTCGGCGATCAAATGCGCGTTGGTCTCGTTCCCCGATCCGGCGACATCGAGATACGCGACTTGGGATCGCGACAGGACGCGGAAGCAATCCATGCCCTTGGGGCTGAGGTTGATCCGTGTTTCGGCGGCGGCGGTGGCGACGAAGAATACCGGCTGGCGCGCGACGAACGCGACATGCTGGTCGGACAGGGAGTCGAAGAACTCGGCCATGACGCCGCCATAGCCGATTCGGTCACTCGCCGAAACGGATACCGATCCACACGGTGCGAGGGGTGCCGAGATCGATCGACCCCGCCTGGTTGCGCGTCACCACCGCCTCATCGAACAGGTTTTCGGCGCGGGCGATCAACGACAAGCGTCGCCCGATCGGCAGCCGCGCGACGGCATCCACCGTGGTCGCGGCGGGCAGGACGTTGGTCTGCAGATCGTCCTCATACTGAGCGCCGACATAGCGCGCGGTCAGCGACACCAGCGCGCCGGATTTGGGCGACCAAGCGAGCGTCGCGCTGCCGGCATGGCGCGGGCTTTGCGCGGGGACAAGGCGATCGAGCGCGGTGCCGGGGGCAACCACGCGACTGTCGTTGAACGCGTAGGACGCCGACAGCGACACCGCGCCGCGCCGCCACGTCAGGCTCGCCTCGATCCCCTTCGCGGCGATCGCGTCGACATTCTCGCGGCGGCGCAGATTGGGGCCGACCGTGACGTTGGCGATGGCGTCGCCGAGGCGGTTGTAGAAGGCGGTCAGGCTCAGCTTCAGCCCGGGCGCAGGGCGAAGGTCGACCCCGCCCTCGACCCCGCGCAGCCGCTCAGCCGACAGGCCGGCGTTGGCCTGCGTCGTGATCGGGAAGACGACGAACGGGCGGTACAGTTCGTTGAGCGTCGGCAGGCGGAAGCCGGTATAGGCCGCCGCGCGCAGATCGGCCCAGGGCGTGGCGTGGAACAGCAGCCCGCCGCGCCCGGTCGCTTCGGTGCCGGTGCGGTCGGGGAAAACGTTCGCGACGCTGGGCACGCCATTGCCGTCGCGCTCGCGAAAGAAGCCGCCCGCGATGCTCCAGCGATCGACCCGCGCGCCACCGGTCAGCACCAGCCGCCCGATCTTCCAGTCGTCCTCGACGAACAGTCCCGCGACGCTCGTCCGCCCGCCGGCGTTGCGCCGCGCCGTCACGGTGCCCGTCGCGCCATAGGCATCCTCCGCCAGCACGCCCTCGGCCAGCCGCACGTCGCCGCCGATGCGGAGCACCTGGTTCGCCCCGACCGGCGGGCGCAGCTCGATCTTGCCGCCGATCCCGGTCGAGGGCGTGTCGCGCTGGTCGAGCGTCAGCTTGAAGCTGGTTGCGCTGATCACCTTGTTGCTGAAATTGCGCGCCTGGAGATAGGCGAGCGCGTCGACCTGCCAGCGCCCGCGCGCGACCAGCCGGACGCTCGCATCCTCGCCCTCCGAGCTCGAATCCGCGCCCCTGAACCGCAACGTGCGATTGTCGCCGAACACAAGCCCGCGCACCTGCAGCTCGGCCGCGTCGCCGACCGGCATCACTGCGTGCACCCCCGCCGACCAGTCGCGGTAGCGCGCGGGCACGGTGGCGGCGACGCGCTGGTCGGCGGGCGTGGTCTGGAACCCGTCGCCGCGCTCGAATCGGCCTGAGACGCTCATGAATCCGCGCCCGAACGTCGGCGACAGGCTGGCCGACAGATCTTCGGAGTTGCGGCTGCCGTAGAACGCCTCACCCGCGACCGGCGGCAAATTGCTCCGGTCGGCGCTGACCAGTTCGATCGTCCCCGCGACCGCCCCAGACCCGAACGGCCCCGACCCGCCGCCGCGCGTCACGCGAATGCCCGCGAGCCGGTCGGGGGTCAGCGCGTTGAACGGGATATAGCCGAAGAACGGATCGGCGACCGGCACGCCGTCGAGCAGCACCAGTGTCCGGCTCGACGCATTGCCGCCGAGCGCGCGCAAAGTGGCGCCTTGCGCCGAGGGGTTGGCCGATCGGCTGTCCGACCGGCGGAATTGCTGGAACCCCGCGACGTCGCTCAGCACGCCCTCGACCCGCCCTGACGCGTCGTTGGTCAGCCGGTCGCGGTCGATCACCGTCGCGCCATAGGCCGGCGTCCCCGGCGGCAGGTCGAGCCCGCGCCCGAGGATGACGATGTCCGGTTCGGGCGGCGGCGCGGCCGGCGACGTGGATTGCGCCCAGCCGCACGTCGGCCACGTCATCGCCACCAGGAAAAACGCGCGCCGCATCGCCCGCCTCTAGCACCGCTCGACAGCAAGGCCATGGCGTCTATAGCGGCTGGCGATGAAAGCGATCGTCGATCCCGACAACGCGCTGGGCCGCGGCCTCGCCGCGATCCGCACGCAATTCCAGGTGCCCGACTCGTTTCCGCCAGCGGTGCTCGCCGCCGCCGACGAGGCCGCGAAGCGCGCGCCGACCGCGCATGTCGACCGCACCGAGATGCGCTTCGTGACGCTCGACCCGGCGAGCTCGACCGACCTCGATCAGGCGTTCGCGATCGAAGCGGCGGGGAGCGACTTGCTGCTCCATTACGCGATCGCCGACGTCGCGTGGTTCGTCGACGACGGCGGCGCGATCGATACCGAGGCGTGGACGCGTGGCGAAACGCTCTACCTGCCCGACGGCAAGGCGCCGCTCTATCCGCCGGTGCTGAGTCAGGGCGCGGCGAGCCTGCTCCCCGACGGCCCGCGCCCCGCGATTATCTTCACCGTCCGCGTCGCGCCCGACGGCGGCGTGAAGCTCGACGGAGCCGAACGCGCGATCATTCGGAACGCGGACAAGCTGGCGTACGAGACCGTCGCCGACGCCGACCTGCCGCCCGGATTCGTCGATCTCGCGAACCGCATCCAGGCGGCCGAGGACGCGCGCGGCGCGGCGCGGGTCGATCCGCCCGAACAGGAAGTCGATGCGGTCGCGGGCGGCGGGTACGAACTCGTGCTCCAGCCGCAATTGCCGTCCGAACTGCGCAACGCCGCGATGAGCCTCGCGACCAACCTGGCGGTCGCCGACGCGCTCCAGGCGCATCACACCGGGCTGTTCCGCGTGATGGCCGCGCCCGACGACGGCGCGGTGCGCCGGTTGCGCCACACCGCGACCGCGTTCGGGCTGACCTGGCCCGACGCCGAGAGCCTTGACCAGTTCGAGCGCACGCTCGACCCCGCCGACCCCAAGCAAGCCGCGTTCATGCTCGCGGTCCGCCGCGCAGGGCAGGGCGCGTCGTACGTACCGTACCGCGCGGGCGTCGTGCCCTGGCATTCGGCGATGGCGGCGACCTATTCGCACGCTACCGCCCCCTTGCGCCGGCTCGCCGACCGCTATGTCGTGATGGCGGCGCTGGCGATCGCCAATGGCGAACCGGTGCCCGATAGCGTGAACGACGCGTTCGCGAAACTGCCCGCGGTGATGGCCAAGGCCGATTCGCTCGGCGGGCGCATCGACCGCGCGGTGATCGACCTGGCCGAGACGGTATTGCTCAAGGGGCGTGAGGGCGAGCTGTTCGGAGCGGTCGTCACCGACCTCGACGAGCGCGGCGCGCGAATCCAGTTGAGCGACCTGCCCGTGGTCGCGCGGGTCGATGCGAAGAACGTCGAGCCGGGCGACGCGTTACGCGTGCGGCTGGCGTCGATCGACCCGGTGCAGCGCGCGCTGCATTTCGACCGGGTGAATTGACTTTTCCCCTCCCGCAAGCGGGAAGGCAATTAGGCGGTCAGGTCGCGTAGAGTCGCGATCAGCGTGCGGCGGGCGAGGACGATCTTGAAATCGTTGTGGCCATAGCCTCGCGCATCCTTGAGCAGCGCGTGGGCGGCGGCCTCGAATGCGGCAGTGCCAGCGGGCTGACCGACCAGCGCCGCTTCGGCTTCGGCGCTCCGCCACGGCATCGGCGCGAGCCCGCCGAACGCGAGCCGCGCGGTGATCGTGCCGTCCTCGACCGCGACGACGGCCGCGACCGACACGAGTGCGAAGGCATAGGACGCGCGGTCGCGGACCTTGCGGTAGAGCTGGCGCCCGGGCGGCGGCGCGGGGAGGTCGATCGCGGTGATCAGTTCGCCCGGTTCCAGGACGGTCTCGATCTGCGGCGTGTCCCCGGGCAGGCGATAGAGGTCGCCGAGCGCGACCCGCCGCCCCTCGCTGCCCGGCCGCGCCGTCACCACAACCGCGTCGAGCGCGAGCAGCGCCACCGCCATGTCCGACGGATGCGTCGCGATGCAATTGGCCGACCCGCCGAGCACCGCATGGATTCGGTTGAAGCCCCCGATCGCGTCGCACCCGCTGCCGGGTTCGCGCTTGTTGCAGCGTGCGGCGGTCTCGTAGAAATAGTAACAGCGCGTGCGCTGGAGCAGATTGCCGCCGGTCGATGCCTTGTTGCGCAATTGCGCCGACGCGCCGGCGAGCAGCGCGCGCGCCAGGACCGGGTAGCGCGAGCGGATCAGCGGATGCGCGGCGAGGTCGCTGTTCGGCACCAGCGCGCCGATCCGCACGCCGCCGCCTTTCAGCTCTTCGACCGTATCGAGCCCGATCCGCCCGATATCGACCAGCCGCTCGGGCGTCTCGACCTGCAGCTTCATCAGGTCGACCAGGTTGGTCCCGCCCGCGATATAGCGCGCGCCCGCCGCCCCCGCGGCCAGCGCCGCATCGACGCTGTCGGCGCGCAAGAAGTCGAACGGCTTCATGCGTCCGCCACCTCACGGATCGCATCGACGATCGTCGGATAGGCCGAGCAGCGGCAGATGTTGCCGCTCATCCGCTCGCGGATTTCGGCGTCGGTCAGCGTCACGTCGTCGAGATCGCCGCTGACATGGCTCGCCCAGCCCATCGCGACTTCGTCGAGCATCCCCTTCGCCGAACAGATCTGTCCTGGTGTGCAATAACCGCACTGGAACCCATCGTGCCGGACGAACGCGGCCTGCAAGGGGTGGAGATGGTCCGGCGTCCCCAGCCCCTCGATCGTCGTCACCTCATCGCCATCGTGCATCACCGCGAGGCTCAAACACGCATTGATTCGCCGTCCCTCGACCAGCATCGTGCACGCGCCGCACTGCCCGTGGTCGCACCCCTTCTTCGCTCCGGTCAGCCCGAGATGCTCGCGGCACAGGTCGAGCAGCGTCGTGCGGACATCGACCTCGACCTCGTGCGTCGTCCCGTTGACCGTGATCCGCATCGTCCCTCCCCGCACCCGGCCAGAACGGGCACATTTCTGCGACAATTGAGTTATAGGGGATCGTATCCCCGACCAGTAGCGGAAAACAACGTACCAATGCGCCGATCGTTCAGCCTTGCCCTGTTGCTCAGCGGAATCGCGCCCACGGCGCTGCACGCCCAGACCGCACCCGCGCCGACGCCGGCCCCCGCTCCGACGCCGACCCCGTCCGCCGCGCCCCCGCCGCAGGACGATTCGAGCGTCAGCGACGAGCCCGACATCATCATCACCGGCACGGTCAAGCTGCCCGGATCGGTGATCGGCGACATTCCGCCCGAGGTGCAACTCGGCCCCGCCGACATCCGCTCGTACGGCGTCAGCAGCGTCAGCGACCTGCTGACCGAACTCGCGCCGCAGACGCAGAGCGGCGGCGGCGGCCCGCCGGTCATCCTGCTCAACGGCAAGCGCATCTCGAGCTTCGCCGAAATCCGCGACCTGCCCGCCGAAGCGATCGCGCGGGTCGACATCCTGCCCGAGGAAGTCGCGCTCAAATACGGCTATCACGCCGACCAGAAGGTGGTGAATTTCGTGCTGCGCCGGCGCTTCCGCGCGCTGACCGCGGAAGCCGGGATCAAGGCCGCGACCGAGGGCGGGAGCGTGACCCCCGGCGGCGCGCTCGACATCCTCAACATCAATCGCGACAGCCGGTTCACAACTCACATCGGCTATACGCAGACCTCGGCCTTGCTCGAAAGCGAGCGCGACATCGACCCGCCGGCGGCCGGCATGGTCGACCAGCGCCCGTTCCGCACGCTGACGCCGTTCTCGCGCACGTTCAACCTCGGCAGCGTGCTGGCCAAGCCGATCGGCAAGGCTTCGACCACGCTCAACGGCACGTTCGCCTACACCGAATCGGACGGGCTCCAGGGGCTGCCACTGACCAATCCGGGCGCACTCTACGCGCTGGGTCAGCGCAACACCGCGCTGACCTATCATCTCGGCAGCACCACCAACGGCCAGATCGGTACCTGGCAATGGTCGCTGACCGGCAACTACGACCGCGTCGACAGCCAGACCTTCACCGACGCCGGGGCCGTTGGCGTGCCTGCCGCCAATCGCGGCTTCTCGACCTCGAACACCGGCGGGGTCGATGCGCTGTTCAACGGCACGCTGTTCAAGATGCCCGCCGGCGACGTGGTGACCAGCGTCCGGCTGGGCGGGTCGTTGTCGCGGCTCGACAGCCGCTCGTCGCGCTTCGGGGTCAACCAGAGCGGCAGCATCACGCGCAACGTCGGCAATGGCCAGATCAACATCGACGTGCCGATCGCCAAGAAGTCGAAGGACGTGCTCGCGTTCCTCGGCGACCTGTCGATCAACGGCAATTTCGCGCTCGACCAGGTTTCCGATTTCGGCACGCTCAAGACGATCGGCTATGGCGCCAACTGGTCGCCGTTCACCGGCGTGCGGTTGATCGCGTCGGTCACCCACCAGGACGACGCCCCGTCGGCGACCCAGCTCGGCGCGCCGGTCATCGACACGCCCAACGTCCGCATCTTCGACTATACCACCGGCAAGACCGACACCGTGACGAGCCGGCAGGGCGGTAACCCGTTCCTGCTCGCCGACAGCAAGCACACCTTCCGGCTGGGCCTGACGCTCAAGCCGTTCACCAAGACCGACCTGACCTTCACCGCCAATTACAATCAATCGTCGACGCGCAACGCGATCGCGAGCTTCCCGGCGGCGACCGCGCAGATCGAGGCGGCGTTCCCGGGGCGGTTCACGCGCAGCACGATTGCCGATCCCGACGGCACCTTCCCGCTGACCATGATCGACGCGCGACCGGTAAACTTCGCGCGGACCGAGCAATCGCAGCTGCGTTGGGGGATCAATTTCTCGAAGCCGATCAAGTCGAAGCTACAGAAGCAGATCGAAGCGTTCCGCGCGGGCACCGGTCCCGATCCGCGTCCGGCGCTGGCGGGCTTGCGCAGCCTCGCGAACCAGCCGAGCGTTTTCGGCGGGACGCTAGCGCAGGGATTCCGTGGTCAGGGCGGCCAGCGCGGGCAAGGCACTGCGCCGACGTCGCCTGCGGCCGGAACCCCGCCACCGGCGGACGGCGCCCCGCCGCCAGCCAATGCCACTGGCGGCGCACCGGGCGGCCCTGACGGCGGCCGCCCCGGCGGCGGCGGCGGTTTCCGCGGCGGCGGCGGTGGCCGCGGCGGGTTCGGCGGTGGCGGACCGGGCGGGGGCGGCGGCCGACTGCAATTCGCGCTCTATCACACCTGGCACTTCACCGACCGCGTGGAAATCGCGCCGGGCGTGCCGGTCATCGACCTGTTGAACGGCGGCGCGATCGGATCGGGCGGCCAGTCGCGGCACGAGATCGAGGCGCAGGCCGGCTATACCAACAACGGTATCGGCGCGCGGCTGTCGGTCAATTGGCAGAGTGGGACGCGAGTCATCGGCGGCACTGCGCTTGCGCCGACCACGCTCAATTTCTCGAGCCTGGCGACCGCCAACCTGCGGTTGTTCTTCGATCCCACCACGCGGCTCGACCTGATTGCCAAGCACAAGTGGCTGATCGGGACGCGCTTCGTCGTCAGCGTCGACAATCTGTTCGATTCGCGCCAGCGCGTGCGCGACGCGACGGGCATCACGCCGGTGAGCTATCAGCCTGATTATCTCGACCCGCTGGGGCGGACGGTGCGGGTCGGGATCAGGAAGTTGTTCTTCTAAAGCCCGATCTTCTTTTCGAGCCATCGCGCCGCGGCGTCGGGGCTGAGCTTCCCGGTGTCGCGGTCGACCAGGTAATTCGCCTCGCGCATCGCCTCGACCGAGACTCGCCCGATCAGCGGCTTGAGCGCGGCGACCGCGCGCGCGTCGCGCGCGCGCTGCGGCGACAGCGTCAGGATCGCGTCGTAATTGGGAATGGCGTGGCGCGGGTCGGTCAGCACGACGAGCTTGTCGGCGGCGATCCGACCGTCGGAGGTATAGGCGGAGATCACGTCCGCCCGCCCGCTCGCCAGGGCGCGGTACATGAAGGTCGGGCTGTACGCATTGGCCGCGCCGAAGCGCATGCCATAGGCGGCGCGCACCGATTTCCATTCGGGGCGTTCGAGGAATTCGGGGTCGCTGCCGAAGGTCAGGTCGCCCGCGTGCCCCGCCAGATCATCCAGGCTGGCGATGCCCAACGCCTTGGCCCGGTCGCCGCGCATCGCGAAGGCATAGGCATTCTCGAACCCGAGCCGCCCGAGCAGGTCGAGACCCTTTGTCCCTTCCCACTGCGCGATCGCTGCGAGCATTGCGTCGCGCGGCGGATTGTCGGCGCGCTTCATCTCGTTGGTCCAGATCGTGCCGGTGTAATCGACCGCGACGTCGACATCGCCCGACGTCAGCGCGGCGAACATCACGCCCGAGCCGAGCCCGTCCTTGTACCGCACGCGATACCCTGCCGCCTCGAGCCGGCGGCCGATCAGGCGGGCGAGGATATATTGCTCGGAAAATCCTTTGGCGCCGATCGTGACGGTCGGTTCGGCGGCGGGCAGCATGGGGGCCAGCGCGACGACGACCCCCGCCGCGAGCAGCCCACACGCGACCCACACGCGACCGCGCTTGCGCCTGGCGATGCCGTGCTCGATCACGCCGAGCAGCGCATCGACCGCGAGCGCCAGCCCCGCCGCCGCGAAGCACCCGGCGAGCACCAGCGCCCAATTCTGCGTCTGCAGCCCAGCGAAGATCATGTCGCCGAGGCTCGGCTGCCCGACCGTGGTGGAGAGCGTCGCCGCGCCGATCGTCCACACCGCCGCGGTGCGGATCCCCGCCATCAGCACGGGCGCGATGAGCGGCGCTTCGACCAGCCGAAGCTTCTGCCACGCGGTCATCCCGACGCCGTCGGCTGCTTCGATTACGGCGGGGTCGATCCCGGTCAACCCAGTGACGCCGTTCCTGAGGATCGGCAGCAGCGCGTAGAGCGTCAGCGCGAGCAGCGAGGGAAGGAAGCCGAGCGCGGGAATGCCGCCACCGACCAGGGTCGAGAGCGACAGCAGCAGCGGATAGAAGAGCGCGAGCAGCGCGAGGCTGGGGATCGTCTGAACGAGGCTGGCGAACCCCATAGCGATCCTGCCGACCGTCGGCACGCGTGCCGACCACACCGCGAGCGGCAGGCTGAGCACGATCCCGAGCACCAGCGCACTCATCGCCAGCAACAAATGCTGCGCGAGCAGATCGGGCGCACGCGACAGGGCGTCGAGGAAGTCGCTCATAAATCCTCCCCGTTTACGGGGAGGGGGACCGCCGACCGCAGGTCGGTGGTGGAGGGGGTTGGCCGAACACGATTCGATCGTGGCCCGCCCCCTCCGTCAGCCTGCGGCTGCCACCTCCCCGTCCCGGGGAGGATTAGAGCGAAGTCGTTCACACTCCGGCCTCCAGCGCGCCCAGCTGCCGCATTTGCTCGCGCGGCACCGCGACGAGAGCCTGCGCCGCTTCACCGCCCTCGCCCGCCAGCAACGCGCGCGGCGCGGCGTCGGCGACGATCCGGCCCTGGTCCATCACCAGCACGCGGTCGGCGAGGATCAGCGCCTCGGCCATGTCGTGCGTGACCATGATCGTGGTCAGCCCGAGCCGGTCGTGCAATGCGCGGATCGCGCTGCCGAGTGACCCCCGCGTCACCGGGTCGAGCGCGCCGAACGGCTCGTCCATCAGCAGCAGTCTGGGCTCGGTCGCCAGCGCGCGCGCCACCCCGACACGCTGGCGCTGGCCGCCCGACAGCGCGTCGGGCATGCGGCTCGCGAAATCGGCGGGCAGCTCGACCAGCGCGAGCAATTCGGCGACGCGCGCGGCGGGCTTGGCCTGGCCCTCCAGCCGCAAGCCGATCGCGACATTCTCCGCCACGGTCATGTGTGGGAACAGCCCGACATTCTGGAACACGTAGCCGACGCGCCGCCGCAGCCGGAACGGGTCGCCCGCCGTCACGTCCGCGCCGTCGATTGCGACCGACCCGGCGGTCGGCTCGATCAGGCGGTTGATCGTCTTGAGCAATGTCGACTTGCCCGACCCCGAGCTCCCGACCAACGCGACGAAGCTGCCCCCCGCGACTTCGACCGTGACGTTATCGACCGCGATGGTGCCGTCCGCATAGGCCTTGGTCACGCCGTTCAGGGCGACCGAAGGACCGCTGGGTTGCGAAGGCGCTGGCATCCGCGCTCGTGATGCGGGATGAGGGCGCAAACGACAAGGGGAGGCGGCTGTGGCCCAAAAGGCGATCTTCATCACCGGCGGCGGATCGGGCATCGGCCAGGCGGTCGCGCAACGCTTCGCGCGCGAGGGCTGGCGCGTGGGGCTGGCCGACGTCAACGCGAGCGGCCTGCGCGAAACCGCAGGGATGCTGTCCGCGGGGATGGCCGATACCTACACGATGGACGTGCGCGATCGCGGCGCGTGGGTCGTGAGTCTCGACGATTTCACCGCGAAGACCGGCGGGCGGCTCGACGTCCTCTTCAACAATGCCGGGATCGGCACCGGCGGGCCGATCGCCGAAATGAGCTTCGAGGACATGGACCGCGTCGTCGCGATCAACCTGGGCGGCGTGCTCAACGGCGCGAAGATCGGGCATGCCTATTTGAAGAAAACGCCGGGGTCGTGCCTGCTCAACACCGCGAGCGCCTCGGCGATCTACGGGTCGTCGGGGCTCGTCGTCTATTCGGCGACCAAGTTCGGGGTGCGCGCGCTGACCGAAGGGCTCGACGGCGAATGGTTCGGCGACGGGATCAAAGTGCGCGATCTCGTGCCCGCCTTTATCGACACGCCGTTGCTCAAGACGCCGGCCGGCAACAGCAACCGGTCGGTGCGCGATGTCGTGACCGATGCGGGTCTCGAGCTGAGCGCGGTCGAGGATGTCGCCGAGGCGGCATGGCGCGCGGTACACGGCGATGCCGTCCACACCTATGTCGGCAAGACCGCGTTCCGGCTAAAGTTCGCGGCGAAGTGGCTGCCGGGGCGGATCAGGAAACAGATGCGGCGCGGGATCGCCGCTGAATAAATCCTCCCCGTTTACGGGGAGGTGGCGCGCGTAGCGCGACGGAGGGGGCGGGCCGCAGACGCGTCGCTCGCGGCCCGCCCCCTCCACCACCAGCTTCGCCGGCGGTCCCCCTCCCCGTCCCGGGAAGGATTTTTCAGTCAACGAGCGCGTCGATCGCCTCGGCCATCGCCACGTCGCGCGCCGAGAGCCCGCCCGCGTCGTGCGTGGTGAGCGTGATATCGACGCGGTTCCAAACGTTCGACCATTCGGGATGGTGATCGGCCTTCTCCGCGATCAATGCGACGCGAGTCATGAACGCGAACGCCTCCGAAAAATCCTCGAAGGTGAAGCTGCGGCTGATCGCGTCGCGCGATTCGTCGTAGTCCCACTCGTCGAGCTCATCGAGCGCGTCGGCGCGTTCGTCCTCGGTCAATTGGTCGACCATCGCGCGTCTCCCTTGCTTGCCGCGTGCCTGTTGCCCGGCCTATGCCGCTGGCGATGAGCGGGCAAGAGCAGCGCGCGCCGAGCGCGGGGGAGATCGAGGCGATCGCGCGCGCCACGCTCGCGTCGCTGCCGCCCGAATTCGCCGCGCATCTCGGCAATGTCGTGCTGATCGTCGAGGAATATGCCGACGACGAGACGCTCGATTCGCTCGGAATCGAGGATCCGTACGACCTGACCGGCGTTTATCACGGCCGCCCGATCGGCGAAAAATCGTCGATGGAATCGGGGGCGCCGCCCGACCGCATCCACTTGTATCGCCGCGCGATCCTCGACGAATGGGTGGCGGACGGCGAGGATCTGGCGACGCTGGTGCGCCACATCGTGATTCACGAGGTCGGGCACCATTTCGGGCTGTCCGACGACGACATGCACCGGCTGGAGGACGAGGCGTGAGCAGCCTCGCGTTCCACGACCTGACGTGCGTGCGCGGCGGGCGATTGCTGTTCGAGGCGCTGTCGTTCGCGCTGGAGCCGGGTGGCGCGATGCTCGTCACCGGCCCCAACGGCGCCGGCAAATCGAGCCTGATCCGCGTCGCCGCCGGGTTGCTGCGGCCGGCCGCCGGATGGGTCGAAGGCGATGCGGCGTGCGCGCTGCTGACCGAAGCGGCGTCGCTCGACGAGGAACTGCCGCTGGCCAAGGCGCTCGGCTTCTGGGCGCGGCTGGACGATCGCGCGGGCGCGGTTGCCGATGCGCTCGGCCAACTCGCGCTGGCCGATCTGGCCGACGTGCCGGTTCGCTTGCTGTCGACAGGCCAGCGCCGCCGCGCCGCGTTCGCGCGTGTGGCCGCGAGCGGCGCACCGGTGTGGCTGCTCGACGAGCCGGCCAATGGTCTCGACGGTGCCGCGCTTGGCCAGCTGGAGGCAGCCATCGCGCATCACCGCGCAGGCGGCGGCGTAGTATTGGTCGCGAGCCATTCGACCATCGCGCTCCCCGACGCGCAGGTCATCGAGCTCGGTATATGAGCCTCCTCCCGCTCATCGCCCGCGACGTGCGGCGCGCGTGGATCGGCGGCGGCGCATTGCTGCCGGTCGCCTTCTTCCTGCTCGTCGCGATCCTGTTCCCGTTCGCGGTCGGCCCCGATGCGGCGTTGCTCGCGCGGATCGGCGGCGGGGTGTTGTGGGCGGCCGCGTTGCTCGCCGCGCTGATTCCGGTCGAGCGGCTGGTCGCGCCCGATCTGGCGAGCGGCACGATCGACCAGTTGCTCGTGCGTGGCGTGTCGCCGTCCGCCATCGCCTTCGCCAAGCTCGCCGCGCACTGGCTAAGCTTCACCCCGCCGATCCTGCTCGCCGCGCTGCCTGCCGCGGCATTGCTCGACTTGCCGAGCGACACCTTGGTTCGGGTCGAGCTCAGCCTCTTGATCGGCACGCCTGGGCTGGCGGCACTGGCGCTTGCGGTCGGCGCGCTTACCGCCACCTTGCGAGGTGCGGGGGCGATCGCCGGACTGCTGATCCTGCCGCTCGCGGTCCCGCTACTGATCTTCGGCGCGGGCAGCCTCGACGGCGGCACGGGCGCGCTCAAATTACTGGCGGCGGTCAGTCTGTTGCTGGTCGCGGGCGCGCCGCTAGTCGCCGGCGCCGCTATCCGGGCGCCGCTCGACTAACGCGACCACCGCGCCCAGATCGCGGTCGGCAGCAGCAGCCCGCGCGCTTCCTCGCACACCGCTAGCTCTCCTGCCTCGACCCTGCCGGGCAGGTCGGCGAACGCCTGACTCACCAGCTCGCCGATCGCCAGCGCCGACATCCGGACGGCATAGACGGTTAGGAATAGGAACCGCGATTTTTCGTCGAGCAGTTTGCGACAGTCTGCGATCAAGCCGGGCAATCCCTCCTCGAGCCGCCACACTTCGCCCTCCGGCCCGCGGCCGAACTTGGGCGGGTCGAGCAATATGCCGTCGTAGCGCCGCCCGCGCCGCACTTCGCGCGCGGCGAACTTGGTCGCGTCGTCGACCATCCAGCGCACCGGCTTGTCGTCAAGTCCGGCCAACCGCGCGTTCGCCCGCGCGGCCTCGACCGATTTCTTCGAGGCGTCGACATGGACCATCCGCACGCCCTGCGACGCGAGCGCAAGCGTGCCGACGCCGGTATAACCGAACAGATTGAGCGCCTCGGGTTCCGCCACGCCGTCGAGCCGCTCGCGCATCCAGCTCCACACCGGCGCCATGTCGGGGAAGAAGCCGAGGTGGCGGAACGGCGTGGTCTGCGCGGTGAAGGCGACGTCGTCCCATTTCATCGGCCAGCCGTCGCGCGGCACTTGCCCGGTGAATTGCCAGCGGCCGCCGCCTTCCTCGTCGGAGCCGGGGATGAACTCGCCGTCCGCCTGCCAGTCGGCGCTCGCGGGCGCCCACATCGCTTGCGGCTCGGGGCGGATGAAGCGGAAGCGGCCATAGCGTTCGAGCTTTCGCCCGTGCCCGCTGTCGATCAGGCCGTAATCGGCCCAAGGCTCGCCGATCAGCGTGTCGAGCTTCATGACGCGGCGGCCCGACCGATGTAGCCGGCCACCGCATCGAGCGTGCCGGGCAAGGTTTCGTAGCGTTCCTGCCGCTCGAACAAGTCGCCGATCCGCGCCGGCAGAACCGGGCGCACGCCGGTCGCGCGCTCGACCGCGTCGGGGAATTTGGCGGGATGCGCGGTGGCGAGCGCCACCACCGGCACGTCGCCATCGGCCGCACGCGCGGCGCTCAGTCCGATCGCGGTGTGCGGGTCGATCACCTGGCCCGCGCGCTCGCACGCCCAGCGCATCGCCAGCGCCATGTCGTCGAGGTCGACGCGGGCGCTGGAGAACAGCTCGGCCGCGCCCTCGCGCTGCGCATTGCTCAGTCGCATCGCCTTCGACGCTTCGAACCCCGCCATCTGCGCTGCGATCGCCGCGCCGTCGCGGCCGCCGAGGTCGAAGAGCAGCCTCTCGAAGTTCGAACTGACCTGAATGTCCATCGACGGAGTCGGCGTCGCGACCACACCCTTCGCCGAGTAATCACCGCTCGACAGTGCGCGGTGGAGGATATCGTTGACGTTGGTCGCGGCGATAAGCCTGGCGACCGGCAACCCCATCCGCGCCGCGACATAGCCCGCGAACACATCGCCGAAATTGCCCGTCGGGACCGAGAACGCGACCGCGCGTTCCGGCGCGCCCAATCGCACGGCTGCGTAGAAATAATAGACCACTTGCGCCATCAACCGCGCCCAGTTGATCGAATTGACCGCCGACAGCCGGAGGTGCCCGAGCGGCCCCGTCCCCGCGGCGTTGGCGTTGAACATCGCCTTCACCAGCGCCTGCGCGTCGTCGAAACTGCCCTCGATCGCGATATTGTGGACGTTGGGCGCGAGCACTGTGGTCATCTGGAGCCGCTGGACGTCCGACACCCGGCCCTTGGGATGGAGCATGAAGATCTCGACCTGCTCGCGCCCTGCCACCGCGTCGATCGCCGCTGACCCGGTGTCGCCGCTGGTCGCGCCGACCACAGTCAGCGGGCGGTCGCTGCCGGTCAGGAATTTTTCGAACAGCAATCCGAGCAGTTGCAGCGCAACGTCCTTGAACGCGAGCGTCGGGCCGTGGAACAGTTCGAGCAGCCAATACCGGTTGTCGAGCTGGACGAGCGGGGTCACCGCGTCGTGCGCGAAGCGGCCATAGGCTTGCGTGCAGAGCGCGCGCAGCTCGTCCTCGCTCAGCGTATCGCCGACGAACGGCGTCATCACGCGCACCGCGGTCTCGACATACGACAATCCCGCGAGCGCGGCGATCTCGTCGCGCGTCAGGGTCGGCCACGCTTCAGGCAGATACAGCCCGCCGTCATTTGCGAGCCCCGCCAGCGTCACGTCGCGGAAATCGAGCGCGGGTGCCCGCCCCCGCGTGCTGACGTAGCGCATCGCCTAGTCCTTGCGCGCGCGCCGGCGCAGCGCGAGGCCGTAGATCAGCAGCGCCAGCCCCGCGAACACGAACCATTGCACGGCATAGGCGAGGTGGTTGTTGGGGATCGAATCGATGCTCGGCATGGCGTTGGCGGCGAGGCCAGGCGCGGGCTTGTCGGCGATCAGCAACAACGGCCCCGGCACCGTCTTGCCGAACAGCCCGGCGATCAGCGGCGAATGGCTCGGCGCATGGCCGAGCATTCCGCTAACCGGGCCGCCGGTCCAGTTGGGCTTGTAGTCGACGTCGCGCGTCGTGCCGATCTGCACCGCGAACCCCGGGCCTTCGGCACCGGTCTTGCACTGCGCGATGATGCGGTACCCGGCGCTCCCCGCGCCCTCGGTCGCAAAGCTGACGGGCTTGAGGCACAGCGCGCTCGCGTGGCGGAACAGCAGATCGTCGCCGATCGGCGGGATCGGTAGCGCGATCGGCGGTTTGGACCGGTTGGCGGTCAGCGCGTTCAGCAGCGCCAGCTTCTCGGTCCGGCGCTGGAGCTGCCAGATGCCCAGCCCAACCATCGCCGCCGCCGCGAGCACGACCAGGATCGTCGGGACGATCGGCAACCGCTTCATATCGCTTCTCCGGCCCGGTTGCGATATTCGAGCGCGAGGAGCGCGCCCTTCGACACGCGCAACGCGCCGATCACCGCGATCGCCGTCAGCGGGATCCACAAAATGACGTGCACCCACCAGGCGGGGTGCACCGCTAGCTCGAGCCAGATCGCCAGTCCGACGATCACCGCGCCCAGGATCAGCGTCAGGAACGCCGCCGGTCCGTCGCCGACATTGAACCGGCTAAAATCGAGCCCGCACGCGCTGCACCTCGGCGCGAAGCGCGCCCAGCCGGCGAACAAGGTCGGCGCGCCGCAGCGCGGGCACAATCCCTTCAGCGCAACCACCGCGGGCGCCGGGCCCGCATCGGGTCGCGCTTCCGCCATCAGCCGGCGTGGATCGGTGCGCCCCAGCCGCCCCAGACATAGATGCTGACGAACAGGAACAGCCACACCACATCGACGAAGTGCCAGTACCAGGCCGCCGCCTCGAACCCGAAATGCTGCTTCGGGGTGAAGTCACCCTTGTACACGCGGACCAGGTTGATGCTTAGGAAGATCGTCCCGATCAGCACGTGGAAGCCGTGGAAGCCCGTCGCCATGAAGAACGACGCGCCATAGTTCAGGCCCTTGAACGGGAACGGCGCTTCCGAATATTCATACGCCTGGATCGAGCTGAACAGCAGGCCGAGCACGATCGTCAGCCACAGCCCCTTCTTGACGCTGTCGTTCTCGCCGACGCCGATCAGCCCCCACAGCCCCTTCATCGCGCCGCCGCGCTGGTTGTGGATCAGCGCGTGGTGCGCCCAGGTCACGGTGGTGCCGGAGAGGAGCAGGATGATAGTGTTGAGCAGCGGGAACTGAAACGCGTTGATGACCTCGATACCGTGCGGCGGCCACACCGCTGCGGCTTTGGCGGTCGCGTCGGTCACCAGACTCGCGCTCTTCGATGCGGCGTCCCACACGACGGGCACGGGGAATAGCGAGAAGTCGAAGAATGCCCAGAACCATCCGACGAAGAACATCACTTCGGACGCGATGAACAGGATCATGCCGTAGCGCAGGTGAAGCTGGACGACGGGGGTATGATCGCCCTTGTGCGCTTCGCCGATCACGTTGCCCCACCACGAGAACATCGTGAACAGCACGCCGGCGACGCCCGCGAAGAACAGGTAACCGCCGCCGTTGGGATGGCCGACATGCCCGCCGTGCATCCACGCAATGCCGCCCGCCGCCATCGCCAGTGCGGAAAACGCGCCGATCAGTGGCCAGGGATCGGGATTGAGGATGTGGTAATCGTGGTTCTTGGCGCCGGCCATGTGTCGGTTTCCCTGTCAGGTCTCAACTTGCTCTAGCTAGGAGTTTTCGCGGAATCCACCGGGTAAAACGTGTAACTGAGCGTGATCGTCTGGATGTCGCGCGCGTCCGGGTCTTTCAGGATCGCCGGGTCGACGTAGAAGATCACCGGCATGCGCTGCGTCTCGCCGGGCTTGAGCGTCTGCTGCGTGAAGCAGAAGCACTGGATCTTCTTGAAATAGATGCCCGCCTGCGCCGGGGTGACGTTGAAGGTCGCGGTGCCGGTAATGGTGTGATCGGACACGTTGGTCGCGGTGAAGAACGCCATGTCGCGCGCGCCGATATCGATCGTTTCCTGCTCGTTTTCGGGCGCGAATTTCCATTTGAGCGTCGGCGCGACATTGGTGTCGAACGCGATCGTCATCTTGCCGTCGACCGCGCCCGGCGCGCGAACCCCGCGCCCGGTCGTGCCGTTGAGGCCGGTCGCCTGGCAGAACAGGCGGTAAAGCGGCACGCTGGCCCAGGCCAATCCGGTCGAGCAGCACACGCCAATCACGGCGAACATCGCGGTGCGGGTGGTCCGGTTCATGAGTGCAACAGCCCGATCTTGGCGATCGACACCGCGAACATCAGGATCGCGAACCCACCGAGCAGCCACGCCATGACGCGCGCGTTGCGGCGCTGCGCGGCCAGCCGGCGTTCTTCCTCGTCGGGCGTCATGCCAGCCACCAGCGGTCGACCACTACCGCGCCGAACAGCACGAAGAGATAGACGATCGAATAAGCGAAAAGCCGCTTTTCGGGGCGCATCGTGTCGCTCTCTCGTGTTTTGCGTGCCGCGACCCGCAACGCGAGGAAACCGAACCAGCCGGTCGCGATCACCGCGACCGCGCCGTACATCGCACCGGTCAGCCCGAGCGGCCAGGGCGCGATCGCCGCGACCGCCATCGGGATCGTGTACAGCCCGATCTGCGCCCGCGTCGCGCGCTCGCCCGCGACGACGGGCAGCATCGGGATGCCGGCGTTGGCGTAATCGGTCTTCACGAACAGCGCCAATGCCCAGAAATGCGGCGGGGTCCACAGGAAGATCAGCGCGAACAGGAGGACCGGGAGCGGCGCGATCCCGCCGGTCACTGCCGCCCAGCCGATCAGCGGCGGGAACGCGCCGGCCGCGCCGCCGATCACGATATTCTGCGGCGTGCGCGGCTTGAGCCACATCGTATAGACCAGCACGTAGAACAGGATCGATACCGCGAGGATACCCGCCGCGATCACGTTGGTCGCGAGCCCCATCAGCAGCACCGAGAACACGCCCAGCCCGACCCCGAAATGGAGCGCGGACTGCTTGGCCATCCGCCCGGCTGGCAACGGCCGCTTGGCGGTGCGGCGCATCTTGGCGTCGATGTCCGCTTCGTACCATTGATTGAGTGCCCCCGCCGCGCCCGCCGCCAGCGCAATGCACAGGATCGCCGTGAACCCGATCACCGGATGGATCGTACCCGGTGCTGCGAGCATGCCGCACAGCGCCGTGAACACGACGAGCGTCATCACGCGCGGCTTGGTCAACGCCAGGAAATCGCGCCAGTCGGCGGGGAGGGCGATCGTGTCGGTGGTCATGGGATGGCAGCGCTATAAGCGCCTGTGCGCCCGGAGGGAAGCGTACTGGCGCTCCAGATTCGACTCGTCGCCGCGGGGGGCATAGATTTCGCGTTAGGGAAGAGGGGGAGAGAGATCATGCGGATCACGCGCCGCGAAGCAGTGGCCGGGCTCGGCGCACTGGCGATCACGCCCGCGCTTGGCGCGGCGGTGCCGGTCAGCGAAGGCCATGCCGACGTGCCGGGTGGCCGGATCTGGTGGAGGAAGGTCGGGAACGGGCGCGGCACGCCGCTCCTCACGCTGCACGGCGGGCCGGGCGCGGGGCACGATTATTTGCTTCCCTTGCGCGCGCTTGCCGACCAGCGCCCGGTCATTTTCTACGACCAACTCGGTTGCGGCCGCGCCGACAGTCCGGCGGACGAAAGCATCTACACGATCCAGCGCTCGGTCGACGAAGTCGATGCGGTGTGCAAAGCGCTCGGGCTCGATCGAGTGATCCTCTACGGCCACAGCTGGGGGTCGATGCTGGCGATCGAATATCTCTGCTCCGGCCAGCGCCCGGGAGTCGAGAAGCTCATACTCGGCGGCGCGCTTGCCAGCATCCCGCAGGCGATGGCGGGGCAACAGCGGCTGATCGCCGCATTACCCAACGGCGGCGGCGCGAAACTGCATGCGCTCGAGGCGGCGGGGAAGACCGACAGTGCCGAATATCAGGCACTGGTCCAGCAATTCTACGACCTGCACGTCTGCCGCGTCTCGCCCTGGCCGCCCGAAGCGCAAGCGACGGGCAAGAACCTCGCCACATCGATCGCCTATCGCGTGATGAACGGCCCCACCGAATTCACCATCACCGGCGTTATCAAGGACTGGGACCGCCGCGCCGATCTCGGACGTATCAAGCTGCCGACCTACATCACCACCGGCGAGTTCGACGAGGTCACGCTCGATTGCCACCAAACGATCCAGCGTGGGATTGCGGGGTCGCGGCTCGAGGTCTTCCCGGGCTGTTCGCACCTGACGATGAACGAACAGCCGGTAAAGTACGTCGCCGCGCTACGGCGGTTCCTCAACACCTAGCCCAACGAAAAGCGCCCCGGAATTGCTTCCGGGGCGCTCGTTCGCGTCGACCGGGTCGATCAGTGATGATGGGCATCGCCCTCGTCTATAATCGGCAAGGTCTCGAACTGATGGTACGGCGGCGGGCTCGACAGCGTCCATTCGAGCGTCGTCGCGCCTTCGCCCCACGGATTGTCGGGCGCCTTCTTGCCGGCGAACAGCGACCACAGGACGTTGATGAAGAACACCGCCATCCCCGCCGCCATGATCGAATAGCCCCAGGCGGACGCGATGTGGTTCCAGTGCGCGAGCCCGTCCTGGAAGTCGGGCATGCGCCGCGGCTGACCCTGCAGCCCGAGGAAGTGCATCGGGAAGAACAGCACGTTCACGCCGACGAAGAACACCCAGAAGTGCACCTGGCCGAGGAACTCGTTGTACATCCGCCCCGACATCTTCGGGAACCAATAGTAGAACCCGGCGAACAAGCTGAACACGGCGCCGAGCGACAGCACGTAGTGGAAGTGCGCCACGACGTAGTACGTGTCCTGCATATAGTCGTCGACGCCGCCGTTCGCGAGCACGACGCCGGTCACGCCGCCGACGGTGAACATGAAGATGAAGCCGATCGCCCAGACCATCGGGGTCTTGAAGCTGATCGAGCCGCCCCACATCGTCGCGATCCAGCTGAAGATCTTGATGCCGGTCGGCACCGCGATCACCATCGTCGCCGCGGTGAAGTACATCTTGGTGTTCACGCTGAGACCGGTCGTGAACATGTGGTGCGCCCACACGATGAAGCCCACGACGCCGATCGCGACCATGGCGTAGGCCATGCCGAGATAGCCGAACACCGGCTTCTTGGAGAAGGTCGCGATCACCTGGCTGACCATGCCGAAACCCGGCAGGATCATGATGTACACTTCGGGGTGGCCGAAGAACCAGAACAGATGCTGATAGAGGATCGGGTCGCCGCCGCCTTCGGCCTGGAAGAAGGTCGTGCCGAAATTACGGTCGGTCAGCAGCATCGTGATCGCCGCCGCGAGCACCGGCAGCGCGAGCAGCAGCAGGAAGGCGGTGACCAGCACCGACCACACGAACAGCGGCATCTTGTGCAGCGTCATGCCCGGTGCGCGCATGTTGAAGATCGTCGTGATGAAGTTGATCGCGCCGAGGATCGATGAGGCACCCGCCAGGTGGAGCGACAGGATCGCCATGTCGGTCGACGGGCCCGCTTCCTGCGTCGAGAGCGGGGCATAGACCGTCCAGCCGGTCCCCGCACCACCGTCCGCGCCGCCGAAGAAGGGCGAAGCGAGGAGCAGCGAGAAGCTGGGGATCAGCAGCCAGAACGAGATGTTGTTCATCCGCGGGAACGCCATGTCCGGCGCGCCGATCATCAGCGGCACGAACCAGTTGCCGAACCCGCCGATCATCGCCGGCATGACCATGAAGAACACCATGATCAGCCCGTGCGCGGTGACCAGCACGTTCCACAGGTGCTTGGCCTGGTCGACATTGACGTCGCCCCCGCCGCGCAGATGGTTGAGGTAATTCGCCCAGGTACCGAGATACTGAAGGTGCGGCGAGGCGAGCTCGATCCGCATCAAGCCCGAAATCGCGCCGCCGATGATCCCCGCGGTGATCGCGAAGATCAGGTAGAGCGTGCCGATATCCTTGTGGTTGGTCGACATGAACCAGCGCGCGAAGAAGCCGGGCTTGTGATCGGCATCGTGATGCGCGTGGTCATCATGATGCGCTTCGAAGGCGTGCGCGTTCGGATTGAGGGCGATGTCGCTCATCGATTAATTTCCGGGGTTGCCGGCGCCGGCGGGGTTCGCCGTGGCGGCCTGATTGCTGGTCGGGGCGGCGACGGTCGCGTTGACGACCGGGCCGGCGGTGTTGGCGACGGCGGCGGTGTCGGTCTGCGCCGGTGCCGCCTTGGCACCCGCCACGGTGCCGCCCTTGGCGACCACCCAGCGGTTGTAGATGTCGAGCGGCACGGCCTCGACCGCGATCGGCATATAGCCGTGCTTCGGCCCGCACAGTTCGGAGCATTGCCCGAAATAGAGGCCCGGCTTCTCGATCGTGAAGCTGGTCTCGTTGAGGCGCCCGGGCACCGCGTCGAGCTTGATCCAGAACGCCGGCATCGCCCACGAATGGATCACGTCGGCGGAAGTGGTGATCAGCCGGATCGGCACCCCGACCGGGAGTACGACGCGATTGTCGACCGCGAGCAGGCGCGGTCCGTCCTCGTCGGTACGGGCGCGCTCGCCGGCGGCGACCTCGTCCTTTTCCTTGAGGATGTTCGAGGTGATCTCGAACCCGCCATTGTCGGGGTACGAATAGGTCCAATACCATTGGTTGCCCGTCGCCTTCAGCGTTATCGCATCCTTGGGCGGCGGCTTGAACTGCGCCTGGAGCAGCCCGATCGACGGGATCGCGAGCAGCACCAGGATCAGCACCGGGATTAGGGTCCAGGCGACCTCGAGGCCGGTATTGTGCGCGGTCTTCGACGGCACCGGATTGGCGCGCGCGTTGAAACGGAAGATGACGATCAGCAGCAGGATCAGCACGAACACCGAAATGATGCTGATCACCCAGATCAGGATGTGGTTGTGGAAATCGGCGGCGCGCTGGCCGTTCTTGGTGACCTGCGGCTGGATGCCGATGTCGCCGTCGACCGCGTCGCCGATGCCCTTGACCGGAAGCATCCGGGGGGCGCCGTCCATCGCCAGCATTTCGGGATCGGCCGCCGGGGTCGCGGCGGGGGCCGGCGCCGCGGTCGCGGGCGCGGGTGTCACAGCGGGGGCTGGAGTAGCCGCCGCGGGAGCCGCAGCCGGCGCCGCCGCCTGCGGCGCGGCATGGCCGGCGCCGGCGAGCATCAGCCCCGCCGCCAGCATCGCAGTTTTGAGCCCGATCAAGCGCATCGTGTCGCATTACCCCGTTGATACGAGTCGCCGCGGCCGCGACGATCGTCAGATTCCCAAGCCTTACGGGCCATTCTTCGCCCGTCTGGCCCGGGCCTATACGCCGCGTCCCGCGCGATCATCAAGGCTCGCGGCGCACTTTTACTGATGGGGCAACGTTGCGCGGCCCGAAGCGGGTCCGTATCTGTCGCGTGCAATGACCGGATCGCCCGCCAAACTCTTACGCCTGGGCGTCAATATCGACCATGTCGCGACCGTCCGAAACGCGCGCGGATCGGGTTATCCCGACCCGGTGCGCGCGGCGTTGCTGGCGGCGGACGCGGGCGCGGACGGCATCACCGCGCATCTGCGCGAGGACCGGCGGCACATCACCGACGAGGATATCGCGCGGCTGTCGGCCGAGCTGCCGATCCCGCTCAACCTCGAAATGGCGGCGACCGACGAGATGCTCGCGATCGCGCTGCGCCACCGCCCGCACGCCGCGTGCATCGTCCCCGAAAAGCGCGAGGAGCGCACGACCGAGGGCGGGCTCGACGCCGCCGGGCAGCACAATCACCTCGCGCCGATGGTCCGCGAACTGGTGGGCGCGAATGTCCGCGTATCCCTCTTCATCGAGCCCGACCCGCGCCAGATCGAGGCGGCGCTGAGCCTCGGCGCGCCGGTCGTCGAAATTCACACCGGGCGCTATTGCGAGTTGACGGGCGAGGAGCAGGCGGCCGAACTGCGCCGAATCGCCGACGCCGCCGCGCTCGCGGTCAAGAACGGGATCGAGCCGCATGCCGGGCACGGCCTGACCTTCGACAATGTCGTGCCGATCGCCGCGATCCCGCAGATTACCGAGCTCAACATCGGCCATTTCCTGATCGGCGAGGCGATCTTCGATGGGCTCGCGCCCGTGGTGCGGCGGATGCGCGCGCTGATGGATGAGGCGCGGTGACACCAGCAACGCGGGTTCTTTTGGCAGCCGACTACACACTGCTCGCGGTATCGGCGCTGCTGATTATCATCTTCACGCCTTTTCTGTTTATCATTGCGGTGATGGGCAGCGTTGAGGCGTGCCTGGCTTTTGCCGTTCCCGTCGTGATCCTGGTTGGCTTATGGCGATCCAAACTGGCCAAATCTCATGTCTCGCGTGTGATTTGGTTGGCGCTGCCGATCCTTTGGCTGGCGGTCCCGGCTACCTTTTTCCTGCCGATGCTGATCGATTTTCTCGGGCTGGGCGTTGCATGATCATCGGCCTCGGTTCCGACCTGTGTAACATCGAGCGCATCCAGTCGTCGCTCGACCGGTTCGGGGAGCGGTTCGAACGGCGTTGCTTCACCGAAATCGAGCAGGCCAAGGCCAACCGCCGCCCCTTCACCAAAGCCGGAACGCTCGCCAAGCGCTTCGCCGCGAAGGAGGCGTTCTCCAAGGCGGTCGGCACCGGGTTCAAGGCGGGCGTGTTCATGAAGGATATCGGCGTGGTCAACGCACGGTCGGGCGCGCCGGTGCTGGCGCTGACCGGCGGCGCCAAGGCGCGGCTTGACGCGATGGTCCCGCCGGGCCACGTGGCGCACGTGCATTTGACCCTGACCGACGACCATCCCTGGGCACAGGCGTTCGTCGTGATCGAGGCGCGGCCCGCGCCTTCTTCCGGACAAGAATGATGAGCGAAGAGTTGGCGTTGGACGAACAGACGACCGGCGGCGAGGAATCGGACGCGGAATCGGAGGCGGCCAAGCCGCGCCGCTCGCGCTGGCGCCGGATCGACAGCGGGTCGGTGTGGCGCGAGATCCGCGGCATCTTCTGGCTGATCCTCGCGGTGCTCGCCTTCCACAGCCTGATCGCCAAACCCTTCTACATCCCGTCCGAATCGATGCTCCCCGGGCTGCAGGTCGGCGACCAGCTGGTCGTGAGCAAATATCCTTACGGCTGGTCGTTCATCTCCTTCACCATCCCTAACCCGGTCGCGATCTGGAAGGATTTGGTGCTGAAGGAGCCGCAGGAAAGCTGGGGCGTGCAATTGCCGTTCGTGAAGGGGCGGCTGTTCGGGCGCCTGCCCGAGCGCGGCGACGTCGTGATCGTCACCCCGCCGGGGCGTAACCAGGACTATATCAAGCGCGTGATCGGCCTGCCCGGCGACCGGATCGAAGTGCGCGACGGCGTCGTCCTGATCAACAACGTGGCCGTAAAGCGCGGGCCGATGCATTACGTCGACCTTCCCGATTACGGTGGGGTACCGCTCGGAAACCCCAATGACGGCTCGACGTGCGACATTCCCGACGGACTGCACGTGATCAAGGGTCAGAATGTCTGTCGCCTTCCGCTGGTGCGCGAAACCTTGCCCAACGGGCGCAGCTACGAAACCGTCGAGCTGGGCAATTATTTCGAGGCCGATAATTACGGCCCGGTCACGGTGCCCGCCGACCACGTTTTCCTGATGGGCGACAACCGCGACCGGTCGGCGGACAGCCGCGTGCCGATTGCCGGCGGCGGGCTGGGCGGCCCGGTGCCGTGGGAATATGTCGGCGGGCGCGCCGAGTTCATCACATTCAGCAAGAACGGCCACGCGACGTGGAACCCGCTGACCTGGTGGGGCGGATTGCGCGGCGGGCGCGCGGGCACTTCGCTCCATCCGGCGCGAGACCAATAGTATGACCAAGGCGCCCGAGCCGCTCGTCACCGAGCCCAGCCCGCACGAGATGCGCAACCCCGAGACGCGGCGCGAACTGCGCCGTGCCGCGGTGTGGCTCGGGCTGGCGGCGGCGATGGCGCTGGTGGTGGTACTGGTGCAGCCAATCCTGATCATCCTGGCGGGGCTCGTCTTTGCCTCGATGCTCGACGGCGGCGTGCGGTTGCTCGGCCGCGTGCTCAAGATTCCGCGCGGCTGGCGGTTGCTGATCGTCGTGGTGCTGACCGTATTGTTCATCGGCGTCACCGTGTACCAGGCGGGAGCCGGGGTGGTCGTCCAGTTCAAGCAACTCCAGGCGACCTTGCTGATCCAGTTCGACCGGTTGTCGCAATGGGCGGCGGCGCAAGGGATCGTGCCGGGGGCGGACGATCTGAAGGGCCTCGCGCAACAGGCGATGGGGTCGGTCGGCAAGCTGACCAGCTGGATCGGCACCGCGATCGGCGCGATCTCGACGCTGTTCATCATCATGGTGATCGGGCTGTTCGTCGCGATGGAGCCGCGGATCTACGACCGCGGTCTGCAATGGATGGTGCCGACCGACCACCGCGCCGAATTCGCGCTGACGCTCGGGCGGATGGCGACGCAGCTGCGCCGTTTGCTCGCCGGGCGGCTGGCGGGGATGGCGTTCGAGGGCGTGCTGATGTGGATCGCGCTTTCGATCGCGGGCATCCCGATGGCGCTGGTGCTCGGCATCATCACCGGTATGCTCGCCTTCATCCCCAATATCGGCGCGTTCATCAGCGGCGTGCTGATGATCTCGGTCGGATTCTCGGCCGGGGTCGACAAGGGGATGTGGGCGATCCTGATCTATTTCGTCGTCCAGACCTTCGACGGCTGGGTGGTGATCCCACTGGTCGCCAGGAAAACCGTCGACCTGCCACCGGCGCTGACGCTGTCGATGCAGATCCTCGCCTCGGCGCTGTTCGGCATCCTCGGCCTCGCGCTCGCCGATCCCTTGACCGCGATGATCAAGGTCGCGCTGGAGCGCAATTCGGAACGCGCGATGGAGGACGACCCACAGGCCGTCCTGCTGTAATCGTCAGGCCCGCTTGAGCCGGCGTTCGAGCACCAATTCTTCGAACAGCCGCAGGTACCGCTCGACCGAATCGTGCCCGCGTTCGGGCACCGGGTCGGGTCGCGGGCGGTCGGGCGCGAGCCAATGGTCGAGCGCCGCGACGAGCGCGCGCGCGTCGCCGGTCGGCACGACGCTGCCGTGGCTCGGATCGGCGACGATCTCGCGGATCGCGACGCTCGAATCGGTAGCGACCACTGGCGTTCCAACCGACAGCGCTTCCTGAAGCACGCCGGGCACGCCTTCGAAGTCGGACGTCAGCACCAGCGCGCGCGCGCTGACGAGGGCGGGACGCGGATCGGTGGCGTAACCGGGCAAGTGCACGCGATCGTGCAGGCCCAACGTCGCGACTTGGTCTTCGAGTTCGCCCCGTGCCTCGCCCTCGCCGAGGATCATCAGCTTGGTGTCGCGCCGCGCGACATCGGCGAGCGCCGCGATCGCGCGGTCCCAGCGCTTTTGCGGCGCGAGCCGGCCGATCCCGATCAGATAGTCGCTGCCCGCAATCGGCGGGGTCGGCGCGCCGGTGCCTGCCAAGCCCGGCGGATTGGCGATCACGCTGACCCGGGACGCGTCGAGCCCGGTCATCACCATCGTCTCTTCGGCCATCGCCGGGGTCATCGCCACCATATGATCGACGAACGCCCGGTGCGCGCGCAGCCACGCGCGATACCCTTGCGCGATCGGGAAATATTGATCGTCGCGGTCGAGCCGGTTCGACACCTTGGCGACGATCGGCGGGCAGTCCTTGCCCAGCCGCGCGTGCAGCCACGCCGCCGCGCTTGAATAATGATTGCCGGGGCAGAAGACGATGTCGGCCTGCAGCCGCTTCGCCGCGCCGGGCAGCGCGCGCGCCATGCCGAGATACGACCCGTCGGTGTCAATCACCTCGACGCCGTCGGGGATAGCGGGGGCGGGGCCGCGCGACGGCCCGGTGACCAGCATGACCCGATGTCCCGCCGCGATCCAGCCGCGCGCCAGCCTGACCAATGCCCGCTCGACCCCGCCGCGGTCGAGCGATTGCGCGAAGGCAAGAATTCTTACGGGAGCGTAAGGACTGAGCATTCCCGCCGCCTAACGCCGATTTGTGTCAAAAGTTTCGCAGCGTATGCACAACGCTGACATAATCTTGCGACAGCCCCGCTTTATCGTGTTGCGGTGCAACATCGCCTTGCCAAAACCGGGGCGCGACCCCAGATGCCCGTGCGCGTCGAACTTGTCCCGCCTCGTTGTGGGGTAGGAACCTTGCCGTTAAGCGGCCATTATTTCCGGGCAGGGCCGGCAGCGATCGGAAAATCTATCCCGTGGATGGACAGAATGTTGGAGCGTCGATGAACAGCGGCTTTGTCGAGGCATCGACTCCCTCTGCGGGATTGTTGACCCCCAATCTGGCCGGCGCGGCGGAGGATCTCGCCGGGCTGGAACCGGTCAAAACGATCAAGAGCCGCTGGCCGATGGTGATCGCCGGTGCCCTGACGCTCGCGATGGTCGTCGGGCTGATCCATCAATTGCTCAAGTCCGGGCTGACTGGTCTGAGCCATGCGACACCTACCAGCTGGCTCTATTACGTTGCCTTCGTGCTGCTCTATTTCTCGCCGCCGATCGGCGATTACATCATCTTCCGCAAGTTGTGGCGTATCCCGCTCGAGGGGCTGGGCGCGCTGATGAAGAAGCGAATCGCGAACGAGGTCGTGCTGGGTTATTCGGGCGAGGCCTATTTCTACGCTTGGGCGCGACAGCGCGCGCAGATGGTCGCGGCGCCGTTCGGCGCGGTCAAGGACGTGATGATCCTGTCGGCGATCGCGGGCAATATCATGACGCTGGCGATGACCGCGCTCGCCATGTCGTCGCTACCGCCCGAATATATGCGCCCGATGCTGGTTGGGATGGGCGTCGTGGTGGCGATGTGCCTGCCCTTCCTGTTCTTCTCGCGACGCGTGTTCTCGCTCGACCGCAAGACGTTGTGGTGGGTGTTCGCGGTCCATATCGGCCGGCTCGCGGTGGGCAGCCTGGCGATCGCCTTCGCGTGGCATTTCGCGATGCCGGCCGTGTCGATCGGCGTGTGGCTGACCTTGTCGGCGACGCGGATGATGGTGTCGCGCCTGCCGTTCCTGCCGAGCAAGGACACGGTGTTCGCGACGGTTGCGATCGGCCTGCTCGGCGCGCATAACGACGCGCTCAAGAGCTTGATGGCGTTCACCGCCGCGGCAATCCTGCTGACGCACGTCGTGCTGGCGGCGGGCTTCGCGCTGCAAAGCCTGATCAAGCGGCAGATCTGAGGCGCCGATGCGCATTGTCGACGTCAACGAATTCTATTCGCCGACCGGCGGCGGGGTGCGCACCTATATCGACCGCAAGATGGCGATCATGGCCGACCTGGGCCACGAACTGATCTGCATCGCGTGCGGCAAGGAAGACCGCGTCGAGGAGCGCGTCGGCGGCGGCAAGATCATCTACGTCAAGTCGCCGGGCCTGCCGTTCGACAAGAATTACGGGCTGTTTTCGAAGGCCGAGCCGATCTGGCGCTGGCTCGACGAGCTCGACCCCGACGTCGTCGAGACGTCGTCGGTGTGGCGCCCGGCGTGGATCGTCGGGCGATGGCAAGGCCGCGCGCTCAAATCCTTCTTCATGCACAACGATAATATCGCAGCGTATCCGATGCGCTGGCTCGAAGGCCTCGCGTCGCCCGAGCGGATCGAGGCCGGGTGCTTCATCTACGCGCGCTACACCAACCGCCTGCTGCGCTTCTACGATACCGTCGTCACCAACGGCCCGGCGCTCGAAAAGCGGCTGAAGAAACGTGGCGTGCGGATCGACACGGCGATGACGCTGGGGATCGAACGCAGCCATTTCTCCCCCGATTTGCGCGACGAGCGGCTGCGCGCGGCGATGCTGCGCCAACTCGACTTGCCCGCGAACGGTCACCTGTTGCTGGGGATGGGGCGGCACCATGGCGAGAAGCGCTGGCCGATGGTGGTCGACGCGGTCGAGCGCGCGGGCGAGCGGCTCCCGATCGGGCTGATGCTGCTCGGCACGGGGCCGGAGAGCAAGCGGATCGAGGCGCGGATCGCGGGCAGCCCGCACATCAAGATGTTCCGCCCGGTCTACAACCGCCCCGAACTTGCGCGGATCATCGCTAGCTGCGACGCGCTGATCCACGGGTCCGAGGCCGAGCCGTTCGGTCTCGTGCCGTCCGAGGCGATGGCGTCGGGGCTGCCGCTGATCGTGCCCGACACCGGCGGGTGTGCAGAGATCGCCGACCCGCTGACGAGCGAGACGTTCCGCCCGCGCGATGCGGCCGATGCGGCACGCGCAATCGAGCGGCTGTTCGCGCGCGAGCCGGCGATCCTGCGCAAAGCGGCGGTGGTCGCGGCCGGGCGCGTGCGCACCGACCGCGAGCATGCCGTCGATTTGATGGACTATTACGCCGACCGCATTGCCGAAAAGGCCGGTCGCGCGCCGCGCCTAGTGGCCTGAGTCGCGCTTGAACACCGACATGCTGTCGCCTCCCAGCGGGACTTGCGCAGCCAGCCGGTATTCCTTCGCCATCCGCATGATGACCAGCGCGCGCAATTCGCTGCGCTCGCCGAAATAGGGCGTGCGCAGGACGACGACCGCGGGCTTGAGCGCGAGAATCCGCTCGATCTCGGCCTGCTGATCGACCCCGATCGCGCCGCGCTCGCGCTTGCGGCCGAGGTGGCTCGGGAAGACGTAGCGGCTGAGCCGGCACCGCCCGCTCATCGGATAGAGCATCGGGTCGCCCGAATAGACGTACAGGCACCCCGGCCCGTGCCCGATCGCGTCGATCACCCGCGCGAACTGCGCCGGCCCGCCGCGATTGAGCCGCTTGACGACGACCGTCGCCTCGCCGACGAGAAACGCGATCAGCAGCACGACCGTGGCGATCTTCGGCGAGCGGCGCGGATCGTCGGCGAACCCGGCGACGCAAATGCACAAGGGCACCAGCACCGGCAGCGCGTAATGATCGAACCACGATCCGAACACGAGCAGCCCGAGCACCGCCGCGAGCAGCCACGCGAACAGCCAGCCGCGTATTCCGCCCCGGTCTGTCCCGCGCAACCACGCCAGGATCGCGGCGGCGGCCAAGGGCGAGGTGATCAGCACAATCTTGAACAGATTGCCGAGCTGCTCGCCGATCGGATCGGGCTGGCGCGCGGCGATCGACTGGAAATTGGCGTAGAGGAATTCGGGGCCGTGCCCGATCGACGCATAATAGCCCCACGCCAGCGCGGTCGGCACCAGCGCGACCAGCGCCAGCAGCGCTCCCTCGACCAGCATCGGGACCGCGTGGCGCCGGCGGCGATGCTCGCGCCACAGCCACCACAGCCCGAAGAACAGCCCTTCGAACACCACCGAATATTTGATCTGGAGCGCGATGCCGACCAGCGCCATCGCCCCCAGCCCGCGCCGGAAGCGGCTTCCCGGATCGTGATCGCGGTCACTCGAGGCGATCAGCGTGGCGGCGCCGGCCATCAACAAATTGTAGAACACGGGCGCCTGCCCGCCCTGCCCCTCCAGCAGGTCGAGCCACACGATGTACGCGATCGCCCCGGCCAATGCGCCATGCCGCCACCCCGCGCGCTCCGCCAGCCGCGCGATCAGCGATGCGGTCATGACCACCGACGCCAGCGCCATCGCCTGATAGACCCAGATGCCGAGCGGCAACCCGAACGCGGCGGCGGGCGTGTAGAGCAGGAACAGCCCGATCGGCTTCCTGTCCCAGATGTCGACATAGGGCAACGCGCCGTCGAGCATCGACCGCGCGGTGACGAAATAGAAGCTTTCGTCGACATGGACGATCGGGTTGCCGAATGTCGCCACGCGCGCGATGATCGCGACGAGCAGCAGCTGGCTCCAGCGCGGCAGGCGCGCGATCGGTTGCAGGATGGCGGGAAGCGTCACGGGGCGCGACCTAACAGGCGCCCGGATGCCTGTCATCAATGCGCCACGAAGTCGGCGCAGGCAGGGCGGACAAAAGGGGAGATTGAGATGCTTCGGATCGATCGCCGCTCGTTGCTGATGACCGCGACGCTCGGGCTGGGCGCGTACGCCGTCCCCGGTTTCGCGCAGACCGGCACTGTCGCCGCGCTGACCGGTTTCACCCATGGCGTCGCGAGCGGCGAGCCGGCGACCGATTCGATGCTGCTCTGGACGCGCTACGTCCCGGCCGACGGCAAGCCCGTCCACCTGATCGCCGAGGTTTCCACCACGCCCGATTTCGCTGCTATCGTAACGAAGGGCATGGCGATCACCGGCTCTTGGCGCGACTGGACCACCAAGATCACCGTATGGGGCCTGCGGCCGGGGTCGCGCTATTTCTACCGCTTCATCGGCCCCGACGGCAGCACCTCGCCGGTCGGGCGGACCAAGACGCTACCCGAGGGGCCGCAGGCCAAATCGTTCAAGGCCGCAATCTTCTCGTGCTCGAACATGCCGTTCGGCTGGTTCAATGCCTATGCGCATGCCGCGAAGCGCGGCGACCTCGACCTCGCGATCCACCTCGGCGACTATTTCTACGAGTACAAACTGGGCGGCTATCCGCCGCTCAAGGACCAGGTGCGGCCGACCGAACCGGCCAACGAACTGATCCACCTCGCCGATTACCGCATCCGCTACGCGAGCTACCGCGCCGATCCCGACCTTCAAGCGCTCCACGCCCGGCTGCCGTGGATCGTGCAATGGGACGATCACGAGACCTCCAACGATTCGTGGGAGGGCGGCGCCGAGAACCACCAGCCCGACGAAGGCGACTGGACGCTCCGCAAGATCGCCGCTTTGCAGGCTTATCGCGAGTGGATGCCGGTCAGCGACGAGCCGTGGAAGACGTATGAGATCGGCAATCTCGCCACGCTGTTCCGGACCGAGACGCGCGATCTCGCGCGCACCAAGCAGCCCGAGGTGGCAGCGTTGTTCAAGGAGGCCGACCCCACCGCCGCGCTCAAGGCGTTCCGCGACGGCGCGTGGATGGACCCGGCGGCGACGATGATGGGGACGCAGCAGGAGGATTGGCTGTTCCATGCGCTGCGGCGGTCGGTGGTGGCGGGGCAGAAGTGGCAGATCGTCGGGTTCGGCACGATCATGGGCCAGACGGTGATGCCCGAGGCGGCGCTGGGCTGGGTCGATCCGACCGCGAGCCAGGGTGTGCGCAACTACGTCCTAAGCGGAATCCGCGCGGGCAAGCTCGGCCTGCCGTTCAATTACGACAATTGGGGTGGCTATCCGGCGGAACGCGCGCGGTTTCTGAAGGCGGCGCAGGGCGCGGGCGCGAACATGGTGGTGATCTCGGGCGACAGCCATAACGGCTGGGCCTACGACCTGGGGCAGGACCGCAAGCCCGCCGGGGTCGAGTTCGCCGGGCACAGCGTCACCTCGAACGGCTACGAAAGCGCGACCAGGACCGATCCCAAGGTCGTTGCGGCGGGGCTGGTCGCGGCCAATCCGGAGCTCAAATGGTGCGACACCAGCCGACGTGGCTACATGGCGCTGACGATCACCCCGACCAAGGTATCGAACGACTGGTTGTTCGTCGATTCGGTCAAGACGCGGTCGGCCAACGCCGTCGTCGGGCATACCGCGACGGTGACGCGGGGCCGCAACGTGATGGCCTGATCAGGCCCGGACCGCGGTCACGAAGTAATCGAGGTTCGTGTCGGTGCCGACAGTGAACCCCTTGCCGGGCGAGAAGCTCAACCCCGCAACATCGATCACCCGCAGCCCGGCGCCCTCGACCAGTGCGGTCAGTTCGTCGGGCGTCAGGAACTTGTTCCAGTCATGCGTGCCCTTCGGGATGATCCCCGCGCCTTCGCCGATCGCGATCATCGCCAGCCGCGACAGCGGCGTGCGGTTGGGGGTCGAGAGGATCAGCAGCCCGTCGGGCGCCAGCGCGCGCGCCAGCCCGGCGACGAATGCCGCCGGGTCGGTGACGTGCTCGATCACTTCCATGCTCGTCACGAGGTCGAACGTCTCGCCCGCCAGCGTCTCGATCCCGCCCGCACGGTAATCGATCGCGAGGCAGGACTGTGCGGCATGCGCCCGCGCCACGCCGATATTCTCCGCCGCCGCGTCGATCCCGGTCACCTGGGCACCCAGCCGCGCGAGCGGCTCGCACAGCAACCCGGCGCCGCACCCGACATCGAGCGCGCGCTTGCCCGCGAGCGGGGTGAACCCGACCCCGTCGCCGAGCCAATGCCGGTCGACTTGATCGCGAATGAACCCGAGCCGCGGCGGGTTGAGCCGATGGAGCATTGCCGACGAGCCCTTGGGGTCCCACCAATCCTTCGCGAGCTTGCCGAAATGCGCGGCTTCCGCCGGATCGATTGTGGTGCCAACCTTCGCTGCCGCCTGGTTGGATGTAGTTGCAGACGTTACGGTTGCGCTGTCCATGCGGCCTTCCTATCAGCGCGCCTTCCGCATTCCAAAGGACTTCCCGCTACCCGTGGCGCGCATCGTGATGAAATTCGGCGGCACGTCGATGGCCGGGATCGAGCGCATCCGTGCCGTCGCGCGCCGCGTGAAGCGCGAGGTCGATGCGGGGAATCAGGTCGCGGTGGTCGTCTCGGCGATGGCGGGCGACACCGACCGGCTGGTCAATTTCTGCCGCGAAGCCTCGTCGCTCTACGATCCGCGCGAATATGACGTGGTGGTGTCGTCGGGCGAGCAAGTGACGAGTGGGTTGCTCGCGATCGCGCTGCAGGCAGCGGGGGTGAAGGCGCGCAGCTGGATGGGCTGGCAATTGCCGATCCAGACCAGCGATGCGCATGCCTCCGCGCGGATCGAGGAGATCGACGTGGCGGCGCTCAACGCATCGCTTGCTGCCGGCGAGGTCGCGGTGATTCCCGGCTTTCAGGGGCTGGCCGATGGCGGGCGCGTCACCACGCTCGGCCGCGGCGGGTCGGACACGTCGGCGGTCGCGGCGGCGGCGGCGATGAAGGCCGACCGCTGCGACATCTACACCGACGTCGATGGCGTTTACACGACCGACCCGCGCATCGTGCCGCGCGCGCGCAAGCTCAAACAGGTGACCTACGAGGAAATGCTCGAGCTCGCGAGCGTGGGGGCCAAGGTGCTCCAGACGCGCTCCGTGGGCTTGGCGATGAAAGAGAATGTCCGTGTCCAGGTGCTGTCCTCGTTCACCGGTGACGATGCGCCGATGGCCGACACGCTGCCCGGGACGATGATCGTGGGCGAAGAGGAGATCGATGCAATGGAACGCCAGCTGATCACCGGGATCGCGCACGACAAGAACGAGGCGAAGATCACGCTGACCAACGTCAGCGACACGCCCGGATCGGTCGCCGCGATCTTCGCGCCGCTTGCCGCCGCCAGCATCAACGTCGACATGATCATCCAGAACATCGCGCACCAGACCGCCGACCACAAGGCGGCGACCGACGTGACGTTCACGGTGCCCGCGGTCGACCTCGCGCGCTCCATCCAGGCGCTCAACGAGGCGAAGGACGCCATCGGCTTCGACGAACTGGTCCACGACACCCGCGTCGCCAAGATCTCGGTGATCGGCGTCGGGATGAAGAGCCATGCGGGTGTGGCGAGCACGATGTTCACGACGCTCGGCGCGCGCGGGATCAACATCCAGGCGATCTCGACCAGCGAGATCAAGGTCAGCGTGCTGATCCACGAGGACGAGACCGAGCTCGCGGTGCGTGTGCTGCATACCGCCTACGGGCTCGACGCCGACGAAGCAGCTTAGTTCGCCGGCTGCGCCAGCGGCCCGCTGAACAACGCACCGACCTCGTTACGCTCCTGCGCGCTCAGCTCGGGGCGCCACACGTCGAAGATCAGCACGACGCGGTCACGGTCACTGTCGTTCCACGCTTCGTGCTCGATCGAATCGTCGAAGATCAGCAACCGGCCCTCCTGCCATTCGCGCACCTCGTTGCCGACGCGAAAGCCGCATTTGGGCGGGACGATCAGCGGCAAGTGGCACACCAGCCGCGTGTTGAACATGCCGCAATGCGCCCCGATCCGCGCGCCCGGCGCCAACAACGAAAACATCACCGTCGGCGAATTGGCGATGCGCGGCATCGGCGCCGCCTGCACCGCCGCCCAGGTCTGCGGACAGCGCGCGACGAACGCGTCGTTCGCGACGCCATTCTCGCACAGGAACAGCGCGCTCCAATCGGCGCTGTCGACCAGCGCCTTGTTGCTCGGGCGCGGCCGGTCGGGGTTGTGGTGGAGGTAGGGCCTGAACCCGTCGGCACCATCGGCCAGCACCGCCTGCAGTTCGGCGCGGATCGCATCGGTCGCGGCCTCGACCGCCGGCACCCAGTCGAACGCGGCGGTGTCGAAAAACTGGATCTGCGGCAGCCCCGGAAAATAATAAGATGTCGGTTCCTGCAGGAAGATTTTCTTCCGGCCCGCCGAAATGTCGAGCGATTGCTGGAAGCGCGGGCTGCGCGCGCCGGGGCCAAATCCTCGTGCGGTCAGCGCCGCCTCGCGCCCGGCGTCGAGCCGCGCATACGATTCCGCCAGTGTCGTTTCCGCACGGCGAAGCTCGGGAAGCAGATCGTCGGCGACCTGCTGTCCTTCGGCGACGCGGATCGCGCTTTCGTAGAATTTGAGCGCGCCCTGTTCGTCGCCGGCGCGGCTGCGGCAATCGGCCTTCATGATGTGCGCGCGGATCAGTGCCGGCTCGATCAGCAGGAGCTGGTTGATCGCCTCTTCCTCGGCCGCCGCATCACCGTCCGCCCGGCACGCGGTCGCGTGGAGCAGCCAGATCTGGACGTTCGCGCGCCCCGTCTGCGTCACGCGTTCGAAACAGCGCCGCGCTTCGGCCGCGCGTCCCTGCTGGAGCGCCTCCACCCCGCGCCGGACCAGCGCCACCGCCTCTTCGTTGCTCAACTGCATCGCGCAATTCTTACGGACTATGGCGGCAATCGCCAGCCCCCCGAGTCCGGAGCGGATCACTCCGCGCTTGCCCCTTGACCGCGCCGAAGGCTAACCCGCCGCCATGACTGCATCCTCGATCGGCGCCGAGCGCCTGGCCCGCCGCATGGCCCGCGGCGTCGATTTCCTCGGGTCGGAGGTCGCGATCCTGTGCGGGGCGATGTCGTGGGTCAGTGAGCGCAACCTGGTCGCGGCGATCTCCAACGCGGGCGGGTTCGGGCTGATCGCGTGCGGCGCGATGACGCCCGAACTACTCGATGCCGAGATTGCGGGGACCAAGAAGCTGACGTCGAAACCGTTCGGCGTGAACCTGATCACGATGCATCCGATGCTATTCGACCTGATCGCGGTGTGCGCGAAGCATGACGTGACGCACGTCGTGCTCGCAGGGGGACTGCCGCCCAAGGGGTCGCTCGAGGCGATCAAGGACACGGGCGCCAAGGTGATCTGCTTCGCCCCCGCGCTCAGCCTCGCCAAGAAGCTGATCCGCTCGGGCGTCGACGCGCTGGTGGTCGAGGGGATGGAGGCCGGCGGGCATATCGGGCCGGTCTCGACCAGCGTGCTCGCGCAGGAAATCCTGCCCGACGTGGCCGAACAGGTGCCGGTGTTCGTCGCCGGCGGGATCGGGCGCGGCGAGGCGATCAGCGCGTATCTCGACATGGGCGCTGCGGGGGTCCAGCTCGGCACACGCTTCGCCTGCGCGACCGAATCGATCGCGCACGAGAATTTCAAGAAAGCGTTCTTCCGCGCCTCCGCGCGCGACGCGGTGTCGAGCGTCCAGATCGACCCGCGCCTCCCCGTCATCCCGGTCCGCGCGCTCAAGAATGCCGGGGGCGAGCTCTTCACCGCCAAGCAGCGCGAGGTCGCGCAGATGCTCGACGAGGGCAAGGTCGAGATGCTCGAGGCGCAGCTCCAGATCGAGCATTACTGGGCGGGGGCTTTGCGTCGCGCGGTGATCGACGGCGATGTCGAGCATGGCAGCCTGATGGCTGGGCAATCGGTGGGCATGGTTACGAAGGAAGAGCCGGTCGCCGAGATCATCGCGCAACTGATGGCCGAGGCCGCCCACGCGCTGGAGAAGCGCGCGGGCTGACCCTTCAGCGCCGCGCCATCGCGACTATCCAAATCTCCTTGGCGCACTGGAATAGCCAGATCACGCCGATGACGATGATCGCATAGTGGATGCCGAGATTGGTGCTGCGCTCGATCTCGGCGACCTTGATCGCGGGCAGCGTCGCCGAACTTGCGGTGACCCAATGACCGGCGCGGTAGATCAGCGCCAGCGTCACGATCGCGCCCGCCGTGGTCGCGACGTTCAGCCCAATCCGCACGGCTTTCCAGCGCGGGCGCAGCCATTGCACGAGGTTGAACGCGAGCCGCGCGAGCATCAGCGCGAGGATCGGCCCCCACATCGCCGTCCAGATGGGATCGGGGATCAGCGTCAATCCCTGCACGTTGCTCCACGCGATCGGCAGCGGGACCAGCCCGACCCACCACAGGATGAAGCCGATCCCGAACGCGATCTCGAATACCGCCTCCCACGCGCTCTTGGGCTTGGTCTTGACCGTGAAATCGCTCAGGTCGGGAAGTTGATCCGGCGACCAGCGGTTGAGGTGATCGGTCAGCCAGCCCGTCCGTTCGATCACTGCGAAGATCAACGTGACCAACCCTGCGTTGCCGAGCAGCGACCACCACGCGCCGCCGAACGCCTGCGCGAAGGCGCGCACCGGATGCCCGCCGAACAAGACGTCGCCCGCCCCCGACACGATCAGCAACACGACGCTGAGCGCCAGCACGACCTTCAGCGAGAACCAATAGAATGGGAACAGGTCCGGCCCGATCAGCGATTGTTGCGTGCCGTAGCGCGCGGCAACGACCAAAGGATGGCCGAAATCGCGGAGCAGCGCGCTGATCTCCTTATCGTCGAGCGGGCGGCCGAGCGATTCCTCGTGGTCCTCGACCCGGCTGGCGATCAGGTCGCGCAATTCGGCGATCACGTCGTCGGCATTGGCCGCGCGCGGCAAGTTCCAGCGGATCGCGGTCAGGTAGCGGTCGATGAGGTCCATCACTTGTCCTTTTCGGTGAGGCGCAGGATCGATTCGGAAATCGCGTTCCATTCGCCGAGCAATTGCGCGAGCGTCTCCACGCCAACGGAAGAGAGGCGGTAGAAGCGCTTGGTGCGCTTGGCGTCCTCGCGCCATTCGCTGGTCAACAGGCCCTGCGCTTCGAGCCGGCGCAGCAGCGGGTAGAGCGCGCCTTCGTCGATCGGCAGCCCCGCTTCCTCCAGGCTCTGGCGTAGCGTGTAGCCGTAGCGTTCCTCGCGCAGCGCCCCGAGTACCGCGAGCACCAGCGACCCGCGCCGGAGCTCGACGCGCATTTTTTCGAACAGGTCATCGTCGACGGCCAAGACTGTGCCTCACATGGTGTATGACATACACTGTATGATGCACAGTGTTTGCGGAGTCAAGCGGGGTGATGCAGGTTTGCGCGCGTGGAAACCAAAGCCGGCCTGCCGATCCTCGATTTCGCCGACCTCGCCGCGTGGGAGGCGTGGCTGGCCGAGCAACCGCGTGACGCCGCCGGCCTGTGGCTCAAGCTGGCCAAGGCAGGGAACGCCGTATCATCGCTGACCAAGGCGCAGGCGATCGACGGCGCGCTGTGCCATGGCTGGATCGACGGGCAGATCGACAAGTACGACCATGCCTGGTTCCTGACGCGCTTCACTCCGCGCAAACGGGCGAGCAAATGGTCGAAGAAGAACCGCGCGCGAGCGGATGAACTGCTGGCGGCGGGCCGTGTGTCGGCGGCGGGGCGCGCCGAGATCGACGCGGCGAAGGCGGATGGACGCTGGGACGCGGCCTATGCCCCCGCCTCGACCGCGACCGAGCCCGCCGACCTCAAGGCCGCGCTCGATGCAGACCCCAAGGCGCGCGTGTTTTTCGACACACTGACCGGCGCGAACCGCTACGCAATCCTTTACCGCGTCCAGACCGCGAAGAAGCCCGAAACGCGTGAGCGCCGAATCGCAAAGTTCGTCGCGATGTGCACGGCGGGCGAAACGCTGCACTGAAAAAGGTTCCCCGACAATCGTCGTAAGCGGGCGGTTAACGCCGCTTTTGAAGGACTTGTTGCCCGAGTCGAGGTGACCCTCGCCTTCGCGCTGCAACGGGGCGGCGCGTGAGGGGGTTGTATCATGCGTATCGTTCATACCTTACTGTCGGCCGGGCTGGCCGCCGGCGCCTTGGTCGCGGGGGCGCCCGCCGCCGCAGAGACGTTCAAGCCGGCGGTCGTCTCCGCCAATCTCTCGCCGCTCGAAAGCCTGTGGCACCTGCGTGCCGCGCTCAACGTCGCCGCCCTCGGCTGCCGCGACGCCGACGAGGTCACGACGATCGCCGAATATAACGCGCTGATCCACGGCCAGACCGCCGCGCTCGCCGCCGCCGGCGCCGCGGTCGACGCGCATTACAAGGCGCAATATGGTGCGTCGTGGCAAAGCGCGCTCGATCGCGACATGACCAGGCTCTACAATTATTATGCGCAACCGGCGGCGCAGGCGGAATTCTGCGCCACCGCCAAGACCGTGCTCGCGCAGGTCGCGAGCGTCGATCCGGCAAACCTCGCCGATTTCGCGGTGGCCGAAATGCCCGCGCTCGACGCACCGTTCTGGAGCCCACCACAGGACCAGCTCGCGGCGGCCGATCCGGCACCGGCTGCGGTGCTGGCGATCTCCGCGGCGGTGCCGGTCGGGCCGTCGGGCCTGAATCGGTAATCGCCTATCGCGGCGGGGACAGCGATCTGTTAGCGGGTCGGCATGGCCGTCACCGCCGCTGCCTCCGCCCGCGAGATCCTCGTCAACCTCCATGAGGTGATGGCGGCGCGGTCGAGCCCGCAAGCGAAGCTCGATGCGGTCGTCCGGATCATCGGCGAAGCGCTCGATAGCGAGGTCTGCTCGATCTACCTGTTGCGCGAGGGGCTGCTCGAGCTCTACGCCACGCGCGGCCTCGACCAAGCCGCGGTGCACGTCACCAAGCTCGCGCCCGGCGAGGGTCTCGTCGGCACGATCGCGCAGAATGTCGAGACGCTGAACCTCGACGAAGCGGCGGCGCACCCCGATTTCGCCTATCGTCCCGAAACCGGCGAAGACGAATTCCACAGCTTCGCCGGGGTGCCGATCATCCGCCGTGAGCGCGCGATCGGCGTGCTCGCGGTCCAGCACGTCGACCCGCGCAAGTATGAAGACGTCGAGATCGAGGCGCTGCAAACCGTCGCGATGGTGCTGAGCGAACTGATCGCCAGCGCCGGCCTCGTCGACCAGCGCAGCGACGCCGCGTCGCGCCCACCATCGACCGCCTCGATCCGGCTCGATGGGCTCAAGCTGGTCGAGGGGATGGGGATCGGCCACGCGGTCTATCACCAGCCGCGCATCACGATCGAGCACACCGTCGCCGAGGACACCGAGGCCGAGCGCCACCGCGTCTACGCCGCGTTCGACAAGATGCGCGAGCAGATCGACAAGATGGCGGCCCAAGCCGAGTTCGGTGTCGGCGGCGAGCACGACGAGGTGCTCGCGATGTACAAGATGTTCGCGTACGACGAGGGCTGGAGCCGGCGGATCAACGAGGCGATCGACAGCGGCCTGACCGCCGAAGCCGCGATCGAGCGCGTCCAGCAGCGCACACGGATGCGGATGCGCCAGATCGGCGATCCGCTGCTCCAGGACCGGATGCACGACCTCGAAGACCTGTCCAACCGGTTGCTTCGCATCGTGTCGGGACAGATGGGGACGGCGGCGCAACTGGGCCTCAGGCAGGACACGATCCTGGTCGCGCGCAACCTCGGCCCCGCCGAGCTGCTCGAATACGACCGGCGGCGGCTGAAGGGCGTGATCCTCGAGGAAGGGTCGCTGACCGCGCACGTCATCATCGTCGCGCGCGCCATGGGCGTGCCCGTGCTCGGCCGCGTGCGCAGCGTGCGCCAGCACGTCGGCGACGGCGACCTGCTGCTGCTCGACGTGACCGACAGCGGCTCGGCGCTGGTCCGCCCCTCGGCGGCGATGGAGGAGGCATTCGACGCCAAATTGATCCTCCGCCAGAAACGCCGCGCCGCGTTCGCCGCGCTCAAGGCCGAGGCACCTGTCACGAAGGACGGCACGCGGCTGACGGTGATGTGCAACGCGGGGCTGCGCGACGACGTGGCGGCGCTCGACGTGACCGGCGCCGACGGGATCGGGCTGTTCCGCACCGAGTTCCAGTTCCTCGTCTCGGCGACGCTCCCCCAGCGCGAGCGCCAGTTGCGGCTGTACAAGGACGTGCTTGACGCGGCGGGCGACAAGCCGGTGGTGTTCCGCACGGTCGATATCGGCGGCGACAAGGCGCTCCCGTACCTCAACACGCACGACGAGATCGAGGAGAACCCCGCGATGGGATGGCGCGCGCTCAGGCTCGCGCTCGAACGCGGCGGGCTGATGAAGGCGCAGGCGCGCGCGCTGATCGAGGCCGCCGGGGGCCGCACACTCAACGTCATGTTCCCGATGGTCAGCGAGCCGTGGGAATTCGACGAGGCCAAGGCGCTGTTCGAGGCGCAGCGCGAATGGCTCGGCGCGCGCGGCAAGCGGCTCCCCGCCGAGATTCGCTACGGCGCGATGCTCGAAGTGCCGGGGCTGGCCGAGCAACTCGACCTGCTGCTCCCCAACCTGCAATTCCTCTCGGTCGGCACCAACGACCTGACGCAATTCCTGTTCGCCGCCGACCGGGCCAACCCCAAGCTCGCCGAGCGCTACGATTGGCTGAGCCCGTCGATCCTGCGCTTCCTCAAGCGAGTCGTCGCGCCGTGCCGCGATGCCGGGGTGACGCTGGCGGTGTGCGGCGAAATGGGCGGGCGACCCTTGGAGGCGATGGCGCTGATCGGACTCGGGATCGAGCGGCTGTCGATCACCCCGGCCGCGGTCGGCCCGATAAAAGCGATGGTGCGCAGCCTCGACCGCGGTGCGATCGTGGCCGAGCTCGACCGCCTGCTCGCCGCCCCGCCGCGCGACCTGCGCGGGCACCTGACGCGCTGGGCGAACGAAAACGGCGTCGAGCTCGCCTGAATCGGCGACGGACCGCATCGACGGGACGTTGACAGGCGGCAAGGCTTTGGCCGACAGCCTGCTCCGGCAGCGGGCCATTCGAGGGTCGCACCTCCCGGTGCCGGAGAGCGATATGGACGACGATCAGACCGCGCAGCAGGAATCGCTGTTTCCCAAGAGCACCGGCGACAAGTTGCGCGAGGCGCGCGAGGGACTTGGCCTGACGCTGTCCGACATCGCCGGCCGGACGCGCGTGCCGATGCGCCACCTCGAAGCGATCGAGGCGGGTGATTATAGCGGCCTGCCCTCGCCCACCTATGCGATCGGTTTCGCCAAGGCCTACGCGCGTGCCGTCGGGCTCGACGAAAAGGCGATCGCGAACGAGGTGCGCAACAACCCGCATCTGCCGGTCGCGCCGACCACCGACTATGAAGCGTATCAGCCGCGCGACACCAAGCATCTGCCGTCGCGCAGCGTCGCGATGGCCGCGGGCGCGATCGCGGTGCTGTTATTGGTCGGGGTGGCGATCTGGTACGGCACCGGCCTGTTCCGCGGATCGGAAGAACCCTTGGCAATCCCGCCCGAGAACACCATCGCCGCCGCTCCCGAAGCAACCCCGACCCCGGTCGGCGGCGGACAAGTGACGCTGACCGCGACCTCCGCCGTATGGGTCAAAATCTATGACGCGACCGGCAAGACCTTGCTCGAAAAGACCATGGCGCAGGGCGAGCGCTTCGACGTGCCCGCCGACGCCAACAACCCGATGATCACCACCGGGCGACCCGACCAGATCCAGGTGACGGTCAACGGCTCGTCGGTGCCGCCGCTCGGCACCGGCCGGGTCGCGATCAAGGACGTGCCGATCAGCGCCGCCGCGCTCCAGGCGCGCGGGACGAGCGCGCCGACGGCCGCTCCCGCCGCCACGCCGCCGCCCGTCGTCGCGCCGAGCCCGGCCGCCTCGTCGGCCGTGCCGCCAGCGTTCCGGCCCACGCCGCGCCCGACCGAGCGCCCGACGCCACGGCCGACCCCGAAAGCGGCGCCGACTCCGGAAAACTTGCTGCCGCCCAGTATCGCGCCGACGCCCGCGCCATGATCGCAGTGGCGCGGCGCGACGATCCGCGATAGGCTGAGCGCCGCGGGTCATTTCGGGGATGGGTATGCGTAAATTTGTGATGCTGGGGGCGATCGCAGGCGGGCTGGTGCTCGCCGCGCCGGTCGACGCGCAGAATTCGGGGCAAGGGCAGGCGATGTCGCTCGACGCGCGCGTGTCGCAGGTCGAAAAGCGGCTCAACACGGTCGAGCGCGTGATCGGCCGCACCACCGGCGGCACGCCGATGGTCCAGCCCGATATCGGCCCGCCCGACGGCGCGGTGTCGCCCGCTGGCACCCCGGCGACCGCGCCGCTCGCCGACCTGCAGGCGCGGGTCGCTGGCGTCGAGGGAGAGGTCAACGGCCTCACCAACCGGGTCGAGACCGCCGAGCACCGGCTGCAACTGCTCGAAGCCGATTTCGCGGCGTACAAGAAGGCGACCGACGCCCGGCTGCGCGCGCTGGAGGATGGCCGCGCGAGCGCCGAGCCGCCCGCAGCGGTGTCCGACGGCCCCGCCCCCGTACGCCCGACGCGGCCCGCGGCGACGACGCCCAAGCCCGCGCCCGCCGTCGATTCCGGCCGCGCCGATCGCGTCGCCGCCGTGCCCAAGCCGACTGGCGCCGACGCCGCGGACAAGGGTACTTATGCCTATAATTACGGCTATCGCCTGTGGAAGGCGGGACTGTACCCCGAGGCCGAGACGCAGCTCGACAAATACGCCACGCGCTTTCCCAAGCACCGGCTGGTCAGCCGCGCGCAGAACGTACTCGGGCTGATCTACCTCGACGACGGCAAGCCCAAGGAAGCGGCGGAAATCTTCTACGCCAATTATTCGAAGCTGCCCGACGGCGAGCGCGCGCCCGACAGCCTGCTCAACCTGGCGCGTGCGCTGACCGCGCTCAAGCGGCCGGCGACCGACATTTGCCAGGTCTACAAGGAGCTCGGCGACGTCTATGGCGACAAGCTGACGCCCGCGCAGCGCGCCGATGCCGACAAGGGCCGTGCCACCTACAAGTGCAAGTGAATTGAGCGCGGATGAGGTCGCGCGGTTCGTGCGCGACCTCGCCGCGCTGGCCGACCCGGACGCGCGCGTGCTCGTCGCGGTGTCGGGCGGCCCGGACAGCCTCGCGCTTCTGCTGCTAGCGCATGCCGCGCTGGGGACCCGCTGCCACGCCGCGACGGTCGATCATGGCCTGCGTCCCGAAGCGACCGACGAAGCGAAGTGGGTCGCCCATCTGTGCGCGGCGCGCGGGATCGACCACGCGATCCTGACCGCGCCACTGCCCGACCGCGCCGGCCGCACCGCCAACGTGTCGGCACGCGCCCGCGCGCTACGCTACCGCCTGCTCGAATATCATGCCGATGCGATCGGCGCGGGTGTAATCGCGACCGCGCATCACGCCGATGATCAGCTCGAGACATTGATCATGCGGCTCAACCGCGGCGCCGGGGTGGCGGGGCTTGCCGGGGTGCGCGCGCGAGTCGGCCGCATTATCCGGCCCTTGCTCGGGTGGCGCCATGCCGAATTGGTCGCCCTGGTCGCGGAGCACGGCATCGCCGCGATCGACGACCCCAGCAACGTTAGCGACCGCTTCGACCGCGCGCGGCTGCGCAAGGCGCTGGGACGGATCGACTGGCTCGACATCGACCGCGTTGGGGCGAGCGCGCGCGCGCTGGGCGACGCCGAGGATGCGATCGCATGGATGGTGCGTCGGCTTGAGGTGGAGGTGTGCCGGCACGACGCGGACGGGTCGACGATCGCTGCCGGCGACCTGCCGTTCGAAGTGCGCCGGCGCTTGCTCGAACGCTGTGTCGCGCGGCTCGACCCGGGCGCGGAGTTGCGCGGCGGTGCCGTGGCCGACGCGGTTCACCTGCTCGATACGGGACAGGCGACGATGCTCGGCGACGTCCTGTGCACCCCGCGACACCCGGAAACCGGCCTGGAATACTGCTTTTCGGCGGCTCCGCCGCGCCGGACGGGCTGATCGGCCCAAAGCGGGTCTTGTTCCATTGCCATTAAGGGTTCGCGGCTTATCTTGTGCGCCACGAAAGGTATTCCGCGACCATGAACGAGAACGACAAGCAGCCCGGCCCCGACGGCGGCAGTAACAACTGGATGAAGAACCTGGTCGTCTGGGTCGGCATCCTGGTCGCGCTCGCGCTGCTGGTGACCGTGCTCGGCGACCGCTCGGGGACCGCGCCGGGCAAGACCTTGTCCTATTCGGCGTTCCTCAACCAAGTGAAGGAAGGCAAGGTCGCCAAGGTTGAGATCGCGGGTACGGTGGTCAACGGCACGCTCAACGATGCCTCGACCTTCCGCACCAACTTGCCGGCCGTGGCGGATCCGCAACTCTATCCGACGTTGACCGCGAGCAGTGTCGACGTCGTGAACAAGCCCGAGGAGCCCGCCTCGATCTGGACCTATCTGCTGGTCCAGTCGCTACCGTTCATCCTGATGCTCGGGATCGCCTTCTTCGTGCTGCGCCAGATGCAGAAATCGAGCGGGTCGGGCGCGATGGGGTTCGGCAAGAGCCGCGCCAAGATGCTCACCGAAAAGCACGGCAAGGTGACCTTCGACGACGTCGCGGGCATCGACGAGGCGCGCGAGGAATTGCAGGAGATCGTCGAGTTCCTGAAGGACCCCACGAAATTCGCCCGGCTCGGCGGCAAGATCCCCAAGGGGGCGCTGCTCGTCGGCTCGCCCGGCACCGGCAAGACGTTGCTGGCGCGCGCGATCGCGGGCGAGGCGGGCGTGCCGTTCTTCACCATCTCCGGCTCGGATTTCGTCGAGATGTTCGTCGGCGTCGGTGCCAGCCGCGTGCGCGACATGTTCGAACAGGCCAAGAAATCGGCGCCGTGCATCGTCTTCATCGACGAAATCGACGCGGTCGGGCGCCATCGCGGCGCCGGCCTCGGCAACGGCAACGACGAGCGCGAGCAGACGCTCAACCAGCTGCTGGTCGAAATGGACGGGTTCGAGGCGAACGAGGGCATCATCATCATCGCCGCGACCAACCGCCCCGACGTGCTCGACCCCGCGCTGTTGCGCCCGGGCCGGTTCGACCGTCGCGTGACCGTCCCGCTGCCCGATATCGAGGGCCGCGTGCAGATCCTCCAGGTCCATATGAAGAAGGTGCCGCTCGCCCCCGACGTCGATGCGCGCACGCTCGCGCGCGGCACGCCGGGCATGTCGGGCGCCGACCTGGCCAATCTGGTCAACGAAGCCGCGCTGATGGCGGCACGGCTCGGCAAGCGGCTGGTGGCGATGGCGCAGTTCGAGCTCGCCAAGGACCGCGTGATCATGGGCACCGAGTGGAAATCGCTCGTCATGACACCCGAGGAAAAGCGCATGACCGCCTATCACGAGGCCGGGCACGCGCTGGTCCGCGTCCACGAGCCCGCGTCGGACCCGATCCACAAGGCGACGATCATCCCGCGCGGCGGTGCGCTCGGCATGGTCGTGTCGATGCCCGAGCGCGACAATTATTCGTACCACCGCGACAAGATGTACGCCGACCTCGCCACCGTGATGGGCGGGCGCGCGGCGGAGGAGATCATCTTCGGCTACGAGAAGGTCTCGTCGGGCGCGAGCGGCGACATCCAGCAGGCGACCAAGCTCGCCCGCGCGATGGTGATGCGCTGGGGCATGTCCGACAAGCTCGGGCCACTCGAGTATGAGGAGCAGCAGGGCGAGACGTTCCTCGGCTATTCGCAGTCGCAGCGGCACAATATGTCGAACGAGACCGCGCTGTTGATCGACAACGAGATCAAGCGACTGATCGAAGATGGGCACAAGCGCGCGACGCAGGTGTTGACCGATCACACCGACCAGCTCCACGCGATCGCTGGCGCGCTGCTCGAATATGAGACGCTGACCGGCGACGAGATCAAGCGGCTCGCGGCGGGCGAGGACATCGGCCGGCCCGATCCGGGCGCGGCGCCCCCGCCGCTCCCCGCCGGCGGCACGTCGATTCCCAAGACCAAGCGCCCCAACGGCCCATTCGGCAATCCCGCGCCCGCGGGGGCGTAAGTCAGGCGATTAGCGAGCGCCCGCCCCCGCCGGGGCGGGCGTTTTGCCGTCAGAAGATACCGAGGAACTTTTTCTTCTGCTTTTTCCGGTCGGCGGGCGATTCCTTCCCGCTTTCGGACTTGGCGGTGGTGCCGTTGCCGACGTCGTCGCGCGGCCTGCCCTTGGTGGTGCGCATCGCCTGAGCATGCGCGCCGGCGAGGATCGGGCCGCACGCCGCGCTCTTCGCATCGCCGATATCGACGAACGCCAGGATCGCGGTGAGCGGACTGGCGACAACGCCCAGCCCCAGCCCGGCACCCGCGCGTCCGAGCAGTTCGGGGCTGAGCACGTTGATCGCCGGTTTGGCGAAATAGCCCTGAATGCCGACCGGCGACTGGCCCGAGAAGAGCGAGAACTGCTTGCCGTCGGCGCGGAAGGCAAGGTCGAGGCTTTCGTTCTTGAAGCTCAGCCCGCCGCGCCCGAGCATCACGTTCTTCTTGGTGTCGATGATGATCGGGTCGGCCGCCGCGATCCCGTCGCGCACGCTGAACGCGATCAGCCCGCAATTGATCTGCACCGGCTTCTTCAACTGATGCTCGAACATCTTCTGGACGAAGGTGCCGATATCGAGCTCCGACAGCTGGACGTTGCGCGTCCAGAAGGTGCCCGCCGGAATGATGAACGCGACTCGCCCGCCCGCGCTCGCCAGCGAATCGTGAATCGTATCGCCGCGCCCCTTCAGCTGAATGCGCCCCTTGATCGTCCCGGTCGTGCCCGATTCGTCGACACCGTAGCCGGCGAGCAGCGTCCCCATCGGCGTCGGCGACAGGCGGATGTCGTAACTGTCCGCCGCGGGTCGGCTGCGCGTGTCGAAGATCAGGTCCGACGCGACGTTGCCCCGCGCCATCGCGAAAGTGAGTGGCGACAGCGCGAGGCGGCCATGGTCGAGTGCCAGCGTCAGGTCGACGTCGGAGATCGGCACGTTGCGCGATTTGATGTCGCCGATCGTCCATTTGAGATCCGCGTCGAAGCGTTGCAGTTCGGCGACCGGCAGCGCGGCGTCAGGCAGCACGCGCGCCGGCCCCGCGCCGGTCGCGGCGGCAGCGGCGACCGCGCCCTTCGCCGCGACGATATCGGGGTTGTAGCCGATGAACGGCGCCGCATCGACGATGTCGAGGCTCCGCGTCGCCAGCACCGAATCGAGCTTCAGCCGCTCGCCGTTGGTGACCGTCAGCCGCCCGGCCAGGTCGCTGTCGCCGAACCGCCCCGCCATATGCGTGAAGCGGTAGTCGGTGCCATCCTTCACCATCTGCGCGTGGAGCGAATAGTCGCGCGTGTTGGGCAAAACGACACCTATGATGCCGAGCAGTTCGGCGAGGTTACGCCCCCGCGCGCGCGTCTGTAGCGGCACGTCCTCGATATCGGTCGCCGAGGGCAGGGTGCCCGCCACGTCGATCACGTTGTTCGCCGCCCAAGCCCGCGCCACCAGCTTGTTCTCGCCGCGCCCGAGCGTCGCGTCGGGCGACAGCAATTGCGCGGCGACGCGGAACAGCGTCTCACGGATCTGCCCCGTGCCCTGGAGCCCGACCGCCTTGCCGATCTTCTTGTCGAGTGCGGTCACGGTATCGATGCCGAGGTCGGTGAGCAGCCGCATCCGGGGATCGATATAGCGTAGCGTCGTCCCCGCGACCGTCGCGCGGTCGATCCGCGGCACCTCGAACGGTTTTCCGCCGGTATCGGCGAAGGTCCAGGTGTTGGTGGTGTGCGCGACGTTCCATTCGAGGTCGACCGCGCCGCCGGTCAGATCGAGCCAGTACAGGCGTCGCTTGCCGAAGATCAGGCTCAGGGGCGCGATCCGCGTGTCGATCCGTTGTGCCTGGAACAGGTTGGGCCGCGTCGCCCAGCCGGGATTCGCGACACTCAACCCTTCCGCGTAGAACTTGATCTGGAACGGGTCGAAATAGAGCTGGAAGTCGCCGCGCACCTTGACCTCGCGACCCGCCATCTTGCCCGCGATACTCTCGAACGGGTGTTTCAGGAAACGTCCTTTGGTGACGTACAGCACCGCCCAGATGATGAAGAGCGTCGCGACCACGCCCACTACGACATTGCGCGCGATCCGCCACGGCCGGCTCAGCGGGAAGAACCCGGCGCGAGCGGCGGGTGGCGGCGGCGCAGTCGTATCCATGGCGCAATGAATCGCGCCAGGGCGTCCAAAGGTTGCATTCCGCCGGGTGTCCCGCTATGCGCGCCCTCTTCCGAGCGATGCGGATATCAGACGGCCCGGCCATCAAGGGCTGCCGCGGCCGTTTGTGCATCGCCAAACCGAAAGGATCAAAATGCCCAAGCTCAAGACCAAGAGCGGCGTGAAGAAGCGCTTCAAGCTCACCGCGAGCGGGATGCTCAAGCACGGCGTCGCCGGCAAGCGTCACCGCCTCATCAGCCACAACAGCAAGTACATCCGCCAGAATCGTGGGACCAAGGTCCTGTCGAAGGCCGACACCGCGACGGTGAAGGCTTGGGCGCCGTACGGGCTTAGTTAAGTAGTTTGGGCTGAGGAGCTAGAGAACCATGGCACGCGTCAAACGGGGTGTGACCACCCGCGCCAAGCACAAGAACATCCTCGACCAGGCCAAGGGCTATCGCGGTCGTCGCAAGAACACGATCCGCATCGCCCGCCAGGCCGTCGAGAAGGCCGGGCAATACGCCTATCGCGACCGCAAGGTGAAGAAGCGGACCTTCCGCGGCCTGTGGATTCAGCGCATCAACGCCGGTGTGCGGGCCGAGGGCCTGACCTATTCGCAGTTCATGCACGGGCTGAAGCTCGCCGGCGTCGAGCTCGACCGCAAGGTGCTCGCGGACATCGCGATGCACGAGGGCGAAGCGTTTACCGCCATCATCGCACAGGCGAAGGCGGCTCTGCCCCAGGCCGCCTGAAGCGACCTGTAGCGGATGAACACGGGGCGTCGGTGGCAACACCGGCGCCCCTTTCGTTTAGGAAGCCCGATATGCACCTGCTCCCCATGACCGACGCGCATTTCGCCTGGCTGCTCGGCGGGCCCGCGCCCGCCGATGCGCCGCGCCTGGCCGAGGGCGGGATCGCCGAGCCCGAAATCGTCGAGCTGCTGCGCGGTGTCGCGCAAGAAGTCGGCGGCGAAGCGGCGTGGCTGATGGTGGTCGATGGTGAAGGCGTCGGGATGATCAGCATCAAGGAACGCGATGCGAAGGGCCGCTGGGACGTCGGCTATGGCGTCGCGCCGAGCCGCGAGGGGCGCGGGCACGCCACCGCTGCGGTCGCTGCGTTGAAGGATGTGGCGCAGGCGGCGGGCGCGACCGGCTTGACCGCCGAGACCTTGCCCGGCACCGGTGCCTCGCCGACGGTGCTCACGCGCAACGGCTTTGCGTGCATCGGACAGTTCGACCATCCGGAGGATGGCATGGTGGATCAATGGGTGGTGGAATGGTGACCGATCTCGACCAATTGCAATCCGATCTGCTCGGCCAGATCGACGCGGCGGCGACCCCCGAGGCGATCGAGGCGGTGCGTGTCGCCGCGCTCGGCAAGTCGGGCAGCGTCACCGGGCTGCTCAAGACGCTCGGGGCGATGTCGCCCGAGGAGCGCCAGACGACCGGCCCGCGCATCCACGGCCTGCGCGAGGCGGTCACCGCGGCGCTGACCGCTCGCAAGGCAGCGCTCGAACGCGCCGCGCTTGACGCGCGCCTCGCCAGCGAGACGCTCGACATGACGCTTCCCGCCGACGTCCCGCCGACCGGCACGATCCATCCGGTCAGCCAGGTGATGGACGAGCTCGCCGAAATTTTCGCCGACCTCGGCTTCGCGGTCGCGACCGGACCGGAGATCGAGGATGATTGGTACAATTTTACCGCGCTCAACATTCCCGAGACGCATCCGGCGCGCGCGATGCACGACACCTTCTACCTCGAGGAACCGAGAGCGGCTGGCGGCAGGCAAAGCCCACCGTCCGACGGCGACGGCTTTGCCGACGCCGCGGTCCGCGCGGAGCGGATGGTGCTGCGCACGCACACCAGCCCGGTGCAGATCCGCGCGATGCAGGCGGCGGGCGGGCAGCAGCCGGTGCGAATCATCGCGCCGGGGCGGACCTATCGCTCGGACTCGGACGCCACGCACACCCCGATGTTCCATCAGGTCGAAGGGCTCGTCATCGACAAGGGGATCACGCTCGGCCACCTCAAATGGACGCTCGAGACGTTCCTGAAGGCGTTCTTCGAGCGCGACGACATCGTGCTCCGCCTCCGGCCTAGCTATTTCCCCTTCACCGAGCCATCGGCGGAGGTCGATATCGGCTACTCGATCGTGGGCGGCAAGCGCGTGATCGGCGGGTCGGGCGGCGGCAATGGCGGCGGCTGGATGGAGGTGCTGGGCAGCGGCATGGTCCATCGCAAGGTGATCGCGGCGGGCGGTTACGACCCCGACGAGTGGCAGGGCTTCGCGTTCGGCTGCGGGATCGATCGGCTCGCGATGCTCAAATACGGCATGGACGATCTGCGCGCGTTCTTCGACGGCGATATCCGCTGGCTCAAGCATTACGGTTTCTCGGCGCTCGACGTGCCCACGCTGAGCGGGGGAGTCGGGGCATGAAGTTCACGTTGAGCTGGCTCAAGGAGCATCTAGACACCGATGCCGATCTCGACGCGGTGACCGGTACGCTGACGCGGATCGGGCTGGAGGTCGAGGGTATCGACAATCCGGGCGACAAGCTGGCCGGGTTCACCGTCGCGCGTGTGTTGACCGCCGAGCGGCATCCGCAGGCAGACAAGTTGCAGGTGCTGACGGTGGATGCCGGCGACGGGAAGCCGCTACAGGTCGTCTGCGGCGCGCCCAACGCGCGTGCGGGGATGATCGGCGTGCTCGGCACGCCCGGCGCGGTGGTCCCGGCGAACGGCATGGAGCTCAAGGTCTCGGCGATCCGCGGGGTCGAATCGAACGGCATGATGTGCTCGACCCGCGAGCTCGAGCTGGGCGAGGACCATGACGGTATCGTCGAGCTGCCTGCCGACGCGCCGGTCGGCACGCCGTTCGCCGACTATGCCGTGCTCAACGATCCGGTGATCGACATCGCGATTACCCCCAACCGGCAGGATTGCATGGGCGTGCGCGGCATCGCGCGCGATCTCGCGGCGGCGGGACTAGGGACGCTCAGACCGTTGCACGAAGTGTATCGCATGGCGTCAGGTACGCCGCGCCCGGACGGTCGACAGCGCGCCGAGGTTGCGCAGGTGCTGGGCGACGGCCCCGGGCCGGACGTGCGGACCGACGACCCCGAGGGCTGCCCGGCCTTTTTCGCGCAAGAAGTTCGGGGAGTGACCAATGGCGCGGCGCCTGGCTGGATGACAGCCAAGCTCAATGCGATCGGGCAGAAGCCGATTTCAGTGTTGGTCGACATCACCAATTTCGTCTCGGTCGATCTCGGCCGACCGTTGCACGTCTACGACAAGGCCAAGCTCCAGGGTGGCCTCGTCGCGAGGCTGGCTAAGGATGGCGAGCAGGTACTCGCACTCAACGGCAAGACCTACACGCTCGATAGCTCGATGACGGTGATCGCCGACGACGCGGCGGTGCACGATATCGGCGGGATCATGGGCGGCGAGCATTCGGGCGTGTCGGATACGACCACCGACGTGGTTATCGAATGCGCCTATTTCGATCCCGACCATATCGCGCGTACCGGACAGAAATTGCTGCTGACCAGCGATGCGCGCCAGCGGTTCGAGCGCGGGGTCGATCCGGCCTTCCTCGACGACGGGCTCGCGATTGCGACCAAGCTGATAGTCGATCATTGCGGGGGCACCCCGAGCGGTGTGACGCGCGCCGGGCAGCCCCCGATAACCATGCCTTCCATCGCGTATCGCCCTGAACTCGCCGAGACGCTGGGCGGGCTGGCGGTCGATCCCGAACGCCAACGGGAAATTCTCGGACGGCTTGGTTTCGAAGTTTATGCCGACTGGGCGGTCATTCCGCCGAGCTGGCGACGCGACGTCGACGGCCCGGCCGATCTGGTCGAGGAAGTCATCCGCATCGAAGGGATCGACAACGTCCCCTCGACCCCGCTGCCGCGCCTGCCCGGCGTCGCGCGCCCGACCGCGACGCCCGAGCAGAAGCTCGAACGCAAGGTCCGCCGTGCCGCCGCCGCGCGCGGGCTCGACGAGGCGGTGACCTGGTCGTTCGTCAGCCAGGCTGAGGCCGATACATTCGGCGGCGGCGCGTGGAGCCTCGCCAATCCGATCAGCGAAGACCTGAAAGTCATGCGCCCGTCGCTGCTGCCCGGGCTGCTCGCCGCCGCCGCGCGCAACGCCAATCGCGGCGCGAGCGGAGCGCGGCTGTTCGAGCTCGGCCGCCGCTACCTCGCCGATACCGAACGCCCGACGCTGGGCGTGGTGCTCGCGGGCGACAAGCGCGCGCGGAGCTGGCAGGCGGGCAAGGCCGCGCCGTACGACCCGTTCGACGCCAAGGCCGAGGCGCTCGCGCTGCTTGCCGCGGCGGGCGCGCCGGTCGACAATTTGCAGGTGATGGGCGAGGCAGGTGACACGTGGCACCCGGGCCAGTCGGGCACGCTGCGGCTCGGGCCGAAGACCGTGCTCGCCGCATTCGGCATGGTCCACCCCGCGACCGCCAAGGCGTTCGACCTCGACGGCCACGTCGCGGCGGTCGAACTCTATCTCGATGCGATCCCGGGCAAGCGCGGCAAAAAGGAATCAGCTGGCTTTATGCGCCCGGCCTATGCCCCGCCCGCGCTCCAGGCGGTCAAGCGCGACTTCGCCTTCACCGTTCCCGCTGACTTGACGGCGGACGCACTGACCGGCGCGGTGCGCGGCGCCGACAAGGCCGTGATCACTGCCGCCCGCGTGTTCGACCTGTTCGAGCGCGACGGCATCCGGTCGATGGCGGTCGAAGTAACGCTGCAGCCCGCGGACAAGAGCTTCACCGAGGCCGAGTTGAAGACGGTGGCCGACCAAGTCGTCGCGGCGGCGGCGAAGCTGGGCGCGACCCTGCGTGGCTGAGCTGGTGCGGATCGCCGGCGGGTCGCTATCCGCCGCGATCAACCCGCTCGGCGCCGAGCTGACCTCGCTCACCGACGCCGAGGCCCGCGAGCTGATGACCGATGCCGACCCGGCGTTCTGGACGGGGCATGCGCCGATCCTGTTTCCGATCGTCGGACGGCTCAACGGCGACGTGCTGCGGCTCGACGGGGTCGAGTATCCGATGAAGCAGCACGGCTTCGCGCGGCATCAGGCGTTCGATGTGGTCGCGCAGGACGCCGCCGGCGCGACATTCCGGCTGACCGCGAATGACGAAACGCGCGCGAGCTATCCGTTCGACTTCGCGCTCGATGTCCGGTTCGCGATCGCCGGCGCGAAGCTCGAGATCGCGGTGACGATCGCCAACCGCGGCACCGTAGCGATGCCGGCGAGCTTCGGTTTCCATCCGGCCTTCGCCTGGCCATTGCCCTATGGCGAGCCGCGCGAGGATCACCGCATTGTGTTCGCCGCCGACGAGCCCGGCCCGATCAAGCGGCTCGCCGATGGGCTGGTCGCCGGCGACCGAGCCTCGCCGCTCGACGGACGCGCGCTACACTTGGCCGATACGCTGTTCGCCGACGACGTGCTGATCTGGGACCCGGTGCGCTCGCAGAGCGTCGCTTACGGGGCGCCCTCCGGCCCGAGCCTGCGCATCGACTTTCCCGATACACCGTACCTCGGCGTCTGGACCAAGCCCGGCGCGGCGTTCGTGTGCATCGAGCCGTGGCACGGGCATGCCGACCCGGTCGGCTTCACCGGCGATTTCCGCGACAAGCCCGGCGTGTTCACCGTCGCGCCCGGCGCCGCGTGGCGTTGTGCGATGGCGATCACGCTCCAGCCCTGAACTCTTGCAGCGCGCGGACCGCGCGCCATATTGCCGGGCAAGGGGATATCGCGATGATGCTGGGCGCGTTGCTGGGATTGTTGCTCGCGCTGCGGGTGGCCGAGGGCACACCAATCGGGCGGACGTTGCAACTCTGGCTGCTCGAACGTCCTGCCTCGCGCCTGTCGCGCATCTCGCGCGGTCATCTGCTTCTGTTCCTGACAATTGCGGGCGTCGCGGTCGGGCTGATCTGGCTGCTCGAGAATGACGGGCGGATGCTGGTCGCGATGGGCCTGCCCGATGTGGTGGGTCTGGCGATGACGATCGACGCGGCGTCGTTGATCGATCTCGCACTGGTCGCGGTGATCGCTGCGTCGGCGATCCGCGTCCGCGCTGTCGTCGGTTGGGTGCACCAGCGCGCCGCACTGCGCCGTCCGCGCACACGCACTGTCCGCACGCGCCGCGCCAAGCCCCCCGCCAACGATGACGAGGACCGACCGGCGCTCGCCGCCTGAGGGTGTGACTTTTGCCGCCTTAGGCCGTAGGGCCGCGCGCTATGTCCGTTTCCGACCGCCGCACTTTCGCGATCATTTCCCACCCCGACGCTGGCAAGACCACGCTGACCGAGAAGCTCCTCTATTTCGGGGGCGCGATCCATCTCGCCGGTGAGGTCAAGGCACGCGGGCAGAACCGCCGCGCGCGATCGGACTGGATGAAGATCGAGCAGCAGCGCGGGATTTCGGTGACCTCGTCGGTGATGACGTTCGAGCACGACGGCATCACCTTCAACCTGCTCGACACGCCGGGGCACGAAGACTTTTCGGAGGACACCTACCGCACGCTGACCGCGGTCGATTCGGCGGTAATGGTGATCGACGCTGCGCGCGGGATCGAGGCACAGACGCGCAAATTGTTCGAAGTGTGCCGGCTGCGCTCGGTGCCGATCATCACCTTCGTCAACAAGGTCGACCGCGAGGGGCGCGACCCGTTCGAACTGCTCGACGAGATCGCCGACATGCTCGCGCTCGACGTCTGCCCGATGAGCTGGCCGGTCGGAATGGGCGGGCAGTTCGAGGGCGTGCTCGACCTGACTACCAACCAGATTGCCCGACCGGAGGGAGACAGCCGGACGTTCCAGGGCAAGGTCGAGGCCGATCCCGAATTGCCCGGCGAGGTCGCCGACGAGATCGAGTTGGCGCAGGGCGGCTATGCGGCGTTCGACCCGCAAGCGTATCGCAACGGCGATTTGACGCCGGTCTATTTCGGGTCGGCGCTCAAGGATTTCGGGGTCGCCGAACTGATCGGCGCGCTCGCCGATTACGCTCCGAGCCCACGCCCGCAACCCGCCGAGCCGGCGCCGGTCGCGCCCGATAACCCGCAAGTTACCGGCTTCATCTTCAAGGTCCAGGCCAACATGGACCCCAACCACCGCGACCGGATCGCGTTCATGCGATTGTGCTCGGGCACCTTCAAGCGCGGCATGAAGCTGACACCGTCGGGGTCGGGCAAGCCGCTCGCGGTGCATTCGCCGATCCTGTTCTTCGCGCAGAACCGCGAAGTGGCGGACGAAGCGTTTCCGGGCGACATCATCGGCATCCCCAACCACGGCACGCTACGGGTCGGCGACACACTGAGCGAGCGTGCCGACGTGCGCTTCACCGGGCTGCCCAATTTCGCCCCCGAAATCCTGCGGCGCGTCGCGCTGAAGGACCCGACCAAGACCAAGCAGCTGCGCAAGGCGCTCGACGACCTGGCCGAGGAAGGCGTGACTCAGGTCTTCTACCCGGAGATCGGGTCGAACTGGATCATCGGCGTCGTCGGGCAGTTGCAACTCGAAGTGCTGATCAGCCGGCTCGAGGCCGAGTACAAGGTCGCTGCGGGGCTGGAGATGGCGCCGTTCGAGACCGCGCGCTGGATCTCGGCCGACGATCCGGCCGACCTCAAGGCGTTCGCCGACCTCAACCGCTCGGCGATGGCGAAGGACCGCGACGGCAACCCGGTCTATATGGCCAAGACCGCCTGGGACATCGGGTACGTCGCCGACCGCTATCCCAAGGTCAGGTTCGCCGCGACGCGCGAGCGTTAAGCCATGGCCTTGGCGGGCCGGATCAGCAGCACCAGCCCGGCGATCGTCAGCAGCGCGGCGAGGGCCGTGATCGCCAGCTTGGGGAAGAGTACCAGATTGACGATCCACACCACCAGCGACGCCATCAGCAGGATCGCGCCGGTGACCTGCGACTGCGACGGGGCCGGCACGTCGGCGCCTTCCTCCACCCAGCCGCGCTTGAGCGGCCGAACCGCGAGCAACGCGAGCACCGCCGCGACGAGATAGAGGCACACCCCGATCATTGCCGCGATGCCGAGCGATTGGTCGCCGTATTTGGCCTTCAGCGATACCGAGATGGCGCCCATCAGCCACGGCCCGAGGCCCAGGCCGAGCAGATTGTTGATCAGCAGGAATGTGCCCGACGTGCCCGCGCGCATCCGCGACGGCGCGAGGTGCTGCGACGCGGTGATGATTGGTCCGAGCCAGAGCGTGTTGAGCGCGTTGGGGACCAGCAGGATGCACCAGGCGAGGATCGGCGTGGGCGTGTTGAAGCCGAGGATGAACATCGGCGCGGTGATCAGCCAGGCGATCGCCGGCACGCGGCAATACCAGGCGCGGTCGAGCTTCCCCAGCCGGTCCGACACCACGCCGCCCATGAAGATGCCGAACGACCCGCCGATCAGCAGCAGCGCGCCCATGAACTGGCCGACCTTGACTAGCTGGTCGGGAGCGGTCCAGCCGAACTGGACCGCGATGATCTTGGGCGCCCACAGCGCGAGCCCGTACCCCGCCATCGAACTGCACCCCGCGCCGACCGACAACAGCCAATAGGCGGGCTTGCGCATCAGGATCGGCATCACCGTCAACGGCGACGGCGCGCCCTTCACGGCGACGGTCGGCGGAAAGCGATCGCGGACCAGCGCCAGAAAGATCGGCGCGACAAGGATCCCGGCCACACCCATGACGATGAACGCGGCCTGCCAGTTGACGTGCTGCGCGATATATGCGCCGAGCAGCACGCCCCCGCCGAGCCCGATCGGGATCCCCATCGAATAGATGGCAAGCGCGCGCGCGCGGCGTTCGACCGGGAAATAATCGGCGATCAGGGCATAGGACGGCGCCGCGCCGCCGGCTTCGCCGACCCCGACGCCGAGGCGATAGAGGAACAGTTGCCAGAACCCCGCGGCGGTGCCGCAGAGCGCGGTGAACCCGCTCCACACCACCAGCGATCCGGCGACGACGCGTGTCTTGCCCCAGCGGTCGGCGGCGAGCGCGAGCGGCACGCCGAGCACCGAATAGAGGATCGCGAACGCCGTCCCGCCGATCGCGCCGAACTGCTTGTCGTCGAGGTTCAGACTCGCCTGAATCGGCTTGGCGAGGATGCCGAGGATCTGGCGGTCGAGGAAGTTGAAGGTGTAGACGACCAACAGCATCGTCAGCACCAGCGCGGGATAGCCCGGCCGCTCGGTCCGCGTCGTCATGTCACCCTCTCCCCGGCGCATAAAAAAGGAGCCGGACGATTGGTCGCGCCCAGCCCCTTTCCCCCTTGTATCAGGCGATCCGCGCCCGTCGATCAGAACTTGAGCGAGAAGGTCCCGAACACCTGCCGCGGGTTGCCGTAGAACACGGTGGCGATGCCCTCCTTGCCCAGCGTCGGGGTGACCCCGCCGGCCGTGGTGTAGACGATCGCCCCCGTCGCCGCGTTCGCCGCGAGATACTGATACCCCGCCGTCTTGTAGCGCACGTCGGTGATGTTCTTGGCGTGCAGGCCGATCGAATACTGCCCCTTCGACCCGAACGTATAGTTCAGGTTCGCGTCCCACAGCGTGTAGCCTGGCTGATCGAGGAACGGGCTCGCCACCTCGAACTGGTGCGTCAGGCTGCGATACGAGACGGTAGTCGACGCGTTGATGCTGCCCGGCCCTACCGGCAGGTTCGCGGCGAGCGTGCCCGCCAGCGTCCATTTGGGGGTGTTCTGGAACTGGCGATATTGCGACACCTCGGCGCCGGTCGGCCCGATATAGCTCTCATACTTGGGGTCGATATACCCGATAGCGGTCGACAGCGTGACGTTCGAGCCGGCGCCTGCAAAGCCGCGCGCGAGCACCGCATTGCCTTCGAACTCGACGCCGTTGATCCGCGCCTTCGCCGCGTTGGTAGTGATGCCGCAGAAGCTCTGCACCCCGCCGATGATGCACGCGACCGAGCCCGGGATCTGGACGTTCTGATAATTGGCGTGGAAGCCGGCGAGCGACCAGGTCAGCCGCCGGTCCAGCGCCGAGCCCTTCCAGCCGAGCTCGAAGCTCTTCACCACCTCTGGCTTGAACGCGAGGTAATTGTAGATTTCCTGGTAGCTACGCACGCCGTCCTGATTGACGTCGGGCGCCGAGGTGCCCGATCCGCGCGGATCGAACCCGCCACCCTTGAACCCTTCCGAATAGGATGCGTAGAACATGTGATTGCCGTTCGGCTTGAAACTCAACGATACGCGCGGCGTGAATCGCTTGAAGTTCGCCTCGCCGCGGAAATTGGTCGATGCGCCAAGATTGAGCGTCGGATTGCCGCCGAACTCAGAGGTCGCGCCGAACAGCGGGCCGCCCAGGAAGTTCGCCTTGTAGATGAACGACTTGCGCTGATCCCACGTATAGCGTCCGCCGACCGACAGGCTCAATTGCGGCGTGAAATCGTAGGTGAAATCGGCGAACACCGACGACGTCTCGGTGCGTACATCGCCTGCCGTATAGGCGTCGAGATTGGCGAGCGTGGTGTTGAGCAGCACGTCGAACCCGGTCGCCGCCTTCGCGCCCAGATAATAAAAGCCGACCAAACCGTTCAGCTTGTCGCTCGCATAGAGCAGCTGGAATTCCTGGCTGGTCTGTTCGTTGCGATAGACCGCGGGCACGTCGACATCGACCGACGGGGTCGCGTCGAAATCGATCGGAGTGAAGCTGCGGTCCTTGCGCCACGCGCTGATGCTGCGCAGCGTGAACCCGCCGCCGAGCTTGGCGGTCACCGCCATCGACAGTCCGCCGGCCCAGACGTCTTCCTTCGGGAAGTTGAGCCCGGCGTTGGTGTCGTAGACGTTCGCCAGCACCGGCGACCCGGTGAGCATCCCGGCGAACAGGCGGTGGCCGTTGCGCGGTGCCGACTTGTCGTGGGTGTAGTCACCGGTGATGCGGACGAACAGGCCGCTGTCGGGGGTCTCGAACTCGACCGTGCCGCGCCCCGCCCAGATATCCTTGTTGTAGTTCGGGATGCCGAGCGTGAGGTTGCGTCCGAATCCGTCGCGCGTCAGCCGCGCGCCCGACACGCCGACGCGCAGCATCGACCCGATCGGCGCCGAGAGGCTGATGATGCCATCGGCTTGATTGTACGAGCCGTACGCGCCGCGCAGCGAAGCGGAGAAAGTGTCAGGCAAGCGCTTGGTGACATATTTGACCGCGCCGCCGATCGTGTTGCGGCCGTAGAGCGTCCCCTGCGGGCCGCGCAGCACTTCGATCCGGTCGACGTCGTAGATGTCGAGCACGGCGGCCTGCGGACGGTTGAGGTACACATCGTCGAGATAGATGCCGATGCCCGCCTCGAACCCCGGCACCGGATCCTGCTGGCCGACGCCACGGATGAACGCGGCGAGCGTCGAGTTGGTACCGCGCGCATCCTTCAGCGTGGTGTTGGGGGAAACGGTCTGAATGTCGGTTAGGTCGACCGCGCCGATCTTTTCTAGCTGCGCGCCCGTGACCGCTGTCACCGCGACCGGAACCTTGAGCAGGCTTTCCTCGCGGCGCCGCGCGGTGATGATGATGTCGGGGCCAGCACTATCGTCCTGGGCCGCGGCTGGCGCCGATGCTGGAGCCGGCGCATCCTGCGCCTGGGCTGGTGCGGCGAGCAGCCCCGCCAGCGCCGCGCCGGTGTAGAGCGCCGCGTGAAGCTTGCGCGTACGAGTGCCGATCATTGTCATCTTCCCTCCCGAATCCGTCTATCGTCATACGGGCCACGACCCGGTTGAACGCTTGTCGAAGCTGCGTATACTGAAACCTGAACCGGGTTTCAACTTCGGTCTGTCAGGGGAGGCGTAAAAGATGGTCCAGCGTGGCGCAAAGGCAACGCCTGCCCCTGCTAGCGATGCGGCCGGAACGCGCGGCGTCGACGGCACCGCAAGCGCGGGCAAGGCGCCGCGCACCGATCGCGGCCGGCGCACGCTTCGCGCGATCCTCGACGCCGCCGCGGTCGAGTTCGGCGAAAAGGGATTTCACGAAGGATCGATCAGCGGGATCACGCGCCGCGCCGGGGTCGCGCTCGGCACGTTCTACACCTATTTCGACTCCAAGGACGCGATCTTCCGCGCGCTGGTCCGCGACATGTCGGAGCAAGTCCGCGACCATGTCGCGCCCGCTTTGCGCGCCGCGCCGGACCAGATCGCCGCCGAGCGCGCGGGGTTGCTGAGCTTTCTCGAGTTCGTGCGCGGGCACCAGGAAATCTACCGCATCATCGACGAGGCCGAGTTCGTCGACCCGGCGAGCTTTCGCGCCCACTACACAACCACCGCCGAGCGTATCGAGCAGCGCCTGAAGACGGCCGCCGGGCGTGGCGAGGTGCGCGCCGACGTGTCCGACGTCCACGCCTGGGCGATCATGGGGATGAACGTGTTCCTGGGGCTGCGGTATGGCGTGTGGGACGAGGATCGAAATCCCGGCGCGGTGGCCGATACGGTGGCGGACTTGCTGCGCGATGGTCTCGCCCCGCGTTAGGCCCGGGCGAGCGCGGTCGCCAGCAAGTCGCGGATCGACTTCAGGCTGGCGGGGTCGATCGGCGCGCCGCTCACGGGAACCGGGGCGGCAGGCACCGGCGCGGCGCGCGTTTCGCTCATCAAAAGCTTTTGCACGCCGCGGACGGTATATCCCTCGTGGTTGAGCAGCGCGTTGATGCGCCGCACCAGCGCGACATCCTCGGGCCGATAATAGCGTCGTTTGCCCGCGCGCTGCAGCGGGCGCAGCTGCGGAAACCGCGTTTCCCAATAGCGCAGGATGTGCTGCGGCAGCCCGGTATCGTGCGATACCTCGCCGATCGTGCGGAACGCGCTGGCGGCCTTTTCAGCCACCGCTGCGATCAGCCCGCGCTGACGATGCGGTCACGCATCATCTGGCTGGCGCGGAAGGTCAGCACGCGGCGCGGCGCGATCGGCACTTCGACCCCGGTCTTGGGATTGCGCCCGATGCGCTGGCCCTTGTCACGCAGGACGAACGTCCCGAACCCGGAAATCTTGACGTTTTCGCCGCGCGACAGCGCTTCGCACATGTAAAACAGGATTTCTTCGACCAGCTTGGCCGAATCGGCGCGCGACAGCCCGACTTCGCGTTGCAGCGCGTCTGCCAGATCGGCCCGAGTCAGCGTCCCAACATTCGACATCGATGCCCCTCCCCAGGTGACAGAAAGAAACCGTAACACAATGACGGCAATCAGGAAAAGCGATAGTTACGTGAACGTTACTGTCTTGTTTCAATCGCAATCAGGTACGTAGCACTGCGGCGCCCCAGGTGAACCCTCCGCCCATCGCCTCGAGCACGACGATCTGTCCCGGCTTGATCCGCCCGTCGCGAGTCGCGACGTCGAGCGCGAGCGGCACCGACGCGGCCGAGGTATTGGCGTGCTGGTCGACCGTGACGACGACTTTTTCCGCCGGCAGTCCGAGCTTGCGCGCGGTCGCGTCGAGGATGCGGGCATTCGCCTGGTGCGGCACCACCCAGTCGACGTCGGCCGCATTCATGCCGACCGCCCCGAGCGATTCGTCGAGCACACTGGCAAGGTTGGTGACGGCGTGGCGGAATACCTCGCGCCCCTTCATCCGCACCTTGCCGACCGTGCCGGTGGTCGACGGGCCGCCATCGACATAGAGCAATTCGTTGTGGCGCCCGTCGGCGTGGAGTTTGGTCGACAGGATGCCGGGGCCATCCTCGGCGACATCGCGCCCTTCGAGCACCACCGCGCCGGCACCGTCGCCGAACAGCACGCACGTCGCGCGGTCCTCCCAGTCGAGGATGCGGCTGAACGTCTCCGACCCGATCACCAAGGCGCGATTCGCGGCGCCGGTGCGGATCAAACTGTCGGCGACTTGCACCGCGTAGAGGAACCCCGAGCACACCGCGCCGACATCGAACGCCACGCAATCGTCGATCCCCAGCATCGCCTGGATCTTGGTCGCGGTCGCCGGAAAGGTCTGGTCGGGTGTCGCCGTCGCGAGCACGATCAGGTCGACGTCCTCGGCGCGTACGCCCGCCGCGCCCAGCGCCGCGCGCGCCGCGTCGGCACCCAGCGTTCCCGTCGTCTCGTCGGGGCTGGCGATGTGACGAAAACGGATCCCCGTGCGCTCGACGATCCAGTCGTCGGAGGTATCGACAGTCTCCGCCAAATCGGCGTTCGACACGCGCCGCGCGGGGAGCGCCGACCCGGTGCCGGTCAGGACCGCGCGTCTCATGCCGCCGCCCCTTCGAGCGGCGTTTGCGCGAAATGCTGGAGGTCCTCGGCGATCCTGGTCGCGAGGTCGTCGCGCACGCTCTTCGCCGCGACCGCGATCGCGGTCGCGACCCCCATTTCGTTGGCGCCGCCATGGCTCTTCACGACGAGGCCGTTGAGCCCGAGAAACACCGCGCCGTTATGATGGTTGGGGTCGAGCCGGTTGCGCAGCAACTCGGTCGCTGGGCGCGAGATCAGGAACCCGATCTTCGAGCGCGTCGAACTGGAGAAGGCGATCCGTAGCAGGTCCGCGACGAACCGCGCGGTGCCTTCCGCGGTCTTAAGCGCGACATTCCCCGAAAAGCCGTCGCACACGATCACGTCGACTTCGCCGCGCGACAATTTGTCGCCTTCGATGAACCCGGTAAAGGTCAGTGGCAGATGCGTCGCGTCGCGCAGCGCCTGCGCCGCCTCGCGGATGATCCCGGTGCCCTTCATGTCCTCGGTGCCGATGTTGAGCAGCGCGACCTTGGGCGATTCGAGGTCGAGCATCGTGCGCGCATAGGCCGCGCCCATGATCGCGAATTCCTCGAGGTTGCGCGCGTCGCATTCGGTATTCGCGCCGAGGTCGAGCACCACCGTGTCGTGATCGCCCAGACTAGGCATCAGCCCGGCGAGCGCGGGGCGGTCGATACCCTTCATCGTGCGGAGCGATAGCTTGGCCATCGCCATCAGCGCACCGGTATTGCCCGACGAGACGGCGGCGGCGGCGCGGCCCTGTTTGACCAGATCGATCGCGACGCCCATCGAGGTGGTCTTGGCGCGGCGCAAAGCGGCCGACGGCTTTTCGTCGCCCCTGATCACGTCGGGGGCGTGGACGATTTCGGAATTGGCGTTGAGGTTGGGGTGCTTCTTGAGCCCCGCGGCGATCGCGGTCTCGTCGCCGACGAGAAAGAAATGCGTGCCGTCGTAGCGGCGCCGCGCTTCCGCGACTCCCGCCAGCATCACCGCCAGCCCCTCGTCACCGCCCATTGCGTCGACGGCGATCCAGGAGCCGGTGGTCACGCTCTACTTCCCCTAAAGGCTGGTCAGCCTTCGACCGAAACGATCTCGCGGCCGTTGTAATGGCCGCATGAACTGCACAGGTTGTGCGGGCGCTTCAACTCGCCGCAGTTCGGGCACTCCTGGAACGCCTCCACCGACAGCGAATCGTGCGAGCGGCGCATCCCGCGGCGGGAGGGCGTGGTCTTGCGTTTCGGAACGGCCATTGCGGCGACAACCTTCTAAAGAACTAAATCGATTGATCGGAACGATTAGGCCCGGAAAGGCACCAGCGCAACCGAACGGTCGGCACGCGGCGCAAATCGGCGGGATTGATCGCGAACGCGCGCCTATAGCGAATTGGCGCGGCGTTGCAACCCGGAGCGCCCGGTGCCACGGTCGCGGCGCAACAGGGGGAACGACATGATCTTGCCGATAACGCTCGTGATGGCGGCCGCCGCCGGCCTCATCAACATCTGGCTCGCGATCCGCGTGACGCAGGTGCGGTCGAAGGCCGGCGTCTGGCTCGGGGACGGCGGGAGCGAGCCGCTCGTCGCGCGGACGCGCGCGCACCTCAATTTCGTCGAATATGCGCCGTTCGTGCTGATCCTGATCGCGCTGATCGAATCGGCGCGGGGGACGAGCCTGTGGCTGTGGCTGGTCGGGGTGGCGTTCATCCTCGCGCGGCTGTGCCACGGCTTGGGCATGGACCCGACGGCCCCGCGCATCCTCCGCCGGATCGGCGCGATGACGACGCTCGCGGTCCTGCTCGGGCTGTCGGTGTGGGCGTTGGTGATCGGCTATCAAGCCGCCGCCGCCAAACCCGCGACTGGTCCGGTCATCATCGGCATGCCGCCGCCGTCAGCCTAGGCCAGCGCCCGGTCCCCGACGAACGGGTTGGTCGCGCGTTCCTGACCGAAGGTGCTCGGCTGGCCGTGACCGGGCAGGAACACGGTGTCGTCGCCCATCGGCCACAGCCGGGTGACGATCGAGTTGAGCAATTGCTGATGGTCGCCGCGCGGGAAATCGGTGCGGCCGATCGACCCCTGGAACAGCACGTCGCCGACGATCGCGAGTTTCGATTCGGCGTTGTGGAACACGACGTGCCCCGGCGTGTGCCCCGGCGTGTGATGCACCGCGAAGCCGACCTCGCCGACGGTCACGTGGTCGCCCTGATCGAGCCAGCGCGCGGGGACAAAGGCGCGGCCGGGGATGCCGTATTTGAGCCCGTCCTCGCCGAGCTTCTCGATCAGCCAATTGTCCTCGGGGTGCGGCCCTTCGATCGGCACGCCGAGGTCGTCAGCCAGCTGCGCGGCGCCGGCAGCATGGTCGAAATGGCCATGCGTGATCAGGATCTTTTCGATCGTGACGCCGTGCTTCTCCATCGCCGACTTAAGCAGCGGCAGGTCGCCGCCGGGATCGACGAACGCGCCGCGCATCGTCTTCGTGCACCACAGCAACGTGCAATTCTGCTGGAGCGGGGTGACGGGGATGATCGCCGCGCGGAGCGGCTGATGGGTCTCGGCCATGGCACCGACCTAGGCATCGCCGGGAGCCGGAGCAAGCTTGGGCTTGCCCTGAGCGCGCTGTCGGTTGCATCTCAGGTGCCGTGATCCGCCGCGACCGCCCCTTCGTGTTGCTCGACGACGCCCGCGAGACCGGCGCGGCGCCCGCGCGGCTGTACCAGGCGCCGGCCGGCACGGTCGAAGCGCGCGCGGTGATCGAGGTGAAGCCCGCGCTCGACCGGCTCCGCGCGGCGCGGCACCGCGGGCTCCATGCGGCGGGGTTCATCGCCTATGAAGCGGCGGCGGCGTTCGAACCGGCGCTCAGTAGCCTGCCGGCGAGCGACACGCCGCTGCTGTGGTTCGGGCTGTTCGAAAGCTATGAGGAAATCGCACCGGATGATGTGCCCGGCCTGCTCCCCAATCCCGCCTCGGCCTGGGCTGGCACGCCCAAGCCCGATGTCGACCGCGCCGGGTACGCCGAACGCTTCGAACAGGTTAATGCGCTGATCGAGGCGGGCGACATCTATCAGGCCAATCTCAGCTACCGAGCGCGCGTTCCCGTCGCGGGCGATCCGCTCGCGCTCTACGCGCGGCTCCGGGCGAACGCGCGCGCCGGCTATGGCGCGGTCGTCTCGACCGGGATCGACTGGCTGCTGTCGCTGTCGCCCGAATTGTTCTTCGCGCTCGACCGGGTGAAGCTCACCGCCAGGCCGATGAAAGGCACCGCGCGGCGTGGGAGCACGCCGGCCGAGGACCGCGCGCTCGCCGCCGAATTGGGCAGCGATACGAAACAGCGCGCCGAGAATCTGATGATCGTCGACCTGCTAAGGAACGATTTGTCGCGCGTCGCCGTGCCCGCCAGCGTCGCGGTGCCCGAGCTGTTCGCGGTCGAGACCTATCCGACGATCCACACCATGACCTCGACCGTCACCGCGACGCTCAACCCCGGCGACGACGCGATCGACGTGCTCGCGGCGCTGTTCCCATGCGGGTCGATCACCGGTGCGCCCAAGATTCGCGCGATCGAAGCGCTGGCCGGGGTCGAAGCGTCGAGCGCGCCGCGTGGCGCTTACACTGGCGCGATCGGACGGCTCGATGCGAATGGCGGGGCGATGTTCAACGTCGCGATCCGCACGCTGGCGATTTCCGGAGACGATGACCACGCGACGCTCGGCGCGGGCGGGGGAATCGTCGCCGATTCGCGTGAGGCGGAGGAATGGGACGAAGCGCTCGCCAAGATGGACTTCGTGGCCGCCGGGTCGCCCACGATCGACCTGATCGAGACGATGGCGTTCGATCCCGTAGAGGGAATCGCGCTGCTCGAACGCCACCTCGCGCGGATGAAGACCAGCGCCGCGCTGCTCGGCTTCGCGTTCGATCGCCATGCCGCGCGCAACGAGCTCCAGGCCGCGACCTTCCGCCTGCGCGAGGCGAAATGCATCCGCCTCCTGCTCGCGAAATCGGGCGCGGTGGCGATCGAGGTCGCGCCGCCGCCTGCGCCCCCCGACGGCCCGATCGCGGTCGAGATCGTGCCCATGCCCGTCGCGCGCGCCGATTTCCGCCTGCGCCACAAGACCACCGACCGTGCGTTCTACGACGACGCGCGCGACGGCGTGTTCGAGGTGCTGTTCGAGCGCGACGGGCAACTCACCGAGGGCAGTTTCATGAGTCTGTTCGTCGAGCGCGACGGCATGCTCCTTACCCCGCCGCTCGGGCTCGGGCTGCTTCCCGGCGTGCTGCGCAGCGAATTGCTCGACACCGGCCGCGCGGTCGAGGCCGTACTCACCCGCGCCGACCTCGCGCACGGTTTCTACATCGGCAATGCGCTGCGCGGCCTCCTGCCTGCCGTTGTTGCAGTTGCGAACGCGGACGCGCCGTCGCTATAGCCCTGCGCGACACAGGGGACTCGTCGATGCAGCCTTCCGCCGCGCTCAACCGGATCAAGCCGTCGCCGACGCTCGCGATCACCAGCCGCGTGGCGGAGCTGAAGCGCGAGGGCGTCAACGTGATCGGGCTGGGCGCGGGCGAGCCCGATTTCGACACGCCCGAGTTCATCAAGGAAGCGGGGATCAAGGCGATCCGCGACGGCCAGACGAAGTATACCAACGTCGACGGCACCCCCGAGTTGAAGGCGGCGGTGCAGATGAAGTTTAAGCGCGACAACGCGCTCGATTACGCCATCGACCAGATTTCGGTGAACTCGGGCGGCAAGCATACCTTGTTCAACGCGATGGTCGCGACGCTCGATCCGGGCGACGAAGTGGTGATCCCCGCGCCTTATTGGGTGAGCTATCCCGACGTCATCCTGTTCGCCGGGGGCACGCCGGTGTTCGCGCCCGCGGGGGCAGACCAGAATTACAAGCTCAAGCCCGGGCAGCTCGACGCGGCGATCACGCCGCGCACCAAATGGCTGATCCTCAATTCGCCCTCCAATCCGACCGGCGCCGCGTATAGCGAGGCTGAGCTGAAGGCGCTCGGCGAAGTGCTCGAACGCCACCCGCAAGTGTGGATCTACGCCGACGACATGTACGAGCACATCGTGTTCGACGATTTCCAGTTCCGCACGCTCGCGCAGGTCTGCCCCTCGCTCTACGATCGCACGCTGACCGCGAACGGCTGTTCCAAGGCGTACGCGATGACCGGCTGGCGGATCGGGTTCGCGGGCGGGCCGGCATGGCTGATCAAGGCGATGTCGAAGCTCCAGTCGCAATCGACCAGCAACCCCTGCTCGATCGCGCAGGCGGCGTCGGTCGCCGCGCTGACCGGCGATCAGGGCTTCCTCAAGGACAATGCCGCGATCTTCCAGTCGCGCCGCGATCTGGTCGTGTCGATGCTCAACCAGGCGAGCGGGATCACCTGCCCGTGGCCCGAGGGGGCGTTCTACGTCTATCCCGAATTCTCCGCCTTGATCGGCAAGACCACGCCCAATGGCCGGGTGATCGCGACCGACGGGGATTTCGTCGGCTATCTGCTCGACGATGCGCGCGTCGCGGCGGTGCAGGGCGAGGCGTTCGGGCTCTCGCCGGCGATGCGGATCAGCTACGCAACCTCCGACGACCTGTTGCGCGAAGCGTGCGAGCGCATCCAGACGGCGTGCGCCGCGCTGCGTTAAGCTTCCCTGCCCGCCGATGAACGCGCGGATCAGGTAAAGTTCAGTCCGGGAAACTTATTGTTCACCGATCGATGGTTGAAGCGGAGCAGCCTCGCGCCGACTTCCTGGCCGCACACAAGGGAACAAGAGTCATGAAGACCCTTTTCAAATCGGCGATGCTGTGGCGCTTCCTCGGCGGGTTCGCGCTCGGCGGAATCGGCGTGCTGGCGCTCCACCCGGCGACCGCCGAGACCGTTCCGCACGCTCCCGCGACGATCGCGCAGACCGCGAACTAAGGTGCCTCCTTGGCCGCCCCGGCGCCGTTCCTATATGAAGGAACGACAGAGACCGATCATGATCAAGCCACTTCTCCCTATCGCGCTCGCGGGCGGCCTCGTGTTCGCCGTGGCGCGTCCCAGCCTAGCGGGTGCCGAGCGCGCCGTCGTCATCCCCGCGCCTGCGCGCGATGTCGTGCCGACCGCGAGTCCACGCGTCGCGGTGTTCGCGGGCGGCTGCTTCTGGGGCGTGTCTGCGGTGTTCGAGCGCGTGAAGGGCGTCACCGGGGTGACGTCAGGCTATGCCGGCGGCACGGCGGGATCCGCGACCTACGATCAGGTATCGACCGAGCGCACCGGCCATGCCGAAGCGGTGCGGATCACCTACGACCCGCGCGTGGTCAGCTACGGCACGCTGCTGCGCGTCTATTTCTCGATCGCGACCGACCCGACCTCGCTCAACCAACAAGGGCCGGATTCGGGGCCGAGCTATCGCACCGCGATCTTCCCGCAGAACGAGGCGCAGCGCGGCGTCGCGGCGGCCTATATCGCGCAGCTGACTCGCGCCAAGGCGTTCCCGCGGCCCATCGTGACCAAGCTGGAAACCGGTCGCTTCTTTGCTGCCGAAGAGTATCACCAGCACTTCTACGACAAGAACCCCAATCACCCGTACATCGTCGCCTGGGACAAGCCCAAGGTCGCGGCGTTCAGGGCAGCCTTTCCGCAACTCGCTAAATAGTCACGCCGCCAATGGAAACCTGAGCAGCCGGTCGGCGATCGGCACCAGCGCCTCGCCGTGGCGCCCGACCGCGCGGATGATCTCCGGGTGCCCGACATCGAGCCCCCCGGTCAGCGCGCCGAACGCGGGCAGGATCAGCTTGCTCTCGGTCGCGATGAAGCAGCGCCGCGACACCAACCGTCCCCGCACGCGCACGCGCAGCTTGGGGTGGAAATGCCCCGACAGTTCGGGGCGCGGGTCGCGGCGGTCGGCTTCGTGGCGCAGCACCAGCCCGTCGACCATCGCTTCGTCGATCACCACCCCGCCGCACGGATCCCCGATCGCCGAATCGTGGTTGCCGACGATCCATGTCCAGCGATGCGCCGCGGTCAGCGCGCGCAACCGCGCCTGCTCGGTTGCGGGCAAGCGTTCGCACCCGCGCACGTCGTGGAAACTGTCGCCCAGGCACCAGATCTCGAGCGGGTCGGTCGCGGCGACCAACGCCTCGATCGCCGCCAGCGTCGCCGCGCTGTCGTACGGCGGCAGCATCTGGCCGCCTTGCGCGAACCAGCTTGCTTTCTCGAAATGCAGGTCCGCCAAGATCAGCGCGCGTCGCGCCGGCCAGTACAGCGCGCCCTCGGGCAGCGCGGCGAGGCTGTGGCCGGCGAACGAAAAGGGAACCATTTCTCGCCCATGCCGCAATCGAGTCGCGCGATCAATGGCTTGGATCACGCCCGCAAATCCCGCTTGCATGACGCGAAAACAGGCGTAAAGCGCGCCGTCCTCATCGGCAGGCCAGTGATTCCATGACATCCGGCGCCAAAGCGTCCAAGGGGGCGATGCCCCGCAAGATATTGCTCGGCCTGACGATCGGCGCGATCGGCGTGGTGTTCGGCGATATCGGTACCAGCCCGCTCTACGCGTTTCGCGAAGCGCTCGGCCAGGCCGCCGCCGACGGACTGCAAGCCGACGAGATCCTCGGCGTGCTCAGCTTGGCGCTCTGGACCCTGTTCCTCGTAGTGTCGGTCAAATACGTGACCTTCCTGATGCGCGCGAACAACCGCGGCGAGGGCGGCGTGCTCGCGCTCGCGGCGCTGGCGCGGCGCGCGCTCGGCTGGCGCTCGCGCACCGCCTTGGTGTTGGGCGCGGCGGGGGCGGCCTTGTTCTACGGCGACGCGATGATCACGCCGGCGCTCACGACATTGGGCGCGGTCGAGGGGCTGCGCACGCTCCCCGGCGAGGCGCAAGCGTTCACCGAAACGCAGATCATGCTGATCACGATCGTCCTGATGGTCGGGTTGTTCGCGATCCAGAGGCGCGGCACCGCGCGCGTTTCGGTGCTGTTCGGGCCGGTCTGTATCCTGTGGTTCGTCGTGATCGGCGGGCTCGGGCTGTGGCACATCATGGACGAGCCCGGCATCCTGTGGTCGCTCAACCCTTATTATGCGGTCGAATTCCTGTTGAGCCACGGCATGCTCGGCCTGTTCGTGCTCGGCGCGGTATTCCTGACGGTGACCGGCGCCGAAGCGCTGACCGCCGACATGGGGCATTTCGGCCTCCCGCCGATCCGGCTCGCCTGGTTCGGGCTGGTTTGGCCGGCGCTGGTGCTCAACTATCTCGGGCAAGGCGCCTATACGCTCCACAAGCTCGAGGCGGGCACCGCCGCCGGGCAGAAATTCGCCAATGCCGACTGGTTCTTCCTGATGGCGCCCGACGCTGCACGGCCGTGGCTGATCGTGCTCGCGACGCTCGCCTCGATCATCGCCAGCCAGGCGGTGATCACCGGCGCCTATTCGCTGACCCAGCAGGCCGTGCAGCTCGGGCTGTTGCCGCGGCTGCGCGTGCGCAACACCTCCGCCGATTATGCCGGGCAGATCTACCTGCCGTCGGTCAACTGGCTGCTGCTAATCGGCATCCTGGTGCTGATCGTCCAGTTCCGCACTTCGTCGGCGATGGCCGCGGCGTACGGCATCGCGGTGACCGGCACGATGGTCGTCACCACGTGTCTCGCCTATATCGTCGTGCGGCACCGCTGGCGCTGGCCGCGGCCCTGGGCGATCGCGCTGATCCTGCCGTTCCTGACGCTCGACCTGATCTTCTTCGGCGCGAACATCCTGCGCGTGATCGAGGGCGGGTGGGTGCCGCTGCTGATCGCCGCCTGTATCGGTTTCCTCATCTTCACCTGGGTGCGCGGCAAATCGATCGTGCGCACCTTCGAACAACGCCAGAGCGTGCCGCTCGCCGATCTCGCCGCCGCGCTGACGCGCCGCCCGCCCGAGCGCGTCGAGGGCACCGCGATCTTCCTGACCGGCACGCCCAAGGCGGCGCCCGGCGCGCTGCTCCACAATCTCAAGCACAACAAGGTGCTCCACGCGCAGAACCTGATCGCCTCGGTAAAGACCAGCGACATGCCCCAGGTCGATCCGGCGGAGCGCTGCGAGATCCAGCGGCTCGACGACAATTTCAGCGTCGTCGTGCTGCGCTACGGCTTCATGGAAAGCCCCGACGTGCCGCACGATCTCGCCGCCGCCGCCAAGGCCGGGCTGCTCGACCTCGATCCGATGAAGGCGAGCTATTTCATCGGCCGCAACACGCTGAAGGCCGACGCCGATGTCGGCATGCCGTTATGGCAGGACCGCATCTTCATGTTCCTCCAGCGCAACGCCAGCGACCCGACCGACTTCCTGCGCATCCCGCCGGGGAAGGTGCTGGAGCTGGGCGAACAGGTTACGGTCTAGGCTCGCTGCAGCGGAATAGCCCGCTATTCCGCGTCTCGGCGGCGAGCTCGGCCGGCGACGCAACGCGTCGGCCGACGGCGCGAATTCACTTCGCGCCGCTGCCTCGCCTCAGCCTACCCGGCATAGGCCTTGACCAGATCGAACAGATAGTCGCGCCCCGTGTAGAGCGACTCCACGCGGATCCGCTCGTTGAGCCCGTGCACCCCGCTGAAATCGGAATCGATGAAGACGCCCGGCGCCCCGTAGACCGGGATGCCGATCGCTTCGAGGAAGATGCCGTCGGTCGCGCCGGTCGACATCGACGGCAGCATCGGCACGCCGGGGAAATATTTGTCGGCGAGCGTCTTCATCGGAGCCGTAATCTTCGGGTCGAGCTTGGGCGGAATGCCGATCGGGCGAATCGGCATGTTGGCGGTCACCGTTACCTTCGGCCCGGCGAGTTCCTTCAGCTTGGCGAGCGTCTCGTCGACGCTTTCGCCCGGGAAGATGCGGCAATTGATGTTGGCGGTCGCGCTTTGCGGCAGCGCGTTTTCGGCATGCCCCGCCTTGAGCAAGGTCGCGACGCAAGTCGTGCGCAGCGTCGAGTGCATCGCCTTGTCCAGGCTGACGATCCTGTCGGCCGCCGCATCATTGGGGTTGGCGAGCAAGCTGGTGATCGCGTCCGCCATCGGCCGCGGCGTGGTCGGCGCCTTCGCCACCATCCCGAAGAAGGCGCGCGTCGTGTCGGTGAACTTGATCGGGAATTCATAACCCTGGACGCGCTTGAGCGCATCGGCGAGCTCGTAGATCGCATTGTCGGGCACCGGCTGCGAGCTGTGCCCGCCCGGATTGGTGGTGGTGAAGGTGAAGTTCTGCGCGGCCTTCTCGCCGACCTGGATCGCGAGCAGCTCGCGCTTGCCGTCCTTGCCGTAGCGCCCCCCGCCGCCTTCGTTGAGCGCGAACTCCGCCGCGATCAGGTCGGGCTGGTTCTTGGCCAGCCATTCGGCGCCGTTGAACGCGTAGGTGGTCTCTTCGCCGCACGTCAGCGCGAGCTTGATCGTGCGCTTGGGCTTGTAGCCGCTCTGCTTGAAACGGATCATCGCGTCGGCCCAAATTGCCGCCATCGCCTTGTCGTCGACGCTGCCGCGACCGTAATAATAGCCGCCTTCCTCGATCAGCTTGAACGGGTCGCGCACCCAATCCTCGCGCTTCGCCGCCACCACGTCGATATGTGCGAGCAGCAGCATCGGCTTGGCCTTGGGATCGCTCCCTTTCAGCACCGCGACCAGCCCGCCGTCCCTGGAATGATCGGGCACCGAGAAGGGCGTGAGATCCTGGTCGGTATAGCCCGCCGCCTTCATCCGCGCGGCGACCTGGTCGCGCGCCTGCGTGCAGCTCCCGACGTCGACCACGGTGTTGGTCTCGACCAGTTCCTTGTAGAGCGCGAAGAACGCTTGCTGGTCAGGCCGGGTTTGCGCCGCCGCGGGCAGGGATTGCCCGACCAGCGCCGCTGCGACGATCCATCCTATGCCACGCATGCCCACCCCCTGACGCTATCGACGATCCAGGGAGTAGAGCGTTAAATCACGGGCGTGGCAACCGGTGTGACCGCGTCAATATCCGAAGCGCACCGCTGGATCGACCCGCACGTCCTTGGGCAGCGTCAGGCGGATTTCGCGGTTGGCGAAATCGATCTGGACTCGGCGGAACAGCTTGAGCGTGTCCATGCCCAGCATCAGTGCCGGGGTGTTGGTCAGCCCGAACCGCTTGAACGGCAAGGCATCGGCGAATCCCATCGGGACGCTGTTGAACTCGATTCCGGCGATGTTGAGCGAATCGATGATGCGGTAATCGGCCTGGAGCCATTGCCCGGTCACCGACAACAGCCCGACATTTCCCAACGACCTTTCGGTGCGCACGCGCTTGAGCATCGCGAGATTGCCGATCGTGATCGGCGAACCCGTGTCGATCACCACCGAGATACGCCGCCCGCGATAACTCGCATCGGTCACGATCAACTGGCCGTACAGGTTCTTCGCACGGATCACGATATCGTCGGGGCCGACCGCCGCACCGCGCTTTTTCGCCGGGCGTACCTCCATCAGATTATGGTCGAAATCGATCGAGACGGCATGCCCCTTGAGCGCGTCGATCCCGAGCATGCCCGGCGCGCCGAGATTGGCCTCCGACACCGCGGGCGCTTCGATCGTGTCGGGTTTGACCATGCTGACCTGGAGCGCGGGCAACAGAAAGGTGGCGAGCTCGCCCTGCCCCGTCATCGTCGTCACTCGCACGCGGCGCCCGGCGGCGAGGTTGAGCGTCCCCGCTAGTTCGCGCGACACGACGGTGCGTTCGGAGCCCGTGTCGATGACGAAGCGATAGGGGCCGCTCGCGCCGATCGACACCGGCACCGTCATGCGCATGTCCTCGACGCCGAGTCCGATGGTGTCGGGACTCGCGGCGGCGGGATCGACCGGCGCATTGGGGGGCAGCTTGGCGTTCTGCGCGGACAGGGGCGCCGCGATCGCCGCGGCGGCGGCCAGGCCGAGGCGAACCGCCCGGCGCATCACAAGGTCTTGCAATTGGCGACGCCGCGGCACGTATCGTGGAAATTGATCGGCCCGCGCGGCAGCGTGAAGGCGATTTCGCGGTTGACGAAGTCCATCTCGAGCCGGCGAAACATCTTCAGCGAGCTCATGCCGAGGATCAGCGCCGGCTTGTCGGCCAGCCCAAGCCGCGCGAACGGCGGCGCGTCGGCGAACGACAGCCCGAAATTGTCGAACTTGATGTCGCCGATCCGCACATCGTTGATCATGACGTAATCGGCATCGAACGAACGGCCGGTGACCGAATAGGTCGTGATCGGCCCCAGGCTGCGGGGTTTGCGCTTGGCCAGCGCCAGCATCGCCTTGTTGCCGACGCTGATCCACGACCCGGTATCGATGACGACATCGATCGGGTGCCCTTCGAACCATGCCTTGGTGACGATCAGCTGGCCGAGGCGAGCTTCGGCACGCATGACGATCTCCCCCTTGGCGTGCCGTTTCGCCGGGGCGAGCGTCATCCGGTTATGGTCGAAATCGACGATCACGCGATGGCCCTGGAGCGCATCGATGCCGAGCATGCCCGAGGCACCGAGATTGGCCGCCGACAGCGCCGGCGCCTCGATCGCCGAAGTGCTCAGCGAACCCGCGGTGAGCGAGACGACCTTGACGGTGTTGACCGTGCTCGACCCCGCGAAGTCGAACAGCCGCGCGCGCGCGCCGGCATCGAGCCCGAGCGTGTCGGCGAGCTCGCGCGACACTACCGATCGCTCGGCGCCGGTATCGACGATGAAGGCGTAGGGGCCCTTGCCGTCAACCGACACGGGCACGGTCATCCGGCTGGCGCGGTCGGCGAAGCCGAGCGTCTCGGCCGGCGCGGTCGCGGGTTGCACTGCGGACGGCGGCAAGCCGGCATCCTTTTGCGGCTGACCGCCCGAGGCGAGGAGCGGCATCGCCATTGCGCCTGCCGCTATCGCTACACAGAAACCCCAACTGCGCATCGTGCGTCGAGTGTACGCCCGTTGCGGCCGCGTACCAAGCGGATAATACAGCTAATCTATCCGCATCGCTTCGCGCGCCAGCACTTCCGCTTCGGCGAGCAAGTCGTCGTCGGCGGTCCCCGTCGCGACTCGCTCGCGTCCGATCAGCGTCAGCACGGGAACGGCGAGCGGCGAGACTCGGTCGAGGTCGACGTGCACCATCGTGTCGGCGGCACGGTCGAGCAGATGCGCGAGCCGCCCGACGTCGGTCATCTTGGCGCGCGCATCGTCCCACGCGGCCTGGAGCAGCAGATGCGTCGGCTCGTATTTCTGCAGCACGTCGTAGATCAGGTCGGTCGAGAAAGTGACTTGCTTGCCCGTCTTGCGCTTGCCCGGATGCTGGCGCTCGACGAGGCCACCGATCACCGCGACTTCGCGAAACGCGCGCTTGAGCAGATGGCTCTGCTGCACCCAGTCGACGAATTCGTGCTCGAGGATGTCGGGCGAGAACAGCGCGGCGGGGTCGGTCACCGGTTCGAGGCTATAGGTGCCGATCGCGTAATCGCTCGCGACGAAGCCCAGCGGCTTCAACCCTTGCGTCTCCATCCGCCGCGTGAGCAGCATGCCGAGTGACTGGTGCGCGTTCCACCCTTCGAAGCTGTACGCAACCATGTAGTGGCGCTTGTCGCGCGGGAAGGTCTCGACCAGCAATTGGTCGGCGCGCGGCAGCACCGAGCGATACGCCTGGACCTCCAGCCATTCGCGCACGTCGTCGGGGAAGCGGCCCCACTCCTCCGGCGTCGCGAGGAAGGCGCGGACGCGGTCGGCGAGGTTGGTCGAGATCGGCATCCGCGCGCCGCCATAGGTCGGGATCCGCGCGGGCTTGGCGGAGGCGCGGACGAGCAGGTCCTCGGTGTCGATCCTGAGCACTTCGCAGCTGATTCCGGCGAAGAAGAAGGTGTCGCCGACCGACAGCGTCGCGCCGAAGCTTTCCTCGACCTTGCCCAGCGTCCGCCCGTTCTTGAAGCGCACGGTGAGCATCGTCGCCTCGACGATGATCCCGGCGTTGAGCCGGTGCTGCCTCACGAACCGCGGGTGGCTCACGCGCCACAGGCCATCCGCCTCCTGCGTCAGCCGCTTAAACCGGTCGTATGCCTTGAGTGCATAGCCGCCGTCACGGATGAAGCCGAGCACACGGTCGAACAATTCGTCCGACAGCGCCGAATAGGGCAGCGCCGAGCGTATCTCGTCGAGCAATTCGGCCTGATCGAAAGGCGCCGCGCACGCGCACGCCATGACGTGCTGCGCGAGGACGTCGAGCGCACCCAGTCGGAACACGTCCTCGTCGAGCGCGCCCGATTCGACCGCGTCGATCGCGGCGCGCGCTTCGAGATATTCGAAGCGGTTGCCCGGCACGATGATCGCTTCGGACACTTCGTCGAGCCGGTGGTTGGCGCGCCCGATCCGCTGCGTCAGCCGCGACGCGCCCTTGGGCGCGCCCATCTGGATCACGCAATCGACGTCGCCCCAGTCGACGCCCAGATCGAGGCTGGCGGTTGCGACCAACGCGCGCAGCCGCCCATCTGCCATCGCGCCTTCGACCTTGCGCCGCGCCTCGCGGGCGAGGCTGCCGTGATGCACACCGATCGGCAGCGACATCGCGTTGACCTTCCACAGATCTTGGAAGATCAGCTCGGCGAGGCTGCGCGTGTTGCAGAAGACCAATGTCGTCTTGTGCGTCTCGATCTCCGCCATCACTTGCTCGGCGGCGTAGCGTCCCGAATGCCCCGCCCAGGGCACGCGGTCCTGCGGGAGCAGGATCGAGACGTTGGGCGCCGCGCCGGGCTCGCCGATCACGAGGTCGACCGCACCGATATCGCCGTCGGGCGCGAGCCAGGCGCGGTAACCGTCGGGATCGGCCACCGTCGCCGACAGCGCGACGCGGCGCAGCGCGGGCGCGATCCGCTGCAGCCGCGCCATGCACAGCGCGAGCAGATCGCCGCGCTTGCCGGTCGCGAAAGCGTGGACTTCGTCGACGACGATCGTCCGCAGGCCAGCGAACATCGTGAAACTGTCGGGGTAGCTCAGCAGCAGCGACAAGGATTCGGGCGTGGTCAGCAGGATGTTGGGCGGGCGCACGCGCTGCCGCGCCTTGCGGTCGCTCGGCGTGTCGCCGGTGCGCGTTTCGACACGGATGTCGAGGCCCATCTCCTCGATCGGAGTCAGCAAATTGCGCTGCACGTCGACCGCCAGCGCCTTGAGCGGCGAGACATAGAGCGTGTGCAAGCCCTCCTGCGGCGCCTCGATCAGCTCGGCGAGCGTCGGCAGGAATCCGGCAAGCGTCTTCCCCGCCCCGGTTGCCGCGACGAGCAACGCGTGATGTCCCGCGCGCGCGGCGTCGAGCATTTCGAGCTGATGCCGCCGCGGCCGCCACCCGCGCGACGCGAACCAGTCGGTCAAGGGTTGGGGAAGGTTCGTCACTGGGAACTCAAGCGCATCCCGACCATATAGGATGCATGGCGAAGCTCGGCGACTGGATCGATCCCAAGCCCCACGGCATCTATGTGAAGCCCGCCGACGCGTGGATCGACCCGTCGGTGCCGAGCCCGCGCGCGCTGGTGACGCACGGTCATGCCGATCACGCGCGCGGCGGACATGCAGCGGTGTGGGCGACCCTCGAAACGCTCGCGATCATGGAAACGCGCTACGGCCCGCAGGCGGGCCATGCGGTCGAGTATGGGCAGAAGCTCGACATGAACGGGGTCGAGGTCGAGTTCGTCCCCGCGGGGCACGTGCTCGGCTCGGCGCAGGTCGTGCTGAAGCATCGCGGCGAGACGATCGTCGTGTCGGGCGACTACAAGCGCCGCCCCGACCCGACCTGCGCGCGCTTCGTCCCCGTCAAATGCGACGTCTTCGTCACCGAAGCGACGTTCGGGCTGCCCGTCTTCCGCCATCCCGACACGCACGACGAGATGGACAAGCTGCTCGCGACGCTCCGCGCCAACCCGGAGCGTTGCGTCCTGGTCGGTGCGTACGCGCTGGGCAAGGCGCAGCGCGTAATCCGCGAGCTGCGCGACATGGGGTTCGACGACCCGATTTATATCCACGGCGCGCTCCAGCGGCTGTGCGACCTCTATGTCGAGCTCGGCGTCGACCTGGGCGAGCTGCGCCCCGCGACCGGCGTGCCCAAGGCGGAATTGCAGGGCCGCATCGTGATGTGCCCGCCCTCGGCGCTCAACGACCGCTGGTCGCGCCGCCTGCCCGACCCGATCACCGCGATGGCAAGCGGCTGGATGCGAGTGCGCCAGCGCGCGCGGCAGAAATTGGTCGAGCTGCCGCTTATCCTCTCCGACCACGCCGATTGGGACGAACTGACCGACACGCTGACCGAAATCGCGCCGAAGGAAGTGTGGGTGACGCACGGCCGCGAGGAAGCGCTGATCCACTGGTGCATGACGCGCCAGATCAAGGCGCGCGCGCTAGCCTTGGTCGGTTACGAGGACGAAGACGACTGAGGAGCGCGGCATGGCCGACGACCTGATTCCGGCAAGCGAACTCGCCGCCAAGGCGCACCGCCCCTATCCGGGCGAAAGCGCCGCCTACACCAAGGCGCGGACCTCGCTGATCGCCGAGGAAATCGAGCTGCGCCGCCACCTCGAACGCGTCGCCGCACAGCGCCGCGCGCTCCCTGAGGCGCCGGTCGTGACCAAGGATTATGTGTTCGAAGGGAAGGACGGCCCGGTCCACCTCGCCGATCTATTCGAGGGGCACGATACGCTCGTCACCTATTGCTATATGTTCGGGCCGGAGCGCGAACGGCCGTGCCCGATGTGCACGCAATTCGTCGGCGCGCTCGCCGCGAACGCGCTCGATTTGCGGCAGAAAATCGGGCTGGCGGTGATCGCGCGCTCGCCGGTGTCGCGGCTGTACGATTTCGCCGAGGAGCGCGGCTGGCGCGGGCTGCCGCTGTTCAGCGACCCGACCGAGGCATTCGGGCGCGACCATCATGCGTGGCACGACGACGGCGACTGGCCGTCCTACGACGTGTTCACCAGGGACACGGACGGCACCATTCGCCATTTCTGGGGCAGCGAGCTGGGCGGGACGCAGGACCCGGGACAGGACCCTCGCGGCGCGCCGGAGATGTCGCCGCTGTGGAACGTGCTCGACACCATCCCCGCGGGTCGCGGAGTCGACTGGTACCCAAAAGTCGATTACGACTAGACGAGCGGCGGCAGCTTGGTCGCCTCGTACGCGGTGATCTTCTCGCTCGCGGACGAATGCTCGCGGAACGCGGCAAGCAATTCTTGCACCCCGGGCGTCGCGAAATGCGCCTGTAGCGCCGCGACGTCGCGCCATTCCTCGAAGAAGACGAGCTTCATCGGCTCCTCGCTGTCGATCCGCACCGCATGGCTGATGCACCCGTCCTCGGTGCGTGAGCGGTGGACGTGCGCTTGGGCGGCGTCGAGCAAGGCCTCGAAGCTGCCGGGCTTGGCGGTGACGCTGCCGGTGACGATGATCATGCCGCTCTCCCTCGCCCGACTGGCTAGGCCGATCGCGGCCGCGCGGTCAAATCAGGCGGCGATAGTGTCGGCATCGGGCGCGAGCAGCCAGGCCTCGGCCTCGCGGGCATCCTCGAAGCACCGCGCGACGCGTCGGTCGAGCGCGCGCATCAACTGGCTGCGCGCCAACGTCCGGCTCACCACGAACGCCAGCCGGCGCGAACGATAGGCCGGATCGGCGAGCAACGACTGAAACGCCGCGACCACATCCTGCGCCTGCACCTTCATGTCGCGCAGGTCGTTGAGCGTCAGGTGCTGGTTGCGCCCGCAGGTCAGCTTGGCGTGCTCGGCCGCGCGCGCCGCATAGAAAGCGTCGATGTCGGCGGGCGTGAAGAACCCGGACATCTTGATCCGGACGAGATCGCGGGCCGGGTCGGCGGCGACGGTGAAGTGCGCGGTCATAGCCCCGCGATAGCCGATAAGTTTTGCCGAATTACTAAGGCTTAGCCGACGCCTTCGAGCGCTTTCTGCCGCCGCCGCTGGACCGACGAACCGATCCCCATCGCCTCGCGGTATTTCGCCACCGTGCGCCGCGCGATGCCGAAGCCCTTGGCGTTGAGCATGTCGACCAAGGTGTCGTCCGACAGGATCGCCTTCGGATCTTCCGCGGTGATCAGCGCGCGGATCGCGGACTTGACGGCTTCCGCCGACACCGCGTCGCCGCCGTCGGCCGACTGGATCGCCGACGTGAAGAAATACTTCAGCTCGAACAGTCCGCGCGCGCAGCTGAGATATTTGTTCGAGGTGACGCGGCTGACGGTCGATTCGTGCATCTCGATCGCGTCGGCGACTTGTTTGAGCGTCATTGGCTTGAGATGCGCGACGCCGTGCAAGAAAAACGCTTCCTGCTGCTTCACGATCTCGCTCGCGACCTTGATGATCGTCCGCTGGCGCTGGTCGAGCGCTTTCACCAGCCAGTTGGCGCTGGCGAGCATGTCCGACAGCCACGCCTTCGACGCCTTGTCCTGCGGGCCCGACGACAGCTCGACATAATAGCTGCGGTTGACCAGCAGGCGCGGGAGCGTCGCGGCGTTGATCTCGATCGCCCAGCCGTCCTTACGCCGCGCGATGAACAGGTCCGGGGTCACCGCCTGCATCGCCTCGCCGCCGAATTTGCAGCCGGGCTTGGGGTCGTAATTGCGCAATTCGCGGATCATATCGGCAAGGTCTTCGTCGTCGACGTCGCACATCCGCTTCAATCGCGCGAGGTCGCCGCGCGCGACGAGGTCGAGGTTGTCGATCAGCCGCGCCATGCACGGATCGTAGCGGTCGGCCTCCTTTGCCTGGAGCGCGAGGCATTCGGCGAGGTCGCGCGCACCGACGCCGGTCGGGTCGAAGGTCTGGATGACCTTCAGCACGCGCTCGACCTCGTCGCGCGGCGCGTTCAGCCGGGTCGCGACATCGAGCAGCGGCGTGGTGAGGTACCCTGCCTCGTCGATCAGGTCGATCAGGTGCTGCGCCACGAACAGGTCGTGCCCGCTCAAAACTTCTCCGGCCTGCTGGAGCAAATGATCCGCGAGGCTGAGCGAGGTGTCGGCGAACGCGTCGAGGTCCGGCCCGTCCTCGGGCATCCCGCCCGACCCGCCGTTCATCCCGAGCGAGCCGTCCATCCCGGCCTGATCGGCGGCGCTGTCGTGGTGGAAGCTTTCCGCCGCGAAATCGACGTCGAGCGCCGCCTCGCCGCCACTGTCGCCGTTGAGCAAGGCGTCGGCGCTCGCCGGCTCGTCGCTCGCGGCGGCCTCGGGCTCGCGCTCCTGCGTCGGACCGTCATCTTCCTGCCCGACGCTGTCGAGCAGCGGGTTGCGCTCGATCTCCTCGGCGATGAACGTCTCGACCTCGAGATTGCTGAGCGCGAGCAGGCGGATCGCCTGCTGCAGCTGCGGCGTCATCACCAGCGATTGCGACTGCCGAAGATCGAGGCGAGGCGCGAGAGACATGGCTACAGCGTGAAACTCTCGCCGAGATACAGGCGGCGGACATTCTCGTCGGCGACGAGTTCCTGCGGGGTGCCGGCGAACAGCACGCGGCCATCGTAGATGATGTAGCCGCGGTCGACGATGTCGAGTGTCTCGCGCACGTTATGGTCGGTGATCAGCACGCCGATCCCGCGCTTCTTCAGTTCGACGATCAGGTCGCGAATGTCGCTGATCGACAGCGGGTCGATCCCGGCGAACGGCTCGTCGAGGAGCATGATCGACGGGTTCGCCGCGAGCGCGCGCGCGATCTCCGCCCGCCGCCGCTCGCCGCCCGACAGTGCCATCGCGGGTGCATCGCGCAGCCGCGTCAGCCCGAATTCGTCGAGCAATTGATCGAGCCGCGCCGCGCGCGCCGCCTTGTCGGGCTCGGCGAGCTCGAGCACCGCGAGGATGTTCTTTTCGACCGACAGACCACGGAAGATCGAGGTTTCCTGCGGCAAATAGCCGAGCCCGAGGATCGCGCGCCGGTACATCGGCAGCCCGGTGATATCGTCGCCGTCGAGCATGATGCGGCCCGAATCGGGTTTCACCAGCCCCATCACCGAATAGAAGCAGGTCGTCTTGCCCGCGCCGTTGGGGCCGAGCAGCCCGATCACCTCGCCCTTGCCGACCGACACCGACACGTCGGAGAGTACGACGCGCTTGTCGTACGACTTGGCGATCGACACCACCGACAGCCCGTCCATCCGGGGAGCTTCGGCGATCGGATCGATCGCGTCGAGGGTGGTCGTCTGGTCCATACCGGCTCCCGATTTGCCCGCGTCTTGGTTAGCGAATGGTTACCGCCTGGCCAATTGGCAAGCTTCGTGCATGGCGCACGCCGAATTCATGCCCGCAGCGCGGCGCAAAGGGAAGCGCCACGCGACGATTTCGCCGAAATTTGTGCTTACTGGTTGCGTTTGGGAGCGGAGAACGTCCCGGTGACCCGCCCGCCCGACGAGCCGCCCGACCCGTCGATCACCGCGCGCCCGGTGTCGAGATTGATCGTCAGGCGGTTGCCGTTCACGGTGTTGGCGCCCTGCGTCAGCCGGACGCCGCCGAGCATGATGATCGTCCGCCGGCCGAGATCGTACACGCCGTACGACCCGCTCGCGCGCTGATCGGGCCGAGTCACGACGACCCCGCCCGATGCGTCGATCCGCGATGCCTGCGGCGACCCGCCGCTTAGCGCCTTGCCCGAATAGGTGACGGTCACGCGCGACGCGGTCAGCGTCATCTCGGCCTGCTTGATGATGACCCCGCCCGACAGGATCGCGCGCCCCTGCTGATCCTGGAGCTCGGCGTGCGGCGCGTCGAAACTGATCGGCGCGTTGGTGTCGTGCCGCTGCTGCGCGGGCGCCGCGACGCTGGCGGTCAGGGCGGCGAGGGCGATGAGGCGAAGGGCGATGCGCATGGCGGGCTATTTCGCGCGTCGCGGCATGATGCGCAAGCGCGCATGGCCGTTGAGGCTGACCGAGCGATTGTCGAGGTCGGCGGTCATCGAATCGGCGGTGAAGGTACCCTGCGGCACCGTGCCCGACACGCCGTTGCTGCCCATCATCGTCTTCTTCTTCATGTCGACCGTCGCGGCGTTGCCCTGCAGGCTGTACCCGTTGGGCCCGGCGAAGGTGATCGGCCCGGCGACCTCGACTTGCTGGTTGATCGGGTTGAACTTGCCGCTCGGCGCCTGCAGCGTCGCAAGGCCGTTGGGCAATTGCATCTTCGCCTCCAGCTGCTGCATGTCGACGATCGGTTCGGCAGCGCTTTTTTGCAGCGCGCTTTGCGCGGTCAGCACGAACGGCCGGCCCTTGTCGTCCTGCCCGCGATAGTTCGCGGCCTCGACCTTGAGGCGCTCCTTGGAGACTTCGACCTTGTTCTTGTCGAGCACGAAGCTGACGTCGCCACCCGAGGTCAGCGGCAGGAACACCATCAACGCCGCGACCACGCCGACCGCCGACGGCAGGACGACGCGGAGCACCGCGACGAGGTGATCGTGCGCGCTCCCGGGTGCGGCCCAATGCTGGCGCTCGGACCGCTTCCTGGCGGCCAGTTTAGACATGCGCGAAGATATCGACCTCGGGCCAGCCGGCGAGGTCGAGCTCGGCGCGCCACGGCAGGAAATCGAAGCACGCCTGGGCCAGCTCGGTGCGGCCTTCGCGCGCCAGGCGGCGATCGAGCTCGTCGCGCATCCTGTGGAGATAGCGCACGTCGGAGGCGGCATAATCCTTCTGCGCGTCGCTCAAATCGGCCCCGCCCCAGTCGGACGATTGCTGCTGCTTCGAGATATCCTGACCGAGCAGTTCGCGGACGAGCTCCTTCAACCCGTGCCGGTCGGTATAGGTGCGCACCAGCCGCGACGCGGTCTTGGTGCAATAGACCGGGGCGGCGGTGACGCCGAGATAGTGCTTGATCGCGGCGAGATCGAACCGCGCGAAATGATAGAGCTTGTCGCGTCCGGGGTCCGCAAGCAGCGCCTTCAGATTGGGCGCGGCATAGTCGCTGCCGGCCGCAAAGCGCACCAGATGCTCATCGGGTCCGCCGTCCGACAGCTGGACCAGGCACAGCCGGTCGCGTGGGGTGATCAGCCCCATAGTCTCGGTATCGACCGCGATCGCCGCGCCGGGCGCGAACAGGTCGGCCGGAATGTCTTCCTCGTGCAGATGAACCGTCATCGCGCGGCCTTAACGCCTTGGCGATGAACGCTCAATGGCTGGTACCGTTACCGCCATGGCGTTCCGCCGCGCGCCGGCGCCAGATATTGAGCGTCTCGACCGCCGCCGAGAACGCCATAGCGGTGTAGACATAGCCCTTGGGCACATGGACGCCGAACCCGTCGGCGATCAGCACCAGCCCGATCATCAGCAGGAAGCCGAGCGCGAGCATCACTACGCTCGGGTTGCGGTTGATGAAATTGGCGAGTGGGTCGGCGGCGAGCAGCATCACGCCGACCGCCACCACCACCGCCGCGATCATGATCGGCAATTCGTCGGTCATCCCCACCGCGGTCAGGATCGAATCGATCGAGAAGACGAGGTCGAGGAGCACGATCTGCGCGATCGCGGCGCCGAAGCTCAGCGTCTTGCGGCTGCCGGTCTTGTCGAACGCCGAATCGGACTCGGCCGGGTCGACGCTGTGGTGGATCTCGGTCGTCGCCTTGTAGAGCAGGAACACGCCACCCGCGATCAGGATCAGGTCGCGCACCGAAAACCTTGTCTCGAAACTCGGATTGCCGTGCGAATCGGGCGCGCCGGCCAGCCCCAGGTCGAATACCGGCTTCACCATCCCGACGATCCAGAAGATCGAGAACAGCAGCGCGATTCGCATGACTAGCGCGAGCCCAAGCCCGATTCGCCGCGTCCGCGCGCGCTGCGCCTCGGGCAATTTGTTCGACAGGATCGCGACGAACACGAGGTTGTCGATACCGAGCACGACCTCCATCACGATCAGCGTCAGCAACGCCGCCCAGGCGGCGGGATCGAACAGGAGGTGAAGGATCGACATGCCCCGGGCTGTGCCGTCTCGGCAACGCCTGCGCAAGTTTCGCGATGACAAGCGCGGGAACGGAGACGAATTTGTTCGCGGCATCCGGTATTTTGGGCTAAGGAACGCTAGCGGCGCTGTTGTTTGCGTCCGAAGGACTGCGTCCGTCGTCCGGCGTGTTGGTCCTTGAATGGGATTTTGGGCGGACCGGAAAGACGAACAGGGCATGAGTTTCGATAAAGGTGGCCGCGGTAACCGTGGTGGGCGCGGCCGCGACAAGCGCGACAATTTCGGCGGTGACGATTTTGGCGGCGGCGGCGGTGATTTCGGTGGCGGCGGCTTCGGCGGCGGTGACCGGTTCGGCGGCGGTGGCGGCTATGGCGGCGGTGGCGGTGGCTATCGCGGCGGTGGTGGCGGCGGCTTCGGCGGCGGCGGCGGTGGATTCCGCGGTGGCGGTGGCGGCGGCTTCCGTGGCGGCGGCGGTGGCGGCATGCCCCCGCAGGTCGTCGGCGAAGGCACCGGCGTGGTCAAATTCTTCAACGCGCAAAAGGGCTTCGGCTTCGTCGTTCGCGATGACGGCGGCGAGGACGTCTTCGTCCACATCAGCGCGGTCGAGCAGGCCGGGCTGACCGGCCTGGCCGAAGGTCAGCCGCTCGGCTTCACCCTGGTCGATCGCGGCGGGCGCATCTCGGCGACCGACCTCAAGATCGAGGGCGAGCCGCTCCCGGTGACCGACCGCGGCCCGCCGCGCGATCGCGACGAGGGCCCGCGCGGTGGCGGTGGCGGTGGCCGCGAGCTGACCGGCGAGAAGGCGACCGGCACGGTCAAGTTCTTCAACGCGATGAAGGGCTTCGGCTTCATCCAGCGCGACGACGGCCAACCCGATGCGTTCGTCCACATCTCCGCGGTGGAACGCGCCGGCATGACCAACCTCAATGAAGGCGACCGGCTCGAGTTCGAGCTCGAGGTCGACAATCGCCGCGGCAAATATGCGGCGGTGAACCTGACCGCGATCTGATCTTTCCCCGAGCGGGGATGAGAAGCCCGGCGCGAGCGATCGCGCCGGGCTTTTTCATATCCTCTCGCGGAAGGGGAAGGATCGCCAAACAACGTTATCCTGTATCATTCGCTTGCCGTTCAGGTTCGCGGCCCTAGGCTCGTCACTCGAGGCTGTAAGGGGAGTCCGAGATGATCGCTCGAATCGTCCGGTCGGCAATCGCCGTCACGTTGCTGATCGCCGCCGGCACCGCCGAATCGGCGCGGACCGATCCCAACGCGAAACTGTTCGACGGCCGGGCCGGGCCGGTGCTCCAGCGCTTCACGTCCGAAGCCGCGTTCCGCCGCTACCTCAAAAGCCTCGTCCCCGATCGCCGCGTATATGAAACGGTGCCGCCGCCCCCCGCGCCGGTCGTGGCACCCGCCGCACCGCCGCCACCTTCGGCTCCCGCGCCGATGGCGGACAAGTCGGCCGGCGCGATCGTCGTCACCGGCAGCCGTGTCGCCAACCCCAACATCACCAACAACCAGAATGTCGGGGTCGACGAAGGCGGGATCGTCAAGCAGATCGGCAATTATCTGGTCGTGCTGCAGGACGGGCGCGTGTTCAGCGTCGATCTCGGCCCGGGCGAGGGCGCGCCGCTGCGCCTCGCCGACCGCATCGACGTCTATCGCAGCGAGGAAAAGGCGGCGAGCTGGTACGACGAGATGCTCGTGCTCGGCGACCGCATCCTCGTCACCGCGTACAACTACAATGAAGAAGCGAGCGAGATCACCGTGCTCCGGATGGCGCCCGACGGGCGGCTGCGCCGCGAGGGGCGCTATCTGATCAGCTCGAACGATTATTATTCGACCGACAATTACGCGACTCGGCTGATCGGCGACACGCTCGTCATCTACACGCCGGTCGATCTGTCCGACGGCGACCAGGGTTTCAAATACCCGCGCGTCCGCCGCGCCGACGGCGATGGCGAGGCCGACCGCGGCAAGGCGCTGCTGAGCGCGACCGACATCTACGCGCCGCCCGGCAAGATCGACGATCCGGTGCTCCACGCCGTCTCGTTCTGCCCGCTCAAGGCCGGGCTGCAATGCCGCACCACGGCGTTCGTCGGGCCGGAAATGCGCGAATTCTACCTCTCGCCGACCGACGCCTTCCTGTGGATCGGCGCGCCGAGCGGCAACCCGTGGGGGATCGATTACGGCAACATGCGCCGCAAGGCCTGCCGCGCGGGCGAGGAATGGCGCGACCGCGGCGCCGATGCGGCGTTGCTCTACAAGATTCCGGTCAGCGGTGCGCCGATCGGCGCGGTCGCGGTCGAGGGCGTGCCGTCGGACCAGTTCGCGTTCGACGCGGCGGGCGGGCATCTGCGCGCCTTGCTCGGGCGCGTGTCGGGCGATTGCGCGCCGTACGACGCGGCCAAGCCGCTGGCGCTGCTCGACGTGCCGCTATCGGCGTTTTCGGCGCGCATCCGCCACATCGCGCCGGCGGTCTATGCCCCGCTGCCGCCGATCGAGGGCGGGCAGCTCGAGAATCGCTTCGTCGGCGACTGGCTGGTCTATGGCGGGCGCACCGGGTGGGATTCGAGCGCGCCCGACGACTCGAAGCCGCCGGTCACAACGAGCCTCTACGCCGTGCCCGTCGCGCGGCCCTGGGCGACCACCAGGCTCACCATCCCGCACAATGCGATCCGGATCGAGCGCACCGGCAACGACGCGATGGTCAGCGGCTATCGCGACGCCAAGGGGCTGTCGATCAGCTACGTCAGCCTGGCCGGTCGTCCGCGCATCGCCTCGACCGTCTTGCTCGCCAGCCGGTTCGAGAGCGAGGGCCGCAGCCACGCGTTCAACGCCTGGGTGAGGCCCGACGACAGCGGGCTGCTCGGCCTCCCCACCACGGTACGCGAATGGCGCAGCGGGCGCGGCTGGTCTGACAGCAATGCCTCGGCGCTGTCGTTCATCGGGTTCGATCGCGCCAAGCAGCTCGACCCTGCGGGCGAGCTGGTGCCCGGCGACGGCAAGCCAGCGAACGGCTATGCTTGCGCGGTGTCGTGCATCGACTGGTACGGCAATTCGCGGCCGATCTTCACCGGCGGACGGATCCTCGCGCTGATGGGCACCGACCTGGTCGAAGGACAGATGGACAAGGGCCGCATCCGCGAGATCGGGCGAGTCGATCTGACCGGGAAACCGCGCCGCTAGCTGAGGATCAACGCTGCCCCGGCCAGAATGCCGAGCACCGCGAATATGCGGCTGGCGGTCGCGCGCTCCTTCAGGAAAACGACGGCGATGATCAGCGCGGTGACCATCCCCGTTTCGCGCAACGCGGCGAGCGGCGCGGTCGGGCCGAGCGACAGCGCGTAGAGCGCTAGGCCATAGGTCACGATCGACAGCGCCCCCGCGATGACACATGGCCGCCACGCCGCGCGCATATCGGCGAACACGCGGCCCCTCGTCGCGACCGCGAAGATCGCCACGCTCTCGATCCCGATCAGTACGAAATCCCACACGATATAGGCGAAGGGCGAGGGCGCGGCGCGGACGCCATGTGCATCGGCGACGGTATAGAGCGCGGTCGTGCTCCCCGTCGTCACCGCCCAGCCGAGCGCCTGGCGGCCGAGATGGCGGTGGAACACGAGCGCGAATAGCGCCGCGCCGATCAGCGCAATTCCCGCCGCCACCGGCAGCGCGAGATGCTCGCCGAACACCGCCACGCTGATCGCCGCGGTGAGGAGCGGCGCGGTCCCGCGCATCGCCGGATAGGCGGCGGAGAAATCCGCCGCCTCGTAGGTGCGGATCATCGCGTAGAGATAGAGCAGGTGAACGACCGCGCTCGCCGCGAGCCAGCCCCACGCGCCGGTCGGCCACGGCACCAGCAACGCCGCCGGCAACAAGATCACCGCGCTCGACCCGTCGGTCGCGGCGCGCGACGCCATCTTGCTCCTGCCGCCCTTGATGATCGCGTTGACCACCGCGTGGATCGAGCCCGAGGCAATCATCAGCAATGGAGCGAGGGTGGCGGGGGTCACGTCAAACGCCGCTAGGGTGTCGCGTTCACGCTGTCACGTCACCATGCGCTTGAGCGTCTCGAGCCGGTCGGCCTCCGCCGCCGGCTTGTCGGTGCGGATGCGGTGGATTCGGGGAAAGCGCATCGCGACCCCCGATTTGTGGCGCTTCGATTCGTGGATCGAATCGAACGCGACTTCGAGCACCAGCGTTTTCTCGACCTCGCGCACTGGCCCGAAGCGATTGAGCGTATGGTTGCGCACGAAGCCGTCGAGCATCTTCAATTCGTCGTCGGTGATTCCCGAATAGGCCTTGCCCACCGGGAGCAGCTCGCCGTCGTCGGTCCAGCAGCCGAAGGTGTAATCGCTGTAATAGGACGAGCGCCGTCCGTTGCCGCGCTGCGCGTACATCATCACGCAATCGGCGGTGAGCGGGTCGCGCTTCCATTTGTACCATAGACCGGTGCGCCTGCCGGCGACGTAATCCGAATCGCGGCGCTTGAGCATGACGCCCTCGATCGCCGCATCGCGCGCGCCGGCGCGGATTTCCTCCAGCGTGTCGAAATCCGCGGCGTCGATCAATGCGCTGACGTCGAACCGGTCGGGGTCGAGTTGCTGAGCGAACGCTTCCAGCCGAGCGCGCCGCTCGGTCCAGGGCAGCGGGCGCAGATCCTCCGCGCCGTCGAACAATATGTCGTAGAGCCGGACGAACGCCGGATAGTCGTCGAGCATCTTGCCCGACACGACCTTGCGCCCGAGCCGCTGTTGCAAGGCATTGAAGCTTGCCGCCTCACCACCCTGAAACTCACCCTTCACCATCAGCTCGCCGTCGAGCACGCCGGGTGTCGCGAACGCGCTCGCCACGTCGGGGAAGCTGCCGGTGATGTCGTCGCCCGCGCGGCTGTAGAGCCGGGTCTCGCCGGCCACGTGCACCAATTGCACGCGGATGCCGTCCCACTTCCACTCGGCGGCATAGTCCTTGAGGTCGACGCGCAATTCCTCGAGCGGGTGCGCGAGCATGAACGGGCGGAACACCGGCACGTCGGCGGCGGTCGGCTGCTCCCCGCGGCCCTCGACCCAGTCGAACAGCTCGGCGTAGGGCGGGCGGATCGCGTGCCACACCTCCTCGACGCCATCGACCTCGACCCCGAACGCATTGGCGAGCGCGGTCTTGGCGAGCCGCGCCGACACGCCGATGCGCAAAGCCCCCGTCGCCATCTTGAGCAAGGCGAATCGTTCCTCGGCATCCATCCGGTCGAGCATGCCGGCAAGCGCGGCGGGCGCGTCCGACCGCGACAGGCTGTTGAGCGTATCGACCACGGTCGCCACCGATAGGGGCTCGCCCGCGCCATCGTCGGCGCCCGGCCATAGCAAGGCGATCGTCTCCGCGGTATCGCCGACATAATCGCGGCTCATGCGGAACAGCACAGGATCGACCCGCGCCTCGATCAGCCCGCGGATCACGGCCGGCTTCACCGCGGGCAGATCGAGATCGCCGGTCAGCGCCGCCATCGCCCAGCCGCGGTCGGGATCGGGCGTGCTTTTGAGATAATCGCCGATCAGCTTGAGCTTGGCGTTGCGCGATCGCGTGTAGATCAGCGAATCGAGGAGCTGCGCGAAGGCGTGCATGGCCTTCTCAACTTGGGCGCTCCGGGGGAGTTCCGCCAGCCATCGCGGCACGCTACCGTCGGGCGATGCGCAAACTGCTGATCGCCGTGTTCGCCCTTGCCCTGCTCGGCGTCGGCGTCCTCCTGTACGCGCTGGCGGAAGCGCGGCGCGATCCGGTGGTGCGCACCGCGACGCTTTCGCTGCCCGGCTGGCCGGCGGGCGCGAAGCCGGTGCGCGCGGTGCTGATCAGCGACATCCACATCGGCAGCCACGCGATGGACGCCGAGCGGCTGACGCGGATCGTCGCGCAGATCGATGCGCTCCGGCCCGATATCGTGTTCATCGCGGGCGACATGATCAACGGCAACGCGCCTAACAGCGCGGCGGCGATCGGTTCGGCGCTGGTCGCGCCGCTGTCCGGGTTGAAGGCGCCGCTCGGCGTGGTGGCGATGCTCGGCAACCACGACAATTGGACGGGGCCGGCGGCGGTGCGCGCCGAGTTCCGCCGCGCGGGGATCACGGTGCTCCAGAACCAGGCGATCGTGCGCGGGCCGCTGGCGATCGGGGTGGTCGGCGATCGTTTCTCGCGGCATGCGAACTTGCCCGCGACGATCGCCGCAATGGCTCCGCTGATCGGCGGCCGCGTGTTCCTGACACACTCGCCGAGCATCGTGCCGCGCCTTCCCAACGGCAGCGTGCTGCTCGCCGGGCACACGCATTGCGGGCAAGTGCGCATCCTCGGCTGGTCGCCGGGGCGGCAGCCGTACGAAAGGCGCTATCGCTGCGGGATCATCCGTGAGGGCACGCGCACCGTCGTCGTGACCGCCGGGCTCGGCACCAGCGGGCCGCCGGTGCGGCTGGGTGTGCCGCCAGACCTGTGGCTGTTGACGCTCGGGCCTTAGGATCGGCCGCGTGAGCGGATCAAACTCAAATCAACCGCAGCGCCGACACGGTCAACCATGCGCCGGCGATCAGCAATACGCCGCCGATCGTCCAGTCGATCGCGCGGCGCGGGCGATCGCGCCATAGCATCTCGCCCGCGACCGCCGCTGCCGTCAGCACGACGAAGCTGCCGATGAACCCGCCCACTCCGGCCAGCGCCGGCACGCCCCCCGCCGCCACCGCGAAGGTCGCGAACATCGTGCGGTCGCCGAGGCCGGTGGCGATCAGCTTGCTCGTGATCGCGACGAACGGGTTGCCCGGGTTATCGACCTTGACCGGTTTGCGTGGCCACACTGCCCCGCCGCCCGCCATCAGCAGCGAGAAAGCGAAGAGCAGCCGTGCCGCGTTGATCGTCAGGTGCGGCGCGACGAGGAAACCGGAGATCGCCGCGACGCTCTGCGTGACGATCAACGCCAGCAACGCGCCGAGCATGACCGTGCCGGTGCGCTTGGAGCGTTCGGCGACGATCGCCGTGATGTCGGTGGAATTGTCGGTCGCCCGGATCAGCAGCGCCGCGACCAGCGCCGCCATCAACGAATCCATCAGCCGGCGAGCCGCACCGCGCCCGCCGCGAGATACACGCTCGTGCAATCGGCGTCGCTGCGCCCGCAGCCGACCGCTTCGCCGAGCATCGCGATCCAGCCGTTGATGACCACCCCGCGTTCGCCGCGCGCCAGCGCCGCTTCGATCGCGCGCGCTACGGCGACGACGGGCAAGCGCCCCTCGGCCTGCGCGATGCCGCGGATCGCGTCGACCGCGCCCGCCAGGTCGGCCGGCCGGGCACGCTCCGCCATCACATTGAGCTTCGCGCACGCCGCCGCGAGATCGTGTTCCTGAACCCCCATCGCCCGAACTCCTGTTGGGAATGGTGGAGCCTGCGCCCCGAACGGTAAACGAAGCGTTAAGGGCATTTCGCGTCGGGACGATGACGCCGCGGCAGGTGGCTTGTCTGGTCGCCTCTCGGCGACGGGCGGTGCGGGCCCACGCCCCCACCCGGCCGCCCACAAGGTATCCTGGAATGGGCGGCCGGGTGGGGGCGTGGGCCGGCACCGCCGTCAAGCGCCTCGCGCTTGACAAATATGGCTCGCTCCGCCATTGGCCCGCCCCTGACAAGCGGCGGCGCGTTTCCGCCGCTTTTGCATTTCAATTTACAGGAATTGGGTCATGGCAAAGCCGACCACCGTCAAGATCAAGCTCGTCAGCTCGGCCGACACCGGCTTCTTCTACGTCACGAAGAAGAACCCGCGCACGCAGACCGAGAAGCTGTCGTTCCGCAAGTACGATCCCGTCGCGCGCAAGCACGTCGAGTTCAAGGAAGCCAAAATTAAGTAACGTAGCGGGCGGCCGTCAGGCTGCCGTCACGTCATCTCGGCGAAAGCGTGATTTCGGGCCGCAGGGGCAACCCTCGCGGCCTTTTCCTTTTCCCCTCTCCCGCCGGGAGAGGGGCAAGTCGCGAAGCGACGCGGGATGAGGGCAGGGTCGAAAGCGTTTCGACCGGCCCTCATCCTTCCGCCGCGCTTCGCGCGTCTCCTTCCCTCTCCCGACGGGAGAGGGAATTAGAGCAGCGCGCTGACCTCCCCTACGAATCGCGCGACCGAAATCGGTTTCGACACATAGGCATCGGCCCCCGCCGCGCGAATGCGGTCCTCGTCCTCACGCCCCGCATAGGCGGTCACCGCCATGATCGGCGTCGCCTGCAATTCGGCGTCCCGCTTGATCTGCTCGATCAGCTCGAGCCCGCTAACGTGCGGCAACTGGATGTCCATCACGATCAGGTCCGGCGCGAACGCTCGCGCCTTCTCCACCGCCTCGCGCCCGTCGCGGACCGGCTCGGTCGCGAAGTCGTGGGCGCGCAACAGGTCGCAAAACAGCTTCAGGTTGAGCTCGTTGTCCTCGACAACCAGCACGCGCTTTGCCACGGGGAGTTCGTTCTCCATGTCCCCACGATAGCGATGCCCGCGCCAGACACCAGCCACGATCCCGCCCTCCTCGCGCTCCAGGCCCTCGCCTGGACGCTGGCCGAGCCCGCGCGCGCGGCGCGGTTGCTCGACGTGACCGGGCTGACCCCGGCCGAGCTCAAGGTGTCGGCAAGCGACCCCGCGACCCTGTCGGCGGTGTTCGGCTTTCTGGAGAACCACGAGCCCGACCTCGTCGCCTGCGCCGCAGGGCTGGGCGTTAGGCCGGAGGCGCTGGTCGCAGCACACCGGAGTCTCGACGCATGACTCGCCCGCTCCTGATCTGCGATTGCGACGAGGTGCTGCTCCACATGGTGCGGCACTTCGGCGTGTGGCTGCGCGAGCGGCACGACGTGAGCTTCGCGCCGGACGGCGGCGATTTCGCCAATTCGATGACTCGCGCCGACGGCTCGCCGGTCGAGCGCGAGGCGATGTGGGGGATGCTCAACGAGTTCTTCCCCGCCGAAATGGAGCGGCAGACTCTCGTGCCCGGCGCGGCCGAGGCGCTCGCCGCGTTGAGCGAAACCGCCGACATCGTCATCCTCACCAACCTCGGCGATCATTGCCGTGACCATCGCATCGCACAGCTCGCCAAGCATGGTATCAACCACCGCGTCGAAACCAATCAGGGGGGCAAGGGCGGCCCCGTCGCGGCGCTCGTCGCCGAATATGGCGACCCGGTCACGGTGTTCGTCGACGATCTGGCGCATCACCACGAATCGGTGGCGCGCCATGCGCCCGAGGTGCATCGCCTCCAGCTGATCGCCGAGCCGGCGATGGCGCCAACTGTCCCGCCGGCGCCGTTCGCACATGCGCGGATCGACGATTGGGCGGATGCGCGCGACTGGATCATCCAGCGGTTTTCCGCCAAGGGACCCGCCGAAAACGTACAGGGAGTATCCGCATGACCGACCGTATCGACCGCAAGCTCGAGGAAATGGGCTTGAGCCTGCCCACCGCCGCCGCGCCCGTGGCATCGTACGTCCCCACGGTCGACGCCGGCGGGCTGCTCCACGTTTCCGGACAATTGCCGTTCCGCGACGGCAAGGTCGTGACCGGGCGGCTGGGCGACGACGTCGACAAGGTCGCGGGGCAGGAAGCCGCCGAACTGTGCGGGCTGATGCTGGTCGCGCAGATCAAGGCGGCGCTGGGCGGCGACCTCAGCCGGGTCGAGCGAATCGTGAAGCTCGGCGTGTTCGTCAATTCGGCTCCCGATTTCACCGACCAGCCCGAAGTCGCCAACGGCGCGTCGAACCTGATGGAAGCGTTGTTCGGCGATGCGGGGAAGCACGCCCGCAGTGCGGTCGGCGTCGCCGCGCTGCCGCGTGGCGCGGCGGTCGAGGTCGATGCGGTGGTGAAGCTTTCCGCCTGACCCTATCTAGGGTCCAGTGACTTCCGGCCCGATCACCGCCCGCATCGCCGACGGCGTCGCCGGACTTGCAGCCGCCGATTGGGATGCGTGCGCGGGTCGCGACAATCCGTTCGTCGGCCACGCCTTCCTGTCGATCCTCGAGGAATCGGGGAGCGTCGGGCGCGGCACGGGGTGGCAGCCGCTGCCGGTGATCGTCGACGGCGCCGACGGCCGCCCCGGCGCGGTTGCCCCGGCCTATGCCAAGAGCCACAGCCAGGGCGAATATGTCTTCGACCACGCCTGGGCCGATGCGTGGGAGCGCGCCGGGGGCAATTATTATCCCAAGTTGCAGGTGGCAGCGCCGTTCACTCCCGCGCCCGGGCCTCGCTTGCTGTTACGCGACCTCGAACTCGCCCCCGCGCTGATCGGCGCGCTGGAGGCGGTGGCCGACCAGAACGGCCTGTCGTCGGCGCACGCGACCTTCATCGCGCCCGACCAGGTGCCGCTATTCGAGGCAGCGGGCTGGCTGATCCGCACGGGCACGCAATTCCACTGGCACAATGACGATTATGCGTCCTTCGACGATTTCCTCAGCCGCCTGTCCAGCCGCAAGCGCAAGGCGATTCGGCACGAGCGCGCGAAGGCGGTCGAAGGCCTGACGATCCGCCACCTGACCGGCGCCGATCTGACCGAGGCGGCGTGGGACGCGTTCTGGATATTCTACCAGGACACCGGCAGCCGGAAGTGGGGCCATCCGTACCTGACGCGCGCGTTCTTCTCGCTGCTCGGCGAGCGGATGGCGGACCAGACGCTCCTGATCCTCGCGGAACGTGACGGCCGTCCGATCGCGGGCGCGCTCAACCTGATCGGCGCCGACACGCTCTATGGCCGCTACTGGGGCTGCACCGAGGACGTCCCGTTCCTCCATTTTGAGCTGTGCTATTACCAGGCGATCGACGCCGCGATCATGCGCGGGCTGGCGACGGTCGAGGCGGGCGCGCAGGGCGAGCACAAGCTCGCGCGCGGTTACGTGCCCGTCCCGACCTGGTCGGCGCATTACATCCCCGACCGCAATTTCCGCCGCGCGATCGCCGACTTCCTCGCGCGCGAGGCGCTGGGGGTGGAAAACGACCAGCACTATCTGAGCGCGCTGACGCCGTTCAAACGCGGCGGCTAGCATTTTGGTCCGCTCAAGCGGACGCACGGCGCCGGCCGCGGGAAGTCGGTGCGCTTGGCCGGCGGAGCGACGTCGACATGCTCGACCTTGTACAGAACGCTGGTGCCGTTGCGCCAGATCGGGGTCAGGTCGCTCGTATATTTGAGGTGATAGGGCGGCGGGTTGATCAGCCAGACATAATCGAACGCGGCGCGCGGGAAGAACGCCAGACTGCGGTCGATCGGCCGCCACAGCTCTCCCGGGCATTGCGAGCTGGTGACGATCTGCGACGGGTCGTGCGCGAAGCCGAGCGCAGGCTGGTATCTGGTCGTCAGCAACTGCGCGCCGGCCATCGACCATTGGTCGTTGGTGTACGCCCAGCGCCGTTCGAGCGCGAGCGCGGGCATGTGCTCCATCCGGTTCATCGTCCAGTTGCGGTTGCAATTGTCGACGCCGACGAAGGTCACCAGCCGCGCGCCCACGGGCACATGGTCGAGCGCCGTCAGTTCACGGTCGTAGCGGTGGTCGAACATCACATAGCTGATCGTCGTCCCCGCGGTGCGCACCAGCACGAACGCAAGCCCGAGTGCCGCGAACCGCGCCATCGTCCGCCGCCGCCGCGTCGCAAGCAGATGCTGGAGACGGTCCTCGCTCAACTCGGGATGGCGCAGCGCGAGGTCCCTCGTATCGCCGGGCAAGGGGCGCGGGCGGACCGAGATCAGCGCGATCGCCACCATGAACGGCGCCAGCCGCATGTCGGCATAAGCCGACCCGAACACGATCCGCGGCAGGAACACGAACACCGCGACCAGGAACAGCGTCGACAGCCCCAGGTTGCGCGAATATTCGATGTTCCGGTCGCGGAACGTCTTGTACAGAATGAGCGCGATCAGCGCGGTCGATCCAATGTCGAACGCCATCCAGCGGTCGCGCAGGATCATCGTCATCCAGGCGAACTTGGCGCGCCAGTTGAAGAAATCGGTGGTCTGGCCCGTCACGTGCTGCCCGCTGCGCCACGCGATCATCATCACCATCGGCAGCGCGAGCGGCAGGCAGTGGATGCCGGCGCGGACCCAGGCCACCGCCCAGCGCTTGATACCTGCGCTGGTCACCGGGTTGAAACGGTGCTCGTTCGTCTGCTTGGCGCGGTCGTGCTCGCGCACCATTTCCGCCGAGAACGCCAGCACGCCGAGCACGCCCCAGCCGAACGTGTGGCAGACCCACAACGCGCACGACAGGGGGACGAACAGGATGGCGCGCTGGCGGAACTTGCCGAGCCGCCCCATCCGCAGCCACAAGGCGAACAGCGGCAACGCCAGCGCCATCGACAGCATGAAATTGACGAACCCGAACTGCAGCGGGAAGCAATAGGCGAGCGGCAGCGCGAACAGCGCGGTGGCCGGAATCCGTCCGTGCACTTCGCGCGCGATCCACAGCAAGCCGATCACGATCAGCGCTGGAATCGCCATGACGATCAGCTTGACCGTCAGTTCCAGCCCTAGCACCGGCGCGAAAATCTCGACGAGAATGTCGATCCCGAGGTTACCGATCAGCTGCCAGTGGAAATCGTACCAGTCGGTCAGCCAGCGATAGGTGTGGAGGTCGAGCTGGACGCGGTAACGCCCCATATGACCGGGCAAGTCGACCAGCGGCGGAATATTGGGCCACAGCAGCGGCACCATCGCGAGCAACGCCATCGCCACGACGAACCGGCGGGTCTGCCACCATTCGAGGTCGGTCGCGCGGGGGGTCGCCATGGGCAATGTCCTTAGCGGCTGGGGCGCAGTGGCGACAAGGCCACGCGATACAGCGCCGATCGTCCGTTCGACCAGATGGGAGTCAGGTCGGCGGCCTTCGCGCGGCCCGGCGGGAAGCCGATCGTCCAGACATAGCCGAACGTATCGCGGTCGAACCGCGCGATCGCGGTGTCGAAATCGGTCTGCGCATAGGGCTCACCTGCCGGGTAGACCATTTGCGACGGATCGCGGTCGAGGGGTGTGGCGGACGCGTGGCGCGGGGCGATCAATTGCTGCCCCGAAATCGCCCATTGCTCGTTGGTGAAGGCGCGGGCGCGCGCCAGCGCGATCCCGGCGAGATGCCCCAGCCGCGGATTGTCCCAGTCGGCGGTCGACGGCTCATCGACCAGCGACAGCACCGCCGCGCCTTGCGGAATATGCGCCACCGCCGCCAACTCGCTCGCTTGCCCTTGCGCGAACAGGACAAAGGCGAGGGTGGAGCTTGCTATCCGCATCCCGAAAAACCCCGCGCCCAGCACCGCGAGCCGTCGCGCGACCTCGCCATCCGCACGGATCGCGAGCAGCCCCAAGGCAACCGCATAAGGCAATATCCGCATATCGACATAGGCGCCGCCTGCGAACAGGCGCGGGGTCAGCACGAACGCCGCCAACCCGAGCAACGCCGGCACCCCGAGCAACGGCTCGAACCGCATCCGGGGCGAACGGATCGCGGTCCACAGCACCAGCGCCAGCGCGATCACGCCCGCGACGTCGTACACTTTCCATCGCTCGCGCAGCAGCGACGCGACCCATTGCGCCTTGGCGGCCAAGTCGAACCAGTCGCCGGTATCGCCCGCCATCGCCACGCCGCCGGTCATCGCCAGCAATTGCGGCCAAGCCATCGGTGCGCACGCGAGGCCCGCGAATATGATGCGCCGCCAACCCGTCTCGCCACGCCGTCCGCGGATCACCCACTCGGCGCCGAGCACGAGCAGCCCGAGCATCGCCCAGCCGAAGCTGTGGCACACCCACACCAGCCCCGCGATCGGCACGAACGCGACGATCCGCACCCAATCAGGCCGCGTCCGCGCTAGGCGGATCCACAGTGCCAGCCCGCCCATCGCGAGTGCTGCGGCAAGCGCGAAATTGACGAAGCCGAGCTGGAACGGCAGCGCATAGGCGAGCGGCAGGGCGAACCCGGCGCTCGCCGGCACGCGACCCTGCGCCTCGCGCCCCAGCCACAGCATCGCCGCGACCGCCAGCGCCGGGATAAGCGCGACGATCAGGTGCGTCGCCGGCTCGACGTCGAGCAACGGGTGCAGCGCGAGCACCAGTCCCTCGACCCCGAGGTTGCCGATCAGCGCCCAGTGCACCGCATAATGCTGCGCGAGCGGTCCCGTCCCGGCTTCGGCGAGGAGGCGATAGGCGCCGATATGTCCCGGCACATCGGTCAGCGGCGGGATCGCGGGGTAGAGCAAAGGTACGACGGCCAGCGCGATCGCCGCGAGGACGATCCGCCGCCGCTGCCACCATTCGACCGGTTCGCCCCCTTGCATTGGCGGTGGCTAGGGCTTCGGCGGAGTCCCCGCAACCATCGCGAAAATCTGCGCGCCCGACGGAACGCGTGCGATCGGTCGCAACCAGGACGGCGCTTGCCCCGCGTCTAGCTGCCGAGCGAACGGCACGGCGATGCCGGGGAAGCCGTCGCACGCCACGACATAGGTCACGCGCCACGCTTGCGCGATGTCACGCGCCGCGTCGGGCGTGCCGCGATAGAAAGCGTACATCGCCAGATCGCCCGCGCCGTCGCGGTGATACGCGCCGGCGATGAGTTGTTGCCGCGTCGAGGCGATCGCCACGCCGCCGGTGTCGATCGGCGCCATCGCGCGGCCCGCCGGCAAGGTGCCAAGCGCGGCGATCAGATCAGGCGCGGTGCAGCTGGCGCCAGGCGCTTCGCGCTTGGTCGGGATCATCGCCGCCGCCGCGAGCGGATAGAGCATCCCGGCCGACGCCAGCCACGCCCCGGCCAGCGGCAAGGCGCCCGCCTTGCGCGCCGCGACGATCAATGCCGCCAGCGCTGGCGCCGCGAAGATCGCCCCGGCATAGGCGCCACGCACCTGCATCACCGTCACCGCCAGCGCGCCCAGCTGCAACGCGAGCAACACGATCCAGTCGCGTGATCGCGTCCGCCACGCCTGCCAGGCGCCCGCCACGATCCCCGCCAGCGTCAGCCCGGCATAGCCGATCGCCACCGCCAGCGGCGCCGCGAACAGCGGCTGCGCCTCACCCACGCGAGTTAGCCACAGCGAACGGAGCAGGGGATCGACTCCGCCATAAGGCGACAGACATTGCGGCGTGCTGATCGCGAGCGTCGCGCCGAGCGCCAGCGTGCTCGCTACGCCCAGCGCCAGCCGCACCCGCGCCGACGAATCCCACCCGGCGAGCGCAAGCCCGATCGGCGCGAACGACGCGACCATCACGGCGCGCGCGGAAATCGCGGTGAAGCCGTCGCACGCGGCATAATTCCAGGCGGTGGTGCGGAACACGATGCTCGCCGCCAGCGTCACGGCGCACAGCGCGATGCCGAACCCCATCAGCCGGTCGCGCGCGGGACGTCCGCCGGTCACCCAGTCGATCGCGACGACCAGCCCGATAATCCCGAGCAGCGGCACGGTTTCCATGCCGACGACGATGCTGAGACTCGTCGCGACCCCGGCGATCAGCCCCGCCATCATCGACCCCGGCCGCACCAGCATCAGCGTCGCGACGAGCGCGAGCACGATCTGGAGATTGTGGTGGTCGATCCGCCCGGGCACGAACAGGGTGCTGGCAGGGTAGGCGACCGCGGCGACGATCATCGCCGGCCGGGCGATCTCCGCGCCGCCGACCGCGCGCGCGATCCGCCCGGTCAGCGCGGTCGCCGCGGCAAGCAGCATCGCGGGCCAGGTAATCACCGCGACGATCTCCGCAGCATGCCGTCCGATCATGCCCTCGAGCGACCAGATGATCGCGCCCGGGACCAGATCGGCGAGCCGCGACCAGTGCATCGCGACGCCCTCGGCGCCGAGGCGATATTGCGTGAGATCGGAAAATGCCTGCCCGCCGAGCCAGTCGCGGATCTGCTGTAACCGCATCATGTCGTCGGCGTCGGGGAGCCGCAGTGCGGCGAGGTTGCCCCAGTCACGCGCCGCCCACGCCGCCGTCAGCGTGACCGCCAACAGCGTCGCCACCAGCGCGTCGATCCACGCCGAGCGGTCGCTCCGTTCCATCGCCCCCGCGTAGCGCGGCGATGGTTAAGGGCGGGTAAGACCAACCCGTCATCCCAGCGAAAGCTGGGATCTCAGGCGATGGCGCGATCCTGCATGAGACCCCAGCCTTCGCTGGGGTGACGGCTATTGACGGTCGCGCCGTCCCAACAAACGGAGCCGGAGCGCGTTGAGTTTGATGAACCCCGCCGCGTCGCGCTGGTCGTACGCGCCCTGATCGTCCTCGAACGTCACGACCTTCTCGCTGTAGAGCGAGAACGGCGACTTGCGCCCGACTACGTACACGCCGCCCTTGTAGAGCTTGAGCCGGACGGTGCCCGTCACCTTTTCCTGGCTGTGGTCGATCGCCGCCTGGAGCATCTCGCGCTCGGGCGAGAACCAGAAGCCGTTATAGACCAGCTCGGCGTAGCGCGGCGCGAGCTCGTCCTTGAGGTGCGCGGCGCCGCGGTCGAGCGTCAATTGCTCGATCCCACGATGCGCCAAGTGATAGATCGTGCCGCCTGGTGTCTCGTACATGCCGCGCGACTTCATGCCCACGAAGCGGTTCTCGACGAGGTCGAGCCGGCCGATCCCATGCGTCTTGCCGAGGTCGTTGAGCCGCGCGAGCAGCGTCGCGGGCGACATCCCCTCGCCGTTCAGCGCAACGCCATCGCCGCGCTCGAAATCGATCGTGATGATCTCGGGCGTATCGGGCGCGTCCTCGGGATTGTTGGTGCGCGAATAGACGTAGTCGGGGACTTCCTCCCACGGATCCTCGAGCACTTTGCCCTCGCTCGAGGTGTGCAGCAGGTTCGCGTCGGTCGAGAACGGCGCTTCGCCGCGCTTGTCCTTGGCGACCGGGATCTGGTGGGCTTCGGCAAACTCGATCAGCTTCGTGCGGCTGGTCAAATCCCATTCGCGCCACGGCGCGATCACCTTGATGTCGGGGGCAAGCGCGTAATAGCCGAGCTCGAAACGGACCTGGTCGTTGCCCTTGCCGGTCGCGCCGTGGCTCACCGCATCGGCATCGACCAGCTTGGCGATCTCGATCTGGCGCTTGGCGATCAGCGGCCGCGCGATCGAGGTGCCGAGCAGGTACAGTCCCTCGTACAGCGCATTGGCGCGCATCATCGGGAAGACGTAATCCTTGACGAATTCCTCGCGCAGATCGTCGATGAAGATGTGCTCGGGCTTGACGCCGGCATCTTCCGCCTTCTTGCGCGCGGGCTCGAGCTCCTCGCCCTGGCCGAGATCGGCGGTGAAGGTCACGACCTCGCAATTGTAGGTCTGCTGAAGCCACTTCAGGATCACGGAGGTGTCCAGCCCGCCCGAATAGGCGAGCACGACTCTGTTGATGTTTTCGCTCATGGCGCGGCGCATTAAGATGACGGGGGGCACTTCGCAACCGAGTCGGTCCGGGAGAGGGAATATGGCCGAGAACAAGACCAAGGCGACCGCGCTCAGCGTCGACGACTATCTTGCCGACGTCGACGAGAACCGCCGCGCCGATGCCCAGGCGTTGTGCGCCGCCATGGCGCGGATCACCGGCGAGCCCGCGACGATGTGGGGCCCGTCGATCGTCGGGTTCGGGGTCAACCGCTACAAAATACGAGAGCGGACGCGAGGGCGAGATCTGCAAGATCGGGTTCAGCCCGCGCAAGGCCGCGCTCACGCTGTACGGCATGGGGATCGAGCGCAACGCGGCGATCGTCGCTCGGCTCGGCAAGCACAGCACCGGCAAGGGCTGTCTCTATATCAAGAAGCTGGCCGATGTGGACGTGGGCGTGCTCGACGAGCTGATCGCCGCCGCCTGGGCGGGCTAGGGCTTCGCCCGCAACCGGCGCTCCTCCTCCGCCATGTAATCGCGCGTGATCGGCAACGCGGTGCGGTCGCGCGCGAACTGGATCTGATAATTGACCAGGATGCCGTTGAGGAAACTGACGTAGAAGGACGCGAGGTACCACGTCCACATGCGATAGAATCGCTCGTCGTACATCGCGACGATCGCGTCGCGATTGGCGACCACGCGGTCGTACCAATGCTTGAGCGTATAGGCGTAATGCAGCCGCAATTGCTCGATGTCGGTCGTGAACCAGCGCAACGTCTCGCTCGCGGTCAGGATTTCGGACAACGCCGGCGTGTAGCCGCCGGGGAAGATATATTTGTCGGTGAACTTGTCGGTGATGCCCGGCGCACCGGCGCGGCCGATCGTGTGGAGAAGCAGCACGCCGTCCTGCGGCAGCAGGTCGAAGCACTTTTTGAGAAACGTCCGGTAATTCTCGCGGCCGACATGTTCGAACATGCCGACCGACACGATGCGGTCGAAGGTGCCGGTCACCTCGCGATAGTCGATCAACTCGAACTTCACCTTGTCCGCGACGCCGGCCGCCGCGGCGCGGTCGCGCGCGACCTTGATCTGCTCTTCCGACAGCGTGACGCCGAGCACGTCCGCCCCGGTCTTCTGGTGAAGGTAGAGCGCCATCCCGCCCCAGCCGCAGCCGATATCGAGCACGCGCATGCCCGGCCGAATCGCGAGCTTGGCCGCGATATGCGCCTTCTTGTCGTCCTGCGCCTGCTCGAGGCTCTCGTTGGCGGGGTCGAGGAAATAGGCGCAGCTATATTGCCGGTCGGCATCGAGGAAGAGGTCGTAGAGCGCGTTGCCGATGTCGTAATGGTGCGCGACATTGTGCTTGGACCGGCGGATCGAATTGTACCGCCCCAGCTTGAACCGCGCGACCGCGAGCATCCGCCCGAACCAGTTCGAATCGAGCCCGGTCGATCCTTCTTCCCAGCGATTGTTGTCGGTGAAGAGCACGAGCAGATCGATCAGCGTGCCGCGTTCGACCAGCATCCGTCCGGCCATGAACATCTCGGCCGCGCCGACGCCGGGATCGCGCACCAGCGCCCGGATCGCGCCTTTGTCGGTAAAACGCAGCCCGACATGGCCGAGCCTCGCGTCGGGCGTCCCGAACGTCCGCTGGGTGCCGTCGGGATAGGTGATCGTCACTTCGCCACGCTTGATCGCGCGCGAGAGGAAAAGGTCGAACAGAGCCATGGCCCCCGGCTGCTACCGTGCGAATAAGGCGATGAAAAGGTTGATCCTGCGGCCGGTCAGATGCCCGCGTACCAATCGTAGCCGACCGCATCCTCCCAATAACCGCCCTGACCCGCCCCGACGCCGGCGAGGCTGGCGAGCGCATCGACTCGCATCACATATTTGGCGTGCTTGTACCCCAATTGGCGCTCGACCCTGAGCCGCACCGGCGCGCCGTGGCCGACCGACAGACGCTGGTCGTTCATCGCCCAGGCGAGGATCGTCTGCGGGTGGAAGGCATCCACCATGTCGATCGATTCGTAATACGGCGCGCCATGGTAGAGGTCGGCGCAGGTGAACACGATGAAGCGGGCGGTGGAGCGCACCCCCGCCGCCTTGAGCACGGCGCCGAGCATCGGCCCCTGCCACTTGCCGATCGCGCTCCACCCCTCGACGCAATCGTGCCGCGTGATCTGCGCGCGCTGCGGCATCGCGCCGAGATCGGCGACGCTCAGGCTCAGCGGGCGCGTCACCAGCCCGCCGACCTGCACCCGCCAGTCGGCGAAGCGCGCCGCGACATGCGCGGCATAGTCGGGCGTTCCGGGATCGTGCGTGCCGTTGACGCGGAACACCGGCGACATCTGGTCGTGGCGGAATTCGGGGGCGAGCGCGCCGCGCTCGCTGAGCGCGCGTTGCAAGCCCTGGTTGATCTTGTCGCCCGAGAACAGGATCTTGCGGAATTGCGGCTGGGTGCCGAGCCGGTCGCAACCCGACAGCAGCAGCCCGGCGCCCGCCGCGCTGCCCATCACCAACCCGCGTCTGGTGATCAGCGTCATTCGGCCGGCTCCGCTTCGACGACCGGGGCTTCGGGCAATTTCCACCGCCCGGTGATCATCGACATCACTTCGCCGACCGGCCCGGCCAGGATCACCAGCGTGAGGTGGATGACGATGAAACCGACCAGCCCCGCCGCGGCGATGAAATGTACCGACCGCGCCGACTGCCGTCCGCCGAAGATATCGAGCAGCCATGGCCACGCCGCGTCCATCGCCGGCGACATCGCGAGCCCGGTCAGGATCATCAGCGGGATCAGCACGAAGATCGTGATGACATAGGACAGCTTTTGCAGCGTGTTGTACGCCGCCGGGTCGTCGTGGTTGTGGAAGTCGAACTTCGCGTGCGCGACCGCGTCGGCGATCAGGTGCTTCGGCGCGACTTCCTTGGCGCGCACGCGCAGGTCGCGCTGGAAATGGCGGTTGAGCAAACTGGCGATCATGAAGAACAGCAGCCCGAACCCCAGCACGAGCGCGAAGGTCAAATGCCAACGCCGCGCCAGCGCGAGGTTGTAGTTCGACGGGATCGTCAGCCACGCGGGCCAGTGCGGCGTGTCGAGCCACGGCCGGTCGAAATTGGCGCCGTATTTGCCCCAATAGAGGTGTGGGTGCGCGTTGAGAATCGTCAGCCCGCTACCGATCATCACGAAGATCGTCACCGCGTTGACCCAGTGCCAGAGGCGAGTCGCGAGGGTGTGACGATAGACCGTCGTCGGCGCGGTCAGCAGCGGATCGGGCAGCGGCTCGGACTCGTCCATCGCGTGATCCTATCGCATTCTATCCGTAAGCCCGCGCGAAAAAGACGATCGTGGTCGCGCCCGTCACCAGTAACGTCCAGATGCGCACCGCGGATGCGGGCAGCTTCTTGCCCACATGCGCCCCCGCCCAGCCGCCGATCACTGCACCGCCAAGCATCGGCAGACAGGCCCACCAGCGCACCATCCCGGCGATCACGAACACGATCGCCGCCGCTAGATTGGCGACCGCGAGCATCAACGTGCGCGGCGCGAACAATTCGCGTGGGCTGTGCCCGGCGAGCAGGCCGTAGGTCGCGGTGGTCATCAGCCCGACTCCGCCGCCGAAATAGCCGCCATAGATGCCGAGCAGCATCTGCGCGGTCAGCAACGTCTGGCGGCCGATCGTAACGCGCTCGTGCAGCCACGCCGCCGCGCGTTTGCCGAACGCCAGCACGACGAATGCGTAGAGCACCAGCCACGGAATGATGAAATCGAACGCGCGGCTCGGCGTGAGCACCAGCAGCACGCTCCCCGCCAAGCCGCCGATGAAGGTGATCGCCGCCAGCGTCCGGATCGACACCCCGCTGAGCGGCGCCAACTCGTCGCGAAACGCCCAGGCGCTCGTCCCCGCGCCAGGGAGCAACGCCACGTTCGAGGTGGCATTGGCGGTATTGGCCGGTAGCCCGAGCGCGAGCAGCGACGGCAAGGTCGCGAACGTCCCACCCCCCGCCAGCGCATTCATCGCGCCGCCGACGAAGCCAGCGGCGACGGCGAGCAAACCAGTCGTCAGCGATATCACGCGCACCCCATCGCGCGGGGCGCGGCAAGTGTCGAGTTATTGCGTGCGCCGTCGTACGATCTTAGGCTCATTCACCAGCCAGTGAGCAGCAACGGGAGGAGCCGGATGGCGCGGATCAAGAGCAAGGGCCCGTCGCGGCGCGAGGTCGTGGCAGGCGCGACGGCAGCGAGCATGGCAAGCGCGCTTGCCGGTCCCGCACTCGGCGCATCGCGCGCAAGCTATCCGGCCGGCTTCCTGTGGGGCACCGCGATTTCCGCGCATCAGAGCGAGGGCAACAACACCAACAGCGACGCCTGGCTGATGGAGAACCTCAAGCCGAGCATCTTCAAGGACCGGTCGGGCGACGCGTGCGACAGCTATCACCGGTACGCCGAGGACATCCAACTGGCGGCGAGCCTTGGGTTCAATTGCTATCGCCTCGGCATCGAATGGGCGCGGATCGAGCCCAACGAGGGGCATTTTTCCAACGCCGAGCTCGATCATTACGCCAAGGTACTCGAAACGTGTAGGACGCACGGATTGCGGCCGATGGTGACGTTCAACCATTTCACCACGCCGCTCTGGTTCGCGATGCGCGGCGGGTTCGAGATGGCGGATTCGCCGGGATTGTTCGCACGCTATTGCGGCACGGCGGCCGAGCATCTGGGCGGGCTAATGGACCGCGCGACCACGTTCAACGAAGCCAATATCGGGCTGCTCGTGAACGTCATGCCGCAACTGGCCAAGGGCATGGCGGTCGCCAAGGCCTCGCTCGCGGTCGCGGCGAAGGCGACCAATTCGCCCCGTTTCTCGCGGCTCGCCTATGCCGATCCGGCGATCGCGACGCCGTTGCTGCAGGAGGCGCATCGCCAGGGTTATGCCGCGATCAAGGCGGCACGACCCGCGCTGCCGGTCGGGGTGACGCTGACGACGCAGGACGTTCAGTCGGTCGGCCCGGCGTCGCTCGCTGACGAGTACCGCCATCGGCTCTACGGCGATTGGGTCGATGTCGCGCGGAGCCATGCAGATTTCATCGGCATCCAGACCTATACGCGGATCCTGGTCGGCCCGAACGGACCGGTCGCGCCGCCGGCGGGGGCGGAAATGACCGCGGCGGGCTACGAATTCTATCCGCCTGCGCTCGCCAATACGATTCGCTGGGCGCACGCCGCGATCGGCAAGCCGATCTACGTCACCGAAAGCGGCATCGCGACCGACGACGATACGCGCCGCATCGCGTTCATCGATCAGGCGCTGCAGGGACTGCGCGCGTGTATCGACGAAGGTATCCCGGTCCACAGCTACCTCTATTGGTCGCTGCTCGACAATTTTGAATGGGGTGCCGGGTATGGCGTCCATTTCGGGCTAACGGCGGTGGATTTGAAGACCTTCAAACGCACGCCGAAACCCAGCGCTTTTCATTTGGGCGCGATCGCCCGGGCCAACCGCTGACGCCTAGCCGAGAGCGGCGAGCTTCTCTTCGGCCTGCCGGTCGAGCTCCGCGCGGCTCTTCTTCTCGCTCGCGGTCTTCAACTGGCCGCACGCCGCATCGATGTCGCGCCCGCGCGGGGTACGGACCGGCGCGGAAATGCCGGCCTCGAACACGATGTTCGAGAAGGCGCGGACGCGCTCGGGCGTCGACGTGTCGTACGGTGCGCCGGGCCAGGGGTTGAACGGGATCAGATTGACCTTGGCGGGCAGCTTGTACTTCTTGATCAGCCGGACGAGCTCGCGCGCATCCTCGTCGCTGTCGTTCTTGTCCTTGAGCATCACATATTCGAACGTGATGCGCCGTGCGTTGTTGGCGCCGGGATAATCGGCGCACGCCTGGAGCAGTTCCTCGATCCCGTATTTGCGGTTCAAGGGCACGATCTCGTCGCGGATGTCCTTCGTCACCGCGTGGAGCGACACCGCGAGGTTGACCCCGATCTCCTCGCCCGCGCGCGCCATCATCGGGACGACGCCGCTGGTCGACAGCGTGATCCGCCGCTTCGACAGCGCGAGGCCGTCGCCGTCCATCACCAGTTTAAGCGCATCGCGGACATTGTCGAAATTATACAGCGGCTCGCCCATCCCCATCATCACGATGTTGGTCAGCATCCGCCCCTCGGGCTGGCTCGGCCATTCGCCCAAGCTGTCGCGCGCGAGCATCACTTGCCCGACGATCTCCGCCGGGGTCAGGTTGCGCACCAGCCGCATCGTGCCCGTATGGCAGAAGCGGCAATTGAGCGTGCACCCGACCTGGCTCGACACGCACAAGGTCCCGCGATCGGCGTCCGGGATGAACACCATCTCGTAATCCTGCGCGTCGGGCGAGCGGAGCAGCCATTTGCGCGTGCCGTCGGTCGAGACCTGCTGCTCGATCACCTCCGGCCGGCTGATCACGAAGCGATTGGCGAGCCACGGCTGCATCGTCTTCGATATGTCGGTCATCAGCGAAAAGTCGGTGACGCCGCGATTGTAGATCCAGTGGAACAGCTGTTTCGCGCGCAGCTTGGCCTGTTTGGGCTCGAGCTGCGACGTTTCGAGCGCGAGCCGCAGATCGTCCTTCGACAGCCCGAGCAAGTCGATCCGCCCGTCGGCGCGCGGCACCGCGGCGCGCGGGACGGGCACGGGATCGATGTGCCCGGGGATGGGCATAGGTTCGATTTGTCCCTGACGGGACGGGGGGGCCGCCGACGCTGTCTGCATGGCGGCGCACATAGGCGAAAAGCGCGGACTTTTCTAGGTGGCGGCGTGCTTCCGGTAGGTGAACTCGTATCCCGGCTTCCACGTCTTGCCCTCGTCGGTCGAGAATTCGCCGCGTTGCGTAACGCTGCCGTCGGGATTGGGCTTCACCGTCATGCGGTTGGTGACCGGGCCGTTCCTGGACAGCAGCACCATCGCGCCGCCGGTGATGCCGCCGGTCAGCATCGCCGCCGCGCCGCCGTTGTCGGTGTAGAACTGTCGCCAGCCTTTATCCGCGGGAACGTAGCTGCTGATCGAGCGGCCGTGATAGTCGACGGGCTTGCCGCCGGGGCCGACATCCTGGTCGAACGTCTCGCTGATCGCGCAGCCGACGATCTTTTCGATCCGGCTGTGCGCGACCTTGGTCGTCCCGGCATAGACGTCCCAGTAGCCGACCCAGAAATCGAACGCGCGGTGATCGGCGTCGGTGCAATCGACCTTGGGCGGGGCGGACGGCGGCGCAGCGGCAGTGGTTTGCGCGGCAAGCAACAGCAAGGCGAGCAGGGACATCGCGGCCTCCCAAGGCAGTGTGTCAGGATGCTGACACACGCCGCGCCGCGCCGCAAGCCTAGCGCCGGCAGGCGAGCGCCGCGGCGTCGATCGCGGTGGCGGCGCCCGACAGCGCATAGGTGTCTGCGAAGGGCGAGCCGCCCCGATCCAGGCCCTCGACGCTCATCGACCGGCCTGAGCGCATTGCCGCGACGATCGCGGTATCGGTGCGCGCGTCAGGCGCCCAAGCATCCTGGTCGCCCGCGATAAGGTCGAACCGCCGCTCGCCGATCGACAGCGTCACGCGCGCGTTGCCGGCGCGGGGGCGGCTCAGGCGGACGTGAAGCTGGCTGCGGATGTTCTGGCCGGGCCAGTTGGAAATGCTGGCATAGCCGGCGCGCTGCGCGGGATCGACCGGCTGGGCGATCGCGAAGCAGCGGCGCGGGCTGGCGTCGCTGAACGCGCCCCAGCCGCCGAACACGCCCACCGTGTCGCGCGGCGCGGCAAGCAAGGCGAGCATCAACAGGCTCACACCACCTCCCCGCCGCCGCCGAGATGGACGATCGTCTCCACCCCGGCCTCGATCATCACCAGCGACCCTTGCGGCAAATGCCCCGCCGCGGGCGCGCCGAAGCGCTCGACCACCGGCGCGCCGGTCATCACCCCGCGCAGCACGCGGCTGGAGATGCCATGCATGATGACCAGCCGGTCGCCCGGATCGTCATTCGTATCGGCGAGCCAGCCCGACACACGCTCGGCGATCTGGTGATACAGCTCGCCGTCCGGGGCCGACAGCAACAAGCCGCTCGGCCGGTCGACCACGTCGCCGACCTCGGCGATCACGTCGGCGTAATAGCGCCCGCCCCAACTCCCCATGCCGATTTCGACCAGCCGCGGATCGGTCTTCGCCTGGTGCCAGTCGAGCCCGACATGCTCCGCCATCACCGCGAGCGTCTGGAGCGCGCGGCCCGTAGGGGAGGCCCACAACGTCAGCGCCGGCTTGTCGCCCAGCGCGTGACGCAGCGCTTCGCCCATCTCGTCCGCCTGCGCGAACCCCGCGCGAGTCAGCGGCGTGTGCGCGGCCTCGCCCTGCAAACGGCCCGCCGCGTTGAACACCGTTTCGCCATGACGGGCGATGAAATCGCGGCCTCGCCGCCTGGTTCGCATGATCGCTCGTTTCAACCCCCTGTGGCGCGAAAGCAACGGATTTCCGCGTTTATCTGGGGTTCATGCAACCTCCGCCGACCCCTGTGCGCTTGGCGGCTCCCACTCGACGATCCCGGGTGGGCGATCATGGAGTTGATTATGCGTACTATCGTTCTCGCCGCCGCCAGTCTCACCACGCTGGCCCTCGCCACCCCAGCCTTCGCGCAGGACGCGCCCGACAAAACGTTCGACGGGCCGCGCGCCGGCGTCATCCTCGGCTATGACCGGATGCAGCCCGGCCAGGTGCCCAATTCGAACATCGACGACAGCAACTCCGCGAGCGGCCTGACCTATGGCGGCGATCTGGGCTATGACGTCCAGAGCGGGCGCTGGGTGTTCGGCGCCGAGGGCGAAGTGACCGGGTCGACCGCCAAGGTGACCAACAACCCGTCCGCCGCCGGCGCGCTCGGTTACGGCCGGATGAAGGCGGGCCGCGACCTCTACGCCGGCGTCCGCGTCGGCTATGCGGTGGCGCCGCGCACCCTGCTCTACGCCAAGGGCGGCTACAGCAACCAGCGCCTCGACCTGGTCGCGTCGAACGGCACGACCGAGACCGGCCAGCACTTCAACCTTGACGGCTGGCGCGCCGGCGCGGGACTCGAACAGTCGCTCGGCGGCAAGGCCTATGCGAAGCTCGAATACCGCTATTCGAACTACGACAAGGCGCGGCTCGAATATCCCAACGGCGCCAACACCAACAACTTTTCGGTCGACACCGACCGGCACCAGATCGTCGCCGGGCTGGGTATTCGTTTCTAACCCGCTACATCGCGGCGAAAGCTGTGGGAAACCGGGGTCGGAGCGCTTGCTCCGGCCCCTTTTCTCGTTAAGGAAAGGAGACGGCTAATCGCCCCCGGATTCTCTCATGTCTGGCGGGACGTAAATGGGCGCCGGCCCTGGGGGTTAGGACATGAAGGCGACGATCGAACGTGCAACGCTCCTCAAGGGGCTGAGCCATGTCCAGTCGGTGGTCGAGCGCCGCAACACGATCCCGATCCTGTCGAACGTGCTGATCGACGCGACCGCCGACGGCCAGCTCAAGCTGATGGCGACCGATCTCGACCTGCAGATCAACGAAAGCGTCGCCGCCACGGTCGAGACGCCGGGCGCGACCACCGTGTCGGCGCACACTTTGTTCGACATCGCCCGCAAGCTGCCCGAGGGCAGCCAGGTGTCGCTGTCGGCGGCCGAGGGCAAGATGACGATCGTCGCGGGCCGCGCGCGATTCCAGCTCGGCACGCTGCCGCGCGACGATTTCCCGGTGATCGCCGAGGGCGAATTGCCGACGCAGTTCGAGCTCCCCGCCGAGACGCTCAAGCAGATCATCGACAAGACTCGCTTCGCGATCTCGACCGAGGAAACGCGCTATTACCTCAACGGCATCTTCTGGCACGTCGCCGACGACGGCCAGCCGGTGCTCAAGGCCGCGGCGACCGACGGCCACCGCCTCGCCCGCGTCACTTTGCCGCGCCCCGACGGCGCCGAGGGGATGCCCGACATCATTATCCCGCGCAAATGCGTCGCCGAACTGCGCAAGCTGCTCGACGAAATCGACGGGTCGGTCGGCGTGTCGCTGTCGGCGTCCAAGATCCGCTTCGATATGGGACAGGCGCTGCTCACCTCGAAGCTGATCGACGGGACCTTCCCCGACTACAGCCGCGTCATTCCGACCGGCAACGACAAGATCCTCAAGATCGACCCGCGCAGCTTCGAGGAAGGCGTCGACCGAGTCTCGACGATCGCCACCGAAAAGACCCGCGCGGTGAAGATGGCGCTCGACCGCGACAAGATCACGTTGTCGGTGACCAGCCCGGAAAACGGCACCGCGGCGGAAGAAGTCCCCGGCGACTATGCCGCGACCGGGTTCGAGATCGGCTTCAACAGCCGCTACCTGCTCGACATTCTCGGCCAGATCGAGGGCGATTCGGTCGAGGTGCATCTGGCCGACGCCAGCGCCCCGACGCTGATCCGCGAAAACGACAAGTCGCCCGCGCTCTACGTGCTGATGCCGATGCGAGTCTGAGCGAGGCGAACAAGCGCGCTTGGTCGCCGGTGCGCAACGCGCACGCGAAAGACCGGCCGGCGCGGCACTAGCCGCGGCCGACGACGCGGAATTTACTTCCGCGTCACCTCTCATCGCTAAACGCCTATCTACCCTCGATTTTCGACAGCTTGACACGCGCGCCCAAATCTCTTACTAACATCATTGTCAGTAAGGAATCAGACCGATGGCCGCAAAGCTTCCCCCGTTCCCTGGCATGACCGGGCGCCGCGACTGGAAAACCGCGTTCGACGCGATTCGCAAGCTGCTCGCGAACGGCGACGACACGACGCAGGTGTTTCGCATCATGCGGGCCTTGAACGTGGGCAACGCGCCGATGAACTACGCCAGGTTCATCGCGACCGCCGAGGGCGGCCGGATGGCGTACGAGCGCCACGAGCTCGCCGAGATTTTCTCGCAGCCGGGCTATGCCAAGCAATTCGCGCCCGGCACGGTCGGCGCGGCTTACAACCACTTCCTCGAATCGACCGGCTATTCGGCAGACGGCCTCGCCGAGGTGTCGAATATCAACCAGGAAGAGATGATGCTCCATCCCTATGCCTGGTTCGGGCGGCGGGTACGCGACACGCACGACATCTGGCACGTGCTGACCGGGTACAAGGCCGACGAGAGCCTGGGCGAAGCGGCGCTGGTCGCGTTCAGCTACGCGCAGGTTGGCGGGCTCGGCTGGGCGTTCATCGCTGCCGCAGCCGCGCTCAAGAGCCGCAAGGTCACGGGCGGCAACCTGTTCATCAAGGCGGTGTGGGAAGGGTACAAGCGCGGGCGCAAGGCCAAGTGGATTTCGGGCGAGCATTACGAGCAGCTGCTGCACGAACCGCTCGACCAGGCGCGCCAGCGGCTCAACCTGGGCGAGCCAGTCGCGTACCTCAAGGCGCAGCGCGAGCTGGGCGGTCTGGCGTCGTACATGAGCGCGCCGAAGCCCGCCGTGACCGCCGAGCCCGAGAAGCTCGCGGCGTAGGATCAACTCCGCTAGGGACAGGCGCGATGCTGTCGCGCCTCGTCCTCACGAACTTTCGCAACTATGACGAAGCCGTGCTCCATCCGGGGCGCGGCTTTGTCGTGCTGACCGGCGACAACGGCGCGGGGAAGACCAATGTGCTGGAAGCCGTGTCGCTGCTCGCGCCGGGGCGGGGGCTGCGGCGCGCGGCCTTGTCCGACATGTCGCGGCAGGGCGGCCCCGGCGGGTTCGGGGTCGCGGCGACGCTCGACGGCGACAGCGAAATCGGTACAGGCACGCAACCGGCCGCGCCCGATCGCCGCATCGTCCGGGTCAACGGCGCGCCCGCCGCCGCGACCGCGCTCGCCGAATGGCTGACCGTGCTGTGGCTGACCCCGGCGATGGATAGGCTGTTCGTCGAGCCCGCGGGCGAGCGGCGGCGCTTCCTCGACCGGCTGACGCTGGCGCTCCGCCCCGATCATGCCGGGCATGCCAACCGCTACGAGGCCGCGATGCGCGCGCGCAACCGATTGCTGGCGGATGAGGGGACACCCGACGCCACGTGGCTGACCGCGCTCGAGACGCAAATGGCTGAGCATGGCGCCGCGATCGACGCCGGCCGGCGCGAGACCGTCGCGATGCTGGCGGAGCGGCTGGCCGATCAGCCCGCGGGGCCGTTCGCGCGAGCTGGACTGGCGCTGGAAGGGTGGGATGGGGCGGCGACGCTTGCGACCGATCTGGCGCAAGGCCGCCGCCGCGACGCCGCCGCTGGGCGGACACTGGCTGGCCCGCACCGCACCGATTTGGCCGTCACGCACCTCGACAAGGATCAGCCCGCTGCGCTCTGCTCGACCGGCGAGCAAAAGGCGTTGCTGCTGGGGCTCGTCCTCGCGCATGCCGAATTGGTCGCCGAGCGCACCGGACGTGCGCCGGTGCTGCTACTCGACGAGGTCGCCGCGCATCTCGATCCGGTGCGCCGTTCGGCGCTATTCGACCGTCTCGCCGCGACGGGTGGGCAGGTGTGGATGACGGGCACCGAACGCGCGCCGTTCGACGGAATCGCGGACGCGACGTGGCTAGCGGTCAGCGAAGGGAAGATCACCGGATGACGCGCCCATTTCGCTTCCGTTTCGTGCCCCCCATGCCTATATGCTGGGCATGGCAGAAGACGCGAATACCAACGATTACGGCGCTGACTCGATCAAGGTCCTGAAAGGGCTCGACGCCGTCCGCAAACGCCCCGGCATGTATATCGGCGACACCGACGACGGGTCGGGCCTCCACCACATGGTGTTCGAGGTGTCGGACAATGCGATCGACGAGGCGCTGGCCGGGCATTGCGACCGGATCGACATCCAGCTCAACCCCGACGGGTCGGTCAGCGTCACTGACAACGGGCGCGGGATTCCGACCGGGATCCACGCCGAGGAAGGCGTGTCGGCGGCCGAGGTCATCATGACTCAGCTCCACGCCGGGGGAAAGTTCGAGAACACCAGCGACGACAATGCGTACAAGGTGTCGGGCGGGCTGCACGGCGTCGGCGTATCGGTGGTCAACGCGCTCAGCGAATGGCTCGACCTGACGATCTGGCGCGACGGCGAGGAGCATTACATGCGCTTCGCCCATGGCGATGCGGTCGCCCCGCTCAAGGTCGTCGGCAAGGCGGAAGGGAAAAAGGGGACGCGCGTCACCTTCCTGCCCAGCCCCGCGACGTTCAAGATCACCGAGTTCGATTTCGAGAAGCTCGAGCACCGCTACCGCGAACTCGCCTTCCTCAATTCGGGCGTGCGGCTATACCTGACCGACGCGCGCCACGAAGAGCCGCGCACGGTCGAGCTCTATTATGAGGGCGGGATCGCGGCGTTCGTGAAGTGGCTCGACCGCACCAAGACGCCGCTGTTCCCGGAGCCGATCGCGATTAACGGCCAGCGCGACGATATCGGCATCGACGTCGCGCTCGAATGGAACGATTCGTACTACGAAAACGTGCTCTGCTTCACCAACAACATCCCGCAGCGCGACGGCGGCACGCACCTCGCCGCGTTCCGGTCGGCGCTGACGCGCACGGTCAATAATTACGCCGAGAAATCGGGGCTGCTGAAGAAGGAAAAGGTCGGGCTGACCGGCGACGACATGCGCGAAGGGCTGACGGCGATCGTCTCGGTCAAGCTGCCCGATCCCAAGTTCAGCTCGCAGACCAAGGACAAGCTCGTCAGTTCCGAAGTCCGCCAGCCGCTCGAAAGCCTGCTCGCCGACAAGATGAGCGACTGGCTGGAAGAGAACCCGCAAAACGCGCGGCAGATCGTCCAGAAGATCATCGACGCCGCCGCGGCGCGTGAGGCGGCGCGCAAGGCACGCGAGGCGAGCCGCAAGTCGGTGCTCGGCATCTCCAGTCTCCCCGGCAAGCTCGCCGACTGCCAGGAAAAGGACCCGGCCAAGTCCGAACTGTTCCTAGTCGAGGGCGATTCGGCGGGCGGATCGGCCAAGCAGGGCCGCGACCGGCATTACCAGGCGATCCTGCCGTTGCGCGGCAAGATCCTGAACGTCGAGCGCGCGCGGTTCGACCGCATGCTGGGGTCGCGCGAGATCGGGACGCTCATTCAGGCGATGGGGACGGGGATCGGCCGCGACGACTTCAACCTCGAAAAACTGCGCTACCACAAGATCGTCATCATGACCGACGCCGATGTCGACGGCGCGCATATCCGCACGCTGCTGCTGACCTTCTTCTACCGCCAGATGCCCGAAATCATCGAGGCGGGGCACCTCTTCATCGCGCAGCCGCCGCTGTACAAGGCGACGCGCGGGCGGAGCGAAGTGTACCTCAAGGACGATGCCGCACTCGACGATTATCTGGTCGAGAACGGCGTCGCCGCGACGATGCTCGAAAGCCCCGCCGGCGCGCGGTCGGGCACCGACCTGCGCGATCTGGTCGAGCATGCGCGGCGGATGCGCACGCTGATGCGCTACGTCCCGCGGCGCTACGACCCGGTGATCATCGAGGCGCTGGCGATGACCGGCGCGCTCGACCCCAAGGCGCCCGCCGCCGAGCGCCAGGCGCATCTGGCGGCGGCGACCGAGCGGCTCGACCAGGGCGACCCCGAGGCGCGCTGGACCGCGCGGTTGACCGAGGATGGCGGGATCCATTTCGAGCGCTGGTGGCGCGGGGTGACCGACCATCACATCATCGAAGCGGCGTTCCTGTTGTCGGCGGAGGGGCGCAAGCTCCACGCGCTCGCGGTCGAACAGGCGGCGAGCTACGCCAATGCGGCGAAGCTGGTCCCGTCCAAATCGGCGCCGGCGGTCGAAGAGGCCGAGGGTCCGGCCGAGGATGACGATGATCTGCCCGTCGTGGTCGGCAAGGGCGAATCGCTGATCGCGCGGCCGTCGCAATTGCTCGACGCGGTGCTCGCGGCGGGGCGCAAGGGGTTGTCGATCCAGCGCTACAAGGGGCTGGGCGAGATGAACGCCGAGCAATTGTGGGAAACCACGCTCGACCCGACCAACCGCTCGATGCTGCGCGTGCACGTCGAACAGGCCGATATGGCCGACGACATCTTCACGCGGCTAATGGGCGACGTGGTCGAGCCGCGGCGCGATTTCATCCAGGAGAATGCGCTGAGCGTCGCCAATCTGGACGTCTAGCTCGCCGGAGCGGATTAGCGCCCGCTAATCCGCGCCCCGCCGGCGAGCGCGGCCTGCGTGGCGCAGCCACGTCCGACGGAGCGGCTTCGCCGCTCCGCGCCACCGCGACGGAAATTCCTACCAATGTAGGAATTCCTCTGATCTACGTTGATCGATGAGCAGCAACCCCAGCGAGCCCTGTCGCTTCGCGATGGCGGCGGGGTAGCTCGACGGGCTCATCCCTGCCGCGCGGATGGCGCAAGATCGTCGCGCCGGTGTCGCGTCCCCCGGCGCATCCGGGAGGCAAACCCGGCGCAACTCCCCCAAACCGCCGTCCGAGTGTCAACTTTGTGAACTTAGCGCGCATCGCTGTGCTTTGCCGCTCCGCGCTTTTGTTTCATAAGGGCAACGAAGGAGAGCGGCGATGCGGTTGACCATGATATTGGCGGCGAGTGCCGCGTTGGCGGTTCCGGCCGCGATCACTGCCAAGCAGGCGGTGTCGCCCGCGATCACCAAGGCGCTGGCCGATCCCGCGCGCGCCGACCAGACCAGCGACGACGCGCGTCGCCACGCGGCGGAGGTGATGGCCTTCGCCGGGGTGAAACCCGGCCAGACCGTCGTCGATTTCCTGCCCGGCAAGGGATATTGGACGCGCATCTTCACCGGTGTCGTCGGACCGTCGGGGCACGTCTATGCGCTGTGGCCGAACGTCGCGATCAAGTCGTACCAAGGCGATATCGACGCGCTCACCGCGCGCCATCTCGCCAATGTCACCGCTGAAGGTCAGGCCACCAACCTACCGACGGTCGCCAAGCCGGTCGATCTGTTCTGGACCGTCCAGAACTATCACGACCTCAACAATTTCGCGGGCGAAGCTGGCTATGTCGCGTTTAACAAGGCGGTGTTCGACGCGCTGAAGCCGGGCGGCATCTATTTGATCGTCGATCACGTGGCCCCCGCCGGCAGTGGCCTTGCCGATACCAAGACGCTGCACCGGATCGATCCCGCGATCGTCAAGAAGCAGGTGCTGGCGGCGGGGTTCCAATGGGTCGGCGAATCGACCGTGCTGGCCAACCCCAAAGACGACCACAGCCTCAAGGTGTTCGATCCCGCGATCCGCGGCACGACCGACCAGTTCGTCTACAAATTCCGGAAACCGCTCAAATGAAGCTGATCCTCGCTGCGGCGTTACTCGCCGCGACCGCTACCAGCGGGACATGGCTCGCCGCGGCGACCCGCCTGCCGGCCAACATTGCAAAGGCCGCCGCCGATCCTGCACGCGCCGACCAGGCGGTCGACGATGCGCGGCGCCACGGGCCGGAGATTCTCGCTTTTGCCGGGGTCAAGCCGGGCGACAAGGTCGTCGACCTACAGCCCAACAGCGCTTATTGGACTCGCTTGTTTGCCGGTGCGGTGGGACCCCGCGGCAAGGTTTATGGCGTTTGGGTGGCGCCGTTGCTCCAATTTACCAAGGACGACGAGACCAAATACCTCGCCGCCGCGGGCAAGACCTGGCCCAATGTCGTGTCGCTCGAGCAGCCAGCCGACGGTTTCGCGACGCCCGAACCGGCGGACATCATCTTTACGTCGCAGAACTATCACGATTATCTCGACAAGTTCATGGGCCCGGTCGATCCGGCGGTGCTCGATAAGCGTTTCTTCGACGCGCTCAAACCCGGTGGCTATTTCATCGTCATCGACCATGTCGCGCTGCCCGGTACCGGCACCGATGCGACCGAGAAGCTGCACCGGATCGACCCCGCGCTGGTGAAGAAGCAAGTGACAGCCGCCGGCTTCCGCTTCGTCGGTGAATCGACCTTGCTCGCCAATCCGAAGGACGACCACATGCTGAATGTGTTCAAACCCGAAATCCGCGGGCATACCGACCAGTTCGTCTACAAATTCCGGAAGCCGCTCTAGTGAAGCGCATCGCCGCGCTGGCGTTGATCGCCGCGACCGCCGCCTGCTCGGGGAGCAAGGCGCCCACCGCCGCGCCCGACACGACGCTGGCGCGCGACACCGCCACCGATGCGCGCCGCCACGGCCCGGAGATCGCCGCGTTCGCCGGGCTGAAGGCGGGGGACAAGGTGATCGACCTGATCCCGGGCGGCGGATACTGGACGCGGACCTTCGCGCGGATCGTCGGACCGACCGGCCATGTCTACGGCATCTGGGCCAAGCAATATGCGCAGGAAGCGGCGACCGACGTCAGGAACTACGCCGCGCTGACCAAGAACCCCAATTTCGCGAACGTCAGCGCGAGCATCCAGCCGGCGACCGAATTGAAGGCGGACGAGCTGGTCGACCTGGTCTTCACCTCGCAGAATTACCACGATTATCCCGACAAGTTCATGGGCTCGCTCGACCCGGCGGTGTTCGACAAATTGGCCTTCGCGGCGCTGAAGCCGGGCGGTGTATTGTTGATCATCGACCATGCGGCGGCCCCCGGATCGGGGATGCGCGACACCGACACGCTCCACCGCATCGATCCCGCGATCGTCAGGAAACAGGTCGAGGCGGCGGGGTTCACCTTCCTCGGCGAATCGAAATTACTCGCCAATCCGGGCGACGATCACACGAAGGCGGTCTTCGACAAATCGATCCGGGGTCGGACCGATCAGTTCATCTACAAGTTCCGCAAGCCCGGCTAACCGCGCTCCTCGCGCAACGGCCGGGCGAGCAACGCGCCGATCACGTCGGCCACCGGCGCGCCGCCGAGCAGCGTGCACACCGCGTCGCACACCGGCATGGCGACGCCCGCTTCGGCCGCGGCTTCGCGCAGCACCGGCGCGGTGAACGCGCCCTCGGCGACGGTGCGGCGGTCCGCGAGCAAGTCACGCGCCGAACGGCCTTCGCCCAGTCCGAGCCCGAGCGAGAAATTGCGGCTGCTGGTCGACGAACAGGTGAGGACGAGGTCGCCGAGCCCCGACAGCCCCGCCATCGTCTCTGCCCGTGCGCCGCGCGCCAGCCCAAACCGAGTCATCTCCGCGAACCCACGCGCGATTAGCGCCGCGCGTGCGTTCTGCCCCAACCGTGCGCCCTCGACCACGCCGCTACCGATCGCGAGCACATTCTTCACCGCGCCGCCGATCTCCGCGCCGATCACGTCGTCCGAGGCATAGGTTCGGAACGTCGGCGCCGCGATCCGCTCGGCGAGTCTAGCGCCCAGCGTGGCATCCTCGCACGCCAGCGTCACCGCGGTCGGCAGTCCCGCCGCGACCTCGTGCGCGAATGTCGGCCCCGACAGCACCGCGATCGGCGAGCCGGGCTGCACCTCGCGCGCGATCTCGCCGACCAGCAACCGAGTCCCCGCCTCGATCCCCTTGGCGCACAGCACCAGCGGCGTGCCGCCGAAATCGACGTTCGCCAGCACCGACCGGACATGCTGCGCCGGTGCCACCACCAGCACCGCGTCGGCGTCGCGGAGCACATCGATATCGTCGGTTGCGACGATGGTCGGCGACAGCGGGACGCTCGACAGGAACAAATCGTTGATGTGGCGCTCGTTGATCGAGGCGACCACTTCCGCCTCGCGCGCCCAAAGCGTGACCGGCGCGCCGTCCTGCGCTGCGACTTGCGCCAGCGCGGTGCCCCAGGCGCCGCCACCGATCACACCGATCCTCATGCCTTCACCCCCGCGCCGCGCACCTTTTCGGCATCCGGGTCGAGCGGCCAGCGCGGGCGCGCGGCGACGTCGAGCGGGTCGGTCAGCCCCGCGGCGAAGCGCTCGGCGCCTGCCCAGGCGATCATCGCGGCGTTATCGGTGCACAACCATTGCGGCGGGACGCTGAACGGGAGGTGGTAGTCGCCCGCCAGCGCCTCCAGCGCCGACCGCACCGCCGTGTTGGCGGCAACTCCGCCGGCAACGACGAGCGCGGTCGCCTCGACCTCACCCAATTGCCGCCGCGTGCGGTCGACCAGGCAGTCGACCGCCGCTTGCTGGAAGCTGGCGGCAATATCCTCTTTCGACCATGTCCCGGCTTCGTGCGCTCGGAGCACCGCGCTTTTCAGGCCCGCGAACGAGAAATGCGGTTCGGGCGATCCGAGCAGCGGGCGCGGGAGCGGGACGATCGGCTGGCCCGCTGCCGCTGCACGCTCCACTGCCGGGCCGCCAGGGAAACCGAAGCCCAGTATCTTGGCCGTCTTGTCGAAAGCCTCGCCCGCCGCGTCGTCGATCGTCGTCGCGAGGCGGCGATAGCGGTCGACGCCCTCGACCAGCAGCAACTGGCAATGCCCGCCCGACACCAGCAGCAGCAGATAGGGAAAGTGCAGGTCGGGATCGGCCAGCCGCGGGCTGAGCGCATGGCCTTCGAGATGATTGACCGCGACCAGCGGCTTGCCCGCCGCATGCGCCAGCGCCTTGCCGGTGACCAGCCCGACCATCACCCCGCCGATCAGCCCCGGCCCGGCGGTCGCGGCGATGGCGTCGACGTCGGCCAACGTCACCCCCGCTTCCTCCAATGACGCGGCGACCAGCGGCTCGAGCACCTCGACGTGCGCGCGCGCGGCAATCTCCGGCACCACCCCGCCATAGGGCGCGTGCGCCGCTTCCTGCCCCGCCAGCTTGTGCGCCAGGATACGCCGGTCGCCGGTGACCAGCGCCGCCGCGGTCTCGTCGCACGAGGATTCGAGGCCCAATATCAACACGCTCTTTCCTCTACGCGCCTTGCCCGGTAGCACAAGCCATGCGGGCGATGACGTCATGACGCGAGCCGTCGCGGTGTTGCGGCCCGAGCCGGGGAACGCGGCAACCGCCGCGCGGGTCGAGGCGGCGGGGCTGGCCGCGATCCGTTTACCGCTGTTCGAAACGCACGCACTGGACTGGACGGCGCCCGACCCACGCGCGTTCGACGCGCTCGTGCTGACCAGCGCGAACGCGCCGCGGCTCGCCGGGCCGGGGCTGGAGGCGCTCAAGGGGCTCCCCGTGTTCGCGGTCGGCCCCGCAACCGCTGCCGCCGCCGAAGCGCGCGGGCTGTCGGTCGACGGAACCGGCGACGGCGATGGCGCGGACCTGGCCGCGACCCTGGCGGCGCGCGGTTTCTCGCGCGCGCTGTTGCTCGCCGGCCGCGAGCGGCGCTTGCAGGTTGGCGGCGTGATCGCCGCCGCGGTCGCGGTCTATGCCAGCGATCCGCTGCCGATCGATACCGCCGTGATCGAAGAGCTCGCAGGCGCGGTCGCGCTGCTCCATTCGGCGCGTGCGGCGGAGCGGCTGGGCGAGCTGGCCGCGCATCGCCGCGCCACGATCCGCCTCGCCACGATCAGCCGAGCGGTCGCCGAGGCCGCCGGGCCGGGCTGGGCACGGGTCGCCGCGGCCTCCGCTCCCGACGACGACGCGCTCGTCGCGCTCGCGCGCCGCCTCGCCGATTGACCCTGCCGAGCCCCGCGCGGATAAGGGCCGGATGAGCGACGCCGTCCCGCCCCTCGTCCTGCCGGCCGCCGAGCCCGCGACACGCCGCCTGACGCTCGCGACCGCCGCGGGAATCGCGCTGATCACGTTCCTGGTCGGACTGGTGCTCGCGGTCTGGGCGATCGATCATTTCCGGGCGGAACCACAACCAGCACCCCAGCCGCAAACCGTCGTCGCCCCGGCGCCCAAGGTCATCGTCGCCCCCCCGGTCGCGACCGATCCGGCGTCGCTGTCGGCACGGCAGGAAATGCTGTCGGCGCAACTCGCCGCGCTCGAACAGCGCAGCGCCGCGATCACCAGCGCCGCTGCCAACGCCTATGGCAACGCGTCGCGCGCGGAAGCGCTGCTCGTCGTGCTGGTGTCGCGCCGGGCGATCGATCGCGGGCTCGAACTCGGCTATCTCGAACAGCAATTGCGCGACCGGTTCGGTGCGACCCAGCCGAACGAAGTGGCGACGATCATCGACGCGTCGCACCATCCGGTGACGACCGAGGACCTGCGGCTCGGGCTCGACCAGATCGGCCCGCAGCTCGCGCTCGGGCCGGCGGGCGAAGGCGGCTGGGGCGGTGCGGTGTGGCGGTTGCTGGGCAGCCTGATCGTGGTCCACCCGCGCAACACCCCGTCGCCGGTGCCGAGCGAGCGGCTCGCGCGAGTCCGTCGCATGCTCGCGCAGGGCCAGGTCGAGGCCGCGGTCGAGGAAGTGAACAAGCTGCCCGGCGCGGCGCAGGCGACCGGCTGGATGACCGGCGCGCGGCAATATGTCGCGGCGCGCAAGGCGCTGATCGTGCTGGAGACCGCCGCGATCCAGGGCCGCGCCGCGACCCCGCCTGCGCCCGGCGCATCGCCGACTCGCTAGACGCGCGCGATCAGCGCCTGCGCCGCGGCCGGCGCGCGCACCTTGGCGCCGCTGATGAAGAACACGAACGTGTCGCGCGGCGTCTTCGCCGGCGAATCGCCGAAATAGGGGAGTCCCGCCGGCGCTTCGCCTGCCGCCCAGCTCTTCGCGACCGCCGCCCAGCGATCGAGCGCTGCGGGGGAATAGCCGGCCGGTTCCTCCTCCACCGTATTTTCCAGCCGGGCATAGACGAAGTCGGCGGTGACGTCGGCGATCGCCGGGTAATCGGGCGAATCGGCATAGACGATCGCGACGTTCGCGGCGCGGCACATCGCGACGAACTCGGGCACGTGGAAACTGTCATGCCGCACCTGCACCGCATGGCGCAGCGCGACGCCCTCATGCTTTACCGGCAACAAATTGAGAAACGCGCCGAAATCCTGGGCGTCGAACTTCTTGGTCGCCATGAACTGCCACAGCATCGGTCCGAGCTTCGGCCCGAGCTCGACGATCCCTTGACGGACGAATCGCTGGATCGATTCGCCCGCTTCGGCCAGCACCTTGCGGTTGGTGCAGAAGCGCGAGGCCTTGAGCGTGAACACGAAGTCGTCTGGCACGACTTCGGCCCACCCCGCGAAGGTCGCCGGCTTGAAGCCCGAATAATAGGTGCCGTTGACCTCGATCGCGGTCAGTTGACGGCTGGCAAATTCCAGCTCGCGCTTGTGCGGCCATTTGTCGGGAAAGAAGGTCCCGCGCCATGGTTCGTAGGTCCAGCCGCCGATCCCGATTCGTATCTCTGCCATGCTGCCACGATGCCTTAGCCGCGCTCGAAACGATAGCGGTCGCGGATGCGGCGGTTGAAGAACCCGCCCTTCGACGTCGCGCGGCGCATCGCCTCGACCTCGCGTTCGGGCACGTCGAGGTAGAAATAGCGTCGCCCGCTGACGAACTCGACGTCGAGCCGGCGCTGGGCGGCGTCGTAATCGAACGATCGGATCACGCTGGAGGGCATGGACGGGCAACGCGCGGGCGAAACACGCGTTTCATCGCGAGATTGGCCGCGCCCGACTCTGCTTGAAACCCCGCCCGCCCTAGTGCACACCGGCGACTCGGGCGTTGGGGGCGCCGGATACCGCAATGCGCGATTTCCGCGAACCGCTCCCGATCGACAGGTTAGGCGGGGTTAGAGCGTTGCGTTTCATCAAGTCCAAGGGCCCGGCGCTGATCGCCGCCATCGTGACCATGTTCCAGGCGAGTGTCGCGCACGCGCAGGATACGCTGAGCGATCCCGCCGGGTCGGGCGTGCTCGTGTCGGCGGTGCGCTGGCTGCAGGGCACGCTGCTCGGCACGGTCGCCACCGTCGTCGCGGTGATCGCGGTCGCCTCGGTCGGGTTCCTGATGCTCACCGGCCGAATCAACTGGCGCTACGGCGCGACCGTCATTATCGGCTGCTTCATCCTGTTCGGCGCCGCCAGCATCGTCGCGGGCATCCAGTCCACCGCCGGCCTCGGCAACTAAGCCGTGGCGGGTGGCGTAGACCGCGATCCTTTGTTCGTCGCGTTGACGCGGCCGCAGATGTTCGCGGGCGTCACCTACAGCTATTTCGTCGTCAACGGCGTGATCGCGACCGAGCTGTTCCTGGTCTTCCATTCGATCTGGGTGCTGGCGGTGGCGGTGGTCGTCCATCTGATCGGCATGGTGCTGTGCGTGCGCGAGCCGCGCTTCTTCGACCTGTGGCTGACTCGCGCCAGCCGCTGCCCGCGCGTGCGCAACTATCGCGTCTGGCGATGCAACTCCTACCGCCCCTGACCGAGGACAAGCGCGCGGTCGAGCGTGAGAAAGCGGCGGGATTCCACCTCCCGTACGCCCGGCACGTCGACGACCACACCGTCGAGACGCGCGACGGCTTGCTGATGCAGGTGATCCAGCTGCGCGGTCTGCTGTTCGAGACCGCCGACACCGACGAGATCAATTATCGAAAAACGCTGCGCGACGCGATGCTCCAGGCGATCGGATCGTCGCGCTTCGCGGTCTATCACCACGTCATCCGGCGCGAGGCCGATGTCGAGCTGGCGGACAAGTTTCCCGATGATTTCTCGACCAAGCTCGACGCGGCGTGGCGCGCGCGGCTGTCGGCGCGCAAGCTCTACGTCAACGACATCTTCCTGACATTGGTGCGCCGCCCGATGCAGGGGCGCGTCGGGATCGCCGACCGCGTGCGCGGCTGGTTCGGGAGCGCGGGCGAGGATCGCGACGTGCAGGTCGCGCACGATATCCACCAGCTCGATACCGCGCGCGACGCGGTGATCGCGCAGCTCGGCAGCTACGCGCCGCGGCTGCTCGGCGTGTACGAAACCAAGGCGGGCGTGTGCTCCGAACCGCTCGAATTCCTCTCCGCGCTCTATAACGCCGAGATGCGCCCGGTGCTGATGCCGATGCAGGATGCCGGCGCCTATCTGCCATACCGCCGCGTCAGCTTCGGCGAGGAGACGGTCGAACTAGGCGTCGCCGGCCATACCGCGCGCAGCTTCGTCGGGATGGTGTCGATCAAGGATTACCCCGCGCAGACCGCGCCGGGGATGCTCGACGAGCTGCTCCGCCTGCCGTTCGAGCTGACCGTGTCGCAAAGCTTCGGCTTCGTCGATCGCCAGGCCGCGCTCGGCAAGATGAACCTGGCGCTGCGCCGCATGCGCTCCGCCGAGGACGAGGCCGTGTCGCTGCGCGGCGAATTGTCGAGCGCCAAGGACGAGGTAGCCGCCGGCCGCGCCGGATTCGGCGAGCACCACATGACGGTCGCGGTCCACGCCGATACGCTGGCCGAGGTCGATGCCGGGGTGGCCGAGGTGCAGGCGACGCTCGCCGACCTCGGGATCATCGCGGTGCGTGAGGATATCGCGCTCGAACCGGCGTTCTGGGCGCAGTTCCCCGGCAACTTCAAATATATCGCGCGGCGCGGGCTGATCTCGACCGGCAATTTCGCGGGGTTCGCCAGCAGCCACAATTTCGCGCTCGGCAAGCCCGAGGCGAACCATTGGGGCCAGGCGGTGAGTCTCCTCGAAACCACCGCCGCCGGCCCGTATTATTTCAACTTCCACCAGGGCGACCTGGGCAATTTCACCGTCATCGGCCCGTCGGGATCGGGCAAGACGGTGGTGCTCAACTTCCTGCTCGCGCAGGCGCGCAAGTTCCACCCGCGGATCATCTTCTTCGACAAGGATCGCGGCGCCGAGCTGTTCATCCGTGCGATCGGCGGGCGGTACGACGTGCTGCGTCCCGACACCGCGGCGGGGCTCAACCCGCTCCAGCTCGAGGATAATCCCGCCAACCGTCAGTTCCTGATCGACTGGGTCGCGCAGCTCGCGGGCGGCGCCGACATCGACGAGGCGGCGAAGATCAAGGATGCGATCGACGCCAATTTCGACCAGCCGCCCGAGCATCGCCGGCTGCGCCACCTCGCCGAACTGTTCCGCGGCGGGTCGCGGCCGACGGCGGCCGACCTTTATTCGCGGCTGCGCCCGTGGTGGGGGGATGGCGAGCGCGCGTGGCTGTTCGACAATGAGCGCGACCTGACCGACCTCACCGCCGACGCGGTCGGGTTCGACATGACGCAGATCCTCGATGATCCCGCGGTGCGCACGCCGGCGATGATGTACCTGTTCCACCGCGTCGAGGAACGGCTCGACGGGTCGGCGGCGATCATCGTCGTCGACGAGGGGTGGAAAGCGCTCGACGACGAAGTGTTCGTCCGCCGCATCAAGGACTGGGAAAAGACGATCCGCAAAAGGAACGGTATCGTCGGCTTCGCCACGCAGTCGGCGCAGGACGCGCTCGAATCGAAGATCGCCAGCGCGATCATCGAACAGGCCGCGACGCAAATCTTCATGACCAACCCGAAGGCGCGCGCGGTCGATTATGTTGACGGGTTCGGGCTGACCCCGCACGAATATGAGATCGTCCGCACGCTCCCCGACGACGCGCATTGCTTCCTGATCAAGCACGGCAACGAAAGCGTCGTGGTGCGGCTCAACCTGACCGGCGAGCGCGACATGCTGACGATCCTGTCGGGGCGCGAGCGCACCGTGCGGTTGCTCGACGAAATCCGGGCGGAAGGCGGCGACGACCCCGCCGACTGGATCCCGCGCCTGCTGGAGCGTGCCTGATGCAGGTGGCCTGCCCCGCGATTTCGGACGATTCATTCCTCTCGAGCGTGCTCGCGCACCTCGATTGCCAGGCGCAGAATTTGGGCGCGGGCGGGTATCAGGCACTGGCCAACCCCGGCGGCCCGGCGGCGCTGCTGCTGACCGGGGCGCTGACGCTGTTCATCGCGCTGATCGGCTACCGCCTGCTGCTCGGCGAGACGCCGTCGGTACGCGACGGGGTGGTCGCGGCGATCAAGGTCGGCGTAGTGCTCGCGCTCGCGACGAGCTGGCCCGCGTTCCGCACGCTTGCCTATGACATCACGCTGCGTGCGCCCGCCGAAGTGGCGAGCAACATCGGGTCACCGGCGGGCTTGCCCGGCGCGCCGGGCGGGCTCGTCGCGCGGTTGCAGCTGGTCGATTACCAGCTCGCCGAATTGAACGTGGTCGGCACCGGACGTCCGCTGAACGCCAATGTCGCGGTCGGACCGACCGCCAATTTGACGCCCGCGCAACAGGCGGCGGAGCTGCGCCGCGTGCAGGATCTCGGCAATCGGGCGCGGTGGGACCCGCAGCGCGATTTCTCGCTGTTGGGAAGCGCGCGCGCCCTGTTCCTGTCGGGCGCGATCGCGAGCTTCGCGAGCGTGCGGCTGGTCGCGGGGCTGCTCCTCGCGCTCGGGCCGCTGTTCGTTATCTTCCTGCTGTTCGACGGAACGCGCGGATTGTTCGAGGGCTGGGTGCGCGGGTTGACCGGCGCGGCGCTCGGCGCGCTCGCCACCGCGATCGTGCTCGGCGTCGAACTGGCGCTGCTCGAACCGTGGCTCGCGGCGGTGCTCGATCTGCGGCACCAGAATATCGCGACGCCGTCGGTGCCGGTCGAATTGCTGGTGCTGACCTTGGTCTTCGCGGTGACGCTGATCGCCGTGCTGGTCGCGGTCGGCAAGGTCGCCGCGGGCTTCCGCCTGCCGCCTGCTTGGCGCGTGCTGCGCGACCGAGTCGCCGCAGGCATTGCCGGCAGCGTGACGCTGCGCGATGTCCAGCGCGCCGGCCAGGCCGCGCCGCAGGACGAACGCGGCCGCGCGCTGGTGATCGCCGATGCGGTATCGGCGACGCAGCGGCGCGAATCGCTCGCGGCGCAGCCGGTGGCGGCATCGTTCGGCGGCCGGCCCGGCATCACGCCCACCGCGTCGAACGACGTAGCGGTTGCGGGCGCGGTGCCGCTCGGCCAGAGTTTCAGGCGGCGGACGCGCGGGCGCGTGTCGGCCGGCGCATCACGGCGGGACAGCAATCGATGAAACAGGCCGCGCGCGAATCGCTCGACGCTTATTATCGCGAGGCGGGCAGCTGGGCGGAGGACCGCGAGGACGCCTTGCGCGCGTCGCGCCGGCTCGCGTGGATCGTCGCCACGGTTGCGCTGGTGGTGGCGCTGTGCGAGGCGCTGGCGCTGATCTTCCTCGCCCCGCTCAAGACGGTCGTCCCGTACACGCTGCTCGTCGACAAGCAGACCGGCTATGTCCAGGAGCTCAAGCCCCTCGACGCGCAGAAGATCGCGCCCGACACCGCGCTGACGCAATCGTTCCTGGTCCAGTACGTCATCGCGCGCGAAAGCTACGATCGCGCACAGCTGCAGGCGAGCTATGCCAAGGTCCAGGCCTGGTCGGTCGATACTGCCAGGTCGGACTATGTCGGCAGCGTCGTCGCCTCCAACCCGGCGAGCCCGATCAACCGCTTGCCCGCCTCGACCATCGTCGAAACGCACGTGAAGAGCGTGTCGTCGCTGGGCGGCAACAGCGCGCTGGTGCGGTTCGAGACGATCCGCCGCGACGCCGGCGGCGCGCCGCAGCCCGCCGCGGCGTGGGTGGCGGTGATCCGTTACCAGTTCACCACCGCACCGATGCGTGCGGAGGATCGCTTCATCAACCCGCTCGGTTTCCAGGTGACGCGCTATCGCCGCGACCAGGAAGCCGTGACGCCGCCCGAGCCGGTCGCGACGACGCCCGCGATTCAGCCGCAAGTCTCCGCGCCCGAATTGAAGGTGAAACCGGCGCCGGTCGCGCGTCCGGTCGCCCCCGAAGTCCAGTTGTGAAGCCAGGCTCGTTCCTGGCCGCGCTTGTCGCGCTGACGGCGGTCGCGCCAGCGGCGGCGCAGGTGCGCCCCGTCCCCGGCCCCGGCGACCCGCGTATCCAGACGGTGATGTACGACGCCGATCAGGTCGTGCAGCTGCAAGTCGCGCCCGGCTATCAGCTCGCGGTCGAGTTCGCACCGGACGAACGGATCGAAACCGTCGCGGTGGGCGACAGCGGCGCGTGGCAAGTCACCCCCAACAAGCGCGGCGACCGGCTGTTCATCCGCCCGGCGCAGGGCGGCGTCACAACCAACATGACCGTCGTCACCGATGCGCGCGCGTATAATTTCGAGCTGTCGACGGGCTATGGCGGCGCGCAAGCGTTCACGGTGCGGTTCACCTATCCGCCGCCGCCCGCCGAAGCGACCGCGAGCGACCAGCCCGCGGTCGGCGCGGGCCGCTACAAATTGAGCGGCACGCGGACGATCCAGCCCGACGCGATCTCCGACGATGGGTCGAAGACGTTCATCATCTGGCGCGCCGACCAGACCTTGCCCGCGGTGTTCAAGATCGGGCGCGACGGCAAGGAAACGCTCGCCGACGGCGCGATGCGCGACGGGCGCTACGTTCTCGACAGCATCGCCAACAAGCTGATCTTCCGCCTCGACCGGGAAATGGCAGTGGCGGTGCGCGTGCCGCAGGTGCGCAACTGATGGCGGTCGCGGGACAAGATCCGCGCGGGCCGATCGAGCACAGCGCGCGGCCCGTCGTCGCGCGCCAGCGGAGCGGCATCGCCAACTGGATGATCGTGGCTGGCGTCGTCGCGCTTGGGCTGGTGCTGTTCCTGATCCTCGATGCGCGCCGCCGCGTCCTGTCCGCGCCGTCGACCAGCCCGCGCTTCAGCGGCACCGGCGTGCCCGCCCCCGCCGCGCCGCTCTATATCCCGCCCGCACCCGAACCGACTCCGGAGCCCGCGCCGGTGGTCGTAACGCCCCCTCCGCCACCAGCTCCGCCGCCGCCGCCGCGCATCGTCTACGTCCAGCCGCCGCAACCCCCGCAAGTCGTCGCCCCGCCCCCTCCGACGCCGCGCATCGCGAGCGGCCCGATGCTGGTCGTCGACACCACCGCAGCGGAAGTCACCGGGGCCGGCGGCGCGACCGTGTCGACCGATGCCGAAGGCAATCCGGCGACCGCCGCGCCCGGTGCGGGCGCAGCCACCGGTGGTAGTGCCGGGTCGCTGTCGGCAACGCGCGCCCGCGCGTCGGTGCTGCGCAACCGCGCGACGACGGTACCGCAAGGCGCGCTGATTCCCGCCGTGCTCGAAACCGCGCTCGATTCGACCAGGCCCGGCCCGGCGCGCGCGCTGGTGACGCGCGACGTGCGCGGGTTCGACGGAAGCAAGGTACTGATCCCGCGCGGCAGCCGGCTGATCGGCGAGTATAAGGCCGACCTCCAGCCCGGACAGAACCGCGCGCTGGTGATCTGGCAGCGGCTGGTCCGGCCCGACGGCGCCACCATCGCGCTCGGCTCGCCCGCCGCCGACCCGCTCGGCCGCGTCGGGATCAAGGGCAAAGTGAATAGCCACTTCCTCGAACGTTTCGCCTCGGCGTTCCTGCAGACCGCGCTCAGCATCGGCACCGGCTATGCGACCGGGCTCGCCGGCAACAACAACAGCGTGGCGATCCTGAGCGTTCCGGGCAGCGCGGTCGCGGGCGCGTCGCCGCTGACCGGGTCCGAGCAGTTCCAGCGCAGCTTGCGCGTCAAGCAGGGCGTGTCGATCAGCGTGTTCGTTGCGCGCGACCTCGACTTCACATCCGTGGAGGCACGGAAATAGCCGCGAGCGATCCCGTCTATCTCAAAAGCTATCTCGCGCCGCTCGGCGCGGTGCTGGCGCGCGACGACGTCACCGACATCTACGTCAATCGCCCAGGCGAGATCTGGGTCGAGACGATCGGCGGTGCGACCGAGCGGCATGATGCGCCCGCGCTCGACCCCGCGACGCTCGACCGCCTCGCGCGCCAGATCGCGGCGCTGTCGCACCAGGGGATCAGCCGCGAACATCCGTTGCTGTCGGCGACCTTGCCCGACGGCGCGCGCGTCCAGATCGCCGCACCCCCGGCGACGCGCGGCCCGCTCGCGCTGGCGATCCGCAAGCATATTTCGCCCGATCTCACCCTCGCCGACTATGTCGCGACCGGCGCATTCGCCGAGACGAAGCGCGGCGATGTCGGCGAGCGCTCGGCCGCCGATATCGAGCTCGCGCGGCTGCTCGACGCGGGCGATATCGCGGCGTTGCTCGCGCTCGCGGTGCGGTCGCGCAAAAACATCCTGGTGTCGGGCGGCACCTCGACCGGCAAGACCACGTTCCTCAACGCGCTGATCCGCGAAATCCCCGCCGAGGAGCGCCTGATCCTGATCGAGGACACGCCCGAGCTTCACCTAGGCCACGCCAATGCGGTCGGCCTGCTTGCGGCGCGCAGCGCGCTCGGCGAGGCGCAGGTCAGCGCCGATTCGCTGCTTGCCGCGTCCTTGCGCATGCGTCCCGACCGGATCATCGTCGGCGAGTTGCGCGGGCCCGAGGCCTATACCTTCTTGCGCGCGGTCAACACCGGCCATCCCGGATCGATGACGACGGTCCATGCCGACAGCGCCGAGCGCGCGATCGAGCAGATCGCGCTGCTGGTGCTTCAGACCGGAACACGGCTGGGGCGCGACGACGTGCATCATTACGTCCGCTCGACCGTCGACGTGTTCGTTCAGCTCGCGCGCACTGGCGGACGGCGCCACGTCGCGGAGATCGTGCTCGCGCGGTAAATCTTGTGTCCGAATCGCGATCGGACTAGGCTGTTGCGAAGCGCTGCGAAAAGGGGATGCAGATGAGCGTCGTTATCAAGAATTCGATCAGCCGTCGCAAGGCGATCGGCGGGATGGCGGCGGCCACTGCGGCGACCGTCGCGCTGCCCGGCGTGGCGCGCGCGATGGGCGGCACGGGCGACCTGCGCGTGTTCCGCGGCAAATACGTGTTCCACGGCGATCGTATGGTCGACGGCTATATGGTCGCGCCGCGCGGCACCCAGCCGGTCGATACGGTGGTCCTGCTCCATGGGGCAGGCGGGCTCGATGCCGCCGCGCTGGCGAGCGCCCGCCGCTTTGCGGAAGCCGGCAAGCTTGTGGTCGTCCCCGATCTGGCGGCAACCTATCGCGGCGCGAAGGCACTGGCGGGGCGCGACGCGCACATCGCCGACATCAAGCGGTCGGCGAAGAGCTTCGGCCGGCACATGCGCGGCACGGGCAAGGTCGAGGTGATCGCGGCGTAAGGTTTGCGCCAATTGGATTGAAGGAGCCGTCGGACGCGAGTCCGGCGGCTTTTTTCTTTGGCGCGGAAAAGTCGCTAGCCTGCAACTCGCCGCTAGTTTGGTTTGCTCGGGATTCGAACCACGCGCGTAGCCATTTAGGGCGTAGCGCCACAAAAAGACTCGAGGGTTCCAACGTGGCAAAGCCACGTCGTCGGCCATCGCCACGGGCGATGCCGTCCGAACTGCCGCTGAGCACGATTTAGCGCAGCTAAATCGCTGCGGCAGTTGGAGCGGGCGAAGGGATTCGAACCCTCGACCCCAACCTTGGCAAGGTTGTGCTCTACCCCTGAGCTACGCCCGCTCTGGCGCCGGCCCGTGAAGCCACGGGCGCGTTGGGAGCGGGGCCACTAGCATCGCCCTTTCGCCGCCGCAAGCCCCGTGTCGTCGCCGAAAAAACCTTGGCTTGCACGGGCGTGCGCCCACATAAGGGCGGCAACGAACCGGAGATGAGACTTGGCCACGCTTGGAATGACCCCGCAGGAAAAGGGAGCCGTGGAAGCGTTCCGTCGCGACGTGGTCGAGCCGTCGATGACCAAGCTCGTGATGATCGATTTCTGGGCGGAATGGTGCGGGCCGTGTAAGGCGCTGTCGCCGGTGATCGAGAAGGTCGCGGCCGATTATGCCGACAAGGGTGTGGTGCTGGCAAAGATCGACACCGACAAGAACCAGTTCATCGCCGCGCAATTCCAGATCAAGTCGATCCCGACCGTCTATGCGATGTTCCAGGGCCAGCTGGTCGCCGACCTGACCAGCGCGCGCACCGAATCACAGCTGAAGGCGATGCTCGACCAGATCCTCAAGCAGTTGCCGGTCGACAGCGCGGAGGCGCAGACCGAGGCCGAGATCGAGCCGTTGCTCGCGATGGGCGAGCAAATCCTGGCGGAGGGCGATGCGGAGCGCGCGCTGTCGGTGTTCGATCAGATCGCCGAGATCGCGCCCGATCACCCAGACGTCGTGTCGGGCCGCGTGCGCGCGCTGGTCGCGGCGGGGCGGCTCGACGACGCCGAGGCCGCGCTCGCCGCTTTGCCCGAGGAGGCCGCCAAGGCGCCCGAAATCGACCGCGCGCGCGCGGCGCTCGACCTCGCGCGCTCGGCCCCGCCGGCCGCCGATCTCGCGCCGCTGATCGCCGCCGCCGAGGCCGATCCCGACAATCTCCAGGCGCGCTTCGACCTCGCCAACGCGCAAATGGCGGCGGGCGAGCGCGACGCGGCGGCCGATTCGCTGCTCGCGATCGTCGCCCAGGACCGCGACTGGAACGGGGGCGCGGCGCGCGCGCAATTCCTCAAACTGCTCGAAGTGGTCGGGCTGGAGGACCCGTGGGTATCGGGGCAGCGCCGGCGATTGTCGGCGATATTGTTCACGTGACGGCCACCCGCCTCTCGATCTTTCCTTTGGCGGGCGCCTTGCTGTTCCCGCGCATGCATTTGCCGCTGCACATCTTCGAGCCGCGCTATCGCGCGATGGTCAGCGACGCGATGGCGCGCGACCGGCGGATCGGCATGATCCAGCCGCGCGTCGTCGGCGAGCGCGCGAAGGATGCGCAACGCCCGCCGCTGTTCGACCTCGGGTGCGTCGGGCGGATCGCCGAGGTCGAGGCGCTCGACGACGGGCGCTACGACATCGTGCTGGAGGGCGTATCGCTGTTCCGCGTCGTGCGTGAGCTCGACGTGACGACACCCTTCCGCCAGGTCGAGGCCGATCTGTTGCCGACAAGCGATGACGCCGAGGCGCTGTCGATCGCGCACCGCGCGAGCCTGGAGAGCGAATCGCGGCGTTTCGCCGACGCGCAGGGTTATGCGGTCGATTGGGACTCGGTCGCGCGGCTCGACGACGAGGCGCTGGTCAACGGCATCGCCCAGATCGCGCCGTTCGATTCGGCCGCCAAACAGGCGCTGCTCGAGGCGCCGGACCTGACCAGCCGCGCCGAGCTGATCGTGCAGTTGATGCAATTCTTTGGCCGCCACGACGGCGAGGACCGGGTGACGTTGCAGTAGATCTCAGGCCGGTATCTGCTGGCTGATGCAGTGGAAGCTGCCGCCGCCGGTCAGGATATGGTCGGCGCGCAAGCCGACCGCCTGTCGCCCGGGAAACAGCGCGCCGATCGCCGCGACCGCGGCCTGATCGTTCTCGCAGCCGTAGAGCGGCACCACGACGCTGGCATTGCCGATGTAGAAGTTCATGTAGCTCGCCGGCACGATCTCCTCGTCGCGCAGCACGCGCCCGGGCGAGGGCACGTGGGCGACGGTCACGCCCTCGTGCGCGGCGGCGCGCTGTGCGGCGCGTTGATAGACTTGCCAGTTGGGATCGTTGTCGCTCGCCTCGGGCACCGCGAGAGTACGAGGCGCGACGAACCGCGCGAGGTTGTCGACATGCCCGTCGGTGTGATCGTGGAGCAGCCCGTCGCCGAGCCACAGCACCTCGTCATAGCCAAGGTCGCGGAACAGAAGGTCCTCGATCTCGTCGCGCATCATCGCGCCGTTGCGGTTGCGGTTGAGCAGACATTGCTCGGTCGTGACCACCAGCCCGGTCCCGTCGCCGTCGATCGCGCCGCCTTCGAGGATCCAGTTGAAGCTCTCGACCCGTTTGCCGCGCGCCTCGGCCAGCCGCGCGCCGATATCGTCGTCGCCGGGCAGATCGTATTTGCCGCCCCAGCCGTTGAACTGAAAATCGGCCGCGACGCCGTCGCCGCGGATGATCGCACCCGTGTCGCGCAGCCAGATGTCGCCGAACGGCTGCACCACCACCTTGGCGATATCGCCCGCGCGCCGTCGCGCCGCCGACGCCGCTTCCTCGTCGGCGGCGACGAGAAGCACCTGCTCACCCTTGCCGCCGGCATGCACGGCTTCCGCGAACGCAATCACCTCGTCGCGCGCGGGCTCGAGATCGAGCGCCCACAATTCTGGGTGGCTCGGAAACCCGATCCACACCGCCTTGTGCGGCGCCCATTCGGGCTTGGGGGGCGGCACGCGAGTCACTGAGCGGCGCGGGACCGGTCGCGAACGCTGCGGAATTCGGCGGTCTTGTACCAGTTGGGCCAAGCATTGCCGTCGGCGAGCCGGCGCCCGAGCTGGAAATACAGCGTCAGGTCCTGCACCGCGCCGCTCCAATCCCAGTTCGGATCATATTCGTCCTGCGGCTTGTGATAGCGGTTGGCGATGTAATCGAGCGTCGCGGCGTGCCCCTTCGCGGTTCCGCCGACCACCAGATCCTCGCCCGATCCGCCGTCGAACATCGGCACGCCCAGTTTGGCGAAGCTGAAATGGTCCGACCGGAAATAGCCGCCGCGCTCCGGGTTTGGCTCGGGCTTCATCACGCGACCCTGCGCTTCGATCAGCGGTTTGATCATGTCCTCGAGCTCGGACTTGCCGAACCCGGTCACGACGACGTCGCGCGACCGCCCGATCACGTTCAATCCGTCCATGTTGACCCCGCCGACCGTCTTAGCGAGTGAATAGACCGGATGCTCGGCGTAATATCTGGAGCCGAGCAGCCCCGATTCCTCGGCGGTGACCGACATGAAGACGATGCTGCGCTTGGCCGGCCCCGCCTTCACTTGCGCCTCGGCGAGCGCGATCAGCCCGGCTACCCCGCTCGCGTTATCGAGCGCGCCGTTGCAGATGTCGTCGCCCTTGACCGGCGTGCAGCGGCCGAGGTGATCCCAGTGCGCGGTGTACATCACCGTCTCGTCGGGCCGTTCGGTCCCGGGCAGGATGCCGATGACATTCTTAGATGCCTGGCGCTTGATGCTGTTGGTGAAGCTGACCGACGCCTTGACGCCAAGCGGCACCGCGTGAAACCCTTTGATCTTGGCCGCCGCCGACAGCTTGGCAAAATCCTTGCCCGCGCTCGCGAACAGCGCCTTCGCCTTGGCGAGCTGCATCCAGCCGATCGCCTTCGACTGGTCCATGTGATCGCCCTTGGCGTCCAATTCGAGCTGCGGCCCGGTCCAGCTCGACTGGACGACACCCCAGCCATAGGCCGCGGGCTCGGTATCGTGGACGATCATCACCGCGGCCGCGCCCTGCCGCGCGGCTTCTTCGAACTTGTAGGTCCAGCGGCCGTAATAGGTCATCGCCTTGCCCTCGAAGAGCCCGGTGCGCTGCGATTTCTGCCAGTCGGGGTCGTTGACCAGGACGACGACGGTCTTCCCGCGCACGTCGACCCCGGCGTAATCGTTCCAGCCCTTTTCGGGCGCGTTGATGCCGTAGCCGACGAACACGACGTCGGAGTTCCGGATGTCGATCCTGGGCGTCACGCGGTACGTCGCGAGCACCATGTCGGTACGGTACGTCAGGCTGACCGGGGTCTTGCCCCCGGTGAAGGTCATCCGCGTCACGTTCTGCGCGTCGATCTGGACCAGCGGCACGTCCTGGAACCACGATCCGTGATTGCCTGGCTGCAACCCCGCCGCCTTCATCCGCTCGACGATATACGATGTGGTCTTTTCCTCGGCGAGCGTGGTCGGCGCGCGTCCCTCGAACGCGTCCGACGACAGTGTCTTGTCGACTTGCTTCAGCGTGTCGATCGAGATCGCCGGAGCGCTCGATTGTGCGAGCGCGGGCGCGGTCAACGTGAAAGCGGCAAGAACGAGGCGGCGCATGGTCGACCTTTCGCGAAATGTCCGCGATGTCTGGCAGGGCCGTTCCCGCCACGCAAGTCGCCCCTCGAGCCGGGTCGGCGCTTGCAATCTGTCGTTGCGCACCGCCCCACACGCGATAAGTATCGGAAATTGCCGAGGTAAGGCACGATCACAAGGGGGCGGAATGCTATATAGTGGGAGAGCGCTGGCTGGGCTGGCGATGATGGCGATCGCCGGTGGCGCCGCGGCGGTGCGAGCGGCCGATACGCCGACGCCCAAGTCGGCCAGCGACATCGCCGCGGCGTTCGGCGCACGCGAGAATATCCAGCAGATCAGCCTGTCGCCGAGCGGCGACAAGGTGGCCATGCTGATGCCGTTGGCGGGACGCGGCATGGCGCTGTTCGTCACCAACCTGGCGGGCGACGCGATTCCGAAACCGATCATGAAATCGAGCGGCGACGCCGATCAATTGCGCGATTGCCGCTGGTCGACCGATACGCGGCTGATCTGCAGCATCTCGCTAACATCCTCGGACGGCTCGGTACGGCTCGGCTACTCGCGGACGATCGCGGTCAACGACGACGGATCGAACGGCAAGGTCCTGTCGGCACGAACCAGTTCCAACGCGCTCGACATCACGCAGAACGGCGGATCGCTGATCGATTGGGGCGCGGGCGGCACCGGCTCGGTGCTCATGACGCACTATTACGTTCCCGAATATTCGACCGGCACGCACGCCGCGGAAACCCGTACCGGCTTGGGCGTCGACCTGGTCGATACCACGACGATGTCGCGCAAGGTCATCGAGCAGCCGAGCCAAGGCGCGTTCGATTACATCAGCGATGGCCAAGGCGTCGTGCGCGTGATGGGCCTGCAGTCGACCGACGGCAACGGGTACGACGGCAACCGTATCACCTATCTTTATCGCCGGCCCGACAGCCGCGACTGGAAGCCGTTGAGCACCGTCCGCACCAACGGCAACGGCAACAGCGGTTTCCTGCCGGTTGCGGTCGATCGTGACCTCGACGTCGCCTACGGCTTCGAGTCGACCGATGGCCGGACCGCGCTTTATACCGTCTCGCTCGACGGCAGCCTGACCAAGAAGCTCATCGCGTCGCGGCCCGACGTCGATGTGGATTCGCTGATCTCGGTCGGCCGCCGCGGGCGCGTCGTGGGGACGAGCTATATCACCGACCGCCGCCAGGTGCAGTTCTTCGATCCCGAACTCGCCGCGCTCCAGGCCAAGCTGGCGAAGGCGCTCCCCGGTCACCTGGTAACGTTCGTCGATGCCAGCGCCGACGAGAGCAAGCTGTTGCTGTTCGCCGGCAGCGACAACGATCCGGGCCGCTATTATCTCTACGACAAGAAGACGCATTCGATGGGCGAGATCCTGCCCGCCCGCGCCGAGCTCGCCGGTGTGCCGCTCAGCACGGTCAAGGCGATCACGTACCAGGCGGCCGACGGAACCACGATCCCGGCCTACCTGACGCTCCCCGCCGGTAGCGACGGCAAGAACCTGCCCGCGATCGTCATGCCGCATGGCGGACCCGCGGCGCGCGACGAATGGGGCTTCGACTGGCTGTCGCAATATTTCGCCGCGCGCGGCTTCGCGGTGATCCAGCCCGAGTTCCGTGGGTCGGCCGGCTATGGCGACCAATGGTACAACAAGAACGGATATCAGGGTTGGCGAACCGCGATGAGCGACATCAACGACGCCGGTCACTGGATGGTCAAATCGGGTGTCGCCGACCCCAAGAAGTTGGCGATCGTCGGTTGGTCCTATGGCGGTTACGCCGCGTTGCAGACCTCGGTCGTGGAGCCCGATCTGTTCAAGGCGATCGTTGCGGTGGCGCCAGTCACCGATCTCGAATCGTTGCGCGCCGAGGCTCGCAACTTCACCTATTTCCCGCAACGCGATGCCCAAATCGGGCACGGCCCGTGGGTCGTCGAAGGCTCGCCGGCGCGCAACGCCAATCGCATCAAGGCGCCCGTCCTGCTGTTCCACGGCGACCGCGACACCAACGTCTGGATCAACGAGTCGCGGTTGATGGCCGGCAAGCTGAAAGCCGCCGGCGCCAAGGTCGACCTGGTCGAATACAAAGGTCTCGACCACCAGCTCGACGACAATACCGCACGCGCCGACATGCTGGCGAAGGCCGACGCGTTCCTCCGCGCCTCGATGGGGATGACGCCTTAGGCCATAACGAAAAAGGGCGGCCCCGCGGGACCGCCCCTTCAACCGATGAGCCGGATCAGCGCGAGTAGAACTCGACCACCAGATTCGGCTCCATCTTCACCGGATAGGGCACTTCATCGAGCGTCGGGATGCGGGTGAAGGTCACCTTCGCATTGCCGTCGGGCGCGACGTAATCGGGGATCTCGCGCTCGGCCAGGCTCTGCGCTTCCATCACCAGCGCCATGTCCTTGGCCTTGGCACCGAGCGTGATCTCGTCGCCGACGAAGCAGCGGCGCGATGCAATGTTGCACTTCACGCCGTTGACGCGGATGTGGCCGTGGCTGACCAGCTGGCGCGCGGCGAAGATCGTCGGCGCGAACTTGGCGCGATACACGATCATGTCGAGCCGCTGCTCGAGCAGGCCGATCAGGTTCTGGCCCGTGTCACCCTTCATCCGCGCAGCCTCGGCATAACAGCCGCGGAACTGCTTTTCGGTGACGTCGCCGTAATAGCCCTTGAGCTTCTGCTTGGCGCGCAGCTGGATCCCGAAGTCGGAGACCTTGCCCTTGCGGCGCTGGCCGTGCTGGCCGGGGCCATATTCGCGCTTGTTCACCGGGGACTTGGGACGGCCCCAGATATTCTCGCCCATGCGGCGGTCGAGCTTGTGCTTGGCGCTGGTGCGCTTCGACATGATACTTCCTTCAATCGCTAAAACGTTGGTTCCGGTATCGCCTGCTGGTCCCAGGGATATGGGAGGCACGGCCACCGCTTCACCGGAGTGCGGGGCCAATTGCGAAGGCGCGGCGCCTAGAGGCGCACGCGATTCGAGTCAAGTATGATGGCGCAACCGCGGCCGATCACTGGCGCGGCAGGTTGTCGCCGCCCATCGACGTAACACCCGCCCGGGCGCCATTGCTCGTGTCGCGGTCCCATTCGGCCTGGGTGCGGCAAATGCTCGGCGTCATGTGCGAATAGGAATTCGGCTCGGCCTTGCGGCAGATCTTCTTTTCCTTCTTCGGCTTCGGCGCGGGCGCCGTCGAATCAGCCGTCTGCGCGACCGCGGGCGCGGCAAGCAACGCGGCAGCGGCCGCTACGATCACGAAGCGCATGTAATTACCCCGGTTATTTGCGTGGATTAGGGGCGCTGAGTGCCACTGGGCCGATTGTTGGCCATGCTGTCCACGGCCCGCGCATTCTCCGCATCGATCGACGCCCATTCCGACTTGGTGTGGCACGTCGTCTTGAACGGCACGATCGAGCCGGTCACAGTCTCACGGCGGCAGATCTTCTTTTCCTTCGCCGGCTTGGCGGAATCGGGGGAATCGCCCGCAACGGCGGGGGCGGCAACGGCGAACGACACGGCCGCAAGCACAACGTACGACAATTTCACGGATTCATCTCCCAGGGGAATTCCCGCTAATATTAGCGTTATCATCGATATAACGAAAGTGAAAAACGTCAGCCTCGCTGCCGCGGTTTGGCAATCGCCGACAGGACACCGCGCACCGTGCGGACTTCCTGGCTCGACCAGCCGGGCTTGGTCAGCAGCGTGCGCAGCGTGCGCCGCGTGACGGGGGTGCGATCGGGCGGGAAGTAGAATCCCGATTCGACGAGCATCGCATCGAGCTGCTCGATCATGCCGTCGAGCTCGGCTTGCGGCGCCGGCAGCGGCAGGTCGGTTTCGGGCGGCTGGGCGAGCGCCACGTGCTTCGACCATTCGTACGCGACCAGGATCACCGCTTGCGCGAGGTTGAGGCTGCCGAAATCGGGGTTGATCGGCACCGTGACGATCTCGCGCGCCACCGCGACGTCGTCGGTTTCGAGCCCCGATCGCTCGGGACCGAACAGGATCGCCGACCGGCCTGGCGCGGCATGGATATCCTGCGCCGCAACCTCCGGCGTAATCACCGGCTTGGTCACGCCGCGCTTGCGCACCGTTGTCGCATAGACATGCGGACAATCCGCGACGGCGTCCGCGACGCTGTCGAATACGCGTGCCTGCTCCAGCACGACGTCGGCGCCCGACGCCGCCGGGCCCGCCGCCGGGTTGGGCCAGCCGTCGCGCGGGGTCACAAGCCGCATCTCGGTCAGTCCGAAATTGAGCATGGCGCGCGCCGCCTTGCCGATATTTTCGCCCAATTGCGGACGCACCAGAACGATGACGGGTTGCTCGGTCACGCCGGCGCGGTTGCGCGCTCGCGGCCCCGGCTGTCAACGCTCCCGATTACTTTGGCGTCATGGCGCCGCCGTTCGGCCAGTCGCTGTCGCCGACCCGCGTCAGGTGCATTTCGAAGAACTTCACTGGCGCCTGGCCGGGCGCGATCCGCTCGCCGATTTCGGTCCACACCTTGTCCTTGAGCGTCGCGGTATAGCGGATCGTCATCGGCCCCGCCGGGATTTCCCAGACATAGCCATCCGCCGTCGGGCGAATCATGAAGTCACCCATGCGGCCTTGGGCGTAGGACCGGAAATCATACGCCTGCTTGGCCGCGTCGTACGAAATCACCGCGAAGGCGTTGAAGCCGATGCTGCCGTCGGCGTTGAACCCGCGCCCCTCGACCACGCGCACCGTCCCGCCGAGCATCGGGCCGATCCGCTCGGTCTGCGTCACGCGATGCTCGCCGCTCGGGAATTTGGTGACGGCGGGGCCGCGCCATGTCCCGTCCATCCACGCGAACTTGTCGAGCGCGGCCTTTTGCGCGGCGAGCGCCGCGGTATCGTTCCCGACCTGCGCGGCACCCGGCACCGCGGCGATCATCGCCAAGCCAATCCCGGCGATCAACAATTTGCGCATCTGGCACTCCCCGTTCGATCGTGGCAGCCTCGCCACCGATGGCGACGCTTTCCTCCGATCAGCCGCGCCGCGGCAATCGCGGCTTCGCCAAGTCCGCGCGAAAATTCGCGAACCGCGTCGTCGCTCTGCCCGGGATCGTGATGCTGTCGGCGGGCGGCGGCGCGGCGATCGTGCTCGCGACGATCATGGGGGCGTTCGGCACGATCGCGATGCCGTTCGGAATGCGGCTCGGTTTCTGGAGCGTGCTGATCGGGTGGAACGTCGTCAAATGGACCGCATGGTTCGCGTGGACCGTGCGCGATCCCGGGGACTGGCCCCGTGCGAGTGCGATAGGCGCCGTGGTGGTCAACCTGCCGCTGCCGCTTGAGATACCGACGACACTGTGGTTGTTCGGCATCGCGGGCCGGATCGACGCGACGCGCACCTGGATCGAGGCGGCGGCGATCAGCGTGACGTTGTTCGCTCTGCTGCGGCTGGCGCGACCCAAGCCCGTGCCACGCGAGATCGTCGAGGACGGCATCCTGTTTCGTGTCGGCGTGCGCGATCTGGCCGATGTCCGGGCGGTGACTGCCGAGGATCATTATTGCCGGCTGCATCTGCTAAGCGGCGCGAAGCCGCTGGTGCTCGCACGCTTCGCCGATCTGCTCGACGAGCTTGCCGGGGTCGACGGCGAGCAAGTCCACCGTGGCGCGTGGGTGGCGACATCGGCGGTTGACGGCGCGGTGCGCGAAGGCCGCGCGTGGCGGCTGGTGCTCGCCGACGGCACGCGTTTGCCCGTCAGCGCGAGCCATGTCGCGGCGGTGCGCGCGCGCGGTTGGTTGCGGATGAAGCCCAAACTGGGGGTGGCGTAACCGCGGCGCCCGGCGTAAGGGGCAGCGCACAGCATTAGTTCGAAGGATCGCCGCCCCGTCCATGCGCATCGCCATCGCGTCCGATCACGCCGCCGTCGCCCTGAAAGCGATGATCGTCGCGTGGTTGCGTGAGGCAGGGCACGACGTCGCCGATCTCGGCCCGCACGACACGGCATCGGTCGATTATCCCGATTACGGCTACAAGCTCGCAGCGGCGATCGCCTCTGGCGCGGCCGAGCGCGGGGTCGCCTTGTGCGGCTCCGGCATCGGCATTTCTATCGCGGTCAATCGCGAGCCCGCCTGCCGCTGCGCGCTCGTCGGCGAGCCGCTGTCCGCTGCCTTGGCGCGCGAACATAACGACGCCAACGTCATCGCGATGGGCGCGCGCCTGACCGGCGAGGGCATGGCGATCGCGTGCCTGCAAGCCTTTCTCGACACCCCCTTCGCCGGGGGCCGCCACCAGCACCGCGTCGACAAATTGTCGGCCAAGGAGTCCGTATGAGCACCAGCCCGACCACTTTGTCCGACGTCCAGCCGGACGGATTTTTCACGCGAGGTTTGGCCGAGGCCGATCCGGCGGTGTTCGCCGGGGTCGAGCACGAACTGGCGCGCGAGCAGAACCAGATCGAGCTGATCGCGTCGGAGAATATCGTCTCCAAGGCGGTGCTCGAGGCGCAGGGGTCGGTGTTCACCAACAAATATGCCGAAGGGTATCCGGGTAAGCGCTATTACCAGGGCTGTCACCCGTCCGACGAAGTCGAGCAGCTGGCGATCGACCGGGCGAAGCAGCTGTTCAATTGCGGCTTCGCCAACGTCCAGCCGCATTCGGGGGCGCAGGCCAACGGCGCGGTGATGCTCGCGCTGACCAAGCCCGGCGACACGATCATGGGGCTGAGCCTCGATGCGGGCGGGCACCTGACCCACGGCGCGCGCGCGGCGATGTCGGGCAAGTGGTTCAACGCGGTGCAATATGGTGTGACCGCCGACACGCATCTGATCGATTTCGACCAAGTCGAGCGGCTGGCCAAGGAACACCGCCCGAAACTCATCATCACCGGCGGGTCGGCCTATCCCCGCCAGATCGATTTCGCCAAGTTCCGCAGCATCGCGGACGAGGTCGGCGCGCTGTTCATGGTCGACATGGCGCATTTCGCGGGCCTCGTCGCGGGCGGCGTTCATCCGACCCCATTCGGCCACGCGCACGTCGTCACCACCACCACGCACAAGACGTTGCGCGGACCGCGCGGCGGGATGGTGATGACCGACGACGAGGCGATCGCCAAGAAGATCAACTCGGCGGTCTTCCCGGGGCTGCAGGGCGGCCCACTGATGCACGTCATCGCCGCCAAGGCGGTCGCGTTCGGCGAGGCGCTGCGCCCCGATTTCAAGCTCTATTCGGCGGCGATCATCGAGAATGCCAAGGTGCTCGCCGCGACGCTCAAGGAACGCGGGTGCAACCTCGTCTCGGGCGGGACCGACACGCATCTGGCGCTGGTCGACCTCACCCCGCTCGGGGTCACCGGCAAGGATGCGGACGAAGCGCTTGAGCGCGCTGGCATCACCTGCAACAAGAACGGCATCCCCAACGACCCGCTGCCCCCGGTCAAGACCAGCGGCATCCGCGTCGGATCGCCCGCCGGGACGACGCGCGGATTCGGTCCCGCCGAGTTCCGCGAAATCGGTAATATGGTGGCGGATGTGCTCGACGGATTGGCCAAAAATGGCGAGCAGGGCGACGCGCAGGTAGAAAATGCTGTGCAGCAGCGTGTTAATACGCTATGTCACCGTTTCCCGATCTACCAAGGACTGTAGAGATGACCGAGAATCTGACCCGCATGTGCCCGCATTGCGACGCCGCTTTGCCCGAGGGCGCCAAATATTGCCCGAGCTGCGGCGCCTATGTGACGGGCGACGGCGAAAGCACGTTCGAATCGGCCAAGACCTTCGTGATGAACAGCGCCGCGGAGGCCGAGGCCGCCGCGCGCGGGCTGCTCAAGGACGAGAACGCGCAGAAGATCGCCGGCGGCGCCGCGGTCGGCGCGGTGGCAGCGATCCTGCTGCCGATCTCGATGGCGACCGGCGCCCTGATTGGTGGCGGCATCATGGCGTATAATCGCTTCGCCAAGAAGGCGTGACGCGATAGGGTCCGTATTCGAAAGGATATGGACCCACGATGCGGTGCCCGTTTTGCGGACATGAAGACAGCCAGGTAAAGGATTCGCGCCCGACCGAGGATGGCGCCGCGATCCGCCGCCGCCGCCAGTGCGAAGGGTGCGCGGCACGCTTCACCACGTTCGAGCGCATCCAGTTGCGCGAGCTGACCGTGACCAAGAGCGAGGGGCGCCGCGAACCGTTCGAGCGCGAGAAGCTGCTCCGCTCGATCGAGATCGCGACGCGCAAGCGCCCGATCGAAGGCGTGCAGATCGAGCGGCTGGTGTCGGGTATCCAGCGCCAGCTCGAGACGCTGGGCGAGGCCGAGATATCGTCCAAGCGGATCGGCGAATTGGTGATGGAGGGGCTGAAGGGCCTCGATTCGGTCGCCTATATCCGCTTCGCGAGCGTCTATCGCGATTTCAGCGAGGCGAAGGACTTCGAGGAATTCGCGGGGAACGTGAGCGAGATGGGGAAGCCCTAGACTCGTCCGTCATGCCAGCGGAAGCTGGCATCTCTTGCGAGGAAAATTACGGCCTGAGACCCCAGCTTTCGCTGGGGTGACGGCATCTAAGCCGCCTTGCGCAACTCCAGCCGGCCCCAGATCTCGACCAGCGCGTCGGTCAGTTCGCGCATCATGCCTTCGTCATGCGTCGGCCCCGGCGTGAAGCGCAGGCGTTCGGTGCCGCGCGGCACCGTGGGGTAATTGATCGGCTGAACGTACACGCCGTATTCGGCGAGCAGGATGTCGCTGATCTTCTTGGCCTTGACCGGGTCGCCGACCATCAGCGGCACGATATGCGTGTCGCCGGGCATCACTGGCAGGCCAGCGTCGGTCATCATTCCCTTGAGCAGTTTCGCCGACGCCTGCTGCGCATCGCGCTCGGTGGTCGATTCCTTGAGGTGCCGCACGCTCGCCAGCACGCCCGCGACCAGCACCGGCGACAGCGAGGTCGTGAAGATGAACCCCGGCGCGTAGGAGCGGATCACGTCGATGATCGTCTGGTCGGCGGCGACATATCCGCCCATCACCCCGAACGCCTTGCCCAGCGTGCCCTCGATGATCGTGATGCGGTCGGCGACCTGGTCGCGCTCCGAAATCCCCCCGCCGCGCGGACCGTACATCCCGACCGCATGGACCTCGTCGCAATAGGTCAGCGCGTTGTACTTGTCGGCGAGGTCGCAGATCGCCGCGACGGGGGCGATGTCGCCCTCCATCGAATAGACGCTTTCGAACGCGACCAGCTTGGGAACGTTGGGGTCCTCGGCGGCGAGCAGTTCCTCGAGATGGGCCAAGTCGTTGTGCCGGAACAGCCGCTTCTCGCACCCCGAATTGCGGATCCCCGCGATCATCGAGGCGTGGTTGAGCTCGTCGGAGAAGATCACGCAGCCGGGGAGCAATTTGCCGAGCGTCGCGAGCGTCGCCTCGTTCGAGACGTACCCGCTGGTGAACAGCAACGCGCCTTCCTTGCCGTGCAGGTCGGCGAGCTCGGCCTCGAGGTCGACATGGTAATGCGTGTTGCCGCCGATGTTGCGCGTGCCGCCCGACCCCGCACCCACGTCATGGAGCGCTTCCTCCATCGCCGCGACGACCTTGGGGTGCTGGCCCATCGCGAGATAGTCGTTCGAGCACCATACGACGATCGGCTTGGGCCCGTTATGCCCAGCGAAGCAGCGCGCGTTGGGGAACGCGCCCTTGTTGCGCAGGATGTCGACGAAAACGCGGTACCGCCCCTCGGCGTGCAGCCGGTCGATCGCCTGGCTGAACACGCGGGCATAGTCGACGGGGCGCGAAGTCGCGGAATCGCTCATGGTGATTTGCCCGTTAGCGCGGCTCGTCGCGCATTTCCATCGAATATGCGTGCAAAACGTGCAGCCGCAATCGCGCTTTCCATCGGCAAGCGAGCCGCAGCGCGGCGCTAGAGCGATTCGGCGCGGTCGATGCCGTAACGTGCGAGCGCTCGCGCCAAGTGGCGCTCGGCATCGCCGAACCGGGTGAACACCGCGCGATGCACCGGGGCGGCCGGCCATGCTTGCCCCGCCGTCAGATGCGCGACGCGACGTGCGATCCCCGCCGCGCCATCGACGAACCGCACCGCGCGCGGCGCCACGGCGGCGAGTTCCTCGACCACCAGCGGGAAATGCGTGCAGGCGTTGACCACGACGTCGATCCGCTCGCCACCGGGTTGGTCGAAAAGGCCTGCGACCGCGGCGCGATACGCGGCTGGATCGGCGTCCTCGCCGCGTAACTTGGCCTCGGCCAATTCGACCAGCGCCGCCGATCCGTGGCGCAGCACCGTGCAATCGGTCGCAAACCGCGCCGCCAAGTCGTCGACATAGGGTTGGCGCACGGTGGCGTCGGTGCCGAGCACGCCGATCGTGCGCGTCTCGCTCAGTTCGGCGGCCGGCTTTATCGCCGGCACCGTCCCAACGATCGGAATGTCGAGCGCGGCGCGGACGTGGCCGAGCGCGATGGTCGAGGCAGTGTTGCACGCGATCACGATCAGCCGCGGATCGTACCGTTCGGCCAGCCGCCCGAGCAGCGCCGGCACGCGCGCGGCGATCTCCGCCTCGCTCTTGGTGCCATAGGGAAACGCCGCCGAATCGGCGACGTAGACCAGGCTCGCTTGCGGCAGCAGGTCGCGCAGCGCGGCGAGCACCGACAAGCCGCCGACGCCGGAATCGAACAACAGGATCGGGCGGTCGTCCATGCGCACCGGCCTGTGGACTGGCCCGGACGCGTGATCAAGATCAGTGGCGGTGGGCAACGGCTTGTTCTATATTCGCAACGACAGGGGGTGAAGCTTTGCCGACCGAGTATCTGTGGGGGCCGCCCGCGGCCGCGATGCTGTTGGGGTATCTGCTCGGCTCGATTCCGTTCGGGCTGATCCTGACGCGCGCGTTCGGTGCGGGCGACGTGCGCGCCATCGGTTCGGGCAATATCGGCGCGACCAACGTGCTCAGGACCGGGCGCAAGGAACTCGCGGCGGCGACGTTGCTGCTCGACGGCGCGAAGGGCGCGGCGGCGGTGCTGCTCGCCGCCTGGCTGTTCCCCGGGCATGAAGTGCCGGCGGCAGCGGCGGCGTTCCTCGGGCATTGCTATCCCGCCTGGCTGAATTTTCGTGGCGGCAAGGGGCTCGCGACGCTGCTCGGTATTTGCCTCGCGCTCTATTGGCCGATCGGGCTGGTCTTCGCGGTCGTGTGGCTCGCCCTGTTCGCGGTGCTGCGCATATCGTCGGTCGCCGGCATGGCCGCGGCGGTGGCGACGCCGGTGGCAGCGGCGTGGTTCGCGCGGTTCGACTTCGTGCTGTTGTTGCTCGCGCTTGCCGCGCTTGCCTTCTGGAAGCACCGCGCCAATATCGACCGGCTGATCCAGGGCACCGAGCCGCGCGTCGGGAGCAAGGCCGAAGAGAGTCAAGGTTGAGCGACCCGCGGATCGCGCGGCTACGGTTGATCCGCACGGCCGGGATCGGACCGATCACCTATCGCCAGCTGATCGCGCGGTTCGGCAGCGCCGAAGAGGCGATCGCCGCGCTGCCCGATCTCGCCGCGCGCGGCGGCGGCCGGGCGCCGCGGGTCGTTGACCCGACGGTGGCCGAGCGCGAGATCGCCGCGGTCGAGAAGCTTGGCGCGCGGTACCTGTTCCTCGACGATGCCGACTATCCCCCGCTCCTCGCCGAGCTCGACAATGCTCCCGCCGCGATGACGGTGCGCGGCGATATCGGCCTCGCGCGCCGCACCACCGTCGCGATGGTCGGCGCGCGCAACGCCTCGGCGGCGGCGTGCCGGTTCGCGCGCGGGCTCGCGGTCGAACTGGGGCGCGAGGGTGTGGTGGTCGTCTCCGGCCTGGCGCGCGGGCTCGACAGCGCCGCGCATCTGGGATCGCTCGCCACCGGCACGATCGGGGTCATCGCAAGCGGGATCGACATTGCCTTCCCGCCCGAAAATCGCGATTTGCAGGAGCAGGTCGCCAGCGAAGGCCTGCTGATCGCCGAACAGCCGCCGGGGATGGAGCCGCTCGCGCGCAACTTCCCGCATCGCAACCGGATCATCGCGGGGCTGGCGATCGGCACATTGGTGGTCGAGGCCGCGCCCAAATCGGGATCGCTCATCACCGCGCGGCTGGCGAACGAGGCCGGGCGTGACGTCATGGCGGTACCCGGCAGCCCGCTCGATCCGCGCGCACAAGGGTGCAACCAGTTGATCCGCGAGGGCGCGACGCTGGTGCAATCGGCGGCCGATATTCTCGAATCGATCCGCCCGATCGACGCGCGCATGGTGCGCTCGCCCGGCAGCGACTTCGCCGCGATGCCGCCCGCCGAACCGGGTGACGCCGACCGCACGCTGATCGCCGGCCTGCTCGGGCCGGTTCCGGTCGCGACCGACGAACTGATTCGTCAGTCGGGGCTGCCCTCGGCGGTCGTCGCGACGATCCTGCTCGAACTGGAACTCGCGGGCCGGCTCGAACGCCATGCCGGGGGAAGGGTGAGCCTGACATGACCGAAAAGCACACCTCTTGGCTGTTCCGCGGTGCCGCGATCTACGGCGCGATCCTGTTGCTTCCGGTCTATTTCCTCGAAGGCCGCGTCGCCGCGCCCGCCGTACGGCTGTCCGCGCCCGAATATTTCTATGGCTTCGTGGGTGCCGCACTTTCGTTCCAGATCCTCTACTGGATCGTCGGCGGTGCGCCGCGCAAATACCACGCGCTGATGCTGCTCGGCGTGGTCGCCAAGCTGAGCTTCTGGATTCCGACCGCGATCCTGTGGGGTATGGGCCGGACCGCGACGAGCACCTTCGCGCTGGTGTGCGGCGACCTGGTGCTGGCGATCGCCTTCTTCGTCGCTTGGATGTCGCTGCGATCGGGGGATTGACGCCTCCGCCCAAGCCTCCCCACCTTACACGCGTACACGTGAGGGGCGCCTTTTTCAGTCATGCAGCTTGTCATCGTCGAATCGCCGGCCAAGGCCAAAACCATCGAGAAGTATCTCGGTTCGGACTATCGCGTGCTCGCGAGCTACGGCCATGTCCGCGACTTACCGCCCAAGGACGGGTCGGTGAAGCCCGACGACGGCTTCGCGATGGATTGGGAGAATTATCCCGACAAGGCCAAGCAGCTCAAGGCGATCACCGACGAGGCGAAGAAGGCCGACCGGTTGATCCTCGCGACCGACCCCGACCGCGAGGGCGAGGCGATTTCGTGGCACGTGCAGGAAGTGTTGCGCGGGCGAAAGGCGCTGCCCAAGGACGTCCAGCGCGTGACGTTCAACGCGATCACCAAGGCGACGGTGACCGAGGCGATGCGGCATCCGCGCGAACTCGACGAGGATCTGATCGACGCCTATCGCGCGCGCCGCGCGCTCGATTATCTGGTCGGGTTCACGCTCAGCCCCGTGCTGTGGCGCAAGCTGCCCGGCGCCAAGTCGGCCGGGCGCGTCCAGTCGGTAGCGCTGCGGCTGATCGTCGACCGCGAGATCGAGATCGAGGCGTTTACGCCCCAGGAATATTGGTCGGTCGCCGCCACGCTCGAACAGGACGGCACGCCGTTCACCGCGCGGCTGGTCAAGTGGAACGGCGACAAGATCGACCGCCTGACGATCGGCGCCGAGGGCGATGCGATGCGCGCCAAGGCCGATGTCGAGAATGGCCGCTTCACCGTCCAGTCGGTCGAGACCAGGCCCGCAACGCGCAATCCGCCGCCGCCGTTCACCACCTCGACGCTGCAACAGGAGGCGGCGCGCAAGCTCGGTTTCTCGGCCAGTCACACGATGCGCGTGGCGCAGGGTCTCTATGAGGACGGCGCGATCACGTACATGCGCACCGACGGCGTCCAGATGGACGGCAGCGCGATTTCCGCCGCGCGCCACGCGATCACCAACCGCTATGACGCCAGCTACGTCCCCGACAAGCCGCGCATGTACCAGACCAAGGCGAAGAACGCGCAGGAAGCACATGAAGCGATCCGCCCGACCGATTTCGCCAGGGACCGCGCCGGGTCGGGCGACCATGCGCGGCTGTACGACCTGATCTGGAAGCGCGCGATGGCGAGCCAGATGGCGTCGGCGCGGATGGAGCGCACCACGATCGACCTGGCCGACGGCACCGGTCGCCATGGCCTGCGCGCGACGGGGCAAGTGGTAATCTTCCCGGGGTACATGGCGCTGTACGAGGAAGGGACGGACGACAGCGAAGACGAGGACGGCCGCCGTCTGCCACGCTTGCGCGACGGCGACGTGCCGGCCAAGCGCGAGGTGACTGCCGAACAGCATTTCACCCAGCCGCCGCCGCGCTTTTCCGAAGCGAGCCTCGTCAAGCGCCTCGAGGAACTCGGCATCGGGCGCCCGTCGACCTATGCCTCGACGATCCAGGTACTCAAGGACCGCGACTACGTCCGCGTCGAGAAGAACCGCTTCTTCGCCGAGGAATCGGGGCGGCTCGTCACCGCCTTCCTCGAGCGCTTCTTCGAACGCTATGTCAGCTACGATTACACCGCCGGACTGGAGGATGAGCTCGACGAGATTTCGGGCGGGCGCGCGCAATGGCAGGCGGTGCTCGACGCGTTCTGGCGCGACTTCAAGCCGCGTACTGCCGAAGTGATGGAGTTCAAGCCGTCCGAAGTCACGCAGCAGCTAGACCAGTTCCTCGCCCCCTATCTGTTCCCCGAGAAAGCCGACGGCGGCGACCCGCGGCTGTGCCCCAATTGCGGGCAGGGCCAACTTTCGTTGCGCGGCGGCAAGTTCGGCGCGTTCATCGCCTGCTCCAACTATCCCGAATGCAAATACACCCGCCGCTTCGCGCAAGGCGGGGCCGAGGGTGAGGACAGCGGGCCCGAAGGGCTGGGCAAGGACCCGGCGACCGGCCTCGAGGTCGAGCGCAAGTCGGGGCGGTTCGGGCCGTATATCCAGCTCGGCGAGGGCAAGGACGCCAAGCGCGCGTCGATCCCCAAGGACATTCCCGAGCTCGATCTCGAATGGGCGCTCAAGCTGCTGAGCCTGCCGCGCGAAATCGGCGCGCATCCCGAGAGCGGCAAGACGATCACCGCGTCGATCGGGCGCTACGGCCCCTATCTCGCGCACGATGGCAAATATGCGCGGCTGCAGTCGACGACGGAGCTGTTCGAGACGGGCATGAACGCCGCGGTGGTCAAGCTGGCCGAAGCGGCGGCGAATGGCGGGCGACCGCAGCGCGGGAGCCAGGCGCCGCTCAAGGTGCTCGGGCCGCATCCACGCACCGAAGCCGAGATCAAGCTAATGGAGGGGCGCTACGGCGCGTACGTCACCGATGGCACGACCAACGCGACTTTGCCGAAGTCGATCGACAAGGATGCGCTGACGCTGGAGGAAGCCGCGCAACTGATCGATGCGCGCGCCGCGACGGCGCCCGCCAAGGGCAAGCGCAAGCCTGCGAAGAAGAAGGCGGCTCCGAAGAAGAAAGCGGCGGCGAAGAAGGGCTAGTCGCGTTGAGGGTGAGCCGGGGCAGCCGTGACGAAAAAGCTACCGATGTAGGATTTCGTTTGATCTACCCTGGCCGATGCGCAGCCCGTCGAGCCCGCTTTCCGTTCTCCTCGCCTCACTGGTTCGGTGGGGCGCCGCTGCGCCGCTTCGCGATGGCGTCGGGGTGGCAGCACAGGTGCTTGGCTGCCGCGTGGATAGCGCGGTCGTCGCGCCCGTGGCGCGCTGGTGTCGCGTTCGGGACGCCTTACAGGCGCAAATCGGACCCAATTGGCCCATCGCCGTGCGAGTGTGAACTTTGCGCGGATGGGAAGTGACTCAGGCCGCGCGGCGGCTCGTTTCGTTGAGGAACGCGCGGGCCGCGGCCTGCGCCGTGGCGATTTCGCGTGCGGTCATTTCGTCGGCGACTTCGGCGCGGCAATATTGCGCCGCTTCGTGGCCGCGCACCGCCGCCAGGTTGAACCATTTGTGCGCCTCGACCAGGTCGATGTCCGCCCCCGAGGTGCCGGTCGAATAGACCACGCCGAGCTCGTAATAGGCGTCCGGATCGCCGCGCATCGCGTCGCGCATCCGGCTCTCGATCAGAAACTGCGCACTCTTCAGGCTGCTGCCCATGTCGCCAACCCCTTTTATCCCTTTGGCCGAATCAGATTGGCCGGGGAGGGGTCAACAAATGGTTAACGCGCTTTAACCGTGTTTTTCGTAGGCGCTATCGCGAGGTTGTCGATGAGGCGGGTGGTCCCGATCCGCGCCGCGGCGAGCAGGCGGCGGGGCTGGCCGGGTACAGGTTGGCCCAGTGTCGCGGCATCGACGAGCTCGACATAATCGACGGCGAACCCGGCATCGGCGAGCGACGTCAAGGCGGCAGCGATCGCGCCGTCCTCGCCTGCCTCGATCGCCCGCCTAGCCTCGGCCAGCGCCTTGGCCAGCGCCGCCGCCCGCGACCGCTCGTCGGGGGAGAGGTAAGCATTGCGCGACGACAGCGCCAAGCCATCCCCCTCCCGCACCGTCGACACCCCGACAATCTCCAGCCCGAAATCGAGATCGGCGACCATCCGCCGGATCACCGCGAGCTGCTGGAAATCCTTCTCGCCGAAATAGGCGGCATCGGGCCGCACCTGGTTGAACAGTTTCGCGACCACCGTCGCCACCCCATCGAAATGTCCCGGTCGCGCGGCACCATCCTGCCCCTCGCTCACCCCCGACACCGATACGTTGGTCGCGAACCCCGCCGGATACATTTTCTCGACCCCCGGCATCCACAGCAGGTCGCAGCCATGCGCGGTCAACAGCGCAATGTCCGCCACGGCCGGGCGTGGATAGCGCGCGAGATCCTCGTTCGGGCCGAACTGCTTGGGGTTGACGAAGATCGACGCGACCACCCGCGCGCCGGTCGCTCGCGCCGCATCGACTAGCGCCATATGCCCGGCATGGAGTGCGCCCATCGTCGGCACCAGCGCCACCCGCGATCCATCGGCGCGCAATGCCGCCACCGCGAGTCTCAAATCGGGCAGGCGATGGACGGTTTGCACGAGCCTATGCTTTCGATAGAGGAAGCCCACGCCTCTAACGGGCGCGGGTCGGGTCAGGCAACAAGGTCAGCATCGTGGCGAACGGCCGCACACACACTATCGTCTTCGCCAACGAAAAGGGCGGCACCGGCAAATCGACCACCGCGGTCCATGTCGCGATCGCACTGGCCGCCCGCGGCGCGCGTGTCGCCGCGCTCGACCTCGATCATCGCCAGCGCACGCTCGGCCGCTATCTCGACAATCGCGCGGCGACGATCCGGGCAACCGACCGCGACCTGCCGATGCCCGAATATGAGACGCTGAGCGACCAGACCGTCGAAGCGTTCGATGCCGCGGTCGACCGGCTGACGGGAGATGCCGATTACCTCGTGATCGACACGCCCGGCCGCGACGATCCGATCGCACGTGAGGCAGCCACCCGCGCGGACACGTTGGTCACGCCGATGAACGACAGTTTCGTCGATTTCGACCTGATTGGCCAAGTCCATCCCGATACGTTCAAGGTGACGAGGCCGAGCTTCTATTCCGAATTGATCTGGGACGCGCGCAAGGCCCGCGCGAAGGCAGACGGCGCGACGATCGACTGGGTCGTGCTGCGCAACCGCCTCCAGCATATCGAAGCGCGCAACATGCGCCGCGTGTCCGACGCACTCGACCAGCTGGCGAAGCGAGTCGGCTTCCGCATCATCCCGGGGCTCGGCGAGCGCGTAATCTATCGCGAGTTATTTCCAAAAGGCCTGACGATGATCGACAGCCGCGAGTTCGGCGAGATGGGGCTGAGCCACGTCGCCGCGCGGCAGGAGCTGCGCGAGATGATGGCCGCGCTCGCGCTGCCCGAGCCGGTGCTGCCGCTCTTCGCATGATCGCCAAGCTAATCGTCGCGCTGGCGGTCGCCTGGGCCGGCTGGTGGCTGTGGCAGGGGCCGAAGAAGGCCCACACCAGTGGACGGCGGCCGCAAGCGCCGAGGTCGCCCGCACCGCCGCCGACGGACCATGACGCCGCGCTCACCATCCTCGGCCTCGGGGCTGGCGCCAGCCCCGCCGATATCCGCGCCGCGCATCGCCGCTTGCTGCTTGCGGTCCACCCCGACCACGGCGGATCGGCCGACCTCGCGCAGCGCGTCAACGCCGCGCGCGATACCTTGCTCAAGCGGCAGGATTGAACTTTTCGGCGGCCTGACCGATTGGGCCAAAACCCTACAGGACACGCCATGACCCATCGCTTCGACCCCTCATCGCTCCGCGAGTACGATATCCGCGGGATCGTCGGCAAAACGCTGTCCACCGACGACGCGCGCGCGATCGGGCGCGGCTTCGCTACCGTCGTGCGCCGCGCGGGCGGCACGCGCGTCGCGGTCGGGCGCGACGGGCGCACCTCGTCGCCGGCGATGGAGGCCGCGCTGGTCGAGGGGCTGCTCGCCTCGGGCGTCGATGTCGTGCGGACCGGCATGGGCCCGACCCCGCAGCTATATTATGCCGAGGCCGAGCTTGAGGTGGATGGCGGCATCCAGATAACCGGCAGCCATAACCCCGCCGAGTATAACGGCTTCAAGATGGTCCTGCAGCACCGCCCGTTTTTCGGCGAGGACATCCAGAAGCTCGGCCGCGCGGCGGCGGAAGGCGACTGGGAAGAGGGCGCAGGCAGCGTTTCGGATGTCGATATCGTCGACAATTACGTCGGCCGGCTGTTGGCGGGCTATGCCGGCGGCGCCTACCGGATAGGGTGGGACGCAGGCAACGGCGCCGCCGGCCCGGTGATCGAGAAGCTGACGAAGCTCCTTCCGGGTGAACATCACCTGCTGTTCACCGATGTGGACGGCAATTTTCCCAACCATCATCCCGATCCGACCGAGGAAAAGAACCTCGCGCACCTCAAAACGCTTGTCGCGGACAAGAAGCTCGATTTCGGAGTGGCTTTCGACGGCGACGGCGACCGGATCGGCGCGATCGACGGCGAAGGGCGCGTGATCTGGGGCGATCAGATTCTGTCCATTCTGGCCGAACCTGTGCTCAAGGAACTGCCCGGCGCGACGATCATCGCCGACGTCAAGGCGAGCCAGGCGCTGTATGACCGCGTCGCCAAGCTCGGCGGCACCCCGTTGATGTGGAAGACCGGACATTCGCTCATCAAGACCAAGATGAAGGAAACCGGGTCGCCGCTCGCAGGCGAAATGTCGGGGCACATCTTCTTCGCGCACGATTTCTACGGCTTCGACGACGCGCAATATGCCGCGGTCCGGCTGATCCGCGCGGTGCACATGATCGGCAAGTCGATGACCGAGATCAGGAGCGCGATGCCGGCGATGGTCAACACGCCCGAGATGCGCTTCCAGGTCGATGAGAGCCGTAAGTTCGCGGTGGTCGACGAAGTGCTCGACCGGCTCGAGACCGAAGGCGCGACGGTCGACCGCACCGACGGCGCGCGCGTGACGACGCCCGACGGCTGGTGGCTGCTCCGAGCGTCGAACACGCAGGACGTGCTGGTCGCGCGCGCCGAAGCGAAGGATCAGGCGGGGCTCGCGCGCCTGCTCGCGCAAATCGATCGCCAACTCGCCATGTCGGGCCTCGTGCGCGGGCCGCAAGCGGGGCACTAGTGGCTTTTCGCGGCTGAAACGCCCATCTCGGAATGATGGCCAGCGCCCCCCCCTCGATCATCCGCGTCGTCGACCTCGAGACCACCGGCGAGACGCCCGGCGCGCATGGCGTGTGCGAGGTGGGGTGGCAGGACGTCGCGCTGGGCACGGACGGGCGCTGGGAGCTGTACGGCGAGGGCGGCAGTCGGCTGATCAATCCCGGCCGCCCGATCCCGCCGATCACGCAGGCGATCCACCACATTCTCGACGAACAGGTTGCCGATGCGCCGTTATGGTTCGACGCCGCGCGCCCGGTGCTCGATCCGTACCCGCGCCGCCTCGCACTCGCCGCGCATCGCGCCGACTTCGAAATGAAATTCTGTACGCCCAACATGACTCACGGGGCCGAGTGGATTTGCACGTGGAAGTGCGCGATGCGGCTGTGGCCCGATAGTCCGAGCTTCTCGAACCAGGTATTGCGTTACTGGCGCAAGCCGCACGGGATCGATCACGAGCGCGGTCTCCCAGCGCACCGCGCCTTCCCCGACGCGTACGTTACTGCCTTCCACCTCCGCGACATGCTCAACGAAGCGTCGGTCGAGCAATTGCTCAACTGGTCGCGCCAGCCCGGGCTGCTCCCACGCGTCCGCTGGGGCACCGATCGCGGCAAGGACTGGACCGAGATTTCGGAAACGAGTCTCAACGGCTTCCTGACCGACCGCGACCCCGATGTCCGCTTCACCGCCGAAACCGAAGTCGCGCGGCGGCGTGGCGGGGGCGCGGTGGGGCGGCCCAATCTCCAGGGCATGCTCCTCTGAACCGACTGATCTCGATCAAGGCGGCGTTGCTGGCGTTTCGTTTCGCCCCCGGCTAGGCCATCGCGATGTCGGGCGTAGTGTTGAAACGACTGGGGGCGCCCGAGGGATTGGCGCGCCGCTTCCTGGTCGCCTGTATGATCATCGGGCTGGCCGGGCTGATGCTGGTCGGGGTCGCTGCAGCCTGGGTCACGATGCGCACCGCCGAGCATACCAGCTCGGTCAACCACACTTATCAGGTCGAAGTCGCGATCGGGCATGTCCGCGCGTTGGTCGAGGAAACCGAAACCACGCGGCGCGGCTATTTGTTGAGCGGCAACCCAGCCTATCTCGACAGCCACCGAATCACCGCGGTGCAGATCGACCCAGCACTCGACGCGCTCGCCAAGCTGACCGCCGACAATCCGCGCCAAATCGCGCGCATCGCCGATCTGCGCCGGCAACTGGCCGCGATTCGCGAGCGGCAGGTGGAGACGATCGCGCAAGTGATGGGCGGTCGCCGTGATACCGCGGTCGCCGGTTTCGCGGTCGAAACCTACGCCCGCCGCATGCGCGCCGTCCGCACGACGATGACCGCGATGCTGGACGACGAACGCGACTTGCTGGTTCAGCGCGACGCCGCGCAACAGAACAGTCTGCGCGCCTTCTACATGATCCTCGCCGCGGCGGGGGTTTTGATCCTGATCGTCGCGACCGTCTCGCTGGCGACGGTGCTACGCTACACGCGCGACCTCGGCGCGGCGCGCGACCGGCTGCAATTGCTCAACACCGATCTGGAAGGCGCGGTCGCCGAGCGCACCGCCGATTTGACCCGCGCCAACGAGGAGATCCAGCGCTTCGCCTATATCGTCAGCCACGATCTGCGCTCGCCGTTGGTCAACGTGATGGGATTCACCGTCGAGCTCGACGCCGCGCGCGCCTCGCTTGCCGACCTGGTCGACCGCGCGACCAAATCCGCGCCCGAGATCGTCACCGACGACGCGCGGCTGGCGGCGAAGGAGGATTTACCCGAGGCGATCGGCTTCATCCGCAGCTCGACGCAGAAGATGGACCGGCTGATCAACGCGATCCTGCGGCTGTCGCGCGAGGGGCGGCGCACGCTGGCGCCCGAACCGCTCGACCTTGCAAGCATCGCACAAGGCATCAGCGACTCCTTACGCCACATTGCCGACGAGCGCGGCGCAGAGGTCATTGTCGAACAGCCGATGCCGCCATTGATCAGCGACCGTGTCGCGGTAGAGCAAATCCTGTCGAACTTGGTCGAGAACGCGGTCAAATACCTCTCTTCCGACCGCCCAGGCCGGATCGTTGTCAGCGCGCACGCCGACGGCTCGCGTCGCGTCATTTCGGTGACCGACAACGGTCGCGGCATCGCCGAGCAGGATCATACGCGCGTGTTCGATCTGTTCCGCCGATCGGGCACGCAGGACCAGCAAGGCGAGGGGATCGGTCTCGCACACGTCCGCGCGCTCGCCTATCGCCTCGGCGGCACGATCGACCTGTCATCCACCTTGGGCGAAGGGAGCGTTTTCCGAGTAACCCTGCCCGCCACGCTTTCTGAAACGGGACCATCAGTATGAACGACCACCGCTCTGTATCGATCGTCATGATCGAGGACGACGAGGGGCATGCCCGCCTCATCGAGAAGAATATCCGCCGCGCCGGCATCCTGAACGACATCACCCATTTCACCGACGGGACGACCGCGCTCCATTATTTGTTCAAACATCAAGACGGCCCCGCGCTCAACGGTCCGGCGCTGGTGCTGCTCGACCTCAACCTGCCCGACATGTCGGGGACCGACATCCTGACCAAGATCAAGGCCGAGGGCAGCCCGCTCAAGCGCACCCCCGTGGTCGTGCTGACCACGACCGACGACAAGGTCGAAATCCAGCACTGCTACGACCTCGGCTGCAACGTCTACATCACCAAGCCGGTCAATTATGAAAGCTTCGCGCAGGCGATCCGCCAGCTCGGGCTGTTCCTGTCGGTAATCCAGGTGCCCGAGGTCGAGGACTAAGTGCCGCAAAGCCTGCGCCGCCTGCTCTATATCGACGACGACGCCGGCCTCTGCCGGCTGGCGCAGCGTGCACTGTCGCGGCGCGGGTTCGACGTGACCGTCGCGCACAGCGGTGTGGAAGGCATCGCGATGGCGATGACCGAGCGATACGATTTGATCGCGGTCGACCATTACATGCCGGAGATGGACGGGCTGGCGACGCTGAAGGCGATCGGCAAACTGCCGTCGCCGCCGCCGGTGGTCTACGTCACGGGATCCGAGGAGGGACCGGTCGCGGTCGCCGCGCTCAAGGCCGGGGCGGCGGACTATGTCGTGAAAACTGTCGGCGACGATTTCTTCGACTTGCTCGCCGTGGCACTCGACCATGTCCGCGTGCGCGCCGCGCTCGAACGCGACAAGGCGCTGGCGGAGGAGCAATTGCGGGCGTCCAACGCGCGGCTCGAAGCGCTGCTGCGCGAGGTCAACCACCGCGTCGCCAACTCGCTCCAGCTCGTCACCGCGATGGTGCGGTTGCAGGCGAACTCGCTCGCCGACCCCGCCGCGCGCCAGGCGCTGGCCGACACCGAGCGCCGCATCGACGCGATCGCACAAGTGCACCGCAGCCTGTACGCGACCGACGATGCCGAGGGCGTCGACATGAAGGACTACCTGCAGGCGCTGATCGACGAACTGAGCGGTGCGTGGGCGAGCGAGAAGCCCAAGCGCGCGCTGAAGCTGGAAGCCGAATCGATCCGTCTCGCGGCCGACCGCGCGGTATCGCTCGGCGTGATCGTCAACGAGCTCGTCTCGAACGCGTTCAAATATGCCTATGGCCCGACTGGTCCGGGCGAGGTGCGCGTGTCGCTGACGCGCGACGACGGCGCGTTCCTGCTCGCGGTCGAGGATGATGGCGTGGGGCTGGGGCCGACGACGCGCACGCAAGGGTCTGGGCTCGGCAACCGGCTGATCGGCGCGATGGCCAAGAGCCTGCACGGCGCGGTCGAATACGATTCGGAGCGTGGCGGCCTGCGCGCGACATTGCGCGCGGCGATCGCCTAAAAGTCGACGGCGATACCCTTAAGCGTCCAATCGCCATAGCGCGTCGGATTCTGACCCAACGGATCGTCGTCCGGTTCTTCGACCTTTTCCGGCTCGGGCACCGGCGGGCTCGGAGTCAGATACGCGGGCGGCTTGACGTGCGGCGGGCGGGGCATGGCGAGCTCATTGCGGTGCGCGGGCTAAACGGCCACATGGGCCGGCGATGACCGGTCTTCAAGCATGAACCAGCCGCTTCCTCCAGGCGTGCCCGCACGCCAAGCCGCGCTGCGCTTACTCGACGCGGTATTGCGTCGGGGCGAGACGATCGAGCAAGCCGCCGGCCGCGCACTCGCCAGCATCCGCGCCGACAACGACCGCGCGCTGGCCCGCGCGATCGCGGCCGAAGTGCTGCGCCATTTGCCCGACCTCGACGCAATGATCGATTCGGCGACGCAGCGCCCGTTGCCGCATGACGCCAAGGCGCGCTTCGCGCTGCGCATCGCGCTCGCCCAGATGCTAGCGCTCGGGACCCCGGGGCATGCGGCGATCGCCACCGTGCTGCCGCTGATCGACGGCGGCCCGCGCAAGCTGGTCCACGGCGTGTTCGGCACGCTGAGCCGGCGCGGCGCGACCTTGCCCGATCCACCCGCACTCCCCGCCGACACCGCCGAGCGCTGGGCCGCGCAATGGGGCGACGCGATGGTCGAGGCCGCGCGCCGCGCGATGGCGACGCCGCCGCCAGTCGATCTGACGCTGAAAGGCGAACCCGCGCCGGAAGGGCTGGCCTTGCTCCCCGGCCATCGCCGCTTGCCGCGCGGCACCGCCATCCCCGATCTGCCGGGATACGACGAGGGCGCGTGGTGGGTGCAGGATATCGCCGCGTCGATCCCCGCGCGGTTGCTCGGCTCGGGCAGGGGCAGCGCGGTCGACGCCTGCGCCGCGCCGGGCGGCAAGACGATGCAACTCGCCGCCGCCGGATGGGACGTCACCGCGATCGATGTGGCCGAAAGTCGTCTCGCGCGACTTCGCGACAATCTGGAGCGCACGCATCTGTCGGCCGAGACCGTGGCCGGAGACGCGACGCGCTGGAGTCCCGCCGTGCCGGTCGATGCCGTGCTGCTCGACGCGCCCTGCAGCGCGACGGGGATCTTCCGCCGCCATCCCGACGTGATCCACCGCGTTCACCCAGCGCTGATCGAGCAGATGGCTGACCTCCAGCGCCACTTGCTCGCGCACGCCGCCGGCTGGCTCAATAAGGGCGGCACGCTGGTCTACGCGACCTGTTCGCTCGAACGCGCCGAGGGTGAGGAGCAGGCCGCAGCATTCCTGGCGGCCAACAAGGATTTCACGATCGACCCGGTCCGCGCCGACGAACTACCCGCCGGGATCGCGCCATCGCCCGAAGGCTGGGTCCGCATCGTGCCTGGCGCGCTGGAGGCGGAGGGCGGCTGCGACGGCTTCTTCATTGCCCGATTCGCGCGCGGCGGATAGAGCCTCAGTCATGCAACAGCCGGTCCGCATCGCCCCCTCGATCCTGAGTGCCGATTTCGCCAAGCTCGGCGAGGAAGTCCGCGCGATCGACGTGGGCGGCGCCGACTGGATCCATGTCGACGTGATGGACGGCCATTTCGTCCCCAACATCACGATCGGACCCGCCGCCGTGAAGGCGATCCGCCCCCACACCGCAAAGCCGCTCGACGTCCACTTGATGATCGCGCCGGTCGATCCCTATCTCGACCAGTTCGCCGAAGCCGGCGCCGACACGATCAGCATCCATGTCGAGGCCGGCCCGCACACGCACCGCAGCCTTCGCCACATCCGATCCTTAGGCAAGCGCGCGGGCGTGGTGCTGACCCCGCAGACGCCGGCCAAGGCGCTCGATTACCTCCTCGAAGAGGCCGACCTCGTGTTGGTCATGAGCGTCAACCCAGGGTTCGGCGGGCAAACCTTCATCGAATCCGCGTTGCGCAAGATCGAGGCGGTTCGGACGATGATCGACAAGCAGGGCCTTGCCGTCGATCTCGAAGTCGATGGCGGGATCGACCGCGACACCGCGCGCCAAGCGATCGCGGCGGGCGCCGACGCGCTGGTCGCCGGTACCGCGACCTTCAAGGGCGGCCCGTCCGCCTACGCCGCCAACATCGCCGCGTTGAGGGGCGGGTGAGCGACGACACGCCAGAGGAAATCGAGGAAGGCAAGCGGCTGATCCGCCACGGCGGCAGCGGCGGACTGAGCCTTGCCGAGCGCGTGTCCGAACGTTTCCGCCGTCTCGCCTGGCGCACCCCCTTGCACGCTTTCCGCCTGCGCGGGCGCCATCCGCTCAAGCTGATCGCGGTGCCCGAGGACCCGTTTCTGGGCGATCCGCGCCGCGGCAACGCCTTGCTCGAGGAACGCGTGAGCTTTCGCGGCGAGAGCGTCGCGTTCGCCGATCTCGACTTCGCCAAGCCGAGCTGGTCGAAACCGTTCGGCGAGCATCTCCACAGCTTCGCCTGGTTGCGCGACCTGTCGACCGTCGCCACGCGCCCGATCGGCGTTCCCATTGCCGAGGCGCTGATGCGCGCGTGGCTCGCGGTCCACGCCGAAAAGGTCAGCGAGCCGGCCTGGGGCGCCGAATTGTGGGGCCGCCGCATCCTCCATTGGACCGCGCACGCACCGCTGATCCTGTCTTCGAGCGATCTCGTCTACCGCAGCCTCGTGCTCAACACGCTGGCGCGCGGCGCGCGGCATCTCGACCGCGCGGCGGACAAGGCGCCCGCGGGCGTCGGGCGGATCGCGGCATGGTGCGGCGTGATCGCGGCGGGGTTGCTGATCCCCGGCGGCGATCCGCGCCGCCAAATCGGCGAGGACGGGCTCGCGCGCGCGATCGAGCAAGCGGTGCACGAGGATGGCGGCGTCGCGGCGCGCGCACCGGCGGCGCAGCTCGACATCATCATGCTGCTAACCATGTTCCGCGAAGTGTATGCGGCCCGCCGCCTCGCGCCACCCGCGGCTCTGTCGGCCGCGCTCGGGCGGATGGTTCCGGCGCTGCAGGGCGTGTGTCATGCCGACCATGGCCTGTCGAGCTGGCAGGGCGGCGGGCCGGTGCGGCCGGCGCGAATCGACGAGATCGTCGCGGCGACCGGGGTGCGTGCCCGCCCGCTGCGCCAGGCGCGCGACTGGGGATACCAGCGGCTCGCGCAAGGTGAAGCCGTGGTGATCGTGGACGCCGCGCCGCCGCCGATCGCGCAGCTGACCGCGGGCGGCTGCGCCTCGACGCTGGCGTTCGAGATGTCCGACGGGGCGGAACGGCTGGTAGTCAATTGCGGCGGCGCGCGCGCCGCGATCGCGCAGATCCCGCAAGCGCTCGCCGACGGGCTGCGCACCACCGCCGCACATTCGACGTTGGTGATCGGCGACAGCAATTCGACCGCTATCCATCCCGACGGAACGCTCGGCCGCGGCGTCGGCGAGGTAGAACAGGCGCGCCAGGAAAGCGCGGGCGGCAGCCGGATCGAGGCGAGCCATGACGGCTATGCCCGGCGCTTCGGGTTCCTGCACCGGCGGCAACTCGTCCTCGCCGCCGACGGCCGCGAGTTGCGCGGCGACGACATGCTCCTCCCCGCCGGCAAGCGCCGCAAGAGCGCGGCGACCAATTTCGCGATCCGTTTCCATTTGGGCGCGGGTGTCGAGGCCGCGCCGACCGCCGACGGCATGGCGGCACTTCTCCGTTTACCCTCGGGAAAGCTGTGGCAATTCCGCTGCCGCGGTGGCGTGCTGGCGATCGAGGAAAGCCTGTGGATCGACCCCGACGGGTGCCCGGTCTCGACCCAGCAGATCGTCATAAGCGGCGAAGCGAGTGCAGGCGGCGAAACGATCGGCTGGGCCTTGAAGCGCGCGAGCTGATTGGCCATGGGGGCGCCACCCATCCACAGGAGCGCTGGCATGCCGACCGATATCGTCCCGATCAGGCGCGCGTTGCTGTCGGTGTCCGACAAGAGCGGGATCGTCGAACTGGCAATGGCGCTGGCGGCGAAAGGTGTCGAACTGGTCTCGACCGGCGGGACCGCAACCGCGTTGCGCGAGGCTGGGCTCACGGTGCGCGACGTCTCCGACCTCACCGGCTTCCCGGAGATGATGGACGGTCGCGTCAAGACGCTCCATCCGATGGTGCATGGCGGGTTGCTCGCGGTGCGCGACCACCCTGAGCATGCCGCGGCGATGGACGCGCATGGGATCGGCACGATCGACTTGGTCGTGGTCAACCTCTACCCCTTCGCCGCGACTGTCGCGAAGGGCGCGGGACGCGACGAGATCATCGAGAATATCGACATCGGCGGCCCGTCGATGGTGCGCTCGGCGGCCAAGAACCACGCCTTCGTCGCGATCGTCACCGATCCCGCGGACTATGTAACGATCGCGCGCGGTGAGACGAGCCTCGACGAACGCCGCACACTCGCCGCCAAGGCGTTCGCCGCGACCGCGACCTACGATTCGATGATCGCCAGCTGGTTCGCCTTCGCCGATCAGGGCGAGCGTTTCCCCCAAACCCTGCCGCTGGTGCTGACGCGTTCGGGCGACGAGCTCCGCTACGGCGAGAATCCGCACCAGGCCGCCGCCTTCTACGCCGCGACCGGCCCCGTCGCGCGCGGCATCGGCCAGGCGCGGCAGGTGCAGGGCAAGGCGCTGTCGTACAACAACCTCAACGACGCCGACGCCGCGCTCGAACTGATCGCGGAATTTCGCTCCGCCGACCCGACTTGCGTCATCGTCAAGCACGCCAACCCCTGCGGCGTCGCCACCGCTCGCACCCTGGTCGAGGCGTACGAGGCTGCGTTTGCGTGCGACACGGTCTCGGCGTTCGGCGGGATCATCGCGGTCAACCGCCCGCTGGACGCCGCAACGGCGGAAGCGATCACAGGGATCTTCACCGAAGTCGTCGTCGCGCCCGACGCCGACGCCGAAGCGGTGACGCTGTTCGCGGCAAAAAGGAATCTGCGCCTGCTGCTAACCGGCGAGCTACCCGACCCGCGTCGTCCGGGCATCGCCGCCAAGTCGATCGCGGGCGGCTGGCTCGTCCAGAGCCGCGACAATGGGTCGATCGACGAAGGTGCCTTGCGGATCGTCACCAAGCGCCAGCCGACGTCGCAGGAAATGGCCGATTGCCGCTTCGCCTGGACCGTCGCCAAGCACGTCAAGTCGAACGCGATTGTCTATGCCAAGGACGGCGCGACCGCCGGGGTGGGCGCCGGGCAGATGAACCGGCTGGAAAGCGCGCGGATCGCGGCGTGGAAGGCGAAGGACGCCGCCGCCGAGGCCGGCTGGCCGCAACCGCGCACGATCGGGTCGGCGGTCGCATCGGATGCCTTCTTCCCGTTCGCGGACGGCTTGCTGGCGGCGGTCGAAGCGGGTGCGACCGCGGTGATCCAGCCGGGCGGCTCAATTCGTGATGACGAAGTGATCGCGGCCGCCGACGATGCCGGCCTAGCGATGATCTTCACCGGGATGCGGCACTTCCGTCACTGAGCGGGCGCACGCAGATTGCGCGAGCAATCTGCGAGACGCCACGGCGGGCAGCGGTCGAGCACAGCTCGTCCGTCTGACGGCGTGGCGCTACGACGCCTATAGCAGAAACCCCAGTTCCGGATCGGCCAATCCGCTCGCCCGGCGCGCAGCACGGCGGGCAAATGCCAGCGTGCATTTCTTGCGCCCGGCGGTGCTCAACGGATGCGTCGCCGCTTCGCGCAGGATCGCCGCGTCGTAGCGGTCGGCGACGATCACCCCCGATCGCTCGGGCAGGAAAGCTTCGCCGTGGAGCGGCCCGTGATCGAACCCCGCCGGCACCGCCCAGAAGAAGCGGTCGCAATGATCGAGGTAATCGAGCCATTTGCCGTCACCGAGCAGATCGGCGCGCGACACCTTGATCTCGACGATGACGATTTGCCCGCGCCCGTCGATCGCCATGATGTCGGCGCGGCGCCCGCCGTCGAGCGGCACTTCGCGCATCGCCGCCAGATCGTGCCGCGCGAGCATGCGGATGACGCCGCGCGCGACATCCGCCGCGCACAGCGCCTCGTCACCGATGGGCGGACAGCGGGGAGACGCGTCAAGCATCGCCCCGTTCTAGAACATCAGTGGAACATCGGGAAGCCCCGATGTCCGCTCACCGGAAGAAGATATGGTTGCCGATCGTTGTCACGCGCGCGCGGTTCCAGCCCGGCGAGACGCGGCGCGCGTGGAAATAGAGCGCGTTGGGCGCGGGATTGTCCCAGCCGTCCGCCAGCGCAATTTTCGCGATCGCGGTCGCGGTGCGGTATTGCGCGTTCGAGCCGACTGCCGGAATCCGGCCGCCGCGGACGAACGAGAACTGGCTCGGCTGCGTCACCACCGAACAGATCGAGGTCGGGAAACGCCCCGACTTGGTGCGGTTGATGATGACGTTGGCGACGGCGAGCTGGCCCGACAGGGGCTCGCCCTTCGATTCGAAATACACCGCGCCGGCGAGGCACGACAGTTCGGAATCCATCGCGCCCGGCGTGTCCTGCGCGGCGACGGCGGCGGCGAGGCTGGCATAGGCCATGCCCGGCGCGGGCGTCGGCGCGGTCGCGATCGAGACTTCGTCGGGCGTCGTGTCGGTGGCGGGGCTGAGCGCGGAACCGGGAACCGGAACGGTGCCCGGAAGGTTTATAGCGGGGAGGACGGCGGCGCTGACGGCCTCGACCGGGGTTCGCGCAACGTCCCAGGCCTTGCCCGGGCTGCTGATACCGATCAGCGCGATAAGAGCAACAAAAGTCGCCACGGGACCCGTGGCGCGAGAGAACGAAAGCATTCAAACCGACTTAAGTGCGGTTGGCGTGCGGACATGTACGGTCGCAACAAAAGGGGACCGCCCCGGACTACCACCCGACTGCGTAACCGTTAGGGATCGCACCCCATCGCGGCACAACGCGCATAATGATCATTCTGCCCTGCCATTGTGCAGTGCAGCAAGTCAATCGCCGAGCATTGTTTCAGCGACGAATCGTTCTGCCTGTGCGATATCTACCTCCACAACCCATAGATCCGGATCGCTCTTGCGACGCCGCATCCAGTAGTCGTTAACCTTGTCGTCACCTTCCGGGCCGGCCGCGATTAGCGCCGTTTCACCCCTTGGCCCGATACCACGTTCGTAGGCCCGCGCGTTCTCGCCCCGGTGTTGCGCGATCACCAGGATCGCGCCAGCGGTCGCATCGCCTTTTGCTAGGATCGTCGCGCATCCGCCTTCACGGCCCGCCCGCCGCACCAGCGCGTTGACCAGCGCGCCGCTCGCCAGCCGCGCGCTCAGCTCGCATATCCTTTCAGTCCCGCGAGCGGGATCGACGAGCGCATGAAGGTGCCGGTGCCGCGCGCCGCTTCTTCGCCATCGGCATCGATCAGCCGCGCCTCGCCGACGAACACGCGGCGCTGGCCGCTCACCCAACGCCCCTCGGCGATTACCGGCCCGGCCTTGATCGGGCGGGTGAATAGCAGGTTGAACGCCGTGGTGAGCAGAAACCGGTCGGTGACCAGGCTGTTGCACGCGTAGAAGGCGGCATCGTCGAGCATCTTGAAATAGCTCGTCCCGTGCGCGGCGCCGCCAGCGTGATAATGGTCGTCCTCGATCCGGAAGTCGATCCGCGCAACCCCGCTATCGACGATCTGCAGATGCGAGTGGAACAGGCGGTTGATCGGCGCGGCGGCATAGAGCGATTCGAGCGCGCGAAAGTGCGCCGCCGCTCCGGCTTCAGGCGGCATCGCGCGCCTCGTCGGGTGCGAGGAGCACGTACATCGCATCCTTCGACCCAGCCCCGCGCAGCTTGGCGACGAACTGCGCGTCGCGCAGCGCGCGCGACACTCGTGCCAGTGCCTTCAGGTGATCGGCGCCGGCATCGGGCGGCGAGAACAAGGCAACGACCAGGTCGACCGGCAATTCGTCGATTGCATCGACATCGATCGGCTTGGCCAGCGTCGCGACCACGCCCCGAATTGTATCGATCCCGCCGATCCGTGCATGCGGGATCGCGACCCCGCTGCCGAACCCGGTCGAACCGAGCTTCTCGCGCGCCGCGAGTCCCTCGGCGGCCGTCTTCGCGTCCATGCCATAGGCGGCGGCGGCGAGCTGGCCGAGCTGCTGGAACAGCGCCTTCTTGCTCACCGCCGCCAGTCCCTCGGCGACGCCCTCGGGCCGGATCAGGTCCGACAGATCGTTGCTCATCGTGGTCCGGTCAGCTTGCCCGGTGCGGTTCGACCCAGCCGATCGTCCCGTCGCCGCGCCGATAGACCATGTTGTACGCCCCCGTCCCCGAATTGCGGAACATCAACGCTTGCGTGTTGCGGAGGTCGAGCATCATTACCGCGTCGCTGACGCTCGCGTCGGGCACGTCGACGCGCGTTTCGGCGATGATCGCCGGCGCGTCGGCGGGCTCGTCCTCAGTCGGTTCCTGGAACAAGGTGTAGCCGGCATTGTCGTAGCCGTTCGCCTCGCCGCCATCGGCACCGTCGGCGCCCTTGCGGTCCTTCAGCCGACGCATGTAGCGGCGCAGCTGCTTTTCGATCTTGTCCGCGGCGCCGTCGAACGCGCCGTGCGCGTCATAGCCGTCGTTGCGCGCCTTGAGCACCAGTCCCTGCATCACGTGCGCGACCACGTCGCAGGTAAAGCCGACGTCGTGCGGCCCCTTGCCGAAGGTGACCTGGGCGGAAATCGCGCGCGAGAAATATTTGTCGGCGATTCCTTGGAGACGAGACTGGACCGAGGTTTTCAGGGCATCGCCGGTTTCGACCTGGTGGCCCGAGACACGAATATCCATCGTCATTTTCTCCATTATTGGCCGGGCCGGCGCTGCTACGCTCGGCCTTGCACACGCGTCAACCGGACGCGTCGGCCCCCCATAACGGGTTCTTCAGCCTGGCGACGAACGCGGCGTGGCGCGCCAGTTCGTCGTCGCTCAGCGGAAAAAGTCGCATCGGCCGCGGCTGCGCCACCCGCGGATCCTCGTCGAGCACGGGGATCGCGATCTCCTCGTCGCTGACCAGCGTAAGCCCGATCTGGCGGCCGCCGGTCAGCTCGACATAGACCTGACAGAGCAATTGCGCATCGAGCAGCGCGCCGTGAAGCACGCGGTGGCTACGATCGATCCCGTAGCGGGTGCACAGCGCGTCGAGCGAATGCTTGGCGCCCGGGTGACGCTGGCGTGCCATCGCGACGGTGTCGATCATGCGGTCGAGCGCGATGATCTCGCGCCCCAATCTGCCGAGCTCGCCGTTCAAGAAACCGAAGTCAAAGCTCGCATTGTGCGCGACGAGCATCGCGTCGCCGATAAATTCGAGCAGCTCCTCGACCTTCTCGTGAAACTTGGGCTTGTCCGACAGGAAGGCGTCCGACAGTCCGTGGATGCGCTGTGCCTCCGCCGGCATCGCGCGCTCGGGATGGAAATAAGCGTGATAGGTGCGGCCCGTCTCGATCCGGTTGATCATCTCGACACAGCCGATTTCAACCAGACGGTCGCCGCTGTTGAACGAGAGGCCGGTGGTTTCGGTGTCGAAGACGATTTCGCGCATTGATCTGATTATCGACCCTCGCCCGCCGACACGCAAGCAATGACATGACGCACGGCGGCGCGAGTTTGATCCATCGGGCAGTCGGTGGGGATGACGAAATCGGCGCGTGCGCGCTTGTCGGCGTCGGGCATCTGGCGCGCGAGAATCTCGGCGAGACGTTCCTTCGTCATGCCCGGCCGTGCGAGGACGCGATTGGCTTGAGTCGCGGTATCGGCCGACACGACGACAGTCACATCGACCGCCGTGTCGCCACCCGTTTCAAACAGTAAGGGCACGTCGAAGACCACCATCGCGGCGTCGGCATGCCGTGCCAGAAACGCGGCGCGTTCCTCGCCGACTGCCGGGTGGACGATCGCCTCAAGCCGCTGGAGCGCCGCCGGATCGCCGAACACGCGCGACCCTAGCTTGGCGCGGTCGACGCCCGCGACGCCGGTCGTCCCGGGGAACGCCGCCTCGATCGCGCCAACCAGGCGCCCGCCAGGCCCTTGCAACTTGCGCACCGCGGCATCCGAATCGAACACCGCAACGCCTTCGCCGGCGAACATCTGCGCGACGGTCGACTTGCCCATCCCGATCGATCCGGTGAGCCCGATCGTTTTCATGTCAGCAATGCCCGCAACTCGTCGTCGCGCTCGCGCGGCGGCGCGGCGCTGAAGAACAGTTCGAACGCCAGCGCGGCCTGGCCGATCAGCATCTCCAGCCCGTCGACCGTGTCGAGATCGCGGTCGCGCGCCGCCTTGAGCAAACCGGTTCCGAGCGGGGCATAGACCACGTCGTATACCACCGCATCGTCGGGCAGCGCCGACAGATCGAGGTCGAGCGGCGGTTGCCCGACCATGCCGAGCGACGACGCGTTGACGAGCAGCGCCGCAGGCGGGACCGGCGCGTCGAGCTTGAGCGCGTCGCCATTGAGCCCGAAGCTCGCGAGCAACGCCGCGCCCTTCAACGGATTGCGGTTGAGCAACGTCACCCGCCCGACGCCGACGCGCGACAAGGCGAACAGGATCGCGCGCGCTGCGCCGCCCGCGCCAACCACCACGACCGGCTGGCCGGCCAGGTCCATGTCGGCGATCGGCGCGTAGAAGCCGGCGGCGTCGGTGTTGGTGCCGACCAGCGCGTCGCCGTCGCGGAACACCGTGTTGATGGCGCCGATCGACGATCGCACCAGCCCACGATCCTCGACGAAATCGAGCGCGGCGAGCTTGTGCGGAATGGTGATGTTGCACCCGAGCCAGTCGGAGTCGGCGCGGCGCTCAGCGAAATAGTCGCCCAATCCTTCGGCACTCACCTGCATCGCGCGATACTGGGCGTCTATCCCCAGCGCCGTCAGCCAGAACCCGTGGATAGCCGGCGATTTCGACTGCGCGATCGGGTCGCCGATCACTTCCGCGTATTTCATGACGCCAACTCCCCGCGCACCCGCAGATAATCGAGGACGGGCAGCAGCGGCATGCCGAGCACGGTGAAATGGCTGCCGTCGATCTTCGCGAACAACTGCACCCCCGGCCCTTCGATCCGGAAACACCCGACGCACCCGGCGATCGCGGGCCATTCCCGGTCGAGATACGAATCGATGAAGTCGGCGGACAGCGACCGCACGACGAGTCGCGCGCGCTCGACGTGGCGCCATACCGGACGCCCGGCCTCGGCGACCACCGCCGCGCTCCACAGGTCGTGCGTCCCACCCGACATCGCGCGCAGATGATCGGCCGCGTCGTCGCGGCTGACCGGCTTGTCGAGCAGGGTCCCGTCGGCGAGCGCGACGATCGAATCGCTCCCGAGCACCAGCGCTTGCAGGTGCGCCTGCGACACCTTGATTGCCTTCAGCTCGGCGAGCGCATCGGCGATGTCGCGCGGGGGTTGTCCGGCCATCGCCGCCTTGACGCCATCCTCGTCCACGCGCGCCGGTTCCGCGGCATACGCGACTCCCGCGGCATCGAGCATCGCCCGGCGCGAGGCGCTTTGCGAGGCGAGGATCAGTCTCATTGATCGCCCGCCTGGTCGTTGACCATGCCGATGATCGCCGCCGCGGTTTCCTCGATCGATCGGCGCGTCACGTCTATCACCGGCCAGCCATTGTCGGCGAACATGCGCCGCGCATAGGCGACCTCGCGCGTCACCGCTTCCTGATCGACGTACGCCGTCTCGGGGTTCTGGTTGAGCGACAGCAGCCGGTTGCGCCGCACCTGGATCAGCCGGTCGGCGCTTGTGGTCAGCCCGACGACGAGCGGGTTCTTCAACTCGAAAAGCATCGGCGGCGGCGGCGATTCGGGGACGATCGGGATGTTCGCGGTCTTGTACCCGCGGTTGGCGAGATAGATACTCGTCGGCGTTTTCGACGTGCGCGACACGCCCGCGAGGACGATGTCGGCCTCCTCCCAATTCTCCCAGTTCACCCCGTCGTCGTGGGCGATGGTGAACTGGATCGCGTCGACGCGCTGGAAATAGGCGGCGTCGAGCACATGTTGCCGCCCCGGCCGCGCCTTGGCCTGCTGGCCAAGCAGGTTGGAGAGCGCGTCGTTGACCGGATCAAGCGGCGCAACCGCGGGCAAGCCGAGCGTGCGGCACCGCGTCTCCAGCGCGCGGCGCATCTCACTCGACACCAAAGTGAACAACACGAGTCCCGGATTGTGCGCAATCTCCTGCAGGATGCGCTCGAGATGCGCTTCGCTGCGCACCATCGGCCAGAAATGGCGGATCGTCTCGACATCGTCGAACTGCGCGAGCGCGGCCTTGGCGATATTCTCCAGCGTCTCGCCGGTGGAGTCGGACAGGAGGTGGAGATGGAGACGCAAATCAGCGATCCGGAAACCCTGTGGGCAACATCGGCAAAACCGCTAGCGCAACCCGTCCGCTCCGCCAAGCGACGCCGGGCGGTGGAAAAACGGGTCCGCTATCCACAGCGCCGCCAACAGCCGATCGTTCCCCGCACAGGCTGTGGAAAACGGGGATGGCGACCACGAATCGCAGCGTTTGCGAGGAACCGCCGCGGTCAAGCTGTGGGTGATTGCGGGACAGCCGCATAAACCCCGGCATCCACGCGCCAACAGCTTCAACAACCTTCTTCTATATATTCTATATGACTCTTGAATCGGGGCGGGTTTGGGGGAAAGCCATGACCGTGACGCCGATGTGCGGGCTATCATAAGGGACTAGGCATGGACTTCCTCGCCTCGATCTATCTGTGGCTGAAGGCGGCGCACGTCATCTTCGTGATCTTCTGGATGGCGGGGCTGTTCATGCTCCCGCGCTATCTGGTCCATCACCAGGAATCGCTCGGCACGCCCGAGGCCGACAAATGGGTCGAGCGCGAGGGCAAGCTGCGCCGCATCATCATGACCCCCTCGATGATCCTGGTCTGGGTGTTCGGGCTGACGATCGCGACGGTCGGCCAGCATTGGCAGGAAGGCTGGCTCCACGCCAAACTGCTGTTGGTGATCCTGATGACGGGGTATCACGGCTGGATGACCGCCTATGCGAAGAAGCTCGCGGCCGGCAATGCGACGCTGACGAGCAAACAGCTCCGCCTGGTCAACGAACTGCCTGCCTTGTTTGTCGCGCTGATCGTCATTCTGGTGATCGTCAAACCCTTCTGACCGCCTTGACTTGATCGGGCCACGTCCATAAGTCCGGTCGGCGAGCGACGCCTCCCCGGCGCGTTCAGCCTTCCCCTCCAGCATTGTCGCGTTCCTTCGCAGACAGACGCTCGAAAAATCCCCCGAAAAATTCCCGGACACGCCCGAAATGCATCTCAAAGATCTCAAGAAGAAAGCTCCCGCCGAACTCGTCGCCATGGCGGAGGAATTGGGCGTCGAGAGCGCGTCGACGCTGCGCAAGCAGGACCTGCTGTTCGCGATCCTCAAAGAGCAGGCCGAAAACGGCGACCAGATCATGGGGCTGGGCACAATCGAGGTGCTGCCCGACGGGTTCGGTTTCCTGCGCAGCCCCGAGGCGAATTACCTCGCCGGCCCCGACGACATCTACATCTCGCCCAACCAGGTCCGTAAATTCGGTCTCAGGACCGGTGACACGGTCGAAGGCGAAATCCGGGGCCCGAAGGACGGCGAGCGCTATTTCGCGCTCACGCGGCTCACGGCGGTCAATTTCGACGATCCCGATGCGGTGCGCCACCGCGTCAATTTCGACAACCTCACCCCGCTCTATCCCGAGAGCAAGCTGACGCTCGACGCGATCGACCCGACGATCAAGGACAAGAGCGCGCGCGTCATCGACATCGTCAGCCCGCAGGGCAAGGGCCAGCGCACGCTGATCGTGGCACCCCCGCGCGTCGGCAAGACGGTGATGCTGCAGAACATCGCCAAGGCGATCACCGACAACCATCCCGAAGTCTTCCTGATCGTGCTCCTCATCGACGAGCGCCCCGAGGAAGTCACCGACATGCAGCGCTCGGTGAAGGGCGAGGTCGTCTCCTCGACCTTCGACGAGCCCGCGACGCGCCACGTCCAGGTTGCCGAAATGGTAATCGAAAAGGCCAAGCGGCTGGTCGAGCACAAAAAGGACGTCGTGATCCTGCTCGATTCGATCACGCGTCTCGGCCGCGCCTACAACACCGTCGTGCCGAGCTCGGGCAAGGTGCTGACCGGCGGCGTCGATGCCAATGCGTTGCAGCGCCCAAAGCGCTTCTTCGGCGCCGCCCGCAACATCGAGGAAGGTGGCAGTCTCTCGATCATCGCGACCGCGCTGATCGATACCGGCAGCCGCATGGACGAAGTCATCTTCGAAGAGTTCAAGGGCACGGGCAACTCCGAAATCGTCCTCGACCGCAAGGTCGCCGACAAGCGCATCTTCCCGGCGCTCGACGTGGGCAAGTCGGGCACGCGCAAGGAAGAGTTGCTGGTCGACCAGGGCAAGCTGTCGAAGATGTGGGTCCTGCGCCGCATCCTGATGCAGATGGGCACGATCGACGCGATGGAATTCCTGCTCGATAAAATGAAGAATTCGAAAACCAATGAGGATTTCTTCGATTCAATGAATCAATGACGAGTTCGGCCTGAATAGCCTCGCTATTTCAGGACTCGAACCGGCACGGCCGGCGGGCCGAAAGCCCGGCCGACGACGCGGATTCACTCCGCGCCGTTTTTGTTTACGCCGATACCCGCCGCGGCAAAGCCGCGTCGTCGGACCTCGCCGTAGCGAGGCCGGCCGGTAGCGCGCTTAAGTCTCGCTTTAGCAACGCTAAAGCGGTAGGCCGCGCGCTCCATGCAGGATTTCAGCATCGCCGACGTCTTCACCGCCGCGGGTCTTGCGACGCTCGGCCAGGTGATCCTGATCGACCTGATCTTCTCCGGCGATAACGCGATGGTGCTCGGCGCGCTGACCGCCGGGCTACAACCCAAGCAACGCAAGCAGATCCTCGCGTTGGGTGTCGTCCTGGCGATGATTTGCCTGATCGGTTTCGCGCTGGTCGCGACACAATTGCTCCAAATTGTCGGGCTGCTATTCGCCGGCGGATTGCTGCTGTTGTGGGTGGCCTGGAAACTGTGGCGCGATATCGGTCCCAAACGCGCGCCGACGGTCTATGACGACTCGTCGACGCCTGAAATCGAGGGTGTGAAAGGCAAGACCTTCGGCCAGGCGGCGGTCCAAGTCGCGATCACCAACCTATCGCTTAGTCTCGACAATGTACTCGCCGTCGCCGGCGCGGCGCGCGACCATCCGGCGGTGCTGTTGTTCGGACTCGGCTTGTCGGTGACGCTGATGGCGGTCGCCGCCAATTTCATCGCGCGCGTAATCGAACGCTATCGCTGGACCGCCTATATCGGTCTGCTGGTAATCCTCTATGTCGCCGGGTCGATGATCTATCACGGCCTGGTCGATCGCGACATCGGGGTGTTGAAGCTGATTGGCTTGTGATCGGTCTTTGGCGGACAGCAGAAGGCCCCCACTATCGCGATAGCGAGGGCCCCAAATCGGCGCGTCCGCCGAATCTTACTGCGTATGCACGGGGGCGTTCGACGAACTTTTGTTCAAGCTGATCGCATGGTCGCAATCGCGCTCGTGCACGTACGATTCGCCGGACGAGATGATCTCGTGGTTTGCCGCCCGCAGCCGCCAACGCCACTGCGTCCCGTCCTTATATTTCTGATAATGCATATCGGCTTCCTTTCCGCGACCTCATGTCGCCCAACAATCATGTGACACCGTATCTAGTGGGTCAAAGTATTTTTTAGCACAATATGTAGATATAAGTTCGCTTACGAAAGATTTCCTAGTGCTCACCACGATTTTATATTTAAATTACTGAGAACAACTATGATTATTGACAGCCATTACGCGCGAAAAGCAGCGCTTCTTGCTGGCCTCCCTTCCGTGGCAATGATCGGCTATTTGGAAAGGACGGGCGTTTTCGTCCCCACCAAGAGACGTCCCAAGCATCGGGGAACGAGGCGCAAGTACACGTTTCGCGATATCCTCGTGCTGAAAACCATCGCTACCCTTCTCAGAAACGGTGCGTCGGTCGCTGCATTAAAGTCAGCTCTGGAGGGTCTTCAGCGTCTTCCATGGAAGGCAGAGGAAACCGTGCTCGAAGATAAGGCCGGCCCCATCAGGCATCTGGTTGTCAGCTCTCAGCGAATTTACCTGGTCAGATCGAAGGATGAGCTAATCGATTTGGCAGCCGGCAACCAACTTTCGTTCTCGTTTTTGATCGATCTGGAAAAACTGCACACGGAATTAGCCCAGGAATGGCGTCAGGAAAGACTTCAGTTCAGCCACTGACGTTATCGCGAAAGAATGCCATCGTCCGCTCATCGGCGAGCGTTGCCGCATCGTCGACCCGTCGCTTGCCGAACTCTGTCGCGAAGCCGTGGTCGACGCCGGGATAGTCATGCAGCGTGACCTTGGGATGATCGTCGAGCCCCGCGTGCATCGCAGCCTGGACATCGGGCGTCACGAAATGATCGGCGCCCGCGATGTGGAGCATCAATGGCCGCGCGATCGCGTGCTTTTCGCCGAGCAGCCCGTCGATTCCGACCGCGTAATAGCCGACGCTGGCGTCCACGTCGGTCCGCGCTGCAGTCATATATGCGAGCCGCCCACCCAAGCAGTAACCGACAACGCCAACCTTGCCGCCGCCGACCTTCGCGCGCGCGGCGCGAATCGTTGCCTCGATATCCCGGATGCCCATGTCCTGATCAAACTTGCGCATCCAGCTCAGCGCGGCCTGGAACTGGTCGGGGATATCGGGGTCGAGCTCGATCCCCGGCTCGAGCCGCCAGAACAGATCGGGCGCGACCGCCAGATACCCCGCTTCCGCGAGCTGGTCGCACTTGCGGCGAATGCCGGCGTTGACCCCGAAAATCTCCTGGATCACGATGATCGCCGCGCTCGCGCTCCCGCCGGCCGGCTCGGCGACGTGCGCGGAGAACGAGCCGTCGCCGTCGAATGTCTCGATGCTGATCGTCGCGGTCATCGTCGCTCTCCTTGCTAGCCGTCGCGATAACGGGGCATAGTGGCGTCACGGTAGCAGCACGCCGACGCTGCTCAAGCGGGAAGGTTCGCGATGAAGATCAATGTCGAGGTGGATTGCACTCCCGAGGAAGCGCGCCGCGCGGTCGGCCTGCCCGACCTGTCGCCAATCCACGATGTCTATATCAAATCGATCCTCGGCGCGATGGACGGTGCCGTGATCAAGCCGGAAATACTTGAAAACATGATGAAAAACTGGATGCCGATGGGCGATGCCAGCATGGCGTTCTGGCGCGGGCTGTTCGACAGCGCGACAGGCAAGAAGAAGGATTGACGCCAAGACGGTGGCCGGAAGCGCCCATGACGACGATCTTCGCGCCATCGACGGGGATGCCGCCAGCCGCGATCGCGATCGTGCGGATCAGTGGTCCGGGGGCGCTGGCGGCCGGCCGCGCGCTCGCCGGAGAGTTGCCCGCCCCGCGTGAAGCGCGTGTTCGCACGTTGCGCGACCCCGCCAGCGGCGACCATCTCGACCGGGCGCTGGTACTCGTGTTTCCGGGGCCGGCGACCGCGACCGGCGAGGATTTGGTCGAATTTCACCTCCACGGCGGGCGCGCCGTGGTCGCAGCAGTGGAAGCAACGCTGGCGGCGCAACCGGGATTGCGGCGAGCCGAGTCCGGCGAGTTTACCCGGCGGGCGCTTACCAACGGTCGGATCGATCTCGCCGAAGCAGAGGGCCTTGGCGACCTGCTGATGGCGGAAACCGAATTGCAGCGGCGCGCGGCGCTCGCCATGGCCGATGGCGCCTTGTCGCGGCGGATCGCGGGGTGGCGAACGGGCCTGCTGGGACTGACCGCTCAACTCGAAGCGTCGCTCGATTTCGCCGACGAGGCCGATGTGCCTGATGCGTTGCTCGACGACATTCGCGACCGCGCCCGGGCGACCGCGGCGGAGATGATCGCGATACTCGCCGTGCCCCCGGTCGAGCGGCTGCGCGATGGAGTCCGCGTGGTGCTAGCGGGGCCGCCCAATAGCGGAAAATCGACCCTGCTCAATGCCCTGGCTCAACGCGAGGCGGCGATCGTCTCGCCGATCGCCGGCACCACGCGCGACCGGATCGAGGTCGCGGTCGCGCGCGACGGCATCCCGTTCGTGCTGACCGACACCGCCGGGCTACGCGACGACAGCGAGGATGCGATCGAGCGAATCGGCATGGCGCGCGCCGACGAAGCGATCGCCGGCGCCGACATCACATTGTGGCTGGGCGACGATCCGCCACCCTCGCCAGCGATGCTGCAGATTCACGCCCGCGCCGATCTGCCGGGCCGCGCCGGCCTTCCTCCCGGGGCAGCGCTGGCGGTATCGGCGCGGAGCGTTGAATCGGTGGAAACGCTGTGGGGCGAAGTGGCACGACGAGCCGCTGCATTGCTTCCCAAACCCGGAGATTTGGCGCTGAATAAACGCCAGATTAGCCATTGTCGCGAAGCGGTAGAGGCGTTGGGTGATGTCGGGTCGAGCGACGAACTCGTCGTGGCAGACGCTTTGCGCCGCGCTAATGGCGCGCTCGCGCGCATAACGGGCGACGTGGGGATCGAGCCCATGCTCGACGCACTGTTCGGCAAATTCTGTGTCGGAAAATGAGTGTTCCACGTGGAACAAGCTGCTAACCGGCCGCGCATGAGTAAATTCGATGTCATTGTCGTCGGCGGCGGCCACGCTGGGGTAGAGGCGGCCGCTGCGGGCGCGCGTTGCGGCGCGCGCGTGGCGTTGGTGACGTTCGACGCCGGCAATATCGGCACGATGTCGTGCAACCCGAGTATCGGTGGCCTCGGCAAGGGTCATCTCGTGCGCGAAGTGGATGCGTGTGACGGCATTATCGCACGAGCGGCGGATGCGGCAGCGATCCATTATCGCATGCTCAACCGCAGCAAGGGTGCCGCAGTGCGCGGGCCACGCGTGCAGGCCGATCGCATGCGCTTTGCGGTGGCGGTGCGCGCGCTGCTTAAGGAACACGACCGGGTCAGCATCCTCTCTGGCGAGGCAGCATCCCTTCTCATTGAACGCGGTGCCACCGCGGGCATCGTACTGGCCGATGGCACCGCCGTTGCGGCGCGCGCGGTAGTGCTCGCGACGGGGACATTCCTCGGCGCGCGGATGTTTCGCGGGGGAGACCGCGAGGTCGGCGGCAGGCTGGGCGAGCGCGCGGCCACGGCGATGGCGGATCAGTTGCGGGCGCTGGGGCTGCCGATGGCGAGGCTCAAGACCGGCACCCCGCCGCGCCTAGACGGTAGAACGATCGACTGGGCGCGGCTCGAGCCTCAACCGTCGGACGACGAGCACTGGACGATGTCGCCGCTGTCGTGCAGCCGCCCGCTTCCCCAGCTCGCCTGCGCGATTACGCGCACGACCGAGCGCACGCACGATATCATTCGCGCGGCGCTGGGCGATTCTCCGCTGTTCGGCGGTGCGATCGAAGGTGCCGGCCCGCGGTACTGCCCGTCGATCGAGGACAAGGTGCACCGCTTCGGCGACCGCGACGGGCACCAGATCTTCCTCGAACCGGAAGGACTCGACGACGCGACCGTTTATCCTAACGGCATTTCCACGTCGTTGTCGGCCGACGCCCAGACGGCCCTGATCGCATCGGTACCTGGGCTGGAGCGTACCCGGATCACGGCGTTTGGTTATGCGGTAGAGTACGACCATCTCGACCCGCGCTCGCTCGATCACCGTCTGGAGCTGGCCACGCTCCCCGGGTTGTTCTGCGCGGGCCAGATCAACGGCACGACGGGATATGAGGAGGCGGCGGCGCAGGGGTTGGTCGCTGGTGCCAACGCCGCCGCCAGCGCGCTTGGCCTCGCACCGTTCCTGCCCGACCGCGCGCAAAGCTATCTTGGCGTCATGGTCGACGACCTCGTGCTGCAAGGCGTGACCGAGCCCTATCGCATGCTCACCGCGCGCGCCGAATTCCGCCTGCGGCTCCGCGCCGACAATGGCGAGACGCGGCTATCACCGATCGCGGAAGAGGCAGGATTGCTCGGCGAAGATCGGCTGCGCCATCTCCGCTCCCGCGAGTCGGAACGCGCCACCATCGACCAAGCGCTGTCGCATCCGATTTCGGCTAGCGCGCTGGCGCACACCGGCGTTGCCCAGGACGGTGCGCGCCGCGCCGCGCGCGACTGGCTTCGCTTCCCCGGCGTCGATCTCGCCGACGTCGCGCCCGACCTGGCCGGCGTCATGACGCCGGTCCTTGCCGAGGCGATCGACGATGCGCGTTACGCGCCCTACGTCGAGCGCCAGGAAGCCGAAGTCGCCGAACTGCGCGCGAGCGAGGGCGTGATCCTGGGGGGCGCCGTAGACTTTGCCGCCATTCCGGGTTTGTCGATCGAGATGGTCGAACGCCTGACCGCCGCGCGTCCGAACAATCTCGCCGAAGCCGGGCGCGTTCGCGGGGTCACGCCCGCCGCGATGACCGCCATCCTGCTCCACGCCAGCCGGCGCGCGGCGTGACCGAGGAGGAGGCGCGCGCCTGGGCCGCGGCGCGATTCGATTCGACGGCGATGGACCGGCTCGATCGGCTGGCGGCGATCGTCATGGCGGAAAGCGATCGGCAGAATCTCGTCGCGCGATCGACGCTCGATTCGATCTGGTCGCGCCATATCGTCGATTCGCTCCAGTTGGTGGCGTGGGGACCCGAAGGTCGGTGGATCGACGTCGGGACGGGAGCCGGATTCCCGGGACTCGCCGTTGCCGCCGTCGAGCCCGAGCGCAAGATGATCCTGGTGGAGCCGCGCCGCTTGCGCGCCGAATATCTTGGTGCGGCGGTGGCACAACTGGGCCTCGACAACGTCGTAGTTGCACCCACCAAAATCGAGTCCGTACGTGAAAAGGCGAAAGTCATTTCGGCACGTGCGGTGTCGCGGATCGGCGCACTGTTCACTTCGGCTGAGCGTTGCGCCGATAATGAGACGATCTGGCTGCTTCCAAAGGGCACGAGCGCCCACGAGGAGGTGGCGGAGGCTCGGCGGACGTGGCATGGAGTGTTCCACGTGGAACAGAGCGTCACCCATCCGGATTCGGCGATCGTCGTCGCGCGCGGCGTGAGGCGGCGATGACCGTCATCGCGGTCGCCAACCAGAAGGGCGGGGTCGGCAAGACGACCACCGCGATCAATCTCGGCACCGCGCTCGCCGCGACGGGGAAGCGCGTGCTGATCGTCGACCTCGATCCGCAGGGCAACGCGTCGACGGGACTGGGCATCCACCGCGCCAATCGCGCGGTTTCGAGCTACGAAGTGTTAATCGGCCAAGCTGCCGTCTCCGACGCGGCCATCGCCACGGCGGTCCCCAAGCTCGATATAGTGCCCGCGACGGTCGACCTGTCGGGTGCCGAGATCGAACTCGTCGACTATGAGGAGCGCACGCATCGGCTCGATCACGCCTTGGCGGCGACCGATGACCGCTGGGATGTGATTTTGATCGACTGCCCGCCCTCGCTCGGCCTGTTGACGATCAACGCGATGGTGGCAGCCGATTCGCTGCTCGTGCCGCTCCAGTGCGAATTCTTTGCTTTAGAAGGGCTTAGCCAGCTGCTGAGCACGGTCGAGCGAATCCGGTCGCGGTTCAACCCAGGGCTCGCGATTCTCGGCGTCGCGCTCACCATGTACGATCGCCGCAACCGCTTGACCGAGCAGGTGTCGTCGGATGTCCGCGCCGTGCTGGGTAAGGTCGTGTTCGATACCGTCATTCCGCGCAACGTGCGGCTGTCTGAGGCGCCAAGCCACGGCGTGCCGGCGTTGATCTACGATTATCGGTGTTCGGGATCGGAGGCGTATATGGCGCTAGCGCGCGAGTTGATCGGGCGATTGCCCCCGGCCAAGCCGGCGATCGCGGCATGAGCGAGTCGCGAAAGCCCCGCCCCGGCTTGGGTCGCGGTCTCAATGCGTTGCTCGGCGATATCGCCGCCGAGCCGGTGCCGACAAAGGGTGAGGCGTCTGCGGGAATCCGCATGATGCCCGTGGGTGCGCTGACCCCCCAGCCCGGCCAGCCGCGCCGCGCCTTCGACGATTCGGCGCTCGACGAACTGTCGCAATCGATCGCAGCGCGCGGTGTGCTCCAGCCGATCCTCGTCCGCCCGCACGGCCGCAATTACCAGATCGTCGCGGGCGAACGCCGCTGGCGCGCGGCGCAGCGCGCGCGGCTCCACGAAGTCCCCGTCATCGTGCGCGAGCTTGACGATGCCGAGACGTTCGAGGTCGCGCTGCTCGAAAATATCCAGCGTCGCGACCTCAACGCGGTCGAAGAGGCGGAGGCGTACAAGCGGCTGATCGGCGAGTTCGGCCATACCCAGGAAGCGCTGGCCAAATTGGTCAGCAAATCGCGCAGTCATATAGCTAACCTGTTGCGATTGCTCGATCTTCCGGACGGCGTGCTGGCGCTGTTGACCGATGGCCGGATCGACATGGGGCATGCGCGCGCGTTGATCGGCGCCCCCGATGCGGAGCGGCTCGCGGCGGAGGTCGTCGCCAAAGGATTGTCAGTGCGCGACACCGAGCGGCTCGCGCGCTCGGCCAAGACCGGCGACGCCGGCGGCGGTTCGAGCGGCGGCGGTGGGCGCAACGCCGACATCGCCGCGCTCGAGCGCCAGTTGAGCGACGTGATCGGGCTTGGCGTGAAGATCAGCTACGGTCCCAAGGGCGGCACGCTCACGGTCGCCTATTCGACGCTCGATCAGCTCGACATGGTGTGCCAGCGGCTGACCGGCGAACCGATCTAAGTCGTTGATTTAGCGCGCTCTTGCGGCAGCGCGCGTCGTTTCGGTGATCGCCACGTCGGACAGGATTTCCCCTGCCCCGCCCGCTGCCATCTGCGCGCGTTCGGCGCGGCGCAGCCGGTCGATCGCGGCCGCGATGTCCGCCGATTTCCATCGCTCGACCTGACGCACGGTGCTGGCCACCTCGCGAAAGTGGACGTGGCGTGCCTTGACGACCGCAGCGGCCGGCCTGCCGCTTTCGACCTCGGCGCGCATCGCCGCCAGCGTCATCAGCTTGCGCACCATCTGGCGGAGCAATGGAATCGCCGCGCCGCCCGATTCGGTGAAACGGCCGAGTGCGCGCGCGATATCGCGCACGCGCCCCTCCAGCGCGGCATCGACGACGTCGGACATCTGCGCGTCGCCCAATTCCGCGCCCAGCGCGTCGAGCGCATCGTCGTCGAGGTCGCGCGGCCGGTCGGCGGCGGCGTCGAGGTAGAGCGCGAGCTTCTCGATCTCGCGCGCGATCACCGCGCGGTCACCGTTCGATGCGGTCATCAACCGCCGCGCCGCGTTCTGCGTCGGGCGCAGGCCTTGGTCGCGCGCGATTCCCGCGACCATGCGATCGGCATTGGCACCGTCAGGCACATAACAGGCGAAGCTCATCGCCGCAGGTTCGGCGACCGCGAACTCGACCAGTTTGCCTTTGCCGCGCAGGCCCGGCCCCAGAAACACGACCGGATGTTCGACATGCGGCTCGGCGATCAGCAACCGCGCGGCCTCGAGCGCGTCGTCGCCCACCCCGCTGACCAGGATCCAGCGCCGCCCGCCGAACAGCGCGAGCGATCGCGCCTCGTCGACCACGCGACCGGGATCACCCTTCAGCGACGATCCGTCGATCGCGACCTTCTCCGCATCGGTGCCGAGCGCGCGGCCAAGCCTGGCGGCATGGTCGGCGGCGCCGGCTTCGTCGGGGCCGTGAAGCAGGTAGAGCCGGATCGCCGGCGACGCCGCGTCCAATGCGCTAATCAATTGATTTTCGGACGCTTTCACTTGGCCGAGGCGCGGCGCGTGTAGATCGCAATACGCGTCACGATCTGATCGGCGACGATGTTCGACAGGTTTTCGAGCGCGGTGTTCTCGGCCGCGATCGTGGCATATTCCGAACTGACGACGTCGATCCCGGCATCCGACCCGGCGGTCGCGTCGAGCAAGGTTTCGCCGGTCGCGGCATCGACCAGTTGGTAGCGTGCGCGCAGCGAGCGGCGCTCGCGCGTGATGGTGTTGTCGCTGCGCACGCCGAGACCGACGATCGAATCGTCGAGCTTCACCTCGAGCCGGTATTTCGCCGCCCCGCCATCCGAGCCGGGTAGGCGGTCGCGCAGCGCGTTGCTCATCAGATAGCCCGTTTTACCCGCGATCGGCGCGACCTCGATCTGCGCCAGCCTGCGCGCGACCGGTCCCGATCCGCCTCCTTCGTACAGTGGGTGCAGCCCGCAGGCAGGGAGCGCAAGGGCGAGCAGGAGGACGAGTCGCTTCATGCCACCAGATTGACCAGACGGTCGGGTACGACAATCACCTTCTTCGGTTCGGCGCCATCGAGCACGCGAATCACGTGCGCGCTGGCGCGTGCGGCGGCCTCGACCAGTGCTTTGTCGCTGCCCTTGGGCATGACCAGCGTGTCTCGCAGCTTCCCGTTGACCTGAATCGCGATCGTCACTTCGTCCTCGACCAGCAACGCGGGGTCGTAGCTCGGCCACTCGGCGTCAGCGACGAGCCCCTCCCCGCCCATCGCAGCCCAGGCTTCCTCGGCGAGGTGCGGCGTCATCGGCGCGACGAGGCGGACCAGCGCCCGGGTCGCCGTGGTGCGCGACGCCGACGGCGCGGCCTTTTCGATCGCATTGACCAGTTCGTACAGTTTGGCGACCGCCTTGTTGAACTGCAGCGCCTCGATATCGGTCGCGACCCCCGCGATCGTCTGCGCGAGCTTGCGGTCGAGCGCGGTGTCGGTGCCGTCGGTGTCCTCGATCGCCTCAACCAGCCGCCAAAGCCGCTGCGTGAAGCGCCACGCGCCCTCGATCCCGCTCTCCGACCATTGCAGGTCACGCTCGGGCGGCGAATCGGATAGCATGAACCACCGCGTCGCGTCGGCGCCGTACTGATCCACGATCGGCTCGGGATCGATCGTGTTCTTTTTCGACTTCGACATCTTCTCGATGCGGCCGACCGTAATCGGCTGGCCGGTCGCAACTTCCTTGCCGCCGCGCACTTCGTCGGGCGACAGCCATTTGCCCTCGGCGGACTTGTACGTCTCGTGCGTCACCATGCCTTGCGTGAATAAGCCAGCGAACGGCTCGGTTACGTCGAGCATATCCATGTGGCGCAGCGCCCGCGTCCAGAACCGCGCGTAGAGCAAGTGCAGGATCGCATGCTCGACCCCGCCGATATACTGGCCCACCGGCAGCCATTGCTCGGCCACCGCCCGGTCGAACGCCTTGTCCCGGGGCTGGCTCGCGAAGCGGATGAAATACCACGACGAATCGGCGAAGGTATCGAGCGTATCGGTCTCGCGCACCGCTTCGCCGCCGCACGAGGGGCAGGCGACATGCTTCCACGTCGGGTGGCGGTCCAACGGATTGCCGGGAATGTCGAACGACACGTCCTCGGGCAACACCACCGGCAGCTGATCGCGCGGCACCGGCACCGCGCCGCACGCGCTGCAATGGACGATCGGGATCGGCGTGCCCCAATACCGCTGGCGGCTCACCCCCCAGTCGCGCAGGCGATAGACGGTGGTGCCGTGGCCCCAGCCGCCGCCTTCCGCGCGCGTGATGACCTCGCGCTTGGCCTCCTCGACGTCCATCCCGTCGAGGAAGTGCGAGTTCACCAGCGTTCCTGGGCCGCCATAAGCCTCGGCTTCGGCGAATGCCGGGTCGGTCTTGTCACCATCGGACACGACACGGCGGATGCGCAGACCGTATTTGCTGGCGAATTCGAAGTCGCGCTGGTCGTGCGCGGGCACACCGAACACCGCGCCGGTGCCATATTCCATCAGCACGAAATTGGCGATGTAGAGCGGCAGCTTGATCGCTTCGTCGAACGGGTGGGTCACGGTCAACCCGGTGTCGAACCCGAGCTTTTCCTGCGTTTCGAGCTCGGCGGCGGTAGTCCCACCCTGCTTGCACAGCTCGACGAAGGCGGCTGCATCGGCGTTGCCTGCCGCAACCTTTTGCGCGATCGGGTGGTCCGCCGCGACCGCGACGAAGCTCGCGCCGAAGATCGTGTCGGGGCGCGTGGTGAAGACCTCGACCTCGCCGCCGTCGCTGATCTTCCAGCGAAACTGCAGCCCCTGGCTCTTGCCGATCCAGTTTTCCTGCATCAGCCGCACCTTGTCGGGCCAATGCTTGAGCTCGCCCAACCCCTCAAGCAACTCATCGGCGAACTGCGTGATCTTCAAAAACCACTGGGAGAGCTTGCGCTTCTCGACCAGCGCCCCCGACCGCCAGCCGCGCCCGTCGATCACTTGCTCGTTGGCCAGCACGGTCATGTCGACCGGGTCCCAGTTGACCGACGATTCCTTGCGATAGACCAGCCCCGCCGCCAGCATATCTAGGAACAGCGCCTGCTCGTGCCCGTAATAGTCGGGCTCGCACGTCGCCAACTCGCGGCTCCAGTCGAGCGCGAATCCCAGCCGCTTCAGCTGCGCCTTCATCGTCGCGATGTTCTGGCGGGTCCATCCGCCCGGATGCACGCCCTTTTCCATCGCGGCGTTTTCCGCCGGCATGCCGAACGCGTCCCACCCCATCGGGTGGAGCACTTCCATGCCTTTCATCCGGCGATAGCGCGCGAGCACGTCGCCCATCGTGTAGTTGCGGACGTGGCCCATGTGGATCCGCCCCGACGGGTACGGAAACATCTCGAGCACGTACGACTTGGGCTTGGGGCTATCGTCCTTCGCGGCGAACGTCTGGCGTTCGTCCCACACCTTTTGCCACTGGGCGTCGGCCTTCAGTGGATTGAAGCGTGACATGATCGTTTTCCTGTTGGGCGGGCATTACCCGCCCACCGGGTTTACCTAATTGGCGACGGCAGCGCGACGCAGGTCACGCGCACGCGTAAGGATGATGTCCTCGAGTTTCTGGACGGTCGCCGCCTGCACCGGGGCCGCGACCCACTGCCCGCCCTGATTGACCTGACGCAGCGCCGCGACGCGGACCGCGTCGGCGCGCAGATCCTGGTCGAGGATCGTGACCGTAACCTTCATCCGCTCGGTCGGTGCCGACGGATTGACGTACCAGTCGGTGACGATGACGCCGCCGTTCGAATCGGTCTGGAGCAGCGGCATGAAGCTCAGCGTGTCGAGCGTCGCGCGCCACAGATAGGCGTTGACGCCGATCGTGGTGACTTTGGACGCGGCGATGTCCGCCTGCATGCGGGCCTTGTTGCCATGGCTGCAGGCGGCAAGCGGCAGCAACAGGGCCAGATACGCGGCGGTGCGCAAACGAGTCATCGACAATTCCTGACACAGATAGGACGGACGCGCATCTATAGATGCTCAAGGCCGCGCCGCAAGCGCGCATCGTGGAGTCGGCCAGTTCCGCCCATGTGGACATGATGCAACACTTGCCGTGAAAAGCGCATTGTCGGTGGCGGCGATGGAACGATCCGTGATAGGGCGAGTCTGAACTGAGAGTCGGTCGGAGTCGCCGTGATCGCAAAGCGGGCAATTGTCGGAACGTTGGTCGGGGCGCTTGCCGTCGCCGGCGCGTTCGCGATGCCCGCGTTCGGGACCCCGGATACGGCGCATCGGACCGCCAGGTCGTTGCTGCCGCAGCGGATTTTCTTCACGCCCGCCTCGGCCGACCCGAAGCTGGCGGCGCTGATCGCGCGCAACGGGATCGGCAACGCCGCGTTCCGCTTCACCCCCGCCGACACCAGCGGTGCGCGTCGCCCGATCGCGGTGGCGCTGCAGATCAACACGCCCAAGGCCGGAATCGTCACGCTGCGCGGGTCGAGCGCCGATATCGCGCCGCCGTCGGTCGGTGTTGCGCCGATCGCGTACAATCTCACTTCGACGACCGCCGCCAAGCGGCTGACCGTCCCCGGCGATGCGCCGAAGATGGATCTGGGCACCTCGTTCAGCGGTCGCCGGATCGAGCCGGGCTTCAACCTGAGCAAGCCGTCGAAGCTGAAGGCCGTGACCGACCGTCCGTCGACCGACACGGCGCTGACCAGCGACACGCCGCAGATGATCAATGTGGGCGGCGCTTACTCGCTCCGCCGCAACCTGGATGTGACCGCAGGTGTACGCTACAAGTCGCAAGACCGCGACCGCCTGACACCGCTGCCCGACAATCGTGCCGACAGCCAGGCGGTGTACGTCGGGACGACATTTAAGTTCTGACTTCTTGCCCTGATTTAGCAGGGCTAAATCAGGTATCAGCAAGAAGTCCGGCCGGCGTCGCGGGAGCGAGGACCGACGACGCGGCTTTGCCGCGGCGGGCTTTCAACCGTCGCTGTCCAGGCATCGATCGCCGCCCAGCCGTAGAACGCGCGCAGCGGGCGAAATCGCGCCGCATCCATCCCGCCCAACGCAATTGCCGGCACGCGCAGCCGCCGCGCAATCTTCTCGGCCGCCTTGACGCCAAGCACCGTTCCGCCCGGATGCGAGCGCGTCGCAAACACCGGCGACACAAACACCATATCCACTCCCCGGCGCACGGCCGCCTTAGCCTCACCCCAAGAATGCGCCGACGCTGTGCGCAGTCCCACGCCCCTTCCGTTGTGCACCCCGTCCGCGCCAACCCCGCACCACGCCCCGGCGCGCACCACAACCAGCGCGCGCGCGCGCGCGACCCGCATCACCCGCGCGAACAACGCCTGCCGCTCCGCCGCCGGCGTCGCATAATGCCGGAACACCACCCCGCTTCCGCGCGGCAACCGCCGCAGCGCGGCCCACAGTTCGTCACCCTGCCGCTCGTCGGTCATCAGCCAAACCCTGGTTATTTGGGGGTGCGGGAGGGGGTGGCGGCGTGGCACGGTGCTCTCTATAGCGCCCGCCATGACGACCGACGACCCCGCCGCGCGGCTCGCCGGCGTTCTCGACCAGATCGCGCGCGCGAAAAAACTTGCCGGGCGCAGCGATGCGGTCGAGCTGATCGCGGTGTCGAAGACGCATCCGGCCGAGGCGATCGAGCCGCTGATCGCCGCGGGACAACGCGTGTTCGGCGAGAATCGCGTACAGGAAGCACAGGCCAAGTGGCCCGCATTGCGCGAGGCGCACCCTGACATTCGCCTCGCGTTGATCGGCCAGTTGCAATCGAACAAGGCGAGCGAAGCGGTCGCGCTGTTCGACCAGATTCATTCGCTCGACCGGCCGTCGCTGGTCACCGTACTCGCCAAGGCGATGGACGCGGCGGGCAAGCGGCCCGCGTGCTTCATCCAGGTCAATATCGGCGACGAGCCGCAGAAGGGCGGCTGTGCGGTTGCCGACCTGCCCGCCTTGCTGACCGAAGCGCGTGCCGCCGATCTTCCGCTCGCCGGATTGATGGCGCTGCCGCCTGCCGACGTCGAGCCCGCCCCGTATTTCGCGTTGCTCGCCAAGCTGGCGCGCGACCATGGGCTGGCGGGGTTGAGTATGGGGATGTCGGGCGATTTCGCGACCGCGGTGACGCTCGGCGCGACGCACGTTCGCGTTGGATCGGCACTGTTCGGGGCGCGCGCGTGAGGTTCGCGGGATCGCCCCGAAGCGATCGATCCCCCGGATCAATCGCCCGCAAGTTCGGGGCGCTCCTATTCGATTTCGACGGGGTGCTGATCGAAAGCGAATATGTCGGCAACAAGCAGATCGCCGATTATCTGACCGGCATCGGCCACCCGACCACGCCCGAGCAGTCGATGGCCAATTTTATGGGCTATTCGGGGGCGGATTTCCTGGCGAAGGTCGAGGCGTGGATCGGCCGCCCGCTGCCGGCGGATTTTCATACCGCGCGCGCCGCGGAGGATGACCGCGTGATGGCCGAGGGGATCGGCGAAGTCGCCGGCGCGGTCGATTTCGTCGAGTCGCTTCCCGCTGATCTGCCCAGGGCGGTAGTGTCGTCGAGTTCGACCCGCTGGATCCGCCGTCACCTCGACCATATCGGGCTGGGTGGCGCGTTCGGCGATCATATCTATTCGGGCCGCGAGCACGTGATACACGGCAAGCCCGCGCCCGACCTCTATCTATTCGCTGCAGACCAGCTCGGCGTCGCGATCGCCGACTGCGCGATCATCGAGGATTCGATCGTCGGCGCGACCGGCGCGGTGGCGTCGGGCGGGTACGTGATCGGGTTGTGCGCGGGGAGCCATTGCGCGGCCGACCACGCCGACCGGTTGCGTGGGGCGAGAGTGGACGCTGTGGCGAGCGATTTCGCCGAGGTCACGAAACTGCTGGAAATGTAGGATTTCGTGTGAAACCGTCGTTGCTGCTCTTTGGCAGGGGCGGCGATAAACGGATCGAGCGACAGGCCGGATGTCGACGCCGATAGTGTCAACTTAGTGTCAACTTCCGCCGCGCGGTTCAGAGCTGGTGCCCGGTCCGGTCGCGCTTGGTCGCTAGGTATTTTGCGTTGAACGGGTTGGGCGGGAGCGCAATGGGCACGCGTTCGGCGACTTGGATTCCGGTTGCCTCGAGCACGCGGACCTTCTCCGGATTGTTGGTCAGCAAGCGGATCCGCGTCTGCCCGAGCAGGTCGAGCATCCGCGCCGCGACGCGGAAATCGCGCGCATCGACCGCGAAGCCGAGCCGCGTATTGGCGTCGACCGTATCGAATCCCTGATCCTGCAGTGCATAGGCGCGCAGCTTGTTGACCAGCCCGATCCCGCGTCCCTCTTGCCGCAGATATAGCAGGATGCCCCAGCCGGTTCTCTCCATCGCGTAGATCGCGGCGTGCAGCTGCGGCCCGCAATCGCACTTCAGGCTGCCGAGCACGTCACCGGTCAGGCACTCGCTGTGGAGGCGGACGAGCGGCGGGTTGCCGTCGGGCTGGCCGACGATCAGCGCGATATGCTCGCCGGGCGAATCGGGCGAACGGAACGCGACGATCTCCGACCGTTCCGAACCCGCGACGGGCAGGTGCGCGCGGGCGGCGATCGCCAGGTGGATCGGGTCCTCGAAATCCGCGACGTCGGCAATGGAGATCGCTGGCTCGCTCGCGACGCCGACAAAAAAGGCGGGCAGAACCCCGGCTGTCCGCGCCAAACCGAGGGCTGCCGCCATGACGTCAGCGTCGGTGACGGGGATCGCGCGGAACGGTCCCTTCATCGGCGTCGCCATGTCGAGCTGCGGGTCGGCGAGCGCCACCGCGCAGTCGAAATCGATCCAGAAGGTGCGCTCGACCAGCACCGGCGAATCGGGAACGGCGGCCTCGATCTGGTTGGCGAGCTTGAGCGTCACCGCGCGCCCCGCCGACAGCAGGATCGGCGAGTCGCCCGCGGGATCGAACGCCGCCAGCCGCCCCGCGTCGGCAGTCTCGATCGCGAGCAGCCCGACCGGATCGCCGCCCCCGCCAATCGCGATCGGCCAGCCGCGCCGCAGCGAGTCGATCGCGCGGGCGACGTCGCGCGTGCTCAAAGGTCGAACTCGGTCAGGATCGGGACATGGTCCGATGGCTTGAGCCAGTTACGGCACGCCTCGAACACTGTGTGCGACGTGGCGACCGCGGCGACATCGGCGGTCGCCCACATATGATCGAGCCGTCGCCCGCGGTCGTTGACCGTCCAGTCGGGCGAGCGATAGCTCCACCACGTGTGCAGCCGCGCCGGTGCCGGATGGAAATGCCGCCCGAGGTCGACCCAGCTGTTCGAATCCTTGAGCCGTGTTAGCGCCTCGACCTCGATCGGCGTATGGCTGACGACCTTGAGCAGCGCCTTGTGGTTCCACACGTCGCTCGGCAGCGGCGCGATGTTGAGGTCGCCGACCAGGATCGTCGGGCAATCGAGGCTCGCCGACCACGCGGCCATCCGCCCGACGAAATCGAGCTTCTGCCCGAACTTGGGGTTGAGGTCGCGGTCGGGAATGTCGCCCCCGGCCGGGACGTAGACGTTCTCGAGCCGCACGCCGTTCGCCAGCCGCACTCCGACGTGCCGTGCCTCGCGATTGGCCTGCCAGTCGAACCGGTCGTCCTCGGCGAGCGGCACGCGGCTCAAGATCGCGACGCCGTGGTGCATCTTCTGCCCGTGGAGGATGATCGTCTTGTAACCGAGCCGACGGAACGGTTCCTGCGGGAAGTCCTGGTCGATCACCTTGGTTTCCTGGAGGCACAGGATATCCGGCGCGGCCTCGCGCAGGAACCGCTCGACGATCTCGATGCGGAAACGGACCGAATTGATGTTCCAGGAGACGATCTTCACGGGAGAGGACTTAGGGGGTCGGAAGGGGTTCGTCACCTGCCCGCCGCGGCAAAGCCGCGTCGTCGGTCGGCGCGGAGCGCCGCCGGCCGTGCGACCGGCGAGTCTTGGCGCGGCACGCGCCATGCCGCCAGACGCAGAAAGGCCCCCGCTCCGGGGGCATGGAGCGAGGGCCGACCTAGCGTTCGTCACGCAGGCGGGAAATGGGCCGTTCCAGGCAACAGGGGGAAAATCCTGAACCGCCCCACATCCGCGATGACTGTATTAGTCGGACAATGCTGTCGCCCAGATGAACGGAACATTCATTTTCGCGGAGCCGTCGGCGTCGGGTCGTTGAAGCGGAACGTTCCGTCGGAAATCGGCACGTTGAACTTCTGGCCCGACAACCGGATCGTCGTGCGGTTGTTCTGCGCGTCGAGCGCCACCCAGCCACGCAGCATCAACCCGGCGGGCGCCGAAGCGTTCTTTTCGAAGATCAGCGTGATCCGCCCATATTCAGGATGCTTGGGGTCGTTCGCTTCGACCGACAGGATCGCCGGGTCGGCGGTCGGCACCATCCTGGCATAGCGCGAAATGTCCTTGGACGGATCGAGCAGCACGCCGAGCGGCGACCCGCCGATCGGCCAGCGTTGTTTCTGCTTCACCGAATAATCGAGGAACCACAGCGAATTGCCGTCGGCGACGACCAGGATCGGCACGCCCTTTTCGTACTGGAATCGGATCTTGCCCGGACGCTTGAGCGACAAGGTGCCGGTCAGCGTCTTGCCGTTGCGGTCGGTCTGCGTGAACGTCGCGGTCATCGATCGCACCGCCGCGAGGTGCGCCTGGATCTTGGCGAGGTCGGGCGAGGCAGCGGGCGCTGCGGCGACGAGGGCGGGTAGGGCAAGCAGCGCGAGGGCGCGAGACGTCACGGAATTTCTCCTAAAGGTGCCGCGAGCGATGGCGCGGCCGTCTTGAACCCGTTGTGAACGCGCCGGATCAGAGCGGGTTGCCGTCGCGGTCGCGCAGCACTTCGCGGCGGCCGACATGGTCGGGGCGTCCGACGATGCCGTCCTTCTCCATCCGCTCGATCAGGCGCGCGGCCGAATTATAACCAATCCGCATCTGGCGCTGAAGCCAGCTGGTCGACGCTTTCTGGCTCTCGACCACTAACTGGATCGCGCCGCGATATTGCTGATCCTCGGCCGAATCCTCGCCCAGCGGCGCGCCGTCGAGCGCGAAGCCGTCGTCGCTCTCCTCAGTCACCGACTGGACGTAATCGGGCTGCCCCTGCGCGCGCCAGTGATCGGCGACCGCGCGGACCTCGTCGTCCGACACGAACGGCCCATGCACGCGGCTGATCTGCTTGCCGTACGCCATGTACAGCATGTCGCCCTTGCCGAGCAGCTGCTCGGCGCCCTGTTCGCCCAGGATCGTGCGCGAATCGATCTTCGACGTGACGTTGAAGCTGATCCGCGTCGGCAAGTTCGCCTTGATGACGCCGGTGATGACGTCGACCGACGGGCGCTGCGTCGCCATGATCAGGTGGATCCCCGCCGCGCGCGCCTTTTGCGCGAGCCGCTGGATCAGGAATTCGACCTCCTTGCCCGCGGTCATCATCAGGTCGGCGAGCTCGTCGACGACGATGACGATCTGCGGCAACGGTTGGAAGTCGAGCTGCTCCTCTTCGTACACCGGCTTGCCGTTCTCGTAGCCGATCTGGACCTTGCGCCCGAGCGGTTGGCCCTTCGCTCTTGCCGCGCGAACCTTGTCGTTGAAGCTCGCCAAGCTCCGCACCCCGACCGACGACATCTGGCGGTAGCGCTCCTCCATCTGCTCGACCGCCCATTTGAGCGCGCGCACCGCCTTGGCCGGATCGGTGACGACGGGGGCGAGCAGGTGCGGGATATCGTCGTACATGCTCAGTTCGAGCATCTTGGGATCGATCATGATCATTTTGCACTGATCGGGGTTGAGCCGATAGAGCAGCGACAGGATCATGCAGTTAAGCCCGACCGACTTGCCCGATCCCGTCGTGCCCGCGACGAGCAGGTGCGGCATCGGCGCGAGGTCGACCACCACCGGATCGCCGGCGATATTCTTGCCGAGAATCAGCGGGAGCGAGGCCGATTGATCCTCGAACGTGTCGCTCGCGACCAGCTCGTGCAGGCTCACCGTCTCGCGCTTGGCATTGGGCAGCTCGATCCCGATCACGGTGCGGCCGGGTACGGTCGCAACGCGCGCGGAGATCGCCGACATGTTGCGCGCGATATCATCGGCAAGCTGGATCACGCGGCTCGCCTTGATCCCCGGCGCGGGATCGAGCTCGTACATCGTCACCACCGGGCCGGGACGCACTTCGATGATCGATCCCTTGACGTGGAAGTCGTCGAGCACGGTTTCGAGCAGCCGCGCGTTGCGCTCGAGCGCAGCCTTGTCGACCGGGCCGTTGGCCGAGGGCGGCGGCGCCTTGAGCATATCGAGGGTCGGCAGGCGGTAATTGTCGCGCAGGTCGAGGCTGGCCTGTTTAGGGCCGCGCGCAGGCTTGGGTTGCGCGACGGCGGCGCTGCGTTCGGCGATCACCGGGCCCGGGCGCGCGTCGGGCAGCGCGAGCGCGCGCGGCTGGCGGATCGTCTGTTCGGGTGCGGGCGCGGGTTCGCGCCGGTCGGTCAGCCGTTCGGACCGGGCGGAGAGCGCGATCCGCGGCATGCGCGGCAGGCCGAGTCCCAAGCTCATGAACCACACCACCGCGCCCACGATGACGAAGGCGAGCTCGACCAGTCGCTCGCTCCACAGGATGGCGGTCGGGTTGCCGATCAGCGTGATGACCCAATCGAGCGCGCCCGCCACGACCATGCCGACCAGCCCACCGAGTCCCGCGGGCCAGCGCAACGATGCGGCAGGCGACCAGAAGGCCAAGCCCGTCGCGACCAACGCGATCCCGACGGTGGCAACGGTCAGCATCCGTCCCCAGTGCCCAATCGGCTCGTCGCGCCACAGGCGAAGCCCGCAGATCGCGCCGACCGCGAGCAGCCCGCTCACCGGCAGGCCGAGGATCGACAGCGCAAGGTCGGCAATGAACGCGCCCGGCGTGCCGAACAGGTTTTCCGCCGGGCCACCCGCCGCGGTGCTGAGCGAGGGATCGCCCGAACGATAGGTGAGCAAGGCGGCGGCGAGCGCTAGAGTCAGCGTCAGCACCGCGATCGCGCCGACCATCCGCCAGCCGCGCGCCGCGCCCGCCTTCACTGTCTCGCGCCAAAGCGGCGGCTGCGCGCGGCTCGCCATGATCGATACCCCCGAAATGTCCGCTGTTCGTTCGCGCTAGATTCTCGCGCTTGCCGAGTCCGCCGTCAAGCTGGTGCGACGGGGGGCGGCGCGCTAGGGCGGTTGCCATGAATCAAGCGGACGTCCTCATTCTCGGCGGCGGTCTGGTCGGCAGCGCACTCGCGGTGGCGCTCGATGCGCACGGGCTGACCAGCGTCGTGGTCGATCCGGCCGATCCGGCGGTGGTGACCGCGCCGGGGTTCGACGGGCGCGCCTCGGCGATCGCCAGCGCGCCGATGCGGATGCTCGAGGCGATCGGCGTGGCCGGCCGGCTGGCGGGCAAGGGCTGCCCGATCGAGGGCATCAGGGTGAGCGACGGGCTGAAGCCCGGCGCACTCGATTTCGTGCCGCAGGAGGGCGAGGACGCGCTTGGCACGATGTTCGAGAATCGCGACCTTCGCACCGCGTTGCTCGACGCGGCGGGGGCGGCGAGCCGCGTCGATCTGCGGATGCGGACCAGCGCGCACGAAGTCGTGCGAGACGACTTCGGCGTTCGCGCGACGCTGAGCGACGGCAGCGAAGTCCGTGCGTCGCTGCTGGTCGGGGCGGAGGGGCGCAACTCGCCGACGCGCGAGGCGGCGGGGCTCAACACCGCGCGCTGGAGCTACGATCACGTCGCGCTGGTGACCTCGATCGGGCACGAGTTCAGCCATGAGAACGTCGCATACGAAATCTTCTATCCCGAAGGGCCGTTCGCTATCCTGCCCTTGATCGACGACGCGCGCGGGCACCGCTCGGCGATCGTCTGGTCGGTGCGTACCGCGCAGGCGCCCGGGATGCAGAAACTCGGCGAGCGCGGGTATCTTGCCGAATTGAGCCGCAAGATGGGCGGGTTCCTCGGCGACCTGACCTGGCTCGGCCCGCGCTTCGCGCATCCGCTTGGCTTTCACCACGCCGCGACGATCACCGCCGAACGCCTCGCTTTGGTCGGTGACGCCGCACACGGCATTCATCCAATCGCGGGGCAGGGAGTCAACGTCGGTTTCCGCGATGTCGCCGCGTTGGTCGAGGTGCTGGTCGACGGCAAGCGAATCGGACTCGACCTCGGCGACCCGGCCTTGCTCAAGCGCTACCAGCGCTGGCGCAGCCTCGACACCTTCATGGTCAGCCTCGCGACCGATGGGCTGACTCGCCTGTTCGGCATCCCCGGTGACACCGCCAACGCCATCCGCCGGCTCGGGCTGTCGGCGGTGCAGCGGTCGCCCGCACTCAAGGATCGTTTCATCGCGGAAGCGCGTGGCGAATCGGGTGCGCTGCCCAAGCTATTGGCCGGGCTGACCGTCTAGCCCATCCGCCGCAACAACCGCTCCACCGACCGGTGGTTGCTCGATTCCTTGCCGCAATCCTTCTCGATCGCAAGCTTGAGCAATTCGAGCTGGTGCTGGGTCAGATGCTCGACCCCGATAAAGCCGTTCCGGGCGTCGCTGGTGGCGCGGATGATCTCGTCGAGCTTGGCCTGAATCGCCGATCCGTCGCGATTCTGCGCGTTCTGGATGAGGAACACCATCAGGAAGGTGACGATCGTCGTGCCGGTGTTGATGATCAGTTGCCACGTGTCCGAATAATGAAAGATCGGTCCCGTCACGCCCCATATGATGACGATCAGCAATGCGGCAATGAACGCCGGTGGCCGGCCCGCCCATCCTGCAACCTTTTCCGCGATCTTCTCGAACATCCTCTCCATCACGAACTCCCTTGAAGCTGGTTGGGGGACTGCCACTTTCCGCTCGGTCCCGCTATGGCGGGGATCATGACCCAGATCAGCGTCGCCGCGCTCCAGCTCGGCTTTTCCAACGATACGACTCGCAACATCGCCAAGGTGTCGCGCTTGGTGCGCGAGGCCCACGCCAAGGGTGCCCGGGTGATCCTGCCGCCTGAACTGTTCGAGGGCGAATATTTCTGCCGGGTCGAGGACGAGGGGCTGTTCGCGCAGGCCAGGCCGACCGCCGAGCATCCGTCGGTGGTCGCGATGCAGGCGCTCGCCGCCGAGCTGAAGGTGTGGATCCCGACCAGCTTCTTCGAAGCTGACGGCCCGCACCACTACAACAGCCTCGCGATGGTGAACCCGGACGGCAAGGTCGCGGGCGTCTACCGCAAGAGCCACATCCCCGACGGGCCCGGCTATGAGGAAAAATTCTATTTCCGCCCCGGCAATACCGGGTTCAAGGTGTGGGACGGCCCGGACAAGACGACGCTCGGCGTCGGCGTGTGCTGGGACCAATGGTATCCCGAAACCGCGCGCGCGATGATGCTGATGGGCGCGGACGTTTTGTTCTACCCGACCGCGATCGGCAGCGAGCCGCACGACTCGCAGCTAGACACCGCGCGGCTGTGGCGGCGCGCGATGGTCGGCCATGCGGTGTCGAACGTCGTGCCGATCGTCGCCGCCAACCGCGTCGGCGTCGAGCACGGCCAGACCTTCTACGGCACGAGCTTCATTTGCGACGAACGCGGCGACATCCTGGCCGAGCTCGACCGCGCGGAAGAAGGCGTGATCGTCGCCACCCTCGACCTCGCCCGCGTCAAGCGCCACCGTGCCGCGTTCGGCTTCTTCCGTGACCGCCGGCCCGAGCTGTACGGGCGGCTGGTGGAGGATATTTAAGGCATGCATCGGTACGCCTAAGTTCACAAAGTTGACACTGGGCGGTGTTTTGGGCGAGTTGCGCCGGTTCGCGTCCGTGATGCGCCGGTGACGCGACCTTTGCGCGCCACCGACGCGCCGATTGCGCGCCACTGGCGCGGCAATCAGGCGCCTGTCTCGCCACGCCGGCGCTGCCGCGAAGCGATGGTGTCGCGCCAGCCGCGAACGGCACGGCCGCAGGACCGGGAAGCGTGGTTGCCGGAGTGCTCATCGATCAGGGTAGATCAGATGAAATCCTACATTGGTAGCAATTTGGCTGCGCGAGCCCGCTGAATATCCACGCGTGCTAGGGCCGCAACTCCACTGCCCGCGCGAACACCGCTTCGAACATTTCGGGCGTCAGCCGCCCGGTATTCTGGTTGTAGCGCGAGCAGTGATAGCTATCGATCAGCACGCGCCCGTCGGGCATGCGGTGTTCCGCGAGGTGCCCGAAGCGGCATTTGGGGAGCCGCCCGCCCAGCACCTTGACCGCCGACTGGTGCGCGATCTGGCCGAGCGCGATGAAGACGCGCGCGTTGGGCAGCGCGTCGACCTGGCGTTGCAGGAAAGCCCTGCACGTGTGGACTTCGGCGGGGGTCGGCTTGTTCTGCGGCGGCAGGCATTTGACCGAATTGCAGATGATCGCGCCGTCGAGCGCCAGCCCGTCATCGGGCCGCGCATCGTACGTCCCGCGCGTGAAACCGAACTTGGCGAGCGTGTCGAAGAACAGCGGCCCGGACTGGTCGCCGGTGAACGGCCGCCCGGTGCGGTTGGCGCCGTGCTTGCCCGGCGCGAGGCCGACGATGCACAGCCAGGCATTGGGATCGCCGAACGCCGGGACCGGCGCGTTCCACCACTCGGGATATTCGCCACGCAATTTCTCGCGGAACGCGACCAGCCGCGGGCAGAGCGGGCAATCGTGCGGTGGCTCGGTGGCGGGGAGCGGGCTGGGTGCAAAGTTCACGCGCCTGCGGTACGCGCAGCGGCGTCATGACGTCCAGCTATGCGATTGCCCTGGGTTCGAACCGGCGCGGCCGTCACGGCGGCCCGGCCGACGAAGTGCGCGCGGCGCTGGCGGCGGTTGGCGAGGTGGTCGCGGTGTCGTCGATGATCGACACGCCGCCGCTCGGACCGTCGGCGCGGCGTTTCGTCAATGCGGTGGCGGTGATTGAGACCGCCGACGCTCCGCCCGCCTTGCTCGACCGGCTGAAAGCGATTGAAGCCGATTTCGGCCGCCGCCCCGGCCAACGCTGGAGCGATCGCGTGATCGACCTCGATATCGTCATGTGGTCGGACGGTGTTTGGGCCGACGACCGGCTGACGATCCCGCACGCGGCGTTTCGCGAGCGATCCTTCGTGCTCGAGCCACTCGCGCAGATCGCCCCCGACTGGCGCGACCCGCTGACCGGGCTGACCGTCCGCCAATTGGCCGCGCGGTTGACCCGGCGCGCCCCTCTCCCTAAGCGCCGCGGCTCTGGTGCGGGCCCGTAGCTCAGTTGGTAGAGCAACGGACTTTTAATCTGTAGGTCTCGGGTTCGAGTCCCGACGGGCCCACCAGCGTCGCCGCACGCCCCGACACGTTTTGGGGTTGCTGGCGGGTACAATGTATCATAGGTCCCACGCCGTGACGCGATCCATCGCCTCCAGCCCCAATCCCATCGTCGCGACGGCCCATCGGGCGACGTCGCGGCTGGCGTTGCTGTGGCTCGTGCTCGCGTTGCTGTGCCAGGGCTTCGTTACCCAGACCCACGCGCATTCGGGAACGGAGCAGGGTTGGTCGATTGCCGGAATCGCGCGCGCCGCGACGGCGACGGCCGACGACCAGAAGCGCTCCCCCGCCGCACCGGCCTGCCCGTTGTGCGAGGAAAAGGCGCTGTTCGGCGCCTATCTGCTCGGCGGCTCGATCACTTTGGCCAAGCCGGTCGAGGTGACGGTCGCCTATGCCGCCACATCCTTTGCAGCGTTCATCGTTCCGTTGCGCTCCCACGCGTGGCAAAGCCGCGCGCCTCCACTCTTCACGACCTGACCGACAAACAATTGCGGCAGCCGGGCTGCCGCTCGGTCGGCGGGTAGCCCGTCGACCGGCCCAGGTTCGTGAAGATTGGAAATACCCATGCGACATACATTGTTGATCGGCGCCGCGATCGCGGCGCTGGCGCCCGCGTTGGCCCAGGCGCAGACCGCCCCCGCCGCTGCCCCTCCACAACCGGCGCCCGCCCCCGCGCCGCCGCCCGCCGCCAGCGACGATGCACCGCAGAAGGGCGACATCGTCATCACCGGCCATCTCGACGCCGCGCGCGCGTCGATCCAGCCTAGCCTCGGCGCCACCACCTATTCGATCTCGAACGAGACGATCACCGAATTGCCCGGTGGCGACAATCAGCAACTCAACCAGGTGCTGCTCCAGCTGCCCGGCGTGGTGCAGGACGGCGGCGGCCAGCTCCACGTCCGCGACGACCACAACAACCTGCAATATCGCGTCAACGGCACGATCCTGCCCGAAGGCGTGTCGGTGTTCGGCCAGACGCTCAGCCCTCGGCTGGTCGAGAAATTCGATCTGCGCACCGGCGCGCTGCCCGCGCAATATGGTCTCCGCACCGCCGGCATCATCGACATCACGACCAAGAGCGGCATCCGCAACGGCGGCGAAGTGGCACTCTATGGCGGTAGCAACGGCACGATCGAGCCGAGCATCGAATATGGCGGGTCGGGCGGCGACACCAACTATTTCCTGTCGGGCAGTTATCGCCGCTCGGACCGCGGGATCGAGGCGGTCGATTCCGGCCGCTCCCCGCTCCACGACCGGACCGATCAATATCAGGCCTTCGCCTATGTCGATCATACGTTCAGCGCGAACGACCGCGCGTCGCTGATCGGCGGCTTCTCGAACCAGTATTTCCAGATTCCCAACCCGCGCGGGCTGCACCCGACCGACGGCTATGTCGTCAATGGGCAGACCGATTATCTGAGCGACGACCTCAACGAGCGCCAGATCGAGCGGACCGCGTTCGGACTCGCCAGCCTGCTCCACGACGCGGGGCCGCTGACGCTGCAATTCTCGCTATTCGCGCGCTACTCCGGGCTGCGGTACCGGCCGGACGTGACCGGCGAATTGCTGTTCAACGGCATCGCGCAGACCGCGTTCAAGCAGGATTTCACGGCCGGCGGCCAAATCGATGCGGCGTGGCGGCTCAGCGCGAAGAACACCATTCGCGCCGGGGTCGTGATCTCGCGCGACCGTTCGAACAGCCAGACGACAAGCCTCGTCTTCCCGCTTGATGCCAACGGCAACCAGGCCGGTGCGCCGATCGCCATTCCCGACAATTATTCGGCGACCGAGAGCACTTATTCGGCCTATCTCCAGGACGAATGGAAACCATTCGCGCCGCTGACGATCAATTTCGGCGGGCGGTTCGACCATTACAAAGGCTTCCGTGCCGAATCGCAATTCAGCCCGCGCATCAACGCGGTGCTCGAGGCGGGCGGGGGGCTGACCCTCTATGGCGGCTATGCGCGCTATTTCTCGCCGGCGCCGTTCGCCAATGTCGGCGCGGCCAGCGTGCTCCAGTTCCGCGGCACCAGTGCGCAGGCGCCCGGCGACGATGGCGTCAATCCGCCACTCGCCACCATACCGTTCGCCGAGCGCCAGGATTATTTCGACCTCGGCGCGCAGCTCAAGAAGGGAGCACTGACGCTCGGGATCGACGCCTATCATCGCATCTCGAAGAATCTGGTCGACGAAGGCCAGTTCGGCGCGCCGATCATCCTGACGCCGTTCAACTATGCGCGCGGGCGGATAAACGGGGTCGAAGGGTCGATCTCGTATCAGCGCGGGCGGCTGCTCGCCTATGCCAACATCGCCTATGCCAAGGCGCAGGGCGAGGACATCGTGTCGGGGCAGTTCAACTTCGATCCCGGCGACCTCGCGTACATCGCCAACCACTACATCTATCTCGACCATGACCAGACCTGGACCGGGTCGGGCGGCATTTCGTACCGTCTGCCCGACGGAACCAAGCTTGGCGGGTCGATGATCTACGGGTCGGGCCTGCGCAGGGACGGCGCCGTGCCCAATGGCGGGAAGCTGCCCTCCTATGCCGTGTTCAACCTGACCGCGAGCCACACGTTCAAGGGACCGGGAATCGAGATTCGCGCGGACGTGTTCAACGTCGGCGACCACATCTACGAGATCCGCGACGGATCGGGGGTCGGCGTCGGCGCGCCGCAATTCGGCCAGCGCCGTTCGTTCTTCTTCGGGGTCAGCAAGACGTTTTAGTCTTGTCGCAATCCGCGTGAGCGGATCAAAATCAGCCGCGTTCGGCGAGCTTCCGCTCCCACGCCAGCGCGTCGCGGACGATCTGGTCGAGGTCGTCGTGCTGCGGCCGCCACGGCAGAGTGGCGAGGATCCTGCGGTTGTCCGAGACGAGTTCGGCCGGGTCGCCCGCGCGGCGCCCCTCCATCTTGCGCTCGATCTGCAAGTTGGTGACCCGGTCGACCGCGTCGAGGACCTCGAGCACCGAGTAACCATGGCCGTAACCGGCGTTCATCGTGATGTTCTCGGTCGGCGCCTCGATCAGCCGGTCGAGCGCGTGGACGTGCGCCGCGGCGAGATCGCTGACGTGGATGTAATCGCGCACGCCCGTACCGTCGGGCGTCGTGAAATCGGTGCCGAACACCGCGACCGACTGGCGCTTGCCCGTCGCCGCCTCGACCGCGACCTTTATCAAATGCGTCGCGCCCGCGGTCGACTGGCCCGAGCGGCCTTGCGGATCGGCGCCGGCGACGTTGAAATAGCGCAGCGCGCAGTAGTTGATCGGGTGCGCGGCGGCGACGTCCTTGAGCATGATCTCGGTCATCAGCTTGGACATGCCATAGGGATTGATCGGGGCCTTCGGATCGTCCTCCGCCACCGGCACCTTGTCGGGCGTGCCATAGGTCGCGGCGGTCGAGCTGAAGATGAAATGCTTCACCCCGCACGCCACCGCACTTTCGATCAGCGCACGGCTCGCGACGGTGTTGTTGCGGTAATATTTGAGCGGGTTCTCGACCGATTCGGGGACGATGATCGATCCGGCGAAGTGCATCACCGCGACGACTTGGTGCTCGCGCATCGCGCCGCGCACCGCCTCGTCGTCCTCGATATTGGCGCGGACCAGCGTCGCGCGGGAATCGACCGCCCAGTCGAAGCCCGTCGTAAGGTTGTCGACCACCACCACGCCCCAGCCCGCGTCGAGCAGCGCCAGCACCGCGTGGCTGCCGATATAGCCCGCGCCGCCCGTGACCAGCACACTGCCCTTGCTCATCGTCGCGATCCCTTTGTTGCGGGCGTTGCCCTACCTATATCGGAGGCCAATCGAAAGGACCCATGATGACCGACTATGCGATCCTGGCCGGGGGCTGCTTCTGGTGCACCGAGGCGGTGTACAAGGACGTGATCGGGGTCGAGAGCGTCGAGAGCGGGTATATCGGCGGCCGCGTGGCGAACCCGACCTACAAGCAGGTGTGCGGCGGCGACACGGGGCATGCCGAGGCGATCAAGGTCGGGTTCGATTCGAGCCAGGTGACGTACGCCGACCTGCTCGACATCTTCTTCGCGACGCACGATCCGACGACGCTCAACCGCCAGGGCAACGATGTCGGCACGCAATACCGCTCGGCGATCTTCCCCGTGGATGTGGCGCAGGAGGCCGAGGCAAAGGCAGCGATCGAGCGCAACGCCGCCAACTGGCCCGCGCCGATCGTCACGACGATCGAGCCGATGACCGAATGGTATCCGGCGGAGGATTATCATCAGGAATATTGGAAAGGCGAAGGCCAGCGGAACCCCTATTGCCTCGCGGTGATCCCGCCCAAGTTGCAGAAGCTGCGCAAGAGCTTCGCCGCGCGGTCGAAGGCGCTGAGCGAAACCGCCTAGTCGCGGTGCGCGGCGCGGCGCAGGCGATCATTGATCGCCTCGCCGATACCGTCGTCGGGAACCGGGGCGACGGCGATTTTCGGCAAATCGCTCGCGTCGGCGCGGTGGAGCAGGTCGAACAATCGCGTCGCCGCTTCGGTCAGGTTGCCGCTCGCCGATAGTGTGTCGTCGCCCGGCGTCGGACCGAAGCCGATCATCCATTCGTCCTCGGCCGCGCGCGGTGCGTCGATGCGTAAGGGTTTGCGCGGGGCGTAGTGCGAGGACAGCTGCCCCGGCGCCTCGACCGTCTCCGGCGCGTCGGCGCCGGTGTCGAAGCGGTCGACCTTGCGCTTGCCGGTCGACAGCGCCGCCAGCACCTGCGCGCCGGTAATCGGGCCGTGGCGTAGGATCCGAGTCATCCCGAACACTTCGCGCACGATGGTCGATTCGATCCCTTGGCGCGTCGGGCCGTCGTCGATGACGAGCGGGATGCGGTCCGTGAGGCTCGCCATAACGTGCTCGACGCGCGTCGGGCTGATCGTGCCGCTGGCATTGGCCGAGGGCGCCGCGAGCGGCTTGCCGCACGCTTCCAGCAACGCGCGCATCGCGCGGTGCGCGGGGACGCGGATCGCGATCGTCTCCAGCCCCGCCGTCACCAGCGACGCGATCCCCGATGACGGCTTGAGCGGCAGCACCAATGTCAGCGGCCCCGGCCAGAACGCCGCCGCCAGCGCCTCGGCGCGCGCATCGAACGCCGCGAGTTTCTTCGCCGCCGCCACGTCGAGCACATGGACGATCAGCGGATTGAAGCTCGGCCGGCCCTTCGCGGCATAGACCCCCGCCACCGCCGCGCCGTCGGTCGCGTCGGCAGCGAGGCCGTACACCGTCTCGGTCGGCACCGCGACGCACTGGCCCGCCGCGATCAACGCCGCGGCTTCGGCGGTGTTATGCGCGTTGTATGGGAGAATCCGGGTGTTTGGCGCGTCCATTGCCCGACGCTATAGCGCCTGCGAGTCAGAGAGGAACCCGATGCCCTTCACCCCCGCCATCGCCGAGCAACGGTTCGTCCTGGACCATGTCGCGCGGATCGCCGATCTCGCCGCGACCGAGCGCTTCGCCGGCGCGAGCCCCGACATCGTCGATGCGGTACTAGAGGGCGTGGGACAATTCGCCGCGGGCGAATGGGCACCGCTCAATCGTGCGGGCGATACCGACGGCCCGAAATGGACTGAAGAGGGCGTGAAGATGCCCGCGGGCTACCGCCAAGCCTATCACGATTATGTCGAGGGCGGATGGGGCACAATCGGCGCGCCGGCCGACTTCGGCGGGCAGGGTCTGCCGTTCGTGCTGGCCAGCGCGGTGCTCGAAACGCTCGGCACCGCGAACATGGGTTTCGCGCTCGCGCCGACGCTGACCGTGGGGGCGATCGAGGCGTTGCTCCACCACGGCACACCGGCGCAGCAGGCAGCTTATTTGCCGCACCTCGCGACCGGCGCGTGGACCGGAACGATGAACCTGACCGAGCCGCAGGCCGGGTCGGATGTCGGCGCGCTCAAGACCCGCGCCGAACCGGTCGGCGACGGTACGTACCGGATTTCGGGCACCAAGATTTTCATCTCGTTCGGCGATCACGACATGGCGGACAATATCGTCCATCTCGTGCTGGCGCGGACGCCCGACGCGCCGGCGGGAACGCGCGGCATCTCCTTGTTCCTCGTCCCCAAATACCGCCTCGACGCCGACGGCAATCCGGGCGGATTCAACGACGTTCGCGTGATGTCGATCGAACACAAGATGGGTCTCCACGCCTCGCCGACCTGCGTGCTCTCGTTCGGCGATCACAACGATTGCATCGGCGAGCTGATCGGTGCCGAAAACGGCGGCATGCGCGCGATGTTCACGATGATGAACAACGCGCGGCTCAACGTGGGCTTGCAGGGTGTGCAGGTCGGCGAGGCGGCGACGCAGAAAGCGGTCGAGTTCGCGCGCGAGCGCATCCAGTCGGCCCGCGCGGGTTCGCCCGACAAGACCCCGGTCGCGATCATCGAGCATCCCGACGTGCGCCGCATGCTGATGCGGATGAAGGCGCAGACCCAGGCGGCGCGGGCGCTGGTCTATCTCGCCGCCAGTATGGTCGACCGCGCCGATAGCGACGAAGCGGCGAAGGGCCGGCTCGAAATCCTCACCCCGCTGGCGAAGGCGCACGCCACCGACCTCGGCAACGAAGTCGCGAGCCTGGGCGTGCAGGTGCATGGCGGGATGGGTTTCATCGAGGAAACGGGTGCGGCGCAATTCTTCCGCGATGCGCGGATCACGCCGATCTATGAGGGCACCAACGGCATTCAGGCGGCCGATCTGGTCGGGCGCAAGCTCGGCCTGTCGAACGGCGCGGCGTTCCACGCGCTGATCGCCGACATGCGCGCCGAAGCCGAGGACGCCGCGTTGCGCAACCTGATTGATGCGTGCGACGAGGTTGGGCGCCGGCTGGCGACCGCCAATGCCGACGACCGGCTCGCCGCGAGCTATCCGTTCCTGACGATGCTGTCGGTCGCGGTGTGCGGCTGGCTGATGGAGCGCCAAGGCCGGGTCGCGGCGGAGGGCGGCGACGACTTCGCCGCGATGAAGCGCGCGGTCGCGGCTTTCTATGTCGAGCAGATCGTGCCCGAGGCGCTCGGGCTGCACGCTGCGGCCAGCGCGCCCGCCGCGAGCCTGTACGCGCTGTCCGCCCACCTGTTCGCCGCATGAGCTTCGATATCGACGCCTATCTCACGCGAATCCGCCTGCCCGCGCGGCCGACGCTCGACCATCTCGGGCTGGCGGCGGTGCAGCGCGCGCATCGGCTCGCCATTCCGTTCGAGAACCTCGACATCCGGCTCGGGCGCGGCGTGCGGATCGACAGCGAGTCGGTATTCGCCAAGCTCGTGACCGCGAAACGCGGCGGCTATTGTTTCGAGCAGAACCGGCTGTTCTGGGACGCACTGACAGCGTTCGGCTTCACCGCACGGCCCCTGCTGGCGCGCGTACTGCTCGGCGCGACCGGGACGCCCGGCCTGACGCACATGCTGTTGCTGGTCACGATCGATGGGGAGGACTGGATCGCCGACGCAGGGTTCGGCGGCAGCTATGCGCCGCCGATGCCGCTGAAGGCGGGCGCGGAGGCGACCGCCCCCGATGGCGCGCTGTTCCGGCTGAGCGAGGACGAACGCGGCTGGGTGCTGACCCGCGACGGGCCGTCCGGCGCCACCGACGGCCGCGGCGGCAGCGGTCCGGTCGACCAATACAGCTTTCTGCTCACCGACGTCGCGCAGGCCGACCTCGACATGTCGAACCACTGGACCGCGACCGCGCCGGGGACGCGGTTCGTCGACATGTCGATCGTGAGCATCGCGTTGCCGACGGGCTATGCCGCCTTGAACGACCGCAAATATGGCCGGCATGCCAGCGGCGAGGATAACATGACGCAGATCGACGACCCGCGCGTCTACCGTCTGCGGCTCAGCATGATGTTCGGGATCGACCTGTCGGCGGAAGAAGTCGCCGCGCTGGGCCTGTTCTAGACGCGCTCGCGTTCGAGCAGGTCGCTCGCGTCGAGCCCGAGCAATTCGATATGTTCGGCGATTCGCGGCCATTGATCGTTGACGAAGCGGTCGCGCTCGGCGACGCGCAGCTTGTCGGCGGCACCCGGCAGCACGAACATGCCGACCCCGCGCCGCACCTCGACGTACCCGTCGTCCTGAAAGCTCTGATACGCCTTCGCCACGGTCAGCGGGTTGGCGCCATGTTCGGCGGCGAGCGCGCGAACCGAGGGGAGCTGATCGCCGGCGCGATATTCACCGCGCAGGATCGCGGCCGCGATGCCGCCGCGAAGGCGGATATAGACCGGGCTATCGTCGTTGCTGAGTGCCATGCCGTCTTAATACAGCAATTGGCGGATACGTCCAGTCGATTAAGCGCGCCAGTTTGAAACAATCTTGTTCAGATCGGGACGCGGTCTTTCCTCCAATTGCTTGGCGGGTGTGCCGAGGAAGATAAATCCGGCGACCCGTTCCGGGGCCGCGCCGAACGCATCGCGCACCGCACCGGAATAGGCCGACCAGCCGGTCAGCCAGCCGCCGGCGAACCCCATGGCGTGCGCGGCGTGGAGCAAGTTCATGCACGCGGCACCTGCCGACAATTCCTGTTCCCATAACGGGATGTGGCTCTCGGTCTTCGGCGAAGACAGCACGACGACGAGGGTCGGCGCCTGGTGCGCGAACTGGACGAGCGCCTCGATCTCCAGCCGCGCCGCCTGCGGCCGTTCGACGCGGTATGCTTCGGTGATGACACGCGCGAGCTCATCGCGCTTGTCCGTCGGCACCACGACGAAGCGCCACGGCGCGAGCTTGCCGTGGTCGGGCGTCCGCGCGGCGATCGCGAGGAGGGCGCGCAGCTGCGTCTCATCCGGTCCCGGCGCGAGCAGGTCGCGCGGCTTGCCCGAGCGGCGCGTGGCGAGGAGCGAGAGTGGGGTGGAGCGGTCGTTGAACATGGCGCTCATCTAGCCGCCGTTCGGTAGTATTTACACCCGGGGCTTTGCCGCTAGGTTGCCGCCATCCAATCCGCCGCGTGTTCGACGGCGGAGCATAAGAGTTCAGGGAGCGAATGCCATGGTGGACACCCCGACCGCGGACAATCCGCGCGAGCCGGATATTACCCATACCAATCCGGCAGCGGAAGCGACGTGGTTCGGCCACCCGCGGCAGCTCGCGCGGCTGTTCACCACCGAAATGTGGGAACGGTTCGGCTATTACGGCATGCGCGCGCTGCTCACGCTGTACCTCACCAAGCATTTCATCTTCGGCGATCGCGAAGCGACGGGGTTGTACGGCGGGTTCACCGCGCTCGTTTACCTGACCCCACTGATCGGGGGCTATCTCGCCGACCAGTATCTCGGGTCGAAACGCTCGGTGAAGTTCGGCGCGATCATCATGGCGATCGGCTATTTCACGCTGTGTTTCGGCGGTGAGACGGCCAAGCCCTATGCGATGGTCGACGGCCAGCGCTACGAAGTGCAGGTCGACCATTTCAAGGATGCGCCGACATCCGCCAAGGAGGAAAAGCGCGTCCTGGTCGACAACGGCAAGCGTTTCGAGATCAAGGGGAACGAGGACGGCAGCGTCTCGCTGCTTAACGCCGATGGCTCGACCGCGAAGAGCATCGCCAAGGGTGGGTTCGACGCCAAGGGCGACCGCAGCCCGTTCTGGCAAATGATCCTGCTACTCGCGCTCAGCCTGGTGTCGGTGGGCAATGGTTTCTTCAAGCCCAACATCTCGACGATGGTCGGCGAACTATACGCGCAGGGCGACCGGCGCCGCGATTCGGGCTTCACGATCTTCTACATGGGGATCAATCTGGGGTCGCTCGGGTCGCAGATATTATGCCCGATCCTCGCCGACGCGGTAGGCTGGTGGGCCGGCTTCGGGCTCGCCGCGCTCGGCATGCTGGTATCGTACACGCTGATCCAGTTCGACGGCGGCAAGCTCGCGGCGGTCGGCGAGCCGCCGGCGCGGACCGGTCCCGACCGCGCGCTGCTTATCTATATCGGCGCGCTGGTCGCGGTGCCCGTGGTCTACTTCCTGTTTGTCAACCTGATGAACACGCCGAAGCCGGTGCCGGGGTCGGGCTTCATCGGCTATCTCGCCTCGTTGTCGCTGATGGGCAAGCTGCTGTTCGGCACCTTCGTCGTGTCGATCCCGGGCATTTTGATCTGGTCGTTCGTCAAGGGGTCGCGGACCGAGGCGCAGATGATGCTCGCGGCGATGATCCTGATCGTGTTCAACGTCGTGTTCTGGACATTGTTCGAACAGGCCGGGTCGTCGCTGACGCTGTTCGCCGACCGCAACACCAATCTGACGGTGTTCGGCGACTTTAAGATCACCGCGCCGCAGACGCAGTTCTTCAACGCCTTCTTCATCGTCGCGCTCGCGCCGCTGATGAGTATGTTGTGGACGTGGCTGGCCAGGCGCGGGTGGGAGCCGTCGATCCCGATCAAGTTCGGTCTGGCGCTGATGGGCGTCGGTGCGGGCTTCCTGTTCCTCGTCTGGGGCTCGCACTATGTCGGGCCGGACTTCCAGGTCGGGATCTGGTGGCTCGCCGGCCTCTATCTGATCCATTCGGTGGCGGAGCTGTGCATCTCGCCGGTCGGGCTGTCGATGATCACCAAGCTGTCGATCACGCGGATCGTCGGGCTGATGATGGGCGTGTGGTTCCTGTCGATCTCGGTCGCGCAATACGTCGCGGGCGTCGTCGCCCAGTTCGCCAGCGTCGAGACGGTGGGCGGTCAGGTCACCAACCTGAAGGTCAGCCTCGACACCTACACCGGCACCTTCACCACGATCGCCGAAGTGGCGATCGCGCTCGGGCTGCTGTTGTTGCTACTGTCGTGGCCGCTCAAGAAGTGGATGCACGGCGTCAAGTGATCGGCCGGCCTCCTCCGGTTCGCCGGAGGAGGCCGCCGTCGCTGACTATAGTTTGACGCCTAAAGTTTGACTCTGGCCATCCCCGCCGCGTTGTAACGGGCGCCGGCGGTCCCGCCCGCGGCATCGATCGTCGCGAGATCATCTGCCGTCAGCGTCAAGTCGGGCGCGGCCGCCGAATCGCGCATCGTCACGCGGCGCTTCACGCCCGGGATCGGGACGATATCGTCGCCCTGTGCGAGCAGCCATGCCAGCGCGACCTGCGCGTTCGAGGCCCCGTGCCGCCCCGCGACTTCGGCGATCGCGTCGACGATCTTGAGATTCTGCGGCAGCGTGTCCGCCTGATAGCGTGGGTCGTTGTGGCGCCAGTCATCGGCGGGCAGGTCGTCGAGGCTGCGGATCGTCCCCGCCAGGAAACCGCGGCCGAGCGGGCTATACGGCACAAAGCCGATCCCGTTGTCGCGGCACGCTTGGAGTATCTCGCCCTCCACGTCGCGTTCCCAGATCGAATACTCGCTCTGCAATGCGGTTATCGGGTGGACCCTAGCGGCGCGGCGGATCGTGTCGGCGCCGGCTTCGGACAGCGCGATGTGGCGGACCTTCCCCTCCTTCACCAGCTCGGCCATCCCGCCGATCGTCTCCTCGATCGGCACGTTGGGATCGACGCGGTGCTGGTAGAACAGGTCGATCGTGTCGATCCCGAGCCGCTTGAGCGATCCCTCGCACGCGCGCCGCGCATTCTCAGGGCTGCCGTCGATACCAGTCGGCTTGGTGCCATCCCACGTCATCGCGAACTTGGTCGCGATCACGAGGCCCTCGCGTTTGCCCTTGATCGCCTGGCCGACCAGTTCCTCGTTGGAGAACGGGCCGTACATCTCCGCGGTGTCGAAGAAGGTCAGGCCCAGGTCGACCGCCTCGTGGATCGTCTTGATCGACTCATCGTCGTCGGCATGCCCGTAATTGATGTTGCCTTCGCGGATCATCGGCATGCAGCCGATGCCGATCGCCGAAACTTTCAGGCCGCCATCATGCGTGCCGAGCGTGCGGTATTTCATCCGGGAATCTCCTCGATCTCGCGGTCGGTCTCGCCTTTCGCGCCACCACCGCTCCGCGCCGATATGGTGGCGGTGACCGCGACATCCATCGTCACGTTGCCGAGCGTGCGAAACAGATCGGGCACCGTCTCGACCGCGACGAGCAACCCGAGCGCCTCGATTGGCACGCCCATCGCGACCGAGACGGGCGCGACCGAGGCGAAGAAGCTCGCGGTGCCGGGCAGGCTGACCGATCCCATCGTCGTGATCGCCGCCGTCGCAACCCCAGCGGCGAGCTGCGCCGGGCCGATCGTCGTGCCGGTGAGGTGCGCGACGTACAGCGCGACCGCGAGGTTCATCGCCGGGCTGGTCGCGCGGAACACCGCGACCGCGATGGGCAGGACGACGCCTGACACGCTGGCCGGCGCCCCCAGTTCCTCGCTCGACTTGAGCATCGTCGGCAGCGTCGCGAGCGAGGAGGAGGTCGAGAGCGCGACGACCTGGCTCGGCAGCACCGCGCGGGCGAACCTGCCGAACCCGACCCGCGCGCCGATCATCGCCATCGGATAGGCCGACAGCAGCACGAGGATGCCGAGCGCCGAGACCATCGCGACGTAATGCGCCAGCGCGCCGAACGCCGCGGCGCCCGCCTCCATCCCCACGCCGAGCGACAGGCAGAACACGCCGATCGGCGCGAGCACCAGCACCCAGTTAATCACGACCACCATCGCGTCGGCGATCGCCTGGAAGAAATCGACGAGCAGCTTGCGGCGCGCAGGCGGCAGGCGCGTGATCGCGAAGGCGAACACCATCGCGAAGAAGGTCATCGACAGGAAGGCGTCGCTCGCCGCCGCATCGAGGATGTTGGTCGGCACGATCTTTTCGAAAAACTCGATCAGCGTGGGTACATGCGTATCGGGGTTGGCCGGGGGCAGCGAGGCGCGCAGCGCACTCGCCCAGTCGGCGCGTAAGGGAAAGAGGCGGAGCAGCAGCGGCATCAGGAAGGCCGAGATCAGCGTGTTGATCCACAGGATGGCCACGAAGAATAGCAAGGCGCGCGCCGCGATCTTCCCCGCCTTCGCCGCTTCGGCCGACGCCGCGATGCCGATCACCAGCAGCGCCACTACCAGCGGCACGATCACCATCTGCAGCCCGTGCACCCACGCTCCGCCGACCAGCTTGGTGACGACCAGCACGTGCCCGCCGACGTCGGGCGCCCAGTTGGCCAGCGCCATGCCGATTGCCAACCCAACCACCAACGCGGTCAGAATCCGAAACGCCTGGCTCATGCTCGCCCTTCCCCGTTCGCCGCGCTAAGAGGCGGCCAAGACGCCCAGATAGCGAACGGAAAAACGCGCAATGGCAAGGAAATATTTCGGTACCGACGGGATTCGCGGGCTGACCAACAAGGCGCCGATGACCGCGGCGATGGCGATGAAGGTCGGCATGGCGGCGGGCGCGCATTTCGTTCGCGGCGACCACAAGCACCGCGTCGTGATTGGCAAGGACACGCGGCTGTCCGGGTACATGATCGAGGCGGCGATGGAGGCAGGGTTCACCTCCGTGGGCATGGACGTGACGCTGGTCGGCCCGCTGCCGACCCCCGCGATCGGGATGCTGACGCGGTCGATGCGCGCCGATCTGGGCGTGATGATTTCGGCGAGCCACAATCCCTATGCGGACAACGGCATTAAATTGTTCGGCCCAGACGGGTACAAGCTCTCCGACGCCGACGAACTGGCGATCGAGGCGCTGATCGACGGCGACGTGGCGCTCGCCCCCGCGCCGGAGATCGGCCGCGCGCGTCGGATCGAGGATGCGCGGGGGCGCTACATCCACTTCGCCAAGGCGACCTTCCCCGACGACCTGCGGCTTGACGGGCTAAAGGTCGTGGTCGATTGCGCGAACGGCGCGGCGTACCAAGTCGCGCCCTCCGCGCTGTGGGAACTGGGCGCCGACGTCATCGCGATCGGGGTCGCGCCGAACGGCATCAACATCAACGACCAGGTCGGGTCGACTGCGCCGCAGACATTGTGCGAGACGGTGGTCGCGAGCGGAGCCCAGATCGGCATCGCGCTCGACGGCGACGCCGACCGGTTGATCGTGGTCGACGAGACCGGGCGCGTGATCGACGGCGACCAGCTGATGGCGGTGATCGCGACCGGTTGGGCGCGAAACGGTAAGCTCAGGAACCGCGGGCTGGTCGCGACGGTGATGTCCAACCTGGGGCTCGAACGTCACTTGCAGAATCACGACATCAAGCTGATTCGCACCGCGGTCGGCGACCGCTACGTGCTCGAGGCGATGCGCGGGCAGGGCTATAATGTCGGCGGCGAGCAATCGGGGCACATCATTCTCAGCGATTATGCGACGACCGGCGACGGGCTGGTCGCGGCGTTGCAGATCCTCGCCGAACTGGTGCGGTCGGGCTTGCCCGCGAGCGAACTCCTTCACCGCTTCGACCCGCTCCCGCAATTGCTCAAAAACGTGCGCTTCAAGGGCGGCAAGCCGCTCGACGACGCGAGCGTCAAGGCGGTCATCGCCGATGCCGAGGGCGAACTGGCGGGCAAGGGCCGGCTGGTGATCCGCCCGTCGGGCACCGAGCCGGTGATCCGCGTAATGGCCGAGGGCGAGGATGCGGGACAGGTCGCGGCGGTGGTCGATCGCATCTGCGACGCGGTGAAGGTCGCGGCCGGCTAGGCCTCGTTCGCCCAGCGCGTCAGCAACGTGTGCGCGATCGCGAAGTGCGGGGGCGCGACCATCGGCGCGTCGGGATCGCCGGCAAGCGAGCGCTTGATGTCGGCGCGGCTGATCCAGATCGCTTCCTGCAATTCCCTCGTGTCGAGCGTGATCACGTCGTCCTCGGCTTCAGCGACGCACGCCATCATCAGCTGCGACGGGAACGGCCAGGGCTGGCTCGCGACGTAGCGCACGTTCGACACGTGCACGCCCGCTTCCTCGAAAATCTCGCGCGCGACGGCTTCCTCGATCGATTCGCCCGGTTCCATGAACCCGGCCAATGCGGAGAAGCGCCCCGGTGGCCAGTTCGGCCCGCGCCCGACCAAGGCTCGGCCGTCATGCTCGGCGATCATGATGACGACCGGGTCGGTGCGCGGGAAATGTTCGGTGCTACAAATCGGACACAGGCGCCCCCAGCCGGCGCGGAACATCGCGGTCTGCTCCCCGCAATTGGCGCAGAACTGATGCCGGCTGTGCCAGTCGAGCACGCTCCGCGCGGCGGCGTAGGTGCCTGCCTCCTCGGGCCGCAGCCGGTCGAGCAACGCGAACATGTGCGGCGGGCGGCCGGGGCCGGTACGCAGGCCGGGAATGGCGGCGGCGAAGTGCGGTTTGCCGTCGAGCAGGCCGAGAAAGATCAGCTCGGCCTCGTCGGGCGCGTCGGCCAGGCTCGTCCATTCGAGCCGCCCGTCGTCGGACACCACCGGATCGAACCCGTCGAGCCGCAACAACCGCGCGCGCCAGTCGCCCCTCACCGCCGCCAGCGCCTCCGCATCGTGGCGGATATGGTCGGCGCGGTCGAGCGGACTGCCGGTGAATCCCGGCGCCACTACCCTCGGCGCGATCACTTCGTATAGCGCATCAGGTCGGTGCGCAGCGCCTTGGTCGCCTCGGCGCGGACCGGCCATTTCTCGCCCGGGAAGTAATTGACCATCACCGTCCCGCGCAGTTTCTTGACCGGGTTGACGAACGCGATCGTGCCCGCCGCCCCGCCCCAGCCATAGGTGCCCGCGCCGAAGCTGTCGGTCTGATCCTCCAGGATCACCGATCCGCCCGCGCCGAACCCCATCCTGGGCGCCATCGTCCCGCCGGTCCCGCCGGGCAGCGTGCCGAACGTCACCCCGGGCGGCAGCAGGTCGGACATCGCGAGCTTGGCGGTCTCGGTCTTCATGATCCGCACGCCGTCGAGCGTCCCGTAATTCTGCAGCATGTGGAGAAAACGGTCGTAATCGTTCGCCGACATGACCAGGCCGGCACCGCCATAGGGGAAGCTCGGCGGGCTCAGATATACCGAGGTCGGACCAGGATCGAGTGGGCTCAGCGTGCCGCTCAGACCGAACGTATATTCGCTGACCAGCCGCCCGCTCTCGCTCTTCGGCACGGTCCAGAAACTCGAGCGCATCTTGAGCGGATCGAAGATGCGCTTCTGGACGAACGCGTCAAAGCTCATTCCCGACGCTTTCTCGATCACCGCGCCCATCACGTCGAGTCCGATCGAATAGCTCCACTTGGTCCCCGGGTCGGCGATCAGCGGTACCGACGCGACGCGATTGGCGAATTCCTGCAAGGTTGGCGCGCGGACCGGGCGGCTTTGCGCCTCCAGCGCGACGTTGACCTGCGCGGGGTTGATCCCTTTCTGGTTGTACAGCTGGAGCAGCGGGCCTTTTGTAATGATGTTGTAGCCGAGTCCCGCGGTGTGCGTCAGCAGGTTGCGGATCGTGATCGGGCGAGTCGCCGGGCGGCTCTCGATCGTGTTCTCGTTCAACTGGACGCGCATGTTCTTGAACGCGGGCAGCACGTCGCTGACCGGCTCGTCGAGCTTCAATTTGCCGTCCTCGATCAGGATCATCGCCGCCATCGCGGTGACCGGCTTGGTCATCGAATAGACGCGCCACAGGCTGTCGGGGCTGGCAGCCTGCGCGCCGGCGTCGGTCGCGACCTTGCCCGAGGAGACGAACACGGTGGGCATGTCGCCGACCCCGAACGCGCCGACGATCCCGGGCATCTTGCCCGACGCGACATAGGAGTCGAACAGCGCCTGCGTCGTGGGGAGCGGGCTGGCAGTGGTCGGCGCCGGTGCCAGCTGCGGCGCGGGCGCGACGGCTTGCGCGAGCGCGCCGCCGGCAAGCAACGCCGCGAGTGCCGTGCCGGTCAGGATCGGTGTCAGAAAGCTACGCATCAGGCCCCTCCTATCGCTTTCGCCGCCTTGGCAAACACCGTGGGCAAGCCCGCTTGCGACAGCGACTCGACCGGCCACCAGATGGCGTCTTCCCCGGCTTGATGGCGCTCGACGCGCGCGGTCGCAAGCGCGAGTTGCAAATCGAAATGCGTAAAACCGTGGGCAACGGTGCGCTCCCGCATCGTCCAGTCGCCCGCGATCGGCGCGTCGGCCAGCCCGGGGTGCGCGTCGGTCCACGGCCCGGTCGGCAGCGCGCGCATCCCGCCGAGCAATCCCTTGGGCGGCCGGCGCACGAGCAGCACGTCGTCGCCCGCCTGCGCCCAGAAGATCGTGCCATAGCGTTGTGGTTTGGGACCCTTGGCCGGTTTGACCGGAAAGCTCTCCTGGTCACCCGCCGCGAACGCCGCGCAGTCGTCGCGCAACGGGCAGAGCAGGCAGCGGGGTTTGCGCGGGATGCAGATCGCCGAGCCGAGGTCCATCATTCCTTGCGCGAAATCGCCGGCGCGGGTTTGTGGGGTAATCGCCTCGGCGGCGGCGCGCACGGCGGGCTTGCCGGCGGCGCGGAACAGTCGGGCTACGACACGCTCGACATTGGCATCGACGACGGTGGCGCGCGCGCCGAACGCGATCGCGGCGATCGCGGCGGCGGTGTAATCGCCGATCCCGGGCAGCGCGTGCAGTCCGGCCTCGGTTTCCGGGAACTGGCCCTCATGGTCGGCGACGACCGCCTTCGCGCACGCGACCAGATTGCGCGCCCGGGCATAATACCCCAGCCCCGCCCACGCTGCCATGACGTCATCGTCACGCGCCGCCGCCAGACTCGCGAAGTCCGGCCAGCGCGCGACCCACGCCTGAAAGCGCGGGATTACCGTCGCGACCCCGGTCTGCTGGAGCATCACTTCCGAAAGCCACACGCGATAGGGGTTCGCCACCTCGCCCGGCAGCGCGCGCCACGGAAGTTCGCGGCGGTGCGCGTCGTACCAGTTCAACAGGTGTTTCGCGATCGACGGAGAATGCTTGGCGGCCACGCCCCGGCTATGGCATGGATGAAGCGATGAGCAAGCGCGCAACCCCCAAACCTCCGTACGAGCGCCCGCGCGGCGGCCCGGCGCGCGCGGTCGCCGATCTGCTGCCCTCGGTCGGCGGCGCGGCGTTCAAGCGCTACGGCTTCGTCCAGTCGGGGATCGTCACGCGCTGGGCGGAGATCGTCGGGGCGAAATATGCCGGCGTGTCGTCGCCCGAATCGATCCGATTTCCGCCGGGGAAAAAGGCCGACGGCGTGCTGACCGTCGCGGTCAAGGGCGCGCACGCGCCGATGATGCAGCATATCGCGCCCGAGATCGTCGAGCGCGTCAATCGCTTCTTCGGCTATGCCGCAGTCGGCCGCCTAGTGCTCAAACAGGGCAATGTCGCCCCGCGCTCGTCGCGCGTCGCGCCGCCCAGCCTCAAACCGATCGAGCCGCCCGCCGCGCTCGGCGACGGCCTTCGCGCGATCGCCGATCCCGAATTGCGCGCGGTGTTGTCCGCGCTCGCCGCCGGCGTCGCCGCGACGCGCGGCCCGCCGATCGTCGGCGATGAACTCGCGTCGCTCGTCGTCGCCGGCAAGATCAGCTGATTTCCCTTTTCGTTCGATGGAGTTCCCCCGATGAAGTTTCGTGCCGCCCTCGCCATCCTGCCGCTGCTGATCGTCACCGCGTGCGGCAGCAATAGCGGAACCGGGAATACCGCCGCGCCGATCGCGCCGGTGAAGCCGCCCGCCGGGACCAACTGGCTCGAAACGGTGGTCAAGACGCCCGAAGGGGGTTTCCGCATGGGCAACCCCAATGCGCCGATCAAATTGGTCGAATACGGATCGCGCACCTGCCCGGTGTGCGGGCTGTTCGGGCGCGAGGGGACGCAGCCGCTCGAACAGAATTACGTTGCGACCGGCAAGGTGAGCTGGGAATTCCGCGAGTTCCTGGTCCACGGCCAGCCTGATTTCGCGCCGGCGCTGCTCGGCCGCTGCGCCGGCCCGGCGACGTTCTTCCCGCTGCTCGAACAGATGTACATCAACCAGGAGCCGATCGAGGCGAAGATGACATCGCCCGAGGGCAATGCGTTGTTCGCCAAGATGCAGAACGCCAAACCGCTCGACGTCGCCAAGGCGTGGGGCGACTATCTCGGTTATGTCGACTTCGTGAAGGCGCGGGGCATTCCCGAGGACAAGGCGCGCGCCTGCCTCAACGATCAGGCGGCGTTCGACGAGATCACCAAGGTCATGGAGGACGCGTCGAAGAACAAGGGCGTCGGCGGCACCCCGACCTTCTTCATCAACGGCAATATCGTGCCCAACGTCGCCGACTGGAAGGGGTTGGAGGCGGCGCTCAAGGCGCAAGGCGCCTGATCGCGTGACGGCGCCGGGGGGTTCGCCGTGCAGATAAAACGCCTCCGCCTGTCGGGGTTCAAGAGCTTCGTCGACGCGGCCGATCTCAGGATCGAGCCGGGGCTTACCGGCGTGGTCGGGCCCAACGGCTGTGGCAAGTCGAACCTGCTCGAGGCGTTGCGCTGGACGATGGGCGAGAACAGCCCGAAGTCGATGCGCGGATCGGGGATGGACGACGTCATCTTCGCGGGCACCGACAACCGCCCGGCGCGCGATTTCGCCGAAGTGTCGATCCTCGCCGAGATCGAAGGCGGCGAGACCGAAGTGGTGCGGCGGATCGAGCGGGGCGCGGGCAGCGCGTACCGGATCGACGGGCGCGACGTGCGCGCGAAGGACGTCGCGCTGCTGTTCGCCGACGCCGCGACGGGGGCGCATTCACCGGCGCTGGTCAGCCAGGGGCGGATCGGCGCGGTGATCGCCGCCAAGCCCGCCGAGCGGCGCGCGATGCTCGAGGAAGCGGCGGGGATCGCGGGACTCCACGTCCGTCGCAAGGACGCCGAGCAGAAGCTGCGCGCGACCGAAGCCAATCTGACGCGGCTCGACGAGATCATGTCGGACCAAGAAGCGCGCGCCAACGCGCTCAGGCGGCAGGCGCGGCAGGCCGAGCGCTATCGCGAGCTGTCCGACAAGATTCGCATCGCCGAAGCCCGGATGATCTTCGCGCGCTGGCGCGACGCGGCGGCGGCAGCGGATGCGGCCAAGGCCGAAGCCGCGAGTTGCGAGGAAAAGGTCGCGGCGGCGGCCGAGATGCAGCGCGCGGCGGCGGCGCATCAGCAGGCCGCGACGGCCGCGCTGGCCGAGGCGCGATCGGCGAGTCTCGCGGCGCGCGAGGCGGCGTCGGAAGCGGCGCATGCGCTTGCCGGGATGCGCGCTGAGCACGCGGCGGCGGAACGGCGGATCGTCGAACTGGCCGACCAGCGCGGGCGGATCGCCGAGGACCGCACGCGCGAAGGCGCGCTGGCGGTCGACGCGGCCGAGGCGCTGGCGCGGCTTGATACGGAGACCAAGACGCTGACCCAGCGCGCCGACGATGCCGCAGCGCGGCTCCCCGCGCTCGACGCGACGCTCGCCGAGGCCGAGCGCGCGGCGCGCGATGCCGATGTCGCGCTCGCGCAAGCGATGAGCCGGCAGGCCGCCGAGCTCGCCGATGCGCGCGTCGCCGAGGCCGCGACGGCAGCGGCCAAGGCGCGCCACGACCGCGCGTTGCGCGACCAGGCGAGCCTGACGCACGAAGCGGCGGCGCTCGCCGATGCCGGACCGTTGCGCGACGAGCGGGCACGGGCGGCGAAGGCGCGGAGCGACGCTCTCGATTCGGCGGAGACGGCGCGCGCCGCGCGCACGCGGGCCGACGCCGACGAACGCTCCGCGCAGGAAGCGCGCGATGCCGCCGAGGGTGCGCGGGCGAGCGCCAAGGCCGAGCTCGCCGCGATCGAAAGCGAATTGCTCGCGCTCGAAAAGGCGACGCGGAGCGGCGGGCGCGACCGCTTGCTCGACCATGTCCGCGCTGCGCCGGGATACGAGCGCGCGCTCGCCGCGGCACTCGGCGACGATCTCGAAACCGGCTTGGACGCCAAGGCCGACCGCTATTGGGCGGGGGCGGAGCCGCAGCCGGGCGACCCGTCGAGCGACGGGTTGGCGCGGCTCGGCGATCATGTCGAGGCGCCCGCGGCGTTGGCGAGACGGCTGGCGCAGGTGCTGGTGGCCGACGCCGATAATGGCCAGCCGCTCGCGGTCGGGCAGCGGCTGGTGACATTGGCGGGGATGCTGCGGCGCTGGGACGGCTATGTCGCCAAGTCGGGCGGCGCGGCGGCGGCGGCGCAGCTCGAACGCGTCAATCGGGCAGCCGCCCTCAACAAGCAGCGCCCGGCGGCGCAGGGCGCGGTCGACAAGGCCAACGGTCAGCTCGACGATGCCGAGCGCCGGATCGCCGCGGCGCGCGCCGACGCGGCGGCGGCGCGCGCTTCGCTCGAACGCGCCGACACCGCCGCGCGCGATGCGGCGCGAGCGGAGGATCGCGCCGCCGCTTCGCTCGAACGGATCGAGGCGCAGCGCGCCGATCTCGACACGCGTACCCGCCGCCTCGCTGCCGAACTGGCCGAGGCGGATGCCGAATTGAAGCGGGCCGAGGTAGCGCGCGCCGCGCTTCCCAACGGGGCGAACACGCGGGTCGAGGTCGCGCAGTTGCAGACCGAGGCCGAGGCGCGCCGCGCAAATGCCTCGAACGCGCGGGCCGACCGTGCGCAGGTCGATCGCGCGATCGCCGCCGACCGCGAGCGCCTCGCCGCCGCCGACGCCGAAGCGAAGGGGTGGAAGGCCCGCGCCGGCGAGGCGGCCAAGCGCATCGCCGACATGACCAAGCGCGAGGCGCAACTGGCCGACGAGGCCGGGGCCGCCGAGGCTCGCCCCGCCGCGCTCGCCGCGCAGATCGCCGCGAGCGAAACCGGCCATGCTGACCTGCGTACTGCCGCTGATACCGCCGCGCTCGCCGAGCGTGAAGCGGAAGGCCGGGTTCGCACCGTTGACGAAACCGCACACGCCGCCGCCGAAGCGCTGAGCCTCGCGCGCGAAGCTCGCGCCGGGGCTGCCGCACGCGCCGAAAACCAGGACCTGCGCCGGATCGAGATGACTAGGCTGTCGGGTGAGCGCTTCGCCTGCCCGCCACCGCTGCTCGGCGAACGGATCGGGTTCGATATCGAAAAGGTCGGCGATCCGCAGGACGAATCGATCGGCCACGACAAGTTGCTGGTCGACCGCGAGCGGATCGGCCCGGTCAACCTGGTCGCCGAGACCGAACTGGCCGAGCTCGATTCGGCGCGGCTCGACGCGGCGGCGGAGCGCGACGAATTGGGGCAGGCGGTCAACCAGTTGCGCGGGTCGATCGGCACGCTCAACCGCGAGGGCCGGCAACGGCTGCTCGCCGCGTTCGAGGCGGTCAACGGACATTTCCAGCGACTGTTCTCGACCTTGTTCAACGGCGGGGCGGCGCGGCTCGAACTGGTCGATTCGGACGATCCGCTCGAAGCGGGACTCGAGATCATGGCGCAGCCCCCGGGCAAGAAGCTCCAGTCGCTGACCTTGTTATCGGGCGGCGAGCAGGCGCTGACCGCGGTCGCGCTGATCTTCGGGCTGTTCTTGACCAACCCCGCGCCGATCTGCGTGCTCGATGAGGTCGACGCGCCGCTCGACGACGCCAATATCGAGCGCTTCTGCGACTTACTCGACCGGATGTGTGCGGAGACGAAGACCCGCTACCTGATCGTCACCCATAACGCCGTCACGATGAGCCGCATGCATCGCCTGTTCGGCGTGACGATGATCGAGCGCGGGGTCAGCCGACTGGTGTCGGTCGACCTGGGGGGTGCCGAAACGCTGCTCGCCGCCGAATGATCACGCCGCCTCCGGCTCGAACAATTTCCCGAACATCAGCCGGATCACGAAGAATATCGCCGCCCCGCCCAGCACCGCGGCCACATGTATCCCCCAGAACTGCCCCGCCGGCATCGTATCGAGCCACCCGCCGACCAGCCCGACCAGCAGATTGGCGAGGAACAGGAACAGATAATAGATGCCGATCATCGTCGCCGCGATCGCGCGCGGCGCGGCGCGCGAATAGAGCGCGAGGCTGACCGGGAAGAAGTTCGCGAACCCCAGATTGTTGAGCGTGTTGACGATCAGCGCCACCCACAGCGGGATCTTGCCGCCGGTCGCGGCCTGGTGGCTGGCGACGATCGCGACCAGGATGAACGCCGACGATGAGATGAGGCACCCGATCACCATCTTTGCCAGCTCGTCGGGCTCGCGATGGTGCTTGCCGTACCAGCGCCAGAAGATCACCGCGCCGGCCATCGTGAAGAAGCCGGTGATCGAATCGAACGAGACCAGAAAACCGGTCGGCATGCGGTGCCCGAACAGCATGAATTCGTAGGACCGGTCGGCCCACACTAGATACGCGTTGAAGAATTGCTGGTTGCCGAGCGCCGCCATCGCCAGCACCGGGATCATCGCGATGAGCAGCGCGAGCACCTTCCAGTCGCGCGGTGTCATTCCCCTCCCGCTTGCGGGAGGGGTTAGGGGTGGGCCTGTTTTAACGTTGCGATCGGACAGGCCCACCCCCGGCCCCTCCCGCAAGCGGGAGGGGAGATCGGGCGGCAAATGGCGCCGGCCGCTCCAATAGACGATCAGCCCGATCAGCATGCCGACCCCGGCGGCGCCGAACCCCCAATGCCAGGCGATATTGTCCGCGAGCGAGCTGCACACGAGCGGCGCGAAGAAGGCGCCGAAGCTGATCCCGAGATAATAGATCTGGAATGCGTCGGCGGTGCGGTTGTCGCCGGGTCCATAGAGCTCGCCGACCTGGCTCGCGAGATTGCCCTTGAGGCAGCCAACCCCGAGCACGAGGAATAGCAACGCGAGCAGGAACGATGCCTCGAACGCCATCATGAAATGGCCCGCGGTCATGAGGAGCGCGCCGAGCGTGATCGTCCGCGTCTTGCCGAGCCAGCGATCGGCGACGATCCCGCCGAGGATCGGCGTCATATAGACCAGCGCGGTGTACGCGCCGAAGATGTGCGACGACAGCGCCTGTGTCGTCGGCGCCGCGCCGTAGATGCGCGCGAGCACGCCGCCGAACCAGCCGAACCCCGCGACATTCTCGACGTGGCCGGGGAGCAGCAGCACCTTGACCATATAGAGCACGAGCAGGGTCTGCATGCCGTAATAGCTGAACCGCTCGAACGCCTCGGTGCCCGCGATGACGGGCAGGCCATAGGGGTGGCCGAGAAACTCGCGCTTGCTGGGGACATCGACCGGCTTCGGCCCCGCGTCCGGTTCCTCGATCGTCATACGCGCGCCCTTTCCCTCGACCGATATCCAGCCTAGCCATCGCGGATCGGCGGGGGAAGGGCAGCATGACCGACCAGAAGACCGGCCTCTTCGGCCATCCGGACGGCCTCTATTACCTCGCCTTCACCGAGACGTGGGAGCGGTTCAGCTATTACGGCATGACCGCGCTGTTGACGCTGTATATGGTGCAGCAGCTATTTCTGCCGGGCCATGCCGAGCATGTCGTCGGGCTGGCGAGCCTGCGCCATGTGTTCGAATGGCGGGGGCCGATCAGCGACGTCGCGTTCGCCTCGCTGATCTACGGCTGGTACGGCGGCCTCGTCTATTTCACCCCGATCCTGGGCGGGCTGATTGCCGACCGCTGGTTGGGAACGAAGGCGACGGTGGTGCTCGGCGCGCTGTTGATGGCGGGCGGGCATCTGGCGATGACCTTCGACGCGAGCTTTCTGCTCGCGCTTGTCTTGTTGATCTGTGGGTCGGGGTGCCTGAAGGGCAATATCTCGGCACAGGTCGGGCGGGTTTATCCGCAAGCCGCGGAGAGTTTGCGGACGCAGGGCTACACGATCTTTTCGGCGGGCATCAACGTCGATGCGGTGCTCGGGCCGCTGACGTGCGGCGGGCTGGCGGCGGCGTATGGCTGGCATGTCGGGTTCGGCGCGGCGGCGGGGCTGATGCTGCTCGCGCTCGTCATCTATCTCGCCGGGCAGCGGCACGTGCCGGGCGGCCGCGCCGCGCGCGCGACCCAGGTCGACTACCCGCCGCTGACGCCGGCCGAGCGCAAGCGAGTCGCGTTGCTGATGCTGGTCGCGGCGTTTACACTGTTTCCCAACGTCGCGTATCCGATGATCTGGAGCATCGGCACATTGTGGGTCGACCAGCATGTGGCGCTCGGCGGCGTACCGGCATCGTGGTTCAATTCGGTTGACGCGCTGGCCAGCATCGTCGCGGTGCCGCCGCTTGTTGCGCTCTGGGCGTGGCAGGCGAAGCGCGGGCGCGAGCCGCACGACGTGACCAAGATCGGGCTGGGATCGCTGTACACCGGGCTGTCGGCGCTGTTGCTCGTCGCCGGCGCATTGATGCCCAGTGCCGACGGCAAGACCGGCGTGGTGTGGGCGCTGGCCGGCTGGTTCGGGATGGGTGTCGCGTTCCTCTATTATTGGCCGGTGCTGCTCGCGCTGATCAGCCAGGCGGCACCGCCCAAGCTCAACGCGACGATGATGGGCGGCATGTTCCTGTCGTTCTTCGCGGGGAGCGTGATCGCTGGCTGGGTCGGCAGCTTCTATGACCAGATGAGCCCGGCGGCGTTCTGGTCAATAGACGCAGCGATCGGGATCGTCGGCGGATTGATCGTTCTCGCGCTCTCCCGCCCGCTGATCCGTGCGCTCGAAGCCCGAGACTGACGCAAATCAGTGACTCGGCGGGCATGAGAACATAAAAGGAACGAGTGGCCCAGCTCGACACCCGCCAGAAACTCGAAATTCTCGCCGACGCCGCCAAGTACGATGCCAGTTGCGCGTCGTCCGGCTCGGTCAAACGCACGTCGCGGGACGGCAAGGGGATCGGGTCGACCGACGCCGGAATGGGGATCTGCCACGCCTACGCGCCCGATGGCCGGTGCATTTCGCTGCTCAAGATCCTGCTGACCAACAGCTGCATTTTCGACTGCCATTATTGCATCAACCGCAAGAGCTCGAACGTCCGCCGCGCGCGGTTCACGGCCCAGGAAGTCGTCGAGCTGACGCTCGCTTTCTACCGCCGCAATTATGTCGAAGGCCTGTTTCTCTCGTCGGGGATCATCGGGTCGTCGAACTACACGATGGAGCAGATCGTCGAGGTCGCGCGGAGCTTGCGCGAGGATCACGATTTTCGCGGCTACATCCACCTGAAGACGATCCCCGACGCCGATCCCGAGCTGGTGCACCAGGCGGGGCTGTACGCCGACCGGCTGTCGATCAACGTCGAGCTGCCGACCGCGAGCGGGCTCAAGCGGCTCGCGCCGGAAAAGTCGGAAGCGCAGATCGAGGGCGCGATGGCGGCGACCAAGGCCGACATTCTCGACACCAAGGACGCGAAGAAGCGCTACAAATCCGCGCCGCGTTTCGCGCCTGCGGGGCAATCGACCCAGATGATCGTCGGCGCCGACGCCGCGACCGACCGAGACATCGTGTCGAAAGCGGCGGGGCTGTACGGCAAGTTCGGTCTCAGGCGCGTCTATTATTCGGCCTTCTCGCCGATTCCCGACGCGAGCGCGGTGCTGCCGCTGAAACGTCCGCCGCTGATGCGCGAGCATCGACTGTACCAGTCCGACTGGCTGATGCGCTTCTATGAGTTCAGCCCGCAGGAAGTCGCCGACGCCACCGACGACACCGGCATGATGCCGCTCGACATCGACCCGAAGCTCGCCTGGGCGCTCAAGCATCGCGCGTCGTTTCCGGTCGACGTCAACCGCGCACCGCGCGAAATGCTGCTCCGCGTGCCGGGGCTGGGGACGCGCGCGGTCGACCGGATCATCGCCGCGCGGCGCTGGCGGCGGCTGGCGCTGGCCGATGTCGGGCGGCTGACCGTCAGCCTAAACAAGGTGCGCCCGTTCCTGATCGCGAGCGACTGGCGCCCGGTTGCGCTGGCCGACAAGCTCGATGTGCGCGCGCTCGTCGCGCCGAAGGTCGGGCAGATGGAATTGTTCGGGTGAAACCGGCGCGACCGCTGGCGGGTTGATCCGCGATGCGCGTGGTGACGCTCGATGCCGAGGACGATTTCGACGGCTGGCGCGATGCGGTGCGCGGGCTGGTGCTCGACCATATCCCGCCCGCGCAGGTCGTGTGGCAGGTCGGCGACGGGCCGGGCGAATTGTTCGTTGGCATGACGCACCAGCCGCCGCGCGAAGGCGCGTTCTCGGTGCCCCGCCCGTTCATCGACCTCGCGCGCAACGCGATCCTGCACAGCGACCGCGAGCGGTTCGCGTTGCTCCACACCTTGCTGGTGCGGCTGCGCGATCATCCCAAGCTGATGGACGATCAGGCCGATCCGCTCGTCTGCCGGCTCGAAGGCTTCGCCAAGGCGGTCCGCCGCGACATCCATAAGATGCGCGCGTTCGTACGCTTTCGCGAAATGAGTGATGACGGCGGCACGCGCTACATCGCGTGGTTCGAGCCCGAATTTCACATCGTCCGCGCCAACGCCGCCTTCTTCGTCAACCGTTTCGCGTCGATGCGCTGGTCGATCCTGACCCCCGACGTCACGATCCATTGGGACGGCAAGCGGCTCACCGAAGGGCCGGGCGCATCGAAGGCCGACGCCCCCGACGGTGACCCGGTCGAGGCAGTGTGGAAGACTTATTACGCATCGATCTTCAATCCGGCGCGAGTCAAGGTCGGCGCGATGCTGAAAGAGATGCCGCGCAAATATTGGAAAAACATGCCCGAAACCGCGTTGGTGCCGCAGTTGATCGCGAGCGCACAGGCGCGGGAGAGCGAGATGGTGACGACCGCAAAGGCCAAGATCGTGCCCGGCAGCAATATCGCGGCGGCGTGGGCGGTGTTGCGCGAGGAGGCAATGGGATGCACGCGCTGCCACCTCTACAAACACGCGACGCAGACGGTGTTCGGCGAAGGGCCGGTCGACGCCGAGATGATGTTCGTCGGCGAACAGCCCGGCGATCAGGAGGATCTGTCGGGCCATCCGTTCGTCGGCCCGGCCGGCCAGATGTTCGACCGCGCATTGGGCGAAGCCGGGGTCGATCGCGCCCGCGTCTACGTCACCAACGCGGTCAAGCATTTCAAATACGAGCTGCGCGGCAAGCGCCGGATTCACTCGAAGCCCGACGCGGGGGAGATCACCGCGTGCCGCCGGTGGATCGACCAGGAACTCGCGCTGGTGAAACCGAAGATGACGGTGGCGCTCGGCGCGAGCGCGGCGCGCAGTCTGTTGGGCAAGACGGTGACGATCTCGCGCGAGCGCGGGCGCGTGATCGAGCTACCCGACGGCGGCGGCGCGGCGTGGATCACTGTTCACCCGAGCTATCTCCTTCGCCTCCCCGACGAAGCGGCGCGGCACGAGGAATATGCAAAGTTCGTCGCCGACCTGCGCGCCGCGGCGGCCGCGATCTGACGCTTACGATTGCTCGGTGCTGCGGAGCACTTCGTCGACCAGATCGCCATCGGCGGTAATCGTCGATTTGACCCGGCTGAACAGGTCGGTGCCGTTGTTGGTCGGAGCATCCGACGGCACGTCGGCCTTGAGCAGGGTCTGGGCGGCGTTGGGCCCCGGTTCGATCCATACGGTCATCTCGCGCACATGGCCCGCCGCCGCGATCCGGACATGGATCATCTTGCCGTCGACCTTGTCCGACGAAAATTGCACCGGCACCTTGGCGCGCGCGATCTCAGCCTTGTTTGCGTCGACCTTGCTCTGAATCTCGCTGACCGCGTTCGACAACGCGTTATAGAGCAGCACGGGATCGCGCTCGATCACCTGTTGCGCCACCAGATGCTCGCCGCAGCCGGTCAGCGTGGCGCCCGAGAGTACGGCCAGAGCCAGCAATTTACGCATCGTCATTCTCCTGGTCTGCGCGATCAATTATCGGGGATGCCGTCGCCCGACGTGTCCGCCGTGTCGGTTTCGCGCGGGCGCGGCACGTCGATCGGCGTGCCGTCGTCGGCCGGACGCATCTCTTCCTTGACCTCGGTAAACTTGCCGCTGCCATAGATCGAACAGCCGCGCGCTCGCGCTTCGGCTTGCATCTGCCGCAGCCGCGCCATCGCTTTGACGCCCTGGGATATGCCCTGAGCGAAGCCGTCGGGCCGGCCTTGCAAGTCGGGGTTGGCGAGATTCTCGTCGCGGAACCGCTCCATCAGCGCGTTGCACGTTTTGGCGCTGGCGGCGGGTGGCGCGGTCATCTTGTCGAGCTCTTCGTCGACCGCGACCGAAAACAGCCCCGAGGCGATCCCGGTCGACTGGAACGCGGGCGAGACGCGCTCGTCGGGCGCATCGCCGCGCACGACGCTGGTCGTCACACGCGTGCGTGCGCCGCCGTCGAGCGGCTCGAAATTGGCGGTCATCGTGATCGCGACCTTGTCGCCGCTCATCACCCACCACGTCATGTGGTCGGCGGCCTTTTCGAGCCGGATCTCGGGCTTCACGCCGCCCGACGCGCTGGGGTCGGTGCCCGGATTGCCCGGCTGCTGGGTGATGTCGAGATCCTCGAGCGCGGCCACGACGTCGGCCTGCGGCTTGTCGACGATATGCGAATACCCGTTGCCGCACCCGGTGAGCGCCAGCACCAGCAATCCCGTGAAAATGCCCCGCCCGATCATCGCCGATCCCCGCAATCCCGGCAGGAGCCTTGTCCGATCAACCCTGAAGAATCGTTGAAACATGAGGGTTAAGGATGACCGCTTGACCCCCGCCACGCGCTCCCGCATCGCGCGTGCCCATGATCCAGAACATTCTCGCCTGGCTGGTCGGCGTGGTCAGCGCCGTCATCTCCGCGCTCGGCTATCCCGGCATCGTATTGCTGATGGCGATGACCAGCATGGGAATCGCGATCCCGTCCGAACTGATCATGCCGTTCGCCGGCTTCCTGGTCGCGCAGGGCAAGTTCAGCCTGATCGCCGCGGCGACCGCGGGGGCGGTCGGCGAGAATATCGGCGCGGGCATCGCGTACGAGATCGGCAAGCGCGGGGGGCGGCCACTGATCCTGCGCTATGGCCGCTACCTGCTGATCGACGCGCCGCATGTCGACGCGGCCGAGCGCTTCTTCGCGCGCTGGGGAAGTGTCGCCGCGCTGATCGGGCGGTTGCTGCCGATCGTGCGGAGCTTCGTCGCCTTCCCCGCCGGAATCGCGCGGATGAACCGGGCGAAGTTCCACCTGTTCACCACGCTGGGGTCGTGGCCGTGGTGTTTCGCGCTTGCTTGGGCGGGGATGAAGCTCGGCAAGGCGTGGGACACCGACCCGCGGCTGCGCGCCGCGTTCCATTCGGTCGAGGCGGTGGTCGTCGTGGTGCTCGTCGCGGGCGCCGCCTTCTACATCTGGCACCGCGTCAAGGCGATCAGGAAGGGTTGAGCTTCTCGGCCACGGCGCGCGTCCGCGCGTCGCGATCGCTGGCGAGGCGCGCGACCATCGCCTTATAGCGTTCGAGGATCGCGGGCTCAACCTTGTCGGGGGAGCCGGAATCGAACGGCGGCTGCGGGTCGTACTCGATGCTCAGCTGGACGAACTTGGCGTGATCGTCGCCACGGATCGCCGCGACCAGGGCGAGCCCGAAGTCGATCCCCGCGGTCACCCCGCCGCCGGTCACGCGGTTGCGGTCGAAGACGTAACGCGCATGGACTGGCTCCGCGCCGAACAAGGCGAGGTTGCGGTGCGATGCCCAATGCGTCGTCGCGCGATAGCCTTTGAGTAATCCCGCGGCGCCAAGCAGCAACGCACCGGTGCACACCGCGGTGACCCATTGCGCTTGCTCGCCCGCCTGCCGCACCCAAGCGACCGTCGCCTCGTCTTCCATCGCCGGTACGACGCCGAACCCGCCGGGGACGAACAAGATGTCGGGCATCCGCGCGGTGGCGAAGGTCGCGGTCGGCTGGAGCGTGAAGCCGGCGTCGGTCGAAACAGGATCGAGCGATTTCGCAACCAGTTCGATGCTCGTATTGCCCATCCGCGTCAGCACTTGCGCGGGGCCGGTGAAGTCGAGCTGCGTCATGTCGGGAAACAGCACGAAGCCGATATGGATCGCGGGGACGCTGGTCATCAGGCTTCCTTCGGTTGCGCGCGCACGAGCAGCACGGCGAGCGGGATCGCGAGGACGAGGTAGAGCGCGACGCCGGCGAACGGCGTCCAGCCGAGGAAATCGCTCGGCAGCGTGCGTAAGGTCCCGCCCGCCCAGTCGGTCTTGAGGATTGGGTCCCAGAGCGGGAAGGCATAGGTGTCGGGTGCGGTGATGTTGGCGGCGGCGATGGCGAGGTTGATCGCGATCGACACACAGAGGATCGCGGCGGCGAACGCGCGCTCCCACCAATAGATTCGGTTCGCCCAGAAGGTCGCGAGCCCGATCGCGAGCAACCCGATCGCGGGGACCGAATGGCGCGGCCCGGTCGAATGGCCGCCGTCCCAATAGACGTACGCCGCGTTGACCAGCAGCACGACGACCGCCGCGCTCGCCGCCGTCAGCGCGAGGCCACGCTCGCGCCGCGCCAACTGCCACAATCCGAACGGGGTCAGGAGCAGGACGGGCGCGACCCACAGGATGCCGCGGCGCAAGCCGACGATGATCTCCGACAGTGCCGCGAACTTGGGGCTGGTCAGCCCGAACAGCCCTTCGTTCATGCCGGGGAAGCCGCTCACGCCCTGGTAGCCGAGCCGGAACGGCGTGCCGAACGCGAGCATGTTGTAGCCGATTAGCGGAACCAGCAGCACCGCCGCGCCGGCCAGCGCTGCGGCGATCAGCGGACGGGGCTTGCGCAGCCTGAACGCGCCCCACAGCGCGATCACCGATCCGGCGAGCACCGCCTGAAACTCGATCAGCACCGCCAGCCCCAGCGCGGCGCCGGCTATGCCCGCGAACCGAAAGCGTCCGTCGCTTCGCCACAGTGCCCAGACCGCGATCACGAACAAATCGGCGACCGGCGCATGCCCGAACAGGGTGGTCGACCAGCCCCACATTGGTGTGCCAAGCGCGAAAGCGAGGCTCGCGAACAAGGCGCCGCCCGCGCTGCCGCTGGTGCGTAGGCCGAGGTCGTAGAGCGCCACCGCCGCGAGCGCGGTCAGCAAGGCGCTGACTAGAGCGACCGCCAGCCGCAGGTGCACCGTCACCCACTGCTCGAACGGTTTGTCCCACACGGTCGGGGGCAGCGGCGGCTTGGTCGAGACCCGTTCGGCGATCGCGGTGGCGGGGAGCGCGAGCAGGGTCATCCCCGGCGCCTTGTCGAGATAGACGTGCCCACCGAACTCGGCCTTGTCGATCGTCAGGTCGCGATATTCATCGATCTCCGCGCTGTGGTGCTCGACCAGCGCGATCGCGGCGAACATCCGCGTCGAATTATTGGGGTTGAGCGCCCACGACCCGAACCAGGCGCAGGACAGCCAGACCAGGGCGAAGAGCAACAAGCGGGGTTTGGTGAAAAGGCTGGCCATCGATCCCCCGCAGACCGGCTGCCTATACGGCGAGTAAGTCGCTTTTGCGAGCGCAGCGACGCAATCCGGACTGGCTGGATTGCTTCACTACGCTCGTAATGGCGGAAGTCTGAATTCTCCCGACGGTCAGTTGGTCCGCTGGCCTTCCTTCTCGTCGGCGTCGCGCTCCTTGTCGACGTCCTTCGATTCCTTGAACTGCTGCCGCGCGCAGCCGATGCCGCCACCGGGACCAACCGCGGAGCACGACCCGATCCCCGCCTGGCCGGTGTCGAGGATGCCTTGCGCCTTCATGGCCCAGCTGCGGTTCTCCGGCGTGATCTTGAAATCGCGCAGATCCTTGGGGATGCGGAACTGCTCGGCGGCGTCGCGGCGCGTGCAGACGACGATTTCCGCGCCGTTGGCGTCGGTCGGGCAGCGTTCGTTGCCGTAGAGCACGAGCACGCCGTTGATCGGCGCGTTTTTCGACACAGGGCCAGGCTCGCTCGGCTTGGCGGCCGGCGGCACGCCCGGGCCTGACACGGTCTGCGCGGCTGTCGGCACAGCGATGCTCGCGGCCAGCAATGCGATGACGAACTTCATCCCCGTCTCCTCCTCGCCAACCTATATCCGCTTGGCGGTGGCGATGGCCAGCCGGCACCCCAGCCGGATCGCCGCCGACATCAGCGGATAGGCCGGCGCGCTTTCCGCGCCATGCTTGATCGCGGTGTCGCGATGCTCGACCTCCTCGGCCTGGAACTCCGCGATCGCCGCCGACAATTCCGGGTCGCTATCGCCCAGCACCTGAAGCTGTTCTGAATAATGTTTGTCGATCTCGGTCTCGACCGCGGCGGTGCACGCCATCGCGGCTTCGGGGCCGATCGCCGCGGTGACCGCGCCGAGTGCGAACCCCGCGGCGCTCCAGAACGGCTGGAGCAGCGTCGGGCGCACGCCGCGCCGCGCCATCATCGCGTCGAAGAAGGCGCGGTGGCGTTCCTCCTGCCGCGCCATCCCGGCGATCTCGCGCGCGGCGGGGCTGCGGTCGCCCATCACCGCAAGCTGCCCGGCATAGATGCGGATCGCGCCATATTCGCCGGCCTGGTCGACGCGGACCATCGCGTCGGTCGCCGGACGGCGATCGCCGGGGCGCCAGCCGCTCATCCCGCGCGGTCGCGTTTGAAGAGGAAGTAAAACACCGCCAGCGCGCCGCTCAGCGAAATGATCGCGTTGAACCCGGCAAGCGAAATGCCGAACAGTTTCCATTGCGCCACGTCGCAACGGATGATCGGCGCCTTCATCATCTGGTCGATCAGGCTGCCGCTGCCGCTGAACGTCGTGGTGCAGGGCGTGAAGCCGTTCCACCAATGATATTCCACCCCGGCGTGCGCGACGCCGATCGCGCCGCTGACCGCGATGGCAATGGCGGCGAGCGCGACGAGCAGCCGCACGGGGCTACGCGGCACGAACGCGAGCAAGGCGATGACCAGCGCGGCATAATGCGGCCAGCGCTGCCAGTGGCACATCTCGCACGGATAGAGGTGGCCGATCAGCTGCGACCCCCAGGCGCCGGCGAGCAGCCCCGCCGGGATAAGCAGCGCCAGTGCGCGCGCCTTTGTAACGTTCGTCACCATTGCCTCAGCGCTTTGCCATCGCGGGGCCGCGCGTCAGCCGGCCGAGCGTCTGGAGCGCGTAATAGAGCTGGAAGTCGGTCACGCCGCGCTTCTTGAGCTCGTCCGGGGTCGCGGTGAAGCGCGGGTCGGGCTTGGTGTCCTCCTCGAGGATGACGTTGTCGGCCTTGACCTCGTTGACCAGATGCTTGCGCAGATCGGCCTCGCGGAAGACGGGGCGCGACTTGTAATCGGGGTCGGAGATCTGCGGCACCGCGATGTCGGGGCGGATACCGCCTTCCTGCACCGACCGGCCCGACGGCGTAAAGTAGCGCGCGGTGGTGAGCCGGAGCGCGCTGTCGGGACCGAGCTGGAGCAGGGTCTGGACCGATCCCTTGCCGAACGACCGCTCACCCATGATCAGCGCGCGGTGATGATCCTGCAGCGCGCCGGCGACGATTTCGGAGGCGCTCGCAGTGCCGGCATTGACCAGTACGATCACCGGCAGTCCCGCGGCGTCGTCGCCGGGCTTCGCGAAATAGCGTTCGATATCGGCCTTTTCGCGTCCGCGCTGGCTGACGATCTCGCCGTCCGACAGGAACGCATCCGACACTTCGATCGCCTGGCTCAGCAACCCGCCGCCATTGTCGCGCAGGTCGACGACATAGCCGATCGGCTTGTGCCCCAGCGCCTTGTCGATGCCCGCGATCGCAGCGCGCGTGTCTGCGCCGGTATTCTCGCTGAAGGTGTTGATGTTGATATAGCCGACGTCGCCCTTGACCTCCCACTTGACGGGTTTCTGGACGATGATCTCGCGCACCAGACTGACCTCGATCGGCTTGTCGCGGCCGGGGCGGACGAGCGTCAGCGCTATCTTAGTGCCCGGCGCGCCGCGCATCGAGGTGATCGCTTCGTCGAGGCTCTCGCCATAGATCAGCTGGCCGTCGATGTGCGTGATGTAATCGCCCGACTTGATCCCCGCGCGGTACGCCGGCGTGTCCTCCTGCGGGGCGATCACCTTGACCGCGCCGTCCTGCATCGTGACGGTCAGGCCGAGCCCGCCGTAATTGCCGGTGGTCAGGATCTGCATGTTCTGGAAATCGACCGCGTCGACGTAGGAGCTGTGCGGGTCGAGGCTCGCGAGCATCCCGTCGATCGCGCCGCGCACGAGTGTCTTGTCGTCGACCTTGTCGACATAGGACGTCTTCACGCGGTTGAAGACCTCCATGAACTTGTCGAGCTCGCGATAGGTGTCGCTGTCCGACGCGGCGGTGGCGGAGGTGGCGGCGGGAACGAGCGCGATCGCGCCGGCGATGGCGGTCGCCTGAAGCCAGGAAAATGCACGAGCCATGGGAGGTAGCGGTCCGATCGGGGATAGAGGTCGAGGAGTGTTTAGCCGGTCAGCGCGACAGGGTCCACCGGGCGGCCCTTGCGGCGCAGCTCGACGGTGACGCGGCGGTCGTCGCCGGGTTGCGCGGTGCCGATCGGGGCGCCTTGGGCGAGGGTTTGGTTGAGCTTCACCGACAGGTCGCCGAGCCCCGACACCAACGTCGTCCAGCCGCCGCCGTGATCGATGATGACGACATTGCCGTAATCGCGGAAGCGCCCGGCATAGACCACCTTGCCCGCGGCGGGCGCCGTCACGTCGGCTTGCCCCGCGACCGCGAAGGTCAGCCCGCGCGAGGTCACGCCGGCGTCTGACACCTCTCCGAACCCGGTAACGAGCTTGCCCGAAACCGGCAGTCGCCACGGCGCGGAAACGGTTGTCCAGGGGAGCGCGGCAGGGGCGATCTCGCCGGGCTGCTTGGGGCGGGGAAGCGGGCCGGGCAATTGCGTGAGTGCGCGGCCCGTCGTCGCGGCGTCGCTGGTCACCTGCATCTGGTCGACCAGGTCGCGCGCGCGTTCGCCCAGCCCGATCGCGCGGTCGCTCTCGGCGAGCGCGCTGCGACTGAAGTTCTGCGACTTGAGGCGATGCTCGGCCTCGAGCCGGGCGAGCGCGACGCGGTTGCTCTCCAATCGCCGCCGCCCGTCGGTTAGGCTCTGCGCCGCGAGCAAAGCGTCGGCGCGCAGCCGGCGCGTGCGGTCGAGCTCGCCGCGTAGCCCCGCAGTGCGCGCCTGGACCAAGGGCAAGGTGCTGCCGAGGACCGCGCGGACATGGACGAGGTCGGCGACCGACCCGGGCTGCATCACGGCGACCGCGCTCGGGCGCAGCGCAAGCGAGCAGAGCGCCGACACGAGGCGGGCGATCGGCCCCTGCTGGACCGCGAGCGTCGCCTGCTGGTCGCTCAGCAGCCGGTCGACCAGCGCGATCCGCGCGGTCGCCGCGACGATATCGGCCTGCGCCTGCTGAACCTTGGCGGCGAGCGCCTGTTCCTGCGCCAATGCCTTGGCGGCCTGATCGCGCTCGGCATCGGCGGCGGCGTCGAGCCTGGCGGCGCGCTCCGCCGCGGCCTGCGACTGCGCGCGCGCCTCGACCAGCCGGCGCTGCTGGTCGGCGATCTCGGGCGCCGGATCGGTCTGCGCATTCCCCGCGCTCGCCAGCAGCGCCACCGCGAACGGGGCGAGGGCGACGGGGATCAGCGCATACCGCATACGCTATCCTTCGCGGTGATACGGGTGATTGGCAAGGATCGACGTCGCGCGCCACAATTGCTCGGCCAGCATCGCGCGCGCGAGCATGTGCGGCCAGGTCAGCCGGCCGAACGACACCAGCCAGTCGGCGGCCTTGCGCTCCGCATCGCCAAATCCGTCCGCCGCGCCGATCAGGAAGCGCACCTCGCGCACCCCGTCGTCGCGCCACTTGCCGAGCTTGTCGGCGAACGCGACCGATCCCGGCGTGTCGCCGGTCTCGTCGAGCAGGACGATCCTGGTCTGCGGCTCGACGGCCGGCATCTTGCCGCCGGCATCGGGAAGTTCGGTGACTTTCGTCGGCCATGCGACGCGCCTGAGATAGCGGTCGACCAACTCGGCTTCGGGACTCCGCCCGATGCGTCCCCGCGCGATGATATGGAGGAGCATCTATCCACCTCCGTTCGTGTCGAGCGAAGTCGATACACGCTTACCCGTCGCTCGTGGCCGTGTCTCGACTACGCTCGACACGAACGGGGAAGAGGGTGATATCAGTGCGCGAGCGGCGTCGGCGCGTCGCCGAACGCCCACATCCGTTCGAGATTGTAGAACGTCCGGACCTCGGGACGGAACAGATGGACGATCACGTCGCCCGCGTCGATCAGCACCCAGTCGGCGGTCGGCAAGCCTTCGATCCGCGCACTCCGCCCGGTCTCCGCCTTGATCTTTTCCGCCAGTTTCTGCGCCATCGACGCGACCTGCCGCGTCGAGCGGCCGCTCGCGATCACCATGTGATCGGCGATCGACGACTTGCCGGCGAGCGGGATCGAGATCGTGTCGACCGCCTGATCGTCGTCGAGGCTTGCCATGACGAGCTGGTGCAGCGCCTCGACGCTTTCGGCATCGGACGAACGGTACGCATTGGGAGATGTGGCCAAGTCGGTTCCTAGGGTGTGGGTGGATGGTCGTGGTCCGGGGGGCGGCGCATATACAAACGCTGCCAGCCGGGATCGGCTGCACGCAGCCGCGTTGCGGAGGTCGGATCAGGGCGAAAACGCAGCAGCACGAGGGCTGGCAATCTCCACGTCGTCCAGTTCTTCGCCTGGTATACGGGCCGGAAGAAGCGCCGCAACCAACCCAAAGCGGGAAACGCCCGGGCGGCATGATCATAGCCGGGCCGCGCGATGACCGCAATCGGGATCGACTTCGCTATATGGCGCCAACCCTTCCACTGGTCGAAAGTGAGGAGGTTGTCCTCGCCCATCAGCCAGATGAATTCGTGCCCGCGATAGAGGCGTTGGAGCTTGGCGAGCGTGTCGACGGTGTAGCGCGTGCCGAGCCGTTCCTCGATCGCGGAGACCTTGATCGGCGCATGCGCCGCCATCCGCCGCGCGGACGCAAAGCGCACCGCGAACGGCGCCATGTCGGTCGCCTTGTCCTTGAGCGGATTGCCGGGCGAGACCAGCCACCACACCTGGTCGAGCCCCAGCGCCTCGATCGCCGCCAGGCTGATCGCGCGATGCCCGGTGTGCGCGGGGTTGAACGACCCGCCGAGGAGACCGATGCGCATCAGATTTCGATCTGCCAATCCTCACGCTCGTGATGAATGCGCAGGATTTGCACCGACCTGGTGTCTGTCAAAATGCGGTAGCGAATAAGGTATGGGGTATCGAACACCCTCAATATTCGCAAACCGTCACGAAATGGTCGGCCGCCCCGAGGAAAATTTTCCAGAAACCGTGCCCGGAAGCGGATCGTTGCAAGCGTTCGCAGAGCAAATTCCGGGCTTGCCTCTCGTTCCAGCCAAGCATCGATCTCACGCAGGTCACCGAGCGCTGGACCGGTCCAATCTATTTGGAACATCGAGCGCGATGCTTCTCGATCATCGCGTCCAGTTCCGCCATTACCTCTTCGTGCGGAATTAAATCGCCGCGGTTGGCGGCATCAATGCCGACCTGGATGAATGCGCGGAAGTCAGCTTCGCTTTCCGCGATTCGCCGGACAGCTTCCGATGCAAATTCAGCGCTGGTGATACCGCGCTGTTGAGCGAGTTGCTCGACGATCGCGAGCGTCTCCGCATCGATCGAAGCCGTGATCGTCCCAGGAATGGCGCCGGGTTTGTTCATGTCACGAATCTAAAGGCGGTTTCACCTGGCATCAAGGTCGTACCTGCCCCGTCCCCCGCCCAACCCATTTGTACGTCGTCAGCCCTTCGAGCGCGACCGGGCCGCGGGCGTGGAGGCGCCCGGTGGCGATGCCGATTTCCGCGCCCAGCCCGAACTCGCCGCCGTCGGCGAACTGGGTCGAGGCGTTCCACAGCACGATCGCGCTATCGGCTTGGGCGAGGAAGGCTTCGGCGACCGTAGCGTCTTCGGCGACGATCGCGTCGGTGTGGTGCGAGCCGTGCGCGGCGATGTGCGCGAGCGCGCCGTCGAGCCCATCGACGATCGCGACGCTAGCGATCGCTTCGAGATATTCGGTGTCCCAGTCGCTCGCGGCGGCGCTGCCGATCGTGGAATCCAGCGCGCGCGCCGCGGCATCGCCGCGCACCTCGCAGCCTGAGACCGCCAGCGCGCCGATCACGTCGGCGGCGTACGGATAGGCGCGATCGATCAGCAATGTCTCCATCGCGCCGCAAATTCCAGTGCGGCGCATCTTGGCGTTGACGACGATCGCCTCGGCCATTGCCGGGTCGGCGGAGGCGTGGACGAAGACGTGGTTGATCCCGTCGAGGTGCGCGAGCACGGGAACGCGCGCCTCGGCCTGGACGCGCGCGACCAGCCCCTTGCCGCCGCGCGGCACGACCATGTCGATCACGCCCTCGCCCGCCAGCATTGCGCCGACCGCGGCGCGGTCGGTCACGGGGACGAGCTGGACCGCGTCGACCGGCAGCCCGGCATCCGCGAGGCCAGCGGCGATCGCGGCGTGGATCGCGCGGTTGCTCATCACCGCTTCGGATCCGCCGCGCAGGATCGCGGCGTTGCCCGCGCCGAGGCAGAGCGCGGCGGCGTCGGCGGTGACGTTGGGGCGGCTTTCGTAGACGATCCCGATCACGCCGATCGGCACGCGCACGCGCGACAGTTCGATGCCGTTGGCGGAGGTCGTGCTATCGATCACGTCGCCGACCGGATCGGGCAGTGTAGCGATCGTCGCGACCCCGTCGGCCATCGCCGCGACGCGTTCGGGCGTGAGCTTGAGCCGGTCAAGCATCGCGCTCGACAGGCCGGCGACGGTGGCGCTCGCCATGTCGCGGTCGTTGGCGGCGAGGATTTCGGGCTCGGCGTCGCGGATCGCCTGCGCCATCGCGACCAGCCCGCGCGCTTTGTCGGCGGTCGCGGCTTGCGCGAGTGTGGCCGCCGCGACTCGCGCGTTGCGGCCCAGCGCCGCGATCAACGCGACGGGATCGAGTTCGACATCGACGATCGTTGCCATGGCTTCCCCGCTATCATGGCTATGCGGCATGCCAAAACGGTATCGCCTTTCGGGCACCCAATGCTATCCAGCGCGCCATGACTGGGGGAATGGAAGCGGCCGGCGATATCGCGACTGGCGCCTTGCTGGGCCGGGCGGTCGAGCCACGCGCGGGGGAGAACGGTGGCGTCGCGCACGGCGTGTGCCTCAATTGCGGGACCGCGCTGATCGGTGCCTTCTGCCACGCGTGCGGCCAGAACGGGCACGTCCACAAAACGCTCTCCTCGATCGGGCACGACCTGCTCCACGGCGTGTTCCATTTCGAAGGCAAGGTGTGGCGCACGATCCCGATGCTCGTGGCGCATCCGGGCCAGTTGACGCGGCGCTACATCGACGGCGAGCGCGCGCGGTTCGTGTCGCCGCTCGCTTTGTTTCTGTTCTTCGTCTTCCTGATGTTCGCGACCTTTCACTCGGTAGGCGGCAACGAGCTCGATCTCGCCGCGGTGCCCGCGACCAACGCCGAGCGGCTTGCCAAGCTCGACGGCGAGATCGCCAAAAAACGGGTTCAGCTCGTCAAGGCGCAGCAACGGGTCGCCGCAGGCAAGGCCGACGAGGACGACCAAGGCGATATCGAGGACTATCAGACGACGATCAAGGAAATGCAGCTCGCGCGCCGCGGCCTGACGCAGAACCCGAACGACATTCGCAAGGAAATGGCCGATAAGGTCAACACCGGCTGGCCGGCGCTCGATGAGGGCATCCGCAAGGCGAACAAGAACCCCGAGCTCACGCTCTACAAGCTGCAATCTTCGGCGTACAAATACAGTTGGGCGCTGATCCCGATCTCGGTGCCGTTCGTCGCGCTGATCTTCCTGTGGCGGCGCAAGTTCAAGCTCTACGATCACGCGATCTTCGTGACCTATTCGCTCGCGTTCATGATGCTGCTGGTGACCACAATCACGCTGTTGATGATGATCGGCGCGCCCGGCTGGAGCTATGGCCTGATGATCGCGTTCGCGCCGCCGGTGCATTTGTTCGCGCAGCTGCGCGGGACCTATGCGCTCAACTGGTTCTCGGCGCTGTGGCGGACCTTTGCGCTGATGCTGTTCGGAACGATCACGCTGACGCTGTTCGCGTTGTTGCTGCTCGGCCTCGGGCTGATGGAATAGGTCAGTGCCCGCGGCACGCTAACGCGTCGAGAATATCGTCGATCCGTGCGGGATCGCCCGCCGCGATGACGTCGCCCGCGCTCGTCGCGGTCAGCGGGTCGCCCGCCCAGTCGCACATCCGCCCGCCCGCGCCCTCGACCACCGGAACGAGCGCGGCGAAGTCGTGAAGCTTGAGCTGGCTTTCGACGACGATGTCGAGATGGCCCGACGCGACCGCGCCGTAATTGTAGCAATCGCCGCCGAGGATGGTCGAGCGCACCGCGGCGTCGAGATGCTCGAACGCGTGGAGCTCGCTGTCGCCGAAACAGGCGGGCGAGGTCGTGGCGAGCAGCGCGTCCTTGAGGTCGCGGCAGGCGCGCGTCGCGGCGGGCGTGCCGTTGAACAAGGTCGGCCTCCCGACCGCGCCGACCCAGCGTTCCTTGAGGATCGGCTGGTCTATCACCCCGATCGCGGGCCAGCCGTCGATCACCAGCGCGATCAGCGTGCCGAACAGCGGTCGCCCGGCGATGAACGCGCGCGTCCCGTCGATCGGATCGAGCACCCATTGCCGCCCGGTCGACCCTTCGCTGGTGCCGAATTCCTCGCCGGCGATCCCGTCGCGCGGCGCTTCGGCGGCGAGCAATGCGCGCATCGCCTGTTCCGCCGCGCGGTCGGCGATCGTTACCGGCGATTGGTCGTCCTTGGTCTCGACGTCGAAACCGCTTCGAAAATACGGCCGGATCGCCGCCCCGGCGGCATCGGCAAGCGCTTCCGCGAGCGCGATATCGGCGTCGGTGATCCGCATCGTGGTGCCCCTAGCCGCGTGGAACGCGCGGGTCTAGAAAGCGTCGCGACCATATAGGGAGAGTCGTCATGCGCCTTCGCTTTCTCGCGCTTCCGCTCGCGTTCGCCGCCGTTCCCGCGCTCGCCGCGCTGTCGCCCGGCGCCAAGGCACCCGATTTCACCACGCGCGGTGCGATCGACGGCCAGGTGTTCAAGCTGACGCTGTCGCAGCAGCTCAAAAAAGGGCCGGTCGTGCTCTATTTCTTCCCGGCGGCATACACCGGCGGGTGCAATCAGGAAGCGCACGATTTCTCCGAGGCCGTGCCGCAATTCCAGGCGGCGGGCGCGACCGTGATCGGTATGTCGACCGACACGGTCGAGCGGCTCACGAAGTTCAGCAAGGAAAAGTGCGCGGGCAAGTTCGCGGTGGCGAGCGCCGGGCCGCGCGTGGTGAAGGCGTATGATGTCGATCTTGGCCGCATGGTGCCCGACGTCGAGACCAAACAACTGCGCGCCGTCACCAACCGCACGAGCTACGTCATCGCGCGCGATGGGACGATCCGCTACGTCCATTCGGACCTGAACGCCGCCGACCACGTCCGCCTGACGCTAGAGGCGGTGCGCGCGCTGAAATAGCGCCCGTCCCCCTCGGATAGGTCCGGAAACGCTATTTTAGCGGATTCCCGGCTATGCACGCTGCCGGGGATAGTGGGGAAACGGGAAAACCGGTGGCCAGTGCCGCGCAGAAAAGTCAGCCGTTCGGGCCGTCCGATCGCCTTTATGCGGCGATCGGCGACTTTCTGGCCGACCACCGGCTGAGCGTCGACCCGGTCAACTACGCCTTCGCGCACCGCGTGCTGAGTCAGCCCAAGGGGCCGCTCGCCGTCAGCGTCGCGCGGTTGACCGATGGCGGGGTGCGGCTCACGTCACGCGATATCGAGGATATGGGCGGGCCCGTCATCGCGCCCGGCGCGACGGTCGAACGCAGCGAGGAGGCGGACGACACGCCGGCCGAATCGCCCAATGCGACGATGCAGGCGCTGGTCGCGCGCACGCAGATGCAGGTCGAGGATTTCGCCGACACCGTCGCGGGGCTGCGCGCCGAAACGCAAGTGTTCGGGCGCGACCTGCTCGCCGGCGCCGACGCGATCCGCTCGGCGAGCGGCGAAGCGGTCGAGGACATCACGCGGCTGGCGACGACGATGCTCGATCGCGTCCAGGCCGCCGAAGCTCGGCTGGCGGCGGCGACGGTCGAGGCCGAGGCGCTGCGCGTCGAACTGGAGGCGGCGCGCGACGATGCGCGGCGCGACCCGCTGACCGGGCTCGCCAACCGCCGCGCCTTCGAGGACGCATTCGCCGAGGAGAGCGCGGCGGGCACGTCGATTTGCGTCGCGCTATGCGACATCGATCATTTCAAGTCGGTCAACGACCGGTTCGGCCATGCGGTCGGCGACCGCGTGCTCAAGGTCATCGCCCAGGCGCTGCGCGAGGCGTGCGGCGACCATCTGGTGGCGCGCTACGGCGGCGAGGAATTCGCGATCCTTTTTACCGGCGTTCCGATCGAGGATGCGGTGACGACGCTCGACAGCGCGCGGGGCGCGGTCGCCGCCAAGCGCTATCGCCTGCGCGAGACCGACGCTCCGCTCGGCGCGGTGACATTTTCGGGCGGTGTCAGCGCCTATGTCGACCGCGACGTGATGGGGTCGGTCATGGGCCGCGCCGACCGCTTGCTCTATGCTGCCAAGGCCGACGGGCGAAACATGATCAAGGCGGATGGTGAAAAATCCCAACAATCGGCGAGAGACACGCCGGAAAAATCGTGATTTCCGCCATTTGCGGCCGAGCGATTTTCTGATCTCCTTGAATTACAATATCTTATAAAACTGGCACACTCCCTGCAATCATTGCGGCGTCGGTTATCGGGATCATCCGGGACCGCGAATGAAGGGAGTTGCATCATGTCGGTTCGTCTTTTCTCCGGCCAAGCCGTCTTCTCGGTATTCAGCGCGCTGATCTGCTCGGCGGTCCTGATCAACGTCGCCACCTCGCTGGTCCCGGTCGCCTGACCGGGACTAGCCCTCACCGCCCGAGCAGGAAGGTGAGGGGAATATCGACGCGAGCGGCCCAGGCACGCTCGCTATGCTCCGCGCCGCGGAACGCCCGGCTGACCCAGCGGCCGCCCCGGTTTCCGGCGGCGGCATCGATCCGAGTCTGGAACGGCGCGATGGTGCCATCGTTGGTCCCCGTTCCGTAATCGAAATAGAGCCGCGCCGATGGGCCCGGCAGATGCGCCTCGAACCAGCGCTCGGCGAAGCCGTCGCCGATCGGCCACGAGGTGGACAAGCACGCCGCCGCGCCGAACACGCGGGGGTAGCGCACCAGCGCATAGGCGGAAATCAGCCCGCCCATGCTCGACCCCATCAGCATCGTGTCCCTAGGGCCGCGCAGCGTGCGGTATTGCCGGTCGATCCGTGGCTTCAGCTCGTCGACCAGGAATTTGAGATACGCATCGCCCGCGATCTTCGCGCGCTCGACGGGGAGTTTCTTGAACAGATCGTCCGATGCCGGATCGCTCTTCGCGCCCAGCGGCGGCACCGCGGCCTGCGGCATATATTCGCCCAGCCGGTTGTCGGTATTCCACACCGCGACCAGGATCGCCGGGTGCACCTTGCCCTCGGCGATCAGCTTCGCCAGCGCGCGGTGCACTGCCCAGCTCTTGCCCGACCAGGGCGACGGGTCGTCGTACACGTTCTGCCCGTCGTGGAGGTAGATCACGGGGTAGCGTCGCTTCGACGTGGCATAATCGGGCGGCAGCCAGACTTGCACGGTGCGCGCCGACACGTATTTCGACGCGGCGGTGAATTTGGGCTGGAGCCCGTCCGCCGGGCCGGCGGCGAGGGCAGGAGCGATCAGCGCGAGGAGCGCGAGAAGCAAGCGGTTCATCCATGCATTGACAGCGGCCGGGTGGCTGCGGTCAAGGTCGGTCATGGGCGATCCCGCGCTGCATCCGAGCTGGCTCGAGCCGTTGCGCGGCGAATTCGCCGACCCGTACATGGCCGCGCTGCGCCAGTTCCTGGTGACGGAGAAGGCGGCGGGCAAGCGCATCTTCCCGCGGGGGAACGACTGGTTCCGCGCGCTCGACCTGACCCCGCTCGATCAGGTCCGCGTCGTCATCCTCGGGCAGGATCCGTACCACGGCGAGGGGCAGGCGCACGGGCTGTGCTTTTCGGTCCGGCCGGGCACGCGCATCCCGCCGAGCCTCGTCAATATCTACAAGGAAATGGAGGCCGATCTCGGCATCCCGCCCGCGCGGCACGGTTTCCTCGAACATTGGGCGGAACAGGGCGTGCTGTTGTTGAACGCGGTGCTGACGGTACAGATGGGGATGGCGGCGTCGCACCAGGGGCGCGGGTGGGAACGCTTCACTGACGCGGTGATCCGGCTGGTCAACGCGCGCGAAAAACCCGTCGTGTTCATGCTGTGGGGCAGCCACGCGCAAAAGACGGCGGCGTTCGTCGATTCGGCTCGCCATTTGGTATTGCGCTCGCCGCATCCCTCGCCATTATCGGCGCACAGCGGCTTCTTCGGCAGCAAGCCCTTTTCGAAGGCCAATGCCTTCCTAATCGAGCACGGCGAGCAGCCGATCGACTGGGCGCTGCCGACGTTATAGCGCGAGCGCGAACTGGCGTTGCCGCAATGGCCAACGGTCGAGAAGGTCGTGGCCCCTGTCGCTGCGGATCAGCAGGAACTCCTCGACCGTCCAGCCGATCGGATCGATCTTGCGCGCCGCCGCGATCGCCGTGCCGCGATACGCTAGGCTCAAATGCAGCCAGAAATCATATTCCGGGATCGGCACGCCGCACATCGCCGCTTTCTGCCGCAACGCGCGATGAAACGCGGCGGCCGATGGCATCCCCTTCGCGCCGCGCAGCAGATTGCCGGCGATCAAATCGAACCTCACCGGGAACGGCTCGGCCGATACGGTACCGAGAAGACCCTTGAGCTCGTCGAGCCGGGCGGCGGACCAATCGGCCTCGTGGCCCAGGCGCAGCATCGTGCAGTGCAGGCGGTCGGCCGGATAACTGTCGTCCAGCCCGTACCATGCCCGTTGGCCGCAGATACGGCGTAGCGTGGCGGGCGGCGGTTTGATCATGATATAAAGCATGGTAGCGACTCGATACGTGTTCATGATATGTTCTAACGAGGAAGGAGTCGAATCGTGGGTGATGAGGCGGCGCGCGGCGCGTTCCACCATATCGACCTGAGCGTCACCGACGTCGCCGCCGCGAAGCGCGTCTATGGTCCGGTGCTCGAATTCCTCGGCTATACGCAGGTCAAGGACGATGCCGAGGGGTGCGAATGGGATCTGCGCGGGCGCGAGCCGTTCGGGGCGTCGCTCGGCATCCGCGCGGCGAAGAGTGCGGGGAAGCACGATGGCTACACGCCGGGGTTGCAGCACCTCGCGTGGCGCGCCGCCAGCCGCGACGAGGTCGATCGGCTCCATGCGCTGCTGATCGATCGCGGCATCACCGTGCTCGACCCGCCGGCGCATTACCCGGAATATTCGGGCGATTATTACGCAGTGTTCTTCGCCGACCCCGACGGCATCAAGCTCGAACTGGTCCACGCGCCGGGCTGGATCTGACGCGGGAGCGATTCAGGCGCGACGCGCGTTGGGCTTCCTGACCTAAATCAGGAGCGCCACGATGACCAAGACACTGTCGGACCTCGCCGAAGGCATGCGCGACATCGACTTCACGATGCTGACCACGCACGGCCCCGACGGCACGATCGCGGCGCGCCCGATGAGCAACAACCGCGAGGTCGATTACGACGGAGACAGCTATTATTTCACCTGGGGCTCGTCGCTGATGGTCGCCGATATCGGCCGCGACCCGCGTGTTGCGCTGACCTTTCAGGGCAAGGCCGGGCTGCTCGGGATGCGGCCGTTCTTCGTCGCGGTCGAGGGGGAGGCCGATGTGGTCAAGGACAAGGCGCGGTTCGAAGAACATTGGTCGAAGGGGCTCGACCGCTGGTTCGAACAGGGCGTCGACACGCCCAATCTGGTGATGATCCACGTCCGCGCGACGCGTATCCATTATTGGGACGGCGAGGATGAGGGCGAGGTCAAGCTGGCCGCCGCGGCAGTCGCCTAGATGCCGTGAGCGGGCTCGATCGGTTCGTCGCGGCGCAGGACGGCGTGATCGAGCGGGCGCTGGCCGAATTGCGCGGCGGTGCCAAGACCAGCCACTGGATGTGGTTCGTCTTCCCGCAGATCGCCGGGCTCGGGCATAGCGAGATGGCGCGGCGCTATGCGATCGCCGACCTCGCGGAAGCGCGGAACTATCTCGCGCACCCGCTGCTCGCTCCACGGCTCGCCGCCGCGACGCAAGCGATGCTCGGCTGGGCCGGATGGCGCTCGGCGGAGGCGATCCTGGGCGGGATCGACGCGATCAAGCTGCGTTCGAGCATGACCTTGTTCGACGTCGCGGTCGGCGACACCGGTACACTCTATCGGACCTGCCTCGATGCGTTTTACGACGGCGCCCGCGATCCGGCCACGATCGCGCTCCTTTCATGCGGATCAATATCCGATTGAATTGACGTAATTATCGCGCTGGACGTGGCAACAGGCCCGCCTTATCGGGACGTTCCGGTCCGTCATTCTGGCGACAAGCCGGTTAACCACCTGATCAATATTTGGGGGAAGTATGAAGAAGTATGTTGCGCTCGCCGCGTTGCTGGCGTGTGTCCCCGGCACTGCGATTGCCCAAGACACCACCAACGCCAAGCTCAGCGGTGTCCGCGCCGAAGCGCGTATCGGCTACGAAACGCCCACCGTCAGCGACAGCGGCTCGATCTACAAGATCGGCAGCGCGGTGTCGTACGGCGGTGAAATCGGGTTCGACCTGAAGGCCAAGAACGTCACCGTCGGCCCGTACGCGGTCTACGAATTCTCGAGCGTTTCGCTGTGCGATTCGACCGGTTGTCTGAAGGAAGACGGTAACCTCGGTGCCGGCGGCCGCATCGGCTTCATCCTTGGCGACAAGACCGTGCTCTACGCCAAGGTCGGCTATGCCCGCATCGCCTTCCACGGCACCGGCGTGCTCAACGGCTTCGACACGCACAAGGACGGTGTCCAGGGCGCGATCGGCGTCGACGTCAACCTCGGCAAGAACGTCTACCTGATGGTCGAGGGCAATTACGCCGATTACGGCAAGCTGTTCGGCACCAACCTGCAGCGTCGCCACCTCGCGGGCGGCGTCGGCTTCCGCTTCTAAGGCGGGCACCGATTGCAGCGACAAGGGGCGTCCGGTGCCGCCGGGCGCCCCTTTTTGTGTCTGGCGCGCCTTAGCCGATTCTTTACCGCGAATTGGCAAAATACCTGCCGACCCGATTGCGGGGAGGCAACATGCGATCGATCGATACGAAGCTGGCGCTGGCCGCCGCGCTCGCCCTGCTCGCCGCGACACCCGCCATGGCGTCCAATTCGCCAGCCGCGGCATCGTCGACGACTGCCGCCGGCCTCGGCATGGGCACGGCGCTCGGGTTCTGCTTCCTGATTATCGGGGTGATTGCGCTCGTGGCCGGTGTCCTGCGCCGCTTGTCGCGCCCCGAGGTCGCGGTCAGCGACACCAGCGGCGAGTCGTATCGTGCGACGATCGGCGACGACCCGTTCGAAGCGCGCCTGGCGGCACGGCTGGCCGAATTGCAGAACGGCGGCGAAACCGCCGAGGCGGCGACCGTTCAGCCCGCGCCGGTAGCGATCAGCTTCGGCCGCAAGCAGGTCTAGCCGCGCATCGCATTCGCGACGGCCAGCGTGTCGATATATTGCTGAAACGCGACGGCCTTGCCGTCCCTGAGCGTCCAGACGTGCGCGGCCTGCGGGTTCATCGCTCCGCCGCTTGCCTTGTAGGCGCCGCCATAGCGGCCTAGCGCCACCACGCGATCGCCGCCGTCGATCAGGTCGGTCATCTGGACGTTGAACCCGTCCCATTCGGTGATGCAGCGCCCGAACACGCCCTCCGCCACCGCTTGCGGCCCGACATAGGGGTTGCGGTCGGCATAGGGGAAATTCTCCGCCTCGTGCCACACGATGTCGGGACTCATCGCGCCGAGCACGCCGGCGACGTCGCCGCTCCCGAATGCATCGTAGATTCCCTTGATGACGGCGACATTCTCCGCGGACATCTCGCTCTCCCCTGTTGCCTTGCGCGATCAGGCCAGAGCGCGATGTTATGGTCAAGGCCGCCCCCGCTGCTATGGCGCGAGCATGAAAGCCGAAAACAACCGCGTGCTAATCGTGGCCCTTGCCGCCAATGTCGGGATCGCGGTCGCCAAGTTCGTGGCAGCAGCGATCACCGGATCGTCGGCAATGCTGACCGAGGGCGTCCATAGCCTGGTCGATTCGAGCAACCAGTTGTTGTTGATGTACGGCAAGAAACGCGCCGCCAAGCCAGCCGACGCGACGCATCCCGGCGGGTATGGGCGCGAACTCTATTTCTGGAGCTTCGTCGTCGCGCTGCTCGTCTTCGCGCTTGGCGCCGGGGTGTCGGTGTACGAAGGCGTGATCCACTTCCTCGAACCCGAGCCCGCGGTGTCGCCGCTGATCGCGTACGGCGTGCTCGCGATCGCCTTCCTGCTGGAAGGCGGATCGACCGTCGCGGCGTTTCGCGAGTTCAACGCGGCGCGGGGCGGCAAGTCGTGGTGGGGTGCGCTCGTGTCGACCAAGGACGCGACGACGGTGATCGTGCTGCTCGAAAACGGCGCGGCGATGGCGGGCATCCTGATCGCCGCGGTCGGGCTCGCGACCAGCCAGGCGACCGGCGACCCGCGCTTCGACGGGGTAGCCTCTGTGCTGATCGGGCTGCTGCTCGGCGTCGTCGCGATCTTCCTCGCGCGCGAAGCCAAGGGGTTGCTCATCGGCGAGGCGGCCGATCCCGTGCTGATCGACGGCATCCGGCGCGGCGTGTCGCGTCCCGGCGTCACCGGGATCGGCGAGATCATGACGCTCCACAACGCGCCCGAACAGATCGTCGCGGCGGTCAACGTCGATTTCGACAATCGGTTGGGCGCGGGCGATGTCGAGCGAATCGTCGATGAGATCGAGCGCGACCTGCGCGCCGAATTCCCCGCGATCTATCGCGTCTACGTCCGTCCGCACGAGGATGCCGGCACGAAGTTCGGCGCTACGCGGGGACTGGTCAGACCCGATTCCAGCGATCGCCCGACGGAATGATCGCAGCTTCGATGGGTTAGGTCGGGTAGCGCCCTCCACGCGATCAGGCAGCCGCCGCTTCCTCGTCGGCCAGCGCGATTCGCGGCTTGAGGTCGAACGCGACACAGATCCGCCGGTCGCGCATCCCGTGCGGGAACGTGCGGTGATAGGTGTGCGACGGAAACATCAGGCACAACCCGTCCTGTGGCCGCACCACCTTGGTGCCATAGGCGGCGGCCGCTTCCTCGCCCGCCACGTCCTCGGGCAGGCCGAACGCGATGCACCCGGCGTTGCTGTTGCCGCGTGCGATCGAATCGGGGACGCGGACGTAATAGGCGCCGCTCAGCCAGCCGAACTGATGGACGTGCCAAGTCTCGAACCCGTCGCTTTCGGTAATGACGCACCACGCGCGGAGCGTGGCGTCGCTGGGACGCGCCGCGGCCCAGGGGTGATCGGCGCCGCCGACGCGCTCGACATGCGCATTGATGGCCTCGGCGATATGGTCGAGCAGCACCTTCACCAAGGGTGCTGAGCGGCTGAGCGGCGAATCGATTCGCCACGTCAGTTCGGATGCGGTGCCGTAGCGGTCGAAGCGCAACCCGGGGTGCGCCAGCAATTGCTCGGCGAGTGCCGCATTGAAGCTCTCGATACTGTCCCAGCCCGGCGGTGGCGAAAGCTTGACGGCGCGGAAGAAGGCATCTGCGCCCATCACGCTACGCACTTGGTCGCGCTCGTCGCGGCGGGCATGCGCCAACGCCTTGGCGGTGAACAATCGCGCATGTGCGGCGCCCTTGGCCGCCAGATCGTCATAGAGCGCGAGCACCGCGTCGGTCTCGCCCGCCGCCAGCATGATCGTGGCGAGCCGTTTGCACGCGTCTTTGTTGTGCGGATCGAGCGTCAGCGCTGCGGTCAGCGTGGCGCGCGCGGCGTCACGGTCGCCCATCCGCGTCTCGGCCTTGGCGCGCAACGCGAGCGCGGCGGCGCGTTCGTCGTCATGCTCCGCCAGCGGCAGGGCGCGGTTTGTCGCGGCGCACGCTTCAGCGTCACCTTCTGCCGATTCGCGCGCCAGCCACGCCTGCGCCAACGTCATTTCCTCGCGAGCGCTCAGGTCGGGCCGGCCCCACAGCAATTCGGTGACTGCCCTCGCATCGTCGTTCAGCACCAGGAGCGAGGCGAGCCGCCAACGCATCGCCGGCGAAGGATTGCGGTCGTATGCCGCCTGAACAAGCGCCAGTTCGTCCTGCGCGGTCAGGTGCTTGATGGTCTCGAGCTCGATGTTGATGCGGCGCGACATGGCCAAACATCTATCACGCTCGGCCCGCGTCGGTCACCCATGGTTTGATCAGATCGGGCAGGATTGATGTACCTTATTGTTTCGGACGGCGATTTATGCTTTTGATCCACCGCACTTATGTTTTATGGTGGGTTAAAGACCAACCGAATCTAACAGGGAGATTGGGACTGTGAACGAGCCGAAGAACAACAACGAGGCGCGGCGTCCGTGGATCGCACCTGAAATCCGTGAGCTGGACGTGCGCGAGACCTCGGCGCTGCCGAACCGCGGTTCGGACGTGGGCGGCAATCCCTACGTCGACTGCCAGCGTTCGTAATTTTGCGCTGTGACCCCGTCCGGCGCTGGCCGGACGGGGCGCAGGCTTTCAAATCGCGATGATGTCGGCCGGCGCGGCCGGCATTTCTATTTCGTGCAACCGCCTAAAGTCGCGGCGGTCGAAAATCACGATATCCCCGTTCAGCGTACCGCGCAGATGACGCGGGCCGAACGTCGACATCCCCACCGCCATCACACCCGGCCGTAGCGCGATCCCGCGCGTCATCTTGTCGTCGGTGACGTGGATCCGCATGCCGTCCGACCGCAAGATGTCGCCATCGCGCGACAGGGAATGCCACAACCGGCCCTGCTCGTCCTCGACGATGTCGTGACAGCTGTGCCCGGGCAGGAACACGCGTTCGACGACCGACCAGTTTTCGTCGAGCCAGGCGATTTCGCTGTTCTTGACCGGCCGCGCCTTGCCGTTGTGCAGCAACAGGCCGATTCGGTCGCCGACCTGGGCGACGGTATTGATGTGGAGATAGGCGCCCGTCTCGTCGGTCAACGGGGCGACCGGAAACGGGTGCTTTACGTCGACGAGTTCGCCATCGAGCGTGTAGCGGCGAATCGCCTGGTTCCCGGTATCGACGAGGCACAGCAGGCCGTCGATCACCGAAACCTGATGACCGTTGTTGTGCAGCCCGGTTGCCAGCACGCGCGGCGCGGTAAGCTCGCCCCCGATGATATCGAGCCGGATCAGCCGGCCGGTATTCGATCCCGGCTCTCGGTGCCCGCAATTCTCGAACGCATACAGCCGGTCCCGATGCCGGCAGATGCCGAAAAACCATCCGCGCAGCACCAGCTTTACACGGTCCGCGGCAACCGCGAAGACGCCGCGATGCGTGGTGACCAGCCATTCCCAACCGGTCAGATCGGGATCGACGATCCGCACCTCGTCGTGCTCGTAGGCAAGCCGGGCCAGCGCGGCGCGTATCTCGCTGTTGGACGCTTTGCGGACGGGATCGTTCATTCATTCTCCCTAGGAAATTCGCTCGCACCGTCAATCGATCGGCGCGGCCGGTGACCGCGACGATCAGCGGCCTGTATGGTTTGTTCCAGCTCGACGACGGCCCGATCGCCGCCGCTGATCCTGTGATGATGGGCCTGACGGTCGATGGCCCGCGGGGCGCTGCTTTGGCGGCAGGAATCGACCAGCAAGCGCCGGCCGCAGTGCATCGCAGTGACGCGAACGGGCAAATCACGTTGCTGGTGGGCGACCTAGACGAGCCGGAGGCGATGGCGGATCGCCTCGCGCTGTCGCGCGCGACGCCACCTGCGGAACTGGCGCGCGCCGCCCTTTTGCGGTTCGGCGCCGACACGCCGGCGCTGCTGTTCGGCGAATGGACGCTGCTCGATTGGGACCCAGCGGGGCGGTTGACGTTGATGGCGTCGGCGGCGCGGCGCGACCGCGTGTTCTTTGCGGTGTCCGGGGGGCGATGTGCGGTCGCGCCCGATCTCGCGCGGCTCGCGCGGCTCGCCTGGGTCGACGACGAGATCGATCCCGCAGGGTTTCTGTTCGGCGTGGGTCGTGCCGATCTGCGCAGCCGGCGCGGCGGCCGCACGATGCTCAGACAGGTGCGCCAACTGGCGCCCGCCGAGTGCGTGACCATCGCCGCCGGCGGCATTCGTCATGAGATGGCGACGGTGTTGGCACCCCAACCGCGCCGGCACGGCACGTTCGAGGATGCGGTGGCGGAGGCCGACCTGCTGCTGCGGCGCATCCTGCGCCAACGCAGCGCGCGCACCGCAATGCCGGCGATACTGTTGAGCGGCGGGCTCGATTCCTCGCTGCTCGCGTGCCTGGCCGCGGAAGAACGCGCGACGGGACAGCCACTGGAGTTGATCACCTCGGTCGCCCCGGCGGGCAGCGGCCTCGCCGACGAGCGCGGGTTCGCCGACGTGGTGGCCGCGTCGCTCGGTCTTGCGCTCAACCCCGTCGTGCCGCCGCTCGACGCCGACGCCTATCGTCCGCCCGACCATATCATCGCCGGTGCCGGCGGGCCGTTCCTGTCCAACCGCCACTGCCTGACCGAAGCCTTTCAGGTCGCGGCACGCGCGCGCGGCGCGACGCTGCTCATCAATGGTACCTACGGCGAGATGAGCGTGACTGGCCGGGCGTCCGGTGCGACGGTGGCGCAGCGCCTCCGCGCGGTAGCGCGGCGCATGATCCGTGGCCGGCCGCCGCCGGTCGCACCGAGCGATACCGGTGCGTTCCACGTCCGGCTCGCGCCCGAGCGGCTCGCGCATTTGCCCGACGAGATCGATCACGCGATTGCCACACCGCCGCCGCTGAGCCCGGCCGATCCGTCGGGCGGCACTTGGGGCTATTTGCCTGGCATCGAAAAGGCGCTCGGCCAAGCCAACGAATTCTACGCCGGGGCGCTGCGGATGGATTTCCCGTTTCGCGACGTGCGGCTGTTGCGGCTGTTCGCTGGCATGCCCTTGTCGTTCTTCACGCGGCAGGGAGTGGATCGCGCCCCGGCGCGCCACATGCTCGACGGGCATCTCCCCGATTCGGTCCGGCTGCGGCGCACGGGCATGCCGGCGTCGCCCGATCATATCGCCCGGCTGCAGCGGCAGGCGCCGCAAGCGCGCGCGCGGATCGCGGCGTTCCGGCGCGCGGATGTGGGCGAATGGCTCGACCTCGACTGGCTCGACCAAGCGCTTGAACGGATCGCGACGCATGGGCCGAACGATGTCGGCGACGCCAACGTGGTCCAGTTGACCGCGATCAACGCCGAAGTGCTGACATGGTGGCGGACGCGCCGCTAGCCGGTGTCGGCAACCTTACGGAAAACGCGCGAGACAACCGGTTGCGGTTCGATCCGGTCGCCCGCCGGATCGAAGCGCGGCCCCTTTGCCGGATAGGTGCCCGGCCCCGTGACCGCGCGCAGCGGCAGGCCGGCGACATCCTCGACCCGGTAGAGCGTGTGCTCGACGACCAGCAGCCCGCCCGCGCGTAAGTGCGACGCGAGGAAACCGAGCGTTCCGGCAAACCGGTCGAACGGATAAAAATCGCGGATCGAGCGCCAGTTCTCCGCCTCGACCGTGTGCGGCCGCCGAGTCAGCACCGCCATGCAGAAAATCGCGTCATACGGCCCATGCGCGGCGATGGTGGCGGCGGTCGACTCGACGAATATTCGGTTGGGATGCGGCGGCAAGCGGCGGCATTGCCGCAACCGGGCGCGATTGAGCTCCGCGCCCACGATGGTCGCGCCCGGGATATAGTCCTGCAAGGAAAGCACTTCTTCGCCCGCCGAGCAGCCGAACGACAAAATCGTCGGCGCCGGCACATCAGCCAGCAAATCGCGTGCCGTGCCGAACAACAGCGGATAGCGGTCGCGCTGGCTCAGCGTGACATCCTGATGCACTTCGCGGGCAAACCGCACGCGGGTGACCAGTTCCGACCGCGCTACCGGGTCGAGCACGTAGCGCTTGGCTCGCGCCAGGGCGCCGCGCAGCGTGCTCATCCTTTTGCCCTACGCCGCCTCGGCCGACACCAGCGACATGTCGCGCATCGTAGCCAGCGTGTCGCTGACCGCCGTGGCGCAATCCTGCGGCGAAATTTCGAATCGCTCGCTTAGATACGCGCCGATCCGGCCGTCGGTCTGAGGGGTATCGAGCGCTTGCCAGATCGCGGCCGCGGTTTCGTTGAGCGAGATATATTTGCCGGTCTCGACATTGACCATGACATAGCTGCCGTCGACCTCGGTCCCGACCCAATCGTCGCTACGCACCCACACCGTATCGCTCATTCCTGCCCCTTCACCATAGTCCCTCGCGCGCGAGCATTTCGCGTTCTGCCATGCCCAAAGCAGCGGAGGGCCGATGCCATTCGTATACCGCGCAATGCCTCGCGATAAAGGCCATTGTCGCGAGCATGTCGGCGTGGCGCCCGAGCACCGCAGGCACCGCCGGACGGTGCTGATTCGCCAACAGCTTTTCGAGCGCGGCGACGGTGTCCAGCCGAGTCAGCGCGGGCGCGCCGTCCGTCCTGGCCAGCACGAGCACTGCGCCGATCGTCGCGGCGCGGAGTGACTGCGCGACGGGAATCGGGCAAAAGCTGCGCGCATCGTCGGCGACATGATAGCCGCCCGGCAGGCCGGTGCCTTCGGCACGATCGTCATCGATCCGCAAACAGATCGAATCGTCCGCCAGCAGCAGACCGCCGTCGCGCAGAAGCTGCGCGGTGAGCGTCGACTTCCCGACCCCGGACGGCCCGGCAATGGCCAACGCTCGGCCGCTCGACGGCGCGACGACGCCTGCCGCGTGCAGCATCGCGCCGCCGCGCAGCCAGCACACAGCCGGCAGGGCGGTCGCGATCAGCAAGGCCGTGACCATCTCGGCGTCGGCGCCCGGCTCGGCAGCGATCTCGATCGAGTCGCGGCGGCAGGCGTAGCGCGCGACCCCCGGCGCCGAGAATGTCAGCGTATCGGACGCCCAGCGATAGACCGGCGCGGTCTCGCTCAGCGCGCGCGCCGGTAGCGTGACGATGCGCAGATCAGGGGCGCCTTCCCGTCGATCGGGTAGCGCGCCGGGCACGTCGCGGTCGCTCTCGATCGACAGATCGAACCCCGCCAGTCGGTGCCCGTCAAAGCGCGGCATGCACCACCCGGCCCAGCACGAGCACCGCGGGATAGGTTGCGGCGAACGCCCAGGGGAACAGGTTCAGGCCCATGAAAACCGCGGTCGCAAAATGGAACGTCAGCATCAGCGCGAGCGCCGCGACGAGCCACGGCATCGGCGCCAGTACCGCGAGCGGGAACGCTGCCTCGAGCAGCATCACCCCCCAACTGGCGGTGAGCGCGATCGCGCGGTGTCGAGTCAGTTGCGCCGCGAACGGAAGCCCCCACGCCTCGGCCGCCATCGCGCGCTGCAATTCGCCGCCGTTGCGCCATGTGCCGATCGCCAGCTTGGAAAAGCCCGCCACGGCATAGCTCAGCGTCAATTGCCCGCCCGCGACGATCACCCCGGCCAGGACGATCCCGGGGTCCTGCGCGCGCACGCCGATCGTCATCATCAGGGCACCCGTCATCGCGATCATGCCCATCTTGGCCGAACCGTCGGCCCAGAACTCGCCGCTCAGGACGATCAGCCCCGCATGGCTGGCGATCAGCACGGTCAGGCACACGATCGCCACGCCGGGCGTCCCGATCCCCACCAACGCGATCGCGGCGAGCAATTGTGCGGTCAGGATCGTGCGCAACAGCCCGACCGACATGAAGCGCCGGAACCGTGCCAGACGCGGCCGTCCGCGTTGCGCCGCCAGCGCCGACCAGGGCATCAATCCGTCGGATGCGAACAGCCCCGCGTTGACCAGCCATTGCGCGACGGCAAGCAGCATCCACACCGCGATCAACACGCGCATTGCGGGCAGTGCGGCTGCGGTGTCGGCGAGCAATTGCGCGATCATTTGCCGTGCAATCGTGAGGTGAACACCGCGACGCCATCGTCTTGATGAACCAGCGCGAACTGGAACAAGCCGCTGCTCCGCGCTGGCTCGGTCAGCTGCAGGTGCCGGACGAGCGTCTGATAGGCGAGCGTCTCCGGCGCGCCCGCGTGATTGCCGCGCGAGGCACGTACCGCGACCCGATGCGCCGACAGCCACAGCATCGCCGCGCGGTGCTGTTCGGGAAACCACAGCCACGTCAGCGCGTGGCGCGGCGGGTATATCCGCACGGGCGTCCACGCGCCAAGGTCGCCCTCGTGGCTGCCGCAGCGGAGCTCGATGGCGACCTCGAACCGGCCGGTCTGCGGAATGAAGAATTTCCAGCGCGGCACGATACCGAGCAAGTCGAGTCCCTGCGCGCGCGTGGTGAACGGGCGGAACTGGAACAGCAAGGTCACCGCGAGATATGCAAGTGCGGCGAGCACTGCGGGATGGACGAGCAGACCGGTCACTGCGCCTCGTCCGCGCCCGGCAGGGCGCAGGCATGCCGCGTGCCGAACCAGCGGTAGCGATTGCGCGCGACCCAGCGGTACACGGCGTTGCGCACGGGGCATGGCACGATCCGCGCCACCGCGACGGCACGCCATGGCCAACCCAGGCTTGCCAGTATATGCAGCGCCGCATCGGATTCGGTGCGCGCACGCCCGCCGTCGATCACGATCATCGTCGCCAGCGCATCGGGGTCGAGCCCGTGGTCGCGGTATGCCGCGCGACCGAGTTCGCTTTGTGCGGGGACGAGGCGAAAGAGGCGCTGCCGGTCGTGGCGGATGACGAACGCCATGCTGGTCGAGCAGAGCATGCATTTCCTGTCGTACACGATCATCGGCTGGTCGACGCGCATGTCAGGCCGGCCCGATGTCGAACGCGACGCAGATCCGCTTGCCCGCCGCGCGGTGCGGGAAGGTGCGGTGGTAAGCGTGCGACGGGAACAGCGCGAGCAGGCCGGGTCGCGGCCGGACCATGTGATGGCCTACCGCCGCCGCATCTTCCGCGCTCAGGATACGGTCGGACAGGCCGAGCATCAGGCATCCGTCGCTGTCGGCGCCTTCGCTCACCGCGGCGGGCACGTCGACATAATAAACGCCGCTCATCCAGCCGAACGGGTGCATGTGCCAACGCTCGTAGCCCGATCCTTCGGTGATCACGCACCAGCTTTTGAGCATTGACTGATGCGGGGCTGCCGCGATCCATGGATGGGTGGTTCCTGCCAGTGCATCGGCATGACGCTGCGCCACGGCGGTGATTTGCTCGATCAGCACGCGCGCCAGCGGCCCGTCGCCGGCGGCGAGCGTATCGATCCGCCAGCTTTCGACCGACGCGGTGCCGTGGCGCTCGTAGCGGATCGCGGGATGCGCGAGCAGTTCGTCGGCGAGCGCGTCATTGAACGCGGCCAGGCTGTCCCAGCCATCGGGCGCGGCGATCACGTCCTGGTACAGGAAGTCGTCGAGCCGCAGCGTTTCGCGCGCGGCGTCATGCTCACCCATCAGCGCCAGCGCCGTCGCCTGCGCCTCGAACAGGCGGGCATGGCCGACCTGCTGTGCCGCAAGGCCGTCGGTCACTGCCAGCGCCGCCGCCGCCTCGCCGTGCAGCAACAGATCGACGGTGAGCCGCTTGCACGCTTCGTGATTGCCGGGGTCTTCGCGCAGCGCGTCATGCAACGCCGCGCGCGCCTCCTCGGTCCGGCCCAACCGGAACAGCGCCCGTGCCCGGTCCGCTAACGCGGCCGCCCGCTCGTGGGCGTTGCTCGCCAGCGATACTGCGGCGCTGGTTGCGGCAAGCGCGCGGTCGGTGTCGCCTTCCGCATTCCGCGCGAAATACGCGGCCGCGAGCAGCAGCTGCTCGTGATAGCCGAGCGCGTCGGCCGCGCCGAGCAGTTCGACCGTTTCCGCGAAGGCATCGAGCTGGTTGAGCAGCACCCCCAGTCGCTCCCGGATGGCTGGCGCCGCGGCGCCCCCGCGCACCGCCGCGCGCAGCACCGCGCATTCCTGCGCGGCGTTCATCGCGCGCGGCGCCTCGGCGCGGATCGTCGTCACCGCGCTCATGCGATCGCCGCCGACAAGGCGGCTTCGCGCATGAACCAGCCGGTGAACACGCGGCGCGGGCCACCCGATGACAGCGGATGGACGCGATGCTCGATGTCGCTGCCCAGGTCGAAGATCAACGCGCTGCCCGCGCGCGCGTGGTCGAAACAACGCGCGGTCGCGGGGTCGTCCACCCGGCGCAGCTCGAACAGCCCGCCGTCAAAGGGCGCATCGGTGAAGCCGATCGTGATGCCGAGGGCGCGGCGTGCCTGTTGCAGGTCGTTGTGCCAGTCGAGCGCGTCGCCGCCGCCGGCGCGGGTTTGCACCAGCCGCCCTTCAGCCCCCGCTAGACCCGTGCGGCCGGTGACCGCTTCGAGCCAGCGGAACAGGTTCGGGCGCTGGAGCAGAACGTTGATCGTCCCGCCGACGCGTTGCGGTTCCTCGACCGCGCGCGTGCCGAGCCCGGCGACGTGATCGTCGCGAAACCCGGTCGTACCCGCCGCGGCGAGCAACTTCGCGAGCAGCGCCGGCTCGAAGATGTCGCGGCACACGATCGCGCGCTGCTCCGCGAAGCGCGCCGCCCATGGCGCCGGTTCGGCGAGCAAGTCGGTCCGCGCGGCGCCGATCGCGAAAGGCTGTTCCGAATTTTCCGTGAAAGGGCGCAATCGTCGATCCCGCTTAGCTGCTCGGCTTGGCTTACGGCGCGCGTTGGAAGGTGGAAAGACCGATCATCCGCCGAGGTGGCGCCGCAACAGTGCCACGGCTTCCGCGGCGCGAGCCGCCGGCGCGACATCGCGAGCCGATGATGCGGGTGGCATCGTCGCGAAATGGATGCGCTGCGCGGCCTGGAACATTGTTTCGGTGCGCAGCCTCCAGTGCGGCAGGAAGCGCATCCACTTGGGCCGGAAGATCTGCGCGGACAGCGCCGCGGTGCGTGCGGAAGCGTTCGTCCCGATCGATTCGTCGCGTAGCAACACCAGCATCGCGAGCGGCACGGGCCGGTCGGCGTCGACGCGCGACGGCAACGCCAGCCGCTTCGGCTTTTCCTTGTCGTCGCCGATCCGCTCGACCAGCCGGATCGCGGGGCGGCCGGGAATCAGCAGCGGTTCGCCCCCGGTCTTGCAGGGCAACAGGACCGAGAGGTCGTCCGACACCAGGTGCCCCCCGCACTCGACCAGCGCTTGCGCCAGGGTCGACTTGCCCGCGCCCGATTCGCCCGCGACCAGGATTGCCCGCCCATCGAACGCCACCGCCGACCCGTGCAGCGGCACCAGCCCGCGCCACGCCAGCACATGCGCCGCCACGGTGCCGCACACCGCCAGCGGCACTTCGTCGTGGCGATCCGCGAACCACTCGATCCGCCGTCCGTCGTACATGTCGATCACCGCGCCATCCAATCGGAAGCGCGTGCCGTCGGCGAACAGCTCGCCCTGGTTGATGCGGCGCCCCCCGGGACGCGGCTCGAGCGCTGCGCGGCGCCAGATCTCGACATCGATCGCGCGCCCGTCGTCGGGCGCGTCGGCGAACCAGGGGTTCGGCCAGTCGGACCGCCAGCGCAGCCCGAACGCCTGAGTCACGAAGGCGGTGTCAGGCATCGGCGGCCCGGGCCGCGTCCAGCGTCAGGATCAAATCGCGATGGCGCAGCGTCACCGCGATCCGGTCGCCTGCCTGCGTGTCGATCGGTTCGGGAAATGCCTGGTAGGACGCCGCCCACGACGAATCGGGGCCGTCGGCGAAGGGGTCGTTCTCGAGCGTTGCGCCGTCGGCAAAGCGAATCTCGATCCACTGCACGATCCCGTCGATCCGGCCGCCGTTCGATATCAGCGTGATCGTTTCCGATGCGGCGCCAAAAGGTGCGGGCGAATCATAGTCCATGCCCAGCCCCGCTTCGGGTGCGGAGCGCCGTTCGAGCCCGCGCCGCACGTTCGCCCAGATGCTGCGCGCCGGGCGCACCAGCAGCTCGAACGGGGACAGGTCGAACCCGTGGACGTCGGCCAGCGTGTCCGCCGCGTCGGGCGCCATGTTCGCCGCCAGTGCGCACCGCACGGCGGCGCCGCGCGGCAGCGAGGGTGCATCCGGCTTGAGCAGCCGTGCCCGCGCATCGGCGAGCGCGCCGGTCACGCCTTCATCGAACAATTGGCTGCCGAAAATCTCGTGCATGACCAAGTCGGCGGGTCGCGGCAAGTCGCCGGGGATCGTCATCCGGTCGGAACGTTTGGCGACGATCGAGACGCGACCGGTCATCCCGTTGCGCTCGACGATCGCCTGCGCCGCTGCCGCGATCAGCGGGTTCTGCTCGCAGGTAACGACCTCGGCGCCGGCGCGCGCCGCGATCAGCGCGAGCAGTCCCGACCCCGCGCCGATCTCCAGCACCAGCATGCCGGGCCGCACCGCCGCTTCGATCGCGCGGGCATAGGCCGCGTTGCGCGCGCGATCGAGCATCATCGGTCCGTGGAACCCGGCGACGCGTCCCGACAAGGCAGCGCGCACCTTGGTCCGCAGCGCGAGGTCGGCAGGTGCGGCCGCGATCGCCGCTTCGCCGATCGCCAGCGCATCGGCATGAAGCCCGCGGTCGCGCAGCACCGCGCACAGCATCGCCATCTCGCGCGGCTTGCCGCGAAATTCCGGATATTTGGCCAAGATGTCGGTCACGGCAGCAGCGGTCGTCCTAGGTTCGATGGAGATGCGTTTGTCAGATCAAACGAACCGCCGCCAGCCCCGACGGGCGCCGATGCCGGTCAGTCGAATTCGCGGCGGATCACGTCGTTGTGCTCGCCGATCCCCGACACCGCGCCGATGGGCCGTACCGCATCCTCCCAACGGACCGGCGAAGCGGGCAACGCGACCGGGCCGCTGGCGGTATCCGCCTCGACGCGGCGCAGGTGCGCGTGCCGTGACAGGTCAGCGACCTCGTTGAGTGGCGCGAAGGCGATGCCCGCGATGGTCAACCGCGCAATCGCGCCGGTGGTGTCGAGCGCGCCGAATGCTGCGGCGATTTCGGTATCGAGCGCCGTCCGGTTGGTGCATCGCGCGCTGTTGTCGGCGAAGCGCGCGTCCGCGGCGAGATCGGGCCGCACCAGCACGTCCGCGCAAAACGCGCGCCACTCGCGCTCGTTCTGCACCGACAATACCACCTGCCGCCCGTCGCCGCAGGCATAGACTCCATAGGGCGCGATCGTCGCATGGTGCAGCCCGGCGCGGGGCGGCGCCCGACCGCCATAATCGTGGTGGAGCAGCGGGACGGTCATCCATTCGGCGATCGAATCGAACAGCGACACCGCGATGCCGCTGCCCTTGCCCGCCCGCCCGCGCGCGATCAGTGCCTCGAGGATCGCGGCGTGCGCGTTCATCCCGCACGCGATATCGGCGACGGACACGCCGACGCGGCCCGCCTCGTCCGGCCCGCCGGTGATCGCGGCGAGCCCGGTCTCGCACTGGACGAGCAGATCGTACGCCTTCCTCGCGGCGGCCGGGCCGTCTTCGCCATAGCCCGAGATATCGGCGGTGATCAGCCGCGGGTGCCGCGCGCGCAGCTCGGCCGAGCCGAACCCGGCGCGCGCCGCGGCGCCCGGCGCGAGGTTCTGGACGAACACGTCGGCGCGTCCAACGATCCGGGCGAGTAACGCGGCGTCATCGGCCTGCTTGATGTCGAGCACCAGGCTCTGCTTGCCGCGGTTGAGCCACACGAAATAGGCGCTCTCGCCGTGCACGACGCGATCGTAGCCGCGCGCGAAATCGCCCTCGGCGCGCTCGATCTTGATGACGCGCGCGCCGGCCTCGGCAAGGCGCAACGTGCACAGCGGCGCGGCGACCGCCTGTTCGAGGCTGACCACCAGCAGGCCATCGAGCGCGCCCATCAGAACGACTTGGGCAGGTTCAGCGCGTGCGTCGCGACATGGCTGAGGATCAGATTCGTGCTGATCGGCGCGATCTGGTACAGGCGCGTTTCGCGGAACTTGCGCTCCACGTCATATTCCTCGGCGAACCCGAACCCGCCGTGCGTCTGGACGCACATGTCGGCGGCGTACCAGCTCGCTTCGGACGCGAGCAGCTTGGCCATGTTGGCTTCGGTGCCGCACGGCTCGCCCGCGTCGAACAGCGCCGCCGCGTGATCGACCATCAGCGCCGCGGCGGAAAGCTGGACGTGCGCGCGAGCGATCGGGAACTGGACGCCCTGGTTCGCGCCGATCGCGCGTCCGAACACGCTGCGCTCGCTGGCATAGGCACTGGCGCGATCGACGAAGAAGCGCCCGTCGCCGATGCATTCGGATGCGATCAGGATGCGCTCGGCGTTCATCCCGTCGAGGATGTAACGGAAACCCCGGCCTTCCTCGCCGATCAGGTTTGCGGCGGGCACGCGAAGCTCGTCGAAGAACAATGCGGTGGTCGCGTGGTTGATCATCGTGCGGACCGGGCGGATCGTCAGGCCCTTGCCGACCGCGTCGCGCAGATCGACCAGCAGCACGCTCACCCCGTCGCCGGGCCGGGCGTCGTCGCGAGGGCTTGTGCGGACGAGCAGCACCATCAGGTCGCTATGCTCGGCGCGGCTGATCCAGATTTTCTGCCCGCTGACGACGTAGTGGTCGCCGTCGCGCCGTGCGGTCGTGGCGATTCGCGTCGTGTCGGTGCCGCTCGCCGGCTCGGTCACCGCGAAGGCCTGGAGCCGCAGCTCGCCCGAGGCGATCCGAGGCAGATATCGGTGCTTCTGCGCGTCGGAGCCGTGCTTGAGCAAGATGCCCATGACGTACATCTGTGCGTGGCACGCGCCGCCGTTGCCGCCCGAGCGGTGGATTTCCTCGAGGATCGCGCTCGCCGCTGCCAGCCCGAGTCCCGATCCGCCGAAGTCCTCGGGGATCAGCACCGACAGGAAACCCGCGCGCGTCAGCGCGTCGACGAACTCGTGCGGATAGGCGCGGTCACGGTCTTTCGCCTGCCAGTATGCGCCGGGAAAATCAGCGCACAGCCGCCGGACGGCGTCCCGGATGTCGGCAAAGCTCGGTTCGGCGGTCATCCGGTCCCCTCGGCAAGCGGCATATTGGGTCGTGTGCCGCGCGTCCATCGCCTGCGGCCCTCGTTGGGTCTCGCCATCCTAACCGGCTGATTTGCATCAAGTTTGCTTTAACGCCGTCGTATCCTTTTGACGGTAGCAGCGGGATTGTGGGCCGCGTGATGAACTTGACGGGGGGGATGCCGATTCGCGGAGTGATGCCGTACGCCGGCGTCGCCGCCGCGGTGGCGGTTGCCGTCGCGCTCAACCTCGTCGCTGGCTTGATCTTCGCGGCGACGGTTGTCGTACTGCTCTGGCATCATCGGCGAGAGCCCGACGGTATCGCGCCATCGCAAGGTTCCGGCGAGCGGATCGAGCAACAACTGGCGGCGGTCAATCATCGTCTTGCCGCCGAGCACCCGGTCAGCGGCTTGCCGATGCGCGAGGCGTTGCTCGCGCAGATGAACGCCGACGGCGGCGGCATACTCGGCGCGATCGCGTTTGCCGATTTCGACCGGCTGACCGCGTTCGACCCTGCGCTCGGCGAACGCGTGCTGGCCGCATCGACCGCGCGGCTGCGCGCGATGCTGCCGCCCGACCGGGTCGTCGCGCAAGTCGATCGCGGGCACGTCGGACTGTGGTTCGGCAACGATGCCGACGAGACGGCGGTGCGTAGCCAGCTCGACGCGATCGCCTATGCGCTGGGCGAGAAGATCGACGTCGACGGAACCGAAATCATTCCACAACTCAAGATTCGCCTGGCGCGCTTCGACCAGAGTGAGGGGATTGCCGCGAACGCGTTCCTCGCCCGGCTGCTCGCCTCGTTCACCTTGTCCAGCGGCGCGGTCGCGGTCAGCGAGCAGCCGGTGACGGATTACGCCGATCTGGCGCGCGACCGTTACGCGCTCGAACAGGATTTGCGGCAGGCGATGTCGCGGCGCGAATTGCGGCTCGATTTCCAGCCGCTGATCGATGCCGGGCAAGGTCGCGTGAGCGGCGCCGAGGCACTGATCCGCTGGGACCATGCCGAGCGTGGCACGATCCCGCCGACGCGCTTCATCCCGATCGTCGAAGCGATGGGGATGGCGAGCGAGATCGGGATGTGGGCGCTCAACGCCGCGGTGCGCGAGGCGCAGGGCTGGGCTGGGCAGGGGCTTTCCGAATTGCGCGTCGCGGTCAACGTGTCGGGGCTGCAGCTCGAACGCGACGATCTGCCGATCCTGGTTCAGCGCACGCTGCAACGCCATGAGCTCGGCCCCAGCGCGCTCGAGATCGAACTGACCGAAAGCGTCGCGACGAGCGATGCCGACCATTGCCGCCGCATCTTCCAGGATTTGCGCGCGATGGGCGTGAAGCTCGCGGTCGACGATTTCGGCACGGGTTATTCGGGGTTCAGTTCGCTCCGCGCGCTGGCGTTCGACAAGATCAAGATCGACCGCGAATTCGTCACCGACGTCGATGCCCGCACCGACAGCCAGGCGATCTGCCAGTCGATTGTCGCGCTCGGCCGGGGACTCGGTATCCGCGTGCTCGCCGAAGGGGTCGAGCGGCGGCAGGAATATGAATGGCTGCGGCGCCACGGCTGCCAGCATTTCCAGGGATATTATTTCGCGCGGCCAATGAGCGGGAAGGCGTTCGCCGCTTTCGTCCGCGACACCGCGCGGTTGACCGAATTGCTGCGGCTCGGCGTCACACCGGCGCAAATCGAAGAGAGGTTGAAGGCATGAGCATGCGGATGAAATGGGTTGGGATCGGCGTGACCGCGCTCGCGCTCGGCGCCTGTTCGGCCGGCCCGGCGCGGATCAAGAATGCCCCCGCGCCGCCCGTCGCGACAGCGGCGAGCGAAACCGATGCCGCGTTCGACCTGCTGATGGCGGGCAAGGACGCCGCGGCGCGCAAGAAGCTCAAGGCGATCCTGAAGCGCGACCCGATGAACGCGGCCGCGCTGATGCTGACCGAGTCGATCGATCGCGATCCCAAGCAATTGCTCGGCCCGCAAAGCTACCCGTACGTGGTCGCGCCGGGCGATACGGTGGCGAGCCTCGCGCAGCGGTTCCTCGGCAACCGGCTGAAGGCGTATCAGCTGCTGCGCTATAACGGGCTGAAGGCGCCGGTGACGCTCGCGCCGAGCCAGGTATTGCGCATTCCGGGCGAGCCGCCGCGCCCGCCCGAGCCCGTCCGCGTCGAGCCCGTGCGACGCCCCGAGCCTGCGCCGGCAAAACCCGTGACCAAGCCCAAAGCGGTGGCGCCCAAGCCCGCCGCGCCGGCGGCGCCTGCCGGCAACCCCGCCGCCGCGCGCCAGTTGCGCACCGCCGGCCTCGCCGCGCTCAACCAGGGCAATGTCGACCGCGCGGTCGGGCTGCTGCGCCGTGCGTCGCAGCTCGACCCCGGCAATGCGATGATCGCGCGCGACCTCGCGCGCGCCGAGCGCATCGCCGCCACCGTGCGCGCGCGAAAATGACGGCAGCAAATGCTTAAAGCTTTGAATTTATCTCCAACGGCCAAGCGAATCACGGGATACGCGCGATGACCATGCTGGGCCGCTACCGGATCGACGACCGCCTGGGCGAAGGCGCGATGGCTGACGTCTATCGCGCGCTCGATCCCGATATCGGTCGCACCGTCGCGATCAAGGTATTGAAGCCCGATTTCGCGCGCGACCCCGAACTCGGTGCGCGCTTCCTGCGTGAAGCACGCGCGGCGGGCGCGCTCAGCCACGCCAATATCGCCACGATCTACGACGTGGGGGAGACCGACGGCACAGCCTATATCGCGATGGAATTGATCGGCGGCCAGCCGCTCGACATCGCGCTGCAGAATCAAGGCCGCATGCCGTACGAGCGGGTGCTCGCGATCGGGCAGCAACTCGCGAGTGCGCTCGCCTATGCGCATCGCTGCGGCATCGTGCACCGCGATATCAAGCCGTCGAACATCCTGCTGTCGGCCGACGGCAAGACCGCCAAATTGCTCGATTTCGGCGTGGCGCGGATCGGCGAGATGGACCAGGCGGCCGCCGACCGTCAGTTCGCCAAGACGCAGGTCGGCCAGCTGATAGGCACGCCGCGCTACATGAGCCCGGAACAGGCGCTTGGGCTACCGGTCGACCAGCGCTCCGACCTCTTCTCGCTCGGCGTCGTGCTGTACGAGATGATCACCGGCAAGGTCGCCTTTCCCGGCACCGCGCTCGCGACGCTCGCGATCCAGATCGCGCAGGAAAAGGTCGAGCCGATCGATCGCAGTGCCGGCGATTGCCCCCCGGGGCTGCGCTTTATCATCGACAAATTGCTCGCCAAGAAACCCGAGCAGCGCTTCGCCGACGGCGATGCGCTTGCCGCCGCTCTGTCGCGCGAAATCGCGGCGCAAGGCGAAAAGCCGGTCGGCCGGCGCGGGCTGCCGCTGCGGCTCAAGCTGCCGCTGGCGCTGGCCGCGGTCACCGCCGCCGCGCTGTTCGCGTGCGTCACGACGACGCTGGGCCGCGAGCGCCAGACGCTCGAACATATGGCGATCGTGTCGGGCAAGTCGACTGCGGCGTTCGTCACCAACAACGCGGCGGTGCTCGCCGCCGAAAATGCCGGTCTGCCCGCCGCGCAACAAGACTGGTCGGCGCTTCAGGCGTTCGCGGTTTCCGCCAGCAAGGACCCGGCGATCCGCGATCTGGTGGTCGTTGACACGACCGGGATCGTCCGCGCCGCCGGCGACCCCAGCCTGGTCGGTAAACGCTATGCGCAGCCGACCGGGGATCCGCTGATCGAGGCGATCGACGGAACACAGGTCGCGTCTGCCGCCGATCGCGGCCGCGGTGCCGGGCTCCGCTTCCTCCAACCGATCCGTTACGCGGGCGCCGATTTCGGCCGCGTCGACCTGGTCGTGAAGCGCACCGCGCTCGACGCCGCGCTCGACAGCGCGCGGACCTCGCTGCTGATCCTGTCGGCGGTGGTGATGCTCGTCGTGTTGCTGATCGGCTATCTCAGCGGCGCGATGGTCGCACGGCCGTTGGGCCGCCTTCGCCGCGCGCTCGATGAAGCCGGAGACAGCGGGTTCGCCCTGCGCATTTCGCATCACCGCCGCGACGAGTTCGGCGCGGCGTTCGACGCGTTCAACCGCGCCGCCGCCGCAGTCGAGCCGCAGCTCGACGCCACGGCTTCGGCGCACGGCGAAGCGGCGGTGCTCGCGACGCGCGTCGCGCCGTCGCGGCTGGCCGCCTGAGCGACACGCCCATGTACATGCTCCAATTGTTCGACACGGCGGACGAGCTTCAGCCGATCGACGCGCGGCTGATCCGCGAGGGACTGATGCGGATCGGGCGCGACAGCGCGGCGGACTGGTCGATCGCCGACCCCGATTGCGAATTGTCGCGGTCGCATTGCGAGCTCGCGGTGGCCGATGGCGCGCTGACCTTGCGCGCGCTCGGCGCCAACGGCGTGTTCGACGACGCGACCGGCGAGCGCTTTCCCGACGCGATCGAGGTGGCGATGCCGATCCCCTCAACCCTGCGCTTCGGGCGGTTCCGGCTGAAGGCGAGCCACGCGCCCCACGGCGACGCGCCAATCGACGCCGCGCGCACGATGGTGCTGACCCCGCCGCTCGGCTCGTCGACTGCGGTGCCTGACGACTGGAGCGACGGTGGCGTGGTGCTGCCCGCCGCCAACGGCTCGCTACTCGAGGCGTTCTGCGAAGGCGCCGGACTCGACGCGTCGCTGCTCTCCAGCGAGGAGCCGACCGAGATCATGCGCCGCGCCGGCGCGGTCTATCGCCAGATGGTGCTCGGCATCGGCGACCTGATGGCGGAGCGCGACCGCGCGCGCGGGCAGTATAAATTGTCGCGCACGACGATCGGCGGCGCCAACAACAATCCGTTCAAATGGGCGCCGACGCAGCGGCTCGCGATCGACCTGCTGCTCGCCGGGTCGGGCAGCTTCCTGTCGGGACCGGCGGCGCTGCAGGCGTCGTTTCGCGACATCAAGCGCCACCTGATCGCAACCTTCGCGGGTTTGCACGGCAGCCTGCGCGCGGCGATCGGCAGCTTCGATCCCAAGGCGCTCGATACCGCGGTCGAGCCGCGCGTGTCGTTGCTCAAGAGCCGCGTTGCGCTCCAGGCCGAGGAAGTCGCGAGCCGCCATGCCGACCTCGCGCGACAGCTGGACGACGGCGAGGGCGGGTCGCTCGAAACGGCGTTCGTCGCCGCCTACGATGCCGCCGAAGCGCGCGCCGACACGGACGAGCAACGATGACCGCAATGCCGGTCGAGCGGCTTCAAGCCGACCTCAACAACAGCCGTCCGGTCGCCCGATCGGTCGCGCGCAGCCACGTCGGGCTGGTCCGCGCGATCAACGAAGACCGCGTGTTCGATTGCGCCGAGGCGGGCGTGTGGGCGGTGGCCGACGGGATGGGCGGGCACGCCGGCGGCGACTTGGCGGCGCAGGCGGTCGTCGACCGGTTGCGCGCGCTGACCACGGGACCCCGCACGATCGGGTTCACCGACATGCTCGTCGCGCTCGGCCAGGCCAATGGCGACATTCGTCAGCGCAACGACCGGCTCGGGACCGACGCCGGCGCGACCGTCGTCGCGGCGATGATCGACGGGTCGAGGGCGCATATCGCCTGGGCCGGCGACAGCCGCGCCTATCGGCTGCGCGCGGGCCAGGTCGATTTGCTGACGCACGATCACAGCGTGGTGCAGGAGTTGGTCGATGCCGGACTGCTCGCCGCCGAGGCTGCGGAGCGGCATCCGCAAGCGCATGTCGTGACCCGCGCGTTGGGGGTGGACGACGACCCGCGCTTGCAGACGACCGTGGTGGAATTCCTGCCCGGCGACCGATTGCTGCTGTGTTCCGACGGCCTGTCGCGGTCGCTGACCGGCCACGTCGGCGAGGGCGAATTGGGGTTGATCGCCGACCAGATGCTGGCCGGCGCCCTGTGCCGTGACGGCAGCGACAATATCTCGTTGATCCTGGCGGAATTCACCGGCCTGGCTTGATCCGCGCTAGCGCCAGGCGAGCATGTAGCGTTGGCCCGCCGGTAGCACATCGGGAATCGCGCTCTGCAACAGCGCGGCGCGCTGGAAGTCCCGATCGCCACTGAATGCGCCAACCTCCCCGCCGTCGCCGGCACTCGTGAACAACGCGCCGTCGGTTTGCCGGTCGAGCCGCGCGTAGCCGGGCTGGCCGAGGGAAGGGGAGCGCCACCGCACCCCCGGGCCATCGATCACGACGGAGTTCGCGATGTGTCCGCGACCGCGATGCGCGATCGCCACCACCCCGGCAAACAAGGTGTCGTCCGCCGCCAGGTGTGCCACGTCGGTGTCGCCGATCACGGTGGACCGCCGCGCCGTGACGACGGGACGTCCGGCAATCGCGGGGCGCTGGTCATAGCCATTGACGACGCACGATTCGAGATCGAGGGGAACGTCCCGCGCCAGGTCGAGCGGCCCGACCAGGCTGTGGGCGATCGCCAAATGCTGACCCGATGCCGCTTTGCCGACCTTAATCGCCGGCGTCCGCCGTTCGGCGCGATGCGTCGCCGGACCGGAGCGGAGCGTGCAATGCGTCACGCTCAGCGCGACGGTTCCTTCGATCCCGACTGTGCCGTCGATCCATAGTCCGTCGAGCGTCAGGTCGAGTCCGGCGGCAGCGCCGCGCAGCTCGAGTCTCCCGCGAATGGTCGGTGATTCGCCGCCGGCCGCTTCGATCGCCAGGCGCCGCGGCGCGTCGGGATCGTGCCGACAGATGTCGGCATGGTCGTGGATCGTCGTGTCGCCGATATCGTGCGTGGTGCTGTCGTGAATGCGGATCAGGCCGCACCCCGGGACGCGGCGGAACGCGGCCAGGGCATCGCCGAGCGAGGAGAAAACCGGCGGCTGCGCGGTCGGACACGCCACGGCAAAACGGTCGACCTCGGCGATCCAGGAGGCCGTGCGTACTGCCGACGACCGATCATAGCTGCCGCCGCCGATCGTTCCGGGCGGCACCCAGCCGAAGCTCGCCAGCAACGGCGCACCGATCAGCGCGGGATCGAGCACGATCAGGCGGCCCAACTGGGGGTCGATCGCAACCGCGGCCTGCGTGGAATGCCTGCCGCTTGCCCGCCACTCGCGGAGCGCGGTCACCGCGATGCGCTCGGGCGCGATAGCGTGCCACGCGCCATCGGCATCGGCGAACTGAAGCCCGACCGCGCGAGCAATCGCGTCCGGGCTCGCCTCGAAACCCAGCGGTAGCGCGGCGTCATATTCCGGAGAGAAGACACGATCCATGTGGCGGCAACGATCGGGCACTTGGTACAACGGAATATCGATACCCAACGGATGGAGCCGGAAGGCATGCGGCCCGGCGCGGCCGGCGTCCAACGGTGCGGGCGCGACCAGGGCGGAGCGGCACGCCTGGTCCTGCCACACGTCGATCGTCACCGATCCATCGCCATCGGCCGCCCCGATGGCCACGGGCCAGCCCGATAAATCGCGCAGCCGGATTTCCGCCGCCGCGCGAGTCCCCTCGCGCCGCCGATACGCCACCGCGTCGGCGATGAGCGCGCGGTGGTCGGCCGCATCGGCCGATATATCGGTCGCGCCGACCAGCGCGCCGATCCGGTCGAGCGCCGCACGGCCGGCGGTCTCGACGAACCAGTCGCGGTAGAGCCCGTTGATATCGCGCTCGATCTGCGACCGGCCGACGTCCAGCACCTCGGTCAATTCGCGCAAGGCATAAAGATTGTCCGCGTCGAGCCGTCGATAGAGTTCGGGCAGCAGATCGTATATCCGGCGCGGTGCGGTCATGGCCGGGTCTCGATGCGGATGTCCGCCGGGTCGAGCGCGATGCGGTCGAGTGCGCCCGGTGTCGCGGCTGCAACAGCGACCGGCTGCCGGATTCGACTCACCGTCGCCCGTTCGACTCCGGGGACGGTTTTCGCGACCGCGGTGATATCGGCGGGGTCGAGCTGGGCACCGAGCGGTCGCCCGTCCACCCCGAACGCCGCGATCAGCCGATGCCTCACCCCCTCTTCAACGGTATCGATATCCGCGCCTGGGACCGGCGTGATCGTCAGGTCGATCCCGACCAGCAAGGTGCGGGCGGTGGCGATCGTGATCGGCACCCGGCGCGGCGAGACGGCTTCGATCCACGCGCGCAAACCGGCCCAATCGGGTTCCGCCACCGCCGTCTCGGCCGGCACGACCGTCACCAGCAGATAGGGGCTTTCCGCCGCGCGCGAGATCGTCGCCGCCGCGGCGGATTCTATTCCGGGATAGGTCATCGCACGCCGCGCGTGGTCGGCAACCGTCACGACGCGCTCGGCCGCGGTCGCGCGTTCGCGCGTTCGGGCACGCAAATGCTCGATCGGCTCGGCTTCCGCGCCGCCTGTCGCGGCCAGCGGATTGGTGACCGCGCGAATCCCGGGAACGCGTTTGCGCAGCGCGATCAACGAGTTCGCGGCGACGTTGCCGGCGCGCCCGGCGCCGACGCGATAGGTCGCAGCGATGTTGTTCTCGCCCGAGGGAAGCCGCGTGCCATGTCGCCCGTCGCCGAAGCGGACCGCAGTATTGCCATCGGCGTCGGTGACCAGTTCATAGACGCGATCGGCCGGGTCGTGCCGCGGCAACCCGATCGTTAGGCTCCACGCTTCACCGCGTATCCCGGCGGGCTGGGCGCCGAAGCGCAGGCTGCGGCCGGTATCGCCGTTGACCTCTAGCGACAGCAAGGGCCGCGGCGTCCCGTCGGCCTCGCGCGTGTAGGACAAGGGTCCGCGGTGGAGGCGAAATACTTGGTTGGCGCGCGACGGCTGGCCGGTACCGAGGATCTCGAGCGGCACCGTCTCGCCTTGCGTTGCGGTCACGACGTTCGCCGACACGCGGCACGACAGCGAGTCGTAGAGCCGGCACAGCGGCGGTTCGATATCGACCTGCCAGCGCCCGGTGGCGATCGGACCGATCGCCGCGACGGTCACGGCCTCGGCGCGCACCGTCATATCGGCGGTAGCGGGAACGATGACGGCATGGACGGCAGCGGCGGGGTAACGCCGCTCTCCGTCGGCCGTGACGACGACCCAGGCACCCGCCGGATTCGCGGGGGGCGCCAGCAATTCGGCCAGACCGGTCGAGGCGATGCCGATCGAAGTGCCCGAAATGTCGAGTCGCCACGCGCGGTCGCCGTCGTGCATCAGCCATAGACTGCCTGGGACGACGACGTGGATCGTCGTGTCGAGTGACAGCTTGATACCGGCGGCGGACAGACAGTCTTTCAGCGCCGCCGGCAGCCCGGCCTGGTCGAGCTGCGGCGCGATATCCGCGAGGCACCCCGCGACTGGGGCAGGAGGATCAGTCGCGCCGCGCGACATGATCGCTACCAGCGGACGCGGGCCGCTGACGATCAACCGCCGGCCTGGCGCGATTCCCGCAGCCCCCCCACCGAGTGTCAGCCGACCGCCACCGATTCCCGGCACCGCGATGACGGAAGCGGCGTGCGCAGCAAGCGGGCTGCTGTCTAGCCAGGCGACCGCCGTGCGGGGATCCAGCGCGGGAAGGTCGGGGCCGTCGAGCAGCACGCGAGTCACCGTCGCTTGCTTGCCGAAGCCGCGCGCGGCCACCGTCTCATTGCCGATGATCGACCGTGTCTCGGGTTGCGGTGTCACGGCGCCCGACGATCCGACCAGCGCCAACATGCCCGGTGGATCGACCCCCAAGGCCTTGCGGTCGAGCACCAGCGCCGACCCGCCGGTCGTGAAATCGGGCCATTCGGTATTGAGCACCGCGCCCGGCGCCGCGGCAAGGACCGAAGCCTGCGACGTCATCGCGATCGACCGGACGTCGCCGGCCGCGATCGCGACGTGGCGCGCGACGCGCAATGTGGTTTCGGCGTACAGCCGATACGCCTCTGCCGTATCGCCGGGCTGGGTCACGTCCCAGACCTTGCCCGTTTCGATGGTCGTCACTCGAGCATCGGGGGACAAGGCGATGGCGAACCGCGCAAAGCGGGCGATCAACCCGGGACCGACGTGACCCCCATCAAGCCCCGCCGCCAGCGACAGATCGGCGGTAAACAGGTCGAGTTCCTGCTCCGCCCAATACGACCAGTGCGGCGCGTAGGCGCCGGAACGCGTCACCCCCCCGGCGGTCGCCGCAATCACCCCCGATGGCCCCGCCGCCACTTTCGTGACCCCCGGATCGCCCTCGGCGGTATGGACGCTGAAATCGGCCCATCGGTTGAGGTCGGGGGTGGCGGCGATCCCCGCCGACGACGCGACGAACAACGTGGCTATCGCGTCGCCATCGACCGTGACGGCGTTGGTGGCGAGGTCGTGCAATTGCGCGCCGGGAGGCAATGTAGGGATATCGACCGCGAACCAGCCGGGGCGATCGAGCGGGCTGGCGAACAGACCATGGTCGGTTGCCGCGACCAGCCAGCCGGCAAATTCGGCCAAGGCGGCGACCTTGACGGCGGCCGCGCCGCTCTCGGGATTGATCTCGGGAAATCCGTCGTTGAACGGCGCCCAATGCAGGCCGTTGGCCGCCCGGCGCAACACGCCGTTGTCGGTCCCGGCGAAAAGGTTTCCGGCCTCCGCCGTGATCGCCAGCGCGCGGATCGCTGCGGACAGCGGCCACCTATTCGCCGCTGGCCGCTTGGCCAAATGCAGCGCGTCGAGCACGTCGCGGCCGAAGCCCGTGGGCGGCGTCCAGGCGACCAATGGCGGCAGGGCCGTCCATGTCGTTCCGCCATCGCTCGATTGCACGACCTTGCCTGATGCGTCGCCGGCGTAGAGCGAGGCGCCCGCGACCGCCACGGCGAGCAAGTCGTAGCGTCCGGGCGGGAGCGTCAGCGCGCGCCACGACAGGCCGTGATCTTCGGACCGCCACGCCCCGCTGCCCACCGCGTACAGGACGTCGCCCTGTGTCGCGACGATCGCCTGGACGTCGCCATCGATTGCCGCGGCCTGCCACGACGGTGTCGAAGCATCGGACGTCGCGTCAGCCCCATCGTCGGCGTGGCGGAGTACGCCCCCGGCGCGAACGCCGATCACCGCCTGCGTGACGGGCGGCACGTCACTCCACGCCGCGGCGTTGGCGCCGAACAATCCGGCGCTGCGCGACAGCAGGATGATCTCGGCGACAGGATAGGACCAGTCTTCCTTTTCCTCCGGCGAGACAAGCGGCTCCGCCCATGTCACGATCGTGCACCCCCGACGTCGGTCGGTGACGACCTCCGCGATCGCGACAAGCCAGCTGCGCGGCGGATTCGCGCCCCCTGCGCGCAGGTGCAATGTCGCGCCGACGCGCGCCCCGCTATCGGTGCCGGCCAGCCGAATGCTGCGGCTCCACGGGCGGAGCACCGGTGCATCGGCGCTGCACTCGGGCAATGCGGGCATAGCGTTCCACGCCGCGCGCAATTCGATCGAATCGGATACCTCGAATACGACGGGCAACTGCCCGGCGGGCGGCACGTTCTGAACGACAAGCGGATGGTCGCGCGACAGGCACAGTCTGTCCGGCTGCCCGGCGGCATCGGTAATCCGAACCGCCAGATAGGTAGTCGCCGAAATCGCGGGAATGCGTTTCTCGCCGGCCATGCCCGCCAATGCGATCACCGAGAACGGCTCGATCGCGCTGTCGAGATAACCCTCCGCGGCGATCCGCTCCTGATAGAAAGCGAGAATCCGGCAGACCTTGGCCCATGCCTCGACCAGCATATTGGTAAAGTCGCTGCGGTGCGTGGCGGGAATGCGCGCCATTTGCGGACGACGCCGTGCCGCCTTAGTCATGCCCAGCGCCAGAGCGCGCTGGCTTGGCCGTGGTGCCGGCGGGTCGGTCATGACTGTCGGCCTGCCACAAAGGTCAACCGGGAGGGGTCGATCCGCACAATTTCGTCGGGCTGCGGCCGGATCGCGGCCAGATCGTCGTCGCCGGCATGCGCCATCGTGACCACCTGGGCGTTTGGCACGGCCCGCTCGATCGTCGGGATATCGAGCGCGATGCCGAAACCGGGCGTGACGGACCGAACCAGCTGGGTGCGCGCCACGGTCGCCGCGGCTGCCAGTTCGGCCGGCGCGACGGGCAATCGGATGGTGAGCGCCGGCGTCAAGACCTTCGCAGGCGCGATACGAATGCTTTCGCCGATCAACAGCAAGGGGGTGATCGCATCGGCGAGCCGGGAGCAAAAGTCGGCGTCGGCGATATATCCCTGCGGTGTAACGACCCGCAGTTCGACGACCGGAGATTCCGGTGTGCGCCGAACCAGCACGGCATCGACCTCGCTCAGCCGGCGGGCGGCGGCCGCGAAGTCCTCGTCGGTCACGCATCGCAATTGTTTGCGGCGGGCATCGGGTGCCAGCGCCACCACCTGGTCGATACTCTGCGCGTCGCTGCCGCCGGTGGCGGCGAGCGGGTTGGTCACCGCGAGGATGCGATCGTCGTCGCTGACGATGTGCGCCAACGTGCCGGCGCCAATATTGCCGGCACCGCCGCCGCCCCGGCGATAGCGCATCGCCATCGGCTGGCCGGTCGGGGCGCGGCGGCCCGCTATTCCATCGCCGAAGCGCAAGGACACGCGCGCGGCATCGACCGGCTCGACCGCGAACACCCGGTCGAACGCGCTGGCGCGCAGGATGTCGCGGCAAGCGGTCCAGGATGGCGCGCGCGGCCCGGCCGATGGGTGCGCCCTTTCGAGCGTCATGAGCGGTTCGGCGCGCTGCGGGTCTTGCTGCTGCGCCGCCGCCGCCGATTGCGAAACCGCGTCGCCGTGGCGGTACGGCTCGGCGAAGCACAGATCGGCGCACGCTATCGCGACATCGCCGCGCCCGTCGGCGACGAGTTCGACCGGCGCGGGGTCGAGCCATGTCCCGTGGTCGGCGAGCACGATATTGCCGAGCAACGTCCAGCCAGTCCGCGCGGGCGTGTCTGCCGGCAAGCGGTCGTCGCCGTGCCAGACGATCTGCGTGACACCATCGCCAGCCGTGACCTCGGTCAGGCGAACGGGATGCGCCCAGCCATCGGTGTGCTCGATCACCAGTACGTCGCCCGCTGCCAAGGCTGGCCAACGCCCGGCGATCTGGGTCCGATCGTCCCCCGGATGCAGTAGTGCCGTCGCGATCGAGGGATGGAAGCGATTATGTCCCTTCACCAGCGTCACGGCGTGCATCGTCTCGAACACCGTTGCCATCGCCGTGGCGTCGCGGGCGATGCGTGGCGTGTCGATCGTGGCGATCTTTGTCGCGAGCGCGGTGCCCGCCGGGACGACGACGCCGTCCCCCGCGGTCTCGAGGTGCACCCACGTCCGCGCGTTGCAGCCTTCGTTGAGCGGGTAGTCGAGCAACCGCGCATGCCGTCGCACCGACACTCGCCGCCGCGCGGTCTCGAGATAGGCCTCGGTCGCGACCGCGTCCTGATAATAGCTCAGATAATCGGCGACATAGGCGAGCACTTCGACCAAAGCGACGTCGATATTGGCGGGATGCTGGGTGGCCGCGTCGCGCGAATTGGCGGCGAGGTCGTCGAGCATCAGCGCGCGAAACGCGGCATAGTCCTTCGCCAGGAAATGCACGTCCTGATGGACTGCGGAAGCGAGCGGATCGGCCATCGTCACGTCGTCAACGTCACGCGCCGCAGCGTCTGCGAATGTACGTCGAGATAGCCGATCGTCACCGCGACGAGCGAATCGGCCGTCGTCACGTCGACTTGCTGGATCTGAACGACTTCGCCGACCCACTGCCGGAGGGCGCTATGGATCAGCGCCTCGACCGCGGCGGTCGTCTCGCTGCGCCCGTCGGTGAAGACCAGCCGCCGCAGCGAGCACCCGAAATCGGGGCGGTTCACGCGCTCGCCGGGATCGGTGAAGACGATTTGTGCGAGCAGATCGCGGATATAATCGTCGAGATCGCTCGTCTCGGTCTGGCCGGACGGTGCGAGCCGATAGGGAAAGGCGATTTGGCGGTTCATATGATCGGCGCCCCGTCGATCTCTCCGCCGCCTTCGACCGCCAGTCCGCCGGCGATCGCGACCGCGCCCTCGACGGTCAGCGCCCCGGCCATGTTGGTCTCGCCTTCGACGGTCAGCGCGCCCGCGCAATTGGTTTCGCCCTCGACCGTCAGGACGGGCGCGATGTTGGTTTCGCCGGTGACGCTGACCTCGATCGATTCGATCTCGATCGCCTCGGCGGTCAGGTCGATCGAGGACGCCGGCACCGCGATCGAGGTCGCCTCGGGCGTCATGGCGATCACTGACTCCGGCACCGTCAGCGTGATGCTCTCCGGGGTCATCTCGACGATCGATTCGGGCACGGTCAGCGTGATGCTGGCGGGCGTCATCTCGATCACCGATTCGGGGCAATCGATCGTGATCCCGGTCGAATTGAACGTCATGGTGAGCGGGATGTCGACTGCCGCCGGCATGCATTGCAGCGTGAAACCGCCGATTTCGGGCAGGTCGTTGAGGATCATCGTGATGAACTCGGTCTTGAAGACCTTCACCTCGGGCGGCGGCGGCTCGGGCACGTGGAGGATGTCCTCGGGACCCCAGAAGCACCCCGCCCAGATCGGGTAATTGGGGTCGCCGCGCTCGAACTCGATCCACACGTTCGCGCCGATCGGCGGGATCGCGTAGAAGCCGACATCGGGTCCGGCGTAGGGCGTGCAGGGGAGCGCCCAGTTGGTCAGCGAGCCGGGAATGTCGGGCACGTCGGCCATGATCCGCCCCTGGAACAGCGGGTCGATATTTTCGATCACCTTGCCGCGGAACTTGCCGACGAAACGCAGCTCGCCGTCGCGTGGCGGAACGATGCTCATGCCGCCACCCGATCGATCGTGCTGCCGGTGCCTTCGCGCGCCAGTGTGAAGGATTGCTGATACCGTCCGCGCGCAAGCGAATGCGTTACCGTCTTGACGCGGTAGCGGCCATCGTAGCTCGTTCCCGCGCCGCGCACGTCGACCAGCCCGGGCGCTTCGAGCACCGCGCCGTACCGCAACGTGTCGACCTCGCCCTGCGCGGTCACGGCCTGATCGGTCGACACGTCGGTTGTCGCTTGCGCGCTCGCGAGTGCCTGAAAATATCCCAGCCGCGGATCGGTGAACAGGTCGCGCCGCTGGAGCAGGCCGATCGGATTGAGCGCCGGATCGGTCGAGAGCGGTGGCATACGCGAGCTGCCCAGCGTGACCAGCGGCGCATCGATCTCGGTCTCGTTGTCCTGCACCATGCCGTAGAGCTGGATCGGCGCAAGCGAATCGAGCCGGAAGCTGATTCGATCGACATTGGTGCTCGGGCCGAGATCGACCGACAGTGCCGGTTTCACCGACCCGACGTTGAGCGGCGGGCCCCAATAGGCGATGTTGGTCATCGGCTCCGGACCGGGCCTGACATGGAACATGTACCCGTGCGGCGCCGCCAGTTCGCGCAGATAGGCGCGGTCGGTCGCGTTCTGCTGCGGGATGCGCTCCAACACGAGTGGGGTCAGATCGGCCGCGGTCGGCAGCACTTCAGGTACCACGCCGATCAGCCCGTATTTGGCGAGCACCGTCAGCGCGATCAGCGAATCGCCCATCTGCGGGTATTCGAGCGAGAACTGGACGCGGTCCATCAGGATGCTGACGTCCTCGCCGATGACGTTGAGCACTGTCCCGGCGAACGGCCCGTCGTGCGACAGTTCGTGCTGGGTGATGAAGCCGTCGATCAGGATCTGCGACCCCGATCCCAGCCCGACGCTGACGACGACGCGGTTCCACGGCGCGAGATCGCCACCGCTCAACAACGCGAAATCGGCCGACGGCGTTGCCGCGCGATCCATCTTGAAGGTCAGCCTGAACGATCGCGGTGCGTTGTCGGCGCACGTCACCTCGACGCTGTCGAGCCGTTCCATGATCGCGGCCGAGGCGGGCGTCGCGATCATCGAGCCGAGCCACAGCTCGAGCTTGATATTGTTCGGCGCGGTCATGATCACGACGTCCCGGAGGGCCGCAGGAGCGGGATGGTCAGCGCCTCGTTGGGCTCGATGAGGTCGAACGGGTCGAGCGTGAGATTGGCATCGGCGATCCGCCAGAACAGCAAGGGGTCGCCAAGCGTCCGCGCCGCGATCAGGTCGAGCCGGTCGCCCTGGCGCGGCACGACGGTCGAGCCGGCGGCGTCGGGGTCGACGCGCGGCAGGAAGCGCCGCTTCTTGTAGACTATTGCCATGCCGTCGTCGGTGACGCAGCGCAGATTGCCGATGGCGGCGTAGCGGTCGCGGGGGTCGGCCATCAGCGCCTCCTCACAACGCGCCCGAATCGACGCCGATCGACGGCGCGGCGGCGCCCGTCGCCTGGGCAGCGATCGTGTTGAGCGCCTGTTGGTACGCCGTGAACGTGAAATAGGCATGGTTGTCGGGCGACACGTCGGCATAGGTCAGCACGTGCATCGCCAGCGTGACCGTCGCGCGGATCGGGTTCAGCCGCGAATCGAAGAATTCCTCGTTAATGTCGTAGCTCGCGATGCGCACCGGCAGCACGCGTTTCTGGCCCCACACGAACAAGGTGCGCGGCGCGGTCAGCGGCGCGATCTCCATCACCCCGCTTGCCAGCTGGCCCTGCGCCTGCTTCACCGCGGCGAGCGCCGGATAGACGAGCAGTTCGAGCGCGGCGAGTTGCGGCAGCGCGGCATATTGCACCGCCGCCTGCTGGCCAGTGCCGATATCGTCGCTCGCGTCGAGCTCGATCTCGATCGTGACGATCTGCGACGGCGGACCGGTGAACCGCACCGCCGCCGACCGCGCATTGTCGTCGCCCCCGACCATCTGCGGCTGGAGCGATCGCTTCAGCGTCGACGGGTTGTAACGGAACGCGATCACGCGCGGCGTCGGATCGGCCGAATCGACCGTCACGAGTGCCCCTTTGAGCGTACGAGGGCCTCGTGCGCGGCTCATTCGCGGTCGTCCATTTCGTCTTCGTCGCGGCCGAGCTGGCGCGGCGCCTGTTGGGCCTGAGCATCCGAGGCGCGGGGCCGAGTCATGCTGATCATCGTCGCCGCGGCGTCGAGCGCATCGGGGGCGAAGCGCGATGCCTGATGGTGGAACGAATCCCATTCGGAACTGCTCGGCAGGGGCCGGTCGGCGTCGATCATGCGGTCGTGGAACGGATCGTCGGGATAGTCGCGGTGCGCGAAGCTCTGGTGCACCGACTCGGCGCGGTGGGTACCGGGACGCATGTTGAACGATGTGTTGACGACGACGTCGGTATTGCCGGAGATCGCATTGTCGAACGGGATCATCTCGCCGTTCGCGCCCTGCGAGATCGTCGCCAGGTTGTTGATGTCCTGCGTGGCCGCACCGCCCTGACCATGGCCCATGCCATGCCCGATTTGATAGTTGGTCCCCGGAAGCCCGAGGCCGAGCGAATTGTTGTAGGCGGTGGCGCTGCTGTAGCCGCTGTTCTGCGAAAAGATCGTGCGGTGCGCGCCGGGGTCGCGGTGCGGAATCGTCGCCAGAACGGGCTGCGGGCCGAGCCCGCGCTGCTCGGTCGGGCCGCTATAGGCAAGGCCGCGATTCTGTTGTGCCAGGGCGGCCGCGTGCGCCAGCATGTCCAACCCGGCGGTCGGGCTGTCCGGCTGGGTGTAGAGCCCGCGCATGCTGCGATGCCCACTCGCCGTCCCCATCTCCACGCCGGTTTCGAGCGGCACGTCGACCACTTCCATCCCGTCGGGCGGGGGCGGGCGGCTCGCCTCGTCCGAGCGCCCGACCCAGTGCACCTGGCCCGCACCGGGGCCCGGCATCCACCGTGCCTGGATCACCGCGTGCGACGGCGCGATCGCGATCTGCGCCAGCGAGAAGGCGGGGACGGCGAGCGGCGAAGGGCCAGTCGATGGCCTGGTCTCACCGCCCGATTTTTTCGCGGGCGCGGCAGCAGGCCGTGGAACGAAGGCGCGCGTCATAGCCACCCCCGCGTTTCGGTTTCGGTCAACGGGCGGTCGAGCTTGGCATATTCGATTCCGGCTGCGGTGCGGATGTCGCGCATCGCCAGCGGCGCGCGCCGCGCCGCCGCCAGGAACGCGGCGTTGAGCGCGATGTTGCGAATCCCGCCGCCGGCGACGTTGAGCTGCGCGAGCCGTCCGTAATCGAGCGCATCCACCGGCGTCGCCGCGGGGAATATCCGCCGCCAGATCGCCGCGCGCTCGGCCACGTCGGGAAAGGGGAATTGCACGAGAAAGCGCAGGCGGCGCAGGAAGGCCTGATCGATCGCCTCGCGCAGATTGGTCGTCAGGATCGCGACCCCGCGATACGCCTCGACTCGCTGGAGAAGGTAGCTGACTTCGATATTGGCGTGGCGGTCGTGGCTGTCCTTCACCTCGCTGCGCTTGCCGAACAAGGCATCCGCCTCGTCGAACAACAGCACGGCGCCGCCTGCTTCGGCGCTGTCGAACACGCGGCGCAAATTCTTCTCGGTCTCGCCGATATATTTGTTCACCACCGCGCTCAGGTCGATGCGGTAGAGGTCGAGCGACAGATCGTTCGCGATCACCTCGGCGGCGAGCGTCTTGCCGGTGCCGCTCGGCCCGGCGAACAGCGAGACCATGCCCGTCCCGCGCGCGCTGGCGCCCGCCATGCCCCACTCGCCATGGACGGTCGCGCGGTCGCGCGCCTGCGCGGCGATCGCGCGCAGCGTCGACATTTCGTGCTCGGGCAGGACGAGCTGGTCCCATGTCGCGCGCGGCTCGATGCGCTCAACCGTATCGCCGATCGGCGCGCGCGCCGCGCTGCGGCAATAGGCCCAGATGCGGCGCGCGATCGGCGTGCCGTCGTCGCGCTCGCCCGCCGCGGCCAGCCGGGCGCTGCGAATCGTCGACACGTCGAGTTCGAACTGAAAAGCGAGGCCGCGCAGATCGTCCTCCGACGCGCCGTCGGTGCCGGCGAGCGCGTCGCGCCACAGCGCGAGCTGCTCCGCCGGGGTCAGACGCGGCACGTCGATCCGCAACACCGGGCGCAGCGTGTCGACCGGCTGGCGCAGTCCGGCCAGCAGCAACGGCGCGGCGATCCGGTCGGCGAGCCGCCGCACGCGATCTTCCACGCCGTCGCCGTCCGCCGTCACCATCAACAGGCGAGGCGCGAGCCGTGCTTCGCGCGCCCACACCCGTGCGACGCGGTCGATCGCCTCGGCATCGTCGGGCAAGTCGCGTGCTGCGACGGTGAACAGGTCGGCCGACAGGAGCCGAGCCGCGTCGGCCGCGACTTCGCGTGCGGCGGAGCGATCGTCACCGACCAGTTGGACGACCGTGTCGGCGGGCACGGACGATTGCCAGACCGCGGCGATCCGCTCGGCGACGGCACGGTGCGGCGGCGCGAGCTCGCCGGCCGGGCGGACCGGCTCGGCGATCGCGGCGAGCGTCGCATCGAGTGGATCGAGCCCGGTCAGATGATGCAGAATGCGCTCGTCGATCCGGAGCGGCGCGCCGACCAGCGATGGCCCGTCGCCGAGCTTGACCAATTGCCAGTGGCGGAGCGGCGAATCGGGCAACGTCGCGCTCCAGTGCGCATCGGGCAGCGCCGCGAGCGCGAGCGCGAAATTGGGCGGCGCACCGGCCTGGAGCTCGGACACCAGCGCGGCGCACTGCGCATCGAGTTCCATCCCGGCGCACAGCAACAGCACGTCGCGCTCGAACGCGCCCAGCCCGAACGCCGCCGCCAATCGCGCGAGCGGCGGCGCGTCGCTCCGCTCGCCGGGAGCAGGCACCGCGCCAGCGCGCTCGCCGTCGCGATACGCTTGCAGGATCGCCGCGATCCGCCGCAGCTCGGCGGCCAAATCGTCGATCGCGCCGCGTGGGCTCTCTGCCATGTCAGGCGGTCACGGCTGACCGCGCACGGCGCGGCTCGTCAGCAGGCGGGCCCTCGGCATCGAGCAGCACCGCCGACGCGATATATTGCAGCGAGGGGCGGTGCGCGATCTGGAAGAACACGCTCCACAATTTGGACAGTTCGTCGAGGCTCAGCGTCTCCGGCACGATCTTGATCCGATCGAGCTGGCGCGGCAGGTCGGAGTCGCGCAGGAACGCAAAGGCGCTGCGCGCGCGCACGGTGCGCCGCAGCTCGTCGCCGGTCAGCACGGGGGCGGCGTGCAGCGCGGTCAGCACCTTGCCCAGCATCAGTTCGGTGGCGAGATGATCTTCGCTCGAAAACGAGATCAGATAGTGTAGGTCGATCGCGATCTGCGGCCGCGCCACCAATAGGCCCGCCGCGTCGCGCGTGGGCAGGTCGGCGTTGCGCAACTGCGCGTTGGGGGTGAGGTGATAGAGGCACAGGCTGACCTCCTTCTCGCCCGCGGTCGCGGCGCGCGGCGGGCCGACCCGCACGACCACGCCGGGGACGACGTCCTGCACCGCGCCCTGGACGATGTCGTGCAGCGCGGCGGTGACGAACGCGATCGTCAGATGGTCGCTCATGGCCAGCGCTCGATATGCACCATGGCATCGCTGGCGGGTGCGCCCGACCGGCCGCGACGACGCGCGCGGTGCGCGGGAATGCGGACGCGGACGCGCGAGCCCGCCGGCATCGCGCGGCTGCCCCAGCTGGCAAAGGTTACCCCGGCGGCAGGGCCGGGCTGTGGCACGGGACGGAGCTCGCCCCGGCCGCCCATGGCATGCCCGGCAAGTGCGGCGAACACGTCCATGCCGGGCTACTCGATGGCGTCGAGATAATATTGCCGCCGCGCCTGGCTCATCTCCAGGATCGCGGCCTCGCTCCAGCCATAGGCATGCGCGAGCGTCACGACATCTTCCAGGATGGTCCGCGCGCGGCGCTCGATCTCCGCCCACAGGAACGGCACGACTTCGAGCGAGGCGTTCCACACATGGCCGCACGCCGCGCAGGCCAGCGGAATCGCGAGCTGCGCCAGTGCGTCGTTTTCGGCGATGGCGCTGCCCAGCGCTTCGAGCACCGGTTCGGGCAGGTCGGCGGGCGCGACCGCTTCGCCGCCCCGCGTCGCGTCGATCACCGCGCGTTCGGCCAGCGTGCGGCGAACGCGGGAAGGGTCGCCCTGCACCGCGGTCGCGAGATCCTGGCTGGTCATCAGGCGATAGTGCAGTTCGTACCCCTCGATCGCGATGTCGAACTCGCGCTGTGGCGGAGGGGAATAATCGGCGAGCAATTCATCGATCCGCTGCTCGAACTCGAGCGGCTCGCCGCACGACGAGCAATTGACCAGCGCGCGCATCACGGGCCCGATCGTCGCCTCGCGCAGCGCGAGCAGGCGCGCGTTGCGTTCGCCGATGCTCAAGCTGGCGAGGTCGCCCGGCGTGCTGCCCGGCATGGCGCGCGCGAGCGCGACCAGCGCCCGGTTCCAATCGGGGCGCGATTCGCCCGTCTCCCAAACGGCGACGATATCGGCCGGCGCCAGCGCGGTCATGATTTAGCTCGCCGGCAGGGTGTAGCTGGGCTCGGCCGGCTCGGTAACCGAGGTGTCGCGTTCCCAGCCCTCGTTCTCGAGCGTAAGCGTGGCGATCGCGACCGCGTTGCCGTTCGCGTCCATCTCCGGCAGCGCGACGAACGACGACGGCCAGCAGCGATAGATGTTGTACGCGATCACCTTCTGCCCGGCTTCGTTATAGACTTCGAGGATGATGTCCTTGCGGAAATCCTGGAGCGACACGTCCTGGTTGCCGGTGCCGCCCTGCTGATCGTCGATCGTCGAATTGTGATAGTCCCAGACCTTGTTGGCCCATTGCTCGAACGCGACGTCGTGCGTGACGCCGCGCTCCAGCGTGATCGCGGCATATTCGCTCTGCCCCGGCATCCGGCGCGGGGTCGACGGGTCGCCGCCCGCGCGATGCGTGATGACTTGCGTCGTCCGCGTCAGCGCGCTGACCTTCGACACGCCGGCGATGTACTTGCCGTCCCACTTCAACCGGAACTTATACGTCCGATAGGGATCGTAGCGATACGTCGCCTTGGGAAATTCGGTGTTGCTCGGCATGGTTCACCCAATCCTTTGCGCGGTCAGTTCGGCTTGCCGCCGGCGAGTTGCTGTATCTGGAGGACGACGAATTCGGCCGGCTTGACCGGCGCGATCTTGACCAGGATGTTGACGATGCCGTTGTCGATGTCGTCCTGCGTCGTGGTGGTCGCGTCGCACGTCACCGCATAATCGTAGAATGCGCCCTGCCGCGCGAGATCGGCGAGGAAGCTGCCGACGCTCAACCGCAGTGATGACCACAAAGCCTCGGCATTGGGCTCGAACACCGCCCAGCGCGTGTTCTGGAGCAGCGTGTCCTCGATGAACAAGGTCAGGCGGCGGACCGACAGATATTTGTAATCGTCCTCGAACTGGTCAGCGCCGCGCAGCGTGCGCGCGCCCCACACGACGGGACCGATGATCGGAAAATTGCGCAGGCAATTGATCCCGAGCGGGTTGAGCTGGCCGTTCTGGTTGTCGGTCAGGTTGACCTCGAGCCCGATCACGTTGGCAAGGCCGGCATCCTGCCCCGCGGGCGCCTTCCATACGCCGCGCCCGATATCGGTCGCTGCGATCACCCCGGCGATCGCCCCGCACGGCGCGAACAGCGCCGGGCGCGACTTCATCAATATGTCTTCCTTCCACACGCGCGGGAAATAGACCGCGGCGTTGCGCGCGACCTCGATCCCGGCGGCGTTCTCGCCGGTGATGCCGACCTGTTCGGGGTCGATCGTCGACAGCTGGCCCTGTTCGGCCTTGTTCTTCCACGCGACCGGGGGATCGACGATGTAGAGCGCGCGGCGGTCGGTGCAGTAACTTGCCGCCGCTTGGCGCACGACCGGGTCGAGGTCCTGTTCGCTCTCCGGCACGTCGGGCAGGATGCGCCGGTCGGGCGGAATGCACAGCAGGCTGAACAACGCGGCCTGTTCGAGCATGTAGATCCCCGACTTGACGCCCTGGTCGCCGAGATATGTTTCGGTGCTGAGGTACGTGCCTTCGTTGCCGCCGATCCCCTTGGCGCTGGCGCCGTCGGCGGGCGGTATCGCCGGCATCCGGTCGACCCGCGCAAGATCGGACGCACTCGCCAGCACGCGGTCGAGGCGGTTGGGGAAATAAGCCGACTGCCCGGTCGTCTTGACCGCGAGGTTGAGGTAACGCTCGGTCTTGACCACCTGGCCGCGCGCGTTGCTCAGCGTCAGCGTCAGGTTGAACAGGTCGGCCGCGGTGAGGTCGTATTCGGCGAACTGCTTCGCGGTCGCGTCGCTGATGCCTTTGGTATCGACACTCGCGGTCAGGTAATTGCCCCATTCGCCGGGGTTGGCCGCGCTGAGCGCGAGCGGCGGCGCGAAGGTGATCGCGGTCGAGGGGCCGAACGCCGATGCCGCTTCGGGCAGGAAATGGATCGTCCCGTCGGCGCCGATATAGCGCACGACATAGACCGTGTCGTCGTTATCGACCGCGAACGTGTCGCCGATGTCGATCGTGCCCGTCGATGCGCTGCCGCGCGCCGCGACGAAGCTCGTCTCGCCCAGTTTGGGACCGGTCTTGACCGCGAAGTTGGCGGGCGGCTGGCGGTCGAAGATCGGCGCGCAGCACAGGCAAAAAGTGTCGGCGACGAGCGGATCGCCCGACATGCTGACGAAGCTGAGCGTCGCCGCCGGGTTCTTCTTGTCGGCAGGGGTGAAGCCGGTGACGACATAGATATCGGGCTTGGTGCCGATGCTGAACTGGTCGCCGACCAGCGCGGCGCCCGTGCCGTTGATCAGCGTGAGGGTGCCCGCAGAGGCAGTCTTGCCGGGATTGAACGTCTCGATTTCCCACCCGTCGGGCATCGCCAGCGGGACGGGCGCGGCGATCGTCGCGGTGCCGCTGACCGCGCCGGGCTTGGGGTCGAGCGTGACGGCGACCTGCAGCGAATCGGCGTCGGTGCCGCGCACCGCCGGCTGGTCGATCGCGGTGTAGACCGTGTCGTCTCCGACGAAGCTGAACGTGTCGCCCAGCTCGGGCAGGCCGGCGCCGCCCTTCAACGTGACGGTGTTGCCCGACACGGTGAACACCGACCAACCGCTCGGCGACGGGCCAGCCGTGAAAGTCAGCGTTGTGCATTTGCGGAACGCGCGGTCCAGCGCGGGGACGATCGTCACGCTGGCTTCGATCTTCTTCGCCGGGTTCGCTTGGGTGAAGCCGGTGACCAGATAGGGGCGCGAGGTGTCGCCGTTGAGGAACAGCGTCATGCCCAGGTCGGGCTCGCCTTCCGACCCATCGGTCGGCGGGTGGACGACGATCTGCGTTGCGCCCTTGGCGGTATCGGCATCGACCAGCCAGCCTTCGGGTAGCGGCGGTGGCGGTCCGGGGAATTTGAGCCGCGCAACGCCGTCGCCGTCATTGGGCTCGAACAGCCGCGCGATGATCGCCTGCGACCCGCCGTTGGCGAAGAAGTCCTGCACCGCGTAGCTCAGCGGATAATCGAACTTCAGCCCGCCATATTGGCGCTGGAAATCGCCGAAGTTGAAGATCGTGCTCGGCTCATCGGTCGGGCCGACCGGCGCCCGCCCGATAAAGGCGGCGATGTTGGTGGCGACCGGCGTGATCGTATGCTGCCCGCTGGGCAGTTCTTCGACATAGACGCCCGGATAGGTCACTTCGATCGGCATGAGCGTTCCTCTTCGAACCATCCGACCCGCCTGTCATTCGCGGGACGAGGTTTGATCCATCGTGATTGCAAGCATCGGCCCGCGCCGTCAGACGGCGTCGCGGTCCGTTTCGATTCCCTGCCAGAAAGACTGCTGGGCGGCCGCCTGGTCACTTTCCATCCCACCCTGCGCCACGGCGACTGCGCCCAGGAAGGCGGCTTGCGCGCTGATCACCGCGCCGGCTTCGCTCGCCAGCGCCTGCGCCGCCGTCACTGCGCTCGCCTGGTAGGCGGCGACCGCGGTTGCGACCGCTTCCTTCATCGTGAAATACAGGAACTCCGAGCGGCTGTGCGAATCGAGGTTGTTCTTCGCGGTGAACGCGTCGGTCGCTTGCTTGACCGCCGCCGCCAGCGCGACCTGCGCATTGCCCAGCGCGAAGCGATACTGGCTTTGCGCCTGCGCCCAATTGTTGAGTTCGCCCTGGAAGGTGGCGATCGCGGCCGCCCGCGCGTTGCCGTATTTGAATTCCGCCTTGCTCTCGTCGAGCGCCAGCTGGTGACAATGCGGCGCGATCAGCGGATCGGTCGACGGACACATGTCGGCCTTGGGCGGGCGCGGCATCTTCGGCATCAGGCTGGTGACGAAAGCGTCGAGCCGCGCGAGGCCCGCGTCGATCGTCGCGGGATCGAGCGGCACGGCGATCGCGCCGGCGGTCGCCGCGGTCATCGCCGCCAGGACGGTATCACCCGGCGCGGCGATCCCGCCGCCGGCACCCGAGGCATTGGTCTGCGCATCCTGCTTGTCGGCCATCGTCATCCCCGTTCCAGATCTAAAGTCTCGGTTGAATACCTTAGATTCGCCGGGGGTCAGAAAAGAGTCAATGCGACGATCAAGTAGGAAAAATAGAGCCGGGTAATATAACTCATGTCGCTCTACAGATTTATTATCCGGAAACCCTAGAGAATAATTGAAACTATAATATAGTTAACATGACATCATCAGGGTTAACGCGATAATAATCATTTTATAGCGTCAGTCTCAAAATGGGAATTGCGCCCTGTTTCTTGCGCGATCGATAGATGTCGCAGTTATCTGCCGCTGACTCGGTTGTGCCTGGGCGGACTGGGTCGCCGCTATTCCAGCGGGCGAACACCGGGTTTTTCGGAGGATGCTGTTCAATTCGGCTGTGCCAATTGTTCGGCGGCGATCTTCTGCAATGCCACCGCCACTTGCGGCGCGATACCCAGCTCGTCGGCGGCGCGTTCACCGATGCCGAGCGTGGTCGGGTTTACGCCCGTCACGCGGCCGAACACGATCAGCGCCTCCAGATAATAGCCAAAGATACTCGCGTGATAATGATCGTAGGTCCACAGATCGACCTGGCCGAAGGAGAGGCCGTCGTACGGGTTGGGGTCGGCGACCCCCGCGGCGATCGCGCGGATCCAGGCCTCGCCGACCGGGAGCACGCCCTTGAACGATGGCGACAAGGCCCGCACCCCGTCGGTCGCGCGGCGCAAATCCTGCGTCATCGCGGCGAGCGGCTTGCCCGACCATGGGCTGCCGGGCTGGTAGACGAGGTCGGCGCGCGCCCAGGTCGCCATCAGCTCGACGTCGACCCTGGGATTCGCTTTCGCGAACATCGCGGCGAACATCGGGGCGTAGGTGCGATAGTCGGTAGGGTCGCCCGACTTGTGGTCGAGCGTGCTCAATTCCTGCAACACGACGACGTCCCACGCGCGGTCGACCAGCTGGCGCCGCTCGGTCCAGTGGAAGCCGAGCGTCTTGCCGCCCTGCGTCTCCAGGCTGACCGCATAGTTCAGCCGCGCTTCCTCGGTGAAAATCTTGAACAGAGCGGGCACCCCGCCATAGCCGTCGCCGTTCAGGTCGGTCACCGCGTTCGCGCGATAGTTGCGCACCGCCGAATGCGCGCCCTGGGTGAAGCTATTGCCGACGAACAGGATCGTGCGCGGCTTGGCGGCAGCAGGCGCGGTTTGCGCCGCCGCGGGCGCGACCGCGAGCGGCAGCAGGGCGAGCAGCGCGGCGAGCATCTTCGTCATCGTCAGAACTTCACCCCGACCTGGAAGTATACATAGCGTCCATAGGGCACGTAGAGCGACCCGAGATAGCCCGAGTCGATCACCGGCGGCTGTTTGTCGAAGATATTCTTCGCGCCGATCTTGTAGCTCGTCCCGCCGAGCGGCCCCTTTCGGATGCGGTATTGCGCATACAGGTTGAACTGGGTCTGGCCGTCGACGACGAACGGGTTGCCGTTGCCGTCGAGGAAGGCGGTGTCGTAGACCGTGCCGATATAATTGGCATAGCCGCCGAGCTGGAATCCGCCCGACGTCCAGGTCAGCGACCCCGACCAGCGCCACTTGGGCTTGCCGTTGACCTGGAGCAGGTTGCTCGCGTCGGTCAGCGGCGTCGCGGCATTGATCGTGCCCGCGGCGCGCGCGTCGAACAGCGCCTGCACCGCGGGCGGGGTCGTACGGCTATATTTGGTCAACCGTGCGACGTTCACGTTGAGGTTGAAGCGGCCGATCCCGGTGCGCACGGTATAGTTCATCGTCAGGTCGTACCCGCGCACCGTCTGCGGCAGCAGGTTGACGAACTGATCCTTGATCAGCGTGACTGCGCCCGCCGGCGCGAGCGTGGTGCCGGCGAACACCGCATTGTCGTCAGGGGTCGGTGCTGCGCGGATGACGTTGGGGTTGCTCGATCCCTGGAGGCGCAGGAGATAGTCGAGCACGAGCGCGTTCTGCGGGCCGAACTGGCCAACGATCCCGGTCTGCTTGATCGACCAGTAATCGGCGGTGAAGGTCAGCTTGCCGAACCGCGTGGGGATGAACTTGGGCTCGAGCACGATGCCCGCGGTCCAGTTGGTGCTGTTCTCCGGCTTGAGGTCCGGATTGCCGCTGACCGAGATCGAATAGCCGATCTGCCGCGTGCACGCCGGGAAGTTGTTGGCAGCGAGACGGCCGGCGCGCACGTCGGCTTCGCAGCGATAGTAATCGGTGTTGGCGGCGGTATTGGTGTTGAGGCGCGAGAAGGCGACCGCGTTGAGCTGTTCGAGGTTCGGCGCGCGGAAACCTTTCGAATAGGAGCCGCGCAGGCGGATGCCATCGACCACGTCCCACGCCGCGGCGATCTTGGGCTTCGCGACCGATCCGAAGTCGCTGTAATGTTCGTACCGGCCGGCCAGCTGGACATCGAGGCGGTGGATCAGCGGTACCTTCATCTCGGGCGATACCAGCGGCACGGCGAGCTCGCCGAATGCGGAGAAGATCGTGCGGGCGCCCTTCGTATCGAACGTCGGGCTGACCGACGCGATGTTCGACTGGTTGGTCGCGCCCGTGACCGAGTCGGTGAAGGTGACGGTACCGTCGAGATTGGGATCGCGGTTGTCGAACTGCGTCTCGCGCCGGCCTTCGACGCCCAGCGCGATGCCGAGGCCGCCGCCCGGCAGGTGGATCAGGTCGGGTTTGGAGAGCTTGAAGTCGGCGAGGCCGAGTGTGGTCTTCGACTGGCGGCGCAGGTTGACTAGGAACGAATTGATCGTCGACTGGCTGGCGGGCGAGCAGTCGCCGAGGCTCGGCGTTTGCGCGCAACCGCCGCTGAACGGATTGTAGGCATCGGGGGTCGACAGGCCGAGGTTCGCCTGCAGCTTGGTCATGTTGATCGCGGGCGAATTGTCGGTCGCCTGCGCTTCCGAATAGAGGATCGCGGTGTCGAAATCGAAGCCGCCGATCTTGCCCTTGGCGCCGACCAGGAAACGGTCCTGCCAGTTGACCGTGTTGACCACCTGATACCCGGCATCGAGGAAGCGATAGGTGCTGAGCGTCACCGGCAGCCCGGCGGCGGGGACGTTGGTGAGGTTGGGGATGCGGTTGGGGTTGGCCTGACCGTTGGCGAAGGTCACCGGGCCGAACGGGTTCCAGTAGTTGGACGCCGGAATGGTGATCGCGTTGAGGTTGATCGTCGGCGGCTGGATGCGCTGCGTGTCGGCGCGGTAATAGCCGAGCTCGGTGTAGAGCGTGAAGCGGTCCGACACGTCGTAATGCGCGGTCAGGAAGCTGTTGTAGCGGTTGACCGACGGCGTGACGGTCGTGCCCGGTCGCGTGTCGAACCGTTCGGAACGCAGCGTCGTCGCGGTCGATCGCGTGCCGCTGCCGAGACAGGTGTCGGCGTTGATCGTGATCAGGCACCCCGGGTTGAGGATCGACTGGGTGTGGAACGCGCCGCTCGAATTGGTCAGCGCCTGGTTGCCCGGGCTGCGCCGGATCGTGCCGGGACCGCCGACGACAGCGAGGTTGGCCCAAGGCGATTGCGTCGCGCGGCCGTCAGCGGTCAAATTGCCCGCGAACGCCGGGTCGTTGGCGAAGAACGACAGCAGATTGTCGGTCGCGGTATAGGGCTCGTCCGACGCGAGCTGCGCGGTGCGGCGGGTATAATCGAGGTACAGCGAGATGTTGCCGCGCCCGCCGCCGAAATTCTTGCCATAGGTACCGGTCAGTTCGTAGTCGCGGCGCGACGTGCCCTGCGGCGTACCGAACCGGAAATCGAGCCGCCCGCCCTCGAGATCGGTCCTGGTGACCGTGTTGACCACGCCCGCAACCGCGTCCGACCCGTAGATGGCGGCTGCACCGTCGCGCAGGATCTCGACGCGTTCGAGCCCCGCGACGGGCAGCGCGTTGGCGTTGTAGCTGAGCACCGGCACATTGCCCTCACCGGCCTGGCTGGTCGGGTGCTGGACGAGACGGCGGCCGTTGAGCAGGACCAGCGTGTTGCCGAGGCCGAGATTGCGCAGATTGATCGAGCTGACATCGCCGCGCGCGGCATTGCTGGTCTGCGGGTTGTTGCTTTCGTTGAAGGTCACGTCGCCGGCTTGCGGGATCGAGCGGAACAGATCGTCACCCGATTGCGCGCCGGATGCATCGAGCTGGTCGCGGCTCACCACGGTGACCGGCAAGGCCGCGGTCGTGCTCGCGCCTTTGATCTGCGACCCGACGATGACGATGTCCTTCGACTGGTCTTCCGACTGATCGGCGGCGGGCGCGCCGGCGGGCTTGTCCTGGGCGAAGGCCGGTGCGGTCGCGATCAGCGCCAGCGCGGTGCCGCTGGCCAAGGCGCCCTGCCGGATCGATCGGTTCATCTCTATTCTCCCCGTTTCTCTGTCTATGCGATGATCTGCGGCGCGGCCGCCGCTGCCAGATTGTCTTTGGTTCCCGGGCGCCGGGTCAGCGCGCGGTCGAGCGCGGCGCGGTCGAGCTTGCCCTCCCAGCGTGCGACGACGATCGCGGCGACCGCGTTGCCGACGAAATTGGTGAGACTCCGGCACTCGCTCATGAAGCGGTCGACCCCCAGGATCAGCGCCATCCCGGCGACCGGCACCGACGGCACGATCGACAGCGTCGCGGCAAGCGTGACGAACCCCGCGCCGGTGACGCCGGCCGCGCCCTTCGAGCTCAGCATCGCGACGCCCATCAGCAGCAACTGGTCACCCAGCGACAGATGCACGCCGGTCGCCTGCGCGATGAACAGCGCGGCCAGCGTCATGTAGATGTTGGTGCCGTCGAGGTTGAACGAATAGCCGGTCGGCACGACCAGCCCGACCACCCCGCGGTCGCATCCCGCCGCCTCGAGCTTGACCAGCAGGTTGGGCAGCGCCGCTTCGGACGACGAGGTGCCGAGCACGAGCAGCAGCTCGGCCTTGAGATAAGCGAGCAGACGGAGGATCGAGAATCCGTGCGCACGCGCCACCGCGCCGAGCACGACGAGCACGAACAACAGCGAGGTGAGGTAGAAGGTCGCGACCAGCGCGCCGAGATTGACCAGGCTCGCGACGCCGTATTTACCGATCGTGAAGGCGATAGCGCCGAACGCGCCGATCGGCGCGGCCTTCATCAGGATGCCGACGAGCTTGAACACGACGAGGCTCAGCCGCTCGACCAGTTCGAGCACCGGGCGCGCCGGAGCCCCGACCAGCGACAGCGCGATGCCGAACAGGATCGCGACGAACAATGTCTGGAGGATCGACCCCTCGGTCAGCGCCGACACCATCGTCGTCGGGATGATCGCCATCAGAAAGCCGGTGACCGTCGTGTCGTGCGCGTCGCGCGCGTACCCTGCGACCGCCCTGGCATCGAGGCTGGCGGGATCGACGTTCATCCCCGCGCCCGGCTGGACGACATTGGCGACGAGCAGGCCGACGATCAGCGCGAGCGTCGAGAAGACCAGGAAATAGCCGAACGCCTTGAGCGCCACGCGGCCGACGGAGCCGAGCTCGCGCATCCCGGCGATCCCGCCGACCACCGTCAGGAAGATCACCGGCGCGATGATCATCTTGACCAGTTTGATGAACCCGTCGCCGAGCGGCTTGAGCGCTTCGCCCGCCGCCGGCCGGAAATAACCGAGCGCGACGCCGAGCACGATCGCGACCAGCACCTGCGCATAGAGATGGCGATAGAACGGCTGGCGTGGTCGGGCCGCGGGGGCCTCGAGCGGTTCGACGATCATGCTTCCTCTCTGACGACGGCGTGCGCCGCGTGGCCCTTGTCACCGGGCCTTGGCCGTGCATTCTTGCAGGGGCAAAGCGCGGCGGCCAGCTTTTACCTGTTGGGATTCAACACATTGGATAATTTCGATATTTCTGTTTTGGCGCCAATTCTCGCTTGCGGATACTGTGCGGAAATCCGCACATTGGTAGCGCGATAGTGCGGATTTCCGCACTTTCGACGCATCGCGCATGGCGCCCCTTCGTGCTGGCCGGTGTCACACTTTTGATCGTCGTCGCACTGCTCATCTGGGCCGGCCTGCGCTGGTCGATGGCGCAGGCGGAGGCGACCGCCGACGCCGTCGCGCGCCAGACCGCGCGCACGCACGTCGCCCTGCTGTCGAGCGAGCTGCAGAAGTTTCGCCTGCTGCCGACCGTGCTGGCCGAATATCCCGACGTCACCGCGACGCTCGGCGACGACAGCGCGGCGGCGCGCGGCCGGCTCGACCATACTCTGAAGCAGCTTGCCGAACGGACCGATGCCGCGGCGATCTACGTCGTCGACGCAAAAGGCACGACGCGCGCGGCGAGCAATTTCGACAGCCCGGCGAGCTTCGTCGGCCAGAACTACGGTTTTCGCCCCTATTTCCGCGACGCGATGGCGCGCGGATCGTCGGAGTTCTTCGCGCTCGGCACGGTCAGCGGGCGCCCGGGCCTCTACCTCGCGCGGCGCATCGATCGCGACGGGCGCGCGCTCGGCGTGGTCGTGGTCAAGGTCGAGTTCGACGGGGTCGAAGCGGCGTGGGGGCGGAGCCAGGGGATGAGCTTCGTCGTCGACGCGCACGGCGTCGTGCTGGTAACGAGCGCGCCCGCGTGGCGCTTCCGCGCGATCGCACCGATCGGTGCCGCGACGCTCGCCGACCTCAGGCGAACGCTCCAGTTCGGCGGCAACCCGCCGGCAGCGGCACCGTTGTCGCTCGACGGGACCAGCGCGATTGTCAGCGGCAAGACGCGCTACCGCGTCGCGATCGAACCGGCGGCGCTGGAGGGTGGGCGAATGTTCCATCTGTCGCCGCTCGACCCACCGCTCGCCGCCGCGCGCAGCCAGGCGCTGCTTTGGGGACTGGGCTTTTTATTGATCGTCGCGGTTTGGGCGGGGCTTTTGATCCGCTCGGCCGAAACGCGGCGGCTGCAGGCACGCGCGCGCGCGGTGCTGGAGGAAGAGGTCGTGCGCCGCACCGCCGAGCTCAGCGACGCCAACGCCCGGCTGGTGATCGAATCCGACGAACGGGCGGAGGCCGACCGGCGCTATCGCGAAGCGCGCGAGGAACTGGCGCAGGCCAACCGGCTGGCGTCGCTCGGCCAGATCACCGCAGGCGTCGCGCACGAAATCAACCAGCCGGTCGCCGCGATCCGCACTTTCGCCGAAAACAGCGCGACGCTGATCGCGCGCGGCGCGGCCGATACGGCGAGCGAGAATTTGACGCGGATCGTCGAGCTGACCGCGCGGATCGGCACGATCACCGGCGAATTGCGCGCGTTCGCGCGGCGCCGCGCGGGCAGCGGCGGGGCCGCGACGCTGGGGTCGGTGCTCGACGGTGTGCTGCTGCTGCTCGGCGAGCGCGCGCGCGGCGTGGTGCGCGTGGATGTCGCCGGACCAATGCGCGACGTGGCACTGGCGGGCGACCGTACGCGGCTCGAGCAAGTCGTCATCAACCTCGTCCAGAACGCGATCGAGGCGGTCGAGGGGCGCCCGAATGCGCGTGTCACGATCGACGCGGTGGCGAAGGGCGACAGCATCGAGGTTTCGGTCGCCGACAACGGCCCCGGGCTCGACCCGGCGATCGCCGCGACATTGTTCACCCCGTTCGCGTCGGGCAAGCCCGAAGGGCTGGGGCTGGGCCTCGCGATCGCGCGTGACATCGCGCGCGAGTTCGGCGGCGACATTGCGCACGTCCCTACACGATCCGGCGCGACGTTCGTCGCGACATTGAAGACCGCATGACCGACGCGCCGATCATCTTCGTCGAAGACGACGATGCGCTGCGACTGGCAACCGTGCAGGCACTCGATCTGGCGGGGTTGGCGGCTACGGCGTTCGCTCGCGCCGACAAGGCACTACGCTCGGTTTCCCCCGATTTCGCCGGCGTCGTGGTGACCGATATCCGGATGCCGCAGATGGACGGGCTGGAATTGCTCGCGGGCGTCCAGGCGATCGACCCGGAAATCCCCGTTATCCTGATCACCGGGCACGGCGATGTCGCGATGGCGGTGCGCGCGATGCGCGACGGTGCCGCCGACTTCCTGACCAAGCCGTTCGCCACCGACCATCTCGTCGCGGCGGTGCGCCGGTCGCTCGCGCACCGCGCGGTGGTGATCGACAATCGTCGGCTGCGCGCACTCGCCGAGGCATCCGACGCGAGCGAGCCGCTGATCGGGGACAGCCCGCCGATGCGGCGATTGCGCCAGATCATCCGCCAGTTCGCCGAAGCCGATATCGACGTGCTGGTCGAAGGCGAGACCGGTACCGGCAAGGAATTGGTCGCGGCCTTGCTCCATCGCCAGGGACCGCGCCGCGCGCGCCCGCTGATCGCGGTCAATTGCGGCGCGTTGCCCGAGGGCCTAGCCGAGGTCGAACTGTTCGGCCACGCCGCCGACAGCGTGGCGCATACGCGGCTGTCGCGCGCCGGGCAGATCGCGGCATCGAGCGGCGGGACGCTGTTGCTCGATGAAATCGACAGCATGCCGCTCGCGCTGCAGGCGGGGCTGTTGCGCGTGCTCGAGGAACGCGAAGTCCATCCGATCGGCGCCGAGCGGCCCGAGCCGGTGAACTTGCGCGTCGTCGCGACGAGCAAGGTCGACTTGGCCGACGCGGTCAAGGCCGGCCGGTTCCGCGCGGACCTGTTCTACCGGTTGAGCGTCGCGCGAATCCGCGTACCGGCGCTCCGCGAACGCGGCGACGATGCGGTAGCGCTGTTTGGCGTTTTCGCGAACGAGGCGGCGCGGCAGTTCGACAAGACCGATTGGCGGATCGACGCCGCGACCAACGCCCGGTTGCGGCACCACGACTGGCCGGGAAATGTGCGCGAACTGCGCAATTTCGCGGTCGAGGTCGTCCTCGGCGTCGCCGGATCGGCCAGACCGGAGCGTGCCGCCGCCAAACCATTACCGGGGCGCGTCGCCGATTACGAGGCGAGCGAGATTCGCGCTGCGCTCACCGCGAGCCAAGGTCGCGTTGCCCCGGTGCTCGCGACGCTCGGCATCCCGCGCAAGACACTCTACGACAAGATGGCGCGGCTCGGGATTGCGGCGCGCGATTTCAAACGCAAGGACGGGTGACCAGTCGGGCTGGCCGGTCACCCGGCGAGGCGCACCACCTCATGCTCGACGATCTGCCGTGCCACGGTCGGATCGAGCTTCTGCTGATCGCGCAAGCGTTCCCAAACGTCGAAACTCAACATCAGATCGATCGTCTCGAAGCGCAGGACATCATTGGTGATCGATGCGGGCAGAAACGACAGCAGCCGCTGCCGCATGATTCCCAAAATATGCGTGTGGTGACTCTGCATCGCGGGCGACATGTGGCGATGCGCGTCGCCCGCGCGCTTGAAGGGCAACAGCCTTTCATAGGTCGCGGTGCGTCGCTCGACCACTTCGATCAATTGCTCGCGCCAGTCGCTCGAATCGAACGGGATCAGCCACATCTCATATTGTTCGGCGAGCGTATGCGTCAGCGCGGCATACAGGCTCTCCATGTCGGCGAAGTGCCGGAACACGGTGCGAAGGCCGACCTTGGCGCGCGACGCGACCTCGTCCGCGCTGGGCGCGATGCGTCCTTCGGCGACCAATTCGAGCATCGCCGCGACGATCTTGTCGCGGCTGACGTGCGATCGTCGATGACGACCATCCTGCGGCGGTGCATCGGATTTCAGCATCGTCAGTTCGACCAATAGATATAGGTCTCGCCGGGTCGCGGTTTCGTGCCCAACGGGCGGTCGATCGCGATCGGCGAGCGGATCAGCGACGGCCAGGCGGGCTTGACGCTCTCACGGTCGTGCTGCGCGATCAGGCCGCGCAGCCGCGCGACGATATCCGGATGCAGCGCGGCGACGTCGCGGTGTTCGGTCGGATCGGCCTTCATGTCGAACAGCAGATCCTTTCGCGGCAGGTCGAGCATCTGCAGTTTCCAGTCGCCGTCACGCACCACGCGATACGGTCCGCTGCGCCAGAACAACGTATTGTGCGGCGTGCCGGTTGCCTTGCCCTCGATGAAGGGCAGCAGGTTCACCCCGTCGATCGCCCGGTCGGCGGGCATCGCCGCACCCGCGACGCCGCCGGCGGTGGCGAAGATGTCGAAATGGCTGACCGGCCCGGCGATCCGCGTGCCCGGCTTGATCTGCGCGGGCCAGCGCATGAAGAACGGCACCTTCACCCCGCCTTCGAAGAACGTCGCCTTCCACCCGCGATACGGCCGGTTGATGTCGGGCAGCCCGATGTAATGCGCGCCGCCATTGTCGCTGGTGAAGATGACGAGTGTGTTTTTGTCGAGGCCTTGCGCCTTCAGCGTCGCCATCACTTGCCCCACGCCTCGGTCGAGCGCGCGGATCATCGCGGCATAGACGCGCGTGCGGTGGTCGGCGATCTGCGGCAGCGCGTCGTAATCGGCCTTCGACGCCTGCAGCGGCGTGTGCGGCGCATTGTACGCGAGATAGAGGAAGAACGGCCGGTTGCGGTTGGCGGTGATCGCCGCCTGCGCCTGCGCGGTCAGGTAATCGGTCATGTAGCGGTCGGGGCGGAACGGCGGCGATCCGTTATATTGGACGCTGAACGGCAGGTTGGCCCAGAGGAAGCGGTCGATCGGATCGAAATCCTGGTACGAATTCTCAACCCCCGGGTCGCCCTCGGGCAAATATTTCTGCGCGCCGATCATGAACCCCAGGCTCTCGTCGAAGCCATGCTGTTCGGGCCGCATCCCCGCCGCGTCGCCGAGGTGCCACTTGCCGAGGTGGATCGTGTGATAGCCGCGCGTCCGCAACAGCCCGGCGATGGTGATCTCGCGGGGCGGAACGCCCTTGTCGGACGTCGCCGCGGGTTGCGCCGCGGCATCCTCGTCGAAGATCGTCTTGTGCTCCCATTGGGTCGGAAACCGCGCGATGTTGCGCGCGAACACCACGTCGGTGCGGATCAGCTTCGACGGGAACCACGCCGGCGGGTGCGTATCGGTGGGCGTGAACTCATAGCCGAAGCGCGTCGGGTACCGCCCGGTCATCAGCGCCGCGCGGCTCGGCGCGCAGGTGGCGTTGCCGGCATAGCCGTCGGCGAAGCTCACGCCTTCGGCGCCCAGCGCGTCGATATTGGGGGTCTTGAGCAGTCCCCCCGCGACGCCGCCGCCGTTGAAACTTATGTCGTTGTAACCCAAATCGTCCGCGACGATCAGCACGATGTTGGGCGGGCGCTGGTCGATCGGCGTTGCCGCCATCGTCGGACCTTGCTGCCAGGTGACGGGATGGTTGTCGGCGACGCGCGGCGCCAGCCAGCCGGGGAGGTGCAGGAAGACATAGTCCTTCGCGGCGAACCCCGCGACGCCGATCACCGCGACGCTGGCGAGCGTGATCTTGATCCAGCGCTTCATGCGTCGGCACTCCGCCCGAACGCACGATGCGCCGCTAGCAGGATCAGGATCATCACCGCCTCCGCCGCCATCGGCGGGAAGGCGGTCGCGGGTGCCCCGTCGGCGACCAGGCTGATCGCGCGCCCGGTGATCGCGATGCCGAGCAGTGCCAGCGGCACCAGCAGCGGCTCGCGCGCCGCGCGCCACGCACCGATCAGTGCGAACGCGCCGCCAGCCACGAAGAACGCGGTGAAGTCGGCGCGGATCGTCGCCAGCCCTTGCGTCCCCAGCGATTCGAGGAAGAAACGCAAACCTGCTTGCGCTGGGTCGATCAGGAAGCCCAGCCCGAGCACCACGTTGAACAGCCCGACCAGCCCCAGCACCGCGCGCATCGCGTTCCGCATCGTCGTTCCCCTACCGCTCACGCGATCCTAGCACGATCCCGGCGGGGCGCAATGTTTCGGCATTGCCAATGCCATTATCTCGGCTCATGCTCTGGGGCGGGGAGGAACCGATGACCCGAGGACGGAAAATCGCGCTGGCCGTCGGCGTCCTGGTGGTCGCCGCCATGGCCGCGTTTCAGGCGCAAATCGGCACCGCGATCCTGCGCGCGGCGGTCGGCGAGCGCGCCGGGGTGGACGCCACCGCCGGGTTGCCCGATGGCCTCCACGTCGCGTTGTGCGGCACGGGATCGCCCTTGCCCGATCCGACCCGCGCCGGGCCGTGCACGGTGGTGATCGCCGGGCGGCACATCTTCGTGGTCGACGCGGGCGAAGGCGGCGCGCGGCACATCGCGTTGATGAACATCCCCAACGGCCGGATCGAGGCGGTCTTCCTCACGCACTTCCACTCGGACCATATCGACGGGCTCGGCCCGATGCTGCTGCTGCGCTGGACGGGGAACGCCAACACGTCGCCGCTGCCGGTGTACGGGCCGCCCGGCGTCGAGCGCGTGGTCACGGGGTTCGACGCAGGCTATGCGCTCGATTCGGGGTACCGCACCGCGCATCATGGCGCCGGGGTCGCGCCGCCCTCGGGCGCCGGCGGCACCGCGGTGCCGTTCGCGATTCCGCCCAAGGGCCAAATCGCCAGCGTCACGGTCTACGCCCGCGACGGCCTGCGCGTGATGGCGTTTCGCGTCGATCACGGGCCGGTCGATCCCGCGGTCGGCTATCGCTTCGACTACAAGGGACGCTCGGTGGTGATCAGCGGCGACACCGCCGCCAGCCCCGTGCTCGTCGCGGCGGCGCGCGGCGCCGACCTGCTGATCCACGAAGGGCTTCAGCCGAAGCTCGTCGCGTTGATGCACGATGCGCTCGCGCGGCGGAACCAGCCGGGACTCGCCAAGGTGATGCGCGACATCCTGACCTATCACACCAGTCCGGAGGTCGCCGCGCAGGAAGCCCAAGCCGCGGGCGTGCCGCACCTGGTGTTCAGCCATATCATCCCGCCACTCCCGGCACGAATCATGTACCCTGCGTTCCTCGGCGACGCGCGGCGCTATTACCGCGGGCCGATCATGGTGGGGGAGGACGGGATGGTGTTCAGCCTGCCCGCCGGATCGACGACGATGGGCTTCACGCGCTGGCCGGTCGATTAGCCGCCGATTGCCTTGGTACGGATGTTGAGCTGCCCGGCGAGCCCGGCGATGCGGTGCTTCTCGATCGCTTGATATTCGTGCGACTGGACCATCGTCATCATCGCGGCGCGCGACGGATATTGCGCGAGCGCGACCATGTCCCACAATTCGTCGGCCTCGCCCAGCATCAGGTCGGTAACCGTCCCGGCATACAGCGATTTTCCACCTACTGCCGCGAGGCATGCCTGCACCGCAGCCCCATAGCGGCCATAGGCTTCGCGACCGGTCAGGTCCGGTTCGCTGCCGTCGGGATAGTCGGCGCGCTCCTTGAACTTGAGCAGATTGACCATCACGAACGGCCCGTCCTCGGCGCCGCCGAAGAAGGCGGCGGCTTGTTCGGCACCGGGAAACACGGCGTTGGTGACGTTCATCGATTCTGCTCCGTGCCATTTATTGGCATTGATCGTGTCAAAACATTACCGGCCGGTCAAGGGCGCGCCAAACCGCCTGCATCGTGCACGAAGCGCACCCCGATATGGTCGGTGCCGAGCCCACGGTCCTCGAACTGGCGCGCGGCGGGGCGGTAGCGCGCACAGTAATTGCTCGCGCACAGGTACGACCCGCCCTTGATCACCGCCATCTGGCCGTTCGGCCCGGATGCGCTGGTCCATTCCCAGACGTTGCCGATCATATCGTACAGGCCATAGCCGTTGGGCTTGAAGCACCCGACCGGCGCACGCCCGCGAAACCCGTCGAGCCCCAGGTCGCGGATTGGGAACACGCCCTGATAGTAATTCGCCTGCGGCACGCCGTGCTCGTCGACCGGCTCGGGCAGCGCCGTCTTGCCGCCGAGCGCGGCATATTCCCATTCGGCCTCGGTCGGCAGGCGCTTGCCCGCCCAATGCGCATAGGCCTCTGCGTCGGCATAGGCGATCTGTACCACCGGCTCGCGGTCGCGCCCGGTGATCGATTCGCGCGGGCCCGACGGATGGCGCCACTGCGCCCCGACCGCCCAGCGCCACCAGCGCGGGTCGTGCTCGTCGGGTGTCGCGAACACCGCCGATCCGGGGACGCGCATGTCGGGCGGCGTCGCTGGGGTGACCGGCGGCTGGCGTTCGGCAAGCGTGCGGTAGCCAGTCGCTTTCACGAACGCAGCGAATTCGGCGTTGGTCAGCTCGTGCGCGTCGATCCAGAACGGCCGTACCGTCACGCGGCGCGGCGGCCCTTCTTCCGGGTAACGCGGATCGGCACCCATCGCGAAGCTGCCGCCCGCGATCCTGACCATCGCCGCGTGCGTCAGATCGGCGCACGCTCGGGCAGGCTCCGCCGTCGCGGCGGTTCGCTTGTCGTCCGGTCCCGCCGAACACGACGCGAGCACCGCGACGGCGGCAAGGCACCCCAAAGCAAACGGTCCGCGGCCGATCGTCCGATCAGCCGCGGACCGCATTACCGTACAGCCCGCCGTTACAGGAACGCGAGCGCCGCGGGCCCGTGGCTCCACACGTCGTGGATCATGATCGTCGGGGTCAGCACGTCGACGTCGATCATGGCATGCTGCACGCTTCCCTTGTCGATCACGAGCGGCGCCTGGCCGCTCGCGGTGACGACGTCGCCCGACTGGATCTGCGCGGAGAGCACGCCGCTCAGCGTCACGTTCTGCCCGCCACCCAGATCGATTACCGCATTGCCGCCGACATCGTGCGTCGCCGCCTGGAAGCTGGCGAAATCGGCGAAATACGCCGACAGGTCGAGCTTGTCGGTGCCGCTGACGAAGTCGCCGACGGTGTCGTGGCCGACACCGCTCGCGGCGAACACGAACACGTCCGCGCCTGCCCCGCCGGTCAGCATCTCGTCGCCGCTGCCGCCGGTCAGATGATTGGCCCCGGCATTGCCGACGATCAGCGTCGTGTGGCTGTTGCCGGTCAGGTCGATCGCGGTCGTCGCATTGTCGTCGATCGTGCGCAGCGTCTCGATCGAGGCATCTGCCGCCAGCGTATAGCTGATTGCTGCCTTGACGATATCGGTCCCGTTGCCGTCATTCTCGACCACCCGGTCGGCCGCGTCGCGGACGATATAGGTGTCGTTGCCAGCACCACCGCGCATCACGTCGCCGCCGCCGCCGCCGTCGAGCACATTGTCGCCGCTGTTGCCGACCAGCTTCTGCGCGTCGCTATTGCCCGTCGCGTCAATGTTGCCGGTGCCCGACAGGCGCAGCAGTTCGATGCTGCTTCCCGCGGCCAGCGTGTAGCTGACCGTCGCCTTGACGGTATCGATCCCTTCGCTGGCATTCTCGATCACCACGTCGTCGGCGCTATCGACGGTGTAGGTGTCGTTGCCCGCGCCGCCCGCCATCGTGTCGGTCCCGCCCGCGCCGTCGATCGCATTGTCGCCGCTGTTACCGGTCAGCGCGTTGTTGCCCGCGCTGCCGGTGGCATCGATGTTGGCCGTCCCGGTCAAAATGAGGTTTTCGACGTTGGGCGCGTCGGCCAGCGAATAGGTGATCGAGCTGTTGATCGTGTCGTTGCCGCCGCCCGCGTTTTCGTACACGTGATCGTTGACGTTATCGATCGTGTAGGTGTCGTCGCCGTTGGTGCCGAAGAAGCTGTCGCCGCCCGAATTGCCGAGGTGGAACAGCACGACCTGCGGATCATGGTCGGTCGGGCGCGTGTCACCGAACTGCGAGTTGAGGTGGACCGCGTCGTAATTCGTCGCGACCGGCAGCAGGTTCTGGCTGACCAGGATGTTGTCGATCTGCTGCGCGTTGCCGTCGAACAAATACGAATAGCGTTCCTGCGACGGGAGCAGATAGTTGACGTTGGTCAGCAACCCGCCCTGCGCGGGGTCGGTCAGCTGGGTCTGCGCCTGCTCGAAGTAGAAGCCGTTCCAGTCGCCGAGCACGGCGAGGTTGAGGTTCGGATTATCGGCGAGGTGGGCGTTGACATAGGCCTTGACCGCCGCCGCCTGCGCGGTGCGCTGCGCGTCGCCGGCGTCGGTCGCGGGCTGGTCGTTGCCGCGCAGCGGGTCGCTGCCGCCGCGCGACGTCGCGTGGACGTCGATCGTGGTGATGTTCTGGCCTTCGAACGACCAGGTCTGGACCAGCGGGTTGCGGCTGCCGTTGAACGCCGAGCCGGTGATCAACTCGGGCGAACCGACCGGGGTGACGCGGTCGATATTGTAGAAATAGCCGTTGCGAATGTTCCCGTTCGGCTCGCCACCGGTCGAGTTCGCGACCGTCGGCGCGATCTCGATATAGCCGTAATGCTTGCCGGTCAGCGCGAAGATCGCGTCGATGATCCCCTGCGCGTTGCTCACGCCCGACAAATCGGTGCCGCTGCCCGCGCCGTCGGCGTCCTGCACTTCCTGCACCGCGATGATATCGGGCGCGCGCAGGTTGAACATCATGTCGCTCGCCAAGATCGTGTACTTGTTGTCCGACGCGTCCATATTTTCGAGGTTGTACGTGGCGAGCGACAGGTAATCGCTGTTGCTCTGTAACGTCGTCGTTTCGCGCGTCAGCGTGACGTCGTTGGTGACCGTGACCGGCGCGGTGACGACGAGGTTATAGTTGTCGAATGCGTAATTGACGATGCCGGTGATGCTGCTCAGCTGATCGCCGACGGTATAGTTGGGATGATAGCCGCTGTAGATTCCGCTGTCGCCGATGACCTGGATCATCTCCGGATTGTAATCGACCGTGCCGTCGCCGTTGGGCGAGATGGTGATCCCGCCGCGGTCGTTCATGCCGGTCGCGCCGGAGCCGTGCGAAGCGACCATGAAGGTATCGCCGAAGCTATCGGTGTTCGACACCGCCTGTGGGCTATCGAGCGTGACTCGCATGCCCTCGAGCGATTCCCAGAAATCGAGCCCGTCGTGCACCGGGTCGTAGGTGGTCAGATGATCGTCATCGAGGTTCTGGGTCGGGGGCAGGATGCCACCGGGCACATTGCCGATGACGATCGCGGCGGGCAGCGCGTTGCCGTGGCTGTCGATGGTCACGACCGGCGAATTGAGCTCGGTCGTCGTCAGCCCCTGTGCGTCGCCGGCAAATTCGGTGACGGTGCCGCCGACCGTCACGCCGTCGCCGACCACGACGGTCGGCGCGGTGCTGGTGAACACGAAGATCGCGTCCGACGTCGCCGCATCGCCGTCACCGACCGCCATCTGCATATAGAAGCCGTTGGTATCGACCGCCGTCACGATCCCCGTCGTCTGCACCGGCTGACCGACGTATTGCGAGGTATGCCCGGCGCCCTGGATCTGGGCGATCGTCAGCGCCACGAAATCGTCGTTCAGGATCGTGCCGACCCCCGTGTCGTCGGTGATCGCGATATTACCGGTCGGGTTGCCGATATGCAGCGACAGCGTTTCGTTGGGCTCGCCGACGGTATCGCCGACGATCGGGATGGATATCGTGGCCGACGACGCGCCGACCGCGAAATTGATGGTGCCCGACAGGACCGCGCCCGGGCCGATGTCGTTCGAGTCGGCCGTCCCGTCGAGCGCGAAGGAATAGTCGACCGATGCCGCCGATCCGAGCCCGCCCGCGCGATAGACCGTGAAGGTCAGGTTGCTGGTGCCGCTGTTGCCTTCGACCACGGAAGCGTCGGCGACATGGACTTGCCCGGTCGCGTTGTCCGCGATGATGATCTGGTTGGCGTTGAGCGAGCCGAAGCTGCTGGTCGAGTCCGATTGCCAGGTGAAGTCGGCATAGCTCGCGCCGCTGCCGGTCAGCTGGAGCGACTGGCCGAGCGCCCCGCTGCCATCTTCCAACACGCCGATGTCGACGCTCTTCATGCCCGCCGCGGGCGTGCCGGCGGCCGCGGTGAAGGTGCCTTCGTACGACAGCAGCTGGATGACCACGCCACCGGGACCGATCAGCGCGACGCCGTCGCTGGCGCCGTTCTGGATGCCGTTGACCGGGAAAGAGAAGGAAACCGCGCCATAGCCCGATCCTTCATCGTCGATCGTGCCTGACAGCGCCTGCGTGCGATAGACGGTGGCGGCACCGGGGGTGTTGGTGCCGTCGTAGAACACCAGCGAATAGGCGCTGAGGTCGGTGCCCGCGACCCCGGCGATCTCTATCGCTTCGCCGGCATCGGTGCTCGCGTTATCGTAATGGATTTCGTTGATGTAGACGTTGGCGGGCGGCGGCGGCGCGTCGTCATTGGTGATCGTACCGGTCGCGGTGCCCGTGCCGATCGACGCGCCACCGGTCGGTGCGCTCAGCGCGATCGAGAAGGTTTCGTTGGGCTCGTACGTCGTATCGCCATGGATCGGCACATGGATTTGCGCGGTGGTCGCGCCATCGGCGAAGCTCACCGTGCCGATAGTGGTGAAGCTGGCGCCGAAATCGTTGGTCGACGCAAAGCCGGTGCCGGAGCCGAGCGTGATCGTGTAGGTGGCGGAGACCGCGCCGACGCTGCCGTTGGCGCGCGTCACGGTGAAGGCCATGTCGGTGTCGCCGCTGTCGCCTTCGGCCACGCTGGCGTTGGCGATGCTGAGCGTCCCCGCCGGCGGCGCGTCGTCGTTGGTGATCGTGCCAGTCGCGGTCGAATGCGCGCCGAGCGTGGCGCCCCCGGTCGGGGCGCTGAGCGCGAGCGAGAAGGTTTCGTTGGGCTCGTAGGTCGTGTCGCCGGCGATCGGAATGTGGATCTGCGCTGTGGTCGCGCCATCGGCGAAGTTGACCGTGCCGGTCGAGACGAAGCCCGTCCCGAAATCGGCCGCGTCGGTCGTGCCGTTGGTGATCGTGTAGGTCGCCGACACCGCCCCCGCGCTGCCGCCGGCGCGCGTGACCGTGAACACCATGTCGGTGTCGCCACTATTCCCTTCCGCGATCGACTGGTCGGCAACGGTCAGGCTGCCGGGACTCGCGACCGCGGCGCTTGCCGTGATCGAAAAATTGTCGATCGCGAGGCCGTCATCGGCGCCGGTGGCGTCCTGGTCCACCCAGCGGATCCAGAAGGTCGCGCCCGCCGCGATGTTGAGGCCGGAGATGATCGACGACAGCGTGGTGTGGTTGGCCGCGGCATTGCCGTCGAGCGCGCCGGCCGTGCCGGTGGTGATCAGCGGATTGAAGTCGAGCGTGTTGACGTCGACCCACGTGCCCGTGCTGAGGCTGGTGGCGTCATAGCTGATCTGGAAATCCATCTTGTCGGGCACGGTCGAATGGACTCCGCCGAACCGCCATTGCTCGCCATCATAGCTGATCTGGAGCGACCCGATCGCTCCGCCGGTATCGTTGGTGAACTGGCTGCCGATGACCGAGGCGAGCGTACCGCTGCGCAATTGGCCCAGCGCGCGCTCGGTGCTGCCCGCCGCGCCATAGCTGTAGGTGTCGGCGGTGGTGCTGCCGCCGGTATCGACCGCATATTGCCCGTTGTCGCGCGCGCCGCCGAGCGACTCTAGGAAATACCAGCCGGTCGGCATCGTCGTGTTGGTCGTGCTGCCGGCGGTGTTCGACAGCGTGTTGAAATCCTGTGTGAACGCGGTCCCCGTCGTCGTTAGCGACACCGTCCCGCTTCCAGCCTGCGCGGCCTGTGTCGGATCGACCGGCGCCGGAGCAGCTTCGAGCGGCGAGGGGGCGACGTGTCCGACGACGCCGTCGTTGTTCAGGCCGTTCGGGTCGGCCCCGCCGAAGTTGAACGGGCCGTCATTGGGGAGGTCGAACAGGATACGGGACATGCTACTTCCTTCACGCGAAGCGACTGAGGCTGGTGACCGGCCGACGGATGCCGGCCGAAGAATCGTGCAAATTGAAGACAGTCTGTCGCTAGGCGCGGGTTGTGACAACCGTGTTGCTAACCAGATTGTGGATAACTCTCGACGCGGCGCCATGCTCGTCGCCCGGCATATCGCCTACGCCGTCGAGGGACATTCGTGGAAACTCTCGCAACCCGACCCTTCCGGCCAGCCGTTGCCATGCCATCCGGACGCAACCGACGCTCCGGCGCTTCGTTGCAGGTTTCTGGCGCACCCGATAAGGTCGCCCAAGTCCATGTCGGAGGGCGCGGATTCTTGATTGCCACCGTGGATTTCTGGCCGCCCGATCCGCGGTTGAAGCGCTACGTTTCCGGGTATCACCGCTACACCCTCGTCAGGGACGAGGGCGACACGGATTCGGCGTTTCGCGACGTCTTCTTTCCCGCCTGGTCGAATATTCGATTCACGTTCGACGCGGAGCCGTGGGGCGTGCGGGTCGGACGCCGTGCGTTTGACCCCGTGCCGGCTTGCGCGTTCTTCGGTCCGACCAGCCATGCCGGCTATGTGTCGGCAGGCAGCGGGATCCTGGTCGGCGTCGGGCTGACACCGGCCGGCTGGGCGCGGTTGCATGGTGGCACCGTCGCGCTGTGGGCGGACCGTATCGCGCCGCTCGACCAGGTGTTTCCGGTTCTCGCCGCGGCGCGGGACGGTGTGCGGGACGCGCAGGATCCGGCGGCGTTCTTCGACGCTGTGCTGCTCGGCCTGGTCGAACGGTCGCCGCCGGAAAGCCCGGCGATCGACGCGATCATGTCACGCCTGCTCGATCCCGCGATCGACCGGGTCGAAGGACTGGCCGACGGGCTCGGGCTTAGCGCGCGGCAAATCGGGCGGCTGACGCGGACGTGCTTCGGCTTCACTCCCAAGCTCCTGCTGCGCCGCGCGCGCTTCCTGCGCGCGTTCGACGCGATCCGGACGCTCGATCGCGGCTTGTGGACCGGAGCGATCCGCGATGCGGGTTATTGGGATGGCTCGCATTTCCTGCGCGATTGCCACCTCTTCCTCGACATGGCGCTCGGCGACTTCATGACGATGGAGCGGCCGATCAACCGCATCTCGATGCGTCGGCGGGACGAGGTGCTGGGTGCGCCGATGCAATCGCTCGCGCGTCCCGACGGCGCGTGAAATCCAGTCGCGTGCACCACGCTCGCTTGTAAAAAATGTCGCTAGCTAAGGCACTTCTGCCCAATTACGTTCCCGCGCACTTTAAGGGTGGGTTTCAGGTTCAGTCGAGCTTCATGCCGGGCAAGGCCTGTCCGGTAACCGGCTAGTCGTGCGTCCTCGGTCCGCCTGATTGTTGCGCGGAAGGGCCCGACATGAGCTTGCAATTCTTCATCGCCGACGATGGCACGACGGGCCAGGAACTCTGGGTCACCGACGGCACGACTCCCGGCACCTTCCGTCTCCGCGACATCAACCCCGGGCTGGGCAGCGCCAATATCGGGAATTTGATCCAGTCGAACGGGATCATGTATTTCACCGCTTATGACGGCAGCGCCTATCACATGTGGCGCAGCGACGGGACGACGGCGGGCACCTATGCGCTGACCTCGTCGGACAATGGCGACAACGCCGGCAATCTGATCAACGTCAACGGACGGCTGTTCTTCACGGGCTCGGACTCCGTCCACGGCGCGGGACTGTTCGTCACCGACGGCACAACCGGCGGCACGCAGTTCGTGCAAGGCGTCAGCAGCGCATCGCAATTCTTCGCGGTCGGCAACTCGCTGTTTTTCACCGCCAACGATGCGACAAACGGCACCGAATTGTGGGTCAGCGACGGCACCGCCGCGGGTACGCATATCGTCAAGGACGTTCTGCCGGGCAGCAGCGGCAGTTCGTACGGCAACTTCACCGCACTCGACGGCAAGCTCTATTTCACCGCGAGCAACGGCACCGACGGGACCGAAGTATGGGTGTCGGACGGGACCGCGGCCGGCACGTTCGAGCTCAAGGACATCAACAACGGGCCGAACGGGGCGAACGCGAGCAATTTCTACGCCGCCAACGGGCATGTCTATTTCACCGCCAACGACGGCGCGCACGGTAACCAATTGTGGTCGACCGACGGCACCAGCGGCAACACGCATGTGCTCACGCTGGGCACCGGGCAATCGCCGCTGATGCGCGCCGGCACGCAGGTCATCTTCAACCACATCCTCTATTACGTCGGCACCGATCCGTCGGGCGGCTCGGCGATCTTCACGTCGGACGGCACCACCCTTACCAAGCTCAACCATCTCAGCAGCTTCTCGGGCCAGTTCTACAACCTCGGCGCGACGCTGATGTTCTTCGGCAACGACGGGACGCACGGCAGCGGGCTGTACACGTTCGACGGCGCCAACGTGTCCTTCGTATCGTCGGTATCGGGCGGGTTCATCCAGCCGGTCCTGTCGGGCGGCAAGGTGTTCTTCGTCAGCCATGACTCGACGCACGGCTACGAGCTCTGGGTCACCGACGGCACTGCGGCGGGCACGCATATTACCGCCGATATAAATCCCGGCATCTACGACGCGCAGATCAACAACATTTCCGCGGTCAACGGCGGGGTGGCGTTCACCGCCTATCGCCCCGACGTCGGCGTCGAATTGTTCTTTTCCGACGGCACCGCGGGCGGCACCGGTTTGCTCTCGAACGTCAACCCGACCGGCGATCACTCGCCGTCGCTCGGGTTCGGCTCGACCGTCTATCAGGCGGGTGCGCTCGGCTTCTTCGCGGCGAACGACGGGGTCAACGGCAACGAATTATGGGTGACCGACGGCACCGTCGGCGGCAGCCACATGGTTACCGACCTTCAGTTCGGCAGCAACGGCTCGACCCCACAAAACTTCTTCGTCGCCGGGAACACGATCTATTTCACGGCGGACGACGGGGTGAACGGGCGGCAGCTGTACACGTCGGACGGGACGACGGTGACGCAGCTGACGAGCAGCGGGGTCGACCAGCCGTACAACGA
>NZ_SSMY01000007.1 GCF_004799495.1 Sphingomonas sp. | reverse complement strand
CCAGCTGGCTCGCGAGGTTGTACCCGTACGTGCTCGTCTGGTCCCCCGCCGTCCCCGACAGATTGTCGTCGAGACTCGCCAGCCGCGATACTAAATCGTAGCCGAATGTCGTCACCACGCTCCCGCGCGTTTCGGTCCACGGGCGGCCCTGCGCGTCGTAGGTCATCGAAGCGATCGATGTCGTGTTGCCCAGCCGAACCAGATACAGGCGTGCGAGCTGGTCGTAGTTGTACATGAAGAACACGCTGTCGGGGAAGCTCAGCCGCTTGCGGTTGCTCTCCAGGTCGTAGCCGAAGTTTACCGTCCGGTTCACCCCGCCCATCGCGACCGTCTGCGAGCTCGCCCGCCCGAACCCGTCATAGACGGTGTCGACCGTGTCGGTGCCGGTCGCCGAATCGAACCGCGCATACAGCTGCTCCCCGCGCACGTCGTACCCGTAATAGACGTCGCGCACCGCCGACGTGGGCGGGGTCGTGCACGCGAACCCCGTCACGCACGCGCCCGGCACCGTCTTCACGATCGGGCGGTTGAGCGCGTCGTAATTGTAGGTGAAGGCGCGCGCGTCGCGCTTGACCAGCTTGGTCCGGTTGCCGTCGCGGTCGTACGAATAGCGTTCGCAATCGTCCCCGGCGACGGGCGCGCCGCTCGGGCCAGTGACGAGCACGCCGAACGCATCGGTCGTCTCGGTGATGCTGCCCAAGGTGCACGGCGCGATCGCGCCGGTCGTCGTCTTCGACGGGAACGCCCACGCCACCATCCGGTCGAACCCGTCATAGGTATAGCCCGCGACATTGCCGTCGGCGTCCTTGACGGTCAGCGGCTTGCCGTTGTCGCTGTAGGTATAGGTGACGTAATCCTGTTGCAGCGGCGTGCCGAGCGCCTTCACCACCTTCAGCACCTGCCCGGCATCGTCGTACACGGTCTTCGTGATGCGGTCGGGTTCCGGCGCGGTGCCCGAGGTGGCGAGCGTGCACGCCGATGCCGGCAGCGCGCTCCACGTCGAGGAATCCATCCGGACCGTGCTGCACTCGGCGCGGCCGACCGGGTCATAGCTGTATTGCGTGACCGACTTTTCGACCCAGGCGGGGGTGCTGAGGCTCGCATCCCACCCCCACAAGGTCACCACCGACTTGCGGTCGAGCAGGTCGTTCTGCGTCTCGACCTTGGTGAAGAGCGTGAAGCCGGTCCAGGCCGACGGCGCGACGGATTCGGATTGCCACGTGGACAGCGCACCGGTCTCCACCGTCACCTTGCGGTTCACGTCGTCATAGGTCGTCCGCGTCGCCGCATAACTGTATGGGGACACGCCATCGGCATCGGGCGCGATCGTCCCGGTCACTCGGTTCATGTCGTCGTACCGGACCGCGGCCGTGTACGCCGAGGCGCTGGCCTGCGCCAAGGCGGCGCCGGGCAGCGCGAGCGCGACGACCCCGACCAGCAGGCGGAGGAACGCCCTCATAGCGGGCACCCCGTCAGGCCGGCGCCCGGCGTCGTCGTGCTGATCTTTCGCCCGCGCGGGTCATAGCCGTAGCAGGTGCGCAGCGTCGTCAGCGTGCTCCCGACATAGGCCGTGACCGTCATGCCGCGCGGCAAGAGGTTGTTGGCGACGGCGCTGGTGGCATATTCGTAGGCGGTGACGCGTTGCGGCGCGGACGTGTCGCACACCGGCGTGCCGTTTCCGCTTCCCGATACGGTCTGGCACTCGGTTATCGTGTCCGGCACCCAGATCTGCGTGGCGGCCGCTATCAGCGATCCGCCCGAATCCTTCACGTACGCGTATTTCTGGACATAGGTGTAGAGTTTGAGTGGCCGTGCCGCACCCGCACTTGGTGCCGGCGGCATCTCCCATTGCGTGCCGCCCCAGGCGTAATAGGCATAGTCGGCCTGATTGCCCTTGGCATCCTTCTTCCAGATCGGCTTGCCGCAATTCTGCAGGGTATTTGGGGCGTAGCACCCAGCATATCCCCACTCTTCGACCAGGTCGGTCGAGGTGCTTCCCGTTTTGGACCGCCGCGTCGCCTTGCTGATCGCGTTCCAAGGCCCATTGTACTCGGCAAAATATTTGTCGCCTTCGGGATAATCGACCTCGATGAGGTAGGGTCCGTTGGGCGTCTGATCGTAGTTCAGAACGTCGTTCAGGTTGGAACCCGTCCACTTGTACCAAGTCGTCTTGCCGTTGGCGTCGACGACCACCCCTGGCGACGATTTGGTGAATCCGTAATGCGATACCTTATTATTGGGATCGGTCACATCCACCGAGCAGGATCCATCGTTCGAAGCTTCGGGAAAATCCGGGTCGGGCACACAAGTAATATCGTAAGCGAGTTGCCAGATACTGCCGTCGGCTAACGTCTGCGTCCCGATGCGCGGCACTTCGGCATTTGCGATCTTGCAGATCGTGTACCCCGGCGGCATGACGCACGTGATCGGATTGCCGTAACCAATGCCGGTCGAATGCGAATAGGTTGTCGTCTGGCCCATGACGTCGGTGACGCCGGTCAGCAGCTTCGACGTATAGGTGTAGGTCGTCTTGAGTGCCGCACCTGAACAGGTCGATGACGCCGTGACGTAGTCCTGGGACAAATTGAAACCGCACGCGGCGGCCACGTCGCCATCCGAATTATAGTCGAACACGATCGCGTAGCCGGCCGTGTCGCTGACCATCTTCAGCAGCTTGTTGGTATCGTAGCTGAACGTCTCGCGGCGGCCGTCGGGGTAGAGGATGTTGTCGATTCGCTGGGAATAGACGCCCGACCCGCCGCCGGCCTGAACCGAGGGGTTGAACGTATAGATCGTGCCGCTGCTATCGGTGTACACGTACGCGCCGCCGACTAGCGCCAGAATGCCGCTGTCCGCTTCCCTGTTGAAGCTCCCGATGGTCGTGCTCGTCGGCGAGCTTTGTAGATATACCCCGCTGGCGCCTTGTCCGAGGTGTACGATCGGATGATATTCCGCAGCACGGGGTGCCGGCGGGCCGATTGCCTTGATGAAATTGGGTGCGACATAGATGTCGAAATTGTTGGTGATGCCCAACCCGAAATAGGGGTCATTGACCGGCAACTTGGATGGCGCGAGCGCGAACCGATCGAGCTTCAGCGTTCCGATCGACAGGTCGGTCACCTGCCCCGAGAAATAGCCATCAGATATGTTGACACCGCCGGGGGTCGACACATTGTAAGGCAAAGCGCCACGCTGGCGATACCGACGACTAATTTCGAAACCGCGTTTCCCAAACGCTCACCCCCACATCCAACGTATTCAATTGTTCAGAAAGACCGCGACTATGCGTTACGTAGGCGTTGGAGTGGGTGTCGGGCACGCCGCGGGGACGGTCGTCGCGACGTCGTATCTCGTGCGATTTCCCGCCGCGTCAAAGCAAGTCCCCGTGACGCGACTGCTATTGGGGCCGCCGCTGATGGAGCTGCCGGTCAGTCGGCCAAGCGCGTCGTATGTGTATGTCGTCGTCTCCTGCGCAGCGGCCGCGCTACCCATGACGAGTATCGTAGCAATCGACGACAGAAGCCAAACCTTCTTGCGGCTCATCTCGTATTCCCCCACAAGGAAGAATGCAGGCCGAAATCCAACGTTACAACAGAGCTTTAGCCGCCCGCCCGTTCTCGCGCGTCGTTTTCTGGGGATAACTGCCGATTCCGATCGGCCTCAGTCCTTTCACGCCGTCGCACCGGATATCCATCGACGGCTATGCGCCCCAAATTCGACCGTTCTGGGGTGGCGCGGCGCTCCTCAAAAGCGGTCGTTACGCAGGTAACCTACAATCAAACGGTCCGTGCGGCTCTCTCAGCTTGCCACGACGCTCGTCAGGCTAACCATGACGTAGGTGGACAGGACGGCTAATGATATCGCTGCCACGGCTTGAAGCCACACTCTCCGCGTGAACAGCGCCACGAAGCTCAGCAACGACGCTAGCAGCGCAAAGCGTGCCGCAAGCAGCCAGCCCATAAAGCTGGTCGTGGGAAGGGCCAATTGAATCATCGCCAAACCAGCAAAGATAATGTGGGCAATTATGTACCGCCTTCCCTCGTGTTCGTGGAATTCGCCGAGATTGAGTGGCTGGCCGCGAACGACCTCTGGGATGACCAGCGCACAAAAAGCATAGAAGCTGATCATGAACGCAAGTCCGATCATGATGCGATGAAAAGGCCACGTCTCGATCGTGTGCAATTGCCAGAAGGACGCCCAATTTCCGACGACCAAGGCGAAGGCAACCCACGTCCATGCTGCGTGTCGCCAGGAGAACGTCACATTTGCGCCGTTCCGGATTAGGGCAACAATTCCAGCGACGAGGTGAGTCAGAGCTAGGGACGTGATCACGGAGATCAGTCCGAACACGAAATCGAACGGTTTCATCGTGGCGCCAGACCGTACCGTTAGGATGCGAGCTGTGGTTCAACTGTGAGCGGCGCCCTCTGACGTTTGCCGGCTTGCCATCCTGCCCAGCTAGTCATCGCTCCGATGCAAAGGCCAATGAGCCACACGAGCGCGCTCGGCGCGTGGCCGATGACGCTCGGTCATTTGATCGTGCGAGGATGCGGAAAATCGACTAAAACGCGCAAGATTCAGCAAGGACGCTGCAGTTCAGGGCGGGTATGCTGAGCGTATGAAAACCATCTCTCAAGCGTGCTTAATCGTTGCTGGCTTGGCTCTCGCGTTCGCGTGCACGCCCCTCCACGCACAAGCGTTGCCGCGCCGCGCTACGCTCGGCGCGAAACTCGGCCCTGCCACGGGCGGCGTCGCGATCCTCGAGGTGCTGCCGGGTGCGACCGCGCAGCAACTCGGCATCACCACGGGCGATATCATCGTATCGATCGACGGCCAGCCGACGGATAATCCGCTCGCGGTCGTCCGCGCGATGGAGCCGCTGCGCGGCGGCGATCCGATCCGGATCGACTATCGGCGCGGTGGCGCCAGTCGAACCGTGAGCGGCAAGGCCGCGTCGCGCCCGTTTGAAAGCTACGCCAACGCGACGGTCAAATATGGCGCTTACGGCTTCAAGGGCGGAGCCATTCGCGACATCTTGGTTATGCCTGCCGGTAAGCCCGACGCACCGGTCGTGTTCTTTTTGCAGGGTTACACCTGCGCCAGCATCGAGGCGGGGGATCCATTCGGCCTTTACGGCGGACTGGCCAAGGGGTTCGCCGACGCCGGCATCGGCTTCTACCGCGTCGAGAAGCCCGGGATGGGCGACAGTCGGGGCGGGGTGCGTTGCGAAGACATCGATTATGCGACCGAACTCGACGCGTATCGCACGGCGTACCGCCATCTGGTCCAGGACCTCGGCATCTCGCCCGATCGCATCTTCCTCTACGGCCATTCACTCGGCGGGCTTCAGGCGCCGATGCTGGCGGCGGAGAACGCGCCGCGCGGGGTCGCAGTCTATGGCACCGTGCTCAAGGATTGGGCGGCCTATTCGAACGATCTCGCCATTTACCAGAACTTCCTGATCAACGGCGCCGATCCGGCGGAGGAGGAAGCGAAATACGCGATGCGGGCCGCGACGCTACGTCATTTCTACGTCGATCGCTGGTCCCCCGAGCGGATCGCGGCAGCCGATCCGGCCGCGGGGCAGGCGCTGCGCGAGATGGTCGGGTGGGACGGGGGCGCCCACGCGTTCGGCCGAAGCTATGTTTTCGCGCAGGACCTGCCTGGACTGCCGCTGATCAAGGCGTGGCGCGACACCAAGAGCAACGTGCTGTCGCTTTACGGCGCAAGCGACGAAGTCGCGTTGTTCGACACCGATCAACGCATGATAGCGGAGGTCGTCAATTGGTATCGACCCGGGACAGCGCGGTTCGTGTCGGTCCTCGATACCATGCACGCGATGGATTTGGTCGGTGACCGCGACGCGTTTCGCCGGCGCAACATGGCGGCCGGGGGGCTGAAGTTCGGGATGTTCAACCCGAAAGTGCTGGAACCGATCATCGCGTGGATCCGCGACAGCATGGCGAGCCCTCCCGTACGGGTCCGAAGCTTCGCTTCGCCAGTTGCACGGCCGACGGCGCCCTAACTACGCGCTTCAGGAAAGGCGCGTGCGAGGGCGTTCGATAGCGGTCGGCGGGCAGCCAAATTCGCGACGAAAGGCATGGGTGAACGCGCTCAGTTCGGCGTAACCCGCGTCCAGCGCGACTTCGGTGATCGCCAGATTGGTGCAGCGCAAACGCTGTGCCGCCCGGTCGAGCCGTAGCGTGCGATGATAGCGTGCCGGCGGCGCGCCATAGGCGGCGGCGAAATAGCGCGTCAGATGAAACCCCGACAAGCCGGCCGTGCGCGCCAATTCGTCGAGCGGCACGGCCCGGTCGATATTCTCGTGGAGAAGCGCCCGCGCGATTTCGAGGCGATGATAGATTTCCTGGCGCGTCGAAGCTTTCTTCACCTCCAACGCGCCGATCGACTGTCCTGCACTGGACAGCACGCCGTCCAGCGACGCGTTCACCTGCGCCATCATCGCGGCAGGTAGCTGGGCGTCGCCGGGCGCTCGATGCAAGCGCGCGGCATAATCCGCGATCAGCCGGCCGAGCGGGTTGGAGTCGGTCGCTTGCAGGATCGCGCGCGGCAAGAGCAGGTTCGGATCGAATCCATCGTCACCTCTCCACGGCAGATAAACGCACAAGCCCAGCGTCTGCTGATTGCGCCGCACGGTTGCGCGCGACGGCGCGCCACGATCGACCAACAGCATCTGGCCGGGTCGCACCACGTAGGGGCGACCGTCGATCTCGTGGATCTCCTCGCCCTCTATGACCACCTTGATCGAGGGCGACGACGACTGCACCGCGCTCTCGCCCGGCGGCAGCGCCGACACCACGAACTTGCCCGATAACGGACTAGCCGACCCTGCCCCGTGGCGGCGCATTTCGACCATCTCGATCACGGCGCGCCGATCCCTCGCCGCTGGCGAAAAGCGCTTTGCCCATCAGATGCGCACACAGTTCTGGCCCAATCGTTCCAAGCCAATATCGATTTGGCTCTCAGTCTGACGAAACACGCAAAATCTAACAAGTCGAAATCCGCAAAGCCGCTTAGGCCCACGCCGACAAGCGCTAGGAGTTTTTCGAATGAAATCCGTTACATTGATCCGCCTGACCGCCGGGGCGGCCGCGCTCGCGATCGCCCTTCCGACGGTCGGGCAGGTCACCAAGCCGAAATACGGCGCGTTCGGAGTCGACCTGACGTCGGAAGACAGAAGCGTTCGTCCGGGAGACGATTTCTGGAGCTACGCGAACGGCGCCTGGGCTAAGCGGACGGAAATTCCCGCCGACAAGGGCGCGGTAGGATATGGAAACCAGCTCGCCGACAATGCCGAGGCGGATATTCATGCCTTGCTGGACGACATGGCAGCGAACCCCGCGGCGTATGGTGCAACTGGCAAACAGATCGGCGATTTCTACGCGAGCTGGATGAATGAAGCCGCGATCGAAGCGAAGGGGACTGCGCCGCTCCAACCCTATCTCGCGCGGATTGCAGCGGTGAACGATTTGACCGGGTTGCAGACGCTGTTCGCGACGACCGGCTATGCCTCCCCGCTTTCGATCGGATCGATCCCCAACCTTGCGGACCCGACCCACTACACGACCGTCGTGGGCCAGGGCGGGCTGGGAATGCCGCGCGATATGTACCTGCTGGAGGGCGAAAAATACGATACGATTCGCGCCGCCTACAAAGCCTATATCGCGAAGATGCTGGGGCTTGCCGGCATTCCCGATGCCGGCGCCAAGGCGGATGCGATCTTCGCGCTCGAGACTGCGATGGCCAAGGAGCAATGGTCGCCCGAGCAAAGTCGCGACCTCGCCAAGTTGAACGCCCCCGAAACGCTCGCGGGTTTGAAGGCCGAGGCACCCGATTTTGACTGGGCGCTGCTACTCAAGACCTCCGGGTTCGACAACACGCCGACCGTGTTGATGGCGAACAACACCGCGCTGACCGCGATGGGCAGGATCATGACCGCGACCCCGCTCCAGACGTGGAAGAACTATCTGACGTTTCACTTCATCGGCGACCGGTCGGTCCTGTTGCCCAAGGTGTTCGACGATGCGCAATTCGATTTCTATTCGCGCACGCTGGGGGGCGTGAAGGCCAAGCCCGATCGTTGGAAGCGCGGCGTGCAGTTGGTGAACGCCGTGCTCGGCGAAGCCGTCGGCAAGATCTACGTGCAGAGATATTTCCCGGCATCGAGCCAGGCGAAGATGACCGAGTTGGTCGAGAATTTGCGCGCCGCCTATGCCGAGAAGATCAGCGCGTCCGCTTGGATGGACGATCCGACGAAGAAAGCGGCGCTCGCCAAACTGGCGGCGTTCGAGCCGCGGATCGGCCATCCCGTCAATTACATCGACTACAGTTCGCTCCGGGTCGATCGCGACGACTTGCTCGGCACAGCGATGCGCTCCGCCGATTTCCAGCATCGACTAGCCTTGTCGCGCTACACCAGGCCGGTCGATCGCACTTTGTGGGGCATGACGCCGCAGACGGTGAATGCCTATTACAGCCCGCTCGCCAACCAACTCACCTTTCCCGCAGCGATCCTGCAGCCGCCCTATTTCGACCCGAACGCCGACGCCGCCGTCAATTACGGCGCGATCGGCGCGATTATCGGCCATGAAATGGGGCACGGCTTCGACGACCAGGGCAGCCGGTTCGGCCCAACCGGCAAGTTCGAGAATTGGTGGAGCGACGCGTCGAAGAAGGCCTATGTCGCGCACACCTCCGCACTTGCTGCGCAATACGACCAATATGAGCCGGTCCCCGGCACCAAGATCAACGGCAAGCTGACGCTCGGCGAGAATATCGGCGACCTGAGCGGGATGGAGACGGCTTATACCGCCTATCAGCGGTACCAGGCCAAGCATGGCAAGGCGAAGGTGATCGGCGGGCTGACTGGCGACCAGCGCTTCTTCCTCGCCTATGCCCAGGCGTGGCAGGTCAAGGTGCGGGACGATCTTCAGCGGCAGAAGCTGCTCGGCGACGTCCATTCGCCCGGCCAGTATCGCGTCAACGGCGTCGTCCGTAATTTCGACCCTTGGTACAGGGCGTTTAACATCCAGCCGGGCGATAAATTGTACCTGGCGCCGGCGGACCGGGTGCATATCTGGTGATGTTGCGTGGCTGCCCAATTCGGGCCTGGCCACCCATTTCGCCTACGTCCCGCGTAGTTTTCGACCGCGCCGTGCCCGCCGGTCAATTATTGCGAGGAAGGCAATTCGCCGAGCCTACGGCCCGACATTCCGGCATTGCTATCCTGGCGGCAATATGTCGAGCGGCGCGATCCATCGATGGAAGCGATTGTCGGATAAGGATTTGTCGGGATATCACCAACCTTGGTGATATGGTCATGTGGTGCACGGAACGGGATTTCGTGCCGAGTCGGGGGCGTACATAAGTGGAAGCATTGCGGTTGGACGGCGTGGTCAAGCGCTTTGGCGACTTCACCGCGGTCGACGACTTGAGTTTCGCGGTCGTCCCCGGCGAGGTGTTCGGGTTCCTGGGCGGCAACGGCGCGGGCAAGACGACGTCGCTGCGCATGGTGCTCGACATATTGCGGCCCGATGCCGGGTCGATTTCGGTGCTCGGCCGCGCCCCAGGCCGTGCCCACAGCGCGGGGCTCGGCTTTCTGCCCGAAGAGCGCGGATTGTATAAATCGATGACCGCGATCGACACGATCGTCTATTTCGGGCGGCTGAAGGGCATGCCCGCCGCCGCCGCGCGGGCGGAGGGCAGCGTGCTGCTCGAACGGTTCGGGCTGGCCGCGTCCGCCAAGACGCCGGTCGACAAATTGTCGAAGGGGATGGCGCAGAAGGTTCAGTTGGCGACCGCGGTGGTCAACCGGCCGCGCCTGCTGATCCTCGACGAACCCTTCTCCGGGCTCGATCCGGTCAACCAGGGCTTGCTCGAGGGCGAAATCGTCCGCGCGGCGAAGGACGGCGCGGCGGTGGTGTTCTCGACCCACGTGATGCAGCACGCCGAGCGGCTGTGCGACCGCCTGCTGTTTCTCGGGCGCGGCAAGAAGCTGTTCGAGGGAACGCAGGACGAGGCGCGCGCGACCTTGCCCGTGCAGTTGGTGCTGAGCGCCAGGGCGTCGCCCGCTGCGCTGGCCGGTGTCGTGGACGCGCACCAGACGGGCACGGACGGCGATTGGGGGGAATGGGCAGTGCGCCTGGCCCCCGGTGCCGACCCCGCCGACCTGCTCGAACAGTGCACCGAGCGAGGCTTCGCGCTGCGCCGCTTCGATCAGCGCCAGCCGAGCCTGCACGACGTTTTCCTGCACATCGTCGGCGGCGCGGAGGGCCGGTAACATGTTCCAGCACGTCCGCCTCGTCGCCATTCGCGAATTCCGCCAGATCGCGATGACGCGCAGCTTCTGGCTGACGCTCATCATCCTGCCGCTCGCCATCGCGCTCGGCCCGGTCGCGTCCAGCTATCTCGACAAGTCCGATACCGACAGCGTCATGGTGATCGACCAGGCCGGCGGCACGACCGCAAACCGGATTGCCCAGCGCGTTGACCTGGACAACCAGCGCGTCACGCTCGACGCGCTGGCGCGCTATGTCCGCCGCCACGACCTGCAACGCGCCGACCCGGCGGCGTCCTGGGCGCAGCAGGACCATTGGTACACCGATGCCGAGGTCGCCAGCTTCGTTGCGGCGGGTGGATCGAAGGCGGCGCTTGCGAAGATCGCGCGCGTGTCGAAGGACGATGCCGACCGGTTCGAAGCGCCCGACCCCGACTATCGTATCGTCGCCACACCGCCCGCGCTGGTCGCGACCGCGCCCGCCGGGCTCGATGCGGCGCTCGATTCTTATCTGCGCCCCGGCGGCAAATCGAATCGCAAGCCGGTCGATTATGTCGTGTTGATCCCGCACGATTTCGGCGCGTCGCCGGCGATCCGAATATGGGCGAACGGCGCGCCGCGCGCATCGATGATGGCGCTGCTGGACGATGTGCTGACCCCCGATCTGCGCGTGCGCTTCCTGGCCAATGCGGGCACACCGCCCGCGACCGCCGCAAGCGCCAATCTGATCGTCCCCGCGATCCAGGTCACGACGCCCAAGGCGGGCGGCGGGCGCGAACGGATGCTGATTCGGTCGATCCTGCCGCTCGCCTGCGCCTATATCCTGCTGATGTCGCTGGTGCTGTCGGGCAGCTGGATGCTGCAGGGCTCGGTCGAGGAGCGGAGCAACAAATTGCTCGAAACCGTGCTCGCCTGCGTGTCGCCGAACGAGCTGATGTACGGCAAGCTGGTCGGCACGGTGGCGGTCGGACTGTCGATGGTGCTGACCTGGGCCGCGTGCGGGGCGTTCGCCGCGTACGCCACGCACGGCGCGATCGCCGACATGATCCGCCCGGCGTTGGAGCCGGTGTCGTCGATCGGCAGCGTGCTCACGATCCTCTATTTCTTCGTGGCCGGCTATATGATGGTGGCGATGATCTTCCTCGCGATCGGCGCGGTGAGCGATTCGATGCGCGACGCGCAAGGGTATCTGATGCCCGTCATCCTGCTGATCATGATGCCGTTCACCCTGCTCGTTCAGGCGATATTGCGCGGATCGGGCGGCGGCGCGGTCGCGGTGCTGACCTGGATCCCGCTCTACACCCCGTTCACCGTGCTGGCGCGGCTCGGCAGCGGCATCCCGACCTGGGAAGTGATCGGGTCGGGCCTGTTGCTCGCCGCGTTTGTGTTGGTCGAGATCGTGCTGCTGGGCCGCGTGTTCCGCGCGAGCTTGCTGGGCGAAGGACGCCGCGGGCTGGCGGAAATCATGAAGATGATGCGGCGTTCCGGCTAGGCGGTCGAGCAAACGCGGATCGGTACTTTGTCTGTTTTGCGCCTCAATTTCGGTCGTTCAGCCAACCCCGCCGAACTCCTGAAAGTGGCCGTCCGGCAAGCGCCCCATTTCTCAATCGCTCGATAGCCGCCCCATCTGCGCTTCCGTACGCAAAACGCTAGCAGCGACCGAGATGAGAATACCGCCGCCAATCGTTGGTGCAGCGTCAGCCAGGGCTTTCACTGGCCTTCAATTGCCGGCTCTTCGTGACACCGAACGCCGCAAGGAGCCGCCCGATATTCAGCGGCTTGGTAACGATGGCAAAATGATCCTTTGGCCCAAGTTCAAAATCATCGGCATAGCCGGTCATCAGCGCCACACGAGTTGTCGGCGCCAATACCGTCGCCTTCCTCAACGTTTCCAGACCGTCGATCCCCGGCATCGCGAAGTCTGTCAGCAGAAAGTCAAAGGCGTCGGGACGCGCCTTGAGCGCGTCAATTGCTCCCTCACCCCCCGCAAACTCCTCGACGACCGCGCCCGCGTCGCGAAAGCGTTCGGCGAGGACGATGCGCACTTGCTCGTCGTCGTCGACCAGCATCATTCGCTTGCCGGCCAGCCAATCGAGCCCTTGGCCATTTGCATCTGGGATGTCCGTTACCCCCTCACGCGTGGCCGGAAGGATCATGGTGACCGTCGTGCCGAAACCCTCCTTGCTGTCCAAGCGTAGCTCGCCGCCGGATTGCTCGACGAACCCAGCTACCATCGCGAGACCGAGCCCGGTGCCCTTTCCCGATTCCTTGGTGGTGAAAAATGGCTCCGTCACGCGTTGCATCACCGCCTCGGGCATACCAACGCCTTCGTCGCGTACGCTGATCGCGAGCGTCGGCTTGCCGCCACTGTGATCGTCCACTTCGATTGCCACATGGATGGTACCGCCGTCGGGCATCGCGTCGCGGGCGTTGATCACCAAGTTCATCAATGCGAGTTCGAGCTGACTGCGATCGACAAACGGGTGGAGGCCCTCATTGGCGCACCGCCAATCCACCAACGTCTTGCCGCCCAGCGTATGGGCGACCAGTCCCGCTACTGCCTCGCAGAGGCTCGAAGGCTCGATGCTCGTTGGCATCAATTCCTGCTGCCGGGCAAACGACATCATGCGCCGAACCAGTTCAGCGCCGCGTACCGAAGCGTGGCGCATCTGTTCGATGATCCGGCTTTCCCGCGCGCCAAATTCGACCCGTTTTTGCAACAAGTCGATTCCGCCGAGCACGGCGGCAAGCAGATTGTTGAAATCGTGCGCGACGCCGCCGGTCAGCTGGCCGAGCGCGTCGAGCTTGCCGCGATGTACCAGCCGCGCCTCGAGATTCTTGCGTTCGGAAATGTCGAGTAAGGTGCCCGCCCAGCGCGCTTCGCCATGCACGCTGATCGCCACCCGCTGGTCGAGGATATGACGCGTGACACCATCAGCGCCGATCCATCGATATTCAGTCGTGACGAAGTCGGGGTCGTCGGGCGATATCGTCAACGTCGCGCGGTCCGCCTCGTGCACCCGGGCTTCCCAGTCGAGCGGTACGTCTACCTCCGGTTGCTCGCCGACAAATTGCGCCAGGTCGCCGCCCACGATCTGCCGCTTGCCCGAATTCTCCAACTCGTAAATCGCCATCGGCAGCGAGCGCAGAATTGTCGCCTGACGACGCTCGGCATGTTCGAGCTGGCGCTCGGCATCGCGGCGGGAAAGCTGCTCACGATAATGCGCCTCGCGCAACTCGCGCTCGGCGAGCGCCTGCAGCTCGACCTGGCGGCGCATACGGTAGAGATCGACGAACACCTGGGCCTTGGATTTCAATACGATGGGATCGACGGGTTTGAACACGTAATCGACCGCGCCCATCTCATATCCGCGCATCAGATGCTCGGTTTCCTTATTCACCGCGGACAGGAAGATGATCGGAATCCGCGCCGTCTGCTCGCGCTGTCGGATCAGCGCCGCGGTCTCGTAGCCGTCAAGCCCGGGCATGAACACGTCGAGCAGGATGACCGCGAATTCGTCGCGCAGTAGCAAACGCAGCGCGTCGCGGCCGGACGCCGCCGTCGCCACCTCCGCGATTGGCGCAAGAACCTCCGACAACGCTAGCAAGTTGCGGTCGTCGTCGTCGATCACCAGAATCTTGGCGGCATCGCTGTCGGGCCGCACGTCGGGATAGGGCATCGTCAAGCGGCGGCCATCCGCTCCCCGGCCGAGCGGTCCTCGGCCAGTTTGGAACGCTCAATCCAGACCCGGACGAGTGCCAGCAGCAGGTCAATATCGACCGGTTTGGAGATATAATCGTCAGCTCCGGCATCGAGACATTTCTGTCGATCGCCTTTCATTGCCTTCGCAGTGACAGCGACCAGTGGAATTCGGGCGATCCGCGGGTTCGCGCGGATGCGTTGCATCGTCTCGTATCCGTCCATGTCGGGCATCATGATGTCGACCAAGGCGACGTCGATGTCGGGCTGCTGCTCAAGGATGGCGATGCCCTCGGCTCCACGTTCGGCGTGCAGTACCTTTGCTCCCTGCGCCTCCAGCACACTGGTCAACGAGTAGATGTTGCGAATGTCGTCGTCGACAACAAGGATGCGGCGGTCTTCCAGCGAGCGGACGACTTTGCCGCGCTTGCTTCGGGGTTTGAGCGGCTTCGGCGACGCCTTGGCCGCCGAGCGGAACAGCTCGATCAGCGTCGCCCGCTCGACGGGCTTGTCGAGCACCCCCGCGGCGCCGATGGCAAGCGCGTCGTCCGCCCGATCGCCGCCCGATACGACATGGACTGGGATAGCCGCGATCTCCGGATCGGTTCGCAGCAGTTCAAGCAGCACGAAGCCGTCAATGTCGCTCAGACCTAGGTCGAGGGTAATCATCACCGGCTGCATCTTGCGCGCAAGAGCGGTGGTGCCGGATCCGGTCGGCGATATGATACCCTTCAGCCCCGCGTCGTGCGCGGCATCGAGCAGAATCGTTGCGAACGCCGGGTCGTCCTCGACGATCAACACGAACGGCTCCTTGCCGACGCTGTCGCGGTCGTCGGCCGGTTCGGGGACCAGCACTGGAGCTTCGACCGCTTCGGCGGTGGTGGGATGCGTCAGCACTGGTGCGGCGGCGACCTGCATTGGCACATAGAGCGTGAAAGTCGAACCCTTGCCGGGTTCGGAGGCGACCTTCAGCTCTCCGCCGAGCAGCCCTGCGATCTCGCGGCTGATCGACAGGCCCAGGCCGGTTCCGCCGTATTTGCGGCTGGTCGTACCGTCGGCCTGCTGGAAGGCCTCGAAGATCAGCATCTGCTTGTCCTTGGGGATACCGATGCCGGTGTCGGACACCGAGATCATCAGCGCGCTGCTGACGTCGCGGAGCACCGGATGTCCATCGCTCCAGCCGCTCTCCGCCACGCTGACGTCGAGTGTCACCTTGCCCTGCGCGGTGAACTTGAAAGCGTTGGACAATAAGTTCAGCACTACCTGCTGCAGCCGCTTTTCGTCGGTGCGGATCGACTCGGGCAGGTTCAAGTCGAAGTCGACGTCGAACTCCAACCCCTTTTCCGACGCGAGCTGGCGGAAGGTTCGCTCCATGTGCTGCTTGAGCGACTGGAGTGGCATGTCGCCGAGCTCGATTGACACCGTGCCGCTCTCGATCTTCGACAGATCTAGGATGTCGTTGATCAGGTTTAGGAGGTCGGTGCCCGCCGAGTGGATCGTGCGGGCGAACTCGGTCTGCTTTTCATTGAGGTTGCCCTGCTGGTTGTCCGCCAGCAGCTTCGAAAGAATCAGGAGCGAGTTGAGCGGCGTGCGCAGCTCGTGGCTCATGTTGGCCAGGAACTCGGACTTGTATTTGGAAGTCAGCGCGAGCTGCTCGGCCTTTTCCTCGATCGCGCGCCGCGCCATGTCGATCTCGAAGTTCTTCGCCTCGACCTGGCGCTTTTCGTTCTCGAGCAGCTGCGCCTTTTCCTGCAGCTCCTCATTCGTGTTGTGGAGTTCCTCCTGCTTGGTAGTCAGCTCGGTCTGGCGCGCTTGCAATTCCTGCGTCAGCAGCTGCGATTCCTTGAGCAGTTCTTCGGTCCGCATCGTTGCGGCAATCGTGTTGAGCACGATGCCCACCGTTTCCATCAGCTGGGTGAGGAAGCTGTGGTGAGTCTCGTTGAACTCCTCGAAGCTGGCGAGCTCGATCACCGCCTTCACTTCTTCCTCGAACAAGGCGGGGAGGATGTGGACGTGCGCCGGCTTGCCGTCGCCAAGCCCCGAGCCGATTCGGATATAGTCGCCGGGGACGCGGTCGAGCCGCTTCGGGCGTTTGTCGGCCGCGGCTTGTCCGATCAGTCCCTCGCGCAGTGCGAACCGCTGCTTCATGCCCTCGGGATCACCTGCGCCATAACTCGCGACGAGATCAAGCACAGGCTGGTCGTCATTCTCGTTCGCGACGTAGAACACGCCGTATTGCGCATTCACCAGCGGCGCGAGCTCGGTCATGATCAGGTTAGAGATGGTCGCGAGGTCGCGTTCGCCCTGCAGCATGCGCGAGAAGCGCGCGAGGTTGGTCTTCAGCCAGTCCTGCTCGGCATTCTTGAGCGTCTGATCCTTCAAATTCTGGATCATCTCGTTGATCGTGTCTTTGAGCGCGGCCATTTCGCCCGAGGCCTCGACGGCGATCGATCGCGTCAGGTCGCCCTTGGTCACCGCGGTCGCCACGTCGGCGATCGAGCGCACCTGGTTGGTCAGATTCGCCGCCAGCTGGTTCACGTTGTCGGTCAGGTCGCGCCACAAGCCTGCGGCGCCCGGCACGCGCGCTTGGCCGCCTAGCCGGCCCTCGACGCCGACTTCGCGCGCCATGTTGGTGACTTGGTCGCCGAACGTCGACAGCGTCTCGATCATGAAGTTGATCGTCTCGGCCAGCGCCGCGATCTCGCCCTTCGCGTCGAGCGTCAGCTTGCGGTTGAGATTACCCTGTGCCACGCCGGTCACGACGTCGGCGATGCCGCGCACCTGGTTGGTCAGGTTGGTCGCCATCAGATTGACGTTGTCGGTCAGGTCCTTCCAGATGCCGCCGACGCCCGGCACTTCGGCCTGGCCGCCCAACTTGCCCTCGGTGCCGACTTCGCGGGCGACGCGAGTCACCTCGCCGGCGAAGCCGTTAAGCTGATCGACCATGACGTTGATTGTGTTCTTCAGCTCGAGGATCTCGCCCTTCACGTCGACGGTGATCTTCTTCGACAAGTCGCCCCGCGCCACCGCGGTCGTGACGTCGGCGATATTGCGGACCTGGCCCGTCAGATTGTCGGCCATCAGGTTCACGTTGTCGGTGAGGTCGGCCCAAGTCCCCGCGACGCCCTTCACCTGCGCTTGGCCGCCCAATTTGCCTTCGGTGCCGACTTCGCGCGCCACGCGGGTCACTTCCGAAGCGAACGAATTGAGCTGGTCGACCATCGTGTTGACGGTGTTCTTGAGCTCTAGGATTTCTCCCTTCACGTCGACGGTGATCTTCTTCGACAAGTCGCCCGACGCGACTGCGGTCGTCACTTCGGCGATGTTGCGCACCTGGCCGGTCAGGTTGGCGGCGAGTTCGTTCACGTTGCTAGTCAGGTCAGCCCAGGTGCCGGCGACGCCCTCGACCTGGGCCTGCCCGCCGAGCTTGCCTTCCGATCCCACTTCGCGCGCCACGCGGGTCACTTCCGAAGCGAACGAATTGAGCTGGTCGACCATCGTGTTGATGGTGTTTTTCAGCTCTAGGATTTCGCCCTTCACGTCGACGGTGATCTTCTTTGACAAGTCGCCGCGCGCCACTGCGGTCGTCACTTCGGCGATGTTGCGGACCTGACCCGTCAGATTGGCGGCGAGTTCGTTGACGTTGTCGGTCAAGTCCTTCCACGTGCCGCCGACGCCTTCCACGCGCGCCTGCCCGCCGAGCCGGCCTTCGGTGCCGACCTCGCGCGCCACGCGGGTCACTTCCGACGCGAACGAATTGAGCTGGTCGACCATAGTGTTGATCGTGTTCTTGAGCTCGAGGATTTCGCCGCGGACATCCACGGTAATCTTCTTCGACAAGTCGCCGCGCGCGACCGCGGTGGTCACTTCCGCGATGTTGCGCACCTGACCGGTCAGGTTCGCCGCCATCAGGTTCACGTTATCGGTCAGATCGGCCCAGGTGCCGGCGACTCCGGGCACTTCGGCCTGGCCGCCCAGATTGCCTTCGGTACCCACCTCGCGCGCCACGCGAGTCACTTCCGAGGCGAACCCGTTAAGCTGATCGACCATCGTGTTGATCGTGTTCTTGAGCTCGAGGATTTCGCCGCGCACGTCGACCGTGATCTTCTTCGACAGGTCGCCACGCGCGACCGCGGTCGTCACCTCGGCGATGTTGCGCACCTGACCGGTCAGATTGTCGGCCATGAGGTTGACGTTATCGGTCAAGTCCTTCCACGTGCCGGCGACACCCTTCACCTTGGCCTGACCGCCCAGCTTCCCCTCAGTACCGACTTCGCGCGCCACACGCGTCACTTCCGATGCGAAACTGCCGAGCTGGTCGACCATCGTGTTCACAACCTTGCCGATGCGGCGGAATTCGCCCTTCAACCCGCGGCCGTCGATTTGCACCGCCATGTGCTGCGACAGATCGCCCTCGGCGACCGCGCCGATCACACGAGCGACCTCGTTGATCGGCTGCACCATGTCGTCGATCAGCTCGTTCACTGCGTCGAGTTTGGCCTGCCACTCGCCGCGTGCGTCCTTCACGCGGGCGCGGTGCGTGATGTTACCTTCCTTGCCCACCGTGCGCGCGACGCGCTTGAATTCGTCGGTAATCGCCTCGTTGGTGGCGGCCACTTCATTGAACAGGTCGGCGATCTGGCGATCGCGGGGGTCACCCGTCAAGTGCATGCGAACGGTAAAGTCACCGGCACGGAACCGCGTGAGCGCCGCGATCAGGTTCTCGCGAAGATCCTCGCAGTCGCGATTAGGTGCCGCCATGTTTCATCCCCCTCTAGGCGCGTTTGCGCGTTCGCCTTCGGATACACGCACCGCCCGGCTCTTGCCGAAGCAACTGCGATACTGGCGAAAAGTTCCGAGGTTCCGTATTTTTGGCCGTGAGTGCGCGCTTTGACGGTCGATATTGGCGCGACGCGCAACCTAGGCAAACTTGAAGGTCGGCTAGGCGCCCCAATTTCGGACGCTCAGCCGTAGATTGGCGCCACCCGAAAGCGGACGAAACTCATTCAGGTAACCGCGATACTCGAAGGCCGCCAACCGCCGTCCGTGACGGCGCGCTCGCTGCTCGCATACGAGCTGCCGCTTGCCTGGAGCGAACAGCGCTTCTTGCTCGGGTTCTCCTGAGCCAAATCAGACTGCAGTCAGAATTTTTGGAACAGAGACGCGGGGCCGATTGGCCGGTGGCGTCGATGCCAGGAATGCTTTCTCCGACTGCACCCCATCAGATAGCAGTGGCGAAAAGCCCGCAGAACTGCGCCGCTTTCAGCGACAGCTCGCCCGCAGGCGAAAATTACTTCCGATTTTGAACTGCTTGGTGCGGCCGAGAAGACTCGAACTTCCACGGGCTTTCGCCCACAACGACCTCAACGTTGCGCGTCTACCAGTTCCGCCACGGCCGCACGCTGTGAAGAATGCCGCCGGACAAGGCCGGTGGCTGGCAGGCGAGCGCCCCTAGCAGCGGGTTTTCGCGAACGCAATGGCCCGCGACCCTAGTTTGCGGGGGAGGCCGCCGTGAAACTCAACTTCACGGTCTTCGAACTGCTCGGCACGTCGAGCTTGGCGCTGTCGAAGTTCATGGCGCCGCCGGGCGCGATCGAACGCTGGTCGGGCTTGATCGTCCAGCTGTAGACGAGGCGGTCCGACGCATCGCGCAACTCGGCGCGGATGTCGGGGACCGACTGGCGCTGGCTGGTCGGGTTCCTCACCTGTCCGCCGATTGCGAACAACTCGCTGCCGTTGGGCAAGTCGCGGCGGTCTGGGCGTTTCAGATTGACGAACTTGAGCGGAGTCTCACCGCCGAGCGACAGGCCGAGCATCGAGGCGAAGCTGGGCAAATTGCCGAACACCAACGCCCCCGTCGCGATCAGCATCACCACGCCCGCGGTGATCGCGGCGATCGTCCAGCGCCGTGCCGGGTTGCGGCGCGGGCGGAAGGGCGGCTCGTGCGCGAAGGCGTCGTAATCGTGATCGGCGCCGGCATAGGCCGGGGTGGGTTCCGGCTCCGGCGGGGCCTCTGGTGCAGGTGGCGCGGCGATCGGGGCGGGCTCGGGCTTGGTGAGTTCGAGCGGCGCCGCGCCGGCGGGGTGCTGGAACCAGCTATGCCGGCAATTGGCGCAGCGCACCGTGCGGCCTTCGGGCCCGACCGCGCTGTCGGGGACCAGGTAGCGCGTATGGCATTGGCGGCATTCGAGGATCATGTGGCGTTTCCGCGCGGTACCTTTCCCCTTGGTCCCGCTAGCCATTTCCTAGGCAAGCCGCCGTGACGCGGCAAGCCTCCTGCCTTGATGAAGCCGCCGGTATCGTGCGAAGGCGGGTGGCGGGGCAGTTGGTAAGCGGGTAGCATACGCCGGGATGGCGAATATCGTGCAGTTCGAGGATGTGGGGCTGCGCTATCCCAATAGCGACGGCGAAACGCTGTCGGACGTGCATTTCACGCTGGCGTCGGGCGGCTTCTATTTCCTCACCGGGGCGAGCGGCGCGGGCAAGACCTCGCTGCTCAAGCTGCTCTATCTCGCGCAGCGCCCGACCAGTGGCACGATCCGGTTGTTCGGGGAGGATGCCGGCGCGCTGCCGCACGCGCGGCTGCCCGGGTTCCGGCGGCGGATAGGCGTGGTGTTCCAGGATTTCCGGCTGGTTCCGCATTTGTCGGCGTTCGACAATATCGCACTCCCCTTGCGGCTGTCGGGGGTGCCCGAAAGCGATGTCGAGGCGCCGGTGCACGAGATGCTCGACTGGGTCGGGCTGGCGGAGCGCGGCCATGCCACCCCGCCGACGCTGTCGGGCGGCGAGCAACAACGCGTCGCGATCGCGCGCGCGGTGATCGGCCGGCCCGAAATCCTCGTCGCCGACGAACCGACCGGCAACGTCGACCCCGACATGGCGGCAAGGCTGCTGCATCTGTTCGAATCATTGAACCGGCTCGGCACGACGGTGGTGGTGGCGACGCACGACTTCCACCTGCTCAGCCGAATCCAGAATGCGCACATGATGCGGCTCGAGGCCGGGCGGCTGATGGACCCGACCGGCGCGCTGCGCAATCCGCCGGCGCGGCCCGTCCAATGAGCGGGCGAGTCATCGCCGGCGCAGCCGACCGCCGCCTGCTCGACGAGCGCGGGGCCACGCGCGCGATGATGTGGATCATGGCGATCATGCTGTTCCTGACGGTGCTTGCCGCAGCACTCGGGCTCGGCATGGTCAACGCGGCGGGGACGCTCGACCGGCAATTGGCAGGGCGGCTGACGGTGCAGGTCGTGACCGCCGATCCGTCGCAACGCGCGCGCGACACGGCGGCGGTGATGACGGCGCTGGCCGGCATGCCCGCGGTCAAGCGCGCTTCCCCGGTCGATCGCGCGCGGCTCGACGCGCTGCTGAAACCCTGGCTGGGCGAAGCGTCGAGCGACGCCGACGTGCCGATCCCGACGCTGATCGACGTCGACATGAGCGTGCCGGGCGAGGAATCCGCTGCGCGCGTCGCCGCCGGGGTGCGCGCCGCCGCGCCCAGCGCGCGGGTCGATTCGCAATCGCGCTGGCTGTCGCCGGTGGCGAGCTTCATGCGCACGATGATCGCGGGCGCGGCGGCGCTGGTGCTGCTGATGATCGCGGCGACCACCGCCGTCGTGCTGCTGGCGGCGCGCGCGGGGCTCGAGACGCACCGCGACACGATCGCGATCCTGCACATGCTCGGGTCGACCGACGTCCAGGTCGCGCGGCTGTTTCAGCGGCGGATCGCGCTCGACACGGTGATCGGCGGCGCGGTCGGCGCGGTGGCGGCGATGGTCGCGATCTGGGCGATCCTGCATCAGATGACGGGGCTGGGGTCGGAGCTGGTCGGCGGGTCGGTATTGCTCCAGCGCGACTGGCTGCTGCTCGCAGGCTTGCCGATCGTATTCGCGCTCGTCGCGACGCTAGCGGCGCGCGTCGCGGTGCTGCGGCGGCTGAGGAGGGTGCATTGATCCTGCGCCGCCTGATTGCGGTCCTCGCGCTCGCCTATGTGCTCGGCTTCGTCGCGTTCATGGTGACCCTGCCGCGCCCGCTCGAGGGGCGGACCACCGACGCGATCGTCGTGCCGACCGGCGGACCGGGCCGGATCGACCGCGGGCTCGACCTGATCACCGCGCATCAGGCCAAGCGCTTGCTGATCACCGGCGTCGCGCCGGGGGTGCGGCCGGCCGAACTGGCCGCGACCAACCGCGTGCCGGTCGGACTGTTCGCGTGCTGCGTCGACCTGGGGCACGAAGCCGTCGACACGCGGTCCAACGCGATGGAGACGGCGCAGTGGGTCAAGGCGCACGGATATAAATCGGTGCGGCTGGTGACGTCGGACTGGCACATGGCGCGCGCGAGCATGGAACTCAGGGCGGCGCTCGACAGCGACGTCGCGATCGTGTCCGACGGCGTGCCGAGCGAAGCGCCGCTCGGGCTGCTGATCGTCGAATATAACAAGCTGCTGCTGCGCCGCATCGCCTTGTGGATCGGGATCGGGGTGTGACGCTGATCCGCAACGTCGCGTTCGCACTGGTGTTTTACGGGTTGTCGGTGCCGATCGTGCTGCTGGTGCCGTTCTCGGCGCTGTTCGGGCGGCGCGCGCTGATCAGCTATGCGACCGGCTGGGCGCGGTTTCACCGCTGGTGCGCACGCTGGCTGCTCGGGGTGCGCGCGCGATACGAGGGGCCGCGGCCCGAAGGCCAGGTGTTCTTCGCCGCCAAGCATCAGTCGATGTTCGAAACGCTCGACCTGATCGTCGAAATGGGATCACCGGTGGTCATCATGCGCCGCGAGTTCGCGCGTATCCCGATCTGGGGCTGGGCGACGCAGGTCTATGGCATCATCCTGGTCGACCGTTCCGCCTCGGCGAGCGCGCTGCGCGCCTTGATGCGCGAGGCCAAGATCGCGCGCGACAGCGGCCGCTCGGTGATCCTGTTTCCGGAGGGCACGCGGGTGAAGCCGGGCGACCATCCGCCGCTCAAGTCGGGATTCGCCGGGCTCTACAAGATGCTCGATCTGCCGGTCGTGCCGATCGCCACCGATGTCGGGCAGCTGTGGCCGAAGAATGGGTTGAAACGCGCGGGCGTGGCGACCTTCCGTTTCGGCGATCCGATCCCACCAGGATTACCGCGCGCCGAGATCGAGGCGCGGGTGCACGCCGCGATCAACGTACTCGATATCGAAAGCTGCCAGTCATGAAGGTCGAAATTTTCGACGATAAGGAAGCATTGGAACCGATGTTCGTCGGGGAGTTTCCGCAATTGCCGCGCGTCGGCGAATATCTATCGATCGACCGTGAGGGCTATTTCAAATACTACCGGGTCGTCGAAATCTGGCATCGCATCGGGTCCGAGGATGTCATTTTCCAGTCTTGCGTTCGCGTCGAACTCGAGGACTGAACCGGCCTATTCGTGCGTCCGCCCGAAATCGGGCGCCGCGTCGTCCTGGCCCTGTTCGATGATCGAGCGGCGGACGGCGCGGGTGCGGGTGAACAGGTCGAACAGTTCGTCGCCCTTGCCCCAGCGGATCGCGCGCTGGAGCGCGGTCAGATCCTCCGAAAAGCGCTGCAGCATGTCGAGCACCGCGTCCTTGTTCGACAGGAAGACGTCGCGCCACATCGTCGGGTCGCTGGCGGCGATGCGGGTGAAATCGCGGAAGCCGCCCGCGGAATATTTGATCACCTCGGACTGGGTGACTTCCTCCATGTCGCTCGCGGTGCCGACGATCGTGTAGGCGATCAAATGCGGTAAGTGACTGGTGATCGCGAGCACGCGGTCGTGATGGTCGGCGTCCATCGTCTCGACCTCGGCGCCCAACCGGCGCCAGAATTCGGCGAGGCGTTCGACCGCCGCGGGGTCGGCGTCCTGAGGCGGGGTGAGGATGCACCAGCGGCCGTGGAAGAGGCTGGCGAAGCCGGCCTCGGGCCCGCTGCGCTCGGTGCCGGCGACCGGGTGCGCGGGAACGATCGCGTTGTTCGGCAGCGCGGCGCGTAACGCCGCGAGGACGCTGCCCTTGGACGATCCGACATCGCTGACGATCGCGTCGGCTGGCAGATCGGCGGCGATCGATTCCGCCGCCGCGCCCATCGCGCCGACGGGCACGCAGAGTATGACGAGATCGGCGTCGGTCACTGCCGCGCCCGGGCTGTCCGCGATGTCGTCGCAGAATCCGAGCGCGCGCGCTGTTTCGCGGACCGCTGCGTCGGTGTCGTGCCCTGTGACGCGGACGCTCGGCATGTGATCCTTTACCGCGCGTGCGATCGACGAGCCGATCAGGCCCAGCCCGATGATCGACACGCGCGCGAAGGGCAGCATCAGCCGGTCGTCTCGACCATCGCGCGCAACGCCGCGATCACGCCGCGGCATTCCGGCTCGGTGCCGACCGTAATGCGAAGGCCGTGCGGCAGGCCCTGCCCGGGCAGCCAGCGGACGATATAGCCCGCGTCCATCAACCCCTTATACGCCGCCTCGGCGGTCAAAGTGCCCTCGAACAACACGAGCACGAAATTGGCTTGGCTCGGGACGGCGCGTAAGCCCGCATTGCCCAGCTTGGCGATCTCGTCCGAAAACCACGCGCGCCATTCGGCGTTGTGCGCGCGGGTATGCGCGACGAACTCCTCGTCGCCCAACGCCGCGACCGCCGCCGCCGTGCCCGCGATGGTGATCGAGAAGGGCAAGCGGATGCGGTGCATCGCGGCGATGATGGGTGCCGAGGCATAACCCCAGCCGATCCGCTCGGCGGCCAAACCGTACATCTTCGAAAAAGTGCGCGTGACCAGCACGTTGGGCGCGTTGGCCGCGAGCGCCATCCCGCCATCCTCCGCATCGCCTTCGATATATTCGGCATAGGCGTGGTCGAGCACGAGCAGGATGTCGGAGCGCAACCCGGCGTGGAGCCGCGCGATTTCCTCGCGGCTGGCATAGGTGCCGGTCGGGTTGTTGGGGTTGGCTATATAGATGATCTTTGTGCGATCGGTGACGCACGCCAGGATCGCGTCGACGTCGGTCGCATAATCGTCATCGGGCGCCACCACCGGCGTTGCACCGACGCGCCGCGCGGCTATTTCGTACACCGCGAAGCCGTAATGAACGAAGATCACTTCGTCGCCCGGCCCGGCGAACGCGCCGGCCGCGAGGTGGAGCACCTCGTCCGATCCGTTGCCGTAGATGATCCGTGCCGGGTCGAGGCCGTGCTTCGCCGCCAGCACCTCGCGCAACTCGCTGCCGCTTGCGTCGGGATAGCGTTCGAGGTTGGTCGCGGCAGTCAGGAACGCGTCGCGCGCCTTCTGGCTGGTGCCGAGCGGGTTCTCGTTCGACGAGAGCTTGGCGACCTTGCGGCCGTCGTCGGTGGTCGAGCGGCCCGGGACATAGGGCGCGATCGCCATGATCCACGGTTTTGGTGCTGGTCCTGACATGGCCGCGCCTATGCGCTGGCGGCGCTTCGCTTGGCAAGCTATGGGCGTGGGCCGTGGAGGGACGATGCGGGGACCGACATTATTCTGGCAAGCGCTCGAGGCGGCGCGGCGGGAGAATTTGCGCGACGCGGGCGAGGCGATGCCGGTGCCGGGCGGTGACGGCCAGACGCGGCGTCAGGTGTTGCTCGCGCTGGCGGCGACTGCGGCGATCGCAGCGCTTCCGCGTCCGGCGCGTGCCCTGTCAGGCGGCGGCGGGCCGGTCGTCATCATCGGCGGCGGGATCGCCGGGTTGGCGGCGCTGTGGCACCTGACCCAAGCGGGGGTCGAGGCACGGCTCTACGAAGCGCGCACGCGGCTCGGCGGGCGGATGTATACCGCGCGCGCCAAGGGCCAGCCGTCGTTCGAAATCGGGGGGCAATTGGTCAACACCGACCATGCCGACATGCATGGCCTGTGCCGCGAATTCGGCATCGCGCTGATCGACCGCAAGGGCGGGCCGCACCGCACGATGGTGCTCGACGGCGCCAAGGAAGTGCCCGAGGCGCGGCTGGTCGCAGGGCTGCGCGGGATTGCCGGGCAGATCGACAGCGATTCGGTCCGGCTCGACCAGAATTACGCGAAGGTCTCGGCCGAGCTCGACCAGCTCTCCTTCACCGGATACCTCGACAAATACTCCAGGTTGATGCCCGACCCGTGGGTGCGCCGGCTGATGGAGGCGACCGCGCGCACCGAATATGGCTGCGAACCCGCGCAGGCCTCGGCGGTTGAACTGGTGTTCAACCTGCCGACGATTGACGGGCGACGGATCGACGTGCTCAGCCGCAGCGACGAACGCTATCTGATGGCGGGCGGTAGCTCGTCGCTGGTCGAGGCGATGGCGGCGCGGCTGGCGAACCGCATCACGACGTATCGCCGGGCGACGCGGATCGATCCTTTGGGAAGTGGCGCTCGCGTCACGTTCTCGAACGGCGAGACGGTGGCGGCGTCGGCGGTGATCGTCACCGTGCCGATCTCGATCATCAGCCGGATCGCATTCGGGGTACCGCTGCCGTCGCTGTGGCGTCAGTTCAACGCCGAGGTCGGGCTGGGCCGCAACGGCAAGGTGCAGGCGGTGACCACCGGCCGCCCCTGGGAAAAACCGATCGGCCGCGGCGGCGAGCTCTGGCAGACCGACCACGGTGCGGGATCGTCGCTCGGCTGGGACGGCGGCGTGCGGCCCTCGGCGGGCGCGGGCAGCGTGTGGACGTGGTTTACCGGCGGCAGTGAAGTACTCGCCGCTGATGCCGCCGATCCGCGCACGCTGGCGCTCAAATTTGCCAAGCTTGCCGAGGGGGGTGTCAAGGGAATGACCGCCGCCACCGGAACCACGGTGCGCCGCACCAACTGGCACCTCGATCCGTTCAGCAAGGGCGCGTACGTCAATTTCCGCCCGGGCCAGCTAACCAAATTCGCCGACCTGATCTGGACCGAAACCGACGGCATCGCGTCGCAGCCGCTGTCCGCCGGACCGGTCCATTTCGCGGGCGAGCATTTGTCCGACGCCTACCCCGGCTACATGAACGGCGGCGCGCAGACCGGCCGCCTCGCCGCGCAAGCGGTGATCGCCGCGCGCGCGCCGGCGCGCAGGATTGGGTGAAATCCTCCCCGTTTACGGGGAGGTGGCGCGAAGCGCCGGAGGGGGCTCTCGGCGAACGAGATGCGTGCGGCCCACCTCCTTCGTCAGCGCTACGCGCTGCCACCTCCCCGTAAACGGGGAGGATTGATGCTCGCCGAATTTCCTCTAACCGCGTGCCCATGACCGACGATCAGCGTTTCGGCCTGTCGCGCCATGTCAGCCTGCCCGGGCCGCTCCGCCTCGATGGCGGCGTACTGCTGTCGCCGGTGGATATCGCGTATGAGACCTATGGCGACCCGGCGAGCCCAGCGATCCTGATCTGCCACGCGCTGACCGGCGACCAGCATGTCGCGAGCGACCATCCGGTAACCGGCAAGCCCGGCTGGTGGGAGCGGATGGTCGGGGCGGGCAAGCCGATCGATCCGGCGCGGCACTTCATCGTGTGCGCCAACGCGCTGGGCAGTTGCATGGGATCGTCGGGGCCGGCGACGGTGAACCCCGCGACCGGGCAGCCCCATGCGATGGCGTTCCCGGTCATCACGATCCGCGACATGGCGCGCGCACAGGCGATGCTGCTCGACCATCTCGGGATCGAACACGTCACCGTGGTCGGCGGGTCGATGGGCGGAATGCAGGCGCTGAGCTGGGCCGCCTCCTTCCCGGAGCGCGTGACCAAAGCAGTGGTGATCGCCTCGACTGCGCGCCATACCGCGCAGAACATCGCGTTTCATGAGGTCGGGCGGCAGGCGATCATGGCCGATCCGAAATGGGCGGGCGGCGACTATTACGGCACCGGCGACGCGCCCGCGGCGGGGCTCGCGGTGGCGCGGATGGCGGCGCACATTACCTATCTCTCGGAAGCGGGGCTGACCGAGAAATTCGGGCGGCGGTTGCAGGCGCGCGAGGCGAAGAGCTTCGGGTTCGACGCCGATTTCCAAGTCGAAAGCTACCTCCGGCACCAGGGGTTGAGCTTCACCGACCGGTTCGATGCCAACAGCTATCTCTATATCACTCGCGCGATGGATTATTTCGATCTGGCCGAGGAGCATGGCGGGCTGCTCGCCAATGCGTTCAAGGGCACGAAGACGCGGTTCGCGCTCGTCAGCTTCGACACCGACTGGCTCTACCCGACCGCGGAGTCGCGGATCATCGTCCACGCGCTCAACGCAGCGGGCGCGGCGGTCAGCTTCGTCGAACTGAACAGTCCCTATGGTCACGACGCCTTCCTGCTCGACTCGCCCGAGTTGAACCGCGTCGTCGACGGGTTTCTGAGCGCGGCATGAGCCTGCGTCCCGATCTCGCGGTGATCGCCGCCAACGTCGCGAGCGGATCGCGCGTGCTCGACATCGGATGCGGCGACGGAGCGCTGATGGCGGCGTTGCGCGATCACGGTTGCGACGCGCGTGGGCTCGAGCTCGATCCGGGCGATGTCGCGAGCGCTGTCGCCAAGGGGCTGTCGGTGGTGCAGGGCGACGCCGATGTCGACCTCGTGGGCTATCCCGACGGCAGCTTCGATTACGCGATCCTCAGCCAGACGTTGCAGACCACGCGCGCGCCCGATGTCGTGCTCGACCATCTCCTGCGGATCGGGCGCAAGGCGTTCGTATCTTTCCCGAACTTCGCACACTGGCGCGTGCGTGCGTCGTTGTTGTGGGGCGGACGGATGCCGGTCACGCGGTTGCTCCCTGTGGCATGGTACGCGACGCCCAACATCCATCACGTCACGATCGACGATTTCCGGAGCCTGCTCAAAGAGCGCGGCATTACGGTGGAAGGCGCGTGGTTCCTTTCGGGGGATCAGCGCACCAGCGCCACGTTGGCGAACCTGCTCGCCGAGCATGCGGTGTTTCTGCTGCGGCGGTGATGCGTGGCGGCAAAGCCACAGTGGTTACGCCCGATTTTATTACGTTGACCGACCGATTGGAACCGAATCGGGCTTTGCGGTGTTCGGATGCCACACTGATTTGGATCGCCTCGTCTTGCCCACCGCGCTCATCGTCGAAGACGAAATCTTTGTCGCTCTCGATCTGGAACGTATCCTGACCGATGCGGGATATCAGGTAACGGCGATCGCGGCCGATCGCAAAACCGCGCTCGACGCCGGCGCCAAGGCCGAATTTGCGTTCGTCGACATCAACCTGCGTGACGGCCCAACCGGGCCCGATATCGCGAAAACGCTGGCGCGCGAGCACGGCGTGAAGGTCGTGTTCGTCACCGCCAATCCGGGGCAGATCGGCCTGCCGTGCGACGCGCTCGGTTACGTGCGTAAGCCGTTCAGCGAGCGCGCGATCCTGGCCGCCGCGGCGCTCGCGGTGGGCGAGGCGCACCCCGAAGCCGCCAACGACGATCTCGTCCTGTTGAACCGCGGCGTCAGCGACGCCTGAACGCCGCGAGCGGCACGCGTACGGTCAGGTCGAGGCCCTCGGGCTTCCAGTCGCGCGTCACTATGCCGCCGAGCTGGCGCACCGCGCTCATCTCCATCAACTGCGTGCCGAACCCGCCTGTCTCGGGCGCCGACACCGCCGGCCCGCCCGCTTCGCGCCAGCCGAGCGTCACGCCGTCGTCCGCGCGGTGCATCGTCACTGTGACAGCACCATCGGGGTACGACAGCGCGCCATATTTGGTCGCGTTGGTCGCGAGTTCGTGGAACAGCAACGCGAGCGGGGTGGCCGAGCGGTCGTCGATCGCCACATCCTCGCCGCTCACCGTGATCCGGTCGTGCTCGGCGAGTTGGTACGGCGCAAACAACTCGCCGAGCAGCCCGCCGAGGCTGGTCGGCTGGCTCGCCGGGCGCGAGGCCGGGCTGTGCGGACGGACGAAATCGTGCGCGCGGCCGAGCGCGGTGATGCGCTCGCGCAGATCGGCGGCGATCCCGCTGAATTCGGGGTGCGCGCGCGCCGAGAAGGCGACCAGCCCCGACACCACCGAGAAGATGTTCTTGATGCGGTGGCTCAGCTCCTGGCTGATCACCTCGCGCTCTTCGAGCGCCAGCTTCTGCTCGTGGATATCGGTGCACGTGCCGAACCAGCGGACAATCCTGCCCTCGCCGTCGCGGATCGGCAGTGCGCGGCCGAGCACCCAGCGATAGGTCCCGTCGTGGTGCCGCAGGCGGTATTCGATCTCATACGGCTCGCCGCTGGTCAGCGACTGCCGCCAGCGCCCCCACGCGCGCTCCTGGTCGTCGGGATGGAACATGCCGTTCCACGCCTCGCCGTCGGTCGATCCGTCGGGGACGCCGGTGAATTCGTACCAGCGCGCATTGTAATAATCGTGATAGCCGTCGGGCAGCGTCGACCACACCATTTGCGGCATCGTGTCGGCGAGCGTGCGGAAGCGGCCCTCGCTGTCGAGCAAGGCACGTCGCGCGTCGCCTTCGGCGCTGCGCCAGGCGGCGGTGTCGCGATTGTCGCGCAGCCGCGCCATGACATTGTCGGCCAGCGTTTCGAGACCCTGGCGCTGAAGATCGCTCAGGCCGTCGGGATGCGGCACGGTGTCGATCACGCACAGCGATCCCAACGGCACGCCATCCTCGGTGACCAGCGGCGCGCCGGCGTAGAAGCGGATGTTGGTTTCGCCCGTCACCAGCACGTTGCCCGCGAAGCGCGGGTCGGCGGTCGCGTCGGGCACCACCATGATCGCGTCGCCCAGCATCGCATGCGCGCAGAACGACACTTCGCGCGGCGTCTCGGTCAGGTCGATGCCGGTCCGCGCGATGAACGTCTGGCGCGTTTCCTCGACCAGGCTGACCAAGGCGACCGGGCACCCGCACAGCGCCCCCGCGAAATCGGTGATCTTCTTCAGCGCGGCGCTGTCGCGCAGTGTTTCGAGCTCGTACGACGCCAAGAGGGCAGTGCGCGCGGCTTCGTCGACCTTCCAGCCCGACGCGGTGTGGGTAGGTGGGGTGTTCATGGCCGACTAACGGCCGTGACGCCGGTTGGTGCCCGCTCGCTCAGAACGGCACGTCGTCGTCGAGGTCGTCGGCGAACCCGCCGCCACTGCCGCCGAAGCCCTTGCCACCGCCTGATCCGCCGCCGAAGTCGTTGCCACCGCCGGAGCCGCCCCAATCGTCACGACCGCTGCCGACCGATCCGCCACCGCCGCCCTGGCCGGGCGCGCCGTCGAGCATCGTCAGGACCGAATTGAACCCCTGGAGCACGATCTCGGTCGAATATTTGTCCTGACCCTGCTGGTCGGTCCATTTGCGCGTCTGCAGCGCGCCCTCGATATAGACCTTCGATCCCTTGCGCAGATAGCGCTCGGCGACGTTCGCCAGGCCTTCGTTGAAGATCGCGACCGAATGCCACTCGGTCTTTTCCTTACGCTCGCCGGTGTTGCGGTCCTTCCAGCTTTCCGACGTCGCGATGCGCAGGTTGACGACCTTGCCGCCGTTCTGGAAGCTGCGGCTTTCGGGGTCGCGCCCCAGATTGCCGACGAGAATGACCTTGTTGACGCTGCCCGCCATTTGTTCTGCCTCTGCCTAGAGACCGGCGAGGGTCGCCAGCCAGTATGTGATTCCGGCCATGATGTAGGCGAGGGCGAACAGGTATCCAACCATGAATGCAGGCCAGCGCCACCCATTAGTCTCGCGTCGCGTCACCGCGATGGTCGAGATGCACTGCGGCGCGAACACGAACCACATCAAGAAGGCGAGCGCGGTCGCGAGACTCCAGTTGGTACGCAATTTGGCCTTCATCGCGCGGTCGCCGGCGTCGCCCTCGGGCGCGTCGATCGCATAGGTCGTCGCGATCGCCGCGACCGCCACCTCGCGCGCCGCCATCGCCGGGATCAGCGCGAGCACGATGTCGCGGTTGAATCCGATCGGGCGGAACGCCGGCTCGATCCCGTTGGCGATCCGCCCGGCGACCGAATAATTGACCTGCGAAATGGGGCTGTCCTTGGGCACCTGCGGAAAGGCGAGCAACGCCCACAGCACGACGGTCGTCGTCGCGATGATCGTCCCCGCGCGTTTCAGGAAAATCTCACACCGGGTCCAGAGGCCAATCGCGACGTCGCGCCAGTTGGGCATCTGGTATTTGGGCATTTCCATCATGAAGCCCGACGACGCGCCTTTGGTTACCGTCCGACGCAGGATCAGCGCGGCGAAGAACGCTCCGACCACGCCCATCACGTACAGCCCGAACATCACTACGCCTTGCAATCCGACCACCCTGCCGATCCGCGTATCGGGGATCAGCGCACCGATGATCAGCGTGTACACGGGCAGCCGCGCCGAGCAGGTCATCAACGGCGCGATCAGGATCGTCGTCAGCCGATCCTTCTCGTCGTCGATCGTGCGCGTCGCCATGATCCCGGGAACCGCGCAGGCGAAGCTCGACAGGAGCGGGATGAACGCGCGGCCCGACAGCCCGACGCTCGCCATGATGCGGTCCATCAGGAACGCCGCGCGGACCATATAGCCGGTCGCCTCGAGCAACAGGATGAAGAAGAACAGGATCAGGATCTGCGGCAGGAACTTCACCACCGCGCCGACGCCGGCGATGATCCCGTCGGTGATGAGCGAGCGCAGAACCGATTCGGGCATGACCTGATCCACCAGATGGCCGAGACCGGCGAACCGGTCGGCGATCCAGTCGGCGGGGGCCGCACCCGCGAAGAACACCGCCTGGAACATCGCGAACAGGATGACGAGCAGTAGCGCGAACCCGGCGATCGGGTGCAGCGCAACCGCGTCGAACATGTGCGTCCAGCGCCGCACCGGCGTCTCCGATACCGTCGCCGCCACTGCGATCTGGCGCGCGCGGCGTTGCAAGGTCGCGATGTCGGCGTGGAGCGTCGCGTCGCTCCGCCGCAACGCCACCGCGCCGGGGGTGACGAGCACGTCGAGCGCGTCCTTCAGCGCATCGATCCCGCGCTTCCTGACCGCGACGGTGGGGATCACCGGCACGCCGAGCTCGCGTTCGAGCGCCGCCGGGTCCAGCGTCAGACCGTCGCGTTCGGCCAGATCGATCATGTTGAGCGCGACCACCAGCGGCAGTCCGAGCGCGATCAGCTGGAGCGTAAAGCGCAGATGGTTGTCGAGGTTCGACGCGTCGACCACCACGACGATCGCGTCGGGCAATCGCTCGCCCGCCTGCGCGCCGGTCACCACGTCGCGAGTCACGCGCTCGTCGGGACTCGATGGCTCGAGGCTGTAGGTGCCCGGCAGGTCGAGCAATTCGACCGGGCGCCCGTCGTTGAGCGTCATTCGCCCCGCGTGGCGCTCGACCGTGACCCCGGGATAGTTGCCGACCTTCTGCCGCGCGCCGGTCAGCGCGTTGAACAGCGCGCTCTTGCCGGCATTGGGATTGCCGACCAGCGCAACCAGCGGCGCGGGGTGCATCCTATTCGGCGGGCTGGACGACGGCGACGTGGACCGCGGCCGCGACACGCCGCCGCAGCGCGACGGTCATGCGTCCGATCCGGCACGCGATCGGTCCGCCACCGAGCCGCGCGCGGTGGAGCACTTCCACACCCACCCCCTCGTCGAATCCGAGTTCGCGCAAGCGGCGCGCTTCGGGCGCGGCGAGCCGGTCCCATGCGATATCGGCCACGGTCGCGTGGGTGCGCTGCGGCAGCTGTTCGAGGCTGAGCGGAGTCGCCATGCCCGAAAGCTAGGCTAGCTGCGATTGATTATCAATAACGAATTAGACGGCGGGGTAGCGCAGTCTTCCGATGAACCGCGACAGGCTGGGGCGGTGGCTGGTGCGCGCGAGGAACTGACCCTTCGCCTTCTCGAACGCCATGATCTCCGCGATCCGCCGCGACAGGAACGCGCGCGTATCGGCTTGCCCCTCGCTTTCATCGTCCAGGAACACCGTGATCGTCGCGGCATAGACCGCGCCGAGCATCGCGCGCTTGGTGTAGTGGTTGTAATCGGTCGCGGTGTCGCCTGCCGCGCGCCACATCGCATCGGCGGCGCGCCAGCCGAGCTTCGCACTATGCGCGACGTTCTGCGGCATCGCGAGGATCGCGAGCGCGCGGCGCAGCGTCTCGCGGTGCGGGGCGAGCAGGTCGAGGCGGGCCTCGACCAGCGCGGTGATCTTGTCGCGAACCTTCATGGTGCCGAGCCGTTCGGGCGGCAGCGCCTCGGCCATGCCGCGGTCGATCGAGGCGAACCACGCGTCGATCATCGCCGCCGCATCGGGCAACGCGAGCAAGGCGATGTCGCGATCGACGCCGAGCGTATCGGCGGCCAGGTCGCGCGCCGCCGCCTTCCACCCGTCGAACGCGGCGTTGTCGGCGACGAGCGGCGCGAGCGCGTCGCGGATTTCGGGGATCGTCGGGTCGGCGGGGAGCGTCATGGCGGCCTTATGCCTCCGCCACGCCTTCGGGGGCAAGCTCCGCCGGGCGGTCGCGTGCCGAGCGGACCAGCACCAGCGCCGCCGCGACCAGCGCCGCGCCGACGAAATCGACCCCGTCGAGCTTCTCGCCATAGCCGATCCAGCCCACCGCGGCGGCGACCACCGGCTGGATGAGGAGGCCGATTCCGACGACCAGCGGGGAAAGCTGCCCGAGCGCGTAGATCATCAGCCCTTGCCCCAGCACCTGGCTGATCAGCGCCAGCGCGATCAGCGGGGTCCAGTGATGCGGTATGACCTGCTCGCGCAGGAACAGCGCGAACAGCAGCAGGGGGAGTGCGCTCGCCAAGGTCGATACCGCGAGCGCCGGCACCGGCGCCATCGTGTCGCGTGCCTTCGCCATCGCCGCGAAATAGAAGGTGTAGAGGATCCCCGCGAGCAGGCAGAGCAGGTCGCCCGCGAGATGCTCGGGCGCGATCTGAAACGACCGCCCCATCAGCAGTGCGGCGCCGACCAGCGCGAGCAGCAGCGCGAACCCCTGCATCCGCGACGGCCAAGCGCGCGCGATCACGAAGCCGTAGACCGGGAAGAACAGGGTCGCCGAATTGCCGAACAAAGTCGCGTTGGCGAGGCTCGTCTTGAGGATGCCGATATGCCAACTCGCGAGGTCGGCGGCGAAGCACAGTCCGCCGATCGCGACCGCGACCCACACCCCGCGCGCCACGCCGCTGGGGCGCCACCCGCCGGCGAACGCGGCTCCCACCAGCAACGGCACCGCGAGCGCGATCCGCCAGAACCCTGCCGCGACCGGCCCGACATCGGCCAGCCGCACGAACAGCGGCCCGAACGCCAGCGCCACGTTCGCGACCAGCAGCGCCGCAAAGGCAAACGGGCTTGTCGCGCTGACAGCTTTTCTTGGGGCGTCGCTCTGGTGCATGCGGCCCCTTACCACCTATCTCCGCCGCGTCTGCCAAGAAGTCCTATCGGGAGGTCCAATGCCCACTCTGTTCGATCCGATCCAGCTCGGCGATATTGCCGCCAAGAACCGCATCCTGATGGCGCCGCTGACGCGCGGCCGCTCGACCCCCGAGCATGTGCCGACCGAGATCATGATCGATTATTATCGCCAGCGCGCCGGCGCGGGGGTGATCATCACCGAGGGGACGGGGGTCAGCCGGCTCGGGCTCGGCTGGCCCGCAGCACCCGGGCTGTGGACGGCGGAGCAGGTCGAGGCGTGGAAGCCGGTGACCGAAGCGGTGCACGAAGCGGGCGGCAGGATCGTGGCCCAAATCTGGCACATGGGGCGGCTCGCGCGGCCCGACGTGACCGGGCTCCAGCCGCTGTCCTCGTCGGCGACGCGCGCGCCGTATCACAAGCCCGAAAACCCCTATGCCGAGGCGCGCGCCGCGAGCATCGACGACATCCGCCAGGCGCAGGACGAATATGCGACCGCCGCGAGGAACGCGATCGCCGCTGGGTTCGACGGGGTGCAATTGCACGGCGCGAACGGGTATCTGATCGACCAGTTCCTGCGCGACGGGACCAACTTCCGCGACGACGAATACGGCGGGTCGCCCGAGAACCGCATCCGCTTCATGCGCGAAGCGGTGGAGGCGGTGATCGCCGAAGTCGGCGCGGGCCGCACTGCGATCCGCCTGTCGCCCAACGGCGAGACGCAAGGTGCCGACGACAGCAATCCCGAAGCCGTGTTCGTCCCCGCGGCGCAGGTGCTCAACGACCTCGGCATCGCCTTCCTCGAACTGCGCGAGCTGTCCCCGACGGGCACGTTCGGGACGACCGACGTGCCCAAGCTCAGCCCAAAGATCCGCAAGGTGTTCACGCGCCCGCTGATCCTCAACCAGGAGTACACATTGGAAGCGGCCGAAGCCGACGTCGCAAGCGGGCTGGCCGACGGGATCAGCTGGGGGCGGAAATATATCTCCAACCCCGATCTGGCCGAGCGCTTCCGCACGGGCGCCGCGCTCGCGCCCGACGATTTCCGGACGTGGTACACGCCGGGGCCGGAGGGCTACACCGACTATCCCGCGCTGGAGGTCGCGCACGCCGCCGAGTGAGCGGGGAACACGTGGACGGCGGGGCGGTTGATGGCGGCGAAGGAGAGCCGATCATGACCCGCCCCGCGATGCACAATCCCGATCCCGACGCGCCCGACCATTCGGGCGAGACGCCCGACAGCGCGAACATCTCGACCGAGCATCAGGAGGAGGGCGACGCCAGGCGCCCGTCCGACACGCTCGATCGCGACCAGCCGCCGCCCGAGGACGACGGCGGGCGCAAGTCGTCGTTCACCAGGAACGCGTGATCGGTGGCGGCGCGGGGCAGGAACCCCGCGCCGCACCACCGTTACCTACACGTGACGTTATCGCGGTCGATCGACGTGCCCACCGCGGCACCCGCCGCCGCGCCGAGCAGGATGCCGAGCGGTTCCGACCGGCCGGAGGTCAGCGCCGCGCCCAGCGCACCGCCCGCGATGCCGCCGACGATCAGCCCGGTCGTGCCGTCCGACCGGCGGCAGTAATAGCGCCCGTCCTGTCCGACATAGATGCGGTCGTTCATGCCCAGCCGGCGCTCGCGATAGCGCGGATTGTCGACATAATAATGATCGGCGTAATAGCCCGAATATTGCGGATCGGGACGGTTCCAGTCGTAGTTGCGGTACGTGCGATAGCTGGTGCCGGGTCCGTCGTCGTACATCGTCTCGCAACCGGTCAACGCGGTCGCGGCGGCCAAAAGGCCGAGGGTCAGGGTACGCATCTACTTCTCTCCTGTTGTGCCCCGCGCCCGCTCAATGCGCGAGGGGGTGGAATGGTTCATTCCGCCCCCGAAAGATTTTAGCGCGCGCTAAAATCGCGCAATGGCGGACCGGCCGGCGGCGCCAAAGCGCCGTCCGACGCGGCTTTGCCGCGGCGGCATCAGGATACGGTAGCGAGAGGCTCGGCCCGCGTATCATCCGCCATGAACCCCTTATCGACCCCGTCCGGCACGCGCAGGCTCTCGCGCTCCGCGTCGGTCGGCACCGCGGTCGGATCGGGGCGGAAGGCTTCGGGCGCGCGGTCGCCGGGGCCGGGGTGCGGCTGGTCGAGCGCCAGGTCGGGCGCGTCGTGCCCCTCGATCGCCGGGAAGAAGCGGTCGAGCAGTCCGAAGCGCAGCGCCGCGCCCACCGCGGCGGCGCCGAGCCCGACGATCGAGGCGATCCCGATCGCGCGGTTGCGGCTGGTGTGGTCGGCCTTGAACCGGCCGTTCTTGTCGCGAGTCTGTCTGCTGTTGGCCATGATCGCTCTCCCATGAATGCAGGTCGCGGCTTCAACGGCGGAAGGTGACGAAGGTTTCGCGCGATCCGCGCCAAACTTCACGAACTTCACGGGGTTTGACGCCGGTTACATGACGCGAAAGCCGCGGTCGATCGAGCGAATGTTCCCAATGTTCGCACTAGCCATGAGAGGGGGCAGCCCGTCTAAGTTGACAAGAATTTGACGTTATCGGCACCGCCCATCCCGGGCCTGGCCGGCGATTGCCGTCCTGTCTCTCCCTTCTGGTAGACGAAGCCTGCAATAGACTGACAAATGAAACCTTACGGTGCCAGCTTAAGTTCTCTGGCCGAGGAGTCTGCCGACAACGCACTTTATATGAAAGACTACGCGTGAGGCGCATGAATTCGATGGACTCCTGATGAATCGAGTGCAAACCTTGCCGAATCAGCGGAGGAGGGAGATAATGGCACTGTTATTGAACGGCTATCAATCGTTTCACTGGCAAGCAAAGCCCGAGTTCGCCTCGATGTGGAATGCAAACGGCGATCGCGTTTATCACATCCCGATCGTCTTCACCGCGCCGTTCGACAAGCTGCCCAATGTCGTCGTCAGTTGTCATTCGCTCGATTGCGATCACGGTACCAATACTCGCTACACCTTGTCCGCCGAAGCTGTCACGAAACTGGGCTTCAATCTCGTGCTGAATACATGGTCGGACACCCACATCTGGCAAATTTCCGCGGCGTGGTTCGCGTACGAATCGCGCCTGAGCACCGTGCAAGCCGACATCCATCTGAGCGGCGACGGGATGAAATCGCCGCCGCCGGAGAAGGAAGGCTCGCACTCTCCCGCCAACCACTAAGGTCGATCGCATCCGCCGCGCGCCGCTCACCCGCCGGCGCGGCGGCGGTCGGCGGCGATGCGGCGGAACAGCGCGTCGGCGGCATCGCGGCTGGCGATCACCTCGGGTGCGACCGGCGGGCGCGTCGCCGGCCCGATCAACCCCGCGTCGAGCAACGCCTCCCATGCGCGCACGGCGTCGGGCTGGTCGGGATCGGCGATGGTGCGCGGCCGGACGACGCGCCCGGGATCGAGCGCGACGGCGGCGCGGGCGAGGGGGTGGGGCGTGGTGGGTGAGCGCGGCATCGGCGTCCTTCGATCGTCTGGGGTGACAAGAGGACGGACCATATATGCCATCGGGAGGTCTGTAGGAAAGCGCGGCGTTGAGACTGTGAGCGGAAGTTTATGGCCGCATTGCGAGCCGCAGCTGCCTAATACGACTTTCAGCAGGTGTTTACGGCACATTTTGCCGTGACGAACTTCATCTACTAGAGGTTGTCGCGAAAGCTCGAAAAGCTCCTACTTTGTGGAGCAATGATATCTCCGAGTGGCCCAACCTCCTCGGATTTGATCTTGTACCAGCTTGCCATATTCATTTTCGGCTGTGCGGGTTTTAGGGCTCGAAAGGGAGTTTTCGCATCCGCCTCGTTTTCCCATGGTGCTTCGTTAGGCTTTAGACCAGCTAAGAGCCAAGCCTCCGAATGCATCGTCGGGAATGCAAATCGAATTTGGGAAACTCTTGCTGGCGTTGGTGCAAGCCATTCCAATACCATTTTTTCTAAGCTTTCAATTCGCTCTTCAATCGAACATGTTTCCGATGGAGCTTCAAAGCTTGCATGATCTGAACATGGCGTCATGGCATCGCCGTCAATTTGGACCACAATCAGGTCGCAAACGACATCCTCTTCTTCGATCGGATTAAAATAAGTCTCAATACCGTCAGCGTGATGTGCCTTGCACCAACCTACCACGCGACCCCACCCGCCGCCAGAATAGCCACCCGAAGCCGCATCAGGAACAGGCTGAAGATGTTTCAGCCGAATAGGCCTAGCAAATGTTTCAGGAAGCTCTGCTTCAAGAAAGGCACCTATTATGGGAAAATCTAAGGTCCCCTCTACGACCAAACCGACTACAGTCATTACAAAGCGTCTCGAATGCGGTTATCCAGCAGCAATTCTGACAGATTCTTGCCGGAGTGTTTAGCCTTCCATTCATCACGGTTAGTATCTTTTGGCGGCGTGAATCGACGAAAATGGGTCGATCCGATTGCTCTCGATAGGCCAGAAGGGGCGCTTGTCTCTTCGAGCACGCGACTTGCGATGAATATTCGCTGATTATCATCGAAAATATCAAAACTGTCGAGTGCAGAGGGATGATGCGACGTCATAAACACTTGCCTATGGCGAAGAGATTTTGAAGAGCTAGTGCAAACTTTGACGATGTGCGACGTCAAGGATCGAACTAGCTTAGGGTTCAGCGTTCCGTCCACGTTATCTAGAGCAAATATGCTCGGCGTAAGTGGATGTGCGAGAAGCGCAGCAACAAAAACAAGATACAACGTGCCTTCACTTGCGTCGAAGGCGCTAAGATAATTTCGCCCCCCGCGCATGTACCTGTCACGGATATAGAGCAGGCGCCCCCCAGCGCTCACATGTGAAGGCACAACATCTGTACGAAACTCGTTTACTTGTATTTGATTTGCCCAACCCGGCTCCCAAATCACGCTGATCATGTCACGAAATGCGACCTTGTCAGCCGAATGCATCGCCTCTTCGATTGCCACGGCAAGGCCCGAGCCAGTTAAGCCAAGCGGCTCTATAACCCTGTTATCAACTGCTAAACCACGCATAATAGCAGTTTGAGGAGCGTAGATCGCATATCTAGAGAACTCTTCTAATTCTTCTCTAAATTCTGCTGAAATTTCAATTAAAGGACCAACTACACTCCAAACGCTTCGATTATCTTCAATTTCAAGACGATCAACTATATTAGATGTTATGCCACCGGAATGCACCTTTATCCCATGCATACTTCGTCCATAAACTAACGAGTTACCATCGTATAAAGCTTCGGTAAAAAATTCCAAATAAGCGCTCGTCGTGCTAGCCCGAATACTGCAATCATAGCGCCCGTTGTCGAACGTCGCTTCTAACCGAAACGTTTTTGGAAGATCATGCCCTTTGAATGCGGACTTAAAAATATGAGGCAGAGAAAGGCGGATGCCTTTTATATCTAATTCGTTTGGATCTAGGCCTCGAGAGAATATCGCTGAGACGACCCCTAGGGCCTCAAGTATATTTGATTTTCCAGCGCCATTAGGACCGATAAAAATGTTCACGCTGCCAAACTCAAGCTCATCTTCATAGATGGACTTGAATCGACTCACGCGTAATTTACGAAGCATTTAAGATCCTTTTTTGGACTTGTCGCATTCGGGTCGTGGCTTTTTCGGCGGCTGAGTCGCTCAAATGACCATAAGGTAGAAGCTATCCCGCCGCCACCGTCTCTCGACTTGCTGGCGCCTTCTCTCCCTTCACCCCCAACAACGGCGCCAGATACCGCCCGGTAAAGCTCCCGCTCACCTTCGCGACATCCTCCGGCGTACCGGTCGCGACGATCTCCCCGCCCTTGACGCCGCCCTCCGGCCCCAGGTCGATCACCCAGTCGGCGGTCTTGATCACGTCGCGCTTCGCGTGTGCTCGATCGAACAGTCCCCCGGACTGTCCGCCCTGCG
>NZ_SSMY01000006.1 GCF_004799495.1 Sphingomonas sp. | reverse complement strand
CGCGTAGCCAAAGCTACGCGCAAGCAAGTGACGATGCGCAGGTAAACCGTCCCCCGGACGGTTTAGCCGTGTCCGGGGGACACGGCGACCTGCGCATCCAGCGGGCCTCTCCGGGCGACCGCTTCGCGGCGGGCCGATTTTGGCGTTGGGACGGCGTCGAGGCGTCGGTCACGATGCGCAGAGGCATCGTTCCCTCCTTGCTCCTTGCCCAACACCAAAATCGACTCCGTCACGACCCCACCCTAATTGAGTTTGGACCCTAATGTGCGGCATCGCCGGGGTTTTCCACCCCGGAACCCCCAAGCCGGTCGATCGCGCGCGCGTGCTCGCAATGGCCGACGCGCAGGCCCACCGTGGCCCCGACGGGGCAGGGGCGTGGACCGCGCCGGGGGTCGGGCTGGGGCACCGCCGGCTCGCGATCATCGATGTCGCGGGCAGTCCGCAACCGATGCAGGACGGCGATCTGACCGTCACGTACAACGGGGAGATCTACAATTTCGCCGAGGTGCGCGCCGAATTGCAGGCGATGGGCGCGCGGTTCGTCACCAATGGCGATACCGAAGTGCTGCTCCACGGCTGGCGGCAGTGGGGCCCGGCGATGCTCGACCGGCTCAACGGCATGTTCGCGTTCGCGCTGCACGATGGTGCGCGGCAGTGCCTGTTTCTCGCGCGCGACCGGCTGGGGGTGAAGCCGCTTCACTATGTCGAACTGAGCGACGGGTCGGTGGCGTTCGCGTCGGAGCTGAAGGGGCTGCTCGCGCATCCGTTGCTCCGCCGTTCGCCCGATATCGCCGCGATCGATGACTTCATGGGGCTCGGCTACGTCCCCGACGACGCCTGTATCGTCGCTGGCGTGAAGAAGCTCCCGGCTGCACATTTCCTGCTGCTCGAGCGCGGGCGGCTGGTGCCGGCGCCGCAACGCTGGTGGGATATGGACTTCACCCGACGCGCGAGTGGATCCGTGCGCGATCTCGAAGCCGAATTAGTGGATCGGATGCGCGCGGCGGTGAAGCTGCGGATGGTGTCAGACGTGCCGCTCGGCGCGTTTCTGTCGGGCGGGGTGGACAGCTCGGCGGTCGTCGCGTTGATGGCGGAACTGTCGAAGGGCGCGGTCAAGACCTGCACGATCGGCTTCCAGGAGGCTGGGCACGACGAGCGCGCCTATGCCGACGAAATCGCGCGGCGTTATCACGCCGATCACCGCGAGCGCGTGGTCGCAGCGGACGATTTCGCGCTGCTCGACCGGCTGACCGCGTCGTTTGACGAGCCTTTCGCCGATGCCTCCGCGCTCGCGACCTTCCGGGTCTGCGAACTCGCGCGCGAGCAAGTGACGGTGGCGCTGTCGGGCGATGGCGCGGACGAAGCGTTCGCTGGGTACCGCCGCTACAAATTCCAGGCCGCCGAGGAACGGGTGCGGGCGCTGTTGCCGCGCGGCTTGTCATCTACCGTGTTCGGCACGCTCGGGCGGCTCTATCCGAAAGCCGATTGGGCGCCGCGGCCGCTCCGCGCCAAGACGACGTTGCTCGCGCTCGCCGATGATGGTGCGACCGCCTATGCCCGGTCGGTCGGCGTCACCACGCCGGCGTTGCGCGAAAAGCTCTTCACCGTTGCCGCATGGGGCCAACTCGGCGGACACCGCGCCGAGGATCGCTACATCGCGACGATGCGCGATGCTCCGGCGCGCGACGCGCTCGACCGCGCGCAATATGCCGACATTCGGCACTGGCTGACCGGCGACATCCTGACCAAGGTCGACCGCACCAGCATGGCGGTCAGCCTGGAAGCGCGCGAGCCGCTGCTCGACTACAAGCTGATGGAATTCGCCGCGACCTTGCCCGTGTCGATGCGGCTCAAGGGCGGGCAGGGCAAGTGGCTGATGAAGAAGGCGATGGAACGCTACCTCCCGCAAGACATCCTCTACCGGCCCAAGATGGGGTTCGTGACCCCGATCAGCGCGTGGTTTCGCGGGAGTCTGTCCGACGAGGCGGCGAGCCTCGCGCACTCGCCGCGATTGCTGCAATGGTTCGACGGCCCCGCGATCGAGAAGATCGCCGCCGACCACAGAGCGGGCCGCGCCGAGCATGGCCGGACGTTGTGGCAACTCATCACACTCGACCGAAGCCTGGCGCGGCTGTTCGCCTGACGCCGGCAAGGGTATGCCCACGCCATGAGCGACAACAGATTCGTCCCCGGCGAGGCGGTGCCGTTTTTTCACGCCAAGGCGCTCGACGGCAATCAGCGGTTCGCGTTCCACACAGCGGCCGGGCGGCCGATCATGATGCTGTTTCTCGGCAGTGGGTCATCCGACGCGACGAGCGCCGCGCTGGCGACGCTGGCCGCCAACCGCGACCTGTTCGATGACGAGCGCGCCAGCCTGTTCGGCGTGAGTATCGACCCCGACGACGTCAGCGAACGGAGGATCGGGCAGCAATTGCCGGGCATCCGCTGGTTCGTCGACGATGATCGCGCGGTCTCCACCGCGTATCACGCGCTCCGGGAAGGCGAAGCGGACACCGGCTATCGCCCGCACTGGCTCGTGCTCGACCGTGCGTTGCGCGTCGTCGGCGGTTTCCCGATCGACCAAGGCGAGGCCGCGATGGCGGCGTTGCGCGGCATCGTCGCGTCGCGCGAAGAGGCCGATCACGCGCCGGTGCTGATCGTGCCGCGCATCTTCGAGCCCGACTTCTGCCGCAGGCTGATCGATTCGTATGACAGGCATGGCGGCCGGGAATCGGGGTTCATGCGCGACGTGAACGGCGTGACGGTCGAGCAGTTCGACAATAACCACAAGCGGCGCTCGGATCATCTCGTCGAGGATCCCGACCTACAGCGCGCGATCCACGCCCGGATCGCCCGCTTGCTCGCGCCCGCGATCAAGCGCGCGTTCCAGTTCGAGGTGACGCGGATCGAACGCTTGCTCGTCGCATGCTACGACAGTGCCGACGGCGGCGGGCATTTTCGCGCGCACCGCGACAACACGACGAGCGGTACCGCGCATCGCCGCTTCGCCTGCACGATCAACCTGAACGCCGACGAATACGAAGGCGGCGACCTGTGCTTCCCCGAATTCGGCCAGCGCACCTATCGCGCGCCGACCGGTGGGGCGGCGGTCTTCTCCTGCTCGCTGCTCCATGAAGCGCGCCCGGTCACCAAGGGCAAGCGCTACGCATTTCTGCCGTTCTTCTACGACGAAGCGGCGGCGCGACTGCGCGAGGCGAACCTCACGAAAGTCGCGCCGGAGTTGCAACACTACCGCGCCTGAAGGCCAATAGGCGCGGAGTGAATCCGCGCCGTCGGTCGGCGCTGCGCACCGCCGGCCGGGCTCGGCGCCGGGCGCGGAATAACGGGGCTATTCCGCTACGCCGAGCCTAATGCAGCTTCGCGATCGACAGCCCGTCTTCCTTCGCGCGCGCCTTCACCGATTCCTCGCTGCGAGTCAGCGCCTTGGCGATCGCCTTCAGCGCCATGCCCTTTTTGGCGAGCGTGTGGAGCTTCTGGATCTCGTCCTGCCGCCACGGCTGGCGATGGCGTTCGAACTTTTCAGCCATGCCAGTGGAACACCGCCATCGCCGCGTGGAGCGTCAGCGCGACGAGGCACAGCGTTCCCAGCGCGAAGAGCGTGAAGCGGATCGATACCTTGTTGACCGTCGCCTGCCACAGGCTGTGGACGACGCGGATCGCCACGTACGCCCAGGCGATCCAGGCGTTCATGCCGTCGCCGGTCCCGGCCAGCGCGATCACCAGGCAGACCGCGTAGAACAGCGTCGGTTGTTCGTGCAGATGGTTGTAGTTGTGCGCTTTCCATTGCGTGTTCGCGGGCAGTATGCCGTCGGCGTCGGCACCCTTGCCGCCGGTCAATTTGGTAATGTCGATCCCCGCCGCCCTCATCGCGGGCAAGCGCGTGACGACCAGCCAGACGAGCATGACGAGCGTCCACGCGATCAGGACGACCACCGGCTTCAGGATTTCGCTGTGCATGAAAAAGCCTCCCCCGAGATTTACGTCGGGGAAGGCTGCCTCAGTCGGTTCGCTATCGCAACTAGTTTAGGCGAAGAGCTTGGCCCAACCGCGCTTGGCACGGTCCTTCCAGTGGCCGCGATGATAGGCGTCGCTGGCGAGCAGCGGCATCACCGATCCGGCTTCGGCGAACACCATCTGCTCGATGCCCGTATTGACCTTGCCCCAGCTCGCTGCCTCTTGCAGCGTCGAGGACGAGCACGCCCCGTCGCGCACGTCGGCGACGGTGATCTGCACCGCATATTTGTGCACCTCGACGTCCTCGTGGCCGAGGATTTCGGCGCAGACGACGGTGTCCTGGATGAAGTTCTTGGGTACGCCGCCGCCGATCATCAGCAGGCCCGTGGTACCCGCCTGAATCTTGATCTCGGTGAGCTCGCGGAAATCGGCGATCGCGTCGAGCACCATATAGGGCTTGCCTTCCTTGGCGCGGTCAACCTGGTGCTTGACGAGGCCGAAGCCGGCCGACGAGTCGACGAATGCCGGGCAGAAGATCGGCACGTCATGCTCGTAGGCGAGCTTGACCAGGCTATTTTCCTTCTTGCCGTGCTCCGCCAGATACTTGCCCATCTCGCGGATAAACGCGCGGCTCGAATAGGGCTTGGGCTCCAGGCTGTTGGCGATCTCACCGATCGTGTGGTCGCAGTCCTGCAGCTGCTCTTCATCGATATAGGTATCGTAGATGCGGTCGATGTACAGCGAGCGGAGCGTGTCATCGTCGGGGATTTCAAGTGCTTGATAGTGCTTGTGGCCAAGCCCTTCGAAGAAATCCATGTCGACGATCGTGGCGCCGGTCGCGACCACGACGTCGACCATGTTGTTGCGCACCAGCTCGGCATAGAGGTCCATGCACCCGCCCGCGCTGGTCGACCCGGCGATCACCAGGCACACCGTGCAATCCTTGTCGGCGAGCATGTCGTTGTAGATCCTGGTCGCGCGGCCGAGGTCGCGGCTGGTGAAGCTCATGTCGGCCATCGCGTCGACGATCGGGCGCGCGTCGAAGCTTTTGATGTCGATGTGCTTGACCGTCTTGGCCAGCAATTCCGCCTTGCGGTTGGTGGTGTCCACCGGCTGCGCCGCGGCGGTCTTTACCAAGGTATCGCTCATGGGTTGCTCCCATTCTTGTGCCGCCGTCATTCGTGGGGACGCGGAAAACCCGTTGGGGCGGCGCACCACGGCGCGCCGCCCAATTCGCTAGAGATAAGCCGTTACAGCGTTACGACGTTCGACGCGACCTCGCGCTCCTCGCTCGTGTAGAGCGACGCCATCGGCTCGTCCGCGACGATCACCGTTTCGTCCGATCCGAACCCGTTGAACGCGGTGCGCATCGCGGTGCCGTACGCACCGAGCATCCCGATTTCGAGATAGTCGCCCGCCTGCACGTCCGCCGGCAGCATGAACGGCCCGGTCATGTGATCGAGATCATCGCAGGTCGGGCCGTAGAACGAGAATGGCATGTCCTTCGCGCGGCTGTCGGGCTCGCGCAGCAGCGTGACCGGAAAACGCCAGCTGATATGCGCGGCGTCGAACAACGCGCCGTACGCACCGTCGTTGATGAACAATTCGTCGCCACGGCGCTTCTCGACGCGGACGATGATCGAGCTGTATTCGGCGCACAAAGCGCGGCCGGGCTCGCACCACAGTTCGGACGAATAGCTGACCGGCAGCGATTCGAACGCGCGGTGGATCGTGTCGAAATACGCCTCGAGCGGGGGCGGCTCCATCCCCGGATAAGTCGAGGGGAAGCCGCCACCGACGTCGATCACGTCGACCGTCACCGCGGCACTGACGATCGCGGCGCGCACGCGTTCCATCGCCTGGCCATAGGCGTCGGGCGTCATCGCCTGGCTGCCGACATGAAAGCAGATGCCGAGCGCGTCCGCCGCCTGGCGAGTCGCCATGAGCAGGTCGCCAACTTCTTCGGGGCCGGCGCCGAACTTCGACGCGAGGCTGAGCTTCGAATGCTCCGACGACACGCGCAGCCGCACGCACAGCGTCAGGTCGGTTGCGGCGACGCCGTTCTTGGCCGTCGCGCGCACGATCTTGTCGAGCTCGTCCATCGAATCGAGGCTGAACGTGCGGCAGCCATGCTCGAAATAGGCCTGCGCGATCGCTTCCTCGGCCTTGACCGGGTGCATGAAGCACAAAGTCGCCTGCGGCAGCGTGTGTGCGACCAGCCGCACCTCGTTGAGCGAGGCGACGTCGTAATGCGTGATCCCGCTGTCCCACAGGATCTGCAGGAGTTCGGGCGACGGATTGGCCTTCACCGCATACATCGACCGGCCCGGAAACTTCTCCACGAAGAATCGGGCGGCGCGGGCGGCCGCATGCGGACGAATGAGCGTGACCGGGGCCACCGGTCGGGAGGCAGCTAGCCCCAGCGCGTTATGATGCTGATGCAATTCAAGGGACCTCCAAGTGGCTTGCGCCGTCGTTCAACAAATGCTGCCTTGCGGTTGGAAGTCCCATGGGGCAGCGGGAAGCGGGCAGATAGGGTCCATGGACCCCCACGTAAAGCGGTTTTTTATGGACGGAGGCGGGACGTGACCATCGTGCGACAGCCGACACGGGCGGGGGTGCGGGACGCCGCGGCGAAGATCGCCGCGATCCTGCCGCCCACGCCGCTTTTCACACACGATTTCAACGGCATGACGGTGGCGTTCAAGGCCGAATCCTTGCAACCGATCGGCGCATTCAAGCTGCGCGGCGCATGGCACCGGCTGACCGCGCTTGATGACGATCAACGGCGAAAGGGCGTAGTCGCCTTTTCGTCGGGGAATCACGCGCAGGGGGTCGCCTGGGCAGCGAAGCGGCTGGGGATGCCCGCGACGATCGTGATGCCCGCCGATGCGCCCAAGGCAAAGCGCGACGGCACGCTCGCGCTGGGGGCGGAGGTGGTGCTGTACGACCGCGCGGCGGGTGAGGATCGGGTCGCGATTGCGTCTGCCTTGGCCGAGGCGCGCGGCGCGACGCTGGTGCCGAGCTTCGACGATCCGTGGATCATCGAAGGGCAGGGCAGCGTCGGGATCGAGGCGCGGCGCCAGATGGAGGCGATGGGGCTGGGCGAGCCGAGCCATGTCGTCGTGCCGTGCGGCGGCGGAGGGCTGGCGTCGGGGATCGCGCTGGGGCTCAGCGAGGCCAAGATCACAGTGGTCGAGCCCGAAGGCTGGGACGACATGCGCCGTAGTCTCGAGGCGAGCTGGATCGAGCCGGTCGGCCCCAACCCGCCGGCCACTGCTTGCGATGCACTCCAGACGCCGGAGGTGTCGCCGCTGACCTTTGAGGTGCTCGCGCGCCGCGATGCGACGGGCGTGGCGGTCAGCGAGGCCGAGGTGCGCGCGGCGCAACGCTGGGCAGCGAGCGTGCTGCATCTGGTGATCGAGCCGGGCGGCGCGGTCGCGCTGGCGGCGCTGTTGGCCGGTAAGGTCGCGGCGGAGGCGGGGATGCTGGTGGTCCTGTCGGGCGGCAACGTCGATGTGGATGCTTATGCGAAGGCCCTCGCGCCCGAGCCGGCGGAAGCGCCCGCCATACCGGCGCTCAGCGAGTCATGACCGGCCTCGAACAAGCCGCCCCCGCGATCGCGATGATCGCGGCGTTCGTGCTGGCGTTTTTCGGGGTGAGGCTAACGCTGCGACCGGATACGCGGACCAAGGGCGTGCTGATGGTGGTGATGGCGCTGGTCCTCGTAGGCAATGTTTGGCTCGGGACGCTATAGCGAGGAGACCGGCGGGCCCCTCGAGCGTTAGGGGGCCGTGGTCAAGCCGATCGACATTCCGTCTAATATCGAACCGATGGAGGCCCGTTCGGCGACCGACCTACCGGTCGGGCCGGAATGGCGCTACGAGCCGAAATGGGATGGCTTTCGCTGCATCGCCCGCATCGAAGCGAACTCGGTCGAGCTCTATTCCAAGTCCGGCAAGCGGCTGGACCGCTATTTTCCGGAGGTGGCCGCCAGCCTCGCGGCGACTCGCGCGGCCGATTGCATCCTCGACGGGGAATTGGTCGTCGAGGTCGCGGGCACATTGTCGTTTTCGGCGCTCCAGGCGCGGCTGCACCCCGCCGAAAGCCGCATCCGGCGACTGTCCGCCGAGACGCCGGCGCGATATATCCTGTTCGATTGCCTGAAGAATAAGGTGTCGCTGGTCGACGAAGCGTTCGCGATACGACGCACGGCGCTCGAAAGCCTGATCGCCGAATGGGAGCGCGACGATATTCGCCTGTCGCCGCAAACCTCGCGCATCGCCGACGCGCGGAAATGGCTGAGTCAGAGCGGCGGCGATACCGACGGCGTCGTCGCCAAGCGCCTGGACCTCACATACCTTCCCGGCGAGCGCGCGATGGTGAAGGTCAAGCGGCGGCGTACGGCCGATTGTGTCGTCGGCGGCTTCCGCTACGCGAGCGGCGACGACATCGTCGGATCGCTATTGCTCGGGCTATACGATAGCGCCGGCAGGCTGAACCATGTCGGCTATACCTCGTCATTGAGTGTGAACGACCGCCGCGCGCTGACACCGCAGCTGGAAGCGCTGATCGAAGCGCCGGGCTTCACCGGCAACGCGCCCGGCGGCCCGAGCCGGTGGTCGAACGACCGGTCGGCCGACTGGCGGCCGCTCAAGCCCGAGCTCGTCGCCGAAGTGCTGTTCGACCACGTCACCGGCGACCGGTTTCGCCACGGGACCAAGTTTCTGCGCTGGCGCCCCGACAAGGCGCCGCGCCAATGCCGCATGGATCAACTCGCGAGCTGAGGCGGGCGCGTCACCTGATCGGCGAATTCGGGTCGAGCCGCATATCCAGATACTTGTCCACGCTCCCCATCAACTCCGGCATCTCGTGCTCGAAGAAGTGGTTCGCCTTCGGGATCGTGTCGTGGTGGATCGTGATGTGGCGCTGGGTGCGCAATTTATCGACCAGCTTCTGGATCGCGACCGGGGTCGCGACTTCGTCATTCTCGCCGGCGATCAGGATGCCGCTCGCCGGGCACGGCGCGAGGAAGGTGAAGTCGTAGAGGTTGGCCGGCGGCGCGACCGAGATGAAGCCGCGGATTTCGGGGCGGCGCATCAGCAGCTGCATGCCGATCCACGCGCCGAAGCTGACCCCGGCGATCCAGGTGGTCGAGGCTTCGGGGTGGAAGCTCTGCACCCAATCGAGCGCCGACGCCGCGTCGCTCAGCTCGCCGATGCCGTTGTCGAACGTGCCCTGGCTCTTGCCGACGCCGCGGAAGTTGAAGCGCAGCGTCGCGAAACCGCGGCGCTGGAACGTCTTGTACAGTTCCATCACGATGCGGTTGTTCATCGTGCCCATCGCCTGCGGGTGCGGATGGAGGATCATCGCGACCGGCGCGCGCGGCTTGGGGCCGGGGGCGAAACGGCCTTCGAGACGGCCTTCGGGACCGGGAAAGATGACTTCGGGCATATTATCCTGACGAACGATTTGGCGCCGCCGGTGTGGCGGGAAAGGTTGCGCGCTATATAGGCAGGAAGCGTTTTTGCGCAATTCAAACGAATCGGACTCGTGAGCACTCGCATTTACTTGGATCATGCCGCGACCACGCCGCTGCTGCCCGCGGCGCGCGAGGCGATGGCGGAGGGGTTCGCGCGCTGGGCGAATCCGTCGTCACCACATGCCGAGGGGCGCGCGGCGAAGGCGGCGCTGGAGGCGGCGCGCGGAGAGGTCGCGGCGGCCTATGGCTGGGTCGGGGAGATGCTGTTCACGAGCGGGGCGAGCGAATCGCTCAGCATCGCGCTGACGCGGAGTGCGGTCGAGCGGCGGCTGGCGAGCGCGGTCGAGCACGATGCAGTGCTGCGCGCGGCGTATGACATCGCGTTGGTGGAGGTCGGTGCGGACGGAATCGTCGATACCGGGGCGCTCGATGTGGCGATGTTGGGCGAGGGCCGGGCGGTCGTCGCAGTCCAATGGTGCAACAGCGAGACCGGCATCCGCCAGCCGATCGCCGCGCTCGCCGAGCAAATCCATGCCGCGGGTCATTTGCTGCTCGTCGACGCCGCACAGATGCCCGCGGGGACCGACCGCGACGTCGCGCGGCACGCGGATTTCGTCGCTTTGTCGGCGCACAAGCGTGGCGGGCCGATCGGGGTCGGGGCGCTCTTGGTGCGCGATCTCGCGACGCTCGACCCGACCGGGGGGCAGGAGCGGGGGTATCGCCCGGGGACGGAGAACGTGCCCGCGATCCTCGGCTACGCCGCCGCGCTAGCCGAACGGGAGGATGTCCTGCGCTACGCCGAACTGCGCCGCTATCTCGACGACGCCTTGACGCCACTCGGCGGCGAACCGGTGCGGGCCGCGGCGTTGCGACATCCGGCGATCGGGTCATACCGCATGCCCGGGGTGAACTCGACGACGCAATTGATCCGCTTCGATATGGCCGGGATCGCGGTGTCGGCGGGCAGCGCGTGCGCCAGCGGGAGCATGAAGCCGAGCCATGTCCTGACAGCGATGGGCTGGGGCATGACGGCGTCGCAGGAAGTCGTGCGCGTCAGTTTCGGGCGATCGACCACGCAGGCCGATCTCGACGCGTTCATCGCGGTGTGGCGCGAGATCGCGGCGGGCCGGGCGCAGGCGGCGTGACCTATCTCGATTACCAGGCGACCGCCCCCCTCGCGCCCGAGGCGTTCGAGGCGATGCTGCCGTGGCTCAGGGACCAGCACGCCAACCCGCATTCGGCGCACCGCGAGGGCCGCGCGGCAAGGGCGGCGGTCGAGGTGGCGCGCGAGCAGGTTGCCGCGTTGCTACCCGCTGGCGGACGTGTCGCGTTCACCGGCGGCGCAACCGAGGCGCTCAACTGGGCGATCAAGGGTGTGGGCGGACCAGTCGTGACGCTCGCGACCGAGCATGCCGCGGTGCTCGACACCGTCGCTGCGGTGGGCGACGCCACGACCCTGCCGGTCGGGCGCGACGGACTGATAGACCTCGATGCGGCCCGAACGGCGATCCGGCTCGGGGTTAAGCTGGTCGCGGCGATGCTGGTCAACAACGAGATCGGCGTTATCCAGCCCGTCGCCGAACTCGCCGCGCTGGCGCACGCAGCGGGCGCGCTGTTCCTGTGCGACGCGGTGCAGGGCTATGGCCGCGTGCCGATCCCTGAAGCCTGCGACCTGATCGCGCTTTCCGCCCACAAGATTTACGGGCCCAAAGGGATCGGTGCGTTGTGGATCCGCGATGGCGTCGACCTCGCGCCGCTGCTGCACGGGGGCGATCAGGAAGGCGGCCGGTCGGGGACGCTCTCGCCGGCCTTGTGCGCGGGGTTCGGCGTGGCCGCCGACTTGATGGCCAGCCAGCGCGACGCGGGCGCCGCGCACGTCGAACGGCTGTGGCGCGTGGCCATCGAGCTTTTGCCGGACTGGACGATCAACGGATCGACCGATCACCGCTATCACGGCAACCTCAACGTCCGTCGCGACGGCCTGGACGTCGCGCGGTTGATGTCGGACCTGCGCGACATCGCTTTTTCGGCCGGTTCGGCCTGCGCCAGCGGATCGGGGCGGCCGAGCCATGCCCTACGGGCGATCGGGCTGAGCGATGCCGAAGCGAAATCGAGCATCCGGATCGGCTTCGGGCGCTACACGACCGAAGCCGAGTTGGCCGACGCGCTCACCCGGATCGACGCCGCGGCGCGTGCGCAACGGATCGCGGCGTGACTCGCGTCACCTTCATCGAACGCGACGGGACGCGGCGCGAGGTCCAATCGCGGCCCGGCGACCGCTTGCTCGACGTGGCGCAGAATGCCGGTGAGCCGCTCGAGGGGACCTGCGAGGGCCAAATGGCGTGTTCGACCTGCCACGTGATCGTCGATCCCGCCGACTTCGACCGGTTGCCGCGCGCGGTCGAGGAGGAGGAGGACATGCTCGACCTGGCCGCCGGCGCGACGCGCTACAGCCGGCTGTCGTGCCAGATCTGGCTCGACGCGATCGACGCCATCACGGTGCGGATCCCGCCCGAATCGCGGAACATGCGCGGTCGTTGACCGACGATTACGGCCGATCCCGCCGGACATTTCGTTCACGGAACGAGCCCGACGTTTGTCCGTTTGGACGGCATCGGGGGGATTCAGGTAAGAGGAGAAATCGCATGAAGATGATCTTTATCGGTGCGGCGCTCGCGGCCGGTGCGGCAATGCTGCCGGCCGTGGCGGACGCGCAGACCAGGACAACCGTGCACACGCGCACGACGACGACGACAACGCCGGTGACGACGACGCGCGTCGTGATCAAGCGCGCGGCACCGCGCCGCGGCTGGCACATGAAGCGAGTCTGCACCGTGCGGTGGCATCATGGCAGGAAGGTCCGGACCTGCCGCAACACGCGCGTACGGTGGTAACCGCACGCTGTTGACTGCCGCCCGGCTCCCAGCCGTGGGGTCGGGCGGTAACTCCCTCCCTGTGACAAATCGTTACAATTATTGCGTTCGAGCAACGACTCCCGCGTGGTAGCTCTCCACGGTCGCCGGAGGGCGAAAAAACACTGGGAGAGATACCGATGAAAATCCTGGCAATCCTTGCCGCGGGAGCGTTTGTTGCTTCCGCCGTCACGTCGACTGCCGCCAGCGCGAAGGGCTGGCACCGTCACGGGCGCGAGGTGTGTCATTGGACGGGACACGGCAAGTGGCGCCACCGCGAGTGCCACTGGGCCCGCTGACCCGCCGTCAGCCGCTTGAAAACACTGCCCGACTCCGCCATATGCGCGGCGGGAGTCGGGCGGACGTGGTCGTCGCCAACCTGGTCAGGGCCGGAAGGCAGCAGCCACAACGATTTCGCCACGGGTCGTTCCGGCTCCCACCGCGAGCGTCGCAGCGCGACGTGAGCGCGGACGGCGGGCTGGAAGCCCGTCCGACGCGGCTTTGCCGCGGCGCTCCCGCTCTTGATCACCCACTTATTCAAGCGCACACTCCCGCGCATAACAGCAGGAGTAACGTGATGCGTTTGACAGCTGTCCTGATCGGCGTCCTCGCGCTCGCCGGTTTCGCCGCAACCCCGTCCGCCGCCGAAATGACGCTCGCCCGGCCTACCGTTACCGTCACGTCGGGCACCGCCGCGCCGACCACGCAACAATACCGCCATTACCGCTACGCCTACCGCCCGGGCTACCGCACGGCGTGGCCAAGCCGCTATTACCGTCCGTCGTACCGCTACACCTGGCGCCGCTCCTATTACCGCCCGCGCTACGCCTACGGTTACCGCCACGATTTTCGCTGGCGGGGCCGGGGTTACCGCTGGCATCGTCGCTGGCGTTAACAGGCTTCGACATCGCGGGCTGCCGTGCCTAGATAGGAGTCGATGTCCGACGACTCCTTCCTCGACCTCGGCGAGCCGCCGCAGCCCGACAACACCGCGTATCGCGTCCTCGCGCGCAAATACCGACCGCAGAATTTCGACCAGCTCATCGGCCAAGACGCGATGGTCCAGACGCTGGCCAACGCGATTCGGCGTGGGCGGCTGGCGCATGCGTTCCTGCTCACCGGGGTGCGCGGGGTGGGTAAGACCAGCACGGCGCGGCTGATCGCCAAGGCGCTCAATTGCATCGGCCCGGACGGGCAGGGCGGGCCGACGATCGACCCGTGCGGAGTGTGCGAGCCGTGTGTCTCGATCGCCGAGGGGCGTAACATCGACGTGATCGAGATGGACGCGGCGTCGCACACCGGCGTCGACGACATGCGCGCGGTGATCGACGCGGCGCGGCTGGCGGCGTTCGGCGCGCGGTTCAAGATCTACATCATCGACGAAGTTCATATGCTGTCGAAGAACGCGTTCAATGCGCTTCTGAAGACATTGGAAGAACCACCTGAACATGTGAAGTTTCTGCTCGCGACGACCGAAGTGCAGAAGGTGCCGGTGACGGTGCTGTCGCGGTGCCAGCGGTTCGACCTGCGGCGCATCCCGGCGGACAAGCTCGCGGCGCATTTCGCGCATGTTTCCGAACTCGAAGGTGCCGAGGCCGAGCCCGAGGCGCTGGCGCTGATCGCGCGCGCGGCGGACGGGTCCGCGCGCGATGGGCTGTCGATCCTCGACCAGGCGATCGCGCATGCCGGGATGGAGGGCGGTGGTGTGACCGCGCCGGCGGTGCGCACGATGCTGGGCTTGAGCGACCGCGCCGCGATCCGCGACCTGTTCGGATTGTTGTTGGCGAGCGATGCGCCCGGAGCGCTTGGCGCTTTGCGCACGCAATACGATCTCGGAGTCGATCCGCAATCGGTGCTGCGCGGGTTGCTCGAAACGGTGCATGCGACAACGCTCGCCAAGCTCGGCGGCGACGCGGACCCAGCGCAATCGGCCGAAGAACGCGAAGCCTATCAGGGCTGGGCGCGCGGGCTGTCGTTCCCGGCGCTCCACCGGCTATGGCAATTGCTGCTCAAGGGGCATGACGAGGTCGGGCGCGCGGCACTGCCGATCGAGGCGGGCGAAATGGCGCTGCTCCGTGTCGTCCATGCTTCCAGTCTGCCCGATCCCGGCGAACTGGTGCGGCAGATCGCGACCGGGGCGGCGCCCACTATCGCCGCGCCAACCGTCGGTGCCTCGGCGCCTGCCGCCGCGCCGGTTCAGGCACTGCCGGCTACCTTCGCCGACATGGTCGCGCTCATCCAGCGCAACGGGGGCGGTTCGCTCCTGTCGCACCTCAACGCCAATGCGCGGCCGGTGCGCTACGCGCCGCCCGAACTGACGCTCAGCACCCAGCGGCCGTTACCCGCCGATTTGCCGGCGCAACTGGCCGCGCGGTTGCAGGAACTGACCGGCGTCAAATGGAAGATCGCGACCGAGGATGCGGAGGGCGAGGCGACGCTATCGGAGCGGAGGAAGGCTGCGGAAGAGGCGGAACGCGCCGACATCCTCGAAACCCCGATCGTCAAAGCCGCGTTTGAAGCGTTCCCAGATGCGGTACTCGAAAACTGGAGCAAGGAAGCATCGTGAACAATCTCGAAGACATCATGGCGATGGCGCAAAACGTCCAGGCGGAGCTCGCCAAGGCGCAGGACGGGCTCGACCAGATCGAGGTCGAGGGCGCGTCGGGCGGTGGGCTCGTCAAGGTGAAGGCGTCGGCGAAGGGCCGGATCATCGGCATCGCGATCGACGATTCGCTGGTGCAGGTGTCCGAAAAGCAGATGCTCGAGGATTTGATCGTCGCCGCGTTCAACGACGCGCGGGCGAAGGCCGATGCGGCTTCGGGCGAGGCGATGGCGAAGATGACGCAGGGTTTGCCCTTACCGCCGGGGTTCAAATTGCCCTTCTAACCCTCTCCCATCGGGAGAGGGTCGAGCCGCGAAGCGGCGAGGGGTGAGGGCAGAGTCGAAACGGCATCGATCTGCCCTCACCCTTCCGGCGCTACGCGCCTCCCTCCTTCTCCCAAATGGAGAGGGACTTTATCTCAGGCATTTATCCAGCCCGTCGCGCTGCACGATGTCAACATAGCGTGCGATGACATTTCCGTGCCGCCGCACGAACCCGGTCGGATCGACCGCGTCGCGCTTCTTGGGCAGCGGCAACACCGCCGCGAGCCGCCCGGCTTCGGTCGCGGTCATCCGCGACGCGTCGTGCCCGAAATAGCGGATCGACCCGGCATTGGCGCCGTACGTGCCGATCCCGGTCTCCGCGACGTTGAGGTAGACCTCCATGATCCGGCGCTTGCCCCACAGATGCTCGATCAGGAAGGTGAAATACGCCTCGAACGCCTTACGCAAGTATCCGCCGCCTTGGATCAGGAAGACGTTCTTCGCGGTCTGCTGGCTGATCGTGGAGCCGCCGCGGATGCGCCCGCCCTTCTGGTTGCGGTTGTACGCTTGCTCGATCGCGCGGAAGTCGAAGCCGTTGTGGAGGCAGAAACGCCCGTCCTCACCCGCGATCGCGGCGCGCGCCATGCGCGGCTCCATCTCGTCGAGCGACATCCATTTCTTGACGATGCCGTTGCCCGACACGCCGTCGGCAAGCATCGTGAAGGTCACCGGAGGGTTGATGAAGCGGTAGAGCCCGACCCACATGATGCTGAGCACGACGAAGCCGAGCGCGCCTTTCCACACCCAGCCGAAGATACGGCGCGGCCACGAACGGCGGGGCTTGGCGGGCTTGGCGGGCATCGGGTCGGTCGGTGGCTCGTCGGTTGCGGAGGCAGGGACCGCGGCGAGCGGCATGCTCGCCACTACGCGCGGACGGCGCCCAGCGGCAAGCACCTCTTCGGCGGCGGCGATCCCGGTTTCGTAGGCACCATGCGCGGTGGAGAAGTCGCTCACGTGGCATGCCTCGCCGGCGAAGAACAAGCGGTCGTCGTGCGGTTCCGCCAGAACGGCGCGCTGCCCGGCCTGGCCGATCCTGGCGTGCGAATAGCTGCCGCGGATGAACTTCTCCGCTCGCCAACGCGTCCGCGCGAGCGGCTGCAGCCGCAAGCGCCATTCATTGCCGAGCAATCCGGCCAGCTCGCCGATCGCGAAGTGGGCGGCGGCGCGATCGTCCTGCCGCTCGAGCGCTTCGGCGCAGTCGCCCCCGAAGAACGCCTCGATCACCGGGCGGCCAAGCCAACCGACCTGATAGCTCGCGGTGTTCGCCGAGTGCGGATTGCCGATCAAATGCGCGTTGTGCGGGTAATCGCCGTCCGTGATGCCTAGGAAAATCTTGTCGGCTAGCCCGAGCGGGAGCGCGGCGGCGGCCGCGCGCTTGCCGTCGAGCGGCGGGTCGAAGCGCAGGTCGCCATCGGCCAGGATCGGCGTCGGCACCGCGACGATCACGCGGTCGGCCTCAATTACGCCGCCGGGGACGGTCAGGCGGATCACGGTGCCGCGATGGTCGATCAGCGACACCGGCGTGTCGAGTTTGACCGGCAGCCGCTTGGCATGCGCGGCAATCAGCGTGCCGTACCCTTCCTGCAACCGCCAATTGTCGTCGCCCGCGGCATCCTCGTACGCCGCCCAGTCGTGGAGCGACACGTCGCCGAGACTGGCGCCGTTGGCATAACCCGAAATCGCGTCGATCAGCGGCCGCCACGGTGAGTCCGCGGGAATGAAGTCGCTCAGCGGCCGGTCGGGGCCGTGGACAAACCCCTCGGCGCGATCGTGCCATTGGCCATAAGCCGCCTCGAACGCGGCGCGCTCGTCCTGAGAGAAGCCGAGATCGTGCCATTGTTCACGCCACCCGGCTGGGGTGCGGTCGATCTGAAACCCTTCGGCGAGCGCGATCCTTGTCCACGGATTGCGATTGGCGGAGTGCAGCCAGGCACAGCCCAGGTCGAGCACTTCGCCCCGCACGCCGACGCTGTGCGCCCGCCCGCCCAATCGCCCGCTCGCCTCGACCAGCAGCACGTCGGCGCGCGCCTCGTGCAGCCGCCTTGCCGCCGCGATCCCGGCCGCACCGCCGCCGATGACGACGACATCGTGCTTCATGCCCGAATTAGCGCGTGTCGGGATCGCGGATCGCGAGGAACGCGAGCACCGCCGCGACCCCGAGCGCGATCAGCGCGACCCAATAACCGATCTGCCAATCGACCCGGATCAGCGATGCACCAACCTGATCCATGTTCGTATCGCGTCCGCTCTTCGCCGCCGCGTCGGCAAGATGCTGGGCGGTATATTGATTGGCGCCCGCCCAAATCAGCGCCAGCGCACCGAGCGAGGTCGCAACCACCGCAACGGCCATCCGTTTTCGCATCAGCGACAGGAGCAGACCAACGACGATCAGCGCGACCGCGGCGGCGAGATAGTAATTGAGGTGCGCCGCATGCGGCTTGTCGGTCGCGGCCGCGACGACCGGGCGAATCCGGCCGATCACCAATTCCCAGCCGTTCGCTTCCGCTACCTTGGTGTTAGAGCAGGACACGGTCATCCACGGCAGCAGGAATGCGAGCAGCGCCACCGCTTTGGGTATCTTGACGAAACGCCACATGGCCGGTCCCCGACTTGTTGAGGACCGACGCTAGCGCGGGGCTTATGCCGCGAGCAACCGTTTCTCACCGGCCAGCCGCATCATCACCTTCTGCAGCTTCTCGAACGCACGGACCTCGATCTGGCGGACGCGCTCGCGGCTGACGCCATAGACCTGCGACAACTCCTCGAGCGTTTTGGGGTCGTCGGTCAGGCGGCGCTCGGTCAGGATGTGGCGCTCGCGCTCGTTCAGATCGTCCATCGCCTCGGTCAGCAGGGTGTGGCGGACGTCCGCTTCCTGCGTCTCGGCGACGACCTGATCCTGCAGCGGAGCGTCGTCCTGCAGCCAATCTTGCCACTGACCCTCGCCATCCTCGCGCATCGAGACGTTGAGCGAGGTGTCGCCGCCCATCGCCATGCGGCGGTTCATGCTGGTCACCTCGTCCTCGGTCACGCCGAGGTCGGTGGCGATTTTCTTGAGGTTCTCCGCCGACAGGTCACCATCCTCGAACGCGTCTAGCTTCGACTTCATCCGGCGCAGGTTGAAGAACAATTTCTTCTGCGCGGCGGTGGTGCCCATCTTCACCAGGCTCCACGAGCGCAGGATGAATTCCTGGATCGACGCGCGGATCCACCACATCGCATAGGTCGAGAGGCGGAAACCCCGATCGGCCTCGAACTTCTTCACGCCCTGCATCAGGCCGATATTGCCCTCCGAAATCAGCTCGGACACGGGCAAGCCATAGCCGCGATAGCCCATCGCGATCTTGGCGACGAGGCGCAGGTGGCTGGTGACCAGCTGATGCGCGGCCTCGGTGTCGCCATGCTCCTCGAAGCGCTTGGCGAGCATATATTCCTGCTCGGGGGTGAGGACGGGGAATTTCTTGATCTCGGCCAGATAGCGGTTGAGGCTCGCCTCGCCGCCGAGAGCAGGAATCGTCGCCGGGACGTTGCTGCGGTTTGCCATGATCTTCACTCCCTTTCCCACAGCTACAACGTCCCAGAAGAGGCGACGTTGCCGCGCTGCAACATAAATCAATGAATCAGTATATCGAACAGTTCCTGCATATCGGCAGGCATTTCGCTTTCGAACGACAAAGCTTCTCTTGTGATGGGGTGGATGAACCCGAGTACGGCCGCGTGCAACGCCTGGCGGCGGAAATTCAGGGTTTCCAAATCCTTCCGATGAGCCTGTTTTGTTCTACCATAAACCGGGTCGCCCAGCAAGGGGTGACCGATCGACGCCATGTGCACGCGCACCTGATGCGTGCGGCCGGTTTCGAGGCGGCACTCGGCCAGGGCGGCGTCGCGAAGGTTGCGAAGTTGCCGCCAATGCGTGACGGCGCGCTTGCCATGCGGCTGGATCGCGATCTTCTTGCGGTTCTGCGGACTGCGCGCGAGCGGGGCGTCGACGGTGCCCGAAGTTTTCGAAAGTCGCCCAGAGACGATGGCTTTGTAACGTCGGTCGATCGAATGGCCGGCGAACTGTTTTGCGAGGCCGACGTGCGCGCGGTCGGTCTTGGCCGCGACCATCAGGCCCGAGGTATCCTTGTCGATGCGGTGCACGATCCCGGGTCGCGCGACCCCGCCGATGCCCGACAGGCTCCCGCCGCAATGGTGGAGCAGCGCGTTGACCAATGTCCCGTCGAGATTCCCCGCCGCCGGGTGGACAACCAGCCCCGCCGGCTTGTCGATCACGATCAGATGCTCGTCCTCGAACGTGACGACGAGCGGAATGTCCTGCGCTTCGTTATGCGCAGGTTTCGGATCGGGCACGGCGACCGACAACACGTCGCCCGCCACCGCCTTCTTCGCGGGATCGCGTAGCAGCGCCCCGGTACTGTCGCTCACGGCGCCCGACGAGATCAGCGCCTTCAGTCGCTCGCGCGACAAGGCCGGCACGGCGTCGGCGAGCGCACGGTCGAGCCGCCAGCCGTTCGCGGCGGCGGAAACCTGCGCTTCGATGATGGAAACCCCCGAACCCATTCGTGTAGGAAATGGGGATGCGGTTGGAGATTTCAAGGGAAGCGCTGGAGGCCATTCGGGCGGAAGCAGACGCGTCGCCGGAGGTCGAAGTCTGCGGCCTCTTGCTCGGTGACGGGCTGCGCGTGGAAGAGGTGCGGGCGTGCCGCAACGTCGCCGACGACCCGGCGACAGCGTTCGAGATCGATCCGCAGGCGTTGATCGCAGCGTACAAAGCGGCACGCAGTGGCGGGCGGGCCATCATCGGGCACTACCATTCGCATCCGTCCGGCCGCGCGGAGCCATCGGTGCGCGATAAGGCGAGTGCGTTGGGAGACGGCGCAGTCTGGATCATCGTCGGTCGTGACAGTGCCCGTGCTTGGCAATCGAATGCGGCCGGCCAATTCGATTCGGTTTCACTATAGCGCTTCCCCGGCAAGGCCGGGATTCGGTTATGACCGGCGTGATGCTGGACCCCGGCCTCCGCCGGGGGGAGGCAAGTTCATGGAACGGCTTGCGCCGCAAACTTCCCGTCGCCACAACGCTCGCAACAAAACGAAAGCCCCGCCTGCAATGACCATCACTCCGGTCGATTTCGCCAGTCTGCTCTGCTCGCGGCTGTGCCACGACCTGCTCAGCCCCGTCGGGGCGCTCAACAACGGGCTCGAACTGCTCGCCGACGAACATGATCCGGAGATGCGGCAGCGGTGCCTCGACCTGCTCAACGAAAGCGCAAAGGCCTCCGCCAACAAGCTCAAATTCTTCCGCCTCGCGTTCGGCGCGGCGGGCGGGTTCGGCGAGACGGTCGATACGCGCGAGGCGCGTGCGGCGATTGAGGGGCTGTTCAGCGAGGGCGGGAAGGTCGCGATCGGCTGGATGGTCGACGAGGGCGCGCTGCCCAAGCCGGCGATCAAGGTGCTGCTCAACCTCGCGTTGATCGCGGGCGATGCGCTGGTGCGCGGCGGGCAGCTCGATATCGGCGCCGAAGCGGATGGCGACAAGGTCGAGATCGTGGTGCGTGCCGAAGGGCCGCGGCTGGTGCTCGACCAGGAACTGCGCACGACCTTACGCGGCGAATTGGGCGAAGAGGCGGTGACGCCGCGCGGCGCGGCGGCCTATCTGGTCCATTCACTCGTCGCGGCCGGAAACGGCAGCGTCCAGATATCCGACCCGGACTCGCCTATCCTGCTGTTCGGCGTGACAATTCACGCGGGAACGGCTGGCGGGTAAAGCCCTCCTTAACCAGTCTGCCTCCATGGTCCGCGGAAGCGCTTAGCCCCGGGGACCCATGGACGACCTGCTCCAGGAATTCATTGCCGAAACGCGCGAGACGCTCGAGGCGCTCTCGGGCGAGATTATCGCGTGGGAATTGCAGCCCGACGACCGCGCGCGGCTCGATGCGATTTTCCGCTTCGTCCACACCGTCAAGGGGAGCTGCGGCTTCCTCGACCTGCCGCGTCTGGCGCGACTGAGCCACGCCGCCGAGGATGTGCTCGCGGCGGTTCGCGCCGGTGACCGCAAACCCGACGCGTCGCTGGTCAGCGCCGTGCTCGCGATCGTCGACCGTATCGGCGAGATCGTCGAGGCGATCGATGCCGGCGTTGCATTGCCCGACAACGGCGAGGATCTGCTGATCGCCGCGCTCGATGCGGGTGCCGAGGCCGCTGCCCCGGTCGCGCAACAGGCGCCGACCAACCAGCGCGTGGCGCAGCGCAGCGTCAGGCTCTCGACCGAATTGCTCGACCGGATGATGAGCGGCATGTCGGACATGGTGCTGGCGCGCAACGAACTCGCCCGCCGGATGCGTGATCATCAGGGCGATCCCGGGATCGAGGCAGCGCTCGACCGGCTGTCGCTGACCGTCGCCGAAATGCGCGACACCGTAACGCGGACGCGCATGCAAAAGGTCGATGCGTTGTTCTCCGCGCTTCCCCGCATGGTCCGCGACACCGCCGCCGAAGTCGGCAAGTCGGTGCAACTGGTGATCGAGGGCGCCGATGTCGAGCTCGACCGCGAGATGATCGAGATGATGCGCGACCCGTTGGTCCATATCATCCGCAATTCGATCGACCATGGCGTAGAGACCGCCGAAGAACGCCGCGCCGCGGGCAAGCGCGAGGTGGGCCGGCTGGTCGTCTCGGCGCGCCAGTCGGGCAACCAGATCATCATCGAAATCGCCGACGACGGGCGCGGGATCGACACCGACCGGCTGGTCCAAAAACTGACGGCGTCGGGGCAGTCGCGCGGGCGCGACCTGTCGGCGCTGAGCGAACGCGCCAAGCTCGACCTGATTTTCGAACCCGGCCTTTCCACCAAGGACGAAGTCACCGCGATCTCCGGCCGCGGCGTCGGCATGGACGTGGTGCGCGCCAACATCGAACAGATCGGCGGTCGGATCGAGCTGGTCAATGCACTGGGTCGCGGCCTGCGCATCCTGATCCACGTGCCGCTGACGCTATCGATCATTCCGGCGATCGTCATCGGTATCGCCGGACAGCGTTTCGCCGTCACGCGTCAGGCCATTGAGGAGATCGTTCATATCGGCGGTGACGCGATCCGCGTCGACCTGCTGGGCGATACGGCCACCGCAACGGTGCGCGACCGCCGTATGCCGCTGGTCGATCTCGGCGCTCTGCTGGGCCTGTGTCCGGCCGCTTCCGGCGCGGTGGACATGCTGGCGATCATCAGCGCGAGCGGCGGCAGTTTCGCGGTCGCGGTCGATTCGGTGCTCGATCACGAAGAACTTGTCATCAAGCCCGCCGCGCCCGCGGTGATGGCGACCGGTATCTACGCCGGCCAGACGCTGCCCGACAGCGGGTCGCCGATGCTGCTGCTCGATTGCGCGGGAATCGCGGCCGAGGCCGGGATCAACTTCACCCGCGACGCCGTGGTCCAGGACGACGAGTCCGAAGAAGCGGCCGCGCCGACGGTCGATGCCCTGTTGTTCGAGGATCTCGACGGACGCCGCCGCGCGGTGCCGCTGGCGATCATCGACCGGGTCGAAACCGTGCCGGCCGACGCCGCGCGCTTCACCGGCGGGCGGATGCGATTGCTGGTCGACGGGCGGATCATCCCGCTCGCGGCGCTGGGCGAGACCGCCGGGCGTCCCGAGCTGGCGGTGCTGCGGATCGCGGACGGCGACGCCGAGGTGGCCTATGCCATCGCCGAACCGGTCGATATCGTCGCGGTCCCGACCGAGATCACGCCTTCGGCCCAGGCCGGACCGATCCTGGGCGTCGTCACGATCGCCGACGAGCAGATCGAGCTGATCGACCCGCAATGGCTGCTCGGCCCCGACACCGGCGAGACGGTCCAACCCGGCGCGCCCTTGTGCCTGATCGACGGCGAAGCGGATAACTGGATCGCGACTTTCCTCAAGCCCGTGCTCGAGGCCGCCGGCTATCGCGTTGCGACGAAGGCGGAAGACAGCGAGCAGGCGGCCGTGATCCTGAGCACCGACGCCGGCGCGAGCCGCGACGGCCGCACGCTTCTCCTCAGCAACGACCGCCGCGACATCGGCGCGCTCGACCGCGTCTATCGCTACGACCGCGCCGGGTTGCTCGCGGCAGTCGCGAAGCGCGTGGAGGCGGCATGACCGAGCAGCTTTTCCTGATCGCGCACATCGCGGGCCGGGGCGTCGCGATCGATTCGGCGCAGGTCGAATCGGTGGTGGATATCGGCCACGTCACCCCGACCCCGCGTGTCGCGCGCCACATCCGCGGGCTCGCCGCGCTGCGCAGCCGCGTGGTAACGGTGATCGACACGCACGCGGCGCTCGGCATGCCGCCGCTCGGTATCGCCGGATCGCGCGCGGTCATCACGGTGATCGACGGGCATCATTATGCGGTGCTGGTCGATTCGCTGGAGGACGTCGCACCCTTCGCGGCATCGCCGTTGCCCTCGGGAATCGCGCTCGACGGGGGCTGGCGAGCGGCGGGTTGCGGCCAGATCGAGCGCGACGGCGAGCCGATTCTGGCGATCGACCTCACCGCGCTGATCCACGGGCCAACGAACGAAGCCGTGACGGTCAATTAACTCGCTGATCATCGTTTGCCCCTAAATAATGGGCGAAGGCCAAGTAACGGGGTTTTTCGGTCATGAAGACGTGTCTGGTTGTCGATGATTCCAAGGTGATCCGGAAGGTCGCCCGCCACATCCTGGAAACGCTCGATTTCGAAGTGAGCGAGGCTGCCGATGGCAAGGAAGCGCTCGACAGCTGCATGGCCGCGGTGCCCGACGTGATCTTGCTCGACTGGAACATGCCGGTGATGAGCGGGATGGATTTCCTCCGCGCGCTGCGCGAAACCGCGCTCGTCAGCCGTCCCAAGGTGGTGTTCTGCACGACCGAGAACGGCATGGCGTATATCCGCGCCGCGATCGAAGCGGGCGCCGACGAATATGTGATGAAGCCGTTCGATCGCGAGACGCTGGAAAGTAAGCTCCAAATCGTCGGCATGGCTTGATCCGGCGTTTGCCGAAATGGCCGCTGCGGTCCCTGACTATGAAGAGTGCGACGCCCCGCCGTCGGTCCTGATCGTCGACGATTCGGTCGTCGCGCGGGCCGTGATGGCGCGCGCGATCGACGGTGCAGGGCGGTTCATCGTCGCCGGCGCGGTGTCGGATGCGCACGCCGCGCAAGCGTTCCTGGCGAAGCATCGCGTCGACGTGATCGTGCTCGATATCGAGATGCCGGGGATCGACGGGCTGACCGCGCTCCCCGACCTGATCGCCGCGAGCCGGGGCGCGCGTGTGCTGATCGTGTCCTCGGCCTGCGCCGATGGCGCCGCGACGACGATCCAGGCACTCGCGCTCGGCGCCGCTGATACCCTGGTCAAGCCCGAGGTAGGCGCGTTCGCGGGGCGGTTTGCGGGTCTGCTCAACGAAAAGATCGATCGGCTCGTCCAGGTCGATGAGGTCGTCGCGCCGCGCACCCCCGCCGCCGCGACCGTGCCGGGCGACGATTTCGATATCGTCGCAATTGGTGCCTCGACCGGCGGGATCCATGCCCTCAGCTCATTACTGCGCTCGCTACCGGCGGAGTTCCGGCTGCCGGTCCTGATCACGCAGCACCTGCCCGAATCGTTCATGCCGTATTTCGCAGCACAAGTGGCGGTGCTCGCGGGGCGTCCGTGCGAAGTCGCCGAGGATCACGCGCGCATTCGGCCCGGCCGCATCCTGATCGCCCCGGGGCGCGCGCACCTGCGTTGCGTCTCGATGGGTGACGGCGCAGCGGTGCGGCTGTCGACCGCGTCGTCGGCAAGCGGCTGTCTGCCGTCGGTCGATCCGATGCTTGAATCGGTCGCGGAAACGTTCGGCGATCGCGCGCTCGGCGTGGTGTTGAGTGGGATGGGGCGCGACGGCGTGATCGGCGCTGCCGCGCTCGCTGAGGCGGGCGGTAGTCTCGTCGTCCAGGACCGCGCCTCGTCGGTGGTCTGGGGCATGCCCGGGGCGGTGGTGACCGCGGGCATCGCCGATGCGATCCTGCCGCCCGACGAAATCGGCCAGTTGATCGCGCGGCGGCGGCGGCCGGATCGCGGGCGAGCGTCATGCTGAACCCGCGCCCGGCCGGCCCGATCGCCGAATTCGCCGCTTTGCTGGAGGCGCGCACCGGCCAGCAGATCGACGCCAATCGCCGCTGGCGGATCGAAACCGCGCTCAAGCCTTCGATGCGCGATACCGGCCACGATTCGCTCGACAGCATGGCAGCCGCGATCCGCGCCGACCGCAACGGCGCGCTGGCGAACCGCGTCGTCGACGAACTGCTCAATCAGGAAAGCTCGTTCTTCCGCGACTCGCCGGTGTTCGACATGATCGGTGAGGTGATCGCCGACGTGCCGACGACGCGGCGCCCGCGGATCTGGTCGGCGGGCTGCTCGACCGGGCAGGAACCGCTCAGTCTCGCCATGCTGTTCGCGGAGAAGATCGACGAGCAGATGCCCGAAATCGTCGCGACCGACGTGTCGGCCTCGGCGCTGGATCGCGCGAAGGCAGGCCGGTTCACGCAGTTCGAGATCCAGCGCGGGCTGCCGATCCGCCGCATGATGCAATGGTTCGACAGCGTCGACGGCGACTGGATCGCGAACCCCGGCTTGACCCGGATGGTCTCGTTCCGCCGCATGAACCTGGTCGCCGACCCGCTGCCGATCGGGCGGTTCGACGTGATCCTGTGCCGCAACGTCCTGCTCTATTTCTCGCTCGACCTGCGCCGCAAGGTGCTCGAGCGGCTGGCGCAGGTGCTGCGCCCCGACGGCGTGCTGGTGCTGGGCGCGGGGGAGACGGTGATCGGCCAGACCGAAGCATTCAAGCCAAGCCAGCGCTATCGCGGGCTGTACGAGCCCACGTGGTCCGCTGCCGCGGCGGCATAGGTTTACTTTCGGCCCGCTTGGCCGCAATTCTCAGCGTCGTGAGCATTGTCGAGACCCCGTCGCCCAATTTCAACGAGCGGCAGCTGCCGGTGACGATGATCGTGCTCCACTACACCGGCATGGAGAGCGCCGAGGCGGCGATCTCGCGACTGACCGACGCGTCCGCCGAAGTCTCCGCGCATTATCTGATCGACGAGGACGGCACGGTTCACCGCCTGGTGGCCGAGGACAAGCGCGCGTGGCACGCCGGGGCGTCGCACTGGCGCGGTATTACCGACGTCAATTCGGCGTCGGTCGGGATCGAACTGGTCAATCCGGGGCACGAATTCGGCTATCGCGACTTCACCGATGCCCAGATCGACGCGTTGTGCCCGCTGCTCGACGACATCAAGCAGCGTTACGGCATCACCCGCGGCAACATCGTCGGCCATTCGGACATCGCGCCGACGCGCAAGCAGGACCCGGGCGAGCGTTTTCCCTGGGGAACGCTCGCCAGGCTGCGCCTCGCCATGCCGCGCCCGACCAAGAATTTGATCGACCCGCTGTGGAGCGACGCCGGCTTCCTGCTCGCGCTCGAACGCTTCGGGTATGAGGTGACCGACAAGCTCGCCGCGGTCGTCGCGTTTCAGCGCCGCTTCCGTCCCGAACTGATCGACGGCGAAATCGACGGCGAGTGCAGGAGTTTGCTGTTGGCGTTGCTGCTTCCCAAACCGCAGGGCGACGCGTAAGGCGCTAACCGCCAGAGGGTCGGGCGGCCGCGGCCCCGTGCTTGTCACGGGGGCGAGGAAAGTCCGGGCTCCGCGGAACGACGGTGGCGGGTAACGCCCGCCGGGGGTGACCCCAGGGAAAGTGCCACAGAGAGCAGGTCGCCGGGTTCGCCCGGTAAGAGTGAAAGGGTGCGGTAAGAGCGCACCGCGGGGCTGGTAACAGTCGCGGCATGGCAAACCCCACCGGGAGCAAGACCGAATAGGGGCGGCGCATGGGCTTCGTTTCAGCTCGTCGCCCGGGTTGGTTGCTTGAGCCCGTCAGCAATGGCGGGCCTAGAGGAATGGTCGCCACTCCTTCGGGAGTACAGAACCCGGCTTATGTACCCTCTGGCATCATCTTCCGTCACCCCAGCGAAAGCTGGGGTCTCAGGCAGTTAAGCAGACTGCGCGAGATCCCAGCTTTCGCTGGGATGACGGTTGAGGGTGTGGCGTTTCGCACCATCCGCCCCTAAGTGCCCCCACATGGCGCGCGCGACCCGATCCGATAACTGGGGCTTCCCCCGTTGGGGCAGCTATGGCGCGTCGCGCGAAGCGACGACCGTCCGGCTGTGCGATCGCCACGGCTGTACCGAAAAGGGCGATTGCCCCGCGCCGAAATCGCCCAACAGCCCCGAGCGCTGGTATTTTTGCCAGGAGCATGCCGGCGAATACAACCGCGGCTGGAATTACTTCGAGGGGCTCACCGCCGAGGAAGCCGCCGAGCGGGAAGCCGACGAGACGCGTACCGCCAACGGTTATACGCAATCGAAGCACAACGCCTGGGCCGGTCCCGGCGACGGCAGCCGATCACGCGACGAGATGCGCGCGCTCGACCTGTTCGAGCTCGAGCCCGATGCGACCTTCGACCAGGTCCGCGTCGCGTGGCGCAAGATGGCGAAGGAAAACCATCCCGACCGGCGTCCCGGCGACGCCGAGGCCGCGAAACGCTTTCAGGCGATCCAGGCGGCGTACGACGTGCTGCGCGTCGCCGAGGAAGAGCGGACGTGGAAGCCGCCCGCCTGAGCTAGCGGGCCAACCGCGCCAACATTGCCAGATACGCGTCGATCACCGCTTCGTTGACCGGATCCCATTCGTAGACCTTCGCCGCCTCGTGCCCGGCGCGTCCGGCCGAGAGCCGCAGCGCATCGTCCTGCGCCAGCCGACCGATCGCATCGGCATAAGCATCAACGTCGCGCGGCGGCACGAGGAACCCCGTGACGCCGTCCTGCACCAGGTCGACCGCGCCGGTCGCGCGCGCCGCGACGACGGGAACGCCCGCCGCCATCGCCTCCGCGGTGACGTTGCCGAACGATTCGGTGACGCTGGGGTTGAAGAACACGTCCATGCTCGCGACCGCGCGGCCGAGCGCGTCGCCCGACTGGAACCCGGTGAAGACCGCTTCGGGCACGCGCTCCGCGAACCAGCCGCGCGCGGGCCCTTCGCCGATTACCATGACGCGATGGCGGACCCCGCGTTGCTTGAGCGCGGCGATCACCTCGGCAAAGATATCCAGACCCTTTTCGAGCACCAGCCGGCCGAGGAAACCGATCGCGACCTCGTCGTCGGCGATACCGAGCGAGCGGCGCCATTCGAGGCTGCGCGCCTCCGGGTTGAAGCGGTGATGATCGACCCCGCGCGACCAGATGCCGATCGGCACGGTGACGCCCCAACTGCGCAACAACTCGCCCGACGACGGTGCCGGCACGACGACCTGGTCGGCGCGGTTGTAGAACCGGGTCAACGCGCGGATCATCCACGGCACGACGAAGCCGATATGATAATATTGCGGGTAGGTCTCGAAACGCGTGTGCATCGAGCTGAACTTCGGGATGCCGTTCTTTTCGGCCCAGGTCAGCGCACGGTGGCCGAGAATATCGGGTGCCGAAACGTGGACGATATTGGGCTTGAATGCCTCCAGGTCGCGCCGCGCCGCCTTGGTCAGCCCGATCCCCAGCCGGAACTCGTCGCGCCCGCCCGGCATCGGCAGCGAGGGCACGCTCACCAGGTCGCCGGTCGGCGGGAACGCCGGCGTATCGGTCGTCGGCGAATAGACGCGCACCGTCACCCCGCGCGCGAGCAGATGCCCGACGAGCTTGTTCAGAGCCTGGTTCGCGCCGTCGCGGACATAATTGTAGTTGCCCGAGAACAGCGCGACGCGAAGATCGCTAGGTTCCATGGAGCCGCCCATAGCGGGATGAAGCGGGCTTGCCTATCTACACCGCGAGACAAGATGCGGAGACCACGATGGCGGACCTTTCGGACTTCCCGATCACACACAAATGGCCTGCGGAAAATCCTGATATCATTCAGCTTTATGGATTGCCGACACCCAATGGTGTGAAGGTGTCGATCATGCTGGAGGAAACCGGGTTGCCGTACGAGCCGCACTTGGTCGATTTCGAAAAGAACGACCAGAAGTCGCCCGAATTCCTCAGCCTCAACCCCAACGGCAAGATTCCCGCGATCGTCGATCCGAACGGGCCGGACGGAAAGCCGATCGGGCTGTTCGAAAGCGGCGCGATCCTGCTCTACCTCGCCGACAAGACGGGCAAGTTTGTCCCGAGCGATCCCGCTGCGCGGTGGGAAACGATCGCCTGGCTGATGTGGCAGATGGGCGGGCTCGGCCCGATGTTCGGGCAGCTCGGCTTCTTCCACAAGTTCGCCGGCAAGGAGTTCGAGGATAAGCGCCCGCGCGACCGCTACGTCGAGGAAAGCAAGCGGCTGCTCGGCGTGCTCGACGCGCGGTTGACGGGGCGCACGTGGATCATGCGCGACGAATATACGATCGCCGACATTTCCATGCTGGGCTGGGTGCGGAACCTGATCGGGTTTTACGAGGCGCGGGAGATCGTGGGGTTCGACGCGTTTGGAAACGTCGCGGCATGGCTCGAACGCGGGCTGGCACGGCCGGCGGTTCAGCGCGGGCTGAAGATACCGGCGCGTCCCCTCTAATTGATGAAACTCTCCTGCCTGTCGTTGGTTGATCGAAGGCAACCAGCAGGAGTTTTCGATATGGCCGCCGCCGAGCAGAAGGAACGCTCCTCATCTAAGGCTGGGAAGGTTCCCTCGGCCTCGCTCGGTATGATCGCCGGGGTAGGTGCGGCCGGGGCGGCGCTCGGTGTGCTGGCAATGATCGGGCGTAAGTTCGCGGTCCAGGCGCCGACCTATTTCGCTGGCGACTGGGACGACGCGCTTGCCGCCGAGCACAAGGCGACCTTGCTGGTGTTCGACGCGATCCAGGCGACGCCGGACAGCGCCAAGGTCAAGCGGTCGATGCTGCTCGCCAACCTCAAGCACATGCTCGCCAAGCACGCGCTCGAAGAAGAAAATGCGATCTATCCGGCGCTGCGCGACGCCGGGATGGTGGCAGAGGCAGACGAGCTCAATTCGGAGCACGGTTACGTCAAGCAATATCTTTACGAGCTCGACAACATGCCGAATGATACGCCCAAATTCCTCGAGACGATGGCGAAATTCCGGGCCGATATTGAGCATCACATGCGCGAGGAAGAGGACGGCCTGTTCCCCCGGCTCAAGGCGCAACTGGACGAAGAGAGGAATCGCACGCTGACGCGTGCGATGAACAAGGAAGGCTTCAAGATCGCCTGATCGCGATCGCTCGTCCGCAAGACATCTGTTCCCCTATCGTTCTTTTTGGGGTAGGCGGTCGTCATGGCCAAACCCCAAAAACGCTACGTCTGCCAATCATGTGGCTCGGTCGCGAGCCGCTGGCAGGGGCAATGCGTCGATTGCAGCGAGTGGAACACGCTGGTCGAGGAAGTCGGCGGCAACGTCACGCCGTTCCAGGCCAAGCATAACCTGCAGTCCGGCGGGCGCGCGATCGCGTTGATCGGGCTCGATGCCGAGGTCACCTTGCCCGAGCGGATGGCGACGGGGATCGCCGAGCTCGACCGCGCGATGGGAGGCGGGTTCGTCGAGGCCTCCGCGACGCTGATCGGCGGCGATCCGGGGATCGGGAAGTCGACCTTGCTGTTGCAGGCCGCAGCCGAACTCGCGCGGCGCGGACAGCGTGTCGTGTACGTGTCGGGCGAGGAAGCCGCCGACCAGGTGCGGCTGCGCGCGCGGCGGTTGGGGCTCGGCGATGCGCCGGTCGAGCTCGCCGCCGCGACGTCGACGCGCGACATCCTGACGACGCTGGGGCAGGGGCCGCCGCCGGCGATGCTGGTGATCGATTCGATCCAGACGATGCATTCGGACCTGATCGAGGGTGCGCCGGGGACGGTGAGCCAGGTGCGCGCCTCCGCGCAGGAACTGATCCGCTTCGCCAAGGAGCGCGGCAGTGCGCTGGTGCTGGTCGGGCATGTCACCAAGGACGGCAGCATCGCGGGGCCGCGCGTGCTCGAGCATATGGTCGACACCGTTCTGAGTTTCGAGGGCGAGCGCAGCCACCAATATCGCATCCTGCGCGCGATCAAAAACCGCTTCGGCGGGACGGACGAGATCGGCGTGTTCTCGATGGAGACAGGCGGGCTGAGCGAGGTCGCCAACCCCTCGGCGCTGTTCCTGACGCATCGCGAGGAGGGGATGACGGGGTCTACCGTGTTCCCTGCGCTCGAGGGCACGCGGCCGGTGCTGGTCGAGGTGCAGGCTTTGGTCGTGCGGCTGGCGTCCGGCGCGACACCGCGGCGCGCGGTGGTCGGCTGGGACAGCGGGCGGCTGGCGATGATCCTCGCGGTGCTGGAGGCGCGGTGCGGGCTGAGTTTCTCGACCTGCGAAGTCTATCTCAATATCGCCGGCGGGTACCGGGTGCAGGATCCGGCGGCGGATCTGGCGGTCGCGGCGGCGCTGATCTCCGCGCTCAGCGAGCGGCCCGTGCCCGCCGATGCAGTGGCGTTCGGCGAGATCGCGCTGTCGGGCGAGGTGCGCCCCGTCGCGCACGCCGCGCTGCGCATGAAGGAAGCCGCCAAGCTTGGGTTCGAGCGCGCGATGGGGCCGGCGGCGACCAAGGGCGATCGCGCGATGAAGGTCAGTGGATTCAAGACGCTCGGCGCCCTCGTTGACCATATGCTGGGGCGCGGCTAGCCCTTCGCCTCATGGGTTTGCATACGCTCGATATCCTCGTCCTGCTCGGCGTCGGCGCGACCGCCGCGTTTGGCTGGATGCGCGGGTTCGTGTGCGAAGTATTGTCGCTGTTCGCCTGGGTGCTCGTCGTGTTCGCGCTCAAGCTGGTGCACGCGCCGGTGACGCAGGCGCTTAGCGGCATCATCGCGACGCCGACGGGCGCCGCGGTGCTGGCGTTCGCGCTGATTGCCGGCGCGGCATGGTTCGCGGGGCGGATGCTCGCGCAATCGATCGGTAAGCGCACCCGGACCTCGATCCTCGGCCCGCTCGACCGTGCGATGGGGTTCGGGTTCGGCGCGCTCAAGGGGCTGATCCTGGCAAGCCTCGCTTTTCTGTTGCTCGTGCTCGTCACCGATACCGCGGCGGGCGGACCGAAGCAGCGGCCGCTCTGGCTGACCAAGGCGCGCACCTACCCGCTGCTCAACGCGACGAGCGCGTATGTTGCCGACGTGATCGGCAAGCGGCGGAGCGGGCAGGCGATGTTCGGGAGTTCCGACAATTCCAACGACGCGGTGGAAAACGATAGCGCGCCCGAACCCAAGTCGACTCCCACGTCCGCAAACGTGAAGAGACCGGTCAAGCCAAAGCCCCACGTTTCCCGTTGATCGTGACCAATAACGGGGGTGCATGATGCGGCGCCGTCGCCTACATCCCCGAAACGATGAACGCGCCGCTCTACAACACCGATATTCTGCGGCTGGCGGCATCGATTCCGCATCATGAGCGGCTAAGCGATCCAATGGGGTCGTCCGAAAAGCGCTCGCCCATCTGCGGCAGCCGCGTGACGGTCGATCTCAATCTGACCGACGGGCGGGTCAGCGAGATCGGCATGCTCGTCCGCGCCTGCGCGCTGGGTCAGGCATCGTCGTCGTTGTTCGCCGCGCACGCGATCGGGCGGACGCCCGAAGAGCTGATCGCCGCCCGCGATCAACTCACGGTCTGGTTGGCGGGTGAGGGGCCGCTGCCCGACTGGCCCGATCTCGATATCTTTACCCCCGCGCTGGCGGTCACCGCGCGCCACCCGTCGATCCGGCTCGCGTTCGAGGCAGGCGCCGACGCCGCCGCGCAGGCAACCGTCTGATGGGCGACGGGTCGATGCTCCGCGACGGCGTCGTGATGCTCGGCGCCGGCCTCGTGTTCGTCATCCTGTTCCGCCGGCTCGGGCTCGGCGCGACCCTCGGCTTCCTCGTCGCGGGCGCGCTGATCGGGCCGCAAGCGTTCCATCTGATCGGCGATGCGGAGGGCAAGATCGGCGTCGCCGAGCTCGGCATCACGCTGCTGCTGTTCATCGTCGGGCTCGAGCTCAACCCGAGCCGGTTGTGGAAGATGAAGCAGGACATCTTCGCGCTTGGGTTGATTCAAGTCGTCGCGTGCGGGCTTGCCGTCTCCGCGATCGTCCACGCTGTCAGCAACACGACCTGGGCGGCGTCGCTCGTGCTCGGCTTGCCGCTCGCCTTATCGTCCACCGCGCAGGTGCTGCCGATGCTGCAATCGGCGGGGCGGCTGCGCACCCCGTTTGGTGAGCGCGCGTTCGCGATCCTGCTGTTCCAGGACCTGTCGATCATCCCGCTGATCACGCTCGTCACGATCCTGTCGCGCAACCCCGCCGACCTGGGCGGACCGCCCGGATGGCTGCTGTTCGTCGAGACGGTGCTGGCAATCGCCGGGCTGGTACTCGCGGGGCGTTACCTGTTGCGTCCATTGTTCCGCGTGATCGGCAATCTCGGCGAGCGCGAGATGTTCGTGTTCGCCGCGCTGTTCACCGTGATCGCCGCCGCGGCGTTGATGGAGTTCCTCCACCTTTCGACCGCGCTCGGCGCGTTCGTCGCGGGCGTCATGCTCGCCGATTCGCCATACCGGCACGAACTCGAAGCCGATGTCGAGCCGTTCCGCTCGATCCTGCTCGGGCTGTTCTTCCTGGCGGTCGGCATGATGCTCAACCTCCACGTCATCGCCGACCGGCCGCTGATGGTGGTCGGCATGGCGGCCGCGCTGATCGCGACCAAGGCGGCGATCGTGATGGGGATCGGCCTCGCGTTCAAGATGAACTGGCGCGGAGCGCTCGCGCTCGGGCTGTTGCTCAGCCAGGGCGGCGAGTTCGGCTTCGTGCTGTTCGCGCAGGCGCAACGCGCGATGCTGATCGACACCCAAGCGGTCAGCATCTTCAGCGCGGTCATCACGCTGTCGATGGCGACCACGCCGTTCTTGATGATGGCGACCGCCAAGTTTCGCGAGGCGCCGGTGAAAACCGGCGAGCGCGAGGGACCGCGCGCCGACGGCGCCAACGCGCTGATCGTCGGCTACGGGCGGTTCGGCCAGACCGTCTCGCAGATGCTGATCGCGGCGGGCGTGCCGGTGACGCTGATCGACACCGATATCGAGATGATCGACGTCGCGGGCGAATTCGGCGCCAAGGTCTATTACGGCGACGGTACGCGGATGGATTTGCTGCGCCAGGCGGGCGCGCACGACGCCGAGCTGATCCTGTTCTGTATCGATGGCGACCAGCTCGACGCCGATCTGATCGAGGGCGTGCACGAGGCATTCCCGGCCGCCTCGATCTTCGCGCGCACCTACGACCGTCGCGCGCTGATCAAACTCAAGGGCTCGCCGGTGTCCGGCGTGGTGCGCGAAGTGATGGAATCGGCGGTCAAGATGGGGCGCATGGCGCTCGAGGCGATCCAGGTCGACGGCGAACAGATCGACCGCGCCGAAGACATGTACCGCGCGCGCGACAAGGAACGGCTGCGCGCGCAATATGAGGCGGGCGACCTGCGCGCGGCGCGCGACCGGATCATCACGATCGACGAGCGCGAGGAACTCGCCGCCGCGACCGAACGCCACACCGTCGGCGTGACCGGGGTCGACGACGGAGGGGAGGAACTGGGACGGGGGCAGGAGCCGTGAAGAACCGCCCGTTTCGCGAGCGGCTGGGCTTCGCGCTGGCGGGCTGGCGCGCCGGATGGCGCCGTGAGCGGAGTTTTTGCACGCAAGCGGTGATTGGGGTCGCTGCGGCGGCGGCGCTCGTGGTGTTGCGCCCAGCACCGATCTGGTGGGCGCTCGTTGCGATGCTCGCCGCACTGATCCTCGCACTCGAACTGCTCAACGGCGCGATCGAGGCGGTAATCGACTTGCTCCATCCCGGTTTGCACGACGAGATCACGGCGGCGAAGGATATGGTCGCGGGCGCCGTGTTGGCGATCAGCGCGGCGGCGCTGGTCGTCGGCGCGGCGCTGGCGGTCGAACGCGGTCCGGCCGCGTTGAGGGAGTGGGGAGTCTTGCGATGAGGTGGATCGGCGTCCTGGCGGCGCTGTCGGGCGCGATGGCGATCGCCGCCGGCGCGTTCGGCGCGCATTGGGCGGGCAAGGACGTCGCCGATTTGCTAAAGACCGGTGGGCAGTACCAGCTGATCCACGCCGTCGCCGCGCTCGTCGCGCTGCGCATGGGCGCGCGCGGGCCGGCGGCATTGTTCGTCGGCGGTGGTGCGCTGTTCGCCGGATCGCTCTACGCATTGGCGCTCGGAGCGCCGCGTCCGGTCGGCGCGATTACGCCGATCGGTGGCGTGATGATGATCGCGGGGTGGTTATGGCTGGCATGGAATATGCGCCGCGCTGCCTAGAAGTCCCATAACTCCCAACGCACCCCCAGCACGCCGTACCGGACCGTCGTACCTGTCGACGGTTCGAAACGGGCGTTGCGCATGGCCAACCGACAGGTCGTCTCGTCGAGGTCGGGGGCGGCATTGACGACGGCGCGACAGGCAGTTGGCGTTCCTTCCGGCGACACGGTGATGACGATGACGCTTCGGCCCTGCGCACCGCGCCGCTTGGCACTCGCCGGATAGCTGTCCTGCGGAAACCAGGATGCCGCATTCGATCCGGGCAATGTCCGCGCCATCGTCGCAGGATCTACGCCCCAGCTCCGGATCAGGTCTTCGTTGCAGGCTCGCATCGCTTTCAACACCGCCCGCATCTTGCCGGTATCGAACCAGAAATGCTCGTTGCCGGCGGTGATCAATACGCTGGCGGTGTCGTCCATCGCCTTGACCATGTCGGCATCGGCATAGACTTGATAGGTGCGCACCTTTCCGCGGGCCGGTATCCAGCTCGTAAAGTCGACCTTGCGGCTTTCTTTGGGCGGATCGAGAGAGATCGTCGCGTGGCCCTGCCGATAGCCGCCATTGCCACCGGCATTGGGCGCCACGACGTATAGCGCCTGACCCGTTTCCTCCATGGAAACGGCGGGTTTGAGCGCGAAGATGATCGGTGCCTCCGCGGGGCCGAACGGCCGGGAGACGATGCACATGTCCTTTTGATATTCGACCGTCCACTTTCCCGCCGGCGGCAAGGGCGCGGCGGCGCCCTGCGATGCGAGCAAGGCTGCGAATAACGAAGCGATCATCAATTTTCCCCGTCCAAAAACGCTGCAATGTCAGTCAGATCGACCGAATGGTCAACGAAGGTCCGTCCGATCCCGTGCGCAAGGAGGAAGGGGAGGGTGCCGGCGTCCATCTTCTTGTCGTGACGCATGTGATCGACCAGCGTCGCCCCGCTCGCGGTAATGCCCGCCGCGGTTACGCTATCGGGCAGGCCGACCGCGCGGAGGTGCGCGGCGACTCGCTCGGCATCCTGGCCCGCGCATAACCCCCGCCGCGCCGAATAGGCGAAGGCCAGCGCCATCCCCGCCGCGACCGCTTCGCCGTGAAGCAATTTGTCGGAGAAGCCGGCCTCCGCCTCCAGCGCGTGGCCGAAGGTGTGGCCGAGGTTGAGTAGCGCCCGCTTGCCGGTCGTCTCGCGTTCGTCCTCGGCGACGATCCGCGCCTTGGCGGCGACCGAATGCGCGATGGCGTATTCGCGCGCTTGCGGGTCGCTGGCGAGTAGCTTCTCGCCGTTCGCCTCGCACCATTCGAAGAAGGCGAAATCGTCGATCAGGCCGTATTTGACGATCTCCGCATACCCCGCGCGTTGCTCGCGCGGCGGCAGTGTGTCGAGCACGTCGGGGTCGATCAGGACGAGCGACGGCTGGTGGAACGCGCCGATCAGATTCTTGCCCACGCGCGTGTTGATCGCGGTCTTGCCGCCGACCGAACTGTCGACTTGCGCGAGCAGCGTGGTCGGGATCTGGACGAACCCGCAGCCGCGCTTAACGATCGCGCAGGCGAACCCGACCAAGTCGCCGATCACCCCACCGCCGAGCGCAATCACGTGGTCGCCGCGCTCGACGCCGTGCGCGAGCAGGCGGTCGGTCAGCGTCTCGAGCTGGTTCCAGCTCTTGGTCCCTTCGCCCGGCGGGAGCACGATCGCCTCGCTCGCGATCCCGGCGGCAGCGAGCGCGGCCTGCAGCGTCGCGAGATGCGGCGCGACATTCGCGTCGCTAACGATCGCCAGCGACCGCCCGCGCGCGAGCGTCGCCAAATACTCGGCGGCGCGACCGAGCAACCCGCGCTCGATCACCACGTCGTAACTGCGGGCGCCGAGCGATACCGGAATCACGGTCATGGCTTCGCACTCCAGCCGATCGCCTTGAGGATCGCGACCACCGCCGATTCGTGCGGCGCCTGATCGCTCGCGATGCGGATCGGGGCCTGCGCGTAGATCGGGTTGCGCACCGCGGCGAGCTCGGCGAGCACCTGATGCGGGTCGCGGTTGCGCAGCAGCGGCCGCGTGTCGCGGCGCTTGACCCGGTCGGCCAGTACATGCGGCGGTGCGTCGAGCCAGATCGCGATCGCTTGTTTCAGGATCATCGCGCGCGTCTCGCCGTTGATGAACGCGCCGCCGCCGGTCGCGATCACCTTGGGCGTGCCGTCGACCAGCCGCGCGATAACGCGGCGCTCGCCGTCGCGGAAATAGGGCTCACCGAATTTCTCGAAGATTTCGCCGATGGTCATGTCGGCGGCCGCCTCGATCTCGTGATCGGCGTCGGCGAACGGCACCCCGAGCCGCGCCGCCAGCCGCCGCCCGACGGTCGACTTGCCCACGCCCATCAGCCCGACGAGCACGATCGGCTTGCCGGTCCACGTCTTGGGCGAGGGGGCGCTTTGCAACATGCGTTATCGGCTATACAGCGCACCTCGTGCTCGTCCACAATCCGGGTGTGCACGACGGTGTTTCGAACGAGAGTATGTGTCGCATGTCGCGGATGATGATGGTGTTGATCGTTGTGGTGGTGGTGCTGGTCGGGGGGATGATCCTGCTGTCGACCCGCGCGCACGAGAAGCAGCCGACCCGCGTTGAAAAGGCCGTGTCGCTTGGCAATCTCCAGGGTTAAGACTGGCCTTTCCGCGTTCGCGCTGCTCGCCATCGGCGGGGCGGCGTTCGCGCAGCAAAAGCCCGAATCGATCCTGCCGCCAGGGTTCGACCAGCCTCCGGCGCCGACCCCGCGTCCGGCGCCGACGCGCGCCGCTCCCGCGCCCGCCTCGGCGCCGACCTCTTCCGCCGCTACGCCTGTCGCGGCCGCACCCGCGCCAGCCGCACCGCCCTCAGGCGCAGCGCCGGTCCCGACGCCCGTCGCGACCGATCCCGTCACCGGCCTGCCGCTCAACGCGCCGCCGCCGCCCCCGTTCGGCTCGGTCCATTACGCGCTGCCCGATTCCTCGCGGCGCTCGCTCGACCAGGTCGGAATCATGCCCGCTGATGGCGTGGTGAACCCGAGAGCGTTCGGCGCCGCGGACGGGCGCTACATCGAAGCGCTAATGCGCTCGACCCAGGCGCCGATCGCGTCGCGCTGGGTGTCGATCGCGCTGCGCCGCTTGCTCGCCGAGCCGCTCGACACGCCGCGCAACGTCAACGGCGCGGATTTCGCCGCGGAACGCGCGTTTCTGCTGCTGCGGATGGGCGAATCGGTGATGGGCCGAGCGATCGTCCAGTCGGTCGACCCGCAGGATTATACCCCGAAGCTCTATCAGGTCGCGATGCAGGCGGCGCTGGCGACCGGCGATGTCGGCGCGATGTGCCCACTGGCGACCGATGCGGTGAAGGTATCGGACGAGCCAGCCTGGGTGCTGGCGCGCGCGATGTGCGCCGGGCTGTCGTCGTCGCCGAGCCAAGCCAAGCCGCTGATGGCGCAGGCGCAGCGAGTCGCGACCGGCATCGATCTGCTGCTCGCGCAGAAGATCGCGGGCAAGGGGTCGAACCGCCAGGACGTGACAATCGAATGGGCGAGCGTGCCCGGGCTCAACAGCTGGCGCTACGGCCTCGCGACCGCCGCGGGCGAGGATATCCCCGACGAACTGTTCGCCAACACCGGCGTGCAGATGCGGTACTGGCAAGTGCTGTCGCCGCACCTCGCCCCGACCAAGCGCGCGCAATATGCCGAACTGGCGGCGGCGCAGGGCGTGTTGTCGAATGCGGCGTTGGTCGATCTGTACGGGCTGGTCGATGCCGGTGACGAAACCGGGACCGGCGCCAATGCGATCGCGAGCGACCTGAAGAACGCCTATTCCGCGTCGAGCCGCGACGGCCGTCTCGATGCGTTGCGCGGGCTGTGGAAGGGCGCCGATGTGGGCGAGCCGGCGCATTATGGCCGCCTTGTCCTCACCGCGCGCGCCGCCGGGCGCGTGCCGGTGGCGGGCGCGACCGACGGCAGCGACGACCTGATCGCCTCGATGATCAGCGCCGGGATGGACGGGTCGGCGTTGCGCTGGCGCAATATTGTCGCGCGCGGCAGTCTGGGCTGGGCACTTATCGCGCTCGCCGATCCGAACAACGCGGCGCGCTACGCCTCGGGCGACGTCGGCGCCTTCTCGGTCAGCGCGGAAAAGCAGAAGATGTTCGCGGCCGGGCTGGCGGGACTCGGACGGCTCGATACCGGCGTCGCGCAGAGTTACGGCGTCGACGTCGCGGGCGAGAATAGCTGGACGCGCGCGATCGACCGCGCCGCCGCCGAGGGGCGTCCGGGCGAAGTGCTCGTGCTGAGCGCGGTGGGCATGCAGACCACCGATTGGCACGGCGTGTCGCCGCAAGCGGTGTTCCATGTCGTCAACGCGTTGCGCGTGGTCGGGCTGACCGGCTGGGCGCGAATGGTCGCGGCCGAGGCGGTGACTCGGGTGTGACCGGCGGGCGTCCGGGCGACGACCGCGCGCTGATCGAGCGCTTTCTCGAGATGCTGGCCGCCGAAGCGGGCGCGGCGAAGAACACGATCGTGGCCTATGCCAGCGACTTGCGGCTGGCGTCGGAGGCGTTGGGCGGCGGGCTGGCCGAGGCGAGCCCGGCGGATCTCGCGAAGCTGGGCGACGGCTGGTCGGCCCTGTCGCGGGCGACCGTCGCACGTAAATCGGCCGCGTTGCGACGATTCTTCGCGTTCCTCGCCGACGAAGGGCATCGCGCCGACGATCCCGGGACTGCGCTGCCGCGTCCCGGCGCACGGCGCGCGCTGCCCAAGGTGCTCAGCCATTCCGACGTCGATCGCCTGTTCGCCACGATCGCCGAGCGCCAGGCGCGGACGCCCCCCGATCCCAACGACCTGCGGCTCGCGGCGCTGGTCGAACTGCTCTATGGCTCGGGCCTGCGCGCGACCGAATTGGTGTCGCTGCCGCGCAACGCGATCCAGCCCGACCGGCCGTATCTCATTCTGAAGGGGAAGGGCGGGCGCGAGCGGTTGGCGCCGATCTCCGACCGTGCGCGCGCCGCCGTCGCCGCGTGGCGCGAGTATGTCGCGAGCGACCGCGCGTGGCTGTTTCCCTCGGGTAAAACCCATTTGTCGCGCGTCCGGCTCTATCAGCTGATCAAGGCGCTCGCGGCCGAGGCCGGCATCCCGCCCGACCGCGTGAGCCCACACGTCCTGCGCCACGCCTTCGCGACGCACCTGCTCGAAGGCGGCGCCGACCTGCGCGCGCTCCAGGCGATGCTCGGGCATGCCGATATCGCGACCACCGAAATCTACACGCATATCGACAGCAAGAAGCTGGTCGAGCTCGTCAACACGCGCCACCCGCTCGTTGACGAGCATTTGAAGCGCGCCTAACCCCCGCCGATGCCTACTTTCCTCGATTTCGAGAAGCCGATCGCCGACTTGCAGGGGCGGATCGACGAACTCCGCGAGACCGCCGCCGACGGCGCGATCAACATCGACAGCGACGTCGCGCGGCTGCAGGCCAAGTCCGATGCGCTGCTCAAGTCGACCTACGCCAAACTCACGCCGTGGCAGAAGACTCAGGTCGCGCGCCATGCCGACCGGCCGCATTTCAAGAATTACGTCGCCGGGCTGTTCGAGGACTTCATGCCGCTGGCCGGCGACCGAGCATTCGGCGACGACCAGGCGATCCTGGGCGGTTTCGCGACGTTTCGCGGCACGCGCGTGATGGTCATCGGCCACGAAAAGGGCGACGACACCGCGAGCCGGCTCAAGCACAATTTCGGGATGGGCAAGCCCGAGGGGTATCGCAAGGCAATCCGCCTGATGGAGCTCGCCGACCGGTTCGGGCTCCCCGTGCTGACGCTCGTCGACACGTCGGGCGCATTCCCCGGCGTGCAGGCGGAGGAGCGCGGCCAGGCCGAAGCGATCGCGCGCTCCACCGAAGCGTGCCTCAAACTCAAGGTGCCGATGGTCGCGGCGGTGGTCGGCGAGGGCGGCTCGGGCGGCGCGATCGCGCTCGCGGCGGGCAACCGCGTGCTGATGTTCGAGCACGCCGTTTACTCGGTGATCTCGCCCGAGGGCAGCGCGTCGATCCTGTGGCGGACCGCCGACAAGGCCTCCGATGCAGCGGATGCGATGAAGATCACCGCGCAGGACCTCAAGGGGCTCGGCGTGATCGACACGATCGTGGCGGAGCCGCTCGGCGGCGCGCACCGCGACCCCGACGCGGCGATTGCGGCGCTGGGTGATGCGATGGAGGGCGCGCTGGCCAGCCTCCACAATATGTCGCCCGATCAACTCAAGCTCGACCGCCGCGACAAGTTCCTCGCGATGGGAAGACTGTAGGCAGAGCAGGAGCCGTGGACACAGGCGACGACCGTTCGCGGTGGAAGGCTTACGTCCTTCAACAATTGTCGCCGCGCGTTCTGTTGCTCAACATGGCGAACGCGCGCGTTCGGACGCCGGACTGCAAATACTTCAAAATCGGCGTCGCTTACCGGATGGCTGGTCAAGCGGAAAGGTTACAGAGTTTCGGCGCGGAGGCTCGCGCGATCGAAGACGAACTGGTCGCTGATCGGGGGATCGCGAACCGGCTCGCCGCGCTGCGGGCGATGGGATTCGAGGTATATTTCGAAATCTACGACGAGCCGTGGCGGCGCGATCTGGAAATCAACGTTATTCAGAATGCCGATGCAGAGCGTTTGCTGAAGATCGAGGCCGACAAAACGTCCTGAAACAAGCGGCGTCGCTTAGACCAAGAAAAAGGGCGGCGGAACCGAAGTTCCACCGCCCTCCTTCAAAAGCTGTAAGCGAAGCTTACGAAGCCTTCATGTTCGACGACACGTTGGTGAACGTGGTCTTCAGCTGGTTGCCCAGGCCCTGCATCGCGGCAATCGCGGCGACGGCGATGAGCGCGGCGATCAGGCCGTACTCGATGGCGGTGGCACCCTTCTTGTTCGTGAAAATCTTGCGAACGGTCTTCATGGCTGGTCTCCAATGTTGCAACTTCAGTTACCCGGCTGGAACCGGAGATGCCCCCGACCAGCAGCCCGAATCACTAAGCTTGGCAGGTTGATAAAAACTTAAAGCCCGGTAAGGCGTTGCCGGTCGGGCACTTAGTGTGCGGCCTGCACCTTGTTGGAGACGTTGCCCCACATATCGATGGTCGCGCCGGCGGTCAGTTGCAGCGCGCCGAACATCGTCAGCACGATAAGCGCGAGGATCAGGCCGTACTCGACGGCGGTTGCGGCTCTGCGGCACTCGGCCACGAGGCGAAGCAAGTGCATCATAGTCTTTTTGCCGCGAACGGCTCCCCAATCTGGGTGAAGGGGTTAAGCGGGGTTCGTTAACGAAATGACAACAGGACAGGAGTGCGTGCCCAAATGACGATGCTGGTGGTCGCGGTAGCGCTGACCGATGCGGAGGGGCGCGTGCTGCTGGCGCGGCGGCCGGCGGGCAGGCAGCATGCCGGGTTGTGGGAATTCCCGGGCGGCAAGGTCGAGCCGGACGAAACGCCCAGGGCGGCGCTGGTGCGCGAATTGCGCGAGGAACTGGGGATCGAGATCGACGCCGCCGATTTGACCCCCGTCGCGTTCAGCGAGTCGCCGGGCGAGCGCCACCTGACGTTGCTGCTCTATCGCTGCCGGTCGTGGCGGGGCGAGGCGCGGGCGATCGACGCGGCGGAGATTTGCTGGAGTGTGCCGACCGAGTTCGGACGCTTCGCCATGCCGCCCGCCGACCGACCGCTGGCCGAGACGCTAGCGGCCGAGCGCTGAGGCCAGCGACGCGGTCGCGCTGCCGCGCTTCGCCGGCTTGGGCTGGTCGGACGAGGGCGCCCAGCCGGTCAGGAAGACGATCTCGAACCGTTCGCTCACGCGCCCGTCGGGATCGGCGTGGCCGGCGAAGGCGCTCGCCGCAGCCGCAATGGTCGCGCGAGTCAGCGGCACGCGGCCGCGCAGCACGTTGCTCGCCGCCATCCCGCGCAGATCGGCGATCAGCCGGAACAGGTCGGGGTAGCGAACGGTCAGCGCTTCGCTGTCGGCGACCGGCAGCGCGAACCCCGCACGGACGAGCAGGTCACCCGCTGATCGCACATCGACCATCGGGTGAAAGCGTGCGGCCGGGCGATCGGCCTCAGCTTCGCGGAACGCGGCACGCGCAACGCTCAGAGAGCTACCTCCAATAAAGGCGCCGAGAAACAGCCCATCGGGGCGCAGCGCACGGCGGATCTGCGTCAGCGCGCCGGGCACGTCGTTGACGCTGTCGAGCACCCCGGCCGACACGACCAGGTCGAAGCTGTCGGGTGCGACGGGCAAAGCGTCCTCGTCGGCCTGGATACCGCCCACCCGACGCGCGAACGCGGCGCCGGCGTCGATCCGCGTGACGGCAGCGCCCGGCGGCGATGCGAATGTCCCGTCGAAACAGCCGAGATCGAGCATGTCGCGGAAATCGCGCTTCACGCTCGCGAGCCGGTCGGCGATCCCCTCGAGCATCGCCGCGCGCAGGAAATCGTGGTCGCGCCAGTTCGCCGCTGCCCGGTCGCGGCGCTGGCGGCGCGCGGCGCGGTCGAAGATTTCGGGGGTGTCCATGCGCGGGCGCTTGTGCCGCCACCGCGCGCGCGCGACAAGGGCGCGATGGGGGTAACCGCGATCCTCGGCGAGACCTTGGCGCTGGCGCTGCCGCCGCGCTGCCCCGGGTGCGGCGCGGTGGTGCGCGGCGATCATCGCTTCTGTATCGATTGCTGGGGATCGCTCGATTTCCTCGGGCCGCCGTGGTGTGCGACGTGCTGCCAGCCCTTCGCGATCGATCGCGGTCCGGGGGCGCAATGCGCCGCGTGCCTCGACCACCCGCCGCGTCACGCGGGCGCACGGGCGGCGGTGGCGTACGGCCCGGTCGCGCGGACGCTGGCGTTGCGGCTCAAATATGGCGGACGGTTGGCGTTCGCGACGACGGCGGCGCGGTTGATGGCGCGGCATTTGCCAGCGGATGCAGGCTTGATGGTGCCGGTGCCACTGCATCGCTGGCGCTTATGGGGCAGGGGATTCAACCAGGCCGCACTGATCGCCGCCGCACTGGCGCGGACGTCGGGCATCGCGCACGACCCGCTGCTCCTGCATCGCACGCGCCGGACGCCCGCGCTCAAGGGCATGGGCCCGCGCCAACGGCGGCAGGCGGTCCGCGCGGCGTTCGTGGTCGATCCTGCGCGCCGCGCCGGGCTCGAGGACTGCCACATCGTGCTGATCGACGACGTCTATACCAGCGGTGCGACCGCCGACGCGTGCACGCGGGCGTTGCTCAAGGGCGGAGCGGCCAAGGTCACCGTGCTGTGCTGGGCACGCGTGGTCGGCGACTCGTTCGATTGACAAGCGCGACCTCGCTCTCCACCTTTTCGTACGATGGCAAAGGTCGAAATCTACACCAAGGCGTGGTGCCCTTATTGCACGCGCGCGATGAGCTTGCTCGCATCGAAGGGCGTCGAGCCGGTCGAATATGACGTGACGATGGGCGGCCCCAAGAAGGCCGAGATGGTCCAGCGCTCGGGCGGGCGGATGACGATGCCGCAGGTCTTCATCGACGGAAAGCATATCGGCGGGTCGGATGATCTCGCCGCGCTCGACGCGCGCGGGGGACTCGATCCGCTTCTCGCGGCATGAAGATCGCGCTGCTCCAGATGAGTGGCGGGATCGATCCCGCCGCCAATGTCGCCACCATCGTTCAGGCGATCGCCGAGGCAAACGCGGGCGGGGCGACAATGCTGTTCACGCCCGAAGTGTCGGGGCTGGTCGATCGCGACCGCGAGCGGGCGGCGAGCAATATCCGCGACGAAGCGAGCGACGCGGTACTCGCGACCGTGCGCGCCGCAGCGGCCGAGCACAGCCTATGGATTCATCTGGGTTCGCTGCTGATCCGTCGCGAGGACGGAAAGCTCGCCAATCGCGGTTTCGTGATCGACGATGTGGGGACGATCCGGGCGCGGTACGACAAATTGCATCTGTTCGACGTCGACCTGCCGACCGGCGAAAGCTGGCGTGAATCGGCGAGCTACACCGCAGGCGACCGGGCGATGGTCGTCGATACGCCCGCCGGCGCGCTCGGCATGTCGATCTGCTACGACCTGCGCTTTCCCGACCTCTACCGCGCGCTGACCGACGCCAGCGCGACGGTTCTCACCGTTCCCGCTGCCTTCACGCGACCGACCGGCGCGGCGCACTGGCACGTCCTGCTTCGCGCGCGTGCGATCGAAAGCGCGGCGTTCGTCGTCGCGGCGGCGCAGACCGGGGTGCATCAGGACGGCCGCGCGACTTACGGTCATTCGCTGGTGATCGATCCGTGGGGAGAGGTGCTGCTCGATATGCGCGAGGCGCCGGGGCTGGGGTTCGCCGAGATCGACCAGACAAAGCAAGAGGAGGTTCGCGCCCGCATCCCTGCGCTTCGGCACCGCCGGGCCATCCCGGACGTTGAGCGGCTATGATCGTTTTCGACCTCAAATGCGGCAAGAGCCACGTGTTCGAAGCATGGTTCGGTTCGTCCGCCGATTATGAGGATCAGCAGGCGCGGGGACTGGTCGATTGTCCGATCTGCGGCGACCGCTCGATCGAAAAGGCGGTGATGGCGCCGGCGGTGGGGGCGAAGAGCAACCGGCAGGCCGACGTCTCTCCCGCCGCGATGAAGGCAGCGATGGCGGCGCTGGCCGCGGCGCAGTCGAAGGCGCTCGAGGGGTCGCAATGGGTCGGCACCGCGTTCGCCGGGCGCGCCCGCGCGATGCATGCGGGCGAGGAGGATCACGCCCCGATCCACGGCCAGGCGACGATCGCTGAAGCCAAGGCGCTGGCCGAGGATGGCGTGCCCGTCGCGCCGCTGCCTCTGCCGGTGGTGCCGCCCGACGCATGCAATTGACCAGCGCTGGGGCTGCCGGTACCTGACGCGGCGTGGTTCCGTAGCTCAGCAGGATAGAGCGCCACTTTCCTAAAGTGGGCGTCGGGGGTTCGAGTCCCTCCGGGACCACCAATTTTGGGGAGTATTGTGATCGGGCCGGATCGCGTCGCCACGTTATGGATTGGCGACGCGCTCGGCATGGTCGAGCGCGCCTGCCTGCGCGCGGCGGTGCGTCAGGGGCACGCCGTCACGCTTTATTGCTACGATCAGCCGCAGGGCGTGCCCGAGGGCGTGGCGGTAGCCGACGCTGCGCGCGTCGTGCCCAGCGACCGCGTCGTGCGCTACCCGAACGGCAGCGTGGCGCTGTTCTCCAACCTGTTCCGCTACGAGGTACAGCGGCAGGGGCTGGGCACGTGGATCGACACCGACATCTACCTGCTCCATCCGCTCGGTTTCGATGCGCCCTATTTGTTCGGGTACGAGCAGCCGGGAATGCTCAACAACGCGGTTCTGCGCTTACCCGCGGACTCGCCGATCCTGCCGGCGCTGACCGCACCGTTCGACGGGCAGACGATTCCCGACTGGCTGTCGTGGCGTGAGCGCTGGCGTGCAAAGGGGCGGTTGCGGCGCGAGGGGAGGAGCGACGTTGCGCGGATGCCGTGGGGCGCGACCGGGCCGCGCGCGCTGACCGCGCTCGCGCGCCGCCACGGGCTGGATCGCTGGGCGGTGCCCGTCGAGACATTCTACCCGGTGCATTATGCGCAGGCCGACTGGGTGCTGGACCCGGCGACGAGCGTTGATCGGGTAATCGCGCCGGATACGGTCGCGATCCATCTGTGGAACGAAGTGATCCGGCCATTCAAGGAGTTGCCCGCGCCGCGCGGGAGCTTCCTCCACCGGTTGCACCGCGAAGGCGCGTAGCGGACACAACAAGGGCGCCGGCACGGATCGCACCGACGCCCTATTGGTGTGCCCCGTGGCTTACGCCTTGACGTGCTTGGCGATGTGCTTGTTCATTTCGAACATCGAGCACTTGTCGGTGCCGAAGACCTTCTTCAGTTTGTCGTCGGCCAGGATCTCGCGCTTGTTGGCGGGATTCTGCAGGTTATTCTTCTTGATGTGGTCCCACACCTTGGAGATCACCTGGCTGCGGGGCAGCGGCGCCGTGCCGACGATCGCGCCGAGTTCGGGCGACGGGGTGACGGGGGCGTGGATGCCGCCGGTCTTGGGTGCGTTAGCCATTGCATTCCTTCCTGTTCGTTTGGCCGGTTACCGGCCTAGACTCGTTACGCCTCTTACTAGCGCCCCTCCTTGTGCGCTGCCTTTTTGCGCTTGTCACGCCTTAGGATGCACGTTTTCTATCCCATTCGGCGAGGACGCGATTGGCGCGAACCGGCGAAGTGCCTAGAAGCGCGGATCAACCGACAGGAGCCGCCATGAAGACCCGCGCCGCCGTTGCGTTCGAAGCCAAGCAACCGCTCGAGATCGTCGAGGTCGACCTGGCGGGGCCAAAGGCGGGCGAAGTGCTGGTTGAGATCATGGCCACGGGCATTTGCCACACCGACGCCTACACGCTCGATGGTCTTGATTCGGAAGGGTTATTCCCCTCGATCCTGGGCCACGAAGGCGCCGGGATTGTGCGCGAAATAGGCATCGGCGTGACGAGTGTGACGCCCGGCGACCACGTCATCCCGCTCTACACGCCCGAATGCCGCCAGTGTAAATCGTGCCTATCGGGCAAGACCAACCTGTGCACCGCGATCCGCGCCACGCAGGGCAAGGGGGTGATGCCCGACGGGACGAGCCGCTTCAGCTACAAAAATCAGCCGATCTTTCATTACATGGGCTGTTCGACCTTCTCGAACTTCACCGTCCTGCCCGAAATCGCGGTGGCGAAGATTCGCGAGGACGCACCGTTCCAGACGAGCTGTTACATCGGTTGTGGAGTCACCACGGGTGTGGGGGCGGTGGTCAACACCGCCAAGGTGCAGGCCGGGGACAATGTCGTCGTGTTCGGGCTCGGCGGGATCGGGCTCAACGTCATCCAGGGCGCGAAGATGGTCGGCGCGGGCCGGATCGCCGGCGTGGACATCAATCCCGATCGTGAAGCGTGGGGTCGCCAGTTCGGGATGACCGACTTCATCGACGCGCGCGGGAAATCGCGCGAGGACATCATTGCCCAAGTCCTGGCGCTGACCGACGGCGGCGCGGATTTCACCTTCGATGCGACCGGCAATACCGAGGTGATGCGCACCGCGCTCGAGGCGTGCCATCGCGGATGGGGCACCAGCATCATCATCGGGGTCGCCGAAGCGGGCAAGGAGATCGCGACGCGCCCGTTCCAGCTCGTCACCGGGCGCAACTGGCGCGGCACCGCATTCGGCGGCGCGAAGGGCCGCACCGATGTGCCCAAGATCGTCGACTGGTATATGCAGGGCAAGATCGCAATCGACCCGATGATCACGCACGTGCTCAGTCTCGACGAGATCAACAAGGGCTTCGACCTGATGCACGCGGGCGCAAGCATCCGCAGCGTCGTCGTTTATTGAGGAGGGAGAGGACATGTTCAGCCATATGATGGTCGGATCGAACGACATCGATCGCAGCCGGAAATTCTACGACGCGACGTTCGCCGCGATGGGCGGGCGCGAGGGTCGCAAGGACGACAAGGGCCGGCTGATCTATGCGCATAACGGCGGCATATTCATGGTCACCCCGCCAATCGACGGCCAGCCCGCGATGCACGGCAACGGCTCGACCATCGGCTTCGCAATGACGCCCGAACAGGCCGATGCGTGGCACCGGGCCGGGGTGGATAATGGCGGCACCGCAATCGAGGACCCGCCCGGCGTGCGGACGGGCTCGGGGATGAGCCTGTACCTCGCGTATTTGCGCGATCCCGACGGCAACAAGCTTTGCGCCCTGCATCGCATGCCGGCGTGACGCTGGAGACGCTATCGGAGCAACGCTGTTTCGGCGGCGTCCAAGGCATCTATCGCCACGAGTCCGTCGAAACGCGCACGCCGATGCGTTTCGCGGTATTCGTTCCGCCGGGCGAGGGCCCGTTCCCGGTGCTGTGGTTCCTCGCGGGGCTGACGTGTACTGAGGAGAATTTCATCGCCAAGGCGGGCGCGCAGCGTGCGGCGGTCGAGCATGGTGTGATCTTGGTCGCGCCCGATACGTCGCCGCGCGGTGACGATGTCCCCGACGACGACGCATATGATTTCGGCAAGGGCGCGGGCTTCTACGTCGATGCGACCGAAGCGCCGTGGTCAGCCACTTACCGGATGCGGTCGTATGTCGAGGACGAACTGCCCGCCCTGATCGATGCGAACTTTCCGGCGGACATAACGCGGCAGGGCATTACCGGTCATTCGATGGGCGGGCACGGCGCGCTGACGATAGCGTTGCGTAATCCCGAGCGTTTCCGCAGCGTATCGGCGTTCGCGCCGATCGTGTCGCCACTGCGTTGCCCGTGGGGTGAAAAGGCGTTGACCGGATATCTCGGCGCCGGCCGCGCGACATGGCGGGGCTATGATTCCTGTGCGCTGATCGAAGACGGCGCGCGCGTGCCGGAGATCCTTGTCGATCAAGGCGAGGCCGACCAGTTTCTCGTCGAGCAACTCAAGCCGCACTTGCTCGTCGATGCTTGCCGTGCCGCCGGGATCGGCCTGACGCTGCGGATGCAACCGGGTTACGACCACAGCTATTACTTCATCGCGAGCTTCATCGCCGATCACGTCGCCTGGCACGCCGCGCGGCTTGCATAGCAAAAGCCCCGGCGAAGCGCTCGCCGGGGCTTTACTTTCGTAGTCGCCCCACGGTCAGGCGAGGCCGCCCGCATCAGAACTTGAAGCGAGCGTCCAGGCCATAGAAGCGCGGCGGGCTGGGATAGGCCGACAGCGTCCCGCTTTGCGCAACACCCGGGAAGATAACCGGATTATACTTCGGCGCGGTCAAGTTGCGGCCCCATACGCTGAGCTCGAGGCCCTTGATCACCTGGAAGCCGATCGACGCGTTGAGCGATTCCGGCGATGCCTTGTACGGTAGGCCCTGCGCGATCGTGAACGCGCTGTCGTGCGCATAGTCGACGTGGAAGATCACCGCCTGCTCGTTGCCGAACGGCACGGTGTAGGTGCCGCCGACCGAGATTGAGTATTTGGAAATACCCGAGGGCGTCTTGCCCGTCAGGTCGGTCGGCACCACCAGATTGGTCGCTGGGTTGAACGACGATCCGCCGGTGAACTTGTCGTACTTCGGATCGAGATACGTCATCGATGCGGTGAACACGAGGTTCTTGGTCGGCGACATCGTCGCGTCCATTTCGATGCCCTTGGTCGATTCCTGCTCGGCGTTCGCCAGCACGAAACCCGTGCCCTGGAAGACGTTGCTCTGGAAACCCTTCAGAATCTGCTTGAAGACCGCGACGTTGATGCCGAAGCCTTGCCAGCTGCCCTTCACGCCGACCTCGTATACCTGCGCCTTTTCCGGACCCGCATAGCGCGTGCCGTAGGTCTGGTTGACGACGGTCAGCCCGGCGGTCGTGAGCGCGGCCGCGTCGCTGAGAAACGGTCGGCTGTCGTACGACAGGTTGAACGACGACGCCTTGAAGCCGGTGGCATAGCTTGCGTAGGCGTTGACGTTACGGCTGAACTTGTACGCGACGCGCAACGTATAGGACAGATTGTCGTCGTGCGTTTTTCCATCTTCCACCGCGTTCGGATAATTAAGGAACGGCGGCAGGAACTGCAGCGGCCTGAAGGCGAGGAACGGGTTGGTTGTCGTCGAGAACACCGTCGCCTGAGCGGGCGTGAGTCCCAACCCGCCGAACGCCACCGGAGTCACAGCGAGATTGAATCCGGCCTTGACCAAGTCGAGCTGCGAGAATGTGTCGGTAGTGGAGTCGTTGGTCCGCACCTTCTTGCGGTCGTTTGTATAGTTGAACCCGGCGGTGAAGGTGAGGTTCTCGATCGGCTTCAAGTCGACCTGGCCGAAGATCGAATAGGCCTCGTTGTTGTATTTGTAGTGCTCGAACCGGCCTTGGCCCTGTGCGCCGAATGCCGTGGCCGGGGTTGCAGCCGGCAGCCCGAGCAGCGCGCGAAGCGTCGGCTCGAGCCCGCTGTAGTTGCCGCCGCTCAACAGGTTGGCATAGGCCTTGAAATCCTTGCCGAACGTCAGCGAACCGTCGCTGGCGATGTCTTCCTTGAAATAGAACCCGCCGATCAGGAAGTTGAAGGGCCCGTCGAAGCTCGACGCGAGCCGCACTTCCTGCGTGTAGGTGTCGACCTTCGTGGTTAGCTGGTTCGAGCCGATCAGGTCGGCGCTGGAGAAATCAGAATCGGCGTTGGTGTAGGTCTTCACCCGGCGATACGAACTGATGCTGGTCAGCGCGATTTGGGGCGTCACGGCATAGTCGATCTGGCCTGAGAAGCCGTAATTGTCGATCTTCGTGATCGACGGGAAGTTGGCGTAGCTGTCGTAGGAGAAGGGCTGGTTCGAATTGATTTTCCCACCTACCTGCGCGATCGCATATCCCGGCGTGATGACCTGGAACGACGCGCTCGGCGGCCTGTTGTTATTGAACAGACTGGCCACGGTGCAGCAGACTTCGTCGATCCGGTCGTAATCGGCGATCAGGCGGATCTTGAAGTCCGAACTCGGTTCGAACAGCAATTGCCCGCGGAAGCCGTACCGGTTGCGGTCGTTACCCCGGGTGCCGAGGTTCACGTAATGCGCGTAGCCGTCGCGCTTGTTGTAATTGCCCGCCAGGCTGAACGCGAGGGTCTGAGTGATCGGGCCGGTGACGTCGCCCTTCAGCACGATCGCGTTGTAGTTGCCGTAGCTCGCCTCGACGCTGCCGCCGAACTTGAATTGCGGCAGCTCGGTGACGATGCTGATCACGCCGGCCGACGCGTTCTTGCCGAACAGCGTCGACTGCGGCCCGCGCAGCACTTCGACGCGCTTGATGTTGGGAAGATCGGAAATCTGCGCCGACGAGCGCGAGCGGTACACGCCGTCGATGAACACCGCGACCGACGGCTCGATCCCGATATTATTGGCGCCGTTGCCGAAGCCGCGGATGATGAAGTTGGTGTTGGCCGAGCTCTGCAGCTGGCCGACCTTGAGCGACGGCACCAGGGTCTGCAGGTCGAGCAGGTCGCGTACCTGCGACCGCTCGATCGCCGCGGCGGTCGTCACCGACACCGAGATCGGCGTGTCCTGCAGCGTTTGCTCGCGCTTCGTCGCGGTGATGACGATGTCGTTGTCGGTCGCCGCATTTTCGGCCGTCGTGGTCTGCGGCGAGGACGTGTCGGTCGGCGCCTTTTGGGCATCGGGCTGCGGCGTGGTTTGCGCGGCGGCGGGCACGGCGGCGATCAGCGCGATCGCGGAAGCGGCGAGAAGCTCGAATTTCTTCATGGGTATCCCCTCTGCAAGTGCCGCCGTGTCTCGTGCCGGCTGGCGCGGTTTCTAACCTGAGTGAGGCCGAGCCTATGAGGCTTAAACTTGTGCCGTCAATGGCCGCGCCCGCGGGCGTCGGCGCGTTTTCGGCGGGTGTTGCCGCGGGGGGACAGTGGCGGTGGAGCGTCACGTCGCGGCAACCCGCCTTTCCGTAGCGTCAGCGCCCGCCCGCGCACCGCGGGCAAGAAAAAAGGCCGCGAAAAAAATTCGGGCCTTTCTTCCATTTTTCGTCGGTTCGGTGCCGCAGATCGCGGCCGGGCGTGCGTGTCAGAACTTAAACCCGGCCGCGACGCCGTAGCGGCGCGGTTCGAGCGTGAACGCGTTGGTGAACAGGCCCGACGACTGGTCGGTAACGTACAGGCCGGTAATCGCGTTGTTGTTGGTCAGGTTCTGGATGAACGCCCGGAGATAGAAGCGGTCCTTCGGCCCGTTCAACTGGATCTGGGCGTTGATCACCTCATAGCCCTGGATGCGGTTGATGTTCTGGTTGAAGATGCTGCCGTAATAGCCGCCGGTATAGGTCAGGTCGGCGCGCGGCACGAGCGTCCAGTCGCCGATATCGGCGGTGTACTGGACCCCGGCCGAGAATTTATAGTGTGGCGATTGCGGCAGTTCGTTGCCGCGAATGTTGGTGGTCACGCCTTCCTGCAGCACCGTCACGCCCGACGCCGCCGTGGCGTTCGCGGTCAGCACCGAGCATAGGCTGAATGCGCCGGTAGTGTTGGTGCCCGGGATTGCGGTCGGCGCGCGGAGGCCGAGGCCGGCGTTCACCGCGCCGACGAAACCGTTCGACTGCGCGGCGATGCCGGCGTTCGAGATGACCGCGCAATTGTTGCCGTATTGCAGGTCCTTGATGATCACCGCGTCGGCGCGGCCGCCCGACGGGTCCTGCGTGTTCGCAAGGAACTTGTCGGTCGTCACCTTGGTGTGCAGATAGCTGGCGTTGAGGTTGAACATCAGCTGGCGCGATGGCTTGATGATCGCTTCCGCCTCGAGCCCGTAGACGTCGGCATCGACATTGTCGTTGACCGCGGTGCGCGCCACGATGCGGCTCAGCTGAAGCTGCTTGTACTGGTAGTAGAAGCCGGTCAGGTTGAGGCGTAGCGTCCCGTTGAGGAAGGTGTTCTTCGAGCCGATCTCGAATGCGTTGACGCTTTCCGGACCAAATCCGACCGGGACCGCGAACACCGGGGTCAGCGGCGGGTTGATGCCGCCCGATTTGTAGCCGCGCGAATAGGAGGCGTAGAGCAGGTTGCGGTCGGTGATCTGCCAGTCGAGCACCGCACGGCCGGTGAGCCGGCTGAAGCTCACGTCGTTGATCGCCAGCGGCTGGATGCCGGTGCGGGTCGGGTCGGCGTCGAAATTGACGAACGCCGGCGAGGTGTAGACGTTGGTCGTGTTGAACGGCACCACGACGCCGGTCAGCAGCGTCGTACGTGCCTCGACATGCTTGTCGTCATGGTTGTAGCGCAGTCCGAGCGTCAGTTTCACCTTGTCGTTGAAATTGACATAGGCCTCGCCAAAAATACCGTAGGATTTCAGCGTGTAATCGGTGGTGTTGTTGCGATAGAACGGCGTCGCCGAATAGCCGCTGCCGCCGCCGAACAGCACCGACGCGTAATCGAGCGCGAACGAATTGACATAATAGCTGTTTTCCTTGAGGTGATAGTTCAGATAGCCGGCGCCGAGCAGGAAGTTGAACATGCCGGTGAACTTGCTGCTCAGGATGCCTTCGCCGAAATACTGGTTGGCCGAACCGGTCGACCGGTCGAAGTCGAGACTGGTCGGGGCGCAGATCGCATGGCCGCCAAATACGCCGGTGCCGGTCGGTTCCGCCAGCGACTGGCAGAGCGACGAGGTATTGCCGTTGGGCAGCAGGGCGTTGCGCGCAGCCAGGAACCCCGGGCCCAGCGCTCCGGAGCCCGCGACGGCATTGAAGGTGTTGAGGCCTGCGTTGGTCTGATAGTTCCGGGTTTCCGTCGCGAGCGTATAGTCGACCGTCGAGTCGGTCGATCCCTCGGTATAACCACCGTCCAGCTTGAGCGTGATGTCGCCGAAATCTTGCACCAGGTTGGCGAGCACTTGCTTCTCGTTGGTCTTGAAGCGCGGCGCGTAATCGTCGTTGACGGTACGCATATCGCTGGGATTGACGGCGCCGCTGAACGCATCGGCACCATAGACGCTGCCGAGCGCGAACGTCGGACCCACCGCGGCGAGCGGCGTGCCGGCATAGGCGATGCGCAGAAATTCGGTGCTGGTCAGGGTTGAGCTGAACTGGGCGTTGCCGTTGACCGTGTCGTTCCCCAGGCGATCGGGCAGGCAGCCGAGCACGCCGGTCGGGTCGCGGTGGCACAATTGCTTCTGAATGCGCGAGCGGTCGTCATTCTCCTTGAAATAATGCCCGACGATGTCGAGCGTGGTGCTCGACGACGGTTGGAAGCGGATCGAGGCCCGGATGTCGAACTGGTCGCGGCCGTCGATCTGCGAATTGGTGAACAGGTTTTTCGTGAACCCGTCGCGCTTCAGGTAATATCCCGCCACGCGGATACCGAAAATATCGCCCAGCGGAAGGTTGAACATGCCCTTGACGCGGACGCTGTCGTAATTGCCGTATTCGACGTCGCCCGATGCGTGGATACCAGACAGATCGGGCTTGGCGGTGATGAAGTTGATCACGCCGCCGGTCGCGTTGCGGCCGAACAGCGTGCCCTGCGGCCCGCGTAGAACCTCGACGCGCTCGAGGTCGAAATATTCGTTCTGGAAGATCGGCGACCCCAGCACCGGCGTGTCGTTGACGTGGATCGCGGTCGCCGCGTCGCAGGTGACGCCGACGCACAAATCGCCGATGCCGCGGATGTTGAACGACGAGGACGAGGTGAAGTTGGACTTGGTGTAGGTGATGTTGGGCAGCGTCAGCTGAAGGTCGCTGGTCGTGTTGATCTGCTGCTCCTTCAGATTCGCCGCGCTGAACGCCGAGACCGCGATCGGCACGGACTGAAGGCTTTCCGATTGACGCTGCGCCGTGATGACGATGTCGCCGATCTGATTGTCGTCGTCCGCCTGCGGCGTCGGCGTACCGGTCGTGGCGGGCTGACCCGGCGGCGGCGTGGTCTGCGCAAGCGCCGGATTGGCGGCGAGCAAGGCAATCGCAGACGCGGCGAGAAGCTCGAATTTCTTCATCGGAAAACATCCCCTCCTGCAGACGCTCCCGATCTGATGTCGGCTAGCGCGTTTCTTCGTACCCAACATTCCAAATCTAGGAGGCTTAAACTTGCGTCGTCAATGGGCTAGACGCTCTAAAAGTTGCGGGTTCGGGCGTCTGTTGCTCAAAAGGAACAGTCTGCATGCAAGCGGCGCGCGGGGCCTTGCTATTGCATCGCGCCGGCAAATGACGTGAACGGATCGAGATGAGCGAACACGAAGACGATTTGAACGACGGCGACCTGGTCGCACCGTCGCCGAAGATTCCGGTCCCCGACGAGGTCGCCGATGCGGTCAAAACGCTGATTCGCTGGGCGGGCGACGATCCCACGCGTGAAGGATTGCGCGACACGCCGCTTCGCGTCGCGCGGGCGTGGAAGGAATATTGCGCGGGATACGACGACGACCCGGCGGTCCACCTCAAGCGCGTGTTTGAGGAAGTCGGCGGATACGACGATATCGTCTTGCTCAAGGATATCCCGTTCCAGTCGCATTGCGAGCACCACATGGCGCCGATCATCGGCCGCGCGCACATCGCCTATCTGCCCAAGAACCATGTCGTCGGCATCTCCAAGCTGGCGCGCGTCCTCCACGGCTTCGCGCGGCGGCTGCAGGTGCAGGAGCGGCTGACCGCCGAGGTAGCCGACTGCATCTGGGACAACCTCAAGCCGCAGGGCGTCGCGGTGGTGATCGAGGCGACGCATGCGTGCATGACCGCGCGCGGCGTACGCACCCCGGGCGTGGGGATGGTCACCAGCCGCATGATGGGCGTGTTCCGCGACGACGAGCGCAGCCGACGCGAAGTGCTCGCGCTGATGGACATGCAGGGCCGCGCTTGACCCGGACCGTCCTCGTTACCGGCGGATCGCGGCGGATCGGCGCGGCGATCGTCCGTGCGCTGGCGCGGGCGGGGCACCGCGTGGTGATCCACCACCACCAGCCGCACGATGACGATGCGGGCAGCCTCGCGGCGGAACTCGATCCTTCCGGGGAGCGCGTCGCGACGGTGGTGGGCGACCTCGCCGACCCGCACGCGCCCGCGGCGATCTTCACGGCCGCGCGCAACGCCATGAACGGGGTGATCGACGGGCTGGTCAATTGCGCATCGGTGTTCGAGTTCGACCGCCCGCCGGCGTTCGATCCGGCACTTTTAGCCCAGCTGACTGCGACGAACCTGTCGGCGCCCGTCGCATTGGCGTGCGAACTGGCGAAGCAGGGCGGGCTGGCCGATGGCGCGGTGGTCAATTTGCTCGACCAGAAGGTCGCCAATCTCAATCCCGATTTCTTCAGCTACACCTGCACCAAGATCGCGCTCGAAGGCGCGACGACGATGCTCGCGCAGGCGCTGGCGCCAAGGGTGCGCGTCAACGCCGTGTCGCCCGGCCTGACCTTGCCGAGCGGCGACCAGAGCGAGGCGGAATTCGCGGCGGTCGCCGGGCAGAATCTGCTCCAGCGTCCGGTTCCGATCGAGGAGATCGCCCGCGCGGTCGAGTACCTCCTGACCGCGCCCGCGGTCACCGGGCAGAACCTATTCGTCGACAATGGCCAGCGTTTCCTCAAGCGCGACGGCGACGTAATGTTCTCGACCCCCGGGCGCCGCGATGGGTGACGCGACCTACACGATTCGGCTCGACGCGCTCGAGTTGATGATCGGGCTCGGCATCCACGCGCACGAGTTGGCCGCACCGCAGCGCGTGCTCGTGTCGGTCGCGATGACTTGCCGTTATCCAGCGCTGCCCGAGGACCGGATCGAGGCGGTGGTCGATTACGACCGCATCCGCGAGGGCATCCACGCGATCGCGGCTGGCGAGCACATCATGCTGCAGGAGGTGCTGTGCGAGCGCATCGCCGCGCTGTGCTTGACCGATCTGCGCGTTACCGAAGTCACGGTACGCTCGACCAAACCCGACATCTATCCGGACGCGCAAATCGGCTGTGAAGTCGTCCGCACGAGGGGGAGGGTGAGGTGAGAAGGGTAGTCGCGATCCTGTTGGCACTGTCGCTCCCATTCACCGGCCCGCCGCTTGCCGCGAAGCGCGCGCCGCGCCTGGCGCTCGACGGCGTGTGGAAGACCGATTGCCTGCCGATCGGCAAGAACGGGCGGCACGGCTTCGTCACGCGACTGGAGATATCGGGGATGGCGGTCGTCGCCGCCACGCAAATCTTTGCGCACAACACTTGCGACGTGCCCACCGTCGCCACTGATTATCGCGCGGTGATGGTGAGTTGGCGGACGATGGACGACGGCACCACCGATTTCGAGCACGACGTCCGGTCGATCACGATGACCCCCGACGCCGAGGACGTCGTCGCGACCTACAACGCGAGTCAGGCATCGGGTTGCGGCTTGGGCGGCGGGTGGAAACTGAACGTCGCGCGCGATGTGGCGGGACGGTTCTGCGCGCCCTTCGCGTTTCCGGCGACCGGCACGCGACTGTACGAGCGTGCGTGGGTGTCGGGCGACGAGATGCGCATCGGCAGTTTCCCGATCGTGTGGACCAACACGTCGCCCGACAGGCGCCCAACGACGCCCGGCCTGATGGTCTTTCATCGACAGAGTGTGGGGAGAGATAAATGACGCTGTCGCTCTATTCGGCGGTCGTGCCGAATTACGTCCAGATTCTCGGCGCGGTCGCGCGGTTGCTCGACAAGGCGGAGGCGCATTGCGCGGAGACCGGGACTGACCCCGACGATCTGCTCAAGGCGCGACTGGCCGACGACATGCTGCCGTTCGGATATCAGGTGAAATCGTGCTCGGCGCATTCGATCGGCGCGATCGAAGGCGTCCGGGCGGGAGTGTTTTCGCCCGACATGACGCCGTGGCCAACGACGTTCGACGGGCTGCGGTCCGCCATCGCCGGGGCCCTCGCCAAGATCGAAGCGCTATCGCCCGACGAGGTCAATGGTTTCGTTGGTCGCGACATGCGGTTCGAGATGGGCGAGATGGTGATGCCGTTCACTGCCGAAGACTTCCTGCTTTCCTTCTCGCAGCCCAATTTCTATTTCCACGCGACGACGGCGTATGACATCCTGCGCTGGAAGGGCGTGAAGTTGGGCAAGCGCGACTTCCTGGGTAGGCCACGGTTGAAGCTCTAGGCGCGGTTCGCCGCCGATAACACCGCGCGCACGCTCGCGGTCGCGACGTCCTCATCGATCCCCACGCCCCATACCGTCGCACCGTCGGCCGAGCGGCACTCTACATAGGCGGCCGCTTGGACGTCGGTGCCGTGGCCGATCGCATGCTCGACATAATCGACCACCTCGAGATCGATCCCGAACCCCTCGCGGACGCCCGCCAGCACGCTCGAGATCAGACCGTTACCGCGCCCGCTGACCGATTTGACCGCGCCGCCCTCCGCGATGCTGCCGGCGAAGATGCGGTCGCCGTCGGCGGCGCGCGTTTCGTCATAGGCCTGGAGCTTGAGCCGGTCCCAATCGCCCGCCAGATAGGTGCGCTCGAACAGCCGCCAGATGTCACCGGCGTCGAGCTCGCGGCTGGCTTGGTCGGCCAGCCCCTGCACATGCCGCGAGAAGTCGGCTTGGAGCCGCTTGGGCAAGCGCAGCCCCTTGTCTTGTTCGAGCACCCAGGCGACGCCGCCTTTGCCGCTCTGCGAATTGACGCGGATTACTGCCTCGTAGCTGCGGCCCAAGTCGGCGGGGTCGATCGGCAGGTAGGGGATTTCCCAATAGTCGTCGTTCTGCCGCTCGCGCGCGGTGAAGCCCTTCCTGATCGCGTCCTGATGGCTGCCCGAGAACGAAGTATAGACCAGCTCCCCCGCATAAGCGTGGCGCGGGTGGACGGGCAGGCTGGTGCAATATTCGACCGTGTTGATGATCGCATCGATGTCCGACAGGTCGAGTCCCGGATCGACCCCTTGCGTGTACATGTTGAGCGCGACGGTCACGAGGTCGCAATTGCCGGTGCGCTCGCCATTGCCGAGCAGGCAGCCCTCGACCCGGTCGGCGCCCGCCATCAGCCCAAGCTCCGCCGCCGCGACCCCGGTTCCGCGGTCGTTGTGCGTGTGGAGCGAGATGATCACGCTGTCGCGATTGGGGATCGTCCGCCCGAACAGTTCGATCTGGTCGGCATATACGTTGGGCGTCGCGCATTCGACCGTCGCGGGCAGATTGAAGATGATCGGTTTGTCGGGAGTGGGCCGGAGCACGTCCATGACCGCCGCGCAGACCTCGACCGAGAAATCGACCTCAGCGGTGGAGAAGGTTTCGGGCGAATATTCGAACCGCCAGTCGGTATCCGGCTGAGCGGCGGCGCAGTCGCGCAGGATCTTCGCGCCGTCGATCGCGATTTGACGGATCTCATCCTTCGACATGCCGAACACGATCTTGCGCCACGCGGGCGAGACGGCGTTGTAGAGGTGGACGATCGCCCTGGGAGCGCCGCGCAAGCTGTCGAACGTCGTCTCGATCAAGTCGCGGCGCGATTGCGTCAGCACCTGCGGCGTGACGTCGGCGGGAATGCGCCCCGACCGGACGAGGTTCCGGATATAGTCGAAATCGGTCGCACCGCTCGCCGGGAAGCCGACCTCAATCTCCTTGATCCCCGTCTTCACGATCAGGTCGAAGAAGCGCGTCTTCTTCTCCGCATCCATCGGATCGATCAGCGCCTGGTTGCCGTCGCGCATGTCGGTCGATAGCCAGATCGGTGCGCGCTCGATGCGGCGCGACGGCCATTGCCGGTCGGGCAGGTCGATGGTCGGAAACGGTCGGTACTTGGTCGATGGGTCGCGCAGCATGGCTCTTCTCGGCTAATCTAGTCGAAGGTCAGCCCTTAGGCGCGGCGCGCTCGATGAGCGCACGGAGTGAAAACCGCGCCTAAGGGCGCGTAAGTCGCAGGATAAGGCCGAGCGCGATCGTCATCTCGATGCCAGCGTTAGCCCGCGATGGTTAAGGAAGTCCAGCGCTCAGTCGCCGAACATATTGTCGATCGGGCTGCGCGGCAGAAACCACAGGATCGCGACGAGCAGCGCACAAGCGATCCCGAGCCAAGGGGACACGAACGACAGGGGAACGCCGACAAAGTAAATTGCCGCCGCGACAACGCCCTTGCGCGTGGTCTGGCGATGATAGGTTTGCGCGACGTCGCGCTGCGATCCGGTCGTGCGGATGACGCCCTGCAGCGGGATATACGCCATCGCCGGGAACAGCATCGTCGCCAGATAGACTAGCGTCGCGTCGCGGCTGAAATGCTGCGTGCCGAGATACGCGGTCGAAAACGGGATCAGCGACAGCGCGAACAGCAGGAACAGGTTGAACCAGACGAGCCCGTTGGTGATGCGCCTTGCGTGGCTGAACAGCCGGTGATGGTTGACCCAGTAGATGCCGACATAGGCAAAGCTGAGCGCGTAGGCGCAAAAGGTCGGCCACAGCCGCCACAGATGCTCGACTCCCGGTTCCTCCGGCGCCTTCAGCTCGAGCACCATGATCGTGATGATGATCGCGAGCACGCCGTCTGAAAACGCCTCGACCCGGCCGACCCCGGGCTGACCCTCGTCACCGTCGCTCACTGCGCCTCGAATCCGGCGTTGATCTTCAAATCGACGCGGTCGGAGACGAGCGGGATGCTGTTGGTCAGCCCGAAATCGCTGCGCTTGATGCTCGCGGTCGCGGCGAACCCGAAGGCGAGTTTCTTGTCGCCCCAGAACTCGTTTCCCGCCCCGACGAAGCGCGCCTTGAGGACGACCCGCTTGGTCACGCCGTGAAGGGTCAGGTTGCCGGTAATCGTTGCGTTCGTGCCGGCGACGCTAACGTTGGTGGAAACGAACGTCGCGGTCGGGAACTTGGTGGAATCGAAGAAGTCCGCGGCCTGCATGACCTTGTCGAGCTCGGGAGAGCTGGTCCGCACCTTGGCGATCGGGATCGTCACTTCGACCTTCGACGTCCCCGGCGCGCGGGGATCGAGCGTCACGGTGCCGATGGGCTCAGCGAAAATGCCGTTGAACTCGGTAAAGCCCAGCCGATTCACGGTGAATACGACCTGCGTGTGGTCGGGATCGATCTTGTAGCTGCCCTTCACCACGCGCTTGGGATCGAGCTTGCCGGGTGCTTCGGTCGGCATCGACATCTGCGCGACCACGGGGACCGCGACCGCAGCGGCGAGGAAAGCGAGGGGGATAAGGTGGCGCATCGTCGGTCTCCGGCGAAATCGTTGTAGGACCGTTCTAACTACCTCGCCCATACCCGTCATCCCCGCGAAAGCGGGGATCGCAAGCGGCTATCGTTCGGTCATCTCAACCCCAGCTTGTGCCGGGGTGACGGTCAGGGAAATCAATTCTTGTCCTTATCCACCAGCTTGTTCGCGCCGATCCACGGCATCATCGCGCGCAGTTCGGCGCCGACCTTTTCGATCGGGTGCGCGGCGGCGGCCTTGCGGGCGGCTTTCAATTCGGGCTGGCCGGCGCGGTTGTCGAGGACGAAGTTCTTGACGAACCGGCCCGATTGGATGTCGGCGAGGACGCGCTTCATTTCCTTCTTGGTCTCGTCGGTGATGATCCGCGGGCCGGTGGTGATGTCGCCATATTCGGCGGTGTTGCTGATCGAATAGCGCATGTTGGCGATCCCGCCTTCGTAAAGCAGGTCGACGATCAGCTTGGTCTCGTGGAGGCACTCGAAATAGGCCATCTCGGGAGCGTAGCCCGCCTCTGTCAGCGTCTCGAACCCGGCCTGGATCAGATGCGTGATGCCGCCGCACAGGACGGCTTGCTCGCCGAACAGGTCGGTTTCGCACTCCTCGCGGAAATTGGTCTCGATGATCCCCGATCGCCCGCCGCCGACGCCGCTCGCATAGGCCAGCGCGATGTCGTGCGCGTTGCCGCTTGCGTCCTGATGCACCGCGATCAGGCAGGGTACGCCGCCGCCGCGGATATATTCGCTGCGCACAGTGTGGCCGGGTCCCTTGGGCGCGATCATGATGACGTCGATGTCGGCGGGCGGCTCGATCAGCCCGAAGTGGATATTGAGGCCGTGTGCGAAGGCGATCGCGCTGCCGGGCTTCATGTTGCCCTTCAGGTCGTTCTCCCAGATCGCCGCCTGATGCTCGTCGGGGGCAAGGATCATCAGCACGTCGGCCCACGCCGCGGCATCCTTGTTCGACATGACCTTGAAGCCGGCACCCTCGGCCTTTTTGGCGGTCGCCGATCCTTCGCGCAAAGCGATCGCGACGTCCTTGACCCCGCTATCGCGCAGGTTCTGGGCGTGGGCGTGCCCTTGCGAGCCGTAGCCGACGATCGCGATCTTCTTGTTGGTGATCGAGTTCAGATCAGCGTCGCGATCGTAATAGACACGCATTGATAGGCTCCCTTTGATCTCAATTCCTCTCCCTGTGGGAGAGGATACGGAGACTTGGCAGCTTGCTGCCTAGTCGAAGTTGGTGAGGGCAGGGAAGGGCGACTGCCCTCACCCTTCCGCCGTTTCGCGGCTCCTTCCCTCCCCCGACGGGAGAGGGAAATTCTACGCCGCCTCTTTCCCCCGCGATATCGCAACGATACCCGTCCGCGCGACCTCGATCAGGCCGACTTCGCGCATCAGTTCGACGAACGTGTCGATCTTTCCGGTCCCGCCGGTCACCTCGAACACGAAGCTCGACGTCGTCGCATCGACCACGCGCGCGCGGTACACGTCGGCCAGCCGCAACGCCTCGATCCGGTGATCGCCGGTCCCGGCGACCTTCACCAGCGCCAGCTCGCGCTCGACGTGATCGCCCTCGGCGGTGAGGTCGTGGACCTTGTGGACGGGCACCAACCGGTCGAGCTGCGCGGTGATCTGTTCGAGCACGTGCGCGCTGGCCGAGGTCACAATCGTGATCCGGCTGACGGACTTGTCCTCGGTGATCTCGCTCACAGTCAGGCTCTCGATATTGTAGCCGCGCGCGGTGAACAGTCCGGCGATCCGCGCCAGGATGCCCGGCTCGTTGTCGACGATCACCGCCAGCGTGTGGCGCTCGGTCGCTTCTTCCCTGATGTGCATCAGACCAGCGCCTTCGCCTCGTCGTCCATCGTGCCGGAGACTTCGGCGGCCTGGAGGATCATGTCGGTATGCGCGGCGCCCGACGGGATCATCGGGAAGCAATTGGCGAGCTGCGAGACGCGGCAATCGACCATCACCGGGCCGTCATGCGCGAGCATGTCGGCGATGCCGTCGTCGAGCTGATCGCGAGTGTCAATGCGGATGCCCTTCCAGCCGTACGCCTCCGCGAGCTTCACGAAATCGGGCAGCGCATCGCTGTAGCTCGACGAATAGCGGCTTTCGTAGGTCAGTTCCTGCCACTGGCGGACCATCCCCATATATTCGTTGTTGAGGATGAACACCTTGACCGGCAGGCGGTATTGCGTCGCGGTCGCCAGTTCCTGGATGTTCATCTGGATCGACGCTTCGCCGGCGATGTCGATGACCAGCGCCTTGGGATTGCCGAGTTGCGCGCCGATCGCCGCGGGCATGCCGTAGCCCATCGTGCCGAGCCCGCCCGAGGTCAGCCACTTGTTGGGCGCCTCGAACCCGAAATGCTGCGCGGCCCACATCTGGTGCTGGCCGACCTCGGTGGTGATGATCGGGGATTGTTTGTGCGTCGCTTCCCACAGCGCGCGGATCGCGCGTTGCGGCATGATCGCCTGGGGATCGCTCTCCGGGAAATCGAGGCACTTGATCGCGCGCCAGCCGCGGATGCGGCGCCACCATTCGGCGGTGTCGGGCTTGGGGTGCTGGCGCGCTTTCCACACGCGGACCATGTCCTCCAGCGCGCGGCCCGCGTCCGCCACGATCGACAGGTCGACGCGGACGTTCTTGTTGATGCTCGAGCGGTCGATATCGATATGCACCTTGCGCGCGTTGGGCGCGAAGGCGTCGAGCCGCCCGGTCACGCGGTCGTCGAACCGCGCGCCGAGCGCGACGATCAAATCAGCCTGGTTCATCGCCCAATTGGCTTCGAACGTCCCGTGCATGCCGAGCATGCCGAGCCATTGCTCGGACGAGGCGGGGTAGGCGCCGAGACCCATTAGCGTCGAGGTGACCGGCGCGCCGGTGATCTTGGCCAGCTCACGCAGCAATTGCGACGCGCCCGGACCGGCGTTGATAACGCCGCCACCGGTGTAAAGGACCGGGCGTTCGGCGGCGGCGAGCATGTCGACCACCGCCTCGATCTCCGCCGGGTCGGCCTTCACGCGCGGGCGATAGGTCTTGTGCTGGATCGGGCCAGGCTTGGTGTAGCGGGCGGTCGCGACCTGTACGTCCTTGGGAATGTCGACGACCACTGGTCCGGGGCGGCCCGAGGTGGCGATATGGAACGCCTCGTGGATCGTCGTGCCCAGCCTCGCCGGGTCCTTCACCAGATAATTGTGCTTGGTGCAGTGCCGCGTGATGCCGACCGTATCGGCCTCCTGGAACGCATCGGTCCCGATCAGCGCGGTCGGCACCTGACCGGTGATGACCACCATCGGGATCGAATCCATCAGCGCGTCGGTGATCCCGGTGACGGCGTTGGTCGCGCCCGGGCCGGAGGTGACGAGCACGACGCCGGGCTTGCCAGTCGAGCGCGCATAACCCTCCGCCGCATGCGTCGCCGCCTGTTCGTGGCGGACGAGGATGTGGCGGATGCGATCCTGCTTGAACAACGCGTCGTAGATCGGGAGCACCGCGCCGCCGGGATAGCCGAACACGACCTCCACGCCGAGATCGCATAGCGCCTCGATCAGGATATCGGCTCCACTCTTCTCGGCCACGACAGGCTCCTTTGTTCGCACGCGCAACATAATGGCGGTGGCGGCGCTCTACGGGTAGGAAAACTACACGTCAATCGCCAATGGAATTATTTAATATCTATTTCATGAAGATTTGGGACATTTTCTGTCGCAGCCGTTCGCCGCCACGTCGGGGGTGGCTGGTTGCGAAACCAGGTATATTGGCGCTTGGCGTATTGCCGCGTTGCAAGGCTGGCACGCTCGATCGCTTCGGCGAGCGTGATCGTGCCGAGCGCGGCGGCGGCAAGTTCGGGCAGCCCGATCGCCCGGCGGATCGGCGCGTCGAGCGGCACGTCCTCGCGCGCGACCAGAGCGGCGACCTCATCCATCGCGCCCTCGTCGACCATCGCCGCAAAGCGCCTGTCGATCCGCTCGTTAAGCCATTCGCGCGGGGGCAACAGGATCAGCGCGCGCAGGTCGACCCGGTCGCCGATCCCGCCGACGCGCTCGCGCCGCCAGTCTGCAATCGATTTACCCGTAGAACGGATCACCTCCAGCGCGCGGGCCACGCGCGTGGTGTCGGTGGGGCTGAGGTTCGCCGCCTGCTCGGGGTCCATCTTCGCCAGAGCGGCATGGGCTTCGGCCACCGGCATCGCGCGCGCCTCGGCCCGGATCGCGGGATCGATCTCGGGCACCGGTGCGATACCGTCGATCAGCGTGCGCAGATAGAGCCCGGTCCCGCCGACCAGGATCGGCAGGCTTCCCGCCGCCACCGCCGCGTCGATCGCCTCGCGCGCCTCGCTTGCCCAGCGCGCCGCCGAATAGCCGGTATCGGCGGCGTCGACATGCCCGAACAGCCGGTGCGGCGCGCGCGCTTCCTCCGCCGCCGACGGCCGCGCGGTCACGATGCGCAGGTCGCGATACACTTGCGCGCTGTCGGCGTTGATGATCGTCCCGCCGTGCTCCTCCGCCAGCATCAGCGCGAGCGCGGACTTGCCGCTCGCGGTCGGCCCTGCGATGAGCGCGACTTTCGGGAGGTCCTGCTTGTTCATCGCGACGCTGATAGCCGCCACGTTGCCGCAGGGCGAGGTGTCCGCCGCGCGCGACCGGCTCGACGCGGCGGGGTGCCTGCCGGTCGCGGAAGTGTGGGTCGAGGAGGGCGAGGCGTGTGACCTGCAATTCGGCCGCGACCTGGCCGCCGCGCGCGCCGCGCTGGAGGGGCAGGGCGCGTGGGACGTCGTCGTCCAGCCCGCCGAGCATCGCCGCAAGAAGCTGATCGTCGCCGACATGGATTCGACGATGATCACCGTCGAATGCATCGACGAGCTCGCCGATTATGCCGGGATCAAGGCCGAGGTCGCCGCGGTGACTGAGGCAGCGATGCGCGGCGAAATGGATTTCGGCGAAGCGCTCGACGCGCGGGTGGCGCTGCTCAAGGGGATGGATGAGGCTGTGATCGGTCGCTGCCTGTCCGAACGCGTCAAGATCATGCCCGGCGCGAGCGCGCTGATCCGCACGATGCACGGCTGGGGCGCGACCGCGATCCTGGTGTCGGGCGGCTTCACCCGTTTCGCCGAACCGGTGGCGCGCGAGATCGGCTTTACCCGCGCGATCGCCAACGTGCTGGAGGTGGTGGACGGCAAGCTCACCGGCACGGTGGCCAAGCCAATCGTCGATTCCGCGACCAAGCTCGCGACGCTATCGGAGGCGATGCTGACTTTAGGAATCGCGCGCGAGGAAACGCTGGCGGTCGGCGACGGCGCCAACGACCTCGCGATGATCACGCAGGCGGGGTTGGGGGTTGCCTATCACGCGAAGCCCGTCGTGGCGGAAGCGGCCGGTGCGCAGATCGATCATGGCGACCTAACCGCGCTGCTGTTCGCGCAAGGTGTGGCGCGGAAGGATTGGGCGGTCGCCTGAGCGCTCAGCTGCGCGCCTGCGAATAGGGAAAGAGCAACTGGTTGCCGTCGGGATCGTCGACGATCATCACCCGATAGCCCCAATGCCCGTCGCGCACCGCAATGCCCGCTCGCTCGAATTGCTCGCGCACCCCATCAATCTCATCGTCATCGAGAGAGATGAACGTCAGCGCCTGGCCGTTCCGCTTGGGCCATTGGCACGACAGCAGCAATTCGCAACCCTGCCGAGACACTTGCGCGACGAGTAGCTCATCGCCCTCGGCGTGCCGCCAGTCTTCGTCAAACCCTAGCCGTGCATAGAAATCGACCGACCGTTGGACGTCCGCGACCGGGACGATCGCGCGCGTGTACCAGCGACCCATCGTCCGGTCAGGACGCGACTGGCACGCACGGCTTGACCGCGCCGCACGCGCCCGCCGCTTCGCCCTTCGACGCATACGGGCCGACCAGCAGCCTGGTCAGCGCCCCCGCCTTGACGAAGCTCGGCTGGCGGCCCGGGAAGCGGCCCGCGACCTGGCTCCATAATTTGTGTGCATTGCTGGGATCGCCGAACGCGCCGAGCTGGACGCGCCAGCCGCCGCCGGTCGCGACGGGGACGGGCTTGGGCGCGGGTTTAACGACGACCTTCGGCGGCGCGGGCTGTGGCGGCGATGGTGGTGCGACGACCGGGCGCGGGACGGGCCGGGTCGCCGGCGCCACGACGACGACCGGCGGCTTGCCCTTGGGCGGCTTGGCGCCGGGCTGCGGATAGGTCGCGCCCGGACGGCTCGGCGGCACGTCGATCGTCGCGATCGCGGGGCGCGGCGGGGCGTCGCTGCCGCCGGCGACCTCGCCGCTGTAATTGGGCCGTCCGACCTGCGCCTCCATCTGCCGCGCCATCGCGATCCCGGCCTGGCGCTGGTCGTCGGGGATGTACTTGTCCATCTCCGCCAGCGTCTGCGATCCTTGCGGCAACCCCGCCTGCGACGACCGCTGGAGCAAGGCGTAGGCGCGCACCCAGTCGCGCGGCACGCTGTCGCCATTGAACAGCATCGTGCCGAGTACGAGCTGTGCGCGTGGCTCGCCCCGCGCGACCGCCTTCTCCAGCCACGGCACCGCCTCGTCGCGCTTGCCGTCCTGGAACAGCGCGAGCCCGTAATTGTCCTCGGCCTGCGGATGCCCCTGCAACGCCGCCTTGCGGTACCAGCTTTCCGCCATCGGCAGGTCGACCGGCACGCCGCGCCCGAGCTTGTAGGCCTGCGCCAGGTTGAACTGCGCGTCGGCGTCGCCGGCGATCGCCGCCTTGCGCCATTCGGCGACCGCGGTGGTGTAGTCGCCGCGGTTCCACGCATCGACCCCGGCCTTGGTATCGGCCAGCGCCGGCACGCCCGCGATGACCATGAGGGAAAGCGCCGCAGCGCCGATCAGCGTTCGCATAATACTCAGTCCCGCCCAGCTAAACCCTGGTCCGCATCATGCCCCCGCGATCGACGGCGAGCAATAACTGTTCCGTTAACCTGTTCTTAGGCCCCCGCATGGCACCTCGCTTTCACGAATAGCGGGGAGTTACAGGATCAATGCGCGTTCTCGCGATGGCATCGCAGAAAGGCGGATCGGGCAAGACGACGCTGTCTGGGCACCTGGCGGTGCAGGCACAGCTCGCCGGCGCCGGCCCCGTCGTGCTGATCGATATCGACCCGCAGGGGTCGCTCTCGGACTGGTGGAACGAGCGATCGGACGAATATCCGGCGTTCGCGCAGACCACCGTCGCGCGGCTCGCCGCCGACCTCGAAGTGCTGCGGCAGCAGGGCTTCAAGATGGCGGTGATCGACACGCCGCCCGCCATCACCATGGCGATCCAGAGCGTCATCCAGGTAGCCGAGCTGATCGTCATCCCGACGCGTCCCAGCCCGCATGACCTCCGCGCCGTCGGCGCCACGGTCGATCTGTGCGAGCGCGCGGGCAAGCCGCTGATCTTCGTGGTCAACGCCGCGACGCCCAAGGCCAAGATCACCTCCGAAGCCGCGGTCGCGCTGTCGCAGCACGGCACCGTCGCCCCGATCACGATCCACCACCGCACCGATTTCGCCGCGTCGATGATCGACGGTCGCACCGTGATGGAGGTCGACCCCAACGGCCGCTCCGCCGGCGAAGTCCGCGAACTGTGGGGCTATATCGCCGACCGCCTCGAAAAGAATTTCCGCCGCACCGTGTTCGCAGCCCCCACCGCGGTGCCGTCGACCTTCGGGATGCAGCGTCCCGCCGCGGGCGGTGGCTTCGGCCGCCGCGTGACGAACTGAAAGGGGGCGCGATGATGAGCGAACCCAAATCCTTCGCCTCGCTGTCCTCGGGCCTGCTCGCCCGCAAGGGTCATGCGCGCCCCGCGATGCGGCCGCAGGGCTTCACCGGCGGCTATGCGTCGCTGGCCGGCGGTCTCGACGATCTCGGCTGGAACGACATGGGGCAGATTCACGAGCCCGAAGCCGATATCCACCCGCTGAACGCCGAAGACGCAATCGTCGCGCCGCCCGAGGGTGTGCCGCCGGTGCTCGCGCAGCGCCGCCAGCTGAAGGAAGAATTCGAACCGCCGGTGATCGACGCGGTCCCCGACGAGCACGACGTGACGATCGAGGCACCGGTGCACGAGCCGGCCGAGGTCGTCTCGATCGTCCGCCGCCCGGTGTCGGTCGCGACCGCCGGCCGGCTGGCGCGCGAGACGCGGCACAAGAACAAGGCAGCGTTCACGCTTCGGCTCGACGAGGACCGTCATCTCCGCCTGCGGCTCGCGAGCGCGCTCGCCGGGCGATCGGCGCAGATGCTGGTGACCGAAGCATTGGACGCGTTTCTGGAAAGCGTTCCCGAAGTCGACGACCTGGCGCGCCAGGTGCCGGTTCGGGCCAAGGGTTGAACGGGGGTATGACCATGAACAGCAAGGGTCTGAAAACCGGCCTGTCGGCGCTGGCGCTCTGCGTCGCGTTCGGTGGTCTGGTCGAAGGCGTCGCGGTGGCGGGCGAACGCAGCGCCGCGCAGATGGCCGCGGCCGCGCGCGACGATGCCGCGAAGGCGTCGAAGGCGCTGGCGAAGCGCAATGCCGGTGAAGCGGTGCGTTATGCCGAGCTCGCCGTCGCGATGCAGCCGCAATCGGCCGAGTATCGCGCGCTGTTGGGTCAGGCCTATCTGCTTGCCGGTCGGTTCGGCTCGGCCAGCACCGCGCTCAACGATTCGCTCAGCCTGTCGCCGGGCGAGGGCAAGGTCGCGCTCAATCTCGCGCTCGCGCAGATCGCCGATGGCGACTGGCAAGGCGCGCGCCGCACGCTCGACGCCAATTCGGGGGCCATTTCAATCAGCGATCGCGGGCTCGCGCTGGCGCTGGCCGGCGACCCGGCCGCCGCGGTCGACCTGATGCTGCCGGTCGCACGCCAGCCCGGCGCCGATGCCAAGCTGCGCCAGAACCTCGCGCTCAGTCTCGCGCTGGCGGGCCGTTGGCAGGATGCCAAGATCGTCGCCAGCATGGACCTGTCGCCGACCGAAACCGATCAGCGCCTGCAGGACTGGGCGGCGTTCGCGCGCCCGACCGGTCGCGCCGACCAGGTCGCGGCGCTGCTCGGCGTGAGTCCGGCAAACGATCCGGGTCAGCCGGTCGCGCTGGCGCTCAACGCGCCCGCGCCGGTAGCCGTTGCCGCCGTCGCGCCGACGCCGGTCGTGGTCGAGGCGCCGGCGCCTGCGCCGGTCGTCGCGGCCGTGGTCTCCGCGCCCGCACCAGTCGCCGACCCGATGGTCTTGCCGAAGCCCGCCGTGTCGGGCGTCGTTTTCGCGCCGCGTGCTGAAGTTGTGCAGCCGCTGCCGGTCAAGGCCGTCAAGCCGGCAGTCGGTATCGTGCCTGTCAAATCCAGAAATTTCGTCAAACCTCCGGTCGCTGCCATAACCACCCCGGGCGCTTCCAAGGTCAGCGTGGGTAAGGGCAATTTCTTTGTCCAGCTCGGTGCCTATGACAGCGCGGGCGTCGCTCGCGATGGCTGGGCGCGGGCCTCACGCGCATTTTCGGGCTATGTGCCGCAGGGCATGCCGGTCACCGTTGCGGGCAAGACCTATTATCGCCTGTCAGTCGGCGGCTTCGACGAAGCCGGCGCAAAGCGGATGTGCTCAAACTATCGCGCCAAGGGCGGGCGCTGCTTCGTCCGCGCCGGCGCGGGCGATAAGGCCGCGGCTTGGGCGAAGAAGTAAGCTAGATTTCCGCGCCGCCCTTCCACAGGCGAAGCACCTTTCCTTGAGCCGGCAGCCCGTCGAACGGCGTGTTGCCGGCTCTTGCCGTCATGGCCTCGCCCTTGATCTGCCACGGCGCGTGCTCGTCGAGCAGCAGCAGGTCGGCGGGCATGCCGGGCGCGAGGGTCCCCGAGTCGAGCCCGAGCAATTCCGCCGGGTTGGCCGCGAGCAGCGCGAACAGGCGCTCGATCGGCATTTCGAGCGACAGCCCCAAAGCAAGTAGGGTCTCCGCACCCGACGCACCTTCGGCGGCGTCGGCGAAGGGGAGGCGTTTTTCCTCCGGACCGCGCGGATCGTGGCCCGAGCACAGCACGTCGACGGTCCCGTCCTTGACCGCCGCCAGCGCCGCCTGACGGTCGCTTTCGTCGCGCAACGGCGGCGAGAGGTGCGCGAACGTGCGGAAATCGCTCATCGCATTGTCGGACAGCAGCAGGTGGGCAGGCGTGATCCCGCAGGTAACGCGCACGCCGCGCCGCTTGGCCGCGCGGATCAGGTCGAACCCGGCAGCGGTCGTGACCTGGCGGACGTGCAGCCGCGCGCCGGTATCTTCTGCCAGCGCCACGTCGCGCGCGATCGCCAGCGCTTCGGCGATCGCGGGCGCGGCGGGCAGGCCGAGCCGCGTCGCGGTCTCGCCCTCGGTGGCGACCTTGCCGTCGGTCAGCCCGCCATCCTCGGCGTGCGTGATCACCACGAGATCGAGGTCGCGGGCATAGGCCAGCACTTTGCGCATCACCCCCGAGTCCGCGATCCAGCGCCGCCCGGTCGAGACGGCCTTCGCGCCCGCGCCCATCATGATTGCCATTTCGGCGAGATCGGTCCCGGCGAGCCCCTTGGTCGCAGCGGCGATCGGATGGATCCACAGCTTCGGCTTGCCGACCAGCGAAGCGCGCTGGACGATGCCGGGGTCGTCGAGCACCGGCGACTGATCGGGCATCAGCCCGACGCGGACGATCCCTCCGGCGCGGAACGCCGCGCGGTCGATTGCGAATACACCGAAGTCGATAATCCCCGGCGCGAGCGTCTTGCCGCCGCAATCGATCGTCTCGGCATCGTTGGCATGGGCGTTGGTGATCACGTCGTCGCGGACGTGCAATTCGCCCGGCTCGGTGCCCTCGGGTCGCACGACCCGGGCGTTGACGAAGCGCAGGTTGCTCATGCCCACCCTTCCATGCCGCGTGCGCGCCGGGTTAGCACGTCGAGGCACGCCATCCGCACCGCGACTCCCATCTCGACCTGCTCGGTGATCGCCGATTGCACCGAGTCGGCGACGCTGGAGTCGATCTCGACCCCGCGGTTCATCGGGCCGGGGTGCATTACGAGAGCATCCGGTTTGGCCAGCGCGAGCCTCTCGGGCGTCAGCCCGTAGCGCAAGTGGAACTCGCGCGTGGACGGGATGAACGCGCCCGACATCCGCTCGTTCTGCAGGCGTAGCATCATTACGACATCCGCGCCGCGGAGCGCGGCATCGAAATCCGAAAACGGCGTGGCGCACATCCGGCCGATCGCGGCGGGCATCAGCGTCGCGGGTGCCACCACGCGCACCTCGGCGGCGAGCGCGGTCAGCGCGAGAATATTCGAGCGCGCCACCCGGCTGTGCAGGATGTCGCCGCAGATCACGACGCGCTGCCCCGCGATGCTCCCGCGTCGTCGTCGGATCGTCAGCGCGTCGAGCAAGGCTTGGGTCGGGTGTTCGTGGCTGCCGTCGCCTGCGTTCAAGACCGGGCAATCGACCTTGTCGGCAATCAGCCGCACCGCGCCCGAACTGGCGTGGCGGATCACGATCATGTCGGCGCGCATCGCATTCAGCGTCTGCGCGGTGTCGATCAGCGTCTCGCCCTTTTTCACGCTCGATTGCGCGACCGCCATGTTGACCACGTCGGCGCCAAGCCGCTTCCCCGCGATCTCGAACGACAGGAGCGTCCGCGTCGAATTCTCGAAGAAGGCGTTAATCAGCGTCAGGCCCGCGAGGCGCTTGTCGGGCTTGGCGCGCGCCCTGTTCGCTTCGATCCACTGCTCCGCCTCATCGAGCAGGAACATGATCTCGTGCGGCTCGATCCCGTCGATTCCGGTCAGATGCCCGTGCGGGAAAACGGCGCCGCCCTGAATGAGCGACGCGGGGCGATGATCCGATGCTTGCATCAAAGCCGTCGCCTAGACCGCCGCTCACGCCGGCGCAAGCCGATCGGTAAAATCGCTCGGGATCGGTTCGCCGGCCCTTTCCAATCCCCGCGCATTTGGACACATTGCCCGCGGGGGAATCAATGACCGATCGAGCCGCAGACAGGCAGCCGACCGACGTCCGCTTTCACTTGCCGGCGCCATCGCTCAGGGCGCTGGTCACCTCCTATTGCGTGATCGACGCGCCGGACCCGGTGGTCGATTTCACGCATCCCGAATGGGCCAACATCCGCTTCCTGCTGAGAGGCGACTTGCGCTTCGGCGACCCCGACGGGCGTGAGATGACGCCGCCGCCCAACGCATCGATCATGGGACCGACCGACCGATCGTGGCGATTCGACAGTAACGGCGGCATGACGATCGGCATCGGGTTCACGCCGATCGGCTGGCTGAGCCTGATCGGCACCGACGCGTCGCACATCGCGAACGGGATCGTTCCCTTGGGCGACGAGCTCGGCGAACCCGGCGAGGCGATCCTGGAACGATTGATCGCGGCGCCCGACGATGTGGCGCGCGTCGCGATCCTCGATACGATTCTGACCGCGCTGCCGCTGCGTGCGAGCCATTATCGCGACGCCGCGATCAAGGTTCAGGAAGCGTTGTTATCGGGCGTCATCGACGATGTCTCGAATCTCGCCGACACGCTCGAAATCGAGCCGCGTACCTTGCACCGCGTGTGTCGCACGGCGTTCGGCTTTTCCCCGGTCCGGCTGCTGCGACGCCAGCGTTTTCTGCGCACGCTCGCCCGCGTCCGCGCCTCGCTCGACCGGCCGCTCGGTCAGCTCATCGACGAGCATTATTACGACCAGGCGCATTTCAACCGCGATTTCAAGGCGTATATGGGAATGACCCCTCGCGCCTATTATGACAGCCCGCGCGAGATACTACGCCGCGGCGGGGAGGAGCGCCGCCGGGTGCTCGGCGCGCAAGTGCAGGGGCTTCACGTCAACTCGTCGTCAGCTCGCGACTAGTCCGTCGATCGCGCCCTGCAGGATGTAGCTCGCGGCCAGCTTGTCGACGCGTTCGGCGCGCTTGGCGCGGCTCAGATCCTCGGCGATCATCTGGCGCTCGACCGCCTGGGTGGACCAGCGTTCGTCCCACAACAGGATCGGCAGGTTCAGGTCGGCGAGGTTGCGCGCGAAGGCGCGAGTCGATTGGGTGCGGGGGGAATCGCTGCCGTCGAGGTTGAGAGGGAGGCCGACGACAAGCCCCTGAACCGCTTGCGCCCCGATCAGCGCGACGAGCGTCGCCTTGTCGGCGGTGAACTTGGTCCGGCGGATCAGCTCGGCGGGACTGGCGAAGCTCCACCCGGCATCGCACAAGGCGGTGCCGATCGTCTTCGTCCCGACATCGAGCCCGAGCAGCCGCCCCCCATCGGGCAACGCCGCGCGATACGCGATGCGGTCTTCGGTGATCATTTCGCCGAAAACGTCTTCAACCGCCGCACCGTGTCGGCGCGGACGTTCGCCCAGAACAGCGAATAATCGAACACGTGGTAGTTGTTGCCCGGCAGGACATAGGGGCCAAGGTCGATCGGCTGGCCGATGCTCAGGAAGCCGCGGCCGACGCATTTGGCGGGCACCGTTCCGACGCTCATCGTTCCGGTCTTGAAGTCGGACGAGGCGACGAGCGTGCCGAGGTTCGCGGTGGCGGGCGCGGCGGCGTTTGGCGTGCCGGTCAGCGGATTGGTGCAGACGAGCGGCGTTCCGGCGCGCGCGATGCCGGTCGGGCCGCTGGTCTTGTCGAAAATATCGAGCAGCATCGACGTGTCGGCGGGCTCGGCATAGCTTTGCCATGACAGGATGCATCCCGCCTGGTCCGCCGTCGTGCATTCTGGCAGCCCGAGTGCGGGGAGGTCGGCGGTCTTCGATACCGGCCAGCCGATCACGTACGCCGCGACGATTCGCTTCGCGAGCGGCTTGTCCGCGACTCGCTCGCGCAACAGGCGGGTGAGGTGGAACGCGCCCTGGCTGTGCCCGGCGAGGATGATCGGGCGGTCGGGGCCGATTTCCCTGAGGAACTCGTCGAATGCCATGGCGACGTCGCGGTATGCGAGGTCGAGCGCCTTCCCGGCGTCGGCCTGGCTGGTCAGGAACGCCCCGAACGTCGCCTGGCGGTAACGCGGCGCCCAAACTTGCCCCGCTTCGTTGAACACGCTCGCCTGACCCCGCAGGAACAAGGCGGCACGCCCGTTCGCCTCGGCATCGTCGAGCGGTGCGTTCCAGTGCGCGCGGTTGAGGTACGAGGTCGGGTGGATGAAGAACACCGCCGCCGGCGCCGTCGCGGGCACACCGTATCCGGGTGGCGTCCAGGTCGCGGGATTGCCGCGCAGGTCGGGCCGCGCCAGCCACATCTTCGCGTCGGCATAGGCGCCCTGCGGTTCCGCCGGTGCCGATTCGAAAGCGGTGCCCGGCACCATCGACAGGCGCATCACCCAGCCGGGGAAGAGCCGATAAACGAACGCGCCGGCGATCACCAGCAGCAGGATGACGACGATCGCGTAGAGGAACTTGCGGGCCATGCGCGCGCCGTGCCCGATGCACGCGGCGCTTGCAATCGGCGAGCGCAACGCGTTGTTTCGGTGCACCAAGGGGAGGACGCGCCATGGACGACCAATTGCAGAGCGACGAGCCGGGCTGGCCGCAGCGCGCCGTGATCCTGATCGCGGTGGGGGCGGTCGCAGCCTTGATCGTCCAGCAATTGATGCAGCCCGAAGACTGGCATCGCGGTCATGGCGCGTGGCGCGATGCGTGCGCAACCGGCGTGGGCGTCGCCGCGCTGGCGTTCGGGTTCGGGCTCGGCCGCGTGCGGATCGCTTGGACGATGGCGTTCGCGCCCGCGCTCGGGCTGCTCGCCGGGCTGATCCAATATTGGAACGGCCAGCCCAACGGCTTGTGGACGTGGAGCGGCGCGAGCCTGGTGCTCGCCGTCGCCATTGCCGTACCGCTGTTCCAGGTCGCGCGCGACGAAGGGCGCTTGTCGTTACCGTACAGCCAGGTTCACGGCCATGCCTGGACCAATATCGTCCTGTGGGGCGCGTGCTGGGGGTTCACCGGGATCGTGGTGCTGCTGTCGCACCTGCTCGCCGAACTGTTCGCGCTGATCGGGATCGATTTCCTCAAGGACTGGCTCAGCCACCATTGGTCGAACGCGCTGATCATCGGTGCGGCGTTCGGCGCGGCGCTCGGGCTGTTGCGCGACCGCGACCGCGTGGTGCGGCTGTTGCAGCGCGTGGTGACCTCGGTGCTGGGGTTCCTCGCGCCGATCCTGGGCGTGGCGCTGATCCTGTTCCTGCTCTCGCTGCCGTTCACGGGCCTGAGCAAATTGTGGGAGGCGACCAAGTCGACCACGCCGGTGCTGATGGCGTGCGTCATCGGTGCGCTGATCCTCGCCAATGCCGTGATCGGGCACGGCCCGGACGACGAGGCGAAGAGCCCGGTACTGCGCTGGTCGGCGCTTGCGCTGGGCGTCGCGGTGCTGCCGCTTGCGATCATCGCCGCGGTCGCGATGGGGTTGCGGATCGGCCAGTACGGCATGACGCCCGACCGTTTGTGGGGGCTGACCGTCGTGGTGTTCGCGGTCGCCTATGGCCTCGTCTACCTCGCCGACGCGGTGCGCGGGCGGCTGGGCTGGGCATCATTGGTCCGCCGCGACAATATCCGTATCGCCCTCGCAACGATGGTGGCGGGGCTGGTGCTGGCGACGCCGATCCTGGGGTTCAACGCGATTTCCACCAACGATCAGGTCGCGCGGTTGAAATCGGGCAAGGTGAGCGCCGACAAGTTCGACTGGGCCGCGCTGGCGTTCGACTTCGGTGAACCGGGCGAGCGCGCGCTGGCGGAGCTGCGGCGGTCGGCGAATGCGGAGATCGCCCAGCGAGCCGACGACGCTGCTAAGGCAAACGGCCGCTATGAGGTCGGCGATCAACTCAAGAATCAGCGCAGGCAAGCGGAGGTCGCCAATTTGCGCGTATTACCGGCGGGAACGGTGTTACCTGCTGACCTACGCAAAGGCATTGCGGACAGTGAGCAGTGCGATGCCGGGCAGTGCACGATTTTCTTTCTGGTTCCTAACAAGCAAGCAATCGTGATGGACAATGGCTGTTTCACCGATCCGCCGGCCTCGGCTTGGATGAATTGTGGCGATCCTGTCGCTTGGTACCGCTACGAGAATGGCTGGGCCGTGGGGACGAGAACCGCTGCGCAACCGGACGCCGCTGCGATTGTTGCGCGCAACGCCGCCTATAAAGTCGGCAAGGCCGAGGTCCGCACCGTCACGCGCCGTCAGGTCTTTATCGGCGGTGTCCCGGTGGGTCCCGATTTCGAATAGGTTGCGTCGGCGCGGCTCGCTCTGCTAGCCGCGCCTCCCATGTCCGTAGACGCCGCAACCGTGAAGAAGATCGCGAGCCTGGCCCGCATCGCGATCACCGACGAGGAGGTCGCGAAGATCGCGCCCGAGCTCGACAATATTCTGGGCTGGATCGAGCAGCTGGGCGAGGTCGACACGTCGGGTGTCGCACCGATGACCGCGGTGATCCCCAACCATCTGCGCCTGCGCGACGACGTCGTGAACGCCGACCCGCTGACTGGCGGCGGAAAGCGCGATGCGGTGCTGGCTAATGCGCCGGAGGCCGAGCATGGCTTCTTCACCGTGCCGAAGGTGATCGAATAGTGGCCGACATCACCGATCTCGGCGTCGCCGCCATCCGCGACGGGGTGCGCGACGGCACCTTCTCCGCCACCGATGTCGCGACCGCGTTCAACGACGCGGTCGCCAAGGCGAAAACGCTCAACGCGTTCCTGGTCGAGACTCCCGATCACGCGCTCGCCGCCGCGAAGGCTGCCGATGACGCGCGCGCCACGGGCGAGACGCTCAAGCCGCTCGCCGGCGTGCCGATCGGGATGAAGGACCTGTTCTGTACCAAAGGCGTGGCGTCGACGGCGGCGAGCCACATCCTCGAAGGGTTCACGCCCGAATACGAATCGACCGTGTCGCAGAACCTGTGGGACGCCGGCGCGGGCATGTTGGGCAAGCTCAACATGGACCAGTTCGCGATGGGATCGTCGAACGAGACCTCGTATTTCGGCAACGTCATTTCCCCATGGAAACGTAACGATGGCGGCAACGCGCCGCTCGCGCCGGGCGGCTCGTCGGGCGGCAGCTCGGCGGCGATCGCCGCGCGACTCTGTCCCGCGGCGACCGGCACCGACACCGGCGGCTCGATCCGCCAGCCCGCATCGTTCACCGGGATCGCCGGGATCAAGCCGACCTATGGCCGCTGCTCGCGCTGGGGCGTGGTGGCGTTCTCTTCCAGCCTCGACCAGGCCGGGCCGATGGCGCGCGACGTGCGCGACTGCGCGATCATGCTCGAGGCGATGGCCGGGTTCGACGCGAAGGATGCGACCAGTCTGCAGCTCGACGTGCCCAAGTGGGAAGCGGGGCTCAACGCCAGCCTAGCGGGCAAGCGCATCGGTATCCCCAAGGAATATCGCGTCGACAACATGCCGGCGGAGATCGAGGCGCTGTGGCAGCAGGGTATCGAATGGGTGAAGGACGCGGGTGCCGAGGTGGTCGAAGTGTCGCTGCCGCACACCAAATACGCGCTGCCGGCCTATTACATCATCGCCCCGGCGGAGGCTTCGTCCAATCTCGCGCGCTATGACGGCGTGCGGTACGGGTTGCGCGACCTGCCTGACGGCGCGAACCTGCAGGAAATGTACGCGGCGACCCGCGCGGAGGGCTTCGGTGCCGAGGTCAAGCGCCGCATCCTGATCGGTACTTATGTCTTGTCGGCAGGGTTTTATGACGCGTATTTCACACAAGCTTCGAAGGTCCGCGCGCTGATCGCGCGCGATTTCGACGAAGCATGGAAGTCGTGCGACCTGCTGCTCACGCCGACCGCGCCCTCGGCGGCGTTCGCGCTGGGCGAGAAATCGGCCGATCCGATCGCGATGTATCTGAACGATGTCTTCACGGTACCGTCGAGCCTCGCCGGTCTGCCCGCGATGTCGGTGCCCGGCGGGCTCGACAGGGACGGCCTGCCGCTCGGCCTCCAGGTGATTGGCAAGGCGCTCGACGAGCAAGGCGTGCTGGATGCGTGCCTGGCGATCGAGGAGCGGGCGGCGTTTGTCACGCGACCCGAAGCTTGGTGGTAAGCTAGCCTTAAATCGTCATGCCGGACTTGTTCCGGCATCCAACGTGCCACCAACGATGTAGCTGGTGGAGAGTTGGACCCCGGAACAAGTCCCGGGTGACGAATACAGTTGAAATGTTGGACTTCGTTTGAGAGCGTCCGATCCGCTCTTTGACATCGTGATCTTGCACCATCACGAACCATACTGGCATACCATGGTTAGTGCGAACATTGGGAACATTCGCGCACCGACCCCGGCATCCTGGAATCATCACCGATAGCGTGAAGTTTGTGAAGTTTGGCCGTCACTCGGCCCGGCTGCGCTCGACCGAATCGAGAATCCGCGCACCGGCCATGAACACCGCGATCGGGCAGACCGAGAACAGCATCCAGCCGCCGAAGCCGGGATATTGCTGGACGTAATGCACCCCGCGCTCGACCGCGCCGAGGCCGAGGCCATAGATGATCAGGAACGCCTCGAACTTGGTCTTGATGACGAACAGGCGAGAGATCTTGGTCCACATGCCCGCATTAACGCATGGACCGTGCCAATGGCGGAAACGCGCGGTTTCGCGTTACCGGACAGGGTTAATCGTAAGTAAATCCGACAGATAGAGCGTCTCGAACAGCGCGGTGCGGGCCGTGCGGATCCGGTCGATCAGCGCGGGCTCGCCGATGTCGGGACCCGCGATCTCCTCGGGCCATTTCGTCTCGATCACCGACGCGATGCGGTCGAGCTTGGCGGCGTCGACCAGAAAGCGTTCGTCGACCGTCGCGGTGTCGGACACGACGCGCAGCCGCAGGCACGCTGGACCGCCGCCGTTCGCCATCGACTGGCGGACATCGACCACTTCGACCCGCCGGATCGGGCCGTTGCCGGCGAGCATCGACTGCAGCCAGGTCCAGACGGCGGGTGTGTCGCGCGCCTCGCTCGGCACGATCAGCGTCATCGTGCCGTCCGGCAGCGTGACGAGTTGGGCGTTGAACAGGTAGGACGAGATCGCATCGGCCAAACTGACCTTCGCAGCGGGCACTTCGACGATCTCGGCCCAAGGCGCCACCCGCGCGATGTCGGCGTAGAGGCCGGCCTTGTCCTCGAACGCCTGTTCGTGCGCGAACAGCACGCGCTCGTTGGCGACCGCGACGACGTCGTTGTGGAACGCGCCGGCGGCGATCGCGGCGGCCGATTGCTGCGCGTAGATTGTGCGGTCGGGCGCCAGTTTGTGCCGTCGCGCGATCGCCTCGCACGCCTCGCGGCGCTGGCGCGCCGGAAAGGGCCCACCGCTCTCGCCATAAACGAAGATCTCGACCCCGCGGTCGCCGTGATGCTCGCACAGCCGCATGTGGTTGGCGGCGCCCTCGTCGCCGAACGGGGCGGGGACGGGGAGGTGCACCGCGAATGCCGGATGGGCGAAGGCGAGGCGAAGCTGCGCCAGCGTCTCGGGCCATTCGTGGCTGCGGTGCGGCATCGTGACGAGGTTGGCGACGGTCAGGTGGCACCGGCCGTCGGGGGTATCGGGGGCGGGCGAGACGGTCGCCGCGTTCGCCGCCCACATCGGCGAGGCGGACAGGGCCTGCGCCTTGAGGTGCGGCGGCGCGTCGGCATAGTTGGTCGCGAGGCTCTCCAGCCAGCGGTCGTCGGGCCGGTCGTGCGGCAACAGGATGCCCTGCGTCAGCCCGAGCTTGAGATTGGCGCGCATCTTGTCCACGCCCTCCAGCGCGGCGTCGCGCGGGCGTGACGTCATGCCGGCATTCTTCGTCGCGGCCAGGTTTCCCGCGCTCAAGCCGGCATAATTGTGGCTCGGCCCGACGATCCCGTCGAAGTTGATCTCGACCAGCGCCATTCAGAACCGACCAACATGCGTGATCGCATCGCCCTCTTGCACGCCCAGCGCAATCGCGCCCGCGCGGTCGATCACCACGCCGCCCGCGGCCTCGCGCAGCTTGGCATAGGCGCAGTGGAAATCGCCGAGCCGACCGGTCGCGGCCAGTACGCGCTCGCCGCCGTCCTGATCGACCGCCACGACGGTGCTCGAGATCGCGTTGGCGATGCTCTTCACATTGTCGGTGTGCGCGGTCATCGTCGGCCCGCCGTCGAAGATGTCGATATATTTCTCGAACGCGAACCCCTCGCTTTCGAGCATCCGCATCGCCGCACGGCCCGAGGGATGCGGCAGCCCGATCACCGACCGCGCACTCTCGGTCAGCATCGCGACATAGATCGGGTGCTTGGGGAACAGGTCGGCAATGAACTGGTGGCCGTGGGTGGCGTTGAACTGGTCGGCATCCTGGAAATTCATCCCGAAGAACCGACCCGCCAGACCATCCCAGAACGGCGACCCGCCCGCCTCGTCGATGATCCCGCGCAATTCGGCCAGGATGCGGTCGGCGAAACGTGCGCGGTGCATCGCGATGAACAGGTAGCGGCTGCGCGCGAGCAGCATGCCCAAGCCCCCTGCGCGCTCGCCCGGGTGGAGGAACAACCCGCCGACCTCGCTCGCGCCCTCCAGGTCGGTGGTGAGACTCAGCATTTCGGCGCGGAAGGTGCGCTTCAGTTCCTTGCTGGTCTGCGACAGCGTGCCGATGCGGTAGCTGTAGAACGGGTGCTCCTGGCCGACGCGGCTGAACATCTGGCACGTCCCGCGCACGTCGCCCGTCTCGACGTTTTCGAGCATCAGCACGAAGGCTTCGTCGGCCAGCCCGTCCGCGGTCCGCGCGAACGCCGCGCTGCTCTTGTCGAGCCGCGCCTTGAGCGCGCGGCGGTCGGCGGGCAGGTTGGTGAAGCCGCCGCCGGTCAGCTTCGCCATTTCGTAGAGGTGGTCCAGATCGCCCTCTCGCGCGGCGCGGATACGAAAGCTCACAATTCCCCCTTTTCGGCGATCTTCAGGATCGTCAGCGCAGATAGCGCGGCGCGTTCGGGCAGCGAATCGACCAGCAGGAATTCGTCCGCCGAATGGATCGCCCCACCGCGCGCGCCCATCGTGTCGACCACCGGCACGCCCGCCGCGGCGATGTTGTTGCCGTCGCACACCCCGCCGGTCGCCTTCCACGCGATGTCGAGACCGAGGTCGGCGCCGGCCTGTCTGACCAGGCCGAACAGCCTGGCAGCGCCATCGTCGATCGGCTTGGGCGGGCGGTTGAAGCTGCCGTGCAGATCGATGCGGACATCGCGATCGGCGGCCACTGCCGCGATGGCGGAATCGATCGCGGTCTGCGCGGCGGCGATAGCCTTGGGCGAGGCGGGGCGGAAATTGACGCGCAGCACCGCGAGGTCGGGCACGACATTGTTCGGCCCGCCGCCCTCGATCCGCGCCGGATTGACCGCGAGGGCTTCCTGCTTCGCCGCGGACAGGCGCACCGCGAGATCGCTCGCCGCGACGATCGCGTTGCGCCCGTCATCGGGGTTGCGCCCGGCATGCGCGCTCTTGCCGTGGACGACGATCGAGAAATTGCCAGTGCCGCCGCGCGCGCCGGCCAGCGTCCCGTCGGCGAGCGCGGGCTCGTAGGTCAGCGCCGCGACCTTGCCTCGCGCGAGGTCGGCGATCAGCGCGGCGGACGAGAAACTGCCCGTTTCCTCGTCCGAATTGATCATTACCTCGTACCCGATCCGCGCGGCGAGCGGCGATTCCTCGACGGCCTTGAGTGCGGCGAGCAACAACGCGAGCCCGCCCTTCATGTCGGCGACGCCGGGGCCGTTGAGCGTGTTGGCGTCGAGATTTGTCAGCGACTGGAATGGGTGATCGACGGGATACACGGTGTCCATGTGCCCTGTGAACAGCATCCGCACCGCCGCCTCGGGCCGCACGCGCACGACAAGATGCTGGCCGTGCTCGATCGCCCGGACGACGCCGTCCGAGTCGACGCTTTCGGCGGGCGCGGGTTCGATCAATGACACCTCGCCGGGGAGCGCCGAGAACGCATTCGCCAACGTTTGTGCCATCGCGTTCAGCCCGGCGAGGTTGCGCGTGCCGCTGTTGATCGCCGCCCAGGCGCGGGTGTTCGCGAGCATCGGTTCCGCGCTGAGTCGATCGAACAGCGCGGATACGGAGGGAGCAACGGTCATGGCATTCGTCTAGGCCCGCTCGCTCGCGGGGTGAACCCGCCGTCAGCCGCCGTGCGAATTATATTTCGAGCCCGACGAGTTGCCGACACCCATTGCTCGGCGCCCGGCCGCAAACGGGTTGCCCGCGCCGTAACTCTTGGCGCTGCTCGGCCGCGTGCCGCCGCTGCACACGAACTGGCGCGCCGAATCGTCGAGCGACCCGCTAGTGACGTCACGCCACATCCCCGACCCGGCCTCGTCCGACAAAACCGTCAGCCGCGAATTGTACCCGGTCAGGTGCAGGAAGCGGTAGCGCGCGCCGGTGCAATCGAATTCGAGCACCAGCTCGCGCGACGCCGTGCCGTCATCATCATCGGCGGAATGGACGCTCCATGCGTGGATGCGGCGCATGTTGGGGCCGCTGTTCACGATGCTGTCACGGTCGATGAAATAGGCCGTGGTGTTGGTGTCCGATATGGCCACCAGATACCAGTTCTTCGCCGATGCGGGCAGGGCCCAGAACAACGCGACCAGCGCGACCCATTTGATCATGTCACCCCTCCGTAACAGCGTCGCTATCGTGTCGCGCCGTCGTCCGTTTGGCAAGCATTGGCCGCGGTCAAATGGTCCGCCAGGGCGGCGAGTACGTCTTCGTAGAGCTGGCGTTTGAACGGCACGATCAGCCCGGGCAGGCCGCTTGGGTCGACCCAGCGCCACGACATGAATTCGGGGTGCGGCGTCGCGAGATTGATATCGGTGTCCTCGCCGAGAAAGCGATACAGAAACCATTTCTGCCGCTGCCCGCGCCATTTGCCCTTCCACACCTTGCCGACCAGATCGTCCGGCAGATCGTAGAAGAATTCACCCGGCGCCTCGGCGATCAGCGCGACCTTGTCCGGGGCGACGCCGATTTCCTCACCCAACTCGCGCAGCGCCGCTTCCTGCGCATCCTCGCCGGGGTCGATCCCGCCCTGCGGCATCTGCCACGCTTCCATCGTGGTATCGATCCGCTGTCCAACGAACGCCAGGCCGTCGCGGTTGATCAGCATCACCCCGGCGCACGGACGATAGGGCAGGTCGCGGTCGTTCATTCGGCGGCTTGCGCCATCATGCGGTCACCTTCGGCCTCGACGACGATGTCCTTCAATGCGGCGAGTGCCCCCGCGACGTCGCCGACGCTCGACGGAATGACCTTCCGCATCGTGATGAAGCCGTGGACGTTCCCCTTCGCCTCGCGGAAAACCACCGGCACCCCGGCGTTCGCGAGCCCCGCCGCATAGGCACGGCCCTGGTCGCGGATCGGATCGAGGCTCGCGGTCACGACCACTGCCGGCGGCAGACCCGCCAGGTCGCCGACCAGCGGCGAGGTGCGCACGTGCGCCGCTTCGGACTGATACGCGGCGTCGAACCACTCCATCGACTCGCGCGTCAGCAGATAGCCGTCGCCGAACTGGGCGTAGGATGGATACTCCCGGCTCATGTCGGCGGCGGGGTAGAAGGGGAGTTGCGCGATCACCGGCACTTTGGCTGGCGCGTCGCGCAGCGCCATTGCGGTAACGATCGCCAGATTACCTCCGGCGCTGTCGCCGACAAGGATGATCGACGTCACGGCACGGCCCAACTCGGCCGGTCCGCTCGCGACCCAGCGCGCAGCCGCCTCGCAATCGTCGGGCGCGGCGGGCCATTTGGCTTCGGGTGCGAGGCGATAGTCCACCGCGATCACCGGCAAATCGAGGACGCGTGCCATTTCCGCGGTGAAGCTCGCATGGCTGTCGAGGTCGCCGATCACGAACCCGCCGCCGTGGAAGAACACCACCGCCGGCCCTGGCTCGCGGCTGGTGCGCGGGTCGAACAGCCGCGCGGGGATGTCGCCCGCCGGTCCCGGGATCTTGAGGTCGAGCATCGTGCCGAGCTCGCCGATCGGCGGGTCGGCGACGTCCTTCATCATCACGTACATCGCGCGCGCCGCCGCCGGCTCGAGCTCGTGCATCTTCGGCCCGGGCATCGCCGCAAGATAGTCGAGGAACCCGCGGGCATCGGGGCGGACGAAGGGCTCGGTCATGCGGCTATCCTCTGGTGATGTGAGTTCTTAAATAAAAGCGATGATCGCGGTCGTCCATCACCCTGCCTATGTGGCGCCCGGCCAGCCACGCTCGGGGTATCAGTGGAACAAGAACGGCGCGATCCGCGACTTGTTGCGCGAAGCGGGCGAGGCGATCGAATGGTTCGAGCCCGATGCGATGCCGCGCCGCTGGATCGAGGCGGCGCACGATCCCGACTATGTCGCCGAAGTGATCGAGGTGCGCGTACCGCGCGAGAAGGAGCGGCGGATCGGCTTCCCGATCGACGCGACGGTGGCCGAGCGTGCGCAACTGGTGCCGGGTGGGACGTATCTTGCGGCGAAGCTGGCGCTCGACCGCGGTTATGCGGCGAACAGCGCGGGCGGTAGTCATCACGCGCTCGCCGATACCGGCGCGGGTTATTGCGTGTTCAACGACCTCGCCATCGCGGCGATCCGGCTGATCGAGGAGCGGACGGTCGCGCGGTTGATGATCGTCGATTGCGACGTGCACCAGGGCGACGGCACGGCGGCACTGACCGCGGGCCGGCCGGGGATCGCGACCTATTCGATCCATGCCGCGAAGAATTTCCCGGCGCGTAAGGCGCGATCGACGCTCGACGTTCCGCTGGCCGATGGAACAGGCGACGCCGCGTATCTCGAAACGCTCGAAGCGACGCTCGCCCCAATGCTCGATGCCGAGCGCCCGGAACTGATCCTGTATCAAGCCGGGATCGATCCGTTCGCTGGCGATCGGCTCGGGCGGCTCGACCTGACCGACGACGGCCTCGCGCGGCGCGAACGGCTGGTCGCGCGGTTGGCGATCGAGCGCGGCGTTCCGCTCGCGAGCACGGTAGGCGGCGGGTACGCCGACGACGTCGTGGCGCTCGCGCGCCGCCACGTCGCCGCGATCCTGACGCTGGGCCGAGCATTCGCCGATGCGCGGCAAAGAACGGTTTTCACGCGAGTGTAACCGATCTACGTTGGCCGGCAGGGGCTCCACGCCTAGGAAGCCCGCGAAACGACCGCAGGACACAGTGACATGGCGACCGCCGCCCATGAAGTGACGCCGCAAGAGGCGTCGGCCCATCCCCCCGCAGAATCGATCGTCGTCCGCTTCGCCGGAGACTCGGGCGACGGCATGCAGCTGACGGGCGGGCAGTTCACGCTGTCGACCGCCTTGGCCGGGAACGATCTCGCAACCTTCCCCGATTTTCCCGCCGAGATCCGGGCGCCGCAAGGCACGTTGTTCGGCGTCTCCGCCTTCCAGATCAATTTCGGCTCGACCGCGATCGATACCGCGGGCGACGCGCCCGACGTCCTGGTCGCGATGAACCCGGCGGCGCTCAAGACCAATGTCGAGGCGCTCAAACCCGGCGGACTGATCATCGCCGATGAGGGCGAGTTCGGCGAGCGCAACCTGGCCAAGGCGAAGTACGACGCCAACCCGCTCCACGACGGCAGCCTCAACCGCTGGCAGTTGCTGAGCCTCAACATGTCGCAGCTGACGCTCGATGCGGTGAAGCCATTCGGGCTCGGCAACAAGGAAGCGCTGCGCTGCAAGAACATGTGGACGCTGGGACTCGCGCTGTGGATGTTCGACCGCTCGCGCGACCCGATCGTCGCGTGGCTCAACGCCAAGTTCGCCAAGAACCCGACGCTCGCCGAAGCCAATATCGCCGCGCTGAACGCGGGCCACGCCTATGGCGAGACCGCCGAGCTTTCCGGGCCGATGAAGCAGCATCACGTCGCCGCGGCGCCGGCCGAGCCCGGGCTGTACCGCACCGTGACGGGGGCCGAGGCGATCTCGATGGGCCTGGTCGCGGGTGCGCAACTGGCGGGCATCCCGATGTTCTTCGGCGGCTATCCGATCACGCCGGCATCGGCGATCCTGCACCACCTGAGCCGGCTCAAGGAGTTCGGTATCACGACCTTCCAGGCCGAGGACGAGATCGCCGCGATCGCCTCCGCGATCGGCGCCTCCTATGCCGGGCAACTCGGCGTCACGTCGTCATCGGGGCCGGGGATCGCGCTGAAGGGTGAGGCGATGGGTCTCGCGATCATGACCGAATTGCCGCTGGTGATCATCAATTCGCAGCGCGGCGGGCCGTCGACCGGGCTGCCGACCAAGACCGAGCAGTCCGACCTCTATCAGGCGGTCTATGGCCGCAACGGCGACGCGCCGATGCCGGTGATCGCTGCGCGCAGCCCGTCCGACGCGTTCGAGGTGGCGATCGAAGCGGTGCGGATCGCGACGCAGTACATGACGCCGGTAATGGTGCTGACCGACGGTTACATCGCCAACGCGGCCGAGCCGTGGAAGGTGCCGGCGGTCGGCGACTATGCGCCGTTCCCGGTGCGGTATCTCGAGCAGGCGCCGGCCGAGGGGTTCCAGGCCTATGCCCGCGACGCCAAGCTGGCGCGGCCGTGGGTCAAGCCCGGCACGCCCGGTCTGCTCCATCGCATCGGCGGGATCGAGAAGGCGCTGGGCACCGGCAACATCGACTATTCGCCCGCCAACCATCAGGCAATGACCGACATCCGCCGGGATAAGGTGCTGGGGATCGACGTGCCCGACCAGGCGGTCGAATTGGGTGGCGAAGGCGGCAAGCTGGCGGTGGTCGGCTGGGGATCGACCTTCGGACCGATCCATCAGGCGGTTCGACGTGCGCGCCGCCGCGGGCTCGACGTCAGCCATATCCACATCCGTCACATCTGGCCGATGCCGAAGAACCTTGGCGTGTTGCTCAAGGGGTACGACAAGATCCTCGTGCCCGAAATGAACACGGGCCAGTTGAAGACGGTGCTGCGCGACCAGTTCCTGGTCGATGCGCGGCCGCTCAACAAGGTCAGCGGCCAGCCGTTCCGCATCGCCGAGATCGAGGATGCGATCGACGCGATGCTTCGCGGCGGCTCGGGTGGCGAGGTACCCGCCGACGACGCGCAATTGCCGAGCCCCGAGGCGATCAACCCGTGAACGCGGACAGCTCGCAGGCGGCGTTGCTCAACGCCGGCGTAGTGATCGGGCTGTGTGCGCTCGCCTATTTCGTGTTCCCCGGTCACGACGGAGTCATGATCGCGGTGGGCGTGGTCGCCGGGTTCGTGCTGGCGATGCTGACGTTCGGCAAGACGATGCCGGCCGGCGCCACCATCCCTGCCGCGCTCGGTGCGTTCGTCGGACTGGTGCTGGTCGCCTTCGCGATACCGTGGGTGGTTCGCAGCGAGCTACACGCCGACGACCTGGGCGGAATGCGCGCCGGATTGATTACGATGAGCGCGGCGGTGGGGGCATTGTTGTGGGGCGTCGCGTTGCGCCTGTTGTGGAATGCAAGGAAGTTGATCCGATGAACGACATGACGCCGCCCGTGAAGTCGAGCCCCAAGGATTGGGAAACCGACCAGGAAGTGCGCTGGTGCCCGGGCTGCGGCGACTATGCGATCCTGAAGGCGGTGCAGCGCACGATGCCCGAAATCGGCGCGCGGCCCGAGAACACCGTGTTCGTCAGTGGCATCGGCTGCTCGTCGCGTTTCCCCTATTACATGGAAACGTACGGCTTCCACACGATCCACGGCCGCGCGCCAGCGGTGGCGACGGGGGTCAAGCTCGCCAATCCCGAGCTCGACGTGTGGGTCATCACCGGCGACGGCGACGCGCTGTCGATCGGCGGCAACCACACGATGCACTTGTTGCGGCGGAACCTGAATTGCCAGGTGCTGCTGTTCAACAATGAGATTTACGGGCTGACCAAGGGGCAATATTCGCCGACCAGCCGCGTTGGGACGCGCAGCCCCTCGACCCCGTTCGGATCGGTCGACCGTCCGGCGATGCCGTGCGCGTTCGCCCTGGGTTCGGGCGCGCGGTTCGTCGCGCGGGCGATCGACGTCAACAAGAACCTGCCGGCCGTGCTCAAGGCCGCTTACGAGCATCAGGGCGCGGCGTTCATCGAGATCTTCCAGAATTGCATCGTCTACAATGACGACGTATTCGCTAACTTCACCGACAAGGCCAACGTGGCGGCGAACCAGTTGTGGGTCGAGCACGGCAAGCCTCTCCTCTTCAACAACGGCACCGAGGGGCTGGCGATGGATCACGAGCGCCTGGTGCTGACGGTGGTCGATGTGCACGACGGCGACTGGCAGGCGGCGGGAGTCGCCGTGCACGACCAGACCAACAAGGGGCTGGCGCACATGCTGGTCGAAATGCCGGTCGGCGCGTTCCCGATGGCGCTGGGGGTGATTTACGACGATCCCGCCCCGACCTTCGACAGCGCCGTCATCGCGCAGAACGCGCAGGCGTCGGCGGGCAAGAAGCCCGATCTCCAGAAGCTGTTGAGCCAGGGCCAGACCTGGATGGTCGACAAGCAGCCGCACGAAATCTGAGTTTTGCCGTCGATCGTCTGGCTCCGCCGCGACCTCCGCCTCGCCGATCAACCGGCGCTGGCGGCGGCGATCGCGGATGGGCCCGTTGTTCCGGTCTACGTGCTCGACGACGATACGCCGAGGCACCGCGCGATGGGTGCCGCGTCGCGCTGGTGGCTCCACCATAGCCTCGCCAGTCTCGACAAGGATTTGCGTGCGAAAGGATCGCGGCTCATCCTGCGGCGCGGGAAGTGCGACGAGGAGCTGACCAAGGTCGCGAACGAGGTCGGCGCGGGGGCCGTCCATGCGATCCGGCATTACGAGCCGTGGTGGCGCAACGCCGAGCGCGCGGTGGCGAAACAGCTCGACCTGGCGTGTCACGACGGCAATTACCTCGCGCCGCCGGGATCGGTGACGACGGGGAGCGGCCAGCCCTACAAAATCTACACGCCATTCTGGCGCGCGCTGAATGAGCTCATGCCGCCACCGCATCCGCTCAACCGGCCGCGCGAGATACCGGCGCCGTCGACATGGCCGAAGAGCGACAAGCTGGCCGACTGGGACTTGCTGCCGACCAGGCCCGACTGGGCGACCGGGTTCGGCAAGGAATGGACCCCGGGCGAGGCGGGCGCGCACGGCCGGCTCGACGATTTCGTGGACGAGGTCGCGGACTATGCCGAGGGCCGCAACCTGCCATCGGTCGAGGGCAGTTCGCGCCTGTCGCCGCACCTCCATTTCGGCGAGGTGTCGCCGGCGCAGGTCTGGCATCGGCTGGCGGGGCGGAAGGCCGAGGTGTTCCTGAAGGAACTGGCGTGGCGTGATTATGCGCAGAACGTGATCCTGCAACTCCCCGATTACGCGTCGAAGAACGGCCGCGAGCGGTTCGACACACTGCCGTGGCGGTCGTCCAAGGCCGATCTGCGCGCTTGGCAGCAGGGCCGCACTGGCTATCCCATCGTCGATGCCGGGATGCGCCAGCTCTGGGCGAGCGGGTGGATGCACAACCGCGTGCGGATGATTGCCGCGAGTTTCCTGATCAAGCACCTGCTGATCGACTGGCGCGAGGGCGAAAAATGGTTCTGGGACACGCTGGTCGATGCCGATTACGGCAACAACAGCGTCAACTGGCAATGGGTCGCGGGCACCGGGATCGACGCGAACATGTGGGGCCGCATCATGGCGCCGCTGGTGCAATCGGAGAAGTTCGACGCGGCCGATTACATCCGCGAATGGGTGCCGGAGCTGCGCGATCTGCCCGACGAGGCGATCCATGATCCCGATGAAGCGGGATGCCGCCCCGACGGCTATCCGGCCAAGATCATCGGCCATCGCGAAGCGCGCGAGCGGGCGTTGGCGGCGGGACGAAAGGTGCGCTGACGCCGCCTAAGTTCACAAAGTTGACACTGGATCGGTCGTTTACGCCAATCGCGCCGGCGAAGCATCCACATCGCCGCCGCCCGGCGACACGCGCGCCTCACGAGCGCGCCTCCTGCGTCACGCCGCTGCGGCACTAAAGCGGCTGGCAGGCGCCGCCGACGCACCACGGAAGCGCCGGCGATCATCGCGGCGCCTTGGGCGTCGACTCGTCGCGCCCGAACGGGTCGGCGAGCCGCCGCGCATGGCTGGCGAGGACGGCACTCCATTGCTGGTCGAACGGCGTGCCGGCAAGCCGGCGGCGCAGACGGTGCGCGCTCGACCGCGACATTCCCGCGGCACGGGCGGCCAGCGCGACGCTGCCGGTGTCGAACAGGGCACGAAGAAACAGGCGCTGACGCCCCGGAGTCCAGTGCGCGCGGTCGGGCAAGGGGCGGTGCTGATCCATTCGCCAGTATGGTTCATATCAATTCCTACATTGAAAGCAGCTTGTGCGCTGGTGCATGGATTGCGCCATGGACGTTGCCGTTTCCGTGAAGAAACCCCGGGCCGCGGGGGCGCTGGGCTGGTTCGGCCGGCGGATGCTGGCGCGGATCGACCGGGGGATCGTCGAGGGGGCGATCACTGCCTCGCTGCCCGGTGGCCAGCCGCATCGCGTCGGTGGGCGCTTGCCCGGTCCCGAGGCCGTCGTGATCTTGCATTCTTGGCGCGCGCTGTGGCGGCTGGCGACGGGTGGGTCGGCAGGCTGGTATGAGGCTTGGGTCGCGCGCGAATGGGAAAGCCCCGATCCGGTCGCGCTGTTCGAGCTGTTCACCCGCAACCGCCACACGCTGGCACCGACCGCGCGGGCGCAAGGGATCGGGCGCTGGCTGCGGCGGCAATGGCATCGCGCGCGGCGCAACGACCGGACGGGCGCGCGGCGGAACATCCGGGACCATTACGACCTGGGCAACGATTTCTACGAACTCTGGCTCGACCCGAGCATGACCTATTCGAGCGCGATCTTCGCCGCGCCGGACCAGTCGCTCGAAGAGGCACAGCGCACCAAGCTCCGCTCAATCCTCGATCGAACAGAGTGTAAGGCGGGTGATCGCATCCTCGAGATCGGTTGCGGCTGGGGCTCGTTCGCCGAGGAAGCGGCGCGTGCGGACGTTACCGTTCACGGCATCACGCTCTCGACCGAGCAGAAGGCTTATGCCGAGGCGCGGCTGGCGCGGCAGCGGCTGGCGGGCGAGATCGAACTGATCGACTATCGCGACGTCGCCGGCCGCTATGACGGCGTCGCAAGCATCGAGATGGTCGAGGCGGTCGGCGCCGAATATTGGCTCGATTATCTCGGTGCGATCGCCCGGGCGCTCAAACCGGGCGGGCGCGCGGCGATCCAATATATCGCGATCGACGATGCGATTTACGAGGATTACGCGCGCAACGTCGATTTCATCCAGCGCTACGTCTTTCCCGGCGGCATGCTGTTGTCCGAAAGCCGGTTTCGCGCGCTCGCGGAAAAAGCGGGGCTGGCGTGGTGCGATGTCGTGGCGTTCGGGCACGACTATGCCGAAACGCTGCGGCGCTGGCGCGAACGGTTCGATGCGGCGGTCGCGGGCGGGCTGATGCCGAAGCAATTCGACAGATATTTCATCGATTTGTGGCGCTATTATCTGATGTATTGCGAGGGCGGGTTCCGCGGCGGCGCGATCACCGTCGCACAAGTGACTTTGGTCAAGGAGGGGTGATGGAGCGACTGATCCTGGCGGCAACGCTCGCGATTGCCGGTGCTGCGACTGCGCAGACGGTGGCGATCACCCCCGACAACGCGGCGAAACTGCGCCAGGTCGGTGCCGAGGTGTTGTTCTGGAACCAGCAGCAGCGCGACCAGAACTTTCCAGCGATGGAGAAGCTGTTCCCCGGGCACGTCGTGAAGGCCGGCGGCAAGGTGCGGCCGTTGCCCCCGGGCAAGCCGCTGGCGATCCCCGAGGGTGACATCGAGACCGCGATGACCGATCTCAACATCGCCGGGATGATCGTCGTGCAGGATGGCAAGGTCCGGCTCGAACGCTACGCGCGCGGTTACGGGCCGGAAGGGCGCTGGACCAGTTTCTCGGTCGCAAAGTCGTTCACCTCGACCTTGGTCGGCGCGGCGGTTCGCGACGGATACATCAAGTCGATCGACGATCCGGTGACGCGCTACATTCCCGACCTCGCCGGCGGCGGCTATGACGGCGTGACGGTGCGCCAGTTGCTGACGATGACGTCGGGCGTGAAGTGGAACGAGGATTACACCGACCCCAAGTCCGACGTCGCACGGATGTTCAGCGATCCGGTGCCCGCAGGGCAGGATCCGACCGTCGCGTACATGAAGAAGCTGCCGCGCGAGACCGCGCCCGGGACCAAGTGGGTTTACAAGACCGGCGAGACCAATCTGATCGGCGTGCTGGTCGAGCGCGCGACGAAGAAGACGCTCGCCGACTATCTCAGCCAGAAATTGTGGAAGCCGTGGGGGATGGAGCACGACGCGTTCTGGATGGTCAACCCGGGCGGGCACGAGGTCAGCGGGTGCTGCCTGTCAGTCAGTCTGCGCGATTATGCGCGGATGGGGCTGTTCGCGCTGTCGGGCGGCAAGGGCGTGGTGCCCGACGGCTGGTTCGCCAAGGCGACCAGCTCGCAAATCCCGCCGTCGGATGAGTTCAGCGGCGGGGCAGGGTACGGCTACCAATGGTGGGTGCTGCCGGGCGGACGCTACGCCGCGATCGGCATTTTCGGGCAGAGCATCATGATCGATCCCGCCAAAAAGCTGGTGATCGCCGTGTCGAGCGCCTGGCCGCGCGCGACGGGCAGCGATTTATCGGCCAAGCGCAATGCGTTGTGGATGAAACTTGAGGCGGCGGCTGATCTTGAGCTTTAGCCGTCACCCCGCACTTGTTCCGGGTCCAACTCTCCCCGATCGGTAGCGCTCATGGCGCACTGGATGCCGGAACAAGTCCGGCATGACGGCTACTGGCCGACCCGCTCGATGTGACCCGATGCAAAATCCTCGCCGATCAACGCCACGATCCGTGCCGCCACATCCTCGGGCGGCTTGACCTTGCTCGGGTCCTCACCCGGATAGGCCCGCTCGCGCATCTTCGTCCGCGTCGCGCCGGGGTCGACAATCGCCACGCGAATCTTGCTCACCGCTTCGACTTCCTCGCCATAGGCCAGCACCAGCGTCTCCATCGCTGCCTTGGACGCGCCGTAGGCGCCCCAATAGGCGCGCGGCCGGCGTCCGACGCTGGAGGTCAGCGCGATCACACGTCCATGCGCCGATTTTCGCAGCGCCGGGTCGAACGCCGCGATCAGCGCGGCCTGCGCGCTGACATTGAGCGTCATCACCTTGGCGAACTCGCCCGGATCGATCGCCGGCACGGCCGACAGCGACCCGAGCATCGCCGCGTTGAGCACCATGATGTCGAGCGCGCCCCAGCGCTCGCTCACCGCCGTCGCCAGCCGCGCGATGCTGTCGGTCTGCGTCAGGTCGAGCGGCGCGATCGTCGCGGTGCCGCCGGCGGCGTGGATCGCCTCTTCGACTTCCTCGAGCGCGCCCGCCGTCCGCGCGGTGAGGATAACATGTGCGCCCTCCGCTGCGAGCGCCTTCGCCGTGGCGGCGCCAATCCCGCGGCTCGCGCCGGTCACCAGCGCGAGTTGTCCTTGCAATCTCATGTTTATTCCGCTGCTTCGTGGAGGGCGAGTTCGGCGTCGAGCGCGTCGTGGTCGGTCAGCCGCGTCGGGTAATCGCCGGTAAAACAGGCGTCGCAATAGCGTGGCGTCATGTCGTTGCGGCCCGCTTCGCCGAGCGCCTTATACAGTCCGTCGATGCTGACGAACGCCAGGCTGTCGGCGTGAATGAAGTCGGTCATGCCGGGCACGCTGAAGCGCGAGGCAAGGAGCTTGTCGCGTTCGGGCGTGTCCACGCCGTAGAAGCACGAATTGGTCGTCGGCGGGCTGGCGATGCGCATGTGCACCTCGCGCGCGCCGGCTTCGCGCATCATCTCGACGATCTTGAGGCTGGTGGTGCCGCGAACGATCGAATCGTCGACCAGGATGATCGACTTGCCCTGGATCAGCGCGCGATTGGCGTTGTGCTTCAGCTTGACGCCGAGCCGCCGGATCTGATCGCCCGGCTGGATGAAGGTACGCCCGACATAGTGCGAGCGGATGATGCCGAGCTCGAACGGAATGCCCGATTGCTGGGCATAGCCGATTGCGGCGGGGACGCCCGAGTCGGGGACGGGGATGACGAGATCGGCCTCGACCGGCGATTCGATCGCGAGCTGCGCGCCGATCGCCTTGCGGACGCTGTACACCGACTGGTCGCCCGCGATCGAATCGGGGCGCGAGAAATAAACCCACTCGAAAATGCATGGGCGCGGATTGGTCTGACCGAACGGGCGGAGAGAGCGGAGCTGGCCGTTCTCGACGATCACCAGTTCGCCCGGATCGATCGAACGGACAAACTCAGCGCCGACTACGTCGAGCGCAACCGTTTCCGACGCGAAGATATACGCGTCGTCCAATCGCCCCATCACCAGCGGGCGGATGCCGAGCGGATCGCGGCACGCGATCATGCCCTGCGGCGTCATCACGATCAGCGAATAGGCGCCCTCGACCCGGCGCAGCGCGTCGATGAACTTGTCGAGCGAATCGCGGTAACTGCTGGTCGCGACGAGGTGGAGGATCACCTCGGTATCGCTGGTCGACTGGAAGATCGCGCCGCGCGCGACCAGATCGTCGCGCAGGAACATCGCGTTGGAAATGTTGCCGTTATGCGCGACCGCGAACCCGCCGGTGGCAAGCTCGGCGTAGAGCGGCTGGACGTTACGGAGCGCAGTTTCGCCCGTCGTCGAATAGCGGACGTGCCCGCACGCGACGTCGCCGCGCAGCGCGGTCATGATCTCGTCGCGGTCGAAATTGCCCGCGACATGCCCCATCGCGCGGTGGCTGTGGAAATGCGCGCCGTCCCAGCTGGTGATGCCGGCGGCTTCCTGCCCGCGGTGCTGGAGCGCGTGCAAGCCCAGCGCGACGAGCGCCGCCGCGCCGTCGGCGCCCGACACGCCGAATATGCCGCATTCCTCGCGGAGCTTGTCGTCCTCGAACGGATTGGTCGTCAGCATGGGGATCCGGATGCCGTGGGGCCGAGGGCCATATAGTGAGGCGAACCGGGTTTGTCGCGCCCCTTCGCCGCGAATATGACCGCTGCATGACCGACTCGCGCGAAACCGGGCTGATGCTCGATCCGAAATGGGGAGCCGACGGGCTGATCACCGCGGTGGTCACCGATGGCCATTCGGGTGGTGTGCTGATGGTCGCGCACATGAATGCCCAGGCGTTGAAGGCGACGGTCGATAGCGGCGAGGCGGTGTTCTGGTCGCGCAGCCGCGGTGAGCTGTGGCGCAAGGGCGCGACGTCGGGCAACACGATGCGCGTGCGCGAGGTGCGGATCGATTGCGATCAGGATGCGGTGTGGCTGATCGTCGATGCGGCGGGGCCGGCGTGTCACACGGGGGAGCGGTCGTGCTTCTATCGCCGAATCCATGGCGTCGGGCTGGAGCGGGTGGAATGAAGGCGTTCAAATCCTCCTCCGTCACCCCGGACTTGTTCCGGGGTCCATTGTACCGCGGGGGTGGCGCTTGAGCCTTTTGTCATTTCTTCGGTTCCACGATGGATCCCGGCTCAAGGCCGGAATGACGGTTTTGTTGGTTTTGCTGGGGTCATGTTCGAGCCAATCGACGCCTGACGCCAAACCGACCCCATCCAGCCTCGAAGCCGCGGCGATCGACGCCGGGATCATCTCCGATCCCGCCAATACCGACCCGACCGGCCTATACGCGCGCGACCGCGACAAGGTCTGCGTCGTGCCGAGCGCGACGGCGTTTCATGTCGGAGTCTACGTCGATTACGGCGACGATTATTTCTGCAGCGGATCGGGCGGGGCGACGCGCGCCGGGGAAACGCTCCATGTCGAGCTGACCAGCGCGCCGGGGTGCAGCTTCGACGCGAAGTTCGACGGTGATCGGATCGCGGTTCCCGGTGCGTTGCCCGATGCCTGCCAGAAGGCGTGCTCCAAACGGGCGTCGCTCGCCGGGCTTAACGTCGAGCGGCTGAGCGATTCGCCGTCCGAAGCGGCGGCGCTGCGCGACGGGCGCGGCAAGATGCTCTGCGCGAACGCCAGGTAGCGTTGACGTAAACGTAAGGTAAGCGTAGCATCGCGCCATGCCGTGGGTGCCGTCCAACGCCGCCATCGAGCCGCTCCATGACCGGCAAGATTTCTCGATCTCCGACCTGTCGACCGAATTCGGCGTCACCGCGCGCGCACTACGTTTTTACGAAGACGAGGGCCTGATCGCGCCCGAGCGGCGCGGCACGCAGCGCATCTATTCGCACCGCGACCGCGCGCGCCTCGCCTGGATCCTGCGCGGCAAGCGCGTCGGCTTCTCGCTGACCGATATCCGCGAGTTGATCGATCTGTACGACATCGGCGACGGGCGCCGTACGCAGCGCCAGCGCACGATCGACCGCTGCCATGCCAAGATCGACGCCCTCAGCGCGCAGAAGCGCGACATCGACGCCGCGATCGCCGAGCTGACCGAATTCACCGCGCTGCTCGAAGCGGCGCGCGACAACGACAAGGACTAATCCATGCCGCAATACACGCCACCGGTGCGCGACACGCGCTTCGTGCTCGACCATGTGCTCGGGCTGGAGCGCTACGCCAATCTGCCGGGATTCGAGAATGCCACGCCCGACACGGTCGATGCCGTGCTTGAGGAAGGCGGGCGGTTCGTCGCCGAGGTACTGTTTCCGCTCAATCAGTCGGGCGATCTGGAAGGCTGCACGCGCCACGACGACGGCAGCGTGACGACGCCTGAAGGATTCAAGGACGCCTACACCAAGTTCGTCGAATCGGGCTGGGGCACGCTGAGCGCGCCCGCGGAGTTCGGGGGGCAGGCGATGCCGCACGTCGTGTCGACCGCATTCCAGGAATTTATGATTTCCTCGAACATGGCGTTCGCGATGTATCCCGGGCTCACCCACGGCGCGATCGCCGCCTTACTGGTCAAGGGCTCGCCCGAGCAGCAGGCGAAATACGTTCCCAAGATGGTGTCGGGTGAGTGGGGCGGCACGATGAACCTGACCGAGCCGCAATGCGGCACCGACCTCGGCCTGATCCGTACCAAGGCCGAGCCGCAGGCCGACGGCAGCTATGCGATCACCGGCACCAAGATCTTCATCTCGGCGGGCGAGCACGACCTGACGAGCAACATCATCCATCTTGTGTTGGCGAAGACGCCGGGCGCGCCCGAAAGCTCGAAGGGGATTTCGCTCTTCGTCGTGCCCAAAATCCTCGTCAACGACGACGGGTCGCTCGGCGAGCGCAACCATGTCCAGTGCGGGTCGATCGAGCACAAGATGGGCATCCACGGCAACGCGACGTGCGTGATGAATTACGACGGCGCCAAGGGCTGGCTGGTCGGCGAGGAGATGAAGGGCCTCGCCGCGATGTTCATCATGATGAACGCCGCGCGGCTTGGGGTCGGGCTGCAGGGGCTGGGCGTGGCGGAAACGGCGTATCAGAACGCCGTGCAATATGCGCACGACCGGCGTCAGGGGCGCGCGCTGACCGGCGCGGCCGAGCCGCAGGAAAAGGCCGACACGTTATTTGTTCATCCCGATGTCCGCCGCATGCTGATGGATGGCAAGGCGCTGACCGAGGGGCTGCGCGCGCTGTGTCTGTGGGGCGCGCTTCAGGCCGATCTCGAACATGCCGCCGCGACCGAGCAAGAGCGCGAGCACGCCGCCGACCTGCTCGGGCTGCTGACCCCGGTGATCAAGGGCTATGGCACCGACATGGGTTATGCGATCGCGACCGAGGCGCAGCAGGTCTATGGCGGGCACGGCTACATCCAGGAATGGGGGATGGAGCAGTACGTCCGCGATGCCCGGATCGCGATGATCTACGAAGGCACCAACGGCATCCAGGCAATGGACCTAGTCGGGCGCAAGCTCGCGCAGAACGGCGGGCGCGCGGTGCAATTGCTGTTCAAGACCGTGGCCGAGGAAGTCGCCGCGGCGAAGCAGGTCGAGGCGACGGCGGACTTCGCGGGCGCCCTGGAAAAGGCCAACGGCGAGCTTCAGACGGCGACGATGTGGTTCATGGCGAACGGCATGACCAACCCCAACAATGTCGGCGCCGGCGCGCATTCGTACATGCATTTGATGGGGATCGTCGCGGTCGGGCTGATGTGGCTGCGCATGGCCGAGGCAGCGGCGCGGCTCAAGGCGGCGGGCGAGGGCGATCCGGCGTTCCTCGATGCCAAATTGGTAACCGCGCGTTATTTCGCCGAGCGGATCATGCCCGAGGCGGGTGCGCTGCGCCGCAAGATCGAGGGTGGCGCGGAGGCGCTGATGGCGATCCCGCCGGAGATGTTCGCGGCGGCATAACCTCTCCCTTTGGGAGAGGGTCGAGGCGCGTTAGCGCCGAGGGGTGAGGGCAGGGTCGAGCCGCTCCGCTGCTGCCCTCACCCTTCCGTCGCCTTCGGCTCCTCCCTCCCTCTCCCACAGGGAGAGGGAATTAGGGCCGCTCTGATTTAGCCGCAGGCGCCGGCGTCGCGGCGGGCTTGGGCGGATTTTCCTTCTTCCGCACGCCGCTCAGGCCATCGGGTACCGCTGGCTTCAGCGAGAAGTTCGCCGTCGTCGGTGGCGTCGCGCCGGGTGTGGTCGTAGCCGGTTTCGCGGGCGGCGGCGGCAGCGCGGCCGTCGGCACGCCCAAAACCTGCAGCTTCATGCACTCGCCCTTCGACGCGCGCTTGAACTGGCCACAATTCCACAGTGCCTTCTCATATCCGCGCGCCTTGTCGCGCAGATAGCTGAACGCCATCGCCGAAATCTGCGACTGGCCGAGCGGCAGACCTTTGGGAGTCTTTCCCTTGTCGGTCCACGCCATCAGCTTGCAATATTCGCGCGTGCCGCAGGCTTTCGCGGCGACTTGCGGGAACGAGTCGGGCGGCGCGTGCGGGTCGAGCGTAACGAGGAAGCTGTTGGGATCGATCGACAGCGCTTGCGATCCGCCGCCGGTTCCGGCGATGGTCGCGCTATCGATTTCGGCGGGATTGACCACGGCGAGATCCGCCACCGCGCCGCTATGCGCCGCGGAGAAACCGGCGAGCGCGGGAATGCCCGGCTCGAACCCCGACACGCTGTGCACGAACGCGGCGGGGGTGCCCCACCAGCCGGTCCAGCGGAAGAACAGGTGAGTCTTGACTGCGGTCACCTTGTCGAGGCTCGCGCTCCAGTACGGCACCACCCAGTCGGTGTGGTAATGCGTCGAATAGCCGACCTTGCCGTAGACCGCGCCGCTGAGTGCGGCGCTCGCGACCTCGCGCGCGCGCGCCCAGGCGGCGGGGTTGGGATGCCAGCGGTTCATCGCGCCGTCGCAGGCGAAGGTGAACTGGCATCCGGTCGAGCGTTCGGAGCCCTGGAAGATCACGCCGCAAACCGATTTGGGGAAGGCCGGGTGCCGGACGCGGTTGAGTACGACCTGCGCCACCGCGCGCTCGCCTTCGGTGTCGTCGCCCGCTTCGTACAGGACGCCGACCGCCAGACAATCGACCGCCCGCGCGCGCGCGTCCTTGTCGCCCGAGAAGATGAACGGCCGCGCCGGCGGGTTGGGCGCTGTCGAGAAGGGCACCGTATCGTTGAACGCCTTGGCATCCTGCGGCGTGATCGCTTGCAGCTCGACCGGTTCCACCGGCGGCAATTCGGTCTTCGGCACGACGCGCTGCGCCACCGCGACGTTGGGCAGCGGCCTCGCGTGCGGCGCGAACAGCACGACCGCCGTCGGTACCGCGATCAGCGCAAGGCCGACCAGCGCCAGAATGACGCGCAGGCTCAACGACGGGGGCAGCGAACGGATCAAGTCACAACCTGTTTTGGGATGGGCACCGCGATGCGGCGCACGCCCTTAGCGCAAAGCGCGCGCATTGCCAAAACCCGGACGTTCGTGTCCGCTCAGCTTTCGGGCAGGAAGTCCGGGACCGACAGATAGCGCTCGCCGGTGTCGTAGTTGAACCCGAGCACGCGCGTCCTCGCGGGCAGGTCGGGCAGCTTCTGCGCGATCGCCGTCAGCGTCGCGCCCGAACTGATTCCGACCAGCAAGCCCTCTTCGCGTGCCGAGCGCCGTGCCATTTCCTTGGCATCGTCCGCCTCGACTTGGATCACGCCGTCGAGCACCTGCGTGTGGAGATTGGCGGGAATGAACCCCGCCGCGAGCCCCTGGATCGGGTGCGGCCCCGGCTGGCCGCCCGAAATGACCGGCGAGAGTGTCGGTTCGACCGCATAGACCTTGAGGTTCGGCCACTCCTTCTTGAGCACCTCGGCGACGCCGGTGATGTGCCCGCCGGTACCGACCCCGGTAATGAGCACGTCGATCGGCGCGTCCGCAAAATCCTTCAGGATTTCCTGCGCGGTGGTGCGCGCATGAACCTCGATATTCGCGGGATTCTCGAACTGCTGCGGCATCCACGAATTGGGTGTCGCCTCGATCAGCTCGAGCGCGCGTTCGATCGCGCCTTTCATGCCCTTTTCGCGCGGGGTCAGATCGAATTGCGCGCCGTACGCCAGCATCAGGCGGCGGCGCTCGAGCGACATGCTTTCGGGCATCACCAGAATGATCTTGTAGCCCTTGACCGCCGCAACCATCGCCAACCCGACGCCGGTATTGCCGCTGGTCGGCTCGATGATCGTGCCGCCGGGCTTGAGCTTGCCGTCGCGCTCGGCCGCCTCGACCATGGCGAGTGCGATACGGTCCTTGATCGACCCGCCGGGGTTCGAACGCTCGGACTTGATCCACACCTCGGCGCCGGGGAACAGCCGCTGGATGCGGATGTGCGGGGTGTTGCCGATCGTTTCCAGAATGGTGTTGGCCTTCATGGCTGGGCGACTCCGTGCTGGGGTGGGGTTTGGAGGATGTCGGGCGGCTCGAACGTCTTTGCAAGCCTGAGCTCGGGAAACAGCCGCGACCAGGCGAGCACGATGACGATTGCGGCGACTCCGCCGAACGCGACCGCGCCGACCGGCCCGAGCAGCGACGCCATCAGCCCGGTTTCCGCCTCGCCGAGTTCGTTCGAAGCGGAGATGGTGAGCTGCGAAACCGCGCCGACGCGGCCGCGCATCGCATCGGGCGTGTGGAGCTGGATCAGCGACGAGCGGACATAGACCGACACCATGTCCGCCGCGCCCGCGACGATCAGCGCGGCGAGGCTCAAGGGGAACCAGGTCGAGAAACCGAATGTCAGGATCGCGGCCGCGAAGATCAACACCGCGACGAGCATCTTCACCCCGACATTTTCCTTCATCGGGCGGATCGAGAACCAGATCGACCCGGCCGACGCCCCGATCCCCATCCCCGCGGCGAGGACGCCGAGGCCGGTCGGCCCGACGTGCAGGATGTCGCGGGCATATACCGGGAGCAACGCGGTCGCACCGGCGAGCAATACGACGAACAGGTCGAGCGTGATCGCCGCCAGCACCAGCCGATTGTCGCGCACATACTTGAACCCGTCGGCGATACGCTGGAGCGGGTGGCGGTCCTTCTGCGCGGGCGGCTGCGGCACCTTGCCGATCAGAAAGATCGTGCCGAGCGCGACCAGCAACATCGCGGCGATTGCGCCGTATGCGAGGTCGGGGTGGATCGCGTAGAGCAGACCGCCAATGCTCGGCCCGGCGATCGTACCGGTCTGCCACGCGATCGACGACACCGCGATTGCGGTCGGCAGGACCTCGCGCGGCACGAGGTTGGGGGCGAGCGCGCCATAGGCCGGACCAGAGAAGGCGCGAACCACGCCAACCACTGCGGCGGCGGCGAACAGGACCGGCAGGCCCAGCATTCCGGCGCTCGTCATTACCCCCAGCATTACCGCATTGAGCGCGAGCACGGCCGTCGTGATCCGCACGATCCATCGCCGGTCGAACGTGTCGGCGGCCAGCCCAACCACCGGTGTCAGCACGAACAGCGGCACGAACTGCACCAAACCGATCATGCCGAGCATGAACGCCGCTTGCTTGATGTCCATCGTCTGGCGGGCGAGGCCGTAGACCTGCCACCCGATCACGATCCCCTGCGCGCTGACCGCGACGGTGCCGAGGAAACGCGACACCCAATAGGCGCGGAAATTGGCGATGCGCAGGGGATGGTCGGCGGGTAGCACGCATATGCCCTTAGTCGGCTCGTGGCGACTTGGGCAACCATGGCAAAGCTTGGCCGTTGAATTGCTTCACTATGCCGCAGCGCAAGATTGAAACCCGCCGCGCAACCGGCCTATAGCGCCCGCTTTCTCCCCTACGGAAACGAGGTTTCCCCTTGGCCAAGAAGCCGTCAGCACCGCCCGCCACGCCCAACCGCCCGCGCCCCGACGAGCCGCAGCCGTACAAGGCGTCGAAGGCGGAGTTGCTCGAATTCTACAAGCAGATGCTGTTGATCCGGCGCTTCGAGGAGAAGGCGGGGCAGCTCTATGGGCTCGGGCTGATCGGCGGGTTCTGCCACCTCTATATCGGGCAGGAAGCCGTCGCGGTGGGTCTGCAGTCGGCGCTGACCGAGAAGGACAGCGTGATCACCGGCTATCGCGATCACGGCCATATGCTCCTCTGTAACATCCCGCCCAAGGACGTGATGGCCGAGCTGACCGGCCGCGCCGCGGGGATTTCGAAGGGCAAGGGCGGCTCGATGCACATGTTCAGCGTCGAGCATAAATTCTACGGCGGGCACGGCATCGTCGGCGCGCAGGTAAGCCTGGGGACGGGACTCGCGTTCAGCCACAAGTACAGCGAGGACGGCGGCGTCTGCCTCGCCTATTTCGGCGATGGTGCTGCGAACCAGGGCCAGGTCTACGAATCGTTCAACATGGCCGAGCTGTGGAAGCTGCCGATCATCTATGTGATCGAAAACAATCAGTATGCGATGGGCACCAGCGTCAACCGCGCGAGCGCCGAGGACCAGCTGTATCGCCGCGGCGAATCTTTCCGCATCCCGGGCATTCAGGTCGACGGGATGGACGTGTTGGCCTGCCGCGGCGCCGCCGAGGAAGCGCTGGCGTGGGTGCGCGCGGGCAAGGGGCCGCTGATCCTCGAAATGAAGACCTATCGCTATCGCGGCCACTCGATGTCCGATCCGGCGAAATACCGCTCGCGTGACGAAGTGCAGGCGGTGCGCGACAAGTCCGATCCGATCGAGCACGCCAAGAAATTGCTCGAGGAGATGGGCGTCAAGGAGGAAGAGCTGAAAGCCGCCGAGCAGGAAATCCGCAAGCAGGTCAACGAAGCGGCGGACTTCGCCGAACAGACCCCCGAGCCGGAGCCGGGTGAGCTGTATACCGACGTGCTGGTGGAGTCGTACTGATGGCCGTAGAGATCAAGATGCCGGCGCTGTCGCCCACGATGGAAGAGGGCACGCTCGCCAAGTGGCTCGTCAAGGAGGGCGACACCGTCCGCTCGGGCGACATCATGGCCGAGATCGAGACCGACAAGGCGACGATGGAGTTCGAGGCAGTCGACGAAGGGACGATCGGCAAGATCCTGGTCGCTGAGGGCACGGACAATGTGAAGGTCGGGACCGTGATCGCGGTGCTCGACGGCGAGGGCGAGGAGACGCCCGCGCCGGCGCCAGCGCAAGAGCCCGCGACCGAGCAAAAGGCGGCAGAGTCCGAAGCGCCCGAGCCTAAGCTTGTCGAGACCGGCGCGCGGCAGATGTTCGAAGCGGCGAAGCATGACGCCGAGGTCGCCGACCCGGCGATTCCGGCGGGCACCGAGATGGTCAAGATCACGCTCCGCGAGGCGTTGCGCGACGCGATGGCCGAGGAAATGCGCCGCGACCCCCGCGTGTTCGTAATGGGCGAGGAAGTCGCGCAGTACCAGGGCGCGTACAAGGTGACGCAGGGCTTGCTCGACGAATTCGGCGACAAGCGCGTGATCGACACGCCGATCACCGAATATGGCTTTGCCGGGGTCGGCACGGGGGCGGCGATGGGCGGCCTGCGCCCGATCGTCGAATTCATGACGTTCAACTTCGCGATGCAGGCGATCGACCACATCATCAATTCGGCGGCCAAGACCAATTACATGTCGGGCGGCCAGATGCGTTGCCCGATCGTGTTCCGCGGCCCCAATGGCGCGGCGAGCCGTGTCGGCGCGCAGCACTCGCAGAACTATGGCCCGTGGTACGCGAGCGTCCCCGGATTGATCGTGATTGCGCCCTACGATGCGGCGGATGCCAAGGGACTGATGAAGGCGGCGATCCGCACCGAGGACCCAGTCGTCTTCCTCGAGAACGAACTGCTCTACGGCCGCACGTTCGAAATTCCGGCGATCGACGATTACGTGCTCCCGATCGGCAAGGCGCGGATCATGCGCGAGGGCAAGGACGTGACGATCGTCAGCTACTCGATCGGCGTCGGGGTCAGCCTGGAAGCCGCCGACGAACTGGCCAAGGAAGGGATCGAGGCGGAAGTCGTCGACCTGCGCACGCTGCGCCCGCTCGACAAGGCAACGGTGCTCAAGAGCCTCGCCAAGACCAACCGCATCGTCGTCGCGGAAGAAGGCTGGCCGACCTGTTCGATCGCCTCCGAAATCGCGGCGTTCGTGATGGAGGAGGGGTTCGACGATCTCGACGCGCCGGTGCTGCGCGTGACCGATGAAGACGTGCCGCTGCCTTATGCGGCGAACCTGGAGAAACTCGCGCTGATTTCCGCCGACAAGGTGGTGAGCACGGTCAAGAAGGTGTGCTACCGCTGATCCGAACGCAGTTCGGTTAAGGGAGGTGGCGCTGTCCACTGGCGCGCTAGGATTGGTCGGGGCGGCGCTCGCGCTGGCGATCGTCGGCGCGTGCTGGGTGCTGTACACCGGGTTGCGCGCCAAGGCCGCGGCGGGCGCGACGGCGGTCGGCAACGAAAAGCTGTCCGCGCTGCTCGCGTCCGGCCCGGCGCTGGCGATGGTGGTGCGCGCCGACGGACGGCTCGAATTGCCCGATCGGCTGGCCGACTGGATCGGTTTGTCGCCGCCGCCGCGTTTCCTCGACGACATGGTCACGCCGGGTGCCGGGCTGACCAGCGAGGATGCCGCCGCGCTAAGCGAAGCGGTAACCGCGGCGCAAAAAGCGGGCGAGCCGTTCGCGCTAGCGATCCGGCCGCAGGGATCCGGGCGCACGCTGACCGCGCGTGGCCAGCGCGCGCCGCAATCGGTCGGTGCGCCGGGCAGGGTGGTCGTGTGGTTCTTCGACGCGACCGAAAGCCAGGCGCAGATTGGCCAGCTGCTCGGCGAGACCGCGCAGCTGACCGATGCCTTTGCCGCGCTGAAGGGACTGATCGAGGCCGCGCCCTTGCCGATGTGGTATCGCGGCCCCGACATGCGGCTGGCGATGGTCAATTCGGCCTATGTCCGCGCGGTCGAGGGGCAGGATGCGCGCGACGTCGTGGCGCGCGGGGTTGAGCTGATCGAGGGGTCGGGCGCGGGCGGGCCGCTGGCCGGCGCGGTCAAGGCGCGCGACAGCGATCGCCCGGCGACCGCGACCTTGCCAGCGACGATCAACGGCGCACGGCGGATGCTGCGCGTCCACGATGTGCCGTTGCCGACCCCGCCCGGCGGCGTCGCCGGGTTCGCGATCGATGTCGACGAGCTCGAACAGGCGCGCGGCGGGATCAAGCGCTTCGCCGAGGCGCAGCGCGCGATGCTCGACCGGCTGTCGGCGGGCGTTGCGCAATTCGCCGCCGACCGCTCGCTCAGCTTCTGCAACCAGCCGTTCCAGCGCATGTTCGCGATGCGCGGCGAATGGCTTGCCGACCGCCCCGAGTTCGACCGCGTGCTCGAAAGGATGCGCGAGGCGAACCGCTTACCCGAAGTGCGCGATTTTCCGGGGTGGAAGGCGGAGCGGCGCGACTGGTTCCTCGCTGCGACCGGCGCGATCGAGGAAAGCTGGACGCTCCCCGGCGGCACGCATTTGCGCGTGGTTGGGCATCCATTGCCCGACGGCGGGTTGGTGCTGATCTTCGAGGACCGCACCGAACAGGTCCAGCTCGCCAGCGCGCGCGACACCTTGCTGCGCGTCCGCACCGCGACGTTCGACAATCTGTTCGAGGCGCTCGGCGTGTTCGCCGGCGACGGGCGGTTGCAGATCTGGAACGACAAGTTCCGCAAGCTGTGGGGGTTCGACGAGGAATTCCTCGCGACGCACCCGCGCGTCGACACGCTGGTCGATCGCGGATCGGCGATGCTCGCGCAGCCGAGCCGGGCGCCGGTGATCGCCGAACTGGTGCGCTCCGCCGCGGTCGGACGAACGCAACGCGCGGGCCGCGTCGCCTTCGCCGACGGCCGCCATTTCGAATTCGCCGGGGTGCCGCTGCCCGACGGCAACGCGCTGTTCACGATGCTCGACATCTCCGACAGCCGCCGCGCCGAGCAGGCGCTGCGCGACCGCAACGAAGCGCTGGAGGCGGCCGACCGGGTCAAGACCGCGTTTGTCGCCAATATGAGCTACGAGCTGCGTACCCCGCTCACCTCGATCCAGGGCTTCGCCGAGATGATGGGCGAGGGCTATGCGGGCAAATTGTCCAAACAGGCCGACGGCTATGTCGACGCGATCCTCGAATCGGTCGCGCGCCTGTCGGCGCTGGTCGACGACGTGCTGGCGCTGACCGAGGGTGAGCAGAAGGTCGAACGCGAAGACGTCGATATCGAGGGCATCGCCCATGCAGCGGCGGAGACGGTGTCGCACTCAGCCAAGCAGAAAAATCTCGATTTCGCGATCGAGATCGCGCCGTCGACCGGAATGGTGAAGGGCGACGCGAAGAAACTGCGCGAGATGATCGAGCATCTGCTGCGCCACGCCGTCGCCGGGGCCGGGCAGGGTGGTCGCGTGCTGCTCCACACCGACGGTGACGCGGCGCGCGCGCGCGTGGTCGTGTCCGACGATGGTGCCGGGATGGACCAGGCCGCCGTGGACCGCGCGTTCGACAGCTTCGCCGAACCGACCGTGCAGGACGACAGCCGCGCGCTCGGGCTCGGCCTGCCGCTCGCCAAGCAATTCGCCGAGGCACACGGCGGGACGATTCAGCTGCTGTCGGAGCCCGGCGCGGGGACGCTGATCACGGTGGATTTGCCGCGATAGTTGATGTCGACAAATAATGCGCATATGAAATGCGCATAGGAGTTGCCCATGCCCCGATCGCGTGTTCGCGAAGAAACGGCGCCGTTTCGTCGGCCAACCAACGTGTCGCTGGACGCCGCCTTGGTTGAACAGGCGCGAGAATTGGGCATCAACGTGTCGCGCGCCTGCGAAGATGGCCTGTCCGATGTCGTCCGGGCTGAACGTCGTCGTCGCTGGATCGAAGAGAACCGCGAGGCGATGGAGGCGTCCAACGCCTATGTCGCCGAAAATGGCTTGCCTCTCGCCAAGTACCGTATGTTCTGATGGCGCGGTTCGACGTGCATCGCGATCGCGATGGATCGCTGTTGCTCGACGTGCAAACCGATTCGTTGCCCTACCTGGCGATACGGCTGATGGTTCCGCTGTTCGCGATCGAGGTGGCGCCGCATCCGCTTATCGCGACCCTCAATCCGGTGTTTCAGTTTGCCGGTGGGGAAGTCGCGATGATGACGCAATATGCCGGGGCGGTGCCGCAGAAGGTATTGGGTCCGGTATTGGGATCACTGGCGGCCGAAGCTTGCGCGATCGGCCGCGCGCTAGACATGCTGATCACCGGGATATGATCGACCTTGCGAACGCCGCCGCGACCGAGACATTCGGCCGACGCCTTGCCGAGATCGTCCGGCCGGGTGACGTCGTGACGCTGTCCGGACCGCTCGGCGCGGGCAAGACGAGCATTGCACGTGGGCTGCTCGCCGCACTTGGGCTGGCGGGCGAGGCGCCGTCGCCGACCTTCGCGATCGTCCAGCCCTACGCGCCGCCCGAAACGCGGCTGCCGGTGATGCACGTCGATCTGTATCGGATCGAGCATCCCGACGAGATCGAGGAGCTCGGGCTCGACGACGCGCGGGCCGAGTCGGTGCTGGTCGTCGAATGGCCCGAGCGTGCCCCCGGTCGCTGGCCCGAAGCGCTGGCGTTGAGCCTGGATTTCGCAGCAGACGGCGGACGCGCCTTGACAGCTTCGGTCTCGGCGGCATGGGAGGGCCGATGGCCCCTGACATGAACCCGCCGGCGGGCGCCGCCGCTTTTCTCGATGGTCTGGGATGGGGCGATGCCGACGTGCTGCCGCTCGCGGGCGACGCCTCGTTCCGGCGCTATTTTCGCGTTGCCGACCACGCCCGCAGCGCGATCCTGATGGACGCGCCGCCGCCGCATGAGGATCCCAAGCCGTTTCTCGACGTCGCCAAATGGCTAACGTCGCGCGGTTTTCCGGCGCCGGCGATCTACGGCACCGATCTGACGCAGGGTCTCGTCCTGCTCGAAGATTTCGGCGACGCGCGGATGCGCGAGACGGTCGATGCCGCGCCCGAATCGCTGCTGCGGCTGTACGAAGCGGCGGTCGATATCCTGATCCGGCTGCGCGACGAACCGGCGGGGCCGTGGAAGCCATACGACCGCAACGAATTGCACCGCGAGGCCGATCTGCTGGTCGAATGGTATTGCCCGGCGGTCGGGCTCGACGTGAGCCTCGACGAATACCATGCCGCGTGGGACGCCGTGTTCGACATCGCGCTGGCAGAGAGACCGGTGACGGTGCTGCGCGACTATCACGCCGAAAACCTGATGTTGATCGGCGTGACCGAAGCGCTCGGCCTGCTCGATTTCCAGGACGCGGCGGCGGGGCATCCGGCGTACGACCTCGTATCCCTGCTCCAGGACGCGCGGCGCGATGTCGAGCCGGCGATCGAGGCGGCGATGCTCGACCGCTATCGCCGGATCACCGGCGCAGGCGACGAGTTCGACGCGGCGTATCACCTGCTCGGCGCGCAGCGGAACGCGAAGATCGTCGGGATATTTACACGGCTGTGGCAGCGCGACGGCAAGCCGCGTTACCCGGCGCTGTGCCCGCGCGTGTGGCGCTATCTCAACGCCGATCTGCGGCATCCGGCGCTCGCCCCGGTCAAGGCGTGGTTCGACAGCAACATCCCGCCCGACAAGCGCGGCGACCCGATGGAGATTTCGGGCGCATGAATGCGAAGCGCACGCTGTCGATCCGTCCCGATCCCGGCGGCGCGGTGCCCGAAACCGCGATGGTGATGGCGGCGGGGCTGGGCAAGCGGATGCGCCCGCTGACCGCGACACGCCCCAAGCCGTTGATCCCCGTGGCGGGCAAGGCGTTGCTCGACCACGTCTTCGATCGGCTGCGCGCCGCCGGAATCAAGCGCGCGGTGGTCAATGTCCATTACCTCGCCGACGCGCTGGAGGCGCACCTCAAGGCGCACGTGAACGACATCGAGATCGTCGTATCCGACGAGCGTGACCGCTTGATGGAAACGGGCGGCGGGCTAGTAAAGGCGCGTAAGCTCATCGGTGATGAGCCGTTCGTGTGCGTCAACGCCGACAATCTGTGGGTCGATGGACCCGCCGACACGATCAAGCTGCTGGCGTCGCGCTGGGATGATGCGACGATGGACGCGCTGTTGCTGGTCGTGCCCTATGCCCGCGCGCACAACCATCCCGGGCGCGGCGATTTCCACCTCGACGCGCGGGGCAAGATCACCGGTCGCCGCAAGCCCGGCCGCGTCGCGCCGTTCGTCTATACCGGGGTCCAGATCCTGTCGCCGCGCGTGATCCGCGATTGGCCCGAAGGGCCGTTTTCAACGATGCTGTTCTGGGAACGCGCGATAGCGGCAGGGCGGGCTTATGCGTTCGTCCATCAGGGATTGTGGTTCGACGTCGGCTCGCCGCCCGCCATCGCCAAGACCGAAGCCATCCTGATCGATGCCTGAGCGCGGCCTCGCGCTTTTCACCATTCCCGCGCAGCGCGCGTTCGCGGACTCGCTCGTGGCGGGCCTGATGAAGCGGTACGGCGGTGATCCGCTGCGGCTGGCGCGCGGGATGGTGTTGCTGCCCAACAATCGCGGACGGCGCGCGGTGCAGGACGCGTTCGTGCGCGCGAGCGAGGGCGGGCTGTTGTTGCCGCGACTGGTGACGATCGGCGACCCGTCGCTCGACGAGGCAGCGGCGGCGATGCTCGATCCGGCCGACGACGCGGCGCCGCTGCCGCCAGCGGTATCGCCGCTCGCGCGGCGGATGATCCTGGCGCGCTTGGTCGGCGAGGCGCGCGCGCGGGCGGGTGAACCGGTAACCGCGGACGAGGCGGTGCGGCTCGCCGGGGCGCTGGCGCTGACGCTCGATCAGTTGCTGGTAGAAGGCGTCGAGGCGCGTGACCTGCGCACTATCGAGCTGACCGAGACGCTGTCCGCGCATTGGGACAAGGCGCGCGAATTGTTCGAACTGGTGATCGACCGCTGGCCCGCCGAGCTCGCGCGGATTGGCGCGATCGATGCGGCGGACCGGCGCGCGAAGATGCTCAAGCGGCTGGCGGAGCGGTGGAAGGACGCGCCGCCGGCGGGGTTTGTTTGTGCCGCGGGGATCAGCGATCCCGCGCCGGCCGTGGCCGGGCTGCTGCGCCGGGTCGCGGAACTCGCCGAGGGAAGTGTGGTGTTCCAGGATCTCGCGCTCGAAATGCCCGACGAGGAATGGGATGCGCTGGGCCCGCACAGGCCCGACCCCGACACCGGGCTGCGCAAGCGATCGATCGAAACCCACCCGCAGTTCCAGCTCAAGCTCCTCCTCGATCGGGTCGGCGCGGGACGAGCCGAGGTGCGGCAGTGGCCGGCCGGGTCGGGCCACGATGCCTCGCTCGCGCGCGGCCGCGCGATCATGAACGCGCTGGCCCCGGCCGATTTCACGGGCAAGTGGACGACGCTCGACGCCGATCGGCGGCGGCTGGCGGGGATTAGGGCGGTCGAGCTGGCTACCGCCGCCGACGAGGCGCAAGCTATCGCGCTCGCGCTGCGCGAAGCGCTGGAGACGCCGGGGCGAACCGCCGCGCTCGTTACGCCCGACCGCGCGCTGGCCGAGCGAGTCGCGGCGCATTGCGCACGCTGGGGGATCGCGATCGACGACACCGCCGGACGCCCGCTGGCGACGCGACCGCCGGGGACGCTGCTGACGGTGCTGGCGGAGGCGGCGGCGCAGGATTTCGCGCCGCAGGCGCTGCTCGCGTTGCTCAAGCATCCGCTCGTGCAGAACGGCCCGCCGCGCACGTTGTGGCTCGATGGCGTCCGCGCGCTCGACCGCGCGCTCAGGGGACCGCGCCCCGCGCCGGGGCTCGTCGGGATCGATGCGCATTTGCGCGAGGGCGACGAGCGCGAAGCGCAGATCCGCGCGGCGGCACTGTTGGCGTGGCCTGACGTCCGCGCGCTGCTCGAACCGATCGCGCAGTGCTTCGGTGACGGCGCGCAGCCGCTCGCGGCGATGATCGCGACGCTGCGCGAGACGGCGCAGGCATTGTGCGGCGACCTGTTGTGGGCCGGTCCGGCGGGGCGCGCAGCGGCGGAATTGCTCACCGAGCTCGAGGCGGAGGCGGCGAATGGCCCGCCCGTTGCCGATCCGGCGAGCGTCGCGCCGTTGCTCCGCACGCTGATGGAGGAGACCGCCGTCCGCCCGCCGCAGGGCGGGCATCCGCGACTAGCGATCTACGGCTTGATCGAGGCGCGGTTGCAGACCGCCGAGCTGATGATCCTGGGCGGGCTCAACGAAGGCACGTGGCCCGCGATTGCGCAGCCCGATCCGTGGCTCGCGCCCCGCATCCGCGCCGAACTGGGGCTGCCGGGGCTGGAGCGCAACATCGGCGTTGCGGCGCACGATTTCGCCAATGCGCTCGGGGCGCCGCAGGTGCTGATCACGCGCGCGCGGCGCGACGGGCGGTCGCCGACCTTGGCATCGCGCTTTTGGCTGCGGCTGGAGGCGCTGGCGGGCGAGCGGTTCGACTATGCGCACGATTATGCCGATTGGGCGGCCGCGATCGACGATCCGGGCGAGCACCTCCCCGCCGACCGCCCTGCGCCGTCGCCCAGGGTCGAGGACCGCCCACACCGCATTTCGGTGACCGAGGTCGATACGCTCAAGGCCGACCCGTTCGCCTTTTACGCGCGCAAGGTGCTCAAGGTATCGCCGATCGACCCGGTCGACGCCGATCCGAGTCCGGCGTGGCGCGGCAATCAGGTGCATGCGATCCTGCAGGACTGGTTCGAGCAGGACGGCGGCGCGCCAGCCGCGCTGCGGCCGCGCTGCGAGAAACTGCTGACCGATCCGCGCACGCACCCGATGATTCGCGCGTTGTGGGGCCCGCGGTTGCGCGAGGCGATCGATTGGGTCGCGAGCGAGGTCGAGGCACGGAGCGACGAACGCACCATCCTGGCAGTCGAAGGGCGCGGGACACTTGAGCTGTTCGGGGTCGAACTCACCGGGCGGTTCGATCGCATCGACCGGCAGCACGACGGCAGTCTGGTGGTGGTCGACTACAAGACCGGCCAGCCGCCCAGCATCGCCGCGGTGCGCGAAGGGTTCAGCCTGCAACTCGGGCTGCTCGGCCTGATCGCCGAGCGCGGAAAGTTCGCTGGCGTCACTGGCACCGCAAGCGGGTTCGAATATTGGTCGCTCGCGCGCAATTACCGCACCGGCACGTTCGGCTATGTCGATAGCCCGTGCGACCCGAAGAAGCGCGACCCGATCCCGGCGGAGGAGTTCGTCGCCCGCGCGACGCGCAATTTCGAAGGTGCCGCGGCCAAATGGCTGACCGGCGCCGAGCCGTTCACCGCCAAGCTGCGCCCCGAATACGCGCCGTTCGGCGATTACGACCAATTGATGCGCCGCGACGAATGGTACGGGCGTGAGTAAGGCGGCGGGCAACCTCCCGACGCTGGTCGATGAGCAGGCGCGAGCGAGCAATCCGGGCGCGCACGTCTGGCTATCGGCATCGGCGGGGACGGGCAAGACGCAGGTGCTGGCGGCGCGCGTCTATCGTTTGCTGCTCGGCGGGACCGACCCGGGGGCGATCCTGTGCCTGACCTTCACCAAGGCCGGCGCGGCGGAAATGGCGGGGCGGATTAACGCGCGTCTGGCGGCGTGGGTGCGCGCGAGCGAGGCCGACCTCGGCGCCGACCTAATCGCGCTGGGCGAGGAGCCGACGCGCGAGCGGATCGCGCGGGCGCGGACATTGTTCGCCAAGGTGCTCGACGCGCCAGGCGGGGGCTTGCGTATCCAGACGATCCACGGTTTCTGCCAGTCGCTGCTCGCCGCATTCCCTGTCGAGGCTGGGCTGGTGCCCGGTTTCCGCCCGCTCGAAGCGCGCGAGGAAGCGCAGTTGGCGCACGAGGCGCTGGCGGGGATGCTGGTCGATGCCGAGCGCGAGGGACGCACCGGTCCGACCGCGGCAATTGGTGCGCTCAGCAAGGCGCTGGGCGAGGGCGGGGCGGAAGGGTTCCTCCACGCGTGTGCCAAGGCGCCGGACGCGCTCGCCGCGTTGCCGATGGGCGAGGGGGTGCAGCCGTATATCCGCCGGGCGCTCGGCCTGCCGAGCGGCGATATCGAGGCGGTGATCGCGGAAGGGTGCGCGGCGATCGACGAGGAGGGGTTGCGCGTCCTCCACGATTTCAACCTCGGCTGGGCGACCAAAGGCGGGTTGGAGCGCGCCGGGCTGATCCGCGACTGGATCGAATTGCCGTCGCCCGAGCGCGTCGCCGGACTCGAAACGCTCCACCGCGTCTGGGCCAAGGCCGACGGCGACATTCGATCGTTCGGCAAGGGACAGGCGCCGCAAGACCCCGACTACGCGCTGACCGCGACCTTCTTCTACGACGAATGCGCCGCCTTGCTCGCGCTGCGCACGCGGGCCGCCTATGCCGACCTGCTTGCCCAAAGCCTCATCGTCGGGCGCGATTATGCCGAGGCGTATCGCAGCGCCAAGCGCCGCGCGGGAGCCGTCGATTTCGACGATCTGATCCGCGCGACGGTCGATCTGCTCGGCCAGCCCGGGATGGGCGAGTGGGTGCGGTACAAGCTCGATCAGGCGACCGATCACGTCCTGATCGACGAGGCGCAGGACACCAATCTGAAGCAGTGGCAGATCGTCAACGCGGTGGTGGAGGATTTCTTCGCCGGCGCGGGCGCGAAGGACCGCAAGGTGCGCACGCTGTTCACCGTCGGCGACCACAAGCAGGCGATCTTCGGGTTCCAAGGCACCGACCCGATCTTCTTCAGCGCCGCCGAGCAGTCGTTCCGCCGGCGCGCCGACGTGTACAGCGACCTGCCCGAGGTCGATCCGATCGCGTTCGAGCAACTGTCGCTGACCGCCTCGTTCCGCTCGACCGCCCCGATTCTCGAATTCGTCGATGCGGCGATCGGCGCGATGCCGGCGGGCGGGATGGGCGACGTCGCGCTCGAAACGCATGTCAGCAGGGTCGCGGGGCCGGGGCAGGTCAATCTGTGGTCGCCGACGCTGGCGGATGAGGGCGCCGAGGAAGCCGAAGAGGGATGGGTGCCCGATGCCGTTCGCGCGCACGCGACGCGGATCGCGCGGCAGGTCAAGACGTGGCTCGACCAGCCGGTAATGCTGGAGAGCAAGGGGCGGCCGCTGCGGCCCGAGGATGTGATGATCCTGGTCAAGCGGCGCAGCGAGCTCGCCTCGCTGATCGTCGCGCGCTTGTATGCGGAGGGTGTGCCGGTCGCCGGCGTCGACCGCTTGCGGTTGACCGCGCCGCTCGCGGTGCAGGACCTGCTCGCCGCGATCCGCTTCGTGCTCCAGCCGCAGGACGATCTGTCGCTCGCCAGCCTGCTCGTCTCGCCGTTGATCGGGTGGACCCAGGACGAGTTAATGCACGCCGCGATGAAGCGGCGCGGCGGGTTGTGGCAGCACCTTCAGGCGACGCAGCCGACGGAGCGGCTCGAGCCGTTGCTCGCGATGCTACGCCGAGCCGATTTCACCACGCCGTACGTGTTTCTGGAGGAAATGCTGACCGGCCCGCTCGACGGGCGGCGCAAGCTGTTGCGGCGGCTGGGTCAGGAAGCGCGCGACCCGATCGACGAACTGCTCAACGCCGCGCTGGAATTCGAACGCGTCGCGATCCCCTCGCTACAACGCTTCCTCGACTGGTTCGACCGCGGCGATGTCGAGATCGTGCGCGACCCGTCGGCGCCGCTCGATGCGGTGCGGGTGATGACGGTGCATGGCGCCAAGGGTTTGCAGGCGCCGCTGGTGATCCTCGCCGATGCCACCGCCGATCCCGAGGCGCGGCCGCGGTCGACGATGGAATGGGAGATCGCGGAAGGCGTCAAACTGCCGATCTTCCGCCCCAAAAAGGATCAGCGGTCGGGGCCGCTGGCCGAGGCGATCGAGACGGCGGACGCGCGCGAACTCGCCGAGCATTGGCGGTTGTTCTACGTCGCCGCGACGCGCGCGGAGGAACGGCTGGAAATCGCCGGGGCGCTCGGCTCGCGGGCGAATGGCGTGCCGTCAGACAATAGCTGGTATGCAGTCGCCGATGCAGCGCTGACGGCGCTGGGGGCGGGCGAAACACCTGATGCGCGACGGTCGTTCGTCGGCAGCGACCCGCAGCCGCCTGTTGCGGCTAAAGCCGAAAGCACGGTCGTCACCGCGCGCGCAGACTTGCCCGACTGGGCGCGCCAAGCAGCACCCGTCGAGGCACGCCCGCCACGCCCGCTCGCGCCCTCGTCGATCGGTGAGGACGACGTGCCCGATCCGCCGCCCAGCGCCGCTATGCGGGCCGCCGCCGAGCGCGGGCGGCTGGTCCACGCGCTGTTCGAGCGGCTCCCATCGGTGGCGATCGACCATCGCATGACGGCGGCGGATCGCTGGCTGGCGACGGTCGGGGGCGTGACCGATCCCGCCGCGCGCGGCGACATATCCAAAACGGTTTGCGGCATCATCGCCCATCCGATGCACGCCGCGCTGTTCGGGCCGGACTCGCTCGGTGAGGCGCCGATTTCCGCGGTCGTCCCCGGCGGCCACGTCATTGCCGGCACCGTCGACCGCTTGCTGGTCGAGCCGAGCCGCGTCCGCGTGGTCGATTTCAAGACCGGTCGCCGCGTACCGCTCACGCTCGACGAAGTGCCCGTTTTCCACCTGCGCCAAATGGCCGCCTATGCCGAGGCTCTCGCCGTCGTCTTCCCCGGCCGCACGATCGAGGCGGCGTTGCTCTACACCGCCGCGCCCCGGCTGTTCGATCTGCCGTTCGACTTGCTCGCCGCGCACAAGCCGGGCTTTGCCGCGGCGGAGCAAAGCTAGGGCGAAGACCGTTGAGCAACCGCGACACCGCCCCTACATTCGCGGGCAAAGGAGATTCTCGAATGGGTACCGTGGCGATTACCGACGACAGCTTTCAGGCCGACGTGCTGGCCTCCGACAAGCCGGTGCTGGTCGATTTCTGGGCCGAATGGTGCGGCCCGTGCAAGATGATCGGCCCGAGCCTGGAGGAGATCGCCGACGAACTGGGCGACCAGGTGACGATCGCCAAGCTCAACATCGACGAGCATCCCGACGCCCCCGCGAAATACGGTGTGCGCGGCATCCCGACGATGATCCTGTTCAAGGGCGGCGCGCCCGCCGCGACCAAGGTCGGCGCCGAGCCCAAGGGCCGGATCAAGGCGTGGCTGGAGGGCGAGCTCGCCTGACCGAGCGAATCCCCTTGCGTTGGGCCAAGTCGCTGGAATAGCGTGACGATACGCCCGCGTTCGCGGGCGCTATCGATTGGGGGGAATTATGAAGAAAGCTGTTGCGCTGGCTATCGTGCTGGCCGTTGCGCCGGTCGTGGCCGCACCGGCGATGGCCAAGGACAAGGTGCCCGAGCTCTCGACGGCACAAATGAATGAAATCCAGGGCCGGACGTATTCGGCCTCTGCAGCTCAAGTCATGGCCAGCGCGGTCGCTGCGCTGCAGTCGGCCGGCTATATGGAAATCACGGCCAACAAGGACGCGGGAACCGTGTCGGGCCATACCGACGGCAAGTCGAAGCTGATGTATAATTTCTTCTGGGGCTTCGGGAAGAAGAAGATGACGCAGACGGCCGAGTTTCTCGTCGAGGAGCTGACGCCGGGCCACACGACGCTACGCCTCAACATCTTCCTCAACGAATCGAAGACTCGCAGCATCATCTTCGGCAACAGAATGACCGACGCGAGCCTGATCAAGGTCGCCGAACCGTACCAGACGTTGCTCGACAGCGTGTCGGCCGAGGTCGGCAAGCGCGGCGGGACGATGACTCCCGCGGTCGCGGCGACGGCTGTGGCGCCCGCCGTAGCGGAGCCGGCTGCCGCCAAGTAAAGTGTTTCGTTAAGCGGCGGGCCGCGACCCAACCGGGTCGCGGCCCGCTTTGCGCTTAGCTGCGATAATCGGCATTGATCGAAATGTAGCCGTGGGTCAGATCGCAGGTCCACACCCTGGCGCGGCCATCGCCTAGGCCGAGGTCGACGCCGATCTCGATTTCCCGCCCCTTCAAATGCGCGGCGACCGGCGCTTCGTCATAGCCTTCGACCGCGAGGCCGTCCTTCGCCACCTGCGTTTCACCGAAGCGGATCGCGAGCCTGTCGCGCTCGGCGGGCTCGCCGGCCTTGCCCACCGCCATCACGACGCGGCCCCAATTGGCGTCCTCGCCGGCGATCGCGGTTTTGACCAGTGGCGAATTGGCGACGCTCATGCCGATGCGGTGTGCACTGGCGTCGCTTTCCGCGCCGGTCACGTCGATCCGGATGAACTTGGTCGCGCCCTCACCATCGCGGACCACCAGATGCGCGAGTTGCAGGCACAGATCGTCGAGCGCGGCGCGGAAGGCGTCGGCGCCGGGATCGTCGTCGTGCGCGATCGCGACATTGCCTGCCGCCCCCGTCGCGAAGGCAAGCACGGTGTCGCTGGTCGATGTGTCGCTATCGACCGTGATGCACGAAAAGCTCCGCGTATTGGCCGCCGACAGCGCGGATTGCAGCCAGGCAGGGTCGATCGCCGCGTCGGTGAAGATGAAGCCGAGCATCGTCGCCATGTCGGGCATGATCATTCCCGACCCCTTGATGATCCCGACTAGGCTAACTGTTTGTTCGCCGATTACCGCTTTCGTCACCGCGACCTTGGCGAACGTGTCGGTGGTCATGATCGTCTCGGCCGCCGCGATCCAGTCGCACGGCTCGGCGTCGAACGCGGCGGTCAGCCCCGCCTCGGCCTTGTCAAGCGGCAGCGGTACGCCGATCACCCCGGTGGAGGCGACGAAGACGTCGGACGGCTGGCAATTCAGGTGCTGCGCGACGCGCGCGACGAGCCCCTCGACCGCATGGCGCCCGCGGTCCCCGGTGAACGCGTTCGAATTACCCGCGTTGACCACCAGCGCGCGCGCCCGGCCCAGCACCAGCGCCGCGCGGCACCAATCGACTTCGGGCGAGGCGCATTTGCTCCGGGTCGTCACCCCGGCTACCGCGGTCCCCGCCGCCAGCTCGACATAGGTCAGGTCGCACCGGTCCCACGTCTTGTACCGCGCCCGCGCGACGCGGCGCGTCACCCCGGCGATTTCGGGCAGATCGGGCAGCGCGGCGGGAGCGAGGGGGGAGCGATCGGTCATCCGCGCGTCATAGGGGCGCATCCGTTCGAGGCAAAGCCGATCGGGTGACAATAAGACAGGATCGGCTAGGGTCGGGCGAAGCTTAAAAGGGGCGAGTGCGTAATGATTCGGCAGTCCATGGTAATCGGCGCCGTCGCGTTGCTCGCGTTGCCGTCGGCGGCGACCGGCAAGAATAAGTCGGCTCCGGCAACGTCTGCGACCAGTCTGGCGACCTGGTTTCCCCAGAGCAGCTATCCGGCGGAGGCAAAGCGCGCTCATCAGCAGGGCCGAGTTGTCGTTGAACTGACCATCGACACATCCGGCATCCCGACCGCGTGCAAGGTCGTGACGAGCAGCAACGTTGCGTCGCTCGACGCCGTGACTTGCCAACTCGCCATCGCCAACGGCCGGTTCTCGCCGGCAAAGGGCGCCGACGGTCGACCGATCGAGGGAACGTATGTCACTCCTGGCGTCCGATGGGCGTTGTTCGATCCGCCGCCGATCAAGTTGGCGGGCCCCTGGCGCGTAGCGGCGACCGTCGCGATCGATGCGACCGGCAAGATCGTATCGTGCAAGGACGAGCGAAAGGGGCCCGTTCCGCAGAAGATGATGCCATGCGTTCAAGCGGCGTCGATTCCGCCGGTGTTTGGTCGATATGCGCGCGATTACTCGACCGATGCGAAGCCGCTCGACATGGTGATAGAAACACTATTCGCGTTCGACGGCGGCGCTACATTGCCGACGCTCTATGATTCTGGCGGGCGCGAGACGCTGATGATGACCCAGATCCATTTCGATGTGGGCGTCGACGGCAAGGTGCAGAATTGTCAGGTCATCGCACAAAGCGGGCCCGGCTCGCTCAATCTGTGTGACGATCCGGGCAGCTATCTTCCATTGGACAAGCGGCAGGGTGTTACGGTCGTGATGGCCATGTCGCGACCGGCGGGTTAGTGACAATTGGGTCGTATCGGTCCGACGGACGGTTGGGGCGGGGAGGGGCATGCGGATAACGCAGACAATTTCGCTGGTGGTCGTGATCGCCGGATTTGCCGTGTCCGCCCAAGCGCAGGAGGAGCCGTTGCCGCGCGCCACGCCGATCGGCAATCCGGGCACATGGATCCCCGTCGATGCCTACCCGCCGGCGGCCAAGGCGTCGGCGGAAGAGGGACGCGTGACCTTCAAGCTGACGATCGACGAAACCGGCGCCGTGTCCGACTGCAAGGTGACGATCTCGTCCGAATCGCCGTTGCTCGACGAAACGACGTGCAATCTGATGATGGCCAATGGCCGCTTCACCCCGCCGCGCGACAAGAAGAGCCGGCCGGTCGCGAGCCAGTGGACGTCGTCGGTGCGCTGGAAGCTCGAGGCGCCGCCGCCGGCGATGCCTACGCCGCCGGTTGCGCCGGCCAAGCCCTAGCACCATTTCGATTGGACGTTTGACTCGACCGGCCCTATGCATCGCCGATCGCAATCCGGAAACGATCCGCTTTTGAACCTGATCCTGCTCCTGTCCGCTCTCCTGTCCGCGCTCAGCGGTACGGCGGGCGCGCGTACGCCGGTGACGCCGGCGGCGCTGACCAGCAGCGTGGCGAGCGCGGTCAAGGCGACCGCGAGCGCGCGGCTTCAGGTCGCGCAGCGGCCGATGGCGGTGATCGGCGGGCCGGCGAGTGCGGTCGTGCCGGTGCTCCACGCCTTCGTTCTGGACGATATGGTTCCCGCTTTCGCGAGCCGCCGGCGCGAGTGAGCGGCGGTCCCGGCTGACGGCCGGGCTCCCACACCGCTGATTTTCGGCGCGGCACACGCGGTGCCGCGCATACTCATTTCAACAGGAATATCATCATGCTCGGCGGATTCGCCAAAACCATCTTCGGTTCGTCCAACGACCGGTACGTCAAGTCGCTCGGCGGCATCGTCAACAAGATCAACGCGTTCGAGCCGGCGCTCCAGGCGATGGACGATGCCGCGCTGGCCAACCAGACCGTCCTGTTCCGCGAGCGGCTGGCGAACGGTGAAAAGCTCGACGACATCCTGCCCGAAGCGTTCGCGACGGTGCGCGAGGCGTCGGTGCGCGTGCTCGGCATGCGGCATTTCGACGTGCAGATGATCGGCGGCATCGTGCTCCACCGCGGCGAGATCGCGGAGATGCGCACCGGCGAAGGCAAGACCTTGGTCGCGACGCTCGCGGTCTATCTCAACGCGCTGACCGAACAGGGCGTCCACGTCATCACGGTCAACGATTACCTCGCCGCACGCGACGCCGAGTGGATGGGGCGGATCTACAAGTTCCTCGGCATGACCGTCGGGGTGATCATCCCCAACCTCACCGATCACCAGCGCAAGCAGGCGTATGGGTCGGACATCACGTACGGCACCAACAACGAATTCGGCTTCGATTACCTGCGCGACAACATGAAGTACGACCGCGAGACGATGGTGCAGCGGCCGTTCGCGATGGCGATCGTCGACGAGGTGGATTCGGTGCTGATCGACGAAGCGCGCACGCCGCTGATCATTTCCGGCCCGACCGACGACAAGTCCGAGCTGTACATGAAGGTCGACGCGGTGGTGAAGCAGCTCGCGACCGACACGTACGAGAAGGACGAGAAGCAGAAGACGGTCACGCTGACCGAAGAGGGGACCGAGACGGTCGAGCGCATGCTCGAGGCCGCCGGGCTGCTCCAGGGCGACAACCTCTACGATTTCGAGAACACGCAGGTGGTGCACCACCTCAACCAGGCGCTCCGCGCGAACATGATGTTCAAGCGCGACATCGATTACATCGTCAAGGACGGCAAGGTCATCATCATCGACGAGTTCACCGGCCGCATGATGGACGGTCGGCGCTGGTCGGACGGGCTGCACCAGGCGGTCGAGGCGAAGGAAGGCGTCGACATCGAGCCCGAGAATCAGACGATGGCCTCGATCACGTTCCAGAACTATTTCCGCATGTACCCCAAGCTGTCGGGCATGACCGGCACCGCGGCGACCGAGGCGGCCGAATTCTATGACATCTACAAGATGAACGTCGTCACCATCCCGACCAACGTGCCGGTCAAGCGCGTCGATGAGGAGGACACGTTCTACAAGGATTTGAACGACAAGTTCCGCGGCATCGCGAAGACGATCAAGGAACATGCCGACAAGGGCCAGCCGATCCTGGTCGGCACGGTGTCGATCGAAAAGTCCGAAATGCTCTCCGAATTCCTCGTCGAGGAAAAGGTCGAGCACAAGGTGCTGAACGCGCGCTACCACGAGATGGAAGCGCACATCGTGGCGCAGGCGGGGCGCAAGGGCGCCGTCACGATCGCGACCAACATGGCGGGCCGCGGCACCGACATTCAGCTCGGCGGCAACCTCGATTTCCGGATCGAGGACGAGCTTGCGGAGATGCCGGAAGGGCCCGAGCGCGACAAGGCGATCGAGCGGATCAGGCAAGAGATCGCGGCGGAGAAGCAGGAAGTGCTCGCCGCGGGCGGGCTGTTCGTGCTCGGCACCGAACGTCACGAAAGCCGGCGCATCGACAACCAGCTGCGCGGCCGTTCGGGGCGCCAGGGCGACCCGGGTCTCTCGCGCTTCTACCTCAGCCTCGACGACGATTTGCTGCGCATCTTCGGGCCGAATACGCTGTTCGCGAAGATGATGCGTTCGAGCCTGGAGGACGGCGAGGCGCTGCCCCCGTCGCGCTGGATGTCGAAGGCGATCGAGACCGCGCAGAAGAAGGTCGAGGCGCGCAACTACGACATCCGCAAGCAGGTCGTCGAATACGACGACGTGATGAACGACCAGCGCAAGGTCGTGTACGAACAGCGCGCCGACATCATGGATGCCGAAGCGGTCGGCGACGTGGTCGAGGACATGCGCGCAGAGACGGTCAATTCGATCGTCGGCGATTCGTGCCCGCCTGGCTCGTACCCCGAGCAATGGGATGTCGAGGGCATGAAGACCAAGGCGGCCGAATTGCTCGGCATCGCGCCGCCGATCGACGATTGGCTGAAGGAAGATTCGGTCGACGTCGAAATGGTCGAGAACCGGCTGCGCGAAGCGGCCGATACGCTCGTCACGACGAAGAGTGCCGACATCGACACGCCGACCTGGACGAGCATCGAAAAGTCGATCCTGTTGCAGAACCTCGACCATCACTGGAAGGAGCATCTCGCGACGCTCGACGCGCTGCGCCAGGTCATCCACCTGCGTGCCTATGCGCAGAAGACGCCGATCAACGAATACAAGCAGGAAGCGTTCGCGCTGTTCGAGCGCATGCTGTCGTCGATTCGCGAGGATGTGACGCGGACGCTGGCCCATGCCGAGTTCCGCTTCCAGCCGGCGCCCGAACTGCCCGATTTGCCCGATTTCATCACGCAGCATTTCGACCCGTTCTCGGGCGACGACGACACGCGCGACCTCGACGCCGGCGCGCTGGGGACGGTCACTACCTCGCTGCCGCCCTTGTCGTATGTACGGCCCGAAGAGCCCGATCTCGGCACCGACCCCAAGGAATGGGAGGGCAAGGTCAGCCGTAATGCGCCGTGCCCGTGCGGCTCAGGCCTGAAATACAAACACTGCCACGGGCAGGTTGCCTGACAGCAAAAAAGCCGGAGATCGCTCCCCGGCCTTTTTCCATTCCGTCATCCAGCGAAAGCTGGCATCTCAGCAGCATCATTTGTTGCACGAGACCCCAGCTTTCGCTGAGGTGACGGCATTTACTTCGGCAGGACGACCGTCGGCCCGATGTTCGCCATCACCGAGCGGGCGTCGAACGCGCGGACGTTGCCGGCCGGTTTCGGGCCCTTGCCCATCACGATCTCGGCCGTCGCTTCGTATTTCTCGACCGTGTCGATATCCACGCTGCGGTCGAAGAACGGGTCGCCCCAGAACGGATCCCACGAGCGCCAGCCGAACCCGCGGCCGTAATAGCGCCAGCGCGGGCCCCAACCGCCATAGCCGTAGCCGAATCCGCCACCGAAGCTTGGCGTCGCATAGGTGCGCTGCCGCTTGTCGGTGTCGCGGTCGGCCATGACGAAATAATCGTAACCCTGCTGCACAGTCAGTTCGGCTGAGCGGAACAGCAGGTAACGTTCGACCGTGTCGCGCGACGTCATCGTGTTGCCCGCAAAGGTGACCTGGAAGCGGTTGGGCTCGATCTGCCGCTCGCTGTAGCCTTCGCGCGAGAAGCCGACGCCGGTGGCGGGGCGATACGTGGTTTCGGTCATGCAGCCGGCCAGCGCCAGCGTCGAAGCCGCGATCAGGCCAAGGGCCGAGGCGCGGCGGAAGGAATACGCCATCATAATTCTCCGTTCGCCGATAGTTTTAAACGATCCAGCCTATCGCGAATAGGTGGAACGCAGGATGAACGGGTTTTGCTCCGAGATCCTTCGGCCGGAATTTGTCGCAGTTTGTCACGGAGATATCGCTGGCTCCCTGAGTAGGATTCGAACCTACGGCCGCTCGATTAACAGTCGAGAGCTCTACCGCTGAGCTATCAGGGAATAGCGCGAAGCGCGCTCTATAAACACCGGACATCGTGATGCAACCCCTATACACGCCGCGGCAAAGCCGCGCCGTCGACCGTGGCCATGGGGCCACGTCGGCCGCCCTTGGGCGAGTCTTGACGCGGCGCGCGTCAAGCCGCCCTACGAGGCGAATTGCTCCATCGTAATCCGGTCATCGAGCGCATGTTCGGGATCGAACAACAGGGTGAGCTCGCGGCTGCGGTCGATTGCGATTTCGACCTGCGCTACGTCGCGCACCTCGCGCTGGTCGGCGACGGCGGACACGGGGCGCTTGGCGGATTCGAGCACGCGCAACCCTATGCGCGTCTTCTCCGGCAGGATTGCGCCGCGCCAGCGCCGCGGGCGGAACGCCGAGATCGGCGTCAGCGCGATCATCGCCGATCCGAGCGGGAGTATCGGGCCGTTCGCGGAAAGGTTGTACGCGGTCGAGCCGGCGGGCGTCGCCGCCAGGATGCCGTCGCAGATCAATTCGGGTAGGACGATGCGGTCGTTGACCGTCACTTCCAGTTTGGCCGCCTGGCGCGTTTCGCGGAGCAAGGAGATTTCGTTGATCGCGGGAAGGACGAATTCCTCCCCGCCGACAGTGCGGGCGGTCATTTCGAGCGGCGTCACTTTGAATGTCTTGGAGTGCTGAAGTCGCTCGTCGAGTCCTTCGCTGCGCCATTCGTTCATCAGAAAACCGATGGTGCCGAGGTTCATCCCGAACACCGGCACCGGATCGCTGCGCCGCTCGAACAGGGTGTGGAGCGTTTGTAGCATGTAACCGTCGCCGCCGAGCGCGACGATCAGGTCGGCTTCCTCGACCGGGACCCAGTCGTATGCACCGCGCAATTCCCGCTCCGCCGCTTGCGCATCGGGGGTCGGGGAGGCGAGCAGCGCGCGCCTGGTCATCCGCCGGTGACGTTCATGTGCCGCGCGACGGCGGGTTCGGCTCCCGCGGCGATGCGGAAATCGTGACGCGCAGGCTTGATCGCGAGGGCGTTGTCGATTGCCTTGTCGAGTTCCGCGACGCCCCCAGAGCGCAACGCAGCCTTCAAATCGACTTGATCGTCATGGCCGAGGCATGAATAGAGCCGCCCTTCGGTGGTCAGCCGGACGCGGTTGCAGCCATCGCAGAAATTGGCGGTAAGTGGTGAGATCAGCCCGAGCCGCGTGCCGCTGTCGCCGACTCGCCAATACCGCGCCGGACCGCCGCTGGTATGGGTATCGCGGGTCAGGTCGAATTGGTTGGCCAGCGCGGCAAACACCTCGGTCAGCGGCAGGAAACGATCGGCCCGATCCTCGTCGATCGCGCCGAGCGGCATCGTTTCGATCAGGCTGAGGTCGTGGCGCTGCTCGACGCACCAGGCGAGCATCGGGGCGATTTCGTCCGCATTCAGCCCCTTGAGTGCGACCATGTTGATCTTGACCGCCAACCCCGCCGCCTTTGCCGCGGCGATGCCGCCCAGCACCTGATCCACGTCGCCATGCCGCGTGATATAGTGAAAACGCTCGGGGTCGCGGCTATCGAGGCTGACGTTGACGCGGCGAATACCGGCATCGCGCAGCGCCTCGGCGTGTTGCACCAGCCGCGTGCCGTTGGTCGTCATCGTCAACTCGTCGAGCCCGTGCCCGACATGCCCGCCGAGCCGTCGCGCCAAGTCGATGGCGTCGCGCCGCACCAGCGGCTCGCCCCCGCTCAGCCGGATCTTGGTCACCCCGCGCGCGATGAAGCGCTCGGCGATGATCGCGATCTCCTCCAGCGCAAGCAGCGCGCTTTTGGGCAGGAACGTCATTTCCTCCGCCATGCAATAGCGGCAACGCAAGTCGCAGCGATCGGTCACCGACACGCGCAGATAGCTGATCGTGCGGCCGTGCCGGTCTATCAAGGCGGGTGAGCTCGCCATCCTGGGCCGAGAGCTAGGGTTTCCGGCACTTGCCCGCAAGCGCGATCATGCATGGCGGATGTTAACCCGGCCGCGGCTATGCGCGGGCGTAGGATGAACGTTTACCGCCCTCCAGCTAGAGAGACGCTGTTCTTGCTGTCGTTTTCGCGGGCCGACGAGTTGTCGGCGGCGGCGGTGGCTGCGGGCTGGCGCGTTGACGGGGAGGGGGGGCAGGGCATTACCCGAAGCTTTGCGGACAGTGCGGCGACGCTCGCGGTGGTCGATACGCGCGGCGCGAGCGAGGAGGCGTTGGCCGCGGCGACGGCGATCGGCGGAGTGCTGGCGGCCAAACGCGGCGCGTTGCTGGTGTTGGTGTCGCATGAAGACGTCCGGACGCTCGGCGCGTTCCACGCCGCGGGCGCCACGCATTTCCTCGCCAGCCCGTTCAGCGACGCCGAATTTGTCGAGGCGCTTCGCTTCGCGCAGCCGCGAACCCAGTCCCGCGTGCTGGCCGCCGCGCCTGACGAGCCGCTCGACTGGGCCACAGCGCGCGACTGGATCGAACGCCATGAGCAACCGAGCGTCATCATCATCGCGCTGAGCCGGTTCGACCTGGTCAATAGCGGCTATGGCCGGGACGCTGGCGACGCGCTGATCACCGCCGCCGTCCGGCGCATCGCCGGCGAGGCGGGCGCGCGCCATGACGAGAGCCACGTCGTCGCGCGGTTGAAGGGCCCAGAGTTTCTGATCGCGGTGGCGGGCGATGTGGACGCCGAAGCGCTGGCGCGGGCGCTATCCGCCACGCTGGAGCGGCCGTTCGCGATCGACGGCGCGCTGGTTGCGGTCGGCGCGCGGGTCGGCGTGGCGACGGCGCGCGCGGGCGAGAGCGGCGACGCACTCCTGCGCCGTGCCAACGACGCGCTCGATGACGCGCGAGCCTCGGACGGGGCAACGATCCGGATCGCCGGCGACGCTGCGAATGCCGACGCGCTGTCGGTCGACCTGCGCCGCGCGATCGAGGCGCGCGAGATCGGGGTGCTGTTCCAGCCGCAGGTAGCAATCGCGACGGGCCGAATCACCGGCGTCGAAGCGCTGGCTCGGTGGGAGCATCCGACCTTCGGACCGGTCGGCGCCGATCAATTGTTCGCCGCTGCTGATCGCGCCGACCTGGGGCTGGCACTATCGGATCACATCCAGCGTCTTGCGCTTCAGACCGCCGCGGCGTGGCCCGAAAGCCTGTCGGCGCTACGACTGTCGATCAACCTCACCGCCGCCGACATCGCGCGGCCCGGGTTCGCCGACCTGTTCCTCGACCGGGTCGACGCCTCGCGGTTCGCGCGCTCGCGGTTGACGGTGGAGATCATCGAAAGCGGGCTGATCGACGATCTCGGCGCCGCGGCGCACTTGCTCGCGGTGCTTCGCCACGCGGGTTGCCGAGTCGCGATCGACGATTTCGGGACCGGCTATTCGAGCCTCGCCTATCTCAAGGCGCTGCCGCTCGATTACCTCAAGATCGACAAGAAGCTCGCGCAGGACATCGCCGGCACGCCGCGCGACCGCGTCGTCGTGCGCGGCGTGATCGAAATGGCGCGCTCGCTCGGGCTGACCGTGATCGCGGAAGGCGTCGAGACCGACGAGCAACTCGACCTGCTGGCGAAGGAAGGGTGCCAATATTATCAGGGCTTCCTGTGTGCCGAGCCCTTGACCGTCGCGGCGCTCGCCACGATGGTCGCCGCCAACGAGCATGGCCGTATCCCCGCAATCCGTTCCTGACGATCACAGCGTAGCAGTCGCGCACGCGCGTCAGCTGACCATGCAGGGGCGGAGTCGGGAAGCGGAGGACGTCTGCCGCGAGGTGCTGAGCCTCGATCCCGGCAACGGTATCGCGCACGGCATGCTCGGCATGCGCCTGTCCGAGCGGGAATCGCTGGTCGCGGGCGCTTGGCATCTGCGCCGCGCAATCGAGATCGAGGGGCGTCATCCCGAACTGTTCGCCGCGTTGGGCCACAATCTGATCCGGCAGGGTCAGGTCGACGAGGCCGAACCCTTGTTGCGCGAGGCGAGTGCGGCAATGCCGGAAGCGCTGCTGCCGCGGGCGCACCATGCCGTGGCGCTGGAACGGCTGGGGCGACGAGACGAAGCGTGGGCGGTGTTCGCGACGCTCAAGGCCGATGCCGCGCGCACCCGACAGGACGTGACCGGGCAGGAAGCTTTGCTGTGGGAAGGCTCGCCAAACTGGCGCGACGGGCTGGAGGCACTCGACCGGCTGGCCACACCGACGCAAGGCGCGACCCAGCTGACGCGCGGCCGGTTGCGCGACAAGGCCGGAAACTACGCCGGCGCCTGGGCTGACTTCGTCGAAGGCAAACGCCGCGTCGCCGAGGAAAATAAACTATCCTACGACCGCGCCGGCGTCGCGGGACACCTGAAGAAATTGCAAGGCTTTTTCACCGCCGAACGGATGGCGGGGTTACCGCGCGCCACGGTGCGGGGCGACGTGCCGCAGCCGATCTTCGTACTTGGCTTCCCCCGTTCGGGCACGACGATGACCGAGCAGTTGTTGACGAGCCATCCCGCGATCCGCGCCGGCGACGAATTACCGTTCACCGGTGAACTGGTCGAATTCGCGGCGGGGCAGACCGGTCGCTTCCCGGACGGTCTGGCGAGCCTGGCCGGTGCGGACCGGCGTCATCTCGTGACGTTATTCCGCGATTTCTATCTGGCGCGGGCCGAGCAGTACGGCCTGCTTGCGCCCGGCGCGCAATGGTTCACCGACAAGATGCCGCTCAACGACATCTATCTGCCGCTGCTGCATCTCGCGTTCCCGCAAGCGAAGGTCATTTTGGTCCGCCGCCATCCGCTCGACATTCTCGTGTCGGTGATGGGCCATAACCTGACCCATGGGTTCAATTGCGGCTTCGATCCCGGAACGGCGGCCGCGCATCTGGCGCTGGTGTCCGATGCGATGCAAGCGTGGCGAGTGGCTGGCATCCCGTTCCACGATTTCAGCTACGAAGCCTTCGTCCGCGATCAGGAAGGCGAAACGCAGCGGCTGATGGCGTACATTGGCGTCGAGGTCGATCCGGCGCAGCATCGGTTTCACGAGAACAAGCGGCTCGCGCCGACGCCGAGCTATGGCCAGGTGCGCCAGCCGCTCTACGACAAGTCGATCGGACGCTGGTGCAACTATCGCGAGATGCTGGCGCCGGTTGTGCCGACTGTCGCCGACGCGTTGCGCCGGGGCGGGTACTCGGTGATGGAATAGAACGATTCGTGAGCGACAAGAGTGGGAATATCTGCGGCGTCTGGTACGGCCCGCTACGACGCCACCAGTTACGCGGAGACTAGCTCGTTCATCGCGCCGCTGAAGCAATCGGACGACACCCTGTCGGGCGTAATCACCGAGCCCGACACGACCGGACAGACCGATGTCGCCGCGCCTTCGTCAACGGGCGCCGCGCGGGATCGGCAACCACGACGCGACGGAAATCGCCCGGCGCTGGATCATTGTCCGGCACAGCGGAACGTTCGTCATGACTCGCGAGAAATTTTTCTATTCAGGAACTCGAGCAGGAGCGCGAGGTCGAACTGACCGGGCCTAGGACGCCAGTTTTCGGATCTGCCTAGAATCGTGAATCCGTTCGGCCTGCGCGCTCGCGCTCTTGGCCAGCATGTCGAGCAGCGTCAGCGCGTCTTCCTCGATCGGCGCGGTGCTGCGCCAATACGCGCCGATCGCGGCGACCGGCTCACCATGGCCGATCGGCGCCATCGCCATGCTCGCGACGAAAGTCGAGAGATAGGCGTTGAGCGGGACGCGCGGATCGAGCCGGATGTCGGGGATCACGATCGATTGGCGCTCCATCATCGCAACGCCCGAAATGCACGTCGCAATCGGAAAGCGCTGGCCCGCCCATAACGGCGCGATCGCATCCTCGCCGACATAATGGACCATGTTGCCTTCGCGGCGCACGACCGTGACGCCGTCCGATCGGAGAATGGCGCGCGCGCTGATCCGCAGAATTTCGAGCACACCTTCCAGCGTGCCGGCCTCGCCGAGGCGACGTGTCGCGGCGCTCATCAACCGCCAGCGAGTGAACCTTACTGTCTTGCTCATCATCCCGGTGTACTGGACCGGTATGAACGATTGGCTACCGATAAAGCCGTTTTCGATCAATCGCTTGCTATCCCGCGGCCTTGGCCAGACCCTTTGCCAGTTGCAGGGCGCCGTTGAGCCGCGCCTGCGGGTTAGCCCATTCGCGCGCGATGACGAGCTTGCTGTCGGGACGCAGCTTCGCGACGCCTTGGAGCCTCGCGACATAGGCGAGGAGGCCATCGACGTTCGGCGGCTTGTCGTCGTGGAAGCCGACCAGCGCACCCTTCGGCCCGACGTCGATCTTGGCGATGCAGGCGCGCTTGGCGTGGAGCTTGACTTCGATCAGCTTGATCAGGTTCGCGGTCGCCTCGGGCAACGGCCCGAACCGGTCAATCAGTTCGGCGGCGAACGCCTCGACACCGTCCACCTCGTCCAGATCGTTAAGCCGACGATAGAGGCCCATGCGCAGGTCGAGGTCGGGGACGTAATCGTCCGGGATCATGATCGGCGCGTCGACATTGATCTGGGGCGAGAAATCGCGTGGGCGCGACGCCATGCCGCCCGCCTTGGCGTCCATGATCGCCTCTTCGAGCATGGCTTGGTAGAGCTCGTAGCCGACCTCGCGGATATGCCCCGATTGCTCGTCGCCGAGCAGGTTGCCCGCGCCACGGATGTCGAGGTCGTAGCTCGCGAGCTGAAACCCCGCGCCGATCGTATCGAGGTCGCTCAGCACCTTGAGGCGCTTGTCGGCGGTCTCGGTGACGATGCGGTTGGGCGGGGTGGTCATGTATGCGTAAGCGCGCGTCTTCGAGCGCCCGACGCGGCCGCGCAGCTGGTAGAGTTGCGCCAGCCCGAAGCGGTCGGCGCGGTGGATGATCATGGTATTAGCGCTGGGGATGTCGAGCCCGGATTCGACGATCGTGGTCGAGACGAGCACCTCGAATTTCTTGTCGTAGAAAGCGGACATCCGCTCCTCGACCTCGCCCGCGCCCATCTGGCCGTGCGCGACGACGTAGCGCACTTCGGGCACCGATTCTCGCAGGAATTCCTCGATTTCAGGCAAGTCCTTGATGCGCGGTGTGACGAAGAAGCTCTGCCCGCCGCGATAATGTTCGCGCAGCAACGCCTCGCGCAGCACGACCGGGTCCCACGGCATGACATAGGTGCGCACCGCGAGCCGATCGACCGGCGGGGTCTGGATCACCGACAGCTCGCGAATGCCCGACATCGCCATTTGCAAGGTGCGCGGGATCGGCGTCGCGGTGAGCGTGAGGACATGAACGTCGGCGCGGAGCGTCTTGAGCCGCTCCTTGTGCGTCACGCCGAAGCGCTGCTCCTCGTCGACCACGACCAGCCCGAGCCGCTTGAACTCGATCGATTTTGCGAGAATCGCATGCGTGCCGACGACCAGGTCGATAGTCCCGTCGGCCAGCCCCTCGCGCGTCGCCTTGGCCTCCGCCGTGCCGACCAGCCGCGACAGCCGCCCGACTTTGATCGGGAAGCCTTCGAACCGCGCGAAGAAGTTGTTGTAGTGCTGGCGTGCGAGTAACGTCGTTGGGCAGACGATCGCGACCTGTTTCCCCGCCATCGCCGCGGCGAACGCGGCGCGCAGCGCGACTTCGGTCTTGCCGAACCCGACGTCGCCGACCACGAGGCGATCCATCGGCTTGCCCGCCGCGAGGTCGCCGAGCACGTCGTCGATCGCGCGGTCCTGGTCGTCGGTTTCCTCGTACGGGAAGCGATCGACGAACGCAGGGTAGCCGGCCTCGTCGGGCTCGATCACGTCGCCGGGGTGGAGCGCGCGTTCGGCGGCGGTCGCGATCAGCTCGCCGGCGATCTCGCGGATGCGTTCCTTCATGCGGCTCTTGCGCCGCTGCCACGCCTCGCCGCCGAGCCGGTCGAGCGTGCCGCCTTCTTCCGACCCGTAGCGGCTCAGGACTTCGAGATTCTCGACCGGGACGTAGAGCTTGTCGCCGCCGGCATAGGTCAGCGCGACGCAATCGTGCGGCGCCTTCTGCACCGGGATCTGGGTCAGCCCCTCGTAGCGCCCGATACCGTGGTCGGCGTGGACGACCAGGTCGCCGGGCGAGAGCGTGGCGAGCTCGGCGAGGAACGCGTCGGCCGACTTTTTGCGCCGGTTGCGCCGCACCAGTCGGTCGCCGAGCATGTCCTGCTCGGTCAGCAGCGCGATGCCGGGGGCGGTGAAGCCGTGGTCGAGCGGGAGAATGGTGAGCGCGACTCCACGATCCGCCGCGCCGAGCGCTTCCTGCCACGTGTCGACCAGCGTCGCGCCGGTCAGGTCGTGATCGCGCAAAAGCCCCGCGAGCCGTTCGCGCGACCCGGCGGAGTAGCTCGCGAGGATCGGTTTCTTGTCCTTGCGCAGCTTGTCGAGGTGTTCGACCACCGCTTCGTAGATATTGACGCCGCTCGACCGCTCGGGCGCGAAGTCGCGTGGGCCGTCGACGTGGAAGTCGATGACGGTAGCGCTTTCGGGCTCGTGGAACGGCGTGGTCAGGTGCGCCTTCGCGCTCGCTAGCCGCGCGGTCCATTCGGATGCGGTCAGGTAGAGCGCGTCGGCGGGGAGCGGGCGGTACGACCCCGGATCGCCCGACTGCGCCTTGAGGCGGTTGGCGTGGTAATCGGCGATTGCCTCGAGGCGCTGTTCGGCCGCCGCCGGAACGCCGGCCTCGCGTACGACGATTGCATCGTCGCCGATATGGTCGAACAGCGTCTCCAGTCGCTCTTCGAACAGCGGCAGCCAATGCTCCATCCCGGCGAGGCGACGGCCCTCGCTGATCGCCTGGTAGAGCGGGTCGCCGGTCGCGGTCGCGCCGAACGTCTCGCGGTAACGCGCGCGGAAGCGCTTGATCGATTCCTCGTCGAGCAACGCTTCAGACGCGGGGAGGAGGGTGAATCCGTCGACTCGTCCGGTGGTGCGCTGATCAGCGGGATCGAACGTGCGCACGCTTTCGATCTCGTCGCCGAAGAAATCGAGTCGTAGCGCCTGTTCCTCGGCGCTCGGGAACAGATCGACCAGCCCGCCGCGCACCGCGAACTCGCCGTGATCGTGGACCGTGTCGGTGCGGACATAGCCGTTGGCCGACAGCAGCGCCGCGACCTTGTCGCGCCCGATCCGCTCGCCGGGCGCGAGGCGTGCGACCAGCTGGCGGATTCGGAATGGCGTCAGCGTCCGCTGAGTCGCGGCGTTGGCGGTGGTGACGACGACTTGCGGGCCCTTGGGCTTGGCCTGCAGTCGATGGAGCGCCGCGAGCCGCTCGGCCATCACCCGCAACGTGGGCGAGGCGCGGTCGTAGGGGAGGCAATCCCACGCCGGATAGGCGATCACTTCCAGTTCGGGCGCGAAGAACGGCGCGGTCGCGGCGACGCTGCGCATCTCGGCCTCGTCGGGCGCGATCAGCACGACGCGCGACGGCGCCGCGCGCGCCAGATCGGCGAGCAATACCGGCAGGAACCCCGCCGGTACGCCGGCGAGGGTCAGCGGCGCCTTCGCGGCCAATATCTTATGCGGGTCGGTCATTCGGGTTTCGCGGCCGCCACCGGCACGAAATCGAGCGCGCGCATCGTCGCCATCATCGGCCCGTCCCATCGCGCGGGGCAGGGTATGCTGCCGATCGCCCAGCCCATGATGTCGACGTCCTGTTCCTCGAGGAGTTGCTCGAACCAGTCGAGCTGCGCCGGGTTCCACGTCGCGGCGTGGCGGTCGAAGAACCCGCCGATCATCAGATCGGCTTCGCGGGTGCCGCGATGCCACGCGCGGAAGCGCAGGCGTTTGAGGCGGATGTCGCGGTCCATGCGAGTCGGTTGCTTTCTGGCCAACGGCGATTGGCCGGCGGCGCTTTTCGGCGCAGTCGGCTGGGGTAAGGGTCCGGACCTGCAACCGGCAATGGCCGTGATTGCCGCCACAAACCCGCTGGCAAGGAATGCCGCGCAGTCGCGTAGCCGGGGCTACGCGCAAGCAAGTGATGCCGTCCAGCGGGTTTGTGGCGGCAACCGCGAAGCGGCGGGCGTCTTTTGGCGCAGAGCGTCGTTCCTAGTCGGTTACGATGCCTAAGGCATCGCGCCCTCCTCGCGCCTAGCCCTGTGCCAAAATCCGCTCCGTCACGACCGTTGCCGGTTACAGGTCCGGACCCTAGTGTCGGCTCCAGATAGCTATGCGCCCCGACATCCTCAACCCGCTGTTTGCCGAAGTCACCGCGCTGAAGGGCGTCGGACCGGGGCTCGCCAAGCCGCTCGACAAGCTCGGGCTGCATCGCGTGGTCGATGTCGCGTTCCATCTGCCGAGCGGGTTCATCGACCGCGTGCCGCGCGACGAACTCGACATGGCCGACGTCGGGCGGACGATTGCGATCACGCTGACCCCGGTCGAATATCGGATGAGCGCCAGCCAGCGCGGGCCGATGCGCGTCCACGCAACCGATGCGAAGGGTAACTACGTCAGCCTGATCTATTTTGGCGGCTCGTCGGGCTGGGTGAAGAAGCTGCTCCCGCTGAACGAGTCCAAGCGCGTGTCGGGCAAGCTCGAGATGTACGGGCAGGAGTTGCAGATCATCCACCCCGATCTGGGCGATGGCGATGAGGGATTCCGCGAGCGCGAGGCGATCTATCCGTTGTCGGAAGGGATCACGTCGCGGCGGCTTGGGCAGTTCGCCCACGAGGCGATCGAACGTGCGCCCGACTTGCCCGAATGGATCGAGCCGGGACTGAAGGCGCAGCACCAATGGCCCGACTGGCGCGACGCGCTGACGCGGGCGCATGCCGACCCGGCCGACACCAAGGCGCGCGAGCGGCTCGCGTATGACGAGCTGTTCGCCAACCAGCTCGCCTTCATGCTGGTCCGTGCGTCGTCGCGGGCGCGGCGGGGCAGGGCGCTGGCGGGCGACGGGCGGTTGCGCGACATGCTCAAGCTGCCCTACGCGCCGACCGCCGCGCAGGCGCGGACCATCCGCGAGATCGAGGGCGATATCGCGCAATCGTCGCCGATGCTGCGCTTGCTCCAGGGCGATGTCGGGTCGGGGAAGACCCTGGTCGCGACGATGGCGCTGCTGATGGCGGTCGAGGCGGGGGCGCAGGGGGCGTTCCTCGCGCCGACCGAAATCCTCGCGCGCCAGCATTACGAGACGCTGCAGCGGATGCTCGCGGGACTGCCGGTCAATGTCGCGGTGCTGACCGGGCGCGACAAGGGACGCGTGCGAGAGTCGACGCTGATGGGGCTGGCCGACGGGTCGATCCACATCCTGGTCGGCACCCACGCGATCTTTCAGGAGGCGGTCGCGTACAAGGATCTGGCGCTGGTCGTGGTCGACGAGCAGCACCGCTTCGGCGTGGCGCAACGGCTGTTGCTCCAGGGCAAGGGCAATGCGCCGCATCTGCTCGCGATGACCGCGACGCCGATCCCGCGCACGCTGACGCTCGCGCAATATGGCGAGATGGACGTCAGCCGGCTCGACGAGATGCCGCCGGGCCGCCAGCCGATCGAGACGCGTGTGGTGTCGGAGGATCGGCTGGGCGAGGTTGCCGAGGCGCTGGGGCGTCATATCGACGGCGGGGGGCAGGCTTATTGGGTGTGCCCGTTGGTCGAGGAATCTGAGAAATCGGACCTCGCTGCCGCCGAAGCGCGGGCCGCGGCGCTGCAATCGCGGTTCGGCGACCGGATCGGGCTGATCCACGGGCGGATGAAGCCGGCCGAAAAGGATGCGGTGATGGCCGCGTTCGCTGGCGGCAAGCTCAGCGTGCTGGTCGCGACGACGGTGATCGAGGTCGGGGTCGACGTGCCCAACGCGACGCTGATCGTGATCGAGCATGCCGACCGGTTCGGGCTGGCGCAGCTCCACCAGTTGCGCGGACGCGTGGGGCGAGGGAGCGGCCAGTCGATCTGCCTCCTGATCCGTGGCAACGCGCTGAGCGATACGTCGCGCGCGCGGCTGGCGCTGATGCGCGAGACCAACGACGGCTTTCGCATCGCCGAGGAGGACTTGCGGCTGCGCGGCGCGGGCGAGATGCTCGGCACGCGGCAATCGGGCGAGCAGGGCTATCGGCTCGCCAGTCCCGAACATTTTGCCGCGCTCCAGCAGACCGCGCACGACGATGCGCGGTTGCTGATCGACCGCGACGGCGGGCTCGACGGTCCGCGCGGACAGGCCGCCCGCACCGCACTGTACCTGTTCGAACGCGACGCGGGAGTCGCGCTGCTTCGTTCGGGCTAGCGCGCGCCCTTCAGCAACGCCGCGAGCAATTCGTAATAATCCGCCATGGCGATCGGCCGGTCGAGTTCGCAGCCGATCCGTCCACCCAGCGACCAGCGCACTTCCGCAGTGATGACGCCGACCACGGGGAGATTGATCTTGAGCCGCTCGCCGACCGGACGGTCGCCGACGACTCGCGCCATCAGGCCCTGTGCCGACATATTGACGACCTGAAGCCCGAGCGGCTGCGCGTCGCCGCCATAGGCGCGTGCGCGATAATCGACCTCGTCGCGCGGTATGTCGCGCTTTTCGGTATAGGCGAGGGCGGCTGCGGCCATCGGTGGTGGTTTCCCTTTCCGCCCCGACGCTAGGGGTGCCGTGTGAAGAGCTTGAAAAGGAACATATTTAACGCGCGTTGACGATAACTATCCGCGCGTCACCAGCCCGTGGTGTTTCTTGCCCGCCGACACGCGCGCCGGATTTTCGCCGGTTATGATGGTGAACGCTTCGTCGACCTTCTCGCCATCGACTCGCGCGCCGCCGCCCGCGATCAACCGCCGCGCCTCGCCCTTCGACGCACAGAACCCCAATCCAATCAGCGCATCGACGATGTTGATCGCCTGCGGCACCGCCATCGTCGGGAGGTCGCCGCCCGCGCCGCCTTCCTCGAAGGTCTTGCGCGCGGTCTCCGCTGCCGCCTCCGCCGCCGCCTGGCCGCGGCACATCGCGGTCGCGGCGTTGGCGAGCGCGATCTTGGCCTGGTTGATCTCCGCGCCCTCGAGCTTCTCGAGCCGTTCGATCTCGTCGATCGGCAAGTCGGTGAAGATGCGCAGCCGGTTGCTGACATCGCGGTCGTCGGTGTTCCGCCAGAATTGCCAGTAATCGTAATGCGGCAGTTGGTCCTCGTGCAGCCACACCGCGCCCGACACGGTCTTGCCCATCTTGCTGCCGTCGGCATTGGTGATCAGCGGCGTCGTCACCGCGAACACTTCGGTCCCGTCGGCACGCCGCGCGAGGTCGACGCCGTTGACGATGTTCCCCCATTGGTCCGACCCGCCCATCTGCAAGCGGCATCCCATCCGCCGCGACAATTCGAGGAAGTCGTAGCCCTGCAGGATCATGTAGTTGAATTCGAGGAACGACAGCGACTGCTCGCGGTCGAGCCGCAGCTTGACGCTGTCGAACGACAGCATGCGGTTGATCGAGAAATATTGCCCGATGTCGCGCAGGAACGGCAGATATTCGAGCTTGCCCAGCCAGTCGTCGTTGTTGACCAGCACCGCGTCGGTCGGCCCGTCGCCGAACGTGAGAAAGCGTTCGAAGATGCGCCGGATCGAAGCGATATTGCCAGCGATCACGTCCTCGCCCATCAGCTTGCGCGCTTCGTCCTTGAAACTCGGATCGCCGACCTTGCTCGTTCCGCCGCCCATCAGCACGATCGGCTTGTGTCCCGCCTGTTGCAGCCGCCGCAGCAGCATGATCGACACCAGGTTGCCGACGTGCAGCGACGGCGCGGTCGCGTCGAACCCGACATAGCCAGGCACGATCTGCTTCGAGGCGAGCGCATCGAGGCCCGCCGCGTCGGTCATCTGGTGGATGTAGCCGCGCGCATCGAGCGTGCGGAGCAGGTCGGACTGATAGGTGCTCATAGCGGCGCGGGCGGTAGCATGACGTTCCGGCTTACGGAAGTTTCGCCGGCACTGTCCGAAAACGCCAAGGTTCCCGGGTGCGCCTGCGCTATCTTCGCAGAGACAAATGGGGGGGATTTGGGATGCGACCAGGCAAGTTTCTTCGCGCGGCCGGGATAGGCGCGGCGCTGTTCACCACCACCGCGACGTTCGCGCAGGACTTCAGCAACGCGCAGTTCGAGATCAACCGCGACCGCGTCAAGTACGGCACGATCGGGTCGTGCGCGAAGAGCACCGCGTTCCTGGTCCCGACGGTGTACCTCTACGTGCCCGTCCGCACGAAGCTGAGCGCGGGGGGCGGGATCAACGCCGTTGGGGTCAAGGCGCGCGTGTATATCGATGGCGCTGGCAAGGCCGAGTTGCAGCAGCTGGCCGGGAGCATCCAGAATGAGATGGTCGGTGCTTTGCGCGGCGCGGGCTACACCGTGCTGACGTTCGACGACGTCAGGGGCGATGTCGCGGGCAAGTCGCTGATGGCCGCCAACCCGCGCTACGGCATGCCGACCCATGATGCGCGGGCGTTCCCCGGCACCGATTTCGTCGTCGCCACGCCGAGCGATGCGCAGGCGCTGGAATACGGGCTGATCGGCGGGCCGAACAAGCCGTTCGCCGACGCCGCCAAGCGGACCGGCGCGACTCAGCTGATCACCGAAGTCTATCTGACGATGCCGCAATTGGGCGCGCAGGCCGCCAATGGCGAAAACTCGATGTTCCGCAGCTCGTCGGCATCTATCAGCTTCAACCCTTCGATGCACCTCGCCGGCATCACCGTCTACGGCCTGACCGCCAAGGGATCGTGGTGCAGCATCGGCGTGCCCGAACACGGCGTGCGCGTGCCGGCTTCCCGCGTCGGCACGTTTCGCGAGATTTCGGTGTCCGATGACGATTCGAGCGAATGGGGCAAAAGGCGCGGCGATTACGCTTTCGTGGTCGACGACGACGCGTTCCGCACCGGGGTGCTCGCGGTCGGGCGGTCGCTCGGTCGGCTCACCGCGGATGCGATGACGAGCAAGCGGTAGCTTAGCGGCGCGGAAGCTTCGTCAGTGGGTCGACCGGCACGCGGCCCTTGCGCAGTTCGAAATGCAGCTCGGGCCGGTCGGCGAAGCCGGTGTCGCCCGACAGCGCGATCGACTGGCCGCGCCTTACCGCCTGGCCGCGCTGGACCAGGATGCGGCTGGCATGCCCGTAGACACTGGTCCAGCCGTCGCCGTGCTTGACCATGACGAGCCCGCCGAGGCCTGCGACGCTCGTGGCGGTGTAGATCACGACGCCGTCGGCGACCGCCTTGATCGAGGTGCCGACGGGGACAGCGATCTTGATCCCGTCGTTGCGCTCGCCGCTCGCGCCGGCGCCGAAGCGCTTGACGACGTTGCCGGTCGAGACGGGCCACAGGAACGGGCCGTTGAGCGCGCCGGGCGTGGCAATCGGCACGGAGGAGGGAAGGGGTCGCCGGACCACACTCGCGGCGCGTGGCGCCCGCTCGGTCTCCGGGATGGCGGGCTCGCCGCCGCCGGTGGCGATGTCGCCGAGGTCGATCTTGAACGCCGCGGCGCGCTCGGCGAGCGTTTGCGGGCGCGCCGGTGCGCCGCCCGGGATCAGGATGCGCCGGCCCGCGCGTAGGATGTACGGCTCTTCGAGATTGTTCGCCGCGACGATATCGGCCCAGCGCACGCCATAGGCGCGCGCGATCGCGATCCCCGATTCGCCGGGGCGGACGAAGTGATAGCGCCCGCCGGGGATGTGCAGTTGCTGTCCCGGGCGGACGATGAAGGGCGCGCTCAGGTCGTTGGCGTCGGCGATCGTCTCCGACCCCGCGCCGACCTTTTCGGCGATCCCGCGCAGCGTGTCGCCGGGCTGGACGACATAGGTCGAATCGGGGATCGTCCGCGCGTCGGGCGTGACCGGCTGCGCGACCCAGGCGGGCGGCGCGGAGGGCGGGGCGGGGACGTCTTCGTCGGCGCGCTGCGGATCGTAGCGCTCAGGCGGATAGTCGCGGTCCTGCGGCGGCGGCGCGTAGCCGGAATCGGGCGGGCCGTAATCCTGGCCGGCGGGAATGCAGCCCGACAGCAGCAGCGCGACGACGACCGACAATTTGCTCCGCATCGCGCTTCCCTTCCGGCTCGCGAGCATAGCGCAGGTGATGCGGTACGCAATTCCTCCCCGGGACGGGGAGGGGGACCGCCGACCGCAGGTCGGTGGTGGAGGGGGTGCGCTACCAGCGAGTCGCTCGCGGCTCGCCCTCTCCGTCAGCGCTGCGCGCTGTGTTCGGGCGAGATCGTGCCTCCCAGGCACGATCTTGGCAGGCCGGGGGCCTGCCAAAGCCCGAACACTCCCCGTAAACCGGGAGGAATTAAGTTACCGGCTCAAGCCGGTTCATTCCGCGCAGATAGGGCTGCAGCGCGTCGGGGATCGCGACCGATCCGTCCTCCTGCTGGTAATTCTCCAGGATCGCGACGAGCATCCGCCCGACCACGAGGCCGGAGCCGTTGAGCGTGTGGACGAAGGCGGGCTTGCCGTCTTCGTCGCGATAGCGCGCGTTCATCCGCCGTGCCTGGAAATCGGTGCAGGTCGAACAGCTCGAAATCTCGCGATACTTGCCCTGGCCCGGCAGCCACACTTCGAGGTCGTAGGTGCGCGCGGCGGAGAAGCCCATGTCGCCGGTGCACAGCTTCATGCGGCGAAAGGGGAGGCCAAGGCGCGTCAACACGTCCTCGGCCGCCACGGTCATCCGCTCGTGCTCGGCTTCGGACTGATCGGGCGTCACGATCGAGACCATCTCGGCCTTCTCGAATTGGTGCTGGCGAATGAACCCGCGCGTGTCGCGGCCCGCCGCGCCGGCCTCGGAGCGGAAGCACGGGGTGAGTGCGGTGAAGCGCAGCGGGAGCTCGTCGGCACTCAGGATCTTCTCGCGGACGATGTTGGTCAGGCTGACTTCGGACGTGGGGATCAGCCAGCGGCCGTCGGTGGTCTGGAACAAATCCTCGGCGAACTTGGGGAGCTGGCCGGTGCCGAACATCGCCTCGTCACGCACCATCAGCGGCGGGACGACTTCCTCATAACCGTGATCGCGCGTCAGCACGTCGAGCCCGAACTGCCCGAGCGCGCGGTTGAGCCGCGCGGCCGCGCCGCGGACCAGCGTGAACCGCGCACCCGCGAGCGCGACGCCAGTTTCGAAATCGAGCCCGAGCGGCGGGCCGATCTCGTCGTGCTCCCGAACCGCGAACGCGAAATCGCGGCGCTGGCCGTGCTCGGCGACGAGTTCGTTGTCGTCCTCGTCTGCGCCCTCGGGCACGTCGGCAAGCGGCAGGTTTGGAATTGCGGCAAGCTGCGCGGTCAGCACCTCACCGGTCGCCCGCTCCTCAGCTTCTATCAGCGGCATCTGTTCCTTGATTCGTGCGACTTGCGCCATCGGCACGGAGGCGTCGGCCCCGTCACGTTTCATTTGGCCGATCACCGCGGACAGTGCATTGCGCTGCTGCTGGCTATCTTGGACTTCGGTGATCAAGGAGCGGCGTTTCTCGTCGAGCGCGAGCAGGTCCGCAGCCATCGGCGACAACCCGCGCTTCTTCAGGCCGGCATCAAAAGCCTTGGGGTTTTCGCGGATCAGGCGGATGTCGTGCATAACGGCGTGGCTATGGCGGGGCGAGAGGAACGGCGCAACCCGGCGCGGGGGCGGGGCGTTGTCATGCGCGAACCATCAGGAGAATCGCCCATGCAGATCGCCCACAACACGCTCGTCGTCGTCGCGGATGGCCGCAAGGCGCTGTTCCTGCGCAACGAGGGCGATGCGGTGCATCCCAACTTGATCGTCGAACATGCCGAGGACCGCCTCAACCCGGCCGATCGCGACCAGAAAACCGATGCCCCGGGCCGCGCCTCCGGCGGCGTCGGCGGGCGGCAGGACACGATGGACGAGGTCGATTTCCACCAGCAGGAGGAGGATCGCTTTGCCGCGGATGTCGGTGCGATGCTCAAAAGCCGCGCACTCGCCAGTGATTTCGAAACGCTGATCATCGCCGCGCCCGCCAAGACGCTCGGCGAGATCCGCAAACACTATCACGTCGAGGTCGAAAAAAGACTGGCCGGCGAAATCCCGAAGGATCTCACCGGCCACCCTCTGCCCGAAATCGAAAAGGCGCTTGCCGCCGCTTAGGCGGTAACCGTCGTCTGCTTGGCGAGCCGCTTGCGCGCGACCAGCGCCGCGGCGGCGCCGCCGAACAGGAAGATCATCGGCGGGGCCGGGACCGGTGCGGGCGGGCCGCCCGACGATCCGGTCGATCCGCTGCTGCCGTGCCAGCCGCCGTTCGACGACCAGCCGCCGCTCGATCCCCAGCCCTTGGACGACGAACCGTAGCTCGACGACGAGGTCGAACCCGAGCTCGACGTGGACCCAGAGGTGCTCGACGAGGTCGAGCTGGCCGACGAGTTCGACGAGCTGGTGCTGCTCGACGACGTGCTCGACTGGCTCTGATCCTGGTTCTGGTTCTGGTTCTGGTTCTGCGTCTGGTTGTTGTTGTTCGAGTTGTTGGCGCTGTTGTCGTTGTTATTGTTGTTGTTGACGTAGGCGCCGCCGGTCGAGCTCGAGGTCGACCCGCCGCTCGACGACGAGGTCGACGACACGACGATCCCGCTGCTGCCCGATCCGCCGCTGCCGCCGAAGAAGCCGCCGGCGAAGAACCCGCCGCCGCCGAAGCCGCCGCCCGATCCGCCGACGACGGTCGCACCTTCGCCGCTCGATCCGACGAAGGGCGGCGGCGCCGGCAAGGGCGGGCCACCGGCGACGGTGACCACCGCGGGCGGGCAGGCGGTCGTGGTGGTCGTAACGACCTTGCGAACGCGAGCCGCGCGAGCCGCGACGGCGCGGGTGGAGCGGACGACGCGCTTCTTGTACGTCGTCTTCACGTAGCCGGAGCGCACGCTCGTCTCGGACACCTTGACGGCGCCCCCGCCGACTATCGCGCCGCCGCAAGCGCAGGCGCAAAGTTTAGCCATGGCCATCCGAACAGACATCGCATCACTCTCTTTTTAACCGCGTCTGCCCCCACAGAGACGGTGATGGTTCTTCTGCAGCTGGTGAGCCGCTATTGGCATAGTGCAAAACAAAACATTAAGTGCAATTGCGTTAACCAAGAATAATCGCCGGAAACCGCTCCAATCTCTTCTGACCGCGCTTCGATCATAGTTAACGTTTCATTGTGACACGCTGCCGATCATTTGCGACACGGTTCGCCGCTCCGATCATAGTGTCTGGAAGATGAAGGCTTGGTTCACGACGTTGAAAGCCGAGGCCGGTTAAAGCGACGATCGGGCGACGACCGTATTTTCCGGTCGCTCGTCAACCGCTTGTGGAGCGGCCTGCGCCTCGCTATAGGCCCGCCCGTTACGGGGGGTCCGAGGCACCGGCGCAGATCGGTTCGCGGGCCAGTGGGAGAGCGGGGATGGCGACGGCTTTGAATCGCGTGATGGATTCCAGTTTCGATCTGCCGGCGAACGATGCGGACGGTTATCGTCCCAGCGCCGACGAAGCGTTCATGAACCCGCGCCAGCAGGCGTATTTCCGGCAAAAGCTGCTCAAGTGGAAAGAGGCGATCCTCAAGGAAGCCGAGACCACGCTGTCGCAGCTTCAGGTTGAGCCGTTGCGCGAGGCGGATCTGACCGACCGCGCATCGAGCGAGACCGACTGGTCGATCGAGCTGCGCACGCGCGATCGTCAGCGCAAATTGATCGCCAAGATCGACGCTGCGTTGCGCCGCCTCGAAGAGGGCGAATATGGCTATTGCGAGGTGTCGGGGGAGCCGATCTCGCTCGGCCGGCTCGAGGCGCGGCCGATCGCGACGATGACGGTCGAGGCGCAGGAACGGCACGAGCGCAACGAGAAGGTGTCGCGCGAGGACTGAGCGCTCCCGCGTTTACGCTTTCGACAATATTTCGGGTCTATGCGGGCGGGAACGGCGATCGGCGCCGCTCGGACGGGATTCATGGACCAGTTTCCACAAGACAGCTTCGTACCGGCTGATGCCGAGTCGGCGCCCAAGCGCAAGAAATCGCGTGACAGCCTTTTCCTGGTCGCATCGCTGACGATCGACGGTCGTCCCGATTCGACTGATGTGCGCGTGCGCAATCTGTCGAGCGGCGGGCTGATGGCCGAATATGCGCATCCGGTCGAGATCGGGACGGCGGTCGAGGTTGAGTTGCGTGGCGTGGGCAAGGTCGCGGGCGACGTCGCCTGGACGGCGGCAGGTCGGATCGGCGTTTCGTTCGGTACCCCGATCGACCCGATGCAGGCGCGCAAACCAGTCTCCGCGCCGGCCACCGCGCCGCGCAAGGACAAGCCGATCAAGCCTATCTTGTGATCCGTGCGCCCCGGCGAAACCGGGGCGACACGGACCGGCCGCTACAGCGCGGCGATCGCTTCCTTCACGCGCAATTTCTGTTTCTTCAGGTCGGCCAGAATCCGCATATCGGGCGCCGGGCGGTGGCTTTCGGTGATGATTTGCCGGTCGAGCACGTGGTGCTTGGTCTCGAGCGCCGAAAGGTGCGGGTTCTGCATGGGGGCGACCTCCTTCGATCAGGTGGGGGAGCGAATAGAACACGAAAAGCGTAAAAAGTCGCCATCGATTTCGCTTGCGAATCGACGCGCCGCATCGTTTTGACGACAGTCGGAAATTTGGCGTTCGGGAGCGCAGCAAGGTGGACGAAGCGCAGATCGTGCAGCGGCTCGGCACGCTCAGGACCGAGCATCGCGATCTCGACTCGGCGATCGAGGCGCTGACCGCGTTCGGCACCGGCGACCAGCTTCAGATCGCGCGGATGAAGAAGCGCAAGCTGGCGCTGAAGGACGAAATCGCGTTGCTCGAGGACCAATTGATCCCCGACATCATCGCCTGATCGATTTCGGGACGCGCGGGCGATGTCGCGGCTTGCATAGGTTAGTGAATCTGGCAACGCTGCGCCGATGACAGGGGACGTCACCAATGCGCGGATCCACCGCCGCCTGATCGATTCGCTCTACGTCGAGGCGATGGTGCTGGCGGACGAGGCGCGCGGCTATTTCGACCAGGGCGCGCGGATCGAGCGCGAGGCGCTGGACCCGCTCGGGCGAGTCACCTTTTCGTGCGAATCGCTCAAGGTCACCACGCGGCTGATGCACATCATTGCCTGGCTGCTGACTCAGCGTGCGGTCGATGCGGGCGAACTGAGCGTGCGTGACGCGCTCGATCCGGCGCGGCGGCTCGGGGAGGCGCCGGTGACGGACGATGCCGTGCTCGCGCAGATGCCCGCCGACGCGCAGGCGCTGATCGCGTCGAGCATCGACCTCTACCGCCGAGTCGCGCGGCTCGACGATTCGCAGATGGAGCCGCAGCCGTCGGATAGCCCGGTGCAGTACATGCAAGCCAGATTGGCGATGGCGTTTTAAACGGGCTTACGCCGGTCCGACGAATTCCACGATTAGCTCACCGATCCGCGCGTGCACCGGGTTGCGCGCCGGCGCCTCATCGCCCGGGCCGCCGGTGATGAACACGGTCACGAAGATCGGCTGACGCGGCGCGCGGCCCGGCGGCCAGATCAGCGCGACATCGTTATTGCTGTTGTGCCCGCCGGCGCCCGTCTTGTCACCGATTGCCCAGCCGGCGGGCAAGCCTTTACGCAGCTTTTCCGTCCCGGTCGTGTTGTTGGCGAGCCAGAGCATCAGGTTCTTGCGCGAGTCCGGCGCGAGCACCGTGCCGAAGGTCAGCCGCCGCAGCGTGTCAAGCATTGCGTTCGGCGTGGTCGTGTCGCGCGGGTCGCCCGGCGTCCCTTCGTTGAGGATCGTCTCGACGCGGTCGAGCCGAGTCACCATATCGCCGGTCGAGCGCAGGAAGCGCGTGAGCCCTTCCGGCCCGCCGACGGTGCCGAGCAGCAAATTGGCGGCGGTATTGTCGCTGCGCGTCATCGCCGCCTCGCACAGGTCGCCGATACCGAGGTGCCCGCCGGCCTGGCCCGCCGTGGTCGGCGAATTGGGCAGGATGCCGGTCGACGGTACGGCGATTTGACGGTCGAGCCTTTCGCTGCCGTGATCGATCTTGTGCAGGATCATTCCCGCGAGCAGCAGCTTGAACGTGCTGCACATCGGAAAACGCTCACCGCCGCGCCACGTCGCGGTGCGCCCGCCGACCGGATCGATCAGGTGAAGCCCGATGCGCGCGCCCGGGCCCAGACCCTGTTCCAGCTTGCGGACGGCGGCAGTGAAACGCGCGCGCGGATCGACCGGCGCGGTGGCGGGCAACACTATCACCGCCGATCCCGTCGCGACGAATTCGCGGCGGGTCGGCATCAGGCGATCCGAGCCTTGGCAGCCTTATATTCGCGTTCGAGCCGCTCCACGCGCACCGCGACGCTTTCGACCTTGTCGACCACGCCGATGCCCTGGCCCGACCCCCAGATGTCCTTCCACGCCTTGGCCTTGCTCGAATTGCCGCCGCCGAAGTTCATCGTGCTGAGGTCGCCTTCGGGCAGATGGTCGGGATCCATCCCCGCCGCTACGATCGATCCGCGCAGGTAATTGCCGTGCACCCCGGTGAACAGGTTCGAATAGACGATGTCGGAAGCACGGCCTTCGACGATGCCCTGCTTGTAGCCTGGAACCGCATTGGCCTCGTCGGTCGCGATGAACGGCGAGCCGATGTACGCAAGATCCGCCCCCATCGCCTGCGCCGCGAGCACCGCATCGCCCGTCGCGATCGATCCCGACAGCGCTAGCGGGCCGTCGAACCACTGGCGGATTTCCTGCGTGATCGCGAAGGGTGAGAGGCGCCCAGCATGTCCTCCTGCGCCCGCCGCGACGGCGATCAGCCCGTCGGCGCCTTTTTCGATCGCTTTCCGCGCGAAGCGGTCGTCGATGATATCGTGTAGCGTGATCCCGCCCCAGCCGTGCACTGCGTGATTGAGCTCCGGCCGCGCGCCGAGCGAGGTGATGACGATCGGCACCTGCCATTTGGCGCAAGTCATCAGGTCGGCCTCTAGCCGGTCGTTCGACTTGTGCACGATCTGGTTGACCGCGAACGGCGCGGCGGGGCGGTCGGGATGCTCGCGATTGTGCGCCGCCAGTTCCTCGGTGATGCGGTGCAGCCACTCATCGAGTTCCGCTTGGGGCCGCGCGTTGAGTGCGGGGAACGATCCGACGATCCCCGCCTTGCACTGCGCGATCACCAGATCGACGCCGGAGATGATGAACAGCGGCGACCCGATGACGGGCAGGCGCAGGCGGTCGAACAGCGGCGGCAGGCTCATGGTGCGAATTCATAGCGCAACCGTAATCACAGGAAAGGCCTTTCGAATTGACGGTACGGAATGTGTTGCCTCGGCCGAATTGATCCATTTGCCATTCATCGCGGAGGCGTTATAGCGCGGCAACACACCGATACGAGAGGTTGTCCATGAAGCTCGCCGCTGCCGCCGTCGCCCTGATGTTCACTGCCTCTACCCCGGCGCTCGCCGCGGCGCAGCTCGGCCGCGACGTGGCGCCGATCGCGTACGATATCACGATCGACCCGAACGCGCAGGCAATGACCTTTACGGGCAGCGAGACGGTGACGGTGAACGTCCGCAAGGCGACGCGCACGATCACGCTCAACGCCGCCGATCTCGCGATCAGCAAGGCGACCGTCGATGGCCGCCCGGTGCAATTCAAGCTCGACAATGATGCGCAGCGCGTGACGCTGACGCTGCCCGCCGCGGCGATGGTCGGCCTCCACACCATCGCCTTCGCCTGGACCGGCAAGATCAACGAATCCGCCGCCGGCTTCTTCGCGATCGATTACACCAACACCGATGGGTCGAAGGCGCGGATGCTCGCGACTCAGTTCGAAGCGCCCGACGCGCGCCGCTTCGCGCCGATGTGGGATGAGCCGAGCTTCAAGGCGAAGTTCACGCTGCGCGCGGTCGCGCCCAAGGGGCAGCTGGCCTTCTCCAACATGCCCGCGATCGTGACGCGGCGCGCCGACGGGACGCAGCTCTACAGCTTCCGCCAGTCGCCGGTCATGTCCAGCTACCTGCTGTTCCTCGGCATGGGCGACATGGAGCGCAAGACGGTGATGGCCGGCAAGACCGAGATCGGCGTCATCACGCGCCGCGGGGTGTCGGACCAGGGCGACTATGCGCTCGCCTCGGCCAAGCGCCTGCTCGCCTATTACAACGACTATTTCGGCCAGCCGTACCCGTTGCCCAAGCTCGACATGATCGCGGGGCCGGGCACCAGCCAGTTCTTCGGTGCGATGGAGAATTGGGGGGCGATCTTCTACTTCGAGCCCGAACTGCTGTTCGACAAGAAGCGCGCGACCGAAAGCGACAAGCAGCGCATCTTCGTCGTCGTCGCGCACGAAATGGCGCACCAATGGTTCGGCGACCTAGTGACGATGAGCTGGTGGGATGACCTGTGGCTCAACGAGGGCTTCGCGTCGTGGATGGAGAACAAGACCTCCGCCGACCTCAACCCCGACTGGTTCGCGCGCGATTCGGCCGTGGCATTCGACCGCGAGGGCGCGCTGGCGCTTGACGCGACCGCGGCGACGCACCCGATAATCCGTCACGTCGAAACCGTCGACCAGATCGGCGAGGCGTTCGACGGCATCACCTATCAGAAGGGCCAGGCCGTGATCGGGATGATCGAATCGACGCTCGGCCCCGACAAGTTCCGCGCGGGCATCCGCCGCTATATGGCGAAGTACAAGTACGGGAACACCCAGACCGACCAGTTGTGGGACGAACTGGAAGCGGCGTCGGGGATGCCGGTCAAGAGTTTTGCGCATGACTTCACGCTGCAGGGCGGGGTGCCGATGGTGACCGTGGCGGGTGGAAAATGCGTCGGCGGTAATACTGTCGCGGCACTGGCGCAGGGGCGGTTCGGACTCGATGCAGCATCGAAAACGCCGCAGACTTGGCGAGTGCCGCTGCGGATCGGGACGGTCGGGGGTGCGCCGGTCAGCAAGATTGTCACCGGCTCGTCCACCGAAGTGACGGTACCGGGCTGCGGCGCGGTCGTCGCCAATGTCGGCAAGGGCAGCTACGCGCGTATCCGTTACCTCGGCGACGCGCATTCCGCGCTGGTTGCGAATTACGACAAGCTCGCACTGGCCGACCGGGTCGGCACGCTGGGTGACGATTACGCGTTGGCGCGGTCGGGCGATCAGGATTTCGCGACCTATGCCGCGACGCTCGACGCGGTGCCCGCCGACGCCAGCCCGCTCGAATGGTCGGTGGTGTCGGGCCAGCTCGGTTCGCTGTCGGGGCTGTATGGCGGCACGCCGCTCCGCGCGCGGATCAACGCGCTGACGATCCGCAAGCTCGGGCCGGTGCTGGCGCAGATCGGGTATGAGGCGCGCACCGGCGAATCGCCGCTCGTCACCAATCTTCGGGAGGATCTGGTCGGGCGGCTCGGCCGCGCCGGCGATCCCGAAGTCGAGAAGCGTGCGCGCGCTTATTTCGCGAAGCTCAAGACCGACTCGTCGGCGATCCCGCCGGCGATCCGCGCGCCGATCCTCGCGACGTTCGCCGCCAATGCGACCCCGGCCGAATGGGACGACCTGCTCGCGCTGACCAAGGCCGAGACCAACCCGGTGGTGAAGAACGAATATGTTCGCTTGCTCGGCGCGGCGAACGACCCGGCGATCGCGATGCGCGCGCTCGAACTGGTTAAGGGCGACGTGCTGACCGCGCAGCAGAAGCCGACGATCCTGCGTGCGGTCGCGGCGGGCCACCCCGACATGGCGTTCGACTTCGCGGTGGCGAATATGGAATTGGTCAACAGCGTCGTCGAGGCGAGCTCGCGCGCCGCGTTCATCCCCAGCCTGGGCGCGGGATCGAACGACCCCGCGATGCCGGGCAAGATTCAGGCCTATGCGGAGAAGAACCAGCCCGAGTCGGCGCGGGGCGGCGCCCGGCGCGCGATCGCCGGGATCGCGGTGCGCAAGGCGGTGGCGGACCGGTTGCGGGCGGGCGTGACGGCCTGGGCGGGGTGACGCGTCCTGAGTCTCGTATTCCTGGGAAAGCAGGAATCCAGAGTCAGGAGCGGTCGATTTGTAACCTTGGACTCCTGCTTTCGCAGGAGCAGGAGCTAGTCGATCCGTTTCAGCCCCTTGGCGAACCGGTGCGCGTTTTCGACGTAATGCTCGGCCGACAGCTTCAGGAACGCGCGCTTGTCGGGATCGAGCGTCTTGATGCTGCGCGCCGGGCTGCCGACGATCAGGCTGCCAGGGTCGAAGCTTTTGCCTTCGGTGACGAGCGCGTTCGCGCCGATCACGCATTCGTCGCCGATCACAGCCTCGTTGAGCACCGTCGCGTCCATCCCGACGAGCACGCGGTTGCCCACCGTGCAGCCGTGCAGGATCGCATGGTGCCCGATCGTGCATTCCTTCCCGATCGTCAGCGGCACGCCGTAATCGGAATGCAACATCGTCCCGTCCTGCACATTGGTGCGGTCGCCGACGGTAATCAGTGAGGTGTCGCCGCGGATCACGGTGCCGAACCACACCCCGACATCGTCGCCCAACACGACCTCGCCGACGACATGCGCGTCGGGGGCGATCCAGACGTTCTTGCCGATCTGCGGCACTTTGCCGTCGAGTTCATAGATGGGCATCGGGCCTCCTGTTGGCCAACGCTTTATTTGATTTTGCGAGCGTAGCGAAGAAATCCAGACGGACCGCGATGTCCTTGGATTGCTTCGCTACGCTCGCAATGGCGGACGGAGGCTGGCGAGCGCGTCCATCACTGCCTCGACCAACTCCTTGCGGCAGATCAGCAAGTCGTGGACGTACGTGTCGTCGCAATTGTAGACGAGCGGCGTCCCGTCGAGCCGCGCGCAATGCAGCCCGGCGGCGAGCGCCACCGCGACCGGCGCGGCGCTGTCCCATTCGTGCTGGCCGCCCGAATGGAGGTAGATGTCGGCGACCCCGCGCACCACCGCCATCGCCTTCGCGCCGGCCGATCCCATCGGCACCAGTTCGGCGCCGATCGCCTCCGCGACCGCGACGGCCTCGGCGGCGGGGCGGGTTCGGCTGACGACCATGCGCGGCGGATCATTGAGCGCGCTGAGCGGGGGAGGGGCGTCAGACCTCAACACGAGCCCGGCATCGGGTAAGGCGACCGCGCCGAGCACTGGGGCACCGTCGACGCACAGCGCGACATGCACCGCCCAATCGTCGCGCGCCTCGCCATATTCGCGCGTGCCGTCGACCGGATCGATAATCCACACGCGCGACTTCGCCATCCGCGTGCCGTCGCATTTGCGCTCCTCCGACAGCAGCCCGTCTTCGGGGCGTTCGGTCGTGATCGCGTGGCACAGCAAGTCGTTTGCGACATGATCGCCCGCCTTGCCGAGTGCCTTGGGATCCTCCCAGACTTGCGACGCGCGGACTTCCTGCAACAACTTTCCCGCTGCCTCGGCGAGCTGTGCCGCCAGATCGCCGTCGCTCACAGGTCGGGACTCCACACGCCCATGATATGCTCGACGATCCGCTCCGCTGCGGCCTCGGGCGTTTCGCGCGTCGTGTCGATGCGGATGTCGGGGCGCTCGGGCGTTTCGTACGGGCTGGAAATGCCGGTGAACTGCGCGATCTCGCCCAGCCGCGCCTTCCTGTAGAGTCCTTTCACGTCGCGCGCCTCGGCGACGTCGAGCGGGGTGTCGACGAAGATCTCGACGAAATCGCCATCGGGCAGCATCGCGCGGACCAGCTCGCGTTCGGCGCGGAACGGGGAGATGAACGCGGTCAGCACGATCAGCCCGGCGTCGGTCATCAGCTTTGCGACCTCGCCGACGCGGCGGATATTCTCGACCCGGTCGGCGTCGTTGAACCCGAGATCGCGGTTGAGCCCGTGGCGGATATTGTCGCCGTCGAGCAGGAACGAATGCCGCCCCAGCGCGAACAGCTTCTTCTCGACCAGATTGGCGATCGTCGATTTGCCCGACCCCGACAGCCCGGTGAACCACAGCAATTTGGGCGACTGTCCCTTTTGCTGCGCGTGCGCCTCGCGCGTCACGTCGACCGCTTGCCAGTGCACGTCGCGCGCGCGGCGCAGCGCGAAGTGCAGTATCCCCGCCGCAACGGTCGTGTTGGTCACCTTGTCGATCAGGATAAACCCGCCCAACTCGCGGCTGTCGGCATAGGGCTCGAACACCAACGGCTTGTCGGTCGCGAGGTTCGCGACGCCGATCGCGTTGAGATCGAGCGTCTTCGCCGCGAGTTGCTCGAGCGTGTTGACGTTGATCTGGTACTTGGGCTGGTAGACCTGCGCGGTGACGGTTTGTGTGCCGAGCTTCAGCCAGTATCCTCGCCCGGGCAGCAGCGGCTCGTCGGCCATCCAAACCAACGTCGCTTCGAACTGGTCGGCAACCTGTGGCGGATCGCCCGCCGCCGCGATCACGTCGCCGCGCGAGCAGTCGATTTCGTCGGCCAGCGTCAGCGTCACCGATTGCCCCGCGACCGCTTGCGGCAAGTCGCCGTCCATCGTCACGATCCGTGCGATGGTCGAGGTACGGCCCGATGGCAGCACGCGAATCGCGTCGCCCGGCGCGATACTCCCCGACGCGATCGTGCCCGCGAACCCGCGGAAATCGAGATTGGGACGGTTGACCCATTGCACCGCCATCCGGAACGGCCGCGCGCGGTCGGCGTCGGTGTCGAGCGGGACGGTTTCGAGATGCTCGATCAGTGTCGGGCCGTCGTACCACGGCGTATTCGCCGAGCGCGTAGCGACATTGTCGCCCTTGAACCCCGAGATCGGGATCGCGGTGAACTTTTCGATCCCGATGCTGCGCGCGAACGCGGCATAATCGGCGACGATCGCGTCGTAGGTCGCCTGATCGTACCCGACCAGATCCATCTTGTTCACCGCGAGTACGACATGACGTATGTCGATCAGGTGCGCGAGATACGAATGCCGCCGCGTCTGGGTAAGCACCCCCTTGCGCGCGTCGATCAGGATCACCGCGAGGTCGGCGGTCGACGCGCCGGTGACCATGTTGCGCGTGTACTGCTCGTGCCCCGGCGTGTCGGCGACGATGAACTTGCGTTTCTCGGTCGCGAAGAAGCGGTATGCGACGTCGATCGTGATGCCCTGCTCGCGCTCGGCGGCGAGTCCGTCGACCAGCAGCGCGAAATCGATCTCCTGGCCCTGCGTGCCGACCCGCTTGCTGTCGGCCTCCAGCGCCGCCAGCTGGTCGTCAAAGATCATCTTGCTGTCGTACAGCAGCCGCCCGATCAGCGTGGACTTGCCGTCGTCGACCGACCCGCAGGTGATGAAGCGCAACAACGTCTTGCGCTGATGCTGCGCGAGGTACGCATCGATATCGGCGGCGATCAGCGCGTCGGGGCGGAAGGCGGCGGTCATAGTCGAATACCGTCACCCCAGCGAAAGCTGGGGTCTTTTGCGATCGTGAGCGAAAGGCGTGCGGTACGAGACCCCCGCCTTCGCGGGGGTTGACGCTTCGTCAAGCTGCGCATGACGTGGCGCGTCAAAAATACCCCTCCTGCTTCTTCTTCTCCATCCCCGCGCCGCCGGCATCCTTGTCGATCGCGCGGCCCTGGCGCTCGCTGGTCGTCGTCAGCAGCATTTCCTGGATGATCGCGGGCAAGGTCGCCGCCTCGCTCTCGACCGCGCCGGTCAACGGGTAGCAGCCGAGCGTGCGGAAGCGGATCGAGCGCTCGAGGGGCACTTCGCCCGGCGCGAGCCGAAAACGCTCGTCATCGACCATCAGCAGCAACCCGTCACGCTCCACCGTCGCTCGCGACGCGGCGAAATAGAGCGGGACGATCTCGATCCCTTCGAGATGGATATATTGCCAGATGTCGAGCTCGGTCCAGTTCGACAGCGGGAAGACGCGGATGCTCTCCCCCTTCGCCTTTCTGGTATTGTAGAGGTGCCACAGCTCGGGCCGCTGCGCTTTCGGGTCCCATCTATGGCTCGCCGAGCGGAAGCTGAACACGCGTTCCTTCGCGCGGCTCTTCTCCTCGTCGCGCCGCGCCCCGCCAAATGCGACGTCGAAGCCGTGCTGGTCGAGCGCCTGCTTAAGCCCCTCGGTCTTCCAGATGTCGGTGTGGAGCGCGCCATGATCGAACGGGTTGATCCCGCGCGCGACGGCTTCGGGGTTCCGGTGGACGAGCAATTCCATTCCCGCCTCGCGCGCCGCCTTGTCGCGCAGCGCATACATGTCGCGAAACTTCCAGGTCGTGTCGACGTGAAGCAGCGGGAAGGGCGGGGGCGCCGGGTAGAACGCCTTGCGCGCGAGGTGCAGCATCACCGCGCTGTCTTTGCCGACCGAATAGAGCATCACCGGCCGCTCGGCCTCCGCGACGACCTCGCGCAGGATATGGATGCTCTCCGCCTCGAGGCGTTCGAGATGCGTCAGCGGCGCCGTTTCGGCTGTCGGGTGATCGATTCTGGACACGGCCGCCTACATAAGCAGGCACGCCCCTTACGCACCCCAAGCCTTCTTTAGCGCGCAAAAGCTCGCTTAGGGTAGGGTGGATGGAGATTTGGAAATGGTGGACGCACTAGGGCTCGAACCTAGGACCCGCTGATTAAGAGTCTCGTTTTGTGCGTTTCGCTGGCGTGCGCTGAGTTGCGCTACAGTGCGCTACTGCATTGGAATCTTGCAGAAAAATAAGTGGTGAACGTCGCTACCCGTTGCTGCGATTCGCTGCGTTCTGCTACCTATTTGCTACCTAGAAACGGGGTGGCAGATGCGATCAAAACTCACCGTGCGCAACGTCGAAGCGGTCCAGCCGGGCAGCTCGGACGTGATTCTTTGGGATACCGAGCTGGCCGGTTTCGGATGCAAGGTTACGCCCAAAGGCAAGCGGACCTATTTCCTCTATTACCGAACCGCGGATGGCCAGCAGCGCCGGCCAACGATCGGTCTTCACGGGCCGCTGCGTCCCGAAGCTGCGCGCGATATCGCCAAACGTTGGCTTGCCCAAGTCGCGAGCGGGAAGGACCCATCACAGTCGCGTGCCGAAAGCCGAGCGGCCCCGATCATGCGCGACCTTTGCGCGCGTTATCTCGCGGAACATGCGGAGACGCGGAAAAAGGCCAGTTCGGTACGTAACGATCGCCGGCTGATCGATCAGCATATTCTCCCGGCACTCGGCTCGCGGAAGGTTGCGTCGGTAAATCGAGCCGACATTGCTGCCATGCATCATTCGCTCCGCGCGACGCCATACGAGGCAAATAGAATGCTTGCCCTCGCGAGCAAGATGTTCTCGCTCGCCGAACGATGGGGCCTGCGGCCGGATGGCTCAAACCCGGCCAAGAATATCGACCGATTTCCCGAAGAGAAGCGCGAGCGCTATCTAACGGAGGCGGAAATCGCTCGCCTGTGGAAAGTGCTCCACTCGGAAGAGGGTGAGGCGGCGGCGTCGCCGAGCGCAATCGCCGCGCTCAAGCTACTCATTCTCACCGGACGCAGGCTGAACGAAATCCTCGGTTTGCGTTGGGTGTGGGTCGATCTCGATGCGGGGCTGCTGCGCCTGCCAGATACCAAGAGCGGCGCACTGCTGGTCTCGCTTGGCGATCCTGCTATCGACATACTCAAAGACCTAAAGGCCGCTGGCTGTGATCCAACGTTTGTGATTGCGGGCCAGCGTAAAGGCGCGTCCCTCGTCAATCTGCAAAAGCCGTGGCGTGCCCTGCGTGCGCTCGCCGAACTGGACGACGTCCGAATCCACGATCTTCGTCATACCTATGCCAGCGTCGGCGTAGGGCTCGGGTTCAGCCTGCCGATGCTCGGTAGGTTGCTAGGCCATACGCAGGCGACGACCACGAGCCGCTACGCGCATCTTGCGCAAAGTCCAGTTCGCGCCGCCGCCGACGCGATCGGTGACGAACTGCTGCGCTTGGCTTTGAAGGACAAGGCGTCGGATAGCACTATGGGCAACGTGGTGAGCTTGGATCAATTTCGCACACGCTAGTGCGGAGCGCGTCAGTCTCGTCGCGCCGACGCGCGTTTTCCCTTTGCCGGCGCAGAAGATCGTCGGCGGAACCGCGCGCCTCGCGTACGCGAGCCTCTGCGCTTGCCAATGGGATATGCTCTTCGCGCGCGATATCGGCGGCTACAGACTTCTCGATTTCGCTAAGCTGGTTCGGATCAGGTGCCGGCGACAATGTCATTATGAGCCAGGTAAACGCCAGATACCCGACGCCTATCGCCAGAATGAGCTTTCCTGCCTTACCCCATTCCCGCTTGCGTGAAGGCCCCAGTCGAGATTCTGAAACAGGTAGATTGTCCATCACGCCCTCCATCGAAAGGGCGAAGACCGGACGGAGCCGGCCGTTGGAATCCCTGCCCAAGGACAAGGCGCTGCCGCTTTTGGGCAAAGCCTTGGACATGGCGACAGCCGACCGGCCGAATAGCTCGACCGGACCTTGGGTCTTGGGGATTCCACGCCCCACGCTCGGGACTGACCGTGCGCAGTTCGAACCTGGCAGATCATGAGTTGAACTGCAACGCGCGGGCTTGTGCGGAGTGGGCGGATTTCTCGGATTGGTTGCCCATGGTTGACCTGAAAACCCTGGAATCGCTCAAGAACGTCCCGCTAAGCCTGAGGCCTCTCCACGACGATGAAAGGCGCTCCGATGGTCGCAAATTTCATGCTTCGCGAGGCTGACGCGGCCTCGTTTCTGGGCCTCGCTCCGAAGACGCTGAGCCGTTGGCGCTGGGCCGGGAAGGGTCCAGCTTATCGCAAGCTCGGGTCAAGCGTGCGATATCGCGTTGAGGACCTCGAAGACTTCGTGAAGGCCGCTACAATCGACCCAGTCAACGAAATCGCTGGGGCGGGCCGATGAAAACGGTGGGCCCGCTGTATTATACCGCCACCCGATCGGGCCAGATTATCTTCCCGAAAGACGGCGAGAGCATCGACCAGCTTCACAAGCGCTTGGCCCGTTTGGCGCGGAGTTATCGGACGAGTGAGAGAGCCTTCAGCGCTACTCGACGAGGCGACCACGTCCTATGGCTTCGGGTTTATCCTGGCCAACAGTCCAAGCTCGCACCTTGGTATCGGCTGAACGTCGGGGAAGAACACGCCCTGCTTCCAGAGGGCGCGAATGAAGCTGACTTGAAAAAGGCTCGCCGAACCGCCGCGTACGTTAAACGCAGCGGACGCGGTGAGTTTGTCGTTGTGCTCGAAGGCGATCGATTGTCGATCTCGCGCAAGACCACAGGAGATGCTGCCCGGATGCCATATCAGCATACCAATCCGAGCCGTTTTTGACCGCGGCCTCGGCTCTTACATCATTTCAAAAACACATGATACCCGGTAACTTACCCCTTCCCATGTATATATATATTCATTCATTTGGCCCCTAATATATATAAAAATCAATTATTTATATTGACTGAGGGGAAAAGATACCCGGTAACTTGGCAAATTGCAAAAGGGTGTAGGGCAAATTGCTGATCAGAAGTGGCGCGGTTTGGTTACTCGGCTTGCTCTAGGAGGCGATGGCCCAAATTTAGCCCTAGGAAGGCCGTAGAGAAGATGTTGCGGAATTTGGCTGTCCGGTGCCTAGGACGGCTTAGATCTTGTCTCTGAAGAATCTGAGAGCATTTTAACGGGTATTGGATAACTTAACGCTGCTCGTCGGCCGCTTTGGGCTCCATTTCCGACATTCCGAAAGGGCAGCTGCTATCCTGAGATTGCCGTTTGCGAGCGCTGGGCCAGCTCATCCCAGCAGGTCGTCAAACTCACCTTTTTTGGGCTCGGGAAAAAGGCCGGGCCGCCCTTTTCCGAGCACACCGGTAAAGAGCGCCGTACGCTCGGACTTCCGTATTTGTGGCGGTGGATCGGTGTTCTCAATAATGATGATTTGGCGGTCCTCGGGTAGGTTGGCGATGTAGTCGAAGAAGCTCGCGTTGAGGTCGGTCCCGCGCAAATCATCGGAATCGTCTGCCCCCGCTTCCGGTTCGCGGTAGGACAGCAATGGCGAGTCTAGCATCACAAAGCCGGGATGTGCCGTTTGATTTAGACGACAATACTCCATGAGTCCGATAGTGAATGCGGCTTGCGTGATCGCCCGAAGACCTTTGCCAAACGCGATTCGGTTCTTCCCGCCAATTACGAGATCGCGCGTGCTGAGGTCGAAGTGAACGCGATCCGCGTTGGGGAAATGCCACTCTTGGAGGATCGTCTGAATCAACGACGCGAACTTATCGGCGGTGGCCGTGGAAAGCCCAAAGTCTGTGGAACCGTTGGCGCTTCCAAAGCGAGCCTCGTCCTCCTTTTCCAGTTTGGCCTTGCGTTCAATCAGGTCGCTCAAGCCGCGATGGATGGCGAGCGCCTCCCTGACCTCGCCGCCCTTGTCCGCCAGTTCCTTGTAGCTCGCGCGAAGCTGGCGCAAATTTGGCGCGACCACGGAGTCGATTTCGCCGGATAACTCCCGAAATCTAGACTCGAGTCTGGGCAAGCGGCGCTCGAAGCTGACCGCTTCCTCGCGTAGCGTCGTCATGGTGTCGGCAAGGTCGGTCTGCCGCACTTTAATCTTGGCTATCTCCGCTGCGGCCGCCGCAACGACTTGATCAACGTCGCCTTCGCAATCGGCCTTCGCCTGGTGTTCTTTCAATGCGCCGCACAGCGGACAGGTCGCGTCCCCCAAGGCACCGAAGAGGCTGCCCGCCTCTTCAATCGCCGACAGGCGCTCGAGGTCGGAGCGATAATGCGCGTTGAGCAACGTGAACCGATCCAGCAACGCTGTGATCTCGGTCAAGCGGTTGTTGGCTTCCTCAACTCGTTTTGCCACGTCGCGCCGCTGAACGGTCGCTTCCTTAAACTGCGCTTCCGTTACGGCTAGTTGGGCGCTCTGGCTGTCCATTGTGTTTTCAAGCCTTGCGAGCTGCTCTTGCAGCTCGTCAGGCTTGCCAGCCAACTCATTAACTTGGCGCTCATAATCGCCAATAAGCTGATCCAGCAGGTCGATCTGCCCGCCCCGTAACTGGTCCTCAGCAGTCGGTTTCTGGCCCGCCGTGAATGCACTGTCATCAACGCCAGTTAGAAGCAGTTTGAATACGGAGGTGTTGGCAGTGTCAGCGACTACATTGCCGTCCGAGAGCGGAGATCGCTCCTGAATGATTTCTTGCTCGTTGATAAGGATCAGTCGTGCCAAGTTTCTGAAGCTGAGACTTTGCGTGTCACCGCGCTTGTTCTTGCGGATGCGCTTCTGCGTCAGGTCGATAAGGTTGAGCAGGTAGGCTGAAAGATTATCGTCCCGTTTGTCGTTATGAATGTCGGCTAGAATCTTGCCTTGATCGACGGGCAGCTCGGCCGCGTGCAGTCCGTCGAACAGCGTGAATGCGCCGCCGTTTACGGATCGGCTGACCGTGAACTGATCGCCCGCAAGCGTTTCGACAGCGAGCAGAACGCGATCATAGCCTTCGCGTTCGGGAATGTCGCGCAATGGCGGCTTGCCGCCGAGCATGAAATCAACGGCGTTCAGGATGAACGATTTGCCGGTATTCGACGCCCCGTAAATAACGTTAAGGCCAGGCCCGAACTCCACGACGGCCGCTTCGGCTGAGGGGCCGTGAAAGCTAAGAAACCTGAGGCGTAGGCCACGCGTCATGCTTCGGCCCCCAAACTCTGCTCCGTCTGCTGAAACTCGATCAGCCATTGATCGAAGAAGCGCCGCATCAGCGCATCAAACTCTTGATCCGTATAACGGGCAAGATGATGAACAAGCCATCCGGCCCGACCGCACATTTCGCGCAAATATGGCGCTTGAAGGGAGTCGAGGAAGATCGCTGCCGCTTCTCCGGCCCGATAGACGATGCCATCATCGTTCGTTTCGCGCGCGATCAGATCGCGTGTCATCATCAGATGAATACCATCCTGAACAACTCGCCGCCGCACCTGGGTGGCAGGCGCGCGAATGGGGCTGTCCGGGTGCAAGTCGGCGGGGCCGCCGAGCTGGCTAGTATGAACCAGCAAATAGTCGAACGCCGTCATCCGCTGAATGTCGAAGGCTTTAGGAAACGCGGCGCCGAGGATGGCCACGGCCCGCAGTCCGGCTTCCAGCGGGCCGTTGAACGTCAGGGATCGCGCGTGAGTCACTTCGTCCATTGGAGACGATCCTCGTTGGCGAGCTGATGGCAAATGCCGTGACGGTCCTTCGTCAAAGCGCTCGCGCCGAGCGGGTGCGCGTCCAGCGACATTTCCTGCGCGGCCTTGGCGGTCGCTTTGACGCGCTCATAGCCATCTGCGTGCTGGCCATCTACGGTGTCGATCACGCCGTCGTAAATCTCGTTCTGCAGCGTCTCGAACGTGCCGGGCTCAACCTTCTCGCGGACAAACACACGCAACGACTCCGCATGGTAGAAGCTCTCGCGCGAACGTCGAAAATGCTCCCGCAGCGGCTTCCATTGGTCAAGCGCGGCGGCGTCCGCAACAGCCTGTTTAGTGTGGTCGCCGTAAGCCGCGAGCAGTTGGCCGACATATTTTTGCTCGTGGTCCTGAATGTCGTCGGGCGGCCCACCCGGCTTCGGGCGGGCGGGCAGAGCGCCCCCGAACCGACTGAGAAAATATGGCGTCTTGCGATGCTGGTCGATCAGCTCTCGCGGCGAAATTGATTTGAAAATAGAGAAGTCGAAGGCTTCAACGTAAGCTGCGAACTCGCCCTCAAGGGCGATGGCCGCGGTGCCGGTGATAGCGTCGGCGATGTTCTTGACCCACTCTTTTTTGACGCGCGCCTTCAGGTTAGGCGCGTGCGCGAGAAGCTGATTGAGCGTCGTGCCAACTCCTTTCGGGGCCATAAAATAGTAGGCGCGCGGCGCTTTGTAGTGACCCTGAAACGAGTGCCACAATATTTTGCCGATTTCCGGCCACGCAGCGCCGGGGGTGACGCTGTTTTGAAACCGCTTGCATTGATACAGATCCCACACACCGTTCAGCATCGCCGCGTCGGCGAACCCGGCAATGTCGATGCCGCGGTCGTTCGCGCCGGTAAAGCGGCGGACGGCTGTGTATTCAGCCTTCACGACTCCCGACACCCACTCCTCGATAAATTCTTCCCATTGGTCGGGTGTATAGACCATCAAGCGCGAGATGGGCTCGATGGGCGGCCCCGCCTGCAAGAGTGACGCCGACGGCAAGGTCGGCGGCGCGGGCGGATCGGTCATATCTTCGAAGTCATCCACGGATCAGCCCCTCGCTGCCTCGGCGGCGATGTGGCCCGCCAAGCCTGTGACGAAAGTCTTGACGCTGGTCAGGTCCGACAGGTCGGCGAATGCGCCGTCTTCGGCGGCGCTGCGCGGCGAGGCAATCAGCGCTGCCGCCGTGTAAAGCTGCTCCTGAACGAGCCGTTGGCACAGAACATCGTAGCGTTTGAGATAGGACGCGCCCTGAAACTCCGAGAACACCGGGAAATGCGGCGAGCGGTCTGTGACTGGTCGGCGCGAGGCGTCCGCGTCCTCAACCAGCATTAACCAGCCGATGAACGGTCGCGGGTGTTTGCCGAGTGCGCCTTCCCGATACGCAACCGAAAGATCATGCGCGGTGCCAATCGCTTCCTCGGTGCGGTTGTTGAAATTGTTGCCGAAGGACGGGCCGACTTGACTCTTCAGCTCGACGGCGGCGATCAGCCGCCCGTCGATCATTACCAACAAATCCCAAAGTTTGGTCGGCCGGAAGTAACCGGGCAGCGTGAGCAGTGCGCGATTTTGATGTATCTGCGCGTGAGCTAGCCCGTTCCGTTTCACAAGGTCGATGATGAGAGCGGTGAACCCATCCATATTCTTGCCGCCGGTCACGCCGGCGCGCTCACCTTGATCGGTAACACCCGCCTCAATCTGCTTTTGCCGCGCCTGCTCGCGGTTGCCCCAGAAGGCCATGACGGCTTCTTTGGTCTGACGTTCGTAATCCGCTAGATCGAGCGCCATCTATCAACTCTCTTTCAACGCCGCGATTTCGGCCTCCGTCATGCCGTAAAGCGCATAAACTGCTGCATTGCACGCCGCTTCATCCTTGATCTCGGCGCACGCGACGAGCCTGGCCTTGATCGGCGCAGGAACGTCGTCCCAATGAGGCAAACGAATACGGCGGAGATACTGCGCCTGAAAACGCAAGAAGCCGCCGCGCATTTTTGTCGAATAAGCCGCGACGAACAGCCGCGCGATGCCAGACATCAAAACCGTTTGTAGCGCCTGTAGGTCCCAATCACGCGACGTGATGAAATAGAGATTGTGGTGCGGGTAAAAGCATCCTTTTTCGTAAACGATATGCGCGCCGCCTTTGATGTCAGGTATTAAAAGTTTCGGCTGATAGGTCAGTTCGGGATAGATGCGGTCGATGGTGCGATACCAATTTGCAGGCGCTTTTTGCGCGACGTGCCGCCCCGCGATCTGGTCGCGGTGATCCTCCAGATAGCGCCGCAGTTTCGGGTAAGTGGCGAGATCGACAAGCTTGCCATTGTCGCCGAACGGATTGACCACGCCAAGACCGCGCCATTCGACCGAGCCGCGCTCGATGTCGCGCGTCATCACGAGGGGCAGCTTCCGGCTGTCTTCCACGTCGAGCGCGTCGATCGGGCCGATAAAGGCTTGGTCCGCGCCGGTCGCCACGCCGATCCCGACTCTACAACGAGCCTCTTCAATAGTGGGAAAGTCGCGTTCCAGGCGGCGAACAAGCGCAAGCTGGGCGCTCGTGTCGAGCACCCACGGCTCGCTGCCGTTGGCAATCCCCGTCATTTCCTTCACGTCGCTGTCCGGCGCGGGCGCGGCGTCTGCGTTCAAGGCGGCGCTCAACGCCGCGAGATAACGCTTTTCAATTTTTGGGCGGTAAGCGAGCCGGGTGACGTTGCCGGGTTCCTTGGCGATGATTGTGATCGCTGGGTAGGCGACGACCTCGGCGTGAAAGGCATCTGTTCCCACCATATCGACGTATGTTTTGAGGTGGTAGCTTCGCGCGACCATGCCGCGTAGCGGTCCGCCGTAACGGTTTTTCATCCAACGGTCGGCGCAGATGAAACCGAGCTGTCCGCCTTTCTTGAGAAGCGTCAGCGACCGTTCAATGAACGGAACGTATAGATCGGCGCGGTCAAAGATCGTGCTGAACCGGCGTCGGTATTCAGCAATCAGAGTGTCGGGTATCGATTCTTGCCGAACGTAAGGCGGATTACCAATCACGGCGTCGAACGCGCCATTAAAGGGCGTAAGCAGGTAGTCGCCTTGCAACAGCCAAACGTCGGCGATGTCTTCGGCCTCGCGCTCGCTGATGCCTGCGCTGCTGAGCGCGCGTTGCACCGCCTGATGGGTTCGTTCGTAGGAGCGGCCGTGCAGTTCAACCGCCCGAATTGCGTCGCGCATGGCGTCCGCGGGCGCACCTGCGCGCCGCCACGCTTCGACCAGCCGCTCGACAGCGGGGAGGAGAAAATCGCCGTCCCCAAATGATGGTTCGAGCAGCCGCATCTTGTGCAGCGGCTTGTCGACGGTGTAGCCGATGAGGTCTAGGACGAAGTCCGCCACCTCGCGCCGGGTGAAAATCGCACCCCGCTCATCTACACCGGCATCTGCAAGCGTTCTAATTGCGTCTGTCACGGGACAAAGTTCCGGAAGAAACGGCTCTGCAAGCACTGAGGCAAGCTTGAGGTGCGCCACAATTGCTCCCTGAAATAACGTCACAGCGACGCTAGCGGCCGGTCGAGCGAAACAAAACCGCTTTGCGGATCGCTAGTTAGGCAGACTGCGGATTGGAACAAAAGTAGATCACGACGATGCGGCGCGTGTCAACATCTAAACCGCCGAACCGGCCTTCGCCATCGCAGAGAAACTCGTATGCACTGGGTGCCTTGGCTTTCATAAGGCGCCGATCCGCAATCGGCCCAATGTTGGTTGGAGCAGAAATCCCGAAAAATATATCGCGACTAAACGGCAGAGGATTGCATTAGTGACCAGATTGCCGGCCAAAGAAGGTGTTACCCTTCTAGCCCGCGCACGCTGCTACCTATTTGCTACCTAGCCTCCCGCGCCAACGCGCCGATCACCGCTAAGTCATTGAAAAGGTGGTGGACGCACTAGGGCTCGAACCTAGGACCCGCTGATTAAGAGTCAGCTGCTCTACCAACTGAGCTATGCGTCCATGCCGGGAAAGGCGGTCCCCGTTCGGGGAGCGAGGCCGTTAGCATCGCGGCCGGGCTTTGCAAACCCTTTTTGCGGGTGAAATTCCTACCAGCGCGTCTGTTTGCGGTTGGCGCGGTCGAGCGACATCAGGATGCCGATGCACAGCAATACGGTGAGCTGCGACGAACCGCCGTTGCTGATCAGCGGCAACGGCACGCCGACCACAGGCGCCAACCCCATCACCATCGCCATATTGACCGACACGTAGAAGAATAAAGTGGTGGCAAGTCCGGCCGCGGTCAGCCGGGCAAACCGGCCTTCGGCGCGCAACGAGATGTTGATCGCCCAGCCAATGATCGCGAACCAGGCGAGCAGCAGCGCCACCCCGCCGGCCAGCCCCCATTCCTCCATCATCGTTGCCAGCGCGAAGTCGGTTTGCCCTTCCGGCAAATAATCGAGGTGGCTTTGCGTCCCGTTGAGGAAACCCTTGCCCCAGATGCCGCCCGATCCGATCGCGATCTTCGACTGGGTGATGTGATAGCCTGTGCGCAACGGGTCGCTTTCCGGGTTGAGGAAGATCGCGATGCGGTTGCGCTGATAGTCGTGGAGGACGAAGTTGTACGCGATCGGTGCCGCGATCGCCGCAAGCAACGCCCCGCCGAGGAACAACCGCAACGGGATCCCAGCGAGGAACATGATCGTGATCCCCCCCGCGGTGATCATCATTGCGGTGCCGAGGTCGGGTTGCAGCATCACCAGCCCGGCGGGCAGGCCGATCAGCAGTAGCGCTGGCCAGATCGCACCGAACTTGCGCGTCTCGCTGGGCGGGAGCAAATCGTAGAAACGTGCGCAGGCCAGCACGATGAAGGGTTTCATCAGCTCCGACGGCTGTAAGCGGATGACGCCGAGCTCGAGCCAGCGCTGGCCGCCGCCGGCGACCTTGCCCAATATTTCTACGCCGACCAGCATCACGATGATGACCGCATAGGTGGGCAGGCTGATCATACCCCAGATTTCGGGCCGTACGCGTGACAGCCCCATCGCCGCAGCGAGCAGCACAAAGAAGCGAATGCCCTGCGACAGTGCCCAGGGCCTGATGTGCCCACCCGCCGCCGAATAAAGCACCAGCAGGTCGAAACAGCCGATCGCGAGGATCAGCAGGATGATCTTCCACGGCAGGTTGGCGAGCGGTTCGGGGACGAAGCCGAGCGAGGCGGAGGACTGCGGCCTCATTGGTCGACTTCGTGCGAGCCTTGCTCGGCTGGGAGCGCGGTGTTGGCGATCGCGGCGGCGGAGACGTTCGCGGCATCGGTTGCAGCCTCCACCGCGGGAGCATCGGTCGGGGCGGTCGCGTCGGCTTCGGTCTGCACCGCCTGCACCGCCGAAATCTGGCCCTTGTACGCAGCGGTCTCCGCTGCCGTGCGCGTTGCGATATCGCCGCCCCAGGTCGGCTCGAGTTCAGCGAGCGATTTGAGTGCACGGTCGCGGTCGAGCAGGTACGTCATGATGTCGCGGCCGATCCCCGGCGTGTCGAGGTTGCGGACGGTGTGCCCGCCGTGTTCGAGCACGATCGCGGCGGCATAGCGCGGATTCTCGACCGGCGCGAAGCACACGAACAGCGCATGGTCGCGCAGTTTGAACGGCAAGGCCGCATTCTTGAGCACCCCGCTGCCCCGCTCCGCCATGGTGATCCGGCGGACTTGCGCGGTGCCAGTCTTCGCGCCGAGCGACACGCCGGGAATGTTGAGCCGCGCCGCGCCGCCGGTGCCGCCCTCATTGACCACGCCGTACATCGCGTTGCGGATCAGCGCGAGGTGGTTGGGATCGATCGGCAGCGGATTGGCGTGCGGGGCGGAACCGTTCATCAGCAGCCGGGGCGTCAGTGAGCGGCCCGACGCGATGCGCGACGCCATGACCGCGAGCTGAAGCGGATTGGCGAGGACATAGCCCTGGCCGATCGACGCGTTGAGCGAGTCGGCGACGGTCCATTCGTCCTTGTATTTCTTCCGCTTCCACGCGCTGTCCGGGACGGTGCCGAAGCGCTGGGTCGAAAACGGAATGTCGAACTTCTGCCCGAGCCCCAGCGTCCGGGCGATAGGCGCGACCCGGTCGTAGCCCAGCCGGCGCACCATTTCGTAGAAATAGATGTCGCAGCTCGCCATGATCGCTTGCTTGAGGTTGAGCGGCCCGTGCCCGTTTCGCTTGTGGCAGTGGAAGATGCCGCCGCCGACCTTCAGCGCGCCGCCGCAGCTGATCCGCTCCTCCGGGCTGACGCCGTTATGGAGCAGCGCCAGGCCGTTCATCGGCTTGACCGTCGATCCCGGCGGATAGAGTCCCTGCAGGATCTTGTTCATCAGCGGGACGTGGTCGTTGTCCGACAGCATCTTCCATTCGAGATGGCTGATTCCGTCGGAAAAGCTGTTGGGGTCGTACGCCGGCATCGACACGAACGCGAGAACGTCGCCATTGGTCACGTCGATCACGACCGCCGAGCCCGAGTTGGTTCCCAGCCGGCGTGCGGCATATTCCTGCAGGCCCGCATCGATCGTCAGCCGCTGGACGTGGCCGGCGACGTCGCGGCGCGTTTCGAGTTCGCGCACCAGCTTGCCGTGCGCGGTGACTTCGACGCGCTTGGCGCCCGGTTCGCCCTGCAAAGTACTTTCTAGCGCCTTTTCGAGGCCGTCCTTGCCGATCTTGAATCCCGGTGTGATCAGCAACGGATTCTTGGTCTTCTGATATTGTTCCGCCGACGCCGCGCCGACATAGCCCGTCAGATGCGCTACCGCCTGACCCGCCGGATAGCTGCGCGAATAGCCCGCGGTCGGTGCAACGCCGGGCAGTTCGGGCAAGCGCACCTGCACCGCGTTGAATCGGTCGGCGTCGAGATTTTCCGCGACCTGCACCGGCTGGAATCCCGCCGCGCGCTTGATGTCGGTCTCGATCCGCGTGATCTGTTCGGGCGGCAGGCCGAGCAATTGCTGCAGCAGCCCGAGCACGCGCGGCTGGTCGGCCTCGGGCAAGCGGTCGCGGATGATGTCGACGCGAAAGTCGGTGCGGTTGTTGGCAATCGGGTGGCCGTAGCGGTCCACGATCCAGCCGCGGCGCGGCGGGATCATCGTCAGGTTGACGCGGTTACTCTCCGACAACAGCCGGTAGTGCTCGTTCTCGAACACCGACAGCCACGTCATGCGCGCCGCCAGCGCGACCCCGACCGCGCCTTGCACGCCGCCGATCATCAGCGCGCGGCGCGAGAAGCTGTAACTCTGCGTCGCCTCGGTGGTCAGGCGCGGCGGTTTGCTCACGCGCGCCCTCGCTTGGCATCGAGCCACGCGACCAATCGAGCGACGAAGGGATAGAGCAGCACGGCGGCGATCACCTGAAACAGCAGCAAGGTGTCGACATGCGCCTCAAGCGGCGTGGTGATCAAGCGCCCCGCGATCAGGCAGAACGCGATCGCGCCCGACGCAAGAACCCAATCCTGCCAGAAGTCGCGTGACATCAGTCGCTGGTCGAGCAGGTCGATGACGAGAAACGCGAGCGTCCACAACAGAATCGCGCTGCCAAGCGGCTGGCCGCTGACCAGGTCGTCGAAGAACCCGAACGGCAACGGGCTCCAGATCCGCACCGTGTCGGGCCGCAACAGCCGCCACGCAAGCAAAACCATCAGCCCGAGTGGCGGCAAGACCGGAAACGTGGCGATCAGCGGCACAATGGTGATCAGCGATCCAATGACGATCGACGCTGCCGGGATCGCCCAGACGGCGACAGGCGAGGGATCGGGCGCGAACGCGCCGCCCGTCTGCCTCACGGCTGCTTCTCGTCCGCGGGCGGCGGCGGAGCGGTCAGGAAGGTGCGCAGCACGACGGCATAATCGAGCGCGTCGGGCGCGGCATAGGGCTTGGCGAGCGCGCCGTCGCGGCCGCGGCTGATGACCTTGGCGACCGGAATATTGGGCGGGAAGATGCCGCCCGAGCCCGACGTGACCAGGACGTCGCCGGGCGCGTACTCCGCATTGCCGAGGGCGATCGGCTTGACGTCGAGCAGGCCGTCGCCGCGCCCGGTCGCGAAACCCGGTGCGCCGTCGCGCGTACGGCGAACCGGCACAATGCTTTCGGAATCGATCAGCATCAGCACGCGCGCGGTGTCGGGCCCGGCTTCCAGCACGCGGCCGACCAGCCCGTCTGGCGCGCGCACCGGCATCCCGGCGTGGACGCCCTGGATCAGGCCGGCATAGAGCAGCGCGTAGCGGCGGGTACTGGTCGCCGACGAACTGACCACGCGCGCGGTCGCAATCGTCTCGACGCTCGGCTCGCGCAGCCGCATAAGGGCCTTGAGACGAAGGTTTTCGTATGCGATGGCGCGCGCGCGGAGCAATTGCCGGCGGCCGTCGGCCACTTGCTTGGTCAACCGCGCATTCTCGCTGCGCACGCCGAAGAAGCTGCCGATCACCGAGGGAATCGACGCGATTCCGTTCCACACCGATCCGGCCGCCCAGCTGACCGGCGCGGTGACTTCGGCGGCACCGGCGCGCAACGCGGAAAAAGCCGCCGGGTTGAACGTCGACAGCGCGAGCAGGACAGCGCCCATCAGCGCCCCCGCGATCGCGATCACGTAGCCGATGAACAGACTATATTGCGCCCGCCGCGAGAAACCCGGGCGCCGGTTGCGTGGCGGCGCCATCCATCTCCCTCACATCACAAGGCCGCAACAGTAACAGAAATCAGGCGGTGTGCAGCACGCCGCGATACATCGGGTCCTCGAGCGCGCGGCCGGTGCCGAGCGCGACGCAGGTCAACGGGTCGTCGGCGATCGTCACCGGCAGCCCGGTCTCGTCGCGCAACACTTCGTCGATGCCATGGAGCAGCGCGCCGCCCCCGGTCAGGACGATGCCCTGGTCGACGATGTCCGCCGCCAGTTCGGGCGCGGTGTTCTCGAGCGCGATACGCACGCCCTCGACGATCGTGCCGACCGGCTCGCTCAGCGCTTCGGCGATCTGGCCCTGGTTGATCTGGATTTCCTTGGGCACGCCGTTGACCAGGTCGCGGCCCTTGATGTGGATCGTGAGCCCGATCCCGTCGGCCGGGGGTTTGGCGGTGCCGACTTCCTGCTTGATCCGCTCGGCGGTCGCTTCGCCGATCAGCAGATTGTGGTTGCGGCGAACGTAGCTGACGATCGCTTCGTCCATCTTGTCGCCGCCGACGCGGACCGAGGTGGTGTAGGCGAGACCACGCAGCGACAGCACAGCGACTTCGGTCGTTCCGCCGCCGATATCGACGACCATGCTGCCGATCGGCTCGGTCACCGGCATGTTCGCGCCGATCGCCGCGGCCATCGGCTCCTCGATCAGCCACACCTGGCTCGCGCCGGCGTTCTGCGCGGCGTCGCGGATCGCGCGGCGCTCGACGCTGGTCGACCCCGACGGCACGCAGATCACGATCTGCGGCCAGCGCATGAAGCGCTTCTGCCCGCCGTGCACCTTGTGGATGAAGTGCTTGATCATCTGCTCGGCCACGTCGATGTCGGCGATGACGCCGTCGCGTAAGGGGCGGATCGCGGCGATGCTGTCGGGGGTCTTGCCCATCATCAGTTTGGCGTCGTCGCCGACCGCCTTGACCTTCTTCACGCCGTTGATCGTCTCGACCGCGACCACCGACGGCTCGTTGAGCACGACGCCGCGGCCGCGCAGATAGACGACCGTGTTCGCCGTACCCAGATCGATCGCCATGTCCTGCGACATCAGCTTGAAGAAACGCCCGAAGACCATAGTGAACGTACCGCCCGAAAAGATGCGCGCGTCAGGCGCGCGAGTTATTCATTTCCCCCGCCGCCAAAGCCAATTTCCGGGCTCCGGGTTGATCGGCATTAACGGTCGCGAGAGCCGGGCGCTTGGGCTAGAGTCACAATCATGTCAATACGGCGCCTCCCCGAACATCTGGTCAATCGTATCGCTGCCGGTGAAGTGGTGGAAAGACCCGCCAGCGCGTTGAAGGAACTGGTCGAAAACGCGATCGACGCGGGCGCGACGCGGATCGCGGTGCGGCTGGCGAGCGGCGGCATCGACCTGATCGAGGTGATCGACGACGGGTGCGGGATGACGCCCGCCGACATGGCGTTGGCGCTCGAACGGCATGCGACGTCGAAACTGCCCGATGAGGCGATCGATCAGGTCACGACGCTGGGTTTCCGCGGCGAGGCCTTGCCGTCGATCGCCAGCGTCGCGCGGCTCACGCTCGAAAGCCGGGTTCGCGGCAGCGACGGCTGGCGGCGCGTGGTCGATAACGGCGCGCTGGTCGAGGAGGGGCCGGCCGCGCTGCCCCCCGGAACGCGCGTGCTGGTCGAGGGGCTGTTCGGCAAGGTGCCCGCGCGGCGCAAGTTCCTGCGCACGCCGCGTGCCGAATATGGCGCGAGCCTCGACATCGTCCGCCGGTTGGCGATGGCGCGGCCCGACATTGCGTTTTCGGTCGAGCATGACGGCAGGCGCAGCCTGGCAACCAACGCGCCGGAGGACCGTCCCGCGCGCGTCGCCGCGCTGACCGATCGCGCGCTGGCGGAGAACAGCATCGGCGTCGACGTGGAGCGCGACGGCGTGCGGCTTGGCGGGGTCGCCGGGCTGCCGACCTTCAACCGTGGGGTCGCCGACCACCAATATCTGTTCGTCAACGGGCGCCCGGTGAAAGACCGCTTGTTGATGGGCGCGATCCGCGGCGCGTATGCGGAAATGATCGCACGCGACCGGCACCCGGTGGTGGCGCTGTTCCTCGACCTTCCGGCCGACTTGGTCGACGTCAACGTCCACCCGGCCAAGACCGAAGTCCGCTTCCGCGAGCCGCAGATGATCCGTGGGCTGATCGTCAGCGGCTTGCGCCGTGCGCTCGACGAAGCGGGGCACCGCAGTTTCCAGCGCCCGAACGAAGATGCGCTCGCGGCGTGGCGGTCCGAGCCGGTCGGACCGATGCTGTGGGACGCCGGGCAGGGCGACACGCTGACCGCGCCGCGCCACTCGGCGGTTTTTGATCGCCGCCCATCGTTCAGCGCCCCGCCGCCGCTCGCGCGCGCGGAACCAGCCTATGCCCCGCCGCCCGACACCGTCGCGCATCCACTCGGCGTGGCGCGGGGGCAAGTCGCCAAGAGCTATATCGTCGCCGAGGCCGAGGACGGCCTAGTGCTGGTCGATCAGCACGCTGCGCACGAACGGCTGGTGCTCGAACGCATGCGTGCCGCGCTCGCCGGCGGACGCGTGGCGAGCCAGGTGCTGCTGATCGCCGAAGTGATCGAACTCGACGAACCCGCGTGCGACCGTCTCGAAGCGCGTCTCGACGAGTTGGCCGAATTCGGGCTTGAGCTCGAACGCTTCGGCCCGCGCGCGATGCTCGTTCGCGCGACGCCGGCGATGCTAGGGCAGGGGGATGTAACCGGCCTCGTCACCGACCTCGCCGACGAACTCGCCGCGTTCGACGAAGCGCTGAGCCTCAAGGAACGCCTCGACCACGTCGCCGCGACGATGGCCTGCTACGGGTCGGTCCGCGCCGGGCGGATACTGTCGGTGACCGAAATGAACGCGCTGCTCCGCGAAATGGAAGTCACCCCGCACTCGGGTCAGTGCAACCACGGCCGCCCGACCTGGGTAAAGCTGGCGCACGGCGACATCGAGAAACTGTTCGGGCGAAAATAGCATCGCAGGAGAGCCGCGCGACGAAAAAGTTCCCCGACCCAAGCAAAATCTATTTCGTTCATCTCTTGGAAACTTTGCGCATGATGCGCATTTTCAGCTGCATGGGTCATCACGACCCGCTGGATTTGCCGCCCGTGAAAAACGTCCTGCCCGTCGTCTTCGCTCTCATCCCCCTCGCGGCCGTGCTTGGCGCCTGCGTTTCGACGTTCTGATCCCCCGCCGGAACGTCGCGGCTCTCCTCCCCCTCCCAGAGAGCCACATGAAAAGGGCCGCCCAGAGACGATCCGGACGGCCCTTTTTCTTGGCTTGGTAGAAGCGATCAGGCTTCCGAAGCTTCCTCGGTCGCGTCGGCCTGCGGCTCGTCGGCCACCACCTTGACCTCGGCGGTCGCGCCCGGCTCGGCGTTGGGGTCGAACTCCTCGATGAAGCCGGCTTCGTCCTTTTCGAACATCGCCGCCATCACGTCGACGCCCTGCGACTGCATCTCGGCCTCTTCGGGCGAGCGCGCGACGTTGACCTTGACGGTCACCGACACTTCGGGGTGCAGCGCCACGTTGACCTCGTACAGGCCGATCGCCTTGATTGGCTTGTTGAGCACGATCGCCGACTTGGCGACCTTATGTCCCGCGGCCTCGAGTGCCTCGACCAGGTCGCGCACCGCGACCGAGCCGTAGAGCTGGCCGGTGTTCGACGCCTGGCGGATCAGCGTCACCGACGCGCCGTCGTAGGACTTGGCGTCCTTCTCGGCCTCGCTGCGGCGATTGGCGTTGTCCGCCTCGATCCGCGCGCGGTTCGCCTCGAAGACCTTCTTGTTGGCGTCGTTGGCGCGAAGCGCCTTCTTGTTGGGCAACAGGAAGTTACGGGCGAAGCCGTCCTTCACCGTCACGACATCGCCGATGGCGCCGAGCTTCTCGACGCGTTCCAGCAGAATAACGTCCATCGTGTCTGCTCCTTACTTCACGAGGTAGGGCAGCAGGCCCAGGTGACGCGCGCGCTTGATCGCCTGGGCGAGCTCGCGCTGCTTCTTCGCGCTCACCGAGGTGATGCGCGACGGGACGATCTTGCCGCGTTCGGACACGAAGCCCTGCAGCAGACGAACGTCCTTGTAATCGATCCGGGGAGCATCCTTCGCGGAAAAGGGGCAGCTCTTGCGGCGGCGGAAAAAGGGTCGTGCCATGTCTATAGTTCCTTATTCGCCGTCGAAGCCGCCGCGGGGACCGCGGTCGGGGCGGTCGCCCCGGTCACGACCGCGCTCGCGGTCGCGCTCACCCTTGCGCATCATGACGCTCGGGCCGTTCTCGTGCTCGTCGACCTTGACGGTCATGTAGCGGATCACGTCCTCGTTGATCTGGGTCTGGCGTTCCAGCTCGGCGACGACCGCGCCGGGGGCGTCGATTTCGAGCATCACATAATGCGCCTTGCGGTTCTTCGCGATGCGATACGCGAGGCTGCGCAGGCCCCAGGTCTCGGTCTTGACGACCCTGCCCTTGTTGTCGGTCACGATCTTGGTGGCGGCTTCCGCCAGAGCGTCCACTTGCGCCTGCGCCAGATCCTGGCGCGCAAGGAACACGTGCTCGTAAAGAGCCATGCTTTCGTCTCACTGTTGGCCGATCGCTGACACAGCACCGTGCTGCGCCCCTCCGGCTATCGTCTTTTCCGTTTGTCGGAAGCGCGGGCCATTGGCGGAAAAACCCGCCGAACGCAACCCTTAGAGAATGTGGAGCGCGACGAGGTTCGCCTCGGCGGCGCATTTTTCGGGCTTCGGCGCGGCTGGACTGGCGCGCAGCGCGGTCAGTTCGGCGCGCGCGGCGGCGAGATCGGCCTGGAACTCGGGCTGGCCGAGTTCGGCGGCGTAGGTGGCGGAGGCGGTGACTCGTCCGGCCTCGATCGCGCTATAGTTATGCACGCCGCACACCACGCGGCTTTCGCCATAGGCGCGGCCGCGCTGCAGGATCGGCGTGGCGCGGTCGGGCGCCAGGTTCGCGAGGATAATCGCCCAGGTCCAGCCCCAGGTCGTGTGGCCCGACGGATAATCGTAGCTGCCCGCGAGTTCTCCCGGCGCCTGGCATGTCTTGCCCTTGTCGATCTGGTACGGGCGCAGCCGCTTGAAGAAATCCTTCGACGCGCGCGATTGTGCGTTGGCGGTGGCGCCGCCGATCGCGATCAGCTTCATCGTCTTGGGTGCCATCGCGGGATCGAGCTTGATCCCGAGCGAACAGCTGAACGCCTCAGCCATCGCCGGGCCACCGGTCCTAACATCGCGCGTCGCCATGTCGCCGCGTGGGGTGCCGAGCCAGTGGCGCGTCGCCTTGAAGATGCGCCGGTCGGCCTCGTAGCGCGGGTCGCCCTTAACCGGAGCGGGCGGCAGGATCTGCGTCATGTCGAGGCTGCCGTCGGGCAGGTAAGTCGGAGTGTCCTGCGCCACGACCAGCGCCGGCACGCCGATCGCGAGCGCCGCCAATGCGATGAATGTCGACCGTGCCACGCCGCGCTCCCCTGTTGTACCGACGCTCCTCTGCCAGCATTGCGCGGGCACGAAAAGGGCGGCGAGCCGAAGCCCGCCGCCCATTCGTTTCGGCTATTGCCGAGCGCCCTAGTTGAACGCGCCCGACAGCACCGCGCCGATCAGCCCGCCGGCCACCGCGACCAGCACGGCGTCGTTGCCCGAGCGCACCCAGTGATACCCGCGCGGCGGCGCGTAGAGGCGGCGGCCGCGATACTGCTGCCAGTTCGGGATCTCGCGATAGTTCTGGGCATAACGGCGGTCGAACCGCTGACCGCGGCTCCACTGGTGATAGCGCGGCGCCTGCTGGCCGTGGCGGTTCGCCTGATAGCGATCGTGGCGTTGGGGCGCGGCCGAGGCCGGCGTGATCGCAACCGGGCTCGCCAGCATCGCGGCGGCAAGCGCGCCGATAAGGAACTTCTTCATGACAACCTCCATTTCGAACGACGTCGTGTTTGGCGTCGATCTGGATGTGGGAACGAGGTGTCGCGGTCCCGTCGCAGCATACCTGCGATTTGGTCGCAAAGTGTCGCGAAATGGCAGTAATATTGACCAATCGTTCATGTTTTCCGGGCGGCGGCGTGTGCTTGCGCCGGACCGCGCGGCTTTCTACTGCCGATGCCAAGCAAGGAGACGTCGATGCGCGCGTTCATTTTCCCGGGGCAGGGCAGCCAGGCAGTCGGTATGGGCAAGGCGCTCAACGACGCGAGCCCGATCGCCCGCGCGGTGTTTCAGGAGGTCGATGACGCGCTCGGCCAGCATCTCTCGACATTGATGTTCGAAGGGCCGGCGGAGGAACTGACGCTGACCGCCAACGCCCAGCCGGCGATCATGGCCAACGCGATCGCGACGTTGCGCGTGCTGGAGCAGGCGGGCGACGTGCGGCTAGCCGACAAGGCCGATTACGTAGCGGGCCACAGCCTTGGCGAATATACTGCGCTGTGCGCCGCGGGCGCGTTCGACCTTGCGACTACTGCGCTGCTGTTGCGCCGTCGCGGCGAGGCGATGCAGGCGGCGGTGCCGGTCGGGCAGGGCGCGATGGCGGCGTTGCTCGGCTGCGACCTCGCGACCGCGCAGAAGATCGCAGACGCGGCCGCGCAGGGCGAGGTGTGCACCGTCGCCAACGACAACGATCCGTCGCAGGTGGTGATCTCGGGCGCCAAGGCCGCGATCGATCGCGCGATCGAGATCGCCAAGGATCACGGCGCCAAGCGCGCGATCGCGCTTCCCGTTTCCGCCCCGTTCCATTGCCCGATGATGCAGCCCGCCGCCGACGTGATGAGCAGCGCGCTGGGCGAGGTGAAGATCGACACGCCGCTCGTGCCGGTGTTCGCCAACGTCACCGCGCAGCCGGTGAGCGATCCCGATACGATCCGCCGTCTGCTGGTCGAGCAAGTCACTGGTATGGTGCGCTGGCGCGAATCGGTGCTCAATATGGCGGATGCCGGCGTCACGCACTTTGTCGAATTCGGCGGCAAGGTGCTCGCCCCGATGGTCAAGCGCATCGCGCCCGATGTCGATGCGGTCAGCGTGATCTCGATGGACGACATCGAAGCGCTGGCGAAGAGTTTCTAGGAGAGAATGATGTTCGACCTGACAGGCATGACCGCGCTGGTGACCGGCGCTTCGGGGGGGATCGGATCGGCGATCGCGCGAGCGCTGGCGGGGCAGGGCGCGCGGCTCGCGGTGTCGGGGTCGAATGCGGAGAAGCTCGAGGATTTCCGCGCGTCGCTTGGCGGCGATCATGTCGCGCTGCCGTGCAACCTGTCGGACGGCGCTGCGGTCGATGCGCTGGTACCCTCGGCCGTCGAGGCGCTGGGTAAGCTCGACATTCTGGTCAACAATGCCGGCGTCACGCGCGACAACCTCGCGATGCGGATGAAGGACGACGAGTGGGATCAAGTCATCCGCATCAATCTGGAGGCCGCGTTCCGCCTGATCCGCGCCGCCGCCAAGCCGATGATGAAGGCGCGGTTCGGCCGCGTCATCTCGATCACCAGCGTGGTCGGCGCGACAGGCAACCCCGGCCAAGCTAATTATGCCGCATCGAAAGCCGGGCTGGTCGGCATGTCGAAGGCGCTGGCGCAGGAACTCGCGAGCCGCAACATCACGGTCAATTGCGTGGCACCGGGCTTCATCCGCTCGGCGATGACCGACGTGCTGCCCGAGGCGCAGAAGACCGCGCTGCTCACCCGAATTCCAGCGGGCGACCTGGGCACCGGCGAGGATATCGGCGCCGCAGTGGTCTATCTCGCGTCGAAGGAAGCGGGGTACGTCACCGGACAGACGTTGCATGTCAACGGCGGCATGGCGATGATCTGACAGGCGAATTTGGGAGGACGAACGATGAACCGATGGCTAATCATCGCGGGCGGCTTTGCCGCGTTTGCAGCGACACCCGCCGCGGCGCAGCGCTTTGGCCCCGATTATAGCCAGCGCGGTCTGCCCGGCGGCAGCGACACGATCTCGAGCGGCGGCGAACTCACCGGCAAGGACATGGGCCCGGTCGGCTGCATCTATCAATACACGCACCGCATTCCCCGGCCCGACGCGGTCGATCTCGTCAAGAACGGCTACGCTGCGAAAACCAGCAAGCAGAAAGAGACGTTCCAGATGGTCGGGGAGGCGATCGCGGCCTGCCGTGCCGGAACGGGCTGGAGCGCGAAGCGGCAGGATATCGCGGTGAAGTTCTTTTCGGCCAAGATCCTGGCCGAAGACGCGATCTACCAAGGGCGCGATCTCGGCCTGACCGTCGCCGTCGTGCGTGCGCTCGACGCCAGGCTCGATGCCGACACGAAGGCCGCGTTCGCGTCGGGGCAAGTCGATGGCGCTCGCATGGCGGTCGCGACGGCGCAGCTCAAGGCGGCGGGGCTCGATCCGGCGGCACTGACCGAAGAGCAGCGCCAAACGCTCGCGCCTCTGCTCGCGCGCGCATTGTGGGGCTTGTATCAGCAACAGGCGGCCGCGGCCGCTTACAAGGCCGGATAAATGCACCACACCATTTCCCGTATCTTCTGCGCGTTTCTCGCTCTCGCCACTTTCGCGCCCGTCACCGCCCGGGCGGCGACGGGCGATATCGGTTGCATCGAGGCGAAACTCGGTCCGGCCGCGATGCAGCGGATCGGTACCGGGGTCGTCGCGGCGGCGGACAAGGGCACCAACCCCGCCGGCGCGCTCGATGCCGATCGCGAAGCCTTGCTCGCCGCGCGACAGGGGTGCCGCGTGGCGAACGACTGGTCGCCCGATGCCGTCCAGGCGGCGATCTCCTACACGCAAAGTCGCGCGACCAAATTGGGTGCCGAGTCGGCCCTAAAGTCGGAAGGGCTTGACACTGCCAAGCTCGTGACGAGCTATGCCGCCTTGCCGATCCAGGACCGCAAGAGCCTGATCGCGAAAGCCTCGCCCGGTGCGCTCAACGCCGTTGCCGTCGCGGCCCCTGTTCTTCGCACCCGCCGCCACATCCTGCTCTATTTCGCTGCGCTCGCGGGAATTGAATTCTATCCTGGGGATTTCGCCGCGTCATGAAACACGCTTTTCTATTGTCGACCGTCGTGCTGGCCGGCCTGTTGGCAACGCCTGCCCATGCCGCCGATCGAGCGTCGCTCGACTGCATGGCGACCGAACTGGGCCCGGTCGAGATCGCGAAGTACCAGCACATCGTTGGTGACACGCTGGTTGCCGACGGAACGCGTCAAGATGCCGCGCTGGCGCCGGTAATGGCCGTCGTCGACACTTGCAAAAAGAAACATGGCTGGTCGGATGCCGCGACTCATGTAGCGAGCGCGATCCTGTTCGCACGGCTGGCGCGACCGGCGGTCGAAGCCGCGCTGACGTCGGACGGCGTGTCGATCGCCACCGTGGAGCGTGTCTATAGCGGACTTCCCGAGGCAGTTCGGCGCGATTTTACGACCCCGCAAGCGTCGGACGCCAGCGGCGTAGCCGCGGCACAGGCGTTGATCGCCGCTCGCGTAGATACGTCCGGTCGCCGCGCCAGGCTGATCGGTATGCTGATCGCCTCCTTAGGCATCGAGGAATTCTGGACGGCGCGGTTCGCCGCCGCCTGACCCCCTTGCGCGGGCACTAACCGCGTTCTACGTGCGTTCAGGAAACCCCGGGGGAAGTCCCCCGACAATAGAGGGATGCGACGAATGAGCGATACTGCCGACCGGGTGAAGAAGATCGTGGTCGAGCACCTGGGTGTCGAAGCCAGTGCGGTGACGCCCGAGGCGAGCTTCATCGACGATCTCGGTGCCGACAGCCTCGACATCGTCGAGCTGGTGATGGCGTTCGAGGAGGAATTCGGGGTCGAGATCCCGGACGACGCCGCGGAGAAGATTTCGACCGTCAACGACGCGATCACCTATATCGACGCGAACCAGGGCTAAGGCCCTTTCCGTGGCGCTTTGCCGCGGTGTAGAGTAACGAGCGGCTCCCCGTCCCCGGGCAATCCAGGGCCGGGGGGCCGTTTCGCATTTTGACGTGAACGAATTGGAGAATGGCATGCGGCGTGTCGTCGTGACCGGGCTGGGCCTGGTGACCCCGTTGGGGGGCGATGTCGAAACGACCTGGAAGAACCTGCTCGCCGGCAAGTCGGGCGCGGGCCAGATCACGCGGTTCGACGCGAGCGAATATCCCTGCACGATCGCGTGCGAGGTGAAGCCCGCCGACCACGAATATGGCTTCGATCCGGGCAAGCGCGTCGACCACAAGGTCCAGCGCCAGGTCGACCCGTTCATCATCTACGGCATCGACGCCGCGGGCCAAGCTCTCGAAGATGCCGGACTGACCGAGATGAGCGAAGCCGAGCGGTTGCGCGCCGGCTGTTCGATCGGGTCGGGGATCGGTGGCTTGCCCGGGATCGAAAGCGAGTCGCTGGTGCTCGCGGAAAAAGGCCCGCGCCGGGTCAGCCCGCACTTCGTCCACGGCCGCCTGATCAACCTGATCACCGGGCAGGTACAGATCAAATACGGGTTGATGGGTCCCAACCATGCGGTCGTCACCGCCTGTTCGACCGGGGCGCATTCGATCGGCGATGCCGCGCGAATGATCGCGATGGACGATGCCGACGTGATGCTCGCGGGGGGATCCGAAAGCACGATCTGTCCGATCGGGATCGCCGGGTTCGCCGCGGCGCGCGCGCTCAACACCGACTTCAACGACCGGCCCGAAGAAGCGAGCCGTCCGTATGACGAGGCGCGCGAAGGCTTCGTGATGGGCGAGGGCGCGGGCGTGGTCGTGCTCGAGGAATATGAGCATGCCAAGGCGCGCGGCGCGAAGATCTATTGCGAAGTCGTCGGCTACGGCCTGTCGGGCGATGCCTATCACGTGACCGCGCCGGAGCCCGAGGGATCGGGCGCCTACCGCTCGATGGAAATGGCGCTCAAGCGTGCCGGCATGCAGCCGTCGGACATCGATTATATCAACGCGCACGGCACCTCGACGATGGCCGACATGATCGAATTGGGCGCGGTGAAGCGGCTGTTCGGCGATGCGATCGGCAACGTCTCGATGAGCTCGACCAAATCGGCGATCGGGCACCTGCTCGGTGGTGCGGGCGCGGTGGAAAGCATCTTCTGCATCCTCGCGATCCGCGACCAGATCGTGCCCCCGACGCTCAACCTCCAGAATCCGTCGGAGGGCGCGGAGGGAGTCGATCTGGTGCCGCTCGTCGCGAAGAAACGCGAAGTGAAGGCGGCGCTCAACAATTCGTTCGGGTTCGGTGGCACCAACGCCAGTCTCGTGATGAAGGCGCTCTAGGCATCCCGATGCGCCGCTTCGGTTGCCTCACGCTGTTCACCGCGCTGGCGCTTGTCGGCGGTGCGCTTTGGGCGATTCACGACTGGGGCGGAGCGGGGCCGGCACCCAAGAATCTGACGGTGACGATCCAGCCGGGCAGCGGGTTGAGCAAGGCGGCGGATCAGCTCGAAGCGGCCGGCGCGATCCGCTCGGCGAGCCGCTTCGTCTTCTTCGCCAAGATTTTCGGCGGCGGTACGGGCATCCGCGCGGGCGAATACGGTATCCTCGCGCATCTCAGTCAGTCGGACATCCTCAAGCTGCTTCAGGGCGGCAAGACGCTTCAGCGTTTCGTCACGATTCCCGAGGGTCTGCCGTCGATCCTGGCGCAGGAACGCATCATGGCCGCGCCCGAACTGATCGGCACGATCGACCGGCCGGCGGAGGGCTCGCTGCTGCCCGACAGCTACAGCTATCAGCGCGGCGACACGCGGCAATCGGTGGTGAACCGCATGCAGCGCGCGATGCAGGCGTATCTTGCCAAAGCGTGGGCGAGCCGCAAGCCGGGCCTCGTTGTCCACACCCCGCAGGAGGCCATCATCCTCGCGTCGATCGTCGAGAAGGAAACTGCGGTACCGAGCGAACGCCGCATGGTGGCGGCGGTCTATTCGAACCGATTGAAGCGCGGGATGATGCTGCAGGCGGATCCGACGATCATCTATCCGGTCACTTTGGGCAAGGCGCTCGGCCGCCGCATCCTGCTCTCCGAAAAGAATGCGAAGAATGCGTACAATACCTACACGATGACGGGGTTGCCCAAGGGGCCGATCGCGAATCCTGGGCGAGCTTCGATCGATGCGGTGCTGAACCCGGCGGACTCGAACGCGCTCTATTTCGTCGCCGACGGCACCGGCGGCAGCGTGTTTGCCGACACGCTGGAGCAGCAGAACATCAACGTGCAGAAATGGTACGCCATCCGCCGCGCGCGCGGCGAGATGTAATTAGCGGCGGAAGGCCGCCGCCGCACGTGCCTTGGCTTCGACCACTTCCGTCGTCCCGCTGCACACCCAACTCCCGCCGACGCACAGCACCGGCTCAAACGCGAGCCATTCTGGCGCGTTCGCTTCGCTGACGCCGCCGGTCGGACAGAACTTGCATTGATAAAACGGCGCCGCGAGGCTCTTGAGCGCCCTCAGCCCGCCATTCGCTTCGGCGGGGAAGAACTTGAAGTGCGTTAGGCCGAGGTCGAGCCCGCGCATGATGTCCGCCGAGTTGGCGATGCCCGGCAAATACGGCACCCCGCTCGCGATGATCGGCTCCGCAAGCCGCTCGGTCAGCCCGGGCGAGACGATGAACTCGGCGCCGGCGTCCATCACTGCCTCGAACTGCTCGCTGTTCACGACCGTGCCCGCGCCGACGATCGCGCCGGGCACTTGCTTCATCGCGCGGATCGCGTCGAGCGCGGCCGGGGTGCGCATGGTGACTTCGAGCGCGGGCAAGCCGCCCGCGACTAGCGCCTCGGCCAGCGGCACCGCCGTCGCCAAATCGTCGATCACGATCACCGGGATGACCGGCGCGGCGAGCATGATGCGTTCGATGTCGCTCATTTGGCATGCTCCTGCGCGAACGCCGCCGCGGCGCCGTACAGGCCGGGCTGGGGGTGGGTGATAAGCTTGACCGGGATGCCAGCCATCATCTGCTGGAAGCGGCCCTTGGCGGTGAAGCGCTCGGCGAATCCGGAACGCGCGAAATGGTCCTTGAGCTTGAGGCCGAGCCCGCCCGCGATCACGACCTCCTTCGCGCCCTGCGTCAGCGCGAGGTCGCCGGCGAACGCGCCGAGCGTCAGGACGAAGCGGTCGAGCGCAGCGATCGCCAGGCTGTCGGTGCCTTCGAACGCGAGCCCCCAGATCGCCTTGTCGTCGAGGTGGCGGACGGGCTTGTCTTCGATCTCGGCGAGCGTTTCATAGATCGCGACGATCGCCGGTCCCGCGCAGACGCGCTCGGCGGAGACGCGCGTGAACGTCTTGCGCAACCGCGCCAGCATCGCATCCTCGAACCCATCGAGCGGCGCGAAATCGACATGCCCGCCTTCGGTCGGCATGACGTGATACCCGCCGTCCGCGTGGAACACGCCCGCCACGCCCAGCCCGGTGCCGGGGCCGCAGATCGAGGTCACGCCATCGCGCGCGAGCGGGCGATCCGGACCGCAGATGTGTAAGAAATCGCCCTCGGGCAATTGCGCGACGGCATGCGCGATCGCGGCGAAGTCATTGACGATCGTATAGGTGTGGGCGCCGAGTCGCTCGGGGATCAGCGCGGGGCGAATGATCCACGGGTTGTTGGTCAGCTTGATCACCTCGCCGCCGACCGGCGACGCGACCGACAGCGCGGCGGCCTTGGGCAGCGGCGCGCCATGCTGGCGCTCGAAATCCTGCCACGCGGTCTGAAGCGAGGCGTGCTCGGCGGTCTTCTGCGTCACCACATGGCCGAGCGATACTACGTTGCCCTTGGCTACTTCCGCGATGGCGAAACGGGCGTGCGTGCCCCCGATATCCACCGCGACGACCTGCATCACAAACCCGCTCCCGCAAAGATTGCCGACGCGCCAAGCTCGGCTTCGTCGGCCGCGCTGCGGAACAGCCCGAACAGCTCGCGCCCCATGCCTTCCGTCGCGAGTGGGCAGTCGGCGAGCTCGCGCGCATTCCATTCGGCCGCATCGATCATCGCATCGAGCGTGCCGGCGACGGCGTCGAGCCGGATCACATCACCGTCGCGCACACGGCCGAGCGGCCCGCCGCCCAGCGCCTCGGGCGAGCAATGGATCGCCGCGGGCACCTTGCCCGACGCGCCCGACATACGCCCGTCGGTGACGAGTGCGACCTTGAAGCCCTTGTTCTGCAGAACGCCGAGCGGCGGGGTGAGCTTGTGAAGCTCGGGCATGCCGTTGGCGCGCGGGCCCTGGAACCGCACGACGACGACGACGTCGCGGTCGAGCTCGCCCGCCTTGAACGCCACCTGCACCTCGGCCTGGTCGTGGAACACGCGCGCGGGCGCCTCGATCACCCAGCGCTCGCGGTCGACCGCCGACACCTTGATGCACGCGCGGCCGAGGTTGCCCGACAGGATGCGGAAGCCGCCTTCGGGGGAGAAGGGATCGCTCGCTGGGCGCAGGATCGTGTCGTCGCCGCTCGCGCCCGGGTCTTCCCAGCGCAGCGTATCTCCCTCGATGACAGGCCGCTTGCCATAATCGGCGAACGCGCCGGCCACCGTGAGGATATCGCCGTGGAGTAGTCCCGCATTGAGCAATTCGCGGATCACGAACGGCATTCCGCCGGCATCCTCGAAACCGTTCACGTCGGCCGACCCGTTGGGATAGACGCGCGCGACCAACGGCACCGCGCGGCTGAGCGCGTCGATATCGTCCCAATCGATCGCGATCCCAGCCGCGCGGGCGATGGCGGGGAGGTGGATCAGGTGGTTGGTCGAGCCGCCTGTCGCGAGCAATCCGACCGCTGCGTTGACGATCGCCTTCTCATCGACGCAGTGCCCGAGCGGGCGGTAATCGTCGCCCTCCCACCCGATCTTCGCCAGCCGCTGCGTCGCGGCGCGCGTCAGTTCCTGGCGCAGCTTCGTCCCCGGGTTGGCGAAGGCGGCACCGGGCATGTGGAGGCCCATTACCTCCATCATCATCTGGTTGGTGTTGGCGGTGCCGTAGAAGGTGCACGTGCCCTTCGAGTGATACGCGCCGATCTCGGCGTCGAGCAGTTCGTCGCGGCCGACCTTCCCTTCGGCATAGGCTTCGCGCACCGCGGCCTTGGCCTTGTTGGCGAGACCGGTGCGCATCGGTCCGCCGGGGATCAGGATCATCGGGAGATGGCCGAACCGCAACGCCCCCATCAGCAGCCCGGGCACGATCTTGTCACAGATCCCGAGCAACGCCGCGCCCTCGAACATGCCGTGGCTCAAGGCGACCGCCGTCGACAGCGCGATCGTGTCGCGGCTGAACAGCGACAGCTCCATCCCCGGATAACCTTGCGTTACCCCGTCGCACATCGCCGGCACGCCGCCCGCGACCTGCGCCGTCGCACCGACCTCGCGCGCCCAAACCTTCATCTGCTCGGGATAGCGGTAATAGACCGCGTGCGCCGACAGCATGTCGTTGTACGCGGTGACGATGCCGATATTCATTCCGCGATCGGCCTTCATCGCCTCGCGGTCTTCCTCGGTCCCGGCATAGCCGTGCGCGAGGTTGGCGCAGCCAAGCATCGGCCGCTTGAGCCCAGCGTCGCGTTCGCGCACGATCAGGTCGAGATAGGCCGCGCGGGTCGGGCGCGAGCGCTCGATAATGCGATCCGTGACGGCCGAGACGGCGGGGTTCATCGTCTGTCCCTCATGCCCGACAGCTTTGCGGCACGGCGGACCCCGGGACAAGCCCGGGGTGACGGTCACATACGTATGCCGTGGTCAGGGCGCCCAGTGGATGTCAACCGGCAGCTCGGTATCCGCCAGCACGCGCCCGATCGGATAGGTCGACCCAGCCCCCTGCGCGATGGCGTCCTCGATCACCTTGCGCTTGGCCGCGCCCGTCACCGCGATCATCACCGAGGCGGAGGCAACGATCGCCGCTCGGCTCAGCGTCACGCGCGCGACCGGCGCATCGGCCGGCATCGGGTCGGGCATCACGCCGAGCGCGCGGCGTTCCTTCGGGCCATTGAGCGCTTCGTCGAAATCGGGACCCGGGAAGATCGACGCGGTGTGCCCGTCGCCGCCCACACCGAGCAGGCACAGGTCGAGCGGCCAGTGGAGGTCCTGCATCAACGCGTCGGCGGAGCGCCCCGCGGCCTTGTAATCGGCGGTCGCGGTTGGGACGATCGGTATCACGCGCGCGCCCTTGGGCAGGAACGCCTTAGCCAGCGCGGTGACGTTCGACAGCGGATCGCCGAGCGGCACGATCCGCTCGTCGCCGGGGATGATCGTGACGCGCTTCCAGTCGAGCTTGGCTTCGCTTAGGATGGCGTAGATGGGCAGGGGCGTCTTGCCCCCGGCGAGCGCGATGACCGCGCCGCCCCGCGCGTCGATCGCGCTTTCGATGATGAACTGGATGTCGCCGGCGACCGCCTCCGCCATCTCCTCGGCGTCGTCATAGTCCCACCATTCGATTTCTTCGTTGATCGCCATTTGCATTCCTAACCAATTCCGTTCGCTTCGAGCGAAGTCGAGAAGCCGTCCCTCCGTCAGCATGTCTCGACTGCGCTCGACACAAACGGGGAGGGCAGATTGCCGTTCCTAATCGTCCTGCCAGGTCACGCCGTCGCGCTCGGTCAGCGCGATCGAGGTGGACGGGCCCCAGCTGCCCGAGGCGTAGCTCTTGGGCTTCATGTCGTTCGCGGCCCAGCCGGCGCGGATCGCGTCGGTCCAGGTCCATTGTGCCTCGACCTCGTCGCGGCGCACGAACAGCGTCTGGTCGCCCTCGATCAGGTCGAGCAACAGGCGTTCGTAGGCGATCCGTCGCCGTGTGCCGGCGAATTCGGCGTCGAGGCTGAGGTTGAGCGGGACTTCGCGCAAGTGAATGCCGTCGCGGTCGAGTCCCGGCTCCTTCGCCATCACCAGCAACTGGATCGTTTCCTCGGGCTGGAGCCGGATGATCAGTTTGTTCGGCTGGAGCAGCCCGCCGCGCCCGGCGAACATCGAGTGCGGCACCGGCTTGAACTGGATGGTGATCTCGCTCCGCCGCGTCGCCATGCGCTTGCCGGTGCGAAGGTAGAACGGCACGTCCTGCCAGCGCCAATTGTCGATATTGGCCTTGATCGCGACGAAGGTCTCGGTGACCGACGGCTTGCCGAGCTCGTCGAGATAGCCCTTGACGATCTGCCCGTCGACCGCGCCCGGGCCGTATTGGCCGGTGACCGTAACGTGCGGCGCGTCCTCTGGGCTGATCAAGCGCAGCGAGCGGAAAACCTTGGCTTTCTCGTCGCGGATCGAATCCTTGTCGTATCGCGCCGGCGGCTCCATCGCGATCAGCGCGACGAGTTGCAGGATGTGGTTGGTGACCATGTCGCGGAGCGCCCCCGCGCCGTCGTAATAGCCCGCGCGTTCCTCCAGCCCGACCGTCTCGGCAATCGTGATCTGGACGTTGTCGATCCCTTGCGCGTTCCACACCGGCTCGAAGAACGAATTGCCGAACCGCAGCGCCAGGATGTTCTGGACGGTTTCTTTGCCGAGGTAATGGTCGAAGCGGAAGATGCGGTCCTCGGGGAAAACCCGCGCGACCGCATCGTTGATCTCACGGCTGGAGGCGAGGTCATAGCCGAGCGGCTTTTCCAGCCCGATGCGAACGTCGCCGTGGGTGAACCCGGCCTTCTCCAGCCCCGCGATGGTCGGCTCGAACAGGCTCGGCGCGGTCGACAGAAAGATTGCGAGCCCCTTCGACGTGTCGCCCAGTTCGTCGGCGATTCGCGTGAAATGATCCTCCTTGGTCACGTCGAGCGTCTGGTAGTTGAGCCGCTTCAGGAATGCCGCGATCTTGTCCTTTTCCTTGCGGTCGGGCGGCAGATATTCGTCGAGCGCGCCCTTCGCGAACTTGCGGAACGCCTCGTCGCCCATCGGCGTGCGCGCAGCCCCGGTGATTGTCATGTCGGCGGGCAGCAAGCCGTCTTCGTCGAGGCCGTAGAGCGACGGAAGCAACATGCGTTGCGACAGGTCGCCGGTCGCACCGAACAACAGCAATTTGTCGAGCGGCGCGCGGGTTTCCATGCAAAATCGGCCTTTTTCGGGGAGGCCGCCCGCCTACCAGACGAAATGTCGGCGGGGCAACCTCATTCCCGTGCCAAACGCGCCCATTCGACGCTTGATCCGCGGTCGGTCATCGTCGCAAGTGGGCCTATGGATATCGGACAATCAATCGTCGAACATGGACCGGTCGATATCCGGGGTTTGCGTGATGGCCTGGCGCGCGTGTCATCGGATTTCTGGCATCTCGATCGGGCGAGCCGGGCGGGCCTGGCGGGGGACAGGCCGGGCGGCGCGGTCTATTATTATAACGACCAGCCTAACTTTCTGGCGCGCTCGGCACTCAGCGAGGCCGAGCAGACCGGGCGGATCAGCGTATTGCGCAACGCCGCACGTCCGCTCTTCGAGGCGGTGGAGGCCATCGTGCGGGATCACGTCGCGCCGCGCTACCCCGACTGCGACGTCCTGCGCGCGCAGTTCGCCGAACTGCCGGCGGGGGAGACGATCTCGCCGCATCGCGACGCGGGCATGCTGGCGCTGATCCACCGCACCCATATTCCGATCGCGACCAACGATGCGGTCGTCTTCACGATCGCGGAAGAGGATTTCCGGCTCGAGGAGGGCGTGCTGTACGAACTCAATAACTGCGTGCGGCATTCGGTGCGCAACCACGGTGCGACCGATCGAGTCCATCTGCTCGTCGACATGTTGCCGCACGCGGTCGGCCGAGCGGTTTATTTCGATTCGGCGAAGGAACTGGCGGTCGCGATGATGACGGGCCGCTAGAGCGTCAGCCCCGCGATCGGATCGAACCCGGCCATGATGTTGAGGTTCTGCACCGCGGCACCCGCCGCGCCCTTGCCGAGATTGTCGAGCGTCGCGATCAATCGGGCCTGGCCGGTCTCGTCATTGCCGCAAACGCGCAAGGTCAGCCGGTCGGTGCCGGCATCGTCCTCGATCCGCACGAACGGAACATCGCCCGGCGCGACCCGGACCAGCGGCGAATCCTTGTAGGCCTCCGCCAGCGTCGCTTCGATCTGCGCGAGGCTCGGCTTGCGCGGCAGCGCGTGGAGCGGCAGCGGCACCTCGACGATCATCCCGCGATAGGTGTCGGCGACACCCGGCTGGAAGATCGGCACATGCTCGATCCGCGCGTGGCGGCGCATTTCGGCGACATGCTTGTGCGACAGATCGAGGCCATAGGCGCGCGCGCGCGTCTTCGCCTTGCCGCTTTCGAATTCGGCGATCATCGCCTTGCCGCCACCCGAATAGCCCGACAGCGCGTTGATGCTCAGCGGCCAGTCGACCGGCACGTAACCGGCGCGGACGAGCGGGCGGACGAGGGCGAGGAATCCGGTCGGGTAGCACCCAGGGTTGCTGATCCGTGCGGCGGCCGCGATCTCCGCCTGCTGCGCGGGCTCGAGCTCCGGAAAGCCATAGGTCCAGCCGTCGGCGATGCGATGCGCCGACGAGGCGTCGATCACGCGAGTCGTGTCCGACGCGATCATCTCGACCGCCTCGCGCGCGGCGTCGTCGGGCAGGCAGAGGATGACGATATCCGCGTCGTTGAGCGCGTCGCTCCGCGCCTTGGCGTTCTTGCGCTTCGACTCGTCGAGCGTGACCAGCGTCACGTCCTTGCGGCCGCCCAGCCGCTGCGCGATTTCCAACCCGGTCGTGCCGTGCCCGCCATCAATGAAAACGCTGACGCTCACTTGATCTGGTCCAGCGCGTCCCGATCGACATATCCGGCCAACCGGCGGTCGGGCGATACGCCCCAGGCCACTTCGCGCAGCACTTCGAGGCATTCGAACGCATCGCCAGCCTGCAATTCGGCCAATACTGCCGAATCCGCGGATGACGTGAGATGGAGGACGACATCGCGCGTCACGACGCACGGCATCGGCGCGGCATAATGCGGCGCGAAGACATATTCGGCGAGCCGCACGTCGGCCAGATCGGGGCGGACGGCGTTGTGGCGCGGATCGATCGCGACCGAATGCCCGGTCAGCGCAAAACTCTTACGCGGTGGCGCGCCGGGCGCGAGGCTCGCTTTCTCCCACAAATTGTCCGAACTCTTCAAGAAAACCTGCCCCTTCGGTCGTCCGCGCGATGAAAATGTTGCGTTTGTCGGTATCGTCGCGCTGGCGGCGCAGATAGCCGAGGCCGCCCAACCTGTTCAAGGCACGTGTCACGACCGGTTTAGACACATTCAGCGCGCGCGCCAGCCCGCGCACCGTGTGCGGCCCCGGGCTGAGATAGACCACCATCAGCAACGCCATCTGGCGGTTGGTCAGATCCGGTTCGCCCGATCGGACGTAGTCGACCAGCGTGTTCATCCATCGCGTGAGCGGCGGAGCGGTGAAGGATGCGGCGACATTCATGGCCTTGCTCACAATCGTCTGCTCGAAAAGAGGGCGGTATCGTCAGCGTAACAACGTGCGCCGGGGCCGCTTGGTTTCAGGTGAGTTACGAATTGTCGCGCAAAGCGCCCGCGTTGCGTGTCATTCGTTACGGTTGATCGCGCCCGCGGCCTCGCCTATGTGCCCGCTTTCCCCATTTCAGGCGCTTCCCGTTCCATGCTGTTCAGTTTCCTGCTCGTCGTCCATTTCCTCGTCGCGTTCGCGCTTGTCACGGTCATCCTGTTGCAGCGCTCGGAAGGCGGCGGACTGACCGGCGGCGGCAGCCCCGCGGGGCTGATGTCGGCGCGCGGCGCGGCGGATTTCCTGACGCGTTCGACCGCGATCCTGGCGACGGCGTTCGTGTTGCTGTCGATCACGCTCGCGTTCATGGCGGCGACGCGGCACGCGACTTCGATCGATACCTCGGTCAACCGGGTGGCGCCGACCGCGCCCGCACCCGCGCAGTCCGCGCCCAATGGCGGCGCGTTCGGCGGCGACGCGGCCAACGCCGCGGCGGGTACGGCCGCGCCGGCCAACCTGAGCTTTCCTGGCGTCACCACGCCGCAGGAAAATCGCGCGGCCCCCGGCAACACGGTCGCGCCGACCAAGTAAATTCGCGTAGCGGACCGCGGCGCCGGCAATTTATTTGCCGGGTCGCGGATTCGCGCGCTTGCCGTCCGTCCCCAATCCAAGCTAGGCGTTTTCTCCCATGGCGCGGTTTATTTTCATTACCGGCGGCGTGGTGTCCTCGCTTGGCAAGGGTTTGATGGCGGCGAGCCTCGCCGCCCTCCTGCAAGCGCGCGGCTATCGCGTCCGCATCCGGAAATTCGATCCCTATCTCAACGTCGATCCGGGCACGATGAGCCCATATCAGCATGGCGAAGTCTACGTCACCGACGACGGCGCGGAGACCGACCTCGACCTCGGCCATTACGAACGCTTCACCGGCGTTGCGGCGCGGCAGTCGGACAATGTGACCTCGGGCCGGATCTATCAGCAGATCATCCAGCGCGAGCGGCGCGGCGATTATCTCGGCGCGACGGTGCAGGTGATCCCGCATGTCACCGACGCGATCAAGGCGTTCGCGCTCGCGGATACCGACGACCTGGATTTTGTGCTGTGCGAGATCGGCGGGACGGTCGGCGATATCGAATCGCTGCCGTTCATCGAGGCGATTCGCCAAATCCGCAACGATTTGGGGCGTGGCAATTCGGTCAGCGTCCATGTGACGCTGGTGCCGTACATCGCGGCAGCGGGCGAGTTGAAGACCAAGCCGACGCAGCATTCGGTGCGCGAGCTCGCGGCGCTCGGGGTCCAGCCCGACGTGCTGGTGTGCCGCTGCGAACAACCGCTACCGGCGAGCGAGCGCGCCAAGATCGCGTTGTTCTGCAACGTGCCGGCGAACGCGGTCATTCCGGCGCTCGATGCGAAAAGCATTTATGCCGTCCCGGTCCAGTATCACGAGGAGGGGCTGGACGAAGCCGTCCTCAACGCGTTCGGGATCGAGCCCGGAGCGAAGCCGCGGCTAGACCGCTGGACCGACATCATGGACCGGCTGACCAATCCGGAAGGGGAAGTCACGGTCGGGGTGGTCGGCAAATATGTCGGGCTGCAGGACGCGTACAAGTCGCTCAACGAGGCGCTGGTCCACGGCGGGATCGCGAACCGGGTGAAGGTCAACATCCGCTGGATCGACGCCGAAATCTTCGAGCATGAAGACAGCGACGTCGCGGCGAGCCTCGAACCGCTCCACGCGATCCTCGTCCCCGGCGCGTTCGGGGAGCGCGGCGCGGAGGGCAAGATCGCCAGCGTCAAGTTCGCGCGCGAGCGGCAGGTGCCGTATTTCGGCATTTGCTTCGGGATGCAGATGGCGTGCATCGAAGGGGCGCGGAACTTGGCAGGGATAGAAAAGGCCAGTTCCACCGAATTCGGCCCGACCGACGAGCCCGTGGTCGGCATCATCACCGAATGGATGACCGCCGAGGGCGTCGAGAAGCGCGAGGCGGGTGGCGATCTGGGCGGCACGATGCGGCTCGGCGCGTACGACGCGAAGCTGGCCGGCAACAGCGTGGTGTCCTCGATTTACGGCGCGACCGACATCAGCGAGCGGCATCGTCACCGCTACGAGGTTAATACCGGCTACAGGACGGCGCTGGAGAAGGGCGGGCTGGTATTCAGCGGGATGTCGCCCGACGGCATGCTGCCTGAGATCGTCGAGCGGCCCGACCACCCGTGGTTCGTCGGTGTCCAGTTTCACCCCGAGTTGAAGAGCAAGCCGTTCGACCCGCATCCGCTGTTCGCGAGCTTCATTGAGGCGGCGGTGAAGAAGAGCCGGTTGGTCTGACGGTCCCCCGGATGCCCAAGCTCAAGGTATTCCGCACGCCGATCGGTTTTCACGACGCCTATGTCGCCACGCTCAGCCGTGCCGCGGCGCTGCGGGCGTGGGGCAGCGACAAAAATCTGTTCGCCCGCGGTATGGCCGAGGAGGTGACCGATCCGGCGTTGACCGCCGAGCCGCTGGCCCAGCCCGGCACGGTGTTCAAGCGCTCGCGCGGCACGGCGGGCGAACAAGTCGCCGCCTTGTCGAAGGGCAAGACATCCGCCGCAAGGAAGAGCAAACCGAAACCGGCGAAAGCGGTCAAGCCGCGAGGTCCGCGCCCCGACCGCGCGCCGCTCGACGCGGCGGAAAAAGCGTTAGTCGACGCCGCCGATCAGCACGAACGCGACGTCGGCGAACTCGACAGACAGATCGCAGCCCTCGAAAAGAAGCGGGCGACGCTGGACACCCAATATTGCACCAAGGCTGCCAAGCTGGAAGGGCAGCGCGCATCGCGTGAGATCGCTTACGATCGCGCGATGGCCAAGTGGCGAGGTAGCTGAAAAAAGGCGCCCGAACCGTTCGATCCGGGCGCCGTCATTGGACGCCTCCAACGGAGGAGAACCGTCCTCGCGGTTACGCTGCCTTAGCTTCGTCCGCAGTCGTCGTTTCGATCGCAGCGAGCGGCGCGCCGGTCTTGATCGCGATCGTCTGCGGCTTCAGCGCCTCGGGCACTTCGCGCACCAGGTCGATCGTCAGCAGGCCGTCGTTGAGCCGCGCATCCTCGACGCGGATGAAGTCGGCGAGCTCGAAGCGACGTTCGAAGCTGCGCGTCGCGATACCCAGGTGCAGGAACGCCGACTGGTCGCCGTCCTTGTCCTTCTTGCCGCTGACGGTCAGCAGGTTCTGCTGCGCGACGATCTCGATCTCGTCGCGGCGGAAGCCGGCGACCGCGAGCGTGATGCGGAAATGATCCTCGGCGGTGCGCTCGAGATTGAACGGGGGGTAATTGTCGGCGCTCGACTGGCGCGTCGATGCTTCGAGCATGTCGAACAGGCGGTCGAAACCGATGGTCGAGCGGCGATAGGGGGTCAGGTCGAACTGTCGCATGTGAATATCCTCCAAATGAGCAATGTTCAGGTTGGCGCGACCCCGTGTTGGGCATCGCGTCGCCGCATATCTGGGGCGTTCCGTCGCCGGTTCAAGATAGTCCAAACGATAAAATGTCGCCGTTTTTCAATGGTGCTAAAGTTTGGCTTCGGCGCACAGACAGGCGAACTTGCTGTAATCATAGCAACCGAGTGGGGATTTTATCGGTTCTCGATCTAACAAGGGAATCGACGATGCTTGCGACGCTGCCGCTCTTGCTCTCCGCCGCCGCGCCGCAAGCGATCGCGCTTGCCGACACTCCACGGATTCCGGTCGCGGAGCCCGCCCCGCAGGCCGACCCGCAGGCCGCGCCTAGGGACGACGGCGACATCGTCATCACCGCACGCCGCCGCGAGGAGCGGCTCCAGAACGTGCCAATCGCAGTATCGGTGCTCTCCGGCGAGACGATCTCCAACACCGGTGCGTTCAACGTCAACCGGCTCCAGACGCTCCAGCCCTCGCTGCAATTCTATTCGAGCAACCCGCGCAATTCGGCGATCAACATCCGCGGGCTCGGCGCGCCGTTCGGGTTGACCAACGACGGGATCGAACAGGGCGTCGGGCTGTATATCGACCAAGTCTATATCGGCCGCGTCGGCGCCTCGACCTTCGATTTCGTCGATGTCGAACGCGTCGAAGTGCTGCGTGGGCCACAAGGCACGCTCTATGGTAAGAACACCACCGCCGGCGCGGTCAATATCACCACCAAGAAGCCGAGCTTCGAGCCGGAGGCGACGTTCGAAGTCAGCACGGGCAATTACGGGCTCGTGCAGATCAAGGCATCGGCCTCCGCGCCGATCGCCGACGGCAAGCTCGCGGCGCGCATCTCGACTTCGGTGACCAAGCGCGGCGGGACGATCTATGACATCACCAAGGATCAGAACCTGCAGAAGCAGGATAATTTCAGCGTCCGCGGCCAGTTGCTCTGGCGAGCGACACCCACGCTCGACCTGACCTTCTCCGCCGACCTCAGCCTGCAAAATCCCTATTGCTGCGTGCAATATTATGCGCGTCTGGCACCGACGCAGCGTCCGCTGGCGCGGCAATATACGGCACTGGCCGCGGCATTCGGCTATACGCCGCCGAGCTTCGACCCGTTCGACCGCGTGACCGACCTCGATGCGAGCATCAATTCGCGCCAGGAAGTCGGCGGGCTGTCGCTGGTCGGTAGCTGGGACGTCGGATCGGCAACGGTCACGTCGGTCACCGCCTGGCGCTATTGGGATTGGAAACCCGCCAACGACCGCGACTTCGTCGGGCTGCCGATTACCACGGTGTCGCAGAACCCGTCGCAGCAAAAGCAGCTTTCGCAGGAAATGCGCATCTCGTCGAACGGCCAGCGCAAGTTCAGCTATACGCTCGGCGCGTTCTTCTTCAATCAGACGATCAACACGCAAGGATCGCAAGTGCAGGGGCCGGCGGCGAGCCGCTGGCTGCTATCTGGCGCCGATGCGTCGAACCCCAACGTACTCGACGGACTGACGTCGACCAACACGATCAGCTTCGACAACACGAGTTTCGCGGTGTTCGGCAAGCTCAATTGGGCACTGACCGACAAGCTGCACGTCCAGCCTGGGCTTCGGCTCAATTACGACAAGAAATCGGGGTTCTACGAATCGGTCGTGAGCATCGCCAATGCACAATACAATTTCGTCGCCACCGCCGATAACGTCGCCGCTTTGCTCGCGGCCTTCCCCAACCCGAGCGCTGCGCGGACAACGTTTCAGAATCAAATCAACACGCTGGCGCCGCAGCGCTACAGCCCGCGTTTCAGTGCGTGGAACCTGTCGGGCGACCTGACACTGTCGTACGACGCGACGCCCGACGTGCATTTCTATGCGACCTATGCGCGGAGCTTCAAATCGGGCGGGATCAACCTGTCCGGCCTGCCGCTCAATTCGACCAGCACTGGCGTCGATCTTAGCACGCAGACGGTCAAACCCGAGAAGGTCAACCACTTCGAGGTTGGGCTTAAGACGCAGTTCCTCGACCGAAAGCTGACGGTCAATCTCGCGGGATTCTGGGACGAGATCACCGATTATCAGGCGACGGTGAACAACAATGCGATCAACGTGATCCGTGGATATTTGGCCAACGCCGGCAAGGTGCGGGTGCGCGGCGTGGAATGGGATTCGTCGCTCCGCCCGTCGCCGCGGCTCAGCCTCTATTTCAACGGTGCCTATACCGACGCCAGATATGTCGACTTCAAGAATGCGCCGTGCCCGCCGGAACTGTCGGGCGGCAGCGCGACCGCGCCCGGCGGCGTCACCGATCCGGCCGGCACGCCCGGCGGCCGCAGTCCGGCCTATTGCGACATTTCGGGGCAGATTTTGCCCGGCATCTCGAAATGGGCGCTGTCGTGGGGCGGCGAGTTCAACGTGCCGGTCGGCAACGGCAAGGCGTATATCGGGTACGATGGCAGCTATCGTTCCAGATTCTCATCCAACCCTTCACGCTCGGCCTATATGGACATTGCCGGCTACTCGTTGTCGAACCTGCGCGCCGGCTACCGAACCGACAAGTTCAACGTTTACGGCTGGGTCCGCAACGTCTTCGACCAGCATTATTTCGAGTTGCTCAGCGCGCAGTCGGGCAGCACCGGGCTGATCGTCGGTCAACCGGGCGATCCGCGCACCTATGGCGCGACGCTTCGCGTGAGTTTTTGATGGTTCCCGCGCGCGCGGGACAGGGGGTGAGGGTCTTCTTCTTACTGGAAGCTCGAAGAAGACCCTCATCGCTGGTTAAGCGCGCCAGTCGGCAAAGCCGCCGTCGCTCGGGTCGCCAGGCGACCGGGCGAAGCGCTGCTCCGCACCGCCGGCCAAGCTTGCTTAGCCGACTTCGCTTCGCCCAAAAGCAAACGACCGAGCTGTTACCAGCCCGGTCGCCTGCGTGACGATTGCTCGTCAGCCCCCTTGAAGCTTCCGCCCGCGCGTCCCTGTCGAGACGGAGCTGGAAGCAATCCCCGAACCACGGCCATCGACCTGCGTTTCGTGAAGCCCGGTGCTAGGCGGCGAGTCCCGCTTTGTCATCGCCAAACGACCCGCCGGCCGCCGATTGCGGCAACCGTGTGTCGAATCCGCCACAGCATCGCCTTGGTTGCCAGTCACTTGCCGTCACCGTAGAGCGGGGCGATCCGGGGGCGGACGAGCGAGGGCCGAATTGATACTCCTGTCGCGCTACGAACGCATGATCGCGGGGCGCTATCTCCTTCCCGGCAAGGGCGAGCGGTTCATCGCCGTGGTCGCCGCGTTCAGCCTCGGCGCGGTGATGCTCGGCGTGTGGGCACTGGTCATCGTGATGAGCGTCATGAACGGCTTTCGCGCCGAGCTGTTCGACAAGATCGTCGGGCTCAACGGCCACGCGATGGTGCAAGGGTACAACGGCCAGCTGCGCGACTGGCGGAACATCGCCGCGCAGGCCAAGGCGACGCCCGGCGTGACCAGCGCCATTCCGCTGATCGACCAGCCGCTGATGTCGACGGTCAACGGTCGAGTCGAATTCATCCTGTTGCGCGGCATGCAGGTCGACGACCTGCGCAAGAACAAGGCGATCGCCGATAACGTCATCGTTGGGAATCTCGCCAGCATCACCCCGGGCAGCAACCGCGTCGCGATCGGCTCGCGCCTCGCCGAATCGCTCGGCGTCCAGGTCGGCGACCAGATCACGATCTGGAACCCCGCGGGCCAATCGACGCCGTTCGGTACGATGCCGCGAATGGTCGCCTATACCGTCGGCGCGATCTTCGAGGTGGGCGTGTACGATTACGACAAATCTTACGTCCTGATGCCGATGGAGGACGCGCAGACGCTGCTTCTGCTGCCCAGCGACACGGTGATGATGATCGAGGTCAAGACGGATAACCCGGACAAGGTCGGCGACATCCTGCGCCCGCTCGCCGCCAAGGTTCAGGGGCGCGCCGTCATCAACGACTGGCGCCAGATGAACTCCGAGCTGTTCGAGGCGCTGGCGGTCGAGAAGGTCGTGATGTTCGTGATCGGCTGCATCATCATCCTGGTCGCGGCGTTCAACATCGCCTCGTCGCTGATTATGTTGGTCCGCGCGAAGACGCGCGACATCGCGATCCTGCGCACGATGGGCGCGACGCGCGGATCGCTGGTGCGGATTTTCATGACGGTGGGGACGACGATCGGCGTGCTCGGCACCGCCGTAGGAACGCTGCTCGGATTCGCGACGCTGGCGGTGCGGCAACAGGTGCTGAATGTGGTCGGGCGCATCACGGGTCAGAATCTGTGGGACCCTTCGATCCGCTTCCTCACCGAACTGCCGTCCAAGCCCAACCCGATCGAGATCGCGGCGATCGTCGTGGTCGCCTTGCTGCTGACGTTCGTCGCGACGCTCTATCCGGCATTCAAGGCAGCCGGGACCGATCCGGTGCAGGTGCTGCGCTATGAATAGCCCGGTACTGGCCACGCAAGGGCTCACCCGGTCGTTCGAGCAAGGCGGCGTCACAATCGAGGTGTTGCGCGGCGTCGACCTCTCGGTCGGCCCGGGCGAGATCGTCGCGCTGCTCGGCCCGTCGGGATCGGGCAAGTCGACGCTGCTTCAGGCGGTTGGTTTGCTCGAGGGCGGGTTCGGCGGGTCGATCCGCATCGCCGGGGCCGAAGTTGCGCAACAGGACGCCGCAGCGCGCACCGTGACACGACGCGACCGCCTCGGTTTCGTCTATCAGTTCCACCATCTGCTCCCCGACTTCACGGCGATCGAGAATGTCGTCCTGCCGCAGCTGATCCACGGCGCGACACAGGGCGAGGCGGAGGCGCGCGCCGACGCGCTGCTCGTCGCGCTCGGGCTGAGCCATCGCCTGACGCACAAGCCCAGCCAATTGTCGGGCGGGGAGCAGCAACGCGTCGCGGTTGCGCGCGCGCTCGCCAATCGCCCCGCGCTGATCCTCGCGGACGAGCCCACCGGCAATCTCGATGAAGGTACCGCCGACGTGGTGCTCGCCGAACTCCTCCGTCTGGTCCGCCAGGAAGGGTCCGCCGCGCTGATCGCGACGCACAACGAACGGATCGCGGCGAAGATGGATCGTGTGGTACGCTTGCACGACGGGCATCTCGAATAAGGGGGCACACATGACCGCGATCACCGATTTCCACGTCAAGGCGGCGAACGGCACCGACGCCGATCTGGCCGAGTTCGCGGGCAAGGTGCTGCTGATCGTCAACGTCGCGTCGAAATGCGGGTTCACGCCGCAATATGAGGGACTGGAGGCGCTGCACCGCCAATATGCCAGCCGCGGTTTCGAGGTACTCGGGTTTCCGTGCAACCAGTTCGGCGCGCAGGAGCCGGGCAACGCCGAGGAAATCGCGACCTTCTGTTCGCTGACTTACGACGTCACCTTCCCGGTTTTTGCCAAGATCGACGTCAACGGATCGGCCGCGGATCCGCTGTATGCCGAGCTCAAGAAACAGGCACCAGGGTTCCTCGGCACCGAGGGGATCAAGTGGAACTTCACCAAGTTCCTGGTCGGTAAGGACGGTAAGGTGGTCGAACGGTACGCGCCCACAACCAAACCGGAGGAGATCGCCGCGGACATCGAAAAGCTGCTCTGACCGTGGCGGAGATCGAATCGCTCGCCACCGAGGAGCCGCTCGCCAGGCACGTACAGCGGCATCGCACGGACCGGCTGATCATGTTGTCGGACGGGATTTTCGCGATCGCGACGACGCTGGCCGCGCTCGAGATCCACTTGCCCGAGCACCCTGATTCGCTGGCGGCGATGCTTGCCGAAAGCGGCCAGAGCCTGGTTGCCTACGCGCTGAGCTTTCTGGTCACGGCAGTGTTCTGGGTCGCCAACCGCGAATTGTTCGCCCGCGTGCGGCGCACCGACAATATCCTTACCGCATTCGCGTTGGGCCTGTTGTGCGGCATCGCGATCCTGCCGGCGGCGGTGCACGTCTTCTATCAGCCGGGCGGGCTCACCGTCGGGTTCAAATTCTATTGCCTGGTCATGGTGGTTTGCGGGCTGATGAACTCGGCGATGTGGATTTATGCGTCGGCACGGCGGGGCGTGATGCGCGACGAAGTCACACAGGCCGAACGTTGGCGAAAGGCGCTGCCGACGCTGATCATGCCAGCGGTGTTCTTCGTCTGCCTGTTCGTCGACAAACGCCAAATGGTATGGGTGATCGCGCCCGTCGCTCTGTCGATATTCGTTCTCCGGCGTGTCGTGGCGCCCCGGCTCGCGCCGACGAAAGCTGTGGATAGCGCGGCGTAGCGGTTTGCCTCGCGGGGATGCGGCGTCCATAGTCGACCGATGCCCCATTCCGGCTTCGTGCCCCTGCGAATCTTCTCCTGCTACACGATGCTCGACGGGGCGATCGAGCCGAAGGCGATCGCCAAGGTGGCGCGCGCTCTGGGATTTCCCGCCGCCGCACTAACCGATCGCAACGGCCTCTACGCCGCGATGCAGTTTTCCGATGCGGCGATCGAGGCAGGGGTGCAGCCGATCATCGGCGCGATGCTCGGCGTCGCGCGGCCCGATTTGCCCGAGGGTGCTGCGGTCGCGGTCGATTGGCTGGCGCTCTATGCGCAAGACGAGGCCGGGTATCTCAACCTGTGCAAGTTGGTCAGCGACGCGCATCTCGGTCGCCCAATCGAACAGGCGCCGCATGTCGGTCTCGAAACCTTGTCCGCGCATGCCGATGGCCTGATCGCGCTAACCGCGGGCGGGGAAGGCGCGCTCGCCCGATTGTTCGCGGAGGACCAGCCCGAGCGCGCGCTCACCTATGCTGACCGGCTCCAAGGCATCTTTGGCGACCGGTTGTACATCGAGATTTCGCGCCGCCTCGACCCCGTCGAGGGCAAGGCCGAGGCCGAGCTGCTCGACCTCGCCTACGCTCGCAACTTGCCGATCGTCGCGACCAATCCGTGCTGCTTCGCCGATCAGGAATTCGGCGAGGCGCACGACGCGATGTTGTGCATCGCCTCGTCGAGTTACGTCGCCAGCGAAGACCGTCCGCGCAGTTCCCCCGATGCATGGATGAAGCCCGCCAAGGATATGCGGACGCTGTTCGCCGACTTGCCCGAGGCGATCGCCAACACGCTCGTCATCGCGCAACGCTGCGCGGTCGCGGCGCCCAAGCGCAAGCCGATCCTGCCGAGCCTGGCGGGCGACCGCGACGGCGAGGCGGAGATGCTGCGCGCCGCGGCGCGCGAGGGATTGCAGAAGCGGCTCGACCGCATCGTGGAACTGGAAACGCGCGAATACGGCTGGGAGCAGGAATATCGCGACCGGCTCGAATTCGAGCTCGACGTCATCATCTCGATGGGTTTCCCCGGCTATTTCCTGATCGTCGCCGACTTCATCCAATGGGCGAAGAGTAACGACATTCCGGTCGGCCCGGGCCGTGGATCGGGCGCTGGCAGCGTCGTCGCGTGGTCGCTGACGATCACGGATCTCGACCCGATCAAACTGGGTTTGCTGTTCGAACGCTTCCTCAATCCCGAGCGCGTGTCGATGCCCGACTTCGACATCGACTTCTGCGAAACGCGACGCGGCGAGGTAATCCGTTACGTCCAGCAGAAATACGGCCGCGACACCGTCGCGCAGATCATCACGTTCGGGACGATGAAGGCGCGCGCGGTGCTCAAGGACACCGGGCGCGTGCTCCAGATGAGCTACGGCCAGATCGACCGGCTGGCGAAGTTGATTCCCAATCACCCGACCGATCCGTGGACGCTGACCCGCGCGCTCAACGGCGTCAGCGAACTGGCGAGCGAGTATCGCGGCGACAAGGACGTGCGGCATCTGCTCGACTTGGCGATGAAGCTGGAGGGATTGCCGCGTCACAGCTCGACGCACGCCGCGGGCGTGGTGATCGGCGATCGCCCGCTGGCCGAATTGGTGCCGCTCTACCGCGACCCCCGTTCCGACATGCCCGTCACGCAGTTCGATATGAAATATGTCGAATATGCGGGTCTGGTGAAGTTCGACTTTCTCGGCCTCAAGACGCTATCGGTGTTGCAAAAGGCGACGCAATTGCTCGCCAAGCGCGGCATCGCGCTCGATCTCGACGCGCTGACCTGGGACGATGAGGACGTCTATCAGTTACTCCAGAAGGGCGACACTGTCGGCGTGTTCCAGCTCGAATCCGAAGGGATGCGGCGCACGCTCTCCGCGGTTCGCCCGTCCAATTTCGGCGACATCATCGCGCTCGTCTCGCTCTACCGGCCCGGCCCGATGGACAACATCCCGAGCTTCGGTCGGCGCAAGAACGGGCAGGAGCCGATCACCTACCCACACCCGCTGCTCGAACCGATCCTGGCGGAGACGTACGGCATCTTCGTCTATCAGGAACAGGTGATGCAGGCGGCGCAGGTGCTGGCGGGCTATTCGCTCGGCGGTGCCGACCTGTTGCGCCGCGCGATGGGCAAGAAGATCGCGTCCGAAATGGCTGCGCAGCGCGACCATTTCGTCGCCGGGTGCCTGGAAACCAACCAGATCGACAAGGCCAAGGCGAACGAGCTGTTCGACTTGATCGACAAGTTCGCGGGCTACGGGTTCAACAAGTCGCATGCCGCGGCGTACGCGCTGCTCGCGTACCAGACCGCGTGGCTCAAGGCGCATCACCCACACGAATTCTTCGCGGCGTCGATGTGTTACGACCTGCACCTGACCGACAAGCTTGCGATCTTCGTCGACGACATGCGCCGGCTCGACGTCGCGATCCTGCCGCCCGACGTGAACGCCAGCGCGGCGGAGTTCGACGTGCAGCCGGCGGGCGGGGGATTGGCGGTCCGGTACGCGCTCGCCGCACTCAAGTCGGTGGGCGAGGGTGCCATGGAGCGGCTGGTCGAGGAGCGCGACGCCAACGGCGCGTTCGCGAATCTCGACGATTTCGCGCACCGCGTCGATCCGCGCCTCCTGAACAAACGCCAACTCGAAACACTGGCGGCGGCCGGCGCGTTCGACGGGGTCGATCCCAACCGCGCCGGCATCTTCGCGTGCGCCGAAACGATCCTCGCCACCGCGGCGCGCGTGCACGACCAGAAGACCAGCGGGCAGGGCGGGTTGTTCGGCGAAAGCGAGGCGTCGGGCACGCACATCAAGCTGCCGCTCTCGGTCCGCTGGACCCTCGCGCAGCGAATGGAGCAGGAGAAAGAGGCGTTCGGCTTCTATTTCTCCGCGCATCCGGTCGACCGATTCGCGCAACTCGCCAAAATGCATGGCGCACGCCGCTTCGCCGATCTGGGCGATATCCAGATCCCCGAAAATGGCCGCGCCGGCGCGGTGATGGCGGCGATGGTCGAGGATGCCCGCTGGCGCACCTCCGCCAAGGGACGCCGCTACATGATGGCGACGATGTCGGACCCGTCGGGTCAGTTCGTCGCGACGTGTTTCGACGAGGTCGTTGCGAGCGACCTGGAGGAAGCCGCGCGCAATGGCGGGTGCGGATTGCTGACGGTCGAACTCGACCGCCGTGCGGGCGAGGAAACCCCGCGCGTCACAATCAAGCGCATCCAGCCGTTCGAAAGCCTGGCCAATACGACGCGAATGATGCTGGATATCGCGGTCGACGACGTCGTTGCGATTCCCGCGATCTGTGCGCTGCTGTCGGAAGCGCGGGGCGCGAGGGGTGAGGCACGCGTGACCGCGGCGTTGCCGGATGGTGGAAGCGCGACGGTGCTGCTCGGCCGCGACTTCCTGCTGGACCTCGAATTGACGGATCGCATCGCCGGCCTGCCCGGTGTTTCGTCCGCCGAGGTCGTGATCGCCCCGCCACAACGGCTTGCGCTGGTCGGCTAGGCGCGAAATACTGCCCGCGAGATAGCGGCGGGGAGAGCGTGATGGCGCTGGGTGCGATGCAGGATTTCGAACTGCGCGTGATGCGGCTGCTCGATCACGCCGCGCGCGAGCATGGCAGCCGCGAGCTGGTCAGCTATTGGGCGGACGGTCGCGAGACGCGAACCGACTGGGCCGGCGTCCACCGCGACGCGCGCAAGCTCGCGCAGTGGCTCGAGAAGAAGGGTATCGCGCCCGGTGACCGCGTCGCGACGCTGGCGATGAACCACCATCACCACTTGACCTCGTGGTACGGCGCGATCGGGATGGGGGGGGTGATCCACACGATCAACCCGCGGCTGTTCGACGAGCAGCTGGTCTACATCGCCAACCATGCCGAGGACCGCGTCCTCTTCTACGACAAGCAGTTCCAGCCGCTGGTCGACCGGTTGAAGCCGCAATGGACGAGTATCGAGCATTACGTCGCGTACGACGAATTGGGGCCAGACGGTTTCCAGACGATCCTCGACGGCGAGGACGGCAAGTATGCGTGGCATGAGGGGCCGGAGCGCGACCCCTGCATGATCTGCTACACCAGCGGCACGACGGGGAACCCCAAGGGCGTTCAGTACGAACATCGCTCGACCGTGATCCACGCCATGGCGGAAGTCGCACCGTGGGTGTTCAACCTCAGCCCGCGCGCGGTGGTGCTGCCGGTGGTGCCGCTGTTTCACGCCGCCGCCTGGGGGCTGCCGTTTGCGTGCGCATTGGCGGGCGCGAAGATCGTCTATTCGGCGACCAACGAAGCGAGCGTGATCTGCCGCTTGATGAATCAGGAAAAGGTCACGCATTCGGCCGGCGTGCCGACCGTGTGGCTGGCGATGTTCCAGCACATCGATTCGACCGGCGAGAAGCCGGAGCATCTTCAGCAAGTGACGATCGGCGGATCGGCTTGTCCGCGCGCGATGATCGAGCGAATCATGGGGATGGGCGTGGTGGTCAAGCATCTGTGGGGCATGACCGAGACCTCGCCGATCGGCACCGCCGGCACGCCGCCGCCGCAGTGGGACGATATGACGCTGGACGAGCAGCTCGATCTGGTCAGCAAGCAGGGGCAGATTCCCTTCGGGATCGAGCTGCGCGTGCTCGACGACGACGATAAGGAGCAGCCGCGCGATGGCGTCAGCTCCGGCCGGCTGCAGGTGCGCGGGCCATGGGTCGTGAAGCGCTATTTCAAGGCGGAGCAGGACGCGGTCGACAAGGACCAGTGGTTCGATACCGGCGACGTCGCGGTGCTCCACCCCGACGGCACGATGCAGATCACTGACCGCGCCAAGGACGTGATCAAGTCGGGCGGCGAGTGGATCAGTTCGGTCGACCTGGAAAATGCCGCGGTCGGCTGCCCCGGCGTGCACGAAGCAGCCGCGATCGGCGTCTATCATCCCAAATGGGACGAGCGCCCGATCCTGCTCGTCGTGCGCAAGCCGGGCGGCGAGGTCACCCCACAGGAGATCACCGCACACCTGGCGAAGCACGTCGCCAAATGGTGGCTGCCCGATGAGATCCTCTTCGTCGAAGAGTTGCCGCACACCGCGACGGGCAAGATCCTCAAGACCGAGCTTCGTGCGCGGTACAAGGATTACAAACTGGCCAGCGCAGCCTGACTTGCCTTTCGGCGCGGGGACGGGCAGCTTCGTCTAAATGGACATGGTGACGACCGGCAGCGCCGGCGAGAATGGCGTAACGCTCAGCGCCCGGCCCGAGGCGCTGCGGCTGGCCCCGCGCGAGACCGCGGTCGTCGTGATCGACATGCAGAACGCCTATGCGAGCGAGGGCGGCTATGTCGATCTCGCGGGGTTCGACATCGCGGGCGCGGCGGGGACGATCGGCAAGATCGCGACGGTGCTCGACACCGCGCGCAAGGCCGGGGTGCAAGTCGTCTACCTCCAGAACGGCTGGGATCAGGATTACAAGGAAGCCGGCGGTCCGGGGTCACCCAACTGGCACAAGTCCAATGCGCTCAAGACGATGCGCGCACGGCCCGAACTAGCCGGGCAATTGCTCGCGCGCGGCGGGTGGGACTACGAGCTGGTCGATGCGCTCAAGCCCCAGCCGGGCGATATCACGCTCCACAAGACGCGCTATTCCGCCTTCTTCAACTCGCAGCTCGATTCGACGCTGCGCGCGCGTGGCATCCGCAACATCGTGTTCGTCGGCATCGCGACCAACGTCTGCGTCGAGAGCACGCTGCGCGACGGCTTCCACCTCGAATATTTCGGCGTGATGCTGGAGGACGCGACGCACCATCTCGGCCCGCCCGCGATGCAGGACGCGACGGTCTACAACGTCGAGAAATTCTTCGGCTGGGTCAGCACCGTAGCGGACTTCTGCGGCAGTTTCGGCCAACTTCCCCAACCAGATAGTAAGGACTGATGTCATGGCGTTCGAGCCCATCAACCCGCCGCAATTCCCGACCCCGATCGCGCCATATTCGGCCGGCGCCAAGGCGGGGAACACCGTCTACGTCTCGGGCGTGCTGGCGCTGGGCGAGGGCGGGGCGGTGCTCCATGTCGGCGACGCGGCGGCGCAGACCCGGCATGTGCTCGAGGTGATCAAGACGACGCTCGAAGCGGCCGGCGCGACGATGGCCGACGTCGCGATGAACCATATCTTCCTCAAGGATCTCGGCGATTACGCCGCGTTCAACCAGGTCTATGCCGAGTATTTCCCCGGCCCGAAGCCCGCGCGTTACTGCATCAAGTGCGAGCTGGTGAAGCCCGATTGCCTGGTCGAGATCGCGTCGGTCGCGCACATTGGCTGAGCCAGCACTATACACCTCTCCGGCGAAGGCCGGGGCCCAGTTGCGAGCGGCCCGATGCTGGGCCCCGGCCTTCGCCGGGGAGGCGTGAATGGGGCAGGCGGGCGGACTCTATTATGAAGAGCATGGGCATGGTGACGCCCCGCCGCTGATCCTGTCGGCCGGGCTGGGTGGATCGGGCAGTTATTGGGCGCCGAACCTGCCGGCGCTGGCCGAGGCGCATCGAGTGATCGTTTACGATCATCGCGGGACCGGAAAGAGCGACCCGGCGATCCCCATTCCGACGTCGATCGACGACATGGCGCGCGACGTGATCGCGCTGATGGACGGCGCGGGTATCGCTCGCGCCGATCTGATGGGCCATGCGCTCGGCGGGATCATCGGCCTGGCGCTAGCGCGGATTGCTCCCGAGCGGCTGAACAAGCTGGTCGTCGTCAACGGCTGGGTGAAGACCGATCCGGTGACGCTGCGTTGCTTCGACGCGCGACTGCATGTGCTGAAATCGGGTGGCCCCGCCGCCTATGTCGCTGCCCAACCCATCTTCCTGTTCCCTGCAAGCTGGATCGCAGAGCATGGCGACCAGCTCGACCGCAACGCCGTCCACCATGTCGCGCATTTTCAGCCGGAAGCGACACTTCGAGCGCGCATCGCCGCGATTGCCGCGTTCGATGGGACCGCATGGATCGGCAGCCTTACCACGCCGACGCTGGCGCTTGCCGCGCGTGACGACATGCTCGCGCCCTACACCGCGTCGGAGCACCTCGCCGCCGCCAACGACAACATCTCGCTATCGCTGATGGACTGGGGCGGCCACGCCTGCAACGTCACCGATCCCGACACCTTCAACCGCATCGTCCTCGATTTCCTCAGGAGCTAAGCCCATGCAAGTCGGCGTTTTCGTGCCCATCAACAACAATGGCTGGCTGATTTCGGAGAACGCGCCGCAATACATGCCGTCGTTCGATCTCAACAAACAAATCGCGCAGTCGGCGGAGAAGCACGGGCTCGACTTCCTGCTCTCGATGATCAAGTTGCGTGGGTTCGGCGGCAAGACCGAGTTCTGGGAATATGGCTTGGAGAGCTTCACGCTGATGGCGGGGCTCGCCGCGGTGACCGAGAAGATCAAAATCTATGCGACCTGCCCGACGCTGGTCATCCCGCCCGCCTTCGCGGCGCGGATGTGCAACACGATCGATTCGATCAGCCATGGGCGGTTCGGGCTCAACCTGATCACCGGGTGGCAACGGCCCGAATACAGCCAGATGGGACTGTGGCCCGGCGACGAGCATTTCCGTAATCGTTACCAGATGTTGGACGAATATGCTCGCATCCTGCGCGAGCTGTGGGAAACCGGGCGGAGCGACTTCAAGGGCGACTATTACCAGATGGACGACTGCCTCGTCCGTCCCAAGCCCGAGGGCGACATGAAGATCATCTGCGCGGGCTCGTCGGACGAGGGGCTCGCCTTCTCGGCGAAATGGGCGGATTACGCCTTTTGCTTGGGGAAGGGCGTCAACACCCCGACCGCGTTCGCGTTCAACAACGAGCGGCTGGCCGAGGCAACCGCGAAGACCGGCCGCGACGTGTCGGTGTTCGTGCTCGTCATGATCATCGCCGCCGACACCGACGAGGAAGCGATGGCGCGGTGGCAGCACATCAACGCCGGAGTCGATGTCGACGCGATCAGCTGGCTCAAGGACCAGGGCGCCGCCGACAAGGTCAACGCCACCACCAACGTCCGCCAGCTCGCCGCGCCGGAAGGGGCGGTCAACATCAACATGGGGACTTTGGTCGGGAGTTACGCGAGCATCGCGCGGATGCTCGACGAAATGGCCGAGGTGCCGAACACCGGCGGCGTGCTGCTGACGTTCGACGATTTCGTGGCTGGCGTCGAGGATTTCGGGACGAAGATCCAGCCGTTGATGAAGAGTCGACCGAAATGATTATTCCATTCGCGATGATCATTGCGAACACCGCGTTTCCTGCGGCCACCGGCGTCGTTAAATGCGACCTCCCGGCGACCGCTAGTATGACGGATGTTATCGATGTCCTTTCTCATCGCGCTATCGATGCGGTCGATCGTGCCCGTAGCCGTGGATGGAAGGATGATTTTACGCTCGCCTCAGTGGTCGCCCCATCGGCCGATTTTAGTTTAGGCGGCGGGGACGTCGGGCGCCCGCTCGGAACAGGGGTTCAAGGACTGCGAGCGATGGCCCTTAATTTACGAGCAGATAGTTTTCGTTTCAGCACTTGGAGTGGAACGCCCCCACCGCCGGCGAACGCCTGTAGTGAGTGGAAAATGGATGTCGAATTCATCGACAGCAAATCGAGTGTCACGTCGACAATCAAATTTTCCTTTCGCGATGGCCGTATTGTGAGCGCTTCGGGCTGGAAGGGATTTTTCGCGGCTGGTCCGCTAAAGGAGATCGAGCGCTAGTCGCACTAAAACAATTCCCCCTGAGCCCCCCTCGGCGGCCTGAACAAATCGCTCCGCACCGCCAGCCGCTCCTTGTTCAGCCCATGCTTGCGGATCGCGATCTGGAAGCGCGTGCGGATCAACTCCGCCCACGGGCCTTGCCCCTTCATCCGGGTGAAGAAATCGGGGTCGTTGTCGCGGCCGCCGCGAATCTCCCGGATGATCGCCATCACCTTGCCCGCGCGGTCGGGGAAATGCGCGTCGAGCCACGCGCGGAACAGCGGCGCGACTTCGTGCGGCAGGCGGACGGGGAGGAAATTGATGCCCTTCGCCCCGCTTTCCGCCGCGCGCTCGACGATATGCTCGATCTCGTGGTCGGTGATCGCCGGGATCACCGGGGCGATCGACACGAACACCGGCACGCCGGCGTCGGCGAGCCGTCGCACCGCGGTCAGCCGGCGTTCGGGGTGCGGCGCGCGCGGCTCGACGGTGCGCGCGATTGTGCTGTCGAGCGACGTCACCGACACCGCCACCGCCGCCAGGCCCTTCGCCGCCATCGGCGCCAGCAGGTCGATGTCGCGCACGACGCGGTCGGACTTGGTCGTGATGGTCAGCGGGTGATTGGTCTCGGCCAGCACCTTGATGCACTCGCGCGTGATCTGCCAATGCCCTTCGATCGGCTGGTACGGATCGGTGTTGGTGCCGAACGCGATCGGCTTGCAGACATAGCCGCGCTTGCTCAGCTCCTCGCGCAGCAGCACCGGCGCGTTGGGCTTCGCGAACAGCTTGCTCTCGAAATCGAGCCCCGGCGACAGATCGTGATACGCGTGCGTCGGCCGCGCGAAGCAATAGATGCAGCCATGCTCGCACCCGCGATACGGATTGATCGATCGGTCGAACCCGATGTCAGGCGAGGCGTTGCGCGTGATGATCGTGCGCGGGGTTTCGACCGTCACCGTCGTCTTGAGTTTGGGCGGCGCGCCGTCGACGTCCTCCAGCGCGTCGAGCCAGTCGCCATCGGTCAGCCGTTCGGGCAGATTGAAGCGCGTGCTTTCACGATTGACCGTGGCGCCGCGGACGGGACGGGCTTTTGCCATTGCGGGAATGTGCCACGCGCTCTAGAACATAGCAAGAACATTGGAGACGGATATGGCGAAGCTCAACTATGTCGAACTGCCGGTGCAGAGCACAGAAACGACCAAGGCGTTCTTCGCGGCGGCGTTCGGCTGGGACTTCGCCGATTACGGCCCGACCTATGCCGCGACGCAGAGCGGTGAGACCGATCTGGGGCTACAGGGCGACCGCGCCGAATGGACCAGCGCGCCGTTGCCGGTGATTCAGGTCGACGATCTCGATGCGACGCTGGCGGCGGTGACGAGCGCGGGCGGGACGATCAGCCAGCCGATCTTCGCGTTCCCCGGTGGACGGCGCTTCCACTTCCGCGATCCCAACGGCAACGAACTTGCGGCGATGCAGCCCGCCGCCGAATAAAGGCTTGCGGGACGGCGGCGAAGCCAGCAGAAAAAGCGCTGAAACAACCGGGGGCGGTATGATGAAAAAGCGGTATTTCCTGTTGGGTTTGGGGCTGGCGCTCGGGACGCTCGCATCGTCCGTGCAGGCAAAGGACGACAAGCCGTGCGGCGCCAACATGGTGTGCGCGAGCGACCCGAACACGATTGTCGCCGCGCTGCAAAAGGCCGGGTACAAGGCGAAGCTGGGCAAGGACGGCGTCGGTGATCCGGAGATCGACAGCGCCGCGTCGGGCTATTCGTTTTCGATCTATTTCTACGATTGCGTCGAGCATAAGCAGTGCGCGGCGATCCAGTTCTACGTCAGCTTCGAAGCCGACCCGCAAAATACCGAGGCATTCGCGAACAAATGGAACACCGACAAACGCTTCCTCCGCGCGCGCGTCAACGACAAGAAGGAGCTGGTCTTCGACCATGACGTGTCGACGATCGGCGGGCTGAACCAGACCAATTTCGCCGACTTGCTCGAATGGATGGCGTCGGCGCTGAACGACGTGCGTGCGTACCTCAATCCGAAGAAATAGGGGTCAGCGCTCGGTCAGGCGCGGCATAAGCTCGACGAAATTGCAGGGGCGGAAGCGACTGTCGAGCTGGTCCTTGAGGATCAGCTCCCAGCCGTCCTTCACCGCGCCGGTCGAGCCGGGCAGCGCGAAGATGTAGGTGCCGCCGGCGACGCACGCGCACGCGCGCGACTGGATCGTCGAGGTGCCGATTTTCTCGTAGCTGAGCCAGCGGAACGCTTCGCCGAAACCGGGGATCATCTTTTCGGCCACCGCCTCGACCGCTTCGGGCGTGACGTCGCGCCCGGTCACGCCGGTGCCGCCGGTAGTGATGACGACATGGATTTCGGGGTCGGCGATCCAAAGGGCCAGCCGCTCGACGATCGCATCGATGCTGTCCCGTTCGATCGCGCGGTCCGCTAAAATGTGGCCCGCGGTAGTGATCCGTTCGACGAGCGTATCGCCCGATCTGTCCTCTGCGAGGCCGCGCGTGTCGGACACGGTCAGGACGGCAATGCGGACGGGCAGGAATTCGCGGGTTTCGTCGATCGCCACAAGCACCTCCGTTCGCCCTGAGCTGTCGAAGGGCGTGCCCTAGCACACGTGCTTCGACAAGCTCAGCACGAACGGCGGATTGAGGTGGTTACTTCGCCCCCGGAAACTTCGGCCACTTGCCCTGCGCGAGCGCCTCGCGGCTCGGCGAGGTGAGGCGGCCGTCCTTGGCCTCGTACATCCAGTAATTGCGCATCACCGTGGTCACGTAACCGCGCGTTTCCCAGTACGGGATCGATTCGATGTAGAGCAGCGGATCGCCGCCGTCCTTGACGATGGCGTTCCACGCGGTTACCGGTACCGGCCCGGCATTGTATGCCGCCATCACCTTGATCAGCGATCCGTTCGCGAAGCTTTGCGTGCTCAGCCGCTCGAGCGTGCGCTGACCCACCGCCATGTTGACCGATGGCGTGGCGAGCGCGCCGCGATCGACGGTGATGCCGCGCTCTCGCGCATAATCGATCGCCGCGGCGGGCATGATCTGCATCAGGCCGTACGCGCCGGCCGGGCTGATCACGGTGCGCTTGAAGCGCGATTCCTGGAGCGCGTGGGCGTAGACCAGCGCCTTGTCGACCTTCCACCCGCCGTCGGGCGCCCATTTCGGCGCCGGGAAGCGCGCGATCGTCGGCGGGCGCGTGCCTTGCGGGCAATTGTTGCCGAGCCACATCAACGTTTCGGGCAGGTCGAGCGTCTCGGTCAGGCGGACGAGCGAAGCGTATTCGGAGGCGGGCCCGATCTTGGCCTGCTGCTTGAGCACGTCGTCGGCCAGGTCGGTCTCGCCAATCTCGACCAGCGCAGCGGCGACGCGGACGTTGGGGCGGTTCTGCAATTTGTCCCAATCGGCGAGCATCAGCTCGTCGGAGACGCGCGGCTGTTCCTTGATGCCGAGCTGTTGCCGCGCGAGCATGCCGTAGAAGGTCTCGTCGAGCTGCGCCGCGTTCTTCAACCGCGCCTCGACCAATTGCGGGCGGGCGCACTTCATGTCGGCGCGTGCCGCCCAATATAGACCCGCCGCGCGCAGTTCGATGTCGCTCGCGCGCGCCGCGACCGCGACGAAAGCTTGCCCGGCGGCGGTGCAATCGCCCTGCCGCCACGCGGCGAGCCCGCCGACCCATTCGCCCTGGACCGCCCAGTCGCCGCTGCCGACACGCGCCTTCGCCGCCATCGTACGGGCGTTGTTGTCGTCGCCCTGCAGGAAATAGATCCACGCGACGCGCTGTTGCCATTCGGTCTGCGCTTCGGGAGTCAGGTTGGGCGTCGCTTCGAGCAACGCCTGCGCTTCGGCGCCCTTATCGTCCTTGATGAAGGGCTGCATCTTGAGCGCGAGCTCGGCGGCGACGAGATCGAGCTTGGTCGGCTTGGCGCGGCCGCGGGTGGACGCGCCGTTGACCCAGACCAGCTTTTGCGGGACCGGCAGCCCGGGGGCCACGATGCCGCGCGACGCCAGGATTTTCGCAATCGCCGGCGCTTCGGGCAGCTCGGGCGCGTTGGCCAGCACCGCGAGCAGCGGATCGTTCTCCACCTTGGGCGACCCCTTGGCGAGGTAGAGCTCGGCAGCGGCGATCGAGTGGAGCGGGCCGGGCTTCATCGCGGTCAGCTGGATCTGCGCGTCGGCCCAGCGTTGCTCGCGGATCGCCTTGAACACGGCGCGGTATCCATCGCGCTGACCGGAATCGAGTTGGGCGGGAATACCGCGGCTCATTGCGCCGGCGGCAGGAGGATCGCCCGCCGCCAACGCAGGCGCCGCCAGGATCGGGGTGAGCGCCGCCGCGGTGGCCGCCAGCAAATACGAAAATCTCACTCGAACCCCCCGATCAACATCTTCAGGTCTCTCCAGGCATCCGCCTTCGCCGCAGGCCGCTCCAGCAGGAAGCGCGGGTGAAAGCTCGCCACGACCTCACTTGTCCCGCCATCATGCTTAATGACGCGTAAACTTCCACGCGCATCCGCGACGTCCATCCCCGTGAGCGCACGGCTCGCCGCATTACCGAGCGCGAGCACGCGTTTCGGGGCGGCGAGCGAGAGATGATGGCGGATCAGTGTCGCCAATTGCTCGACCGTTTCGTCGCTCGCTCGCCCGGCGGGCGGGCGCTTCACCGACAGCGCGGTTAGATAAATGGATTGCCGATCGCGCCCGATCGCCGCGAGCATCGCGTCGAACAGCCGCCCGGCGCTGCCCGACAGCAGGGCGCCTGCGGCATCGTCCTCGCGGTCGGGCATGTCGGCGACGATCATCAATCCGCTCGCGGCATCGCCTTGCGTGGCGAGGGCCTGGCCCGGCCAGCCCGCCTCGGGGCCGGACACGGCTCGCCACGCGGCGAATTCGGCCAAGGTTTCGGGCAGCTTGATCGCTTCGACCGGGGCTTCGCGCACCGCGGCGGGCAGCTTGTCGGGCGACGGCATCCGCGCGAGCCAGTCACGCGGCCCATCATCGATCTCGCAATCGACCCCGGCGTCGCGCCACCATTCGAGCGCGCTGGCGACGCTCGCGCGCCAATCGTTATGCTGGTCAGCCCCCATGTGATCCCCATAGAGTCGATAGTTGACGGCGGGGTCAATTCGCGGGCACCGCTTCGGGGACAAACCGTTGCCGCCGCGCGATGACCGGCGGGCGTTGTTGAATGGGGCATTAGCCCTCGGGAGGAAGTGATGAGCGAACGCGAGTCGATGCCGTACGACGTGGTGATCGTCGGCGCGGGTCCGGCGGGGCTGTCGGCGGCGATCCGGCTGAAGCAACTGGCAGCGGAAAAGGGCGGCGACATCGCGGTTTGCGTGCTCGAAAAGGGGTCGGAGGTCGGCGCACATATCCTGTCGGGCGCGGTGATCGATCCACGCAGCCTCGACGACCTGATCCCCGATTGGCGCGAGAAGGGCTGTCCGCTCGCCGAAGTGCCGGTCAACGACAATCAGCACTGGATCCTGACGAAGAAAAAGCGATTCTCGATGCCGCATCTCTTCACCCCCGGCTTCATGCACAACAAGGGCACCTACACCGGCAGCCTGGGCAATCTGTGCCGCTGGCTGGCGGGGCAAGCCGAAGAACTGGGGGTCGAGATCTTCCCGGGCTTCGCGGCGGCGGAAGTGCTCTACAACGACGACGGCAGCGTGAAGGGCGTCGCGACCGGCGACATGGGCGTAGCGCGCGACGGCAGCCACAAGTCCGATTATCAGCCAGGGCTAGAGCTCCACGCCAAATACACCTTCTTCTCGGAGGGTGCGCGCGGGCACCTGACGCGCCAGCTCGTCGACCGCTTCAACCTGCGTGCCGACTGCGAGCCGCAGGTCTATGGCCTCGGCATCAAGGAATTGTGGGACATCAAGCCGGAGAACCATGCGGCCGGCCGCGTCATCCACACGCAGGGCTGGCCGCTCAGCGAGACCGGGTCGAACGGCGGGGGGTTCCTGTACCATCAGGCCAATGGGCAGGTCGCGCTCGGTTACGTAACGTGGCTCAATTATTCGAACCCCTACCTGTCGCCGTTCCAGGAGATGCAGCGCTGGAAAACGCATCCGGCGATCGCGTCGATCCTCGAGGGCGGCAAGCGCGTCTCGTATGGCGCGCGCGCCATTTCTGACGGCGGGTATCAGTCGGTGCCCAAGCTCGTCATGCCCGGCGCCGCGTTGATCGGTGACTGTGCCGGGTTCCTCAACGTCCCGCGGATCAAGGGCACGCACACCGCGATGATGTCCGGCATCATGGCCGCGCACGCCGCGTACGATGCGGTGCTTAGCCAGCGCCAGTCCGACGAGCTGGTCGCCTATACCGAGGCGTACGACCAGAGCTGGGTCAAGAAGGAGCTGTCGGTCGTCCGCAACGTGCTCCCGCTCGTCGAGAAGTTCGGCGAGGGGTTCGGCACGATCCTGGCGGGCATAAACATGTGGCTCGAAAGCTGGGGCATCCGCATGCCCTTCACGATGAAGCACCATCCCGACCACCAGAGCCTGTGGCGCAAGGATCAGGTCCAGCCGATCGCCTATCCCAAGCCCGACGGCGTGTTGACGTTCGACCGGCTGTCGTCGGTGTTCATCTCGAACACCAACCATGAGGAGGATCAGCCGGTCCATTTGACGCTGGGCAATCCTGACATTCCGGTCGAATACGACCTGCCGATGTATGACGAGCCGGCGCAGCGGTACTGCCCGGCGGGGGTGTACGAGATCGTCGGCGAAGAAGAGGGCAACCCGAAGTTCGTGATCAACGCGCAAAACTGCGTCCACTGCAAAACGTGCGACATCAAGGACCCGACACAGAACATCGTCTGGGTGGTTCCCGAGGGCGGCGGCGGGCCTAATTACCCCAACATGTGACGCTAGGTGACGATCACCGAACTCGCCCCGGCCAAGATCAACCTCGCGCTCCACGTCCGCGCGCGGCGGCCGGATGGCTATCATGAGATCGAGACTTTGTTCGCGTTCTGTCGCGACGGCGACGCCGTGACGGTCGCCGAGGCGGCGAGCGATAGTTTCACCATAACCGGCCCGTTCGCCGATGCGTTGATCGGCCAGGGCAACCTCGTCATCGCCGCGCGCGATGCTTTCGCCGCGCGATTCGGCACGCTCCGGCCGCTCGCGATCACGCTCGACAAGCAGCTTCCCGTGGCCTCGGGGATCGGCGGCGGATCGGCCGATGCCGCCGCGATGCTTCGCGCGCTGGCGCGAATGCGGGGGGTCGGGATCGACGAGATGGCGGAGATCGCGCTCGCGCTCGGGTCCGACGTGCCGGCCTGCCTCGCGGGCGAGAGCGCCTATGGCCGGGGCAGAGGTGAACAACTCACTCCCGCCGAGGGACTGACAGGCCGCCCGGTCCTGTTGGTCAATCCGGGCGTCGCTGTCTCGACCGCCGCGGTGTTCGCCGGCTGGGACGGCGTCGATCGCGGGCCGCTGGAGCCGGACGCGGTGAGCCGCAACGATCTCGAGGCTGCCGCGCGCACGATCGCGCCGGTCATCGGGAACGTGCTAGCGATCCTCGCCGCGCATCCCGGCGTCACGCTCGCGCGGATGTCCGGCTCGGGCGCGACGTGTTTCGCACTGTTCGACAGCGAGGAAACGCGCGCCGACGCGCATGCCGGGATCGCGCTGGGTCATCCCGATTGGTGGTGCCTTGAAACCACCTTCACGTAATAGTCTTGCGCCAAACGGCCTTCCCGCGACATAGGCGATCGCGCCATGACCAATCGCTTCGACAAATCGAACCTTCCCAGCCGCCACGTCTCGGTCGGCCCGGAACGCGCCCCCCACCGCAGCTATTACTACGCGATGGGGCTGACAGAGGAGGAAATCGCCCGCCCGTTCGTCGCACTCGCCAGCGCGGGGAACGACAGCGCGCCGTGCAACACGTTGCTCGACGTCCAGGCCGATGCAGCGCGCGCGGGCGTCCAGCAAAACGGCGGAATGCCGCGCCGCTTCAACACGATCACCGTTACCGACGGGATCGCGATGGGGCATCAGGGAATGAAGTCCAGCCTCGTCAGCCGCGAGGTCATCGCCGATTCGGTCGAACTCAGCGTGCGTGGCCATTGCTACGACGCGCTCGTCGGGTTCGCAGGATGCGACAAGTCGCTGCCCGGCATGATGATGGCGATGCTCCGCCTCAATATCCCGTCGATCTTCGTCTATGGCGGGTCGATCCTGCCGGGGCGGTTCCATGACAAGGACATCACCGTCGTCGACGTGTTCGAAGTGGTCGGCAAGTTCGCCGCCGGCACCTGCCCGATCAGCGAGCTCCACGCGATGGAAAAGGTCGCGTGCCCCGGTCACGGTGCTTGCGGCGGCCAGTTTACCGCCAACACGATGGCGTGTGTGGGCGAGGCGATCGGATTATCCTTGCCGAACAGCAATATGGTGCCCGCTCCTTACAGCACGCGCGAACAGATCGCAGTTGCCGCGGGGCATCAGGTGATGGAATTGCTCGAGCGCAACCTGCGCCCGCGCGACATATGCACCCGCGCCGCCTTCATCAACGCCGCGCGCGTCGTTGCGGCGACCGGGGGCTCGACCAACGCCGCGCTGCACTTGCCGGCGATGGCGAGCGAGGCGGGAATCGACTTCGACCTGTTCGACGTCGCGGAAGCGTTCAGGTCGACCCCGTACATCGCCAACCTCAAGCCCGGCGGGCAATATGTCGCGAAGGATATGTACGAGGCGGGCGGCGTCTACATGCTGATGAAGACGATGCTCGATAACGGCCTGCTCGACGGCGAGTGCCTGACCGTGACGGGCCGCACGTTGGGCGAGAATATCGCCGAAGTTACGTGGAACCCCAATCAGAAGGTCATTCATGACGTCAAGACGCCGCTGAGCCCGACCGGCGGCGTCGTAGGCTTGCGCGGCTCGCTCGCGCCTGATGGGGCGATCGTCAAGGTGGCGGGCATGCACCGATTGCAATTCGAGGGTCCGGCGCGGTGCTTCGATTGCGAGGAAGATGCCTTCGCGGCGGTCGAGGCGCGGGCGATCAACGAAGGTGAGGTCGTGGTTATCCGCTACGAAGGACCCAAGGGTGGCCCCGGTATGCGCGAGATGCTCTCGACCACGGCGGCGCTCTACGGGCTCGGCATGGGCGAGAAGGTCGCACTGATCACCGACGGCCGCTTCTCGGGTGCTACGCGGGGGTTCTGTATCGGCCATGTCGGGCCCGAAGCCGCCGACGGCGGGCCGATCGCGCTGATCGAGGATGGCGACACGATCCGCATCGACGCCGAAGCCGGAACGATCGACCTCGACGTGCCCGCCGATGTACTCACCGCGCGCCGCGCAGCGTGGACGCCTCGCGTGAACGACTATCAATCGGGCGCGTTGTGGCGCTATGCCCGCAATGTCGGTCCCGCGTTGCAAGGCGCCGTCACCCATCCCGGGGCCGCGGCGGAGACGCACGTCTATGCGGATATCTAGCGCGTTCCTGCTGGCTTTCGCGCTCGCCGCGTGCGGCCAGCAGGCGACCCCGGCCGAAACGCTCGAGAACAGCATCGCCGGTCCGACCGCCGACGACCGCATCGAATGCGCGACCGGCGCGGGGACGTTCGCGCGCGATTGCACCGTCGAGCGGACGCAATCGGCCGAGGGACTGGTCCTGACGGTGCGCCGCCCGGACAACGGTTTCCATCGTCTGCTGATCGTCAACGACGGCCGCGGCGTTATCGCCGCCGACGGCGCGGAGAGCGCCCAGGTCAGCCTGTTGGGCGACGGCCGCATCGAGGTAGCGATCGGCGGCGACCGCTATCGCCTGCCCGCGACGGTGAAGGCCAAGGCAGCCAAGTGACACCGATCGACGGCCAGCCGATCCTGACCGCGGCCGAGATGCGCGCGGCGGAGGAACGCGCGATTGCGGCCGGATCAAGCGTCGAGGATCTGATGGAACGGGCCGGGGCGGGCGTCGCGGAGGCCGTACGGCGGCTGACGGCGGGTGCGCCCGTGCTGGTGCTGTGCGGACCGGGCAACAACGGCGGCGATGGCTATGCCGCGGCACGCATCCTGAAAGCGAACGGCGTCCCCGTGCGGGTTACCTCTTGCGCGGACCCGAGGAGCGCGGCGGCGGTCGCGGCGCGTCAAGCGTTCGCGGGAGAAGTCGAGAGTATCGATCGCGCGGACGGCGCGCCGGTCGTGGTGGATGCGCTGTTCGGGACGGGATTGTCGCGCCCGCTCGATCCATCATCGCAGCAAGCGCTGGCGCGACTGACCGGCGGTGCGCGGCTATCGTTTGCCGTGGATTTGCCGAGCGGCATCACGACCGACGATGGCGCGCTGCTCGGCCACGTACCGCATATCGACATTACGCTCGCGCTTGGTGCGCTGAAGCCGGCGCACCTGCTGCAGCCCGCCGCAGCGATGTGTGGCGCAGTGCGCCTGGTCGATATCGGCCTGAAGCATGTCACGAGCGATTGCCGCGCCCTGGCTCGCCCCGACCTCGGACCGCCGCCGGTCGATGCGCACAAATATTCGCGCGGCCTGGTGGCGATCGTCGGCGGCGAGATGCCCGGTGCAGGCGCGCTGGCGGCCGAGGCGGCGATGCGCGCCGGGACGGGATATGTGCTGCTGTTCGACGATCAGGGAAGCGCAGGCGCGCCCCACGCGCTGGTGCGCCGGAAATGGTCGGTGGCTGCGCTGCGCAAGGCGCTCGACGGCAAGAAGGCGGCGGCGATCGTCGTCGGGCCGGGGCTGGGCCGCGGGAAGGACGCCGAGCGCAAGCTCGACGCCGCGATTGCGATCGCGGTGCCGCTGGTGATCGACGGTGACGCGCTTCACCTGCTCGACAAGGATCGGCTGGCCGCCCTCGGCAAGCGCACGGGCGGCACGGTCCTCACGCCGCATGTCGGGGAGTTCAAGGCGGCGTTCGGCGAATATGCAGGCAGCAAGATCGAAGCGACACGCCGAGCCGCGGCGAAATCGGGCGCGACCGTCGTGTTCAAGGGTCCGGACACGGTCATCGCGACGCCCACAGGCCAAGCGGTTGTTGCGCCCGCCGCGAGCAGCTGGCTGTCGACCGCCGGCACCGGCGATGTGCTCGCCGGCGCCGTTGGGGTGATGCTCGCGGCGGGCGAAGGACCAGAGGCCGCGATATGGCTCCATGGAGAGGCTGCTCGGCGGCTGGGCGGGGCGTTTATCGCCGACGACCTCGCGCGCGAGCTCGGCGCGGTGCGAGCGTCGCTGTGAGTCCGGATATGATCGTCCGCGTCGCCGCGCGCGGCGATGGCGTCACCGCGGACGGACGTCACGCTGCGCTCGCCGCACCAGGGGATACCCTCAACCCCGACGGTTCGCTCACGCCCGGCCCCCACCATCAAGTGCCGCCGTGCCGGCATTTCCCGATCTGCGGCGGGTGCCAGCTCCAGCACCTCGACGACGCCAGCCATGCGGGCTTCATCGTCGACCGCATCGCGAGCGCGCTCGCGGCGCATGATCTGGCGACCGAGATTCGCCCGCCGTTGTTGTCGCCGCCGCGCACGCGCCGCCGCGCGACGCTCCATGCCGAGGCCAAGGGCGGGCGCGTGCGGATCGGTTTTACCGAGGCGGGCAGCCATGCGCTCGTCGATATCCAGGAATGCCATATCCTCGCGCCCGAACTGTTCGCGCTTGTCGCGCCGTTGCGCGCATTGCTCGCCAGGATCGGGTTCAGGCGCCGCGCCGACATCCAGCTGACGTCGTGTGACCAGGGGGTCGACGTGCTGATCGGGGCAGGCGCCGAAGGGCTGGAGGCGGCCGAAGCGATCAACGATTTCTGCCTGGAGCACCGCATCGCGCGCTTCGCGACCGACGACGGCATCGGCCCCGAGACTCGCTGGGAGCCCGAGCCGGCGACGGTGACGCTGGGCGGCGTCCCGGTACCGTTCCCGCACGGCAGCTTCCTCCAGGCCACGCGCGAGGGCGAGGCGGCGTTGATCGCCGCGGTGCGCGAGGCGGTCGGCGCCCCGGCCACGATCGCGGACTTGTTCGCAGGCCTCGGTACCTTCGCGCTCTCGCTGGCCCCCGCCAAGGTCTATGCGGCGGAAGCGGGTCGCAACGCCATTCTGTCGCTCAAGGGCGCGGCGGCGATCGCGGGACGACCGGTGTTCGCGGAACATCGCGACTTGTACCGCCGGCCGCTGACCACCACGGAACTGGATCGCTTCGGTGCCATCGTGCTCGATCCACCGCGGTCGGGCGCGCGGGAACAGGTAGCGAACCTGGCCAGGTGCAAGGTACTGGCCATCGCCTATGTGTCGTGCAACCCAAGCAGTTTCGCGCGCGATGCTCAGATGTTGTGCGAAGGTGGGTACCGGGTCGACTGGATCCAGCCGGTCGGCCAGTTCCGCTGGTCGACGCATGTCGAGCTGGCCGCGCGGTTCAGCCGTCAGGGGTAATCGGCGCGCACGAAATAGAGGCCATCGGGCGGCGCGTTGAAGCCCAGCGCCGTGCGATCCGCCGCTTCCAACGCCGCCTTGAGGTCCGCTTTCGACCATTTGCCCTGGCCGACCATTGCCAGGCATCCAACCATCGACCGCACCTGGTGGTGAAGGAACGACCGCGCCGAGACGAACACGCTGATCCGCTCGCCGTCCCCCACGACCTCAAGCCGGTCGAGCGTCCGCAAGGGGCTGTCTGCCTGGCAATGCGCCGAACGGAAGGTCGTGAAGTCGTGCCTGCCCACCAACACGCGGGCCGCATCCGCCATCGCATCTGCGTCGAGTTCCTGCGGCACGCGCCACGCCAGCCCGGTTTCCCACGTCAGCGGCGCCCGGCGCGTGACGATGCGGTACTCGTAATGCCGCGCGACGCACGAGAAGCGCGCGTGCCAGTTGTCCGCCACCGCCTCGCACGCCAGCACCGCGACCGGATCGGGCCGCAATCGCGCGTTGAGCGCTTCCGTCAGCCGGAACGGCGTGATCGGCCGCGCAACATCGAGGTGCGCGCGCATGCCGAGCGCATGCACCCCCGCATCGGTACGCCCGGCTGCATGCACCGCGACCGTCTCGCCGGTGATCTCGTGCGCCGCGCGCTCGACTGCCGCCTGCACGCTCGGCCCGTGATCCTGCCGCTGCCAGCCCATGAATGGGCGGCCGTCATATTCGACCGTCAGCGCGAACCGAGTCACAATTGCGTGCCGGAGGGCACGGAAAACCCTCGCAAAAGCTCGTCTGACGTCATGACGCCTCGACCCGCGCGCTGGACGAGCGTGGGACGGATCGCGTCGGTGCCGCAAGCGATCGTCAGCCCGTCGAGCACGCATCCCGGCGTGCCAATGTCGTCCGTTACGTCGGCAGCCAGGACGCGGATGCGTTCGCCGTCCCATTCGAAGAATGCCCCCGGCGGATTGAACGCGCGCACCTGGCGCTCGACCTGCTCGGCAGGCCGCGTGAAGTCGAGCCGAAGCTCGGCCTTGTCGACCTTGTTGGCGTAGGTCGTGCCGTTGTCTGGCTGCGGGGTGGGAGGACAGGCGGCAAGGTCGTCGAGCACCTGCCCCATCAATCGCGCGCCCATTGCGCTCAACTCGGTGGTCAATTCGCCCGCGGTCTTGCGCTTGATAGCGGTGCGATCCTCGAGCAGCACGGGTCCCGTATCGAGACCCGCCTCCATCTGCATGATGCACACGCCAGTCTCGGCATCGCCCGCCAGGATGGCGCGCTGGATCGGAGCGGCGCCACGCCAGCGCGGCAACAAGGAGGCGTGGACGTTGAGGCAGCCATGCCTGGGCGTGTCAAGCACCGCCTGCGGCAGGATCAAGCCATAGGCCGCGACCACCGCGACATCGGGGGCCAGCGCCGCGAATTCCGCCTGTGCGCCCGCATCGCGCAGCGTCCGCGGCGTCCGCACCCCGATCCCCAGCGCCTCGGCCCGCGCCTGCACCGGTGACGCCACCAATTCGCGTCCGCGCCGCCCGCCAGGTCGCGGCGGCTGGCTGTACGCCGCCACGACGTCGTGCCCGCCCGCGACCAGCGCCTCCAGCACCGGAACGGCAAAATCGGGGGTGCCCATGAAGACGATCCGCATGAGCGCGCTCATCGCCGCTTGGCATGGGGGCAGGCAACCCCCTATCTGTTCCGCCATGGCATCGCAGGAAATCGAGGCGCTGACGCAAGCGCTGGCGCGACTCCCCGGACTGGGCCCGCGATCGGCGCGGCGCGCGGTGCTGCACTTGCTCAAAAAGCGCGAGGCGGCGATGGGACCGCTGCTGGCGGCGCTGGAGGCGGTCGACCAGCAGCTCGCGACGTGCTCTACCTGCGGCAATATCGATACCAGCGACCCGTGCGCGGTGTGCGCCGACCCGCGCCGCGACCAGCGCAGCCTGTGCGTGGTCGAGGAAGTGGCGGATTTGTGGGCGCTCGAGCGCTCGCGGCTGTTTCCGGGGCGCTATCATGTGCTCGGCGGGCGACTGTCGGCGTTGGACGGCGTGCGGCCCGAGGATCTCGGAATCGCGCGCCTGGTACAACGGGTCGAGGGCGGCGGGATCGATGAGGTCGTGCTGGCGATGAATGCGACGCTCGAGGGGCAGACCACCGCGCATTACATCGCCGAGCGGATCGAGCGGTTTCCGGTGCGGCTCACCCAGCTCGCGCACGGCCTGCCGGTCGGCGGCGAGCTCGATTATCTCGACGAGGGCACGCTGGCGCAGGCGATGCGCGCGCGGCGCCCTGTGGTGTAGCCACATACAAATGGCGCTTGCTTGACGTAGCGCGGGGCCTTTTCTAGCTGACCCGCCATGACCTTGCTCACGATCCTCGAAGTTCCCGATCCCGGCCTGCGCGCCATCGCCGCGCCGGTGGACACGATCGACGAGGGCGTCCGCGCGACCGTCGCCGACATGTTCGAGACGATGTACGACGCGCGGGGCATCGGCCTCGCCGCGACGCAGGTGGGAATCGAGCGCCGCATCTTCGTGATGGACTTGCAGGAGCCGGAAGAGGAGGGCGGCGATCCCGTCCGGCAGCCAATGGTATTCATTAACCCCGAAATACTGTCGGTTAGCGACGAAACCTCAACCTACAACGAAGGTTGCCTGTCGATCCCCGAGCAATATGCCGAGGTCGAGCGCCCGGCGCGATGCCGCGTCAAATGGCAGGATGCCGACGGGAAGGCGCACGAAGAGGACATGGACGGGCTGAGGGCGACGTGCGTCCAGCACGAGATCGATCATCTGAACGGCGTGCTGTTCACCGATCATATTAGCAAGCTGAAGCGAGACATGCTGATGAAGAAGCTCGCGAAGCTGCGGAAGGCGGCTTGAGGTCAAGTCGCTTGGCGCGACGCAAAACCCTCTATCCTAAGCTCATCGTTCGATCTATGTTCCGCGGATGACCGGAGCCATTCTCGCCGCGCTGGGTGCGCTCGCCATCGGTGTGCTCGTCGGATGGCTGCTCGCCTCGCGGCATGGCGTCGCCGAGCTCGCCGCGGCCAAGGTGCACGCCGACCAGTACGATCTAACACGAATGTCGCTGATCGAGGTCACGCGCGAGCGCGACGAAGCGATGCGCGCGCTCGACAGCCACAAGGCGGCGTCGGCCGAGCGCGAGGCGGCGTTCGAGGCGCGGCTGGCCGAACTGGTCGCGGCGAAGGAAGCGCTGGGGCGGCAGTTCGCCGAGGTCGGACAAAAGCTGTTGGACGAGGCACAGGCCAAGTTCCTCCAGCGCGCGGACGAACGATTCAAACAGTCCGAAGCGACGAGCGGGCAGAATCTCAAGGCCTTGCTGCAACCCGTTCACGAACGGCTCGAACGATACGAACAGGGGGTCGCGAAGGTCGAAGCGGAGCGGCGCGACGCGTTCGGTGACCTCAAGGGCCAGATCGAATCGATGCGCGTCGGGAGCGAATCGGTCCGTGCCGAAGCATCCAAGCTGGTCAATGCACTGCGCAACGCGCCCAAGGCGCGCGGTCGCTGGGGCGAGCAACAACTACGCAACGTGCTCGAAAGCTGCGGATTGTCCGACGTGGCCGACTTCCGCGCCGAAGTATCGGTCGACGACGGCGCGGGTGGGCGGCTGCGCCCCGACGTGATCATCCGCGTGCCCGGCGGCAATTCGCTGGTGATCGACGCCAAGGTGTCGCTCAACGATTACCAGGACGCGTTCGGCGCGATCGACGATGCCGAGCGCGCCGCGGGGCTCGTCCGCCACGCCGCGTCGATGCGCGCGCACGTCAACGCGCTCGGTGCCAAGGCGTATTGGAGCCAGTTCGACGACGCGCCCGATTACGTCATCATGTTCGTGCCGGGCGAGCATTTCCTGTCGGCGGCATTGGAGCAGGACCCGGCACTGTGGGACTTCGCATTCGACCGGCGCGTGTTGCTCGCGACGCCGACCAATTTGATCGCGATCGCGCGCACGGTCGCGGCGGTGTGGCGGCAGGAGAAGCTCGCCGGCGAGGCGCGCGAGATCGCCGAGCTGGGCAAGGAATTATACGCGCGGCTCGCGGTGATGGGCGGCCATGTCGCCAAGCTGGGGCGAAACATCGGGCTCGCCAACGATGCGTATAATGCGTTCGTCGGCAGCCTGGAGACTCAGGTGCTGACGCAAGCGAAGCGCTTCGAGGATTACAACATCGACACCGCCGGCCGCTCGATCGAATCGCCCCCGATCGTCGAGCAGACGCCGCGCCCGCTGGTGAAGCTTGCGTCGGTGAGTGAGATAGCGGATCGTAGCGCGGAAGGTTGAGTCGTCGGAGTATTGGGCGATGCGGTTGGCAATGGCGGGTCGATGGATCCTCGCGAGTGCGGCGCTGGCGATCGCGCTGCCAGCCGTCGGGCAAGCGGTCCGGCAATTACCCCCGGGCACGCCGGCCAATCGTCCGCCCTCCAACGATGATCGCGACGCCGCCAAGGGCTCACGCATACCGCCCACCGTCGACGCGAAATACGACGCCGGGATGGCGGCGATCCGGGCGAAAAATCCCGGTGCCGCGGTTGAATTGATGCGTCCCGTACTCGCCGATTTCGAACGCCGATATGCGGACGAAAAGCGCCAGATCTATTGCGCGGTGACGCCCGAACAGTCGTCCGCCTATCTCGCCGACGCCGCCAGGGCCAAGCGTGCGGCAGTCGCGATCGACGCCGGCTGGTGCCGCGCGCAATATGTCACCGGCTACGCGCTGATCGATCTCCAGCGATTGCCCGAAGCCGAGACCGCTTTCACCCGCCTGATCGGCTTCGCGCCGCAGAATTCGCGGTATCTCAACGAGCTCGGCTACATTTTGATGAAGCAGAAGAAGTGGAAGGAATCGCTCGACGCCTATCGTCGGTCGGAAGCCGCCGCCGACCTGACCCCCGGGCGCGTGACGGAGGAACGGTGCCTCGCGCTGAAGGGAATCGGCTATAATTTGGTCGAACTCGGCGATCTCGACGCGGCCGAAGCCGCGTATCGCAAGTGTCTCAACATCAACCCGCAGGACAGTGATTCGCCGCGCGAGCTCGAATATATCGCGCAGCAGCGCAAACTGACGGTGTAACCTTCAGGCGCGCGCCCGGGCCAGCACTTCGTAAGCCATCACGGCCGTGGCTACCGCGGCATTGAGGCTGTCGGCCTTGCCCAACATCGGCATCTTCACCAGCAAGTCGCATTCGGCTTCGTAGGCATCGGGCAAGCCCTGCGCTTCGTTGCCCGTCAACAGGAAGGTCGGGGCCTGGTACGCTGCGTCGCGGTAATGGCTGTCGGTCTGCAGGCTCAGGCCGACGAGCTGGCCGGGCCCGGACCGCAGCCAGGGTACGAATTCGTCCCATCGCGCCTGTGCGATCGGCACGGTGAACAGCGCGCCCATGCTCGCACGCACCGCCTCGACCGAAAACGGGTCGACGCAATCGTCGATCAGGATCAGCCCGCCCGCGCCGACCGCGTCGCCGGTGCGCAGGATCGTGCCGAGATTGCCCGGATCGCGCAGCCGTTCGGCGACCAGCCAGATCGGCGACGCGGTGCGGTCGAGCTCGCCGAGCGGCGTGGTGAATTCGGGGAACACGCCGACCACCGCCTGCGCATTGTCCTTGCCCGACAGCTTGGAGAGGATGTCGTGGCTGGTCTGGATCGCCTCGCCGCCGTCGCCTTCGACCGCCGCGATCAATTCGGCCGCCAGCGGGTGGGGCGCGCCCTCCGCCGTGAAGAACAGATACTCGGGCAAGCGCCCGGCCTCGCGCGCCTCGGTCAGGATGCGCAGCCCCTCGGCGAGGAACAGTCCCTCGGCGCGGCGGTGCTTCTTGTCGCGCAACGAGCGGACGCGCTTGACGAGCGTGTTGGAAAAGGCGGTGATCTCGCGGGGCATCGGCGCGCGTCTATCGGCTCACGACACCGCAACCCAGGCGATGTTGGTCCAGGGCTGGACGTAGAATTCGCCGTCGTTAGCGCCCTGTACGACGACGCCCAATTCGTCGACCGCGATGATCGCGCGTTCGTTGGGGATCTTTTGCCCGGCGGTGCAGATCCGCACCATCAGCACATTGTTGTTGTCCGCCAGCGCCTGGCGCAGCATTTCGAGCATGGCAGTTTCTCCCGGTCGCGCACGCGGCTCAATCCTCGCCGAACTTGGCTTCGACCAATTCGCACAAGGCGCCGACCGTCGCTTCGGCGCCGTCGCCCTCGGCGCTGATCGTGATCGTGTCGCCCATCGCGGCGCCGAGCATCATCAGCCCCATGATCGACGTGCCGGTGACGCCGGGGCCGTCCTTGACCACCATCACCTCGACCGGCTGGGTCGAGGCGAGCGTCACGAACTTGGCGGAGGCACGGGCATGGAGGCCGCGCTTGTTGGTAATCTGGACCGATCGGGTGACCGGCATCAGGCCGCGGCCTCGCCGAGCGCTTCGGACGCGACCGCGATATATTTGCGGCCAGCCTCGCGCGCCGCGACCACCGCGTCGAGCACCTTCATCGTCTTGCGCGCCGAAGCGAGGCGGATCAGCATCGGCAGGTTGATCCCCGCGATCACCTCGACCCGCCCGCGCTCGAGCAGCGAGATCGCGAGGTTCGACGGCGTGCCCCCGAACAGGTCGGTCAGCAGAATCACGCCCTTGCCGACCTCGACCTTGGCGATCGCGGCGGCGATGTCGGCGCGGCGCGCCTCCATGTCGTCGTCGGGGCCGATCGCGATCGCCTCGACCTGCGTCTGCGGGCCGACGACATGCTCCATCGCGGTCACGAATTCGGACGCCAACCGCCCGTGCGTCACCAATACCAGCCCGATCATGCTCTGCTTGCTATCCCAAATCGCATCGCGGCGCACCTTCCAGCGAATCCTGCGGCGCCGCCCCCAAATCACGATGCGTGACCGTGGGCGAAAACCCAGCGTCGCGCAACCGCCCAGCGACCCGCTCCGCGACGTGCACCGAACGATGTCTCCCACCGGTACAACCGAACGCGATGGTCACGTACGCCTTGCCCTCGGCGCGGTAGCGCGGGAGGAGGAGAAGCAGCAGGTCTTCGATCCGCGTCATGGCGGCATCGTACGCCGGATCGGCGGCGACATAGGCCGCGACATCCGCGTCGAGCCCGGTCCCGCCGCGCAAGTCCTCGTCCCAATGCGGATTGCGCAGGAAGCGCATGTCGAACACCAGGTCGGCGTTGCGGGGCACGCCACGCGCGAACCCGAACGACATCACGCCGAGCGTCGGCTCACCGAACCCCTCGGTCCCGAACGTCTCGCGCACCTGCTGCGCCAGTTCGTTCGCGGCGAGGTCGGTCGTGTCGATCAGCCGGTTGGCCCAGCGTCGGAGCGGCGCGAGCAATTCGCGTTCGCGCGCGATGCCGTCGCTCGCCGGGCGGTCGAGCGCGAGCGGATGGCGGCGGCGCGTTTCGGAGAAACGGCGTTCGAGCTCGGACCCGGAGCAATCGAGGAACAGCGTGCCGATGTCGTGGCCGTGATCGTCGCGCAGTTTCTTGATCCGCTTGACGATCCGCTCGGGGTCGAAATCGCGAGTCCGCGCATCGATGCCGAGTGCTAGCGGGCGCTGGTCGTCCTCGGCGCCTTCCGCAGGCGGTGACCCGAGCAAGCGGTCGAGCAGGCGCAGCGGCAGATTGTCGACCGTTTCCCACCCCAGATCCTCGAGCGTCTTGAGCACGGTCGATTTGCCCGCGCCCGACAGGCCCGTGACGAGCAGGATTTCCTTGGCATCGGTCATGTCGCCGCTCCGCACAGGTGCTTCAGTGCCAGTTCGACCTTGATCGGCGCCGAGGCGGACCGCGCGTCGATCGCGACCGAGCGGATGCCGACCCCCGCGATCCGCCGCACGTCTTCCCCCATCGGCAGGCGTTCGGGGGCGTCGGAGAGGCGAACGGCCAGCGCCACTGGGGCGCTGTCGGTATGCGGTAGCGGAACGATACCCAGTCCGCGAATCTCGATCCGACCCGCGATCGTGGCTGGGGCCGATGCGACGAGTGCTCCCTCGACGCGAGTCAGCAGCGTGTAATCGTCGCTGATCAACGTCGCGCCGCGGTCGATCAGCCGCAGCGCCAGGTCCGACTTGCCCATTCCCGACGCACCCTCGATCAGCACCGCGCGGCCGCCGATCGCGACGCTGGAGACGTGGAGTGTTTCGGATGAGGGGAGGGCGATGACGGGCGTCCTTACCGATAGGGGGCGAGCGGCAGGCGGACCACGAACCGCGCGCCGCTCAGCCGGTCCTCGCGCGATTCCACCACGATGCTGCCTTGATGCCCCTCGACGATGGTGCGCGCAATGGCGAGGCCGAGCCCCGAATGCTTGCCGAATTCCTCGGTTGCGGGGCGAATCGACTGGAAGCGGTTGAACACCGACTCGCGCGCTTCGACCGGGACGCCGGGGCCTTCGTCCTCGATCCGCACGACCATTTCGCTGCCGTCGATCGCCGTGCCGACCGCGATCAAGCCGTTGTCGGGCGAAAACGAAACGGCGTTCTCGAACAGATTCTCGAACACACGTTCCAGCCGCGCGCCTTCGCCCATCACCGACGCCCGCCCGCGGATTTGGTTGTCGAATCTGAAGCGCACGCCGCGTTCGATTCCGCGGTCGTTGCGCTGTGCGATCAGCCCGTCGAGCATCGCCGCCACATCGACCTCGTCGAACTTGGCGCGGCTGAGCTGCGCATCGAGCCGCGACGCCTCGGCGATGTCGGTGATCAGCCGGTCGAGCCGCTGCACGTCGTCACGCAGGATCGCCAGCAACCGCTCGCGTAACGCCGGGTCCTTGACGGATCCGAGGCTTTCGAGCGCCGACCGCATCGACGCGAGCGGGTTCTTCATCTCATGCGCGACATCGGCGGCGAAGGCTTCGGTCGCGTCGATCCGTGCGCGCAACGCCTGGCTCATGTCGGAGAGCGCGCGCGCGAGGCTGCCGATCTCGTCGCGGCGCGAGGGCAGGCGAGGAACCACGACTTCGCGTGCTCGTCCCAGCCGGACCCGCACCGCCGCGCGCGCCAGCCGCCGCAACGGCCGCACGATCGTTCGCGCGAGGAACAACGACAGGAAGATCGAAACCAGCGCGACGATCGCCAGCACGACGCTCAGCCGAAACCGCTCGCTGCGCACCGTCTGGGTGATGTCGCGCGCGTTGGCGGTGGTCATCACGACCTCGCCGTCGCCGAGCGCGGCCGCCGCGGTGATCACCGGGGTGCGGTCGGGCGCGCGCCAGATCGTGGCGGGCGCGGTCGGAGTCGTGCGCGCGGTCCGCACGTCGGGCCATTCGCCGCCGGCGCGGCGCTCGCGATAGAGCGGCGCGCGCGGCGCGTTGACGACGGTGTCGATCATCGCATCGAGGAACCGCGCGGCTTGCAGCTGCCACCCTTGCGTGGTCGGGTCGATCAGCTGGACGTTGCGCAGTCCCATCGCACGCGTGTCGCCCGCTAGCGTGCCGTCGGGCTTGAACAGGCGGATGCGCGTGCCGGTGTCGCGCGCCAGTTGCAGCGCAAGCGCGGCACGATGCTCGGGTGAGGCCGCATTCATCGCAGCGGCGATCAGCCGGACCTCGCGACTCGCCTGCGCGCCGCGTGCGTCGAGGATTCGGCTGCGGTACGAATCGAGATAGAAGAAACCGCCCGCGAGCATCGCCAGCGCGAAGATGTTGAGCGCGAGGATACGGGTGGTCAGCGAAATCCGTCCCGACCAGCGCAGCGACAGGTCGCGACCGGCACCGTCCTCGCCGCCGGGGTCAATCCTCCGAAAAACGGTAGCCAGCGCCATATAATGTTTCGATTGCGTCGAAATCGCCGTCGACCTCACGGAACTTGCGGCGGACGCGCTTGATGTGGCTGTCGATCGTGCGGTCGTCGACGTAGATGTCGTCCTGATACGCCGCATCCATCAACTGGTTGCGCGTCTTGACCACGCCCGGGCGCTGCGCGAGCGCTTCCAGGATCAGGAATTCCGTGACGGTCAGCGTGACGTTGTCGCCGCCCCACGTCACGCGATGCCGCGCCGGGTCCATCTGCAGCCGGCCGCGATCGATCAGCGCTTCGGCGGTGCTTTCGTCGCCATTGGCGCTCGCCTGGCTGGCTTCGGTGCGGCGCAGGATCGCGCGGATGCGCGCGATCAGCAGGCGCTGGCTGAACGGCTTGGCGATGTAATCGTCGGCGCCCATCGCGAGGCCGAGCGCTTCGTCGAGCTCGTCGTCCTTGCTGGTCAGGAAGATCACCGGAATCTGGCTCTTCTCGCGCAGCCGGCGGAGCAGTTCGAGCCCGTCCATGCGCGGCATCTTGACGTCGAAGATCGCGAGGTCGGGCGGATTGTCGATCAATGCCTTCAGCGCTGTTTCGCCGTCCGAATATACTCGGGTGAGGAATCCTTCGGTCTGCAGCGCTATCGACACGGAGGTGAGGATGTTGCGGTCGTCGTCGACGAGGGCGATCGTGGCCGTCATGCCCGCGTGGGTAGAGGAAAGCCGGCACGCGCTCAATGGGCGGTTTGACGGCGATAGGGCGCGGGGATATGGGCGCGGGCAATCGCCTGCATACGTATGCAGCGCCATCATCCAGCCGTGAGGAATTCTATCGTGAGTGAGCGTATTCCGGACGCCGGGCTCGAATCGCAGGGCATCGAAACGCGCGCCGACCTGCACTGGAACCTGGTGACTGCGCGGCTGGTCGACGCCGCCGTGCGCCGCGGCGAGGGCAAGCTCAGCGCCGACGGTCCGCTGGTCGTCGAGACCGGCCGGCACACCGGCCGCTCGGCGCAGGACAAGTTTACCGTCCGCGACGCGGAAACCGAAAACACCGTGTGGTGGGGCAAGTCGAACAAGGCGATGTCGCCCGAGCATTTCGCCGCGCTCAAGCGCGATTTCATGGCGGCGCTGAACGACAAGGAAGACCTATATATCCAGGACCTGTTCGGCGGATCGCAGCCGGAGCACCGCGTTCGGGTCCGCGTCGTCACCGAACTGGCGTGGCATAACCTGTTCATCCGGACGATGCTGGTCCGTCCCGAGGCGCGCGAGCTCAAGGGGTTCGTGCCGGAATATACGATCATCGACCTGCCGAGCTTCCACGCCGATCCCGAAAAGCACGGCACGCGCAGCGAAACGGTGATCGCGGTCAATTTCACCGAAAAGCTGATCCTGATCGGCGGGACGCGCTACGCCGGCGAGATGAAGAAGTCGGTGTTCGGCCTGCTCAACTACCTGTTGCCGCTGACCGGCGTGATGCCGATGCATTGCTCGGCCAACATGGCGCACGACGGCAGCAATACCGCAGTGTTCTTCGGCCTGTCGGGCACCGGCAAGACGACGCTCTCCGCCGATGCCAGCCGCACGTTGATCGGCGACGACGAGCATGGCTGGTCGGACGAAGCGGTCTTCAATTTCGAGGGCGGTTGCTACGCCAAGATGATCCGCCTGTCGGAAGAGGCCGAGCCGGAGATTTTCGCGACCACGAAGCGCTTCGGCACCGTGCTCGAGAATGTCGTGATGGACCCGGTCACGCGGGTGCTCGACCTTGACGATCACACGCTCGCGGAGAACAGCCGCGGCGCGTATCCGATCGATTTCATCCCCAATTCGAGCCCCGATAACATGGGGCCCGTGCCCAACAACGTCGTAATGCTGACCGCCGACGCGTATGGCGTGCTGCCGCCGATCGCGAAGCTGACGCCCGACCAGGCGATGTACCACTTCCTGTCGGGCTACACCGCGCGCGTCGCGGGGACGGAGATCGGCGTGACCGAGCCCGACGCGACTTTCTCGACGTGCTTCGGCGCGCCGTTCATGCCGCGGCACCCGTCGGTGTACGGCAATCTGCTCAAGGAGCGGATCGCCAAGGGCGGGGTCGATTGCTGGCTGGTCAACACCGGTTGGACCGGCGGCAAGTACGGCGTCGGCAACCGCATGCCGATCAAGGCGACGCGTGCGCTGCTCAACGCCGCGCTCGACGGCAGCTTGAACAATGCGACGTTCCGCACCGATCCGAATTTCGGGTTCCAGGTGCCGGTCGCAGTGAAGGGGGTCGACGCCGCGATCCTCGATCCGCGCGAGACCTGGGCGGACAAGGCCGAATACGACGCCACCGCGGCGAAACTGGTCGATTTGTTCGTCGAGAATTTCGCGCAATTCGCGGACCATGTCGACGAGGGCGTGCGACAATCAGCGCCCCGAACCCCCGCCACCGCGTAATTCGGCCCGTCAGGAAGTCGGGCCTCTCCAATTGGAAGCCCGACCAATGACCGACCATAAGATCCGTTTCTTCGCCGACGCCGCCGCCGTCCGCCATGTGGGGGAGGGGTTGCTCGCGCGCACGCTGCCCAAAGCGGAATGGACGCATGAGGCGCACCTAGCCTCGTGCCTGTGGCTGCTCGTCGAGCGCCCAGAGATCGATCCCGAGCGGGAGCTACGTTCGATCATTTCGCGCTACAACGAGTCCGTCGGCGGCGTGAACGACGAGACGCAGGGCTATCATCACACGATCACGATGGTCTTCGTCGCCGGCGTTCGCGGCTTTCTTGCCCGCACCGACCCCGCGCTACCGTTGGCGGCAAAGGTCAACGCGCTGCTGGCCTCGCCCGAAGGCCGCCGTGACTGGCCGCTGACGCTCTATTCGCGCGACCGCTTGTTCTCGGTGGCGGCCAGGACGGGCCATATCGCGCCCGACCGCTCTTCCTAGCCCGCCCGCATCGGGCTATCCCGGCGATCCCAGCACCGATAAGGATTCCACCATGTCGTTCCTCGATAGCATCCTCGGCCAGGTCGGTTCGAACGTCGACATCAAGAACCTCGCCGAAAAGGTCGGTATCTCGCCCGAACAGGCCGAAAGTGCCGTAGCGGCACTCGCCAAGGCGCATCCGCAACCCGGCGATACGGTCGATGCCGCAGCCGCCTCGACCGGGCTCGATTCGGGGATCCTCAGCCAGATCGTCGGCCATATCGGCGGCGAGGGCGCGCTCGGTCAGTTCGCGAGCATGCTCGGCGGCGCAGGCGGGAACGAAGGCGGCGGGATCATGGACAAGATCGGCGGCCTCGCCGGCGGTCTGTTCGGCGGCGAGAAGAACTAGGCCAGCGGCTCCACCAGCAATACGTTCCCGGCCGCGCCTGTGATCCGCACGCGTGCGCCGGCGGGCATGTCGGGGCCCTTCGCGGTCCACGCGCCGTCGCCGACCCGTACGCGGCCTTCGCCCGCGACGATCGGCTCGGACACCTCGACCGTCCTGCCGATCAGCTTGGCGGTGCGCTCGTTGAGGCCCGACGGCGCGGCGGTCGACGGGCTGCGGTGATACCAGCGCCGCCCGATCGTCACCGCGATCCGCTGAATATCGCGAACATCAGCGCCTGGACGATCGGGTGCAGATCGGGCGCGGCCAGCATGACGAACCCGGTCACCGCCGCGCCGGCCGCGACGAAGATCAGGAAGAAGCCCGGTGCCGCGAGTTCCATGATCGCGAGCATCAAGGCCGCGGCGAGCCATGCCTCGCCGACGCCGAGCGTGATGCCGAACAGGGTCATTGCCGCCCCCGCGTCGCCGGCACCGATCCGCCGCCGTCGGGGCGCGCCGCGTTGCCGATGGCTTCCTTCGCGAGCTCGCCGATCCCGCCGAGCGTGCCGATCAGCTGGGTCGCCTCGACCGGGAACAGGATCGTCTTGGCGTTGGGCGACGTGGCGAATTCGCGCACCGCATCGACATATTTCTGCGCGATGAAATAGTTGAGCGACTGGCTGCTGCCCGCCTCGATCGCATCCGACACCATCTTGGTCGCCGCCGCTTCGGCTTGGGCGGAGCGCTCGCGCGCCTCGGCGTCGCGGAATGCGGCTTCCTTGCGGCCCTCCGCTTCGAGGATCTGCGCCTGCTTCTGCCCCTCGGCGCGGTTGATCTCGTTCTGCCGCGCGGCTTCGGATTCGAGGATCGTCGCGCGCTTCTCGCGCTCGGCCTTCATCTGTCGCGTCATCGCGTTGACGATGTCGGCGGGCGGACGAATGTCCTTGAGCTCGACGCGCGTGATCTTGACGCCCCATGCCTCGGTCGCGTGATCGACCACGGTCAGCAGCCGCGTATTGATCTCGTCGCGCTTCGACAGCGTTTCGTCGAGATCCATCGAGCCCATCACGGTGCGCAGGTTGGTCGTCGAAAGCTGCATGATCGCGACGTACAGGTCGCTCACTTCATAGGCCGCCTTGGCCGCGTCGAGCACCTGGAAGAACACGACGCCGTCGACCGCGACCATCGCATTGTCCTTGGTGATGATCTCCTGGCCCGGAATGTCGAGCACTTGCTCCATCATGTTCACGCGTCGGCCGATCCGGTCGAAGAACGGGATCAGGATGGTGAGCCCGGGGTGCGCGACGTTGGTGAACTTGCCGAACCGCTCGATCGTGTACTGATAGCCTTGGCGAACGACCTTGATGCTGCTGACCATGAAGATGAAGACCAGGAAAAGCAGCAATCCTGCAATGACGAGACCCATGAGACTCCCCCGAAACCACGCCCCGGCACGCCGCCGGGCGTGTGCCGATAGTAGCAGAACCGCGGCGCGGTTATAGCGAAATGCGACGTGGTTCGACGGCGTGGGCTGGCGTGTCGCGGAGACGTTGTTTACATGGCCCGCCAACCTTCGATTCGACAGATTGGCGCTCCCATGGACATCCGGCTCGGCCTGACCTTCGACGACGTTCTGCTGGTTCCGGCGGAATCCGAAGTGCTGCCGAGCGAGGCGCAGACCGCGACGCGGCTGACGCGCGACATCTCGCTGGCGATCCCCGTGATCTCTTCGGCGATGGACACCGTGACAGAGGCCGACATGGCGATCGTCATGGCGCAACTGGGCGGGATCGGCGTGCTCCACCGCAATCTTTCGGTCGAGGAGCAGGTCGCCGCGGTGCGCGCGGTCAAGCGCTACGAGAGCGGGATGGTGGTCAACCCGATCACGATCGCGCCGACCGCCACGCTGGGCGAGGCGCAGGCACTGATGGCGCACCACAAGATCAGCGGCATCCCGGTGACCGAAGCAAGCGGCAAGCTGGTCGGCATCCTGACCAACCGCGACGTGCGCTTTGCGGGCAACCCCAACCAGCCGGTCAGCGAGCTGATGACGCGCGAGGACCTCGCGACGGCATCGGTCGGGGTGGGGCACGAGCAGGCACGGCATCTGCTCCACCAGCGGCGGATCGAGAAACTGCTGGTGGTCGATGATGCCTATCGCTGCGTCGGGCTGATCACGGTCAAGGATATCGAGAAGGCGGTCAATTATCCCGACGCAACCAAGGACCCGGCCGGCCGCCTGCGCGTCGCGGCGGCGACGACGGTCGGCGACAAGGGCTATGAGCGGACCGAGGCGCTGGTCGATGCCGAGGTCGATCTGGTCGTGATCGACACCGCGCACGGCCACAACCGCGACGTCGCACGCGCGGTCGAGCGGGTGAAGAAGCTCAGCAATTCGGTCCAGGTGATCGCGGGCAACATCGCCACCGCCGAAGCCGCCAAGGCGCTGATCGGCGCGGGCGCGGACGGGATCAAGGTCGGGATCGGCCCCGGCTCGATCTGCACCACGCGGGTCGTGGCGGGGGTTGGCGTGCCCCAGCTGACCGCGGTGATCGACTGCGCGGAGGAGGCCGCCAGGTCGGACACGCCGGTGATCGCCGACGGCGGCATCCGCACCTCGGGCGACATGGCGAAGGCGCTCGCGGCGGGCGCGTCGACGTGCATGATCGGTTCACTGCTCGCTGGGACCGAGGAAGCTCCGGGCGAGACATTCCTGTACCAGGCCCGCGCGTACAAATCGTACCGTGGGATGGGGTCGGTCGGGGCGATGGGCCGCGGCTCCGCCGACCGTTATTTCCAGGGCGACATCAAGGACCAGATGAAGCTGGTGCCCGAAGGGATCGAGGGCCAGGTCGCGTTCAAGGGACCGGCGAAGGACGTCATCCACCAGCTCGTCGGTGGCATCCGCGCGGCGATGGGCTATACCGGGTCGCGCACGCTCGACGATCTGCGGTCCCGCGCGCGCTTCGTGCAGATCACCGGAGCGGGGCTGAGCGAAAGCCACGTCCATGACGTGACGATCACGCGCGAAGCCCCGAACTACCCGACACGATGAAGATCGGGCGATGACACCCGCCGCGCGCACGCAGGCGGCGATCGAGATTCTCGACCAGGTGATCGACGCCGCCCGCGCTGGCGGGGCGGCGGGCGACACGCTGATCGCGCGCTATTTCGCGACGCGGCGCTACGCCGGGTCGAAGGACCGGCGCGCGGTGCGCGAGCTGGTGTACGCCGCGATCCGGCGCGCGGGCGAAGCGCCGGAGAATGGGCGCGCCGCAATGGTCGGGCTGGCGCGCGACGACGATGCCATTGCCGCGACGTTCGACGGGTCGCCCCACGGTCCGGCGCCGATCGCGGCGGACGAGCCGTCCAGCAAGGCGGGCACCGTGCCGGCCTGGATCGGCAAGCGTTTCAAGGCGTCGGAGATCGGCCCGGCCGAAGCCGCTGCGCTGGTCGAGCGCGCGCCGCTCGATCTTCGGGTGAACGTTTCCCGGGGAGGGGATCCCGCCACGCTATTCGCCGATCTGGGCGCGAAAGCAATTGCCGGCCTACCCAACGCGCTGCGGCTGCCGTCGGGCACGGCGATCGAGGCAACCGACGCGTTTCGCAGCGGGCAAGTCGAGGTACAGGACGCCGGTAGCCAGATGGTGACGCTCGCGGCGCGGGTAACGCCGGGCATGGCGGTGATCGATTTGTGCGCCGGCGCCGGCGGGAAGTCGCTGGCGCTGGCCGCGATGATGAACAACGAGGGCGCGATCCTTGCCACCGATACCGATCGCGGCCGCCTGTCGCGGTTGCCGCCGCGCGCCGAACGCGCCGGCGCGTCGATCATCGAAACGCGCCTGCTAAATCCGAATACTGAGGCTGCAGCGCTCGCCGACTGGACTGCACGCGCGGACGTCGTGCTGATCGACGCGCCGTGTTCGGGTACGGGCACATGGCGCCGCAACCCCGAGGCGCGCTGGCGTCTGACACCGGCGCGGATCGAGCGGCTGGTCGATACCCAGCGGCGCTTACTCGGCGTCGCGGTGCCCTTGGTCAAGCCGGGCGGCGCGCTCGTCTATATCGTGTGCTCGCTGCTCGACGAGGAAGGCGCGGATCAGCTCACGCATTTCCTGTCGGCGCACCCCGACTGGACCGCCGAACCGCCCATCCCGTTTGGCCGTCCGCGCGGCGCCGGCGTGCGGCTTACACCGGCGCATGACCAGACCGACGGCTTTTTTGTCGCGCGCCTTGTGCGGCCATGCTAGCCGGCTGACATTGTGCCTCGAGTGGAGACGATCATGCGCCTGTTCCCTGCCGCGCTTGCTGTAGCCTTTGCGGCATTGAGCGTTTCGACTTCGTTGCACGGCCAGCCCGGCGACAAGCCGATCGATGCGCGGTCGATGGCGTTGCTCGCGCAAGGGCGCGCGGCGGCGGCGGCGGGCAATCTCGACCGTGCGACCGACCTGATCGAAACGGCGCTCGCGGTCGACCCGCGCAACCGCGCGGCGTTCCTGGTGCTGGCCGATGTTGCCGAGCGCCAGCAACTTCCCGGCAAGGCGATCAAGCTCTACCGCGAAGCCCTGCTGATCGAGCCCGACGATCCCGCCGCGTTGCGCGGGCAGGGCGAGGCGCTGGTTGCCAAGGGGGCGATGGGCCCGGCGCGCGAGAACCTCGCCAAGATCGTGGCGCTGTGCGGAAAGAAGCCATGCCCCGATGCTGTTGCACTGACCGCGGCAATCGCGAAAGGCCCGCCGCCGAGTGCGGAACCGACCAAGGTACCCGAGACCGCCGCCGCTAAGTAAGCGCGCGCGCGACGCTGACGAATTCCGATACCGATAGCGTCTCGGCGCGGCGCGAGGGGTCGATCCCGGCCGCCGCCAGGGCGTCGATCGCGCCGGGCACTCCCTTCAGGCTCTGCCGCAGCATCTTGCGTCGTTGACCGAAGGCCGCCGCGGTGACGCGCTCCAGCATCGCGAATTGAACGCCGGCGGGAGGCTCGATCGGCACGATATGCACCACCGCCGACATCACCTTGGGCGGCGGCGTGAACGCCGAGCGGTGCACGGTTATCGCGATCCGCGCGCTCGATCGCCACTGCGCGAGCACCGACAAACGACCGTAGGCATCGTTCCCGGGAGCCGCGACGATGCGGTCGGCGACCTCGCGCTGGAACATCAGCGTCAGGCTTTGCCACCATGGCTGCCATTCCGCCGACAGCCAGCGCACGAGTAGTGCGGTGCCGACATTATACGGCAGGTTGGCGACGATGTGCGGACGGTCGGCGAACAGTGCAGGGGCGTCGATCTCCAACGCATCGCCCTCGATCACCGCGAGCTTGCCGGGATAGGCGGCGGCGAGTTCGGCAAGCGGCGGAATGCAGCGCCGGTCGCGCTCGATCGCGAAGACTTTCGCGCCCGCCGCGAGCAGTGCGCGCGTCAATCCGCCCGGGCCGGGGCCGACCTCCAGGACCTCGGCATCCGCCAAATCGCCGGGCACCGCCGCGATCCGCGTGAGCAACTGACCGTCGAGCAGGAAGTTCTGCCCCAGCGCTTTCGATGCCGACAGCCCGTGCCGCGCGATCACCTCGCGCAGCGGCGGCAGCTCGGTCGCGGTCACGCGGTGACGAGCGCGTCGAGGCGCCGTCGCGCGGCATCGGCGGCGAGCCGGATCGCGGCGATCATCGCGCCCGGCTCGGCGCGGTCCTGCCCGGCGATGCCGAACGCGGTGCCGTGATCGGGCGATGTCCGGATGATCGGCAAGCCGAGCGTAATATTCACGCCCTCGTCGAAGTGGAGCGTCTTGAGCGGCACCAGCGCCTGGTCGTGGTAACAACAGATCGCAGCGTCATACGTCGCGCGCGCGCGCCCATGGAACATCGTGTCGGCGGCGAGCGGCCCGGTCGCGTCGATCCCTTCCGCTCGCAACGCCTCGACCGCCGGCGTGATTATGTCGATCTCCTCGCGCCCGATCGCCCCTTGCTCGCCAGCATGCGGGTTGAGTCCCGCGAAGGCCAGCCGCGGGCTCACGATGCCGAAATCGCGGGCAAGCGCGCGCGCCGTCACGCGTGCCTTCGCGATCAGCAGCTCGGGGCTGAGCAACCCGGGCACCTCGCGAAACGGGACGTGGGTAGTCGCGGGCACGACGCGCAGGGTCGGGCCGGCAAGCATCATGACGGTCGCGCTCGAAGCCACGCCGACGCGCTCGGCGACGAACTCGGTTTGGCCGGGGTGCGTAAAGCCGATCTGGTACATCTGCGCCTTCGACACCGGCCCCGTGACCAGCGCGGACGCCGCGCCGGCGCTGGTCAATCCGGTCGCCAGTTCGAGCGCATGGAGCGCGCACCGCGCCCCGTCGAGATCGGGATGCCCTGGCACGACCTGGCTCGCGCATGCGACGCTCAACAGTGGTAGCGCGTCGTCGAATGCCGCTGCCGCTTCATCCGGCCCGGCGATCCGCTCGACCGGCCCGCCCCAAACGGCAGCGATCGCGCGCGCATCTCCCACCGCGAAAAACGGTGCCAGCCGCTCTTCGCGACGCCGCGCCCAGGCCTTGGCGACGATCTCCGGGCCGATCCCCGCCGGATCGCCCATCGCGACCGCCAGCGGGGAGAGAATGGTCACATCGTCGCTCCGGTCAGCGATATTCGATGATCGCGTCGCGCCGCAGATCGCGCAGGATCTTGGCGGCGCGCAGATTGACGCGTTGCTGCTCCATCTGATCCTGCACCTGGCCCGCGCTGGGGAGGTTGCCGCCCGGCGCTTCGTCGCGGCCGCACAACACGAGCGAGCTGACGCCTTCGGTCGGCGATCCGAACGGCGGCGTCGCCTGACCGACCTGCATGTTCAGAATCATTTCCTGCAAAGCTCCGGGCAAATCGCGGACGGTCAGCTGGTCGTTGTCGACCACTTCCGCACCGATGCCGGCGGCCGCCTTGCCGACGCTGCCGCAGCCGTTGATGCTCTGGACCGTCTTGGCGAACTCGGCCGCGCGCGCCTGGGCATCCGCCTGGGTGGTGCCGGCGGGGAAGGAGATCTTGATCTGCTTGAGGCTGAGCCGGGCGGCGCGCGGATCGGCTTCGAGCACCTTGCGCTTGTCGACCAGATACAGGATCGAAAAACCGCCCGAATTCTCGATCGGCCCGGCAAGCTGACCGACTTGCATCTGGTTGGCTGCGGTTGCCAGCTCGGGGGGCAGCGCCGCCGGCCGGACCCAGCCCAGTTCGCCGCCGGACGGCGCCGTCGTCGTCTCCGACATGGTCCGGGCGTAGTAATCGAAGGGCGCCTTGCCGGCCTTCATGTCTTCCATCGCCTGGCGCAAAGCACCAGTGACGGCGGGGACGCGGTCCGGGGTCGCGGAGACGAAAATCTCCTTCAGGTGAAATTCGGGCGTGCCGCGCGCCGCGTTCATGGCGTCGAGGATTTTCTTGACCTCTTCATCGCTGACACTGATGCCGGGCGCGACGCGGCGGCGCAAGTAACGCTGCCAGACCAGTTCGCCCTCGATCTGCCGCCGCACCGACCGGGCGGACGAGCCGACCGACCGCAGATAGGGCCCGAACTCCGCCGGCGTCTTCTGGAAGTTCGCCGCAACCTTGGCGTACGCCTGGTCGAGGTCGTCGGAGCTGGCGGTGATGTCCTCGGTTTTCGCCTGCTGAATCTGCAGGGCTTCGTCGATCAGCCCGCGCAGAACGGTGAGCCGCAATTGCTGCTCTTCCTCGGGCTTCAGCTTGAACTGGTTGGCGAGGATGATCAGCGCCATCCGCTGGTCGACGTCGGTGCCGGTGATCACCGTGCCGTTGACGATCGCGGTGGGCTTGCGGACGTTGGGGTCGAGCTTGCCGAAGATCTGGAGGTTCTCGGGAATGTCGAGCCCGGTTTGCGGCACCGAGGCATCGGGCACGGTCTGCGCCAGCGCGACGCCGGCGACGGCAAGCATGGCGGTTCCGGCAAGGGCGCGCAGCGCGCGCGACGTCGAAAGAAGTGTCACGTAATCAAAACCCCATGGCCATACGGGCGCACCCGAAAAATCCCCGTGCGCTTGCCCAATGTCGGATGAACCTCTGCTTAGCGGCTTAGCGCCCCAAGTTCTTGAACGCCAGCGTCAACAGGAAGCTGTTGCCCGCCCGCGCGTCGCCGGTCGTCTGGTAATCGCGCCGCCAGGTCAGCCCGAGGCGAAGGCAGTCGTCCTCATACTCCACCCCCAGCCGGTGCCGGACCGGATCGAACCCGTCGGCCAGCGACGTCGGGTCCTCGTTCTTGTCGGTCAGGTCGATCGTCGCCGATCCGAAGATCGACCAGAAACGGGCGAACCCGACTCGCCCGCCGACCCGCGCTTCCTCGCGGTCGCGCAAATCCTCGAGCGTGGGGGCGATGTTGCGGTTGAGCCGGAGATAACCGAGCAGCAGATACGTCCGCTTGGTGCCGACCGTCGCATCGATTTCGTTGCGGCGGATCGCGAGATTGTCCTTGTCGAGCCGGTAGCGGTGCACGAACGACACGAAATCGCGAATACGCACTTCGGTCCGCCCGACGATGTCGGACCAGCGGTCGGTCAGACCCGTGCCGTCGGGGAAGATCGTCGGCTTGCTTGACAGGCGATAGCTTTCGCCGATCGTCGCGCTGATCGCGACACCGGGTAACGTGAGCGCATAGTCAAGCCCGATCGTGAACCGCGTCGAATCCTCCCAGCGGTCGTAGCCGGGGAAGCGGTTGAGTGCGAAGAGGTTCGAATCCTCGAGATCGACCGCGCGCGCGTCCTCATTGGGCACCGACAGATTGCCGGCGGGCGGCGAGGCGACGATCTGGAAGCGCGGGGTAAGACGCTGCATTCCGCCCATGAACGGTCCGACCAGCGGCCATTGGATGTCGAGCGCGAGTGCCGCGATGGCGCGGGTATGGATGCCGCTTTGGCCCCGATAGCTCGCGACCGTGGTGGCGGCGATATCGCTCGCGTTATACACATCGCCGCGCGCGTAGGCGGTCAGCGTTACTTCCTGTCCCCACGGCGTGATCCGCCGCAAGTCCCACTGGGCGCTCGCGAAGGCGCGCTGCGTGTCTTCGCCGGCGGTGCGCGTGATCGCCAGCGTGTTGAGCTGCAACGCGACACGGCCGCCGAGCACGTCGTCGATGCGGTGGCGGAAATCGATTTCGGGCAGCGCGATCGGTTGCAGCCCCTGGCGATCTCCCAGCCGCAGCGTCTGCACCGCCCAACCGGTTATCCCGAGATAGGTGTTGGGATCGATCCGCTCGACGCTGATCGTCGAGCGCAGCCGGTCGTCGTTCGAGATGTCGTAGCGCCGCAGGAAGGTGCGGTCGGTGGTCAGCCGCAGCGATCCGCTGACCGACCAATAGGGGTCAAGCTGGAACCGCGCGACGCCGTCCAGATAGCCGCGAAACGCGCTCGTCGTGCTGAGCGGCGTCGTCGCGAGGAAGTCGGTCTTGGGCGACACCGTGGCATAGCCCGTGATCCGGTACGCGCCCAAGCTGTTGAGCGCCTCGTACTGGACCTGCGCCATCGGCGCGACGCTGGTGAAGACGTGCGGCGTCACGGTCAGCCCGCGATTGGGCGCGAGCCGGAAATAATAGGGCACCGCGACTTCGAAGCCGTTGGTCCGGGTATAGCGCAGTTCGGGGCTCAGCAGACCGCTGTCGGCACCTTCGCCGACCGGGTTGGACAGCTTGGGCAGCGGGATCGTCGCAAAGCCGAACAGGTTGAAGCGCGCGCCGGTGTAATAGATGCGCTTGCGGTCGGGGCGGTACACGACCTTCACCGCGGTAATCTTCCACGACGGGTTTTTCGGGCAGCCGTGCGAATCGGTCACCGCGCACGGCGTGTAGGCCGCCCTCTTGAGCGTGACGGTGCCGTTCTCGTCGCGGTAACCCTTGACCGCAGCAAGCCGTCCACCCTGCTGGAGCACGACGAGCATATTGTCGACCACGCCGTCCTTGAGCGAGTCGGTCAGGTCGATCCGATCGCCGTACGCGACATCGCCCTGCGGGTTGGTGACCGCGATATTGCCGGTCGCGACGACCTTCCCCGTCTTGCGGTTCCACACGACCTGATCGGCGCGCAGCTTGTCGCCCTGGCGGTACATGCGCACATCGCCGGTCGCGGTGACGGTATCGCTGTCATTGTCGTATTCGAGCGTGCCGGCGGAGAATTGCACCTGGTCGGGGTCGGCCGGCGGCGGCGTCTCGGCCGGGGGCGGGGGTGCCGCCTGGCGATCCTGCAGGTCCTGCGCGCTCGCCGGGGGGGCGACGCCCAGCGCGAACAGCATCGCCGAGCCGGCCAGGAAAGCGGAACGCGTGAAGTTCACCAAACACCCTTTGTCGCGGCGGCGCCCGCCCTGAACGGACCGCCCGCCAACCCTATCGCATCGCCGCCCGATAACCGCAATCGACGCTTTGCCTGTGCGGCATTAGCGGCCTAGAGAAGCGCGTCCAACGTCCTTTCGCGTTAATTGATTGAGGTTTGCCTTACCATGAAGATCGAGTTCGCCGCTTCCCTTCCTCAAGACGCGGAGGTGGTCGTACTTCCCGTTGCCAAGGGCCAATTGGACCAGACGTTGGTGGCATTTGGTGGCCGCGAAGTGCTGAAAGCAGCGGCTGCGGCAGCAAAGTTCGACGGGGAAGCCGGCGCGACGATCGAGAGTTTCGTGTCGGTTGGCGAGCACATCAATCGCATTGTTCTGGTTGGTGTGGGAGATGGAGAGGACTCGGATTGGGAGAAGGCGGGCGGGGCGGTCACTGCGAGACTGCTAACGAACGCCAAAAGTATTGCGATCGATCTTGAGCACAGTGCTCACTCGCCTGAAGGGGCGGCGCGGTTCATCGGGGCTTTGGCGCAGCGAGCCTGGCGGATCGACACGTATCGGACCAAGCTGCCCGAAAAGCAGAAAGCCACATTGGCCTCGGCCACGATTGTGCCGTTGGTCGATGCGGACAAGGAACACTGGGCGCACCAGAACGCCGTTACCGCCGGGCTCGATCTCACCCGCACGCTCGTGTCGGAGCCGCCGAACATCGTCTATCCCGCGAGCTTCGTCGACCGCGTCACCGCCGATGTCGAGGGGCTCGGCCTCGAAATCACCGTGCTCGGCCCCAAGGAGATGGAAAAGCTCGGCATGGGGGCGCTGCTCGGCGTGGCGCAGGGCTCGACCCGCGAAGGCCGGCTGCTCGCGCTCAAATGGAGCGGCAAGGGCAAGGGCGATCCCGACCTCGCGCTGGTCGGCAAGGGCGTGACGTTCGACACCGGCGGCATCAGCCTCAAGCCCGGCGCGGGCATGGAAGACATGAAGTGGGACATGGGCGGCGCGGGCGCGGTCGTCGGCGCGATGAAGGCGCTCGCCACGCGCAAGGCGAAGGCGAACGTGATCGGCGTGTGCGGGCTGGTCGAGAACATGCCCGACGGCAACGCAATCCGCCCCAGCGACATCCTGACCAGCATGTCGGGCCAGACGATCGAGGTGCTCAACACCGACGCCGAGGGGCGGCTGGTGCTGTGCGACTGCGTGACCTGGGTGCAAAAGACGCATCGCGTGAAGACCATCGTCGATCTGGCGACTTTGACCGGCGCGATGATCATCGCGCTGGGCAACGAACATGCCGGTCTGTTCTCGAACGACGACGGGCTGGCCGATCAGTTGCTCGCGGCGGGGAAGGCGTCGGGCGACCTGCTGTGGCGCTTCCCGATCTCCGACGCGTACAACAAGCTGATCGACTCGCCGATCGCCGACATGAAGAACGTCGGCCCGCGCGGCGCCGGGTCGATCACCGCCGCGCAGTTCATCGGGCGCTTTGTCGAGGCGGGCGTGAAGTGGGCGCACCTGGACATCGCCGGGATGGTGTGGGCCGACAAGCCCGGTGCGACCTACGACAAGGGCGCGACCGGCTATGGCGTGCGCCTGCTCGACCGCTTCGTCGCGGACAATTTCGAGAAATAATGCAGGTCGATTTCTACCATTTGACCGTCACCCCGCTCGAACGCGCGCTACCGCGTATCGCCGAGCGCGTGGTGGCGGGCGGGGGGCGACTGCTGATCGTCAGCGATAACGACGCGCAATGCGGTGCGATCGACAAATTGTTGTGGAGCTATTCGGCCGAAAGCTTCCTGCCGCATGGGCTGGCAGGTGATGAGGACGCTTCCCAACCGGTGCTGATCGCCAACGACGTATCGGCGGGCAATGGGGCAACGAACATCGCCCTCATCGACGGCCAATGGCGCGACGCGGCGCTCGGGTTCGACCGCGCCTTCCACTTCTTTGACGCCGACCGCATCGCCGACGCGCGCGAGGCTTGGAGGGCGCTTGCCGATCGCGACGGGATCGAGCGACGTTACTGGAAGCAGAACGACGCCGGAAAGTGGCAGCAGTCCGCCTGAGGCTTGCGCGTTTTGCACGCGGCGCTTAGGGAGCCGCCAGTTTCCCCAGCCCCAACCAAAGGAGCGAGCGACCGCCATGGCCGCCACACGCACGTTTTCGATCATCAAGCCCGATGCCACGCGCCGCAACCTGACCGGTGCGGTCACCAAAATGCTGGAGGACGCGGGTCTCCGCGTCGTCGCGTCGAAGCGCATTCACATGACCAAGGAGCAGGCCGAGGGCTTCTATGCGGTGCACAAGGAGCGCCCGTTCTTCGGTGAGCTCGTCCAGTTCATGACCTCCGGGCCCGTCGTGGTGCAGGTGCTCGAAGGCGAAAACGCGATGCAGCGCAACCGCGACATCATGGGCGCGACCAACCCGGCGAACGCCGAGCCCGGCACGATCCGCAAGGAACTCGCCGAATCGATCGAAGCCAACACCGTCCACGGGTCGGATTCGGACGAGAATGCCGCAATCGAGATCGCGTATTTCTTCAAGCCCGAAGAAATCGTCGGCTGATTAGCGACAGCCGACGGGGCTAGCTCGCCGGCCAGCCCGCCTTCCACAGCGCGTCGATCCGCGCTTGCGACCCGCCGCGTTCGTGGAGGCGCATGCCGAGGATGTGCAGGTCGCGGCCAAGCGGCGGCACCCGCCCATTCGTGCGCCACACGATATCGAACACGCCAGTCGTGCTGAGCGGCGTGTCGTCGTCCATGTAATGGACCGTCAGCAGCACCGGCAGCTTGCCGGTCTGCGAGTCCGCGCCGCCATCGGTCGCCTTGAGCAGCGCCTTTTCGTACCAGCCGGCGGGGATCGTCTGCGTCGCACTGGTCTGCGGAGCCACGCCGAGATCGCTCGGGAAGGTGACGCTGATGTCGCCCAGCGTGTGGCGGTCGTCGGCGGTGATGACGATATCCTTGCCGTGCAGCGACGAGCGCACCGCGTAGCGCGCCTCGCTCTGCGCTGCGGCGGTCTTTTCCGCCTGCTTGTCCGCTTCATCCGCCTTGCGGTCGTGCCACGTCATCCACAGGCTGACCGCCGCGATGATCAGCCCGGCGACCGCGACGAACTCGCCGAGATTGATCCAGCGGCGGCGCGTCGCAGCGGCTTCGGCCTTGGCCACCGCTTCGGTCGCCGCGACCTCCAGTTCGGGAGCGTCGCTCATCGCCCGCCCGCCTCGAGCAAGCGGCGCGGCGCGACCATTTCCCAGCTGATCGCGATGCGGTCCTCGACGCGCTCCCAGTCGGTGGCGTCGCCGTTCAGCTCCATCCCGATCCAGCCCGACGGGCCGAGATAGGGCGGGATGTGGTAGAAATCGGGGTCCATCTCGACGAGCATCGCCTGCTCCTCGCGGCCCGACGTCTTGACCATCACCGCGGTGTGCCCGTCGTTGTGATGGTTGTGCCAGACGTACGCGTAAACCTTGCCCTTCTCGATGTAGAAGGCGGGGGAGCCGTGCGAGAGTTTCTCCGCGGCCTCCGGATAGCCGAAGCAGATCGCGCGGACGCGGGCGAGGTCGGACTCGTAATCGGGGCTCATCGCGCCGCGAACTCTGCCAGAACGCGCGGGTAAAGGCGATGCTCTTCGGCGAGCACGCGCGCGGCGAGGGTTTCGGCGTCGTCATCGGGCAGGATCGGCACGCGCGCCTGACCGAGCACGTCGCCGGCATCGAGCTCTTCGGTGACGATATGGACCGAGCACCCGGCCTCGGTTTCACCAGCGCCGATCGCGCGCTGGTGCGTGTCGAGGCCCTTGTATGCGGGGAGCAGCGAAGGGTGGATATTGACGATCCGCCCGCGCCAGTCGGCGACGAACTCGTCCGACAGCAACCGCATGTACCCGGCGAGCGCGACGATCTCGACCCCGGCCTCGCGCAACGCGGCGCTCAGCGCGGCTTCATACGCCGGCTTGCCGATCCCTTTGGGCGACAGCGCGAAGATCGGGATGCCGTGCTCGAGCGCCCAGGTCAGGCCAGGCGCTTCGGGTTTGTCGGAAGCGACGACTGCGACCTCGTACGCCTCGCCGGCATTTTCGACGAGCGCCATCATGTTCGACCCGCGGCCTGAAATCAGGATGCCGACTTTTTTAGGCATGGTGCGTGGCCGACCAGTCGGCGCGCGCACTCCAGGTGCCGGCGGAGCCATGGACCGTACATCCGCGCTCGCCCGCGACGATCTCGCCGATCCGGAACGCTGTTTCGCCCGCCGCGTCGAGCGTCGCGATCACCGCATCCGCCTGATCCGCCGCGACGACTGCCGCCATCCCGACCCCGCAGTTGAACGTCCGCGCCATTTCCTCTGGCTCGATCGCACCTTGCGCTTGCAGGAAGGCCATCAGTCGGGGCTGATCCCAGGCACCAGCGTCAATGCGCGCGTGGGTACCTTCGGGCAGGACGCGCGGAATATTCTCCAGCAACCCGCCGCCGGTGATGTGCGCCAGCCCCTTGGTCCGCCGCTCGGCGATCAACGGCAACAGGCTTTTCACGTAGATCCGGGTCGGCGCCATCAGCGCGTCGATCAGCAACACGTCGCTGTCGAACAGAGCGGGGCGGTCGAGCTTCCAGCCCTTGTCTGCCGCGAGCCGTCGCACGAGCGAATAGCCATTCGAATGCACGCCTGACGACGCCAGCCCCAGGATCACATCGCCTGGCGCGATATCCTTGCCCGTCAGCACGCGATCACGCTCGACCGCGCCGACGCAGAACCCGGCGAGGTCGTAATCGCCCGCCGCGTACATCCCCGGCATCTCCGCCGTTTCGCCGCCGATCAGCGCGCAGCCGGCGATGCGACAGCCCTCGGCGATCCCCGCGACGACGCGGGTCGCGACGTCGTTGTCGAGCTTCCCGGTCGCGTAATAATCGAGGAAGAACAGCGGCTCCGCGCCCTGCACGATCAGATCGTTGACGCACATTGCGACCAGGTCGATCCCGACCCCGTCGTGTCGTCCGCTGTCGATTGCGAGTTTCAGTTTGGTACCGACCCCGTCATTCGCCGCGACCAGCAACGGATCGACGAACCCCGCCGCCTTCAGGTCGAACAACCCGCCGAACCCGCCCAGATCGGCGTCCGCGCCCGACCGCCGCGTCGCCTTGGCCAGCGGACCGATCGCGCGGACCAGCGCATTGCCCGCGGCGATCGACACCCCCGCGTCGGCATAGGTGTAGGGGCTGTTGCGGCGGTCGGGGTCGCTCATGCGCGGCCCCTAGCGATATCGCGCTTGGATTTCCACGGCTCCTTCGCCAAAAGGGCGCCCGTCATGCCCCGCACCCGCCTTTTTTTTCACGCCACCGCGATCGCCGCCGCCTTGGCGCTTGCCGGCACGGCGGGCATGGTCGCCGCGCAATCGACCGACACGATCGATACCAACGAGCCGATCGACACCTCGGGCAGTTACCAGGTCGACGGAGTCATGGTCGACGTGAGCGGCCCGACCGCCGAAGCCGCGCGCCACGCCGGATGGCGCCTTGCCCAGCGCAAGGGGTACGAGATGCTGGCGAAGAAGATGGGCGCCGGCGGCGGCGTGCCATCGGATTCGGCGCTCGATTCGATGGTGACGGGCATCGTCATCGAGAACGAGCAGATCGGCCCCAATCGCTATATCGCCAAGCTAGGCGTGCTGTTCAGCCGGGGCAAGATCGGCGGCATGCTCGGGCTCGCCGGGCAGGATGCGCGGTCTTCGCCGATGTTGCTGATCCCGGTCCAATGGTCGGGCGGCGCCGCGGTGGCGTTCGAGCAGAAGACCGCGTGGTTTGACGCCTGGGGCCGGTTTCGCGCCGGCGACAGCGACGTCGATTACGTCCGCCCGATCGGCAGCGGGCCCGACTCGCTGTTGCTCAACGAAGGGCAGATCGGGCGGCGCGACCGCGGCTGGTGGCGCAGCGTGCTCGATCAATATGCCGCGTCGGACATCCTGACTCCCGTCGTTACCCTGTCGCGGCAATGGCCCGGCGGCCCGGTCATCGGCACGTTCGAGGCACGGCACGGCGCCGACAATCAACTGATCGCGCGCTTCACGCTTCGCGTCGAAAGCGAGGATGGCCTGGGCGCGTTGCTCGACGCCGGGGTCAAGCGGATCGATACGATCTATCAGAATGCGCTCAAGGGCGGGGCGCTCGCGAGCGATCCGAGCCTTGCGTATATCGCGCCGCCGATGGCGACCCCCACGCCGACCCCGACGCCGACCGGCACGCCGAGCGACGTGACGACAGCTCCGACCGATACGCCGACCGCCAACGCGACGACGATGACGATCCAGTTCGACACGCCGACCGCCGGATCGGTCTCGTCGATCGAAAGCGCGGTGCGCGGCATTCCGGGCGTGAGCGGGGCCGCGACCACCAGCATGGCGATCGGCGGACTGTCGGTGATGCGGTTGAGCTACAACGGCGACCCAGAGGTCCTGCGATCGTCGCTGCAATCGCGCGGTTTCCAGGTCGCGGGGAGCGGCACGACGCTCCGTATCCGCCGCCCGGAGGCCAATCCGGGCGAATGAGCCAGCTCGGCCTGCCGCTGGCGTGGCCGCCCGGGCCCGGCGACGATGAATTCCTGGTCACGCCGTCGAACGACCATGCCTTCCATCTGCTCGAACGTTGGGCGACCTGGCCCGTCATGACGGCGTTGCTGGTGGGCCCGCGCAAGTCGGGGCGCAGCGTGCTCGCGCGCGTGTTCGCCAGCCGCAGCGGGGGCACCTTCATCGACGATGCCGACCGCCGGCCCGAGAAGGACCTGTTCCACGCTTGGAACGCCGCGCAGGCCGATCGCCGCCCGCAAGTCTTCGTGGCGGAAGCGGCACCCCCCGACTGGCGCATCACCGTGCCCGACCTGCGCTCGCGCCTTGCCGCCAGTCCCGTCGCGCGGATCGGCCCGCCCGACGATGCGCTGATGCGCTCGCTGCTCGAGCGCCAGTTCCTGCGCCGCCACCTCGATGCGCGGCCCGACCTGATCGATTGGCTGATTGCGCGGCTCGAACGCAATTTCGTCGCGGTCGAGCGCGCGGTCGATGTGCTCGACCAGGACGTGCTCGAGCATCGCAAGCGCTTGTCGATCCCGCGCGCCCGGACCACATTGGCGGCGGCGGGAATCATCGCCCTGCCCAGCGAGGATCAATGAGCCGGCCCGCCCATATCGCGCGTCTCGCCAATGACGATGACGACGATCCGTTCGAAGCGAGCGACGGTGGCGAACGCTATTTCAACCGCGAGCTGAGCTGGCTGGCGTTCAACCGCCGCGTGCTGGAGGAGGCATGCAACGAAGCGCATCCGTTGCTCGAACGGCTGCGCTTCCTGTCGATCTCCGGCTCCAACCTCGATGAATTCTTCATGGTCCGCGTCGCCGGGCTGATGGGACAGCAGAAGCAGGACGTCGAGCGCCGCTCCGCCGACGGGCTGACCACGCGCGAGCAATTGGCGCGGATCATCGAAACCGCCGACACGCTGGTCGAGGATCAGCGCGCGGTGTGGCGCGACCTGCGGCGCGACCTCGCCGCGGCGGGCATCCAGGTCCTGGGGTCGCGCCACATTGACGACAGCGTAACGCCGGAGGAAGCGGCGTGGCTCGAAAGCCATTTCCGCGACCAGATCTTCCCGATCTTGACCCCGCAGGCGCTCGACCCGGCGCATCCGTTCCCGTTCATGCCCAACAAGGGGTTGGCGGTGATCTTCGACCTGGTCCGCGCGTCGGACGGCGAGGAAGTACGCGAACTGGTGATGCTGCCGGCACCGATGGCGCGCTTCGTGCGGCTGCCGGGCGAGCCGGCGCGATATGTGGCAGTCGAGTCGCTAGTGAAGCGATTCTCCGGCATCATCTTCCCTGGATATGCCGTGGCCGGCGCCGCCGAGTTCCGCGTGCTGCGCGACAGCGATATCGAGATCGAGGAGGATGCCGAGGATCTCGTCCGCTACTTCGCCAACGCGATCAAGCGGCGGAGGCGGGGCAGGGTGATCCGGCTCGAGCTCGAAGCGGGCATGCCCGAGGCGTTAGGCGCGGTGCTGCGCGACGAACTGGCGGGCGGCGATGCGTTCGTCACCGAAAGCGGCGCGTTCCTCGGGCTCGACGATCTCGAAGCGATCATCGACGAGAACCGCCCCGACCTGAAGTTCGTCGCCTTCGCGCCGCGCTTCCCCGAGCGAATCCGCGAATTCGGCGGCGACTGTTTCGCCGCGATCAAGGCCAAGGACATCGTCGTCCACCATCCGTACGAAACGTTCGAGGTGGTGATCGAATTCCTCAAACAAGCCGCCGCCGACCCCGATGTCGTTGCGATCAAGCAGACGCTGTATCGCGCGGGCAAGCAGTCGGCGGTCATCAACGCGCTGATCGCCGCGGCGGAAAGCGGCAAGTCGGTGACCGCGGTGGTCGAGCTGAAGGCGCGGTTCGACGAGGAGCAGAATCTGCTCTGGGCTTCCGCGCTCGAACGCGCCGGCGTGCAGGTCGTCTACGGCTTCTTCGACTGGAAGACCCACGCCAAGGTGTCGATGGTCGTCCGGCGCGAGGCCGGCGAGTACCGCACCTACTGCCATTTCGGGACGGGCAATTATCACCCGGTCACCGCGCGCATTTATACCGATTTGAGCTTCTTCACGGCCGACCCGGACATCGGCCGCGACGCCGCGCAGATCTTCAACTACGTCACCGGCTACGTCGAACCGACGCTCAAATATGTCGGCATCAGCCCGCGCGACATGCGGACTCGGCTGACCGCGCTGATCGATGCGGAGATCGCCAGCGCGGACGAAGGCAAGCCGGCCGCGATCTGGGCCAAGATGAATTCGGTGGTCGATCCGGCGATCATCGAGAAACTGTACGAAGCGTCGAACGCGGGGGTCGAGATCGATCTGGTGATCCGCGGCATCTGCTGCCTGCGCCCGGGAGTCCCCGGCATCTCGGAGAACATCCGAGTCAAGTCGGTGATCGGGCGTTTCCTCGAGCACAGCCGCATCTGGTGCTTCGGCAACGGCAAGGCGCTGCCCAACGACGGCGCGAAAGTGTTTATCTCCTCGGCCGACTGGATGCCGCGCAATTTCGACCGGCGCGTCGAATATATGCTCCCGATCCTCAATCCCACCGTCCACGACCAGATCCTCGACCAGGTGATGGTCGCCAACCTGATCGACACCGAACAGAGTTGGATACTGCATTCGGACGGCAGCTACGACCGCGTCGAGCCCGGCGAAAAGCCGTTCAATCTGCACCGCTATTTCATGACCAACCCGTCGTTGAGCGGCCGCGGCGCGGCGCTGGAGGGCGGGGCGGTACCGAAACTATCGCTGACGCGGCGGCGTTAACGGGTCGATGGCGACGCTCGTGTTCTCGAAGCCGCGGAGCGAGGCCGCGGAGGCGACGCCGCGCACCGCGATCATCGACATCGGGTCGAACTCGATCCGTCTGGTCGTCTATCAGGGGCCGTCGCGGCTGCCGGCGACCTTGTTCAACGAAAAGGTCATGGCGGGGCTGGGCAAGGGGCTGGCCGGCGACCGCAAGCTGTCGTCCGAGGCGATCGACCTGACGATCGAGACGCTCGAACGGTTCGCCGCGCTGGCACGCGAAATGGAGGTGGATTCGCTCCGCACCGTCGCCACTGCAGCAGTGCGCGATGCCGCCAACGGCCAGGTGCTGCTCGACGCCGCCGCGCGGATCGGCTTGCCCGTAGAACTGCTGTCGGGCGAGCAGGAAGCGATGGCGGCGGGGATGGGCGTGCTGTCGGCGATCCCCGACGCGGACGGCATCGTCGGCGATCTGGGCGGTGGGAGCCTAGAGCTGGTCCGCGTCAAGAAGGGCGAGATCCGCGACCGCGCGTCGTTCCCCCTCGGCGTGCTGCGCGTCGCGGCGCTGCGCGCCAAGGGGAAGGGCGCGATCGACCGCCGCGTCGCCAAATTGCTCGCGCAGGCCGGCTGGGCGGGTAAGGGCAAGGGACTGCCGCTCTACCTCGTCGGCGGGTCGTGGCGCAGCCTCGCGCGGCTCGACATGGAGGTAAAGCGCTATCCGCTCCCGATCATCCAGCAATATGCCATGTCACCGGCCGACATCACGCGGCTGGTGCGCACCGTGAGCCATGTCGACAAGAGCACGCTGAAGACCGTTCCCGGCATTTCGTCGCAGCGCGCGCCGATGCTCAACGACGCCGCGGCGTTGCTCGCGGCGCTGCTCCGCCACTTGCGCAGCGAGCGCACGATTGTGTCGAGCTTCGGCTTGCGCGAAGGGCTGCTCTACCAAGGACTCGACGGCGAAACGCGCAAAGAAGATCCGCTGATCGTCGCGACGCGCGCCGACGGGCAGCGGCTTGGACGGTTCCCGGAACATGGCGACCTGCTCGACGCGTGGATTTCGCCGCTGTTCGAGGATTCGCCGGCGATGGCGCGGTTGCGGCACGCCGCGTGCCTGCTCGCCGATGTGGGCTGGCACGCCAATCCGGAGTTCCGCGCCGAACGCGGAGTCGAGATCGCGCTCCACGGCAATTGGGTCGCGATCGACGCGCGCGGGCGGGCGATCGTCGCGCAGGCATTGTGGACATCGCTTGGCGGCGGGTCGACCGCGCCGGCCGGACTCGAACAACTCGCGGCGCCCGCGGACTTGAAGCGCGCGGTGCAATGGGGCCTCGCGATGCGGCTGGGGCAGCGCCTGTCCGGCGGCGTCGCCGGGCCGCTCGAACGCTCGAAGCTGGGCGAGGACGGTGCGGCGCTGACGCTACACCTCGCGGGCGATGACGTCGCGCTGTACGGCGAAGCGGTGCAGAAGCGCCACGCCGCGCTGTCCGCCGCGTGCGACCGCGACCCGGTGCTGACGAGCTAGCCCGCCGTCGCGGACGCCGCTTCCTCGGTGCGGGTCATCCGCAATTTGCCGTTGATCACCGCGAATGCCAGCCGCCCCTCGACCAGGTCCAGTGCGTCACGGCCGAACTGGTCGAACCGCCAACCCTCGAGGATCGACAGCCCGTCGCGATGCCCGGCGGCGAGCGCTTCGAGCTCCTCCGACCGCGCCAGCAATCGCGACGCGACGTCGATGTCGCGCGACCGGATCTTGAGCAGCAGCTTGAGCAGGTCGGCGACAAGCGACCCGTCCTTGCCCAGCCCGGGCTTGCGGTCGTCACGCGGCGGCATTTCGTCGCCGGTCATCGGCTTCGCGTCGGCAATCGCCGCCATCAGCCGCGCGCCGATATCGTTTCCCGCCCAGGTCGCCGACAGCCCGCGCACGCGCGCCAGATCGGCCTGCTTCTTCGGCGGGTGGCTGGCGAGATCGGCGAGCGTCTCGTCCTTGACGATGCGCCCGCGCGGCAGGTTCTTACCCCGCGCTTCCATCTCGCGCCACCGCGCCAGCGATTTGAGCCGGCCGAGCACGTCGGGCTTGCGCCCCGCGATCCGCACGCGCTTCCATGCCAGATCGGGGTCGTTGGCGTAATTGGCGGGGTCGGCGATCCGCTCCATTTCCTGGTCGAGCCACGCACCGCGCCCGGTGGTCTTGAGCCGCTCGAGCATCTTGGGGAAAATGCGCGCCAGATGCGTCACGTCGCCGATCGCGTAGTCGACTTGCCGATCCTCCAGCGGGCGCCGCGCCCAGTCGGTGAACCGCGCGCCCTTGTCGACCTGAATGCCGAGCCAACTGTCGACCAGGTTCGAATAGCCGATCTGTTCGCCTTGCCCCAGCGCCATCGCCGCGATCTGCGTGTCGAACAGCGGGTGCGGGGTTTTCGACGTCAGATTGTAGATGATCTCGATATCCTGACCGCCGGCGTGGAAGACCTTGAGCACGTCCTCGTTGTTGACCAGCAGGTCGAGCAGCGGCTGCATGTCGATCCCCGGCAGCATCGGGTCGATCGCCGCGGCCTCGTTCGTGTCCGCGATCTGGATCAGGCATAGTTCCGGCCAGAACGTGCTCTCGCGCATGAACTCGGTATCGACGCACACGAACGGCGATTGGGCGAGGCGGGTGCAGAGATTGGCGAGGGCGGCGTTGTCCTCGATCAGGCCATGGATATGCATCTTGACCCCATAGCGGCATGACCGTGCGGGGACAAACGAATGTGCGGTTGATCAGCGGTTGTTGATTATCGTGACCGGCGGCTTGGCCGGCGCCTGGTCCTCGGGTGGGTTGGCGGCCCAGGCGAACAATCCGAATCCGACGATCGCGAGCGGACCGCCGATCCACAGCGCGCGGATCAACGACCGGAACTTCTGCGTGACATGCTGAAATCCGGCTTCCGCCATGAGCTTGGGGAAGAACAACTTGAATTCCGCCAGAAAAAGTTTGTCGGCGTCGGTATGTTTGAGGCGCGCGTCATTCGCTTTTGCGAGCAATTGCTCCACACTCGTCACGTTGCCGGGAAACGTTCCCGCGTAGATCGTGGCCATCTTGTCGCGGACTTGAGCCAGCGTCGCCGTTTCGCCCGCGGCGAGCGCGGGCAGACCGACGCTTTCGACCGTCAGCACCGCGATCGCGCGCGACAATATCAGCGCCAGACCGACAAAACCCGCCACCCCGCCACCTATCGCCATCAGCAAGCGCTCCGCGTTCTGGTGAAGGTCGAGGCTGCCGAGGTGTGTCAATGAACTGCCGGCGAAAATTCCCGCGGCAGTCGCTGCGACGCCGCCGACGAGCCATTTGGCGGTGTCTCGCAGGCTCGCGCTGGCGGCAGCTTTCGCCGCAATGATCGAACGCTCCTCGCCCGAAGGCGTGGTCATCGTTGGCCGCTGTCGTTTGCAGTGCCTCGATCAAAATTCCGCGAAATTGTCATCCTCGACCTCGAAGTCCGGCTGCGGGTCGTTCCAGAAAGGCTCGGGAAGCGTCGGCTCGGTTTCCGGTTCGGTTGTCGGTGACGGAGGTGGCGGCGGCGGTGGCTCGTGATCGGCGTATACTGGTTCGAGATTTACGGACATGCCGATACCTCCTGTCTGCCAGCGTTTGGCCCACGCAGCGCGAAGCGGCAGCAAATCATCAAGTCGCACGCTTGACAACTGTCTAATGATCCGGTGTGGCGGCAACACACGCGCCTTTGCCCGTGCCGGTGGTAGCCGGCATGTCGGGTGAAGAGCGACCAATCCCCGTCATGCCGGTTTCAGCCAGGCCTGGTTCGACGATCGAAAGAATCGAGACATGCACGCCTATCGTACGCACACTTGCGCCGCCTTGACCGCCGCCGAGGTCGGGCAGGACGTCCGCCTGTCGGGCTGGGTGCACCGGAAGCGCGACCATGGCGGCGTGCTGTTCGTTGATCTGCGCGACCATTACGGGATCACGCAGGTGGTAGCGGACAGCGACTCCCCGGCGCTGCCGATCCTCGAGGGTCTGCGCGCGGAGTCGGTCGTGACGATCGACGGCACCGTGAAGGCGCGCGCCGAGGGCACCGCGAACCCGAACCTCACGACCGGCGAGATCGAAGTGTTCGCGCGCGGCGTGACGGTGCAGTCGGCTGCCGCCGAGCTGCCGCTGCCGGTCGCGGGAGAGGCCGAATATCCCGAGGACATCCGTCTCAAGTATCGCTTCCTCGACCTGCGGCGCGAACGGCTCCACGCCAACATCGTGCTGCGCTCGAATGTCATTTCGTCGCTGCGCAAGCGAATGATCGGGCAGGGTTTCACCGAGTTCCAAACGCCGATCCTGACCGCCAGCAGCCCGGAGGGCGCGCGCGACTATCTCGTCCCCAGCCGAGTCCATCCGGGCAAGTTCTACGCGCTCCCGCAGGCGCCGCAGATGTTCAAGCAGCTGCTGATGGTCGCCGGGTTCGACCGCTATTTCCAGATCGCGCCCTGCTTCCGCGACGAGGACGCGCGCGCCGACCGTAGCCCGGGCGAGTTCTACCAGCTCGATTTCGAGATGAGCTATGTGACGCAGGACGACGTGTTCGCCGCGATCGAGCCAGTGCTGCACGGCGTGTTCGAGGAATTCGCCGACTGGCAGGGCAAGGGCCGCACCGTCAGCCCGCTGCCGTTCAAGCGCATCCCGTACAAGGAATCGATGCTGAAGTACGGATCGGACAAGCCCGACCTGCGCAACCCGATCCTGATCACCGACGTGTCGGAACTGTTCAAAGGATCGGGCTTCGGCCGCTTCGCCTCGATGGTCGAGGCGGGCGATGTCGTTCGCGCGCTTCCCGCGCCGAACACCGCGGAGAAGTCGCGCAAGTTCTTCGACGACATGAACAGCTGGGCGCAGGGCGAGGGCTTCCCGGGCCTCGGCTATGCGACCCAGAAGGACGGCGTGTTCGGCGGCCCGATCGCCAACAACCACGGGCAGGAGGGCATGAAGGCGATCGCCGATGCGATGGGCCTCGGTCCGAACGACGGCATCTTCTTCGCGGCGGGCAAGGAAGGCCAGGCGGCCAAGCTCGCCGGCCTCGCGCGCACTCGCGTCGCCGAGCAGCTCGAGCTGATCGACGCCAAGCGCTTCGAATTTTGTTGGATCGTCGACTTCCCGATGTTCGAGTATGACGAGGACGCGAAGAAGGTCGATTTCAGCCACAACCCCTTCTCGATGCCGCAGGGCGAGCTGGAAGCGCTGGAGACCAAGGATCCGCTCGATATCCTGGCGTACCAGTACGACATCGTCTGCAACGGCGTGGAGCTGTCGTCGGGCGCGATCCGGAACCACCGGCCGGAGATCATGTACAAGGCGTTCGAGATCGCCGGCTATTCGCAGGCCGACGTCGACACCAATTTCGCCGGCATGATCAACGCGTTCAAGTTCGGCGCGCCGCCACACGGCGGGTCGGCGCCGGGGGTCGACCGCATCGTCATGCTGCTCGCTGACGAGCCCAACATTCGCGAGGTCATCGTCTTCCCGATGACGCAGAAGGCGGAGGATTTGATGATGGGCGCGCCCAATTTCGCGACCAACAAGCAACTGCGCGAGCTCAACATCCGGCTGGTCGAACAAGCGGGCACGGCGAAGGCCGGCGTTGCGGAAGCGGTCGCGCCCGACGCGGGCTGATCCTTTTCCGTCACCCCGGACTTGATCCGGGGTCTATCCCTCCACAAGCGGGCCGCTTGCGGCTCCATGGATCCCGGATCAAGTCCGGGATGACGGGTAAAACGACGAGGCGGGGCAACGCTCCGTTTACCTCGGCCCGTTAGCACCGGCCTATGTCGCTCGCTTCCGCCATCCGCCTCGGCCTGATCAACGCGATCCTCTCCACTTTGCTGTTCGGGGCCGTGCTGTTCGGGCTGACCGTGCTGTTCGATCCGCGCGCGATTCCGCTGACCTGGCCGTTCCTCGCGACCATCATCCTGACGCTGGTCGGGCCGGGGATGCTGGTCATCGATCTCGTCGCCGCGGCGGTCGCGTCGCTGGCAAAGAAGTCCGCCGCGTCGGCGCACCTCGTCGCGCTGATCGTCGCGACGTGTCTGGGCGTCGGCTATCTCGGCACCGGCCGCGCCGCGATACTGCGCCCCGATATCGTCCTGCTGATCCGCGCCGCCTTCGTCGCGGCGATCGCGTTGCCATGGCTGGCGAGTGCCGGGATCGTGAAGGTCGCGCGCAAGGCCTGAGGTTCACTTCGCGGCCGTCCGGCGCTAGAACGCCGCCATGATCGACCGCCTCTTCCTCCGCCACCCGCGCAGCGTCGGTGAGACCTATGCCCAGCACGCCGGAGTCGCCTTCGGGTTCGGCGCACGCATGATCGTCGGGGGTGTCGCGGCGATGGTCCATGGCGTCGTCCCGGTGCTGTGCACGCGCACCGCGAGCAACACCGTCAAGGCGCTCTACGGCCGGATGAAGTCGCGCCAGCCCAATTTCGCGGAGCAACCGCCCGCCTTTACCGAGCCGAAGTGGCAACTCGAATACGAGATTTAGCCACATGATTCGCCACGTCGCGATCATCGGCGCGGGGTTTTCGGGCACGCTCCAGGCGATCAACCTGCTGCGCCACGACGGCCCTCGCGCGACGCTGATCGAGCGCGCGCCGGAGCCGGGCAAGGGGCTGGCCTATGGCGCGGCGTACGAGGATCACGTCCTCAACGTCCGCGCCGCGAACATGAGCGCACTGCCCGACGACCCCGGGCATTTCGTCCGCTGGCTCGCGACGAAGGGACGCGAGGATGCCGGCGCGGCCTTCGTCCAGCGCGTGACCTATGGGACGTATCTGCGCGATCAGTTGAACGAGGCGTTGGCGCAGTCGAGCGATCGGCTGACGGTCGTGCAGGGCGATGTTGCCGATGTGCAGCAGGCCGGGGAGGGGGCGACGGTAACGCTGGCGGATGGCCGCGCGATCACGGCCGACGCCGCGGTACTAGCGGTCGGCAATTTGCCACCGCACGACCCGCCGGGGTTCGGGCGTGCACTGTCGGCCGAGCGCTACAAGCGCGACCCGTGGGACCGCAGCGTGCCGCTGGGGCTGAGCGACGACGACACCGTGCTGTTGGTCGGCACCGGGCTGACGATGGTCGATATCGCGCTGTTGCTCGAATCGAGCGGGTTCAACGGGCGGATCGTCGCGCTGTCGCGGCGCGGGCTGCTGCCGCACCGGCATGACGCGCCGGGCCCGATGCACGAGAAGCTGGCGGAGCGGCCGGTCGCGACGCCGTCGGCGCTTGTGCACATGGTACGCGAACGCGGCGACTCGATCGGCTGGCGCAACGCGGTCGACGAACTGCGCGCCTATACGCAAGCGATGTGGGCCAACGGCACCGACGCCGAGCGTCAGCGTTTCCTACGGCATCTGCGCCCATGGTGGGACGTCCACCGTCACCGTCTCGCGCCGCAAGTCGCCGACCGGCTCGCAGCGATGCAGGCGAGCGGGCAGCTCGAAGTCGTCGCGGGCAAGACGATCGCCGCCGAGGAAACGCCCGACGGCATCGTGGTGACGTGGCGCCGTCGCGGCAACGACTCGCCCGAAACGCTGGTCGTGCAGCGGATCATCAACTGTACCGGGCCGCAGGGCGACCTGACGCGCACGACCGAACCGTTGCTCGCGACGCTCCAGCAGCGCGGCGTGGTGCGGGCCGACCCGGCGCGGCTGGGCCTCGACGTCGACGGATGCGCGCGGACGATCGCGGCGGACGGCGAGCCCAACGAATGGCTCTACGCGCTCGGCCCGATGACTCGCGGCGCGTTCTGGGAAATCGTCGCGGTGCCCGACATCCGGCAACAGACGTGGAACCTCGCACGGCGCCTGTCGAACGCGCAATGGGTCGGGGGCGAAGGCCTATAAATCTACTGGAAATGTTGGATTTCGTCTGACACACCTGCCAGTGCCGACATCCGCCAGAACCAGCGGCATGCGCCCGACCAAACGACCGCGATAGTGTAAATCTAGTGTCAACTTCCGCCGCTCAGGCCGGCGCGAACTCGCCCGCTTCGTCCATGACGTAGAGCACGCCTTCCGCGATCGCGAAATAAGCGCCTTTCAACTTGAGCTTGCCCGCCGCGACGCGTTTTTCGATCTGCGGGAAGGTGAGCAGATTGCGCAAGGATACGCGTACCGTCTCCAGCTCGAGCGCGCGCACCGCCTCCGGACCTGTCCCTAGGTCGGCGACGATCCGATCGCGCGCTTCATCGAGAATGTCGACCCAATGGCCGATGAACCCGCCATCCCCAGGTGCTGCGCCTTCGAATCGCTTGGATAGCGATGCCGCGACGCCGCCGCACGAGCCATGACCCATCACCACAATCTCGGGCACTTCGAGCTGGTTGACCGCAAATTCAAGCGCCGCCGACACACCGTGCCGCCCGCCGCCGGTCTCGAACGGCGGGACCAGGTTGGCGATGTTGCGCACGGTGAAAATCTCGCCGGGCACGGTGTCGAAGATCTGCGCCGGATCGACCCGGCTGTCCGAGCAGGCGATCACCATGACGCGCGGGCTCTGGCCTTCGCTCAACTCGTCCCAACGCTCGCGGTGGCGGCGATATTCGCTGGTGCGGAAGCGGTGGTAGCCGTCGATCAGGTCGGTGAAGTCGGTCATGGGTTCGTCTCTGCCAAGCACGGGAAGGGGTGGCAACCCAACGCACGGATCGCTATCTGCGCCGCATGAACGAGATTTCGCCCGTCGCTCGCGAGCCGCGCCAGCGCAAGCCCGACTGGATCCGCGTCAAGGCGCCGGGCGGCACCGCGTTCGCCGAGACCAAGGCGCTGATGCGCCGGCTCAACCTGGCGACAGTGTGCGAGGAGGCGGCGTGCCCGAACATCGGCGAATGCTGGACCAAGAAGCACGCCACGGTGATGATCCTGGGCGACACCTGCACGCGCGCCTGCGCGTTCTGCAACGTCAAGACGGGGATGCCGCGTGCGGTCGATCCGCTCGAGCCCGAACATGTAGCGGTCGCCGCGGCGGAACTGGGGCTGGAGCATATCGTGGTGACGTCGGTCGACCGCGACGATCTGCCCGATGGTGGTGCCAGCCAGTTCGTGAAGGTAATCGAGGCGCTCCGCCGCAACACGCCCAACACGACGATCGAGATCCTGACGCCCGATTTCCGCAACAAGGCGCAGGCAGCCGTCGAATCGATCGTCGCCGCGCGGCCCGATGTCTATAACCACAACCTCGAGACGGTGCCGCGGCTTTATCCGACGATCCGCCCCGGCGCGCGATATTACGCGTCGCTGCGGCTGCTGGAGAGCGTCAAAAGCCACGATCCGTCGATCTTCACCAAATCGGGCGTGATGCTCGGGTTGGGCGAGGAGCGGCTTGAAGTGCACCAGGTGATGGACGACATGCGCTCCGCCGACGTCGATTTCCTGACGATGGGGCAGTACCTCCAGCCGACGCCACGCCACACCAAGGTGATGGATTTCGTCAGCCCGCAGGCGTTCGACGCCTATGCCGCGATCGCGCGCGCGAAAGGCTTCCTGCTGGTCGCGAGCTCGCCGTTGACCAGGTCGAGCTATCACGCGGGCGACGATTTCGCGAAGATGAAGGCGGCGCGGGACGCGAAGATTGCCCAGACACGCTGAGACGCGGCGGCTTCCCTATACGCCGGAGCAGATGTTCGATCTGGTGGCCGACGTCGGCAGCTATGCCGATTTCCTGCCCTGGGTTGCCGCGGTTCGCATCCGCGCAAACAGTCCGACCGAAATGGTCGCCGACCTGATCGTCGGGTTCAAGGGATTGCGCGAGACCTTCACGTCGAAGGTGCAGAAAGCCCGGCCGGCCACCATCCATGTCGATTACCTCGACGGCCCGCTCAAATACCTTACCAACGACTGGGCGTTTCGCGCGGCGCCCGGCGGGTGCGACGTCGATTTCGCCGTCGACTTCGCGTTCAAGAATCGCGTGTTCGAGATGATGGCCGGACAGGTCTTCGGTCAGGCGCTCAGGAAGATGATTGGCGCGTTCGAGGAGCGCGCCGCGGCGCTCTACTCGCCGTCCGACTCGCGCGGCATCAGCAGTTCGAGCGCGCACAGCGCTGCCTGAAGCCGCACCCCGCCGCGCCCCAGGTCGCCGAAATCCTTGCGGTCGGCATGCACGTCGGACGGATCGGTATCGCGCTCGGCACGGGCGAACACGACCGTGCCGACCGGTTTCTTGTCGCTGCCCCCGCCGGGCCCCGCGACACCGGTAATTGCCACCGCCACATCGGCGTCGGTCACCGCGAGCGCGCCCTGCGCCATGCTCCACGCGGTCGCGATCGACACCGCCCCGAACGTGTCGAGCACGTCGTGGCTGACCTTGAGCAGGCCGTGCTTCGCGTCGTTCGAATAGGTCACGATCGCGCCGAGCAGCACCTCAGACGATCCCGGAATCTCGGTGATCGCCGCCGCCACCAGTCCGCCAGTGCAGCTTTCGGCGAGCGCGAATCTGCGGCCGAGCGCGCGGTTCGCCTCGACCACGCGCCGCGCGGCGTCGACCAGTTCGGCCGGCAAGACGGTATCGATACTCACCTGGACGCCCTTACACCCTAACCGTTACGACCGCTTGTGCAGCGATCCCCTCGCCACGGCCGGTGAAGCCCAGCCGTTCGGTGGTGGTCGCCTTGACGCTAATTTGGTTCGGCGCAAGCCCCAACAGCGCGGCGATGCGATCCCGGATCGGCTCGCGCGACGGTCCGATCTTCGGCGCTTCGCAAATAATCGTCAGGTCGACGAAATCGATCACGCCGCCATGCGCCGCGACCAGCGACGCGGCGTGCTGGAGGAATTGCCCCGATTCCGCGCCGCGCCATTGCGGGTCGCTCGGCGGGAAATGTGTCCCGATATCGCCCGCCGCGATCGTGCCCAGCACCGCATCGGTGATCGCATGGAGCGCAACATCGGCATCGCTGTGCCCCGACAGCCCCTTGTCGTGCGGGATCAGGACGCCGCCCAGCCACAACTGTTCGCCCGCGACCAGCCGGTGGACGTCGTAGCCGCTTGCCGTCCGGACGCGCATCATTGCCCCCAATCGAGCCTCGGCGAGTGCGATGTCGCCAGGATAGGTGATCTTGTCGAGCATCGGATCGCCCGCGACCATCGCTACATCATGGCCGGCACGGCGAAGGATCTGGGCATCGTCGGTTGCTTCCTCGCCCGCCGGCCATGCCCGGTGCGCGGCGAGGATCGCAGCGAAGTCGAACGCTTGCGGGGTTTGCACACGCACTAGAGCTGAGCGATCAGCGACGTCGCCCAGCGCGTCGCCGGTTGCGGCTAGCGTATCCGTGACTGGAAGGGTAGGGACGGCACCCTTTTGGCGATCGAGTGCGGCCAACAGCCGATCGATCACCGCGCTCGGCACCAGCGGACGCGCCGCATCGTGGATCAGCACGCGCTTCGCATCACCAATTGCCGTCAGCCCATTACGCACTGATTCCCGCCGGGTCGCGCCGCCTGCAACGCTCTCGCCCTCGACCGACCGGTCTTCCGCAATGACGGTGACGACGCGATCGATCTCCGGATGCGTCGCCAACGCCCGACGCGCATGTTCGACCAGCGGCAGCCCGCCGAGTAACTGGAACTGTTTGGGCACATCGCCCCCAGCGCGCTCGCCTTTGCCGGCGGCTACGATCAGCGCAACGGTGTCAGTCGAACCCATGCCGAGCGCCTAGCGCAGGCGCGCAAACCTTGCCAGCCGCAACCCGATCCGCTAGGCGCTGCTCAAATTTTAGGCACATGAGCAAACTCGCCCCCATCCAGGTCGGTCCGGTCCGGATCGAGACCCCCGTGATCCTCGCGCCCATGACCGGTGTGAGCGACTTGCCGTTCCGTCGGCTCGTGCGGCGCTTCGGCTCGGGGCTCAACGTGACGGAAATGATCGCTAGCCAGGCCGCGATCCGCGAGACGCGCCAATCGATCCAGAAGGCGATGTGGGATGCGATCGAGGAGCCGGTGTCGATGCAGCTGGTCGGCTGCACGCCCTACGAAATGGGCGAGGCGGCGAAGCTGGCAGAGGACAAGGGCGCGGCGATCGTCGACATCAACATGGGTTGCCCGGTACGCAAGGTGACCAACGGCGATGCGGGGTCGGCGCTGATGCGCGACCTGAAGCTCGCGCGCGCGATCGTCGAGGCGTGCGTGAAGGCGGTGAAGGTGCCGGTCACGCTCAAGATGCGGATGGGCTGGGATCACGACAGCCTCAACGCGCCCGAGCTCGCGCGGATCGCGCAGGACATCGGGTGCCAGATGGTCACCGTCCACGGCCGCACGCGCAACCAGATGTACAAGGGCGAGGCGGATTGGGCGTTCGTGCGCTCGGTCAAGAATGCGGTCAGCATCCCGGTGATCGTCAACGGCGACATTTGCTCGCCACAGGACGCCGATACCGCGCTCGAACAGTCCGGCGCGGACGGCGTGATGATCGGCCGTGGGTCGTACGGCCGGCCGTGGTTGCTCAACCAGGTGATGGCGCACCTTTCGTCGGGTCGCCGCATCGACGACCCGACGATCGGCGAGCAATATGACGTGATCGCAGGGCATTACGACGAGATGCTGTCGCATTACGGCAACGAAGTCGGCGTCAATATGATGCGCAAGCATATCGGCTGGTACACCAAGGGGCTCGATGGCTCGGCGGCGTTCCGCAACACCGTCAATCAGGAAGCGGACCCCCACCGGGTCAAGGCGATGCTGGCCGAATTCTATGCGCCCTGGCGACACCGCGCCGCCGCCTGAGGCCCCCAGTTATGGGGAACTGTTCGCGGGGTTGCCGATCGCGATCCTGGTGATCGATCCGGCGGGGCACGTGGCCAACGCCAATAGCGAGTGCGAATTGCTGCTGAACTTGTCCGAGCGCGCGATGCGGGGATTGCCGCTCGCTGCCATATTCACGTCGCCGCCCGGAGCGGGGGACGAACAGGGTCGCGCGGTGTCGGCGTTCGATTTCGACATCGGGACGGAGCGCACCGGGCGCTTGCGGGTCGATTATTACGAGACGCCGATCGCCGACCGCCCGGGCTGGCGCGTGATCGCGCTGCACCCGTCGGGCGAGTCGCGCCGCGTCGGGCAGTCGGCCGAGCGCGGCGGTGCGCGCGCGGCGATCGGTGCCGCGGCGATGCTGGCGCACGAGATCAAGAACCCGTTGTCGGGGATTCGCGGCGCGGCGCAATTGCTGGCGGGCGAGGGGGCGGGACCCGAGCTGACCACGCTGATCACCGACGAGGTCGACCGCATCGCCGCGCTGATCGACAAGATGCAGGACTTCACCGATCAGCGGCCGCTCAATCCGCGGGCGAGCAACATCTATCCCTTGCTCGACCATGCCCGGCGCGTCGCGCAGGCCGGTTTCGCACAGGGGATCGCGATCGAGGAAAGCTTCGACCCGTCGCTGCCGCCGGTGCTGGCCGACCGCGATGCGCTGCTCCAGCTCCTGATCAACCTGTTGAAAAACGCAGCAGAAGCGCTCGATGACGTCAAGGCGCCGCGCATTCTGCTCCGTACTGCCTACCGTCACGGGCTAGCGGTCGATGCCGGTCCGGGTCAGGCCCGTCGTCCCTTGCCGATCGAACTGTGCGTGATCGATAACGGGCCGGGCGCACCGGCCGACATCGCCGATCACCTGTTCGATCCCTTCGTGTCGGGCAAGCCGGAGGGGCAGGGGCTTGGCCTGGCGCTGGTCGACAAGCTCGTCCGCGACATGGGCGGGGTGGTGCAATATGCACGCGAAGGGGCGCCCGAAATGACCGTTTTCCGCATCCTGCTGGCGAGGGGTGAATGAGCCGCACGGGCACTATACTGGTCCTCGACGACGATGCCGCGATCCGCACCGTCGTTGCGCACGCGCTGCGCCGGGCGGGGCATGCGGTTACGACCGCCGCCAGCCTGGGCGAGTTCAACCGCGCGCTCGCCGCAAGGATGCCCGATGTCGTGATCAGCGACGTCGTGCTCCCCGACGGCAACGGGCTCGACATGGTCTCGGGGCTGGCCGAGGCTTATCCGCAGCTCGCGGTGATCGTGCTGTCGGCGCAGAACACGTTGACCACCGCGGTGCGAGCGGCCGAGGTGGGCGCGTACGAATATCTGCCCAAGCCGTTCGATCTCGACGATTTGACCCGCGCGGTCGATGGCGCGCTCGCGCGGCAGGGGCCAGGGGATGGCGACACGGTCGATGCAGAGGATCGCGCGCTGCCGCTGATCGGGCGCTCGCCGGCGATGCAGGACGTCTATCGCGTCATCGCGCGGGTGATTTCGACCGACCTGACCGTGCTGATCTCGGGCGAATCGGGGACGGGCAAGGAATTGGTGGCGCGCGCGATCCATGACCTCGGCCCGCGCCGCGACGCGCCGTTCCTCGCGATCAACATGGCGGCGATCCCGCGCGAGCTGATCGAGGCCGAGCTGTTCGGGCACGAACGCGGCGCTTTCACCGGGGCGCAGGCGCGCAGCGCGGGCCGTTTCGAACAGGCGAGCGGCGGCACGCTGTTCCTCGACGAAATCGGCGACATGCCGATCGAGGCGCAAACGCGGCTGTTGCGCGTCCTGCAATCGGGCGAGTTCACCACTGTCGGCGGCACGCGGACGATTAAGGCCGACGTGCGGATCGTCGCGGCGACCAATCGCGACCTCGACTCGCTCGTTCGGTCGGGCCAGTTCCGCGAGGACCTGTTCTATCGCCTGAACGTCGTTCCGGTGGCGCTGCCAGCGTTGCGCGAACGACGCCAGGACATTGCCTTGCTCGCGCGCCATTTCCTCGACCGCGCGGCGGAACATGGGCTGCCGCGCAAGCGCCTCGCCGAGGCCGCGGTGCTGGCGCTCGAAGCGCACGACTGGCCGGGCAACGTCCGCGAACTCGAAAACGTCATGCGCCGGCTCGCGGTGCTAAGCCGCGACGAGGTGATCGGCGCTGCCGAGCTTGGCGTGACCCTCGGCATGCCACCCGGCCCGGCAACGCCCACCAACCTTGGCCTCGACTCTGCGGTGCGCGCGCACATCGAGCGCCTGGCGCGCGACGATCCGCACGGGATCGACGACGGCACGCTCTACGAACGAATCATCGCCGAGGTCGAACGCCCGCTGATCGAAACGATGCTCGCGCGCCACGGCGGGAACCAGTTGCGCGCCGCGCGCGCGATGGGGATCAATCGCAATACGCTGCGCAAGCGGCTCGATACGCTTGGGATCGACCCCGACGGTACGACGGATTGAGGCGGAGCCGCGACGGCTGGCCGCAATTATGTGTTTTCCTCGCCACAATGGCGTTGTAATCCTGCAACGATGAATGGTGAGGCGACCCGCGCCGAGACCCCGCGTTTCTGGGATCGGCGGCCGACGATCAGCCCGGCGATCGAGCTTGGTTTGCTCGCGCTGGCGATTGCCGTCGCGGTCGCAACCTATTTAATTATCCGCAGCGGTCAGGCGCCTCAGCAACTGTTGACGCCTCCACTCGTCGCCGGCCTGCTTGTGGCCAATCTGGCGTGTTGTGGCAGCCTGATCGTGCTGTTCGGTCGCCGGCTGGCCAAACAGCGGGCAGCGCGATCCGAAGCCGGCGGGCGCGCTCAGCTCCACGTTCGCCTGGTCGCGATTTTCTCGATCCTGGCCAGCGTTCCTACCGTCTTGCTGGCGGTCATCGCCTCATTGCTGTTTCAATACGGCGCCGATTTCTGGTCGTCGGGCCGGATGCGCAGCGTCATCGACAATAGCAAGACGCTCGCCGAGGCGTCGTACGATGAGCTGCTCAGCTATGTCGACCGCGAAAATGTCGCCATGGCGAACGACGTTCATAAGATGGTTTTCGATCTCAAGTGGACAGTCGGTAGTCCGGAATTCCACGACACCTATGCGCGGGATGTGCTTGGCCGCAGCCTATCCAATTCCCTGATCTTTTCGGTCGACGCTGATGGCAAGATCGTTTTCCGCGATCGCGTGCTCAATTCGGATTCGTTCGAAGACAGGATTCTGCCGGAAGACATCAAGAAGATTGCCGCCGGACTGCCGGTGCGTGGCACCAACAGCAAGCGAACCTATTCGCTAACTCCGATTCCCGGCACCACGATGTTGCTTTATTCGACGCGAGAGGGCGGCGCAGCGGAGATGGCGCAGCGCCTGACTATCGCCAACCAGACCGTCGCCGATTACAATGGGCTGCGCGCGCGTTCCCGCGCCATCCAGCTCCAGTTCAATGCCGCATTGCTGGCCATATCGTTGCTGATCATCGCGATCGCCGTGTGGATCGCCCTGGTCGTTGCCGACCGCCTCGTGCGGCCAGTCAACGAGTTGGTCGGCGCGGCGCGGCGCGTCGCCGACGGCGACCTGACCGCGCGCGTGCCCGATCCGCGCACCGACGACGAGGTCGGTACGCTCGCCAATGCGTTCAACGCGATGACCGGGCGGCTGGAAGAGCAGACCGGGGCGCTGGAACGCCGCCGCGCGCTGATCGAGGCGGTGATGACCGGGGTCAGCGCGGGCGTCATTTCGGTAGCGAGCGACGGGACGATCCGGCTGATGAATGCTTCGGCCGCCGAGTTGCTGCGCGTCGACGCGGGCGACGCGGTCGGCGCGCCGGTGACGACAATCGCGCCCGAATTGGCCGAGACGCTTGGTGCGGAAACGCGAGAGTCGATCGTCGAGCTGACGGCGGGCGGGGAGAAGCGAACGCTCGCGGTGCGCATCACCGCCGACAATGACGGCCGCGTACTGACCTTCGACGACATCACCCAGCAATTGCTCGATCAGCGCCGCGCCGCCTGGTCCGACGTCGCGCGGCGGATCGCGCACGAGATCAAGAACCCGCTGACGCCGATCCAGCTGGCCGCGGAGCGTCTCCAGCGGCGTTACGGCAAGACGGTCGAGGCGGGCGACACGATCTTCGGGCAACTGACCGACACGATCGTCCGCCAGGTCGGCGACTTGCGCCGGATGGTCGACGAATTTTCGTCGTTCGCACGGATGCCCAAGCCGGTGTTCCACGAGGAATCGCTGATCGACCTCGCGCGTCAGGCGCTCTTCCTACACGAGGTCGCGCATCCGGCGATCCGATTCTCGCTCGACGCGCCCGACGTGGTGCCCTTGGTGTGTGACCGCCGCCAGATCGGGCAGGCGCTGACCAACATCGTCAAGAACGCGGTCGAGGCGATCGAGGCGCGCGGCGAGGGGTTGGCGGGCGAGGTTATCGTGACGCTGACACCGGGCGAGCATCAGACGAATGTGACGATCGCCGACGATGGCATTGGCCTGCCGCTTGAGCGCGACCGCATCGCCGAGCCGTACATGACCACGCGCGCGCGCGGCACCGGCCTCGGCCTCGCGATCGTCAAGAAGATCATCGAGGAACATTGCGGCACGATCGCCTTCGCCGACCGCCCGGGCGGCGGTACGGTCGTCACGATCGCGTTCGACACGGCGGCGCTCGACGCGTTGCTCGATGAGGGTGGGGAACCAACGACGACAAACCAGAGCGAGGGGGGTCTCGCCATGCTGACCAGGACTAAATCATGAGCCTCGACATCCTCGTCGTCGACGACGAACGCGACATCCGCGAACTGGTCGCTGGGGTGCTCCAGGACGAGGGGTACGAGACCCGCGCCGCCGCCGACAGCGATGCCGCGCTCGAGGCAATCTCGGCGCGGCGCCCGAGCCTCGTGCTGCTCGACGTCTGGCTGCAAGGGTCGCGGCTCGACGGGCTCGACCTGCTCGACGAGATCAAGCGGCGCGATTCGTCGATCCCGGTGCTGGTAATCTCGGGTCACGGCAACATCGACACCGCGGTCGCCGCGATCCGGCGCGGCGCGGTCGACTTCATCGAAAAGCCGTTCAATGCCGACCGCCTGCTGCTGATGGTGAGCCGCGCGACCGAGACCGAGCGGCTGCGTCAGGAAGTAGCATCGCTGCGCGCCGCGACCGGCCGCGACACCGACCTGACGGGCAATTCGGGCGCGATCAACGGCGTCCGCGCGACGCTGAAGCGGGTCGCCGGCACGGGCAGCCGCGTGCTGGTGATGGGCGCGGCCGGCGTGGGCAAGGAAGTCGCCGCGCGGCTGCTCCACAGCTGGAGCCAGCGCGCGCAGGGCCCGTTCGTCATTGTCAGCGCCGCGCGCATGACCCCCGAACGCGTCGAGGAGGAATTGTTCGGGATCGAGGAAGGCGGCGACCTGGTCCGTACCGGCCTGCTCGAACAGGCGCACGGCGGGACGCTGTTCCTCGACGAGATCGCCGACATGCCGATCGCGACGCAGGGCCGCATCCTGCGCGTGCTGACCGACCAGAGTTTCACCCGCGTCGGTGGCCAGCGCACCGTAAAGGTCGACGTCCGCGTCGTCTCGGCGACCGCGCGGGACCTGACCGAGGAAATCGCCGAGGGGCGCTTCCGCGAGGACCTCTACTACCGCCTCAACGTCGTCCCCGTCGCGATCCCGCCGCTGACCGAGCGGCGCGAGGACATCCCGTCGCTCGTCGAGCATTTCGTCGCGCATTACGCCAACGAACGCCGCGTGCCGACCCCCGAAGTCGCCAACGACGCCATGGTGGCGCTGCAAAGCTATGAGTGGCCGGGCAACGTCCGCCAGCTCCGCAACGTGGTCGAGCGCACGATCATCCTCGCGCCGGGCGACCGGATCGGGCGGATCGACGTCGACCTGCTGCCCGCCGAAGTGCTTGGCGGGAACGGCGACGGGGCAGGGGCCAGCGCGATGATGGGCGCGCCCTTGCGCGAGGCGCGCGAGACCTTCGAACGCGAGTATCTGCGCGTCCAGATTCGGCGTTTTTCGGGCAATATATCGCGCACCGCGACCTTCATCGGGATGGAGCGGTCGGCGCTGCACCGGAAGCTCAAGCTGCTCGGCATCACCGACAGCCGCGAGGAGTAGGTCCGCGCTGGACGTAACCCCCGCGCTACCATACATTGGCGGCGCGCAGGCCGCGTGGGCGCGCGCTTCAGACGCCGGAAAAACGGCGCCTTGCGGGGGAGGGCCCGCCAAGACCAGGACCGAATAATGGCCGACAAGCAAACCTCGCTGCAGGACCTGTTCCTCAACGCACTGCGCAAATCCAAGACGCCGGTGACGATGTTCCTCGTCAAGGGCGTCAAGCTGCAGGGCATCGTCACGTGGTTCGACAACTTCAGCGTGCTGCTGCGCCGTGACGGGCAAAGCCAGCTGATCTACAAACACGCCATCTCGACGATCATGCCGTCCAACCCGATCGACGTCGCCGCGATCGTCGATGCGGTGGGGGAGGCGCAGAAGAAACAGCCGCTGCTCCAGGAAATCTTCCTCAACGCGGTGCGCAAGTCCGAAGACAGCGTGACGATGTTTCTGGTCAACGGCGTCATGCTGCAGGGACACATTGCCTCGTTCGATCTGTTCTGCATGTTGCTGGAACGCGAAGGGATGGCGCAATTGGTCTACAAACACGCCGTCTCCACCATCCAGCCGGCGCGGCCGCTGAATTTGGCCGAGGATTCAACGGATAACGGCGAAGATTGACCACCGGTTTCGAACGTGATCGCGACGACTTCGCCCGTGGGGCGAGGGCGATCGTCGTGCTGCCCGATCAGGGCAAGGCGAGCCGCGACGCCGAGGCTCGGCTGGCGGAGACGGCTGGCCTGGCGCTGGCGATCGGGGTCGAGGTGGTCGAAAAGATCGCGTTCCGCGTCCGTACGCCCAAGCCCGCCACGCTGATCGGGTCGGGTCAGGTCGAACAACTCGCCGCACAGGTGCGGATGGAGGAGGCGGGGCTGGTCGTGGTCGATGCGTCGCTGACCCCGATCCAGCAACGCAACCTCGAGACCGCGCTCGAGGCCAAGGTGATCGACCGCACGGGACTGATCCTCGAAATCTTCGGCGAGCGCGCCGCGACCGCGGAGGGGCGGTTGCAGGTCGAACTCGCGCACCTCGATTATCAGGCTGGGCGGCTGGTGCGGAGTTGGACTCACCTCGAGCGCCAGCGTGGCGGGTTCGGCTTTCTCGGCGGCCCCGGCGAAACGCAGATCGAGGCCGATCGCCGCCTGATCCGCGACCGCATGGCGCGGCTGCGCAAGGAACTCGACCAGGTGAGCCGCACGCGCGGGCTCCACCGCGACCGGCGCCAGCGCGCGCCGTGGCCGATCATCGCGCTCGTCGGCTATACCAACGCCGGAAAATCGACGCTTTTCAATCGCCTGACAGGCGCTGACGTCATGGCGGAAGATCTTCTGTTCGCGACGCTCGACCCGACGCTGCGGCAGGTGTCGCTACCGGGGATCGACAAGGCGATCCTGTCCGACACCGTCGGGTTCGTATCCGAGCTTCCCACGCAATTGGTCGCGGCATTCAAGGCGACGCTCGAGGAAGTGGTGTCGGCCGACCTGCTGATCCACGTCCGCGACATCGCGCACCCCGACAGCGAGGCGCAGCGCGCCGATGTCGAAACCGTGCTGCGCGAGATCGGCGTCGCCGACACCACGCCGCGGTTCGAGGCGTGGAACAAGCTGGATTTGCTCGACGGAGACGCCCGTTCGACGGCGCTAACAGAGGCGGCGCGCCGCGCCGACGTCGTGGCGATTTCGGCGATAAGCGGGGAAGGGGTCAACGATCTGGTCGACCAGGTGGCGGCCAAGCTTACCGCCGGTCATCGCCGCTATTCGATATCACTCGATGCGGCCGATGGGGCCGGCGCGGCGTGGCTGTACCAACATGGCGAGGTGTTGAGCCAAGTAATCGACGGTGACCGGACTATCTATGACGTACGCATGGCGCCGCGCGACTACGAGCGGTTCGAGACGCGCTAGGCGCCGGCCTTCACGCGCTGCCACAGCGCTTCCTGCTCGTCGAGGCCGCGGGACGAGAATTGGTGGTCCGCCTTCTCCATCGCCTTAAACCGCCGCTCAAACTTCGCATTGGCAGCGCGCAACGCGGTTTCGGGATCGATTCCCAGCTTGCGCGCCCAATTGACCATCGCGAACAGCAGGTCGCCGATCTCTTCCTCGCGCTCGGCCTCGGTGGCGGCTGCTTCGACCTCGGTCAGTTCCTCGTCGATCTTCGCGCGCGCCCCGCTCGGGTCGGGCCAATCGAACCCCGTCTGCGCCGCGCGCTTTTGAAGCTTTTCGGCGCGGAGCAGGGCCGGCAACCCGATCGCCACGCCATCCAGCGCGCTCTCGGCGCCCTTCGCGTTGCGCTCGTCGGCCTTGATCTGTTCCCACAGATGATGGCCGCCATCGGCCGCATCGCCGAAGATATGCGGGTGTCGGCGCTCCATCTTGTCGCAAATCGCGGCCACGACGTCGGCCAGCGCGAAGTCGCCGGCTTCCTCGGCCATGCGCGCGTGGAACACGACCTGGAGCAGCAAGTCGCCGAGTTCGTCCTTCAGATCGGCCATATCCATGCGATCGATCGCGTCGGCGACCTCATAGGCTTCCTCGATCGTGTATGGCGCGATCGTCGCGAAGGTCTGCGCCGTATCCCATTCGCAACCGCGCTCGGGATCACGCAGCCGTGCCATGATCGCGACGAGGCGGTCGATATCGGCGTGATTCACGAGAGAGGGGCCTTCCCGACAACAGCATATGCAAGATTGATAATATACATTATGTAAAACTCATTTGGCGTTGGGGACGAGTACGAGCGTCTTCCCCTCCACCCGCCACGATTCGAGCTTCGACAGGAAGTTCATTCCCAGCAGGTTCATCTCACCGAGTTCGGGCGAAACGTCCACGCTCAGATCGGTCGCGGTTATGCCGCCGACCTTGAGCGACTTCGCCACCGCCGGGTGCGCCTGAACCGTGCCGTTGGCGGTGATTACGGTCATTGGCGGTGCGGACTTATCAACCTCGATGCTGGCGGCGACCGCTGCAGCGCTGGACAAGGCCGTGTCGGTCGCGCCGCTGTCGACCAGCATCATGGTCTCGACGCCGTTGATCGTCGCGCGCGCGTAGAAGTGCCCGTCATCGGCCATCGGGATGCGCACTTCGCTGCCGACCACCGACTGGTCGCGGCCGTAGAACAGCTCGCGCGCGCCCGACACCAGCCAATCGTTGCGGTTGACCAGCGCGACGATAAGCAACCCGGTCGCGAAAATGCCGATCCACGCCAGCGCCATCACCGCCACGCGCCCGAGCGGCAGCCGGCGCGCGAACAGCGCCGACAGCGGCAGCACGAGCAGCAGCACGTAGAAGATCGCGTTGCCACCGTCGCTCATGTACCCACCTCGATTTCCAGCCCGTCATAGCCCGGCTCGACGCCCGGCGGGAGCTCGCCGAGCAACGTTGCATAGTCCATCGACTGGTCGAGATGGGTCAGCAGCGTCCGGCGCGGCGCCAGTTGCGCGATCCACGGGAGTGCTTCGGCGAGATGCGGATGACTGGGGTGCGGCTTGCGGCGCAGGACGTCGACGATCCATGTGTCGAGCCCTTGATATAACGTACACATATCGACAGTCATCACATTGAAATCGGTGGCATATCCGATCGTGCCGCCATCGGCTTCGAACCGTAATCCCGCCGATGCAATCGTGCCGTGCGGCTGATCGGTGACGCCGATCGCGATGTCACCGATCGTCAGCCGGTCGGGCAATTCCTCCAGCTCGACCGTCGGCGGATAACCGTCCAACCCCTCGAAGACGTAGGCGAAACGATCGCGGAGCACGGCGGCGGTCGAGGCCCGCGCGAGCCCCCGCACCGGCTTTCGCATCGCGTGATAAATCTGCCGCAGATCGTCGATGCCGTGGGTGTGGTCGGCATGATCGTGCGTCCAGATCACCGCATCGACGCGATCGACGCCGGCCGTGAGCAATTGTTCGCGCATGTCCGGGCCGGTATCGACGAGGATGCGCGTAGTCGCGGTCTCGATCAGGATCGACGCTCGCATCCGCCGGTTGCGCGGGTTGCCTGGATCGCAGGCGCCCCAATCGTTGCCGATCCGCGGCACTCCCGACGACGTTCCGCAGCCGAGAATGCGGACCTTCATGCCGTGGTTTTGGCGAACAATGTGTGGAAGTTGGCGCGCGTCGTTTCCGCCAACTCTTCGGGATCGTCGCCGCGCAGGTTTGCTAGGAAACGGCATGTGTCGGCGACGAACGCCGGCTCGCCGGTCTTGCCGCGGTTCGGGACGGGGGCAAGGAAAGGCGCGTCGGTTTCGATCAACAGCCGGTCGAGCGGCAACCGCGCGGCAGTTTCCTGCAGATCCTTCGCGTTCTTGAACGTCACGATCCCTGAAATCGAGATATACAGGCCTAGATCCAGCGCCTTGTCGGCGAAATCGCCACTCGCGGTGAAGCAGTGGATGACGCCCGAATAGGCCCCATTCCCCATTTCGTCGCGCAGGATTTGGATCGTGTCGTCCTCGGCGTCGCGCGTGTGGACGACGATCGGCAGCCCGGTGTCGCGGCACGCGGCGATATGCGACCGAAAGCTAGTGCGCTGACGGTCGCGATCGGAATGATCGTAGTAGAAATCGAGCCCCGACTCGCCGATCCCGACGACGCGCGGGTGCCGGGCGCGCTCGACCAGCTTGGCGGTGTCGACGTCCGGATGCTGGTCGGCCTCGTGCGGGTGGATGCCGACGGTCGCCCACACGTCGGGCTGCGCCTCCGCGACGGCGATCACGTCGTCCCATTCGCGCTCGCGGGTCGAGATGTTGAGCATCGCCACCACGCCGCTCGCCCTCGCGCGCGCCAGCACGTCGGCCTGCTGCTCGGCCAGACCCTTGTAATTGAGGTGACAATGGCTGTCGGCGAGCTTCATTCGGCGGCCATTTCAAGCCGCGGGAAGACCCCGCTAGGCGCCGGCAGCAGTGTCCCGGTCACGATCGGTCGGTTGAGTGCATCGAAGTCGCGTACGTCAGCCCCCTGTCCGAGCAAATCGAGCAACTTGTCCGCGCTTTCCGGAATCGCCCAGCGCGCCATGATGGCGATGCGGCGCACCGCCTCCGCGGCATAGTACAGGATCGTATCCGCCCGCGCGGGATCGGTCTTGCGCACGCTCCACGGTGCTTGGTCGGCGAAATATTGGTTGGCATCGCGCGCCGCGCCCCAGATCGCTTCCAGAGCGGTATGGATCGCGAGGTCGCCCATGGCGGCGTGCATCCCCGCCTCAGCCGCGCGCACGCTCTCGACCAGCGCTTCCTCGACCGCCGTCGCTTCGCCCGCCGCCGGCACCGCCGCGCCGTTCTTGGCGATGATCGACAGGCACCGTTGCGCCAGATTGCCGAGATTGTTGGCGAGGTCGGCGTTGCAGCGCGTGACGATCGCGTCTTCCGAATAGCTCCCGTCCTGCCCGAAACTGACCTCACGCAGCAGGAAATAACGCAGCGGATCGACCCCGAAGCGGTCGGCGAGCTCGATTGGATCGGTGACGTTGCCGACCGATTTCGACATCTTCTCCCCGCGGTTGAGCAGGAAGCCATGGCCGAACACCTGTTTGGGCAACGCGATCTTCGCGCTCATCAGGAAAGCTGGCCAGTAAATAGCATGAAAACGCACGATATCCTTGCCGATCAAATGCAGGTCGGCGGGCCAGTAATCGTTCAGCGCATCCGGATAACCAACCCCAGTCAAATAGTTGGTCAGCGCATCCACCCACACATACATCACGTGCCCCTCGCTGCCGGGCACCTTGACCCCCCAGTCGAAGCTGGTGCGCGACACCGACAAGTCGTTCAGCCCGCTCTCGACGAAGCGCAGGATCTCGTTGCGCCGCGCCTCAGGCCGGATGAAATCGGGATTGGCGGCATAATGGTCGAGCAACGGCTGCTGATATTTGGAGAGACGGAAGAACCACGTCTCCTCCGCGGTCCATTCGACCGGCGTGCCTTGCGGGGAGAGCTTGCCCCCCCCCCCGTCGACCAGTTCCTTCTCGTCGTAGAACGCTTCGTCGCGGACCGAATACCAGCCTTCGTAGCGGTCGAGATAGAGGTCGCCAGCCGCCGCCATCGCCTCCCAGATCGCCCGGCTCGCGGCGTGGTGACCGTCCTCCACCGTGCGGATGAAACGATCGTACGAAATGTTGAGGCGATCATCCATCGCCTTGAAATAGCCCGACATCTCGTCGGCCAGCGCGCGCGTTTCTACGCCGCGGTCGCGCGCGGTCTGGACCATCTTCAGTCCGTGCTCGTCGGTCCCGGTCTGAAAGCGCACGTCGCGCCCCGCCTGGCGGTGATAGCGCGCGATCGCATCGGCGGCGATCGCCTCATACGCATGCCCGATATGCGGGCGGCCGTTCGGGTACGAAATCGCAGTGGTGATGTAATAGGGTTCGGCCATGGCCTCCCCGTAGAATAGTCAGCGTCGCTCCGCCAGTGAGGCGACGATCCCGCCCATTTCGAACACCGTGCCCTGCGCGTCGAGCGACAGGCCGAGCGCGCTGGCGGCGAGATTACGCGCGGCGTCGTGCGCGTCGAGCGCGGCGCGCAGCGCTTCCCCGCTCCGCGCGCGCGCCTGGGCGGCGATGAAGCGCGGCGCGCGGTCGAGGAAGGCTTCGTAGCGCGGCTGCGCGGCCTTGAGCGACAGTTTGCTCGCCAGCTCGGAACGGACGGCGTTCGACGGATCCCCCTTGGCGAGCTGCGTCAGCGCGTTATCGAGACCCGCGATATCGAGCCCAGCCATCGCCAGCGCCTGCGCGGGCGACCCCTGTCCCACGCGCACCAGTTCGTCGATCTCGCTCGCCTTCGCGCCGGCGTGGGTCAGCGCCGCGCGCATGTCCGCATCATCGAGCGGCTCGAACCGCAGTAGTCGGCAGCGCGAGCGGATCGTCGGCAGCAACCGCCCCGGCGCGTGGCTGACGAGCAGGAACACCGTGCCCGCCGGCGGCTCTTCCAGATTCTTGAGCAAGGCGTTGGCACCGTTGCGCTCGAGATCGTCGGCCGAATCGATCAGCACGACGCGGCGCTCGGAGAAAGTCGGCTTGACCGAGAAGAAAGGCTCGATCGCACGGACCTGCGCGACGGTGATGCTGCGGGCGAGGCCCTGCTCGGGTTTCTTCTCGTCCTTCGGCAGGCGTTCGAGCTTCTTGAAATCGGGATGCGACCCGGCATCGATCAACTGCTGGGTGCGGTCACCCGGCGGGATCGCGTAATCGTCGGGTTGCCCCGCGCCGGCCAGAATCCGCCGCACCGCCAGCATCGCGAAGCTCGCCTTGCCAATGCCTTCGGGCCCGGCGAGCAACCAGGCGTGGTGCAGCGACCCGCCCTCGAGCGCGGCGGAAAACGCCTGTTTCGCTAGCGCGTTACCATACAGTGACGTCATGGCAGCAGATCAGCGATCTCGGCCAGCAGCGCCGCGGCGACCGTGTCGGCATCCCCGCTCGCATCGACCAAGCGCACGCGCTCCGGGTCGGCCTCGGCGAAGCGGCGGAAGGCCGCGGCGACGTCATCGTGGAACGCGCGTTCGCGGGCCGCGAACCGATCCGCCCCCGCCCCGTCGCGCGCTGACGCGCGATCCGCGCCGATCTCGGGCGGCACTTCGAGCACCAAGGTTCGGTCGGGCAGCAGGCCGCGCGACCCGAAGCCGTGCAATGCCAGCACCGCGGCATCGTCGATCCCGCCCGCCACGCCCTGATACGCGCGCGACGAATCGACATAGCGGTCCGAAATCACCCAGGTACCCACACCGATCGCCGGCTGGATCACCTTTTCGACGTGATCCGCGCGTGCAGCGGCGAATAGCAACGCCTCGGTATGCGCGCTCCATCGGTTCACCGCACCCTGCATCAGCAGATCGCGGATCGCCTCCGCCCCGTCGCTCCCGCCCGGCTCACGCGTGACGATCACCTCGATCCCGCGCGTGCGGAGCGTGTCGGCGAGGCGGCGAACCTGGGTCGACTTGCCGGCACCTTCGCCACCCTCGATCGACAGGAACCGCCCGCGGCTCACCTCAGCCGCCGAACAGCTGCATCAATCCGGCCCAGGCGCGCCCAAAGAACCCGGCCTGGCCGACATCCTTGTCGGCAACGAGCGGGAAGCTCTGGTCGGGCATGCCCGGCGTCTTGACGATCAGGTCGGCGACGTGGTCGCCCGCCTTGATCGGCGCCTTGAGCGGCCCATCATAAACGACGCTGGTGGTCATCGCCGGGTTGCTTCCCGACGGCACCGTGACGGCGAGGTTGTCGGCCGCGACCAGCCCCACGCTGCTCGACGATCCGAGCTGGACATCGGCGGTCGAGACTTGCCTGCCCTTTGCCACGATCGGCTTCGCGCTCCACGCGCCGAAGCCCCAGTTGATGAACTTGATCGATTCTTCCTTGCGGTGGCCGAAGCTGTCGAGTCCCGCGATCACCATGATCAGCCGCCGCCCGTTCTGCATCGCCGACCCGACGAAGCTGTAGCCGGCTTCGTCGGTGTGCCCGGTCTTGAGCCCATCCGCGCCGTTGACGTTGCCGAGCAGCGGGTCGCGGTTTGCCTGGTCGATCGTCGACCCGTTCATCCGCGTACCCCAGGTGAAATTGGGCAGCGCGTAATAGCGTTTGTAGAGATCGGGGAAATTGCGAATCGTCGCCTCGGCCAGCTTCTCCATGTCGCGCGCGGTGACATAGGTGACGCCGCCGTCGGGCCAGCCGTTCGACGTTCCAAAATGGCTGTTGGTCAGGCCGAGCTTCTTCGCCTCGTCGTTCATCCGGTCGGTGAACGCCTGTTCGGTGCCCGAAATCCCTTCCGCGATCACGACACAGGCGTCGTTGCCCGACAGCGTGATGATGCCCTTGAGCAAATTGTCGACGCTGACGCTCTCGTTGACCTTCAGGAACATGGTCGAGCCCTGGTTATTCCACTTCTTCCAGGTCTCGGGACTCATCGTGAACTGCTTGTCGGCGCGCAACTGGCCACTCTTGATCATGTCGAACACGACATAGACCGTCATCATCTTGGCAAGGCTCGCCGGCGGCATGCGGCGGTCGGCGTCCTTCGAATAGAGCACCGCGTTCGACGACAGGTCGACCATATAGGCGACCGGCGCGGGCGTATCGAACTGAGGATTGGCAGCGGCGGGAACGGCCATCGACGCGGCGGCGAGCAGAGCGGCAATCTTCTTCATGGGGAACGCTGATCCGTAACTGAGATTAGTCCTCGCGGACGACACGCGCATCGCCATAGCCGCGCGCCGCGGCGGCGTCACGCGCTTGTGCGGCCGATTTCGCATCGGCGAACGGCCCGGTGCGGACTCGCCACAGCGACTTGAACGGGCCCGCGCTGCCGCCGAGCGCCTTGGCGAGCGCGGCGGCGCGGTCGCGGCTGCTCAGCGTCGCGACCTGGACGTAATAGCTGCCCTTGGCGGGCACGACTGGCGTTGCCTCCGGGACGACGGGTGCGCGAGGCGCCGACCTGGGCGGACGAAGCACAACCGACGGCACGGTTGTGGTGTCGACCGGGGTGACGACGAGCGTGGGCTCGCCGTTAAGCTTCGCCCGCAGCCCCGCGAGCAACGCCGGCGGCGTATCGAGTCGCGGTGAGGCGGGCTGGCCGTTCTTCAGCGCGTTCCGGTCGGCGGGGTCGGGCACGACTCGCCGGACCCGCACGGCCGCGCGGCTCTTCACCCCGATCGCTTGCGCCGCGGCCTGCGACAGGTCGATCAGCAAGCCGGGGGTGAACGGCCCGCGGTCGGTGATCTGCACCAGCACGGTGCGCCCGGTGTCGAGCGCCGTTACTTCGACATAGGATCCCATCGGCAGGCTGCGATGCGCGGCGGTGAACGCCTTGGGGTCGAACGGCGCGCCCGACGCGGTCCGGCTGCCGGCATATTCCGGACCGTACCATGTGGCATAGCCGACCTCGTCGTAGCGGTCGGGCGACCGGTCGGAGGTCGCGCTCGGCCCATCCGATGGCGGCGGCCCGTCCTGTGCCGTTGCACCCGCACTCGCACACAGCGCCGCCGCGACGGCCAGCGCCCTATTGTTCCACCGCATCCGCCAACAGCCCCACGCTCAACGCATAATAATTCGAACAATTGTAATCGAGGATGACCCGGTAATTGCCGGTCAGCAAATACGCCGTCGCGCCCGGCCCATCCGGCTCGATCACTGTCGCCTGCACGTTGTCGGCGGGCCATGGCTTGCCCTGCGACAGCACCCCCAGCGCGCGCCACTCGCCGATCGAGCGCCACGCGCTCTGGCGCGCGAACACGCGCGGACAGCGCGGCGAGATCAGCTTGTTGGTGACCCCGGAGCGGTCGAACCCGGCCGGTAACGATACCGCCAGCCCCCACGGCTGCCCGCGCCGCCACCCGGCGTTGTAGAAATAATTGCCGATCGACGCGAGTGTGTCGGCATCGCTGTTCCAGATGTCGGCGCGGCCATCGCCATCGCCGTCGCGCGCGAGCCGAAGATAGACCGACGGCAGGAACTGCGGCCCGCCCATCGCGCCAGCCCAGCTGCCGACCAGCTGACTGCGGGGCACACCGCGGTCGACCATCTTCATCATCGCGATCAGCTCGCCTTCGAACAAAGTCCGGCGGCGGCCGTCATAGGCGAGCGTCGCGATCGCGCGCGGTAAGTCGAAATTGCCCATCACGCGGCCGTAGCTGGTCTCGTGCCCCCAGATCGCGACCATGATCGATTCGGGCACGCCGGTCTCCGCCTCGATCCGCGCGAGGTGACTGCGCTCGGCAACGTATTTGACGCGGCCCTGCGAAATCCGCGCGGCATCGACATGGCTGCGCAGATACGGCGCGAAGGGCGGGCTGGCGGTGTTGGTCGGATTGGCCGGGTTGCCGCCCGGCTGGGCATGATCGAGGTCGATCACGCGCTGGTTGAAGGTCAGGCCGGCGAGCACCTGGTCGGCCGCCGCGGGGCGCACGCCCTGCGCGATCGCGCGCGCGCGGACATCCTGCAGATAGGCCTGGAAACCTGTGTCGTCCTGCGCGCGCGCGGCGCTGACCGACAGCCAAGACGCGGCCGACAATGCAGCCACCGCTACCAAGATACTGAAAAGTCCCCGACCCCGCATCGGGCGACCGTCGCACAGTCAGAGCGCCGCGTGAATCCCCCTTCGTCGCACGGCTTGCACAAATCGCCGCCCTTCCCCTAAGCGCGTTGGCATGGGGAGAGGTGGCCGAGTGGTTTAAGGCAGCGGTCTTGAAAACCGCCGTGGGTGCAAGCCTACCGTGGGTTCGAATCCCACCCTCTCCGCCACCGCGCAGCGCGGAAACGATTTAGCGACGGCTAAATCGCACACGCGCCAGCGCGGCCGGCGCCGCTCAGCGGCGTCCGACGACGCGGCTTTGCCGCGGCGCGATCGAGCAGGATGAAGAAAGAGCGAAACCCCGGATCAAGTCCGGGGTGACGGGAACGCCTTACCGCCCAGCGGCGAGCAATGCCTCGAACTGTGCCTCGGCAATCGGCTCGTTGAACTGGCACCCGGCCTGGAAATCGTCCGCCCAGCGCACCGTAGCGGCCACCTGCCCCACTCCGGGCAAGGTCAGCCAGATCACCGAATCCTTCTTGAGCGTCGAGTAACTGCTGATCCGCGCGCCCTCGCGCGACAGATCGGTGATGCGGCACAAAGTCCGGTCGAGTCCCCCGCGCCCAAACTTCGCGTCGAGCGACACCGGCGCGCGCGGGCTCTTGCGGCGGCCGAGCACGGCGGGCTCGAATTCGGCGCGGATGTCGGTTTGCCGGGGTTCCATGGCGGGAAACCTAGGCGGGCGATGCCTAACAGCACGTTAAGAAACGCGAAAACGCCGCGCTCCCGGTTGGGGAACGCGGCGTTCGATCGGCGCCGATGGCGCGGCGATTACTTCTTGGTGAGGCTGAGCCCGCCGAAACGCTTGTTGAAGCGCGCGACCTGGCCGCCCGAATCGAGCATTTGCCCGCGGCCACCGGTCCACGCCGGGTGCGACAACGGATCGATTTCGAGGGTCATCGTATCACCTTCCTTGCCCCAGGTGGAGCGAGTCTCGTACACGGTGCCGTCGGTCATCTGGACCTTGATCATGTGGTAATCGGGGTGCGTATCGGCCTTCACGTCGAATTCCTTGAAAGAGAGCCGCCGGTTTCCGACCGGCAGCGAAGGGCGCGCGCCTAGCAGAGGGGCGGCGTCAGCGCAACACTAGGCGGCCCGGCGCAACCACCATTTGCGCACCGCGACGACCGTCCAGACGATTTCGACCACGCCGAACGGCCATGCGCCTTGCAGGAAGCCGTAAACCGAACTGAGCAGGCTCCCGATGGCGAAACCGAGCGTCCAGATCGGGCCACGGCTTTCTAGCGCGTAGCAGACCGCGGTAAAACCGACCGCGCACAAGCCGAAAACGGTCAGCGCGTCGATCGTGAAACCTGCGATGTCAGTCGCTCGGCGGGTCCGCGATCATCGCGGTGAATTCGCATTCGGTCGCGACATCGTCGCCCAGCATCGCCTTGCCGGCGAACTTGCATACGCGGCTGCGCTTCTGGACGAACTCGACCTCGAGCCGGAGGAGGACGCCGGGCTCGACGGGTTTGCGGAACTTCACGCCGTCGATCGACATGAAATAGACCAGCTTGCCCGACCCGGCGAGGCCAAGGCTCTCGACCGCGAGCACCCCCGCCGCCTGTGCCAGCGCCTCGACCTGAAGCACGCCGGGCATGATCGGCCTTCCCGGGAAATGCCCCTGGAAGAACTCCTCGTTCATCGACACGGCCTTGATGGCGGTGATTGACCGGTCGGGGATCAGCGCCTCGACCCGGTCGACCAGCAGCATCGGGTAACGGTGCGGCAGCGCCGCCATCACCCGCTTGATATCAAGCGGGCCGATGGATGTCGCTGCCGCGGCGTCGTCGCTCACCGGCCGCGACGCGGCGGTGTGGTCGGCGCGGGCACCGGCGCGACAGGGCCGGTCGTCGGAGCGGCCGTGCCGGCCGGTTGCGGCATTGGGGTCACGCTGATCGAGGGCAGCTGCGCGTTGATCTGGGCGAGCACGTCGGCCGAGACGTCGACCGCATCGGCATTGGCCAGCGTCGAATTGCGCGCCATCACGATCGACGCGCCGCGCGCCTTCAGGATCGCGTCGGTGATCGGACCGAGCTTCTCGAGGATTTGGCGGTTGATGTTCGCCTGGATCGACTGAAGGTTCTGCTGGCTGTTGGTCAGCTCGGTGTTGGCGTTGTTCTCCTGCGTCTGGAACGCCGTGATGCGCGCCTGCAGCGCGGCGTCGGGTGCCTTGCCGTTGAGCGCGTTGATCGCGGTCTGAAGCGGCGCGCCGGCGGTCTGCAACTGGGTGCGCAGCTGCTGCGCGCGGGCTTGCGCCTGGTTTACCATCGTCTGGAACTGGCCTGCGGCGACCTTGCACGCATTGCATTCGGAGCCGACGCGATCGATGTCGACGACGAGGACGGCCGGGCCAGTCTGCGCGAGCGCGACGGCGGGCGCGGTGATGGCGGTCGCGGCGATTGCCGCGCCGATAAGCTTCTTGGTCATCAGAATTGGGTTCCTACGTTGAAAGTAACAAGTTTGGTGTCGTCGCCCTTCTGGTGAAGGAGCGCCTTCGCGATATCGATGCGCAGCGGCCCGAACGGCGAATTCCAGTTCACGCCGAAGCCGATCGACAGGCGCGGCTTCGGCGAATCGCCCAGGAAGCGTTCGAGAAACGGCTGCGTCCCGGTCAGCGCGACGTTCGGATTGACGCCGTTGCACCCGCCATTGCCGTCGGGCAGGCCGGTGGGGCATGTCGTCTGGCCGCTGGTCCCGTCGGGCAGGACATAGCCGTACAAATTGTGACCCGACGAATCGGTGAGCGGCAGCGGCAATACTCGCCCAGTGACCGGATCGACCGGGAAGGTCGCGGTCGGCAGCGGGCGCTCGACCCCGAACACCGCGCCGACGTCCATGAAGATCGAGGGACGCAACCCGAGCTCGCGCACGCTGCCCGACAGCGGCGGCTCGAGTTCGAAACGGACGAGATAATAGGCCCGCCCGCCCAGCGCGTCGTCGATGATCTGCGCCTTGTCGGTCTGGAGGATCTGCTTGCCGTTGGCATCGTCGATATAGGCAATGCGCTGCACGCGCGGGCCCACGCCGCGGATATCGAAACCGCGGATTTGCGGCTCGCCGAGATAGAAGCGGTCGGTGATCCGGACCGGATCGATCCCCGGACCGCGGCTCTTTTCGAGCGACTTGATATATCCGCCCTCGGCGCTGATCGAGAAGATGAAGCCCTTGCCGAGGTTCATGTATTTGGCCGCCTCGATCCGCGAGCGGATATAGCGAACGTCGCCGCCCAGCCCGGCGAAGTCCTGACTGATCGTCAAGCGCGCGCCACCGGTCGGGCGAAGGCCGCCCCTTAGGCTGCTGTAGATCAATGAATAGCCGATTTGCGACGTGACGCGATTGCCGATCGCCTCGCAAAGATAGCGCCCCGCGACCAGGACATTGCAGGTGCCGTTGGTGAAATAGGTCGCTTGGTCGAGCCCGACCTGGTCGTAGGTCAGGCCATAGCGGCCGGACAGCGACCAATATTCGGTCAGCGGCACGCCGGCGCGCACCTGGAACCCGGTCGAGACCTGCGAATAGGTCGTCTGGCGCGTGTCGCCGAGATAGTTGAACGAATTATAGTCGCGACGGAAGATATCGACGCCCAGCGCGATGTTCTTGTCGAACAGATAGGGGTCGGTGAAGCCCAGCGATACCGATTTCGAATAGATCGAATAGTCGACGTTGGCGCGCAGCTCCTGACCTTTTCCGCGGAAATTGCGCTGCGTGATCCCGGCCTGGACGATGAACCGTTCGAGGCTCGAATAGCCCGCCGACAGCGACAATTCGCCCGTCGGCTTTTCCTCGACGTTCGCGGTCAGCACGACGCGGTCGGGCGCGGAGCCCGGATCCTGCTTGATCTCGAACTTTTCCTGGAAGAAGCCGAGGCTGTTGATCCGGTCCTGCGAGCGCTTGACCTGGAAACTGTTGAACGCGTCGCCTTCGGACAGGCGGATTTCGCGGCGCAGCACCTTGTCCTGCGTGTTGCGGTTGCCGGTCACGTCGATCCGCTCGACATAGGTGCGCTTGGCTTCGGCGATGTGGAAATTAACCCCCATCGTCAGGTTTTCGGCATCGCGCTGATAGTCCGGGCTGACGTCGGTGAAGGCGTAGCCGAACAAACCGGCCGCCTCGTTCAGCGAGGTGACCGAATCCTCGACCTTCTTGGCGTCGAACCACTCGCCTTTCTTGACCTGCAAGGTCTGCGCGAGCTTGTTATTGTCGAAATCGCGAATATCGCTGTCGACGGTAATGTCGCCGAACTTATAGCGCGGGCCTTCCTCCACCACATAGGTGATGATGAAGTTCTTCTTGTCCGGGGTCAGCTCGGCGACCGCCGACGTGACGCGGAAATCGGCGTAGCCCTGCGTCAGGTAGAATTGGCGCAGCTTCTGCTGGTCATACGCCAGCCGGTCCTGGTCGTACGACGTGTTGGACGAGAAGAAGCGGGTGAGTCGTGCCTGCTTCGTCACCATCTGCGCACGCAACTTGCCGTCGGAGAAGACGGTATTGCCGATGATGTTGATCGCCTGGACCTTGCTCTTGGGGCCTTCGTCGATCTCGAACACGACATCGACGCGGTTCTGGTCGAGGCTGACCATCTTGGGCTCGATCCGCGCGGCGAAGCGGCCCTGGCGGCGGTACAGTTCGATGATCCGCGCGACGTCCTGCCGCACCGCGGTGCGCGTGAAGATCTGGCGCGGCGCGAGCTTGATTTCCTTGGTGATCTTGTCCGACTTGAGGGTCTTGTTGCCCTCCAGCAGGACGCGGTTGATGATCGGGTTCTCGCGGACACGGATCGTGATGTCGCCGGTCTCGACCCCGGCGATCGACACGTCGGCGAACAGGTCGCTGGCGTAGAGATCGCGGATCGCCTGATCCAGCAGTTCGTTGGTGTAGGCCTGACCCGTACGCAGCTTGGTGTAGGACAACACCGTCTCGGGCTCGATCCGCTGCGACCCTTCGACGCGCAGCGACTTGATCACGCGTGTCGGCGCGACGGCGGGGGGCAACGGTGCCGCTTGAGGCGCGGCAGCCGGCGTCGCAGGAGCGGTCTGTGCGTTGGCGACGGACACACCCGACAGCATCGTCCCGGCGAGCAGCATGGTCGCGAGGCGCGTTCCGAACTTCGTAACCTTGATAACCTTCACCATTCCACCCCAACAGGAGACATTTGCCGTCGCGTAAAAACAGGCGCGCCCGCCCTGCCCTAACCGTGTCAGCCGATCAACCCGGCGAGATGCTTCCACAAACCCACCGCGCTCAGATCGTTGAACGTCACGACCATGAACAGCAACAGGATCGCCGCCAGTCCGCCGCGGAACGCCCATTCCTGAATCTCCGGGGTTACCGGACGCCGCCGTATCGCCTCGATCGCATAGAACAGCAAATGCCCTCCATCGAGCATGGGGACTGGCAACAGGTTGATGAACCCCAAGTTAATCGAGATGAGCACGGCAAGGCTGACGAACGAAACCCAGCCCAGGCTGAGCTGCTCGCCCGAAACCTTCGCCATGCGGACCACGCCAGCCATATCCTTGACCGAGCGTTGCCCGGTGAGCAGCTGGCCAAGCGTCGTACCTGTCATGGTCAACATATCGCCGATGCCGCGCAACGCGACGCCCGGTGCTTCAAGCACGCCGACCGGAGCGAACGTGATGGCGGCGGGTCCCACGCCCAACAGCCCGACATCCTGCTTGTTGCCGAACTCATCGGTCTGGTGATCGGTGCCGATCACGAGATCGCGTGACAAATGCTGGTCGCCACGGTCCAAATCGACATGGACACTCTGCCCGGCACGGATCCGGATGAAGTAGACGAGGTCTTCGAACCTGGCCATTTCGCGGCCGTTGAGCGCGGTGATGCGGTCGCCGGGCTGCAGGCCGGCGGCCGCCGCGGCGCTCTTGGGCTGGACCGACCCGATCTGGGTCGTGGTGGTGCTCTGCCCGTAGATCAGCGTGAAGCCGAAGATGATCAGGAACGCGAGCAGGAAATTGGCGAATGGCCCCGCGAGTACCACTAAGGCGCGCTTCCATACCGCCTTCGACTGGAAAGTCTTCGCGCGCTCCTCGGGCGGCAGCGCCAGCCAGTCGGGATCGCTCAGCCCGGCGGGGCTCATGTCGCCGGCGAAGCGGACGTAGCCGCCGAGCGGCAACGCGCTGAGCTTCCAGCGCGTCCCGCGCTTGTCGGTCCAGCCGGCGATCTCGCGCCCGAAGCCGATCGAGAACACGTCCGCCTTGATCCCGAACCAGCGCCCGACGAAATAATGCCCGAGCTCGTGGAAGAACACGAGCGGCCCGAGCATCAGAGCGAACGCCACTATGGTCAGAAAAAGGCCGGGGCTTTGAATCAATTCACGCAATCCTCTACTCGCGCCCCCGCGACGCTACGCGCTTCGCCGTCGATGGCCAACACGTCATCCAGCGTGCTCGGCGCCGCCGGATCGTAGCGATCGAGCGTATCGGCGACGATTGCGGCAATTTCGAGGAACCCGATCCGGCGATCGAGAAACGCCGCCACCGCGACTTCGTTGGCGGCGTTGAGGATCGCCGGGCGCGCGCCGCCGGCCTCGAGCGCGCGCCGCGCCAGTCCCAATGCGGGAAAGCGCGTTTCGTCGGGTGCTTCGAAATCCAAGCGCCCGACCGCGACGAGGTCGAGCGGCGCCATCGGCGTTGCCATGCGGTCGGGCCAGGCGAGGCAATGCGCGATCGGCACGCGCATGTCGGGCGGGCCGAGCTGCGCCAGCGTCGACCCGTCCGCATATTCGACCATCGAATGGATCACCGATTGCGGGTGGACGACGATCTCGATGGCGGAGGGCGCGACCGGGAACAGCCGCGCCGCCTCGATCAGTTCGAGTCCCTTGTTCATCAGCGTCGCCGAATCGACCGAAATCTTCGCGCCCATCGACCAATTGGGGTGCGCGACCGCCTGTTCGGGCGTCGCGCCGCGCATCTGGTCGAGACTCCAGTCGCGGAACGGGCCGCCGCTCGCGGTCAGGACGATCCGGCGGACGCGGTCGGTCTGGTCGGGCGCGAGGCACTGAAAGATCGCATTGTGCTCCGAATCGGCGGGGAGCAGCGTCGCGCCGTGCGCCGCAGCGGCGGCGAGGACGACCTCGCCTGCGGACACCAGCGGCTCCTTGTTGGCGATGATGACTGTCTTGCCGCCCTCGATCGCCGCCAGCGTCGGCGCCAGCCCGACACAACCGACGATCGCGCTCATCGTGACGTCGGCGCCCGACCGCGCCGCGTCGCACACGGCCCGCGTACCGCCTGCCGCCCCGATATCGGTACCGCGCAATGCATTCTGCAGCGCAGGCAGGCAGCGCTCGTCCGCTACGACCGCCAGCTCCGCTCCCGTGCGGATGGCCGCCGCCGCGAGGCCCTCGACATCGCAATTGGCGGTCAGCGCCTTGATCCGGAAATCGCCGGGCGCGCGCTCGATCAGGTCGAGCGTCGAGGTGCCGACCGACCCGGTCGCGCCAAGGATGGCGACGCTTTTCATCAGAACAGCGACAAAATCTTGGGTAGAACGACGACCAGCAACGCCGCGACAGGTGCCACCGGTACTAAGCCGTCGAGCCGGTCGAGCGCGCCGCCATGCCCGGGCAGCAACGTCCCGCTATCCTTCGCCCCCGCGCGGCGCTTGAGCCAGCTTTCGAACAGATCGCCGCCCTGCGCGATGACCGCGAGGAACGGCGTTGCCAGCACCGCGGCTTTGCCCAGCCCCCACCCATAATGCAGCGCCACCGCGAACAGGCTGGCCGCCACCATCCCGCCGATCAGTCCGGCCCAGGTCTTGTTGGGGCTGAGCATCGGCGCGAGCTTCGGCCCCCCGATCGCGCGGCCCGCGAAATAGGCCCCAATGTCGCACATCCACACCAGCGCCAGCGTCCAGACCGTATAGAGCAGCCCGATATCCTTCTGCTGCCGGATCAGCAGCAGCGCGAAGACGGGAACCGCGACATAGACCGCCCCCCACGCCAGCCAGGCGCTGCGCGTGGTCGCGCCGATGAAGAAGAACGCCGCGCCGATCAGCCCGGCCGCGATAAACCCCGGACCTGCCGCGAGCACCGGCGCCATGATCGCCAATGGGACGACAAGCGCATACAGCGCCAGCCGCTTATGTCCCGCCGACGCACCGACGAGATCGGCCCATTCGGCGACCATGACGAGCCCGAGCGCCACCGCGACCAGCCAGAAGACCAGCCCGCCGTACCAAAGCGCCACCAGCGCCACCGCGATCAGCCCGGCGGCGGTCACGATGCGTGTCACCAGTTCGGGCGGCTTCTTCTGCGTGGAAGGAACGCTCACAACCCTCCAAAACGGCGCTGCCGCCGTCCGAACGCATCGATCGCTTCCTGCAGCGTCTCCGCGTTGAAATCGGGCCATAGCGTGTCGACGAACAGCAATTCGGCATAGGCCGCCTGCCACAGCAGGAAATTGGACAGGCGTTGCTCGCCCGAGGTGCGGATCAGCAGGTCGAGCGGCGGTAAGTCGCTTGTCTCGAGCAAGCCGTCGATCGCCTCCGTGTCGATCGCTTCCGCCGCCATCTCGCCATCGCGAACACGCCGCGCGAGCTCCTGCGCCGCCGCCGCCAGTTCGGCTTGCGATCCATAGTTGAGCGCGATCACCAGCAACGGCCCGGTGTTGCCCGCCGTGCGCGCCATCGCGTCGTCGATCATCGCCACCGTATCGGCGGAGAATTTGCGATAGTCGCCGATCACGCGAAGCCGGACGTTCTCGCTGACCAGTTCGGCCAAGTCGCTCTTTATGAAGTGGCGCAGCAAACCCATCAGGTCGCCGACTTCCTCTTCCGGACGCCGCCAATTCTCCGACGAGAAGGCGTAGAGCGTCAGCGCCTCGATCCCCAACGCGCGCGCGGCGCGCGTGACGGTCCGGACCGCCTCGACGCCCTTCCGATGTCCGGCGATCCGCGGCAGATGCCGCTTCTTCGCCCAGCGCCCGTTGCCGTCCATAATGATCGCGACGTGGCGCGGCAGCGCCGCCGCCGCGACGGCGTTCGCCGTATCGCTGGCGGCCATGGGCTTCACTGGCCCAGGATTTCCTTTTCCTTGGCGTTCGCCGCGGCGTCGATGTCGGCGATCGTGCTGTCGGTCAGCTTCTGCACCTCGGTCTCGTGGCGCTTGCGCTCGTCTTCGGAATAGACGCCCTTCTTTTCGTCGGTCTTGAGGCTGTCCATCCCGTCGCGGCGCACGTTGCGCGCGGCGACGCGCGCCTTTTCGGCGTACTGCCCGGCGAGCTTCGCCAGTTCCTTGCGGCGCTCCTCGGTCAGGTCGGGGATCGGCAGCCGCAGCGTGTTGCCGTCGTTGATCGGGTTGAGCCCGAGGCCAGCCGAACGGATCGCCTTTTCGACCGGCCCGATGTTCGACTTGTCCCACACCTGCACCGACAGCATCCGCGGCTCGGGCGCCGACACCGTCGCGACTTGGTTGAGCGGCATGTGCGATCCGTAAACCTCGACCGTCACCGGATCGAGCAACGCGGTCGAGGCACGCCCGGTGCGCAGGCCCGCGAGGTCGTGCTTCAGCGCCTCGGTCGCGCCCGCCATCCGGCGTTCCAGGTCGGCCTTGTCGTATGCGGCCATGGCGGCTCTCCTTGTTCTTTTATGCGTTCGTGACGACGGTCGAGACGCCCTCACCGCGCAGCACCGAGGCGAGGTTGCCCGGTTCGCGGATGTTGAACACCACGATCGGAATGTTGTTGTCGCGGCACAGCGCGATGGCACTCGCGTCCATCACCTTCAGATTGTCCGCGAGGACCGTGTCATAAGTCACGGTATCATAGCGCTTCGCGTCCGGGTTCCTCTTGGGGTCGGCGTCGTACACGCCGTCGACCGAAGTCCCCTTGAACAGCGCATCGCACTTCATTTCCGCAGCGCGCAGCGCGGCGCCGCTGTCGGTGGTGAAGAACGGCGAGCCCACGCCCGCAGCGAAGATCACGACGCGGCCCTTTTCCAGATGCCGCTCCGCGCGGCGGCGAATGAAGGGCTCGCACACCGCCGCCATCGGGATCGCCGACTGGACGCGCGTTTCGACGCCGATCTGCTCGAGCGCATTCTGCACCGCCAGCGCGTTCATCACGGTCGCGAGCATGCCCATGTAATCGGCGGTCGCGCGCTCGAAGCCTTTGGCCGCCGCCGACAGCCCGCGAAAGATGTTACCGCCGCCGACCACGACGCAGAGTTCGTGTCCGGCGTCGCGCGCGTCCTTGATCTCGCCCGCGACGCGCGCCGTCACCGCGGGGTCGATCGCGAGCTTGCCCTCACCCATCAGGACTTCGCCCGACAGTTTCAGGAGGATGCGTTTGTAGGCGGGGCTGGTCATCGTCTCTCGGCGGTTCGTGGAGCGGCGCGGACCTTAGGGGCGCGGCTCCGCGATGCCAAGCAAAGATGCCCGCGATTTTCGGCGCAGTTTCGGGCTGGACCTGGCATTTGGCGCGCGCGAGAAGCATGGCGATGACGCCGCCCGACATCGCCACCCTCGTCGCCGATCCGTGCTGGCTCGCCTATCGTTATGATTGGCGGCGCGACGAGGTGCAGTTTGTCCGGCTGCCGCGCGAGGCGCACCGCACAGCGGTGTTCCTGCCGGGGCCGGCGGTGGCAAACGCCCCGCGCCACGCGGTGCCGCGTGCCTCGCTTCCGGGGTATCGCCCGGTGCAGGCGCCGCTTCACCTGATCCTTCATTCCGGGCTGACCGGGTCGACGCTGCTGGCCCAGGCGCTCGACCAGCCCGGCGTTGCGATGACGCTCAGCGAGCCGCCGATCCTGACCGATGTGATGAGCCATCGGTTGAGCGGTGTGACCCCGCAGCAATCCGCGGCGGTGCTTGACGATGTGCTGATGTTGCTCGCGCGCCCATTCGCACCGGGCGAGGCGGTGGTGATCAAGATGGGCAATATCGGCAATGCGCTCGGCGGCGACATCCTCGCGCGGCGGACCGACAGCAAGGCGCTGTGCCTCAACGCGCCGTTGCCGGTCTATCTCGCCTCCGCGGCGCGCAAGGGGCTGATGGGACGGATCTGGGCACGCAAGCTGTTCGTCGCGTTGCGCAGCGCGCGGCTCACCGAGCTCGGCTTTACCGAGGACGAAGTGTTCGAACACACCGACCTGCAGATCGCCGCCGATGCCTGGCTCGCGCTCCATCGCGTGATGGGGCAGACGAGCGCCCAGTTCGGCGCGCGCGTGCGGTCGATCGGCAGCGAAGCGTTGCTCGAGCGGCCATCTGCCGCGCTGACGGCGATCGCGGCGCATTTCGGTCTCGCGCTCGACGTGCCGGCGATTGTCGAGGGCCCGCTGTTCCAGCGTCATGCCAAGAGCGGCCAGCCGTTCGACGCCAATCGACGCGCTGACGAGCTCCGCGATGCCGCCGCGACACACCGCGACGAGATCGACATGGTCGTCCAATGGGCCCGCAGCGTCGCCGATACGCAGCGTATCGCGTGGGAATTGCTCAATTCACTCGCCGCGTGACGCAAAAAAGGCCGCGCTCCCTGACGAGAACGCAGCCTTTTCACGCCCGAAAGCCAAGCCTTACGCCGGCTGCGGCACGCCCGAGGCGGCGGCGACTTCGGCGGCGAAGTCGCTCTCTTCCTTTTCGATGCCTTCGCCGAGCTGGAAGCGGACGTAATCGACCAGCTTGATTTCGGCGCCGGCTTCCTTGCCCGCGTTCGCCACGACCTGCGCGATCGGCGTCTTGCCGTCCATCACGAACAGCTGGCTGACCAGCGCGTTTTCCTTGCGGTACTTGGCGATCCCGCCCTCGACCATCTTGGCGATGATGTCGGCCGGCTTGCCGCTCTCGGCCGCCTTTTCGGTCGCGATCGCACGCTCGCGTTCGATCAAAGTCTGGTCGAGCCCACTTTCGTCGAGCGCCAGCGGGAACGCCGCGGCGATGTGCATCGCCAGTTGCTTGCCGAGTTCCTGGAGCTTGTCGGCCGGCGCGGCGCTTTCCAGCGCGACGAGCACGCCGATCTTGCCCAGACCTGGCGCCTGCTGGTTGTGCATGTACGAGACGACCGCGCCCTGCGGCACTTCGAGCCGCTTCGCGCGGCGCAAATTCTGGTTCTCGCCGATCGTCGCGATGTTGTTGGTCAGCACTTCCTCGACCGTCTTCGGGCCGAGCGAAGCCGCCTTGATCGTCGCGAGATCGTCACCCAGCTCGAGCGCAACCTGAGTCACGTCGCGAACGAAGCCCTGGAACTGATCGTTCTTTGCGACGAAGTCGGTCTCCGAGTTCACCTCGACCGCAGCGCCGCGCGTGCCGCTGACCGCGACGCCCACCAGCCCTTCGGCTGCAGTACGGCTCGACTTCTTGGCGGCGGCCGCGAGACCCTTGGTGCGCAGCCAGTCCATCGCGGCTTCCATGTCGCCGCCATTTTCCTTCAATGCCTTCTGGCAATCGAGCATGCCCGCGCCGCTCTTCTCGCGCAGTTCCTTGACCATTGCTGCCGTGACATCGGCCATTTCATCTATCCTTCTAACAACATCTGTTCGTGCTGAGCCTGTCGAAGCACGTGTCCGGAACACGCCCTTCGACAAGCTCAGGGCGAACGGTGGGGTGGCGATGCGCTACCCCACCGGCATGATGGTTACGCGTCGAGCTGACGCTCGGCCTCGGCTTCCAGCTCGGCAGTTGCCGGAGTTTCCTCCGCCGGCGCCGGATCGGTGCCGACCGCTTCCTCGGTCGCTGCGGCGGGCTCGGCCTTGGCCTTCTTCGCCTTCTTCTCGGGAGCAGCCTCGGCAGCCGGGGCTTCCGGTGCTTCGACAGGCGTTTCCACCGCCGGTGCGACAGCAGCCTCGCTCGGCGCCTCGAACGCCGCCGCCTCGGCAGCGACCTCAGGCGTGGGCTCGGCCGCCGGGGCAGCGTTCAGCGCTTCCTCGCGCGGCGCTTCGACCTGCGCGCCGAGATCGACACCGGACGCTGCCTGACGATCCTGTCCGCCACGCGTCGCGGCGATCGCCACGGCTTCGCAATACAGGCGGATGGCGCGCGCGGCGTCGTCGTTCGCCGGCACCGGGAAAGCGATGCCGTCCGGCGACACGTTCGAATCGAGGATCGCGACGACCGGAATGCCCAGCGTGTTGGCTTCCTTGATCGCCAGCTCTTCCTTGTTCGCGTCGATCACGAACATCACGGACGGAACGCCACCCATGTCGCGGATCCCGCCGAGCGACAGCTCGAGCTTGTCCTTCTCGCGCGTCAGGTTGAGCACTTCCTTCTTGGTCAGCCCGGCGGTGTCGCCCGACAGCTGCTCTTCGAGCGTCTTGAGGCGCCGAATCGAGTTGGAAATGGTCTTCCAGTTGGTGAGCATGCCGCCCAGCCAGCGGTGGTTGACGAAATGCTGGCCAGAGCGGCGTGCGGCGTCGGCGATCGGCTCCTGCGCCTGGCGCTTGGTGCCGACGAACAGTACCTTGCCGCCGGCGGCGACCGACTGGCTGACGAAATCGAGCGCGCGCGCGAACAGCGGCACGGTCTGCGACAAATCGATGATGTGGACGCCGTTGCGATCGCCGAACAGGTACGGTTTCATCTTCGGGTTCCAGCGATGCGTCTGGTGTCCGAAGTGCGCACCAGTCTCGATGAGCTGCTGCATGGTGACGACAGGTGCCGCCATAGGGATAACTCCTTCCGGTTGAGCCTCTGGGAAGCGGGAACCAGACAGCTTGCCTGGCACCGGGTTATGATGCTTCCCATGCGGGTTGAGGGCGGGCCGTTAGCCGAAGCTCCGCGGGAACGCAAGTGCAGCAATCCCGTCAGGACGAAAACGCGCCGCAAGACAGCCGAGAGTTATCCACACAGCGACTTGGTTGCTCGTTTCGTCCGGCCAAACGCACTTTTTATCGTTACCCTGCCGATACATCGTGGCGAACGGCTGGTCGATTGGAGCGAAAATCGGCATTTTATTCCTGCTATGTTCTCGTTTTTCGCTTGACTACTAGAACATCAACAGAACATACAGCGATCATTCACAGGACGGGAACCTTTGGAATCGACGAACCGTTGATTCCATGTCGGTTCGGTCCGGCCAAAGGGGAATAGTCGCGATGATCACGCTGATTGCCATCCTGACCTTCGCCGGTGCGCTGAGCGCCGCGGGCTATGTCATCTACGCCACGGTCGCGCCCGCGCTGCCGAAGATCCAGGCGGCGCTGGCCGGTCAGGGCGGCGTGTCGAGCCTGCCGCCGCTGCCGATGCGCCGCGTGTCGACCTTGCGCGTTACGGTGCGTCCGGCGGCGCAACCGACATATTGGCGCGCAGCCGCCTGACCCGCGCATAGCCGGCGACGCTGAACGGGATCAGCGCCAGGTAGATCGCGCAGATCACGACGAGCGTGGGCCAGGGCGCGGAAATCAGCGCCGCGCCGATACCGACGATGACCACCAATGCCTCGAACCGGATCCGCCGCCGCAGCCGCATCGATGCCCAGCCATAGGTGGCGAGGCTCGATACCATCAGCACCGCGACGAACGCGACCCACGGCGCCACCAGCCAGGGCGAGCGGAACCGGTCCTCGCCGGTGATGAACCACAGGTACATCGGCAGCATCGCCCCGATCGCGCCCGCCGGCGCGGGAATGCCGGTATTGTAGCCCGCCGCCTTGCGTGGCTGATCGGTTGCGTCGATCGCCGCGTTGAACCGCGCAAGCCGCAACGCGCAGAACACCGCGAACAGCAGCGCGCAGATCCAGCCGAACTTGGGCGAGGTGTGCAGCGACCAGAGGTAGAGGATCAGCGCGGGCGCGACCCCGAACGAGATCGCATCGCTCAGCGAATCGAGCTCCGCCCCGAACCGGCTGGTCCCGCGCAGCATCCGCGCGACCTGTCCGTCCACGCCGTCGAGCGCGCTCGCGACCAGGATCATCACCACCGCAAGCTGCCAGTTCGGTCCGTTTACGTCGCCGATCGCGAACCGCACGCCCGTAAGCCCCGAGCAGAGCGCGAGCGCGGTCAGCGCGTTGGGCGTGATCGCGCGCAGCGGCAGGCCCTGTGGTGCGCGGTCGCGCAAGCGGCGCGGTGGCCTCATATTCCCTCTCCTACCGGAAGAGGGAGGGAGCGCCGGAGGCGCGGAAGGGTGAGGGCAGGTCGAAGCGGTTCGACCCTGCCCCCACCCCTCGCAGCTATGCTGCTCGACCCTCTCCCGATGGGAGAGGGTTGAAGGGCGCGACCTCTCACTGCGTAATCCCGTTCATCGCCTCGCCGCCGACCTTGCCCAGGATCGTCTCGCCAGCGATCGAGCGTTGGCCGAGGATCACTTGTGGCACGGTGTCGGCGGGCAGGAACACGTCGACGCGACTGCCGAACCGAATCAGCCCGACGCGCTGCCCGGCGGCGATCATGTCGCCTTCCTTGACGAACGCGACGATCCGCCGCGCGACGAGCCCGGCGATTTGCGTGAAGCCGATCAACCGGCCGTCTTTCCCCTCGACCACGATATGCTGGCGCTCATTCTCCTCGCTCGCCTTGTCGAGGTCGGCGCTGAGGAACTTGCCCGAAATATAGACGACCTGGCGGATCGTCCCCGCGATCGGGGTGCGGTTCACGTGCACATCGAACACGCTCATGAAGATCGAAACGCGGATCAGCGGCGCGGTGCCGAGGATCGCGAGCTCGGCCGGCGGCACCACCGGCTGGATCATCGTAATGAGGCCATCGGCGGGCGCCACGACCAGCCCGTCGCCCTTCGGCGTCACGCGGATCGGGTCGCGAAAGAACGCCGCGACGCCGAGTGTCAGGAACACCAGCGGCCAAAACAGGAAGCGCAAGGGCGAGAAGATCAGCGCGATCAGCACCGCCACCGCGACGATGATGACGTAACGCTGCCCCTCCGGATGCATGGCGGGAAAGCGCCACTTGATGGTGGGCGTGCCGATTTCCGGCGGGTCGATCGAAGGCATAGCGCGCCTCTAGGCCTTGCCGATGCACGCGGCAATGGCCGCCCGCAACATGCCGCTTTCCTACACGCAAACGTTTTTGATATGTTCCGATGATGGCATTCTACCTGGCCCGGCCCAACAGTTGCCAGTCAAAGGCCGCGTGCCGTACGTGCGCGGCCAGTCCATGGGCACTGCGAACATTGGGAACATTCGGCGAAGGCGGCCCCTGCTTGACCCCCTTCCCCGCTTCCTCCTAGAGCGCCCGCCAAACCTCCCATTCAGGAAACGAGCATGGCCAAGATCAAGGTGAAGAATCCCGTCGTGGAAATCGACGGCGACGAAATGACGCGGATCATCTGGGAATGGATCCGCGAGCGCCTGATCAAGCCGTATCTCGACATCGATCTCGATTATTACGACTTGGGCATCGAATATCGCGACCAGACCGACGACCAGGTGACGATCGACGCCGCGCACGCGACGCAGAAGTACGGCGTCGCGGTGAAGTGTGCGACGATCACCCCCGACGAGGCGCGGGTCGAGGAATTCGGCCTGAAGCATATGTGGAAGTCGCCCAACGGCACGATCCGCAACATCCTGGGCGGCACGATCTTTCGCGAGCCGATCGTGATTTCGAACGTCCCCCGCCTGATCCCGGGCTGGACCAAGCCGATCGTCGTCGGGCGTCATGCGTTCGGCGACCAATATCGCGCGACCGACTTCCGCGTGCCCGGCCCCGGCAAGCTGAAGATCAGCTGGGAGGGCGCGAACGGCGAGAAGATCGAGAAGGACGTGTTCGACTTCCCGTCGTCGGGCGTCGCGATGGCGATGTACAACCTCGACGATTCGATCCGCGACTTCGCGCGCGCGTCGATGCATTACGGCCTCAACCTGAAGTGGCCGGTGTATTTGTCGACCAAGAACACCATCCTCAAGGCGTATGACGGCCGCTTCAAGGACCTGTTCCAGGAAGTGTTCGACGCCGAGTTCGCCGACCGCTTCAAGGAAGCCGGCATCGTCTACGAACACCGCCTGATCGACGACATGGTGGCGAGCGCGCTCAAATGGTCGGGCGAGTTCGTCTGGGCCTGCAAAAATTACGACGGCGACGTCCAGTCGGACCAGGTCGCGCAAGGCTTCGGGTCGCTCGGGCTGATGACCTCGGTGCTGCTCTCGCCCGACGGCAAGACGGTGGAGGCCGAGGCCGCGCACGGCACCGTCACGCGCCACTATCGCCAGCACCAGCAGGGCAAGGCGACCTCGACCAACCCGATCGCGTCGATCTTCGCTTGGACCGGCGGCCTCAAGTATCGCGGCAAGTTCGACGGCACGCCCGACGTGACCCGCTTCGCCGAGGAGCTCGAGAAGGTCTGCGTCGAGACCGTCGAGAGCGGGAAGATGACCAAGGACCTCGCGCTGCTGATCGGCCCCGATCAGGCGTGGATGACGACCGAGCAGTTCTTCGAGGCGGTGCGCGAAAACCTCGAAACGCGGATGGCGAGTTGGGCCTAGTCCGGCCGGGCGTTCGGCGACCAGACATGCTCGCGCCGGACGCCCAGCCCGATCATCCGGCCGGGAATGCGGCGCAGGATCGGGAAGCGATTCAACAGCCGCAGGAGTAAGGGCGTGCGGCGCGGGGCGCGGTGCTGGTCGATCAGCCGCGACAGCAGATTGTCCTGCGCGAGCCGTTGCGCGCCCTGGATCACGCGCGTCGGGAACATCCGACGTGCCCGCACGCGATCAAGCAGCGCATCGATATCGCGGCCACGGGTCAGCGGTTCCGCCAGGATGTTGGCCGCGGCGACCGCATCCTGGATCGCCAGGTTGATCCCGATCCCGCCGATCGGGCTCATCGTGTGCGCGGCGTCGCCGATGACCAGCAAACCCGGGCGGCTCCATCGGTCGAGCCGGTCGAGCCCGACCGACAGCAATTTGATCGCGCCCCAGTCGGGCAGAATCTCGGCGAGCGAGCCGAGCTCGGGCGCCGCTGCCTCTACTTCGGCACGCAACGGCGCAATGCCGCGCGCTTCCAGATCCACCGCCGCGCCCTTGGCCACGACCATCGCGCATTGCCAGTAATCGAGCCGATCGATGAACACGAGCACGCGGCCCGGGCTGACGACCGCCCGCAGCCCCGGCTCGCTGTCGGGGTCGCGCGGCACGCGAAACCACAGCACATCGATCGGCGATCCTAGATCACGCAGCGGCAAGCCCGTCCGGGCGATCGACGTGCGGCCGTCAGCGGCGATCACCAGATTGCGCGCGGCGATATGCGATCCATCCGCCAGCGTCACGCCCGTCACGCGGCCCGCGCTTTCGACGAAGCCCTTCACCTCGGCCTCGCGGCGCAGGGTGAAGTTCGGCAGCTTTTCGGCATGATCGTCCAGAAAATCGAGGAAATCCCATTGCGGCATCATCGCGATGAACGGCGCCGCGACGGGCAAATGGCTGAGGTCGCCGATCACCAGATCCTGGCCGAACCAGTTGATCGTCGCGCGGTCGATCCGGTTGTGCGCCCGCGCCAGAAAGTCGTTCAGCAACCCAAGCTCGTCGAGGATTTCCATCGTCGAGGGGTGGACCGTATCGCCGCGGAAATCGCGGAAGAAGTCCTTGTGCTTTTCCAGCACGGTCACGCCGATCCCGGCGCGCCCCAGCAGGAAGCCGCACATCATTCCGGCCGGCCCGCCGCCGACGATCACGACATCGCTCGCTCCGCCATCCATGCCGTGACAAGTGCGCGGCCCGCCGCCAAGATGCAACCATGGCGATGGGGCTCGACAATACCGGATTCAGCGACGCGCTGGTGATATTGGGTGCGGCGGGAATCGTGATCCCGGCGTTCGCGCGGTTCCGGATCAGCCCTGTGATCGGGTTCATCCTGGTCGGGATGCTGGTCGGCCCGGCCGGGCTGGGCGCCCTGGTGGGCAAGCATCCCTGGCTCTACCACGTCACGATATCCGACGCGCACGCGATCGAGCCGTTCGCCGAGTTCGGCATCACCTTGCTGCTGTTCTCGATCGGGCTCGAACTGTCGCTGAAGCGATTGTGGGGCATGCGCGGCGCCGTGTTCGGGGTCGGCGCGGCGGAGCTGTTCGGATGCGCCGCCGTGATCGGCGGAGCATTGCTGGCGTTCGGCGATGGCTGGTCGGCAGGACTGGGGCTCGGCCTGGCGCTCGCGCTGTCGTCGACCGCGTTGGTCTTGCCGATCGCCGGGACCGAAACGGCGGTGGGGCGCAGCGCGTTCGCGATGCTATTGTTCGAGGATCTCGCGCTGGTGCCGATCATCTTCGTGCTCGCGGCGCTTGGCGGCGGTGCGGCGAGCGGCGTGCTCACCACATTGCTGTGGGGTGCGGTCAGCATCGCGGCGATCTTCCTGGTCGGGCGTTTCGTCTTGCCGCGCCTGTTCGCGCAAGCTGCCCGGACCAAGAGCCCCGAACTCTTTCTCGCAATCTCGTTGCTGGTCGTGATCGCCGCGAGTCTCGCCACATCGGCCGCCGGCCTGTCGCCGATCGTCGGCGCCTTGCTCGCGGGGCTGCTGATCGCCGAGACCGAATATCACAGCGAGGTCGAGGTCATCACCGCGCCGTTCAAGGGCCTCGCGCTCGGCGTGTTCCTGATCACGGTCGGCATGAGTCTCAACCTCGAGACGTTGCTCGCCAACTGGAGCGAGTTCGTGCTGGCGCTGGCGGGCGTCGTCGCGGCCAAGTCGCTCGTCACGTTCGGCCTGCTCCGCCTGTCGGGCGCGCGCAGCGGGACGGCGGCGGAAACCAGCCTGCTGATGTCGAGTCCATCCGAGACGACGCTGATCGTACTGGGAACGGCCGCGTCGGCGGGGCTGATCGCGGCGGGCGATGCCGCGTTCTGGCAGACGGTGACCGCGCTCGGCCTGACGATCACGCCCGCGCTCGCCGAGATCGGCCGGATGGTCGCGCGGCGGATCGAGGCGCGCGAGAAGCTGGCGCCCGACCTTCAGCTCGACGCGGAGGGACCGGGAACCGTCGTCATCGGCTTTGGCCGCGTCGGGCGCATGGTCGCCGACATGCTCAAGGAACACGGCCAGCCCTATATCGCGGTCGAGGCCGATATCGACGCCGCCAACGCCGCGCGGCGCGAGGGCTATCCGGTGATTTTCGGCGATGTCGCGCGCAGCGAACTGGTCGACCGCCTCAACCTTGGCCGGGCCAGGGCGCTCGTGCTGACGATGGACGACCCTGTGCTGACCGTTCGGATGACCAAGCGCGTGCGCGGCTGGGTGCCCGACCTGACGATCGTCGCCCGCGCCCGCGACGCGGCCCACGCCGCCGAATTGTACAAGGCCGGGGTCACCGACGCGGTGCCCGAAACGCTCGAAAGTTCGCTGCAATTGTCCGAAGCCGTGCTGGTCGACCTGGGCATCGCGATGGGCCCGGTGATCGCGTCGATCCACGAAAAGCGCGACGAATTGCGGAAAGCGATCCGGGACGCGGCAAAGCTCGACCGCGAACCGCGGATCAGGCGCGTGCGGCGCGCACCGTCATGACGGATGGAGAATACGCGACATGCTGACGATGATCGCCGCGATCCTGGCGGCAGCCACGGTCGGCCATGACGCGACCGGGCCCGACCCGATGGCCGCGATCCGGCAGGGCAAGCTCCGCTGCGGCTGGCCCGATGCCGCGCTCAAGACATGCAGGTCGATCGCACGCTACACCGCGCTGTCCGACGACACGTTCGACGTCTCGGTCGACGGATTGCCAAGCGAGGACGGGCTGGTGCTGCATTACACGTCGCGCGGGCGGGTCGCGCGCAACCAATTGTGCATCAGGATAACCGCTGACGACATCGCGCGGTCGACCTTCACCAAGGGCGGCGTGACCATGATCGGCACCGCGCTGGAAAACGCCCGCAACGCGACGCGCGCAGACTTCGCCCCGCTGTTCGGTCGCGAAATCTGCGACCGCGACGATCCGCCGGGCACCGACGGCGTTTCGGCGTCGGTGTCGTTCGTCGACGGGGTGCTGGCCCCCGCGCTCGACCGGACGGTGAAGTGGGTGGACGTCCGCGACGGCTATGCGCTCGGACCGTTGCCGGGCGGGATGATCTGACGCGACGTCGCGTCAGGCGGCTGCCAACGCCGCCCTGACCGCCGCAACCGCTTCCTCACCCTTGCCCCCCTCCGGCCCGCCGCCCTGCGCCATGTCGGGGCGGCCACCGCCACCCTGCCCGCCGAGCACTTCGACCGCCTTCTTCAGCAGGTCGACCGCGTTGAGCTTGTCCGTCAGTTCGTCGGTTACGCCGACCGCGACCGACGCGCGGCCATCGTTGACCGCGACGATCATCGCGACGCCCGACCCGATCCGTTGCTTGGCCTCGTCGACCGCGCCGCGCAGGCCCTTGGCTTCCAGCCCGTCGACCACCTGGCCGACGAAATTGACCCCGCCGACCTGTTCCGGACCGGCCGGCGCCGTACCGCCCCCGGCACCGAGCGCCAGCGCCTTCTTCGCCTCGGCCAGTTCGCGTTCGAGCCGGCGGCGATCCTCGACGAGCTGCGCGACACGCGCCGGCACTTCGTCGGGCGACGACTTGAGCGCCGCGGCCGCCTCGCGCAGTTTCTCGTCACGCCCGGCGAGATAGGCCCGCGCCGCCTCACCGGTCAGCGCCTCGACGCGCCGCACGCCCGACGACACGGCGCCTTCGCTCACGACCTTGAACAGCCCGATATCGCCAGTCGCGTTGACGTGGGTGCCACCGCACAACTCGAGGCTGTAGATGCCGTCGTCGCGTCGGCCCATCGACACGACACGGACTTCGTCGCCATATTTCTCCCCGAACAGCGCCATAGCGCCCTCGGCGATCGCTTCGTCGGGGGTCATCAGGCGCGTGGAAACCGGATCGTTCTGGCGGATGTAGGCGTTGACGTCGGCCTCGACCGCGGCAAGCGCCTCGGCCTCGATGGCGACGGGTTGCGAGAAGTCGAAGCGCAGCCGGTCGGGCGCGACCAAGCTGCCTTTCTGCGCGACATGCGTGCCGAGCCGCTCGCGCAGCGCCGCATGGAGCAAGTGCGTCGCCGAATGGTTCGCGCGGATCGCGTTGCGGCGTTCGCTGTCGACCACCATATGAACGGCGTCTCCGACCGCAAGGTCACCCGCCTCAATCGTCGTGCGGTGCGACCACAATCGCCCGAGATGCTTGGCGGTATCCGTAACGCGTCCCTTGAACCCCTTGTCGTTGCTCGCAAGGCCAGCATCGCCGACCTGCCCGCCGCTCTCGGCATAGAACGGCGTCTGGTTCAGCACGATCTCGACTTCGTCGCCCACGCCCGCGCGATCGACCCGCGCGCCATCCTTGATCAGCGCGACCACTTCGCCCTCGCCTTCCTCGGACGCATAGCCGGTGAACTCGGTCCCGCCCTTCTCCTCGGCGAGGTCGAACCACAATTCGTCCGATCCCTTGTCGCCGGACCCCTTCCAGGCGGCGCGCGCGGCGCGCTTCTGTTCGGCCATCGCCGCGTCGAAGCCTGCGCGGTCGACCTGCAACCCCTGCGCACGCAACGCATCCTCGGTCAGGTCGTAAGGGAAACCATAGGTGTCGTAGAGCTTGAACGCGGTTTCGCCCGCCAGCGTCGCCCCTGACGCCATCCCCGCCGTCGCTTCGTCGAGGAGCTTCAGCCCCTTGTCGAGCGTCTTGCGAAACTGCGTCTCTTCCTGCTGCAACGTCGCCTCGATCAGCGATTGCGCGCGGATCAGTTCGGGATAGGCCGCGCCCATTTCGGCAACCAGCGCCGGCACAAGGCGGTGCATCAACGGCTCCTTCGCGCCGAGCAGATGCGCGTGCCGCATCGCGCGGCGCATGATGCGGCGGAGCACGTAACCGCGTCCCTCGTTCGCCGGCAGCACGCCGTCGGAAACCAGGAAGCCCGAGGTGCGCAAATGATCCGCTATCACGCGGTGGCTCGCCTGGTTCGCGCCCGTCGTCGCCGTGTGCGTCAGCGCACCCGACGCGGCGATCAGCGCCTTGAACGTGTCCGTGTCGTAATTGTCGTGGACGCCCTGCATCACCGCGGCAATGCGCTCCAGCCCCATGCCCGTGTCGATCTGCGGCTTGGGCAGGCCGGCGACCTGGACGTCGTTTTCCTGCAGGAATTGCATGAAGACGAGGTTCCAGATTTCGACGAAGCGATCGCCGTCCTCATCGGGACCGCCCGGCGGTCCACCGGGGATATGGTCGCCATGGTCGTAGAAGATTTCCGAGCACGGCCCGCACGGCCCGTCGCTGCCCATCGCCCAGAAATTGTCCTTGGTGGCGATGCGGATGATCCGCTCCTCGGGCAGGCCGCTGATCTTGCGCCACAGGTCGAATGCCTGATCGTCGGTATGATAGACGGTCGCGGTCAGCCGGTCCGCCGGCAGCCCCCATTCCCTCGTCAGCAGCGTCCAGGCGTGAAGGATCGCCTGCTCCTTGAAATACTCGCCGAATGAGAAATTGCCGAGCATTTCGAAGAAGGTGTGGTGCCGCGCGGTGTACCCGACATTGTCGAGGTCGTTGTGCTTGCCCCCGGCGCGCACGCACTTCTGCGAGCTGGTAGCGTTGGCATAAGGCCGCGATTCCAGCCCCAGAAACACGTTCTTGAACGGGACCATCCCCGCATTGACGAACATCAGCGTCGGGTCGTTCTGCGGCACCAAAGGCGCCGAGGGCACGATCGTGTGGCCGGCACGCGCGAAATAATCGAGGAAACCGCGGCGGATGTCGTTGGTCGATGTCATGGTGGCGACTTAGGCGAGCGTCCTCCGCGGATCAACCGAACGGCTGGTCGATCGACGGTGGCGGCGTGCTGAACCACTTGGGTCCGGCTTCCGTCATGTGGAAGCAATCCTCCAGCCGAACGCCGAACTTACCGGGGATGTAGATGCCCGGTTCGTTGGAGAAGCACATGCCCGGCGCAAGCTTGGTCGTCTCGCCGCGCACCAGATTGACCGGTTCGTGCCCGTCGAGTCCGATCCCGTGCCCGGTGCGGTGCGAGCAACCGGGCAGCTTGTAGCCGGGGCCATACCCGAAACTCTCGTAGAGTTTGCGGATCGCGACGTCGACGCTGCCCGCCGGCACGCCGATCCGCGCGGCGGCGAGCGCGGTCTGCTGGCCTTGATGGACCTGCTCCCACACCGTCCGCTGGTCCTTGCTTGCCCTACCGAACACGAAGGTCCGCGAGATGTCGGACTGATACCCCTGCACCGTGCAGCCGCAGTCCATCAGCACGATCTCGCCGTCCCCCACGCGGTGCACCGCCTGGGTGCCGTGCGGATAAGCGGCCGCCTCGCCGATCAGGACCAGGCTGAATTCGGGGCTCCCGCCCAGCTTCGTCGTCGCGGCGTCCATCAGCGCGCCGATGTCGCGCCCGGTCATGCCCTTTTCGACGCGCGGATAGGTCCAGCGGTAGGCGGCAATGGTGATGTCGGTCGCGCGCTGCATCAGCGCGAGCTCGGCCACCGTCTTGATCATCCGGCACCCGCGCACCACCGGGTTGGCGGTGACGATCTTCGCAGCGGGCAAGGCATGCGCGAGCATGTCGGGGACGAAAAACCGCACCGTCTCCTCGATCCCGACCGGCCGCGCGGCGAGCTTGCGGTCGCGCAGGAACCCGGCGACTAGCTTGAGCGGATCCTCATCCTCCTGCCACACGCGCACCTCGGCGGAAATCGCGAGGCTCTCGCGCATCCGTGGTTCCTCGAAATAGGGCGAGACGATGCACGGCTCGCCCTCGACCGGGAGCACGGCAAGCATCGCGCGCTCGCTGCGGCCCCAGCGGATGCCGGTGAAATAGACGAGGCTCGACCCCGGCTCGATCAGCACCGCACCGATCCCGCTCGTGCGCATCAGCGCCTGCGCCCTGTCGAGCCGACGACGGCGCTCGTCGGCGCCGATCGGCACCACGCCAGCGGTCATGTCCTTGAGGCCGGAGAGATCGGACTCCGCCGCCCGCGCTGCAACCGAGGCCAAGGCGGGTCCCGCAGCCATCGCACCCAGCACGTTTCGCCGCGACAGCCGGGTCATTTGAGCATGTCGCGGCAAGACTGGTCCGCGACGCTCGCCGATACGCGGCCGGACGAGACATCGTCGTTGGTCACCGTTTGCATGTTCTCCGCGGTGATCTGATATTGGCCGGGTGCGACGCGGTACACCATCAGCATCCCGCAATAGGCGCGCATCCCGCTATATTGGCCGAGAAAGCCGAACATGGCGTAGGCGCCCGGGTGCGCCGCCTCGGTGGGGTTGAGGCGCCAGATCGGCCCTGCCAACCTGCGCGTGCCCCTCCCCAATCGGCCTTTGACATGATTGGGCTGGCCGACCCATTCTGTGATGGTCATCTCCAGCATCGGCTCGAACATCGTAACCGCCCGAACGTCGCCCGTCTGAAATCGATCGAGATAGCCGTTGGCGAATGCCGTCGCTTCCTTGGCATCGGCCTCGCTTGCTATCCAGTCGGCGGGGGCAGGCTTGAACGGGTCGTTCGCCGGATCGTAGCAGGTGAGCGCCTGGCGATAACCGATCACCCATGCCCCCCCGGCCGCACCGTTCGGATAGCCGGTCTTGAAAGAAAACCGCCCCCAGCGCGGCTTGAGCGCACCGCATTTCGCGATGCCTTTCTCGATCATCCTGGCGCTGACCTGCGGCTTGTCCTTCGCGGGAAACGATTCGATCGAAATACTGTAACCCTTGCCCGGGACGGGCGTAATCGTCATCGTCGGGTCATCCATCCCGCCGACTGCCAACATGATCGCAACCGTACCCAGCATACCCCTCTCCTACACCACTCCCGGGCTTCGATACGGCGCTTGACCCGGCGGCGACAATCCCCTTCCCTGTCCGCCGATTTGGGGAGAGTGATCTTGGCGAAGCGGCTGACGACCTTCATTCTGATCGGGCTGGTGCTCGGCATTGCAATCGGCTGGGCGATCAACGCGCATTTCGACGACGGCACGCCGGCGGCGGCGGACACGCTGAAGCATATCGCCGGCTATATTTCGATCATCACCACGATCTTCCTCCAGCTGATCAAGATGATCATCGCACCATTGGTCTTTTCGACGCTCGTCGTCGGGATCGCGCACATGGGGGACACCGGGGCGCTCGGGCGAGTCGGGCTGAAGTCGATCCTGTGGTTCCTCGGCGCCAGCCTGATGTCGCTGACGCTGGGCCTCGCGCTGGTCCACCTGCTGCAACCCGGCGTCGGGCTCAACCTCCCCCTTCCGCCAGTCACCGAGAAATCGGGGATCGACACCGCGGGGTTCGATCCGGCGAAGATCGTCAAGCACATCTTCCCCGCCTCGATCGTCGACGTCATGGCGACCAACGAAATCCTGCCGATCGTCATTTTCTCGTGCTTCTTCGGCGTCGCGATCACCGCGGTCGGCGAGAAGGCCAAGCCGATCGTGCGCGCGCTGGAAGGCGTGGTCGCCGTAATGCTGCAGATCACCGATTACGTCATGCGTTTCGCACCGTTCGCGGTATTCTCGGCAATGGCGGCCGCACTGATCGAGCACGGTCCCAACGTGATCGCCAAGCTCGCCTACTTCATGGGTAGCGTTTACGTCGGGCTGGGCACGTTGTGGCTGCTGCTGATCGGCCTTGCTTTCCTGATCATCGGGCGGCGCGTGATCAGTCTGCTACGTCACGTCCGCGATCCGGCGCTGCTTGCTTTCTCGACCGCTTCGTCGGAGGCAGCTTTGCCCCGGACGCTGGAAGCGCTCGAACGGTTCGGCGTGCCGCCGCGTATCGCAAGCTTCGTGCTGCCGCTGGGCTATTCGTTCAACCTCGACGGATCGATGATGTACATGACGTTCGCATCGCTGTTCATCGCTCAGGCATACAACATTCCGATGTCGATCGGCGCGCAGATCGGCATGCTGCTGATGCTGATGGTGACGTCGAAGGGCATTGCCGGGGTACCGCGCGCCAGCCTGGTCGTGATCGCCGCGAACCTCGACATGTTCCACTTGCCGGGCGCCGGCTTGCTGCTGGTGCTGGCGGTCGACAACTTCCTAGACATGGGGCGGTCGGCGACCAACGTGCTGGGCAATGCGATCGCATCGAGCGTCGTCGCCAAATGGGAAGGCGCGCTCGGCGCCGAGCAACCAGTGGTGATCGAGCCAGCGCATGCGCCCAGCCATGGGCTGAGCGGCAAGGACTAGCGCTCAGGCGTAAGCGTAGGGGCCGCCCTTCGCGAGCGCAGTCCGGTACGCCGGGCGCGCATGGACCTTTTCGACCCACGCGACGGTCGCGGGGCGCGAGGCGTCGAGCCCGGCGCGGCTCATCGCGGCTTCGAGCGGGAAGCTCATCATGATATCCGCCGCGGTCATCTCGTCGCCGGCGAACCACGGGCGCTGCGCGAGTTCGCTTTCGACATAGTCGAGATGGACGTCGATCATCGGCTGGATCCGCTTGGCGGCGGTCTTGCCCAGCAGCGGGATGCGGTTGACGACTAGCATCACCAGGAGCGGCGGCATCATCGACCCCTCGGCGTAGTGCAGCCATTGGCGATAGCGCAACGCAGCGTCGCGGTGCGCCGGCGGACCGAGCTTGCCGTCGGCCTTTTCGACCAAATATTCGCAGATCGCGCCGGTTTCGATGACGATCCGTCCGTCATCCTCGAGCATCGGCGACTTGCCGAGCGGGTGGACTCGCTTGAGTTCGGGTGGCGCGAGCATCGTCTTTGCATCGCGCTGATAGTGCTTGATCTCGTACGGGAGCCCGAGTTCCTCAAGCATCCACAGGATTCGTTGCGAGCGCGAATTGTTGAGGTGGTGGACGATCAGCGTCATGCGGTGTCTCCGGCGCGCGCGGTCCAGATCCAGGCAGCCGCGGGGAATTTGATCTGGCCCTCGCTTTCGTGGGCGGCAAGCGCCGTGTCCAGTCGGTCGAACAGGACCGCGCGCTGGTCGGGCGCCACGTCGGCCAGCGCGCGCGCGGCGGGGCCGATGTGCGAGAAGAATAGCCGGGCATCGTCGACCGGATTGTCACCCGCGCCGGCGATATAGGTGTAGTCGACCGGCACGGCTTCGGCATCGACCCAGCCGGCGCGGGTGAGGATACCGGCGGTCAGGTCGCGATCGGCGAACCCGAACGGGCCCGGGGCATAGACAGGGGATGCGGCTGGAGCAGGCGCGCCGGGGTCGTCGAGCAGGTGCGACCAAGGGTTGAGACCGGGATCGCGGAAACAGGAAAACACCAGCCGCGCGTCGGGCGTGCCGGCCCGGCGGATCGCCGAGAGCGCGGCAACCGGGTCGTCGAAGAACATGACGCCGTGACGCGACAGGAACAGATCGACAGCTGAAGCAGGCTTGAGCGCCGCCGTGTCGCCGACTCGGAAGGTCAAATTGGCGTGCCCCGCGCCGCGCCAGCGCGCGATCGTGATCAGGTCGGCCGACAGATCGACACCTGCAACCTCAAGCTTCGGCCGCGCCGACGCCAGCGCGATCGTGGTTTCGCCCGCCCCGCACCCGAGGTCGATCGCCTTCCCCTTCTCAGGCGCCAACGCCAAGGCGGCGCCGATCAGATGCGGCGTGAGCCCAGCGAAGCTGCGGTCGGTGCGTTGCCATTCGCGCGCCCAGACGTCGCCGACACGGCCAGCCCATTCCAAATTGCTCGTCATCGCCGCCGATCCCCCGTCCTGGAAGGTCACACTAAGGTCACAGCAAACGCAATGTCAGCAAACCCCAAATATGAAAGGCCCGCCGACGCGGGCGGGCCTTTCCGGGAAGTGCGGCGGAGGGGGGATCGCCGCGGGGGTAAAGCGTTAACGTGGATCAAGCGAATTGGTTGCAGCGCAGCAAAAATTATTTTTCGCGGCGATGGAACCTCAGAGATCGTCCTCTTCCGACGGACCCGCCATCATCTCCTCGGCGACAGCGTCGGTGCGGTTGCGGATCGCCCTTTCGAGGCGGTCGGCCATTTCCGGGTTATCCTTGAGGAACAGCTTGGCGTTCTCGCGGCCCTGCCCGATGCGGACACTGTCGTAGCTGAACCACGCGCCCGATTTCTCGACCAGCCCGGCCTTGACGCCGAGGTCGAGCACTTCGCCGATCTTCGAGATGCCCTCGCCGTACATGATGTCGAACTCGACCTGCTTGAACGGCGGCGCGACCTTGTTCTTGACGACCTTCACGCGAGTCGAGTTGCCGACCACGTCGTCGCGGTCCTTGATCGCGCCGGTGCGGCGAATGTCGAGACGAACCGACGCGTAGAACTTCAGCGCATTGCCCCCGGTCGTGGTTTCCGGATTGCCGTACATCACGCCGATCTTCATGCGCAGCTGGTTGATGAAGATCACCATGCAGCGCGAGCGGCTGATCGAACCGGTCAGCTTGCGCAGCGATTGCGACATCAGCCTGGCCTGCAGGCCGACATGGCTGTCGCCCATCTCGCCCTCGATCTCGGCGCGCGGGACGAGCGCGGCCACCGAATCGACCACCAGCACGTCGATCGCGTTCGACCGCACCAGCGTATCGACGATCTCGAGCGCCTGCTCGCCGGTATCGGGCTGCGACACGATCAGCTCGTCGATATCGACCCCGAGCTTCTTGGCATAGACCGGGTCGAGCGCGTGTTCGGCGTCGACGAACGCGGCGGTGCCGCCGTTCTTCTGCGCTTCGGCAATGACGTGCAAAGCGAGCGTGGTCTTGCCCGAACTTTCCGGCCCGTACACTTCGATCACGCGGCCGCGCGGCAACCCGCCGACGCCGAGCGCGATATCGAGCCCGAGCGAACCCGTCGAGATCGCCTCGACCTGCATCGCCTCCTTCGAGCCCAGCTTCATCGCCGAGCCCTTGCCGAACGCGCGGTCGATCTGCGCGAGAGCCGCTTCGAGCGCCTTCGCGCGTTCGCCGGAAGACTTGTCGTTGCTCAATGCCATGGGATTGTCGATGACCTTCAAAGATGCCGCCATTGGAGCCTCCATCGCGTAATGCGAACCACGTCCGCGTCAATCTGTGATCGAGCGTGTATCGTGTTTGTTCTCATGGAACAAGAGAGGAACAGAAATTATTTTGGCGCCGCCGAGTCGCCGCTCAGCGCGGCTCGATCAGCCCCGCCCGCTGGAGCAGTTCGATTAGCCCAGCCAGCGCGGGTTCGCCGAGTTGCGGGTAATGCGCCACAAGTTGCTGCGATGACACGATGCTCTGGCCGAGGAACCAGCGCGCGGCCGGCTCCGTCAACCCGAGCGCCGCCTCGCCGCCGTCCCATTGCAGCAAGGCGCCCCGCTCGTCGTCGACGATGCGCCACGGCCGGTCGCGCCGCACGAACATCGCCGGGCGAGGTCGTTGCGGCAGCGACAGCGCCCGAAACGGCTTGGCCAGTTCCAGCTGCTTGCCCAGCAAAGCGTGCGCGAACGCGGTTGTCCGCATCAGTTCGGCTGCGCGTACTGACAGCGCTTCGATCCGTTCGGCGAGCTGGCCCCCCTCTTCCGCGCGCCCGTCGGGAAGATAGGCGCGGAACTGCGGATCGCGCATTGCCAGTTGCTCGAGAACGCGAAACACGATTTGCCCGGTATGCCGCGCGACCGAAAAGGTGACGTGGAGCGATGCCGCCGACGACGCCAGCGCGTCGTGATAATAGCCGCGCGGAATGTACAGCAGGTCGCCGGGCCGCATGCGGACTTCCATCAGCACCGGCCCCTTGGCGCGATCGATCTCCGCCTGTGCGTCCGGTCCGGCATGCTGCTCGACCGGGTCGGGCGCCCGGTCGCGATAGATCCGCCAAACCTTCTCGCCCTCGCAATGAACCGCGAACACGTCGTGCAAGTCGCAATGGCTGCGGAACGCCTGAATGCCCTGAAACGAGCAATAGGCGTTCGCGCCCGACGTGCCGAGGAATTGCGCGCTCAGCATGGTCGTGATCTGCTTGAGGTCGGGAGATGCGTTCTCGACCGCATCGGCGACCAGGCTCGCGCCGAGTGCCAGCAGCGATTCGATCTTGCCCGGATCGGCGCGCCATACCGGTCCCGCCGATGTGGCGGTCTCGTCGAGATAATGATCGGGCGGCAACGGCGCGCCGTTCAGCAACAGCTTGACGTTCTCCTCGCGCCAATGGCCGGCGACGCCGAGCAGATCGTTCAGCCTGGACCAGGAAAGCAGCTTCCGGCGGCGTTCCGATGCCTCGCCCGGCGCCACGATGTGAAGCGGTGCCCGATCGTAGGTATCGCTCAGGAACGACTGGATGGGGAAAGGCGCGATGAAGTCTGCAAAATCCATGCAGCCGAGCTTACCCGCGCCCGACCTAGTGTCGAGTCTGGGACTGTCGCGGTGGTCATTGCGGCTTGCAGCCTTTCGGCGAAGCGGCGATGCTGCGCGCCATGACGACCGATCTCGCCACGTTCATCGCCGGCCTGCCCAAGGCCGAGCTTCATCTTCATATCGAGGGCAGCCTCGAGCCCGAACTGATGTTCGCGCTGGCCGAGCGCAACGGCGTGGCGATCCCGTTCAGAACCGTCGACGAGGTCCGCGCGGCGTATCAATTCTCCAACCTGCAGGACTTTCTCGACATCTATTATGCCGGCGCGAGTGTGCTCATCACCGAGGCGGATTTTCGCGACATGGCGCTCGCCTATTTCGACCGCGCGGCGGCGGACGGGGTGGTGCATGCCGAAATCTTCTTCGACCCGCAGACGCACACCGACCGCGGAATCGCTTTCGACACGGTGATGCGGGGGCTGCTCGCCGGGATGGCCGATGCCGAGGCGAAGCACGGGATGACGTCGAAGCTGATCCTGTGCTTCCTGCGCCACCTGAGCGAGGAAGCCGCGTTCGAGACGCTCGCGGCGGCCGAACCGTGGCTCGACCGGATTGCCGGGGTCGGGCTCGATTCGTCGGAGGTCGGGCATCCCCCCGAAAAGTTCGCGCGCGTTTTCGCGGCGGCGCGGGGCAAGGGGCTCAAGCTGGTCGCGCACGCGGGCGAGGAAGGACCGCCCGATTACGTCTATCAGGCGCTCGACCTGCTCGACATCGACCGGCTCGATCATGGCAACCGCAGTCTCGAAGACCCGGTGCTGACCGCGCGGCTGGCGCGTACCGGGATGACGCTGACGGTGTGCCCGCTGTCCAACGTCAAACTGTGCAATGTCGCCTCGATCGAGGAGCATCCGATCGACCGGATGCTGCGCGAAGGGCTGCGCGCGACGGTCAATTCGGACGATCCGGCCTATTTCGGCGGCTATATCGGCGCGAACTACCAGGCGGCGGTGGATGGGCGCGGGCTCGGCAAGGCGGAACTGGCGACGCTGGCGCGCAATTCGTTCCTCGGCTCGTTCCTGAGCGACGACGAGGTCGCGGGGCATCTCGCGCGGCTGGACGCTTATGTCGAGGAGCATGTCTGATGCCGGTCTTCACCCCGATCCCGCACGAGGAGTTCGTCGAACAGGTACATGTTCTCGCCGCCGAACTGGCGAAGAGCGACTGGACGCCGAGCTTCATCATCGGGATCGGGCGCGGAGGGCTCGCACCGGCGGTCTATCTGAGCCATGCCACGGGACTACCGATGCTGTCCGTCGATCACTCGAGCCAGGTCGAGGATTTCTCCGACGCGCCGCTGGTCCGGCTGGCGGCGCGCACGCGCGATGGCGAACGCTTGCTGTTCGTCGACGACATCAACGACACCGGGGCCACGATCGGCAAGCTGCGCGCGGCATTGGCGACGGCGGGCGCGGCGCGCGACCATGTGCGCTTCGCGACCTTGCTCGACAACAGCCAGTCGAAGGAACGCGTCGAGTACCGCGCCGAAACGATCGACCGGCGGACGCGCAAGGACTGGTTCGTGTTCCCGTGGGAAGCCGTCGCACCGCAGACCTCGCTCGACGCGGACGCGGCGGCGGTGCCTGAGCGGATCGCTTAAACCGTCTCCCATCGGGAGAGGGTCGAGCGGCGAGTGCCGCGAGGGGTGAGGGCCAGGTAGAAACGTTTTCGACCTGGCCCTCACCCCTCGGCGCTACGCGCCTTGTCCCTCTCCCGAATGGGAGAGGGAGTTGAGCGCCTTTTCGACGCCATCCATCGTATACGGCTTGTCCAGCCGCGGTCGGCCGGCATGGCCCTCCGCCACTTCGTCGCCGCCACTCGACAGCACGAACGGAATGTCCTTCTCGGCGAGCGCGTCGGCGACGGGCCAGCTCTTTTCCCCACCCGACAGGTTGATGTCGAGAATCGCTGCGTCGATCGGCTGCTGCGCGATTACCGCTAGTGCGGACTGGACGCTGTCGCAGGTTTCAACCGGCTGCTTGCCCAAGGCGTCGAGGAAATCCTCGAGCATCATGGCGATTAAAGGCTCGTCCTCGACGATCAGGATACGCTGGATACTCATGACGCGCCTTTGTCAGGCCGGGGCGGCGGCGGCAAGTACGTCGCGCGCGGCTTCCGCCAGCTGCTGGACCGAAAACGGCTTGGGCAGGAACGCGACGTTGTCGAGGTCGATCGACTTGCGCAATTGCTCCTCGGCATAGCCCGACATGAACAGGATCGGGAGATCGGGATAGCGCTCGCGCGCGTGGCGGACCATCGTCGGGCCGTCCATCGTCGGCATGACGACGTCCGAAATGAGCAGGTCGGGGCGCTCGCCCGCCGCGAGCAGTTCCAGCGCCGCCTCGCCATGTTCGGCGGTCAGCACGGTATAGCCCTGCCGCGTCAGCGCGCGCTCGGCCACGACGCGGACCATGTCCTCGTCCTCGACCAGCAGGATCGTGCCGGTGCCCCACAGGTCGGCGGGCTTGTCGCGCGCTTCCGCACGGCGCGTGGCGGCGGGAGATTCCGCCGTATGCACCGGGAAATAGATCGAGAAGGTCGCCCCCTGCCCCGGCCGGCTGTCGGCAAAGATGTACCCGCCCGATTGCTTGACGATGCCGTACACTGTCGAGAGGCCGAGCCCGGTGCCCTTCCCCACTTCCTTGGTCGTGAAGAATGGCTCGAAGATCTTGCCGACAATGTCGGGCGGGATGCCGACTCCGGTGTCGGCGATTTCGAGCAGCGCATAATCTGCGACTGGCAGGATATCGTTGCCGAGCTTGCGCACGTCGGTGGCGGTGACGGCGCGGCTGGTAATGGTGAGTGTGCCCCCGCTGCCATCCTTTGCCAGCATCGCATCGCGCGCATTGACCGCGAGGTTGACGACGACTTGTTCGAGCTGGCCTGGATCGGCGCGGACCGGACCGAGATTGCGCCCGTGACGAACCTTGAGCGTCACCGTCTCGCCCATCAGCCGCTTAAGTAGTTGCGATACTTCGGAGATCACGTCGGGCAGCTGGAGCACTTGCGGGCGCAGCGTCTGCTGCCGGCTGAACGCGAGCAATTGCCGCGTCAGGCTCGCCGCACGGTTCGAGTTCGCCTTGACCTGCTGGATGTCGTCATAGTCGCTGTCGCCGGGCGAATGGCGCATCAGCATCAGGTCGCAATGGCCGATGATCGCGGTCAGGATGTTGTTGAAATCGTGCGCGACCCCGCCCGCGAGCTGGCCCACGGCCTGCATCTTGGTGGCCTGTGCGACTTCGCGCTTGAGCCGTGTCTCCTCGCCATTGTCTTTCAGGCTGAGCAGCACCGATGCGTCCCCCAGCCCGCGGGCACCCGCGATGGTCAGCGCGACCGGCTCGTCGGGATGATCCTTCAGCCGGATCGCCATGTCGGTCGAATGCGTCGCGCCGTTGGCGAACTTGCGGATCGCGTCGGCAACCGCGGCCTTGTCCTCGCGCACGACGAGATCGCCAGGGTAGAGCGGGGGGTGCGCGGCATCGACTTGCGCCGCGCGGACGAACGGGTCGTTCATCTGGACGAAGCGCCCGTCGCGATCGACCAGCGCGAGCCCGACCGGGAGCAACGAGATCAGGCTCTTGACGTGCGCGGCCGCGCTCGCGCCGATCGCGGGCTGGCCGCTTTCCTCCTCGTCGAGCAACGCGACTAGGATCGGCGCGTCTTCGCCGTCGAGGAAGGGGATTTGCAGGATGCGCAGGGGATTGCCCTTGGCGCCCTCACGCTCGAACCGCGCCCGGCCGGTGCTATCGACCGACAGGAAACGCGCGAAGTCGCGGCCGACCACCACGCTTTCCTCGTGCCCCATCGACCGCTCGCGCAATACGCGGTTGGCGGCGAGCAGCTTGCCGTCGGGCGCGATCAGCGCCGCCATGATCCCGGCGGCGGCGAGCCGGTCGCCGGTCGGTCCGGCGATCAGCGATTGCACGTTGGTCGCGAGGTCGAGCCCCTGCGCTTCGTGGAAGCGCCAGACCAGCATGTCCTCGGCCTCGCCGGCGCGCTCGATCTGCACCGCGAGCGGGTTCCCCCGCGTCGTAATCCGGTCGAGTTGCGCCGACCCGTCGCGCCACGCGGTGCGGCCCGCGTTGGCAAGGTCGGCCGCGCCGCTGCCGTCGAGCGGGAGGCCCGGCGGGGTCGGATAGCCGCCGAAGCGCGCCTTGTAGCGTTCGTTAGCGCAGATCAGCCGCCCGGCGCGGTCGGTCACCGCCAGCGCATCGTCGCTCGCCGCGGCAAGCGTGCGCGCGACGCTCCAGTCGGTCTCGGCGCTCTCCGCGGCGGTTGCGGGGGCGAGGCGCGACCAGACGAACACCGTCCCCGCAAGCACCAGCATCGCGGCAGCGAATCCGCCCGCGATCGCCGCGCTCTTGAGCACCAGCAGCGCGATCGCTGCCGCACCGATCCCGCACGCCGCGGCGACGAGCAGCGCCTGACGTTGGCCGGGGGTCGCAGCGGCGAAGGGAGCGGGTCGCGAGGCCATCGGAACCCTTGTGGCGGGTCGGCGGAGCGCGTCAAGCGGGATCACGGGTCGGCCGGGGCGAGGGTGAATCGCGCCCCGTCGGACGCGGCGTCGCCGCGCCGGTCGGCCGTTCGCGTTCGTTGCGCGAAGCGGCGATTAGCGCGCGCTAATCGCCTCGCTTCGGCTTACCAAATACGAACCCGCTGCGCCGGCGTCAGGTACAGTTTCTGCCCCGGCACCGGGTTGAACGCCGCGTACCACGGGTCCATGTTGCGAACGATCCAGGCACGCTGCTGGCTCGGGCTGTGCGGATCGGTCAGCAATCGCTGGCGCAGGTTCGCCTCGCGGTAATTGCGCCGCCACACTTGCGCCCAGCCGAGGTAGAAGCGCTGATCGCCGGTATAGCCGCCGATCACCGGTGCGGGCCGCCCGCCGAGCGAGCGATGATACGCGTCGTATGCCGCGCTCAGCCCCGCCAGATCGGCGCTGTTCTCGCCGAGCGTCAGCGCGCCCTTGACGTGCATCCCCGGCAGCGGCTCGTATTTGTCGTATTCCGCGACAAGGTCGCCACTCAACTTCTTGAAATTGGCGATATCCGCATCAGTCCACCATTGCGTCAGCTTGCCGTGCAGGTCGAACTTCGCGCCCTGATCGTCGAAATGGTGGCTCATCTCATGGCCGATCACCGCGCCGATCCCGCCATAGTTGACCGCCGGGTCGGCATTGGGGTCGAAGAACGGCGGCTGCAGGATCGCCGCCGGAAAGGTGATCGCGACGAGCGTCGGGTTGGCCTGCGCGTTCACCGTCATCGGGGTCATCCCCCATTCCCAGCGATAGATCGCCTTGCCCAGCTTCGCGCGGTTGTAATCATAGCCCCATTGGTTGGCGCGAAGCTCGTTGCCGAACGCATCCCCCTTGACGATATTCAGCGCCGCATAATCGCGCCACGTCGTCGGATAGCCGATGCGGGGCGTAAAGGCGGCGAGCTTGGCGTGCGCCTTCACCTTGGTCTCGGGCGCCATCCACGTCAGCCGGTCGATACGCGCGTTCATCGCGGCGATCAGGTTCTTGACGAGGCTGTCGGCCGCTGCCTTGGTCGCCGGCGGGAAGTATTTGGCGACATAGACTTTCGACACGTCGTCGGTCAGCGCGGCGCTCGTGAACTGCACCGCGCGCTTCCAGCGCTCCTGCTGCTGCGGCGTGCCCGACAGGACGGTGCCGTAGAATGCGAACTGCTCCTGGTCGAACGCCCTGGGCAGGACGTCGGCATATCCGTCGAGGCTGCGGATCAGCAATTGGTCCTTGAGCACCTGGAGCGGGGTGGAATCGATCAATGCCGCGATCCCGGTGATCGCGCTCGGCTGGCCGACGATGACCTCGGTAGCGCCCGTATTCTTGAAATAGGTGACGAAATCGAAGCCCGGCGCCGACTTGGCCAGGTCGGCGACGCTCATCTTGTTATATGTCTTGTCGGCGTCGCGGCTCTCGATCCGGGTCCAGCTCGCCTTGGCGATCGCGGTCTCGAAATCGACGATCGCCTGCGCCCGCGGGCCAGCGTTCGCCTCGCCCGCCAGCGTCAGCATCTTGGCGATATGCGCGACATAGGCCGTCTTGGCCTCGGCGAGCTTGGGGTCCGCGCTCAGGTAATAATCGCGGTCGGGCATGCCGAGCCCCGACTGGCGCAGCGCGACGGCGTAGACGTCCGGGTTCTTCGCGTCCTGCGTCACGCCGCTCGCGAACGGCGTGCCCACGCCGGCGCGGCTCGCCTCGACCAGCAGCGCGGCATAATCGTTTTTCGATGACAGCCCGGCGATCCGGTCGAGCCACGGCTTGATCGGCGCCAAACCCTTGGCTTCGATCGTCGCGGTGTCGAGATAGGTCGCGTAGGTCCGCCCGATCTTCGAATTCGGGTTCGTCGCCGCCGTCTCGAGCAGCCCGCGGGTGCGCTTGTCGGACAGATCCTGCAGCACCTCGAACGCGCCGAAGCTCGATTTGTCGGGCGGGATCGGCGTGTTGCGAGTCCAGGCACCGTTGGCGAAGCTGTAGAAATCGTCGCCCGGCGCGACCGATTTGTCCATCCCGGCCTCATCGAAGCCGAACGTGCCGAACGCCGGCTTGGCCTTGGCGGTGACGGCGGCAGGCGCGGCGGATTGCACGACGGCGACGCTGCCCAGCGCAGTCGCGGCGAGCAAGGCAAAGACTACAGGCTTCATCCCGGGTGTCCCTCTCCTGATATGGGAAGCGGTCGCGGTGTCATGGTACGCGCCGCCCCTTCTGGCGTCGCGTGTTCTACGCCAGTGATACGCCCAGTCAATCGCCCGAAACCAACGCTTCGTCGCCGGCGACGGTGGAGTGTCAGCCGCGCTCGCGCATGATGCGCCCGGCTTCCTTCTTCCAGTCGCGTTCCTTGATATGGTCGCGCTTGTCGTGCGCTTTGCGCCCCTTGGCGAGCGCCAGTTCGAGCTTCGCGCGACCGCGCGAATTGAAATAGATCATCAGCGGGACCAGCGTCATGCCGTCGCGCGCGACCGCACCGTGTAGCTTGTTGATCTCGCGCTCGTGCATCAGCAGCTTGCGCCGCCGCTTGGGCTCGTGGTTGAAACGGTTGCCGTGGCTGAACTCGGGGATGTTCGAATTGACCAGCCACACGCCACCGTCGGGCGTCACCTCGGCATAACTCTCCGCAATAGAACCTTCGCCGAAACGCAGCGACTTCACCTCGGTCCCGGTCAGCGCGATCCCCGCCTCGTACGTCGTGTCGATCATGTAATCGAACCGCGCGCGCCGGTTCTCGGCGACGATCTTCTTCTTGTCGAACGTGGCGGGCTTGGGACGCGGCATGGGAGCGGCGATGTAGGCGCGCGTTCACGCGAACGCCAGCGGATCCTCGCCATAGCGGTTCACGCCCTGCGTCCCGGGCAGACACAGGAACACGATCAGCACGATCATCATCAGGAAGCTGACCATCCCGAGCAGCCACAGCCAGCCGAACGAGTGCATCATCGGCAGCATCTGCGCGTTGACCTGGTCGGGCGTCATCCCAGGCCGGATCGTGCCGAACGTTTCGAAGAACCTGGGCATGACGCTGACGTAGAACAGAGGCATCACGACGTGGCACGCGAACACCGGCGCCGCCCACCATCCGGACCGGTTGCCGTCGTGTAGCCGCCGCACCACCGCCGCGCCGATCAGCACCAGCCAGACGACCGCCATGATCGCGGCGAACACCATGATGTTGCTCATCATCGGCGTCATCATCTGCATGACTAGCTCAGGATGGTCGTCGAAGCGATGCGGATCGCCCTGCATCAACGGCGCCATACGCTCGATCATCCCCATCATGATCGGGATCATCACGATCATCCCGACGACCATCTGCACCGCATAGACGATCAGGATCCACAGCCAGAACGGCTGACGGTTTTCGCGTCCGGAGAAACTGGCAAGTCCGGTGAGGTGGCGCCCGAGTAAGTTCATGATCCAATCCCCGCTGTTTTCATCGCCGCATCGATCGCCGCACGCGCACCCTCCCCCGCCTCGGTCATCGGCAGGCGGAGGTGGAGCGGCCAGTCGGGCTTGATCTTGCCAAGCGCATATTTGACCGGGCCCGGCGACGCGTCAGTGAACATCGCAATGTGGAGCGGATAGAGCTTGTCGTGCAGCGCGCGCGCCTTGGCAAAGTCACCCGCCGCCCATGCTGCCTGGAAATCGGCGCAGAGCCGCGGCGCGACGTTGGCGGTGACGGAGATGCACCCCACGCCCCCCATCGCGTTGAACGCCAGGGCGGTTTCGTCGTTGCCCGACAGCTGGACGAAGTCCGCGCCGCAACCGAGCCGCTGCTCGGTCACGCGGCCGAGCGATCCGGTCGCGTCCTTCACGCCGATGAAGATATCCGGAAACGCTTGGACGATCCGCGCCATCGCCGCTGGCTGGATGTCGGTCACGGTGCGGCCGGGGACGTTGTAGAGCACGATCGGCAGCGGCGTCGCGTGCGCGATCGCTTCGAAATGGCGGAAGATGCCCTCCTGGCTCGGGCGGTTGTAATAGGGCGGCACCATCAGCGCGGCGTCGGCGCCGGCGGCCTTCGCCGCGTGGACGTTGGCGATCGCGACGCGGGTGTCGTTCGATCCCGCGCCGGCCAGAATCGGCACCCTGCCCTTCGCTTGATCGACGCAGACGCGGACTACGTCGAAATGCTCGTCATAGCTCAGCGTCGCCGCTTCGCCAGTGGTGCCGACCGGCACCAATCCTGCCGATCCCTCCGCGATCTGCCATTCGACCAGCGCGCGAAACGCTTCCTCGGCAAAGCTGCCATCCGCCGCGAACGGCGTGACCAACGCCGGGATCGATCCCGAAAACATGCCTAAAAGCTCCCTACGCGCGCCCAAATCGCGGTTTATTCACCTGACAGATAGGGCGACGGCTTATATGCTGTCCATATGATCGCGTCGTGGATCAAGACCGGAGTGCTCGCCACCGCCTTGTCGGGGATGGCGGCAACGGGCTTTGCGTTTCAGGATCAGTTCGATCGCGCGAAGGCGTTGCTGACCGGCAGCATCGCCGATCCGACCAACACGTCGCTGTCGGCGGCGATTACCGAATGGCGCTCGCTGAGCACCACGAACAACGCGCCGTTCGACAGCTATGCGCGTTTCATGCTCGCGCATCCCGGCTGGCCGGGCGAGACGCAGATGCGGCGCAATGCCGAAGCGGCGCTGGGCAAGGGCAATTTCTCGGCTTCGACTGCGGTTGCGTTCTTCCGCCGCTTCCCGCCGCAGAACGCCACTGCCTGGACGCGATTCGCACAGGCACTCAACGGCACCGGTTTCCGCGACGAAGCGAAGAGCGCGGCGCGTAATGGCTGGATCATGGGGCTGCTGTCGAATGCCGACGAAGCGTTCATCCTCGCGACTTTCCCCGATGCGCTAACCACTGCCGATCACGACGCGCGGATGGACCAGTTGCTGTGGCAGGGGCAAACCGCTGCGGCGGGCCGCCAGATCCTGCTGACCAGCGCAGCCAGGCGCCCGCTTTTCCAGGCGCGGCTCGATCTGCGCACCGGCGTGCCGGGCGCGGGCAGCGCTGATGTGCTCGGCGCGGGCGATCCGGGTTATCTCGCCGACAAGGCGATCTGGCTGGCCAATTCGGGCGCCGGATCGTCGGCGCGCGCGTTGCTGGCGCGGCCGCACGGTTTCACCGCGCTGCCGACCGACGTCGACCGCTGGTACGACTTGCTGCTCAAGAACGCCCGCGCGGCACTGGGGGCGGGCGAGGCGAGCAATGCCTACGCCATCGCGAGCCAGGTCGACGATGCCTACCCGGCCGGCACCGACGTGTCGTTGCGCCCGCTCGGCGAGCGTGACCCTTACACCGATCTCGTCTGGCTAGCCGGGCAGACCGCGATGAAGCGGCTCGGGCGGCCTGCCGACGCGATACCGATGTTCGTGCGCTACACCGGCGGGTCGCGCTCGACGGCGCTCAAATCGAAGGGGTTCTATTGGGCGGGCCGCGCCGCCGAAGCCGCCGGGCGGCCCGACGACGCGCGCGCCTATCTCGGCCGCGCCGCGCAATATCGCGACCAATTCTACGGCCAGCTCGCGACCGAGCGCCTCGGCCTCGCGATGGTCGCGCCGACCGATGCGATCGATCGTCCGGTCGATCCCGCTGTCCGCGCCGCCTTCTACCAAAGCGAGATCGTCCGCGCCGCGCAGTTCCTCGGCACGATCGGGCAGCACGAGGATCAAACGGCGTTCGTGCGCCAGATCGCGAACGCCGCGACCAGTGAGGCCGACCACGCCCTCGCCGCCGAACTCGCGCGGACGCTCCAGCGTCCCGACCTCGCGGTGATGGTGGGCCGGAGCGCGCTGCTCAACGGCGTCAGCGACTATACGCTGACCGGCTTCCCGACCGTCAACATCCCCGCGTCGGCGACCGGCAGCTGGAGCATCGCGCACGGCATCATGCGCCAGGAAAGTCAGTTCGACCGCGCCCTCATCAGCCGCGCCGGCGCGCGCGGCGTGATGCAGCTGATGCCGGGGACGGGGCGCGAACAGGCCGGCAAGCTCGGTATCGCGTGGGATTCGGGGATGTTGCTGTCGAGTACCGACTATAACATCCAGCTCGGCACCGCCTATTTCGGGCGACTCTACGCGATCTACGGCAGCTATCCGCTGGCGATCGCGGCGTACAATGCGGGCGGCGGCAACGTGAACAAATGGCTTGCCGCGAACGGCGACCCGCGCAGCGGCAGCGTCGACTGGGTCGATTGGATCGAGGCGATCCCGTTCGACGAGACCAAGCGCTACGTCCAGCACGTGCTCGAGAACGCAGTGGTCTACGACCTGATCAACCCGCAACGCGCGACGTCGATCGGCAGTGCGCGGCTGAGCTGGTACCTCGGCAACAAGCGGCCGGGCTGAAATGCCCGCCCCGACTGCAAAGGATGAGCGATATTATCAGTCCATGCTCAATGGCTTGCGGGGCTTGCATGACGACCTGCTGGCTAACAACGCTCCGCAAGAAGCCTGGACGCTGATGCGCGAAATTATCGAGATTTGCGAAAGCGATTATCGCGTTACCTTCGGCCACAACGAGTAGTGGATCGCCCCAATTACATCACGCCCGCCGGTTTCGCGGTGCTGCGCGCCGAATATGAGCAACTCCTGTCCGACGAACGGCCCAAGCTGGTCGAGGTGATTTCCTGGGCGGCGGGCAACGGCGACCGGTCGGAGAATGGCGATTACATCTATGGCCGCCTGCGGTTGCGGCAGATCGACCGGCGGCTCGACTGGCTCGCCAAGCGGATGAAGGCGGCGAAGGTGGTCGACCCCGCCGCCGCGCCGGACCGGACGCGCGTGTTCTTCGGCGCGACCGTCACGATCGCCGACCAGGACGACAATCACCGCACGCTCACTTTGGTGGGGGACGACGAAGCGGATGCCGGGCAAGCCCGGGTCGGCTGGGGCTCGCCCTTCGCGCGCGCGCTGCGCGGCGCCGCCGTCGGCGACCTGCGCCGCGTGGCGTTGCCCGCCGGCGAGAAGGAATATGAGGTGATCGCGATCGCCTACCCCGACGCTTAACGGAGCGTTTCCATCGCTTGTCTGGTTATCCAAGCGATCCCGCCATAGACGGCCAAACGAAACGAACAGGAGGTCCCATGCCCATTCCCGCCAGTTGGTCGCCGCGCTTGCTCTCGCTACTGCGGATCGTCGCCGGTCTCGGTTTCCTGCAACACGGCGTGTCGAAATATTTCGGCGTCCCGCCCTTCCCCGCGCCGCTCACGCCATTGCTCTACGTCGCCGGCGCACTCGAGCTGGTCGGCGGCGCGCTGATCCTGATCGGGCTGTTCACGCGGCCCGTGGCGTTCGTCCTGTCGGGCATGTCGGCGGTCGCCTATTTCATGGTCCACGCGCCGAAGAGCTTCTTCCCCGCGCAGAACATGGGCGAGGCCGCGATGCTCTATTGCTTCGTTTTCCTCTACCTCGCCGCCGCGGGCGCCGGGCCGTGGAGCATCGATGCGATGCGCGCGAGGTCCTAGGCCGGACAACCGCCCGCCTCGGCGATCATACCGCCCAGCTCTCGGTCGATTTCCGCGCGGGCGGCGGCGTGGCCCATATGGTCGATCTGCGCCAGGCTGTGGCGCTTGCCGACGCGCTGCATCAGGCGATAGCCGACATAATAGCCCCAGCGCTTTGGGAATGCCTGCTCGCCGCCGCCGCCCATGAAATAGCTGGCATAGGTCGCCTGATCGCCCTTATCGAGATCGCGGCGCAGCGTGCACAGCGCGGCCTGCCATTTTGCGTCGACCGCGGGACGGATCGGTTTGGGCAGGTCGAGCATCAGCGTGTGATCGTCCGCCCCCGGGTTCATCACCGACGCGGCATAAGTCGCGCCGCCCTCCTGCCACAGCGAGCACCACACCGTCGTGTCGGGCTGGCAGTCCTTGAACCATTGCCCGTTTTCGACGTGGAACAGCTCGTGATCGAGGAACGGGCCGATCGTGCCATCGCCGTGGATTTGCGCGATCACGTCCGCGCCGAAAACCATGTAGGTCTTGCCGCCGTAGGTCCGCGTGCCGCCGTCCATCCGCCCGAGCGAGTGGACGAACCACACCGGCAGCACCGGCTTGAACCCAGGGAATTGCGCGCGGAAATGGCGCAGGCCCGCGGCATAGGCGCGCGGGAAGTCGCGCTCGGTCTGTTCGTAGCGCGCACGCAGTGCGGGAAAGTTACGAAGCGACGCGGCGATATTACGATTGAACTGTTCATCGCTCTGCCCGTCGGCAGGAGCATAGAAGCCGGGGAAGCGCGCCGCGAAGCGCTGGCGGAACAAGGCGACGCGTGCCGCTTCGGGCATCGCCACGGTGCTGTCGTAGAATTGCGCGAACTCGCGAGTCAGCGAATGGTAGGGCGCCGGCGGTTGCTTCGCCGCGCCGGTCAGCATCGCCGCATCCAGCACGATCAGTGCCGCCGCCGTTAACCGTCTCATCGCCTAACCTCCCTGAAATCCAGCAAGTTTCCGCTGCAACCATTCGCTTCGGCGCGCTTCCCGCTCCGCTCCCGCCGAACCGCGCCGCGCGTGCGGCGAACCGTCGGGCAGGACCGATACGGTCGCGCCCGAACGCTGATAGCATCCATGGCCACGGGCGGGATCAACTCGCCGCGCACAAGGGGTTGAGTTCTATGGGTGTGATGCAGCGGGTCGTTGTGTCGGGCAAGGTCCACCAGGTCGGTTTCCGCGACTTCACCATCCGCAAGGCGCAGGCACTGGGAGTTACCGGCTGGGTGCGCAACCGTCAGGACGGCACGGTCGAGGTCATGGTGTCCGGGGAGGACGAGGCGGTCGCGGCGCTGGTCGAGGCTTGCCGCGAAGGCCCGCCGCTGTCGCGGGTCGACCATGTCGAGGCCTATGTCGAGGACGGCCAGCCGGTGAAGGGGTTCACCAAGCGCTTCACCGCCTGACGCGCGCGCCGGATCGCCCGGCCGGCTTGACGAATTTCAAGGCGTACTGGTCGGTCTGGCCCTGCACCTTCTTGTCGAAGATCGGCAGCGTGTGATCGTCCGACGGGCGGCGCAGGAACGTGCCTTCGTCGGCGAGCTTGAACCCGACCGAGGTCACTTCCCTGATCACCTGCGCGCGTTCGATGCGGTGGAGCCTCGCAATCCCCGCGAGGTCGGTGCCTGGTGGAGCTTCGTGGTCAAGCACGAAGAAGGTCCCGCCCGGCTTCAGCGCGTTGAACACCCCGCGGTCGAACGCGACCGTATCGACCACGCCGTACTGCGCGATCTTGAGGTCGTGATAATTCTGGGTGACCCAGGCGAGGTCGAGCGGCTTGGCGAAGCGGACCGTCCCGAACGCCGCGGCTTCCATCGACACGTTGGGATATTTGCCCCCGGCGACCAGCGCGTCGTTCGCCTTGACCGAGCCCTTCCACCGCACATTCTCCATGCCGTAGACATGCCCGCGCGGGCCCACGACGCGGCTCAGCATCCGCGTGTAATAACCGCCGCCGGGGTAGAACTCGCCGACCGTCATCCCGGGCTTCACGCCGGCGAAGGCGATCGTCTCGGCAGGCTTGCGATTGGCGTCGGTGTCACGGTCGCCCTGCGGCCGGTCGGGATCGGCGACGGCAGCGGCCACGTATGAGGGCATGGCCGGCGCCGCATAAAGCGCGATTGGCGCTGCGGTCAGGGCGATCAGGACGAGCGACGGGCGAAGCATGATTCTTTACCTCATGGTGTACTATCAAGGCATCACACTTCGGAACGCTTGTCAAAGCTGGCGTTGAAACGACCTTTCGCGCTTGCGTTTGATCATGCCGCGGTTGCCTACCGGCGTTCAGCGACGATCCAATCTTTGAAAGGATCATTCGGTGAAGGGGAGCGAACAAGTCGGCGGATTAATCCCCCCGCATGCTCATCGTGCACCGTCGAAGATATTCGAACGCAGCGTTCGTGTCGCTTCCGGTCAATGGCGTGTCGACGATTACCTTGCCGTCCATCGTGATGCGTATCGATGTGCTCACTTCGAGACGATCGATATAGCCGTCGCCCAATTCGTTGAGAAAGATTCCAACCCCAGGAGGGAGCAAGCTGGTTCGACTCGACCCATATGCGGTCTTCGTCTCATCAATCGACCCAAATTGTACACGCAGAACGTATGTCGAACCGTCAGTGACCGACGCCCATGATTCATTCCGGAGCTTGATGAACAGATCGGTATACGTCTGCGCTGTGGAGAATGCGAGGCTGGTACCGTTAGCCAGATCTTTCCTCATCCAGCAGTCATCATCGTGCCGATAGACGACCCATTCTCCGATCTTCTTTTTGAGCGTAAAGTCCTGCGCGGCGGCAGGTACCATCGACGACCAGGCAGCTACGACCGCGATAACTCCCCGACCAATCATACCGCCCCCTTGTTTGCCCAATATTACCGCGTCAGCTTCTTATACGCCAACCTGGTCGGCCGATCCGCCGCATCGCCCAACCGCCGCCGCTTATCCTCTTCGTAGCTCTCGAAATTCCCCTCGAACCATTCGACATGGCTGTCGCCCTCGAACGCCAGGATGTGCGTGCACAGGCGGTCGAGGAAGAAGCGGTCGTGGCTGATGACCACGGCGCAGCCCGCGAAATTCTCGATCGCCTCTTCCAGCGCGCCCAAGGTCTCGACGTCGAGGTCGTTGGTCGGTTCGTCGAGCAGCAGCACGTTGCCGCCGCGCTTGAGCATTTTCGCGATATTGACGCGGTTGCGCTCGCCGCCCGACAGTTTGCCGACGTTCTTCTGCTGGTCCGAACCCTTGAAGTTGAACGCGCCCACATAGGCGCGCGTCGACTGGTCGTGGCCGTTGACCTTCATATAATCGAGCCCGTCGGAGATTTCCTCCCACACGTTCTTCGAATTATCGAGGTGATCGCGGCTCTGGTCGACATAGCCGAGCCGCACCGTGGTGCCGACCTCGATCGTCCCGGCATCCGGCTGCTCCTGGCCGGTGATCAGCTTGAACAAGGTCGACTTGCCCGCGCCGTTGGGCCCGATCACGCCGACGATCCCGCCCGCGGGAAGCGTGAACGACAGGTTCTCGAACAGCAATTTGTCGCCATACGCCTTGGACAGGTTCTCGACCTCGATCACCTTTCCGCCGAGCCGCTCGGGCACCTGGATGACGATCTGCGCCTTGCCGGGCGTGCGATTCTGCTGCGCCTCGACCAGCGCCTCGAACTTCGCGATACGCGCCTTGGACTTGGTCTGGCGCGCCTTGGCGCCCTGCCGGATCCATTCGAGCTCGTCCTTGATCGCCTTGGCGCGGCCCGATTCCTCGCGCTCTTCCTGCTCGAGGCGTTTCGCCTTCTTCTCGAGATAGGTCGAGTAATTGCCCTCGTACGGGAAGTACTTGCCGCGGTCGATTTCGAGGATCCAGCCGACGACGTTGTCGAGGAAATAGCGGTCGTGGGTGATCATCAGCACCGCGCCGGCATATTCCTTGAGATGGTTTTCGAGCCATTCGACGCTTTCGGCGTCGAGGTGGTTGGTCGGCTCGTCGAGCAGCAGGATCGACGGTTTCTGGATGAGTAGCCGCGTCAGCGCGACCCGGCGCTTCTCACCGCCCGACAGGTTGGCGACGGAGCTGTCCCCCGGCGGGCAGCGTAGCGCTTCCATCGCCAATTCGAGTTGGCTGTCGAGGCTCCAGCCGTCGACCGCATCGATCTTCGTCTGGAGGTCGCCCATTTCGGCACCGAGCGCGTCGAAATCGGCGTCGGGCTCGGCCATCAACATGCCGATCTCGTTGAAGCGCGCGACCAGGTCCGCGGTCTCGCGCGCGCCGTCCTTGACGTTTTCCAGCACGGTCTTGGTCGGGTCGAGCTCGGGCTCCTGCTCGAGATAGCCGACCGTGACGTTCTCGCCCGGCCAGGCCTCGCCGCTGAAATCCTTGTCGACCCCCGCCATGATCTTCATCAGCGTCGACTTGCCTGCGCCGTTGGGGCCGACGATCCCGATCTTCGCGCCGTGATAGAATTGCAGGTTGATGTTGTTGAGCACCGGCTTGGGCGCGCCGGGGAAGGTCTTGGTCATGTCCTTCATGACATAAGCGTATTGGCCGGCCATGGTGGCGCGTTGCTCCGTGATTGAATTGGCGGGAATTTCGAGGGCGGGAGATAGCGATTGGGCGGGCATTAGGGAAGGCCTGCCGCTCATTGGCGCAATACGGACTTCAAATGTTGGATTTCATCTGCCAGCATCCCGCGATGCACGCCGCCATACCCCCGGGACCACGCCGATAGCCGAGGGGATCGCGACCGGCCGAAACCGACGCCGATAGTGTCAACCTAGTGTCAACTTAGCATCCCTGTGACGGCGACGATGGCCCTTCCCGCGCCCGCCCCGCCGCTCTAAGTCCGACCGCAGACTCGACCCCAGGGAGAACAACATGCGGATCGCCCCCCTCGCGCTTGCCGGCATCGCCGCCGTCGCCGTTCCCGCCATCGCGCAACGCGCGGCACCGCCCGCGCCGGTCAAGGTCGACCCCGCGGTCGCCAAAGCACGCGATGCCGCGCTGAAGGACGATGTCGCCTACGATATCGTCGAGGGGCTGACGACCGAAGTCGGCCAGCGGCTCGCGGCGACCGAGGCGGAGGCGCGCGCGCGGGCCTGGGCGGTGGTCAAGCTCAAGGCGCTGGGGTTCAAGAACGTCCATATCGAGACGTACATGATGCCGGTGTGGGTGCGCGGCGAGGAAAAGGCCGAGATCGTCGGGCCGTACCCGCAGAAGCTCGTGCTAGCCGCGCTCGGACGCTCGGGCGCGACCCCGCCCGAAGGGATCACCGCGCCGGTGGTCTATTTCCCGACCTTCAACGACCTGCTCGCCGCGCCCGACGGCAGCCTCACGGGCAAGATCGCGTTCGTCTCCAACCAGATGAAGGCGGCGCAGGACGGCAGCGGATACGGCGCGTACGGCGCGGCGCGCTTCGTCGGGCCGAACATCGCCGCCAAGAAGGGCGCCGCCGCGATCATCATCCGCTCGATCGGCAGCGACCACGGGCGCTGGCCGCACACCGGCGGGACCAACTGGGCACCCGGCGTGACGCCGATCCCCGCCGCCGCGCTGTCGGTCGCCGACGCGGAACAGCTCGAGCGCATTTTCACCCGCACCGACAAGGTGACGCTGCACCTGACGCTGACCCCGCGCACCCTGCCCGACGCCGAATCGGGCAATGTCATCGGCGAAGTGCCGGGCACCGACCCCAAGGCCGGGACGATCGTAATCGGCGGGCACCTCGACAGCTGGGACCTCGCGACCGGCGCGATCGACGACGGTGCCGGGGTCGCGATCACGACCGCGGCGGCCAAGTGGCTGCTCGACGGCCCACGCCCGCGCCGTACGATCCGCATCGTGTGGTTCGGCGCGGAGGAACCGGGCGGGTTCGGCGGCGAGGCCTATGCCAAGGCGCACGCGACCGAAAAGTTCGCGCTGGCCGCCGAATCCGATTTCGGCGCGGACAACGTCTGGCGCTTTTCGACCAATTTCCCCGACAGCGCGAAGGCGATAGGCGACCGGCTCGGCGTAGCGCTCGCCCCGCTCGGGATCGTGCGCAGCCGTGAGGTCGCGGGCGATGGCACCGATGTCGGCCCGCTGTTCAAGCTCGGCACGGCGGCGGTCGACCTCAACCAGAACGGCATCCGCTATTTCGACTGGCACCACACGCCCGAGGACACGCTCGACAAGATCGATATCGAGCAGATGCGCCAGAACGTCGCGGCGTGGACGGCGATGCTGTGGATCGTCGCCAACGCACCCGAGGATTGGGACAGGACCACGCCCAAGGGCGGCTGATCGTCGCCCCGCATCACGATTTGAACAGGAGAATCTCCGATGAAAAAGATCGCCGCCGTCCTCGCCGCCGCCGGGCTGGTATTGCTGGCCGCCTGTCACAAGCCCGAGCCGACCACGGAAAACGTGGCGAACGCGATGGAATCGGACCTGGTGAACAACGCCGCGGCGATGCAGGCCGAAGCCGATGCGAACGCCAACGCCGCCGCGGCGAATGCGATGAACAGCGCGAGCGCGACCTACAGTGCCAGCATGAACGCAACGGACGCGGCGAACAGCCAGTAGGACACGCGGGCAGGCGGGGTTCGGCCTTGCCGCCCCCGGTTTTGCTGCCTAGAGGGTCGCTCCGCGTCGGGGAGTGGCGCAGTCTGGTAGCGCGCCTGCTTTGGGAGCAGGATGTCGCAGGTTCGAATCCTGTCTCCCCGACCACTTTGCGGGTGGGGCCTGTAGCTCAACTGGTTAGAGCTGGCCGCTCATAACGGCTAGGTTGCGGGTTCGAGTCCTGCCGGGCCCACCAACGCCACCTCACACCGCCGCTGCGATCAGTTCCGCCAGCCCGCACGGGGTCACACCCAGCCGGTCGAGTTCCGCGAACATCCGGTCCCACCAGTGCCAGAACGCGCGCAGGTCGTCGGCGTAACGCACGTAGGGCGTATGCCCCGGCACCAGCGACGGCGAGTGGAACGCGAAGCTCAGCACACGAATGCCGTCGCCGACCGCGGCGCGCACGGCTTCCAGCGCCTCGGCAATTGGGATACCCTCGGGGGTCAGCGGAATGCGCTGGAGCAGTCGCGTGCGGGCAAGCAACGCCCGTCCCTTCGGCACAGACCCTCCCGCGCGGTACAGTCCCATGCCGCCGCCCCGCGCCAAGCCGGTGAACACGGTGGTCGACGGTAACTCGATCAGCCCGCCGATATGGAATGCCTGGTTGCCGATGGCACCATAGTCCGGGCCGCCTTGCGGCGCATAATCGAACCCCGGCCGCATCGAGCTGTCGAGCCGGTAGCCGCGTCCGGCGAGCAACTCGAATGTTTGGGGACCGAGCCCATAGCGGCCGGCACGATAAGCGGTCGGCCGCGCACCGAACGCGGTAGCGATGGCGTCGGTCAGCGCGTCGAGCTTCGCCGCTTCCAGCGCGCGTGGCAGGTTTCCGGCGAAGCTGTTGCGCGGCACCAGCGCCTCGTCCAACGGCGGCGTGACCCAGGGATGGAGCTGTGCGCCGACCAGGCTGCCGCCCGTCAGCAAGGGGCCGATCCAATCGGCCGCGCGCGCATCGCTCGCCACTGGGTGGTCGAGCATCAGCGCCAGCGGCACTCCCGCCGCGGCGAAGCGCGCGTGCGCGTCGGGCAAGGCCGCGACCGCTTCGACCGAGCGGTTGTCGCGCGACAGCGGCAGGTCCCAGTCGAACTCCTCTTCGACATCGACGAACACGACGAAGCGCGTGCCGAAATCGGCGGGCCAGGCGATCAGGTCGGCGGGTGCAGGCGCGGACGGGCGGAAGCCGGGTTCCGGAAGAGGCTCGCTCATCACGTCAGTTAGAAGAAAGCTGCCCCACATCCCGATTCAACGCCGCGGGCAGGCGCAATGTCAAGCGATCCTCGCCGATCGTCAGCCCGCCGCCCAGCTCGGCCGCGAGCCGGCGCGCCAGCCGCAGCGCGAACCCGACGCCGAGCAAGGTCGCACCCTCCCCCTGATCCTCGCTGTCGAGCGCGAACAACGCCTCGCCCGGATGCGCCGCGAACGCGCGCGGGCGATCGATCGTCAGCGCGACCATCTCGCCTTCCGCGCTCGCGCCGACGGTCAGCCGCTCGCCCTGCCCGCTGGCTGCGACTGCCAACCCCATCAGTCGGCTAATGATTCGCCCAACCGCGACCTCGTCGCCGGCAATGTCCGGGACGCCCTGCCCCGTATCGACATCGACCACCGATTGGCGCAGCCGCATCAGCGGCTCGAGGTCGGCAGCGGCGCGCGACAGCAGCGAAGCGACCACGACGAGGCCGGGGCGCAGCACCAGCGCCTGTTGGTCAAGCCGCGCGGCGGTGTCGACGTCGTCGATCGCGTCGAGCAGTTCGCGCGTGCTGCCGCGGATCGCAACGGCGCGCTCGCGATAGATATCGGGCGCCGGTCCCAGCACCTGTGCCTCGATCATCTCGGCAAAGCCCGAAATCGCGTTGGTTGGCGTGCGCAGTTCGTGGACCAGCGCGCGGAAGGCTTCGGCGGTGGGACGGCCGGCGCGGATCGGTTCGGCACGCTCGTCGGCGCGCGGGCGGCGGGCGACGCCGCGATAGCCGGTGAAACGGCCGTTCGCCGGGTCGAATGCCGGCGTCGCCGACATTTGCCAGTCGCCGCCCACCGCCGAATCGCCCGTCACCACCAGCCGCGCGTTGGTGAACGGCGCGCGGCGACGGAACGCGCCGGTCACTACGCCGTCGACCTGCGCGGAGCGGGCGCCGAGCAGCACGCCGATCAGCGGCTCGCGCGGGACGCCATCGACCCAGCGGATCGTGCCGCTCGCGTCGGTCTCGAAGCAGAAATGGTCGGCCGGCGCCTCGGCAGTGCCGACGATCGGCCGGGGCGGACGATTGAGATCGCCGTGATCGCGCTGATACGCGTCGAGCCGCGCGACCAGTTCGGCGATCGCGAACGGACCGGTCGGATCGAGCGGTGCGGGATCGTTTGCCGGCATAGGCGAAATCGGCGGCAAGTTCTCGAGCTCGACGTCGATGATGAGTTCGTCGGGCTGCGGCAGCGCGAAGTCCGCCGCGCCATAGCTGTCGAGCGCGCGCACCGCGCGCACTGGCAAGTCACGGCGATGGCGCAGCAGTGAGCGCGAGGCGGGTGGCAATTCCGGGATTATCGCCAGCCAGTCGCTGGCGTCGAGCCGCGCGGTTGACAGCACTGGTGCAGCGATCGCCGGATCGTCCTCGCCGAACAGCCGCACCAGGCTCGCCGGCGGGGTCGCGAAAGCCAGGCTCCGCGCGCTTGCGCCGCGCACCGCGGGCGGCACCAGCGAACGGATCGCACGGAGCCGCTCGAGGGCTTCCGGCGTCGCGTCTACACGCCGTCGCCCGATCAGGTCGGTCAACTGCCGCCACGCCGATTGTACGCCGAACGGCGTCGCCATGTCGGCGCCAAGGACCGTGTCGAGGCTGTCGTCGAAGCGCAAGGAACCCCGCCTGTTGGCCGGCGCGCGAAAGACGCGCCGTAACGATTCCTTAACCGCCCGAACGCCCGCTTCAAATGCTCCATTTTGGCGCGTCGCAATGTGGGACGATTGCGTAAGTTCGCAATTATATTATGCTGGCCGACGGCGACGCACGCCGAAAAAATCCGGAGAGTTGACGATGGCGTTGGATCGGATCGACCGGCAGATATTGTCGCTGCTCCAGGCCGATGGACGGATGACCAATGTCGAGCTCGCCGACCGCGTCGGGCTGACCGCGCCACCCTGCCTGCGCCGAGTCCGCGCGCTCGAGGAAGGAGGCGCGATCCAGGGCTATCACGCCGAACTTGATGCCGCGACGCTGGGCTATCCGATTACCGTGTTCGCGATGGTCAGCCTGCGCAGCCAGGCCGAGCGCGATCTGGCGGCATTCGAGGGCCATGTCGCGACGATTCCCGAAATCCGCGAATGCCATATGCTCAACGGCGAGATCGACTTCATCCTGAAGATCGTTGCGAGCGACCTGAAGGCGTTTCAGGATATTCTCACCACGCACCTGACGCCCGCGCCCAACGTCGCTAGCGTCAAGACCTCGCTGACGATTCGCACTTCGAAGCACCAGCCGGGCATCCCGGTCGGCGACGAATAGCAAATAAAAAGGGGCGACCATCGCTGGCCGCCCCTGCCACCTTCCTGTTGCCCGCTCAGCTCGTCGGCGGATGGTCGAGATAGATCATCCAGAACCCGGCAATGTCGCTGCGCGGCGCGGTGGTGACCGCGCTGAAGGCGGTCTTGGCGCCGGCTTTGTCGCCGCTCATCGCCAACGCGATGCCCAGATGCGTATTGACCTCGTCGGTGTTGACCCCGCCCTTGGCGAGCGCCTGGCGATACAGCGCGATCGCCTTGGCGTAGTTGGAGCGGCCGAGATACGCGTCGCCGGTTTGCGCCGACAACGGGCCGGTCGGCGACGCGGCCGCCTTGCGCTCGAGCCCGTCAAACGAGCCCTCGGCGGCAATCGCAGTCGCGGCGTCGGTAGCCAATGCCCGGACGAGCGAACTCGGCACGGCAGGAATTTTACCCGCCGCCTTGCCTTCGTCGATCACCATCTTGGCTTCGTCGGGCAACCCGATGTCGCTCGTGTACTGGGCGTATTGCTCGAAATCGTACTGGTCGGCCAAGGCCCTGGTCTGGCGCATCAACCGGAACAGATCGATCTGCTGGCGCTTGTCGACCTTGACCAGCGGCTTCGCGCTGATCCCATAGAACTGGATGGCGTTTCGCCACGTCGCGGCGGTCGGATAGGCGCTCACCCAGCGTTGCAGCCACTTGAACGTGTCGGCCTTCAATCCCGCGCGGCTCGATTGGTCGATCGCGTAGCGATAGAAATCGTCGGTCTGCGGCTTGCCGCTGGCGTACAGCTTGTCGAGATCGGCGACGCCGCCCGCCACGTCGCCCGCCTGGATCTTGGTCTTCGCCAGATACAACGGCAAATTGGCCTCGGTCGAGCCATGCGCCGCGGCATCGGTGAACATCTTGGTCGCGAGCGCCCAGTTCTTCTGGTCATATGCGATCGTCGCGCGGCTATACTCGAACTTGGGCCGCATGTCCGCCGGAGTAGTCGGGTTGGCGATCAGCGCGTCGAGCGGCGCGATCATCGGCGTCGGATCGAATACGCCGTTGGTGCCGGTCGAGGCTTGCGAGATCTTTTCGGACACCAGGGCGTAGCGCAGATAGGACGCCAGATACTTTTCGTAGTCGGTCTTCGCTGCGGCCTCGACCTCGACCACCGCCGCCTCTAGCCCCGCGATGTCCTTGGCCGCGCTGGCCGCCTTCGCTCTCTGGACGGCAGCACCCACCGCAGGGCTGACCGTCGGCCCCGCCGGCGCTTCGTCCTTCTTCTTGGCAAATGCCGCGGGCGCGAACGCCACGCCGACCATCCCGGTCAAGAACGCCGCGCTCAGCACGGCGGTCGAAATCCTCTTCATCGAACTCTCCTCAAGGGGCGCCGGGCCCGTCGTTACCGCTCTAGTCAGCGGGCGACGCGGGTTCAAGGCGCATGGCGGGCGATTGGCCGATCGTGGCTGAATGCGGATTGAATGGCGGGCTGGTGAAACTGCCTCGCGCGCGCTCACGCGTACGCGCGCGTGACATCGGCTGCGGCAGCGCCTATACCGTCATCCAACCGCAACATCACCTGAAAGCACCGCCCACTTGACCGACGAGACGATCCTCGCCGACCCTTCGGACATTACCCCCATCTCGATCGTCGACGAGATGAAGACGAGTTACCTGGACTACGCGATGAGTGTGATCGTCGCGCGCGCGCTGCCCGATGTGCGCGACGGGTTGAAGCCGGTCCACCGCCGCATCCTGTTCTCCGCGCAGGAAAGTGGGTTCTTCTACAACCGCCCATACCGCAAGTCGGCGCGCATCGTCGGCGACGTGATCGGTAAGTATCACCCGCACGGCGACAGTTCGATCTACGAAGCGCTGGCGCGGATGACCCAGGACTGGGCGATGCGGCTCCCGTTGATCGACGGTCAGGGCAATTTCGGGTCGATGGACCCCGATCCCGCCGCCGCGATGCGCTATACCGAAGCGCGCCTCGCCAAGTCCGCCGGGTTCCTGATGGAGGATCTCGACAAGGACACGGTCGATTTCGTCCCGAACTACGACGGCTCCGAGAACGAGCCGTCGGTGCTGCCCGCGCGCTTCCCCAACCTGCTGGTCAACGGCGCGGGCGGGATCGCGGTGGGCATGGCGACCAACATCCCGCCGCACAATCTGGGCGAAGTGATCGACGCGTGCCTCGCGTACATGGACAATGGTGCCATCACGACCGAGGAATTGATGGAGATCGTCCCCGGCCCGGACTTCCCGACCGGCGCGACGATCCTGGGCCGCAGCGGCTGCCGCGCGGCATACGAAAGCGGGCGCGGATCGATCGTCCTGCGATCGCGCTACGAGATCGAGGAGGGGCGCGGGGACCGGCGTTCGATCGTGCTCACCGAAATTCCCTACCAGCAGGGCAAGAATGCGCTGGTCGAAAAGATCGCCGAGGCCGCCAAGGACAAGCGGATCGAAGGGATCAGCGACATTCGCGACGAATCGAACCGCGAGGGCGTGCGGATCGTTATCGACCTGAAGCGCGACGCCACTGCGGAAGTCGTGCTCAACCAATTGTGGCGCCACACGCCGGCGCAGGGGTCGTTCCCGGCGAACATGCTGGCGATCCGCGGCGGGCGGCCCGAGCTGCTCAACCTGCGCGATTTCATTCAGGCGTTCATCCAGTTTCGCGAACAGGTCATCACGCGCCGCGCGAAGTTCGAGCTGGCGAAGGCGCGCGACCGGGCGCATCTCTTGCTCGGCCTCGTCATCGCGGTCACCAACCTCGACGAGGTGGTCCGCATCATCCGCGGCTCGGCGAGCCCGGCGGAGGCGCGCAACGCGCTGCTGATGCGCGAATGGCCGATCGCCGAGATCGCGCAGTACATCAAGCTGGTCGAAGCGGTCGAAACCGAGGTGACCGGCGACACTTATCGCCTGTCGGACCTGCAGGTTCGCGCGATCCTCGATCTGCGTCTCCATCGCCTGACCGCGCTGGGGCGCGATGAGATCGGCGACGAACTCAAGACGCTGGCCGATTCGATCGCCGAGTTGCTCGCGATCCTCGCCGACCGCGTGAAGCTCTACGCTGTGATGCGCGAGGAGCTCGTCGAGGTGCGCGAGTTGTTCGCGACTCCGCGCCGCACCGAGATCGCCGCCGCTGCCGACGGAATCGAAGACGAGGACCTGATCGAGCGCGAGGAGATGGTCGTCACCGTCACGGTGCAGGGTTATATCAAGCGCACCAGCCTTGACACGTTCCGCGCGCAGCATCGCGGCGGCAAGGGCCGCGCCGGCATGGCGACCAAGGACGAGGATGCGGTCACCGAATTGTTCGTGACCAGCACGCACACGCCCGTTCTGTTCTTCTCGACGCTCGGCCGCGTGTACCGGATGAAGGTGTGGCGCTTGCCCGAGGGTGGGCCGGCCACCCGCGGCCGGCCGATGATCAACCTGCTCCCGCTGGCCGAGGGCGAGACGATCTCCACCGTCCTGCCGCTCCCCGAGGATGAGAACGAGTGGGGCAAACTCCACGTCATGTTCGCCACCGCCAAGGGCAGCGTGCGGCGTAATTCGATGGACGCGTTCGCCAACGTACCGTCGAACGGCAAGATCGCGATGAAGTTCGAAGGCCAGGATGAGGACGACCGGCTGATCGGCGTCGCATTGCTCGACGCGGGCGACGACGTGCTGCTCGCAACGCGCCAGGGCAAGGCGATCCGCTTCGCCGGCGACGAGGTGCGCGAGTTCCAGAGCCGCAATTCGACCGGCGTGCGCGGGATGAAGCTCGGCCAAGATAAAAAGGGGGGCGGCGACGAAGTGATCTCGCTGTCGATCCTGCACAAGGTCGGCGTGGCGGATCAGGAAGAGCGCGAGGACTATTTGCGGTTCGCGCCGTGGAAAGCCGAGCGCGAAGGCGAGCGCGAACGGCAGATGAGCGACGAGCGCTATGCTGAATTGGCCGCCAAGGAGCAGTTCGTGCTGACCGTCTGCGCCAATGGTTACGGCAAGATCAGTTCGGCGTACGAATATCGCCGCACCGGGCGCGGCGGCCAAGGCATCACCAATATCGACAATATCGCACGAAACGGTCCGGTCGTGGCGAGCTTCCCGGCCAAGACCGGCGAGCAGATCATGCTCGTCACCGATCAGGCCAAGCTGATTCGTCTCCCGATCGAGATTCGCGACCCCAGCGAGCCGGTCGAGGAAGGAAAGCGCGACGCCCGGCTGCGGGTCATCGGGCGCAATTCGGCCGGGTTGCGGCTGTTCGACGTCGCCGACGACGAGCATGTCGTGTCCGCCGCGAAGATCGAAGAAAGCGATGAGGAAGAGACGCCCGACGGTGAGACGGCAGCAGAGGGCGAGAGCGAAGCATGAGCGAGCGCCCACTCGTCGCGTACAAGGTGCTGACGGCAGATCAGGTGCGCGCGCTTGAGACCAACAGTTTCGCGGGCGCTCCGGTCGATATCGCCGACGGTTTCATCCACCTGTCGAGCGCGGCGCAGCTGACCGAGACGGTCGATCACCATTTCGCCGGGCAGCATGATCTGTGGATCGCCGCGGTCGACCTCGAAGCGCTGGGCGATGCGGTGAAGTGGGAGCCGTCGCGCGGCGGCGCGCTATTCCCGCACATCTACGGCGCGATGCCTCTCGAGGTCGTGGTCGCCTACAGCCCGCTTGAGCGCCACGAGGATGGCAGTGTCCGCCTTCCCGTGGCGGGTTAGTCTCGTCGCGCTCGCGCTGCTTGGTGCGAGCACCCGGCCAGCCATGCCCGCTCGCCAGATCGCGATGCCCAATGGCTGCCCGACGGACGGCAAATGGGCGCGCGAGGGCGATTGGGCATGGGAGTGCCGCTACCGCGCCGAAAACCAGCGGCTAATCGCTTCGCGGGCCAAGATCGACATCGTGTTCATCGGCGATTCGATCACCGAAGGCTGGGCGATCGCCGACCCCGCGTTCTTCGCGCCGGGGCGGATCGATCGCGGGATCAGCGGGCAGACCAGCCCGCAAATGCTCGACCGCTTCACCCCCGACGTGCTGGAGCTCAAGCCCCGCGTGGTTCACATCATGGCGGGCACCAACGATATCGCCGGCAACAGCGGTGCGATGTCGCTCGAATGGACGGAGAACGTCATCCGCCACATGGCGGAATATGCCCGCGCCCACGGCATCCGCGTGGTGATCGGGTCGGTGTTGCCAGCGCGCGCTTTCGGCTGGCGGAAGGAACAACGCCCGGCCGTCGCGATCGCTGCGCTCAACCGCTGGCTACGCAATTATGCCAACCGCCGCGGGTTCGCCTATGCCGATTACTATTCGGCGATGGCCGAGAGCGACGGCGGACTCCCCGCACGGCTGTCGCGCGACGGGGTTCATCCCAACAAGGCTGGGTACGCGATCATGCGGCCGATCGCCGAAGCCGCGATCGCCAAGGCTCTGGCGCGCTAGGGTATCAGGTCGACCACCTCGGCCCCCTCGCCCTCCTCGCGCAACAACATCGTGCGGTGGCAGTGGTGCGCGTCGCGTTCGAAACACAGCAGCGCCGAGCGTTTTTCGGCAGCCAGGTCGCGCATCTTCGCGGCTTCCGCCTGCGCCTCGGGCAGCTCGAGCTGACCAGCGTAGACCGCTTCCATCGTCTGCCAGTCGCCCTTCTTGGCGGCATCGCGCCCCGGCTTGGGCGTGCCGAGCGCCTTGAGATGCACATAGCCGATGCCGTTTTCCTTGAGGGTCGCGGCGAGCGAATTCTTCGAAAATCCCGGCCGGCGCGACAGCGGCAACGCGCGGACGTCGATGACCTGTTCGACCCCTGCATTCTTCAGCGCAGTCAGGAAGGCATCCATCGTCGTGCCTTCGTACCCGATGGTGAAAATCGTCATGGCTCCTTCTCCGACCGTATCTTCGCGAATGCCGGTCCGATGATCGCGCGGTTCGCGGTCATGCTCGGATGGTTACGATCGACGAACAGCCGCCATGGTTCCGGATAGGCACAAAAGGGCGTCGACAGATCGACCAGGGTCACCCCCGTGATCGGTACGCGCGCGGGTGGGCAGTCGAAGCGTAGCGGCGGTCGGCCCCATTGCTCGCGCATTGCGCTGTCGGTCGGCACGTCGACGCCAGGATAGGGCACACCGGCTAGGACGATGACGCGCTTGCCGCCCAGCGCGTCGATGGTCGGCTGCATGCCGCGCCAGAACGCTCCGCGATCGCGCTTTTCGTAAGTGCGCCACAATGCCGCGAAGACGATGGTGGTGATCGCCGGGCGTCGCCCGAGCCACGCGAGGATCGCCCGATTGCGTTTGAGGCAGCCCGCGGTCATCCCGGATCGCGGATCGATCGCCGGCGGGCAACCGCCGTTGCCGATCACGACCGCGGTCTGCCCCAGTCCTGCAGCGATTCCCGCCGAGTCGGACGCCGAATGACTGTCCCCCCAAATCAGCATGGTGGGCGTCCCCTTTCCGACCACGCACGACCGCTCGACATCCGATAGCGGCATGTTCAGGCATGTCAGGCCGAGCGGCGCGTGGTCGTCACCTTCCGCGATCATCGCCCGCGCACGCGGTGTGAACCGCTCCGGCAACCCCGCCGAGGTTATCGCGGAGAGGGACCCGGCCAGCACGATCGCCGCACCGACGGCGACGGGCGCGGCGACCAAGCCGAACCGGACGGTGCTGCGGCGCGCCGGCTGCTCGACCCGGCGATAGGTGATCCAGGCCAGCATGATCGACAGACCGATCCCCGCCAGCGACCAGACAGCCGGGAGCTGGTCGTCGATCCACCACCGCTGCAGAAACGCGAAGATCGGCCAGTGCCACAGGTACAGCGAGTAGCTGATCCGCCCGATCCATACGAACGGCGCGAACGCCAGGACGCGATTCACCGGCGCGTTTGGTCCGCTGCCGATCAACAGCATTGCCCCGAACGCCGGGATCGAGACCGCCCATAACGGTGAAATGCCCTGCCCCTCCAACAACGCGATACTGGCGGCAATCATCGCGATGCCGATCGCCGACGTGGCAGCGCGCCAGCGCGCGGGAATGGCGACCGCGTCGACCGCCAACATCGCGCCCAGCGCCAATTCCCACGCCCGACTGGGCAGCAGGTAGAAGGCGGCGACCGGCGCGTGTTTCGCGCCGACAACGCACAAGGCGAAGGACGCGACGGCGGCCAGCACGATCGCGGGCCGCGCGACGCGAAAGCGCGTGGCGATCATCAGGAAGAACGGGAAGAACAGGTAAAACTGCTCCTCGATGCCGAGCGACCAGATATGCAGCAGCGGTGGCTGCGCGCGCTTGGCGATCGCGAAATAGTCCCCGCCGCCGACATACGAGAAATAGATATTCGGTATCATCACCACCGCAGCGACGGCCGAGCGGCATAGCCGGACCAAATCGTCGGGCACGAGCATCAGATATCCGACCGCCAGCGTCGCGATCAGCACGACGGCGAGCGCCGGCGCGATCCGGCGGAACCGGCGGCGGTAGAAATGGCCGAAGCTGAACGTCCCCGCGGCCAGATCGTCGCGAACGATCCGCGTGATGAGATAGCCCGAGATGACGAAGAAGACATCGACCCCGACGAACCCGCCCGGTGCGCCCGGCAGGCCGCTGTGGAACCACACGACCGGCAGGATGGCGAGCGCGCGCAAGCCGTCGATATCGGCGCGATATGTCTGCTTGCTGGTCACTGCCCCCGACGCCCGTTCATAACCGATGGTGAAGATCCTCGTCCGCCTGCCAGCGAAGCAAGGTCGTGACCACGCCCCAGGCGATCAGCGATTGGCCAAGGAAATAGAGCGGCCAGATCAGCGCACCCGGCACGGACGACGCGGCGAGCGGGCCGAGCTTGGCGAAGATCAGCAGGTCGGACGCGGCGAACATCACCGCACCGATCCCGAGGCGATAGCGCGGGAAGGTGCTCGCCCAGGCGCTGCCCGTCATTACCCCAAGACCGAGCGCGTAGACCGCGATCAGCGGCGCGGCCGTGCGATCGCTCGGGAGCAGAAAAGCGATCAGCGGGATGACGACCACCAGCAATATCGCGAGCGCCGTCTGGCTCGGCGAGCGCTTCATCCGGCGATGCCGCCAATAGAGTGCAGCGGCGACGATATGCCCGGCGAGGAACGCCCCACCTCCGCCCGCTTGGCTATGTTCGAGCACGACGTCGCCCAGCGCGCCCAATGCCAACGCCGCGGCGATCTGCCATCCGTCGCGGTTGCGCGCATTGAGCGCGGCCCACAGCGCGAGGAACGCGACGCAACCGCCCTTCCACGCGACCCATAGCGGCGTCGGATCGACGTGGCCGCGACCGATCCAGAAGCTAACCCCCGCGACCAGCGCGGCGGCGAACAGCAGGTTGAACTTGGGACCGGTCGGCGACATCGGCGCACGATGGCGCGGTGCGAAGGGCGCTGCAAGCACCGATTGGCACGCTTGACCTACCGCCCTCGATCGTTATTTCTGAAAATACAGAAAGAAACGACATGACCGCGATCGACCATCCCGATGCCAAGGCGTTCATCCTCCACTGGGGAGAGATGGGGACGCATTGGGGGGTCAACCGGTCGGTCGCGCAAGTCCACGCGCTGCTCTACCTGTCCGACCGCCCGCTCGACGCCGACACGATCGTCAACGCGCTCGGGCTTGCGCGCTCGAACGTGTCGACCGCGCTCAAGGAACTGCAGGCCTACGCCATCGTCCGCAGAGTCCATGTCGAGGGCGACCGGCGCGACCATTTCGCCGCCGAGACCGACCTGTGGGAAATGCTCCTTCGTATCGCCGCCGAGCGCAAGCGGCGCGAGGTCGACCCGACGATCGCACTGCTCGCCGAACTGTCCGAACGGCTCGCCGCCGACAAGAAAGCGCCTGAGCATGTCCGTCAGCGCGTCGGGCGGATGTACGAGTTCATTTGGACGCTGTCGTCCTGGTACGACCAGGTCCGCGTGCTGCCCAAACCGACGCTCATCACGCTGATGAAGCTCGGCGGCCGCGTCGCCAAACTGATCCCCGGTAAGCGCAAGGGTTGAGAGCGATGGACCGCACCCATCCCCCGCCGCATCGCCACGTCCGATAGTTTCTGGATTTCCTGAAATGTTCGAAAGTGGAGATTATAATGATCGAGACCATCTATAGCGCGTACCTGCTGATCACCATCGCGATCACTATCTGGGTGGCACACACGCTGTCGAAGAACGGCATCGTGTTCCTGATGCAATGCTTCGGCCAGAACGAGACGCTGGCGAAATCGACCAACCATCTGCTCGTTGTCGGTTTCTACCTCGTCAACATCGGCTTCATCACGCTGACGCTGAGCCTGGGCGACGAGCCGACCACGGTGGGCGGCGCGATCCGTTTCCTGTCGAGCAAGGTCGGGCTCGCGGTGCTCGTGCTCGGCGCGATGCACTTCTTCAACATGGGCGCGATCGCGCAGTTCGGGCGCAAGGTGAACAGCTGGCTCGACGACCGCAACATGGCCCACCTCCGTGCTGCCGCGGTGCGGGGCGAGGTCGCCGCGTGATGGATCGGCCGATGCCGGACGTCACGACAGGCATCGGGGCCGCCGCGCTAAAAGCGTCGGCGGCCGCCGGCCCGATCGCGATCTTCGTCTTGCTTGTGGGGCAAATGCTATCGGGCGAAACGCTAGCGATACGGGTCGGGCCGACCGAAGTGGGGAATGCCATGGGAATGGCGGTCTGGTTTTCCATCGGGGCCATGATCATTGCCCTGATCCCGAACATCCTGGGCGCGATGCTGATGGGTTGGGCATCGGCGCGTAACCTCGGGCTGCGGCACCCGGCCGCCTGGGGCCTCGTCGGCGCCGCCGTCATGGGATTGCCGGCAATAGCGATCGACGGCGCTGGCAGCGCGGACACCGCCGCCCTCGCCGCCATGGGGGCGCTGAACGCGCTGGTCTGCCGCATGGGCGTCAGATGGGCCAGCGCGTCGCCAACTGTCTGATCACTTAACACTTTGTTGGTCGTCGCACGGCAAAGAACGGTGCAACGGGAGCGCGTGGATGGACAGCGTCGAACTGGAAGCTGCGGTCAAATCGGGCGTGATCTCGCCCGAAACCGCGCAGGACCTGCGCAACTTCAGCGCCGCGCAGCACCACGCGCCGCTCGCCGATGAGGAGCGCTTCGGACTGGTCGGTGGGCTCGCCGATGTCATGACCGCGGCGGGGCTTTTGCTGTTGCTCGGCGGTGTCGCGTTCGCCTTTGCGTTCCTGCCGTTGCTCGCCATCCTCATCGTGCTGGGCGCGAGCTGGGCGTTCGCGGAGCATTTCACGCGCCAGCGGCGGATGACGCTGACCAGCTTCGTCCTGTTCGGCACGTTCGTCTTCGCCGCAATCTTCGCGCTCCTCGCGGTCGTCAGCACGTTTCCGGCGTGGCGCGGCGGCGGCGGGACGATGCCGTGGAGCGCGTTGTCGCCGCTCGCCGGACTGGTCGTGGCGTTCGGCACCACAATGGTTTGCGGCCTCTACTGGCTGCGGTTCAAACTGCCGTTTGCCTATATGGCGGCGGCGGTCGCGGGCGTGAACACCATCGTACACCTGCTGCAACTCGTCGCACCGAACATGCCGGCCGGGATCGTCAGCTTCCTGCTCCTCCTGATTGGGCTGCTCCTGTTCGCGGTCGCCATGTGGTGGGACATGTCCGACGTGCGGCGCGAGACCCGGCGCGCCGATATCGCGTTCTGGATGCATTGGGCGGCGGGCTATCAGGTCGCGGGCGCCAGTTTCCGGCTGCTGCTCGGCGTCAGCGGCGGGCCGGTCGGCTGGGACCGGCTCTATGCCTTCGCGACTCAGCCTGCGGACGGCGGGGCGGCGATCGCGGTGCTGTGCCTGTTCGCCTTCTTCTGCTTCGTCGCGCTGGTGATCGATCGCCGCTCCTTGCTGATGTCGAGCCTGATCTACGTCGTGCCCGCGACCGCTACGCTGATGGGCGCGCTGCAATCGACCACGATGACGTTGACGGCGATGCTGACCGGCGGGTTCCTGGTCGTGCTTGCCGCCTATTGGCGCGGCGCGCGCGAATTGCTGCTCGCGCGGTTGCCGGAGCATATCCGCGCGCAATTGCCGCGCACCGATTTGTCGTTCGCGAAACCCCGCCCGGTCGCCTAGCGGATATCCTTATAGCCCTTGGTCGCCGGCTTGCCGCGGAACACGATCGAGAAATAATTGACGAAATAGAGCCCGGCCATCTTCACGAAGCCCTGCTTCTTCATTCGTCGGCCCGAGGTGGGCATGACGAAGTGCGGCGAGAACAGCACCTTGCCATGCTTCTGCGCGCGCTTGGCGATGTCGACGTCCTCGCCGTAGAATTCGATCGAGGCGTCGAACCCACCCATCTTCTCCAGCACGTCGCGGCGGATCGCGAAATTGCCGCCGACCAGCATGTAGCCGATGATCCCGTAGAGCGGCCGCGCCGCGACGAACCAGCCCGACGACACCGCGTTGCGCAGGCCGCTGAGGTCGTAAAAGCTGTACGGCCCGGACAGGCTGGCGAGATCGGACCGCTTGCCGAACTGCTCCCAGATCTGCTCGATCCAGCCCGCGGGCGGGTGCGTATCGGCATCGACATAGGCCAGGATGTCGCCGCTCGCGCTCAGGAACCCGCGCTGACGCGCGCGCGTGATGCCCTTTTCGCCCTCGAACACATAGGTCACCGCCGGATAGCGCTCGACCACGGACTTCGTGCCATCGGTGCTGTTGTTGTCGACGACGATGATCTCCATCGCCTTGTCCGCCACGTTCGCCATCACCGCATCGAGGCAGGCGGGGAGATAATCCTCCTCGTTATAGGCGGGGATGATCAGGCTGATCGTCGGCCGTTGCACTTCACTCGCGGCGGTCATGGGGCGTCCTAGTGCAGCAATATGGCGCTTCAGGCCAGCGCAGAAAGAAAGCGCGGCGGGACAGCCCTTTGCGCGAGCGGCGCGGGCGACTATCGCACGGCGTCATGGCGTATGACATTCACATCATCGGCGGCGGGCTCGCCGGATCGGAAGCCGCGTGGCAGCTCGCCGAGGCGGGCGCGCGAGTCAGGCTGTCCGAGATGCGCGGGTCGGGCGACATCACCCCGGCGCACCAGACCGACGGGCTCGCCGAGCTGGTCTGCTCGAACAGCTTTCGCTCGGACGACGCGGAGAACAACGCGGTCGGCTTGCTCCATGCCGAGTTGCGCGCGCTCGATTCGATCATCATGCGCGAGGGCGACAGGCACAAGGTGCCGGCGGGGTCGGCGCTGGCGGTCGATCGCGACGGCTTTTCCGACGGTGTGACGGCACGGTTGGCGGCGCACCCCAACATCGAGATCGTGCGGGAGCGGATCGACGTTCTGCCCGACGGCCCCGCGATCATCGCCACCGGCCCGCTCACCGCGCCTGGCCTCGCCGCGAGCATCGGCGCCGCGACGGGGAGCGATGCACTCGCCTTCTTCGATGCGATCGCGCCCATCGTCCACCGCGACAGCATCGACATGGACCAGGCGTGGTTCCAGTCGCGCTGGAACAAAGGCCAAGGCCACGACTACATCAACTGTGCGATGGACGAGGACCAGTATCACGCCTTCGTCCAGGGTCTGATCGACGGCGAAAAGGGCGAGTTCCGCGAGTGGGAAAAGGACACGCCGTATTTCGAAGGCTGCATGCCGATCGAGGTGATGGCAGAGCGCGGGCCGGAGACGTTGCGGTTCGGGCCGATGAAGGGGGTCGGACTCGACGACCCGCGCACCGGACGCTGGCCCTATGCCGTGGTGCAGCTGCGTCAGGACAACGCCAGCGGGACGTTGTGGAACATCGTCGGGTTCCAGACCAAGCTGAAGCATGCCGAGCAGGTGCGGCTGTTCCGCACGATCCCGGGGCTCGAGAATGCCGAGTTCGCACGGCTTGGCGGACTGCACCGCAACACCTTCATTCGCTCGCCCGAATTGCTCGACCCGACGCTGCGGCTCAAGTCGAAGCCCAACATCCGCTTCGCTGGCCAGATCACGGGGTGCGAAGGCTATGTCGAAAGCGCGGCGATCGGGCTGCTCGCGGGGCGCTTTGCCGCGGCGGAATTGGGCGGTGACGTCATGACGCCGCCGCCGGTCGAGACCGCGCTCGGCGCGCTGCTCCACCACATCACCGGCGCGGCGGAGGCCGCGACCTATCAGCCGATGAACGTCAATTTCGGGCTGATGCCGCCGATCCCCGGCCGCACCAGGAAAGCCGACCGCAAGAAGATGTACACCGACCGCGCCCGCGCCGCGCTGGCCGAGTGGATGGCGGCCTAAGTTCATAAAATTGACACCCGGCCGCCCGTTCGGGCGAGTTGCGCCGGGTTTGCGCCGGCGTAACATCCGCGACGCGGCACCAGCGCGCCACGGATGCGCCACGCGCGCATCCTCGACGCCGCGATAACGCGCCCGCCTGGCGACGGCGACGCCTTCTCGAATGAACAGGTGTACGCCGGGATTTTGCGAACGGCTCACCGATCAGGGTAGATCAGACGAAATCCTACATTGACAGCGATTTCCGGCGCGGCAGCGCCTCAAGGCCGATCCGCGGCTAGCTTTCCTCGGACGTCTCTTCCGTAGTGGGCGGAGCGGCCGGCTTGTCCGGGCATTTGGCGCGCGGGTGCGTCTTGCGCTTGACGGCGGTGGTGAGGAATTCGGCGGGCGACATGGCGCCCGATTTGTCCTTGTCGGCCATGGCGAACTTGGTCTCGGTCTTTATTGCCCATTCGTCGAACGACAGCATGCCGTCGTGGTTGGTATCGAGCTTCGCGAACGCCTTGGTACGCGGCAGCAAATATTCGCCGCGGGTTATCGATCCGTCGCGATCCTTGTCGTAGCGGTCGAAGCGTTTCTGCTCGCGGGTCTTGTCGGTCGCCTCGGGCACCGCGACCGCCACTCCCTGCCCCTGCGGCGCGTTCGCGACCGCCGGCATCATCGGCAGCGGCGCGACCGCCGTAGGCCGCATCGCCTGAAGCATCATTCCCGAGACCACCAACAACGCCCCTGCTCCCGCGCCCGCCAGATACCGCCACATCGCGCCGCCTCCCTGCCGAAGGCTGCAGCCTAACGCGATTTTCCGCTTCGCAAAAGACTAACGCCCGGTCAGCCGGTGCCACCCCAACCGCGCGACTCGCCATGGCGCCGCCGGGCCGGAAAGGTCCATCCGCGCGGCATGCGCCAGCGCACCTAATGCGCGGGCGTTACGGCTCCACCGCCGCCTCGTCGCCTGGGCCAACAATGGCGCCGCCATGTCGCGCGCGCGGGCCGCCAAGGCTGGATCGCTGAGATGTGCCGCGAGGTCTCCCAGCGCCCAGCCCCGACCGGCATCGTCGAACGCGTCCCGTGCGCCCGCCCCCAGCACCGCGCTCGCTTGCGCAAACAGGATTCCGCCACGCAACCGTGCGTGATCCGCGAGCGCCGCGTCGTCGATCGTTCCCAGCAGCGGCTCCCACCCGTCGACCATTCCCGCCAGCACGCGACCGCTGGCGCCCCGCGGCAGCGCGTCGGCCGCCAGCGCCTGCAACACGGGCTCGCCCGGTGCCGGCGCACCGTCGAGCCGCACCAGCGCCTCGCGCCACCAGGCCAGCCGCATCTGCCCGACCATCGGCTCGCGCGTCGTCCGCAGCACCTGGCCGAGCGCAGCGTCGAGTGCGAACAGCGCCTCCAGCGCCGCACGCCGATCGGCTGGTGCGTAGCTTAATGCCAAGGTGCGCGTCGGGTCTTCGACCGCCGTCACCGTAACATTAACCTTTCCGCTTTAGGGGCGGTTATCCCTTCGGACGCCATAGCGCAGGCTCGAAGGACTTTATCGGGCGGAACGGGGCAGATGATCGCACCACTCAGTCGCAAGCCAGTGGCGCCGACCTTCATGGGACGGCTGCGCGACGACAAGCGCGGGTCGACGCTGGCGATGCTGGCGATCGCCCTCATCCCGCTGTCGCTCATGGTCGGATCGGGTATCGACACCGCGCGACTCTACGTCGTCAAGGTGCGGCTGCAACAGGCATGTGACGCCGGTGTGCTCGCGGGGCGCAAAGCGCTGGTGTCGTCGTCGTCGACCACGCTCGATTCCAACGCCGATGCCCAGGCGCGGACGTTCTTCGGCAACAACTTCAAGGCCGGCTGGATGAAGACCAACACGGTCAGCTTCACGCCGTCGAAGACCAGTGACCAGCAGGTATCGGGTGTCGCATCCGCCGTCGTGCCGATGACGATCACGGGGTTCTTCGCGCCGCCGGTGACCATCAACGTCGCGTGCGAGGCACGCTACGACGTCGCCGACACCGACATCATGTTCGTGCTCGACACCACCGGGTCGATGGCGTGCACCGCCGCGGGTTCTTGCAGCGGTACGGTGGATACCTATACGCGGCCCGACGGCACCACGGGCTACCATGCGCACGAGGTTTCGGGATCGAAGATTTCCGGGCTGCGCACCGCGGTACTCAATTTCTACGACACCGTCGCGGCCAACGCCGACCCGACGACGCACATCCGCTATGGTTTCGTCACTTATACATCGACGGTCAATGCGGGGTACGCGCTGCCGCAGAGCGCGATCGTCGACAGCTGGACCTATCAGTCGCGCAGCATCGTGGGCGACGCCAACAACGGGTCGTCATCGAACAACACGCAGACCGGCGTGGGACAGACGAACTGCAACAACATGGCTGGCCGATCCCCCGCCTCCGGGTTCAATACCGATGGTACGGCGACGCGTGTCACGACATCGTGGAGTAGCGGCAGCGGCGGCACGTGCGTGATCACCACGCAACCGCTCAAGCCGACCTGGCGCTATCAACCAGTTACGTACAACACGAGCCAGTACAAGACCGGCGCAACGGTCGACGACCCGAGCAAGGTCGACGGCACGACGAGCAAGTGGCAGGGCTGCGTCGAGGAACGCGATACGACCGCGACGGCGACGTTCGACGTCAACAACCTGCCGCCCGACCTCGACCCCGATCTGGCAGCAAGCAGCGATTCGACCAAATGGCGGCCGATGTGGCCCGAGGTCGAATATTATCGCGGAAACAACACGACCTATGATTATTCGGGCAACGTCAGCAAGCCGTCGACGCCCCCGGCGCCGTTCGTCTATGGCGACTATACGGGCAGTGGCGCGACACAGTCGCTGACCTCGGCCGGGGCGCCGGCCAATCTCTCCAGCGGTTATGTGTCGTGCGGCAAGCCGGTTTCGCGGCTGGCGGTGATGGCCCGGTCCGACGTCAGCAATTACGTCAATGCCAGCGACTTCGTGCCGCAGGGCGGCACCTACCACGACACCGGGATGATCTGGGGCACGCGAATGATCGCGCCGAACGGTGTCTTCGCGTCCGACACCGCGGCATGGCCGGGGCGCAACGAGCCCAACCGCTACATCGTCTTCATGACCGACGGCGACATGGCGCCGAACTACAACATCTACGGCATGTACGGGATGGAATATTACGATAAGCGAGTCACGGGGTCGAGCGGTCTCGGCAACGATACCGATTATCACAATGCGCGTTTCCTCGCGGAATGCGCCGCGGCCAAGGCACGCAACATCAAGGTGTTCGTGATCGGTTTCGGCCAGACGCTGACGACCCAGCTGACCCAGTGCGCCTCGCCCGGCAAGGCCTATTACGCGAGCGACAACGCATCGCTCAACCAGGCTTTCCAGGATATCGCCAAGCAGGTCGCGCTGCTCCGGATTTCGCAGTGATGCGCCGGCTCGGTTCCCTTCGGCGCGACACGCGCGGCGCGGCGATCGTCGAATTCGCCATCGTCGCGCCGGTCCTGATGACGATGGTCCTCGGGCTGTGCGACCTGTCGTACCAGGTCTACGCCAAAGCGATCCTGAACGGCGCGATGCAAAAAGCAGCGCGCGATTCGGCGATCCAGGGTGGGGCCAACAACACCGCGGCGCTCGACGCCAAGGTCACAGCGATGGTCCAGAACATCGCCAAGAACGCGACCATCGTGTTCACGCGCAAGAATTATGATTCGTTCAGCGTGATCAAGCCCGAGCCGTTCACCGACACCAACGGCAACGGCGTGCGCGACGCCGGCGAATGCTACACCGACATCAACGGCAACAGCCAGTGGGATGCCGACCCGGGGGTCAACGGTCAGGGCGGCGCGAACGACGTGACGCTCTATACCGCGACGGTCACCTATCCACGGCTGTTTCCGCTGTTCGGCGCGACCCAGACGATCACCGCGAACACGCTGCTGAAGAACCAGCCCTATGCGTCGCAGACCACGACAACCCCGACGACGGTGTGCACGTAATGGCGATGCTCTCCACCCTCTCGCGGCTCGGCCGCACCCCGCGGCGCCTGGCGCGCGACAACAGCGGCGTCGCGCTGCTCGAATTCGCATTCGGCGCGCCACTCGTGCTCATGCTCGGGCTGTATGGCATCGAGCTCGCCAACCAGGCGCTGATCAACCTGAAGGTCAGCCAGATCGCACTCAACCTCGCCGACAATGCGTCGCGCGTCGGTTTGATCAACAACGCCAATATCGAGCAATTGCGCGAAGTCGACATGAACGACGTGCTTCAGGCGGCGCGCAACCAGGGCGCGGGGATCAACCTGACCACCAACGGCCGCGTGATCGTGTCGAGCCTCGAAAAGGACTCCTCGGGCACGCAGCGTATTCATTGGCAGCGCTGCATCGGGCAGAAATCGGGGACGAATTACGATTCGACCTATGGCACGACGACGACCACCGCGGGCACCGACACGACGCCGGCCAATGCCGGCACGCTCGCGCCGAGCGGCATGGGCGACGCCGGCCAGCAGGTCAGCGCGCCGACCAACGGCGGCGTGATGTTCGTCGAGATCAACTACGACTACAAGCCAGTCGTCGGCCAATGGCTGATGTCGCTGATCGGATCGAGCTCGTTGCGCATTCACTACATCGCGTCGTTCATCGTCCGCGACAACCGCGACTTCGCGCAGATCTACAACCCCTCACCCACCGCGACGCGATCGACGTGTAACCTCTATCCGGCCTGAGCTGACGATAAGCGCGGGCACTTCCCCTGCTCCCGTTACAAGCCAGAAGGGCGCCGTCGAATATTCGACGGCGCCCTTCCCGTTTTTCGGCCGGCAGGTCAGAACTTGACCGAGACCCCTGCCCGGTAGAACCGGCCCAAGGCACCGCGGAAATACACATCAGTCGCGCCGCTCGACGGGAACGGCGGCTGCTGGTCGAGCAGATTGTCCACGTTGAGGCGGAACTGGAACCGCTTTGCGACCATGAAGGACATCCCCGCGTTCAGGAAGACCACCTGGTTGTAGTGGTTGATCTGATAGTTCGACGCATAATAATTGCTGACCTTCGCCGGCCCGATATAGGAGGCCTGCAGGAACGTTTCGAGCCAGTCGTTGCTGTACGTCAGGGTCGCGACACCCTTGTCCTTCGAATAGCCTGCCGTACCTTCGCTACGGGTTTTCGTCCCGCCCGAGATGCTCGATAGCTCGAACAGGTGCTGGTAGCTCACGCCGAGTCCGATATTGCTCGAGGCCCCGAGGAATGGCGTCGGGATGGTGTATTCGCCCTGGCCGACGATACCGCGATACCGCAGCTGATCACCATTGATGTAGCCGGCTATAACGTTCGACAGCTGCCCGCTGCTGTCGCGCTGGACGCGCGGGCAGTAGGCGTTGTTCGGATAGGTGGTCGAATCGTAGCATGCATTCAGCACGTCATCCGCGCCGAAGCTCGAGATGACGCCCTTGACCTTGATGTCGACATAGTCGGCCGAAATCGTCAGGCGGCGGATGAAGGTCGGCTGGATAATCGCACCGACGGTCCACGAATCGGCCGTTTCGTTCTTGAGCGTGTTATCGCCAGCGACGCCCTGGCGGAACGAGCGCTGCGAGGCCAGCGAGGTGTAGGCCGCCAAATCTGCCGCGGTCAGGCCCTTGGCCTGGAAAGCCGCGAGGCAATTCGCGGCCCGGCCCGACGGATTCGGTCCTTGCGTGATCAGCGTCGAGTCGCAGGGATCGTCGGCAAAGCCGAATGAACTCTGCGCCGGGTTGGCGAATTCGGTGATCGACGGCGACCGGATCGAATGGGTGAAGTTGCCGCGGAACGTGATGTCGCGGACGGGCTGCCAGCGGCCGCCCGCCGTCCAGGTGAACGCGCGCCCGTTGAACGAGTTGTCGACGTAACGCCCGGCCAGCTGGAGATTCAACGAGCGGATCGCGGGAATGTTGTTGCTCGGGCCGATCAGGTCGGCCTGAAGCTCCCCGAACGCTTCGTCGGTATTATAGCCGGCATCGATCGCTGCGATCGGAACCAACTGGCCATACGACAGGTACTGGCCCGGATTCGTCGGGTCTGGCTTGCCGAGGAACGCCGCGCTGGGATCAAACTTCGAATGTTCGTCGCGGTGCTCGTAGCCGATGGCGAACGACAGGTCGCCGCCGGGCAGCTTGGCAAACGGTCCGGACAAGGACGCAACGAAATCATATTGCTCGTTGGTCGACTTCGGCGTCGCCAGCATGGTGATGTAATTCAACGCCGCCTGGCTCGCCTGTCCCGTTCCGAACAGGTTCAACGGCGCGCAGACGTTGCTGATGGTGGGGCCGGTCGAACTGACCACACCCGGCCGGCACGTCGCCGTCGCAGGGCTGCTACCGATTGCGTCGACCGCGTTTGCCAGGTTCTGGGAATTCAGCACCGGTTGAACACTCTTGGTGTCCGACCGGCCGTAGTTCGCGCTGATCTCCCAGTGCCACTTCTTCCCGCCGATCCCCGTGAAGTCGCCGTCAAGCCCGACAACCGCGCGATAGGTGTTGATCCAGCCGCGCACCCGCCCGGTAATCAGATCGGTGTTGGCACGGTCGAGGAAGAAATAGTTTTGGACACCCACCAGCCCGACGTTCTGGTCGCTGAGCGGATTGTTGTTGATCGCGTTCTGGATGATCGTGCGCGACGCCGCCGACAGGAACGGGTTATTGATACTGATCTTATACGCGCCGGCATTGGGCAGGTCGCCCGGCGCCCCGAACAGGCCGCTGTTATATTCTGGCTGATCGCGCAGGTTCGTCCCTTCGCTGTGCGTGTACCACAGTTCCGCGAAGGCATGGATGCCGCTGGTTAGCTGATAGTTCGCTTGGAGAATGCCGCTGTAGCGCTTGGTGTTGGTCAGCAGGTTCGACAGGTCGGTCAAGCTGTACCCGTTCCCGCCCGACGCATTGGTGAAGCTGGTCGTCTTGCCGAAATTGATCGGAACAAGATTGCCCGACGCATCGAACTTGAGCGACTGATAGGGCACGCCACCGTCGACCCCTACGCCGTATGGGCCACCGAACAGCAAATTTTCGTAGGACGGCGGGAGCACAACGTTGGGGAAAGCGAACAAGCTCAAATACTGGCCCACCAGCGGGATGCCGGTGTCGGCAATCGAAGGGAGACGGCGGTCCGTATAAAGCTCACGCTGATACGGATACGCTGGATCGACGCGCGCATCGTAATACCGGCCGAGCGACGTCAGGTAGCGGTCATTATACAACAGGCCCTTCGACTCGTTATATTCACCGGCGAAGGTGATGTTGCCCTTGCCGCCGCCGAAATTCATGCCGGCGAGGACGCGGAACCGGTAATCCGGCGCATCGCCGCGATCCGAAATGCCGTATTGCGCGTCGAGGTCGAGACCCGAATACGACTTCTTCAGGATGACGTTGATCGTGCCGGCGATCGCGTCCGACCCATAAATCGGCGCGCCGCCCACCGCGACCGTTTCGACGCGGTCGATCAGCTTGGTCGGAATGAGGTTGAGGTCGACCTGCGAGCCGCCGGACCCGGTCGGGCCGAAAATGGTCGAGGTGTTCGAGCCGACAAAGCGACGGCCGTTGACCAGGGTCAGCGTGCGCTGCGAGCCGAGACCGAAGAAGTTCACGAAGCTCTGGCCGGGGCCGAACGACGATTGAGCACCCACCGGCGACGAATCGGCGATGCCGAATGCCGGCTGTTCGCTCAGCGCCTGCCCCAGCGTGCTGAAGCCGCGCGATTCGATCGCTTTGCTGTCGAGGACCAGCACCGGCTCGACCGTGTCGGTCGCGCGCCGTGCGATGCGCGAACCGGTGATGATGATATCGGGACCATCATCGCTGTTGGCCTGCGGCGTGTCGGCAGGCGGCGTGGGAGTCGGCGCCGTTTGCGCCGCGGCATTGGTCGCCGTCATCGCAACGGCGATTGCGATCGAAGAAACGGCCAGATTCATGGCGCGCGCGCGGGAGAGATTCATTATAGGCCCCTTTTTTGCCTCCGGACCGTCCCCACGGTCCCCGTATGCCGCCCCTCCGCGACGGTCAGACTAAGACACGCAAGCTGACCTATTGGCAATCTCTCTCGCGGCAAAATCTCAAAGCGTTGCAAACGAGCAACAAAAAAACCGCGCCCGGTTGACCCGGACGCGGCATTTTTCGGCAGCCGTGCGCTGCGATCAGTAGCGGTAGTGGTCCGGCTTGAACGGCCCTTCGACCGGCACGCCGATATAGTCCGCCTGTTTCTGCGAGAGCTTGGTCAGCTTCACGCCTAGCTTTTCGAGGTGCAGCTCGGCGACCTTCTCGTCGAGATGCTTCGGGAGGACGTACACGTCATTATTGTATTGGTCCGCCTTGGTGAACAACTCGATCTGCGCCAGCGTCTGGTTGGTGAAGCTCGACGACATCACGAACGACGGGTGGCCGGTTGCGTTGCCAAGGTTCACCAGTCGGCCCTTTGACAGGATGATGATCTGCTTGCCATCGGGGAACTCGACCAGGTCGACCTGCGGCTTCACCTCGGTCCACTTGTAGTTCGACAGGCCCGAAATCTGGATCTCGCTGTCGAAGTGGCCGATGTTGCAGACGATCGCCATGTTCTTCATGCCAGCCATGTGCTCGGCGGTGATGACGTCGGCATTGCCCGTCGCGGTGCAGAAGATGTCGGCGCGCTGCACCGCCTCTTCCATCGTCACGACCTCGTAACCCTCCATCGCCGCTTGCAGCGCGCAGATCGGGTCGATCTCGGTCACCAGCACGCGCGCGCCGCCGTTGCGTAAGCTAGCCGCCGAGCCTTTGCCGACGTCGCCGAAGCCAGCGACGCACGCGACCTTGCCCGCGAGCATCACGTCGGTGCCGCGGCGGATCGCGTCGACGAGGCTCTCCTTGCAGCCGTAGAGGTTATCGAACTTCGACTTGGTCACGCTGTCGTTGACGTTGATCGCCGGGAATGGCAGCTCACCCTTCTTGGCGATCGCGTACAGGCGATGGACGCCCGTGGTGGTCTCCTCCGACACGCCCTTGATGTTCTTGACCGTCTCGGTGAGGTAACCGGGCTTGCGCTTGATGAATTCCTTCACCGCGCGCTGCATCTCGACCTCTTCATCGTTCTCGGGCTCGGCGAACGACTGGCCGGCCTCGAGCTTGGCGCCCCACAAAGCGAACATCGTCGCGTCGCCGCCGTCGTCGAGGATCATGTTGCAGGTCTCGTCACCCCAATCGAAGATCGAGCCGACATAGTCCCAGTACTCGGCCAGGCTCTCACCCTTGATCGCGAACACCGGTACGCCGGTCGCGGCGATCGCGGCGGCGGCGTGGTCCTGGGTCGAGAAGATGTTGCACGTCGCCCAGCGCACCTTGGCGCCGAGCGCGGTCAGCGTCTCGATCAGCACGGCGGTCTGGATCGTCATGTGGAGCGAACCCGTGATCCGCGCGCCCTTGAGCGGCTGGGCGCTCCCGAATTCCTCGCGCAGCGCCATCAGGCCGGGCATTTCGGTCTCGGCGATGTTGATCTCCGCGCGGCCGAAATCGGCGAGGGAAATGTCTTTCACGACATAATCGGTCGTACGGTCGAGCACGGTGGCCACGTCAAAATTCTCCGCAAATGGATCGATGCCGCGCGCCCTACAGGCTGGCGCGGTCGATTGCAACACGGATATAAAGATTTCTTTATATGTCTCGGACGAGGACGGTCGCGGTCATGTCGGCGCGGTGGCGGAAACCGAGCGACCCGTAGAGTGCGATCGCCCCGGCGTTGGTCGCATACGAAGTCAGCCACGGCGTCTCGCCCCGCGCAATCATCCGCGCCGCGACCGTCCGCATCAACCCCCCGGCATAGCCGCGCCCGCGATGATCGGGGTGTGTGCAGACCGCGCTGACTTCGGTCCAGCCCGGGAGTTTCATCCGCTCGCCCGCCATCGCGATCAACGCACCGTCACGCCGCACGCCGACGAAATGCCCGAGGCGATTGGTGTGGCGGACATAGGGGCCGGGCTTGGTCAAGGTCGCCAGCGCGAGCATCTCATCCGCGTCGTCCTCTGTCAGATTGACGATGTCGAAATCCGGCGGCGATGCGCGCGTCAGCTGCTCGCAAACCATCTGCACCAGCCCGGCGGCGCGTTCCACGTGGAGACCGGGCGGCGCGGGCCAATCGGCACGCTCCACCATCCACAATTCGCCGTCGTCCGGAACGAGCGCCGCCAGCGCCGCGAGGCTGTCCGCCGACCGGTCCGCCGCCGCACCGAACACGCCATGCCCACGATCCAGCCGCCACGCCCGGTCGTCGCCCTCGGCGAGATGCGCCCACCCAGTCGTCAGCGCATTCCATACCGGGCGGTCGAGCGGATGGCTCACGCCGTCCCCGTCTCCGGTGCGAGCAGCCGCGGGTCGATCCCCGCGCTGGCGAATCCTTTCGCCCAGCGCTCGTCCGCGCCGGTGTCGTAGAGCAGCCCGGTATCGGCGGCGACGTTGAACCAGCCATGACGCAGCATCTCGCCGTCTAGCTGCCCCGCGCCCCAGCCGGCATAGCCGAGCGCGACGATCCACCGCGCCGGCCCTGCCCCCTCGGCAATCGCGCGCAGCACGTCGATCGTGCCTGACAGCGACCAGCGGCCCGCGACGTCGATCGTGTCCTGCCCGCCCCAATCGTTCGAGTGGATCACGAAGCCGCGCTGCGGCTCGACCGGCCCGCCGAAATGCACCGGAGCGTCGGGCGCGGCGCCATGATCGATATCGAACTGGTCGAGCACATCGTGCAGCCCGAGCCCCGCGATCCGCGCGCCGATCCCGATGCCGATCGCACCCTGTTCATCATGCCCGCACATCGCGATCACCGCCTGTTCGAACCGCGGGTCGCCGATCCCCGGCATCGCGAGAAGAAACTGCCCGACCAGAAAGCGCGTGGACTCCATCATTTGCACTGTAACGACCGTCACCCCGTTTCGTCACCGCTTGAAATTACGTCCCGGCATGCCAAGTGCGCTCACGATACTCTCTGGGAGAAGATGACATGACCGTTTCCGTCGGCGACAAATTGCCCTCGACCACCATCGTCAAGGCCACCGACAACGGGCCGGAAGCGCTCAGTTCCGACGAATTCTTCGCCGGTCGCAAGGTCGCGCTCGTCGCGGTGCCGGGCGCGTTCACGCCGACCTGCTCGGCGCGGCACCTCCCCGGCTTTCTCGACAAGGCCGACGAGTTGAAGGCCAAGGGCATCGACGAGGTCGCTTTCACTTCCGTCAACGACGCGTTCGTGATGAATGCCTGGGCCAAGGCGAACGAGTCTGACGGCAAGGTGACGATGCTCGCCGATGGCAACGGCGAGTTCGCTAAGGCGGTCGGGCTGACGATGGACGGCAGCAAGTTCGGACTCGGCGAGCGCAGTCAGCGCTATTCGATGATCGTCGACAATGGCGTGGTGACCGAGCTCAACGTCGAAGCGCCGGGCGAATTCAAGGTCAGTTCGGCCGAGCATCTGCTCGAACAGCTCTGAGTCGTCGCGTATCCGAAACAAAATGGTCCCGGTCCGGGAACGCTTGGTGTAATCTTGGCGTTTCCGTGACCATGACCGTTTCACTATCGGAGATGTAAGATGGCCGCCGCCAAGAAGCCGACCACCCCCGCCCGCGCCAAGCCCGCCGCGAAACCGGCCGCGGGCAAGCACTGGATCGATGCCGAAAAGCTCCTCGCCCGCGCGCAGAAGGAGGCCACTGCGCTGCTCGACCGTGCGCAGAAGGAGGCGGCCGCGCTGCTCGCCAAGGCGCAGGGCGCGATCGGCGACGGGGTGACCAAGACCGTCAAGGCAGCGAAGAACAACCCGAAAGTCGCCGCAGGTGTCGCGGTCGGGGCGGCCGCGACGATCGCCGGTGGCGCCTATGCCGCGAGCAAGATCAAGTCGGGCAAGAAGGCGGCGGCGAAGCCCAGGACCGCTACCGCCGCGCGCAAACCGGCGGCCCGCAAACCAGCCGCGCGCAAGCCCGCGCCCAAGAAGTCGTAACGCCTCCGACTTGCCAGCGTCACTCTCCTGCTTTAGCCGCAGGAGATGACGCAGGCTTCCGATATCGTCGCCGAGCTCAATCGGCTCTACACCGCTTCCGTTGGCCGCCTGCAACAGGCGCTGACCGACTATCTCACCACCGGCAAAACGCCCGACCCGGCAATGCGCACCGACGGGTCGTTCGCCTATCCCGAAATCCGGCTCACCTATAACGGCGAAAGCGGTCGTCCCACGCCGCTGCGCTCGTTCGGGCGGCTGAGCGAGGCCGGCGATTACCGCATCAGCGTGACCAAGCCGGCGATCTTCGCCGATTACCTCACCGATCAGCTGACGCTGTTGATGGAGGATTACGAGGTCACCGTGACAGCGGTGCCGGGCCGGCAGGAAATCCCCTTCCCCTACGTGCTCGATCCCGGCCACGCGCTGAGCCTCGACGAAGTGTCCGCGCTCGAACTGGCGCGCTGGTTCCCGGCGACCGAACTGGCGCATATCGGCGACGAGATCGCCGATGGCATGCCGACCCCGAACGAAGCGCGCCCGCTCGCCTTGTTCGACGGGCTGCGCACCGATTTCAGCCTCGCGCGGCTGCGGCACTATACCGGCACCCCGCCCGAGCACGTCCAGCGCTACGTCCTGTTCACCAACTACCACCGCTACGTCGATGAATTCGTCCGCTGGGCGTTCGACCAGCTCAGCCCCGGCCAGGACGGCACGCCGAGCCGCTTCACCGCGCTGTCGGGGGCGGGCGGCGTGCTGCTGCGTGCGGGCGACGATATCGAGGCGGCGCTGGCGGACACCGGCGCATGGCGGCGGCACCAGATGCCGGCCTATCACCTGATGGCCGACGACCACACCGGCATCACCCTGGTCAATATCGGCGTCGGCCCGTCCAATGCGAAGACGATCTGCGACCACCTCGCGGTGCTCCGCCCCGAGGCATGGCTGATGATCGGACATTGCGGCGGGCTGCGCCCTAGCCAGCGGATCGGCGACTACGTCCTGGCGCACGCCTATCTGCGCGACGACCATGTCCTGGACGACGTGCTGCCGCCCGAAATCCCGGTGCCCGCGATCGCCGAAGTGCAGGTCGCGATGGCACGCGCGGCGGAAGTGATCAGCGGCCAGTCGGGCGAGGATCTCAAGCGCCGCCTGCGCACCGGCACGATCGTCACCACCGACGACCGTAACTGGGAGCTGCGCTACACCCAATCGGCGCTGCGCTTTTCGCTCAGCCGCGCGGTCGGGATCGACATGGAAAGCGCCACCATCGCCGCGCAGGGATACCGCTTCCGCGTGCCCTACGGCACTCTACTCTGTGTGTCGGACAAGCCGCTGCACGGCGAGCTCAAGCTTCCCGGCCAGGCCAACCGGTTCTACGAGCGCGCGATCAACGAGCATATGCGGATCGGCATCCAGACCTGCGAGGAACTCCGCCTCGAAGGCGCCAAGCTGCATAGTCGCAAGCTCCGCGCATTCAACGAGCCTCCGTTCCGGTAAGGGCTGGCACGGCAACGAAACGATCTGTTATGCGTTGGCCGGTGAAATACTTGGCGTGACGTAGAACAGGGAACGACCGATGGCGACGACTCCGAAGAAGACGACCACCAAGCCCAAAACGAAAACCGCTGCGGCGAAGCCGGCAGCCGCGAAGGCGCCCGCGAAGCGCAAGGCCGCGGCCAAGCCCGTCGCCAAGGCCACCGGCGCGGCTGCCGCGACGACCCCGAAGACCAAAGCCGCTCCCAAGGCCAAGGCACCCGCAAAGTCGGCGGCCGCGAAACCGGCGGCGGCCACCGCTGCCAAGGCGGAATCGTCAGCCAAACCGAAGGCCACGGCCAAGCCCAAGACGGCGGCAAAGCCGAAATCGGCCGCACCAAAGGCCGCGCCTAAGCCGAAGCCTGCGCCGAAACCGGCCGCCGCTCCTGCTGCTCCGGCGGCACCCGCAGCGCCGACCCCCGCCCCGGCTCCCGCACCGACGCCGGCTCCGGCCGCATCCAAGCCCAGTGCACCGCCGCAACGCGAGAAGCCGCGCGGATTGCTCGCCAGCATCGCGGCGTTCTTCTCGGGGAACAGCAACTAGAGCGGCGCCGGGGTCCGCCCCGGCGCCCTCAGGCGATCATTTCCGGCCGTCGAGGCGGAACGTCACCGTCACGGCGACGTCGATCGGCACGGTGTCGCCGCGCGACGGCTCGAAGATGCTCTTGGGGCCGCGTGCCGCCATCGACATGCCGAACGTGAACAAGGTGCCGATATCGCCGCGTTCGCTCACGCTGACGACGGTCGCGCCCGAATAGCCCAGTTCGTCGGCATAGTTCTGCGCATCGAGCTTGGCCTTGGCGATCGCATCGCGCTTGGCCGCGCGCGCCGCGACCGACGTGTCGCCGATCGAGCTGAGCGGCGGCTGGTCGGCGCTGGCGCCCTCGGTCTTGCCGACGATGGCTTGCGCGGCGGTGATCGCGGCGCGGGTCGGCGCCTGGACCGAGAAGTTTTCCGACGCGCTCGGTTTCTCCTCGGTCGACTTCGTCTTGTCGTCGGCGGTCATCATGTCGGATAGCACGACGGGCGCGGTCTTCACCGTGCCCGGCTCTTCGGGCACCAACGTCGCGCCCGCCGCGGTCAGTTGCTGGAGCAACGCCGCCTTGCGCTTGGCCAGCGCGTCCTTGGCCTTGTCTTCGGTATCGCCGCTCGCGGTCAGGTCGATCGCCAGCACGAACTTTGTCGCGGGCGCGTCGACATGCCCGACTGCGACGACTTCGACCGTTACCGGACCGTTCGCCGGGCTCGCCAGCGCGAGCGCCAGCCACATAGGTGCCATTACCATCCGCTCGGTTTCCCCTTGTTCTGTTGATCGAGCCACGTTTTGAGCGGCGCGAAATAATCCACCAGTGCCTGCCCCGAAATCTCGCGGCTGCCGGTGAATGCTTGCAGCGCGTCGGGCCATGGCTTCGACTGGCCCATTTCGAGCATCTTCTGAAGATTCGCGCCCACCTGCTTGTTTCCATAGAAGGAACAGCGGTGCAGCGGCCCGGTCCAGCCGGCCTGCTTGCACGCCGCCTGATAGAATTGGAACTGGAGCAGACGTGCGAGGAAATAACGCATGTACGGCGTGTTGGCGGGGATATGGTATTTTGCGCCCGCGTCGAACCGCGTCGCGTCGCGCGCCACCGGCGGCTTGATCCCTTGATATTGCAGCCTGAGCGCGTCCCACGCGCCCTGATAATTGTCGGGCTTGATCGCGCCCGAGAACACGCCCCAACGCCATTTGTCGACGAGCAGCCCGAACGGCAGGAACGCGACCTTGTCCATCGCCTGGCGCAGCAACAGCCCGGTGTCCTTGTCCGCGCTCGGCACCTTCGCCGGATCGAGCAGCCCGATCTGGACGAGATAATTGGGCGTGATAGACAGCGCTACGAAATCGCCGATCGCCTCGTGGAATCCGTCGTTCGCGCCATTCTCGTACAGGAACGGCTGGTTCATATACGCGCGCTGATAATAGTTATGCCCCAGTTCGTGGTGGATCGTCACGAAATCGTCGGCGTTGACTTTCAGGCACGTCTTGACCCGGATATCCTGCTTGTTGTCGATGTCCCAAGCCGAGGCATGGCACACCACCTCGCGGTCGGCGGGCTTGGTGAATTGCGAGCGCGTCCAGAACGTCGGCGGCAGCTGCGCGAAGCCAAGCGAGGAATAGAAACCCTCGGCCGCCTTCACCATCTTGATCGCGTCGTAATTCTTCGCCTGGAGCAATGCACCGGTGTCGTACCCGATATCGCCCGCCCCCCTCGGCGCGACGATATCGTAGACGTTGCCCCATTCCTGCGCCCACATGTTGCCGAGCAGGTCGGCGCGGATCGGGCCGGTCTTGGGCTGAACCGCGTCGCCGTATTTCTCGTTGAGCTTCCAGCGGACATAAGTGTGAAGCGACAGGTAGAGCGGCTCGACCTGCTTCCACAGCCGGTCGGTCATCTTCGCGAATTCCTCGGGCGACATGTCGTAGCCCGAGCGCCACATCGCGCCGACGTCCGAATAGCCGAGTTCCTTCGCGCCCTCGTTGGCGATGCCGACCATCTTCGCGTAGCTGTCCTTCGACGGCGCGCCGACATTGTCGTTCCAGCTCGTCCACATCTCCTGCAGCCTGGCGGGATCGCGCACCGTGCCCATCGCGGCCTCGATGTCCGACCCGTTGATCGGCTTGCCATCGAGCGTGCCCTTACCCTTGCCGTAATCCGACTGGAGCTTGGTCGCGATCTGCGACAGCTCGTCCGCGGCGCCCGGGCGCGCCGGCGCGGGGAGCGTGACGCCGTTGCGCAGGATATCGAGCTTGCGCTTCGTATCGGGCGAGAGGCCCGGAACGTTCTGGTACTTCGCCGCCTCGCTCGCATATTTGACCCCGAGCAGGGTCAGCTTGGCGCCGATTTGCGCCGCCAACGCATCCGTGTCGTCGGTGATGTAGGTCGCGTTGACCCAGCCTATCTGGTTGCCCTCGACCGAGGCGTCGGCGAGCGTTTTCTCCGCATCGGCGACGAACTTGTCGGCATCGGCGGCGGTGGCGGAGGTCGGGGCGGCTGGCTTGCCGGCGAGCGCGACGGCGCCCGACAGGACCAGGGCGATCGCGAGGCTCGACGCCACGGCGGTGCGGATCATGTGTACGACTCCCCCAAATACGATGGGCGGACAGTGAGG
>NZ_SSMY01000005.1 GCF_004799495.1 Sphingomonas sp. | reverse complement strand
AGAACACGTCGACGCCGAGATACCCGCCCGACACGATCCCGAGCTTGGCGTGATAGAGGATGACCGCGATCACCGCGACCGCGCGTAAGCCATCGATCTCCGGCCGGTACCCCTCGCTCGCCCCCGGCGCGGTCAACGGTGCGCTACCTGCCGCGGTTCAGGCGATGCTTTTCAAGATCTAGCACCGCATTGTCCTCGCCCTCGGGCAACAGCCCGAGCCGCCGCGCGACTTCCTGATACGCCTCGGCCTCGCCGCCCAGGTCGCGGCGGAAGCGGTCCTTGTCGAGCTTCTCGTTGGTCTTCATGTCCCACAAGCGGCAGCAATCGGGGCTGATCTCGTCGGCCAGGATGATCCGGCCGTAGTCATTGTCCCAGATGCGCCCGAACTCGAGCTTGAAGTCGACCAGCCGGATGCCGATCCCGGCGAACAGCCCGCACAGGAAATCGTTGATGCGGATCGCCAGGTCGGCGATGTCGTGCATCTCTTCCTGGGTCGCCCAGCCGAACGCGGCGATATGCTCGTCGGTGATCATCGGGTCGCCGAGCTCGTCCGACTTGTAGGCATATTCGATGATCGTGCGCGGCAACTGCGTGCCTTCCTCGATCCCCAGCCGCTTCGACAGCGTGCCGGCGGCGACGTTCCTGACCATCACCTCGACGGGCACGATCTCGACCTGGCGGATCAATTGCTCGCGCATGTTGAGGCGGCGGATGAAGTGCGTCGGCACGCCGATCATCCCGAGCAGCGTGAAGATGTGCTCGCTGATCCGGTTGTTGAGCACGCCCTTGCCGCTGATCGTGCCCTTTTTCTGGGCGTTGAACGCGGTCGCGTCGTCCTTGAAATACTGGATCAGCGTGCCGGGCTCGGGCCCCTCGTAGAGGATCTTGGCCTTGCCCTCGTAGATCTGGCGGCGGCGTGCCATCGGTGGCGCTTACCCTTCCAATTGAGCGCCCCGGCAACGCGGTATGCGCGCCGGGGCGGGAGCCGCGCGGTTACAGGAAAGCGCTCGCTCGCGCAACGAAAGAGGATCAGCGGCCAAGGGCCGTGGCGATCAGGTGCCTAGTCTCCTTCCAGGCGGCGGTGCCGGGCGCGATCAATTCGACATGGCCGGTGTTTTCCACCGTGTGAAGTGTCGCCGCGTTCTTCGATCTGGCGACGTAGTCGGTGGCGAGTCGGTAGGGGATGATGCTGTCCTCGCGGCCGTTGACCAGATCCTGCGGCACGCCGAGCGGGAACAGCCGCGGGACCGACGTGTCGGCATAGACGTCGGGACGGCCCGGGCCCGGTTTGCCGACCAGTTGCGCGACGACATCGGTGCCGCAGCCGTTGTCGGGGCTGGCGGCGGTCGCCTCGAGGTCGGGCAAGCCGCCCAGGCTGATGACGTGCGCGATCGGCAGCGGATCGGCGGAGCGGAGCGGGCTCGACGCGGGGAGGTTGCGGCGCGCGGCGAGCCACAAGGCGAGGTGCCCGCCGGCGCTATGCCCGACCGCGACGACATGGCTCAGGTCGAGATGGTATTGGGCGGCGTCGGCGCGGAGCAGGTCGGTCGCCGCCGCCGCATCTAGGAACGTGCCGGGATAGCCGCCGCCCGGGCGGTCGACCCCGCGATAATCGATGTTCCATACCGCATACCCGGCCTTGCGCAGGTCGTCGGCGGCCCAGTCCATCAGGCTGCGGTCGGCGATGCTCGTCGTCCAGCATCCGCCATGGACCATCAGCGCGACGGGGAAGGGACCCGGACCGTCGGGAAGCCAGACGTCGACCTTCTGATAATCGTCGGTGCCGTAGGAGACCGTCGCTTGCGGCGCGGGGCGCGGGCGCGCGGTCAGGTCGGCCCAGGTCATCGGCATGAAGGTCGCGCTCGGCATGGCGGTGCATGATGCCAAGAGGGCGGCGATGGCAAGCCGGATCATCGCGCCACGTTACAGCATCGCCGGGCCGATCGCGAGGGAGCGGGAAATCGGCCCGGCGATGGCGTGGGTCAGCGCTGGCCGCCGATCCGAACCTGGCGCCAGCGGTGCTGCCACGGCGCGTCGAACTGCTGGCGGGTCAGCGCGTCGAACGTGTCGCCGATGATGCGCGCGATGCGGCGTACCAGCTTATCGATACCGGCAGTGAGATGGTGGCGGTTGGCGGCCCAATCGCCGCTAAGGAAATCGTCACGCATGGTCGTATCCTCTTCGGTCGGAGGGGTGTCGCTAGCCATGCCGATATGCGCGCCGCGGCCGTATCGCGCCAACAAATCGTTGGACAGGATCGACAAGCAAGCCTTATGGATTGGCGATGCGTCGCCTCCCGCCCCTCGCCGCCGTCCGCGTGTTCGAAGCCGCCGCGCGGCACGAGAATTTCACCAGCGCCGCGACCGAGCTCGGGATGACCCAGGCGGCGGTCAGCTATCAGATCAAATTGCTGGAGGAGCGGCTCGGCGCGCCGTTGTTCCGCCGCGAAAAGCGCCGCGTCGTGCTGACCGAGGCCGGCCGCCGCGCCGCGCCGCAGATCACCCGCGCGTTCGACGCGATCGATGCGGCCTTCGGCGCGATCCGCGAAGAGGATGCCGGGCTGCTCGCCGTGTCGACCACCAACACCTTCGCCAATACCTGGCTGGCGTGGCGGCTCGGCAGTTTCCAGATGGCGAACCCCGAAATGGCGGTGCGCTTGCTGACCGACGAAACGATTTCCGACTTCGCGGGCGGCGAGGCCGACATCGCGATCCGATCGGGGCTGGGCGGCTGGGAGGGACTCGCCGCCGAGCGAATCCTGCCGATCGACTTCACCCCGATGTGCAGCCCCGGGTTCGTCGACCGCTACGGCCCGCTGACGCCCGCCGATCTGCTGCGCGTGCCGCTGATCAGCCCGCACGATCCGTGGTGGCCATTCTGGCTGCGCGAAGCGGGGGTCGATACGCCCGAGGGTCCGCCGCGCCGCGGCGTGCGGCTCGACAGCCAGGCGCACGAAGGTCATGCCGCGATGGCGGGGCAGGGTGTGGCGATGCTGACGCCATTCTTCTGGCGCAACGACCTCGCCGAGGGGCGGCTGGTGCGGCCGTTCGAGCAGACCTCGACCCGCGGCTATGCCTATTGGCTGGTCTATCCCGAAGCGCGGCGCGGGGTGACCAAGATCAAGCGGTTCCGGGAGTGGCTGCTGGCAGAACTGGCGAGGGATTTGCCGAGTCCGGTCTAGCCTGTTCGCGCATTCCGCTCTAACCGCCTGCCATGAGTTCCGAGATCACCGACCTTTCCGACAACCCGCCGATCGGCGTACTCGACGCGCCGTTCGATAGCGCGCTTTCCGAACGTTACCTCGTCTACGCGCTGTCGACGATCACCGCGCGGTCGCTGCCCGACGTGCGCGACGGGCTGAAGCCGGTGCATCGCCGGCTGCTGTGGGCGATGCGGCTGCTGCGGATGGACCCGGCCGCCGCGTACAAGAAATCGGCGCGCGTCGTCGGCGACGTGATCGGCAAATACCACCCCCATGGCGACCAGTCGGTGTACGACGCGATGGTCCGGCTCGCGCAGGATTTCTCGCTGCGCTACCCGCTGGTCGACGGGCAGGGCAATTTCGGCAACATCGACGGCGATAACGCCGCTGCCTATCGCTACACCGAGGCGCGGCTGACGCAGGTCGCGACCGACCTGATGGACGGGCTCGACGAGGACGCGGTAGGTTTCCGCGCTACGTACAACGGCGAGGAGCAGGAACCCGAGTTGATGCCGGGGTTGTTCCCCAACCTGCTCGCCAATGGCGCGGCGGGGATCGCGGTCGGCATGGCCACGAGCATCCCGCCGCACAACGCCGCCGAACTGCTCGACGCGGCGGTCGCGTTGATCGACAATGCGAATGCTGACGTGCTGGAATATGTGAAAGGCCCGGACCTGCCGACCGGCGGGCTGATCGTCGATTCACCCGCGGCGATTGCCGAAGCGTACGCCACCGGGCGCGGCAGTTTCCGCACCCGCGCGCGGATCGAGCGGGTCAACGAGAAGGGGGGCGGCTGGCACCTGGTCGTCAGCGAAATTCCGTACGGCGTGTCCAAGGGCAAGCTGATCGAGAATATCGCCGACCTGATCAACGACAAGAAGCTGCCGATCCTGGCCGACGTGCGCGACGAATCCGCCGAGGACATCCGCATCGTGCTCGAGCCGCGCAGCCGTACGGTCGATTCGGACACGCTGACCGAGAGCCTGTTCCGGCTGTCCGACCTCGAAAGCCGCGTGCCGCTCAATCTCAACGTGCTCGATGCGACCCGCACGCCGCGCGTGATGAGCCTGCGGGACGCGCTGGCCGCCTGGGTCGAGCACCAGTTCGTCGTCCTGCGGCGGCGTTCGCAACACCGGCTCGACAAGATCGCCGACCGGCTGGAGTTGCTCGGCGGCTATCTGATCGCGTTCCTCAATCTCGATCGCGTGATCGAGATCATCCGTACCGAGGACGAGCCCAAGCCGGTGATGATAGCCGAATTCTCGCTGACCGACCGCCAGGCCGAGGCGATCCTCAACATGCGGCTGCGATCCTTGCGGCGGCTCGAGGAAATGGAGATCCGCAAGGAACGCGACGCGCTGGAGAAGGAGCAGGGCGAGCTCGAACTGTTGCTGTCTAGCGATGCGCGCCAGCGGACGCGGCTCAAGCGCGATCTGGGCAAGGTGCGCGAGCGCTACGGTTCGGAAACCGCGCTCGGGAAACGGCGGACGACGATCGCCGAAGCGGCGCCGGCGCGCGAAATTCCGCTCGAGGCGATGATCGAGCGCGAGCCGATCACCGTCATCCTGTCACAGCGCGGCTGGATCCGCGCGATGAAGGGGCATGTCGAGCTCGCCTCGGCCGATGCGATGAAGTTCAAGGAGGGCGACGGCCCGCGGTTCGCGTTCCACGCGCAGACCACCGACAAGCTGCTGCTCGCGGCCGAGACGGGGCGGTTCTACACACTCGCCGCCGACAAGCTTCCCGGCGGGCGCGGGTTCGGCGAGCCGGTGCGGCTGTTGATCGATCTCGACGGCGAGGTGCCGATCACCGCGCTACTCCGCGCGACCGAGGCCGAGCGCCTCCTGGTCGCGGCGAGCGACGGGCGCGGGTTCGTGCTCAAGGCGGCCGATGCGATCGCCGAGACGCGCAAGGGCAAGAGCGTTGTCACGCCGCGCACCGGCGCGAAGCTTCGGCTGGTGCGGCCGATCAAGCCCGAGGACGATTACGTCGCGGCGATCGGCGATAACCGCAAGATGCTCGTTTTTCCGCTCGCCGAAGTGGCCGAGCTGGCGAAGGGGCAGGGCGTGCAGCTCCAGCGCTATCGCGACGGGGGGCTCGCCGACGCGACGACGTTCAAGTTCGCCGATGGACTGAGCTGGGCGATGGGTGGCGAGAGCGGGCGCACGCGGACCGAAACCGACCTCCAGCCGTGGCGCACGGCACGCGGCGCGGCGGGGCGGATGCCGCCGACCGGTTTCCCGCGCGACAACAAGTTTTGAGCTCGAACAAAAGGCACACAAGTGGCTGAAATAGCAACAAGCTTCAGCCCACTTTAACTAATCGAAGCTAGTCGGGCGGGAATGGCGCTCGGATTTTCTCGCGCAAAGACCGCACCCGTCGTGGCCGAGGCCGCGGCGGACGGTCAATTGCAGCCGAGCCAGCTCGCCGGGATCGCCGCGTCGATCGAACTGATTCCGGTAGCGCTCGCGCTGGTAGGGCCGGTCGAGGACGGGATCGGGATTGCCGCCGCCAACGGCGCCTTCCGCGCCGCCGGACTGGGTACAACGGTCGGCGAATCGCCATTGATCGAACAACTCGGCGATCGCTTCGCACGGTTCCTGAGCAGCGACCGCGACCGCGAGGAATTCTCGTGGGAGTTCGGCAGCGCGGTCGATTGCCGGCACTTTAGGATCATGCTCGCGCGCCGCTCGCCAAAGTCGAGCCATTGCTTCGTCACGCTGACCGACCACACCGGCGAACTGCGCACCGAGCGTAATTTGCGTCGCGAAATGATGACCGACAGCCTGACCGGATTGCCTAATCGCGCCGCGTTCAGCGAGCGGCTGGAGGACAAGATCGCGGCGGGCGGCGACGCCGCACGCTATGCCGTGCTGATCATCGATCTCGACCGCTTCAGCCGGGTCAACGCTTGCCTCGGCTCTATGGCTGGCGACGAATTGCTGATCACCGTCGCGCGTCGGCTGAAGGGCGCGTTGCGCGCGGTCGATGTGCTCGCGCGCACGGGCGGTGACGAGTTCGGCATTTTGCTGACGCTCGAGGACGACCCGACCGAAGCCGACCATGTCGCGCAACGCATCGAAGCGGCGCTGGCGACCCCCTTCCGCATGTCGGATTTCGAGATTCGCGTCGCCTGCTCGATCGGCGTTGCGTTCGGCAGCGACGAGATCGAAGACCCCGAAGACCTGATCCGCCATGCCCAGTTCGCGGTGAAGCGATCCAAGGCCTCGGGCCATGCCGAGCATTACCAGACTCGCGCGTTCGATGCCGCGCGCACCGCGTTCGGCATCGAGACCGAGTTGCGCCGCGCGATCGAGCAGGGCGCGCTTCGCCTGACCTATCAGCCGATCTGTGATCTTGCCACGGGCCGCGTCGTATCGTTCGAATCCCTCGCCCGCTGGACCAGCGAAGGCGGGCAGGAATATTCGCCCAACCAGTTCATCCCGGTCGCCGAAGAATCGGGGCTGATCGTCCCGCTCGGGCGCTGGGCGCTCGACGAGGCAGCGAAAACGCTGCGCGACTGGGACGTGCGCGCGGGGGGTGGCTGCGGGATAAAGTTCGCGGTCAATCTGTCGGCGATTCAGTTGCATCGCGACGACATCGCGCCGGCGGTCGAACGCGCGCTGATGGCGAACAAGCTGGCGGGCAGCCGGTTCACGCTCGAACTGACCGAAAGCGCGCTGGTCGCTGATCCACAACGCGTGTCGGACACGATGCACGCGCTCAAGCAACTCGGCGCGACGATCGCGATGGACGATTTCGGGACGGGCTATTCGAACCTCGCCTACCTCCAGAAACTGCCGATCGACACGCTCAAGATCGACCGCAGCTTTGTCACGGGGATGCTCGCCGACCGCGACAAGGTCGCGATCGTTCGCGCCATCCTCAGCCTCGCGCAAGCGCTAGGAATGGACACGACGGCGGAAGGGATCGAGACCAACGAGCTCGCCCAGACGCTCGCGGCGCTCGGTTGTACGTGCGGGCAGGGCTATATCTACGCCAAGCCGCTCGAGGCCGACGCAGCCTACGATTTCCTGATGTCGGCCAACACCTGAGCGACTTCGTCGTCGGCGATCGCGTCGACTCGCCCCATATCCGGGAAACCTTCCGCGACCCAGCGATCCTCCACGCGGCGCAGCGTCCGCGCTACGTCGGGGCCAGCGGTGAGACCTTTCGCGACGAGTTGGCCGCCGGATAGCGATAGGGCGGGCGGCGTCCAATTGGTGAGTTGGTGGAGGCTGTCGCCGGCGAGCAGCAGGCGGTCGATCGCCAATTCCATTCCCAGCCGATACGCCAGCGCGCGCGGATCGCCGTCGGGCGGTCCCATCGCGCTTTCGAGGCGACGACGCTGGAGCTTGGATAGCTTAAGCCGCGCGGCGACATCCGCCGCGACGGTCGGATCTGAAGGCAAAATAGCGGCTAGCCGACGGATAGGATCAGGTTCGATCCCGGCGGCTTCTTCGCGATTGGCCAGTGCCGCCAACCGCGAGGCGCCGGCGATCTCGGGCAGCACCGGCGCGAAGATGCCGCGATCGAGCATCAATGCGACCACTTCAGGCGCGCGCGGCGCGACGAGCAGGCGGAGCAGCTCGTTGGCGATCCGCTCGCGCGACAGGGCCATCAGGTCGTTGGCGCGCTCGGTGCACGCCTTCAGCCCCTCGGGATCGGGCGAATCGCCGAACCGCGCGAGGAAGCGGAAGAAGCGCAGGATGCGCAAATGATCCTCGGCGATTCGCGTGAGCGGGTCGCCGATGAAGCGGACGCGGCGCGCTTCCAGGTCGGCGATGCCGTCGAAATAGTCGATCACCTCGCCACTGATCGGATCGGCGTATAGTGCGTTTATCGTGAAATCGCGGCGCGCGGCGTCCTCGCGCCAATCGTCGGTAAAGGCGACCGTCGCGTGGCGGCCGTCGGTGTCGAGGTCGCGCCGCAGGGTCGTGACCTCGTACACTTCGTCGTTCGCGACCGCGGTGATCGTGCCGTGCTTGATGCCGGTCGGAACGGCCTTGATCCGCGCCGCTTCGAGCAGGTCTACCACTACTTCCGGCGCGTGCGTGGTCGCCAGATCCACGTCGGCGGTGTCGATCCCCAGCAACGTGTCGCGAACCGCGCCGCCGACGATCCGGGTGGTGCCGGGACCGAGCGCCTCGACGACGCGCGCCAACCCGGCGCGGTCGCGCCATGCGGCGGGAGGCAGCATCACGCCACCCATCGCAGCCGCCGCGACAGGTTGACCATCATCGCCGCGGTCGCACCCCAGATGCGGCGGTCGTGCCAGTTGATTTCGTAATAGGTGCGCGTGCGCCCCTGCCACTCGGCGCTCGCCTGCACTTGGTTTGCGGGATCGAGCACGAACGCGAGCGGCACTTCGAACACGTCGGCGACCTCGGCTTCGTTGGGACGATAGGCGAGGTCGGGCGCGATCACGCCGATGACCGGTGTGACCGAATAGCCCGTCACGGTCAGATACGGGTCCGCCGCGCCGATCACTTCGACCGCGGCGCGGGGCAGCGCGATTTCCTCCTCGGCTTCGCGCAGCGCGGCGGCGGCGGCGTCCTTGTCCTCCGGGTCGATCCGCCCGCCGGGAAACGCGACCTGGCCGGCGTGGCGGCGCATACTGTCGGTGCGCTGCGTCAGAATCACACCGGGCTCGGGCCGGTCGGTGATCGCGACCAGCACGGCGGCGGCGGCAGGCTCGTCGGCCACCAGCGACGGCACGCTGTCACCGGGCAACAGCATGGGTGCATGATCGTGCGCCAGCGCCGCCCGCAACCGCTCAGCCAGCGTCATGCTGCCGCCTCGAGCGGAAAGAACGCGTCGTTGCTCCACACGCCCGCCGGGTCGTCGTCGCCCGATAGGGCGCGTTCGGCGAGTTCGTAATAGACCGGGCGCGCGACCAGTGCTTCGAGCCCGCCGCGCACATGAAGATAGGGACGCGGGCCGTCCTCGCCCTGTTCGAACCGCAACGGATGATCCGCGCCAGCCGTGATCATATCACCGGTGTTGAGCCGGAACGCCAGCCTGGCGTCACTGCCGGATCCCTCCGCCTTCATCTCCACCGCGACGAACGGCGCATCCTCGACCGCAATGTCGAGCTTCTCGACCGGCGTGACCAGCACGTAACCGCCATCGGGCTCGCGCCGCAGGATGGTCGAGAACAGCCGCACCATTTCCTGCCGCCCGATCGGCGATCCCTGGTGGAACCACGTCCCGTCGCGCGCGATCCGCATTTCGCTGTCGCCGCAATGCGTCGGGTGCCACTTCTCGACCAGCGGCAGCTTCTTCTCGCCCGCCAGCCGCGCGATGTCGGCGAGCGACAGGCTGGCGAGATCGGGCGGCGGCTCCATCGGCATGGAGCGTGGCTAGGCGACGCGAGGCTAGGCCGCAACCGCCGCGCGCGGGCCGAGCGCGCCGGAGATTGCCGGGACGTCGTTGCCGCGCGCGAGCAGACGATGCCGCTCGACCGGTCCGGGCAGCCGCCAGCCGCCGGTCGCCTCAGCGCTGAACCCCCAGAAGCGGCCATAATATTCGGGATCGCCGACCAGCATCATCGCGCCGTCGAGGTCGAGCTCGACCGCGGCGTCGAGCGCTTGCGACATCAATTCCTTGCCCAGCCCGCCGCGTTGCCGATCCGGCTCGACCGCCACCGGACCGACCATGACAAGCGGCCGGACCTCGCCGTCGTCCCCCGCGAGCTCGACCGGCCAGCACTGGATCGTCCCCACCAGCGCGCCGTCCTCGATCGCGGCGAAGCTCAATTCGGGAATCGCGTTTACGCCCGCGCGCAGGCGATACGCCGTCTTCCCGTGCCGGTCTCGGCCGAACGCGCGGTCCAGCAGCGCCTCGACGGCGGCGGGATCGACGGTCGCGATCGGCACGAACTCCAGCACTTCGGTCTCCTGTGCCCGGGGCGGCGTGCCCGGGGCGGGCGCGTTTAACGGCATCACGACTGAATACAAGGCGAACCGGGGTTGATCGCTGGCGGCGGGGCGGGCAGGGCGCGGCCACGATGAACGACCGCTTGCAACTCCACGTCCACGACCTCGAAGTAATGGTGCTGACCGGCATCTATTCGGAAGAGACGCACCTACCGCAGCCGTTGAAGATCTCGGTGACGGTCGATCTCGACCTGCCGGGACGATTCGAGCCCGAATCGCCGCTGACCGAATCGAAGAACTATCTCGATCTGAAACACGCCGCGACAGCCGCTCTGCCCGTCGGCGTCCACTTCAAGCTGGTCGAAGCGGTCGCCGAGCATATCTGCGAGACGCTGTTCCTGCAGGACAAGCGAGTCGCGCGAGTCGAGGTCCGAATCGTCAAGCTGGCGATCGCTGAAGCCGGCGAATCGATCGGGATTTCGCTGGTGCGCCACCGCCGCTAGCCGCGGCAGGCGCCCAAACCCTTCTTCACGAAGGCATAATCGTCGCGCACCGCCGCCGCGTCGGCGGGGTCGAGTCCAGCGAGCATGTCCGCGGGGATGTCCCCCGGCAGGCCGCACGCCAGGCGGTACCACAGGAACGTATCGCGCGGCGGCGGGGGCAGGGCATCCTCTACCACTTCGCTCAGCGACACCGTCCAGACCGGGCTCCGATCCTGCTTGCGTACGATCGACAGCGAGATCGGGTGCCCGCTGGTCTTCAGAAAAATCTGCGTCTCGCCTTCGCCCGGCAAGGTGCCGGCGGCATGGAAAGCGTTGGTGATTCCCGTGATCGCGGGCGGCGCGCCGGCGGTTGCGATGTCGGCCGCGATGCGCCGCACGGTCGCCTCGGTCGCCGGGCTCCAGGTCAGTTGAGCCCCGTTCGACACCAGCTGAATCTGATCTGACGCGGTTACGACGGACCGTGCGAACAGCAGCACGCGCTGCTTTTTCAGCTTGGGCGGATCGCCTTGCGAATCCAGTTTGGCATCATAGAGATAGCCGACGCGCGGCGGCACCGCGCCGGGTCCGCGGATCAGCGCGACGACGTCCAATGTCACGTACAACCGGACGTATCCGGCGGCGACATTCGCCGCCTCCGCACCCTTTATCCTGACCGCGTCGCGGATCGTTCCGTCGATCACCATCGGGGCCCGAATCGCAAGATCGGCGACGTCGGCATAGCGATAGGATGGGGCGGCGGGGCGGGTCGCGGCAGCGGATGGGGCCGCCGCCACCGCAAGAGCGGCAGCGGTCAAGAATCGTACCATGGGAACACTCGACATGCCGAAAGGGTTAGGCGAAGAGATCGTCTCGAAACAGAAATAAATCTGGGGCAGGGCGATTGTACGTTTGTTGCGTCCGACAAAGCGTTTGCGTCGTTCCTAACGTGGCGATAGAGACTCGCGTTCTGCCCGATCCGGCGCTAGCCGAGGGGTGAGTTGCCGGATCGTTAACGGTCGGTAACGTTGAGGATCGCGATTAGGGAGTTGGGTTTCTGAATGGCATATGCTGATCGTGATACAACCGGCAGCCGCATCGTAGCGATTGTTATCTGTTCGCTGATCGTTGCGGCGTTCGGCTACGCCTTCGTGACCGGCCTGGCGTCGAGCATCGCCAAGAAGGTTTCGGAAAAGCTCAATACGTTCGACGTGGCCCCGCCGCCGCCGCCGCCGCCGCCCGACAAGCCGCCGCCGCCGCCGCCCGACCAGCCGAACCTGCCGCCGCCGCCGACCGCGCCGCCGGTGTTCAACACGCCGATTCCCGCGCCGGTGACCTTCCCGCCGCAGCCGCCGCAGCCGCCGACGCTGGCGCCGCCGCAGCCGCCCGCGCCGCCGCAGCCCCCCGCGCCGCCGGCCCCGCCGCGCGTTGCGGTCGCGGTGTCGCCGCGTGGCGATCAGGGCAACTGGTTCCCGCAGGATTCCTATCCGGCGGCGGCCAAGCGCGCCGGCGCACAAGGTCGTGTCACGGTTCGCGTCGGGGTCGGGACCAATGGCCGCGTCACAAGTTGCCAAGTCGTGTCGTCGAGCGGCAATAGCGATCTCGATAACACGACGTGCAGCCTGGCGACGCGTAACGCCCGGTTCAACCCGGCCAAGGATCCCAATGGCACGCCGATCGAATCGACGTTCACGATCCGCGGTGTGCGTTGGCAGTTGCAAGACGAATAAAATCGATCGGACAGCGCCCTTCCAAGGGGCGCTGTCCGGCTAGGTTCTGACGCGATTATTAGACGATCTAAAGAGGAAGCATCGAATGAGCATCTCCATCCTTAATGCCGACGCCTCGGGAGGCGCCCAGGAACAGTTCGGCGTGATGAACGCGCTCCATCAGGGCGGTTTCATCTCGTACACCGTGGCGGGCATCCTGACCCTCATGCTGTTCTTTTCGCTCTACATCATGTTCACCAAGCTGTTCGAACAGCAGAAGATCATGAACCAGGCGCGTCGCGTGAAGGCGAGCTTCTGGAACGCGAATTCGCTGCGCGAAGGCGCCGCCAAGCTCGAGAAGAATTCGGCCTACAAGCAGCTCGTCGACGACGGTCTCGCTGCGCAGGAACAGCATAGCCGCCTGACCGACCCGGTCGAAGCGCACGACTGGCTGCACGGCTCGCTCCGCCGTTCGGAAGACACGATCAACTCGCAGCTGGGCGGCGGGCTCGCCTTCCTCGCGACGGTCGGCGCGACCGCGCCGTTCATCGGTCTGTTCGGTACGGTGCTCGGCATCTACCGCGCGCTGATCAACATCGGCCAGGCCGGCCAGGCGTCGATCGACAAGGTCGCCGGCCCGGTCGGCGAGGCGCTGATCATGACCGCGTTCGGTCTGGTCGTCGCGGTTCCCGCAGTGCTCGCATACAATTGGCTGCAGCGCCGCAACAAGTCGATCTCGGAAGACCTCAGCGCTTTCTCGAACGACGTGCTCGGCTACCTCGCGTCGAACGGCGCGGTGAAGCCTTCGGTAGCGCGCAAGGCCGGCGGCTCCGCTCCGGCGGCCAAGCCGGTGGCGACCACCACGGCCGGCCAGACCGGCGGCGTGCCGACCAAGTCGTAAGGCACGGATCACGGAGCGGGGCGCCCCGCTCCGTGTGCCCCCGGCGCGTTGCCGCGGGTAGCCGAATTAAGGATAGGATAGCTTAATGGCGTTTAGCACCGGAGGCTCCGACGACACCCCGATGTCGGACATCAACACCACGCCGCTCGTCGACGTGATGCTGGTGATGCTCATCATCTTCCTCATCGCCGTTCCCGTCGTGGTTCAGAACATCAAGCTGAAGCTGCCCGACGTGAAGTACGACCCGACGACGACCAAGCCCGAAAACGTCTCGCTGTCGATCACCAAGGACGACAAGGGGCAGTGCGCGATCTATTGGGGCATGACCCGGATGGGTCACCAGGAATTGTACGACAAAGCCAAGAAGAAGATGGACGCCGATATCAAGCGGCTCGAGGCGGCAGGTCCGATCGATCCCGACAAGATCCCCGAAGTTCACATTCGCGGCGATATCGATGTCCCGTACAAATGTGTCGGCGGCGCGATCTACACGATGCAGAGCGCCGGGTTCATCAAGGTCGGCTTCATCTCGCAGCCGCCGCCCAAGTCCTGACCGCTAGCGATAATACGGAGTTTTGAACCATGGCAATGAGTGGCGGCAGGGACGATGGCTCGCCGATGATGGACCTCAACATGACGCCGATGATCGACGTCCTGTTGGTGCTCCTCATTCTGTTCATCATGACTATCCCGGCCCAGACGCACGCGGTGAAGGTCGACCTGCCGGTCAATTCGAAGTCGCCGGCGCCGCCGGTCGAGCCGCAGAAGAACAAGATCATCATCTACGCTGATGACCGGATGACCTGGAACGGTACCGAGATCGCCAGCGACGACCAGCTGGCGCAGTATCTCGAGGCGACCAAGCAGATCGTGCCCGAGCCCGAACTGCACTTCCAGCCCTCGCCCGATGCGCGCTACGAGAAGGTCGACAAGGTGCTGGCGGTGATCAAGCGGTCGGGTATCACCAAGCTCGGCTTCATCGGCAACGAATATTACGCCAACGAATTCTGACGCTTCCTCGGATGTGAACAGAAGGGCGGTTGCATGAGCGGCCGCCCTTTTTCATTGAGAAGTACCGATTGCGAGACGCGCCGCAGCAAAGCCGCGTCGTCGGACCTCGCTGCGCGAGGCCGGTCGCGCTTTGGCCGTGGCGCCGATTAGCTGCGCTAATCGACTGATCAAAGTTTGGGCAGTGTTACGCCGCGCTGGCCCATATATTTGCCCGCACGGTCGGCGTAGCTCGTCTCGCATGGTTCGTTCCCTTTCAGGAACAGGAACTGGCACGCGCCTTCGTTGGCGTAGATCTTGGCCGGCAGCGGAGTCGTGTTGGAGAATTCGAGCGTGACGTGCCCCTCCCATTCGGGTTCGAGCGGGGTCACGTTCACGATGATTCCGCAGCGTGCATAGGTCGACTTGCCGAGGCAGATCACCAGCACGTCGCGCGGCACGCGGAAATATTCGACCGTCCGCGCCAGCGCAAAGCTGTTGGGCGGGATGATGCAGCAATCGGTCTGGCGATCGACGAAGCTGGTCGCGGCGAAATCCTTGGGGTCCACCACCGCGCTGTCGATGTTGGTGAAGATCTTGAACTCTTCCGCCACGCGCGCATCGTAGCCGTAGGACGACAGGCCGTAGCTGATGCAGCCCTCGCGGCGCTGCGCTTCGACGAACGGCTCGATCATGCCGTGTTCGGTCGCCTGTTGGCGAATCCAGCGGTCGGACAGGATGGTCATCCCGTCCGGGTAGCGCAGTCAGGCGCGGGCCTCCAGCACCATGTTGGTGTCGGTGCTGGCGGCGCGGCGTACCGTGGTGAAGCCCGCTTCACGCAGTACCTCGGACAGCCGTTTTTCGCCCGCCTGTGCGCCGAGCGCGAGACCGACTTCCTGCGCCTTGGAGGCTGGAACGCATGCCACGGTCGAGAAGCCGTAGAAGATTTGTCCGAGCAGATGGAGGTTCTCCATCAGGCTGTCGCCCGCCAGCGGCTCGACCAGCATCAACGTGCCGCCGGGTTTCAGCGCGGCGCGGATGTGCCGCGCCGCGCCGACCGGATCGCCCATGTCGTGCAGCGCGTCGAAGATGCACGCAAGGTCGAAGCCGCTGCCGGCGAACTCCTTCGCGGTCGCGACCTCAAAGCGGGCATTCCCGACCTTGGCGTCGCGAGCCTTGGTCTGGGCCGCAGCGACCGAGGGAGCATGGAAATCGTACCCCACGAACTGCGATCGGGGAAAGGCCTGCGCCATCAGGACGGTCGATGACCCGTGGCCGCACCCGATATCCGCCACCGTCGCGCCGGCCTCCAGCTTGTCCCGCATGCCGTCGAGCGCAGGCAACCAGCTGTCGACCAGATTGACGGCATAACCCGGGCGGAAGAACCGGTCGGTGCCGCGAAAGCAGCAGGGGCGACCGGTCGCCCCAGCTGAACCCGCGACCGTCGCGGATCGCCGCGGTCGACTTGTCCTCGTCGTCGTAGGTCGATTTTACCGCCTCGATGAATCCCTGGAGGCAACGCGGGTCGCCGTCGCTGGCGAAGATCAGTTCGGCTTCGAGCGACAATGTGAACCGCTCGCCATCATAGTCGATGTAACCGGCGGCGGCGTTCGCGCTCAGCCATTCGCGGACATACCGCTCTTCGAGGCCCACGGCAGCCGCGACCTCTGCGCTGGACGCCGGCGATGTCTTGGCGAGCGCGGCGTACAGCCCCAACCGGTCGCCCATATACGCCATCAACAACGACATCGCGCCGCCGATATGAGTCAGCACCTTGCCGAACAATGCCTCAAATTTCGCTTGATCGATCGCCTGCGTCGCCATCATCCGACTCCCGTTGCGATGACGCAACACTATCAGATCGATGGGACGAGCAAAAGAATCTTAGGGTAAACGATGCCGGCGCCGATTTGCGTTGAGCGCCAAACCGACGGGAGAACAAGCATGCGGATCGATAGCTCGCGGGCACTGGGCGGCTATGCTGCCGCTATGACATTGACGACCGTTTGGCTTGATTGTCGGCCGTGGCGTCTCCGTCCTCCAGGTTCGATACGATCGACGTACAGCGGATCAACGTTCGCGAACCCGACGGTACATTACGGTTGGCCATCGCCAACCACGCACGCATTCCCGGCGTGATCATCGGAGGCAAGGAATATCCCAATCCCAACCGGACCGAGGCCGGGATGATCTTCTACAACGACCAGGGCGACGAGAACGGCGGACTGGTGTTCGACGGCGGGCTGAAGAACAGAGTGCCGGCCAATGGTGGCAGCCTGACCTTCGACCGCTGGCGGCAGGACCAGACGCTCCAGCTCGTCAGCCTCGAGAACGGCACGGATCGGCGCGTCGGCGTGCAAGTCAACGACCGACCCGACACCACGCTGACCTCGCCGCATTCGGTCGCTGGCATGCGATGAAGCCAAGCCCCGAACGCGACGCACTGACGGCGAAGGCGGGGTTCGGCAACGCCCGTCGCGCCTGGCTTGGCCGTACCGAGGATGGCACGGTGGCGCTGGTGCTGAGCGATCCGCAGGGGCGCCCGCGGCTGACCTTGGGCGTAGGCAAGGACGGCGAGCCTAGTGTCGAACTGCGCGACGCCGGCGGCAAGGTGACGCGAACGCTACGCTAGGCCGAGGCTCGCCGGGCCGAAGGCGTGCGGGAGCAATTCCGACAGCCGGTATTCCTCGATCGGCCCGCCGGTCAGGCCGGAGCAGTAGATCGCGAGGTCGCGTTTGCCGAGTTGCGCGGCTTCGTTGAGCACTTGGCGGCACCGGCCACAGGGGAGGATGGGCTCGATGCCCTCCTTGCCCGTCATCCCGCCGACGATGCCGACCGCGACGATCTCGCGCAGCCGTCCCGAAGCGCTGGCGATGGCGGTGGCGACGGTTTCCGCGCATAGCGTCAGGCCGTAGCTCGCATTCTCGAAGTTCGCGCCGCCGATCACGTCGCCATTGCTCATCAGCAGCGCAGCGCCGACCGAAAAACCCGAATAGGGGGAATAGGCATTCCCCGCTGCCGTCCGCGCCGCCGCAATCAAGGTTTTCGCCCAATCACTATCGCTGCTCATTTCGCCACCACATCCCAATTGACCGTCCTATCGACGCCGTCGATCCGACGCATATCGTTCGCGCGCCATATCCGCCATGGCCGCGCGGCGTAATCGGGCGCGAAGAAGTTTGCCGCGCTCCAAACGGGGCGGTCGAAAGCTGCAGTCACGCGATACCGCGCCTCGAACGCGCGCGAGACGAGCAGGATGACGGGCCGATCGCTATGCGCTTCGACCGCGGCGATGAAGCGGCGCAGCTCCGCCAGTACGGCATCGCGCTCAGGCCGGGCATCGCAGCCCGGAGCGAAGTCGATCGATAACGCCGGGGGCAGCGCGTCGGCCGACATGGGGACCGTGGTGTTGAAATTGTTGATCTGGTCGGCGGCAGAGCGGCACAGCGACAAGACGTGGATAGCGCCGCGCCGGATATCGGCGGCCGCCGCGCCGCGCCAATTTTCCTCGAACCGGGTGTCGCGATCCGCACCATCGGTCGCCACGATATAGCCGAACTCGGCGCCCGCCGCCTTGACCGCGTTCCAGTCGATTGCGCCGGTTGCCGCCGACACATCCACGCCCTGAGACGGATAGTTGGAGGGGGAGGGGCGCCAGTTCAGCGCGAACAGATAGAGAGCGACCGCGAACGCGATCGCGACGGCGATCAACCCGCCCCACAAAGCCTTGCGCCTGGTCATTCTCAGCCCCGGATGTGCAGGACGCAGATCAGCGTGAAGAGCCGCCGCGCGGTGTTGAAATCAACCTCGATCTTGCCCGCGAGCCGGTCCTTGAGCAGGTCCGCGGCATCGTTGTGAATGCCGCGGCGCGCCATGTCCACCGTCTCGATCTGGGCCGGACTCGCATGGCGGATGGCGTCATAGTAAGAATCGCAGATCGCGAAATAGTCTCTGATCGGCCGTCGCAGCGTGCCGAGCGACAGGATCAGCTTTTCGAGCGGCGTGCCGTCCTCGCGCGACAGCGCCAGCACCAGCCGCCCTTCCTCGACCCCGAGATCGAGCAAATAGGGTCCCGCATAGTCATCGGGATACTCGCGTTCGGGCCGAAAACTGTTTTCCTCGATCAGGTCGTAGATCGCGATGCGGCGTTCCTGTTCGACATCGGCGTTGCGCCATAGGATCGAGCGCTCATCGAGCTTGATCTGCTTGATGCGATGATCGGCCACGCTTTGGCGCTTAAATGCATCCATCCCGATTATCCACAGCGGCGAATTGTTGGAGGCGGCGGAAGGATCGGCGTAAGGGATCGAAATGGCGACCGCGATTCATTCCCTCACCCCGACCGACCCCCCGACGCTCCCGCAGAATGTCGAGGCGGAAGCCGCGTTGCTCGGCGCGATGATGATCGACAATCGCATCGCCGACGAGACCGACCGGCTGACCGCCGATCATTTCTTCGAGCCGCTCCACGGGCGAATCTTCACCGCGATCAAGCAGTTGCGCGAAAGCGACATGACCGCGACGCCGGTGACGCTGCGCCCGATGTTCGAGGCCGACCCGGCGATGAAGGAATTGGGCGGGCCGGGCTATCTCGCACGGCTGACCGGGTCGGGCGCGGGGCTGATCGGTGCGCGGCAATTCGCGCAGCAGATCTACGACCTCGCGATGCTGCGCACGCTGATCGAGGTCGGGCGGGATTTGGTCGACAAGGCGATGGACACCTCTAAGGAGGTCAACCCGCGCGGCCAGATCGAAGCGGCCGAGGAGGAATTGTTCAAGGTCGCCGCCGACGGGGGCAGCGAGGCGTCGGTCAAGACCTTCGCGCAGGCCAGCACCGCGGCGATCCAGATGGCCGACCGCGCGCTCAATTCGGGCGGCGGGGTGTCGGGCGTGACCACCGGGCTGAGCTCGGTCAACGCCAAGATGGGCGGGTTCCATAAGTCCGACCTGATCATCCTCGCCGGGCGCCCAGGCATGGGCAAGACGTCGCTCGCCACCAACATCGCGTTCAACGCGGCGCAGCGGTACATGCAGGACGAGGCTGACGGGATCGATCCGAAGCAGCGGATCGGCGCCAAGGTCGCGTTCTTCAGTCTCGAAATGTCGGCCGACCAGCTCGCGACCCGCGTGCTCGCCGAGCAATCGAAGATCAGCAGCCAGGATTTGCGGATGGGCAAGATCAGCCAGTCCGAGATGGATCGGCTGGTCGTCACCTCGGGCGAGCTCCAGAACCTGCCGTTCGTGATCGACGACACCGCGGGGCTCACGATCGGCCAACTCCACACGCGGATGCGGCGATTGCAGCGGCGGCACGGCGCGGACGGGATCGGCATGGTGGTGGTCGATTACCTTCAGCTGCTGACCGGGAGCGGACGGTCGTCGAACGACAATCGCGTGCAGGAAATCTCGGAGATCAGCCGCGGATTGAAGACGCTTGCGAAGGATCTGAACGTTCCCGTGCTCGCGCTGTCGCAGCTCAGCCGCGCGGTCGAGCAGCGCGAGGACAAGCGCCCACAGCTCTCCGACCTGCGCGAATCGGGATCGATCGAGCAGGACGCCGACGTCGTGCTGTTCGTCTATCGCGAGGATTATTACGTCGCGGCGAAGGAACCCAAGCACCCGGTCGAGGGCGACGACGTCAAGGTCTTCGAAGATTATGCCAAGTGGGGCCAGGACATGGAGCGCGTCAACGGACTGGCCGAGCTGATCGTCGCCAAGCAGCGCCACGGGTCGACAGGCAAGGTCATCCTGAAATTCGAGCCGCGCTACACGTTGTTCAGCGATTACGCCGGCGATTACACCGGGCCGAGTTACGAATAGCTTCCACCCGCCATTGCGAGCGTAGCGAAGCAATCCAGCGTCGCGCGGGCGTCTGGATTGCTTCGCTGCGCTCGCAATGGCGAAGTTTCAGAAAACCGGCTCCTCGCCCGGTTTCTCGGGCACGTGAATGCCGCATTCGGTCTTGTCCCACCCGCGCCAGCGGCCCGCGCGCGGGTCTTCGCCGGGCAGCACTTTCGACGTGCACGGCTGGCACCCGACCGAGGCGTAGCCGTCGACCTCGAGCGGATGACGCGGCAAATCGTGCTCGGCGAAATAGGCGTCGAGATCGGCCTTCACCCAGTCGCCGAGCGGGTTGACCTTCAGCCGGCCGTCCTCGACCTCGAACCGCGCGATGTTCTGGCGCGTGTGCGACTGGAACGCCTTGCGCCCCGAAATCCAGCTGTCGAGCCCGGCCTTGGCGCGCGCGAGCGGCTCGACCTTGCGGATCGCGCAGCAGCCGTCGGGATCGTATGACCAGCGCAGCCGTTGCGCGTCCTTCTCCGCCAGGACGAGCGGATCGGGGGTGATCGTATGGCCGTTGCGCAGCCCGAATGCCGCGAGCAGCGTATCGCGATAGGCAAGCGTTTCCGGAAACATCCGTAGCGTATCGACGAAGATCACCGGCGTGGCGGGGTCGGCGCGCGCCATCAGGTGCAGCAGCACCGCGCTCTCGGTGCCGAACGACGACACCACGGCGGTGTTGCCGAGAATGCCTTCGGCGAAAAGCGCGCGCAGCATCGTCAGCGTCTCGACCCCCGCGAACCGCGCGTTGAGGCGGTCGGCGTCGGCCTGGGTGAAGGCCGGCGCGGTGTCGATCAGGTCGATCTTGCGCAGCGCGCTAGCCATGCCGCAGCTTCCACACCGGGACCGCGTCGTCGGCGGCGGGTTGATAGCGATATTCGTAGCGTTCGAGCGACGCCTTTAGCACCGCCGGGTCGATCGGCGCGTAGGGTGCGAAGCTGTCGAACCCGCAGCGGCGCATATGATCGATCTGGTCGACCAGCACATCGCCCGCGGCGCGGAGTTCGCCGGTATAGCCCGCCTCGCGCAACACGCGTGCCGACGAATAGCCGCGTCCGTCGCGGAAGCGCGGGAAGTCGATCTCGATCAGCGCGAGCTGGCCGAGGTGCGGCAGGAGCGCGCGGGGATCTTCGCCAGCTTCGAGCCGCACCGCCGTCGCATCGCGCTGATCGAGAAACGCATCGAGCGTGACGGCCGGTTCCTCGGCCGCGTCGTCGTCGCGGAAGCGCAAGGGATCACCCATAGATCGCCTCCTTGAATGGATCGAACCCGACGCGGCGATAGGTGTCGAGGAAGCGTTCGCCGTCCTCGCGCAGCGCGAGATATTTGTCGGTCACGCGCTCGACCGCGTCGACCAGGCCGTCCTCGTTGAAGCCGGGGCCGGTGATCTTGCCGAGGCTGGCATCCTCCGCGCCCGATCCGCCGAGCAGCAATTGGTAATTCTCGGTGCCTTTCTTATCGACCCCCAGGATGCCGATATGCCCGGCATGGTGGTGGCCGCAGGCATTGATGCAGCCCGAAATCTTGAGCTTGAGTTCGCCCAGTTCGCGCTGGCGGCCGAGATCGGCGAAGCGCGTCGCGATCTTCTGCGCGACCGGGATCGAGCGCGCGTTGGCGAGGCTGCAATAATCGAGCCCCGGGCACGCGATGATGTCGCTGATCAGGTCGAGATTGGCGGTGGCGAGGCCGTTCGCCTCGAGCATCTGCCACAGCGCATAGAGGTCGGCCTTGCGGACATGCGGCAGGACGATGTTCTGCGCGTGCGTCACGCGCAGTTCGTCGAAGCTGTAGCGTTCGGCGAGGTCGGCCATCAGTTCGATCTGCTCGGCCGACGCATCGCCGGGAATGCCGCCGACCGGCTTCAGGCTGATATTGACGATGGCATAGCCCGGCGCCTTGTGCGGCTTGACGTTCTGGGCGACCCAGAGCGCGAAATCGGGATCGCTGCGGTCGATGTCGTCCGAGAGGCCGGTCTCGAACGGCGGTGGCGCGAAATAGGCTGCGATGCGGTCGAACTCGGCGCGCGGCACGTCGGAGCCGTTCTTGAGGATTGCCTGCCATTCGGCCTCGACGCGGCGGGTGAATTCCTCCTGGCCGAGTTCGTGGACGAGGATCTTGATTCGCTGCTTGTGGATATTGTCGCGGCGCCCGCCCATGTTCCACACGCGCAACGCCGCCTCGATGTACGAGAACAGGTGATCGGCGGGCAGGAACGGCCGGATCAGCGGCGCGACGAACGGCGTGCGCCCCATGCCGCCGCCGATATAGACTTCAAAACCGAGTTCACCGGCGTCGTTCTTCACCAGCTTTAGCCCGATATCGTGCAGCCGGATCGCCGCCCGGTCTTCATCTGCCGCAGTCACCGCGATCTTGAACTTGCGCGGCAGGTAACTGAATTCGGGGTGGAAGGTCGTCGCTTGCCGGATCAGCTCGGCCCAGGGGCGGGGGTCGCACACTTCGTCCGCCGCGGCGCCGGCATATTGGTCCGACGACAGGTTGCGGATGCTCTCGCCGCTGGTCTGGATCGCGTGCATCTCGACAGTTGCCAAGTCGGCGAGGATGTCCGCGGCCTCCTCCAGCTTGATCCAATTGTACTGGAGGTTCTGCCGCGTGGTGAAATGGCCGTAGCCGCGGTCGTACTTGCGCGCGATGTGGCCGAGCATCCGCATCTGGCGGCTGTCGAGCGTGCCATAAGGGATCGCGACGCGCAGCATGTACGCGTGAAGCTGGAGGTAGAGCCCGTTCTTCAAGCGCAGCGGCTTGAACTGATCGTCGGTCAATTGCCCGGCGAGCCGGCGGCGCGCCTGGTCGCGGAATTCCTCGACGCGCGCATCGACGATCGCCTGGTCGTATTGGTCGTAGCGGTACATCAGATCACCCAATCGCCGGCGGTTGGATCGCTCGGCTTGAGCGTCAGATCGGGCCGCACCGTGGGTCCGAGCGCGCGGATGCGGTCCTTGATGTGCGCGGGACGGGGGCCGTCGGGCGTTTCGGTCGCGTCGATGATCGCGCCGCCATTGACGCGGCACGCACCGTCCTCGGCGTGGAGGATCGCCTCGCCCTTGTCGCCGACATCCACCGCATCCTCGACGTGGCGCGACCATCCCTGGCCGGTCCACCAGATGACGTCGCCCGTGGGCAGGTCGTTGCCGGTGAGCAGCTTCATGCCGCCGCCGCCTCGGCCACGCGCGCCCAGCGCGCGAGCTTGTCCTCGGCATCGGACAGCTCGACCACGTCGCCGACGACGATGATCGCCGGGCTTTGCACCTTCTCGCGCTCGACCATCGGGCCGAGGTCGGCGAGCAGGGTCTTGATCGCGCGGCTACCGTCGAGCGTGCCCTTCTCCAGCACCGCTACGGGCATGTCGGGCGCGACGCCGTCGGCCATCAATTTGTCGGCGATGTCGGGGCAGGTCGCGACGCCCATGTAGATGACGAGCGTGCGGCCCTTGCCGGCGAGCCCCGACCAGTCCTGATCGGCGAGCCCCTTGCACTGACCCGCGACGAAGCTGACCGCCGACGAATGATCGCGGTGGGTGAGCGGCAGCATCGCCTCCGCCGCGCAGCCGAGCGCCGCGGATACGCCCGGGATCACCTCGACCGGCAACCCGGCGCTCCGGACTGCCTCGACCTCCTCGCCGCCGCGCCCGAAGATGAACGGGTCGCCGCCTTTCAGCCGCACGACGGTCGCGCCGGTGCGGACGTGCGCGACGATCAGCGCGTTGATCGCGTCCTGCGGTAGGGTGTGCTTGGCGCGCTGCTTGGCGACCGAGATGCGGTGCGCCTCGCGCGGCGCAAGGTCGAGGACGCGCGGGTCGATCAGCCCGTCGTGAACGACGACGTCGGCGCCTTTCAGCGCCTCCACCGCGCGAACGGTGAGCAGACCGGGATCGCCGGGACCGGCGCCGACCAGAATGACGCGCCCGCGCGCCTGCGGATCGAGAAGCGTTGCCATCGCCGCGAAATGGTCGTGTGAGGCCGTTGCGGCAACGCACGGTTGGTTGGGGCGGGCGTAGCGGAACTTTTGCCACGCCCGCCCCGGTGAGGATCAGTCGAACAGATCCTCGAGGAGCGACCGCTTGCGTTTCGGCGGATGCGGGTCGTAGCGATCGTCGTACGACAGGCGCCGATCGAACGCCGCCGCGACCGGTGCTGCGGCCGCCGACCGCTCGATGATCTTGTCGAGCTCGCCGCGGTCGAGCCACACGCCGCGACACGTCGGGCAATGGTCGATCTCGATCCCCTGGCGCTCGATCGGCACCAGAGTCGCGCCGTCGACGGGGCAGTTGAATCCGGTCATCTCACTCCTCCCGCTGGCCCATCAGGCCGAGCAGCAACTGGAACATGTTGATCAGGTTCAGATAGAGCGACAGCGCGCCCATGATCGCCATCTTGTCGAGCGCTTGGCTCCCACGGAACTGGACGAATTCGCTCTTGAGCCGCTGCGTGTCCCACGCGGTCAGCCCGGCGAACACCACGACACCGACGACTGAGATCAGCATTTGCAGCGCGGACGACCCGAGGAAGAGGTTGATCAGGCTGACCCCGATCACCGCGATCAGCCCGACCATCAGGAACGAGCCTAGCCCCGTCAGGTCGCGCTTCGTGGTGTAGCCCCAAAGACTCAACCCGGCGAACATCGCGGCCGCCGTGAAGAAGGCGCTGGCGATGCTGAGCTTGGTGAAGACCAGGAAGAGGCTCGCCATCGACACGCCCATAACTGCGGCGAACGCGAAGAAGGCGGTGCGTGCCCGCGCTGTGGTCATCCGTTCGATCCGGAAGCTGAAGAACATCACGAAGGCGAGCGGCGCGAAGATCGCCACCCATTTGAGCGGGGTGCCGAAGATCAGCGCGCTGAGCGGCGGCGTCGCGGCCACCGCCAGCGCGACGAGTCCGGTCAGCGCAAGGCCGAGCCCCATGTTGCGGTAGATCCCCAGCATGTAGCCGCGCAACTCGGCGTCGAACGCCGCGCTCGACTGCGCCAGGCGGGAGAAGGGGGTGTAAGTGTTCATCGCTTCGCCCTCCTCAAACCGTCGCCGCACGGCGGGCGAGCGCGATCCGCGCCACGCGCCGCATCTCGGCCGCGTCGGGGACATGCCGGAACAGCCGATCCTTGATCGCGAGACGGCGCTTCTTGAGCTCGCGCAGCCGCAGCGCGTCGGGCGCAATGCGCGCCAGTTCGCGGCGAATCTCTCGGTTGATGAGCTGGTGGGCGGCGATCAGCCGCTCGATAAGGTTCGTCATTACAAAGCCACTCCATCGATGGTTTATCGATCGAGGTCAGCTGCGATGGAGGAGTTGGAGCCGGGGGAAAAGGCAACCGAACCTGCACCGAGCTAACCTCGATGCGGTCCGACATCACGAAGGCTTGAAAGCCCTCGCCAGAGGGGCCCGGTCCGCAAGTCCTAAACTAGGCAAGTCGCGGAAGGTTGCAAGCCCGGCCGCGGCGAAGCGTTATTCGACTTCGTAGTCGCGCAACCCGATGCCGATGCTCGCGCGCGCCGAATCGGCCTCGTTCGAGACCACCGGGTACGCGCAATAATCCGCCGCATAATAAGCACTGGGCCGGTGGTTGCCCGACCAGCCGATCCCGCCGAACGGTGCGCCCGAACTGGCGCCATTGGTCGGCTTGTTCCAGTTGACGATCCCCGCGCGGGCGTTGGCCCAGAAGCGGTTGTAAAGATCTGGGGTCTGGCTGATCAGGCTCGCCGACAGGCCGTAGCGGGTGTTGTTCGCCTCCGCGATCGCCTCGTCGAAATCGAGCGCGCGGACGACTTGCAGGATCGGGCCGAACAACTCGATGTCGGGGCGGTCGTTCATTCCCGTCACGTCGAGGATGCCGGGATGGAGGAAGGGCAAATTGGGCTGCGGGCGCTCCAAGTGGCGGATCGGCTTGCCGCCGCGCATCATCAGTTCGAGAAAGCTTTCGGTCAGCAGGTCGGCGGTGTCGTTGTCGATCACCGGTCCCATGAACGGCGCCGGGTTGTCGTGCGGCGCGCCGACGATCAGCCGGTCGACGATCTTGCCGAGCTCGGTCATCAACGGCTGGTATAAAGCCTCGTCGACGATCAGCCGCCGCGCCGCGGTGCAGCGCTGACCCGCGCTGGTGAACGCCGATTGCACGACCAGCACCGCGGCGGCGTAGAGGTCGGGCGTGTCCCACACGATGATCGGGTTGTTGCCGCCCATTTCGAGCGCGAGGATCTTTTCGGGATGGCTCGCGAACTGGCGGTTGAGCGCGAGCCCGGTGTGCGCCGACCCGGTGAACAGGAGCCCGTCGATATCGGGATGCGCGGCGAGCGCCTTGCCCTCCGACGGGCCGCCGATCAGCAGCCGCGCGCAGCCGTCCGGCACGCCCGCCTCGCGCAGGCATTCGATCAGCATTGCGCCCGATGCGGGGGTCTTTTCGGATGGCTTGAAGATGACGGCATTGCCCGCGATCAGCGCGGGCACGATGTGTCCGTTCGGCAGGTGCGCCGGGAAATTGTACGGGCCGAGCACCGCCAGCGCGCCGTGCGGCTTGTGGCGCAACGCCATCCGGCTGCCGGCATCGGCTTCCATCCGGCGCTGGCCGGTGCGCTCCGAATAGGCCGCGACGGAGATATCGACCTTGGCGATGACCGAGGCGACTTCGGTCTTGGCCTCCCATAAAGGCTTGCCGGTTTCGCGCGCGATCAGGTCGGCGAACGCGTCCGCCTTCGCGCGCACGACGTTGGCGTAGCGGCGCAGTGTTTCGATCCGGAAAGTGACCGGCTTGGCCGCCCATTCGGGCCAGCTGGCGCGCGCGACCGCGACTTCGGCATCGGCGTCGCCGATACTGCCGCGCCACAATTCGGCGCCGGTCGCTGGTTCGTGGGAGATCAACTCGGGCATTCGCCGCTGTCCTAGCGAGTCGGCGCGGCGTCCGCCAGCGCTTCGCCCATCGTGCGGATCGCGGCGATCTTGGCGTGGAACGGCGCCCAGTCGTCATTTTCGTCGATCGCCGACCAGATCGATTCGACCTCGTCGATCAGCATCGAACAGGGCTCGCCGGACCAGTAAGGATGCGAGCGGCGGTTGATGTGCGGGGCGTAGGTGGCGAGCGCGGCGCGCGCGTCGGTCCATTCCTCGCCGTAGCTGTCGGGCAGGACGCCGCCGAACGCATCGAAGAAGAACCGGTCGATCAGAGTGGCAGTACCTCGCAGCACCGGCTCGATCGTCTGGACCAGGGCGCGGTCACTGTCGGGATCGCGCGGCGTCAGGCCGAGCCGCCACAGGATCGCGTTGCTGACCGCGCGCTGGTAATGGTCGCCGAACGTGTCGAGCACCGCGATCAGCGGCTCGGCCTCGCAGATCGGGCGCAAAGCGACCGCGAGCTGCATCGCGTCCCAATGGATCGCCTCGGGCTGGCGGCCGAACGCGTACAGCCCCTGATGGTCGAAATAGGCGGCGGTGAAGGCCGGGTCCCAGGTCGGGTTGAACCGCCACGGGCCGTAATCGAAGCTTTCGCCGGTGACGTTGATGTTGTCCGAATTGAGCACACCATGGACGAACCCGGCCGCCATGTAGCTTGCCGCGAGGCGCGCGGTGCGCTGGACGACGAGGTCGAGCAAGCGGACGGGAGCGTCCTCGCCCGGTTCCTCGTCGTAGAGGTGGCGCAGGACATAGGCAGTGAGCGCACGGAGATTGTCCGCCTCGCGGAAATAGGCGAGCCGCTGGAACATGCCGATGCGGATATGGCTGTGGCTCAGTCGCACGAGTACGGCCGATCGCGTCGGCGAGGGCTCGTCGCCACGCTCGAGCGCTTCACCGGTTTCGATCAGCGAGAAACTGCGTGAGGTCGACACCCCGAGCGCCTCGAGCATTTCGGTGGCGAGCACTTCGCGCACCCCGCCCTTGAGCGTCAGCCGCCCATCGCCGAATCGACTGTAGGGCGTCTGCCCCGATCCCTTGGTACCGAGGTCCATCAAGCGGTTCGCGCCGTCGCGCATCTGCGCGAACAGGAACCCGCGCCCGTCCCCGATGTCCGGATTGTACACGCGGAACTGATGCCCGTGATAGCGGAGCGCGAGCGGTTGCTGCAGCGTGCCGGGCAGGGGAGCGAAGCGTCCGAAATGCGCGATCCACTCTGCGACGGTAAGCGAATCCAGTCCAACCTCCGCCGCCGCGCGGTCGTTGCGGAAGCGCAGGATCGTCTGCGGGAAGTCCGCCGCCGCGACCAGATCGTAGAACGCGTCGCCAAGTTCGAGGATCGCGGTTTCGGGCCGATAAGCTTGCGGGGCGGCGGGCATGCGGCAATATGGCGGTGTCGCCCAAGAGGACGCAACCATGTCGGCTTACGAAAATCGCTACTGGGAGTCGGACGACGAGGTGCGGCTGCACTATCGCGACTATCCGGGGCGCGAGGATCGCCCGCCAATCCTGTGTCTCGCCGGCCTGACTCGCAACGCGCGCGATTTCGAGGAGGTGGCCGAGCGGCTGGCGGGCGAGTGGCGCGTCATCGCGGTCAATTTCCGTGGGCGCGGCGGGAGCGGGGCGGCCAAGGATCCGATGAGCTACGTTCCGACGACCTACGTCAAGGACGTCGAGGCGCTGCTCGCGGAGCTTGGCATAGATCGCTACGTCGCGTTCGGCACCTCGCTTGGCGGGATCGTCGCGATGCTGCTCGCGGCGACCGCACCGGAGAAGCTGGCGGGCGTGTTGCTCAACGATGTCGGGCCGGAGATCGAGGCGGCGGGGCTGGGCCGCATCCGTTCCTATGTCGGCAAGTCGAACACCTGGCCGACCTGGATGCACGCCGCCCGCGCGGTGCAGGAGGGTAACGCCGACGTCTATCCGAACCATTCGATCGAGGATTGGCTGGCGATGGCGAAGCGGTTGTACCGGCTCAATAGCGCGGGGCGGATCGTGCTCGATTACGACATGAAGATCGCCGAACCGTTCCGTGTGCCGGGGAACGAGACGGGGCCGGACATGTGGGCGGCGTTCGATGCGTTGAAGCATGTGCCGACCCTCATCGTGCGCGGCGCGCGGTCGGACGTGCTGGGCGAAGCGACCGCGGCGAAAATGCTCGCCCGGCTGGACCAGGCCGAGCTGGTGACGGTGCCTGACGTGGGCCACACCCCGCTGCTGACCGAGCGCGAAGCGGCGGCGGGAATCGACCGGTTGCTCGACCGGGTCGCGCGCGAACCGGTCGGCGCCTAACGCTTGATCGGCGGGCACGAAGCTGGGTAGGGGCCTTCATGCCCGCGCCGCTCAACATCCTGCACATGCATTCGTCGTTCGACCTGGGCGGCAAGGAAGCGCGCGCCGTCCGGTTGATGAATGCGTTCGGCGACCGCGCCCGGCATACGATCGTGTCGGGAATGCCCGACGCGCTGGGCGCGCGTGACGCGATCGCCAAGGGGATCGCCTACGAGATCGCGCAAAACCCGCCGCCGCTCACCGGCCGCCCGTCGCCCGCGCGGTTCGAGGCGATCGCGAAATACATGCGCCGTTTCGACCTGGTGCTCAGCTACAATTGGGGCGGGATCGACGCGGTGATGGCCAAGCGCGCCTTCCCCAAGGGCGCGCCGCCGATCGTCCACCACGAGGACGGGTTCAACGCCGACGAGGCCGCACGGCTCAAGACGCGGCGCACCGTCTATCGCCGGCTCGCGTTCGGCGCGGCGGACGCGGTCGTGGTGCCGTCGGCGACGCTCGAGCATCTCGCCAAGACGGTGTGGAAGATTGGGCCGCCCAAACTGCATCGCATCGCGAATGGTATCCAGACCTCGCTCTATGCGCGGACGCCCGACCCGAAGGCGATTCCCGGCTTTGTGCGTAAACCGGGCGAGGTCGTGGTCGGTGCACTGGCAGGGCTGCGCGAGGTCAAGAACCTTCCCGCGCTGGTCCGCGCGGTGGCGGGATGCCCGGCGCGCATCCGGCTGGTGATCGTCGGCGAGGGGCCGGAACGTGCGAAGATAGAACAGACGGCGGCGAACATGGGCATGACCGATCAACTCGTCATGCCCGGTTTCCTGCCCAACCCGCACGAATATGTTGGGCTGTTCGATATCATGGCGCTGTCGTCGCTGAGCGAGCAATTCCCGATCTCGGTGGTCGAGGGCATGGCCGCCGGCCTGCCGATCGCGGCGCCCAATGTCGGCGACATGCTGCACATGGTGTGCCGCGAGAACTGGCCGTTGATCGACCAGCACCGCAACGAGGTGGGCTTGCGCGATGTCATTCAGGAGGCGGCGGCGAATCCCGCGGGCCGCGCGACCGTCGGCAAGCTCAATCGCGCCAAGGCTGTTGCCGAATATGACGAGAAGACAATGATCGCCGCCTATCGCGCGTTGTACGAGGAAGCGGCGGGTAGGGCAGGCAGCCTAACCTAAGTCGCTATTTGCTCGCACGCACGCATCCAGTCGCTATATCGGTGCGTTGCTGTCCCAGGAGATAGAAGTGTTCAAAGGCCTGAAGCCCATCATTTACAACGGCCGGGAGGTCTGGCCGCTGGTCGAGGGCGGGAAGGGCGTCGCGGCAACCAACCACGCTTCGGCGGGTGCCTGGGCGGCGGCGGGCGGGATCGGCACGGTCAGCGCGGTCAACGCCGACAGCTACGACCCCGACGGCAAGATCATCCCGCAGATCTACAAGGCGCTGACTCGGCGCGAACGGCACGAGGAACTGATCGACTTCGCGATCGAAGGCGCGGTGCAGCAGGTCAAGCGGGCGTTTGACATCGCCGGCGGCAAGGGTGCGATCAACATCAACGTGCTGTGGGAAATGGGCGGCGCGCAGCGCGTGCTGCACGGTGTGCTGGAGCGCACGCGCGGGCTCGTCGCCGGGGTGACATGCGGCGCGGGCATGCCGTACAAATTGTCCGAGATCGCAGCGTCCTACAACGTGAACTATCTACCAATTGTGAGCTCGGGCCGAGCGTTCCGCGCGCTGTGGAAGCGCGCCTATTCGAAGGCCGCCGAATGGCTCGCGGCGGTGGTGTACGAGGATCCGTGGCTCGCCGGCGGGCACAACGGGCTGTCGAACGCCGAAGACCCATTGAAGCCGCAGGACCCGTACCCGCGCGTCAAGGAATTGCGCGAGACGATGCGTGAGGGCGGCATTCCCGATTCGACCCCGATCGTGATGGCCGGCGGCGTCTGGTATCTGCGCGACTGGAACGACTGGATCGACAATCCCGAGCTCGGTCAGATCGTCTTTCAGTTCGGTACGCGACCGCTGCTGACTCAGGAAAGCCCGATCCCCGACGGTTGGAAAGCCAAGCTGATGGACATCGAGCCGGGCGAGGTGCTGCTCCACCGCTTCTCGCCGACCGGTTTTTATTCATCGGCGGTGCGCAACCCGTTCCTCCGCGCGCTCGAAGCGCGGTCGGAGCGCCAGATCGCGTTCTCGACGCAGGAAGCCGGTGACCACACGTTCCAGCTCGACGTCGGGGTGAAGGGCAAGAATTTCTGGGTGACGCGCAACGATCTGCTCCGCGCGCGCGAATGGTTCGGGCACGGTTTCACCGATGCACTCAAGACGCCCGATAACACGCTCGTCTTCGTGACGCCGGCGGAGAAGGCCGAAATCCGCAAGGATCAGGCCGACTGCATGGGGTGCCTCAGCCAGTGCGCCTTCTCGTCATGGAAGGACAGCGAGACCAACTCGACCGGCCGTCTCGCCGACCCACGCAGCTTCTGCATCCAGAAGACGCTGCAGGATATCGCGCACGGCGGCGACACCGACCGCAATCTGATGTTCGCGGGCCACGGCGCGTACAATTTCAAGAAGGACCCGTTCTATTCGAACGGCTTCGTGCCCACGGTGAAACAGCTGGTCGACCGGATTTTGACCGGGGATTGAGCGTCAGGGTTTAGCCGCGGGCGCGGGATCGTCCGGGAGCGGATCGACCGTGACCGTGCCTCTTGGCTCGGTAGGGTCCTGGATGGTGAACAACAGCGTCGGGTTCGCGCAGACGTCGAACGTCCCGCTTTCCTCATGGTCCTTGCCGTCGAGCGACATCACCACCTTGAGCGCGAGGATGCAGCCGGCGAGCTTGGGCGGGTACCAGGCGGTCCAGCGCTTCGAATAGAAATCGTAATTGGGCGCGAACTGGTTGCCGCTCCACTGCGGGAGGCTGCTCTTGTCCGGCGCGGTCGCATACCGGAACTGCGTCACGCGGTGGTTGGACAGGTTGACCAGATAGATGCACGCTTTCCTAGCGCAGTCGTCGACCGTCGGGCTGGCGGATGGCGTTCCCGGCACGTCGTTGCGCGGCAATGGCCAGCCCGCGCTATCGGCATCCTGCGCGAGCGCCGGGGCCGCCGTGCCGATCGATACGAGGAGCGCCAGCCCCAGGTCTCGCAACGTCATATCCACCCCTCCAATACCTGATCGGGTGGCCGATGACCGTCTGCCCAGTGCTGGATGTTGCTGATCACGCGTTCGCCGGTGGCGGTGCGCGCTTCGTAGGTCGCCGATCCCATGTGCGGGAGCAGCACGACGTTGGACAAGGCGAGCAGCCGCGGGTCGATCGCCGGTTCGTGTTCGAACACGTCGAGCCCCGCGCCGGCGATCCTGCCGGCCTCCAGCGCATCGATCAGGGCGGCTTCGTCGATCGCGGTGCCGCGCGAGGTGTTGATCAGATACGCTTCGGGCTTGAGCAGGCCGAGCCGCCGCGCGTCGATGACGTGTTCGGTCTGGTCGGTGTGCGGCGTGTGGATCGTGACGAAGTCCGACCCGGCGAGCATCTCGTCGAGGTCAGCGTGCCACGTCGCCCCGAGTTGCGCTTCGAGCGCCTCCGGCAAGCGATGGCGGTTGTGGTAATGCACCGTCAGCCCGAAGCCACGCGCGCGCGCCGCGACCGCCTGGCCGATCCGGCCCATCCCGACGATGCCCAGCGTCTTGCCGCCGATCCGGTGGCCCAGCATGGCGCCCGGGCTCCACCCGCGCCATTCGCCCGACCGCGCGAGCTTTTCGCCCTCGGCCAGCCGCCGCGGCACCGACAGGATCAGCGCCATCGTCATGTCGGCGGTGTCGTCGGTCAGCACGCCGGGCGTGTTGGTGACCAGGATGCCGCGCGCGCGCGCCGCCTTCAAGTCGATATGGTCGACGCCGTTGCCGAAATTGGCGATCAGCTTCAGCCGGTCGCCCGCTGCCTCGATCAGATCCTCGTCGATCGCGTCGGTGACGGTCGGGACGAGCACGTCGGCGTCCTGGATCGCCGCGATCAGTTGCTCGCGCGTCATCGCGATATCGTCGCGGTTGAGCTGCGTGTCGAACAGTTCGGCCATGCGGTCCATCACCGCATCGCTCAATTCGCGCGTCACGATCACCCGAGGTTTTCGTCTCGAATTGGGCATGTTCGCGGCTTGGCGGGGGTTTCGGTGCAGGTCAACTCGGTTGATGCGGGGTGCGCGCACGCGATACAGAACGACTCGATGGGTTAAGAAGGGGTTTGCCATGCGGATGGCGAAGGCAATGACGATGATCGCGGCGCTCGGCCTCGCGGTGCCGGCGGTGGCGGCGCTGGTCGAGAAGAAGCCGCCCTATTTCGGGTCGATTCAGGCGTCCGAAGCGCGGATGCGCACCGGCCCGGGGCGCAACTATCCGATCAGCTGGCGCTATGTCCGCCCCGGTTTGCCGGTGAAGGTGGTCGAGAATTTCAAGGAAAAGGGGGCCGGCGCGCTGTGGCGCAAGGTCGAGGATCCGGGTGGTACGCAGGGCTGGATGCAGGCAAACCTGATCAGCGACACGCGGACCGCGATGGTGATGGGCGACGTGGCCGAACTGCGCGACAGCCCGCGCTACGCCGGCAAGGTCAACTGGCGCGCGGCGCCCGGCGTGGTCGGCAAGGTCAACCAGTGCGGCAACGGCTGGTGCTACCTTGACGTCAAGGGCCGCGGGGGGTTCGTCGAGGTCAGCCACATCTGGGGCGTCGATCCGACCGAAACGCTGGAATAGCTGGCGCGTGAGGATCGAGCGCGACGACCTGTCGCGGCCCGAAGTGGCGGCGCTGGTCGAATACCACCTGCGCGAGATGCACGCGCATTCGCCGGCGTGCCACGTTTTCGCGCTCGATTCGTCGGGGCTCAGCCACCCCGACGTCACCGTATGGACGGTATGGGACGACGGTCACCTGCTCGGCATGGGCGCGATGAAGCGCCTCGACGCCGGGCATGGTGAGCTGAAGTCGATGCGTACCGCACCAACCGCGCTGCGCCGTGGCGTCGGACGGGCCGTGCTCGACCACATGATCGCCGAGGCAAGGACGCGCGGATACCGACGGCTCAGCCTCGAAACCGGCCGCACCGCGCCTTTCGAAGCGGCGCACGCGCTGTATTGCTCCGCCGGCTTCGTCGAGACCGAGCCGTTCGGTGACTACACCGACACGAGCTTCAGCCGCTATTTCACGCTGGCACTTTAGCCGATCAGCTCTACCGCGAACGCGGTCGCTTCGCCGCCGCCGATGCACAGCGACGCGACGCCCTTGGTCCCGCCGCGCGTCTGTAGCGCGGAAATGAGCGTCGTCAGGATACGCGCGCCACTCGCGCCGATCGGGTGGCCGAGCGCGGTCGCCCCCCCATGCACGTTGATCTTGTCGTGCGGAATGCCGAGGTCGTGCATCGCGATCATCGCGACCACCGCGAACGCTTCGTTGACCTCGAACAGGTCGACGTCGCCGACCGACCAGCCGGCCTTGTCGAGCACCTTCTGCATCGCGTTGACCGGCGCGGTGGTGAACAGCGCCGGCGCGTGCGCATGCGCCGCGGACGCGACGATCCGCGCGACCGGCGTCTTGCCGAGCTTGTTGGCGACTGACTGGCGGGTCAGCACGAGCGCCGCCGCGCCGTCCGAGATCGACGAGGCGTTGGCCGCGGTGATCGTGCCGTCCTTGGAGAAGGCGGGGCGCAGCGTGGGGATCTTTGACGGGTCGCCCTTGGCCGGCTGTTCGTCGCGCGTGATCGTGTCTGTGCCCTTCCGCCCAACGACCTCGACCGGCACTATCTCGCGGTCGAACGCGCCCGAGTTCTGCGCTTCCTGCGCACGGGTGAGCGAGGCGATCGCGTACTCGTCCTGCGCGGCGCGGGTGAATTGATAGTCCTGCGCGGTATCCTCGGCGAACGCGCCCATCAGCTTGCCCGGCTCGTACGCATCCTCGAGCCCGTCGAGATACATATGATCCTTCATCACATCGTGCCCGATCCGCGCGCCGCCGCGGTGGCGCATCGACAAATACGGCGCGTTGGTCATGCTCTCCATGCCACCAACGACGAGCAGGTCGACCGACCCGGCCGCAAGCGCTTCCGCGCCCATGATCGCCGCCTGCATGCCCGATCCGCACATCTTGTTGACCGTCGTCGCCTCGACATGATCGCCGAGCCCGGCACCGATCGCCGCTTGCCGCGCGGGCGCCTGGCCGAGCCCGGCGGGGAGGACGCAGCCCATGTAGATTCGCTCGATATCCTTGGGGTCGACGCCCGCACGCTCGACCGCGCCCTTGACCGCCGTTGCGCCGAGTTGAGTCGCCGACGCACCCGTCAGTGAGCCCTGGAAGCTGCCCATCGGAGTGCGGGCATAGGACAGGATGACGATCGGGTCGGCGGTCATAATGGAGGCTCCGGATTGGTGGGGGCGATCTAGGCGCGCGAGGGCGTAAATTCAAATTGCCGTGAATCATTTGAGCCGCCAGCATCCTTGGCTAGGGGAGGGACATGCAAACCTTCATCACGATCCTCAAATGGGCTGCCTCGATCAGCGGCATGATCGCCGCGCTGATGGTGTCGTTCGACCTCGGACGAAAGGTGACCGGGTGGGGATTCGTCGTGTTCGTCGGGTCGTCGATCTGCTGGATCGCCGGTGCGGTATTGTCGAAGGACTTTGCTCTCGGTACGCAGAACACTGTGCTGTTCGGGGTCAATCTGTTCGGCATCTATCGCTATCTCATCCGCAAGAAGCCGAATGGCTGACTGGGTCTGGCCCGCCGGACTTGGCGTGCTCGGCGCAATCGTCGGGAGTTTCCTCGCGACGCTGGTTATTCGCTGGCCGCGGAGTCGGTCGGTGATCGGCGGGCGGTCGGCATGCGACGGGTGCGGGCGGACGCTTCGAGCGTGGGAGCTGGTGCCGTTGCTGAGCGGAATGCTCGCGCGGGGCAAGTGCAGGACGTGCCGCGCGAAGATCGACCCGCGCCACTGGCAGATCGAACTGGGTTGCGCGGTGCTCGGCGCGATCAGCGGTTACGCCGTGCCGGGGGCAATCGGAGTCGCCGGGGCGGTGTTCGGCTGGCTGCTGCTCGCGCTGGCGGCGCTCGATGTCGCCGAATTCTGGTTGCCCGACGCGTTGACGGGCGTGCTGGCACTGGCGGGGCTGGCGTCGATCGCGGTCGCGCCGCCTGCGTGGCCAGATCGGCTCATCGGCGCGGTCGCCGGGTTCGCCTCGCTCTGGCTGATCGGATTCGCCTACCGGCACCTTCGTGCCCGCGAAGGGCTCGGCGGGGGCGATCCCAAGCTGCTCGGCGCGATCGGGTTGTGGGTCGGCTGGGCGATGCTGCCGTTCGTCGTGCTGCTCGCATGCGTGGTCGGGCTGGCGGCAGTGATTGGGGCGATGGCGCGGGGCCGGCCGATCGGCGCGACCGACCGCTTGCCGCTCGGTGCGCTGATGGCGATCGCAGCTTACCCGGTGTGGCTGGTCATGGTAGCGTTCGGGTCATGAAGATGCTCCCGCTCGTCTTGCTGGCTATCGCTGCGCCCGCCTTCGCCAAGGACAAGACCCCGCCACCAGCGCCCGCGCCGATCGTCGCGAGCGTCGACGGCCTGCCGATCGGCGCGCTGCCCAAGCAGGAGCTGCCTGCGAAGGGCTGCGCCGCATACTTGTGGACACGCGGCCCGAGCCAGGCGCTGATCGCGATGGCGGTCGCCGACCCCGCGACGATTCGCCTGACGATCGACGGCAAGGTGCAGGACTTCGCATTGTCGGCACAGAACGGCGCGGGCGGCTACGGCTTTTCGCACACCACCGAATATAAAGGCGGCGACGTGACGGCGACGCTCGACATGACGGTGGGCGCGGACAGCAATCTGGCAAGCGGCGCGCGGATCGGTGACGCGACCTTGCGGATCGACCGGCCGGGCAAGGACACGCTGGTGCTGGCCGTGGGTGGATTGGTGGGGTGCGCGTGATGGACATGAAGCAGACGCTCGCCGCGCAACGCGCCGCGTTTCAGGCCGAGCTGCCGGTGCCGTCCGCCGTCCGCAAGGATCGGTTGAAGCGCGCCGCCGCGATGATCCGCGACCATGCCGATGCCTTCTGCGACGCGCTGTCGGAGGATTTCGGCCATCGCAGCCGCGAACAGTCGATGGTCACCGACATCGCCGCGTCCATCGCGCCGATGAAGCATGCGATCAAACACCTCGACAAGTGGATGCGCCCCGAACGGCGCCCGGTGACGTTCCCCCTCGGGCTGCTCGGCGGCAAGGGCTGGATCGAATATCAGCCCAAGGGCGTGGTCGGAATCATCGCACCGTGGAATTTCCCGGTGCAGCTCATCATGGCGCCGCTTGCCAACATATTCGCCGCGGGCAACCGCGCGATGGTCAAGTCGAGCGAGTTCACCGCGCGGACGGCGGCACTGTTCGAGGAAGTTTGTCCGAATTATTTCGCCGTCGAGGAATTGGCGTTCTTCTCGGGCGGGCCGGAGGTCGGGAAGGCGTTCGCCGAACTTCCGTTCGACCATCTGATCTTCACCGGCGCGACCGGGATCGGTCGCCACATCCTCCACGCCGCCGCCGACAATCTGACCCCGGTGACGCTCGAACTCGGCGGCAAGTCGCCGGTGATCGTGGGCAAGGGCGCCGACATCGCGCGGACCACGCAGCGCGTTGCGCTGGGCAAGATGATGAACGCGGGCCAGATCTGCCTCGCGCCCGATTATATGCTGGTGCCGAACGACCAGGAGCAGGCGGTGGTCGACGGGCTGAAGTCCGCGGTGTCGGCGATGTACCCGACGCTGCTGGCGAACCCCGATTACACCTCGATCGTCAACGACCGGCATCACCAGCGGCTGCAGGACTGGCTGGAGGATGCGCGCGCGAAGGGCGCCACGATCGAGACGGTCAACCCGGCCAACGAGGATTTCGTTGGCTCGAACTCGCGGAAAATGCCGCTCCACATCGTCCGCGACGCGACCGACGACATGACCGTCATGCAGGAGGAAATCTTCGGCCCGATCCTGCCGGTGCGCCGCTACGACGGCATCGATACCGCGATCGCCGAGGTCAACCGCCGCGATCGCCCGCTCGGGCTGTACTATTTCGGCGACAATGATGCGGAGCGCCGCCGCGTGCTCGACCGCACGATCTCGGGCGGGGTGACGCTCAACGACGTGATCTTCCACATCAGCCAGGAGGAACTCCCGTTCGGCGGCGTCGGGCCGTCGGGGATGGGGGCGTATCACGGGGCGGACGGGTTCAAGACGTTCAGCCATGCCAAGGCGGTGTACCGCCAGCCTAAGATCAACGTCGCCAAGCTCGCGGGGATCATGCCGCCCTATGGGAAGGCGACGCTGGCGAGCGCGCGGCGGCAGATGAAATGACAGCGGACGTTCGGCCACTCGCCGATTCCGAATGGGAGTTAGTGCGCTACTTGGCCGGCAATTTCTTCTCGTCACATCGCGCGGAATGGCCGCTCGTCGCCGAAATGAGCGACGGCGGCATGGGCAGTTTGAAATTCGTCGGTGGAGAAGGCCGCAAATTTGGAGGAGTGGTAGGCGCTTGTCGATTCGACGACGCCGACGGCGTGGAAGTTGTTGCGTCGCTGTACCGCGACGATCGTGGAGGGCCGTTGGAACTCGACGTTTGGAAAGTGACGTTCGAGCCGCTGATCGCGATCCCAAGTCCCGACAAGTTTTGGCGCGAAGCTGACTGATCTGCGCTACTTTGTAGGCACCTCAGCCTTCGGGAACCCCGACCACACTTCGTCGTAATCCTCGTCGAGCGCGCTCGTTTCCAGCGCGTAGTCGGTGCAGTGGAACACCCAGCGGCTCTCGATCATGAACGCCATCGTGCCGTCGATCTTGTGCGGCTTTAGCTCAGCCGCGCTCGCGCCTTTCCAGCTCACGACGTCGGGGCCGTGCCCGCTCATCTGGTTGTGCAGGCTCATCGCGCCGGGGCGGAAGCCGTCGGCCTTGGCGTCGTACGCGCCGTAGAGCAGCCCCATGCACTCGCTCATTGTGTTGCGGTGGAACCAGGGCGGGCGGAACGTGTCCTCGGCGACCATCCAGCGTGGCGGGAAGATCACGAAGTCGGCGTTGGCGGTGCCGGGCACGTCGCTGGGCGAGGTCAATACGGTGAAGATCGAGGGGTCGGGATGGTCGAAGCTGATGCTGCCGATCGTGTTGAAGCGCGTTAGGTCGTAGCGGTACGGCGCGTAATTGCCGTGCCACGCGACGACGTCGAGCGGGCTGCGGCCGAGGTTGGCGGTCCAGAGCGACCCTTCGAACTTCTGGACCAGCTCGTAATCGCCCTCGACATCCTCGAACCAGGCGACGGGCGACTCGAAATCGCGCGGATTGGCGAGGCCGTTCGACCCGATCGGGCCGAGGTCGGGGAGGCGGAACGGCTGGCCGTGGTTTTCCGCAACATAGCCGCGCGCGGCGCCATTAGGGAGGGTGACGCGGAAGCGAACGCCGCGGGGTATCACCGCGACCTGGCCAGGCGCGATGTCGATCTTGCCGAGTTCGGTGAGGAGGGTGAGGCCGCCCTGTTCGGGGAGGATCAGGAGTTCGCCGTCGGCGCTCGCGAAGACGCGGTTCTCCATGTCCTTCGTCGCCGAATAGACGTGCATCGCGACGCCCGCCTGGGTGCGTGGGCCGTCGCCGGCGACGACCATCGTCGTCAGACTGTCGAGCCAGTCGGCGGCGGGCGCGTCGGTCAGCGGCTGCCAGCGCAGGCGGTTGGGGGCTAACGGCTTGTCACTGAGGCCGGGGGCGAAGCGCTTGGCGCCGTCGTAGCGCGTGAACGCGGGATGCGCGGCACTCGGGCGCAGGCGGTACATCCAGGTCCGCCGATTCTCGTGCCGCGGCGCGGTGAACGCGGTGCCGCTGAGTTGCTCGGTGTACAGCCCGAACGCGGGCTTCTGCGGCGAGTTGCGGCCGACTGGGAGAGCGCCCGCCACCGCTTCCGTGGCGAAGTGGTTGCCGAAGCCGGTCATGTATTCGGTCATGCTGCCCTCTCTTCCTCCGCCCTTGCGGGAGAGGATACCGAAGCTTGCGAGCTTGCTCGCTAGCGTAGGTTGGAGAGGGGGAGCGAAGCGAAGCTTCGCGCGGTCCTGCGGACCGCTTACCCCCTCACCCAGCTCCGACTAGGCAGCAAGCTGCCAAGTCTGCGCAACCCTCTCCCGCAAGGGGAGAGGGAAGATAGGTTACGCCTCCACCCCCGGCACGACGCCGCGCTTGATCTGATCCAGCTCGATCGACTCGAACAGCGCCTTGAAATTGCCCTCGCCAAACCCTTCGTTGCCCTTGCGCTGGATGATCTCGAAGAAGATCGGCCCGACCATGTTGGCGGTGAAGATCTGCAGCAGCAGCCCGCCGCCGGTCTCCGGCGCGCCGTCGATCAGGATCTTGCGCTTGCGCATCTCCGCCACGTCATGGCCGTGCCCGGGCAGGCGCTGGTCGATCATGTCGAAATAGGTGTCGGGCGAATTCTGGAAGATGATCCCGTTGGCGCGCAGCTTGTCGACGGTCGAGAAGATATCGTCGGTGGTCAGCGCGATGTGCTGGATGCCTTCGCCCTTGTAATCCTTGATGAACTCCTCGATCTGCGAATGCTCATCCTGGCTTTCGTTGAGCGGGATTTTGATCTTGTCGTCGGGCGCGGTCATTGCCTTCGAGAACAGCCCGGTCGACTGCCCCTCGATGTCGAAATAGCGGATCTGGCGGAAGTTGAAGATGCGCTCGTAATAGTCCGCCCAATAATCCATCCGCCCACGCTGGAGGTTGTGGGTCAGGTGGTCGAGCACTTCGAGCCCCACCGAATTGTCGTCCGCGCTCTTGCCGGTGGGGACGAAATCGGTGCCCCAGATGTCGTCCTTCTTGTCGACCAGATAGAGGTTCGCGCCGCCGATCCCCTCGATCGCCGGGATATCGAGCTCGCCGGGGCCGTTCTGGCCCTTCACCTCGACCGCGCCGCGCTCGACCGCGAGCTTCAGCGCCTTGTCGTCGTCCTCGACGATGAAGCCCATCGCGTTGGCGCTCGGCCCGTGCGCGTTGCGGAACAGCGCGACCTGGCCGGCCTCGTCCATGTTGAGCAGGAAGTGGATGTCGCCCTGCTGGTAATGGCGGACATTCTTCGACTTGTGCGTGCCGACGTGCGTGAAGCCGAGCTTGCCGAACCAGTCGGCCATCGCCTCGGGGTCGGGCGAGGTGAATTCGACGAACGCGAAGCCGTCGAGGCCCATCGGATTGTCGCGGGGGTCGGTCATGATCGTGCTCCACTGGGGCAAACTGGTTTCAAATGAAACTATATGCGATTTGTTGCGGGACGTCAAAGGCTCAACCCGCGTCACCCCGAACTTGTTTCGGCGCTCGTCACACCGCACAGTGCGCCTGTGACACAACTTCGCCTCGATACCTTCCTGCCGTACCGCCTGTCAGTGGTGTCGAACCGCGTGTCGGCGGCGATCGCGACGGCGTACGACCGGCTGTTCGGGCTCAAGATCCCCGAATGGCGCTTGATCGCGGTTATTGCGGAGGGGCAGCCGATCGCACAGCAAGCGGTCGGTGTCGCGACGCGGATGGACAAGGTGACGGTGAGCCGCGCGGCGCAGGCGCTGGTCGAGCGCGGGCTGATCGCGCGCCAGCCCAATACCGGGGACAAAAGATCGCACTTGCTCACGCTGACGGCGACCGGCCGCGCGCTCTACGACCAGGTTGCGCCCAAGGCGCTGGAGATGGAGGCGGCGATCTTCGAACAGCTCGATCCCGCCGAGCGCCGCACCCTGTCGGCGATGCTCGACCGGATCGAGGCGGCCGCCGCGGCGGTGGTGCCCGAGGCGCCCGAGTGAACCCTTTGGACCGCAGGGCGTTGGCAGCGTCAGGGGAGGGCGATACCGTACCCCCCGGCAAAGGGGCTGTCGTGTCGCGTATCGTCCATCACTGCTGCTACGTCATCGCGATCGGCGCGCTGCTGCCGGGGATGTTGCTCGCGCAAACGGTGCCGCCCGATCCCAACGCGGCGAAACAGCAGGGCAAGCCCGTCCCGATCCCGACCCCGACGAGCGATCCCGAAGGCGACAAGCCGATCGTCGGCGACAAGGATTTCAACGCCGCGCTCCCCAAGCTGTCGAACGACATCAACGCCCCGCTCGAGCCGATTCCGCAGGACGCGCCGTTCACCCCGCAGACCGCCGACAAGGCCCCGCCCAGCGCCACCGCGCCCCCCGTAGCACCTGCGCCCGATGTGGCGCCGGGCACGCTCCCGCCGCCGCCCGAGCCGCCCGCCGAGCTCGCCACGCCGCTGCCGCCGCTCAACAGCTACAACACCACGCCCGTGATCGAGGTCGCGGACGCCGCCGACAAGAAGAGCGCGCAGGTGCGCTACGACACGGTCGTCACGGGCCTCGACAAACTCGGCCTCGACGACGATTTCCGCACTTTCTCGTCGCTCAAGAAGGGGGACGGCAAGGCGGCGAACATTCCGATGGTCAGAGCGCGCGCGCGCGAGGACGAGGCGCTCGCGGTGCGGCTGATGAAGAGCAAGGGTTATTACGACGCGAGCGCGGTTTCGACGATCGAGACGATCCCGAACGATCCGACGCGGGTGCGCGCATTGGTCAACGCGGTGCCGGGCAACCTCTACAAGTTCGGCACGGTAACGGTCGATTCGGGCCCGGTCGTGCCGTCCGGCCTGATCGTCGACAGCCTGGCGCTCGCGCCCGGCCAGCCGATCGATGCCGAGCGCGTCCAGGGCGCCGAGGCGAACGTCAGTCTGAAGCTAGGCCAGACCGGCTATCCGTTCGCGCGGCTCGGCACGCGCGACATCCTGCTCGACGACGCCGCGTTCACTGGCGACTATACGCTTCCGGTCGACACCGGTCCGCGCTCGCGCTTCGGCCAGATCACGACGACGGGCAGGCTCGCGTTCGGCGTCAAGCACATCGACATCCTGCGGCGGTTCAAGCCGGGCGAAATCTACGACACGCGCGGGACCGATGATCTGCGCAAGGCGCTCGTCGCGACCGGCCTGTTCTCGACCGTCGCGGTCGAGCCGGTCGACACCGGCAAGAACAACGCGGATGGCACGCGGATCGTCGACATCGCGGTCACGCAGCGCGTCGGCAAGACGCGGTCGATTGCCGCGACCGCGGGCTACAGCACAGGGCAGGGCGCGCGCGCCGAAGCCACCTATACCGCGCGCAACGCCTTCCCGCCCGAAGGCGCGCTGATCGTGACCGCGGTCGGCGGCACGCAGGAACAGGGCGGGTCGGTGACCTTCCGCCGCTCGAACTGGCTCCAGCGCGACCGCACGCTGACCTTCTCGCTCGCCGCCGGGCACCAGAATTACGATGCGTTCAACGCCGTCACGACCTCGCTGATCGGGCGCGTGTCGTACGATTCGACCCCGATCTGGCAGAAAAAACTGACCTATTTCTACGGGTTCGAGCTGACCGGCACCAACGAGGACGTGTACGATTTCGCGGCGCTGAAGCGTAAGCGAGGGACCTATTTCATCGCCGCGCTGCCGACGATGGTGCAGTTCGACACGTCGAACGACTTGCTCAACCCGACCAAGGGCTATCGCGTCAAACTGTCGCTCAGCCCCGAAACCTCGGTGCGCGGCGCGGCGCGGCCGTACGTTCGCGCGCTGGCCGAGGCGAGCGCTTATTATCCGGTCAGCGACAGCCTGGTGCTGGCGGGCCGCGTGCGCGCGGGGTCGATCGTCGGGATCGCGCGCGACGACCTCGCGCCGTCGCGGCGCTATTACGGTGGCGGCGGCGGATCGGTGCGCGGCTATGGCTACCAGCGGCTCGGCCCGTTCGACCCCAATGGCGACCCGGTCGGCGGGCGGTCGTTGAACGAATTCTCGCTCGAGGCGCGCTACCGCTTCGGCAATTACGGCATCGTGCCGTTCATCGACGGCGGCAATTCGTACGCGTCGAGCACACCGCAATTCAAGGATCTGCGCTACGGCGCCGGGATCGGCGGGCGGTTCTACACCAATTTCGGGCCGATCCGCGTCGACGTCGCGACTCCGCTCAACCGGCGCAAGGGCGACAGCCGCATCGCGCTCTACATCTCGATCGGTCAGGCGTTCTGATGGCCGAAGCGGCCGCCTCCGACGCCACGCCGGAAAAGGTGGTGATCGTGCGGCGGCCGTTGTGGCAGTCGATCACGCGCTGGTTCGCGATCGTGCTGCTCGGTATCGCGGCGCTGCTGGCGCTCGTCTATGTCGGGCTCGACACCGCGCCGGGGCACCGTTTCATCGTCTCGCGGCTGGCGGCGTACACCACGGAGACCGGGCTCAACATCAAGGTCGGGCGGATCAAGGGGTCGATCTACGGCAGGATGGAGCTGGTCGACCTTCGCGTCAGCGACACCAGGAACGTCTTCCTGACCGCACCGTCGGTGGTGATCGAATGGCACCCGTTCCAGTTCCTGTGGAACCACGTCGATGTCGATTCGATGGAGGCGCCGCTCGTCACGATGACGCGGCCGGTGGTGCTCAAGCCGGGCGATCCCAACGCGCCGATCCTGCCCGACATCGATGTCGATATCGGCCGGCTGAAGGTCGACCGGCTGGTCCTGGCGAAGGAAGTGACGGGCCAAGCGCATCTCGTCCGGCTCGACGGATCGGCGCATATCGCGGCGGGACGCGCGCAACTCGTCGCCAATGCCGATGCGCTGAAGGGGCCGGGGATCGCCGGCGGCGACAAGCTTCGCCTGACGCTCGATGCCGTGCCCAAGGACAACAGGCTGACGATCAAGGCCTCTCTCGACGCGCCCGGCGACGGCGTCGCGGCGGCGATGAGCGGGATCAAGGCGCCGTTGTCGGTGCGCATCGGCGGCAACGGCGACTGGAAGGCGTGGCGCGGCAAGGGACAAGCGACGCTCGGCGGCCAAAGCCTGGCCGATCTCGATCTCGGCGCGGCCAATGGCACCTTCACGATTCACGGCCTGACGCATCCCGGGCTGTACATGGCCGGCCCGGTCGAACGGCTGACCGCGGGCGGGATGATGGTCGATATCTCGTCCACGCTCGACAAGCGCAAGGCGACGACGCGGATGACGCTGACGTCGAGCGCGCTGGCGGTGGCCGCCAACGGCTTGCTCGACCTCGGCGAGAACAAGTTCGGCAATTTCACCGTCGATGCGCGGTTGCTCACGCCCGGCGCGATCCTGCCCAATCTGGCGGGGCGCGACGTAATGGCGCACCTGACGCTCGACGGGCCGTTCGCGACCCCGACGCTCGGCTACAGCATCAGCGCGGCGGTGCTGTCGTTCAACGGCACCGGGGTGGAGGGGTTGACCGCGTCGGGCAAGGCGACGGTCGACGCCGACCATGTGCTGGTGCCCGTCGACGCGCATGCGCGGCGCGTGACGGGGCTGAACGCGATGGCGGGCGGGTTGTTGACCAACGTCAGTGCGGTCGGCGATTTCGCGTATTCGAAGGGCAAATTGCTATCCGACAATTTGCGGATCAAGTCGGACCGGATCGACGCCACCGCGATCGTCGTCGCCGACTTGCCGAGCGGGCATTACACCGGCGCGCTCAAGGGACGGGTCAACAATTATTTGATCGACGGGATCGGCATCGTCGACCTGACCACCGATGCGAAGCTGGTGTCGGTGCCGTCGGGCGGGTTCGGGATCAAGGGCCATGTCGTCGCGCGGACCAGGCGCATCTTCAGCGACGGCGTGCAGAATTTCCTCGGCGGTAACGCTTTGGTGTCGAGCGATGTCGGCTACGACCCCAATGGCTTGATCACGTTCAACAACGTCAAGCTGAGCGCGCCGCAGTTCACGCTGTATCGCGGCGCGGGACGCTATGCGCCCAACGGGCAATTGCTGTTCGCCGGCGATGGGTATTCGAAGGCCTATGGCCCCGTCAGCGCCCGCGTGACCGGCACCGCGGACGCGCCGCTCATCGCGATCCATGCGCCGCGTCCTGGCGTCGGGGTCGGGCTGACGGACCTCGAGGCGACGATCCGGGGCAAGGGCGATGGCTATGCGGTCGTAGCCAAGGGCAACACCAATTACGGCGCGTTTGGCGCGAACGTGTTCATCAAGACCGGCCGCACGCTGACGGTGCAGGTCAACCAGGGCACGACCTTTGCGGGAATCAACCTGCTCGGCAATCTCGAACAGACCGCCGCCGGGCCGTTCGCCGGCAAGCTGCAGTTCGCCGGGTCGGGCGTGAACGGCGTCGCGACGCTCTCCGCCGAGGGCAAGGCGCAGCGCGCCGATTTCAACGCGCATGCCTATAACGCGAAGATTCCCGGTGCGGTCGACTTCACCATCGGGCGCGCGCTCGCGAACGGCACGGTGATCCTATACCCGAACGGCCCGCGCATCCTCGCCGACGTGCAGCTCGCCAATCTGCGCTACGGCGACACCGTCCTGTCGGTCGCGCGCGCGAAGATCGACTACGCCAACGGCGCCGGCACCGTGCAGGCGCTCGCCAACGGCTCAAGCGGCGTGCCGTTCAATATGGGGCTCAGCGCCGCGCTTCAGCCCAAGCTCTGGCTCGTCGCGGTGCAGGGCAAGGCCAACGGCATCGCGTTTCGCACGCCGCGCCCCGCGCGGATCGAGCCGCTCGACGGCGAATACAGGTTGCAACCGACGCAGATCGTGTTCGACAAGGGCAGCGCGCGCGTCGCCGGGAGCTACGGCAAGGGTACGAACTTCCAGGCGCGGCTCGACAATCTCGACCTGTCGGTCGCCAATGCGCTGGTCCCGGGACTCAACATCGACGGGTCCGCGACGGGCAGCATCGACTACGCCCAGCCGAACGGCGCGGCGGTGCCCAATATCGACACGCGCCTGACGATCACCAGCTTCACCCGCTCGAGCGCGGAAATCGTGTCGCGGCCGGTCGATATCGTCTTCCTCGGCCGGCTGACCGCGGCGGGCGGCGACGCGCGCGCGCTGGTCAAGCGCGGCGCGACCACGGTCGGGCGGTTGCAGGCGAACCTCGCGCCGCTCGGCAGCGGGGCCAGCTGGACCGAGCGGCTGACGTCGGCGCCGCTGTCGGGCGGGGTGCGCTACAACGGGCCGGCCGAGGTGTTGTTCTCGCTCGCGGGCCTCGCCAACCAGCAGGCGTCGGGCGGGATCGCGGTCGCGGCCGATTTCGGCGGGCGGCTCGGCGCGCCGTCGCTCAACGGCATCGTCCGCGCCGACAACCTGACGTACATCAACAGCACCTACGGCACGAAGCTGACCGCCATGCAGTTGACCGGGCGCTTCTCCAACGACCGGCTCGACATCACGCAGCTTCACGCCACGGCGGGCAAGGGCACGGTCGATGCGCACGGGTCGATCGGGCTGGCGGCGGACAGCGGGTTCCCGATCAACCTCGAGGCACAACTCAACAATGCGACGCTGGCCGATAGCGATGCGCTGGCGGGCAGCGCGACCGGCACGATCACCGTCACCAACGGCAAGGACGGCGGGCTGATCAAGGGGGACCTGCGCATCCCCAACGCGCGCTATCAGGTCGTCTTCCAGGGGCAGGCCGAGGTCCCGGCGCTCGCGGGCGTGCGCCGCAAGTCCGACGTCGCCAGCCAGCACAAACCGCCGCCGCCGCCAAGCAATTTCAAGCTCGACCTGCACATCCGCGCGCCAAACCAGGTGTTCGTCAGCGGCATGGGGCTCGAATCCGAATGGTCGCTCAACCTGCGCGTCGGCGGTACCTCCGCCGCGCCGACCGTCAACGGGCGAGCGGAGATCGTGCGCGGCACGTACGAATTCGCCGGCAAGCGCTTCGACATCGACCGCGGCAACGTACGGTTCAGCGGCAATGCGCTGTCCGATCCCGACCTCGACATTTCGGCGACCACCGACACCAACGGCATCACCGCCGTGATCAACATCGCCGGCACCGGCCAGCGCCCGCAGATCACCTTCACCTCGACCCCCGCGCTGCCGCAGGACGAAGTGCTCAGCCGGTTGCTGTTCGGGACCAACCCGGAGAATCTGTCGGCGCCCGAAGCGCTGCAGCTGGCCGCCGCGCTCAACTCGCTGCGCGGCGGGGGCGGGGGGCTCAACCCGCTCGGCAAGCTGCGCGGCGCGCTCGGCATCGACCGGTTGCGCATCCTCGGTGCGGACGAGACGACGGGGCGCGGCACCGCGCTCGCTGCGGGCAAGTACATCACGCGCAACATCTATATCGAGATCATCACCGACGCGCGCGGCTTCACCGCGACCCAGCTCGAGATTTCGCTGTCGAAGAGCCTGAGCATCCTGTCGCAGATGAGCTCGTTCGGCGGGTCGGGCGCCAGTGTTAAGTATCAGAAGACGTTCTAACTCTCCCGCCATTGCGAGGAGCGGAGCGACGCGGCAATCCAGCGCGGCGCGCGTTGCCCTGGATTGCTTCGCTTCGCTCGCAATGGCGGAGTAATTGACACTCATGTAAGTTGCCTTCCGCTCCCCGATCGAATATCCGGTACGGTGCGAGAGGGTAGCCGTATGGAACATGTCGACGTGCTGGTGGTGGGCGCGGGAATTTCGGGGATCGGCGCGGGCTATTACCTGCAGACGATGTGCCCCGACCGCAGCTACGCGATCCTCGAAGGGCGCGGGCAGCTCGGCGGGACGTGGGACCTGTTCCGCTATCCCGGCATCCGGTCGGATTCGGACATGTACACGCTCGGCTATGCGTTCCGGCCGTGGACCGAGGCGAAGGCGATCGCCGACGGGCCCAACATCCTGAGCTACCTCCAGCGCACCGCCGCCGACTACGGGATCGACCGGAAGATCCGCTACAACCACCACGTCAAGACGGCGGCCTGGTCGAGCGACGAGGCGCGCTGGACGGTGACGTCGCAAGGCCCCGACGGGCCGGTCACGATGACGTGCAATTTCCTCTTCATGTGCTCGGGCTATTACAATTATGCCAAGGGCCATTCGCCCGAGTTCGCGGGCGCCGAAGACTTCGCCGGGCGGATCGTCCATCCGCAATTCTGGCCCGCCGACTTGGATTACAGCGGCAAGAATGTCGTGGTGATCGGCAGCGGCGCGACCGCGGTAACGCTGGTGCCCGCGATGGCGCCCAAGACGAAGCACATCACGATGCTCCAGCGCTCGCCGACCTACATCGTCGCCCGGCCCGCCGAGGACGCGATGGCCAACTGGCTGCGCGCCAAGCTCCCGTCGAAGATGGCGTACGGCCTGACCCGCTGGCGCAACGTGCTGTTCGGGATGTTCTTCTTCCGCATGGCGCGCAAGAAGCCCGAGAAAGTCAAGGAACGCCTGCTCGGCATGGTGCGCGAGGAATTGCCCGACGCGGACATCGCGACGCATTTCACCCCGCGCTACAATCCGTGGGACCAGCGCCTGTGCCTCGTTCCGGACGGCGACCTGTTCGCGGCAATCCGCGAAGGCAAGGCGGAGGTGGTGACCGACACGATCGAGCGTTTCGTGCCCGAGGGAATCAAGCTCGCCTCGGGCAAGACGCTTCCCGCCGACGTGATCGTCACCGCGACGGGGCTCGAGCTGCAATTGCTCAGCGACGTGCAATTCTCGGTCGACGGCAAGGCGGTCGATCTGTCGAAGACCACCAATTACAAGGGCATGATGTATTCGGGCGTGCCCAACATGGCGTCGTCGTTCGGCTACACCAACGCCTCGTGGACGCTCAAGGCCGACCTGACCTGCGCCTATGTGTGCCGTCTGCTCAACACGATGACGAAGCGCGGGCTGCGCCAGGCGACGCCGACTCCGAACGGCGCGGTGGGCGAGGAGCCGTTCCTCGACTTCACCTCGAGCTACGTCCAGCGCGCGATGGACAAATTCCCCAAGCAGGGTGGGCGCAAGCCGTGGAAGGTCCACCAGAATTACGCGCTCGACCTGATGGCGCTCAAGTTCGGGTCGGTCGACAACGAGATGGTGTTTTCGAATCCCGTGCCGAAGCGAGTGAAGGAAGCGGCCTGAACCCTCTCCCTTTCGGGAGAGGGTGGGGAGCGAAGCGAAGCCGGGTGAGGCAGGGTCGAAAGCGTTTCGACCTAGCCCTCACCCCTCGCGGCATTCGCCGCTCGACCCTCTCCCGAAAGGGAGAGGGTTAGTGTTGCCGCAGCAACGTCACCCGCGCCTTACCGTAAATCTTGTCGGCATCGATCGCGAAGCCGGCGACCTCGACCGCTTCGTCGCGCTTGGTCTCGATGCTCACCCATGTCGCCGGGCCGACCCAGCCGAGCCGCGCGAGCCGGTCGAGCGCCACCGCGCCCGCGCCGGTGCCATAGGGCGGGTCCATCATCACCACATCGAGCGCCGCAGGGACAGGGCCGAGCGCCATCACCGATTGCGCGCGCACGTCGGCTTTCGCGCCGAGCTTGGCGATGTTGGCGCGCAGAGCGTCGAGCGCGGCCTTGTCCTGCTCGACGAACAGACACGACGCCGCGCCGCGCGACAGCGCTTCGAGGCCCAGCGCGCCCGAGCCGGCGAACAGATCGGCGACCGCCAGCCCTTCGAAACTGCCGACCCGGCTGACCAGCATCGAGAACAACGCCTCGCGCGTGCGGTCGGCGGTCGGGCGCGTCGCGTCGCCCTTGGGCGCAGCGATCGCTCGCCCGCGCCACGTACCGGCGATGATCCGCATTACGGGCGCTTACGCGGCGGTCGCGCGCCGGGTCTGCCGCGACCGCCGGCCGGGCCCTTCGCCGGAGCGGTCGGCCGGGCAGGGGCGTCGCCCCGCTCCGCGCGGAAGTTACGCGACCGTGCTTTGCGCGACGTATCGGACGCGCCAGCGCGGATCGCGAGCGACCCGTCGGCGCGCTGGCGCGGTGCCTTGGCGGGCTTGCTGGGGCGGGCAGGGCGCGCCGGCCGGGCCGAGGGGCGCTCGGGCTCGCGCCTCGGCGCAGCGGTACGCGGTGTGGGTGTGGCCGCGGCGCGCGGCTCGACCGACTTCACCGCGGCCTCGCGCGACCGTGCCGGTTGCGGCAGATCGATCCGGGTCGGGTTCTTGCGGAACGATTCGACGTCGTGCGCCCGCACCTCGCCGACTTGGCCGACCGGCAAATCGCCGAGTACGAACGGGCCATAACGCGTGCGGATCAAGCGGCTGACCTTCAGCCCCAGATGTTCGAGCACGCGCCGCACTTCGCGGTTCTTGCCCTCGGTCAGGATCATCTCGATCCACACGTTCGCGCCCGTGCGCCGCTCCAGATTGGCATCGATCGAGCCGTAGCGCACCCCCTCGATTTCGACGCCCTCGATCAAATCCTCGAGTTGTTCCTGCGTCACATTGCCATAGGCCCGCGCGCGGTACGCCCGCTCGACCCCGGTCGCGGGCAGCTCGAGCTGGCGCTTCAACCCGCCGTCGGTGGTGAGCAGCAACAACCCCTCGGTATTCAGATCGAGCCGCCCGACCGGCACCACGCGCGGCAGTCCCTTGGGCAAGCGGTCGTAGATCGTCGGCCGTCCACCGGGGTCGCGCTCGGTCACCAACAGCCCGCTCGGCTTGTGATAGAGGAACAGCCGCGCATCGCTCGGCGCCTCGACCGGATTGCCGTCGACCGTCACCCCGTCGAGCGAGGCGAGCAAGGTCGCGGGCGTCTCGATCGCCACGCCGTTCAGCGCAACGCGCCCGTCGGCGATCATCCGCTCGACCTCGCGCCGTGAGGCGACGCCCGCGCGGGCCAATAATTTTGCGATCCGCTGATCGCCGGTGTTCTTTTCTGCGGGCATGGTCGCGCCAATATACCGTTTTGTCCGGGGCGAACCTAAAATTTGCACCCGACTTCGTTGCCGCGCGTTAAGCGACGGCAGCGTAACGACGCGCGGACGTAACGATCCGCGTGCGAGTTCAGGATAGCGACCATGGTGTTTGGCCGGAAGAAAAGAGTGATCTCGCGGCTCCTCGTCGTCGAGGACGAGCCGCTGGTCGCGTTCGACAACGAACACTCGCTCACGGAGGAAGGGTTCGAGGTCGTCGCCACGGTCGATCGCGTCGCCGATGCGATCGCGGTGCTGGAGGCCAATGCCGACATCGATCTCGTGCTTGTCGACGTCAACCTGACCGACGGCAGCGGCATCGACATCGCGCGCCACGCCCATGCGCGCGGTGTGGCGGTGATATTTTGTACCGGCGATTGTCCGGAAGGGGGCAGGGCGTTCGCGCGCGGCTGCCTCGCCAAGCCCTACCGCCCCGCCGACCTGATCGCCGCGATCGCCGCGGTGGATGGGCAGTTGCAGGGCCGCCCCCGCCCGCGCCGCCTGCCGCGCGGTTTTTCGCTGTTCGAGCAGACCGTCGTCGCCTGAGCCTTGCGGCGGACGCCGCGCTGCGGCTATTCGCGCGGGCATGACCGACGTCCTCAGCAAAGCCGCCCCGTCCTCGTACCGCATCCACGGCGCGACCGGCGAGTGGGAAGTGATCATCGGGCTTGAGGTCCACGCCCAGGTCACCTCGAACGCCAAGCTGTTCTCCGGCGCCGCGACCGCGTTCGGTGCCGAACCCAACACGCAAGTGTCGCTGGTCGATGCTGCGATGCCCGGCATGTTGCCCGTGCCCAACCGCGAATGCATCCGCCAGGCCGTCCGCACCGGGATGGCGATCGACGCGCAGATCAACAAATGGTCGCGGTTCGACCGCAAGAATTACTTCTACGCCGATCTGCCGCAGGGGTATCAGATCAGCCAGCTCTACCATCCTTTGGTCGGCGAAGGCTCGGTCGAGATCGAGCTCGAGGGCGAGGCCGAGTCCACGAAAAAGATCGGGGTCGAGCGAATCCATGTCGAGCAGGACGCCGGCAAGCTGATGCACGACCAGCACCCGACGCGCTCCTACGTCGATCTCAACCGCTCGGGCGTCGCGCTGATGGAGATCGTCAGCCGCCCCGACATGCGTTCGCCCGCCGAGGCGGGGGCGTATTTGACCAAGCTGCGCTCGATCCTGCGCTATGTCGGCAGCTGCGACGGCAACATGGACCAGGGGTCGATGCGCGCCGACGTCAACGTGTCGGTGCGCAAGCCCGGTGGCGAGTTCGGCACGCGGACCGAGACCAAGAACGTCAACTCGATCCGCTTCGTCATGCAGGCGATCGAGCACGAGGCATCGCGCCAGGTCGACGTGCTCGAAGGCGGCGGGTCGATCGTCCAGGAAACGCGGCTGTTCAATCCCGACACCGGCACGACGCGGTCGATGCGGTCGAAGGAGGACGCGCACGATTACCGCTATTTCCCCGATCCCGACCTGCTCCCGCTCGAGCTCGATGACGCGTTCCTCGACGAGTGCAAGGCGAGCCTGCCCGAACTCCCCGACGCCAAGCGCAAGCGGTACGAAGGGCTGGGGATCACCCCGTACCAGGCGAACGTCCTGACCGCCGAGGTCGAGACCGCGCGCTGGTTCGACGCGTTGCTCGATCAGGGCGCGAAGCCGGTCGCCGCGGCGAACTGGGTGTCGTCGGAGCTGTTCGGCGCGCTCAACCGGATCGGCAAGGACATCAGCGAAAGCCCGGTGCTGCCGGGTCAGGCCGCCGAGCTGCTCGCGCTCGTCGCGGACGGCACGCTGTCGGGCAGTCTCGCCAAGCAGGTGTTCGAAGTGATGCTCGAAACCGGCGACGCGCCCGGCAAGATCGTCGAGGAACGCGGGCTCAAGCAGACCAGCGACACCGGGGCGATCGAGGCGGTGATCGCCGACGTGCTCGCGAAGAACCCCGGCCAGCTCGAACAATATCGCGGCGGCAAGGAAGCGCTGTTCGGCTTCTTCGTCGGCCAGACGATGAAGGCGATGCAGGGCAAGGCCAATCCGGCGGTGGTCAACGAGCTGCTCAAGAAGGCGCTGTCCTGAACGACATCCTGATCCGGCCGGCGACCCCGGCGGATTTCGATGCGGTTGCCGACGTATGGCTGGCGGGATGGCTGTCGACGGGCCTCGAAAAGGGCATCCCGCCGACGCCCGCCGAGATGCGCGAACGGCTCGCCGCTGATCTCGCCAAGCCCGACTGGACACTCACCGTTGCCGAGACGGCCGGCACTGTGATCGGCATGCTCGCGACCCATCCGGGCAAGCTTGACCAGATTTTCCTCGACCCCGACTGGAAGGGCAGGGGCGTCGGCAAGGCGTTGTTCGCCGAGGCCAAGCGGCTGATGCCCGGCGGCTTCACCTTGTGGACGCAGGAAGCGAACGCGCGCGCCCGGGCGTTCTACGAGCGCCGCGGCATGGTCCACGAAAGCACTGGTCCGCATCCCGAAAAACCCGAGCGCATCGTCGCGCACTATCGCTGGTCGCCCGATTAAATCGCCATTGCGAGCGGCGCAGCCGCGCGGCAATCTAGCGGTTGGGCCGCGCGATAGATTGCGTCGCTGCGCTCGCAATGGCGGGGGGATTACATGCGCAAGCTGGTGACAATCATCGTGGGGATGCTGGCCGCTCCGCTTCTCGCGCAGACCACGCCCGCGCCGACCGCCACCCCCGCGCCGCCGACTCCGGGCCTGCCGCTGGTCGCGATCCAGACCACCGCCGGGCGTATCGTGGTCGAGGCGGACACCAGGCGCGCGCCGATCACCGCGGGCAATTTCCTGCGCTATGTCGATATGAAGAAACTCGACGGCGTCACCTTTTATCGCGTGGTCAAGGCGGCGGATCGGTTCGGGTTCGTCCAGTTCGGCGTCAACGGTGACCCCGCCAAGGTGCTGCCGCCGATCAAGCACGAGCCGACCACGCTGACCGGCATCCAGCATCTCGACGGTGTGCTGTCGACGCCGCGGCTTCGCCCCGGCAGCGCGCGCGGCGACTTCACGATCATGCTCGGCGATCAGCGCCCGTCGATGGACGCCGATCCGTCCAAGCCCGGCGACAACCTCGGCTATGCCGCATTTGGCCGAGTGGTCGAGGGGATGGATGTCGTGCTCAAGATCTTCGACGCGCCCGACAATCCGACCGGGTCGATCCGCGGCGCGTTCCGGGGCGAGGTGCCGGTGGCGCCGGTCCGGATCGTGTCGGCGCGGCGGGTGAAATCGCCGTGAACGCGCCACGCGCTGCGAGAAAAATCGCGCCCTTCAAAATTCCCTTGCGATCTGAATATTCTGACGCCAGCATGGTGACGCCGCTGAGGGGTGCGGCGAGGGGGGAATAGCGCGACTTTGATTTGCCGGGTGCCCGCAGGGCAACGTTTGTACGCGACCGTCCTGCGTCTGCCCGGCGGTTTGTCCATCAATCGATCACGCCTCTACGCAATCCGGCATCGTGCCAGCTCTCGCGGCTGGGACGCGAACAACGCAACGCTCATAAGGGGAAAAAGAGTGAAACTGGCAGTATCGTTAGTGATCGGCAGCGCGGTCGCGCTGGCCGGCTGTGCCTCGACCCAGAAGGTGCTCGATAAGCCGCCAACGGCGATCTACGAATCGGACAAGTCGGCGAAGGAAGTACTGTTCTGCCTGCAAAACAAGAACAACGTGCCGGCGCTCGAACAGGCTGATGGCAGCCACGTCGTGCTGATCAAGAACGGCTATGGCGGCGTGGCGATCGCGATCACCGTGCATGAGCGCGGTACGGGTAGCCGGACCGAGGTCCGCAACCAGTTCGGCATCATCGGCGCTGCCTGGAAGCAGTGCATCGGCACGCAGGTGAGCGGCCCGGCCAACTGATCGCGCTTCGCGGTTGAAAAAAGGGCACCGCCGACTCGTTCGGCGGTGCCCTTTTTTTCCGTGGCGATCATCGCCATCCTACTGCGCGTTGGCGCCCTGGTTGCGGACTTCGCCGCGCTGGGCGTCGTCTTCATTCTCCGTCGCCTGTTCGACGTCGGCACGCTTGTCGTTGTCCTCGTCGGGTAGGCTGTCGGGATGCGGATCGGGGTCTGGCATCGTCTTATCCCTGCGGGTTGGCGGGGCCGGTGGGTTGCTCGCCAGGGGAGGGGACGTCGGTATCGGGTGCTGGCGGCGTGACCTCGGGCGGTGCGGTGTCGGGTGTGCCGGGCTGGCTCGGCTCGGGGAATTCGGGCGGGGGCTGGGTGGCCATGGGGGTTCCTTTCGCATCCCCAACGCGCCGATGCGAACCGGGTTGCCCCAACGGGCGCACTTGCTATAGACGCCGCCGACCGGCGGTGTCCCAAGCGGGCGTGGCGGAACTGGTAGACGCGCTGGATTTAGGTTCCAGTATCGCAAGATGTGGGGGTTCGAGTCCCTTCGCCCGCACCAGTTGCGCTGACTCAAAGGCGTGCGGGGCACGCTTTTGGCAGCGCAACTCCCGAGCGCAAGCGAGGGGTCGCAAACATTCATGAGAAAGACGAAGCCTGAAATGCAGACTGTCGAGACGTTGAACGAAGGGCTGAAGCGCGCCTACACGCTCACCATCACCGCCAAGGAAATCGACGCGAAGGTCGATGCCGAGGTCAGGAAGGTCGCGCCGCAGATCCGCATGCCCGGTTTCCGCCCCGGCAAGGTGCCCGCGAACCTGATCCGCAAGATGCACGGCCCGGCGCTGACGCAGGACGCGCTCAACGCGGCGATCCAGGACGGCATCCAGTCGCTGATCGCGAAGAACAAGCTGCGCCCCGCGATGCAGCCGTCGGTCAACCTCGAGAACGACTATGAAGCCGGCAAGGACGCCGAGCTAAAGGTCGAGCTGGAAATCCTGCCGGACGTGCCGACCCCGGCGATCGACAAGCTGAAGCTCGAGCGGCTGAGCGTGCCGACCGACGAGGCCGCGCTGCAGGCGCAGCTCCAGAAGTTCGCCGACCAGCAGAAGAGCTGGGACGATACCAAGGACGGCTACAAGGCCAAGCACGGCGACCTCGTCACGGTCGATTTCGTCGGCAAGACCGCCGACGGCGTCGCGTTCGACGGCGGCACCGGCATCGACATGGCGGTCGAGATCGGCGGCGGTCGCCTGATCCCCGGCTTCGAGGATCAGGTCGTCGGCATGAAGGCGGGCGACGAAAAACAGATCAAGGTCACCTTCCCCGAGGATTACGGCGCGAAAGAACTGGCCGGGAAGCCCGCGACGTTCGACCTCGTCGCCAAGTCGGTGAAGACCGCGGGCACGACCAAGATCGACGACAGCCTGGCGACCTCGCTGGGGCTCAAGGATCTCGATCAGCTCAAGGGGCTGCTGCAGGGCCAGGTCGAGCAGGAATTGAACGGCCTCACGCGCACGCACATGAAGCGCAAGCTGCTCGACCAGCTCGCCGCGGGGCACGATTTCCCGGTGCCGCCGTCGATGGTCGAGGCCGAGTTCGCGCAGATCTGGGAACAGCTGAAGCACGAAGCGACGCACGAGCCTGACCCCGAGGCCGCACTGGCGGAGATGGAAAAGGAAAAGGACGATTACCGCGCGATCGCCGAGCGCCGCGTGCGGCTTGGCTTGCTCCTGTCCGAAATCGGCCAGGCCAACGGCATCGAGGTGACGAGCCAGGAAATGAACCGCCTGATCGCGCAGGCCGCGCAGCAATACGGTCCCGAAGACCAGCAGCGCTTCATCCAGTACATCCAGCAGGAGCCGATGGCGGCCGCGCAGCTGCGCGCGCCGCTATATGAGGACAAGGTCGTCGACTTCCTGTTCGGCAAGGCCGAGATCAGCGACCGCGACGTGACTCGCGAGGAGCTCGAGGAAGCGATCGAGAGCGAGGACGGCTTCGCGACCGGCACGCACACCCACGACCACGACAACCACAAGCCCAAGGCGGCGAAGAAGAAGGCCGCTGCCAAGGTCGAGGAACCGGCGAAGAAGGCCGCCGCCAAGGCCGCGCCGTCCAAGACCGACAAGAAGGTTGCGGCGCCCAAGGACGAGCCGAAGGCTGCGGAGCCCGTGAAGAAGGCGGCGACCAAGGCCGCGCCCGCCGCCAAGGCCGAGCCGGCCAAGAAGCCTGCCGCCAAGAAGGCGCCGGCGAAGAAGTAACAATTTCCCCGGTCCGTGCTATCACGGGCCGGGGTTTTTGATTGGGGTGGGCGCCGGCCGGGATGACAGAACCACGCATCGCAGTCCTGCTGCCCTGCTATAACGAGGAAGCCGCGATCGCGCAGACCGTCGCGGGGTTCCGCGCAGCGCTACCGGGCGCCGCGATCTACGTCTACGACAACAATTCGAAGGACCGCACGGTCGAGGTCGCGACCGCGGCGGGCGCCATCGTTCGCAGCGAGCGTATGCAGGGCAAGGGCAACGTCGTCCGCCGCATGTTCGCCGACGTCGACGCCGATATCTACGTCATGGCCGACGGTGACGCGACCTACGACGCCGAGGCCGCGCCGCAACTCGTCGAGCGGCTGGTCGACGAGCAACTCGACATGGTCGTCGGCACGCGCGTCCATGAGGCGGCGGAGGCGTATCGCCGCGGGCACGTGATGGGCAACAAGGCGATGACCGGGCTGCTCGCCGGGCTGTTCGGGCGCAGCTTCACCGACATCTTTTCGGGCTATCGCGTGTTCTCGCGGCGCTTCGTGAAAAGCTTCCCGGTGCTGACCGGGGGGTTCGAGATCGAGACCGAGATCAGCGTCCATGCGCTCGAATTGCGCATGCCGGTGGGCGAGGTCGAGACGCGCTATTTCGCGCGGCCCGAGGGATCGGTGTCGAAGCTCAACACCTATGGCGACGGCTGGCGGATCACCAAGACGATCGCCACGCTCTACCGCATCGAGCGGCCGCTGCTGTTCTTCGGCAGCATCGGCGCGCTGCTCGCCGCGCTCGCCGTGATCCTCGCGATCCCGCTCGCGGTGACGTACATGCACACCCACCTCGTCCCACGCTTGCCTACCGCGATCCTGGCGACGGGGCTGATCATCCTTGCGGCGTTATGCTTCTTCGCTGGCCTGATTCTCGACACGGTGGTGCGGGGACGGCGCGAGGTTCGTCGGCTGGCGTATCTGGCGCATAAGGCGCCGGGCGGTGAAAAGTCGGTATGATGAAGCGCAGGATCGCGGACATCGTCTTGATATCCGGCGGAATCCTGATCGTCGCCGTGTTTGTGATGATGATGCATGGCGCGCTTATTTGGATGGGCTGGGTTGGCCGCTGACCCGCTGCTCCATCGCTCAGCACCGGCGCTAGAAGTCGCTCTTCCCGAACCGCTTGACGCCCTTGTTCTCGCCCGGCGGGTCGAGCACGGCCAGGTCCAGCGCGAGGGGCTCCCCGATCCAGTGCCCCAGGCTCGTGTGGTCCGCGACGTCGTCGTCGGTCAGCGGGTGGATCAGCGCGCGCAACCCCGTCTGCTCGATCGCCCGCGTCACCACGCCGCCCGCGCTCGCCGGGAAATGAATCTCGAATTGTGGGATCGGGTGCGGGCCGACCGGGCGGTCGGTCATCCGTCCGACGAACAGGATCGGCAGTTCGTCGTCCGTCATCATCTCCGCGAACCGCCCGCGCAGCGCTTCCGCCGTGTCGCGATCGCTCGGCTCGTAATAGATGTGCGCGTGCCACGGCGCATTGTCGTTGGCGCCGGTCATCGGACGATCTCCAGCGCGAACAGGCTCTCGCCCGACGCGGCGATGGCTTCGTCGTTGGAGCGAAACTGCCAGCCGAGCACGCGCCGCGCCTTTTCGTTGCTCGCCTCGCCCTTGATGCCCAGCCGCGGCACCGCCTCGCGCGCCAGCGGGCTGAAGATCGCGACCAGCTTGACCAGCCAGTCGGGCAGTTCGCGGAATTTCGCCTTCGCGGCCTTGTCGCCCAGGTTGCGGCGCAGGATCTCGGACATTTCGAACATCGACAGCGCGCCGTCCGCGACCGCCAGGAAGCGCTGCCCCGCGGCCGCCGGGTCGGTCATCGCCTTGACCTGTAGCCCCGCCACGTCGCGCACGTCGACCGCGCCGAGGTAGAGCCTGGGCGCGCCCGGAAGCGCGCCTTCGAGCATCCGCTTGACCAGCTCGATCGAGGTCGACAGGTCGTTGTTGAGCGCCGGGCCGAAGATGCCGACCGGGTTGACCACGGCAAGCTCCATCCCGTTGCCTTCGCGCGCGATAAAGTCCCACGCGGCGCGCTCGGCTAGCGTTTTGGATTTCATGTACGGCTGGACCGCGGGGCCGTCGACGTCGGTCCAGTCTTCCTCGGTGTAGGGCGTATCGCGGTGCCCGTGACCGTACCCCACCGCGGCGAAGCTGGAGGTCTGGACGACGCGCTTCACCCCGGCGTCGCGCGCCGCGCGCAGGACGCGCAAGGTGCCGTCGACCGCGGGGCGGATCAGTTCGTTCTCGTCCTTGGGCTGGGCGATCGGGAAGGGGGAGGCGACGTGCTGGACATAGTCGCACCCCGCGACCGCTTCTGCCCAACCGGCGTCCTTTTCGAGATCGGCGGCGAAGAAGGTCAGCTTGCCAAGATCGGTCGCGCCCGCACTTGCCAGCGTGTCGCGCACCGCGTCTTCCTTGGCGAGGTTGCGTACCGTCGTCCGCACCTCGTGCCCCGCCGCGAGCAATTGCAGGATGACATGCCCGCCGACGAACCCGGACCCGCCGGTGACCAGAACCGTGCTCATGACCGCTCCCCTTCGGCGCCAATCTGGGACGCGGCGCGCCACGGCGCAAGATTGCGCTGGCAATGTAGGATTTCGCCCGTCAACCAGCGATATCGGCGTCTCGGGGCGATGGCCCTTCCGAGCGCCGCCATGGCGAGTGCGAACATTGGGAACATTCGGCCGCGTCAAAACCCGGGGGAGAGTGTGTAATCTTTGTAATCTTCCAATGCGAACCGCGGCGCCTGACCATTCACCACGTGCCCCCCTTGCGCCCCGCGAACCGAGCGCCGATGTAGGCTCTCGCAAGGGCATAAGGACCACGAGACTTTCTATGCATAACCCGTTCGACACCGGCAATTTCGCGCCTCCGGGCTTTCGCGTCGACCCGATCACCGGTGGCCTGGTGCCGATCGTCATCGAACAGTCGAACCGCGGCGAGCGCAGCTTCGACATCTACTCGCGGCTGTTGCGCGAACGCATCATCTTCGTGACCGGCGGGGTCGAGGACATGATGGCCTCGGTCATCTGCGCGCAGCTGCTGTTCCTCGAATCGGAAAATCCGAAGAAGGACATCTTCATGTACATCAACTCGCCGGGCGGGGTCGTCACGGCGGGCATGGCGATCCACGACACGATGCAATACATCCGCCCGCGCGTCGGGACGGTGTGCATGGGCCAGGCGGCGTCGATGGGCAGCTTCCTGCTCGCGGCGGGCGAGCCGGGGATGCGCGTCGCGCTCACCAACGCGCGGATCATGATCCACCAGCCGTCGGGCGGCGCGCAGGGCATGGCGTCGGACATCGAGATCCAGGCCAAGGAAATCCTGCGCATCCGGCACCGGATGAACACGCTCTATTCGAAGTACACCGGCCAGCCGCTCGAGGTGATCGAGCGGGCGATGGACCGCGACAAATTCCTCGAGGCCGACGAGGCGAAGGAATTCGGGCTGGTCGACGAAGTGTTCGACAAGCGCCCGGCGCCCGCCGACGGTGAGACGCCCGCGGCGTAAGACGGGGTTAAGCGGCAGCGTCGTAAACGCCTGATTTTGGTGATTGTGGTATTCGGGAGCGTCGGGTTACACTGCCCGGCGCTCAAGCCCGGTTCGGGCGAAGGAAGATTTGAATGACGAAACTCAGCGGCGGCGATTCGAAAAGCACGCTCTATTGCTCGTTCTGCGGCAAGTCGCAGCACGAGGTGAGGAAGCTCATCGCCGGCCCGACGGTGTTCATCTGCGACGAATGCGTCGAGCTGTGCAACGACATCATCCGCGAGGAAACCAAGTCGGCGCTCGTCTCGAAGAAGGATGGGGGCGTGCCCACGCCGCAGGAAATCTGCGACGTGCTCGACGATTACGTGATCGGCCAGCGCCGCGCCAAGCGCGTGCTGTCGGTGGCGGTGCACAACCATTACAAGCGGCTGAACCACGGCGCGAAGGGCGCCGATGTCGAGCTCGCCAAGTCGAACATCCTGCTCGTCGGCCCGACCGGATGCGGCAAGACGCTGCTCGCGCAGACGCTCGCGCGCATCCTCGACGTGCCGTTCACGATGGCCGATGCGACAACGCTGACCGAGGCGGGGTATGTCGGCGAGGACGTCGAGAACATCATCCTCAAGCTGCTCCAGGCCTCGGACTATAACGTCGAGCGGGCGCAGCGCGGGATCGTTTACATCGACGAGATCGACAAGATCAGCCGCAAGGCGGAGAATCCCTCGATCACGCGCGACGTGTCGGGCGAGGGCGTGCAGCAGGCGCTGCTCAAGATGATGGAAGGCACCGTCGCGAGCGTCCCCCCGCAAGGCGGCCGCAAGCATCCGCAGCAGGAATTCCTCCAGGTCGACACGACCAACATCCTGTTCATCTGCGGCGGCGCGTTCTCGGGCCTCGAAAAGATCATCGGCGACCGCCTGGAAGGCAAATCGATGGGCTTCGGCGCGCATGTCGCCGCGCCCGACGAGCGCCGCACTGGTGACGTGCTCAAGAATGTCGAGCCCGAGGATCTGCTCAAGTTCGGGCTGATCCCCGAATTCGTCGGACGCCTGCCGGTGATCGCGACGCTCGAGGACCTCGACACCGACGCGCTGGTGAAGATCCTCGCCGAGCCGAAGAACGCCTTGGTCAAACAGTATCAGAAGCTGTTCGACATGGAGGACGTGAAGCTCGGCTTCACCGACGACGCGCTGGTGACGGTCGCGAAGAAGGCGATCGACCGCAAGACCGGCGCGCGCGGGCTGCGCTCGATCCTCGAAGGCATCCTGCTCGACACGATGTTCGACCTGCCCGGCATGGACGGCGTTGACGAGGTGATGATCGACAAGGACGTGGTCGCGGGCACCAAGGAGCCGATTCGGGTCTATGCCAAGAAGGAAAAGACCGGCGACGCCGCCTGATGCTGGCGTTGCGGCCCAACTGCGAATGTTGCGACCGCGACTTGCCGCCGGATAGTGCGGACGCGCGCATCTGCACGTTCGAGTGCACCTTTTGCGCCGATTGCGTCGATGGCTTGCTCGCCGGCGTTTGCCCCAATTGCGGCGGCGGGTTCGTGCCGCGGCCGATCCGCCCGGCGGCGATGCTCGAACGCTATCCGGCGTCGACCGAGCGCGTGCTGAAGCCCGAGGGGTGCGAAGCGGCGGTATGATACGCGACGCTGCTCTCGCCGATCGCGAACCCGTCGCGGCGATGCTGGCACGCGCGTTCGCCGACGATCCGGCGATGAGCTATATCTTCCCCGACCCGCGCGATCGCGCCAAGCGTCTGCCGCGCCTGTTCGCGCTGCTGTTCGATGCCGACGCGCCGGGGATGCGGCTGATCACCGGGGACGCCGAGGCCACGACCTTGTGGCAGCGCCCGGGCACGCCCGCGCCGACCCTGTTCGACGCGCTGCGCCGCGCCGGCCCGCTGCTCGGCGCGCTGGGGCTGGCCTTACCACGCGCAATGCGCGTGGGCGCTGCGCTCGACGAGCACGCTCCGCCCGAGCGGCACTGGTATCTCCACATCGCCGGGGTCGATCCGGCGCGACAGGGGAAGGGACTGGGCGGCGCCTCGATCCGCGAAGGGCTGGCGCGCGTCGCGGGGGACGGACTGCCCGCCTATCTGGAGACCGCGACCGAGCGCAACGTCGGGCTCTACCAATCGCTCGGTTTCGAGGTGACGAGCGAATGGCACGTGCCCAGGGGCGGTCCCAAATTCTGGTCGATGCTGCGCCCGGCCTAGAATAGCCCAGGGATGAACCTTTTCACCCGCGCAGCATAGTCATCGTACGCCGCGCCGAATTGCCTGCGCAGCAGCCCCTCCTCGCGCACCACGCGCATCCACGTCCCGAGCGCGAAGACCGGGACCGCGACGATCAGGTTGCGCCAATGCCCGAACGCCAGCGTCATCGCGAACAGGAACAGCGTCATCGCGACATAGATCGGGTTGCGCACCCAGGCGAAGGGGCCGGTCTGGACGAGGACATGGTCGCTACGGGTTTGCGCCACGATCGCCCAGTTCGCGCCCATCGCGCGCGACGAGGCGTTGAACAGCGCGGTCGCGCCACCCATCAACAGCGCGATCGCGATCGCCTCGACGATCGCCGTGATCGACCATGGATCGAGCGCGATGCGGATCGGGCCGAACCCTGCGGCGCCGATGCCGATCCCCTGTACGACGATCCACAGCCGCGTGATCGGGGCACTCTGCGAAATGGGCGCTGCCGCGACGCGCTTCACCCGCGCCCGTGCCACCGCCAGTGCGGCAATGAACACCACGAACCAGAGCATGATCATGAAGAAACCCGGCAGCCCGACCGGGTCGTTCGGAAAATACTTCAGCATCGCCTGTCCTCTTCAACTCGGCTTGCGCAGGCCCCTTTGATAATCCTCGACCGCCTTCGACCGCTTGAGCACTCGGGCATACGGATCAACTACGACATGGGCATCGGCGGGTGCGTCGATCGTCGCCGTGCCGTCGGGCATCGCCACCTTGGTCAGTCTGTCGCCGACCATCACCTCGACCGGCATCGGGAAGGGGAGATTGTCGGGCGTGATCCACAATAGGGTCAGCTTGTCGCCACTCCGTGCCTCGACCAGTTCGGGGAGCGCCGCGCGGCGCAGGTACACGTCGAAGAACCAGTCGTAATCCTTGCCCGTCACCTTGTTGACGAACCCCTGATATTCGCGCGTCGAACCGTAGCGTGGCGCGAAATTGCCGGGCTTGGGGTCGGTACGCCCGTAGACCTCCAGCCGAGTCACCTCCCAGAAGTCCTTGTCGCCGATCAGCCAGCGCAGGGTGTGGAGCATCCACGATCCCTTGTTGTAGATATCCTGGCCCGGCCCGCCCTTGTCGAGTTCGTAGACTTCCTCTTCGGTCACTTCGCGGTCGCGCACCATCGGGACGAGGTTGAGGACCTGGTTGCGCTGCTTGTCCATCATCGTCGCGTATCGCGCGAACCCTTCGCGCCACAGGCCGTAGGCGGGCTGCATGTATTGCTCGTATCCCTCATGCAGCCAGTAATCGTCCCAATTGGCCGCCGTCATCTGGTTGCCGAACCATTCGTGGCCGAATTCGTGCTGGAACAGCCAGTCGAACCCCTCGGGCGCCTTGCGATAGGCATTGCCGTAGGCGTTGATCGTCTGGTGCTCCATGCCGAGATGCGGCGTTTCGACCACGCCGACCTTCTCGTCGCCGAACGGGTAGGGGCCGATGTTAGCCTCGTAGAAATCGAGCGTCGGGGCGAATTCGGCGAACAGCGCCTTGGCCTGCGCTTCCTCGCCCGGCAGGTACCAGTAGAACATCGGGATCGTGTTGCCGAAGCGACTCTTGTAGCTGCCCTCGATCACCTCGTACGGCGCGATGTTGAGCGCGATCGCATAGGTGTTCGGATGCCGCACCTCCCAGTTCCACGTCGTGCGGCCGTCGGCTTCGGTATCCATCCCCTTGAACACGCCGTTGGCCGGCGCCTTCAACCCCTTGGGCACGGTGATGTGGAGCATCACCTTGTCCGGCTCGCCGGTCGGGAAGTCGAGGCAGGGCCAGAGGATGTCGCAGCCATAGCCCTCGCTGGTACTCGCGATCCACGGGCGGCCGTCCCTGGTCTTCGACCAGACCATGCCGTCGTCCCACGGCGCGTTGACCGCGACGTGCGGCGTGCCGCCATAAGCGATCGTGGCGACCAGTTTTTCACCGGCTGCGTAGGTGCGGGGCAATTTGATCGTCAGCCGCCCGTCGGGATTGGCGAACGCCGTTGCGGGCAGCCGCTGGCCGTCGATCGCGATCGCAGTCGGGCCGAGGTTGGTGTCGAGGTCGATCACCAGTTTGTCGATCGGCGCCTTGGCGGTGAAGGCGAGGCGGGCGAGCCCCTTGATCTGCTCCGTTTCGGGCAGCACTTCCATCGCCAGATCGGCGACGTCGAATTGCAGCTTGGCCTGGTCGGGATCGATCGGCCCGCCCGACCGCTGCGTCTGCGCGCTGATCGGCGGTTCGCCTTTCTTCGGCAAGGTCGCCGCACTCGCCGCGACCGCCAGCACCGCGCTTATCCCCAGCAATGCTGCGGCAAAACGGCGCGTGCGATTGATGGTTCGCTCACCATTCCCATATAAGAGGGCAAATGCGTCCGGATCGGGCGCCGTCGGAGTATCCATGACCCAATCCTTCCCCGTACTGCCGCTGCGCGACATCGTTGTCTTTCCGCACATGATCGTGCCGCTGTTCGTCGGCCGCGACAAGTCGGTTGCGGCGCTCGAAAGCGCGATGGCCGCCGACAAGGAGATTTTCCTCGTCGCCCAACTCGATCCCGGCCAGGACGACCCTGGACGAGACGACCTCTATGACATGGGCGTCGTCGCGACGATCCTGCAACTGCTCAAGCTTCCCGACGGCACGGTGCGCGTGCTGGTCGAAGGCAAGGCACGCGCGACGCTGAAGGAATTGTCGGGCAGCGGCGATCACCTGACCGCGACGATCGAGCGGATCGACGAGCCGCCGATGTCGGGTGTCGAAATTGCTGCGTTGATGCGATCGGTCGTGGAGCAGTTCGAAAATTATTCCAAGCTCAACCGTAAATTGCCCGCCGAAACAGCCGTTCAGCTTTCGGAGATCGACATCGCCAGCCATCTGTCGGACGCTATCGCCGGCAACATTGCGATCAAGGTCGCCGACAAGCAGTCGCTGCTGGTCGAGCTCGACCAGTCGAAGCGGCTCGAGATGGTCTATGCCTTCATGGAAGGCGAGCTCGGCGTCCTGCAGGTCGAGAAGAAGATCAAGTCGCGGGTCAAGCGCCAGATGGAGAAGACCCAGCGCGAATATTACCTCAACGAGCAGCTGAAGGCGATCCAGCGCGAACTCGGCAACGAGGGCGAGGAAGGCGACGGCGACGAGATCGCCGAGCTGACGCAGAAGATCGCCACGCTCAAGCTGTCGAAGGAAGCGCGCACCAAGGCGACCGCCGAGCTCAAGAAATTGAAGACGATGGCGCCGATGTCGGCCGAGGCGACCGTCGTGCGCAACTATCTCGATGTGCTGCTCGGTCTCCCGTGGGGCAAGAAGTCCAAGCTCAAGAAGGATATTGCGGCGGCGCAGGCGGTGCTCGACGAGGACCATTACGCGCTCGAGAAGGTCAAGGACCGGATCGTCGAATATCTCGCGGTGCAAGCGCGGACCAACAAGCTCAAGGGCCCGATCCTGTGCCTCGTCGGGCCTCCCGGCGTCGGCAAGACCTCGCTCGGCAAGTCGATCGCCAAGGCGACGGGGCGCGAGTTCATCCGCCAGTCGCTCGGCGGCGTGCGCGATGAGGCCGAGATTCGCGGCCACCGGCGCACCTATATCGGCTCGCTGCCGGGCAAGATCGTCACCAACCTCAAGAAGGCGGGGGCGTCAAACCCGTTATTCCTGCTCGACGAGATCGACAAGCTCGGCCAGGATTTCCGCGGCGACCCCGCCTCTGCGCTGCTTGAGGTGCTCGACCCCGAACAGAACAACAAGTTCAACGATCATTATCTCGAAATCGACATCGACCTGTCGGACGTGATGTTCGTGACCACCGCGAACACGCTCAACCTGCCGCAGCCGCTGCTCGACCGCATGGAGATCATCCGCCTGGAGGGCTATACCGAGGACGAGAAGGTCGAGATCGCCGAACGGCACCTGCTCCAGAAGCAGATCGAGGCGCATGGCCTGAAGCCCGACGAGTTCGAGTTGACCCACGAAGGCCTGCGCGCGCTGATCCAGCGCTACACGCGTGAGGCGGGGGTCCGCACACTCGAACGCGAGATTGCCAAGCTGGCGCGCAAGGCGCTCCGCCAGATCCTCGAGGGCAAGGTGACGAGCGTGACGATCACGCCCGACAACCTTCACGAATTCGCCGGCGTGCAGAAGTATCGTCACGGCCTGTCGGAAACCGAGCATCAGATCGGCGCGGTCACCGGGCTCGCCTGGACCGAGGTCGGCGGTGAGTTGCTGACGATCGAGAGCGTGACGGTGCCCGGGAAAGGCGCAATCAAGCTGACGGGCAAACTCGGCGAGGTGATGAAGGAGTCGGCCGAGACCGCGATGAGCTTCATCAAGGCGCGGTCGCCGTCCTACGGCATCAAGCCGAGCCTGTTCGGGCGCAAGGACATCCACGTCCACTTGCCCGAGGGCGCGGTGCCGAAGGACGGGCCGTCAGCGGGCGTCGGGCTGGTGACGTCGATCGTCTCGACGCTGACCGGGGTGCCCGTGCGACGCGAAGTCGCGATGACCGGCGAGGTCACGCTGCGCGGGCGCGTGCTGCCGATCGGTGGCTTGAAGGAAAAGCTGCTCGCGGCGATGCGCGGTGGGATCGAGACCGTGCTGATTCCCAAGGAGAACGAGAAGGATCTCGCCGAAATTCCGGCGAACATCCTGAGCGCGCTCAAGATCGTGCCGGTCGAGCATGTCGACGAAGTGCTGCGACTTGCGCTGACCGGGCCGCTCGAAGCGATCGACTGGACCGAAGCGGACGAATTGGCCGCGCAACCACCCGCGCCGATCGCGCCCGCCGGCGAAATGCACCATTAGGGGCCTCGATCCGCAACCGAAACGGTCCGCCGCAAATTCCCCCGACGGGATTGGATTTGCGGCGGATTCGGTTTGACTCGGCTGGGGTCAATCGCCTTACTGCGCGACTTGCCGCCAACGGCGAGTCTCTTACCGACAGCAAACTCAAAACGGGGGTTTCGAGTCCGATGAACAAGCAAGAGCTGATCGCTTCTGTCGCCGACACGGCCGGCCTGAGCAAAGGCGATGCCTCGAAAGCGGTCGAGGCCGTGTTCGACGTGATCAGCGGTTCGCTCAAGAAGGGCGACGAGGTCCGCCTGGTCGGGTTCGGCACCTTCTCCGTGTCGAAGCGCAAGGCGTCGACCGGCCGCAACCCGCGCACCGGCGAGCCGATGACGATCAAGGCGTCGACCCAGCCCAAGTTCAAGGCGGGCAAGGGCCTGAAGGACTCGGTCAACTAAAGCGGCTGGACAGCCTGCGCGCCGCTCTCTAAGGCGCGCTCTCCCGACGGGATCGGGGCGCGTAGCTCAGCGGTAGAGCACACCCTTCACACGGGTGGGGTCACAGGTTCAATCCCTGTCGCGCCCACCATCGCGCCGGCGGCGAGACGGATTAGCGAAGCTAATCCGCAGGCCCGCCAAGCGCGGCCGGCCTCGGCGTCGCCGAGGTCCGACGCCGCGGCTTTGCCGCGGCGCTGCATCCATTCCTGCACCAGAACACCACGCCGTCAGACGAGGCTGCTTCGCGTACTCGCTGTACGCCCGCGCAAAAGAAAGGGCGGCCCGCGAAGGCCGCCCCTTAGTGTTTTTCCGGAGAGGAAAATCAAAATTTAGCGCTGAGCTCGAAACCCCAGGTCCGTGGCGGGTTGAGGTTGCCGTAGTCGCCCAGGATGCCGCCATAGTTGGTCGAGATCAGCGTGTTCGGCGTGCACGGCGTGGCGCCGTTCAAGCCGTTGCTGCCGCAATAGTTGAGCACCGGCGCCGAGTTCGCCGCCGACCGGCGATAGATGTACGTCCGGTCGAACAGGTTGCGCACCCAGAATGCCAGCGTGGCCTTGTCGTTGGCCGACACGGCGATGTCCGCCAGCGAAATCCGGCCGTTCACGATGAAGCTGGGGTCGGTCTTGGTCGGCTCGAGCTGGAAGCTATACTGGCTGCTCGCATAGTTCGCGTCGAGGTGGACGCGCACCTTGGCGCTGCCGCCGCCGACCGGCTGCTCGAAGTCGATCGCGCCCGACGCCGCATTCCTCGGTGTGTAGACGATGTACAACTGCTGCGGCGGGCCGCCCAGCGTCGGGTTCACCGCCGATGGCGCCTTCCAGTAGGTGTAGGCGTACGACGCCGACAGCTGCAGCTGCGGGATCGGCTTCAACGTCAGGTCGGCTTCGATGCCGCGGATCTTGCTGCTCCCCGCGTTCACCGTCTGCTCGATATGGCTGTTGAAGGTCGGGCTGCCTGCCTGCGTATCATAAATGTCGAAGTCGAACTGGGTGTTGGTCCGGTCCATGATGTAGCCGGCCAGGTTGAAGCGCCCGCGATGCTCCCAGAAATCGGTCTTGAGACCGATTTCGTACGACTTCACCGATTCCGGCCCGAACTGGTCGAAGCGCTGCGACCGGTCGTTGGCGCCGCCGGCGCGGAAGCCGGTCGAGTATTTGGCGTAGAGGTGGACATCCGGCGTCGCGTCGATCGCGATGTTCACCATCGGGTCGAACCGGCTGATGCTGTTCGAAAACGTGAACGGTGACACGGTGCCGGCGGTAACAAGGTCGGCGCGATTGTTCACGACATAGAGCTGGCCACGGCGCTTGTCTCTGGTCCAGCGCCCGCCGAGGGAGATGTGGACCGTGTCCATCGGCGAATAGGTGAGATTGCCGAACAGCGAGTAGTTGTGGTCATACGCTTCGCTGGCGCGCGTGATGAACTGGCAGCTGTTGGCGAACTGCGGGACGGTGGTCGCCAGCGTGTTGATGCATGACGCCGCATAAGGCTGATAACCCGAATTGGCCGAGGTGACGGTGCCGGTCACGATCGGGCTGCGGATCGTGTAAGCCGTGCCGTCGATGTTCCACTGATTGCTCGACGGAGTCGCCGCATATTCGGTAGCATGCTCGGTGTAGTAGTAGGCACCGACGACGTAATTGAACTTGTCGAAGCTGCCGACTGCCTGGAGTTCCTGGCTGAACTGGTGCTGGCGGAGGTACGACAGGCTGTAGCGGCTGAACAGGCCCGTGGACGCCGAAACGCCGGGCTGGAACGTCACGCGCTCCGGCCCGCCCGAGTTATCCCACTGGTCGGTGGAAACGCCACGCCACGCGGTGATCGAGCGCAACTCGAGCCACGGTGCGGCGGTGTAACGCAGGTTCGCCGAGAAACCATGCGTGATGTCGACGCTCGGCTGCTGCGGCACACCGACATCGGCGACGGTCTGGCGGCCGGGATGAACGCCGACGAGCGGTGCCTTGGGCGCGATGCAGATCGGCGTCGTCGCGCCGGCGGTTATGGTACCGCCGCACTTGGTGCCGGCCATGCCGGCCGGGGTGCCCGGCAGATACAGCGTCGGCGATGCGTCGACCGTGCCGGTCAGCGGGTTGACGAACGTGCCGACGGTGTAGCCGTTCGGGTTGTAGTTAAGCAGCTGGCTGTATTGCGGGGTATTGTCGTCCTTCGCATAGTCATAGGCGAAGTCGGCGGTGAACCCGCTGAACGGCTTCCAGCGCGCCGCGACCCGGCCACCCTTGCGGTCGTAATAATTCCAGCCGGTCGAGCCCGCGAGCGGATCCTTCACGGTCGCGTCCTGGTGCTGGTAGACGCCGTCGAACTTGAACGAAAAGCCCAAGAACTCGGACAGGTCGATGTTGAAGTTGGCGTTGCGGCTGCCGTAGTTGCCGACGCCGGCCGTGAAGTTGCCGCCGAGCTCACCCGTCGGCGCCTTGGTGACGAGCGACAGCGCGCCGCCTTCCGTGTTGCGGCCGAACAGCGTGCCCTGCGGCCCCTTAAGCACTTCGATCCGCTCGATGTCGAACAGCGCGGCGTTGAGCCCCTGCGTCTTACCCAGCGCGACCCCGTCGATATAGACGCTGACCCCGCCATCGCGCGCGGTCTGGTTCTGGTCGTAGGGGACGATGCCGCGGATGCCGATAGTCAGCGCCGACTGGCGCGCCTCGAACGTCGCGACGCGCAGCGACGGGACCGAGCCGTCGGCCAGGTTGAACAGGCTGAGGACGTGGCGGTCGGCGAGCGCCTTGGTGTCGACCACGCTGATCGAGATCGGCGTCTTCTGCAGGTTGGTCGAGACCTTGGTCGCGGTGACGACGATGTCCTTCAAGCCTTCGCCATTGTCGTCGGTGGATGCCGGCGCGGGGGTTGGCGTCGATTGTGGCGTGGCCGGCGTGGTCTGCGCGAGCGCGGGCGTGGCGGTGAAGGCCAGCAGCGCGCTGCCCAGCAGCAGATGAGCGCGAAGGCGTCGGTCAGCGTACATGTTTTCGGTCCCCAGAGTGGCGCGGCGAAGCGTCGCCAAGCGATCAAAGTGCCGACGATCCGCCCGCGAATCGGTATCCCCCGCGTGGCCTCGTCGAAGGCTGCTCTAGGAAGGCCGCGCGACTCTTCGGGGTCAGTTGCGTGACGCGTGCGTAACGGTTGGATGAAGCTTTGGAGACTCTTGTGACGGTTCGGTGACGGTCAGGCCTCGCTGAACCCCCAGCGCCGTTCGCGAAACCATTTGGTTATCACGTACTTGACGCCTGCACGCACCTTCATCCCCTGATGGATGGTGCTCGGGTTGGGTGATCCATCGGGGCGAAGGTTATTCCACGCGAGCAATTTGCCTATCTCCGGCTGGATCGTCTTGTCGATCGCCTTGAAGCGAGTCGCGCCGCCGGCCTCGGGCTCGTTGAGGTAGAGCATCACCGTCCAGGTGCGGTTGCCCGCGACCGCGCAGAATTTGTGGAAGTCGAGGCCCTGCGGCTCGAAATAGTCGGTGTGGCCCTTAAACTCCTGCCCGACGGCGTAGCGCTGCCCTTGGATCGGTTCGCCATGCGCCGCGTCGAGCCCGATGAACTCGATGATCCGCCGCTCGACCTCGGCGACGACGGGAATCGCGGAGTCGAGGTCGCATGTCTCGCTCGTGCGATAGGCGTCGTCGCCATTATAATCCGACACCGTCGACGGGCGGCGGCGCGCGTCGATCAGCGCGATCAAATCGGCACATAGGTCTGGCAGCAGAAAGCCGCGCTGTTGGAACAAGGTCAGCTTGGCGCTCGGCGTGCGCTGAACGCCGGGATGCGACAGGATGTGTGCGACGACGGGCTCGGACGGGTGACCCGACCCGAAACCGGGTTTCGTCGCAGAGGAAGCAGGCGCGGTCATCGTTATTCACCTAGCCAACGAATTTGGTTGTCGCCACATCAGCCTGAGTCGCTAAAACCATGCCCCTATGCGCCTTAGCCCCAGCCCACGCCTGCGCGCGATACTGCGCCGGATACCGGCGGTGAACCTGTACTCGCTCGGCGAGCTGTTCCTGCTCGCGGTGCTGGCAGTACAGTGCGCGCGGCTGTTCTGGGCGCTGGTCACGCCGGTCGGGCCGCTCGGCGACTGGCGGCTCGCGCAGCCCGGGGTGGGCGGGTCGCCGGTCGCGATCCTGCGCGGGTCCGACCCGTTCTTCCGCGTGAGCGGCGCGACGGTATCGACTTCGACCGTGACTTCGCTCCAGCTCACGCTGTTCGGCACGCGGATCGACGACGCCGGGGGCACGAGCGCGGCGATCATCGCCGGCCCCGACGGGATTCAGAACAGCGTCGGCGTGGGCGAGGAGATCGTTCCCGGCGTCCGGCTCAAGTCGGTCGCGTTCGATCACGTCACGATCGACCGCAGCGGCAAGGTCGAGGAATTGTACATCGACCAATCGGTCGCCGCGGCACCTGCGGTAGCGGCACCTGCGCCGGGGAACGCGCCGCTCGGCGCGTCCGGCAATGCCGGTCCAGGCATTGCCGCGTCGCAGATCAGATCGGACGTGCAGTTCACGCCGCGCATCGATGGCGGGCGAGTCACCGGACTCGTCGTCCGCGCGCAGGGCAGCGGCGCGGCGTTTCGCGCGATCGGGCTGAAGGACGGCGACGTCGTCACCGCCGCCGGCGGCCGCGCGATCACTGCGCCGGCCGACCTCGACCGCGTACTGACCGGTGTCACCCCCGGCGGCAGTCTTTCGATCACCGTGGAGCGTGGTGCAGAGACGCTCCCGATCACCGTCACGATTAGAGGCCAATGAAAAAGTTTACGCTCGCCGCCGCGCTGATCGCGCTGACGCTCGCCGATCCGTTGCTGGCGCAGACCACGGTCAACGTCCGCGATGCCGATATCCGCGCGTTCATCGCCGACGCCGCACGCGTCACCGGGCGCACCTTCATCATCGACAGCCGGGTGCAGGGCAAGGTGACCGTCGTGAGCGAACGGCCGCTGTCGCGATCCGAATATTTCGAGATGTTCCTGTCGACGCTGCGCGCCAACGGCCTGGTCGCGGTGCCGACCACCAACGGCGCGTTCCGCATCCAGCCGATCGAGGGCGCCGCCGCGCAACCCAGCCGGATCGGCGCGACGGGCGCCAACCGCAACCAGTTCGTGACCGAGATCATCCGCTTGCGCTCGGTCGACGCGACGCAAGCGGTCGACAGCGTGCGCAGCCTCGTCAGCCCGCAAGGATCGGTCAGCGCCAACCGCGGCAGCAACGCGATCGTCGTGGTCGATTTCGCCGACAATGTCCGCCGCGTGCGCGAAGTGCTGCGGCGGCTCGACACCGATGGCGCCTCGACTCGCGTGGTCGGGTTGCAGAACGCCAATGCCAAGGAAATCGCGGCGGCGCTGACCGCGCTGATCGGGGGCGGTGCGGCGGGCGGGCCAGGAACGGGGACGTCGAACGCCAGCGTGGTGGCGATCGAAAGCTCCAATGCTGTCGCGATCCGCGGCGACGCGGCGACGGTGTCGCGGCTCGCGGTGCTGGCGCAGGACCTCGACCGCAAGGCCAGGAGCGGGCAGGAAATCCGCGTCGTGTTCCTCGAAAACGCCGATGCCGCGCAATTGCTGCCGGTGCTCCAGCAGCTTGTCGGGCAGGCGGTGACGCAGCCGCCCGAGACGCAGGGGCTGAGTCCGGCGAGCAATCTCGGCGGGAGCGCGTCGAGCGGCACCACGACGACCACGACCAGCGCGCCAGTCGCTGCGGTGCCGGTCACGACGACCACCACGACCGGCGGCGGGACGCCCGCGATCACCGGGGTCGGCGGGCGCAGCGCGTCGGTGATCACGCGCTTCGCCGGCGCCAACGCGATCGTCATCGCCGCGCCCGCCGAGGTTCAGCGCCAACTCGCCGACGTCATCGCCAAGCTCGATACGCGGCGCGAACAGGTGCTGGTCGAGGCGATCGTCGCCGAAGTATCCGATACCACCGCGTCGAAGCTGGGCGTCCAGTTCCTGCTCGGCGGGCTGCCGGGCAGCGGCATCCCCAGCTTCGCCTCCACCTTCAGCAATTCGGCGCCGAACCTGCTGACGATCGCCGGCGCGATCGGTGCGCGGTCGCTCGCCAGCACGACGACCACGGTCAACGGCACGACGACGGTCACGACGACCGGCAGCGCCGCCAGCGACAGCCTCGCGCAGTCGGCGATCAGCTCGATCCTCGGCGCGAGCGGCGGGTTCGGCGGCGGCGCGTTCAACATCGGCAAGGACGCGATTTTCGGGTCGATCATCAACGCGGTGAAGAGCGACACGACGTCGAATCTGCTGCAGGCGCCGTCGGTGGTGGTGATCGACAATACCGAGGCGCGAATCCTGGTCGGCCAAGAAGTGCCGGTGACCACGGGTCAGGCGCTGTCGAGCAATTTCGACAATGCGTTCCGCACGACGCAGCGCGAAAATGTCGGGATCCAGTTGCAGGTGCGCCCGCAGGTCAATTCGTCCGGCGCGATCAAACTGTATCTGCGCCAGCAGGTCAGTTCGATCGCCGGACCGGTGAGCAACGACAATTCCGACCTGATCCTCAACAAGCGCGAGGTGGAGACCGTGCTGACGGTCGACGACGGTCAGATCGCGGTGATCGGCGGATTGCTGAGCGACGACGAGCGGCGGACGATCGAGAAGATCCCGCTGCTCGGCGACATTCCGGTGCTCGGCAATCTGTTCAAGTCGAAGGGCAAGTCGCGCGCCAAGACCAATCTGATGGTGTTCATCCGCCCGACGATCCTGCGCACGCCCGAAGACACGCGGCGCGTGACCGAGCAGCGTTACGGCTATCTGCGCCTGCAACAGGCCGGGCAGCGCCCCGACGAGGAGCCGTCGATCGACCAGCTCGTGCGCGATTACATGGGCGCCGCACCGCTGATCCCGTCCGCGCCGATCCCCGGCAACATCGACGACCCGCGCATCGCCGTGCCGACGATCAGCACCTCGACCACCACCGCCCGGATCAAGCGGCCCAAATGACCGTCATCCGCACCGGCGAGATGATCGCGACGGGGGACGAGGCGATCGTGCTGCCCGAGCCCGCTGTGCTGCCGGTCGAGATGGTCGCGGTGCCGTATCTGTTCGCCCGGCGCTTCGGCGTGGTGCTCGATCGTGACGGCGAGGCGCTGTCGGTGAGCATGCGCGAGGGCGCCGACCCCAAAGTCCTTCTCGAGCTGCGCCGCGCGCTGGGACGGCCATTCTCGGTCGAAAGCGTCGCGGCGGACGCATTCGACCGCTTGCTCGGCGACCGCTACGCGATGGACGGGCAGGCGACTGCGATGGCGGCTGGGTCGCTCGGGATCGGCGAGCTCGACATGCTCGCGACCGACCTGCCCACCGCCGACGATCTGCTCGACACCGCCGACGACGCCCCCGCGATCCGCCTCATCAACGGCATCATCGCCGATGCGGCGCGCAACGGCGTGTCGGACATTCATATCGAGCCGTACGAGACCGGGCTGGTCGTCCGGATGCGGATCGACGGCGTGCTGCGCGAGACGCTCAGGATGCCGCCGCACGTCGCGCCGGTGGTGGTCAGCCGGATCAAGGTGATGGCGCGGCTCGACATCGCCGAGCGCCGCGTGCCACAGGATGGGCGGATCGGCCTGACGCTCGGCGGCAAGCTGCTCGATGTGCGCGTCTCAACGTTACCCAGCCGGGCGGGCGAGCGCGTCGTGCTGCGCATCCTCGACAAGGACAATGCCGGAATCGACCTCGACGTGCTCGGGATGACGCCCGCCACCAACAAGCTGCTCAAGCGCGCGCTGGCCGAGCCCAACGGGATCATTCTGGTCACCGGTCCGACCGGATCGGGCAAGACCACGACGCTCTACGGCGCGCTACGGCTGCTCAACGACGGCACGCGTAACATCCTGACGATCGAGGACCCGGTCGAATATGCGATCGAGGGGGTCAGCCAGACGCAGGTCAACCCGAAGGTCGGGCTGACCTTCGCCGCCGGGCTGCGCGCGATCCTGCGGCAGGATCCCGAGGTCGTGATGGTCGGCGAAATCCGCGACCGCGAGACGGCGGAGATCGCGGTACAGGCGTCGTTGACCGGGCATCTCGTGCTGTCGACCGTCCACACCAACGACGCGGTCGGCGCGATCACGCGGATGCGCGACATGAAGGTTGAGCCGTTCCTGCTCGCGAGCACGCTGCGCGCGGTGATCGCGCAGCGGCTGGTGCGGCGGTTGTGCGAGGTTTGCCGCAAAGCTGAACCCGCAACTGAGTCCATGGCCGCATTGCTTGGGATCAAAGCGGGAGAGACGGTGTATGAGCCAGCTGGGTGCGATCAATGCTCGCAGACCGGGTTCAAGGGCCGCATCGGCGTGTTCGAGGCGGTGCGGATCGACGAGACGATCCGCCGCCTCATCAATGACGGCGCCGACGAAACCGCGATCGCCAAGCATGCGTTCACCAAGTCCTCCGACCTCGCCGCCGCGGCGCGTCAGCTCGTCCGCGACGGGCTGACCACGCCCGAGGAAGCGGTCCGCGTGTCGCGCGCCGACATGGCCGAGCTGCCCGACGATGGCTGATACAGACTCTCCGTTCGTGTCGAGCGAAGTCGAGACACGCTGGCAGTGCTTCTCGACTTCGCTCGAAGCGAACGGCGAAAGAGGTCGGCATGGCTGACTTCGATTACATCGCGATCGACACCGGCGGCCGCGAGAAGAAGGGGCATATCGCCGCGCCGTCGATCGACGATGCACGGATCGCGCTCGACCGGCGGCGAATGTACGTCGTCCGGATCGAGGAGGGGGCGGGCGCGCCGCCCAGGTCGCGCGGGCTGTTAACGCTTGAAATTGGCGGCACCAAGCGGATGAACGGTAAGGCGCTGACGCTCTTTACGCGCCAGCTCGCGACGCTCAACCGTGTCGCCCCGCTCGAGGAATCGCTCCGCACGATCGTCCGCCAGACCGAGCAGGATGCGGTTCGCGCGGTGGTCGAGAACGTCCATGTGGGAGTGGTCGAGGGCCGCCGCCTGTCCGACGCGATGGCGCGCGAGCCCAAGAGCTTCCCCCCGCTCTACCGTGCAATGGTCGCGGCGGGCGAGGGATCGGGGACCTTGCCGACGATCCTAGACCGGCTTGCGATCCTGCTCGAACGCCAGGCGGAGATCCGCGGCAAGATCATCACCGCGCTCGCCTATCCCAGCGTGCTCGCGCTGGTCGCGGTCGTCGTGGTGACCGCGCTGATGATCTTCGTCGTGCCGCAAGTCGTCGAGCAGTTCGACAATGTCGGCCAGCAACTGCCGTTCCTGACGAGCGCGGTGATGGGCGTGTCGTGGGTAATGGCGCATTATTGGTGGCTCGCGCTGATCGTCGTCGCGGGGCTTGGGTTTGCGTTCTGGCGTCTGATGAAGAGCCCGGCGTTCAAGCTGCGGTTCGACAGCTGGCTGCTGCGGCTGCCGTTCCTCGGCCGGCTGATCCGCGATCTCCATGCCGCGCGGATGGCGCGGACGCTGGCGACGATGGTGGCGAGCCGGCTGCCGCTGCTCGACGGGCTGACTTTGACGGCTGGGACGATCAATAACCTGCGCCTGCGCCTGGCGACCGACGAGATTGTCAATGCGATTCGCGGTGGCGGCAGCCTGTCGACCGCGATGCGGCGGTCCGCCGTCTTCCCGCCCCTCCTGACCTATATGGCGGCGTCGGGCGAAGCAGCGGGGCGGCTCGACGAGATGCTCGAACGCGCCGCCGACTATCTCGAGCGCGAGTTCGACCGCTTCACCGCGACCGCGCTGTCGCTGCTCGAACCATTGATCATCGTTGTGATGGGCGGTGTGGTCGCATCGATCGTTCTCTCGATCCTGCTGCCGATCCTGCAACTCGAAACCCTGGCCGGACAATGAGGTGTTTATGCGTATTCTGAACCCGGATCGCCGCCGCGGCGACGAACAGGGGTTTACCCTGGTCGAGCTGATGGTCGTGATCGTCATCCTCGGCCTGCTCGCGGCAATCGTCGTGATCAATGTCGTGCCGTTCGGCGACAAGGCGCGCGTGGTGAAGGCCAAGTCTGATATCGCGACGATCGAAAGCGCAGTGAACGCGTATCAGCTGTCGATGGGGAGCTATCCGTCGACCGCGGACGGGTTGCAGGCGCTGGTATCGCCGCCTGCAGACCTGAGCGATCCGTCGCAATACCAGAAGGGCGGGTACATCAAGAAGCTCGAGAAGGACCCGTGGGGGCGCCCGTATCTCTACGCCTCGCCCGGCCAGCACGGTGCGTTCGACGTCTGGAGCCTGGGCGCCGACGGCAAGGAAGGCGGCACCGGTGCCGACGCCGATATCGGCAGCTGGCAATAGGCGGCCATGCGCCAGAACGGCTTCACCCTCATAGAATTGATGATCGTCCTGACGATCTTCGCGCTCGCGTCGGTCGTTGTCGTGATGGTGATTCCCGACCCGCGCGGGGGCGTGCGCGACGATGCCGAGCGCTTTGCCTCGCGCATCCGGGCTGCGCACGACGCGGCGATCGTCGAGGCACGACCGGTCAGCGTGTGGGTGACGGCGGGCGGCTATGGTTTCGACGAGCGCGCTGGCGGACGTTGGCAGGCGATGGGCGACAAGGCCTTGCGCGTCGTGCAATGGGGCAAGGGCGTGCAGGCGGTGACGACGGCGGCGAACGGGCGCGACCGCGTGATATTCGATCCGACCGGGATGAGCGACCAGCCGCTGCTGGTCGAGCTGCGCCGCGACGGACAGTCGGAGCGCGTATCGATCGGCGTCAACGGGGCGGTGCGGGTCGGTGGGTAAGCGCTCGCAACGTGGATTTACGCTGATCGAGATGATGGTCGCGCTCGTCGTGTTCAGCCTGGCGGCGCTCGCGCTGATCCGCCTGGAAGGTGCGAGCTTTCGCGGCGCGGCGACAGTCGACCGCTCGCTGCTCGCCGGGATCGTGGCGCGCAACGTCGCGGTCGATGCGCTGACCTCAGCCCAGCCGCCGGTGCTCGGCACGACGCAGGGCGACGAGACGAACGGCCATCGCGCGTGGCGCTGGACGCGGACCGTGGCGCCGGTCGGCGACGGCAACCGCGTGTTGCGCGTCGACATTACGGTCGCGGATGCCCAAGGGACGGCGGGCAAGCTCACCGTGCTGCGCGATAATCCGCCGCCCGCGCCAGTTCCAACGCCCAGCCCAACGCCGACGCCATGACCAACGAGCGCGGCTTCACCCTCGTAGAAATGATGATTGCGCTGCTGATCTTCGGGCTGCTCGCGGCGGCGGGGGTGTCGCTGCTGTCGTTCGGGGTGCGCGCGCAGGCCGTGGCGGGGAAGAAGCTCGACGATGTCGCGGCACTGTCGCGGCTCGACGGCGTCATGGTCGCCGACCTCGCGCAGGCGGTGCCGCGCCGGACGCGCGACGAAAGCGGGAGCGTGCATCCCGCATTCGAGGGGAGCGACGGGCGGACACTGTTGCGGCTGGTGCGGAGCGGCTGGGACAATATCGACGGCGCGCCGCGCGCGAGCGTGCAGAAGCTGGCGTATGTGCTCACCGACGACGGCACGATACAGCGCGTCGCCTATCCGATGCTCGACGGCGCCGCGCCGTTGCCGCCCGCGACGATGCTGACCAATGTCGGGTCGGTCCGCCTGCGCTATCGCCTCGCCGGCGCATGGAGCGACACGTGGCAGGCGCGGCCCAACGTCCCGTTGCCCGACGCGGTCGAGATGACGATTGCGCGCACCGACGGTACGGTCTTTCGCGAACTGTTCCTGGTCGGTACGGGCAATGCCATGGCGGCGGGGGCGACCAATGCGGGATGACCGCCACAGCGAGCGCGGCGCGGCGTTGCTGACCGTGCTACTGCTCGTCGCGATCGTCGGCGCGATGGCGGCGGCGACGCTCGAAAAGCTCAACCTCGCGACGCGGCAGGCGTCGAATGCGAAGGCCATGGAACAGGCGCGCGGCTGGTCGCAGGCGGCGGCGACGATGGCGCTGATCCGGATCGAGGCGGTGCTGGGGCAGGACCGCTCGCGCGTGTCGCTGGTCGGCGGATGGAGCGACCGGCCATTTCCGCTGCCGATCCCCGACGGCACAGTAACCGTGCGCGTCCATGACGGCGGCAATTGCTTCAACCTCAACAGTCTCGTCGTTCAGACTGGCCCTGATACCTATGGCGTGCGGATGCCGGGCGTCGCGCAGTTCGCCCGCCTGATGCGGCTGATCGGCATTTCCGGCGGCGACTCGATCGCCGCGGCGAGCGCCGACTGGATCGACAGCGACAATGCGCCGATCGCGGGCGGGGCGGAAGATGCGGCGTACAGCGGGTTGCAACCCGCCTATCGCCCCGCCGACACGTTGATGGCCGACCCGAGCGAGTTGCGCGCGGTGCTGGGGGTGACGCCGCAGACTTATGACAAAATCCGCCCGTTCGTCTGCACGTTCCCGACGACGCAGCCCGCGCGGATCAACGTCAACACGATCGAACCGGAGCGCGCCGCGCTGATCGCGGCGATGGCGCCCGATACCGTCGGCGTCGAGCAAGTTCGCCAGGCGTTACTGACGCGGCCCGATGCCGGTTGGGCATCGACCAACGACTTTTGGTCAAGGGGTGCGCTGGCGGGTGCCGCGCCGGGCGATGCGCTCGCCGCGACCGCGGTTACCACGCAATGGTTCGCGTTGGTCACCGACGTTACGATCGGGCGCACATCGCTGCGCCAGACCGGGCTTATCGACGCGTCGCAAGCGCACCCACGGCTCGTTGCGCGGCAATGGGGCGAGGGGGGATGAGCGAGGTGCTCGCTCTGTTCCTGCCCGCGCAGGCCGATGCGCCGTGGCGCTGGCTCGCGATTCGTGATGGCGCCATCGTGACGCGGGCCGAAGGGCTGCCCAATCCGGACCAGCCGGCCGATACCGCTATCGTCGCGATCGCTCCCGCTGAGGCGGTCTCGCTGCATTGGGCCGATCTGCCCGACCGATCGCTCGCGCAGGCGGTCGCCGCCGCGCGGCTGCTCGTCGCCGAGGCCAGCGTTACTCCGGTCGGCGATCTTCACGTTGCGGTGGGACGGGAGGCGGACGTCGTCGAGCGCCCAATCGGCGTCGTCGCCGTTGCGCAAATGGTCACGTGGCTCGCGGCGCTGCACGACGCGGGACTCGAGCCGGTGTCGATCGTGCCCGCGCCGATGCTGCTGCCGCGTCCCGACGAGGGATATGTGATCGGCGATCTCGGCGATGGCCGCGTCGTGCGCGGTGCGGCGAGCGGGTTCGCCGACGAAGACGGACTGACGGCATTGATCGTCGGCGACGCGCCGGTCGAGACGCTCGACGGCGAAGCGTTGGAGGCGGCGGTCGTGACCGCGCTCGCCGATCCACCGCTCGACCTAAGGCAAGGGGCGTTTGCGCTGCGCAAGCGCGCCGCGATCGACTGGCCGTTGGTGCGCCGGCTCGCCTGGCTGATCGTCGCGATCATGAGCGTGACGCTGCTCATCACGCTCGTGAAGATCGTGCAGTACAATCTGTCCGCCGACGCGCTCGAAGCCAAAGCCGATGCGCTGGCGCGAACCGGGCTGGCGCGGGGCGAGGCGGTCAACGACGCCGGCCAGCAGCTAAGCGACCGCCTCGTCCGGTTGCGCGGCGGCGGCGCGGGGTTCAGCCAGACCGCCGCGAGCGTCGCGGCGGCGGTTGCGGCGGTGCCGGGGGCGGAGATCACCGGGCTGTCATTCGACCCCGCCGGCAAGCTGCGCGTCAATCTGGCGGCGGCGAACCAAGGGCAGATCGTCGACGTCCAGACGCGCCTCGCCGCCGAGGGGTTCAACGCCGACCCGAGCACCTTTACCGGCACCGCCGGGCGGCTGACGGGCGTGCTGACGGTGAGCCCGCAATGATCGCGCGCTTCAGAACCTGGTTCGACGGCCGTAGCCGGCGCGAGAAGTGGATGATTCTGGTCATGCTCGCGCTGCTCGGCGTGACGATCGTGTGGCTAGTGGTGCTGCCGATCGACGACGCGCTGTCATCGGCGCGGCGACGCAACGCCGACGCTGCGATCCAGCTGGCGCAGACGCGCGGGCAGGTCGACGCGGTTCGCGCCCTGCGCCGTACGCGGCCGGTGGTGCTGGCCGATCCGATTGATCTGGTCGTCCGGCAATCGGCGTCGAACGCCGGGTTCGCGCTCGATTCGGTCGCGGCGGACGGGGCGAAGTTGCGCGTCCATATCGCCTCGGCGCGCGGGGGGGCGCTGCTCGGCTGGCTGGGCGAGCTCGAGGGGCAGGGTGTGCTGGTCGACCAGCTCAGCGTCACCGATGCCGGCAACCACAATGTCGCCGCCGATATCACCTTCCGGATGATGGCGCCATGATCGGGCTCAGGACTCGCCCCGTCGCGCTGTTCGGCGCGATGCTGACGGTGGCGCTGGTCGCGCTCTTCCCGCTGCGGCTGGCGCTCGGCGCGTTCGGACTGGCCGACGAGGGTCTGAGCGCGCGCGAAGTGACCGGACCGGTCTGGTGGGGCGGCGTGAACGAGGCGCATTACGGCAATGTCGCGCTGGGCGACGTGAGCGCCGGGCTGTCGCCGATCCAGCTGTTCGTCGGCCGCGCGCGGATCGACGTCGAAGGGCAGCAGGGCATGCCCAACGAAAGTCTGCATGGCGCGCTCAGCTTCAGCCGCAACACCGCGGGCATGGATGACGTCACCGCGACCGTGCCGGCGGGCGATGCCTTCGCGCCGGTACCGATCGCCTCGATCGGCTTCGACGACGTCAGCGTGCGCTTCCGCGACGGCCGCTGCGAACGCGCAGAGGGCAAGATCACCGCGAACATCGCCGCGACGATGCCGCAACTCGCTTTGCCGCCGACGCTATCGGGCAACGTCCGGTGCGAGGGCGGCGCGCTGCTCGTGCCACTGACCGGTCAGGCGCAGACCGAATCGATCGCCCTGACGATCGAGGCCGACGGCAAGTACCGCGCGGTCCTGTCGGTGCGCCCAACCGACCCGACAGTCGCGACCGGGTTGTTGGCCGCGGGCTTCAGGCAGGTCGGCGCCGGATACAGCCTGACCGTCGCGGGCAACTTCTGATACCTTGACCATGCGCCCCACCGCCCGCTAGGGGCCACGGCTTCGCGGCGACCGTAGTTCAATTGGTTAGAGCGCCGGCTTGTGATGCCGGAAGTTGCGGGTTCAAGTCCCGTCGGTCGCCCCATTCTTTCAAAGGCTCATCCGTGACCAACTGGGGTTTCCCTGACTTCGACGACCACGAAGGCGTCCATCTGTTCACCGACCCGGCATCGGGGCTGCAGGCCGTGATCGCGGTGCATTCGACCACCCTGGGCCCCGCGGCGGGCGGCGTGCGCTTCTGGCATTACGCCGACAGCGACCGCGCGATCACCGACGCGCTGCGCCTGTCGCGCGGGATGAGCTACAAGAACGCGATGGCCGGCCTGCCATTGGGCGGCGGCAAGGGCGTGGTGCTGGCGGCAAAGCCCGGCGACACGATCACCGACGCGCAGTTGGAGGCGTTCGGCCGTGCGGTCGAGTCGCTCGGCGGGCGCTACGTGACGGCCGAGGATGTCGGGATGTCCGAAGCGAGCATGAAGATCATCGCGACCAGGACGCGTCACGTCTCCGGCTTGCCCGTCGCGGCGGGCGGGGCGGGCGGCGATCCCGGGCCGTACACCGCGAGCGGCGTGTATCAAGGCGTCGTCGCGGCCGCGCGGCGCGGGCTGGGCGTCGAGACGGTGGCGGGCGTGCATGTCGCGATCCAGGGCGTAGGCAGCGTCGGCGGCGGGCTGGCGAAATTGCTGGCGAAGGACGGGGCGAAGCTGACGCTGGCCGACGTCAACGCCGACCGCGCGAAGGCGTTGGCGGCGGAACTCGGTGCGGAGACGGTGTCGACCGACGACATCTTGTCGATCGAGGCCGACGTGGTTAGCCCCAACGCGCTCGGCGCGATCCTGACCGAAGCGTCGATCGCGGCGCTCAACACCAGGGTGATCGCGGGCGGCGCGAACAACCAGCTCGCGACCAGGGAAGACGGTGCGCGGCTCCACGCCCGCGGCATCCTCTACGCACCCGATTACGTGATCAACGCGGGCGGGATCATCAACGTTGGACTCGAATATCTCGGCCAGGGCGACCAGGCCGAGGTCGAGGCGCGGATCGCGCGTATCCCCGACCGGCTGGTCGAGGTGTGGGACGAAAGCGACCGTACCGGTGCGCCGGCGTCGGACGTGGCGGACGCGATCGCGCGGCGTTTAATTGGTCGGGGCTGATCGGCCGCGGCCGAGCGGTGAAAGATCACACTAGGGTCACACTAGCGCGCACGTCGGAACGGCCGAGCGTAAAGGTGCCGCGATGTCAAAGAGCGATCTGCGACGTTGACACACGAAATCCTACATTGGAAGTGCTGATCCATGGGCTGGTTCACACTCGCGGGGATCGGGATCGCGGCGGCGGGGCTGCTCGTCGCGCTACGCGTGCCGCGGTTGCTGTGGTCGCTGGTGGCGTCGTTCCTGATGCTCGGGGCGGCGGGCTATGCGTGGCAGGGCCAACCGGCACTGGCTGCGCATCCGGTGGTCGCCGACGCGGTGAAATATCCCGTCGATCCAGCGTACAAGGACATGCGCGACGCGATGTTCGGGCGGTTCGGCGGCGAATCGATCTATTTCGGCATTTCCGACAGCCAGCTCGGCGGGGGTGATCCGCGGGCTGCGGCGTCGGTGCTGATCGGTGCGGTGCAATACGCGCCGAAGAATACGGCGTTCTGGACCGAGCTCGGCAACGTTCTCGCGATCAACGACCACGGCGCCGTCTCGCCGACCGCGCTGTTCGCGTTCAAGCGAGCGATGCAGCTGTCACCGCAGTACCCGGGGCCGCCCTTCTTCCTCGGTTTCGCCTATCTACGCGACGGCCAGCCCGTGGTGGCGCGGCAATATTGGGCGCTCGCGCTCGCGCTCGCGCCGCAACAATCCGAGTATCGCGACGGCATCGCGCAACGCCTAGCGATGCTCGACGCTTATATTGCGCAAGCAGGCGCCGCGCCGCCGCAGTAACCCGCGACGGCGCGCGGCTCGCAAACTCAGCCGTTCCACGCCTCGAACGGCAGGTCGAGGTCGTCGGCGACCGCCTTGAACGCGATCTTGCCCTTGTAGACATTGAGGCCAGCCGCGAGGTGCGGGTCGGCCTTCATCGCGGCTTCGGCGCCCATGTTGGCGAGCTTGAGCGCGAACGGGAGCGTCGCGTTGTTCAACGCAAATGCAGACGTGCGCGCGACCGCGCCGGGCATGTTGGCAACGCAATAATGGATCACATCGTCGACCAGGAACACCGGGTCCTCGTGCGTCGTCGCATGGCTCGTCTCGAAGCAACCGCCCTGGTCGATCGCAATGTCGACCAGCACCGAACCGCGCTGCATCGTCTTGATCATCTCGCGCGTGACGAGCTTGGGCGCCGCCGCGCCTGGGACGAGCACCGCGCCAATCACCAGGCTGGCTTCCTGCACCGCCTTCGCGATCGCCGCCTTGGAGGCATATTCGGTCTTGATTTGCGACGAGAAGAACATGTCGAGTTCGGCCAGCCGGTCGTTCGAAATGTCGTAGATCGTGACGTCGGCGCGCATGCCGACCGCCATCTGCGCGGCGTTGACGCCGGAGATGCCGCCGCCGAGGATCGCGACCTTGGCCGGCGCCACGCCGGGGACGCCGCCGAGCAAGACGCCGCGGCCGCCCTGTTCCTTCTCGAGATAATGCGCGCCGACCTGGACCGACATACGGCCCGCGACTTCAGACATCGGCTTGAGCAGCGGGAGCCCGCCCTTGCGGTCGGTCACCGTCTCGTAGGCGATGCACGTCGCGCCCGACTTCATCAGTCCTTCGGCCTGCGGCTTGTCGGCGGCGAGGTGGAGGTAGGTGAAGAGCAAGTGATGCGGCTTGAGCATCGCGATCTCGACGGCTTGCGGCTCCTTGACCTTCACGATCATCTCCGCCTGGTCGAACACGTCCTGCGCGGTCGGCACGATCCGCGCGCCGGCGTCGGTGTAGGCGCTGTCGTCGAAATCGATGCCGCAGCCCGCCTTGGTCTCGACGATGACTTCGTGCCCGGCGTGGACCAGCTCGGCGACCGAGGCGGGGGTCAGCCCGACGCGGTATTCGTGGTTCTTGATTTCCTTGGGGACACCGACTCGCATTTCGCTCTCCTATTGTGCTGCGGCGGGAATACCGCCAGACGGCCGGGAGAGGTTCGCAAAATTATCCGTAGTTGCGACGAATAGCGGGATAATCTTGCATCGAATACCGATAGGACGCGAAATCATGCTCGACGCGCTTGACCGCAAGATTCTTAGCCAGCTCGTGGCCAATTCCGACCTGACCAGCGCCGAGCTCGGCGAGAAGGTCGGGCTGTCGGCCAGCGCCGCGCATCGCCGCGTCGGACAATTGCGCGACCGCGGGCTGATCGCGGGGTTCCGCGCGGTGCTGTCGCAAGAAGCGCGCGGCAATCCCAGCGTCGTGATGGTCAACGTGACGCTCCGCGACCAGCGGCAGGAGACGATGGCGGCGTTCGAGGCGGAAATCCGCGACATTCCCGAGGTGCACGACTGCTTTCTGATGAGCGGGGAGGCCGATTACATGCTCCACGTCGAGGTCAAGCGCGACGACAGTTTCGAACGAATCCACCGCGAGACGCTGTCGCGGCTGCCCGGCGTGACCCGGCTCGCCTCGCACTTCGTCATCCGCGAGGTAATTCGCCGTCCGTAACGATGCATCCAATCCGCATTGCGGGCGTTGCAGTCGGATGCTACCGCGCCGCCACCGTGAACAGGGGCTATCAACGGTCATCATGACCTTTCGTGCGATCGCGTGAGCGAAGCGACTTCACCCGCCGGCACCGAACCCATCGGGCGCGAGGATATCGCGCCCGCGGCACACGCGCACGGCCACGGCAATGACGGGCTGATCAAGCTGGCGATCGGCGCGATCGGCATCGTGTTCGGCGACATCGGCACCAGCCCGCTCTACGCGTTCCGCGAAACGTTCAACGGTCACCACAAACTGAGCCTCGATCACCCCCACATCATGGGCGTCACCAGCCTGATGTTCTGGTCGATGATGATCGTCGTGACGGTCAAGTACGTCGCGATCATCATGCGGTTCGACAACAAGGGCGAGGGCGGCAGTCTCGCGCTGCTCGCACTGGTGTCGGGACGGACCAAGACCAAGCGCTGGACGACCGGGATCATCCTGCTCGGCGTGTTCGCGACGTCGCTGTTCTATGGCGACAGCATGATCACGCCGGCGGTGTCGGTACTGTCGGCGGTCGAGGGCCTCGCGGTGGCGCAGCCGGGACTCGGGCATCTCGTCCTGCCGATCGTCGCCGCGATCCTGATCTTCCTATTCGCGATCCAGAAGCAGGGCACGGCCAAGGTCGGCCTGTTTTTCGGACCGATCATGCTGCTCTATTTCGCGGTGATCGCGACGCTCGGCTTGCTCAGTGTCGTTCAGACGCCGGGCGTGCTCGCGGCCTTCTCGCCGCATTATGCGGTCGAATTCTTCCTGATCGATCCGCGCCGCGCGTTTCTCGCGCTCGGCTCGGTCGTGCTGGCGGTGACGGGCGCGGAGGCGCTGTACGCCGATATGGGGCATTTCGGGCGCAAGCCGATCGGCATTTCGTGGCTGTTCTTCGTGCTGCCGGCGCTGATCCTCAATTACATGGGGCAAGCGGCGTTGCTGACCCGCACCGGGCACTCGGCGCTCGAAAGCCCGTTCTACCTGCTCGCCCCCGAATATCTCCAGCTCCCGCTGGTCATCCTGGCGACCGCGGCGGCGGTGATCGCGTCGCAAGCGGTGATCTCGGGCGCGTTTTCAGTCACGCAGCAGGCGATCCAGCTCGGCTTCGTGCCGCGCCTCCGGATCGAGCACACCAGCGCATCGACCGCCGGGCAGATCTACATCCCGCTGATCAACTGGATGCTGCTGGTGATGGTGCTGTTGCTCGTTGCCTTCTTCCGCACCTCGTCCAACCTGACGAGCGCGTACGGGATCGCGGTGACGGGGGCGATGGCGATCGATACCTGCCTGCTCGGGGTCGCGCTGTACCGCGTGTGGAATTGGCCGAAATGGGCGATCGCGCCGCTGCTCGGGCTCTTCTTCCTGGTCGATGGCGCGTACCTGAGCGCGAACCTGACCAAGATTCCCGACGGCGGCTGGTTCCCGCTCTTGGTCGGGCTGATCGTGTTCACCGTGCTGACGACCTGGGCGAAGGGGCGTCAGCTGATGATGGCGCGGCTGCGCGAGGCGGCGATGCCGATCAAGGTGTTCATCCAGTCCGCCGCGACGTCGGCGAGCCGCGTGCCCGGCACCGCGGTGTTCATGACCTCGTCGCCCGACGGCGTGCCGCACGCGCTGCTCCACAACCTCAAGCACAACAAGGTGCTGCACGAACGCATCATCCTGCTGACCGTTAAGATCGCCGATGTGCCGTATCACCCGGTCGGCGAGCGCATCTATCTTGATCATCTCGGCCACGGCTTCCACCGCGTGGTTATCAAATACGGTTTCATGGAGGAAGCCGACGTGCCCGCCGCGCTCGCCCTGGTCACCGGGTGCGGCGACAAGTTCAAGATGATGGACACCAGCTTCTTCCTCGCGCGCCAGACTCTGCTGCCCTCGGCCAAGCCGGGAATGGCGCTGTGGCGCGAAAAGCTGTTCGCGTGGATGCTGCGGAACGCCGAAAGCGCGATGGAATTCTTCCGCCTGCCGACCAACCGCGTGGTCGAGCTGGGGAGCCAGGTCGAGATTTGACCGGTCCGGCGCCGATCGTGGTGACCGCATTGTTCGGCCGCGAGGATCAGGTGTGGTTCGACCGGCAGCGCGACGCGTATTTCCCGCCCGAGCGCAATGTCCTGTCGGCGCATCTGACGATGTTCCATCACTTGCCGCCGTCCTTGGCCAACGAGGTGCGCGAGCAACTCGCGGCGGCGGCGCGCGAGGGGCGGCCGGCGGCGCGGATCGCGGGATTGGTGTCGCTTGGGCGTGGCGTCGCCTATCGGATCGAAAGCGACGGCCTGGCGGAAATCCGCGCGGCGCTGGTCGATCGCTGGGCGCCGCTGCTGACCCCGCAGGACGCGAGCGTGTGGCGACCGCACGTCACGATCCAGAACAAGGTCGAGCCCGCCGCCGCCAAGGCGTTGCTTGCCGGATTGCAGGCCGATTTTCGCCCGCGTGCCGTCGAAATCGCGGGCTATGCCGCCTGGTGGTATCGCGGCGGGCCGTGGGAGCCGCTGTCGCGCCACATGTGCGCTTGACCGCCTCGGGGGTGCTACCTATAGCCCGCCGCTCGCGGCAACGCGGGCCTTTCGGGGCGGAGTAGCTCAGCTGGTTAGAGCACGGGAATCATAATCCTGGGGTCGGGGGTTCAAGTCCCTCCTCCGCTACCACTTTTGGTCGGCGTCCAACTCTTTCTCGCTATTGCGAGCGTAGCGAAGCAATCCATCATCAGCGCGCCAGTCTGGATTGCCGCGTCGCTGTGCTCCTCGCAATGGCGATGGGCTTGGGCAGCTTACCGCTTCATCGCCAGCACTGCGCGCGCGCGCTTCAGGTGGGGCATGTCGAGCATCGCGCCGTTCAGGCCGACCGTGCCCGCGCCGGGATTGGCGTCGAATGCAGCGACGATTGCTTCGGCGTGGGCGATTTCTTCGGCACTGGGCGAGAAGGCGGCGTTGATCACCGGCACCTGGTCGGGATGGATCGCGAGCATCCCGCGGAAGCCCGCGCGGCGCGCGGTGCGGGCGACCTTGTCCAACCCTTCCGTGTCGCGGAAATCGCCATGGATCGTCTCGATCGCGGTCACTCCGGCCGCCGCCGCGCCGGTCAGTGTCAGCGCGCGGAACATCTGGTAGGGAAAGTCGTACGCCCCGGTCTCGTCGCGGTTGCCCGTCGCGCCGAGCGCGGTCGCGCTGTCCTCGGCGCCCCAGCTCAGTGCCACGAGACGCGGGCAACCGGCGTAGTTGCCGAGGTCGAAGATGCCAGCGGCGGTCTCCGTCGCGAGCACCAGCACGGCGATCTCGCCCACCGGCAGGCCGGCGGCTGTCTCCAGCGCGGTCAGATAATTGTCGAGCCGGTCGGCATCGGCGCGCGTCGCCTTTGGCAGCATGACGCCATCGGGGCGCGAGGCGACGATCGCCGCGAGGTCCGGGAGCGCATGCGGCGTGTCGAGCGGGTTGATGCGGACCCAATGCGGCTGGCGGCGGTGCGTCGCCTTGAGGTGCTCGGCCACCGCGATGCGCGCGTCGGGCTTGGCACTTTCCGCGACGGCATCCTCTAGATCAACGATCACCAGGTCGGCAGCGCTCAGCCCGGCCTTCTCGAGCTTTCGCGGCGAATCGCCCGGCGCGAACAGGAGCGAGCGGGCGGCGAGGGGTGCGATCGTCATGCCCGCATTCTGGCGGAGGTGGCGCTCACGCGCTAGTGTCCTCGCGATACCAGCAGGAGAGCGCCATGCGCGAAGCCGTCATCGTGTCCACCGCCCGCACCGGCATCGGCAAGGCCGGGCGCGGCTATTTCAACGCGACCGAGGCGCCGGTGCTGGGCGCGCACGTGATGAACGCCGCGGTCGAGCGGGCGGGGATCGACCCGGCGCGGATCGACGACGTGTTTTACGGCGCGGGCAACGAATGGGGGACGCAGGGGTACAACGTCGCGCGCAACACGATCTTCGCGGCGGGGCTGCCGACCAGCGTGCCGGCGTTCACGCTCGACCGGAAGTGCGGTTCGGGCCTGACCGCGATCGCGCTCGCGGCGCGCGGGATCATGTGCGACGAGCTCGACGTCGCGCTGGCGGGCGGGATGGAATCGATCACGCTGACGATGAAACAGGCGCCCAAGCCGTACCAGAACGCCTCGGTCATCGCGGCCAAGCCCTATGCCTACATGCCGATGATAGAGACGGCGGAGGTAGTGGCGGAGCGCTACGGCATAAGCCGCGCGGCGCAGGACGAATTCGCCGCGATGAGCCAGCAGCGCGCTTTCGACGGGCTGCAGAAGGGCGCGTTCGCCGAGGAAATCGCGCCGATCACGGTCGAGAAGGCGAACTTCGACAAGGAAGGCAACCAGACCGGCACCGAACAGGTCACCGTCACGCAGGACGAGGGCATTCGCGGCGGGACGACGGCGGAAATTCTTTCGGGCCTGCGCACCGTGTTCAAGGACGGCATGGTCATCAAGGAAGGCAGGAACATCACCGCGGGCAATGCCAGCCAGCTGTCGGACGGTGCGGCGGCGCAGATCCTGATGGAGCGCAAGACGGCGGACGCCGAGGGCAAGGACATTCTCGGCATCTATCGCGGCTTCCAGGTCGCCGGGTGCGAGCCCGACGAAATGGGGATCGGCCCGGTCTTCGCGATCCCCAAACTGCTCAAGCGCGCCGGGCTTAGCGTCGCGGACATCGGCCTGTGGGAAATCAACGAGGCATTCGCGTCGCAATGCCTCTATTGCCGCGACACGCTGGGGATCGATCCCGAGAAGCTCAACGTCAATGGCGGCGCGATCGCGGTAGGGCATCCGTTCGGGATGACCGGCAGCCGCCTGGTAGGCCACGCGCTGATCGAGGGCCGCAAGCGCGGGGTGCGCCACGTCGTCGTGTCGATGTGCACCGCGGGCGGGATGGGCGCTGCGGGGTTGTTCGAGATACCCTGATCGCCGGCTAACTTCACACTAGCTTCACACTAGCACGTTGCCACCAGCGCGAGCGGCGGGGCTCCGCGATCCCGACGGCCGAATGTTCCCAAAGTTCGCACTGGCTATGGGATGGTATACTGGCCCGCCGTCGCCCTTGCGGCGTTTACAAAAAACGACAGATCGTCGCCGACTCACGATGTCAAAGAGCAAACCGCGAGCGTGTCAGGCGAAATCCTACATTTCAAGGCTTGGCTGCAAGTGAGTGGGAAGCTGGCGGTCAGACCCGCCATCACGCGCGCTTAAAAGAAGCGCTGCCAGAAACCGAACCGCTCACAATGAGCTGATGGGTCGGTTTTGTGATGCACGACACCCCTACCATTTAGGGTCGCACAGCCTTGGCCAAATTGAGCAGCGACCGCGATCAGCGTGAGTAGCACGACGGCAAAGATTAGTAGGGCGACCAACCGCTTTGTCGCCATATCGATGCTTATCGCCGATCAAACCGACGTCCGCAATTGGGTCGTAGCTGCCGGTACTTCGATCCTCACGTTACATCATGCCGATCTGGTTCAGCCACCGCTCGACCAGCTCTGGCCACTCGCCTACCGGTTGGCCCCTCTTTCGCAGTCCGAAGGCGTGACCCCCCTTCGCGAACAAATGAACCTCCGTCGATACACCCGCTTTATCGAGCGCGCTGGCGTACATCAGGCTGTTGCAGATCGGGTCGGTCGGGTCGTCCCATGCCTGCGCGATGAAGGTCGGCGGAGCGGTCTTGATGACCGGCAGCTTGGGATCGAACGTCTTGCCGTCATCGCGGCAGATATGGCCGGGATAGAGCGCGACGGCGAAGTCGGGGCGGCTGCTGATGCTGTCGATTGCGTCGACCGGCTTGTACGTGGGCGTCAGGATGTTGCTGGTCTGCGCGACGAGATAGCCGCCTGCCGAGAAGCCCATCACGCCGATCCTGTTCGGGTCGATGCCGAGTTCCTTCGCCTTGGACCGCACCAGCCGGATCGTGCGCTGTGCATCCTGCAATGCGCGCGGGATTTTGGGCGTGATCTGGCGCCTGAGCGCTGCATTCCAATAATCGTTGCCGCCCGGCGCGCGATATTTGGACACGATGCAGGTGATGCCTCTTGCGACCAGCCAGTCGCAGATTTCAGTCCCCTCCAGCGTGACGAACACCTTCTGGAAGCCGCCGCCGGGGAAGACAATCACGGCAGTGCCGGTGTTGCGGCCCTTGGGCGGCATGACCGTCATCGTCGGGATGGCGATGTCGTTGACGGCATAGGATTTGCCGCCGAATTCGGGCGGCTCCTGGTAGGTATCGACGCTTTCGGGCGGCTGCGGGTTGAGCGTCCCGTCGGGCGGGCTGCCCGGCCAGATCGGCTGCTGCGTCAGCCCCGCCGCGGGTTGCCAAACGCCGGTGGTGCGGACCGGCGGCTCGTTCTTGGCGGGCGGGAATTGCTTGTCCGCTTGCGGTGCAGGGGAAGCGCCGCACGCTATGCTCGTCAGCGCTAGCGCGCCGAGCAGCGGTAACCGAAAGCGCAGCACGATCGTCTCCTCGTTGGGAAGGCGGATCGTGTTGCGGCGCTTGGGGTCAGGCAAGCAATTCTACGCGCCGCCATCACCTTGTTGTGGATAACCGCGCACCCACGTTTGCACCGACCGGGCCTTCGCCCGTAGGACTTCACGCATGACCACGCACACCACTCGCATGCTTATCCTCGGCTCCGGCCCCGCCGGCCTCAGCGCCGCAATCTACGGCGCGCGCGCGGGCCTCTCGCCGATCGTCGTGCAGGGCATCCAGCCCGGCGGCCAGCTGACCACCACCACCGATGTCGAGAATTATCCGGGCTTCCGCGAGGTCATCCAGGGCCCGTGGCTGATGCAGGAGATGCAGGCGCAGGCCGAGCATGTCGGCACGCGGATGATGTGGGACACGATCGTCGAGGTCGACTTGACCAAGCGTCCTTTCCGCCTCGTCGGCGACGGCGGCGATGTCTACGAGGGCGAGGTGCTGGTGATCGCGACGGGCGCGCAGGCCAAGTGGCTCGGGCTCGACAGCGAGGAAGCGTTGAAGGGGAAGGGCGTCAGCGCCTGTGCGACGTGCGACGGCTTCTTCTATCGCGGCAAGAAGGTCGCGGTGATCGGTGGCGGCAACACCGCGGTCGAGGAGGCGCTGTACCTCACCAACCATTCGCCCGACGTGACGCTGATCCATCGGCGCGACAGCTTGCGCGCCGAGAAGATCCTCCAGGAAAGGCTCCACGCCAACGACAAGATCAAGGTGATCTGGAACAAGGAAGTCGAAAGCTTCGTCGACGGCGGCGGGACGGCGGGGCTCGTCGCGCTCGAGCTGCGCGACACGGTGACCGGGGAACTGTCGCGGGTCGATGTCGAGGGCGGGTTCGTCGCGATCGGGCATCATCCCGCGACCGAACTGTTTCGCGGGCATCTGAAGCTCGATGCCGACCATTATATCGAGGTCGAGACCGGGTCGACGCGCACCAGCGTCCCCGGCGTGTTCGCGTGCGGCGACGTGATGGACAAGGTCTATCGCCAGGCGGTGACCGCCGCAGGGACGGGCTGCATGGCGGCGCTGGATGCCGAGAAGTTCCTGGCCGAGGCCGATTTCGAAAAGGTCGCCGAGGCGGCGGAATAACGTCTTTCTCCCCTCCCGGCCTTCCGGGAGGGGAATTAGCTCAGCGCTTCCCTCAACTGCGCTGCCAGCCACGCAGCGTCGCCGGGCCGCGCGAAGCTGTGGCTGTCGGTCGAGCATTCGCGCTTGTCGCCGCCATACGGCCACGCGCCGGCGAAGCGGATCGCGGTGTTATCGCGGTTCGCCAGCAGGAAACGATGCGGTGTGCCCTCCAGCGCTGCTGCCATCCGCTCGACGATCGGATTGCCGGTGTCAGACAGCGCGGTAGAAGCCTTGCGCAAGCCTTTGAACACCTTGCCGATATTGATGCTACCGGTCGCGAGCCGTAGCCATTGCTTCGGGTCTTTCACCCGGTCGGCATAATGCGAGCGGATCGCTTCGGCTGGCGGCAGCCCGTCATGCTCTTCACCGACCCAAGGGTTGGCGAGCACCAGCGACTCGATCCCGGCGTCGCGATGAAACAGCGCGAGCGCGGTCGCGGCGTCGCAATTGCCGAACCCGACGATGCGCTTCACCTGCGGCGCGAGCGTACGGAACGATTGCACGGCGGCGGCGATGTCCGGCCCGCTTTCGGCATAGCCGTGGTTGTGTCCGTCCGAATCGCCGATCCCGCGCCGGTCGAAGCGGAACACGGGTACGCCGCCCCCGGCCAGCTCTGCCGCGAGCAGCGCCATGCCGCGATGCGCGCCGCAGCGGATTTCGTTGCCGCCGGACACGATCAGCAGACCGGTGCTGCGCGGCGCGTCGTCGAGCGTTCCGGCGAGCGTGTCGCCCTCGCACGGGAAGGAAATCAGCTCGCGCATTTCGCGATCCAGTCGGCGATGTCGTCGGCCAGCAGCGCGGCGAGCGCCGGGTCGTCGCCCGGTTCGCTGCGCCGCCACAACGGCGTGCCCTCTACCTTGCGGTCGGCAACCGCAGGGTCGGTGTCGAGCCGCACGACGCGCACCTTGCCGTCGCGCACGCAATCGGCGGCGTTGATGTCGCGCAACAGCGGCCTACCGATGCGGTTGCCGGCGATCGTCACCGGGCCGCCTTCGTCGCTCCAGGCGTCGAGTTCGATCTTGATGGGCTCGCCCCTGGCCTGCGCGGTGCGGAACAGCTCGCGGATCAATGCCTCGCCCTTGGCGGGCGCCAGCTGCCAGCGGCTGACGACTTGGGCGTCGTGATCGATAAGCGCCCCGCCGCGCATCGTCACGCTGTGGACCGGGCACCCGATTGATGCGACCGCCGCCGCGAACGCTGCGCGCCAGCCGGCGAGCATGGCGTGCTCGGTCGCGACCGGGCTTTCGTTCTGCCCAGGCAGGTCGGGCAGCGCGCCGCCGATCCCGCGCACGGCGAGGTGCCGTAGCAATCTGACCGCGAAGGTGCGCGTGCGATTGGCTTCCTCGAACAGCGGCAGCGCGAGTAGCACGGCCGGCCCCGCCGCGGGGCCGAAGCGCGTCATCGCCTCGCGCCCGCCCGCCCAATTGTAGAAGCCGCTCAACCCTTCACCTTGTGCTCGGCGAAGCGGCGCAACGCGCCGAACGTTTCAAGCATTTCGCCGTCGACTTCGTCGTCCTCGATCAGGATGCCGAGCCGGTCTTCGAGCTCGGTCAGCACGCCCGCCACCGCCATCGAATCGAGCTCGGGCAGGCTGCCGAACAGCGGCGTCGCATCGTCGAACGCCGCGACGCGCTTGTCGCTGAGCGCGAGCACATCCTTCAGGACGGTACGGACGACAGTGTCGACGGAAGGGGCATGGCGCGTGGTCATCGTGTCCCGCGCGTTACCTGTGCCGGTCCGCGTTGGGAAGTATGTTGGGGAAGCCGCGCGGGACGGCTATCAGGGCGGCCATGATCCCGCTCGATCCCGTGCCGCGCCCGATCGATCACCTGACGTTGTGTGGGGCGCCGGGCAATGTGGCGCTGGTGACGCGCGAGGGCGCGCTCGATTATGCCGGGCTGGAGGCAGCGGTCGGCGCGCTGGCCGCGTGGCTGGCGGGGCAACGGCTAGCACCGGGCGATCGCGTCGCGACATGGCTGCCCAAGACGCGGATCGCCTGCCTGATGCCGCTCGCGGCGGCGCGCGCGGGATTGGTGCATGTGCCGATCAATCCGTTGCTCAAGCAGTTGCAGGTCCAGCATATTCTGGCGGACAGCGGTGCGGCGTTGTTGCTGACGCAGGCCGCGCGAGCGGAAACGCTGGATGACGTCGCTTGCCGCGTCGTGACCGACGAGCCACCGCTCGACGGGCCGGGTTTGCCGCCGTCCGAAGCCGATCCGAATGCGCTCGTGGCGTTGCTCTACACCTCCGGATCGACCGGGCGGCCCAAGGGCGTGATGCTCAGCCACGCGAACCTGTGGCTCGGCGCGATCAGCGTGGCGCATTATCTCAAGCTCACGCCCTCCGACCGCGTGCTCGGCGTGCTGCCGCTCAGCTTCGACTACGGGCAGAACCAGCTGTTTTCGACCTGGGCCGCCGGGGCGAGCGTCGTGCCGTTCGACTATCTCCTGCCGCGCGACGTGTATCTCGCGATCGAGCGCGAGCGGATCACGACGCTGGCCGGCGTGCCGCCCCTGTGGGTGCAACTACTTGACATCGATCTACAGGAAATATCGCTAAATAGCTTGAAGAGGGTGACAAATTCTGGCGGTGCGCTGACGCGGCAGATGATAGCCGGTTTACGCGATCGTTTCCCGCAAGCCGATCTCTATCCGATGTACGGACTGACCGAAGCATTCCGCTCGACCTGTCTCGACGCGGCGCTGGTCGCCGATCACCCCGACTCGATCGGCCGCGCGGTGCCGTTCGCGGAGGTGATGGTCGTCCGCCCCGATGGCGGCCGCGCTGGACCGGGCGAGGCGGGCGAGCTGGTCCACGCCGGCCCGCTGGTCGCGCAGGGCTATTGGCGCGACGACGATCGCACGGCGGTGCGCTTCCGGCCGGCGCCGGATTGGGCGAAATCGGGTGGAATGGCGGTGTGGTCAGGCGATACCGTGGTCGCGGACGCCGACGGGCTGCTCCGCTTCGTCGGGCGCGACGACGAGATGATAAAGTCGGCGGGCAACCGGATCAGCCCGACCGAGATCGAGGAGGCGGTCACCGCTGGCGGCGAGACGAGCGAGGCGGTGGCGCTCGGCGTACCCGACGACAAGCTCGGCCAGGCGATTCTGGTCGTCGCGAAGGGGGACGGATCGGCCGAGGGAGCTTTGCGCGAACGCTTGCGCCGCGAGCTACCGAACTTCATGCAGCCTGCACGCTATGATTGGCGCGCGGAATTGCCGCGTAACGCCAACGGAAAGTTCGACCGCGCGCGGCTGAAGGGGGAAGTGACGTCATGAAGCCGATGGGCGCAATCCCGCGCGATTTCGACGATCTGGCGCTGGCCATTCCCGACGCGACGCCCGCGTTCGTCTATCACACCAGCATCGTCGCCGACCGCATCGCCCGGTTCCGCGCAGCATTTCCTGGGATCGATCTCCACTATGCCGTGAAGGCCAATCCGTTCGGCGCACTGCTCGAGGCGCTGGCGCCGCTGGTCGACGGGTTCGACGCCGCGTCGATCGGCGAAGCGGGGCGGGTGTCGATGTACGGCAAGCCGGTCAGCTTTGCCGGGCCGGGCAAGACCAACGGCGAGCTGGCGATGGCAATCGGCAGCGGGATCACGATCAACCTCGAAAGCGAAGGCGAAGCCGATCGTGCGCTCGCCTTCGCCGGGCAGATTGGGGAGACGCCGCGGCTTGCGGTGCGCGTGAACCCCGAGTTCGAGCTGCGCGGATCGGGAATGCGGATGGGCGGGCGCGCGTCGCCGTTCGGGGTCGATGCCGACCGCGTGCCGGCCTTGGTCAAGCGGCTGATAGTGGCGGGGGCGGACTGGCAGGGGTTCCACGTGTTTGCCGGGTCGCAGGCGCTCGATGCGCAGGCGATCATCGACAGCCAAGCGCACACGATCGACCTCGTCGCGCGGCTGTCCGACGAGGCGGGCGCCGCGCCGCCGCTCGTCAACCTGGGCGGCGGGTTCGGCATTCCCTATTTCCCGGGTGAAGCGCCGGTCGATGTCGAGGCGATCGGCGCGGCACTCGTGCCGCGTTTGGCATCATTTCCCGACACGCGCTTCGCGATCGAGCTCGGGCGCTGGCTGGTCGGCGAGGCCGGCGTGTATTTCACGCGCGTCGTCGACAGGAAAGTAAGCCGCGGCGAGACCTTCTTGGTGTGCGACGGCGGGCTCAACCATCAGTTGGCAGCGACCGGCAACCTCGGCACTGTTGTGCGTCGCAACTATCCACTCGCCGTCGTCACCGCCGCGTCCGGCGCCCCGGCTGAGACGGTGACCGTCGTCGGTCCACTCTGCACCCCGCTCGACCGCCTCGCCGACCAGGTCGAGCTGCCCGTCGCCCAACCGGGTGACGTCATTGCGGTGTTCATGGCCGGCGCCTACGGCCTGACCGCGTCGCCGTGGGAGTTCCTCGGGCACGCGCGCCCCGCCGAACTGCTGGTCGGTGCGATCGCGTAATCCTAACGCTATCTTTACCTGCCCGGCCGCATAGCCGGCCCCGAAAGTCTCATGCGCCGGAATGACGTCACCGGCATCTGAAGCGTGAGCACGGAGGCCGGTTATGCGTTTCTTGCATGTTTCCAGGGCGTTGGCCCTCGTCGGCGTCAGCGCGAGCGCGCTGACGGGGTGCCTTGGCGGTGGCGGCGACCGTGGCTCGCTGCCGTCCGCGCCGTTCGTCGCGGCGAAGGAGCAGCCGGGCGAGGAATATGTCATCGGCCCGCTCGACCAGCTCAGCATCTTCGTGTGGCGCAATCCCGAGCTCTCGGCGAAGGTCCAGGTGCGTCCCGACGGCCGCATCACCACGCCGCTGGTCAGCGACATGCCCGCGGTCGGCAAGACCCCCGCGATGCTCGCCGACGACATGAAGATCGCGCTGTCGACCTACATCAAGGACCCGATCGTCTCGGTCATCGTCGAATCGGCGCAGAGCACGTTCAGCCAGCAGATCCGCATCGTCGGCGCGACCGAAAAGCCAGCGTCGCTGCCGTATCGCGCCAACATGACTTTGCTCGACGCGATGATCGCGGTCGGCGGGCTCAACCAGTACGCGGCGGGCAACCGCGCGCGGCTGATCCGCTACAACCGCGATACCGGCAAGCAGCAGGAATTCAACATCCGGATCGGCAAGCTGCTGAAGAACGGCGACCCGTCGGCCAACGTCCGGCTGGAGCCGGGCGACGTCATCATCATCCCCGAATCGATGTTCTAAGGGAGGCCGGGACCAGTGAACGGCCTGTACGACGAACTTCGCGTCGCAATGCACTCGATCTGGCAACGCCGCTGGCTCGCGCTGGCGGTGGCGTGGGGGATTGCGATCCTCGGCTGGCTGGTCGTCAGCCAGCTGCCCAACCGCTACGAAGCCAAGGCGCGCGTGTTCGTCCAGATGGGGCAAGTGCTGTCGGCGAAGGTCGGCATCAACGCGCAGGAACAGCAGAACGATGTCGATACGATCCGCCAGACGCTGACCAGCGCGGTCAATCTGGAAAAGGTCGTGCGCGGCACCGACCTCGCCAACACGGTGTCGAGCCCGCAGGACATCGCCGACCGCGTCGCGGGGCTGCAGACCAACATCCAGATCGTCGCGCAGCAGAACAATTTGTTCCAGATCACGGCGTCGGCCTCGAGCCCCAAGCTCGCCAAGCAGATCGTCGACAAGCTGATCTCGATCTTCGTCGACCAGAATCTGTCGGACGACCGCAACGACACGCAGACGACGTTGCGCTTCCTCGACAGCCAGGTCGAGCAGATGCAGAACCGGCTGGCCGACGCCGATGCGAAGCGCACTGCGTTCCAGACGCAATATCTCGGCGCGCTGCCCGGGAGCGGCACGTTGCAGGACCGAATGTCGCAGGCGCGCACGCAGATGGCGCAGATCGACGGCGACCTGGCCGGCGCGCAGACCAGCCTCGCGGCGATCAACGGCCAGATGGCGGGGACGCAGCAGACCGTCGCGGGCGCGAACGGTGTCGCCGGTGGCCCGGCGCGCGCGCGGCTGGCGGCGATCGAAGGCCAGCTCGCCGATGCGCGGGCGCGGGGCTATACCGAAAGCCATCCCGACGTCGTCGCGCTCAAGAGCCAGCTCGCCTCGGCGCGCGCCGCGGCGGCGAGCGAGCCGATCGGCGCGGGCGGGGGCGGCACGCCTAACCCGGTCTATCTGTCGCTCAAGTCGATGCAGGCCGACAAGCAGGCGGCGGTCGCGGCGCTTAGCGCGCGGAAAAGCCAGCTGCAGGGCGACATGAACGCGATCATGGCGAAGCTGAACGGCGACCCCGCGGTCGCCAGCGAGCAGAGCCAGATCGAGCGCGATTATCAGGTGCTCAAGGACCAATACGATAAGGTGCTGAGCGACCGCGAGGAATTGCGCGTCCGCGCGGAGGCGCAGGCGCAGACCGATGCGATCAAGTTCCGCACGATCGACCCGCCGGCGGCACCGCGCGCGCCGGCCGCGCCCAACCGTCCGTTGCTGCTGTTCGGCGTGCTGATCCTGGCGATCGGCGGCGGCCTCGCCGCGGCGTTCGGCGTGGCGCAGTTGAAGCCGACCTTCGCGACCGCGGGGCGTCTCGAAAAGGCGACCGGGCTGCCCGTGATCGGATCGATTAGCGAGCGCGTGTCGCGCGCCGATGCGGCCTTGCGCCGCCGCAAGCTCGTGCTGTTCGCGGGGGCGGCCGGAGGGCTGGCGGTCGCGTTCGTCGGGCTGCTGGGCGTCGAAATGCTGATGCGGGGGCTCGCGGCATGAACAAGCCGATCATCAACAAACAGGGTTCGCTGCTCGAACGCGCGGCAGAAGCGTACGATTTCTCGGCGCATTTCCGCAGCGCGCCGATCCCGCTCGACGATTTGCCGCCCGCGCCGGTGGCCAGGCCGATCAGCGCGCCGGCGGCAGCCGCTCCGGTCGCGCCGTCGCCGGTCGCGTTCGCGCCCGTGCCGCGCAGCGCGCCGCCGGTCCCGAGCCGCCACGCCGAGATCGACCGCGCGCTGCTGGCCGACAACGGCCTGCTCGTGCCCGGCGCCCCGGTCGGCGTGCTCGCCGAGGAATTCCGGCTCGCCAAGCGCGAGTTGCTGCTGACCGCACGCCGCCTCGCCGCAAGCGATCCGGCCAAGGCGCGCACGATGCTCGTCTGTTCGCCCAAGCCGGGCGACGGCAAAACCTATTGCGCGGTCAATCTCGCGATCTCGATGGCGGCGGAGCGCGACCTGCGCGTACTGCTGGTCGATGCCGATTTCGCCAAGCCGGGCGTGATGAACCGCCTCGGCGTGTCCGACGGTCCCGGCCTGATGGACGCGCTAGGCGATCCGGCGATCGACGTGGAGCCGTGCATCGTCGGTACCGACATCCCCAATCTCAGCCTGTTGCCCGCGGGCGCCGGGTCGACCTCCGACACCGAGTTGATCGCGAGCGGGCGCACGCCCGAACTGATCGCGCAGTTGCTCGCCGCCGATCCCGAACGTGTCGTGATCTTCGATTCGCCGCCCGCGCTGGCCGCATCCCCGGCGTCGGTGCTGGCGCTGCACGTCGGGCAAGTGATGCTCGTGGTGCGTGCCGACCGCACGCCCGAAAGCGACATCCGCGACGCGGTGCACCGGCTCGACGGGTGCGAGCACATCCAGCTTTTGTTGAACAGCGTTTCGTTCGCCCCGGGGGGGGCACGCTTCGGCAGCTATTACGGCCAGGAGGACGAGGGCCAATGATCGGCAGGATTTCAGGCGGGGTCGCGCTCGCGATGCTGCTGGCGGCGACGCCGGCGGTCGCGCAGGACCGCGATGCAGGGGCGGCGAAGAGCCAGCGGCGGGTGAGCATCACTCCGTATATCGAGCTCGACCAGGTGCTGACCTGGGATTCGCAGTCGGACGACGTGCTGACCTACACCTCGGCCGCGGCCGGGGTCGATGCGTCGGTCGAGACGCAGCGCGTGTCGGTCAATATCAGCGCGCGCTACGAGCATCAGTTCGCCTACGACAAAAGGTCGAGCGATGCCGATGTCGTGACAGGCCTCGCCAACGCGCAGGTGCGCGTCGCGCGCGGGCTGTCGATCGACGCGGGCGGGATCGCGACTCGCTCGCGGACCGATATCCGCGGCGCGGCGCCGATCTTCTTCGGCAACAACGACCGCAACGTCAGCAACGTCTATTCGGCCTATATCGGCCCGACGCTGTCGACTGGGCGCGGCCCGATCGGGATCAACGCGTCGTACCTGTTCGGCTACACCAAGGTGACTCAGCCGAATTCGACCGGGGTCGCCCCGGGCAGCCCGTCGCTCGATTATTTCGACGATTCGACGACTCAGCTCGCGACCGCGTCGGTCGGGTTCAAGTCGGGCACGGTGGCCCCGTTCGGCGCGACGCTGAGCGTGGGGTGGACGCGCGAGGACCAGGGGCAGCTCGACGGCCGTTTCGACGGGCTCTACGCGCGCGGCGATGTCGTTCAGCCGTTGAGCGGCACCTTCGCGGTCGAAGGCGGCGTCGGGTACGAGAAGATCAAGTCCAGCTCGCGCGACCCGCTGGTCGACGCGGGCGGCAATCCGGTGCTCGACCGCCACGGCCGCTTCGTCACCGATCCCAACTCGCCGCGGCGGATCGCCTACAATACCGACGGCATCTATTGGGACGCCGGCGTGCTGTGGCGTCCCAGCCCGCGCACCACGTTGGAGGCGCGGGTCGGTCGGCGCTACGATTCGTGGACCTATACCGGATCGCTCAGCTACGCGCCGCGCGCCGGGGTCGGGCTCCAGGTCGGCGTGTATGACGATGTCGAGACGTTCGGCACCCAGTTGCAGCGCGGTATCCGCGGCCTGCCCAAGGAATTCACCGCGACGCGCGACCTGCTGATGCAGCAGTTCAGCGGCTGCACGTTTGGTACTACGGGCGGCGGCGCCACGGGCGGGTGCCTCAATTCGGTGTTCCAGTCGGTGTCCAACGCGACGTATCGCGCGCGTGGAGTCGACGGCGTGATCAGCCTGACGCGCGGCAGCACGTCGATGGGCTTCGGCGCCGGCTATGCCACGCGCAAATTCTACGCGCCGCAAAGCCCGGGCGTCGTGATCAACGGCGTCAGCGACGACAGCTATTACGCGCAATTCTTCTATTCGCGGGCGATCGGCGCGCGGACGTCGTTCAGCGGCGACCTGTTCGCCAATTATTACGACAGCGGGTTGGCGCCCGGCATCCTGAGCCTGGGAGGGACAGGGTCACTCTCGCGCAGCTTCGGACGGCTCGGCACGACCGCGTCGGTCGGGGTCTATACGTTCAGCCAGGACGGCCAGAACGACCAGACGCAGGCGCAGGCGACGCTCGGCGCGCGGTATCAGTTCTGAGGATGGTGACGATGCATCAAGACCATTACGGATTGAGCGAACGCCCGTTCGCGCTGACGCCCGATCCGAAATTCTGGTTCGATACCGCCACGCACCGCAAGGCGATGGCCTATCTCGGCTATGGCCTGAGTCAGGGCGAGGGGTTCATCGTCATCACCGGCGATGTCGGCGCCGGCAAGACGACGCTCGTCGGGCACCTGATGGCGACGATCGACCGCGAACGGCTGCACGTGATCAAGCTGGTGTCGACCCAGATCGATGCCGACGACTTGTTGCGGATGGTCGCGGACGGGCTGGGTGTCGACAGCGCCGGCCTCGCCAAGGCGCAGCTGCTGACGGCGATCGAGCGCGGGTTGCACGCGATGGCGCGCACCGGGCGGCGCACCTTGCTGATCGTCGACGAGGCGCAGGCGCTGCACACCGGCGCGCTCGAGGAATTGCGCATGTTGTCCAACTTCCAGGCGGGCGGACACGCGCTGTTGCAGATCGTGTTGCTCGGCCAGCCCGAGTTCCGCGCGGCGCTCAACGGCTCCGACCGGCTCGAACAGCTTCGCCAGCGCGTGATCGCGGTGCATCACCTCGACCCGATGGGACCCGAGGAAGTCGAGCCGTACATGGCGCACCGCCTGTCGCTCGCCGGCTGGCAGGGCCGCCCCGATTTCACGCAGGAAGCGCTCGCCGCGCTGTATCGCGGGTCGGACGGCGTGCCGCGCCGGCTCAACCAGTTGGCAGCGCGCGTGCTGCTGCATGGCGCGATCGAGAAGATCGACGTGATCGACGGCCGCACCGTCGATCTGGTCGCGGCGGACATCGCGGGCGACATGCCGGTGGTTCACTTGCCGTTGCCGTCGCCGTCGGCCCAGCCCGTTGCCGAGCCGCTGCCGATGTCGCGCCCCGCCAACGACGCCGTCACGGTGTCGCCCGACCGCTTCGCCGCGATCGAGGCGCGGCTGGAGGAACAGGATGCCGCGTTGCGCCGCGTGCTGGCGTTGCTGGTCGATTGGGTAGAGGGTAACGAGGCGGCCGCGCGCGGCGGCCGCGCGGCCTGACGCCCCGAGGAGGACACCGTGCTGAACGGCCTGTCGGTCGACGTCGAGGAATGGTTCCAGGTCGGCGCGTTCGAACGCGTGATCGCGAAGAGCGATTGGGACGGCCTGGGCAGCCGCGTCGAATATAACACCGGCAAGGTGCTCGACCTGTTCGGCGAGAGCGGAGTGAAGGCGACGTTCTTCACGCTCGGCTGGGTGGCGGAACGCTATCCTGCGCTAATCCGCCGCATCGCCGACGAGGGGCATGAGGTGGCGAGCCATGGCTGGGACCATGATCGCGTGTTCACCTTCACTGTCGATGCCTTTCGCGCGGATTTGAAGCGCGCGCGCGTCGCGCTGGAGAATGCGTCGGGGCAGAAGGTAACCGGCTATCGCGCGCCGAGCTTCTCGATCGATCGGCGCACGCCGTGGGCGCATCAGGTATTGGCCGAAGAGGGCTATCGTTACTCATCGAGTGTCGCGCCGCTCGCGCACGACCATTATGGCTGGGCCGACGCGCCGAAGCACGCCTATCGGCCCGTCGCGGGGTCGGATTTGATCGAATTGCCGATCACGCTCGGCAGCGTGGCGGGGAAACCGATCACGACGGGCGGCGGGTTCTTTCGGCTGTTCCCTGCGTCGATCACCGATGCCGCAATCGCGCGCGCGAACGGCGAAGCGCGCCCGGCGGTGTTCTATTTCCATCCGTGGGAGGTCGATCCCGACCAGCCGCGCGTCGCGCGCGCACCGCTCAAGTCGCGGCTGCGGCATTACAGCCGGCTCGGCGCGATGGCGGGCAAATTGCGCGGGCTGGTGTCGCGGCACGATTGGGGCCGGGTCGATGCGGTCGTCGCGGCCGAAGCAAAGCGGCTGTCATGAACGCGCCCATCTCCACCCTGGTCGCGATCGTCCCGGCGGACCTGACCGATCCCGCGACGCGGGCGCGGATCGACGACTATGTGCGGGCGCATCCCGATGCGACGCCGTTCCACCTGGCCGGCTGGAACGTCGCGGTCGCGCGCGCCTGCGGCCAGACCGCGCATTGCCTGATCGCCGAGCAGGCCGACGGCGAGATCGCGGGCGTGCTGCCGCTCACCGAAATCCGCTCGCCCTTGTTCGGCAAGGCGCTGGTGTCGATCGGGTTCGCGGTCGATGGCGGCATCCTGACGCGGCGCGACGCGGTGGCCGAAGCGCTGGCGGCGTCGGCTTGGGTGCTGGCGGAAAAGCTCGGCTGCCCCAGCCTCGAACTGCGCGGCGGCCCGGCGCCGGGGCAGGGGTGGATCGTCGACGAAACGACCTATCTCGGCTTCTCGCGCGATCTGGCGAAGGACGACGAGGCCGAACTGCTCGCGATCCCGCGCAAGCAGCGCGCCGAGGTGCGAAAGTCGCTCGACGGCGATCTGCAGGTCGCCATCGGCAACTGGCCGAACGACCTCGCGATGCACTACACGGTGTTTTCGGAAAGCGTCCGCAACCTCGGCACGCCGGTGTTCCCGGCGAAGCTGTTTCGCGAGGTGGCGAAGGAACTCGGCGACCGTGCCGATGTGGTCACCATCAGCCACAAGGGCACGCCGCACGCATCGGTGTTCAGCCTTTATCTCAACGGCACCGTCTATCCGTTCTGGGGCGGCGGCACGCGCGAGGCGCGGGCGCTCAAGGCCAACGACCGGCTCTATTACGAACTGATGCGGCATGCGCGCGCCAACAAAGGCTGCACGCGGTACGATTTCGGGCGATCGAAGGCTGGCACCGGGGTCGCCGCGTTCAAGAAGAATTGGGGGTTCGAGGGCGTGCCGCTGCGCTATGCGAAACGCGTCGCGGCGGGCGAACGCCCACGCGAAATGAACCCGATGAGCCCCAAATACCGGCTGCAGGTCGCGGTGTGGAAGAAACTGCCGCTATGGCTCGCCAACACGATGGGGCCGGTGATCGCCAAAGGCCTGGGCTGATGGGCGACTTGCTATTCCTTGCGCATCGATCGCCGTTCCCGCCCGACCGCGGGGACAAGATCCGAGCGTATAACGTACTCAAATATCTGGCGGCGAAGAAGCGCGTGCATTTGCTCGCCTTCGCCGACGACCGGCGCGATCTGGACGATACCGGGCTGGCGCCGCTCACCGCAAGCCGCAAGGTGCTGTGGCGCGGCAAGTCGCGCGTTGCGGCGACGCTGGAGGCGCTGGCGCAGGGCAAGCCGGCCTCGCTGACCGCGTTCGACAGCGCGGCGATGCGCGATGCGGTCGCCGACGTGCTGGCGCGCGAAGCGATCGACACGATCTACGTCTTCTCTGGCCAGATGGCGCAGTACGTCCCGGCGGATTTCGGTGGGCGCGTGATCATGGATTTCTGCGACATGGATTCGCTGAAGTTCGCCGATTACGCGAAGGACGCGCACGGCCCGATGCGTTGGCTGATGACGCGCGAGGCGGACAAGCTGGAAGCGTTCGAGCGGGCGACCGCGCGCCGCGTCGATGCGAGCCTGTTTGTCAGTGCGGCGGAGGCTGATCTGTTTCGGCAGAAGACGGGCGCGGCGAACGTGATGGTGGTCGAGAACGGGATCGACACCGATTTATTCGATCCTGCCGCGCGGTTCGACGCGGTGGGCGGGGGTGGGCCGCTCATCGTCTTCACTGGCCAGATGGATTACCGGCCAAATGTCGATGCGATGACGTGGTTCGCGCGTGACATCCTGCCGACTATCCGCGCGACGCACCCCGCCGCGCGGTTCGCTGTCGTCGGGCGCAATCCGACTGTGGAGGTCCGCGCGTTGGCGAGCGATGCGGTCATCGTCACCGGCGAAGTCCCCGATGTACGCGGCTGGCTTGCGGCGGCGGCGTGCGTCGTCGCGCCGCTCAAGATCGCGCGCGGGATCCAGAACAAGGTGCTCGAAGCGATGGCGATGGCGCGGCCCGTCGTCGTGAGCGGGCCAGCGGCAGAGGGCATCGATCACGAGGACGCTATCCGCGTTGGCCGGGGAGCGAACGGAATCGCGCAGGCGGTGAACGGTCTGCTCGAGGACCAAGATCAGGCGGAAGCCTTGGGGCGGCGTGCGCGCGAGCAGGTGCGCAAGCGCTATGGCTGGGCCGCTCGGCTCGCGCCGCTTGACGCGTTTATTAGTGCCGAGCGATCCGTGAGGGATGCGGCATGACCAGTATCGCCCAACGCGTTCCGAAGAGTTTCGTGGTCGCGCCCGCCTGGCGCCGGCCGCTGCTCGCGCTCGGCATCGTCGCGGCGGCGCTGTTGCTGATGTTTCGCCGCGACGTCGGCGATCTGGCGACGCTCTACTGGACCAACACGACCTTCGGGCATTGCCTGTTCATCGCGCCGGTGATCGCCTGGCTGGTATGGATCCGACGCGGGGAACTCGCGCAGCTGACGCCGCAGTCGTGGGCGCCGGGGCTGGCGCTCGTCGCGGCGGGCGGATTCGGCTGGCTGCTCGGCGATGCGGCGGGGGTGTCGTTCGCGCGGCATCTCGGGTTGGTGATGATGCTGCAGGGCGCGGCGGTGACGACGCTCGGTCCAAATGTCGCGCGCGGGCTGCTCTTCCCGCTTGCCTATGCGCTGTTCCTTGTGCCGTTCGGCGATTTCCTCGAGCCGCCGCTCCAGACGATCACGGTGTGGATCACGATGCATTTGCTGCACCTCGTCGGCGTGGCCGCGACGGTGAACGGCGTGCTGATCACCGCGGGCGACAAATATTTCGAGGTGGCGGAAGCATGCTCGGGCTCTAAGTTTGTGATCGCGATGGTGGCGTATGGCGTGCTCGTCGCCAACCTCTGCTATCGCACCTGGCCGCGGCGCATGGTCTTCATGGCGATGGCGATCGTCGTGCCGGTGCTGGCGAACGGCGTGCGCGCGTTCGGGACGATCTACGCCGCGGTGCTGACCAGCGTCGAGCAAGCGACGGGGTACGACCATATCGTGTTCGGCTGGGTGTTCTTCGGGCTGGTGATGGCGGCGGTGCTGGCGATCGGGTGGAAGTGGTTCGACCGCGCGCCCGATGCGCCGGCATTCGATCCGGCAAAGTTGCAGGGGCCAATCCGCTGGCGGCTCGATCTCGCTGTCGCGGGCGCGCTGGTGCTGGCGACCGCTGCGGTGTTCCCGGCGTGGAGCGCGGCGATCGCCGGCCGGTCGCAACCGCTCCCCGCGCATATCGACTTGCCCGAAGTCGCGGGTTGGACTCGCGGCCCGGTCAGCACCCGCGCGCCGTGGACGCCGACCTATCCCGGCGCCGACCACCAATTGTTCGGCCGCTATGTCGACGCCGACGGCAACGCGGTCGATCTCGCTATCGCGGTCTATGGCAGCCAGCGCCAGGGCAAGGAGATTGTCGGGTTCGGAATCGGCATCATGCAGCAGGACGACCGCTGGGTGTTCGTCAAGAAACTCGACGACCTCGACGGCGGCGAAGTGATCGACATGACCGCGGCGGGACCGGTGGAGCGTTACGTCGCAACATGGTACCGCGTCGGCGACGTGACGACCAGCAGCGGGAAGATCGTGAAGCTCCAGACGCTCAAGGCCAAATTGTTCGGTGGTCCGCAACGCGCGGTGGCGATCCATCTGTCGGCCGAAGTACTGCCGGGGCATGATGCGCGCGCGGCGATGGCGAGGTTCCTCGCGGCGCTCGGCCCGCTCGATGGGCTGGCGGATCGCAGCGCGGGGATGGCGAACTCAGGGTCCAAACTCAATTAGGATGGGGATCGTGATCGCCCGGAGAAGCCCGCTGGCAAGGAACGCAGCGCAGTCGCGTAGCCAAAGCTACGCGCAAGCAAGTGACGATGCGCAGGTAAACCGTCCCCCGGACGGTTTAGCCGTGTCCGGGGGACACGGCGACCTGC
>NZ_SSMY01000004.1:0-292500 GCF_004799495.1 Sphingomonas sp. | reverse complement strand
TAGCTGGTTCTCCGCGAAAACTATTTAGGTAGTGCCTCGGATGGACACCGCAGGGGGTAGAGCACTGGATGGGCTAGGGGGTCGCGAGATCTACCAAACCTAACCAAACTCCGAATACCTGCGAGTGATATCCGGGAGACAGACGGCGGGTGCTAAGGTCCGTCGTCAAAAGGGAAACAGCCCTGACCTACAGCTAAGGTCCCCAAGTCATCACTAAGTGGGAAAGCATGTGGGAATCCCAAAACAACCAGGAGGTTGGCTTAGAAGCAGCCATCCTTTAAAGAAAGCGTAACAGCTCACTGGTCTAAACAAGGGTTCCTGCGGCGAAGATGTAACGGGGCTAAAGTGATGCACCGAAGCTTAGGGTGTGCAGCAATGCACGCGGTAGCGGAGCGTTCCGTAAGCCGGTGAAGCGACCTGGTAATGGGTCGTGGAGGTATCGGAAGTGCGAATGCAGACATGAGTAGCGATAAAGAGGGTGAGATGCCCTCTCGCCGAAAGACCAAGGGTTCCTGCGCAAGGCTAATCCGCGCAGGGTGAGCCGGCCCCTAAGACGAGCCCGAAGGGGGTAGTCGATGGGAATGCGGTTAATATTCCGCAGCCTGGTGGTGTGTGACGGATCCCGTGTGTTGTACGTCCTTATCGGATTGGACATGCTTCGAAGGGGTTCCAGGAAATAGCCCCACCGTATAGACCGTACCCGAAACCGACACAGGTGGTCAGGTAGAGTATACCAAGGCGCTTGAGAGAAGTGTCCTGAAGGAACTCGGCAAATTGCCTCCGTACCTTCGGAAGAAGGAGGCCCTCACATTGCGCAAGCAGTATGAGGGGGCACAGGCCAGGGGGTAGCGACTGTTTAGCAAAAACACAGGGCTCTGCTAAGTCGGCTTCAAGACGACGTATAGGGCCTGACGCCTGCCCGGTGCCTGAAGGTTAAGTGGAGGGGTGAAAGCTCTGAAATGAAGCCCAGGTAAACGGCGGCCGTAACTATAACGGTCCTAAGGTAGCGAAATTCCTTGTCGGGTAAGTTCCGACCTGCACGAATGGCGTAACGACTTCCCCACTGTCTCCAGGACATGCTCAGCGAAATTGAATTCTCCGTGAAGATGCGGAGTACCCGCGGTTAGACGGAAAGACCCCGTGCACCTTTACTGCAGCTTCAGAGTGGCATTAGGAAAGAACTGTGTAGCATAGGTGGGAGGCTTTGAAGCGTGGGCGCCAGCCCGCGTGGAGCCATAGGTGAAATACCACCCTGTTGTTTTCTGATGTCTAACCTCGATCCATGAAACTGGATCAGGGACCCTCTGTGGCGGGTAGTTTGACTGGGGCGGTCGCCTCCTAAAGAGTAACGGAGGCGTGCGAAGGTTGGCTCAGGTCGGTTGGAAACCGACCGTTAGAGTGCAATGGCATAAGCCAGCCTGACTGCGAGACTGACAAGTCGAGCAGAGACGAAAGTCGGTCATAGTGATCCGGTGGTCCCTCGTGGAAGGGCCATCGCTCAACGGATAAAAGGTACGCCGGGGATAACAGGCTGATAACCCCCAAGAGCTCATATCGACGGGGTTGTTTGGCACCTCGATGTCGGCTCATCACATCCTGGGGCTGGAGCAGGTCCCAAGGGTTTGGCTGTTCGCCAATTAAAGTGGTACGTGAGCTGGGTTCAGAACGTCGCGAGACAGTTTGGTCCCTATCTGCCGTGGGCGTCGAAATTTGAGAGGAGTTGACCCTAGTACGAGAGGACCGGGTTGAACGTACCTCTGGTGTACCTGTCGTCGTGCCAACGGCGCAGCAGGGTAGCTATGTACGGACGGGATAACCGCTGAAAGCATCTAAGCGGGAAGCCTCCCTCGAGATAAGATTTCTTAGGACGGTGGTAGACCACCACCTTGATAGATCGGATGTGGAAGCGCGGTAACGCGTGGAGCTAACCGATACTAATTGTCCTATTCGCGCTTGAGAGTTCCACCATCAATGACAGCCCTGGGGCTGTCTGGTGAGATGATTGAGTTCGACGCCAGATTATGAATATGACCGATCGCTGATGTTTCAGCCGATCGGCAACAAAGAGTGCACGATTTTAGAACCCGTTTTTCGACGTACACCGGCTTCATTGCCTGGTGGCCATAGCGTCGGTGTCCCACCCGATCCCATCCCGAACTCGGCCGTGAAACCCGACCGCGCCGATGGTACTGTCGCTCAAGCGACGGAAGAGTAGGTCGTCGCCAGGCATTGCAGCTGGTGTGCGTAGAGAAACGAGTTGAACCCATTCACTATGTCGATCGTCCCACCCCCCTCCCCGGGGCGGTCGGCGCTGGCGCGGGGTGGAGCAGCCCGGTAGCTCGTCAGGCTCATAACCTGAAGGTCACAGGTTCAAATCCTGTCCCCGCAACCAACGCCAACAAACGAAACAGCCCGCGAGTCTCACGACTTTCGCGGGCTTTTTGCTGTTCTCCAAAGTGTAGGGCGCTCGTCCTCACCCCTGCGCAAGGCGTCTGTTGGTTGTACTAAGCTTCCCGCCGTGCCGCCCGCGCCCGATCGCGGGATGGACGGCTGAGCGCGCCGATCCGCGCTCTATGTCTCGCGTCGCTCAAGACAGTGCTTTCAACATTTCGACGGCGAGGTGATACATGTCGGCGTCCGGCTACCTCGGACGCAAGGGGGATCGAAATGCTCAAGGCATTCGCGACGGGGCGAGACCTGCCGGTGAGGAGCGATATCGACGTGGACGCCGCGTATCGCCGCCAGCGGATGCGCACCATCGTCGCGATCACGCTCGGTTACGGCCTCAGCTACACCTGCCGGCTGTCGATCGATATGGTCAAGAAGCCGCTGATCGACGCGCACATCTTCACCGCGACCAATCTCGGCACGATCGGGTCGGCGTTCTTTTTCAGCTATGCGTTCGGCAAGCTGATCAACGGCTTCGTGTCCGACCACGCCAACGCGCGCAAGTTCTTCGCGATCGGGCTGATCCTCTCAGCGCTATGCAACGTCTATATGGGCTTTTCGACCACCGTTCTCGCCGCGACGATCGCGTGGGGGATCAACGGGTGGTTCCAGAGTTACGGCGCGCCGGGGAGCGTGGTCGCGCTGGCGAGTTGGTTCTCCAATCACGAACGCGGGCGATATTACGGCATCTGGTCGACATCGCATTCGATCGGCGAGGGACTGACCTTCTTCGTCGTGGCAGCCGTCGTTGGCTGGCACGGCTGGCAATGGGGCTTTTGGGGGCCGGCAATCGTGACGATGATGGCGGCGATCGCGGCCTATACGGTTATGACCGACCGCCCGCGCACGATGGGCCTACCGGCGGTCGCGGACTGGCGGCACGACCATTTGCCGCCGGCCGATCCCGAAGGCGTTGCCGCGCAGCCGCAGAAGAGCGTGTTCCGCACACAGCTGTCGATCCTCGCGATTCCGTCGATGTGGGTCATCGCGCTGTCGAGCGCGTTCATTTACATCACGCGCTACGCGATCAATTCTTGGGGCGTGCTCTATTTGCAGGAAGCGCGCGGCTACAGTGTGCTTCAGGCGGGGTCGCTGCTCACCGTCAACACGCTCGCCGGGATCGTCGGCGCGGTGGCGTTCGGCTTCATTTCCGACAAGATGTTCGGCGCGCGCCGCCCCCCGGTGAACCTGATCTTCGCGGTCGTCGAGATAATCGGGCTGCTGCTGTTCTTCTACGGGCCGCGGGGGTTCGGCTGGGAAGTGCTGGCGATGATCCTGTTCGGCCTCGGGATGACCGGCCTCGTCACCTCGGTCGGCGGGCTGTTTGCGATCGATATGGCGCCGAAGCGCGTCGCGGGTGCGGCGCTCGGGATGGTCGGGGTGTTCAGCTATCTCGGCGCGGGCATCCAGGACCAGATCAGTGGCGTTCTGATCGATGCGGGCAAGACCACCGTGAACGGCGTTGTCCACCACGATTTCACCGCCGCGATCGTGTTCTGGGTCGGCGCCTCGCTCGTCTCGCTGATCCTCGCCGCGAGCCTGTGGCGCGCGAAGCTGCGCGACTGAAGCCATCCATGCGATGTGGCCGGCGACGGCTTCCCGCGCGCCGGTAGGTTCGGCGATGATGCCCTCGCTTGCGCGCCCGTCGCGGTACCGCTTGGCGCGGGATCGTTACGAAGGTACACCGTTCCTCGACAGGATGGAGTGACGCAGATGGCGGTCGAATTCCTTCTCAACGGCAAGAGCATGTCGTTCGACGGCGATCCCGATACGCCGCTCCTCTGGGTGATCCGCGACCATGCCGGGCTGACGGGCACAAAATACGGCTGCGGCATCGCGCAATGCGGGGCGTGCACTGTCCATCTCGACGGCAAGAACCGGCGATCGTGCGTCACACCGGTCGATACCGTCGCGGGCAAATCGGTGACGACGATCGAGGGCGTCAGCGGACCGGTCGCCGCAGCAGTGCAGAAGGCGTGGGTCGCGATCGACGTGCCGCAATGCGGGTTCTGCCAATCGGGGCAGGTGATGAGCGCGATCGGCCTGCTCAACGCCAAGCCGCATCCGACCGATGCCGATATCGATGCCGGGATGGCGGGCAACATCTGCCGTTGCGCGACCTATGTGCGGATCCGCCAGGCAATCAAGGACGCCGCGAGTGCCAAGGTGCCGGCATGACCGCGCTCCAGACCGATCGTCGCAAGTTCCTCGCGGGGACGGGCGTCGTGCTCGGGCTGGCCTTGCCGATGCGCGGGGCGAAGGCGCTGCCCGCCGCGCCGTTCGCGCCCAACGCCTTCGTCCGTGTGCTGCCCGACAATACGGTCAGCGTCGTCATCAAGCATGTCGAGTTTGGGCAGGGGCCTGCAACGGGGCTGACGACGATCGTCGCTGATGAGATGGATGCCGATTGGGCGCAAATGCGGATCGAGTTCGCGCCCGCCAACGACCCGCTCTACAAGAACTTGGCGTTCGGGACGATGGGCACCGGCGGGTCGACCGCGATGGGCAATAGCTGGATGCAGATGCGCAATGCGGGCGCCTCGGCGCGCGCGATGCTGGTCGCGGCGGCGGCGAAGCAATGGGGCGTGCCGGCGGGTGAGGTCAAGGTTGCCAAGGGCGTTGTCAGCCATGGCGCGAACAAGGCTAGCTTCGGCGATCTCGCGGCGCTCGCGGCGACGATGCCGGTACCGGAGAAGCCCACGCTCAAGACGCCCGAGCAGTGGACGCTGATCGGCACCGATGTGCCCAAGATCGACAGCCTGGTGAAATCGACCGGCGCCGCGCAATTCACGATGGACGTCGCGCGCCCCGGCATGGTCGTCAGCGTGATCGAGCATGCGCCCGCGTTCGGCGGCATGGTGAAGTCCGTCGACGACAAGGCGGCGCTGGCGGTCCCCGGCGTGGTCGCGGTCAAGGCGATTCCGCAGGGCGTCGTCGTCTATGCCAAGGACACCTTTGCCGCGATGAAGGGGCGCAAGGCGCTGAGCATCGAGTGGGATTTGTCGAAGGCGGAGACGCGGTCGAGCGAGCGAATGATCGCCGATTATGAGGCAGCGAACGCCAACCCCGGCGTCGAGTGCGAGGCGAACGGCGATGCCGCCGCGGCGATCGCGGGGGCGGCGAAGAAGATTGAGGCGGCCTACATCTTCCCGTTCCTCGCGCATGCGCCGATGGAGCCGATGGACGCGGTGATCGAGTCCCACGCGGGCGGGGCGGATTTCTACGTGGGCAGCCAGTTTCAGGTTGGCGACACTCGCGCGGTCGCGGGCGTGCTCGGCGTCCCGTTCGAAGGCATGACGCTGCACGAGCAATATGCCGGGGGCAGCTTCGGCCGCCGCGCGACACCCGACATGGGCAACGCGGTCGAGGCGGCGATGGCGAAGAAGGCGCTCGGCGGCACAGCGCCGGTCAAGCATATGTGGACGCGCGAGAACGATATCGGCGGCGGTCGCTATCGCCCGCTGATGGTTCATCGGGTCAGCGGCGGGGTCGATGCCAAGGGGGCGATCGTCGGGCTCGACATTCGCACCGCGGGGCAATCGTTCATGCGCGGCACCGCCTTCTTCAACCCCGCGGAGAAGTTCGACGACGCGATGGTCGAGGGGCTGACGAAGAGCGCGTACGCTTTTCCCAACCTGCGCGTCGGTGCGAACGAGATGAAGAACGGCGTGCCGACGTTGTGGTGGCGATCGGTCGGGAACACGCACACTGCCTATGTGATGGAAACCTTTCTCGACCGGCTGATCGAGCTCGGCAAGGGCGATCCGATCAAGGCGCGGCTCGCGCTGATGAAGGAAGCGCGCGCCAGGGCGGTGCTGTCGAAATGCGCAGAGCTCGCCGGGGGGCTGATCGCCAAATCGGGCCGCGCGCGCGGCGTCGCGTTCCACAAGAGCTTCGGGTCGTACGTCGCGCAGATCGCCGAAGTGTCGGTCGGCCGCGAAGGCGTGCCGCGCGTCCACAAGATCTGGGCCGCGGTCGATTGCGGCGTCGCGATCAACCCCAATGTCGTCCGCGCGCAGGTCGAGGGCGGGATCGGCTACGGCCTCGGTCACGCGCTCTATTCGGAGATCACGCTCGGCGAGGGCGGGGTTGTGCAGCAGTCCAATTTCGACAATTACCGATCGCTGCGGATCGGCGAGATGCCCGATGTCGAGGTGGCGATCATCAAGTCGACCGCCGACCCGACCGGGATCGGCGAACCGGGCCTGCCGCCCGCGGCGCCCGCGGTCGCCAACGCCTGGCGCCGGCTGACGGGGAAGGTCGTCGAACGGCTGCCCTTCATTCATCCCGTCAATACGGGAGGGAGGGCATGATGACGTTCCCCCGTTTCGGCCTTGTCATGCTGGCCGCGTCGCTAGTCGTGTTTCCGCTCGCCATCGCGCGGGGCGGCATCGCGGAGGGGCTCAAGCCCGCCAGTGCGTTTGCCGGGATCGCCGACAGGAACGCGCGTTCCGCCGCGATCTTCACCGAGATGGGCAAGGTGCTGACCTCGCCCCGCTGTCTCAATTGCCATCCGCGCACCGACAGTCCGACCCAGGGTGATGCGATGGTCGTCCACAGTCCGCCGGTGAGGCGCGGTCCTAACGGGTTTGGCGTAGCGGGACTGGAGTGCGCGACGTGCCACGGTCCGCGCAACGCCAAGTTCGCGAACGGTCCGGGCACCGTGCCGGGCAACCCGAAATGGCATCTCGCGCCCCGATCGATGGCGTGGCAGGGGCTGACGCTCGGCCAGATCTGCGCGGCGATCAAGGACCCGAAGAAGAACGGCGGCATGAGCCTCGCCCAGCTGATCGACCATAACGGCAAGGACGAACTGGTCGGCTGGGGCTGGAATCCCGGCCCCGACCGCAAGCCCGCGCCGGGCAGCCAGGCGGCGTTCGGCGAGCTGACCAAGGCCTGGGTCGACAGCGGCGCGGTGTGCCCGAGGTGACGTATCGCTTGACCTTATCGTCAACCCGACTCACCATGCGGCCATGACAAGCACCGATCCGGCCGCGATGTTTCGCGATATGCTGGGCGAATGGGAGAAGTTGGCGAACAGCCTTGGCGGCGGGGTTGCCAAGTCGGACGAATTTTCGCGTCTGATGCACGGCGCCACCGCCGCGCAGATGAACACCCAGGAAGCGATTAGCGGCATGATGACCCGCGCGCTCGCGGCCGCCAACATGCCGAGCCGGACCGAAATCGAGGATCTGTCAGCCCGCCTCGCGCGAATGGAGGCGACGCTTGGCCGGATCGAGGACCAGCTCGGCGGCTCGCCCGAACGCGCCAACCGGCCCAAGCCAAGCCGGACGCGCAAGCCGCCGACGGCCAAGGGCTAAAGGTTTGGCGACCGCCGCCCTCGACATGGCCGACGCGGCGCGCGTCGAGTTCGAACGGGCGATGCAGCGCAATCTCAAGGGGCTGGAATACTTTCAAACCAGCGGGCCGACGCTCGGCGCGACGCCCAAGGACGTGCTGATCGAACGCGGCACGATGCGGCTGTATCATTACCATCCGCGCGCCGACGACGTGTATCGCGTGCCGATCCTGCTCGTCATGGCGACGACCAACCGCGGCTACATCTTCGACATGGTGCCGGGGCAGAGCCTGATCGAATATCTGCTCGACGCCGGGTTCGACGTGTTCATGCTCGACTGGGACGCGCCGCGCGCCGACGAGAAGAGCCTGAGCCTCGAAAGCTATGTGCTCGATTTCCTCCCCGCCGCGGTCGCGCGAGTGAAGGCGGAAACCGACGAGCCCGACATTACCGTCGTGGGCTATTGCTTCGGCGGCGTGCTGTCGCTGCTTTGGGCGGCGCTCCACCCCCAGACGGGGCTCGCCAACCTCGTCACCTTCACGACACCGGTCGATTTTTCGAAGATGGAGATGTTCCAGACCTGGGCCGACCGCCGCTTCTTCGATGTCGACAAGCTGGTCGACACGTTCGGTAACTGCCCGGGCGATTACCTCTACACCGCGTTCGACATGCTGCGCCCTGCCGCGCGCGCCGCCGGTAACATCCGGCTCTACGACAATCTGTGGAACGACGATTTCGTCAAATCCTATCGCATGTTCGATCGCTGGACCTCGGACCAGCTGCCGCTCGCGGGCGAATACTTCCGTCAGACGACCAAGAAACTGATGTGGGACAATGCGCTGTACGAAGGGACGCTCGACGTCGGCGGGCAAATCGTCGATCTCGCCGCGATCACCGCGCCGTTCCTCCACGTCGCAGCGGAGTACGACCATATCGTCCCCACCGCCGCGTCGGCGCCGCTGATCGACATGATCGGGTCGGCGGACAAGCAGGAGATCATGCTCAAGGGCGGGCATGTCAGCCTGGTCGCGGGGGGCAACGCGATCAAGCGGCTGTGGCCCAACCTCGTCGCGTGGCTCGGGGAGCGCTCGACATGAGCCACATCATCCGCCGTTTCCGCCCCGACGACCGCAACAAGGTGATCGCCTTTGCGGCGTCATTGCCCGAACATGATCTGTTGTTTCTCAGCCGCGACATTCGCGAGCCGCGCGTCGTCGCGGCGTGGCTCGACGCGATCGAGGCCGGGCTGATCGACAGTTTGATCGCCGAGAACGAAGGGGAAATCGTCGCAACCGCAGCGCTGGTGCACGATCCGCTCAGCTGGTCGGCGCATGTCGGCGAGGTGCGCTTGTTAGTGGCACCAGGGCGGCGCGGATCGGGGCTGGGCAGCGACCTGCTCCAGGGCATTTTCATGATCGCGGAAGCGCGCGGGCTCGCCAAGCTGACCGCGCGGATGACGGTCGACCAGACCGGGTCGATCGCGCTGTTCGAAGGCGTGGGTTTTCGCGCCGAGGCGATGCTCAAGGACCAAGTACGTGGCGCCGACGGACAGAGTCACGACCTCGCCATCCTGAGCTACGATGCCGCGCGCGTCGCGGCGCGGCACCAGGCAATCGGTATCGAATAGGGATCGAATTGCGGGACGGCGCGTAGAAGCCGCTCGATTTGCAGGAGAATTAGTCGATGGCCAGTGCAGCACCCGAACCGAGCGTCAAGGCGCCCTCCGCGCTGCTCGCATTGACCGAATTGCCGCGCGCGCTGTTCGAACTCGCCGCACTCCCTTGGGCCGCGCCGGCGCTTGCCACCGCGCCTAACGGCGATGGGCATCCGGTGATCGTGCTGCCGGGGTTCGTGACCAGCGACCGCTCGACTGGCGTATTGCGCGGGTTCCTCAAACAGCATGGCTATCAAGCGCACACCTGGGACCTAGGGCGCAACCTCGGCCCCAAGGCGATCGGGCGTCACGGCGAGAAGCTAATCAAGCGCGTCCTCGCGGTGTACGAGGAGAGCGGGCAGAAGGTCAGCCTGGTCGGCTGGAGCCTGGGCGGCGTGATGGCGCGATTGGTCGCCAAGCGCATCCCGCATGCGATCCGCCAGGTCATCACGCTCGGCTCGCCCTTTTCGGGCAGTCCCAAGGCGTCGAACGTGTGGCGCGCGTATGAAGTCCTCACCGGACAGAAGATCGACGGCGCCGATACCAAGGCGCAGCTCAACGAAGTTTCCGCGCCGCCGCCGGTCCCCTCGACGGCGATCTACTCGCGCGCCGACGGCGTGGTCGCGTGGCAGAATTGCTGCGAGGAAGTCGGGCCGATGTCCGACAATATCGAGGTGCACGGCAGCCATTGTGGGCTCGGCGTCAACGCGAGCGTGCTCTACGCGATCGCCGACCGGCTCGCGCAACCCGAGGGCGACTGGCACCCGTTCGAACGGACCGGCGTGCGTGCGTTCGTCTATCCGTCGGCGGGGCACGCTTAGTCCCCGCCAATCGAAGCGGAGCTCGATTAGCCCTTCTTCCCCATCCCCATCGCGTCGCGACCGAACTGCATGATCATCTCGCCGATCTCGCGCGCGTGCGCCATCGAGCGCGCGCCCTGTTCGCGGAGATAGTCGCCTTGGATCTTAGCGACTTCGGCGGGATTGGTCGCGCCCGCCGCCTTGCGCATCGCGGCGAAGGCTTCGCGCGTGTTGGTCTCGGCATGCTCGAGCACCTTCATGCTGACGGCATTGCCCTGCTTGGCGAGCTTCTCGCCTGACTTGCGAATGTTTTCGCCGATCCCGCTCGCCCGGTCGGCGGCATTCTTGGCGCCCGACGCCGCACGGTCGGTGGCATCCTTCGCCGCCTTCGCCGCGCGGTCGGTCGCGTCCTTGGCGCGCTTGGCGGCCTTGTCGGTGGCATCCTTCGCGCGCTTGGCGGCTTTGTCTGCGGCGCTCTTCGCACGCTTGGCGCCGGTGTCGATCGTGTCCTTGACCTTCTTCGCCATCACTTTGCTCCCTTGGCAGCGCGCTTCGGCGCGGGTTTCTTCGCAGGCTTGTTCTCGTTGGCTTCCTTCTTCGGCGCGGGCGTCTTGAGCGCCGCCGCCTTCAGCGCCTCGAACGACGATCGCAGCGCGTCGGCATAGACGTCCGGATCGGGCAGCATGTCGCGGTCGGCGGTGAACGACACCGCGATCGTGTCGCCGTACGAATAGACCGGATTGATCAGCCCCATACTGTCGAACACGGGTGCCGTTCCGTACATCGCGACCATCCGCGCGCCCGCGAAATAGAGCGGCACGCGGCTGCCCGGCACGTTGGTGACGACGCAGTTGAACGCCGGCGCGTGCATGTTCGCCGCTCCGACCCGCGTGTAGAGCCGCGCGCCGAGTCCGGCGAGGCCCGAGGGGATGAGCTTGCTGTAGTCGGCGAGCGTCTTCGCGCCGACCGCGTTGGTCATCGCCTTCGAATTGACTGCGTCGTCATGGACGAAACGCAGCCGTTCGAGCGGGTCCTCGATCTGCGTGCCGAGCCCGATCACCATCGCCGAAACGAGATTGCCGAGCGCCGCCTTCTCGCCCTCCTGCCGCACCGAGATCGGCGCCATTGCGGTCAGCGTTTCCTTGGGCAGCTCGCCCTTACCCTTGAGGTAGCTGCGAAGCGCGCCGCCGACGACCGCGATGATCACGTCGTTGACCGTCGCGCCCTCGACCGCTTCCTTGATCGCGCGCACCTCGGCGAGCTTGAAGGGCACGGCGTCCCATACGCGGTGCGCCGAGACCTTGCCGTTGAACCGCGTCTTGGGCGCGGGGCGGGTGTTCTTGAGGGATACGTCGCCCTTGCCCGCCTGGACCGCGAGCTTCGCCATGCCGGGGAGCGAGCGGCCGATCGTCTCGGCGATCCGCATCGGCTGGAGCAGGTTGTTGAAGTAACTGCGCGTGAGCAAATCGGCGACGCGCGGCATGTTCTCGGGCGCCCAGTCGTCGGGCTTTTCGGGCGGCTTCATGCTGGCGTCTAGATCGTGCACCGCCGCCGACATCTCGACCCCTGACATGCCGTCGATCGCGGCGTGATGAACCTTGGAGACGAGCGCGAAGCAGCCGGGCGGCAGGCCGGGAATGTTGTCCAGCCCCTCGACCACGGTGAATTCCCACAGTGGCTTCGTCAGGTCCATCGGCCGCGAATGGAGCCGCGCGACCTGGATGCAGAGCTGACGCCAGTCGCCGGGCTTGGGCAGCGCGATGTGGCGGACGTGGAACTCGATGTCGAACTCGGGGTCCTCGATCCAATAGGGATGATCGACGTCGAACGGCACGCGGACGAGGCGTTGGCGGAAGCTGCGCGCGCCGGGCAGCCGTTGTTCGATGAAGCTCAATATGTCCTTGAACCGGACGAACCCGCCCGGCGCGGTCGACGGGTCATAGATGCCGACCGACCCAATGTGCATCGGCGTGTGTGGCGTTTCCATGTAGACGAACGACGCATCCATCGCGCTCAATTGCTGCATCGGGCACCTCTCCCAATCTGCCGGCCGGCGCCGGTCTGTGCGCCGAGCGTAGCAGAGCACCCCTACGTGAGCGAGTCGCCAGCGTCGTCCCGCGACGCTACAGTCGGTCGAGAACGATCGGGAGGATAGAGATGCAGCGGATCATGGTACCGGGACTGGCGATGCTCGCGGCGGGCGCATCGAGCGCGCCGACGATGCCCGGCTGGATGAGCGGGTGCTGGCTCGAGCAGAAGAGTGCCAACTGGACCGAGGAATGCTGGACCGGCCCGCGCGCCGGCCAGATGATGGGGTCGGGCCGCAACGGCCACGGCGACCAGATCCAATCGTGGGAAACGATGCAGATCGAACGTGGGCCCGATGGCGGGCTGGTGTTCTACGGATCGGTCAAGGGCGGCGCGCGCGTCGCCTTTCCGATGGCCTCATCGGGGCCGCGCGACATCACCTTCGCCAACCCGCAGCACGACTATCCGCAGCGCATCCATTACTGGCGCGACGGAATGGGATTGAAGGCCGAGATCAGCCAGATCGACGGTAGCCAGCGCTATGGCTGGACGTATCAACGGCAGGGGGCGAACTGAACCCATCCGTCATGCCAGCGAAAGCTGGCATCTCGCGCGAGCAAATAGGGCAAGAGACCCCAGCTTTCGCTGGGGTGACGATTTATTTATCAGCCCGCCTGCTCGGCCAGCACGGTCAAGCCGGTCGCCGACACTTCGGCGAAGCCGCCTTGGATCGGCAGCAGTTCGGGATCGGCCTTCTCGGCGGTGTAGATCGCGAGGCTCCCGTCGCGGATCGTCGACATGACCGGCGCGTGGCCCTCCAGCACGCCGAAATCGCCCTCCGTTCCCGGAACGACGACCATATAAACGTCCTCCGAGCGGAGCAGCTTTTCCGGCGTGACGAGTTCGAAATGGAGCGACATTACGCCTCGGCCGCCATCTTTTCGGCCTTGGCGACGGCTTCGTCGATCCCGCCGACCATGTAGAACGCGCCTTCGGGCAGATGGTCGTACTCGCCCTCGACCACCGCCTTGAACGACTTCACCGTGTCCTCGATCGCGACGAACTTGCCCGGGATGTTGGTGAACACCTCGGCGACGTGGAACGGCTGCGATAGGAAGCGCTGGATCTTGCGTGCGCGGCTGACGGTCAGCTTATCTTCTTCCGACAGCTCGTCCATGCCCAGGATCGCAATGATGTCCTGCAGTGACTTGTACTTCTGCAGGATCGACTGGACGGCGCGCGCGGTGTCGTAATGCTCTTGGCCGACGACACGGGGTTCGAGCACGCGGCTGGTTGAATCGAGCGGGTCGACCGCCGGATAGATGCCCAGCTCCGAGATCGCGCGGTTGAGCACGGTCGTCGCGTCCAAGTGGGCGAACGACGTCGCCGGCGCCGGGTCGGTCAGATCGTCCGCGGGGACGTACACCGCCTGCACCGAGGTGATCGAGCCCTTGTTGGTCGAGGTGATGCGCTCCTGCAGCGCGCCCATGTCGGTCGACAAAGTCGGCTGATAGCCCACCGCCGACGGGATGCGCCCGAGCAAAGCCGACACTTCGGCGCCGGCTTGCGTGAAGCGGAAGATGTTGTCGACGAAGAACAGCACGTCCTGGCCTTCGACGTCGCGGAAATATTCGGCGATCGTCAGGCCCGACAGCGCGACGCGCGCGCGCGCCCCGGGCGGCTCGTTCATCTGGCCATAGACCAGCGCCACCTTCGACCCTTCGGACACGGCGTTGCCGTCCTTGTCCTTGGCGATGACGCCCGCGTCGAGGAATTCGTGATAGAGGTCGTTGCCCTCGCGCGTGCGCTCGCCGACGCCCGCGAACACCGAGGTGCCGCCATGGCCCTTCGCGATGTTGTTGATCAACTCCTGGATCAGCACGGTCTTGCCGACGCCGGCGCCGCCGAACAGGCCGATCTTGCCGCCCTTGGCATAGGGCGCGAGCAGGTCGATGACCTTGATGCCCGTGACCAGGATCGAGCTTTCGGTCGACTGGTCGACGAACTCGGGAGCCTTGGCGTGGATCGGCGCGGTCTCGGTGTTCGCGACGGGCCCGCGCTCGTCGATCGGCTCGCCGATGACGTTGAGGATGCGGCCGAGCGTCGCGGGGCCGACGGGGACGCGGATCTGCGAGCCGGTATCGGTCACGTTCTGGCCGCGGGTCAGGCCCTCGGTCGCGTCCATCGCGATCGTGCGGACGGTGTTCTCGCCCAGATGCTGCGCGACCTCAAGCACCAGCCGGTTGCCGTTGTTGTCGGTCTCGAGCGCCGAGAGGATCGCCGGAAGCTGATCCGGGAAGCTCACGTCGACGACCGCGCCGATCACCTGGCTGATGACGCCGACATTGTTGGTCGTCGCGACGGGTGCGGCGGCGGTGGGCGCCTTGGCGGCCTTCGGTGCGGCCGGCTTCTTGGCGGCGGGCTTCTTGGCGGTGGGGGCTGCGGTGGCCATTGCTTCTTCCTTGGTTCGAACGACTTAGAGCGCTTCGGCGCCCGAGATGATTTCAACGAGTTCGGTGGTGATCGCGGCCTGGCGGCTGCGGTTGTACTGGATCGTGAGCCGGTTGATCAGGTCGCCGGCGTTGCGCGTGGCATTGTCCATCGCGGTCATCTTCGACCCCTGTTCCGACGCGGCATTCTCGCGCATCGCGCGGAACAGCTGCACCGCGACGTTGCGCGGGAGCAGCTCGGCGAGAATTTCCTCCTCGTCGGGCTCGTATTCCGCCGGGGTCAGCGTGACTTCCGACGCCGCGGGGATCGCGACGGGGATCAACTGCTGCTCCGTCGGCTCCTGCGTCAGCACCGACTTGAAGTGCGAATAGAACAGGTGCGCGACGTCGAATTCGCCTGCTTCGAACCGCGCGATCAGGTCGTCGGCATAGCCGCGCGCGTCGGCGAAGGTCAGCTTGTCCAGCCCGCCCGGTTCGATCGAATGGATCATCAGGTCGCGATACTGGCGGTTGAGCACCGCGCGACCTTTTTTGCCGATCGTGTAGAACTTGACCGTCTTGCCCTCGGCGATCATTTCCGCCGCCCGGCGCCGCGCGAGGCGCGCGATGTTGGTGTTGAACGCGCCGGCCAGGCCCTTGTCGCTGGTCGCGACGATGAACAGGTGAACCTGGTCCTTGCCGGTCCCGGCGAGCAGCTTGGGCGTGCTCGGCCCGATCGTGACCTGCGACGCGAGGCTGGACACGACCGCCTCGATCCGCTGGGCATAGGGACGACCGGCCTCCGCCGCTTCCTGCGCGCGGCGCAGTTTCGCGGCGGCGACCATCTTCATCGCCTTGGTGATCTTCTGCGTCGACTTGACCGAGCCGATGCGGATCTTGAGGGCTTTAAGCGAAGCCATCTAGCTATCCGTTCAGGCGAAAGTCTTGGCGAAGGCGTCGAGCGCGGCCTTGAGCTGGTCGCGCGTCGCGTCCTTCAGATCCTTGTCATCGCGGATCGACTTCAGCACGCCCTTGTGGTTGGCGCGCAGGTCGGCGAGCATCGCCGCCTCGTAGCGCGTCACCGCCTCGACCGGCACGTCGTCGAGATAGCCTTGCGTACCCGCAAAGATCGACGCGGTCTGCTCCTCGAAGGGCAGCGGGCTGAACTGCGGCTGCTTGAGCAGCTCCGTCAGGCGCGCGCCGCGGTTGAGCAGCTTCTGCGTGGAGGCGTCGAGGTCCGAACCGAACTGCGCGAACGCCGCCATTTCGCGATACTGCGCGAGCTCGAGCTTGATCGAGCCCGAGACCTTCTTCATCGCCTTGGTCTGCGCGGCCGAGCCGACGCGGCTGACCGACAGGCCGACGTTGATGGCGGGGCGAATGCCCGCGAAGAACAAATCGGTCTCAAGGAAGATCTGGCCGTCGGTGATCGAGATCACGTTGGTCGGGATGTACGCCGACACGTCACCGGCCTGCGTTTCGATGATCGGCAGCGCGGTCAGCGAGCCGCCGCCCATCGCGTCCGACATCTTAGCGGCGCGCTCGAGCAGGCGCGAGTGGAGATAGAATACGTCGCCCGGATAGGCTTCGCGGCCCGGCGGGCGGCGCAGCAGCAGCGACATCTGGCGATAGGCGACCGCCTGCTTCGACAGATCGTCGAACACGATCAGCGCGTGCATGCCGTTGTCGCGGAAATACTCACCCATCGCGGTGCCGGTGTACGGCGCGAGAAACTGCAGCGGCGCGGGGTCCGACGCGGTCGCGGCGACCACGATCGAATATTCCATCGCGCCGTTTTCGGTCAGCGTCTTGACGAGCTGCGCGACGGTCGAGCGCTTCTGGCCGACCGCGACGTACACGCAATACAGCTTCTTCGACTCATCGTCGCCGGCGTTGACCGTCTTCTGGTTGATGAAGGTGTCGATCGCGACGGCCGACTTGCCGGTCTGGCGGTCGCCGATGATCAGTTCGCGCTGGCCGCGGCCGACGGGGACGAGCGCATCGATCGCCTTGAGGCCCGACTGCATCGGCTCGAACACCGACTGGCGCGGGATGATGCCGGGCGCCTTGACTTCGACCCGGCTGCGCTGGTCGGAAACGATCGGGCCCTTGCCGTCAATCGGGTTGCCGAGGCCGTCGACCACGCGGCCGAGCAGGCCCTTGCCGACGGGGACGTCGACGATCGTGCCGGTGCGCTTGACGGTATCGCCCTCGCGGATTTCGGCGTCCGAGCCGAAGATCACGACGCCGACGTTATCGGCTTCGAGGTTGAGCGCCATGCCCTGCACACCGTTGGCGAACTCGACCATCTCGCCCGCCTGGACGTTGTCAAGCCCGTGGATGCGCGCGATGCCGTCGCCGACCGACAGCACCTGGCCGGTTTCGGAGACTTCCGCCTCGGTGCCGAAATTGGCGATCTGGTCCTTGATGACTCGGGAAATTTCTGCGGCGCGGATGTCCATTGTGTAAGCCTTCAGCCTTTCATCGCGTGGGCGAGGGTGTTCAAACGAGTGCGGATCGACGAATCGATCATTTGCGAGCCGATGCGGACGACGAGCCCGCCCAGCAGGTTATTGTCGACGTTGAGCTCGACCGCGACGTCGCGGCCGATGCGCTGGCGGAGCTGCTGCTTGAGCGCCGCCACCTGCGCGTCGTCGAGCGGATGCGCCGAGGTGACTTCGGCCGTGGTCTCGCCGCGAAACGACGAGGCGAGGCCGCGGAACGCGCGCATGATCGCGGGCAGCTGGTTGAGCCGGCGGTTCTGCGCCAGCACGCCGAGGAACCTGGTCGTGATCGGATCGAGCTTCATCGCCTTGGCGGTGCCCGCGATCGCCTTTTCGGCGTCGGCGCGGCTGACCAGCGGGCTCATCGCGAGCGCGCGGAAGTCGGCCGATTCGGTCAGCGCCGCCTTGATCGTCGCCAGGCTGGCTTCGACCGTGTCGATCGCTTTCGATTCGCGGGCGAGCTCGAACAGCGCGGTCGCGTACCGACCGCCTAGGCTCGCTTGAATACCGCCGGATGACTCCACGCGATGAGGGTCCTTCTCAAAAGGGTATGTGGCCCCATGCGAAAAGCGGGCAGCCGAAGGGGCGCCCTTTGATGGGTTGGCGCGCGGTTAGCAAAGGGGGGCGGGGGATGCAACCCGCTTGCCCGGGGCGGACCGGGAATATCGGCGCCCCTGCGCAACGCCGCTTTCGTAATCGCATCGGCGCGGCTAGCTAGGGTCCCTAACGTAGTGGGAAGGGCGAGGATGTTGAAGTCGGCGTTGATCGTAGTCGGGGCGATGGGTTTGATCGCGGCGGAACCGGGCGCGGACGGCCGGCTCGCCGACTTCCGGGTAGGCGGTGTGTCGTTCACACTGCCGATGCCCGACGGCTATTGTCTGCCGGTGGGAGCCCAGGCGGATGTCGCCCAAGTGGTCGCGGCGGCCGATACCGAAAACGTTACCGACCTCACCCTGACCAGGTGCGGCGCCCCCATCGTGAAAGGCGCGAACGACGTCACGATCATCAAGACGCCGCGCAAAGCGCTGATGGTGCCGGTCACGCGCGCCGAATTGCTCACGCAAATCGGCAAGGAGTTCGACAACCCCGTGACCATCGCCAACGCGACGGGCGACAAGGCGCTGGGCCAGGCGTCGAAGTCGCTGACCGACACGTTCGGCGCCAAAGTCGCGCTGAGCGGAACGTTCGGCCCGCGCGGCAAGGACGAGATGTGCGGCTATATGGCCGGGGTGATGCACGTCGAGTCGCCGCTGGCGACCTACGACCAGGCGCTGGCGGCATGCCTGACTTCGGTCGGCGGACGGATGTTGTTCATCTACCGCTCGGGGCTCAAGAACGACGACGCGTCGATCCTTCAGCTGATGCGCGAAACGCGTGCGATCGCGCAGTCGATCAAGACGACGGGCGGCGCATGAAGGGGGCCACGCTCCGCCGCTTGCGCCACTGGCACCATTATATCGGCGTGTTTCTGGCGCCCGCGATCCTGTTCTTCGCATCCAGCGGGTTCCTTCAGGTCGTCGGCTGGCAGGACCAGCGCAATCCACCGCCGCCCGCCTGGGTGTCGTGGATGGCGGGAATCCACAAGAAGCAGGCGGCTCCCAAGCCGCGTCCCCCGGCGCCGGCGCGCCCGGGGGGAGCGTCGACGGCAAAGCCGGTCGACGAACACCATGATGCCGAGGCATTCGTTCCGCTCAAGGTATTTGCGTTGCTGACCGCGCTTGGGCTTTTCCTGACGACGCTGATAGGACTGGCAGTCGCGCTGGGAACGCCGATGATGCGACGGACGTCAGCGGTCGTGCTGACGGCGGGGGTCGTGGTGCCCGTCCTCCTGTTCTTGCTGTGACGATGGACCGGCAACCGCATCTCGTCGGCGAACTGGTCGAACTGCGCCCGGCGACGCCGGCAGATTTCGATACGCTGTTCGCGGTGGCGAGCGACCCGTTGATCTGGGAAGTGCACCCGGCGCACGACCGCTGGCAGGAACCGGTGTTCCGCAAGTTCTTCGACGACGGGATGGCGTCGGGCGGGATGCTGGTGGCGACCGATCGCGCGAGCGGCGCGGCGATCGGCAGTTCGCGCTACGGACTGACGCGCGCCTTGCCCGGCGAGGTCGAGATCGGCTGGACGTTTCTCGCGCGGTCGCACTGGGGCGGGCGCTACAACGGCGAGATGAAGGCGCTGATGCTCGATCATGCTTTCAAGACGATGGAGCGCGTCATCTTGCTGGTCGGCGAGAACAACGGTCGGTCGCGCCGCGCGGTCGAGAAGATCGGCGGCCACCTCACCGACCGCACGCATCACGCCGACATGGCGGGCAAGCCTGTGGTGCACGTCGTCTATGCGATCGACCGCCCGCTTTGATCGCAAGCGACGGGAAGCGGATCGCCGCGCGGGCGCCTAGATAGGCGGCATGACACACGACATTCTCATCGACCAGGACGCCGCCTGGGCCGCGTTCGAGCGCCGCGACCGCGCGTTCGACGGGCGCTTCGTCGGCGCGGTCAGGACGACTGGCATCTACTGCAAGCCGAGCTGCCCCGCGCGCCATCCCAGGCGCGAGCACGTCAGCTTCTACCGCGATGGTGCCGAAGCGCGTGCGGCCGGTTATCGCGCCTGCCTGCGCTGCAAGCCCGACGAGGTCGGGCGCGACCGGATCGCGGTGGCGGAAGCGGTCGCGTTGATCGAGGCAGCGGAGGATTCGATTGCGCTCGAAGAACTCGCTGCGCGGGTCGGCTATGCGCCGCACCATTTCCACCGGCTGTTCAAGCGCGCCACCGGGGTGACGCCGGCGGCCTACGCACGAGGTCTTCGCGCGACGCGAGTGGCGGAAGCGCTCAAATCCGAGGACAGCGTTACCGGCGCGATCTACGAGGCGGGCTATTCGGCGCCGAGCCGGTTCTACGAAGGCGGTGCGCGGCGGCTCGGCATGACCCCGAGCGCGTGGCGCAAGGGCGGGGCCGGGGTGACGGTGCGCTGGACGGTCGCCGACACCAGCCTCGGCAAGTTGCTGATCGCGGCAACCGACAAGGGCCTCTGCCGCGTCGCGTTCGACGAGGATGCGCTAAGCCTCGCGCAGCATTTCCCGAAGGCGGAAATCGTCCAGGGCGGCGCGGCGCTCGCGACTCTCGCCGCGCGCGTCGTCGAAAGCGTCGAGTCACCCGAGCGCGACCTCGATTTGCCGATCGATGTCCGGGGAACCGCCTTTCAAGAGGCAGTGTGGCAGGCGCTGCGCGAAACGCCAGCGGGCGAAACGCGGACCTATGCCGAGCTCGCCGCCGCCGCGGGCAATCCCAAGGCGGTGCGCGCCGCAGGCACCGCATGCGGCAAGAACCATGTCGCCGTCGTCGTTCCCTGTCACCGCGCGCAGCGCAGCGACGGATCGATCGGCGGCTATGCGTACGGCGTCGACCGCAAGGCTGCGCTCCGCGCGCGCGAAGGCATCAAATAGCGTCGCCTAGTCGGGATGTTTCGTATCGGGCGTCGCGTCGTCGGATGTCGTCGTATCGGGCCTTGCCGGGGGTTCGTCCGCCGCGGGCGCGGGCGCGCCGGCGTTTTCGACCGCCGGTGCCTCGGGCGCGAATGACGCTTCGGGGGTCGGCCCGGCCATCGGGGGTTCGTCGACGACATCGGCGGCATTCTCCGCGAACACCATGTTCTCCGTGCTCGCGTTCTCCGGCGACGCCTTTCCGGCTTCGAGCAGAATGAACAGCACGATGCCGATCAGCACACACACGCCGACAAAGGTAAGCCCTTGGGCGGTATGCCTTTTCACTGTTTCGTGCCTTCGCCCCGAATCGCATCGGCAATTTCCCGAAGCTCGTCGACGATTTCGGCGTGGCGGTCATGGATCGAGATGAACGTCGCCAGAATGCCGAGGAAGAGAACGACCGTCACGAGAACCGATACTATGCCGTACAGATATATTCCCATGAACGCCGGGTTGGTTCCGCCAGCCTTCATCAACTCGGCGATGACGAGCACGACGCCGATGATGATCAGCGCCAAGACGATGTAAATGATGAGCTTGTAGAGATCGACGATGAATCGCATGACATCCCCCCGGAAGACTGGCATGGGCCAGTTTCTGGAAGCTTCCCGTTTTTCTTTCTACTGACAAGCCAAAAAGATACTCGGCTTTACCCCGTTATGGCCGCTTCGACCCCGGCCGCGCGACCGCGTACATCTCCCACGCAATGTCCTTGAGCAGCGCCTCCTTGTCGGCGCCGCGCTCGTACAGATCGAAATGGGTCTTGCCGGGCAGATAGCGGAAGTCGGTTTTCGCGCCGATGTCGCGCATCGTCGCCTCCAAAAGATGCGCCGGGCCGTCGAGATAGAAGGTGTCGGCGGTGCCCACGGTCAGATGGATCTTGCCGTCGAGGTCGGGCTTCAGCGCCGCCCAGTCGCGGCGGATGATGTTGGCGATGTCGTAATTGTCGTGCCAGTAGGCGACCACCGCCGGGTCGATCCGTCCGGTCGCGCGGTCGAACAGCGGCACCGGTCGGCCGTCGATCCCGCGGGGCGAGAACACCCATTCGAACGAAGCATATTGGCCGCCGTACGCCCCGAGCACGGCCTCCGCGCGGGCGAAGTCCGACACCGTCGCTATCACCTTGCCCTTGTCACGGATCAGCGGGAACTGTTTGCCGTCGGCGCCTGCATAGAAATTGGCGTTGGGCGCGTAGAGATCGACATTGGTGAAATTGTGGAAATCGCCCGGGTCGGGCGAGGTCGGCCAGCTGCCGCCGAATATCTTCGGGTAGCGCACCTGGAGCCACAAGGTCGACCAGCCACCCGAACTGTGTCCGGTCAGGAACCGGCCCGACGGCCGCGCATCCATCCGGTAGTCGCGTTCGAGGCTCGGGATCAGCTCGCTCGTGAGCGCGGTGCCCCACGGGCCGTTGTTGGCCGAATCGGCGAATTCGTGCGTGCCCGTCCCGCCGGCATGGTCGAGATAGACCCAGATCATCGGCGGCGCTTTCCCGTCCGCCATCAGTGCCATCATGTTTGCAGCACTACGTTTCGCCGAGCCCAGCGAACTGCCGAAACCGCCGTCCGAGTAAACGGTCGGGAAGCGTTCCTTGCCGTCATAACCCGGCGGCAGCGCGATCCAGCCTCGGATGAAGGTGGGGACCCCACGGAACGCGGTCATCGCGTTGCTCTGGAAATCGACGGCGCGGAGCTGCGCGTAATATTTGGCGAGATCGGCGCGCGGCGCGGGGTCGGTCGCGGGGACGACGGTATTGAGCGTCACGGTGGGGATCGCGCCGGGCAAACTTACCGTGACGGCCGGTGAAACGAGATCGCCAGCACCGCGCCCGTTATAGGCATAGTCGTGGTTGCGATCGAGCACTGCCTGGATGCGGTACCGTCCGGGCGCGAGCTTCGAGAGCGGGGCCGGGAAAGCGTCGGTTTCCGCATCGATCAGCGCGGCGCGCGCCGGGCGCAAGTCGGTCACTTCGCGCGCGGCGATCGTCGCGCCGGTCGGCGCGAAGGGATTGAAATCGACCGCGTCGGATGGCCTGGCGCGTGGGTTCACGCGTTCGATGAAGACGATCAGTCGCCCCGATTGGTGGTCGCCGAGCGAAGCGGCGATGGTGACGGGAACTGCGGCCGGCCGCGGCGCGGGCGTCGCCGCCCCGAGAAGCAACGCAGTACCGAACAGCATCAACGCGCGGATCATCGGTCAGCCCTCCATCTTGCGGGCGCGGTCATCGCCGATCGCTGGCGTTGCGACAACTGTTTTGCTTGTATAGAACACCGGCGCGGCTAGGATCGGCGCAAGGGAGGACGACATGCTGCCGACGGAACCGAATACACCGCCCAACAGCGCGTTCTGGCGCGTCGTCCATCATCCCATGGTGCTGCTGATATTGTCGGTGCCGATGATCTTCGTCTGCGCACTTGCCAGCAGCAAGGCCGGTCGGCTGATCGGTGCGAACACGACGGGCACCGGAACGATCGCGGGCGCGGTTATCGGCGCGGCGATCTTCTTCGCTGCTTACTGGCTGTTCGTCCGCTACGTCGAGCGCCGCCCGGTCGTCGAATTCGCCCCATCGTTCGCCCCGAAGGAACTGACCATCGGCCTTGCGATCGGTGTGGCGGTACTGACCGCGGTGGTTGGCGTAACCGCCGCACTCGGCAGCTACCGCGTCATCGGAACCAACGGCGCCGGTGTCCTCCCGCTGGCGTTGGCGGTCGGCCTCTTTCCCGGATTCAGCGAGGAGATTGCGCTCCGCGCGCTATTCTTCCGCCTGTTCGAGCGGTGGTTGGGCAGTTGGGCCGCGCTGGCGCTTTCCGCCGCGTTTTTCGGCGCGGGGCATTTGTTCAATCCCGGCGCGACTTGGATCGCAGCGGTCGGCATAGCGTTCGAAGCGGGCATCATGCTTGCCGGGGTTTACATGATCACGCGGCGGCTATGGGTGGCGGTCGGGCTTCATGCCGCATGGAATTTCGCGGAAGGCGGGATTTACGGCACACCAGTGTCCGGACTGAAGATGGACGGGCTGCTACGCCCATGGATCGGCGGGTCCGACCTGATTACCGGAGGACGGTTCGGTCCCGAAGCGGGTTTGCCCGCGATGGTCGTCGCGACGGCGCTCGGCGTTTTTTTTCTGGTCGTCGCCCATCGTCAGGGCAAATTTATCGCGCCGGTATGGGTGCGCCAGCGTCAGGGCGCCGCTGAACAGGAATAGACCAGTTTCTCGCTGTAATTGGGCGGCAGCGCGGCGCGGACCGATTGCTGTTGCGTGCCGAGTTGCGCGCGTGCGCCGGCGTCGGCGGAGCATTGCTTGAGCGGGATCTGCGCACGGAGCTTGCGCACGGCGTCCATCTGCGTCGCGCTCAGGAAATATCGATAGTTGACGTAGGTCCGCGTGGCGGGATCGAATTCGAGCACTGACACGGTCTGCTCGTCGCCGGGCACCAGCACGCGAGTCCACTTTCCGTTATCGTCGGCATATTGCGTGCGGTCGTTCATGCACCCGTCCTGCCCCCAATTCAGGTTGACGTCGGCGGCGCTCGACACCGTCACGCGGCTGCGCTCGGGGACGAACTTGCATACCATCTTGCCGAGCGGATGTTCGCTCGCGGCGGCGCTCGGCGTCGCGACGGGTACGTCATAGCCCTTGGGCAGCATCGGCTTGTCGCTCGGGCGCAGGAGGAACACGATAATCGCCGCGAGCATCAGCACCCCGCCGCCCGACGCCGCCCAAACCGCCTCGCGTTGCTTGCCGCGTTGGTAGAGCATGCCGCCGCCGCCCACCGCGAGCGCGCCGAGCACGAGCAGCAACGCGGCGATCGCGATCACGTTTTCCGACCCGCGCTGCGCGTCTGCGTGCGCCTGTTCGATCGCCTGTTCGTGGGCGAGCTGGTCCTTCGACGCGGCCTCGCGTCGCGCAGCGTCGGCGGCCTCCGCGGCGGCGCGGTCGGCGGCCTGGTCGGCGCTCATCCGCGCTTCCAGGCTCATGCACGGGTTGCTGACCGCGGCGAACGGCTGTTTGGCCTGGTTGAGGAACGCTGCGACCTCGCTTTCGGCGATCGCGAAGGCGAAATTGGCGTCGCCCTCCTCGCCACGCGTGATCGCCGAATTGACCCCGAGCACGCGCCCGCAATGGTCGAGCACCGGCCCGCCCGAATTGCCGCGCGAAATGCTCGCGGTGTGGAGCAGTACGTTGACGCCCGATACCGACCGCGTCGCGGACAGCGATCCCTCGGAGCGAACCGGCGAGAGCGGCTTGATATAGTCCGCCGCCGACTGCGCGGATGCGACGTCGACATTGCCGGGATAGCCGAGCGACACCAGCCCGACGCTGTCGTCGAGCGTGCCCGAATAGAGCGTCGCCGGCGGGATGCGCGCGCCGGTGATTTCGAGCAAGGCAAGGTCGCGCTTGCTGTCGATCGCGACGACGCGCGCTTGGTACGACTTACTGCCTTCGGACGGCACGACGCCGATCACGACATTGTCGGGATATTGCTGCGCCAGTTCGACGACATGCGCGTTGGTGACGATGCGGTTCGGCCCAACCGCGAAGCCCGAGCCATGGCCGAACCCGACCACTTCCTGATCGACGATCGCGATGGTGACGACGCGCACCACGCTGCGCGAGGTCGCGGCGATGTCGTCGGCGGCAACAGGGGTCGCAAGCAACACGCTGCCCAGCGCGGCCAGCGCCGCCATCATCCAGAGCCGGAACCTCGTCATCCGCCGCGCCATGGCAGATTCGGCGCGGCGTTGACAGGGGCCCGTGCCGTCATCGGCGATCAGTTCTTCTTCTGATCGCCTTTTTTGTCCTTCTCGTCGGTCGCGGCCAGCGCCTTGATCGCCCCCGGTTTGTCGCCAGCGTCGAGCGCTTTCAACGCAGCCTGGGCGATTTTGGCCGGACCTGCCTCCTCGATATTGTACGCAACCGGATACAGCGCGATCCGCGCCGCCTTTTCCTGGTCCCGCTCGAGCAGCACGGTCGCCGCCTGCAATCGTACCCCAGGATCGTACGGCGCCAGCTGATACGCGTAGAGGATCGCGTTGTCGGCGTTCTCGGTCGGCTTTTCCTTGGCCTCGACGAAGCTGGTGTAGAACAGCACGAGCGGCTCGGGCGCCTCGGTATCCACCTTGTTGGCGGCGAGGTACCAGCGCCGTGCCGCGGCCCAGCGGTCCTTGTCGGTCACCTTGTCGCGGACCAGCATCGCCTGCTGTGCCATGCCCTTGTACATCAGCGCGTGGACCGATTTGGGATCGGTGGCGAGCGCCCGGTCGGCGGCGGCCTGCGCGGCGGCGTAATTCTTGGCGTCGAACTCGGCCTCGGCCAGTTCGTTCTGCGCCGCCGGGTCGTTGGGGAACGGCGCCGCCAGCCGTCGCGCCAGGTCGGCAACCTGCGGCGCGGTCTTTTCGTCGACGCCACGCTCCGACGCGATCAGCGCCGGCATCATCGCCGCCTCGGCGGGCGTGAGCGCGCGAACGTCGATCTGGCCGATCTTGAGTTCGGACCCGTTGATCACGTTGAACGGCATGCTCTTGCGCGCCAGCCAACCATCCAACTTGCCGTCGAGCCCGCTGAGCCCGCCGAACGCCATTGCGGCCTCCGGCACCGACTTTCCCGAGTTGATCGCGATGAGATAGGCGCCGAGCTGCTTGCGGCGCTCGGGATCGAACGTGAGATAATGCGTCAGCAACCAGCCCCGCGCGTAGAGCGCATCGCGGTTTTCTCCGTCGAGATTCCCAGGATAGGGTTGCAGCAATTGCGACGCAGGCAACAGGTTCGACCGCGCGATGGTATATTGCCGATAGCGCGGGACCGCGCCGAACTGAACGCTGCCGTCCGGCTTGATGATCGCTGTCGCGTGAAGCTCCGCGAACCCTTCGGTCAACCACGGCGGGAACGCCGCGTCGGTCAAGGTCGTGAGCATGAAATGGTGGGTATATTCGTGAAACAATATCGCCTGCGCGCTCAGGCCGTAATCGGCATCTCCGCCGGCGTTGCGCGGCGTGAACGCGACCGATCCGCTGGCGCGCGGGTCGTAGAACCCGGCGACTTCCCCTCCGCCCTTGCCGAACACCTTTGCAACCTCGTCGGTATCGCTCAGCACGAAGATCGTGACGCGCGCAGACGGCCCGCGCGTATCCTCCGGCATATGGTGCCAATACCGGATCGCCTGGTCGAAACGCTCGAGCTTCTCGGTATAGGCCTTGACCTTGTCCGGACTCTCGTTGTCGTAGACGACGAAGTGCTTCGAGCTAGCCTGATACCAGGCTGCATGGGCAGTGCCGGGCACGATTGCCAGCGCCGCGGCGGACAACAACAGCTTGCGGATCATCTTAACCCCCGACCGACTTGATTTCGCCGGTTTTATCGCGAATTGCGGACCAAGCCTAGGTCTCGATAGCGGCGATCGCGTGCTCACGCTGGCTTGGGCTTGGCGGCCGCCAGTTCACGTTCCAGCCGTTCGAGTACCTGGCGGGGCGTATCGCCGCCGACCGCCGGCTGGCCGGCCATGCGATACCGCGCCTTTTCCTTGTCGCGGCGCGCCTTTTGTGCGGGGCTCAGGTCGGCGTCGGCGCGCAACGTATAGGCGATCGGCTTGATCGTCGTGATCGCGTCCTGGAACTCGCCGCGCCGTTCGAAGTCAAGCGCCACTTCGAGCCGCAGGTCCTCGACCTCGGGCAGGAGGTCGAACGCCTGGACCAACACCCCCTGCGCACTTTCCGGCGGCAACCCGCCTTGCGCGGCGTAGACGTCGTAATAGGTGCGCAGGATGCGTGGATCGTTGGGGGTCAGCGTGTTGGCCTGGCCGAGGAGGCGGCGCAGCGCCTTCCATTTTTCCGGATCGGTCTCCTTCGCCGCGCGCAGCGCCGCCATCTCGATCGCGGCCTTGTGCATTAGCGCCAAGCCATCGTTCGGCGCGATCTGAATCCAGTGCGCGACGGTGGCCAGCGCGTCGGCATCGCGACCGGCCAGCCGTTGCGCATCGGTCAGGATGCCGAGCGCATAGGGATTGTCGGGAAACCGCTTGGCGACAGCCGCGACTTGATCGGCGAAACCCGCCACCTCGGCCGCGGGCACGCCCGAATCGAGCCGGATATCGTATCCGATCAGCGCCTGTTGCGCGGGCGTCAGCGTGGCGAGTTCGACCTTGCCGGGATCGATCTGCTTGAACGGTAGCACCATGATCTGCTGGCGGTAGTGATCCGAATAGTCGAACAACTCAGCGTTGAGCTTGCCAAGATCGCCGAACGCCAGACGCGCCGCGTCCTCGAAGCTGGTGCCGGCGTTGATCGCGGAAAGATATTTCGCGAGCTGGCCCGACCGTTTGTCGGTCGTACTCAGATAATGGACCAGCAGCCACCCTTCGGAATACAGCATCGATACGTCGCCGACGTCGCCATAGTTGCGCGCCGACAACAGCTTGGCGATCGGCATCCAGTTGTTGCCGGTGAACGCGAGGTAGCGGTTTTCGAGCGGTCGGCCGATCTCGACCCGGTCGTTCGAATCGATCGTCATCGTACCGTAGAAATCGGCGAACCCCTCGACGTACCAGGTCGGGTAGGCGGCGGGGAAAAAGCGGAACATGAACTGGTGCGACAGTTCGTGGAACAGCACCGTCTGCGCGGCGAGCCCATAGGAGTCGCCGGTGTCGGTGCGAGTCATCACCGCATAGGGGCCGCGCATGTCGCCGTCGAAATAGCCCGCTACGCCCGGCGACCCGCCGAACGGCATCGTCGCCTGCACCGCCTCGCTGTTGGGCAGCATATAGACCTTGGTGCGGATCGGGCTGCCCGCCTGCTTGACACCCGCGACCGTGCGCATGACGAATTCGAACTTTTCGAGCTTGACCGCGAGCTCCTTCGCGCTTGCTTCCGAACCCTCGGTATAGATCACGAAATGGGTCGAGGTGGCCGACCGCCACGTCGCGTGCGCCGTCGCCGGCAGGATCCCGCAAGCCGCCGAAAGTAGTATCTTTTTGAACATCTTGAGCCCCCGAACCGATGGCCACAGGCTAGCCAGCGGCCACGGCCGGGGCAAGCGTTTCAGACAAAGCTATAGGGATCGATATCGACGATCACGCGGACCTTGCTCGGCCAGTCGAGGCCGCCGAGCCAGTCGCGGATGATGTCCTGCACGTCGAGCGCGCGGCGGGCATGGACGAGCAGCCGGTAACGGTGGCGGCCGCGTAGCATCGCGAGCGGAGCGGGGGCGGGGCCATAAACCTCCATGCCGTCGATCCGGGGCGCGGTGCGGCCGACCAGCTGGGCGATGTCGTGCGCGGCGGACTGGTCCTCGGAACTGACCACGATCGCTGCGTAGCGGCCGAACGGCGGCGCCCCGGCTTCACGGCGTTCGTGCGTTTCGGCGGCGGTGAACGCGTCGGCATCGCCGGAAATGAGCGCGGCCATCACCGGGTGCGAGGGGTCGTGCGTCTGGATATAGACATGGCCCGGCTTCTCGCCGCGCCCCGCGCGACCGGCGACCTGCATGATCTGCTGGAAAGTGCGCTCCGCCGCGCGCAAATCGCCGCCGCCGAGCCCGAGATCGGCGTCGATCACCCCGACCAGCGTCAGGTTCGGGAAATGATAACCCTTCGTTACCAGCTGCGTGCCGATGACAATGTCGATCTCGCCCGCTTCCATCCGGTTGACGAATTCGGCGGCCTTGGCGGGGGACCAGATTGTGTCGCTCGTTACAATTGCGGTGCTCGCCTCCGGCCACAGCGCGGCCGCTTCGTCGGCGATGCGTTCGACTCCGGGGCCGCACGCGACGAGCGAATCCTCGGCATGGCATTCGGGGCATTCGTGCGGGGTCGGCATGATGTGCCCGCAATGGTGGCACGACAGGCGGCGGACGAGGCGGTGCTCGACCATCCATGCGGTGCAATTCGGGCATTGGAAACGGTGCCCGCACGCGCGGCAGAGCGTCAACGGGGCATAGCCGCGGCGGTTGAGGAACAGCAGCGCCTGTTCGCCGCGCTCGAGCGTCTCGTCGATCGCCGCGATCAGCGTGGGCGCGATCCAGCGTCCGCGCTCGGGCGGGTTCTGGAGCAGATCGATCGCCGCGATCTCGGGCATTTCCGCCGCGCCATAGCGGCCGGGGAGCTTGAGCTCCGCGTAGTTGCCGATCTCGACCTGCTGGCGCGTCTCGATCGCGGGCGTGGCGGTGGCGAGGATGACCGGCACGCCCTCGAACTTGCCGCGCATCACCGCGACGTCGCGCGCGTGGTAATGGACGCCTTCTTCCTGCTTGAAGCTCGTCTCGTGCGCCTCGTCGACCACGATCAGGCCGAGGTTGCTATACGGCAGGAACAGCGCCGAGCGCGCGCCGACCGTGACGAGCGCTTGCCCCGTCGCGATCGCGCGCCACGCGCGGCGGCGTTGCGACTGGCGCAGACCGGAGTGCCACGCCACCGGCTCGCACCCGAACCGCGCGGTGAAGCGCTGGAGGAACGGCTCGGTCAGCGCGATTTCGGGGAGCAGGACGAGCGTCTGGCGCCCGGCGCGGATCGCCGCGGCGATCGCCTCGAAATAGACCTCGGTCTTGCCCGATCCGGTGACGCCGTCGAGCAGGGTCGGCTGAAAGTCGTGCGCCGCGACGCCAGCCACCAGCGCGTCCGCCGCCGCCTGCTGTTCGACCGACAGCTTCGGCACGGCATGATCGGGGTCGGGAAGCGGGAAGGGGCTGTCGATATCGACCTCGACCGCTTCGATCGCGCCGGCCTTGCACAGCCCGCGGATCACGCCGTCGCTGACATCGGCGATGGTCGCCAATTCGCGCACCAGCCCCTGCCGGTCGCCGATCCGCTCGAGCGCTTGCGCGCGCTGCGGGGTCAGCCGCTCGGGTAGGTTGCCGGTCGCGCGATATTCGGTGACGGTGCGCGCGCCCTCCAGCGCCGAGGTCGAGGGCAGCGCCATCCGCGCGACCGACGCGGGGGCAGCAAGATAATAGTCCGACGTCCACTCGATCAGCCGCCGCATCGCGTCGGTCAGCGGCGGGACGGGAAGCACGCCCATCAGGTTGCGAAGGCGGTTGTCCCCGACCTCCGCGTCGCTCGGCATCCGCTCGGGCTCCCACACCACGCCGAGCAATTGCCGCGGACCGAGCGGCGCGACGACGAGCGACCCCGGCTCGACCTCCATCCCGTGCGGGACACGATAATCGAGCGGGCCGAGCGCGGAATTCATGACGAGGACGCGGGCGCGGGACATTGGCATGCGACTAATATAGGAATCGCGGCAAGGGCACCCCAATGACACCGCAAGAACAACTCGACGGCTTTATCGACAAGTTCACGCCCGAGGTGGCGGCGCGAGCGCGCGAGGCGATCGCGGCGGTCAAGGCGCGGCTGCCGGGCGCGACAATGCTGGTCTACGACAATTACAACGCGCTCGCGATCGGCTTCGGCGCGACCGACAAGGTCAGCGGGATCGTCTGCTCGATTGCGCTCTATCCGCGTTGGGTCAGCCTGTTCCTGACCAATGGACCGAGTTTGTCCGATCCGGCGGGTTTGCTCGAAGGCGGCGGCAGCGTGGTACGGCACGTCAAGCTGATCGGTAATCGGCTGGACGATCCGGCGGTGTGGGCGTTGCTCGACGCGGCGCATGCAATCGTTGCGGTGCCGATCGATCCGGCGGGTGGGGGCGGACTGATCATCAAATCGATCTCCGCCAAGCAACGGTCGCGGCGCCCGTGAACGATTTACCCGGCGAATTCGGCCGGCATCTGGCGCGCGACCGGCGGCGTTCGGCGCATACCGTGCGCGCGTACGAGGCGACGGCGGTTCGGCTGATCCAGTTTCTCGGCGAGCACTGGGGTGAGGCAATTGCGCCCGCCGCGCTCGGCAAGGTGAGCGCGGCTGATCTGCGCGCCTATCTGGCGCATCGGCGCGGGCAAGGGCTGGGCAATGCCTCCGCCGCGCGTGAGTTGTCGGCGGTGCGAACCTTCCTCAAGTGGGTGGGCGGCGACGACGCCTCGCCGCGCATCAAGGGGCCGCGCGTCAAGAAGGGCGTGCCGCGCCCGGTCGCGCCCGCCGACGCGGTCGCACTGGCCGAGGAGGTGGCGGAGGATGCCGCCGAACCGTGGATCGGCGCGCGCGACTGGGCGATCCTGTTGCTGCTCTACGGTGCGGGGTTGCGAATCGGCGAGGCGGTGGGGCTGACCGGTGCGGTTCTGCCGCTCGGCGAGACGATGGCGGTGACGGGGAAGCGCGACAAGACGCGGATCGTGCCGCTGCTGCCGCAAGTGCGCGACGCGATCGACGATTACGTCGCTGCGTCGCCATGGCCGGTGGATCGCGGCGAGGCGCTTTTCCGCGGCGCGAAGGGCGGGCCGCTATCGGCGGGTGTCGTGCGCAAGTCGGTGCAGGCCGCGCGTACGCGGCTCGGCCTCACCGACCGCACCACGCCGCACGCGCTGCGCCACAGCTTCGCGACGCACCTGCTCGGGCGCGGGGCGGACTTGCGCCAACTACAGGAACTGCTCGGCCATGCGAGCCTCAGCTCGACCCAGATCTACACCGCCGTCGACGCCGCGCACTTGCTCGACGTCTATCGCAACGCGCACCCGCGCGCTTAGCCTTTCGGCTTCCACTTCACGACGCGCCAGACGTACCAAACGACTACGGCCGCGCAGATCGCGACCGCCGCCGGGCCTGTCCAACCCTCGGCCTCGCGAAAATTGCTGCCGAGGTACCATCCCGCGCCGGTCAGGAATGCGTTCCAGATCGTCGTCCCCGCCAGCGTCCAGACGATGAACTTCCAGCGCGGCATCTTCGATACGCCCGCCGGCAGCGACACGATCGAGCGCCCGAACGGCGCGAAGCGCAGCACGAACACCAGCCACTGGCCGTGGCGGAAGAAGAAATTGTCGATCCGCTCCACATCGCGCCATTCGACCGTCAGCCAGCGACCGTTGCGCTCGACGAACGGCTTGAGGCGCTGGAGCGGCACGTTGCGGCCGATCCAGTACCAGAAGTAATTGCCCGCGGTGGAACCGAGCGTGCCCGACACCATCACGCCCCAGTAGCTGAGCTTGCCGTGCGCGACCGCGATCCCGGCGAAGCCCATGATGACTTCGGACGGCACCGGCGGGATGATGTTTTCGAGCGCCATCCACAGGAAGATCGCGAGATAGCCCCATTGCTCGAGGCCATCGAGGAACCATTGGGTCATTCGTCGCGACGCCGTTTACGGCCAAAGCGTTCAAGCACGCGCGCGCACCTTTGCCTCGATCGCGTCCCAGATCATTGCCGCGACATCGACCCCGTCGAGCTTCTCGATCGCGACGATCCCGGTCGGCGACGTGACGTTGATCTCGGTCAGCCATTCGCCGCCGATCACGTCGATCCCGACGAACAGCAGCCCGCGCTTCTTGAGCTCGGGGCCGAGCGCGGCGCAGATTTCGCGTTCCCTTGCAGTCAGCGCGGTCTTCGCCGCCGATCCGCCGACCGCGAGGTTGGAGCGGAATTCGCCCGCGCCGGGGATGCGGTTGATCGCGCCCGCGACCTCGCCGTCGACCAGCACGATGCGCTTGTCGCCCTCCGCCACACCGGGCAGGAACGCCTGGAGCATGTGCGGCTCGCGCCACGTCTGGTTGAACACCTCGATCAGCGCCGACAGGTTGAGCCCGTCGCGCCCGACCTTGAAGATCGCCTTGCCGCCGTTGCCGTGGATCGGCTTGACGACGATTTCGCCGTGCGCGTGAAGGAACTTGCGCGCTTCCTCCAGGCTGCGCGTCACCAGCGTCGGCGGCATGAAGCGCGCGAAATCGAGCACGAAGACTTTTTCGGGCGCGTTGCGCACGCTGACCGGATCGTTCACCACCAGCGTCCGATTGGCGATGCGTTCGAGCAGGTGCGTCGCGGTGATGTAGCCGAGGTCGAACGGCGGGTCCTGCCGCATCAGCACGACGTCGGCCTCATCGCCCAGGTCGAGATCGACCGGATCGCCGAAGCTGAAATGTTTGCCCTGAACCCGCTCGACCGTGACCGGGTGCGCCTTCGCCCAGACGCGGCCGTCGGCATAGTTCAGCGCGTCGGCGGTATAATGGAACAGCCGATGCCCGCGCGCCTGTGCCGACAGCATCAGCGCGAAGCTCGAATCGCCTGCGATGTTGATCGACTCCATGGGATCCATCTGGACGGCGACGGTCAGCGGCATGATCACTCCTTGCGAGCCGTCGTAAGTGACGTATTAGACTAAGTCACCCCATCCAGGCGTTTTCGATATGGCGGGGCACCGCGCCGGGGGCAATGAGGATCACGTCGACACGAATATCCTCCCCGGCGGTCGCGTAGCGCGGCATCAGCACTTCGGCCGCCGCGGCGACGCGCGACAGACGGCGTTCGTCGATTGCGAAATCGAGCTCGGCGTCGGTCGCGCGCGCTTTCACTTCAACGAACGCTATGAGGTTCCCGCGTTTCGCGATCAGGTCGACCTCACCCGCGGGCGTGCGAACGCGACGGTCGAGGATCCGCCAGCCCTTTAGCCGGAGCCACCACGCCGCGATCCGCTCACCACGCCGGCCTGCGGCCTCGGCGGCCTGCCGATCCCTCATTTCATCGCCAGCGCACGTGCGTAGAGCTCGCGCCGGTCGAGGTTGAGCTTCTTCGCCACCTCGCCCGCCGCTTTCGATGCGGGTAGGCGAGTCAGCGCCTCCGCAAGCGCGGCGTCGGCATCCGCCTCATTCGCTGCCTCCGGCGCACCCGGCGGCGCGACGACGACCACGATCTCGCCCTTGGGTGGCCCGGCCTCAGCGTAGCGCATGGCGAGGCTCGACAGCGTACCCGTCACCGCTTCCTCGAACTTCTTGGTGATCTCGCGCGTAACCGCCGCTTCGCGATTGCCCAGCCCCTGTTCGAGCGCGGCCAGCGTCGCGGCGAGCCGCGGCCCCGATTCGTAGAACACCAGGGTCGCGCGCACGCTCGTGATCTCGGCGATCGCTTCGGCTCGCGCGCCGGCCTTCGACGGCAGGAACCCGGCGAACAGGAAGCGGTCGGTCGGCAACCCGGCGAGCGTCAGCGCCGCGACCGCCGCACACGGGCCCGGGATCGTTACCACCGCATGCCCCGCCGCGCGGGCGTCGCGCACCAGCTTATACCCGGGATCAGAGATCAGCGGCGTCCCGGCGTCGCTGACCAGCGCGATCGCCTCGCTGCCGAGTCGCGCGATCAGACCGGGCCGGACGCGGTCGGCGTTGTGATCGTGGTACGCGATCATCGGCCGCTTCACGCCGATGTGCCGCAGCAGTCCCGCGGTGACGCGCGTATCCTCCACCGCGATCAGGTCGGCGTGGCTGAGCACCTGCGCGGCGCGCGGGGACAGGTCGCCGAGATTGCCGATCGGGGTCGCGACGATGTAGAGACCGGGCACAAGCGTATCAGTCATCAGGGGACGTGTCATGGCAGAGGGTGCAACCACAGGGCAACGCTTGTTGAAGCGAGCCGCCGTGCTGGCCATGGCGATCCTCGCATCGGCTTGCTCCACCGTCGTGCCGCGCACCGCGCCGCCGGTCTATCAGCCGGTCAACGAAGCGCCACGCCCGTACGAGCCGGTGATTACCCCCGGCCTGCCGACCGACAACGAGCACCATATGGTGGCGCTGCTGGTGCCACTGACCGGGACCAACGGCGCGGTCGGGCGCAGCATCGCCAACGCGACTCAGCTCGCGTTGCTCGACACCGACAATGCCGAGCTGCGCGTGACCTCCTACGACACCGCGACCGGGCCGGCGGCCGCGGCGCAGAAGGCGATCGACGATGGCGCGCGGCTGATCCTCGGGCCGTTGCTCGCCGACGACGTCCGCGCCGTGCTGCCGGTCGCCAAGCGCGCCGGGGTGCCGGTGATCGGTTTCTCGAACGACACGAGTCTCGCCGGCAGCGGCGCGTATCTGATGGGCTATTCGCCCGCGCAATCGATCGAACGCGTCGTCGATTATGCGCGCGGGCAGGGTGTCACGACCTATGGCGCGCTGGTCGCCAATGGCGTGTATGGCCAGCGCGCGTCGACCGCTTTCCTGCGCGCGGTGGAAGGCGCCAAGGGGCAAGTGGTTTCGCTCCAGAACTACGATCGGACGGCGGCGTCGATCGCCGGTGCGGCGGCGCGGCTCGGCCGGGCGGGGTCGGTCGGCGCGGTGCTGATCGTCGACGATGGCGCGGCGGCGGCCGGCGTCGTCACGCTGATGCGCAAGGGCGAGCCGGGCGCGCGCGTGCTCGGTACCGAGCGCTGGAACAACGAGGCGTCGGTCCTCACCAAGCCGTCGCTCAACGGCGCGTGGTTCGCAAGCGTCCCCGACAACCTCTATCGTCAGTATGCAACCAAATACCGCACTCGCTTCGGCGCCGCGCCGTACCGGCTGTCGAGCATGGGCTATGACGCCGTGCTGCTGACGATTCGCATCGCGCGCGACTGGCCGATCGGGCGGCCGTTTCCGGAGGACCGGCTGCGCGACAAGGGCGGGTTCGCCGGGATCGACGGCGCGTTCCGCTTCGGCCGCGACGGCTTCGCCGAGCGCGCGCTCGAGGTGCAGGAAGTGCGCGGCGGAACGACGGTGACGGTGTCGCCGGCGCCGACCGGCTTCTAGGCCGCCTCGCGCACCGACACGACTTCCGCCAGGATCGCGTTGAGGACTGGCATGCCCGCGTCGGTCGCGCGCAGTCGGTTGCCCTCGCGCGCGACCAGTCCCTGATCGGCCAGCCGGTCGGTCGCACGGGTATCGACCAGCATGTCGAGCGGGCGTTCGCCGAGCGTCACGATCCGTGCGAGGTCGATTCCTTCGGCCAGCCGCAGTCCCATCAGCATCGCCTCGGTCGCGCGCTCGCCGGACGTCAGCCGATCTTCGACCTCGATGCCGTGGCTATTGCGCGCGACCGCCTCGATCCAGTTCTCGGGTTTCCGGCGCCGCCGCGTCGCGAACCCGCCGCGCCGCCCGTGTGCGCCGGGGCCGATCCCGGCATAATCGCGGTAGCGCCAATAGGTCAGGTTATGGCGGCTCTCCGCGCCGGGCCTGGCGTGGTTGGAGATTTCGTATGCCGGGAGTCCGGCGCGCGCCGTGGTCTCGCGCGTCAACTCGAACAAGTCGGCGCCACGATCCGCATCGGGCAGGATGAGACGCCCTTCGCGCTCCTCGGTGGCGAAGCGCGTGCCCGGCTCGACGGTCAGCTGATAGAGCGACAGATGCTCGGTGCCGAACGCGAGCGCGCGGGTCAATTCGGCGTGCCAGTCGCCGAGCGATTGATCGGGGCGGGCATAGATCAGGTCGAAGCTGACGCGGTCGAACACGCGCTGCGCTACGTCGAGCGCGCCCAATCCTTCGGCCACGTCGTGCGCGCGGCCGAGGAACGCGAGCGCCGCGTCGTCGAGCGCCTGTAGCCCCAGGCTCACCCGGTTAACCCCCGCGGCCGCGAGGTCGGCGAACCGCGCCGCCTCGACCGACGAGGGATTGGCCTCCAGCGTGATTTCGATATCGGGCGCGAACCCCCATGCGTTTTCCGCCGCGTTCAGCACCGCCGCGACCGTCTCGGGCGGCATCAGCGAAGGCGTGCCGCCGCCGAAGAAGATCGACCCCAGCGTCCGCCCCGGCAGCTCGCGCGCTTCGTGCGCCAGGTCGGCGAGCATCGCGTCGCGCCACGCCGCCTGATCGACGCTGTCGCGGACATGGCTGTTGAAGTCGCAATACGGGCATTTCGACACGCAGAACGGCCAATGGACGTAGAGGGCGAGCGGCTCGGTCATCGGACCGCGCATATGGCGGCGGCGGCACGATTAGGAAAGCGGCCACGTGTCGTACGGTATGGGCCGAACGGCGGCATTATCGGGGTTAAAGCCTTCTGAACCATTGGCTTTTCACGGCGTGGCCGGGTATGTCGATGGCTCGCGCGCGGGGCGCGAAGGGGATCGGCGTGCGGCCGATCGGGGTAGGGATATGAAAAATCACGGATTGGCCGCGCTGGCGATGTTCGCGCTTACCGCTGCCGCGCCGGCACCGGGCGAACGCGGCGCCGGCGCGTTCGAGCGCGCGATGCTCGACGGACAGAACGAAGCGCGCGCCGCTGCCGGGGTGCCGCCGCTCACATGGGACGATCGGCTAGCGGCCGACGCGGCGGTCTGGGCGGACCATATCGCCGAAACCGGGCGCTTCGAGCATTCGACCTGGCCGCGGGGCGGCGATCCCGCGGGCGAGGGCGAGAACCTCTGGATGGGGTCGCGCGGCTATTTCAGCTACGCGCAGATGGTCGATACCTGGGTCGACGAGCAACGTTACTTCGTCGACGGTGCGATGCCTAACCTAAGCACGACCGGGAATTGGCGCGATGTCGGCCACTATACCCAGATCATCTGGCGCGGCACGACGCGCGTCGGCTGCGCGCTCGCCAGCGGCGGCGACAATGATTTTGTGGTCTGCCGCTATTCGTCGCCGGGGAACGTGATGGGCAGCCGTGCGCGCTAGCGACTAGAGCACCGCCGCGACCAGCTGCCGGAACGCGTCGGCGCGGTGGGTGAGCGGGGTCTTCTCGTCCGCCGCCATCTCCCCGAACGTGCGGTCGTGCCCGTCGGGCAGGAACATCGCGTCATAGCCGAAGCCGTTCTTCCCGCGCGGCGGCCACACCAGCACGCCGTCGACGCGCCCCTCGAACCATTCGACGTGCCCGTCGGGCCATGCCAGCGCGAGCGCGCAGACGAAATGCGCGTCGCGGTCGACCGACGGCTCGAGCTTCTGGAGATTGTCCTCGACCAGCTGCATCGCGAGGCCGAAGTCCTTGCTCTCGCCGGCCCAGCGCGCGGAGAAGATGCCGGGGTCGCCGTTGAGCGCCTCGACGCATAGCCCGCTGTCGTCGGCCAGCGCGGGCAGGCCCGACAGATCGGCCGCCTGCATCGCCTTCAGCTCGGCATTGGCGACGAAGGTGGTCCCGGTTTCCTCGGGCTCGGGCAGGTCGAGCGACTTTGCCGAGACCGGCTCGATCCCGTAGGGCGCGAGCAGCGCGCGGATTTCGCGAACCTTGCCCTCGTTATGGCTGGCGATGACCAGCTTGCCGGGCTGAAGCTTGCGGATCGCCTGGGGGGCGTCGCCCCCAATTCCTTCATCCGGTCCGCTCATGCCGTCGCCTTCGCTTGCGCTGCGAAAATATCGTTGCAGCCGATGCGAGCCAAACGCAGCAAGCGCAAAAGGGCTTCCTCGTCGTACGTCGCGTGCTCGGCGGTGGCCTGCGCCTCGGCGATATGGCCGTTTTCGAGGAGGACGAAATTGGCGTCGGCATCGGCGCTCGAATCCTCGTCGTAGTCGAGATCGAGCACCGGTGTGCCCTGATAGATGCCGCACGACACCGCCGCGACCTTCTGCGTCAGCGGGTCGGCGGCGATCTTGCCGTCCTTGAGCAGCCCGTTGACCGCGAGCCGCAGCGCGACCCACGCGCCCGAAATCGCCGCGGTGCGGGTGCCGCCGTCGGCCTGGATCACATCGCAATCGAGCGTGATCTGATGCTCGCCGAGCAGCTTGAGGTCGGTGACAGCACGGAGCGAGCGTCCGATCAGCCGCTGGATCTCCTGCGTCCGCCCCGATTGCTTGCCCTTCGCGGCCTCGCGCGACCCTCGCGTGTGCGTGGCACGCGGCAGCATGCCGTATTCGGCGGTGACCCAGCCCTGCCCCTTGCCGCGCAGCCACGGCGGCAGGCGATCCTCGACGCTGGCGGTGACCAGCACACGCGTGTCGCCGAACCCGATTAGCACCGATCCCTCGGCATGGCGGGTGAAGTGCGGTTCGATGGTGATGGCGCGCATCTGATCGGGCGCGCGACCGCTGGGGCGCATTCTATCTTCCTTACTTAGCACCCCTACGAAAGCAGGGGTCCAGGGGCCACGATCGAGTCGCTTGGCGCCCTGGGCTCCTGCTTTCGCAGGAGCACGGTGACTGTCAGCGGCGTGCCTAGTCTTTGACTCGCCGCGACGCCAGCCTACATCGCAGTCATGACCACCCCCGTCACCGAGCTCAGCGACCGCGCGCGCGATATCTTTCGCGCGGTGGTGGAGGGGTATCTGGAGACCGGGCAGCCGGTCGGGTCGCGCACGCTCGCCGATGCGGGGGCTTTCGCGCTGTCGCCGGCGTCGATCCGCAACGTGATGCACGAGCTGGAGGGGCTGGGGCTGCTCGCCGCGCCGCATACCTCGGCGGGGCGGTTGCCGACCGATCTGGGTCTGCGCATGTTCGTCGACGGGATGATGCGGGTGGCGGAGCCGTCGGCGGAGGAGCGCGCCGCGATCGAGGGGCGCGCGGTGCGCGCCGGGCCGGTCGAGGAGGCGCTGGCGGCGACCACCGCGGCGCTCAGCGGGCTGTCGGCGTGCGCCGGGCTGGTGCTGGTGCCCAAGGCCGAGCTCGTGCTGCGCTCGATCAGCTTCGTGCCTCTATCGCCGACCCGCGCGCTCGCGGTGATCGTCGGCGATGACGGGCAGGTCGAGAACCGCGTCGTCGATCTCGCGCCCGGCACGACCGCATCGACGCTGGTCGAGGCGGGCAATTACATGAGCGCCACCTTGTCGGGGCTGACGCTGGCCGAGGCGCGGGCACGGCTTGACCGCCAGCTCGCCGCCGACCGCGCCGCGCTCGACAGGGCGGCGGCGGTGCTGGTCGAACAGGGTATCGCGGTGTGGAGCGAGGATGGCAATCGACGTCCCGTCCTGATCGTGCGCGGGCAGGGGCGGCTGATCGACGCCGCCGCCGCCGAGGATCTCGAGCGCGTTCGCGACTTGCTCGACGATCTGGAGGGCAAGCAGGAGATCGCGACTTTGCTCGACAGCGCCCGCACCGGCGATTCGACGCGCATCTTCATCGGCGCCGAGAACAAATTGTTCGCGCTCAGCGGCTCCTCCGTCATTGCGCGACCCTTCCGCGGGATCGACGGCCGCGTGGTCGGCGTGGTCGGCGTGATTGGCCCGACACGGTTGAACTATGCGCGCGTCGTGCCCATGGTGGATTTCACCGCCGCAACCCTCTCCCGCCTGATCGGTTGAGCGGGTTCCAACGAAACGAAGAGAATGATGACCGAAGACACGACCCCCGAAACCGAAGACCTGCGCGCTGAGACTGCCGAGGCCGCGCCCGAACTGGCCGAGCACGACCGCGTCGCTGCATTGGAGGCCGAACTGGCCGAGGCCAAGTCGCAGGTGATGTACGCTCACGCCGAGGCGCAGAACGTCCGCCGCCGCGCCGAGAAGGAAGCGAGCGACGCGCGTGCTTACGCCGTCACCGGCTTCGCGCGCGACGTGCTGTCGGTCGCGGACAATCTGGAGCGCGGGCTGTCGGCGATCCCCGACGACCTGCGTAACGATGAGCGACTCAAGGGGCTGATTACCGGGCTGGAGGCGACCAAGCGCGAGCTCGACGCAGTGTTCCAGCGCAACGGCATCACCCGCATCGCCGCGATGGGCCTGCCGCTCGACCCGAACCAGCACCAGGCGATGCTCGAGCTGCCGAGCGCCGACGCCGAGCCGGGGACGATCGTCCAGGAAATGCAGGCGGGGTATATGCTGCGCGACCGGCTGTTGCGGCCCGCGCTGGTGGGTGTGGCGAAGAAGGCGGAGTGACGAACAGGATCGGGCAGCGCTAAACCCGTTCGCATGAACCCCAACCTCACCGCCGATCGTCCGACCTTCGTCACGCACCTTGAATGCTCGCTGACCGGCGAGCGCTACGAGGCCGACCAGCTCCACGGCCTGTCGAGCGCCGGGCGCCCGTTGCTCGTGCGCTACGATCTCGGTGCCGTCCGTAGCTTCCTCCCCCGCGCGATGGTCGAGGCGCGGGCGACCGATTTGTGGCGGTGGCGCGAATTGCTGCCGGTTCGGCACACCGAGAATATCGTCAGCCTGGGCGAGATCGAGACGCCGCTGGTCGCGATCCCCAAATCGAGCGGGTCGCCCAGCGTGCTGGTCAAGGACGAAGGCCGTCTTCCCACCGGCAGCTTCAAGGCGCGCGGGCTCGTCATGGCGGTGGCGATGGCGAAGGAACTCGGCGTCAGGCGAATCGCGATGCCGACCAACGGCAATGCCGGCGCGGCGCTCGCGGCATACGCCAGCCGCGCGGGGATCGAGACGATCATCCTGTGCCCCGACGACACGCCCGAAGTGAACGTGCGCGAGATCGCGTTGCAGGGCGGGCGAGTCTACCGCGTCAATGGGCTGATCGACGAATGCGGCGCGATCGTCGGCAAGGGCGCGGCGGAAGGGCGCTGGTTCGACTTTTCGACGCTCAAGGAGCCCTACCGGATCGAGGGCAAGAAGACGATGGGGCTGGAGCTCGCCGCGCAGCTCGGCTGGCGGCTGCCCAACGCGATCTTCTACCCCACCGGCGGCGGCACTGGCCTCATCGGCATGTGGAAGGCGTTCGCCGAGATGGAAGAGCTCGGTTGGATCGGCGCCGAGCGGCCCAGGATGTTCGCGGTGCAGGCAAGCGGCTGCGCACCGATCGTCCGCGCGTTCGAGGCGGGCGAGGAACATGCCGAGCGCTGGGAGGACGCGCACACGGTCGCGGCGGGCATCCGCGTGCCCAAGGCGGTTGGCGACTTCCTGATTCTGCGCGCGGTGCGCGAAAGCGGCGGCCGCGCGCTCGCGGTGGGCGATCCGGCGATCCTGCAGGCGGTCGACGATTGCTCGAAGCAAGACGGGTTGCTGCTCTGCCCCGAAGGCGGCGCGACGCTCGCGGCGTACCGTCAGGCGCTGCGCGACGGGCTGGTCGACGAGGACGACGAGGTCGTGCTGTTCAACTGCGCGACGGGGTTGAAATATCCGATGCCTGAGGCGGGGCAGGAGCTCCACAAGGACAAGGTCGGGAACCTGGGGAAGCTGTAGCCGCTTACTGCGGCATCGTCGCTTCCTGTACCATGTCGAACTCGCGCACACCTCTTACACGACGCGCGGCGTTGACGAGGTCGCGAAGTTTCTCGCGGCGTTCGCGGGCATTCTCGATATCGCGGATCACGAACGGTTGCGCACCGGTGGTTTCGTCGCTCGACAGCAAGGTGATCGTGCCGATCCCGGCCCATTGGTTGATCAGGCTGAAATCGATGCGGATGTCCTTGATGCGGTAGAGCTCGATCTCGTCGATCGACTTGTTGAGGATGCCCTTGTGCAGGATCAGCCGGTCCTCGGTCACTTCGTAGGTGGTGGCGAGGTTGCCGAGCCATTTAACCGCGACGATCACCAGCGCGGCGGCGACGGCCAATAACGGATACCAGGTCGCAGTCATCAGCCAGCCGATTAGCCCGATCGGCACCAGCAGGATCGTGCCCCATCCGGCTAGCGTCCCGCGCAGCCATCCCAAGGTCGATGAGCGAAAGCGGTCGAGCGTTTGCGGCATGTTGAGTCCCCTCGGTCAGATCATCCTACTACCGTATTCCCGCGAAAGCGGGAATCCAGAGTCACGAACGATCCGCTTGCCGCCCTGGGCTCCTGCTTTCGCAGGAGCGCGCGCTAGATCGTCTGCGCGCGGTTCTCGTCGCGGTGCTTTTTCAGGTATTTCATGAACGGCGTGCCGCCGGTGCCGACGTCAGGGTCGTTGCCGGCGCCTGACGACGCCTGTTTATTGATGTAGCTCGCGGCATATTCGAGGTGCCGAGTGCGGAACCGCGCGACTTGTTCGACGCAGGCGTTGAACGCCTCCTTGAGGCTCTGCGACTGGTTGACCGAAAACTCGCGCAAATGGCTCGAAGCCTGCAGATCCTCGATGAACTCGCGGTGCTTGCGCGGGCGGTATTGGTGGAGGTCCGCCAGGAACTCGCGCAATTCGTCGTTGGTGTGGACGACCTGGAACAGCGCATCCATCGCGGGGACGATCGAGCTTTGCGATCCGGTCTGCCCGCGGAACGGCTGCGGCTTGCCGGCAAATTTTTCGACGCCCTCGTAGATCAGCCCCTCGGGCATCGCCGGGTTGTTCTTCCAGCCGTGGATGTAGGGGCGGACGCGGTTGTAATAGATGTACGGGTCGCACTTCTCGACCATGCGGTCGAAAATCGCGTTGGCCTCGTCCCACACCGAATTCATCTCGACCAGCATCGCCTCGACCGCCGCAGCGTCACCGGCGTCCGACGCGCGGAGCAGCTTGACCGCGAGGTCGAGCGCGCGGCCGGCGACCGCCTCGATCGCGACATGGACGAGCACGAACCAATTCTCGTCCTGCCCGCCGAAGAAATTCTGGTCCATCGCGATATTGTCGAGGGTGACGCCGCCCGCCTTGTCGATGCGGTACCAGTTGTCGAGGACGTAGCCGGCATAGTTCATCACCGGCGGGAAGCCGATATGGTCGCTGAGCTTGACCAGCGGCCCGGCGAGCGTGACCGGCAGGTAAGCGGGCGGGGTGGCCTCGCCCCAGACATAGGCTTGCGCGAGGAACGAATAGCGCACCATCGCGACGCCGATCTCGGCTTCACTCGCGGTCGCGAGGAAGCCGTCGATATCGGGGATCGGCAGCGCGGCGAGCCACTTGCGGACGCGGCCGGTGGTCAACAGTTCGGACAAGGTCGCCGCCGCATCCTCGACCTCGGCGAAATCGTCGGGCAGCGTCACCGCGTCGATCTCGGTCTGCGCCAGATAGCCGCGCTCGGCCGACAGGCCGTAATGGGCCAGATCGTGGATAGGCATGTGTGCGTCGTCCCTGCGAAACTAGTTTCTTGTGAAACCAGTCCCTAGCCGCGCGCGCCGCGTTACGCCACCCCGTCGAACGGCAGGATGGTCTTCAACTGCGACAGCGGCGGTGAACCGGGGAAGCCGCCGCCACGCCCGATCAAAAAGGCGTGGCGGACGATCTCGGCCTGTTGCTCGAGGCCGTATTTGTGGAGCGGCCAGCCTGGCTTCACCGCATAATCGTAGCGCGCCCAGGGTACACGCTTGAGCGGGAGGAAGATGCCCGACTGATATTGCCAGACGTGCGTCATCTCGTGGACGAACAGCCCTTGCTCGCCCAACCCCGCATGGCTGAAGTCGTCGCGATAGGCGGTGCCGTGCGGATGGAAATGGAGCCGTCCTGTGGGCGTCATGACGACATCCCTGGGCTGAAAGAACGCCCATTTGCCGAGCACGACGCGCACGGGCGCGTAATCGATCGCATCGCCGAATATGCCGCGCGCGAGGTCGGTTTCGCCCGGCGTCAGCGGGCGGGCGTCGCTCAATCGCCTGGCGCCGAATCGCCCGCGCCCACAACGCGCGCGCTGACGGTGATTTTCGGCCCGCTGGCGAAGGTGAGGGTCAGCAACGTGTTCGTGCCGGGTTGCACCTGGGGCTTGAGGCCGAACAGCATGACGTGCTTGCCGCCCGGCGCGAAGCTGACGCTATCCCCCGCGCGCACCGAGACCAGCTTGAGCGGGGCCATCGTCATCATCCCGCCCTGGCCCATGCTTTCGTGCATTTCGGTGCGGACCGCGGCGGGGGCGGACACGCCGGTCAGCGTCTCGTCCCGCGGGCCGCCCTTCAGCGTGAAATAGGCGGCGGAGGGGTTGGACGGCACCGCCGCCAGCCGGACCCACGGCCGGTCGACCGCGATTTCGGACCGTTGCTGGCACCCCGCAATCAGCGCGATGGCGATCGCCACGCCCGCTATTCGATGCATTCGCTTCTCCTTCCGCCTGCGTCTTGATCAGATCGCGGGCGACCGCGCAAGCCGGTGGTCAGGACGTGCGGATCGCGACCGAAGCGCCATAATAAGCGTCATAATAGTTGGTCCCCGGATCGACGCATTGGCGGCACGAGCGCAGCCTGAAGCTAGCGCCAAGCTCGCCCGCCGCCGTGCCATAGAGCCGCGCCGAAAAGCTGCCGGACGAGTGCACGAAGGTCGGCGTCGCCGGAGGGGCCAACGACCCCGTGATCGTTCCGTCGGCGGCCATCGTCCCGGTCAGCGTGAAGGTCCCGTGATTGGTCGCACCGATGAATTGCACCGTGCCGATGACGGCGCGCGTCGCGAAATTGATCGTCAGATCGACCGCGCCGGTGGTCAGTTCGGCCGCCGCGCCGCCGCCCCCCTCGACCGGCACATACTGGCCAAGCATCTGCCCCTGATAGCGTCCAGTGCCCGTCGCCGGGACGACGCCGGCCGGGCTGGCCATGCCCGACGCGAAGAAGATGTTGGTGCGCTGCGCGGTCGCGACGGCGCGCCGTTCGAATCGGCCAAGCTGGACGGAATGCAGCGTCAGGATCGGGTCGAGCGCGGTGGAATTGTAGAGATACAGCCGCTGGTCGGTCGCATCCGCATTAGCGGTCGCCGCGAGCGAATAGCCGTAGACGTTTGCCTGCGAGGTCGTTTCCGCGCTGATCAGCGACGCGAACGAAAAGGGATTTTCGCGGTACAATCCGGTCCGCGTGCTGATGTTGGTGCTCAGGTAATAGAGTGCCGTGGCGGTGCTGTAGCGGTTGCCCGTCGTCAGCGCCGCGCCATCGCGGATGTCATAGTTGAACTGGCCTGGCTGGTACGACGCGCCTGCGCTCAGGCTGGTCTGCGCGTTGCTGAAATCGGTGTCGGTCACGTCATGGTCGAACAAGCCGCGCATATGGCCGATCAGCACGCCGGTGGCGCGCGGGCCTGTCGTCCCCTTGGCATAGGTCAGCGCGATCTCCTCCGCGGCGGGACCGTACAGTTTACCCGACAGGTGCGCCGGCGTGCTGCATCCACCACAATCGAAATCGCCGGCGAACGATCCGTCGGCGGCCAGCGTTCCGGTCGCCGTGTAAGTCGGCGGCGCGATCGACGTCGTCGCTTCGGTGTCGGTCGGCGAGTGCGGAACGAACTGGATGGACACTGTCTTCGCGCCGAAATCGACGGAGATGGCGCCCTCGCCGATGATCCGCATCATCCCGCTTCCGACCGGGTTGATGTTGAGTTTGAATGGGTCGAACGCCAGCGCGTCCACCGCATAGCGACGCGTGCCGGTGATCGGTACCGCCGTCGTCGCGGTGGGAAAGCCGTAATTGAACGCGTCGGCGGTGGTGGTCGGGCCAGCGCCCGCCACCGTCTGGACTCGCTGCCACGCGCCGCCGCCGACATAATAGGTCGGGACCGATGTCGCGGTACCGGGGCGCAATCGCGACAAGGTATCGGTCAACCCCGTGCCGCTGTTCTTCGCATAAACCACGATGCCGGGATAGGAATGCGCCGAATCCACGTCGCCGGGCAGGAAGGTCGCCGTGTCGCTGCCGTCGGTCAGCGTATAGCCCTGGGTCGATGCTGTATAATGCAGCGACAGCGTCGTAAAATCGCTCGTCACCGAGGACGAGATCGAGCTGCCCGCGGCAAAGGTTTCGACGCTGCGGCCGGCGATGTTGGGCAGGTCGCCGTCGAAGGTCAGGTTGCTGAGCGCGGTGTTGGCCGGAGTCGGGGTCGGCGTGCCTGGTGTCGGCGTCGGGGTTCCGGTGGCGCCGCCGCCCCCAGAACCACTCCCGTCGCAGGCCACCAACAGGCTCGCCAAGGCGAGCAGTCCCATCGTCGTACCGATACGCAACATACAGCCCCTTTCCCGATGCGGGAAACAGGTCAACATCACTACCCAACTGAAAATCTTGCGGCAAGCAAAAGCCCACCTATATCGCGCTGTGATGAACGCTCGCGCAGCCTCCTGAAGGGGCGCGGGCTTGGATTGTTTTATTGAGGGGCCACGGAAGCATCAATGGCAAAAGTAATCGGTATCGATCTCGGCACGACCAACAGCTGCGTCGCGGTGATGGAGGGCGGGAAGCCCAAGGTGATCGAGAATGCGGAAGGCGCGCGCACCACGCCGTCGATCGTCGCCTTCGCCAAGGACGGCGAGCGGCTGATCGGCCAACCGGCCAAGCGCCAGGCGGTGACCAACCCCGACAACACGATCTTCGCGGTGAAGCGCTTGATCGGCCGCCGCTTCGACGATCCGATTACCAAGAAGGACACCGAGCTGGTGCCCTATCACATCGTGAAGGGCCAGAATGGCGACGCATGGGTCAAGGCGGGCGGCACCGATTATTCGCCATCGCAGATCTCCGCCTTCATCCTGCAGAAGATGAAGGAAACCGCGGAAAGCTATCTCGGCGAGACCGTGACTCAGGCGGTGATCACCGTTCCGGCGTACTTCAACGACGCGCAGCGCCAGGCCACCAAGGACGCCGGCCAGATCGCGGGCCTCGAAGTGCTGCGTATCATCAACGAGCCGACCGCGGCGGCGCTCGCTTACGGGCTGGAGAAGCAGGACGGCAAGACGATCGCGGTCTATGACCTGGGCGGCGGCACGTTCGACATTTCGGTGCTCGAAATCGGCGACGGCGTGTTCGAGGTGAAGGCCACCAACGGCGACACCTTCCTGGGCGGCGAGGATTTCGACAACAAGGTGCTCAACTTCCTCGCGGAAGACTTCAAGAAGGCTGAGGGCATCGACCTGACGAAGGACAAGCTCGCGCTCCAGCGGCTCAAGGAAGCCGCCGAAAAGGCGAAGATCGAGCTGTCGTCGGCGGCGTCGACCGAGGTGAACCTGCCCTTCATCACCGCCGACGCCAACGGGCCGAAGCATCTGGTCAAGACGATCACGCGCGCCGACCTCGAGAAGCTGGTCGAGGATTTGATCAAGCGCACGCTCGAGCCGTGCAAGAAGGCGTTGGCCGATGCCGGGGTGAAGGCGAGCGACATCGCTGAGGTCGTGCTGGTCGGCGGCATGACGCGCATGCCGCGCGTGCGCGAAATCGTGAAGGACTTCTTCGGCAAGGAGCCGCACACGGGCGTCAACCCGGACGAAGTCGTCGCGATGGGCGCCGCGATCCAGGCCGGCGTGCTGCAGGGCGACGTCAAGGACGTGTTGCTGCTCGACGTGACTCCGCTGTCGCTCGGCATCGAGACGCTGGGCGGCGTGTTCACGCGCATGATCGATCGCAATACGACGATCCCGACCAAGAAGGCGCAGACCTATTCGACCGCCGACGACAACCAGCAAGCGGTGACGATCCGCGTGTTCCAGGGCGAGCGCGAGATGGCGGCGGACAACAAGCTGCTCGGCCAGTTCGACCTGGTGGGCATCCCGCCCGCACCGCGCGGCGTGCCGCAGATCGAGGTCACGTTCGACATCGACGCCAACGGCCTCGTCAACGTGTCGGCCAAGGACAAGGGCACCGGCAAGGAGCAGCAGATCCGCATCCAGGCGTCGGGTGGTCTGTCGGACAGCGACATCGAGCAGATGGTCCGCGATGCCGAGCAGTTCGCCGAGGACGACAAGAAGCGGCGCGACGCGGCGGAAGCCAAGAACAACGCCGAATCGCTGATCCACACCACCGAGCGCCAGCTCGCCGACAATGGCGACAAGGTCGACGAGGCGTTGAAGGGCGAGATCGAGGCGGCGATCGCCGAGACCAAGACCGCGGTCGAGGGCGGCGATCCCGAAGCGATGAAGGAAAAGGCGTCGGCGCTCGCGCAAGTTGCGATGAAGATGGGCCAGGCGATCTACGAGAAGCAGGCGGCCGAGGAAGCCTCGCCCGCGGCCGACGGCGCCGCTGCGGGATCGGAAGCCGGCGGCGAGGACGTGGTCGACGCCGAATTCTCGGAAGTCGACGACACCAAGGCTTGATGTGATGCGTACCCCCCGTCATTCCGGAGCAGTTCGGCGTGACGGGGGCGGGGGCCGACGATGAGTACCGAAACCGATTATTACGAGCTGCTGGAGGTCGAGCGCACCGCCGACGACGCGACGATCAAGTCCGCGTACCGCAAGCTCGCGATGAAATTCCACCCCGACCGCAACGCGGGATGCAAGGAAAACGAAGCCAGGTTCAAGGCGGTCAATGAAGCCTATGATTGCCTGAAGGACCCGCAGAAGCGCGCGGCCTACGACCGCTTCGGCCATGCCGCGTTCCGCCAGGGCGGCGGCGCCGGTCCGCAGGATTTCAGCGGCTTTTCCGACATTTTCGAAAGCGTGTTCGGCGAGTTCATGGGTGGTCGCCAGGGCGGCCAGCGCCAGCAACGGCGCGGCGCCGACTTGCGCTACGACATGGAAATCACGCTCGAGGAAGCGTTCCATGGCAAGTCCGAGGCGATCACGGTCGACGTCGCGGGCGAATGCGACGCGTGCCACGGCACCGGCGCCAGGCCTGGCACCAGCGCGAAAACCTGCGGCACCTGCGCCGGCCACGGCAAGGTCCGCGCGCAGCAGGGTTTCTTCGTGGTCGAGCGTACCTGCCACACCTGCCACGGCGCGGGCGAGGTAATCGCCGATCCATGCCGCGACTGCCGCGGCGAGGGGCGCGTCGAAAAGACCAAGACGCTGACCGTCAACATCCCCGCGGGGGTCGACGAGGGCACGCGCGTCCGCCTGTCGGGCGAGGGCGAGGCGGGTCCGCGCGGCGCGCCGGCGGGCGACCTCTACATTTTCCTGCATGTGAAACGCCACGCGATCTTCGAGCGTGAAGGGACGACGCTTTACGCGCACGCGCCGATCAGCTTCACGACGGCGGCGCTCGGCGGTTCGATCACGATCCCCGGGCCCGATGGCGAGCGCCACGAGATCAAGCTGCCCGCCGGCATCCAGTCGGGCCGCGAAGTGCGTCAGCGTGGTGCTGGCATGCCGGTGCTCCAGGGCAGGGGCCGCGGCGACTTGGTGGTGCGCATCGCGGTCGAAACCCCGACCAAATTGACCACGAAGCAGCGTGAGTTGCTCGAGGAATTCCGCTGCACCGAAACGGGCGACGAATGCCCGCAATCGCAGGGTTTCTTCCAGAAAGTGAAGAAGGCGGTCGGCGGGTAAACGATCCGCGTTGGCGTTAGTCGGGATCGGCCCAGTAGCGCAACAGATTCTCCTGCACGCGCTGCAGCCGCGTATAGGTGTCGAGGTCCATCTTCTCGCCGGCGATCGCGCCGATCTCGTTCAATTCGAACAGCCATTCGCGGAATTCCGAATTGGCGATCCGGCTCTCGATGAAGGTCAGCGCGATCAGCCGCGACCCCGAAGTGACGGGGAGCACCTGATGGATCGTCGTCGATGGATAGACGATCGCGCTGCCGGCCTTGCCCTTGACCGAAATGTCGCTGGTGCCGAGCCGGATCTGCAATTCCCCTCCCTCATATTCGTTCGGTTCGCTGATGAAGATCGTGCACGACAGATCGGTGCGCAGCGACTTCTGCCCCATCGGCATGAATGCGGAATCGATGTGGATGCCGTAATGCATGCCGGTGTCGTAGCGGGTGAGCAGCGGCGGGGTCATCGTCTTGGGGAAGGCAAAGACGCGGAAATCCTCGCTGCGGACCAGCGCCTGGCCGACGATCTGTGCCGATTGCTGGAGCGCGGCATCGTCACCGACGCGGACGTTGTTCTTCACCGGGGAGCCGACCGCGCTCATCTTGCCGTCGATGAAGGGCGAGCGCGCGGCGATCGCGCGGAGCTGCTGGAGTTCCGACGGCGTCAGAACATCGGGAATGCTGCAGAACATGAGCGTCAGCGTATCAGGCCGATCGCGCGTTACCTAACACGGAATTGCGAAGCCCACCCCGGCCTGCCCGCCCTCGTTTCAGAGGGCGGTGGGGCCGATGGGTTAGAGGGAAAAGACCCCCGCCACCAGCGCGAGCGTACCGACAGTCACCACGGTGCTGGCGAGCATCTCCATATAGCGCATGGTTGCTTCTCCTTGGTCGGTCAAATCCGACTGAAGCGATATGATATTTGTTGCGTGATTGCGCAATATTGTTTCACGCCTTCGCAGTTGCAGCATTTGCAGCTGTAAAGTCCTGGTGAACGCTGGGGTCAGACGAATCCCAAGTTCCACGTCGACGGGTTGTAGTTGCCGATATTGGGCAACACCGTTGACATCTGGCCGTTGGTCACGCCGAACCAGCTCGCCAGCGTCGCGGCATATTGATCGACCGAAATCGTGGGGAGCAGCCGGCCCTGGCCGACGTCGTCGGGGGTGCCGTTACCGACCGCGGGCGGGGTGCCGTAGAATTTCTGGCCGTTGACGGCGCCCCCCATCACGAAATGCATGCTTCCCCAGCCATGATCGGAGCCGTCGTCGTTCGACTGCAGTGTGCGGCCGAAATCCGACGCGGTGAAGGTCGTCACTTTGTCCGCTACGCCGAGAGCGGCGGTGGTGTCGTAGAATGCCTTCATCGCGTTGGCGACGAGCCCGACCTGGGTCGGATGATCGCGCACGAGGAAATCGTGCATGTCGAACCCGCCGAGCGAGACGAAGAAAACTTGCCGCTTGGCACCAAGCTCCGCCGAGACCGAGATCATCCGCGCGACGATCTTGAGCTGGTCGGCCAAGCTGTTGCCGCTCGGGAAGAGCGGGAAGTTCGCGGCCGGCGCGCCGGCCAGCGCGCCGCTCAATTGCGTATAGGTGTCGAGCGCGCGCTTCGTCACGCGGGCGTGCTCGTTGGCGAGGATGTTGGTCGAACTGCCGGTGATGAGCGACTTGAGCGTGCTCATCGCGGTCGGCGAACTGTACAGCTGGCTGCTGTTGTTGATCAGCGCGATCGGGCCGCTGGTGCCGACCGCATATTGCACGGCGCTCGTGCCGGTCAGGTACACCGCATTGCCACTGGCGTTGACGCAGGTGAGCGTCGCGGAGCCGTTGCCCGACTGGAACAGGTCGCCGATCCGCCCGCCCCAGCCGGTCGTGGCGCCTTCGGGGTTGGATGCCTGGAAATAGCTTTGCTGGTCGTTGTGGCTGAACAGCTTGGGCGGCAACTTGACCGAATTGGCGGTGTATTGCGCCTTGGTCGTCGGCTGGACGAGCGTGCCGACGTTGAGCGCGACCGCGAGCTTGCCCGCGTTGAACAGCGGGAGCAGCGGCGCCATCGTCGGCGCCATCGCATATTGCCGCCCGCCGGGGAGCGCGGTGGCCGGGTTGAGCAAGGTTGCTGCCAGCGCCGCGCGGTCGGTCGCGATGTTCGAGCGCGCCGCGAAATACTGGTTGTAGCTCGCCTGGTCGTAGGGCGGCAGCGTGTTGGCGTAATCGTTCCCGCCATAGAGGAACACGCACACCAGCGCCTTGTAATCGGTCGAGACGGCCGCCGCCGCCTCGCCGATCGCGGCGAGGCTGGTGACGAACGGCGTCGCGACCCCGGCAAAGCCGAGCGCGGCGCTGCGCTTCAGGAAGGCGCGGCGCGACTGATCGTGTTCGAAACAGCTCATGTCACTTCACCGTCAGATAATCGGGGGAGGCCATCGTCAGCAGGATCGCGACGCCCACGCGGTTGATCGGGCCGTTGGTCGCGGTGGCGGAGATGCTGTCGATCGCCGCCTTGATCGAGGCCACCGTCGCGTCGCTCAACTGGCCGGCGGCGAGGACCGTGTTGACCTCGGCGATCAGCGCGGCGCTGTCCCCTGCCTTGGTCAGGATCGCGGTGTAATCGGGCTTGGCGTCGCCCGACCCGTTGGCGACGAGGTTCTGGAAATAGTTGATATACGCGACGACAGACTGCTCGTTGGTGATCTGGAATTCGGGCGCGACCAGACCCGCGCTCGATATCGCGGTGGCGGGCGGCGAATAGCCGGGGCGGAAGAAGTTGAACACGCTCGGCGCGCGGCCCGGCGATTGGCCGATCCGCGTCGACTGGCTGCTGGTGTCGCCGAACGGCCAGGTGTTGGCGGGCGAATTGACATTGAATGCGCGTGCCCAGCCGGTCAGCCGCAGGATCGGTTCGCGCAGCTTGCCGGTGCTGGTGCCGGCGAGCAGGCTGTCGTCGCGCGCTTCGGTATCGGTCAGGATCGCGCGGATCACCGCCTTCATGTCGCCGCGCACGCCCGACCCGTTGTTCGCGAACACCGCCGATACGCGTCCGACATACGCCGCCGATGGGTTGCTGGTGACGAGCCGCTGGATCAATTGCTTCGACACGAACGGCGGCACGTTGGCGTGCGCGAAGATCGTGTCGAGCGCGACCTTGATCGCCGCCATCCCGCCGCCCGACGTGCTGGTACCGAGGAAGGTCGACGTGCCGGTCTCGTTGATCGACGCCTGCATCACCAGCGGGAGCTTCAGCCGGTCGGGTGTCGTGTTGTTCGAATTGGCGTAGGTGAGCCCGGTGAACACCCGCGCCAGCCCGCTCACGTCGGCCGCGGTATAGGTCTCGATTGGGTTGCCGCCCGACATCTTCAGGCTGCCGTCCATGTTGAGTTGGTAGAGTCCGATCGTGAACAGCTGCATCAGTTCGCGCGCGTAATTCTCGTCGGGCTCGGCGCCGGTCGATGGATTGGCCTTGCGGTTGCCGAGGAAGGTCAGGAACGATCCCATCGCCGCGTTGGTGGTGATCGCGTCCAGGATGTCGCGGAAATTGCCGAACGCATTGTCGAGTAGCACGTCGACATAGGCCGCGGTCGAGAATGCCACCCAATTGGTGTTCACCCCGCTAATTCCGACCACGAGCATGTCGAGCAGCGCCATACCGACGCGCTGACGCAACTGGTCAGGCTCGACGATCAGCTGCCGCCACATCGTCGCGTCGAACCCGGCCTGGCTGTTGATGTTGCCGGCCGCGTTGTACCCGTTCGCGACCAGCCAGTCGAAATGCGAGGTTGCGCGAGTCATCGCGAACTGATCGGTCAGCCAGCCGTCGAAGCCGCGCGCGACGGTGGCGTCGACTGTGGCGCGGGTCGCGCCCATCGTCGCTTGGCCGAGGAAGCGGCTGGCCTGTTTGTCGGTCGGCGGGGTGACGACGACTGGCGGCGGGGTCGGGGCGGGGGCGACCCCGGTCGAGCCGCCGCCGCTGTCGCTGCACGCCGCGAGCGCCAGCGCCGAGCCGACGACCGCGATGGTCGGCAGGCTACCGGCCATCGTATTAGCGCCGTTCTGATTGTCCTGGTCGAACGCCCCACCGCGTTCGTCGTCGAAAAGCACAATGTCCACCGGCGCGCTCCCCTGGCGTGTCGAGGCCCTAACGTACGGTAATGGTGCACCCTTCGCCAGTCGGTCCCGATATGGCCCTATCGCGCAAACTACCTGGTTGGGCGCGTGGCGGAAGCGAGGAAAGTGGTGGCGATTCAGCTAACTATGATTGTCCGAACACGCGCGCGAAGATCGTGTCGACGTGCTTTAAATGGTAATCGAGGTCGAACTTGTCCTCGATCTCGGCCGGCGACAGCGCGGCGGTGACCTCGGGATCGGCCTTGAGCAAATCGAGCAGCGAGAGCTGGCCGTCCGATTCCCACACCTTCATCGCGTTGCGCTGGACGAGACGATACGCGTTCTCGCGGCTCACCCCCGCCTGCGTCAGCGCGAGCAGCACGCGCTGCGAATGGACGAGACCGCCCATCTTGTTGAGGTTCTTCGCCATCCGCTCGGGGTAGACGAGCAATTTGTCGACGACCCCGGTCAGCCGCGCGAGCGCGAAGTCGAGCGTGATCGTCGCGTCGGGACCGATATAGCGCTCGACCGACGAATGGCTGATGTCGCGCTCGTGCCACAGCGCTACATTCTCGAGCGCCGGGGTGACATAGCCCCGTACCATCCGGGCGAGGCCGGTGAGGTTTTCAGTCAGCACCGGGTTGCGCTTGTGCGGCATCGCCGACGATCCCTTTTGACCGGGAGCGAAATATTCCTCGGCCTCCAGCACTTCGGTACGCTGGAGGTGACGGATTTCGGTCGCGAGCCGCTCGATCGACCCCGCGATCACGCCGAGCGTCGCGAAGAACATCGCGTGGCGGTCGCGCGGGATGACCTGGGTCGATACGGGTTCGACGGTCAGACCGAGCTTCTCCGCAACATGCGCCTCTACACGCGGGTCGATATTGGCGAAGGTGCCGACCGCGCCCGAGATCGCGCAGGTCGCGATGTCGGCGCGCGCCGAGACCAGCCGCGCGCGATTGCGCGCGAACTCGGCATGGGCTTGGGCAAGCTTGAGCCCGAACGTCACCGGTTCGGCGTGGATGCCGTGGCTGCGGCCGATCGTCGGGGTGAGTTTGTGCTCCTGTGCGCGGCGTTCGAGCACGGCGAGCAACGCGTCGAGATCGGCGATCAAGAGGTCGGCGGCATCGCGCAACTGCACCGCGAGGCACGTGTCGAGCACATCGCTCGACGTCATCCCCTGATGCATGAACCGGGCGTCGTCGCCGACCTGCTCGGCGACCCAGGTCAGGAAGGCGATGACGTCGTGCTTGGTCACTGCCTCGATCGCGTCGATCGCGGCGACGTCGATCGCCGGGTTCGTCGCCCACCATTTCCACAGCGCCGCCGCGGCTTCCTTGGGCACTACGCCCAGCGCGGCCAGCGCGTCGGTCGCATGCGCCTCGATCTCGAACCAAATCCGGAAACGCGCTTCGGGCGTCCAGATCGCGGTCATGGCGGGGCGGGAATAGCGCGGGACCATCGGGAGCCTTTCGAAGGAGCGCCGCCGATAGCAAGCGTACCTTGCCGCTTCAATGCAGACGCCAGCAAGACGCGCTGCTGTGACCCCATCGCAACGGTTCCCGGAAATCGTCGTTCGGCTCGTCGCGCGAACGCCTCGATTCTGCGGCGAACCGCGCTCTGACGGGGACGAATCGATGCCCCAAATACGGTGGTTACGGACCCATATCGACGGTCGCGGGTTCATTTATCGACCCAAGTGCCGATGTGCCGTGCGCGCGTCGCCAAACCCGATAGACAAGGAGAAGAATCGTGTTGAAACACGTCCTGCTGACCGGCGCCATGCTGATGGCCGTCCCCGCGGTGGCGCAGACGGCGCCGCAGACGACGCCCGCCCCGACCACGGCGCCGAAGACGGCGACGCCGCCCGCGCCGACGACGCCGCAGCCACCCGATCCCGCCGCACCGCCGGTCGAGCCGGCAGCCGCGCCTGTCGCACCGGCGACGCCCGGCGATCCGGTCGCCGCTGCTCCGGCACCTACTGCGCCCGCCGCTCCGACGGCGCCAGCTGCTCCGGCGGCGGCCGACGCGGCACCTGCGCCCGCCCCGGCCGCGCCCGTCGCAGCGCCGGTCGCTCCCGCAGCAGCGGCGGCTCCGGCCCCCGTCGTGCCAATGGCTGAGATTATCGGCAAGGAGTTTCCGAGCTACGACAAGAACCACGACGGCAAGCTGAGCAAGGCCGAGTTCGGCGCGTGGATGTTCGCGCTGCGCAAGGCGAACGACCCGGCGCTGAAGAACGACGCGGCGAACCAGACCTACGTCGCCGGCGCGTTCAAGACCGCCGATACCGATAAATCCGGTTCTGTGTCGAAGGACGAGCTGACCAATTATCTGAGCCAGGGTCCGAACGCGGCCAAGTAAACGGCCTTTGCGTCGTCAGCACAGGGCCGCCGCGCTTCTCCCTTGGCGCGGCGGCCTTTCCTTGTTCAGCTGACGCTGAACGGGCGGTACCGGCCCGCACCCCCACCCGACCGCCCAGTTACGGTATGCTATGGGCGGTCGGGTTGGGGGTGCGGGCCGGCACCGCCCACGCGCGTGAGCGCGTCAGATCAACCCTTGGCCCCGTAAACTGGTGAACCCCTTGGCGCCGATGATGATATGATCGTGCACCGCGATGCCGAGCTTCTTGCCCGCCTCGATCACCGATCGCGTGAGGTCGATGTCCGCGCGGCTCGGGGCGGGGTCGCCGCTCGGGTGGTTGTGGACCAGGATGATCGCCGCCGATTTCAGCTCCATTGCGCGACGGATCACTTCGCGGACGTAGACCGGTGCTTCGTCGATCGATCCTTCGCTCATCTTCTCGTCGCGGATCAACATGTTGCGCGTGTTGAGGTGGAGCACGCGGACGCGCTCGTTGCCGTGATGCGCCATGTCGGCGCGCAGATAGTCGAGCAGCGCCTGCCAGTTCGCGAGCACCGGCTTTTCCGCAACCTCCGCGCGGAGCATCCGGAGTGCGGCGGCATGCGCGACCTTGATCGCGGCGACCGAGGTGTCGCCCATCCCCTTGACCTGCGCGATCGCTTCGGGCGGCGCGGTCAGCAGCCCGGCGATCCCGCCGAATTCCTTGAGCAGCGTCTTGGCGAGCGGCTTGGTGTCGCGGCGCGGGATCGCGGTCGCGAGCAGATATTCGACCAGTTCGTGATCGAGCAGCCCGTCTGGGTCGGCCAGCAGCCGCTCGCGCAATCGCGCGCGATGGCCGCTGTTGTCGATGGACTGGTCGCTCATATCGCGGGAAGGGTTATCGGCATGCCCGGACGCACGCAATCGCCGGCGAGCGTGCCCCCATGCTGCACTGCGGTTGACTTGGCGGCGCCCGGTTCCTAAACGACAGGCGCTTCGGCGGGATGGCTTGCTTTCCCGCCGGTTTGTCATTGAAATTTCAACTCCATTCCGATTCGCAAGGGACCACCTCGCTTCGTGGCGCACGATCCTAATCAGACACCGGGCGACGATCCCAAGCTCGCCTCGCTCGAGACTCGGATCGATGCCGCGCAACGGGCCGAGGACGCGCGCACCGCGACGCCGCAGGCGCCGATGGGCATGGGGAGCCCCGCGGCACGGCAGGGCCAGCGCGTGATCTCGACCTTGGTCGGCTATCCGCTCGGCGGTGGCGTGATTGGCTGGTTCCTCGACGGGTTCTTCCATACCCGCCCGTGGATCATGCTGGCGCTGCTGTTCCTGGCGTTCGCGGGAGCGTGTTTCCAGGTTTTCAGCATCTCGAAGGAGCGGTCCGAATAGGGCGCTCAAGCCCTTTCGTGTGACCGATAGAAGGACAGGGATTTAAGCGTGGCCGCGTCAGCCAAGATCGACCCGATGAGCCAGTTCGCGATCCACCCGGTCGGGTCAGGGGATCTGCACGGGCCGTTCGCGTTCACCAACTCGTCGCTGTGGATGCTGGTCGTGCTCGCCGCGATCCTGGTGTTCATGATCGGCGGCAACCGGCGCCAGCTGGTGCCGGGCCGCTGGCAGGCCGCGGTCGAGGGGTTCACCGGGTTCGTCGAGGGCATCACCCGCACCAGCATCGGGGCCGAAGGCCGCCGCTACCTGCCGTGGGTGTTCACCGCCTTCACCTTCATCCTCTTCTCCAACGTGATCGGCGCGATGCCGTTCGGGATCGTGCCCGGCGCGCATCCGTTCACCGTCACCAGCCAGTTCTCTGTCACCGGCGTGATGTCGGTCACCAGCTTTGCGATCGTGCTTGGGGTCGGCTTCTGGAAGCACGGGCTGCGTTTCTTCCTGCTGTTCTGGCCGAAGGATGCGCCGCTGGTGCTCAAGCCGCTGATCGCGATTGTCGAGCTGATCTCGTTCATGGTGCGGCCGTTCAGCCTGGGCTTGCGGCCGTTCATCGCCATGTTCGCGGGGCACATCCTGCTCGACGTGTTCGGCAATTTCATCGTCCAGGGGCTGAACGCCGGGGGCATGGTCGGCTATGGCGTGACGGGCCTCGCGTTCGTCTTCATCGTATTCGTCAACGCGCTCGAACTGCTGGTGGGTGCGATCCAGGCGTATGTGTTCGCGCTGCTGACCGCGCTCTACATCAACGACGCGGTGCATCTGCACTAAGTTTCTTTAGTATCAACGCTTTAATCTGAACGGAGTTTACAAAATGGATCTCGCTTCCGCACAAGTTCTCGGCGCCGGTCTGGCTGCCATCGGTGTCGGCGCCGCTTCGGCCGGCGTGGGCTTCGTGTTCGGGTCGTTCCTGCAGGGCGCGATGCGCAACCCGGCGGCTGCCTCGCAGCAGCAGGGCACGCTGTACATCGGCTTCGCCGCGGCCGAGCTGCTCGGCCTGATGGCGTTCGCCGTCGCGATGATCATTCTCTACGCTCGTTGATGAACGCCGCCGGCGGGCGCGTCCCGCCGGCGGGTTTTAGGTGAAGCATGCCTCAGCTAACCCAACTCGCTCTCGTCTATCAGTCGCAGTGGTTCTGGCTGCTGATCACGCTTGGCGTGATCTTCTTCGTCGTCGGCCGCGGGGTCGTCCCCAAGGTCGAGGCGACGGTCGACATGCGTGACGCGCAGATCGCCGCCGACCTCGCGGCGGCCGAGAAGGCGCGCGAGGATGCCGAGGCGACCGAGCAACGCTTCAAGGCGGAGATCGCCAAGGTTCACGCCGACGCGCAGACCGCGGCGCTGGCCGCGCGGACGAAGGCGGGCGCGGAAGCGGCGAAGCGGCTGGCCAAGGCCGATGCCGATCTGTCAGGCAAGACCGCCGAGGCCAATGCCAAGCTCAACGCGGCGCGCGACAGTGCGCTGGCGGCGGTCGAGGGCGTCGCGGCGGATGCCGCGCGCGACATCGTCGCCAAGGTGTCGGGTGCGACGGTCACGCAGGCCGAGGCGACGAACGCAGTAAAGATGGCGATGGCGAATGGCTAACACGATTGCGAGCACCGCGGCACCGGGCACGCCCGAGCCGGAACACGAAGCGACGGCGTTCGGCATAGCCGCGGGCGGCTGGGTCGCGATCGCGATGCTGGTCGTGTTCGCGATCGCGATCATCGCCAAGGTGCCGGCGATGATCGGGCGCATGCTCGACGGCAAGATCGCCGATATCCGCCAGCAACTCGACACCGCGAAGCAATTGCGCGCGGAGGCCGAGGCGCTGAAGGCCGAATACGAAGCCAAGGCACGCGACGCCGACAAGGAAGTCGAGGCCTTGCGCGTGTCGGCCGCCCAGCAGGCGGACGAGATCGTCGCCAAGGCGAAGGCCGACGCGACCGCGCTGATCGCGCGTCATTCGGCGATGGCCGAGGAAAAGATCGCCGCCGCCGAACGCGCGGTGATCGCCGAAATTCGCGCTACTGCCGCCGATGCGGCGACCAATGCGGCGCGTGCGCTGATCGCCGAAAAGCACAATGCGGGCGCCGACAAGGCGCTGGTCGACAAGACGATCGCCGCGCTGGGACGGCTCAACTGAGCGACGTACCCGCAGCGCGCGACATGATCGCGCCCGAAGATTGCGACACGATGGCGGAGGTGCGCGCCGGGATCGACGCGCTCGACCTCGATATCGTCGGCCTGCTCGCGATCCGCTTCCGCTTCATGACCGCCGCCGCGCGGATCAAGCAGGACCGGGGCGCGGTGCGCGACGAACCGCGCAAGGCCGCGGTGATCGCCAACGCCAGGGCCGAGGCCGAACGCTTGGGCGTGCCCCCGCACGTCATCGGCGATATCTGGGAACGGCTGGTCGAGGGGTCGATCGCCTACGAATTCGACCGCTGGGACGAACACCGCGCGTGATGCGCTTGCCTTAATTCGGACGCCAATCGCCGCCATGGAAGCGCGGCCTTTTGAGGGGAGTATCCAATGTCGTTCCTGTTTGCCGCTTTGATCGCCGCCCAGACCGCCGCCGCGCCGGCGCCAGCCCCCGCACCGACCGCCGCGCCCGCTGCTGCGCCGGCCGCGACCACCAAGTTCAACCTCGACACGCCGATCGAGACGCTGATGGCCGATCCCGCCGCCAAGGCGGTGCTGACCGCCGATTTCGGCGGCGACCTGAGCACCAACCCGGCGTACGAGCAGTTCAAGGGCATGAGCCTGAACCAGGTCCAGCCCTACGCGCCGGACAAGATGCCCGCCGCGCTGATGACCAAGGTCGGCGCCGACCTCGCCGCGATCAAGTAACGATCGTTTCGCTCGCGTACGTTTGATGGTACATTCCGCCCCTGACAAGTTCGGGGGCGGACGATGGCACGTGGGCTCTATGCCGCGGTTGGCGCGGCGATCTATCTGATCTTTTTCGCGACTTTCCTCTATCTCATCGCATTCGTCGGCGACATCGCGCTCGTTCCGCGCACGGTCGACTTGGGCCCGCAGGCGCAGACCGGCGTTGCGCTGGCGATCGACGCAGCGTTGATCGCGCTGTTCGGGATTCAGCATAGCGTGATGGCGCGGCGCGGGTTCAAGGCGGCGTGGACGCGGATCGTCCCGCCGGTGCTCGAACGCTCGGGTTACGTTCTCGCCTCCAGTCTTGTGCTGCTGCTGCTCTTCGCGTTCTGGCGGCCGATCCCGCAGGCCGTCTGGACGGTCACCAACCCGATCGGACGCGATATTCTCTGGGCGCTGTTCGGACTGGGCTGGGCAATCGTTCTGCTCAGCACCTTTCTGATCAACCATTTCGAACTGTTCGGGCTCCAGCAAATCTGGCGAAACCTTACCGGTAGGGGCGAAAGTCCGGCGCAATTCCGCACGCCGTTCTTGTACCGACTGGTGCGGCACCCGCTCTATTCGGGGTTCATTCTCGCCTTCTGGGCAATCCCGGTGATGACGATCGGACATTTGCTGCTGGCGCTCGGCATGACCGGCTATATCCTGATCGCGATCGGCTATGAGGAGCGCGACCTGGTCGGGACGTTCGGCGATGAGTATCGCCGCTATCGCCGCACGACGGGCATGCTGATCCCGGGGATCGGTCGCAGCAAGGCTTAACGCGGGGCGGCCTTCGCCTTACATCGGGCGTAATGTCCGACCCCAACTCGCCGACCCGATTCAACGAAGAAAAGGCCACCTACGCCGTTCGCGGCGAGGGAAGCGCGCCCGACCTCGCCGCCGGCGTGGCGGCGATCCGCAACGTGCTCAAGACGCTGCCCGCGCGGCCCGGCGTGTACCGCATGCAGGATGCGCGCGGCGACGTGCTGTATGTCGGCAAGGCGCGCGCGCTCAAGAATCGCGTGACCAATTATACGCAGGTCGAGCGGCTGCCCAAACGGCTTCAGCGGATGGTCGCGCAGACGCGGTCGATGACGATCGTAACGACGAATAACGAGGCCGAGGCGCTGCTGCTCGAAGCGCAGCTGATCAAGCGTTTCCGCCCCGCGTACAACGTGCTGCTGCGCGACGACAAAAGCTTTCCGTTCATCCTGCTGCGCGCGGATCACGATTTCCCGCGCGTCCAGAAGCACCGCGGCGCGCGGCGCGCGAAGGGCAATTATTACGGGCCGTTCGCCAGCGCCGGCAGTGTCAACAACACACTCAACGCGCTGCAGAAGCTGTTCCTGCTGCGCTCGTGCACAGACGGTTTCTTCAAGACGCGCGACCGGCCATGCCTGCTCTACCAAATCAAGCGCTGCTCGGCGCCGTGCGTCGGGCGGATCGACAAGGCGGGCTATGCCGAGCTGGTCGGCGACGCGAAGGATTTCCTGGGCGGCAAGTCGACCAAGGTGCAGACCAAGCTCGGCGCGCAGATGGAAGCCGCGGCGGAGGCGATGGATTTCGAGCTCGCCGCGGTGCTGCGCGACCGGCTCAAGGCGCTGACCTTCATCCAGGGCAGCCAGGCGATCAACGCCGAAGGCGTGGGCGACGCCGACGTATTCGCGCTCGCCTGCAAAGACGGGACGATGGGGATCCAGGCGTTCTTCATCCGCGGCGGGCAGAATTGGGGACACCGCAGTTTCTTCCCCGCGCACACCGCCGACGTGCCCGAGGATGAGGTGCTGACGCAATTCTTGACTCAATTTTACGAGGAGGTGCCGCCGGCGCGGACGGTGTTGCTCGACCGCGAATTGCCCGAAGGCGCGCTGCTGACCGAGGCGCTGGGCGAGCGCGCGGGGTATAAGGTCGCGCTGTCGGTGCCGCAGCGCGGCGACCGGCGACGGCTGATGGAACAGGCCAAGCGCAACGCGGTCGAGGCGCTCGACCGGCGGCTGGCGGAATCGACGACGCAGGCCAAATTGCTGCGCGAGGTCGCCGATTTGTTCGACCTGGGCGATCCGCCCGACCGCATCGAAATCTACGACAACAGTCATATTCAGGGTAGCGCGGCGGTCGGCGCGATGGTCGTCGCCGGGCCGGAGGGATTCCGCAAGGGTCAGTATCGCAAATTCAACATCAAGCAGGCCGCGACCGACGACGATTTCGGCATGATGCGCGAGGTGTTCCAGCGCCGCTTCGCCCGCGCGCAGGCCGAGGACCCGGATCGCGACGCGGGCGACTGGCCCGACCTTGTCCTGATCGACGGCGGGCGTGGGCAGCTGAACGCAGTGAAGGCGGTGCTCGAGGATATGGGGATCGAGGACGTCTGCCTGGTCGGCGTCGCCAAGGGGCCGCACCACGGCCGCGAGGGGCGCGAGGTGTTCCACATGCTCGACGGGCGCGAATTCCAGCTGCCGGTCAACGCGCCGGTGCTGTTCTACCTCCAGCGCTTACGCGACGAGGTGCACCGCTTCGCGATCGGCGCGCACCGCGCGAAACGCGCCAAGGCGATCGGCGCGTCACCGCTCGACGAGGTGCCGGGGATCGGCCCGGCCCGCAAGAAGGCGCTGCTGATGCATTTCGGCACCGCGCGGTCGGTGCGGGGCGCGAGCCTGGAGGATTTGCAGAAGGCGCCGGGGGTGTCGGCGGCGGTGGCGCAGCAGGTCTACGACTTCTACCACGCGCGGTGACAACGTAATCTTCACCCCCGCGCGTTATGCGCAGGCGCGTGACAACCGCGGTCTTTCTCACCATCGACACCGAGCTGATGTGGCGCCACCACTCGGCCGGGTTTCCGCTCGCCGAGCAGATCGAGCGGTCGCTCGAGCCGGCGGGGGTTGGAGTGGCGTATCAGCTCGCGATGCTCGCGCGGCACGGCCTCAAGGCGACGTTCTTCGTCGATCCGATGCCGACGATGGTGTTCGGGCTCGACGCGATCCGCCCGACGGTCGAGGCGATCGTTGCGGCGGGGCAGGAAGTCCAGCTCCACCTTCATCCCAATTGGGCCGGCGCCAAGGCGGGCGACGTCGCCCGCCACGGGCGGTTCGAACTGATCGACTATAGCCTCGACGAGCAGCGCGCGCTGATCGCCGGCGCGCGCGACCTGCTCAAGGCGTGCGGTGCGCCTGATCCGGTCGCGTTCCGCAGCGGCAGCTATGCCGCGAACGACGACACGCTGACCGCGCTCGCCGACCTCGGGTTCGCCTATGACAGCAGCCACAACGGCGCCGATGCGCCGTGGCCGAGCGCGATCGGTCTTCTGCCGCGCCAGATCGCGCCGGTCGCGCGCGGCGGCGTGGTCGAAGTGCCGGTCACGCTGATCGAGGACACGCCGGGGCATTTGCGCCAGTTCCAGATCTGCGCGCTGTCGCAGGGCGAGATGCGCGCAGCGCTCGATCATGCCGTTGCCGCGGGGCATGAGGCGGTGACGGTGGTCGGGCACAGTTTCGAACTCGCCAACCGCGCGGGAACGCGGGCCAATGGGGTGCATGTCGGCCGGTTCGAGGGGCTTTGCGCCGCCTTGGCCGATGCCCGGGATGCGCTTCCGACCACGCAGTTTCGCGATCTGCCGGCGTTCGCAGGCACGGAGGCAACGCCGCTCGCCCCCAACCGGCTCCGCACGAGCTGGCGGCAGGCGGAGCAGCTCTGGTCCAATTGGGTCGAGGAACGCGCGGCGTGACGCCTGTTGCCTCCGGCGCGCGCTCGTTGCCGCTGAAGTTCCAGGTCGGCGCGCGCACGCTCGCGTCGATCCGCCGCGACCTAGTGCGCGTGCCGCTTGGGCTCGACGATGCGATCGACGGGCAGTTGCCACATCTGCCGCCGCTCGACCCGGCGGCGGACGGGTATCTCGTCACCTCGCTTCCGGAACGGCAGTGCGATACGCTCGCCTGGACCGCGGGCGGAATGATCGCGTTCGTGCGGCAGCGTTACACGCGGCGCTACGCGGACCTTACCATCGGGTTCGAAGCCTATCTGGCGCAACTGTCGGGCAACGCGCGATCGGCGATCAAGCGCAAGGACAAGAAGGCGGCGCAAGCGTCGGGCGGGCAGCTCGACGTGCGGCGTTATACGACGCCCGAGGAACTCGCCGAATTCCACGGCATCGCGCGGCGGCTCGCGCTCGGCACGTATCAGGAGCGGCTAATGGGCGCGGGACTGCCCGACACGCCCGATTTCACGCAGCCGATGTATGCAATGGCCGCGGCGGGCAAGGTCCACGCCTGGCTGCTCTATGTCGGCGGCGAGCCGGCGGCCTATCTCTATTGCCCGATCCACGACGGCACCGCGATTTACGAATTCGTCGGGCACGATCCACGCTTCAACGACCTGTCGGTCGGCGCGGTACTGCAGGTCGAGGCGTTGCGCGACCTGGCCAACGAGCCCGGCGTGCGCCGCTTCGACTTCACCGAGGGCGACGGCCAGCACAAGCGCCAGTTCGCGACCGGCGGGGTCGAGTGCTGCGACCTGTTGCTCTTGCGGCCGAGCGTCGCGAATCGGCTGGCGGTCACCGCGCTGGCCGGGTTCGACGGCATGATGGCGTTGGCCAAGGCCGGGGTCGAGCGCCTCGGACTACAGGACGTGGCCAAGAAAGTTCGCCGCGCCTAGAGCGGCGCAATGCACTTCCGCGCGCAAGCCCTGATCCTCGGCGTTCGCCAGCATGGCGAGCACGGCGCAATCGTGCGCGCGTTGACGCGCGAGGCCGGGATGGTCGCGGGCTATGTCCGTGGCGGGCGGTCGCGGACGATCCGGCCGATCCTCCAGCCCGCGAACCTGGTTGTGGGCGAATGGCGCGCGCGGACCGACGAGCAGCTAGCTGGGCTGACCGTCGAGCTCGTCCATAGTCGCGCGCCGCTCTACGCCGAGCCGCTCGCCGCCGCCGCGCTAGAATGGGTGACGGCGCTGACCGCGATCGCGTTGCCCGAAAACCAACCGTATCCGCGCCTATATGCCGCGCTCGACGGGATGATCGGCGCGATCGAGGCGGCGCCCGCGGCGCGCGGCTGGGCCGTTGCGCTAGTGCGCTACGAGGATTTGATGCTGGCCGAGCTCGGTTACGGCCTCGACGCAGCACCGGCGGCGACGAGCGAGTCCGGCTGGCCCGACATCCTCGCCGGTTTGGCGCAGACCGGGGGCGAAATCGAGACGCATTTGCTGACCGATCGCCGTGCCGAGGCGCTGTCGGCGCGCGCGAGACTGGTCGACCGGCTCAAGCGCGCGGTTGCGTGACGCGCCAACGCTCGGCAAAGGCGGGACGAGAAGGGGAATCCGCTTGCCATTGATCGCGTTGCTGCCCGGGGACGGGATCGGGCCCGAAGTCGTCGCCGAGGCGCGCCGCGTGCTCGAAGCGCTGGCGCTCGGCGTGACGTTCGAGACGGCGCCAGTCGGGGGCGCGGCATATCTCGTGGCGGGCAATTCGCTCCCGCCCGAGACGCTCGCGCTGGCGAAGCGCGCCGACGCGGTTCTGTTCGGCGCGGTCGGCGATCCGCAATTCGACGCGCTCGAACGGCGGTTGCGCCCGGAAGCGGCGATCCTCGGACTGCGCCGCGAACTCGGGCTGTTCGCCAACCTGCGGCCGTCCTCGCTGACGCCAGGTTTGGAAGACGTTTCCCCGCTCAAGCCGGAGATCGCGCGGGGGATCGATCTGCTGATCGTTCGCGAGTTGACCGGCGACGTCTATTTCGGCGAGAAAGGCCGCCGCACCGGGCTGGGCGGGGTGCGCGAGGGCTGGGACTCGATGCGCTATGACGAGGTCGAGGTCGAGCGCATCGCGCGCGTGGGGTTCGAAACCGCGCGCCGCCGCAGGAAGAAGCTCTGCTCGGTCGACAAAGCGAACGTCCTCGAAACCTCGCAACTGTGGCGCGATGTGGTCAATGAGGTGTCGGGCGATTACGACGATGTCGACCTGACCCATATGTACGTCGACAACGCCGCGATGCAGCTGGTGCGCGACCCTGCGCAGTTCGACGTGATCGTCACGGGCAATCTGTTCGGTGACATATTGTCCGACCAAGCGAGCATGTGCGCCGGGTCGATCGGCATGCTGCCCTCCGCTTCGCTGTCGAGCTGGCGGTCGAGCCTGGGGCTGTACGAGCCGATCCATGGCTCGGCGCCCGACATTGCGGGGCAGGGGATCGCCAATCCGTGCGGCACGATCCTGTCGGCGGCGATGCTGCTCGACCATTCGCTCGACATGGCGGGCGCGGCGCGCCGGATCGAGGCGGCGGTGGCAAAGGCGATCGCGGACGGGGCGCGCACCGCCGATATCGGCGGCACCCTCTCGACAAGCGCGATGGGCGACGCGATCCTCGCCGCGCTATGACCGACACGCTCGATCTCGCCCCCCTCGACCTTGCGATCGTCATCCCGACGTTCAACGAGCGCGGCAATGTGCCGTTGCTGATCGAAAAGCTCGACGCGGCGCTGGGCGGGATCGCGTGGGAAGCGATCTTCGTCGACGACAACAGCCCGGACGGCACTGCCGATGCTGCCCGCGACCTCGCGCGGAATGACCGGCGCGTACGGGTGATCCAGCGGATCGGGCGGCGCGGGCTGTCCTCGGCGACGATCGAGGGGATGTGCGCGACCGCAGCCCCACTCGTCGCGGTGATCGACGGCGACCTGCAGCACGACGAGACGATCCTGCCGGGGATGGTCAAGGCGTTGCAAGACGATCCCGCGCTCGACTTGGTCGTCGGATCGCGCTTCGTCGACGGCGGCGGGACGGGCGATTGGGACAAGGACCGCGTCGCCAAGTCGGCCTTCGCGACCAAGCTGTCGCGCCGCGTGCTCAAGGCAGATCTCGGCGATCCGATGAGCGGGTTCTTCATGGCGCGCACCGCGATGGTGCGCGAGATCACGCCGCATCTGTCGGCGATCGGGTTCAAGATCCTGCTCGACATCATGACCACCGCGCCGCGCTCGCTCCGGTTCAAGGAACTGCCCTATACGTTCCGTGTCCGCACCGAGGGCGAGTCGAAGCTCGATCACGTCGTCGCGATGGAATTTCTGATCGCATTGTACGACCGCATCATGGGGCGGTTCATCCCGGTCCGGTTCGCGATGTTCTCCGCGATCGGCGCGGTCGGCGCGCTCGTCCATTTCCTGGTGCTGGGGCTGATGTTCAAGAATATCGGCGTGGGCTTCATCAAGTCGACCATCGCTGCCACCGCGGTCGCGATGACCTTCAACTTCTTCGTCAACAACGCGCTGACGTATCGCGACGGGCGGCTGAAGGGCGCGCGCGCATTGTTCGATGGCTGGGTGTCGTTCTGCGCGGTGTGCTCGGTCGGTGCGGTCGCCAATGTCGGGGTCGCGGCGTTCCTCTACGACGCACGGTCGGACACGTGGATCGTCTCGGCGCTCGCGGGAATCGCGGTCAGCGCGGTGTGGAACTACGCGCTATCGTCACGCTTCGTGTGGGGGCGGTACTAGGGCCAGGTGCTGAACCACATCCAATGCTGAAACGCCGCTGCATTGGCTAACGGCGCGGCGGACAGGATCGGGAAGAAATATACCGCCAACCCGAAGCACATCACCATAAAGCCTTCGTCCCAGTACATCAGCTTGCCCTTGGCGTAGCGGTCGAACGCGGCGGCGAGCGCGATCGGCAGCGCGATCGTCGGGATGTAATAATAATAGAAGAAACCGAGCGATTTGGGGATGATCACCCACGGCAAATAGCTCGCGACCCATAGCGCGCCCGCGGTGAGCAGCCGCCCGTCGCGCTCGCCCACACCCGTCCACAGACACGCCGCGACCGCGACCAGCCCGCCCCACAGGATCGCCGGGTTGCCGATCATCAATATGCCGCGCATCGCCCCGTCGGCGGGCTCGTAGAAATACCAGATCGGGCGAATCATCAGCGGCCATGTCCACCAGTTCGACTGATAGGTGTGATGCGGCAGGACCTGCGTTTGCTGCGCGTACATCTTCGCCTGAAACGGCAGCAGCTTGGTGAGCGTCATCGGGTCGTCGTGGTAGAAAAAGGCGGGCAGGAAGGTCAGAAAATAGGTCGCGACGGCAATGACGCCGAACGCGGCCAACGCCGGAATCGTCGGGAGCCCTGGCCAATGCGGCTGGTCCTTGCCCGACAGCATCGCGGTCGACGGCCGCTGCGCAGCCCGCGCGTCACGCCAACGGACGATCAGGAAGGCCAGACCCGCGAACGCCAGATACGGCAACGCGAGCCATTTGGTCCCGACCGCCAGCCCGAACAGTACCGCGCTGAGCCCCCAGCGCGACCACGCCTTTCCGACGGGCGCGCGCATCGCCCACAGCATTGCCGCGACGGCCAGCACGGTGAACGCCGCGAGGAACCCGTCAAGCATCGCGATCCGCGCCTGGACGTAGATCGTGAAATTGAGCAGCGCCAATACCGTGCCGATCACGGCAGGCCGCGTCCGCCCGAACAATTGCCACAGGATCGCGAACACGCCCATCACCGTCGCCGCGCCCGCGACCGTGGAGAAGAAGCGCCAGCCCAAAGCGTTGTCGCCGAACAGTGCGATCCCGGCAGCGATAAATTCCTTGGCGACCAGCGGATGCTCGGTGTTGAGCGGTGCGCTCAGCGACAGCATCGCGCGCGCCGCCGGGACGTAATGGATCTCGTCGAAGACCAGTTCATGGGGCGTGGCGACACCCCACAGGAACAGCGCCTCCGCCACCAGCCCGATCAGGGTCGCGACGAGAAACGGGCGGGGACGACTGGCCATCCCCGCCCGCTTACTCACTGGCGCGCGTCAGCGATAGCGCGACGTCTCGGCTACCAGCTGCCGTCGGTCATCCGGCGCTGCCGGTCCTGCTCGCGCGCGCTCGTCACCGTTTCGGGGAAATCGCCGCTCGACGGGATCGCGCCGGCGGGCTCGTAGGTCGCGATCACCGTGCCCTTGGGGGTCACCCGATGCTCCACCATTCGCAATACACCCGCCGGCGTGCCATCGCCGAACAACCGCTTGCCCTTGCCGATCGTGACCGGGAAGATCATCAGGATCAGAGTGTCGATCAACCCGGCGGCGAGCAGTTCGGGGTAGAGCGTGCTCGACCCCTGGATGATCAGATCGGGCCCGTCGCTCTGTTTGAGTTCGGCGACATCGGCGACGCTCGTCAGGCGGTGGCTGTTCTCCCAGTCGAGCGGCTGGTCGCCGTGCGTCAGGACGTGCTTGCCGGCGCGGGTGAATGCCGCGCCCATCTCCGCGCCGTCGCCTTCGACATAGGGCCAGTAGGACGCGAAGATGTCGTACGTCCGCCGCCCGAGCAGCAGGTCGTATTCGCCCGAGAACAGCGCGCCGATCGTGGGAAATGCCCCTTCGTCGGCGAAGCGGAACAGCCAGCCGCCCTCGTCGAACCCGCCGGTATAGTCCTCGGTCGGGCCGCCCGGCGCCTGCATCACCCCGTCGAGCGACAGGAAAACCGCGCCGGTGATCTTACGCATCGGCGGTTTCCCCGGCGAGCGCCGCCTCGATCCTGGCGATGTCGATCTTGTGCATGGTCATCATCGCGTCCATCGCGCGCTTGGCCGCTGCCTTGTCGGAATTGGACGTCGCGGCGAGCAAGGCGCGTGGCGTGATCTGCCACGAAAAGCCCCATTTGTCCTTGCACCAGCCGCACATGCTCTCCGCGCCGCCGTTGCCGGTGATCGCGTTCCAATAGCGGTCGGTTTCCTCCTGATTCTCGGTCAGCACCATGAAGCTGACCGCTTCGGTAGGCTTGAACATCGGGCCGCCATTCAGCCCGACGAACGACTGGCCGAGGACGGTAAACTCGACCGTCAGCTCGTCGCCCGCCCTAGCCGACGGGTTGTCGTTGGGGGACGCCATCGCCGACCCGACATGGCTGTCGGGAAAGGTTGCGGCGTAGAATTCGGCCGCCTCGCGCGCGGCGCCGTTGTCGAACCACAGGCACGTGGTCATCTTGTTCGCCATCGTCTCTCTCCTGATCCTCGCTTATTGGTTGCCGGGGCCGACCGCCCCGAACACGACGCCGTGCGCGTCCTTCGCGACGATGATGCGGTCGCCGCCGGGAACTTCCATCGGCCCAGCCAATACGGTGCCGCCGGACTCGCCGACCTTCTTCGCGGTGTCCTCGATGTCGGGGGTGCGGAAATAGAAGCGCCAGCCCTGGGTATCGCCGGGCTGGATCGTCATCGTGGCGCCGATCGTCTGGCCCGCGGCGTCGATGAAGACATAGTCGCCCATCTCGCCCATCGACATCTTGTCCGGGTAGGTCCAGCCGAACGTGTCGGCATAGAATTTGTTCGCAGCCGCCTGGTCGGGCGTGTTGAGCTCGTTCCAGTTGCACTTGCCCATGCCCATCCGGTCCCAGGCAGTGCTGTTCTCCGGGCTCGACCCGCGCATGATGTAGAACGGATTGCCCTGGGGATCCCTGACAAACGCCGCGCGACCCGCGCCGGGGATGTCGAATGGCTCCATCAGGACGCCGCCGCCATTGGCCTTTACCTTCTCAAACGAAGCATCGACATCGTCGACGCCGATATAGAACAGCCAGGTCGGGTGCGCGCCGCCGGCGGTCATCTCGTCGGTCAACTGCATCACACCGCCGACCATCGATCCGTCTGCGGTCTGGATCATGCGATAGTCCATCGGACTGTTGTCGGGCTTGCCGCCTAGCGTCCAGCCGATGACGCGATCGTAGAACTTTTTCGACGCATCATGGTCGGGCGTCAGCAGCTCGTACCAGATCGGGGTGCCTTCGGGGTTGGGCATCGTATCTCTCCTTATGCGCGATCGGTGTCGAGGATCGGTGCGAACCCGCCGAAGATCGCGCGCTGGCCGTCCCATACGGGCGGGTTCTGCTGCATCGTGCCGTCCGCCATCAGCGCGCCCCAGCCGGCATCGTGCGTGGCCTTGTCAGGCCATTCGATCCAGCCGAACGTGACCGTTTCGTCGGACTGCGCCTCGACCGCGCGTTTGAAATCGGTGGTAGTGCCGTCGGGTACGTCGGTTCCCCAGCCGTTGACGATGCGCGTCGCGCCCTTGGCCTTCAGCGCGCTTTCCATGAACGCGGCATGGTCGAGGAACGCTTGCTTCCTGTCGTTCGCGACCACGCCGACCATGCCGTCGATCCAGCCGAACGCGCCGCCGTCGCCGCTGTCGGAGGCGGTCTCGAACCCGGCGAAGATCATGCGTTTGCCGTCGAACGGAATATCCGCGGGGGGCTGCATCCGCTCGTCGGTCCGCATCCTTTCCGCGGCGGCATCGCACGTCGCCTTGTCGGGCCAGAAGACCCAGGCGAACACGATCCGCTCGCCAGCTTCGGCCTTGACCGCGCGCTTGAAGTCGGTGCGCTTGCCGTCGGGGATGTCCTCGCCCCAGCATTCGACCGTGCGTAGCGCGCCGAACTCGGCGAACATTGGCGCGACCGTCGTCGCCATGTCGATATAGGCCTGTTTGTTGCCCTCGGGCACCGCTAGCACGAAGCCTTGGATGTAGCTCACGCCGTCTCTCCTTGTTTCTGTTTTTCGGCCCAGGCGGCGTACCATTCGGGCGGCTCGCCGGTGAAGCCGGCCATCTGGTCGGCCAGCGCTTTCTGGAAGGCGGGACGGTCGATCCCGCGGTGCATGTAGGCGGTCAAATTGTCATAGGACTCGACGAATCCCTGATCGATTAGAATGCGCAGCACGCTGACCATCAGCAGGTCGCCGGCCGTGAACGTGTCGCCGTCGAGCCACGGCATCTCGCCGAGCCGCGCCGACAAATCCTTCAATCGTCCGTGGATGCGCTCTTCGACCGCGGGGCGGCGCATTGCCGACCATGGCTTGTCGGCTTCGAAGATGGTGACGAACGACAAGTCCATGATCGCCGGCTCGACGGAGTTGAGCGCGGCGAACATCCATTCGATCGCGCGCGCCCGGGCGTTGGCGTTGGCCGGGAAGAGTGTCCCATATTTCTCCGCGACGTGCTGCACGATCGCGCCCGATTCGAAGAGCGTGAGCTCGCCGTCCTCCAGCGTCGGCACTTGGCCGAACGGCTGGCGCGCGCGGTGTGGCGGCTCCTTCTGCGCGCCTTGGTTGAGGTAGCGGACCTCGTACGGCTGGCCGGCTTCCTCGAGCGCCCAGCGCACGCGGAGATCGCGGACCTGGCCTTGCGCGAACGGCGGCACCCAGTCGAACGCGGTGATGATCGGTCGAGTCATGACGGTTTCCTTCACAACGGGAACGGCAGGCCGGCCAGCGCCGGATAGTCGAGGATGACCACGCCGGTCATCGCGAACGCGACGAGAGCGGCGAGGAACGGGCGGAATCGAGCGAGCATCTTTGGTCTCCCTGGGTCGGGCTCAGCCGGCGATCGGCTCGTGTTCGGGCGGGCCGGCTTCGGCGGCAGCGGGGTCCATCCAGAACGGTCCCCAGCCGTGCCCGTCGAAATCCTCGAACGCGCGGCTGTACATGAAGCCGTGATCCTCGGGCCCGTGCGGTTCGGTCGCGCCGCCGGCAACTGCCGCCTCGACGATCTTGTCGACATCCGCCTTGCTGTCGAACGACAGCGCGAACAGCGCGCTGCTCGTCGTCTTGGCGTCGGCGATTTGCTTGGGGGTGAAAGTCGCGAAGAAAGGCTTCGACAGCAGCATGACGACGATCGAGTCGGACCACATCATCGACGATGCCTGTTCGTTGCTGAACTTGTCGTTCTTCTCGAACCCGAGCGCCTCGTACAGCGCGGTCGACCTCGCCACATCGGCGACGGGCAGGTTCACGAAAATCATCTTTGCCATCTGATCTCTCCCATAAGCCGGCTTCGCGACAGTGCGGCGACTCGGCTGCCTTGACTTGAATGCCCGACTCAGTTATAAAAAACAACCATGAAGTTAGAAAAAATAACTGGACTCGAAAAAACAGCCCAAAGACGGTGGTATGACGATGCGTGCGGTACCGCCCTCGCGCTCGAATTCGTCGGCGAGCGCTGGGCGCTGCTAATCATCCGCGAGCTGATGTTCGGCCCGCGCCGGTTCGGCGAGATCAGGTCCAACCTGCCCGGGATCAGCGCCAATGTGCTGACGCAGCGCCTCGAAAGTCTGGAAGAGGCAGGGATCGTCGTGCGCCGCCGGTTGCCATCGCCGGCCAATGTCCAGGCGTACGACCTGACCGATTGGGGCCGCGAGGCGGAGGTCGCTATCCGCGAGATGGGGCGCTGGGCGGCGCGCTCGCCGCGGCATGACCCGTTCGCGTTCATGTCGACCGCTTCGGCGATGATCTCGCTGCGCACGCTGATCGATGCCGAGCGTGCTGCGACGACGCCGATGGTCGTTGCGTTCGAATTCCCCAACGACGCCTTCGTCGCGCGCGTGGGCGAGGGCGGTATCGCGATCGCGCGCAGCGAGACGCGCGATGCCGATTTGACGCTCACCGGCGACACGATGGCGATGCGGCGCACGATTTACGGCAAGGAAGGGTTCAACGGGGACGGTTTGCTGACGCTGGCTGGCGATCCGGCGCTCGCACAACGCTTCGTCGACCTGTTCGCGCTGCCGGAGAAGATCGCTTCCTGACGCGTTGCATTGCACAACGAGTCTCGACTTCGCGGGCGCGCTGCGCGTAGGAGGGTGCGCGAAGGACGCTGCCCATGACCGACATTCCGAACACCCAGCCCGACAGCCGCGAGACGACGATCCTCGACGCGCCCGACCAGATGAAGTCGGTGCGCGAGCTGTTCGGGATCGATTCGGAGATGCAAGTGCCCGCGTTCAGCGAGGCCGACGAGCGCGTGCCCGACCTCGATCCGGCGTATGTGTTCGACGCCGACACGACGCTCGCGATCCTCGCGGGCTTCGCGCACAACCGGCGCGTGATGGTCCAGGGCTATCACGGCACCGGCAAGTCGACGCACATCGAACAGGTCGCGGCACGGCTCAACTGGCCGTGCATCCGGATCAACCTCGACGCACATATCAGCCGGATCGACCTGATCGGCCGCGACGCGATCGTGCTGCGCGACGGCCAGCAGGTGACCGAATTCCGCGAGGGATTGCTGCCGTGGGCGCTGCAGACGCCGACGGCGCTGGTGTTCGACGAATACGATGCCGGGCGTCCCGACGTGATGTTCGTGATCCAGCGCGTGCTCGAGACCGAGGGCAAGCTGACCCTGCTCGACCAGAACCGCGTGATCCGTCCGAACCCCTATTTTCGGCTGTTCTCGACCGCGAACACCGTCGGGCTGGGCGACACCAGCGGACTCTATCACGGCACGCAGGCGATCAATCAGGGCCAGATGGACCGCTGGAACATCGTCGTCACACTCAATTACCTGCCCGCGCAGGTCGAGGCGCAGATCGTGCTCGCCAAATCGGGCGAATACGACAAGCCCGAGGGCAAGGCGATCGTCGACAACATGGTCCGCGTGGCGGACCTGACGCGTAAGGGCTTCATCAACGGCGACATCTCGACCGTGATGAGCCCGCGTACCGTCATCACCTGGGCGCAGAACGCGATGATCTTCGACGATATCGGCTTCGCGTTCCGGCTGTCGTTCCTCAACAAGTGCGACGAGGCCGAGCGCGCGCTGGTGGCGGAATATTATCAGCGCGTGTTCGGCAAGGACTTGCCCGAAAGCGTGGTGGCGAAGGCATAGCTCACGGTGTCGGCATCGCCGGCAACGGCGTGCCGAATTGCGCCAGCCGGCCATGCGATCTGGCCACATAGCCGCGCCAGAATTGTTCGAGCGCATTGATTTCGCGCGGGGTGCGGATCTGGTTGTCGGGCGCCCGCCCGCCTAGCGCAGCGCCGACGATATAGACGGTCGCGTTGGCAAGATCGGCGAGTTGCCCGGTGGCGGTCGCGTTGCGCAGTTCCGCGCCGGGATCGATCGCGCGCAGGCGCCCCTTCGCATAGAAGGAATTGCCCGGCATGTTCTGGAGCATGTCCGATACCAGGACCAGCGTGCGGGAGCGCGCATGCGAAGCTGCCAGGCGCGGGCCGATCTGGCGCAAGCTGCCCATGATGTCCGAATTGGCATAGACCGCCACCGCCGCCGGGCCGACGATCTGGGAAAGGCGGTCGCCGAGCAAGCGCGCACCGACCGCGGCCTGATTGGCGAGGCATTGGCGCAGATTGCGCTGCGTTTGCACCCCGATATTCGCAGTTTCGCTCGGACTCGGCTGCGCTTCGAAAAAGTAGCTGCCGCGCGGCTGGAAATATTGGCCCGTCGTGTAGGCCGAGAAGCTGAACAGCGATATCCGTGTGCCAGGCCGGCCGACAGCGGCGACTATCGAGCGCAGATAGGCGACGACACTTGGCGGAAGCGCCGTGGTCTGGTCGACCATGACGAACACTTCCGCCGCTTCGACCTTCGCGATCGGCGCGAGCTGTGCGCCGGTGTAGCAGGTCGCCGCGCGCGACGCGCCGGGCAGGAGTGCGGCGTGAAGGAGGAGTGCCGCCAATCCGGCGTGGCGTCGCGTCATGACTGTGTCTCCGGACAATTGGATTGAGCTCAAGGTGGATTCGCGCTGGGGTAGGCGATGAAGGCTCATCCCTGTGCGGGCGGCGGCGTGCCGTCGTTGCCGGCGGATTCGACGTCGCGCGCGCATCGTTGTCGGTAGGTCAGGTCGTCGACGACCATGTCCGGGTATCGTTCGTTGAACCGCTCGACCAGGCTCTTGAGGCTTTCGTCCGCCATGTGGACGAGCGACGATTGCGCCAGCGAAAGTTCGCTATAGATCGCCGCGCCGCGCAACGCTCGGTATACCTCCACGCCGCCGCGGCCGATGAAATCGAAGCGATAGCCGATCGAAAACGCGAGCGCCTGGGTGGTGACGAAGATCAGGACCAGCACGATGTTGCCCGCGATCTGCTGGTTCTTCATCAGCGCCGCGCCCGATGCCAGCGGGCCGGCGTTTGGCTGCGCGGCGGGGGCTGGGACGACCGCCGGTGTGTCGCCATCGAGCGTGGCCGTGCTCGCTGCGGCGGCGATCGGCGCGGGAGCCGCCGCGGCGGCCTGCTCGAACGAATATTCGCGCAGCCATACCTGTCCGAACGCCAGCGCCACGACCAGCAATGCGGCGAATATCGGCAGGATATAGCTGCCGCGGTCGGATGAGTTCTTGCGAACCCTGTTCAACAGCCGCTGGGGCGAATTGTCGTAGGTTAGTGCGGCGTCCCGCTCCTGATCCTCCTCGGGATCGATCAGCGAAATCAGGCTGGTTTCCGGCTTTTCTCCCTGATCGACGCCGGGACGTGCGCGCAGCTTGGCGATGTTCTGCCGCAAGGCATGCGTGCGGCGGAACGAATGCCCCGCCTTTCCGACCATATAGGCGAGCAAGAACGCCAGCAGGAAAGCAATGACGAGGGTCAGCGCGTTAGCCTGACTTTCCGTCGGGTCCGGACTGAGCACGGTCGCGAGCACGAACGAAAAAGCTAGCGCCTCGGCGCCGAGCAGGCAAAAGATGCCGATGCTCCACGCCACCGGTGTCGGTTTGGCGTCGGCGTCGCCGGCCAGCCGAAGGAAGCTGCGCTTGTTCTTGAATTCCGGTTCGGAGATCAGATCGCCGATGAAATTGCGATAGGCGCGATACACCTGATCGAGCCGGCGATTGGCGAGCGTGAAGTCCGGGGTCTTCATGCGCGCTTTGCGCGGCAACGTGCCGATGATCCACAGATCCATCCATCGGTCCATCAGCCAGAACCGCGTCGCGCGGCTGGACAACAGCATCGTCAACAGCACGAACATAATGACCGCGACGGCGATCGCGACATGTTGCTCCAGGAACGTCGCCAACAAGTTCATTCTATCCCCCTGCCGATCCCTGCCACGCGCGACCGGTGCCCCCGGATCGGCGAATCAATCAGTCCCGTGATGCTGTATGTGTATCGCCAGCCTTCGGCGTGGCCGTGCATGCTTGATCCGAAACGGAGGGGGTGAGGCGATCGGATCGCGCATTTGGCGAAGCGAGGCTCAAGCCTTCCTCGACACGGCGCCGGGAAACTTGATCCGGCATGGCGGTAATGTTCGCCTCTTGCATGGGGAAACCGTTTTCCGCATTTGCGAGGGATGCCCGCCGACTCCCCCCTCGATCGCTTCAAGGCCGTGCTCGGCGGCGCGTCGCGCGCGCTGGCCGACGAGCCCGAGGTCGAGCTCGCCTTCACCGCCGATGCGCCGGCGCAGTCGGGCAAGCATATCAAGGTGCCGATGCCGGCGCGCACGTTGCCACCCGATCAAGTCGCGGAAGCGCGCGGGTTTGCCGACGGGTTTGCGCTGCGGCTCAGGCATCATAACGCCGCGCTGCACCTGAAGACCGCACCGTCGGACGCGGTCGCGCGCGCGGTGTTCGACGCCGCCGAAAGCGCGCGGGTCGAGGCGCTGGGGTCGCGCGGGTATCACGGAATAACCGACAATCTGCGCCAAGCGCTCGACCTTCGGCTGCGGACCGATCCGATTACGCGTGCGCGGAGCCGCGACGAAGTGCCGCTGGCGACCGCGATCGGCCTACTCGTGCGCCAGCGGCTGACCGGCGAGGAAGCGCCGGCGATCGCGCAGCCGGGTCTGGCGCTGGTGCGCGAATGGATCGAGGAGAAAGCGTCGGGCGACCTCGACGCGCTGCGGCTCGCGCTCGACGACCAGCGCGCCTTCGCCAGCCTCGCGACCAAGTTGCTCGAAGACCTCGAACTGGTCGAGGGCGATCAGCTGCCCGAGGATTCGGACGAGGGTGGCAACGAGGACGAAGGCACCGACGAGCAGGACCAGGGCGACGAGGGCGAAGACGACGGCGAGCAGGGGCAGGGCGAGGTAGAAGCGCGCGGCGAACAGTCCGACGCCGACACCGACGACGGCGAGGGCGCCGAGAGCGGCGACGACGATTTCGAGGAGTCCGAGGGCGAGGCGGGCGACGAGGGCGAGGACGGCATGATGCCGGTCCGTCCCAACCGCCCGTTCAGCGACCTGTCGCCGCACTTCGATTATAAGCCGTGGACGACGCAGTATGACGAGGTGATCGCGGCGACCGAGCTGTGCGATGCCGAGGAACTGGTACGGCTGCGCTCGTACCTCGACCAACAACTCGTCCATTTGCAAGGCGCGGTGACCAAGCTCGCCAACCGGCTGCAGCGCCGGCTGATGGCGCAGCAGAACCGCTCATGGGATTTCGACCAGGAGGAAGGGCTGCTCGACGCCGCGCGGCTGGCGCGCGTGGTGGTCTCGCCGGGACAATCGCTCAGCTACAAGGTCGAGCGCGACACCGAGTTCAAGGACACCGTCGTCACGCTGCTGATCGACAATTCGGGGTCGATGCGCGGGCGGCCGATCTCGATCGCGGCGATCAGCGCCGATATCCTCGCGCGCACGCTCGAGCGGTGCGGGGTCAAGACCGAGATCCTCGGCTTCACCACGCGCGCGTGGAAGGGTGGGCAGGCGCGCGAAAGCTGGCTCGCCGCGGGCCGTCCGCCGCAGCCGGGGCGGCTCAACGATCTGCGCCATATCGTCTACAAACAGGCCGACGAGCCGTGGCGCCGCGCGCGGCCCAGCCTCGGGCTGATGATGCGCGAGGGGCTGCTCAAGGAGAATATCGACGGCGAAGCGCTGCTCTGGGCGCACAACCGGCTGATCGCGCGGGCTGAGGAACGCAAGATCCTGATGGTGATCTCCGACGGCGCGCCGGTCGACGATTCGACCTTGAGCGTGAACAGCGGGAGCTATCTCGAACGCCATCTGCGCCAGGTGATCGGGTGGATCGAAAACCGCTCGCCGGTCGAGCTCGCCGCGATCGGGATCGGGCATGACGTGACGCGTTATTACGAGCGCGCCGTCACGATCATGGATGCCGATCAGCTCGGCGGGACGATCATCGAACAGCTCGCGGCGCTGTTCGACAAGCCGTGAGCGTCGACCCGCCGCCGGGCGGGTTCGCCGGACCGGCCAAACGGTCGATCACGATCGCCGGGCACAAGACGTCGATCACGCTCGAGCCGATCTTCTGGCGTGCGCTGGAAAGTGCCGCGGCTGCTCGGGGGCTGCCGCTAAGCGCACTCGTCGCACAGGTCGATGCGCTCCGGATCGAGACCGACGACCCGCCCAATTTGGCAAGCGCGCTCAGGAGCTGGGTGTTCAGCGAGGCGAGAAGTGAGAATTATTCGCAATAGCGTTGACACTGCGAACGACTCTCAATAGCGAACTCCCGCAAGGGAGATAAGAGTGACTCGCAACAACGCCGCCCACCGCTTCGCCAAGCCTGCTTTTCTGGCGCTGTCGTGCGTTGGCGCGTTCGCGACGCATCCGGCGTTCGCGGCGAGCGATCCCGCTCGGGTGCCGGCGAACGACGACGATGATACCGACCGCCGCGACATCGTCATCACGGGCCAGAAGCCAAAGGATCAGACGGGCCCCAAGGATGTCGCGCCGATCGTCGATACGCCCAAGTCGATCGTCATCCTCGACAAGAGCGTAATCGAGCAGACCGGGTCGAGCTCGCTGCAGGACGCGATGCGCACTGTGCCCGGCATCACCTTCGCCGCAGCCGAGGGCGGCAACCCAATCGGCGACCGCCCCTTCATTCGTGGCTTCGACGCGCAGGGATCGATCTTCGTCGACGGCGTGCGCGATCTGGCGTCGCAGAACCGCGAAGTGTTCGCGATCGATTCGGTGCAGATCATCCGCGGGTCGGATTCGGCGCTTGGCGGGCGCGGGTCGGCTGGCGGCACGATCAACATCATCTCGCGCCTGCCGGCCCCGGGCACGTTCGGCTCGATCCTCGGCAGCGCCGGCAACGGCGATTACAAGCGCGTCAGCGGTGACCTGAACGTCGCAATCACCCCGACCGTGTCGTTCCGCGTCCAGGGCGTGTGGCACGACCAGCACGTCGTCGACCGCGACGAGATCTACAATCGGCGCTGGGGCTTCGCGCCGTCGGTCACGATCGGGGTCGGCACGTCGACCCGGCTGACCGCGAGCTATTATTACCTGGAAAGCCACGAACTGCCCGACAGCGGCATGCCGTACCTCTATGCCTGCTCGGCGACGGTCTGCAACGCGCCGGTCGGCAACACCTTCACCACGCCGGCGATCGGCAAAGTGACGTTGTTCGACGGTGCGACCGGGTTCGTGAAGCGCTCGACCTTCTACGGGCTCACTGACCGCGACTTCCGCGACACCCGCGACCAGCAGGCGATGCTCCGCGTCGAGCATGATTTTGGCGGCATCACGCTGCGCAACGTCGCGCGCTTCACCGACGATTATCAGGCGTACAGCTTCCTGCTGCCCGACGACAGCAACGGCGACGTGTTCGGCTTCCCGCTGACCGGCCCGGCGGTCAACCCTGTCGACGGCGGGGCCAAGCTGACCGGTGGCGGCTATGTCTGGCGCCGCGCCAATACGCGCTACAGCCAGACCAACACGCTGACCGACCAGATCGACCTGTACGGCAAGGTCAAGGCCGGCGGGATCGAGCACAGCTTCGCGGTCGGCGCCGAATTTTCGTGGGAAAAAGCGCGACGCGGTGCGTTCGTGCTGGCGACCGGATCCACGATCAGCCCGCGCTGCGACACGTTCACCGTGGCCCGCTATTATTGCACCAGCCTGTTCAACCCGAACCCCAACGACCCGTGGGTCAATTACGCGTCGGATACGTCGGCCGTGCGGACGCCGGTCGTGAAGGGCGCGGCCAACACCGAAACGCAGAACGACGCCAACACGATCTCCTTCTATGGGTTCGATTCGATCACGATCATGCCGTCGCTGATTTTCAACCTGAGCGCGCGCTACGACCGGTTTACCTCGACGATCACGCCGCCGTTCACCGCGGGCACGAACTCGTTCCGGCTGTCGCGCACCGACCAGCTGTTCAACTGGCAGGCGGGGCTGGTGTTCAAGCCCACCGCGGACACCAGCATCTATGCGAGCTACGCGACCGCCGCGACGCCGCCCAACACGCTGCTCGGCGAGGGGCGCGAGGACAATGCGCTACCGACCACCAACACGGTGGCCAATCTGGCGATCCTCGACAGCCTGAAGGTCCAGAAGACCAAGTCGTACGAGGTCGGCGCCAAGGCCAGCCTGTTCCGTGACAAGCTGTCGCTGTCCGGGGCGGCGTTCCAAACCGACATCGCCAACGCGCGCGTGGTCGATGCCAACAACAATCCCGCCTTCATCGGCCAGACGCGGATCCGCGGATTCGAGCTCAGCGCGAGCGGCGTGATGGTCGACGGCTGGACGGTGTTCGGCGGTTACACCTACCTCGATCCCAAGGTGATCGACGGCGGGTTCACCGCGCTGACGGCGCCAGCGATCATGAACGGAAATATCGTCGTACAGGCGGCGAAGACCGTACTCGTACCCTCGGCGAGCAACGGCAAGCAGGTGCCGCTGATCGCCAGGAACAGCTTCACCTTCACCACCAATTACCAAGTGACCAAGAAGTTCTCGTTCGGCGGCAGCGCGATCTACAGCGGGCGACAATATGGCGGCTATGCCGACAACCGCACCGCGACGCAGACCACGGCGGGTGTCGTCACCGTCACGCCCGCGACCAAGACGCTGGCGCGCGGGATCGACGGTTACTGGCGGTTCGACGCGCAGGCGCGGTACCAGCTGACGAAGAACATCGGGATCAGCGTCAACGCGCAGAACCTGACCAACAAGACCTACTTCAGCTCGGCCTTCACCAACCATTACGCGACCATCGCACCGGGGCGGACGGTGTTCGGAACGGTGGAGTTCCAGTTCTGACCGCGGTCACGCTCAGCCCCAGCCACATCATCGCCTTCGCCGAGGATGGCGAGGCGGAGGCGCAGGCGCTGTACGGCCAGATGCTGCTCGACGGCGTGCATGTCGCGCGCGACGCACAGGCCGGGTTCGGCTGGTTCCTGAAGGCGGCGGCGCAGGGGCATGCGATGGGGCTCAACATGGTCGGGCGCTGTTACGACCTCGGCTGGGGCGTGCACGTCGACAAGGCGCGTGCGGCGCAATGCTATCGCGCGGCGGCCGAGCGCGGGCTCGATTGGGCGATGTACAATTACGCGACGTTGCTCGCGCTGGGGCACGGCGTGGCCGAGGACAAGGCGGCGGCGCTGGCGTGGTTTCGGAAAGCGGCGCGGATGGGCAATGCTAAAGCGATGAACTTCGTGGGCAGTTTTTACGAAGACGGCTGGGTGGTGACGCGCGACCTCGCGAAGGCGGCGACCCATTACGCGCGCGCGGCGGAGGGCGGCGATTTCCGCGGATGCTTCAACCATGCGCGCCTGCTCGGCGACAAGGGACGGACCGAAGAGGCGCTCACGTGGATCGAGCGCGCCGGCGAGACGGCGACGCCGGCGTTCGTCGCGAAGGCGGCATCATTCCTCGACGCGTCGCCGATCCCGGCGTTCCGCGCGCGGGGCCGGTCGGCGATCGAACGCGGGGCGGCGCGATGCTGATCGCGGTCCCCGACGTGCTCGGCGCAGCCGGGCTTGCCAAGGTCCGCGGCGTGATCGACGGCGCCGACTGGATCGACGGCAACGCGACCTCGGGGCATCAATCCGCGCTCGCCAAGCGGAACGAACAAGTGCCGGAGGATTCGGCCGCCGCGCGCGAAGCGGGGTCGCTTGTGCTCGACGCGCTGTCCGCGGCACCCCTGTTCGTCGCCGCGGCACTCCCGCTAAAGGTCTATCCGCCGCTGTTCAACCGCTACGCCGGCGGCGACACGTTCGGCGCCCACGTCGACAGCGCGATCCGCATCCGGCGCGGGTCGGATTTCCGCGTGCGCAGCGACCTTTCCGCGACGCTCTTCCTCGTCGATCCCGACGGCTATGACGGCGGCGAACTGGTGATCGAGGATTCGTTCGGCGAACAGCGCGTCAAGCTCCCCGCCGGGCATATGGTGCTCTATCCGGCGTCGAGCGTGCACCGCGTCGAGCCGGTGACGCGCGGGGTCCGCATCGCATCATTCTTCTGGGTCCAGTCGATGGTCCGCGACGATGGCGCGCGGCGCATCTTGTTCGAGCTCGACCAGGCCGTGCAGGACATCGCGTCGCGGCTCGGCGAGGACGACCCGGCCGCGGTGCGGCTGACTGGGACCTATCACAACCTGCTGCGCCGCTGGGCCGAGGCATAAGGACGGAAATGACGAAAATCGGCCTGCGTAACGCTTGGTTTCTGGTGCACAAATGGATCGGACTGAGCCTCGCGGTGCTGATCATCCCGCTCTGCGTCACTGGCGCGGCACTGGTGTGGGACGAAGCGCTCGACCATGTTCTCAACCCGCAGCGGTACGCGGTCGGCGCCGGCCCGTCGCTCGCCCCCGACACGCTCGCCGCGGCGGCGCAGCGCGCGGCCGGCACTGCGCGGCTGGCGACGCTGAAACTGCCGGCCGAGCCCGGCGCCCCGGCGATCGCGTCGACCGGCCCGGCGCCGAGCAAAACGCAAGGGCCAGCCCCACGGACCAACGTTTATCTCGACCCCGCGACCGGGAAGGTGCTCGACGTCGCGAACAGCCGATCGGGCGCAGTGATGGTCATGCACCAGATCCACGGCACGATGCTGATCCCGGTCTGGGGCCGTCCGCTCGTCGGCTGGCTGGGCGTCGCGATGCTTTTCTCGTGCTTCACCGGGCTGTGGCTGTGGTGGCCGACCGTGGGCAGCTGGGTGCGGGGCCTACGCTGGCGGCGGCACCGCAATCTCGACACCAATCTGCACCATCTGTTCGGCTTCTGGATCGCGTTGCCGCTCTTCGTCCTGTCGCTGACCGGGGCGTGGATCAGCTTCCCCGCGTTCTTCGGGCCGCTCGTCGGCGAAAACGGCCGCGCGATGGGATTCAGCGCCGAACGCGCGGCGATGAACCGGGCGCAGCCGCTCGCCGTTGTGCACACGCCGCTCAAAAGCGCGATCGACGGCGCGCTTGCGCTGACCCCCGGCCAGGTCACGCAGATCGGCTGGCCGACCGATTACAAGGCGGTGTGGCAAGTCGCGGTCAAGCCGGCGAAGGGCAAGCCCGCGACGGTCGCGGTCGACGACACCACCGGCCGCGCGGCACTCGCACCCGACGTCAATCGCGGCCAAGCGGGCGTGGCGCGTTTAATGCGACAGATCCACGACGGCACCGGCATGGGCATCGTGTGGCAAGTGATCATCTTCGTCGGTGGGCTGTTGCCGGCAATCCTCGCGATCACCGGGGCGATCATGTGGTGGCGCGCGCGGGGGTGGAAAGGCGAGCTCGCCGCCCGGAAGCAGCGCAAGCTGCTAACGGACTAAGCGGCGAGCGCGGCCGGCGTCGCTTTGCCACGCCGCGTTTCAACTGCTGCCCGCCGCGGCAAAGCCGCGTCGTCGGACCTCGCATTCGCGAGGCCGGCCGGACTTGCCGGTCTCGCGCGCTGCTTCGCTACGCGCGTGCCGGCTAGCGTCCCAACAGCACCCGCGCCTGCCCGGCAATCTGCGCGAGCATCGCCGCGTTCGGTGCGGCCGCGGTGCGCGCGCGGTCGACCACGCCCTTGAACTGCGCGACGCGGTCGCAATTGACGCCGAGCCATTCGCCGACCGCGCTCTCCGGATCCTTGCCGCCGGCGCGCTCGAGGAATTCGAGGCGGAGCTGCTGGAAATCGCGCGCGAGGCCCGCGATGAGCAAGCGCTCCCACGGATCGCTCGACACGATCCGCGCCGCATTGGCCTGCGCCCAGTCGAGCCCGAGCGCTTGCCCCAGATGCGTGAACGCGCGCGTCAGCACGGTTTCGTCGATTCCGGTTTCGGCGCCCAGATCGGCCAGCCCGACCGCGCCATCGAGCTCGAACAGCCGCACGACCTTCTTGGCCAGCGCCGCCGGGGCGCCCGCCGCTTGCAGGTTCGCCGAAATCCGCGCGCTCTGCGTCGAGGCTTCCTCGAGCAGCAATTGCTTGGTCTGGCGGTCGAGCGCGGTGACGCCCTTGCCCAGCCGCGCCAGCGCCGCACCGGGGCTGGTGCCCGGCTTGGTCACGCGCAACAGGTCGGCGATCTGGCTGCGCACCGCGACCGCGACCTCGTCGAACAGCGCGAGGCGCCCGGCCTCGGGCATCGCGGTGGTCTCGATCTCGGTCCACAGCGTGCCGAGGTCGTACAACCGCTCGACCACGACGAACATCGCCGCGATGTCGCCCATCGCCGCGCCTTCTTCCTCGGCCAGTTCGAACGGGTGGAGCACGCCGAGCCGGTTGATTATCCGGTTGGCGAGCTTGGTCGCGACGATCTCGCCACGCAGACGATGCTCGTCGATCGCGGTGGCGAACTTCTTGCGCATCGCGGGCGGGAAGGCGGCGTGGAGGTCGGCGCGGAGCTCGTCGTCGGTGCCCAACGTAGTGTGCTCGATCGCGTCCTGCAGCGCGAGCTTGGCGGTTGCGAGCAGCACGGCGAGCTCGGGGCGAGTCAGCCCATGCCCCTCGGCCTCGCGCCGCAACAACGTGCCGTTGTCGGCCAGCCCCTCGACCACGCGGTCGAGCCGCCCGGCGCTTTCGAAAATCTCGATCAGCCGGACATAGCTCGGCAGTGCCTGCGCGCCGTCCTGCTCCATGATCGACAGCGCGAGCGTCTGGAGGCGGTTATCCTCGAGCACCAAGTGCGCGACGTCGTCGGTCATCGACGCGAGGAAGGTGTTGCGCTTGTCGAAGGTCAGGCGTTTCTCGGCCATCTCGCGGTTGAGCGCGATCTTGATGTTGACCTCGTTGTCCGAGCAATCGACGCCCGCCGAATTGTCGATGAAGTCGGTGTTGATCCGCCCGCCGCGGCTCGCGAACGCGATGCGGCCGGCCTGCGTCACGCCGAGGTTGGCGCCTTCGCCGATCGCGGTCGCGCGCAATTCCTCGGCGTTGACGCGCAAGCGGTCGTTGGCGGGGTCGCCGACCTCGGCGTGGTTCTCCGACGCCGCCTTAACATAGGTGCCGATGCCGCCGAACCAGATCAAATCGGCGGGCGATTTGAGGATCGCGGAGATCAGCGCCGCCGGTTCGAGCTCGTCCTCGGCGATGTCGAGCGCCGCCTTGACCTCCCTCGACAGCGGAATCGTCTTGGCGGTGCGCGGGAACACGCCGCCACCCTTCGAGATCAGCGCCTTGTCGTAATCTTCCCAGCTCGACCGCGGCAGCGCGAACATGCGCGCACGCTCGGCCCAGCTCGCCGCGGGATCGGGATCGGGATCGAGGAAGATGTGGCGGTGGTCGAACGCCGCCACGACCTTGAGCGTCTGCGACAGCAACATGCCGTTGCCGAACACATCGCCCGACATGTCGCCGCACCCGACAACGCGGATCGATTGTGTCTGCACGTCGACCCCGCGTTCGGCGAAGTGACGCTGGACCGACACCCACGCGCCCTTGGCGGTGATGCCCATCGCCTTGTGGTCGTAGCCGTGGCTGCCGCCGCTCGCAAAGGCGTCGCCCAGCCAGAAGCCGCGCTCGGTCGCGATCGTGTTGGCGACGTCGCTGAACGTCGCGGTGCCCTTGTCCGCGGCGACGACGAAATAGGGATCCTCGGCGTCGTGGATCACCACGCCCGCTGGATGCACGACTTTGCCCTCGACGATATTGTCGGTGACCGACAGCAAGGTACGGATGAAGATGCGGTAGCTTTCGGTCCCTTCGGCGAACCAGGCATCGCGATCGACCGCGGGCGAGGGGAGCTGTTTGGGATAGAAACCGCCCTTGGCGCCGGTCGGCACGATCACCGCATTCTTGACGCGCTGCGCCTTCATCAGCCCGAGGATCTCGGTGCGGAAGTCGTCGCGCCGGTCGGACCAGCGCAGGCCCCCTCTGGCAACAGGCCCGGCGCGCAAATGGATGCCCTCGACGCGCGGGGAATACACCCAGATCTCGCGCCACGGTAGCGGGGCGGGGAGGCCCGGCACCTTGTGGCTGTCGAGCTTGAACGCCAACGCTTCGTCGGCGGCGGGGGTGAAGGCATTGGTGCGGAGCGTCGCCGCCACCACACCCTTGATCGCACGCAGAATACGGTCGTCGTCGATCGCCGAAACCTGGTCGAGCCCCTTGGCGATCGCCTTGTCGGCGAGCGCGACGCCGTCGCCGCGTGTCCCGTCGGGCGCGTGCGCGGCGAAGAAGCGGTCGATCAGCGCCTGCGCCACTTGCGGAGCGCGCCGCAGCGCGTCGACCACGGTCGACAGGCCGTAGCTCATCCCGCCCTGACGCAGGTAACGGAACCATGCGCGCAGCAACACGACCGCGCGCGGGTCCATCTTCGCGTCGAGGATCAGGCGGTTGAAGGCGTCGTTCTCCGCGCGCCCTTCGAGCACCGCGGCGATCGCGTCCTCGAGCACGGTCCAGTCGCTCGGCTCGACGGTCGCAGCCGCGATCGGCTCGACCATGAAGTCGTGGACGAAGCCTTCGTTCTCGTCGGCGAGCTGGGTCGGCACTTCCTCGACCACGCGGAACCCGAAATTCTCGAACACCGGCACCGCGTCCGACAACGCCACCGCGCCGCCGAAGCGATAGAGTTTGAGCCGCAGCTCATCGCCCGAGCGGAATATCCGCACCGATCGGTCGTCGTTGCCCTCCAGCCGCGCCAGCCGCAGGATGTCACGCGCGCCTTCGTCGGCCGAATTGTTGGTGCGATAGGTCTGCGGGAAGCAATTGGCGAAGCGCAGCGCGAGCCGGGTTGCGCGCGCCGGATCGGTGTCGGCCAGCGCCGCTTCGACCCCCGGGGCCCAACCGCGCATCATCCGCGCGAGGCGCAGGTCGAGCGCGGCTTCGTCGGGCATCTGCGAATTGCCACGCAGGTCGATCGTATATCGGATCATCGCGACGACATCGTCCATCGCCACCGCCCAGTTGAGCAGCCCGCCATTGGCCGCCTCGGCCAGCATCTCGCCGATCGCCCGCCGCCGCGCGGTGGTCAGCTCGTCGCGCGGCAGCCAGACGAACGCGAACAGATGCCGCCCGAGGATCGACTGCGCCAGCACCAGCTTGGGGCGCGGCCGGTCGGCGAGGCTCATCGCGGTCAGCGCGACATCCTCCAGCGCTTGCGGCGTGAACGCGATCAGGATGTCGTGCGGCAGCGTGGTCAGCGCGTGCTCGAGCGCCTTGCCGGCATGCCCCTTGGGGTCGAATCCGAACTTGGCCTGCAAATCGGACAGCCGGGTGCGCAGCAGTGGGATGTCGTCGGGCGGGGTGTTGAGCGCGCTGCTGGTCCACAGGCCGGCATGGATCGACAGTCCGCTGACCATGCCGCCGTCGCGGATCGGCACGACCACCAGGTCGAGCGGGATCTGGCGATGCACGCCCGAGATGAAGTTGGACTTGAGTAGCAACGGCGCGTCGTTGCCGCCTTCGAACCATTTGACCGCCAGCGCGCGCGACGCTTCGGCCAGGATCGGCACGTCGTGCTTGTTGCGGCAGATACCGAGCGGCGCCTTCGCCCCCGCCTCGCGCCCGAACCGCGCATGGCCGAGCAAGGTAAAGTGGCGATCTAGGAACCAGTCGAGCAACGCCGCGCCTTCGCCGCTCAGTGTCTTCGCGTCGGCGGCCATCGCGGCCTGCAACGGCACCCAGTCGTCGACCGCGGCGCGGACGTCCTTCAGGTTCGCCTCGAGCGCGGTGACCAGGCTACGCCGCTCGCGCGCGTCGGCGCGTTCCATCTCGATATAGATCATCGATTCGGCCGCGCCCTCGCCGACCGCCATCAGTCCGCCGCTCTGGTCGCGCGTGACTGGCACCACCGGATGGATGATGCGATCGACCGCGATGTCGTGCGCGGCGATCGTCGCCGCGATCGAATCGACCAGGAACGGCATGTCGTCGTTGACGATCGCGACGCGCATGCGGCGGTTGGGATCGCTCGCCGCGATCGGCTCGATCACCATCACCGGCGCGCCGGGCGGGCGGTTGTACGCCGCGGTCGCGACGAAGTTCGCCGCTTCGGTCCGTTCCGCCTTGCCGAACCCTTCTAGTTCCCCCGGCAACGCACCCTTGATCAATCGATCCGCGAGCGCGTCCGACAGCGATTTCAGCGAAGTCTTGGCCATGGCGCAGCCCTACGCCGGGGCGGCGCGAGGCTCAAGGTTCGTTTCAGATGTTACGTTTGCTTTTGACGCGCTCACGCGCGTAATGCGGCACCGGCCCACTCCCCCACCCAACCACCCAGTCAGTGTATTTTATGGGCGGTCGGGTGGGGGAGTGGGCCGGTGCCGTCTCGGCAAGCGCAGCTTGCCGCAAAGCTCAATCAGCGGCCTTGAGCGTCCTGGCCGCGAGTCCCTTGTCGTTCGCCACCGAGGCGACGATGTCGACCGTACCTTCGCCGGTAGCCCGGCCGAGCAGCACGACGAGCTCGCCCGCTTCCAGCCCCGTCGCGAACTCGACGCTCGCCAGCACCAGCCGCTCGGCGATGTCGGCCAAGGGGTCGCGTGCCTCGGGCTTGCCCGGGTTGCGCGCGGAACGCTCGGCCGCGACCACGGCCTTGATCCCGCCCTCGACGGTTTCGAGCACTTGGGTCAATTGCCCCATGGCAATGGCGTGGCGGCGCGCGTGGCTCAGCACCGCCGCGAATTCGGTCAGCCGCGCTTTGTCGTAATCGGCCCCGAACACGAGCTTCGCGACCGCGGTCATCGGCGCGCGTTCCTGAACGACGACACCCGCATCCTCGAGCAAATCGCGATAGCCATCGGCGTCCTGATCGGCGGCAAGCCCGAAATCGTGCGCGCGGCCCAGCGCGCGGTAGAGCGCGGCGCGGCTGCGCGTGTCGGCGGCGGTGGCAGCAGTGGCGGACTCGCGCGCCTGGTGGAGCTTGCCGGCGAGATCGTCGGCTTCCGGCGCCGCTTCGGCCGCGGGACCGTCGGCCCACACGGGTGCTGCGGCAACAGGCTTGGGCGCGGCGCGCAAGGCGGCGTCGACCTCGGCGTCGAGCCCGGCCTGCGTCGCGGCGTCGACCATCTCCTTCCAGTTGATCACGCCGTAGATGAAATCGATCGTGTCGTCGTTCGACGAGAATGGCATCAATATGCCGCGATACATCGTGTTGTGCCCGCGAATCCCGACGAACTCCGCCTCGAACCCGATCGGCGCGCGGTTGGCGATGATCTGGAGGTAATGATCGGTCAGCCGTGACAGCAAAGAGCGGCTCGGCACCTGGCTGATGTGCGTGATCGAACTGTCGTGCCCCGTCTCCTCCCGCAAGGCGGTGCCGAGATAGGCGATCTTGGGATCGTCGACGCCCTTGGTGAAATCGAGCAGCACCGAATGCGGCCCGAAATCGGCGATGTTGGCGGGATCGAGGTCCTCGATCGACGGATAGGCCCGGCCGCGCAGCAGCGACACCCAATGGTTGTAGGCGCGCACGTGCATGCGCCGCTCGTCGGTGCCGATCGCGGCGGGCGTCGGCTCGTCGAGCGCCGCATCCGATGCGCCGCCGGCCAGTTCTTCGGCGTCATCCCTGTCCTCGTCGAAGCCGCGCTGCGTGTCCATCCACCAGTCCCCACGGGCGTCCGTCGCCCCTTCATCCGCGCGTTCTGCGCCCGGCGTGGTAAACGTTACGTAAACCGGTTTGCCGCTTCGAACCGGGGAGCGGCAGTCGGCCTTGTCAGGTCACAACGGACCTGATAATCGCCGCCGCCTTGCCGCGCCGAAGCGCGCGGGGCCGCCTTAGCTCAGCTGGTAGAGCATCGCATTCGTAATGCGGGGGTCACAGGTTCGAGTCCTGTAGGCGGCACCACCCTTCCATTCGCCAACGTCCGCGAATGATTGAGAAAACCACGGAAATCTGCTAAAAATGGCATCGGCCTGATCGCTGGTGTTCGCATTTGTTCGCCTGCAATCAGTCGATTTTGGGGGCCACGGTGGGGGCCTCTCAAACTGACAAGAAAGGCGTGGCCCCCAATGGCTCTTACGAATGCGAATCTCCGCAACGCCAAACCAAGGGCCGCGCCCTACAAACTGTCGGACGAAAAGGGGCTATTTCTCCTTGTCCAACCGTCAGGCGGAATGCTTTGGCGCATGAAATATCGCGTCGATGGCCGCGACGCAGAGGGTAATGCGAAGCGCGTCGAGAAAAAGCTATCACTCGGCACCTATCCCGAGATTGGCCTTAAAGACGCGCGGGAGCGCAGAGACGCAGCCCGCAGTCTGCTTGCGCAGGGCAAAGACCCGGCTGATGAAAAGCGCCGCGAACAGCAGGCTAAGCGGCTTGGCGCCGTTAATACGTTCGGCGCCGTCGCCAAAGCGTGCATTGAGAAGAACCGGCGCGATGGACTGGCGGAAGCCACGATCAGGAAACGCGAGTGGTTCGCGAGTCTCGTCGGAAAGTCCCTTGGCGCTCGCCCTATCGCTGAAATCGCGCCGTTTGAAATACTCGACGCTGTGCGTCCGTTTGAAGCGGCCAGGAACGACGAGAAGGCTCACCGAACGCTGCAGTTCGTCGGGCAAGTTTTTCGCCATGCCGTTGCGAACCAATTGGCGCCTTCGGACCCAACGCGCGATTTGCGAGGCGCCTTGGCCGCTCGGAAGCCTAAGCACCACGCGGCTATCCTCGATCCTAAGAAAGCGGGCGAATTACTACGCGCGATGGACGGTTATGAAGGTCACCCGCTGACGCTTTACGCCTTGCAGCTATCGGCGATCCTGTTCGTCCGGCCGGGCGAATTGCGGCAGGCCGAATGGGCCGAGATCGACGATATTGGGGCAATATGGCGGATACCGGCGGGGAAAATGAAAAGTCGCGTCGAACACGTAGTGCCGCTGCCTAAACAGGCTATCGGTCTTCTTAGAAAGGCGCGGGAGCTAAGCGGGAATGGGCGCTACGTGTTCCCTTCGATGCGCTCTGGCCTCCGCCCTATGTCAGAAAACACCATCAACGGTGCCTTGCGGCGACTAGGCTTTACCGGCGACGAAATGACGGCTCATGGCTTTAGAGCGATGGCAAGCACATTGCTCAACGAAAGCGGCAAATGGTCGTCAGACGCCATCGAACGCGCGCTTGCTCATAAGGACCGCGACGCGATCCGTGCGGCCTATCACCGAGGCGCTCATTGGGCCGAGCGGGTGGAAATGGCGCAGTGGTGGGCAAATTACCTTGAGCGTTTGCGTGTCGGAGCCGAGATCGTCCCCATTCGAGCGAACAAAGCGCACCGCCAATTTGCGCCCAAGTGAACGCATCAGGACGACTGCAATCTTTTGCGATTGACACCAACTCAGGACGATCGCACGTTACACCAACCTCCGGGGAGGATACCCCCGACCGTTCCCGAGAAAACGAAACTCGGGTGCATGTCGAGATAGGCTCGGGCTGCTGCTCGAAAACTCGTCTTACCGAACGGAAGCGGCCACCGCTCGGGACATGAATTGCTGCGAGGGTTTCGCCCTCTGACGTGACGCAGCCTCGTCCACTGCATGAACCAGCAATCACAGAGCCCGCTTGCGATGACTATCCCGCTGCGGCGCTTCTCGGAGGCGAAAATGGATCAATTGCTTGCACTGCGGATTAATGATGCCGCTCGCGCGTTGGGGGTCGGGCGTACCCACCTCTACCGACTGATCAACGAAGGAAAAATCGAAACTATCCAACTTGGCCGGCGCCGCTTGGTGAAAGCGGCTTCGCTGAGAAAGCTTATCGAGGAAGGATAAGCTCCTTTCGCATAAGATTGTTCGCCGAGCACCTGGCTTAGCGCGGGTGGCATTCTTAAGCGTCTGAAAGCCACGTCGCGCTACCCAGCCGGCAAATATTCGATTTTTTTCATAGTCGGCCCGGCGGAAAAATTTTTGGGCTTCTGACAAGCCGATCACACTCGTCAGCGCCCATTTTCTTGGTGAGCAACTCCGACATCGTGACAGGCTGCTCAAGCTCTCAACCAAGCAGATGCCTATTCGCGCAGACACGTTGGGGTGCTCGGGCTGACCCTTTCCTAGCAAATTCGAGGATCAGATGGATATTTACGAGTGCAACGAGCGCTTCGGCATCACCCTAAAAAAACTCCGGCTCATGCGCAGCGAGGGCATACTCAAACTTGAAGGAGACAAGACGCCGAAATATTGGCGCCAGGTAGTTTACGACATCAAGAAAGGAAAAATGTCAGCGCGATCCATAGCGTTGGCCTATCGTTATCCCGGTCAGCTCGAAAAAATTGTGAAGCTGACGTTGCGTGACCGTGGCGTCATTGCAGATCACTTTGCGGATGTCGAATTTCCGCCTGACGCTCTCCAGATAGACATGAATTTTCCCGCTCCGATAGGCGCTATCGAAAAACACGTGATGCTGACCGGGCAATTCATAAGGGCGGTTCAGCAAATTATCCCTAACCATCATGTGAGCTATTACTACGTGGCCGCGAGATTACTGCTTTTCACATGCGATACGGATTTTCGCATCAATCTGATGTCTGAACAGTTGGCGCGTGCGTTTGCTAGCATCAGAGACGAAGAGGCTATGCGAGGCTGGTGGCATACCGAGCCGGGTAAATACCACCAAGAGTCGACCATCTACCATCGACCCGCGCACTACGATCTCTAGATAGGTGTTAGGACGCCATTACCGGAATTCCAGCGGTGAGAGTTGCGACGTCGCATTTCATGGCTCGACATAATTTCACCAACGCCACGAAGGTGAGATTATGCTCTCCGCGTTCAATTCGGCCCACGTAGCTTCGATCCAATCCGGCTTCGTGGGCCAAACCCTCCTGTGACATGCCAAGCTCTCGCCGCTTTGCACGAATTCGCTTTCCGAGAATGTCGAGATAAGGGTCCACCTGCCCATCTCACGGGCATGGTGATTATCGATCCACGGCGTATTAATCCCCTTGTTAACAATTTGGCTTATTTTTCTGGACGGTGGAAATCAATGGGATTTCTACGTTGATGTGACTGGAATGCCGAAATGCTGGAAATCGCCGGTGGAATTTTGCTCGCCGTAGCTGTGTTGGCGGTGCTTATGGTGGCGTTTCGGTATGTCGTCCTAGCGCTGTCAGCCGGATTTTGCATAACACTCGTTGTTGGGGCTTGGCTGCTACTCTCTTCAGAAATGGGCGGATGGTGGGCGACGATATTGCTTTCTACCGGGTTCGGCGTTTGGTTCTGGATGGTCAATCACGACAGACGAATTGAGCGCCTCGGTGAGGCCAGCCCCGACTGATCTGCGCGAGCAACCCGCACTGCCCGTTATCTTACGGCGACCCCCACTGCCTATGTGCTAGACGTTGGGCGTCAACATCGGCGTATCGCCCAGCACGCGGCGAAAACTCCGATTAGTAGTGTGTGGGGGGGGGCTGGGCGCCTAGCCTCGTGCTCTACTGCTGGGTAGGTAGCTAAGGCACTCTAGTTGAAAGTTGTTGTGGGCCGGTGCCCGAGCAAGAACACATTTTTCAGGCGCAGAGAGCGTGGGCCGAAAAAAGCCTGTTCACGCTTCGAAGCTTTTTGCCGCTAATGGCGCCAGTTGGCGGCTATGCTTGGGGGAATGCGGAACGCCGAACGATTGGCGAGCTTGCATCCGCGACGGCGCGTGCATCTGAAAGTGCGTTACTCCTATGTGCCTATGGTCAGCTGTGGGACGCCGAGGTGCTTGTCCGCTCGGTTTTGGAGGGGACGCTTAAATTTGCTTACTTACTTCAGTCGCACGAGACCTTCGCCGTCCGACATCGCGAATATTCGCAGGATTTGTTCGAGCTCGCACTGCTGAAGGACCACCAGAAAGCGGTCTCACTACTCGCGGCAACAAGCGATCCTGACGCGCCTGACTGGCAGCCGATACGTGACCGGCTATTACCCGATGACGAGCGCGACCAGCTCAAGCAGTCGATGACACCCGCTGCGCGCCGCGATCTCGAACGGCGATGGGGATTTACTGGCCTTGTCGGTGAACTGGAGCGCTCCAATGATCCGCTGTTCAGACACATAGGAGCTACCGCCTTCGCATATGCGATGGCGAGCCATATACAGCACGTCGATGCGATAGGATCGTCTATCCCCCTCGAACGCGACCTGCGCGGAGAAGAGAGAAGAGAGACAATCCAGATGGCGCATGTCGGCCGGCTTGCTGGCGACCCACTGCGATTTATGTTTTTGCGGCTTGCTGTCGGCTATCGTTTCACCGGCGCTGACCGGTCGCCCCTTGTTGAGGTGAAGGCGGCAATTGACCGTGAGGCGGCGCAATTCCAGCAAGCATATCGAGAATGGATGACGACAGAATATCCTGACGCTGATTTTTACACCGGTCCTTCGCCAGAATGAATAGCTAATTGGAGCCTTCTGCGTCGTTACGATGCGAAATGTGCGATATCCAGATTGGGCTGGCCTGCGCGACTAATGTAGGCTCCAAATCGCTGCACTAGGTTGGAAAGAAACGCAGCGGAAAGCGATGCCAGCCGTTTGTCCAGTGCGGCTTGCAGGTCGCCGATCGGCATCGACTGAAGCTGCCCGAACTCCACGAGCAACGGTTTTTTTTCACCAGGCAGCGGTGGCAGAAAATGCTGCGATACGCCCCGATTCTGATTGATCAGGCTCGCAAAAAATTTGCCTGCCGCCTCCTTTTTGTTTTTGCTCGCCTCTCCACTGACGGCTTCCAAGTGGGCCTCCCAGTCCGTGATGCCCTCACTAATTTTGCAAAGCAGAACGTTGGGTATTTTCCCGGTCGCCATATCGCACTGCGGCGAAAGAACGATCCATACCCCATCGTCAAACCGGAAAATATCTCCCGTGTGCGCGCGCTTGTCATAGACCGCGGGCTTCACATAAGTTTCGAACGGATGCCATAATATGCTGCCCTCGCCATCGGCGCCGAGCAATTCGGCCATATGGCTAACATATTGCCGGGCCACCATCTTGGATAGCTGGTCGCCATCGACTTTGTTTAGCGCTGCAAACTGACCCCATTGCGGCCATAGACGTTTGAGAAATACGTCAGCCGCCGAAGCTTCGATTTCGGCTTTCGCGTGCGCGAGCACCTCCATCATCGCCCATTGCTCGCCGAGCCATTCGATAACGGTTTTATAGACGTTGTCGTCACCCTTGTCGAATTGTCTGACTAGCTCGATCCCACGAAGATCGTCCGAAACCTCTGCTTGGTTGGCTGTCACGAGTGCGACAGGAACGCCGCGGTTGCGCATCGTGGCGAGGGCTAGGCTGTTGCCAACCGTTGCTGACGGCTTTCCCCCGGCGCCACGTGGAAGGCGCAAATCGAACAGCGCGCAGTCAAATCGACGGCTCTCCAGCGCGGACTTGACTTCGGCTTCAGACTTGACGGCCTCGATAGCAAATTCTTTGCCGTTCGCTTTTTCTGCTTCATTCCAGTCGCCGACGGCTGTTTCCATGCGGTCGCGTGACCCTTCGTCATCCTCAGCAAACAGGATTCTACGCATCAGGATTTCCCCCCTGTCACTAAGCTAGGAAACCGGATTTCGAAGCGTGCTCCGGTTTCATGTTCCAAATCGTAGGCCAGCGTCGCGCCCGACCTCGCCAAAGCTTCGCGAGCGATGTTTAGACCCAGCCCGGTGCCACCTTCCTTCAAGGTGAAGCCTACGTCGAAAATCGATTCCACGAATTCTCGCGAGATGCCCGGACCATTATCTTCAATGCCGAACACAACAACGCCTTCACCGGGCGACAGTGTAGTCAGGACATGTGGGTCTTTGACGCGCGCATCGTCCAGCCAATGTACGGCGTTTCCAAAAAGGTTGACGAGGGCGGTGGCGAGATCATCCTTATACCCTACAACCTCCGTGATTTTCTCGGGATTTTGCACTTCGAATTCGACCTCACTTGAGGAGAAAATGTCGCGTGCAGCGTGGATTACATTGACCGGATTGAACGTTTCCGGCGCCCCCCGCTTGCCACCGGAAAGCGGTCGGAGACTGGCGAATAGATTTGCTAGTTTCTCGCCAGAGGTCACCATTAGCGGGAGTTTTTTGTCGAACTCTCCTTTGGCCTTATCGAACCTCTCGCCTCGCACGCCAAACAGGTCTGGATAGAAGCTTTTTAGGCGGGCGGCCGTTTCCGCGAGATAGCGCGCCGGGGGTGATCCTTCGTGCAGGACCTCGCCCAAAATGGCGCCAAGTGATGAGCTGGCCTCCAGCAGGCGCTGTCGTTCTTCGAGCTGACCTAGCTTGTCCGAAAGTAAGTTTTCTTGGCGATCTATCAGCTTTTCAGCAACTTCGAGTTCTGCCGGCTGAAGCGATCCCAAGGCTTCCCGGATGCTTTTTAGACTGGTCAGTTGCCGCACTTCGTCAAAAGTAGTCGATCGCGCTCGCGATAGCCCGGCTTTCTCCCTGAATTGCTGTCGGCGGGGCTCCACGACGCGCGCAAGCAGCTTCGTTATCAGGCGCCCGAGTCTGACAAATGCGCCGTTCTGTTCGAAACCCTCCCGGCTGCTGCGTTCGATGAGATTGGACGATTTTTCATCGCCAACCGTCACATAACCTGCGATCTGATTGTGGCCGATCCGAAGCGATGGGTCTTGGACGCGGCGACGATCAAGGGTTAGCCAGTCGTTCTCAGCGTCCCCGTATGGCCGCACTCTAAATCCGGTCCGATAGATCGCAACTCCTGCGATGCTATCGAGAATCTGGCGAGCTTGGCCCGCAGTGAGGTCACCTAAACCGGCAGCGCGAAGATTGTTTTTTAGCGCATCGGCTTCTCGATCGAATATGAATAGCCTTACATCGACGTCGCCGGTGGGCGCCTCGTCTTTCTCAAGAGGAATCGATAGTTCGACATCGACTGGGCCTTGACCCCCTCGCCGTATCTGGAAGGTGCCGCGAAACTTTCCTTCAGCGTCAAAATGGCCTGCAAGTTCATAGTCACAAGCTGAAAGAAGCGGGACCGGCTCAATTCGGACCGGCTCGCCTGCAAGGGCATTAACACCGCCAACGATCGCTGACCCGTTGAAACCGCATGTCTCTTCGGTGCAGGCGGAAAGGTCCAAAAACACCTCAAACGCCGACACGGCATCGCCTGTCATAATCGGTGATATCAACCGCCGTAGTTCGAGGTGCAGTCGCTCCATTTTCGTCTGCGACCACGTCTCGTTGAGATCCATAATCTCGATCAGCGTTCCGGTCGGACCGTCCGTCTGCCTTTCGAGATAGTCGATCTTGACGTCCGACAGGTATCGGTCCGCAGTGAAGATTGACCAGTCAATTTCGGGAATAAGTATTTCGGTGCGCGTTCCCTCCCGTTCGCTGACGGAATTTAGAGCCATCCGCTGACCAAGCTTGGCAGCAGCAAAACGCCCGATGCCCTTCGAACCCATCATTCGCCGGTTGCGCGCAGGCGAAATCCTCACTTCGAGTTTGGACGCGGTGGCGGGCTCCATCCATTTGTCCCGAATATCCGACAACGCCATCCCGTGTCCGTCGTCTGATATTTCGATCCGGCCGTGTCCCTCGGACAGTGGGGGTACAAATTTGATGGTGACCTTGCTGGCGTCGGCATCATAGGCGTTTTTTACGAGTTCGATGACGGCCGCTTCGGGGCCGCTGATAAGCTGGTCGCCGATGGTCCGAATGATGCGCGCTCTGGGTCTGAATTCCAGAATGTTGGCGGCATCGTCAGTCATAGCGGGTGGGCTTCGTCAGCCGGAAAACTAGGTTCAAGGCCGAGATACGACAGGCGATGAGCTTACTCCACAGAACTTGGTCAAAAAAGCCAATCCTATGCATACGCGATTTCCTCATGTTCATTTGAGGCGCTATCGTTACCTATACCCGCCGCAGCGGTCGGCAAAACACGTGATTCATTTAGTAGCAGCTTGGCAAGAGCGTCGCCAATTTGTTTGGCTAGCAGTGGTGGTACCGCATTTCCCACCTGAGAATATTGCTGCGTGCGGTTTCCCTTGAAATAATAGTTATCGGGAAATGTCTGCAAGCGCGCCGCTTCGCGGACCGTCAAGCTGCGACATTGCTCCGGATCGGGGTGAATGAAATAATGCCCGTCCTTCGCGATGTGGCTTGTAATCGTTGTGGAAGGCTCGCCTTCGAGCTGAACGCGAAAGCGGTCACTGAAATTGCCTGAGGCCCAATTCGCGTGCGCCGGAGCGAGGTGCTGAGGAAAATCGGCCGCCTTTGGCGATCTCCCCTCAGCACGCGCAAAGCGTGCCGCAAATTTATATCGCAGCAGGTCTGACCGGATATGGCTCCGAGTTTCGTGGTTAGTCACTACGAGCAATTGCGGGTCGGAGAGCCACTTTTGCAGGGCAGGCGGACAATCTTTGCCGTAGCCATTAGGAGTGACAGCCGACCGGCCTAAAGCCATGTAAGCTTCGCCTAAGTCCGACGGATTTTGCTGTCCTACGATATCGTTTGTTGCATCAATCCAGGATGCCAGCGTGTCAGGCTCTTTGCTCAAGCCGCTACGAAGTTTTGGCATCCCATCGATGACATCGCCCACCGTTGAGCGGCGTGGCCACGCCGCCAGGCTCAGCGTGTTCTGCCCGTCAGCAAGCACCTTTCCGGCGATGTCCTTGCGAACACCTACTACGATAAGGCGATGCCGCATCTGAGGTACGCCGAAGGATTCCGATCTCACGATAAAATCTTTTGGATCGAGCTTGGCGCGGGCCTTCTCGCTGGCCGGACGGACGGCAAGCAGCACGTATTCACAATCGGCCGCAGGATTTTTCAGGTCAGCGAGTATGCGGGGGAACACCTTCTGTTTGCCAAGTTTTGCAGAAAGTAGGCCCTTTACGTTTTCCATCACGAACGCTGCCGGCCGTAGAGCGGTCAGCACTCGGACGTATTCCTTGTAAAGTTTGTATCGCTCGTCCTTGCTCGCCGTGTACCCGGACTTGCTGGCATTTCTCACCCGACCGACTAGGGAATATGCTTGGCAAGGCGGCCCGCCGATGACCACAATTTTGTCGCTGTGCTCAGCGCTTATCTCGGCAAGGCGATTTTTCAGATGCTTGTTGTCTTTGGCACTGCCTAGACGAAGTTGCAACGACTCGCGCTCGGCCGCAGCCCACTGTTCTGGATAGAGGCTTTTCCAGTCAGGCTCTGGCGTATTTTCGTTCAGAAAAGCATAGTACTCGCGCGGCAATGACTTGCCGAACTGTCGCAGAAAACTTCGCAATGTGAGTGTGGCGTGTGCGGCGGGGTCGCACTCAACGGAAAGCGCTACCTTGAAAGGTGCTTCTTGCGTTTTCGTCGCCGCTGACGAAAATCCTTCGGCGAGCCCCCCCGGCCCTGCAAACAAATCTACGACTGCAAAACCTGTTTTCATGCGCGCATTTTCGAATCATTCTCCACCCCGCGGGCTTTGCCCGGTGGGAGGATAGCGGCGTTGGCGGACGTTGTAGATAGCAAAACCCGCTCGCGGATGATGGCCGGAATTCGAGGAAAGGACACGAAGCCAGAGCTGCTAATCCGGCGTGCGCTGCACCGCTCTGGTTTCAGATTTAGGCTTCATGACAGCCGATTGCCCGGCCGGCCGGACCTCGTATTTCCAAAATATCGGGCCGTCCTTTTTGTGCACGGATGCTACTGGCATCGCCATCAGGCTTGCAGGCTGACAACGACGCCCGCCACCAATTCTGATTTTTGGAAAAGCAAATTCGAAGGCAACGTCGAGCGGGATGCGCGAAAGCGCGCATTGTTGTTGGGGGCAGGATGGCGCGTAGGCGTGGTTTGGGAATGTGCGACACGCCGATCGCCGACGACGGACATAGTTAAATCGATATCCGATTGGCTGGTGTCGCATGATCCCATTTTCAGCTTTCCAGATTAGGCGCGTGAGACGCCCGCCCGCGTTTTTTCATCTCGCGACACGCGGCGAAACGCAGACATAAAGGTCATTCTACCGTCCAGATGAGCGATAGGCTGGATTAAACTCAGCCAACGAAACGCTAGCGTGAAAAATTGGATCTCGCTCATGCGCCCACTCGGCCGAGGGATGAAGCAAATCTATCGAAGGCTAGCCCCCGCCACGTCCGTTTTGGCGGCGGGTCCGCGGGGTGTCGCCTATCAGGCATTGCTTTGTGATATTTGCCAGCGAATCGCGGCGTGTACCTGACCCGAGAGACGAGGCGAGAATTCGAAATTCGAGAAATATTTTTTCTCATGGGGGCCAGATTGGGGGCCATTCAGTTTTCACCGAGAATAATATTAATAAAATTCAGATTGTTATTGAAGAGTTGCGAGTCCTGTAGGCGCACCATTTCTTGTTACTCCGTCAGCGCCCCGTGCATCGCAAAGGCCGGCGGCGGCTATCCCTTCGCGCGTTGGTCGGGCGGATAGTCCTCGGGCTTGACCATGCCTACGTTCGGCCGGTCCTCGACATCCTCGACCGGCTGGCCGCCGGGGGTCGCATTGCCGGGTTTACGCTCGGTCTTCTCGTTCGACGTGATCGGCTGGTCTTCGTCGGAGCGGGCGGGGGACTGGGGACCTGACATGACAATCCTTTCGGATGTTCAAGCGCCGGACGACCGACCCGGTTCCATCCTTAGTGGCTCAATGCACCCCGTCGTTGTTCAGACCTCAGGCGCGGCAAACACGCTCTTGGCGATGTGCGTGATTCGGCACGCCAGATCCGCCTCACCCGAGGCGACGACATAGCGATCGCCCGCGTCGACGATCCCCGTCGTGAAAACCACGTCGCGCAAATACATTTTGTCCTCGATCGGCCGCGTCAGGTCGGGTGCGGCTTCGAGGAGCGGCGTGTGGCTGGTGCGGACCAGCTTCGACGGGTCGTCCCTGTCGAGGATCGACCAATAGGTCCGATAGATACCGACTATCTCCTTCGGTTCGACGCCGTGCCACAGGGTCAGCCAGCCGTCGTCGGTGAGGATCGGCGGCGTCCCGCCCCCCATCCTCGCCGTCGCGACCGTGTCGACATGCGCGCGAATGCCCGGCTCGCGATAGGGTTTCCAGTGCAGCGCGTCGGGCGACGTGGCGAGGTTGATCGATGGGCCACTGCGCCACTCGCTGCCGGGCGGATAGGCGAAGTACAGGTCGCCGAGCGGTCGGGTCTGCGCCCAATACTGACCGCCAATCAGCCCTTCGAAAATGAGCATATCCTTGTTCTGATGGTCGAGCACGATGTCCTCAAACGTCCAGTCGAGCCCGTTGTCCGAGCTGTAGAGCGTGGTCGAATGCCGTTCCGGGCTGACCGAGCAGGTCGTCATCAGCCAGCGGTCGCGGACCTTGGACACGCGCGCATCCTCGATTCCGTAGCATTGGAAGCTCGCGTGCGGCGCGATCGCCTTGTCGTAATGGACCGTCACGACCGCCAGGCCGTCGGGCGACAGTTCGACTGGCAGGATCCACGACAGCGAGGTCAGCGCCATCACCTTCCAGCGCCCGCCGCGGATCAGGAACTTGCGCGGATCGGCGGTGTCGACCAGGTCGAGCGGCCAGGCGTCGAGCACGTAGCGACCACGCGCCGTGTCCGACGATCCGCCGCCGTCCCAGCGGATCGCGTGAACGTTGCCGTCGCGGATCGGCCGCCGCAACGCCTCCGCGACGCGAACGTGCATCGCCAGATTGCCGTTGGGGAGCCGCGTCAGCGCCGGGTTGAACGCCCCGAGCACGTAGGTTTCGGCGTCGAACTGCCCGGCGAGCGGCGAACGCGCCAGATCGACGTCGTCGGGCCCGAATATGAGCCGGTCGACCGCATGCGCCATCATTCCTTGTCCTGCATGCGCGGGGCGATGGTGATCTGCTGGACGACCGCGCGGCGGGGTTGAGTCAGCAGATACTGGACCGCGACCGCGATGTCTTCGGCGCGGAGCATGGTCTCCTTGTTGATTTCTTCCGCCTGTTCCTCGGCGGTGAACGAGGGGTATTGGAAATCGGCGCCAGTCTTGCCCGGCTCGATCAACGCGACCTTGATCCCCTTCGGCCCGAGCTCCTTGCGCAGCGCCTCGGCGAAGCCCGCGATCCCCGCCTTCATCCCGGCATAGACGGTCGAGCCGGGCCCGAGAATGTGCGCGCTCATCGATCCGATCAGGACGATGTCGCCCTCATCCCCCAGCGCATCGACCGCGGCATGCGCGCTCGTCAGATAGGCAGTGAAATCGGTGGCAATGGCGTAGCGGACCTCCGCGTCGGTCATGTCGCTCAGCCCTTTCGCGGGGATCGCCGCGTTGACGACGGCAATGTCGTAATCGCCCAGATAATCCTTCGCCGCGGAGAAGAACCGGGCGACGCCGTCGGCTTCGGCGAGGTCGACGCTGATCCCGCTACCTTCGCCGACTTCCCCGATGCGGTCGAGCGCATCCTGCAAATGCTGCGGATCGCGCCCGCAGACGAAGACCTTCACCCCCTCGGACGCCAACAGGACGGCAATCGCCCGGCCGATCCCCGTCGTGCCGCCGGTGATGACCGCCTTGCGCCCGGCAAGCGCCGGCATCGCAGTGTGGGCGTCGGAAACATCTATCGGTTCGATCACATTGGACATCGGCGGACTCCGTAACGGTTCGCTCCGTCAAGCGACGGTGGGCCGATAGGTTCCTGCCCCGTACCGATAAATGACCATCCGGCAGGTGCGTGACGCAAAGTCTCTAACCAAGGTTGGTGCGGCGAAACCCGCCGGCACTTCCTTCGTTGCCGGATACACTGGGGAGTACAAAGGATTGCCAATGCCCACGGTTCCGCAGCCCACCGATCGCCCGGTCGGACCTTCAGTGCTTGCGTTGCGCGCTGAGCTAGCGGCCGGCATGCGCCCGGTGGCGACCTTTTCGTTGGGCGAATTGTCGGTCGACCTTGCGGCGGGCGCTGACGCGGTGTGGGCACTGATCCGGCGCGGCGGCAGCGGCGGCCTGGCACTGCGCATCGCGCACTGCCCGGGCGGCTGCGGGGCGGTGCGGCGCAAACGCCGCGCGGACGACGAAGAGCTTCACCTGGAAGTGGAGACCGTGATCGGCCTGCAAGAGGTGGTTCTGGCCACCGACCTCAACGAACTGACCGTGCTGCGCGCGACGCTGACCTTGACGCCGTCGGCACCGCTGCTGATCCCGTTCCTGCCGCGCGACGTCTATCCGCTGGGGCGTGGCGACGATCCGGCCACGGCGAAAGGCAAGGTCGAAGCCGCGCAACGCGGGCTCAACGTCGGGATCAGTTATTTCCACCTCGACGAGCCGGACTTCGGGTCGGTGCTCTATTTCCAGAACCTCACCGCGATGAACGACTACTATCGCGCGACCAATACCAGGCCCGACGGCGCGGTCGGTGGGGAATGGCCGGAGATCGGTTACCTTCCCCCGACGCCGCCGCAAAGCGGCACGCCGCCGACTGATCCGTTGCCGGCGGGCAAGCCGGTAACGGTGTCGGACGCGATCCTGGTGTTTCAAAAGGAGGGGGCGTCCGACGAACAGGAATCGGCGCTGCAGTTTCTGCAAATGCTGGGGGCCGCGTATCGCCAGCTCGATCCGGTGCCGACCGAGTATCGCGACTGGGCCGGCCGTGCCGAGCGGACGCTGCGCGACCTGGAAACCGCGCCCGAAGCAACGATCCGCCACTACGGTCAAACCTATGTCCACCCCTACACCGCGTCCGAATATCCGGACATCATGGTCCAGATGATGACCATCGCGACGCTGCGCGATTATGCGGCGTGGCTGCAAAAGCCGATCTCATTCGAAGCCGAATTGTCGAAGGGCGTGGGACGTTTCTACGACCGCAAGCTTGGCACGATGCGGCGCTACCTGCCCAACGTCGGCAAGGACAAGGACGCCGACGCGGTCGACAGCTGGTATCTCTACCATCCGCTGCTCAATCTCGGGCGGCTGGCGATCGAGGGCGACAAGAAGGCCCGGCGCTTTTTCACCGCGTCGCTCGACTACGCGATCAAGGCGGCGCGAAATTTCAACTACGCCTGGCCGATCCAGTTCAAGATCGACAGCTTCGACGTCATCACCGAAGCGCGCAACGATGATGGCCTGGGGCAGACCGATGTCGGCGGCCTGTACGCCTATGTCATGCTCCAGGCGTTCGAGCTCACCAAGGACGGGCGGTATCTCGACGAAGCCTGCGCCGCGATCGAGGCCGCGAAGGACATGCGGTTCGAGCTCAATTATCAGGCGAACCTGACCGCCTGGGGCGCGGCCGCGTGCCTGCGGTTATGGCGCGTGACCGACAACCCATATTTTCTACAGCAAAGCTACGTCTATCTGGCGAGCTTCTTTCACAACACGGTGATCTGGGAATCCGAGATCGGGCGGGCGGCGAACTACCGCGTGTTCCTCGGCGCGACCTGCCTGCACGACGCGCCGTACATGGCGATCTACGAATGTTTCGACAGCCTCGCCGCGTTCGAACGCTACATCAAGGACAGCGGCCCCGATCTCGATCCGGCGGTGCGCCTGCTGCTCAGCGAATATTGCAAATATGCGCTCGACCGGGCGTGGTTCTATTATCCCGATGCGCTGCCCGCCGACGCGCTCGCGGCCGAGAATCGCAACGGGCACATCGACCGCAAACTGTCTTTCCCGGTCGAAGACCTTTACGTCGGCGGAGACCAGGCCGGGCAAGTCGGACAGGAGATCTACGGCGCGGGTGCGGCGTTCGTGTTCACGAGCCGCGCTTTCCATCGCGTGGAGGGCGCCCCGTTCCGGTTTTTCTGCGACCACTTTCCCGTCAACAGCGAGCGCACCTCCGAACGGTCGCTCAATTTCGAGTTGAACGGGGGCGACGATCGGCAGGCCGCGCTGAGTGTCGTCCGGTTGCCCCGGCACACGCTTCCCAAAATCGTCGTTGCGACATCAGCAGGTGAACGCATCGCGCCGCGGCGCGTCTCGGACGATCGGATCGACTATACGATCCCGGCGAACGGCCGAGTGCTCCTCAGCTGGTGAATGGGCGCGGCGCGGGGGCTGAAGCCGAACAGGCTATGTCTTTCCCGCTGCCGTGCGTTAGGGACCGTCGTCTGCCAATCGAGTAACGCCGCCGACATGCGCCTCTCCATCCACGCCTGGCTCGATTATTCGCTGCCCGAGCCCGCCGACCTGCTGTTCGCGCTCGAGGTCGCGCAGACCCCCGATCAGCGGCTGGTCGAGGATTTGCTGGAGGTTGGCGGAACGGGGCCGCTGACGCCGATCGCCGCCGATGACGGGGTAGGGCGGAGGACCTGGGCGCGAGGCGCGGGGCGGGTGACCGCGCGCTATACCGCGACGGTCGAAATCGAGCGGCCCGCGACGACGCTACGCGGCCTGAATGCGGACGACATGAAGACGCTGCCGGCGAACGTCGTGCCGTATCTCTTCCCCAGCCGCTATTGCGAGTCCGACCGGCTCGACACGATGGTGCGCCGCGAGTTCGCCAACGGAACGAGCGGCGATCGCGTCGCGGCGATGGTCGACTGGATTCGCAACCATTTGACCTACGAGCCCGGCGAGATCGGCACGACCGCGGTCGACACGCTCGTCGCGCGGCGCGGGGTGTGCCGCGACTACGCGCATCTGCTGATCGCACTCGCGCGCGCAGCTGACATCCCCGCGCGAATGGTCGGCGCCTATGCCTGGGCGCTCGAGCCCGAGGATTTCCATGCGGTGGTCGAAGTGTGGCTCGATGGCGCGTGGCGGCTGGTCGACCCGACGGGCCTCGCGCCGGAGGAAGGGATTGCGCGGATCGGCGTCGGGCGCGACGCCACCGACATCAGCTTCCTGACGATCTTCGGCCGCGCCGACCTGGTCGACCAAAACGTGACGGTGAGGCGACTAGACACGTAGCACCCAGCCGCGCTTCGCCAGCGCCAGCGTGATGAGGACGGAGAGCGTGCCGGCGATTACCGCGTACAGCAATGAGGTCCAGTCGAGCGGCAAACCGAGCTTCGCGAACGCATCGAACGTGAGCGCCCAGAGCCGCTCGCCGCCGACACGGATCACGAGGACAGCGGTTAGCAGCGCGTGGACGACGTAGAGCGTCAGCGCGACCGTGCCGAGCTTGGTGGCGAGCCTTACCGGTCCCCAGCTGCCGACCCGCGGCCAGAACGATTTGAGCAGGCAGAGCATCCCCAGCCCGATCGCAGCGTTGACCAGCACGAAGGTCGGCGTCCACAGCGCCTTGTTGATCGGCCAGAGGAACCACGCGCCGATTGCGGCGACGAGGCACAACATGGCCGTCCTGAACAACACCTTCGATCGCCCGACCACCAGCCGCTGGACCGCGACACCGATCATCGCGGTGGCGATCGCCGATAGCGTCGACAGCGGCCCTTCGGGGTCGAACACCTTGCCGTACAGCCGTGTGCCGCCGAGCACTGCGCGGTCCAGCCAGCCGCTGAACCCGCCGCCCGGTGCCATGCTCGCGACCCCGTCGGGCGGCGGCGCGTAGAGCAGCAGACCGTGCACCACCATCAACGCCACCGCAACAATCGCCGGCGCCTTCCAGCCGGTCGTCGCACGCGTCGTCAGTGCGCACATCAGATAGACGATCGCGATCCGCGCCAGCACGCCGGTGAAGCGGATATCGATCAGGTGCGTGCTGGCATGGACGATCCAGCCGATCGAGAAGCCCATCAGGTAGAGCAGCACCGATCGCCGCACGATCCGGCCGACGCTCGCCCGCGGCTCGCGCCCGTCCATTGCCAGCGGGAGCGACAGCCCGGCGCACAGCAGGAACAGCGGGAACACCAGGTCGGCGATGGTCAGCCCGTTCCATGGCGCGTGCGCGAGGATCGGGAAGACGTGCGCGTCGGACCCTTGCAGGTTGACCAGTACCATCCCGAAGATCGCGAGGCCACGCAGCGCGTCGAGCGCATCGTCCCGTTTTCTGATCGGCGGCTCGGTCATCGCTTCCCCCGGACCGCTTCTTGCGGCGATGCGCGAAGACAGGCAAGCGTATCCGACGGAGGCTTGGGTGGCAGATCATTACGACGTCCTGATCGTCGGCGCGGGGCATGGCGGCGCCCAGGCAGCGATCGCGCTCCGGCAGGGCAAGTTCGCCGGGTTGATCGGCGTGATCGGCGACGAGCCGGAGCTGCCGTACGAGCGCCCGCCCTTGTCGAAGGAATATCTGGCCGGCGACAAAAGCTTCGACCGCATCCTTATCCGCCAGCCGGCCTTCTGGGAGGAGCGCGACGTCGCCATGCTGCTCGGCCGCACCGTCGTCACCGTCGATCCGGCGGCGCACACCGTGACGACCGATGACGGCGCAACGATCGGTTACGGCAGCCTGGTGTGGGCCGCGGGCGGGCACGCGCGAAAACTGGCGTGCGAGGGACGCGATCTCGCCGGCGTTCATACCGTGCGCAACCGCGTCGATGCCGATCGGATGATCGCTGAGATGCCCAAAGTAACGAACGCGGTCGTCGTGGGTGGCGGGTTCATCGGACTCGAGGCGGCGGCGGTGCTCAGCAAGTTCGGCAAGCGCGTCGTCCTGCTCGAAGCGCTAGATCGCGTGATGGCGCGCGTCGCGGGACCGGACCTGTCGCATTTCTTCGAGGCCGAGCATCGCGCGCACGGGGTCGACGTGCGGACCGGTGTGTCGGTCGACCGCTTGCTCGGCGAAGGCAAGGTGAGTGGCGTGCATTTGGCCGACGGCACGACCGTGCCCGCCGACATGGTAGTGGTCGGGATTGGGATCGTCCCGACAGTCGAGGCTCTGCTGGCGGCAGGCGCAGTCGGGGGCAACGGCGTCTATGTCGACGCCCAGTGCCGCACCTCGCTGCCCGACATCTACGCGGTCGGCGATTGCGCGCTCCACGCCAATGGCTTCGCGGGCGGGGCGGAGCTGCGGCTCGAATCGGTCCAGAACGCGACCGACCAGGCCAATGTCGCGGCGAAGGCGATCCTGGGCGAGGACGTCGCCTATACCGCGACGCCGTGGTTCTGGTCGAACCAGTACGACCTCAAATTGCAGACCGTCGGGCTGTCGATCGGTTACGACCAAGCGGTGCTACGCGGAGACCCCGCGGCGCGCAGCTTCTCCATGATCCACCTGAAAGCCGGCCGCGTCATCGCGCTCGACTGTATCAACGCGACGCGCGATTACGTTCAGGGCCGCAAGCTGGTCGAGGCGGGCGCCACGGTCGACCCGGCGCGCCTCGCCGATACGACCGTTCCGCTCAAGGACCTGCTCTAGCGCCGAGCCTTTACTTCGCAGCGGGAGCCGTTGCGGCGGCAGGGGCCGCGGCGGCGAATCCGCACTGCTTCTGCTCCATCGAAATCTGCTTGGTGATCCGCGTGGCGTTCTGCGCATAGGCGTCGGCTACCGACCCGTGATTGACCGTCTTGCCACGCAGCGGGGTCACGCCTTCGCACAGGTGGAATACGTGCGGATCGGCGGATTTCTTCGCCCCGCCCTCGGGCGCGATCCAGTATACGACATCCTGCCCCGCCGGGTTCGCCGCGCTCTTCGTGGCGTCGGCGACCGTGCTCGTGTCGGCGGCGATCGCCTTCGCCTGGTCGGCGACTTCGGGCGAGCAGGCCGTGGTGGGCTGGCCGGCTTTGATTTGCGCCGCGCACTGATTCATGTCCTGCGTGTATTTTTCGGTCGAGGGCGGGTTGAAATCGACCCCGATGAACGTCGCGATCAGCGCGAGGACGACGCCCACGCCGCCCGCGATCTGCTTGTTCTTGGGGTCCATGTCCTTGTCCATGAAGATCAGGACGATCAGCGGCAGGAACGCGATCAGCGTGATGATCGCGCCGAGCTGGTTCTGGAACAGGAACCGCGCCTTGTCGGCCTGGCTTGCAGGGTCCTGCCTGTTGGCGGACTTCCAACACACGTTGCCCGCGATCGCGAACACCGCGATCACGACCAGCAGGCCGATCAGCAGTGCCATGTTGCCATGGTCGAACTTGTGCTGCTTGAGCATGACGACGCCGGCGATTTCGCTGCCGATCGCGACGACCCAGGCGATAATGGCAAAAAGGCGGAGCCGCCCCGCGGCCGATTTCTGGCCCTGCGATGCGTGCCAAGCCTTCGTGACGTCGACGTCGTCGGTCGGTTTATCGTCGGCCATGCTCAATCCCCTCATCGCCCGTTCTATGGGCATCATCAAACACCAGCGTGCGTTCGTCCGTCAAGCGCGCACATGGCCGCGTCGTGCCTATTCAGCGGCGCATCACCGTGCCACCCTTCATCACGAGCGCGATGCGGCGCACCGCGGCAATATCGGCGGTCGGATCGCCTTCGACCGCGACCAGGTCGGCGAGCAGCCCGACCTTCACCGCGCCCAGCTTGCCGTCCATCCTGAGCCATCGCGCGTTGCCCCAGGTCGCGGCGATCAGCACTTGCGGCGCCGGCATCCCGGCGGCGGCCATCAATTCCATTTCGCGCGCGTTCTGGCCGTGCGCGAACACCCCGACATCGCCGCCCATGCAGATGTGGACGCCCGCCTTCATCGCCAGCGCGAAGCTCGACCGGTTAAGCAGCACGCTGGCGGGCGCGGGCTCAGCGCCGTTCCACCCGCGATAGCGTGCGACCGCGTCCGGAGCGGCGAGCGTGGGACACAGCGCGATCCCCTTCGCCGCCATCGCCGCGAAAATCTCCGGCGTGCCGCCATAGCCATGCTCGATCGTGTCGACCCCGGCGGCAACCGCGCGGCGCATGCCCTCGGCGGTGGCGGCATGGACCGCGACCGGGCGCCCGGCGTCATGCGCGGCGGCGACCGCGGCCTTCATTTCCTCGAGGCTCAGCGTCGGCTTGCTCTCCTCGCCCGGGCGCCAGCGGTAATCGGCGTAGAGCTTCACCCAATCCGCCCCCGCCGCGATCTGGCGGCGCACCGCGGCGACGATCGAATCGACGCCGGACACTTCCTCCGCGCCTTGCGGTATCTCGACCCCCGGCTCGAAACCCTTGGGGCCATAAGCCCCGAGCGCGACGATCGCGCGCGTCGCGACGTTGAGCCGCGGCCCCGGCACGATCCCCTGCTCGATCGCCTGGCGCAAGCCGACGTCGGCGTACCCCGCGCCCTCGGTGCCCAAGTCGCGCTCGCTGGTGAACCCGGCCATCAGCGTCGCGCGCGCGCTGGCGACGGCACGTGCCGTGCGCAGTGCGAGCGGCTCGTGGAGCACCTGATCGTCCCACGGCGTCTCGTTGTACGGATGCAGGAACAGATGCCCGTGCCCCTCGATCATCCCGGGCATCAGCGTGTCGCCGGGCAGGTCGATGACTTGCGCGCCGGCGGGGGCGGCGAGGGCAGGGCCGACCGCGGCGATCTTGTCGCCCTCGACCAGCACTTGCCAACCGGGATGCACCTTGCCGTCCAGCCCGTCGAATACGCCCGCCGGCTTGATCAGGATCGCACCCGCCGGCGCGGGCTCCGCGGCGGGGAGCGCGGTCGTGGGGCCGATCAACGCCGCCATCAGCAAGGCTAGCCACCGCATGGTCATCTCCCCGTTCGCGCGTTACGCTCGCGGGCATGAATAGCCTCGCCCGCCTGCCGCTCCTAGCCCTTGCGCTGCTCGCCACTGCGCCCAGCGCGCGCGCCGCTGATCCCGAGATGATGCGCTGGCGAGCGGAAGCCGCCAACGTCACGATCACGCGCGACGATTGGGGGATCGCGCATATCGCGGGGAAGACCGACGCGAACGCGGTGTTCGGGATGATCTACGCCCAGGCCGAGGACGATTTTTCGCGGATCGAGGCCAATTACCTCACAGCGCTCGGGCGGAGGGCGGAAGCGCCGGGGGCGGGGGAGGACGCGGTCTGGGCCGATCTGCGCCAGCGGCTGTTCGTCGATCCGGTCGAGTTGAAGAAGGACTATGCCGGCGCGCAGCCGTGGCTCAAGAAACTGATGAATGCTTGGGCCGACGGGCTCAATTTCTACTTGGCGACGCACCCCGGGACCAAGCCCAGGGTGCTGACCCGGTTCGAGCCGTGGATGGCGCTGAGCTTCACCGAAGGGAGCATCGGGGGCGACATCGAGCGGATCTCGCTCTCCGAACTAAAGACGTTCTACGGCAAGCCGACGCCCAGAACCGCGATGGAGCTGGGCAAGATTCCGCGCGAGCCATCGGGCTCAAACGGAATCGCGATCGCGCCCAAGCTGACGAAGGACGGCCACGCACTCCTGCTGATCAATCCGCACACCAGTTTCTACTTTCGCGCCGAACAGCAAGTGACGAGCGGCGAGGGGCTCAACGCCTATGGCGCCGCGACCTGGGGGCAGTTCTTCGTCTACCAGGGTTTCAACGCAAAGGCGGGGTGGATGCACACCTCGTCGGGGGTCGATAACGTCGATGAATTTGCCGAACCTGTGGGCAGTGCGATCGCCACACCGGTGACGATCGCGTTCCGTCGGGCCGACGGGTCGCTCGGCGAACGGACGTTCGACACGTATCGTACGAAACATGGCCCGATCGTCGCCGAGCGGAACGGCAAGTGGCTCGCAACCGCCCTCATGTGGAAGCCGGTCCCGGCGCTCGAACAAAGTTTCCTGCGCACCAAGGCGACCGATCTCGCCAGCTATCTTCGGGTCGCGGAGCGCAAGGCCAATTCGTCGAACGACACGTTGTTCGCCGACAGCAAGGGCGAGATCGCGTTCCTGATGCCGCAGTTCATGCCGGTGCGCGACGATCGCTTCGACTATACGCGCCCGGTCGACGGGGCGAACGCGGCGGCGGACTGGAAGGGACTGCATAGCCTCGCAAGCTTGCCGAGCGTGCTCAACCCGCGCGTCGGCTGGGTGCGTAACTCCAACGACTGGCCGTGGGACGCGGCGGGACCGGACAGCCCGAAGGCGGCGGACTTCCCCAAATACATGGACCAAGCCGGCTGGAATTATCGCGGCGTCCATGCCGACAATTTGTTGACCGGCCACGCGGGATGGACGCTCGACGGCCTGCGCGCGGCGGCGTTCGACAGCGACCTGCCGGCGTTTCGCGCGCTGCTGCCCGGACTGTTCGCGGCATACGATGCGCTGCCCGGCGACGACCCGCGCCGTGCCAAACTCGCCGAGCCTGTCGCGCTGCTGCACGCATGGGATTTCCGCTGGGGCCTCGATTCGCGCCCGACCAGCCTCGCCGTATTCTGGGGCGACACCTTGTGGCGCGAAGTCGGCAGCTTCGCGCAGGCCGAGCGGATGAACGTGCCCGACTATATCGAAAAGCGCGTATCGCCGGCGGCCAAGCTCGACGCGCTGTCGGCGGCGGTCGACCGGCTGCAGCGCGATTTCGGCAGCTGGCGGATTCCGTGGGGCCAAATCAACCGCTGGCAACGGTTGGACGATTCGATCGTGCCGCATTTCGACGATGCCGCGCAGTCGATCCCGGTCGGCTTCGCCTCCGCGCAATGGGGCAGCCTCGCGTCGTTTGGCGCCAAGCCGTGGCCGGGGACGAAACGCTATTATGGCACCAGCGGCAACAGCTTCGTCGCGGTGGTCGAGTTCGGTCCGCGCGTTCGCGCGCTGGCGGTTACGGCAGGCGGGGAGAGCGGCAATCCGCGCTCGAAGCATTTTGCGGATCAGGCAGAGCGGTACGCGACGGGCAATTTGCGGCCGGTGTATTTCTATCCGGACGAGCTGGCGGGGCATGTCGAGCGGCGGTATCGGCCGGGGGAATAGGGATTAACCAGCGCGCCGCGGCAAAGCCGCGTCGTCGGTCGTCAGCGGTGCCGACGCCGGCCGCGCTGGCGCGTGGTGCATTTAGCTGCGCTAAATTTCCCGCGCTCAGCGGTGGTGCCCAGGGACGGGATCGAACCGCCGACACTGCGATTTTCAGTCGCATGCTCTACCAACTGAGCTACCTGGGCCTGCGCGGGTACCGCGAGAGAGCGGGCCTCTTAGTCGCGGGTTTCGGGCGTGTCTAGTGTAGGTCTTGGGGCTTCCGGATCGACCGGCGCGCCAGGAATGGCATAGCCTTCGCCGAGCCATTTGAGCAGGTCGCGATCCTTGCAGCCGCGGCTGCAGAACGGCTTGTGCTCGGGCATCGTCGGCTTGCCGCAGAGCGGACAGGTGTCGGTCATCGCAAGGAAATGGGGACGCCGGTGCGACGCGACAACTCGGCGATCAGGTGCGGGCGGTCGTCGAGCCAGCGGCGAACCGGCGTGGGGACATCGTGTACCGCCGCGACCGGCGGCGGAATGCGTGCGATCCGGCGGAGCAGGGCCAGCGCCTCGGTCGCGACCGGATCGGCGCGTAGCAATTCGGGGAGCGAGGCGCGCGGGCGGGGGCGAACGATCTGCAGGAACCCGAAACCGTTGAGCGCGGTGCGCTCGAACGGTTGCGGCAGCGCGGCGTCGATTGCTTCGGCGACCGCGCGGCGCTCGGCCTTGCCCGTCACGGTCGGGAAGTCGATGCCGATCGACCCGCCGATATCGTGGCGCATGATCGCCTCCGCCGCCGCGGTCGCTGCCGTCACCGCCAGTGCCGCGGTCGCGCCGGGGCCGTCGACGTCGAACAGCGTCATCGCCGGGGTCGGCGACAGGCGCAGGCTCCCGCCGGCAAAGGCGATCTCGCCGGTGAGCGCTTCGTCGAGTACCTCGGACCAGTCCGCCGCTTCGAGCGCGTCGGGCTCGTGCGCATGGAGCATCCGCACCGCGTGGCCGCTCGCCCGGCAACGCGTAAGCAGATCGGGGCCTTCCGCCGGCGCGGCGTCGGTCGCGATCACTTTGGCGAGCTTGACTCGTCCTGCCTCGGGCAGTGCTTCGCGCACTACCTCGACCCGCAGCCGCGCGCCCTCGGTCACGCCCGGCGGTACCTGCGCGATGACCGCCGCGCCCGCATCGCCCTCGACTCGCGACAAGCCCACCGCGACGCGCTCGACCAGCCGCGCCTCGAACACCGTCCCAACCCGCAACCCACCCGGCCGTTCGATCCGCGCCGCGACGATCCGCCCGCCCTCGACCAACGCGGCGCGCGCCTCGCCGATCCCGGCCTCGTACAGCCACTCAGCCAAGCGGCAGGCCCGCGCTGCGCAGCATCCCCAGCGTCTCGAACACCGGCAGCCCGACGACGTTCGAATGGCTCCCCGCGAGGTAGCGCACGAAACCCTCGGCGCGGCCTTGGATCGCATAGCCGCCGGCCTTGCCCATCCCTTCGCCGCTCGCGACGTACCAGTCGATTTCGACGGGCGAGAGCGGCTTGAACCCGACGATCGTGTCGACCACGCGCGTGCGCGGCTTGCCGTCCGGCCCGACCACGCAGACGCCAGAATAGACGTGATGCCGCCGCCCCGACAGCAGCCCGAGCATGCGGCGTAGGTCCGTCTCGTCCGCAGGCTTTTCGAGGATGCGGCGCCCCACTGCCACGGTGGTGTCGCCCGCGAGCACGATCTCTTCCGGCGCTCGCGCGACCGCGAGCGCTTTCGCCTCGGCGAGTCGCGCGACATAGGCGCGCGGCACTTCGCCCTTCAACGGGGTCTCATCGATCTCTGGAGCGGCGATCCGGCTCGGTACCACCCCAATCCGCGCGAGCAACTCGCGGCGGCGCGGGGAGGTGGAGGCGAGAACGAGGGTAGGCGCAGGCGCCTTCGCGCCTGGCGGCATGTTATCGCGGCCCCGGCCCGTCGCGGCCCGGCATGAAGCGATAGGTGATGCGGCCCTTGGTCAGATCATATGGCGTGAGCTCGACCAGCACTTCGTCGCCGACCAGCACGCGGATGCGGTTCTTGCGCATCTTGCCGGCGGTGTGGCCGAGAATTTCATGGTCGTTTTCCAGCCGGACGCGGAACATGGCGTTGGGGAGGAGCTCCACCACCTGGCCGCGCATTTCGAGAAGTTCTTCTTTTGCCAAACAAGCCTCTGGGTAAATCGTGGGAAATTCGCGATGGGCGCCCTTAGCGGAAAGCCGCACGCCGCACAACGCCGGCCCATGTCGGGGAAAGGCAGGCCGGCCCCGTGGGGCGAATGTTCCCAATGTTCGCACTGGCCATGGACGGCGACGGCGGCGCGACCAGCCCGCCGGCAAGCGCGGAAGATTACAAGGATTACACCGATGGTGGAGCGGGACGGCAGGGGACCGGCGAACGTCGCGCCTGCGCCTCGCGCGCGAAGCGACAATCGAGGGAATATGCAAACGATCAAAGAGCGCGGCCCCACAAGCGACTGGCCCCCGGATCATACCATGGTTCAGCCTCTGTAGGAAAACGAAACCGGGAACAGAGCATGAATCCAATGCGTTAGGGGCGCATCTTTCCAACAGGAGCGCGATACCATGACCGAACGCCACATCATCGAGCCGCACCCCGACGACAAACGCTATGTCCGCCGCGACAAGGACGGGCAGTTCAGCGACGAGGTCGACGTCGGCAAGAGCCTTGCCGCCGACGAGCGCCAGCATTCAGGGCACAAGAAGCCGCGGAACGAAGGGGATCGGGGCGATTGAGGCCTAGTTCGCTTCGGCGTCGGCGTCTTCGCCCCGATCGCCCCCGCTTTCAAACCAAGCCTCTACCGGCCCGCTCAGCTTAAGCGTCAGCGGGTTGCCGTGGCGATCGACCTTCTTGCCTAGCGCGACGCGGATCCAGCCTTCGGAGATGCTGTATTCCTCGACGTCGTGGCGCTCGCTGCCTTTGAAGCGGATACCGATGCCGCGTTGCAGCTTTTCCTGGTCGAAATGCGGGCTGGCGGGGTTGGTCGACAGGCGGTCGGGCGGGGTGTCGCTGGGCTTGGTCATGGTGCGCGGCCTTGCCGCCGGTTGACGGAAAAAGCAACGGCGCGGGAGTCGCCTCCCGCGCCGTTCTTTCGGGTGGCGCCACGCCGTCGGACGAAGCCGCTGCGCGGCCTCGCCGCCCGCCGCGGCGTCTCAGGGATTAGCTTGCGCTAATCCCTGTGCGCCCGCGTCAGTAACACACCCGCACGCGGACGCTGCGGCCGTAATACGGGTCGTAGCGGCGCTCGATGCGGCACGCGCGATAATTGTAGCGGTAGTCGTTGTTATAATAATTGTACCGCGGGTAAGTGTTGTAATTGTTGTAATAATAATCGTCGCGATAATAGCGGTCGCGATTGGCGCTCGACGCCAGCGCCGCGCCGATCGCGAGGCCGGCGACGCCCGCGACGATCGCCGCGCCGTCGTTGTTGCGGTGATAACGGCCGCGGTAATATTGCGCGTCGGCCGGCGCTGCCGCGGTCAGCGCGGTCGCGCCCAGGCTGGCAGCGAGCACGGTCTTGGTCAGAAAATTGGTCATCTCGAACCTCCTTCTAAGAGCCCGGTTCCGCATTGCCTATCAACGCAGAACTGTCCGAGCTTGTTGCAAGCTTGTAGGCGATTCGGTCTGAATGGCCGCTGAGACGGGCGTTCAGTTAACGTTTAGATAGGGAAGCAGCTATGGCGTATTGGTTCTTGCGGTCGGAGCCGGAGGTCTACGGCTGGGGCCATCTCGTCCGCGATGGTGTGACCGAATGGGACGGCATCCGCAATTACACCGCGCGCAACTTCCTGAAGGACATGGCGGTCGGCGACCGCGCGATCCTGTACCATTCGAACACCGAGAAAGCGTGCGCGGGGGTGATGGAAGTCACGCGGACGTGGCGTCCCGACGGCGAGAAGGGCGATTGGGCGAGCGTTGAGGTCAAGCCGGTCGCGTCATTGCAGCACCATGTCACGCTGGCCGAAATGAAGGCCGAGCCGCGGCTCGCCAAGATCGAGGTGCTGCGCCAGTCGCGGCTGTCGGTGACTCCGGTGCGCGACGACGAATGGGCGGTGCTGATGGAGATGGCGAAAGGATGACCGGCGCGCTCCACCTGCTGTGCGGCAAGATCGCGGCGGGGAAGTCGACGCTGTCGGTGCGGCTGGCGGCGAAGGCGGGCGGGGTGGTGATCGCGGAGGATCACTGGCTGTCGACGCTCTATCCGGGCGAGATCGCGGACCTTGCCGATTATCTGCGCTCGAGCGAGCGGCTACGCGCGGCGATCTCACCCTTGATCGTCGCGATGGTGCGCGGCGGGCAGGCGGTGGTGCTCGATTTCCCCGCGAACACGGTCGCGAGCCGCGCGTGGATGAAGGAACTCGCGGATGCGGCGGGGGTGACCGCGACGTTGCACTTCCTCGATCCGCCCGACGACGTGTGCCGCGCGCGGATGCATGCGCGCAACGCGAGCGGCACGCATCCATACCAGGTCGACGACGCGACCTTCGACCAGTTCACCGCGCATTTCGTCGCGCCGACCGATGCCGAGGGGTTCGCGATCGCCCGCTACGGCTGATCGCTGCCCTTGCCGGTCTGCGGGAAGCCGTCGCCCGCCGCCGCGTCGCTGTCGTAATCCTCGCCCGGATTGCCCCCGCCGGCGCCCGCGCCGCTGCCGCGAACTTCGCCGGTCCTGGGGTCGAAGAAAGCGCGGCGGCCGGCATCGGGCGGCAAGTCCTCGTCGGGCGGTGCGGCGTCGTCGGGGCGCTGCGCGACGGTGCCGGCCGGCAGCTTCGCGCCCTCCGCCGCCTCGCGGGTCCGGTCGTAGTCCTGCCCCGAATAGCCGTCGCCGCGATCGAATGCGTTGCCGCCGGTCATGCTGCATCTCCTTCGCCGGATAGAAACGCAGCACACCGCAAAGGGTATCCCGGCTTCACCCGTTAATCGGCGAGGAGTAACATAGCGGCGTGTTGATGCGGCAGATGACGCCCGCGCGGGAGACCGCGGCGGCGGACAGCGACGATGCGGTGATGGTGCGCGTTGCCGCGCGCGATGCGCTGGCGTTTTCGCGCGTAGTCGAAGCGCAGCTTGGGCTGGTGCACCGCGTGGCCTACCGCATGTTGGGTGATGCGGCCGAGGCCGAGGATGTCGCGCAGGAGGCGCTGCTCAGGTTGTGGGCATCGGCGGCCCGCTGGCGGCCGGGACAGGCGGGGATCGCGGCGTGGCTGACGCGAGTCGCGGTCAACCTGTGCCTCGATCGCCTCAGGCGGCGGCGCTTTTCGAGCGATGCCGAGGTGCCGGAGCGCGCTGACGAGCGGCCGCGGGCAGACGCGGCGATGGCGGAGGAACAATTGCGCGCGGCGGCGCTCGCCGCGCTGGGCGACCTGACCGAGCGGCACCGCGCCGCGATCGTGCTGACGTATTACGAGGAGCTGCCCAATGCCGCGGCGGCCGAGGTGCTTGAGATGAAGCTGAAGGCGTTCGAATCTTTGCTCCTGCGCGCGCGGGGCGCGATGCGTGTCGCGCTGGCGGCGCGCGGATTGACCACGCTGGCGGGGGACACGGCATGACCGCGTTTTCGGCCAGCGAGCAAGCAGCGCTCGACCGAGTCACCGTGCCGCCGATCCGCGCGGGCCTGGCGGGGGACGTAGTCGCGGCGGCACGTAGCGGTGCGGCACTCCCGCGGCGTTCGGCGCGCAGCGGGTGGCGGCGGCACGGGCGGCTGTTGCTGGGTGCCGGCGCGCTCGTCATCGCCAGCGCGACCGCGGCGGCGACCGGGCTGCTCGACCATTTGCCGATCCGCATTCCGGGGATCACGCGCGTCGCCGCGGCACCCGCGCCCAAGCCCAAACATGTCGTTCGCGTCGAAGAGCCGCGGGCCGAAGCCGGCAAGCCGGTCGCGCTCGCCGCGCTGCCGCTCGCCGATCCCACGCCCATCGCCCCCGCCCCGGAGGAGCAATGGCGCGAGCGCCGCGCGGCGCGGATCGCCGCCGGCTTGCCGGTCGCTCGTCCGCTGATCCAGCGCGCGATGGCGGCGAAGCTGCGCGCACTCCCGCCCGATCAGCGCGCGGCCGCGATCGCCGAATGGCGGCGGATCAAGGCGCTGCCGCCGGCCGAGCGCAAGCTCGCGGTCGCGAAGATCAAGGCCGATTTCCTCGCGCAGCATCCGAAGATGGCGGCGCGCTACGAAGCACGGCTGGAGGCGCGCTCCGCGGCCGCCGCCGACGGCAACAAGCCGCAGATTGGGCCGCCGCTCCCCGCCGCGGCACCACGGCCCGGCGCGCTCACCCCTGACCAACGGGCCGAGCGCCGCGCACGGCGCCAGGCGATGCTCGCCGGCCTGACGCCCGAACAGCGCGCCGAGCGCCAGCAGCAGTGGCGCGCATGGCGGCAACAGCGCCGCGCGATGGGTCTGGGCGGAGCGATGGGCGGGGGCCGCTGGCGCCGCAATGGTGCTGCCGAAGGATCGCCGCGCCTCCAGCGTTAAGCGCCAGGACGGCGCCGTCTTTCCCATCCAATTTCGGCGGCGCCGTCGCCCCGTCGACGCCGTGCGCCCTTCGCGCCGCTTCCATCCCATCGGATCAAAATCGTCGTTGCGGCATTGAGCCAAGTTAGGTTGTAACGGTCGCGTACCTGTTAGCCGTAATCAATCGCGCGACGGAGTGACGATGGATAACTACGAAACCGGCGTTGCCGGACTGGACGAAATACTGGCGGGGGGCTTGGCGAAGGGCCGGCTATACTTGCTCGAGGGTAGCCCTGGCACCGGCAAGACCACGATCGCCACGCAATTCCTGATGGCGGGCGCGGCAGCGGGCGAGACCGTTCTGTACATTACCCTGTCGGAAACCGAGCAGGAGTTGCGCGACGGCGCGGCGTCGCACGGCTGGACCTTCCCCGATAACTTCAAAGTGTTCGAACTGATCCCGCCGGAGAGCCTCCTCGACGAGGACCAGCAGCAAAGCCTGCTTTATTCGTCCGATCTCGAACTCGGCGAAACCACCAAGCGCATCTTCGAAGCGTTCGAGCGCGTGAAGCCGTCACGGGTGGTGCTCGACAGCCTGTCCGAAATCCGCCTGCTCGCGCAAAGCTCGCTGCGCTATCGCCGCCAGATCCTCGCGCTCAAGCACTATTTCGCGAAACACGACGCGACCGTGCTGATGCTCGACGATTTGACCGCGGACGTGATGGACAAGACCGTGCACAGCGTCGCGCATGCGGTGATCCGGCTGGAGGAATTGTCCCCCAGTTACGGCGCCGAACGGCGGCGGATGCGCGTGCTCAAATATCGCGGGCGGCGCTATCGCGGTGGCTTCCACGACTTCGTGATCGACACCGGGGGCGTGCGCGTGTTCCCGCGTTTGGTGTCGGCCGAGTACCGGGCGGGTTTCGCGCGCAAGACCGTGGCGAGCGACAACGAGTCGCTGAATCGGCTGCTAGGCGGCGGACTAGAGCGCGGGTCGAGCACGCTGATTCTAGGACCATCGGGCACGGGCAAGTCGCTGCTCGCGCTCAGTTTCGTGAAGTCGGCGGTAGCACGCGGTGAAAGCGCGGCGATGTTCGTATTCGACGAAGAGCTCGGGCTGTTGTTCGAACGGTCGAAGGGGCTGGGGATCGACCTGCAGGCGATGGTCGATGCCAAGAAGCTGGTGATCGAACAGATCGACGCGGCAGAGTTGACCCCGGGCGAGTTCTCGGAGCGGGTTCGCGTCTGCGTCGAAAAGCATGGCGCACGTACCGTCGTGATCGACAGCCTCAACGGTTACCAGGCGGCGATGCCCGAGGAACAGGCGCTCGTTCTGCACATGCACGAATTGCTGCAATATCTGAACCGTCAGGGCGCGACGACCTTCCTGACGGTGGCGCAGCACGGACTGGTCGGCGACATGAAGGCGCCGGTCGATGTCACCTATCTGGCCGATACCGTCATCCTCTTGCGTTATTTCGAGGCGCTCGGGCGCGTTCGTCGCGCAGTTTCGGTCGTCAAGAAACGCACGGGCACGCACGAAGACACGATCAGGGAGTATATGCTCGGCAGTCAGGGGATCACGCTGGGCGAGCCGCTCGCGGGATTCCAGGGCGTGTTGCGCGGCGTGCCGAGCCTGCTGCACGAAGGCAGTGCCACGCTGCTGGATACGAGCAAGGCGTAGCCGCGCTTGAACCGGACGACCGCCGAAAATGCGCTGATCCTGGCGCCGCGCGGCCGCGATGCGGACGTCGCGCAGGCGATGTTGCGCGAGGCGGGGCTGGAGGCAGCGGCCGTTCCCGACCTTGCGTCGTTCGTCCAGACGCTTCGCGGCGGGGCAGGGTTCGCGATCGTCACCGAGGAAACGTTGCGCGGCGCCGATCTGCGCGACCTGGCGGGGTTCCTTGCCGATCAGGAAGAATGGTCCGACTTCCCGTTCATCGTGCTGACCGCGCGCGGCGGCGGGCTCGAGCGTAACCCGGGCGCGGTGCGATTGCTCGAGACGCTGGGCAACGTCACCTTCCTCGAACGGCCGTTCCACCCGACCACGCTGATCAGCCTGGCGCGCGCGGCGCGGCGCGCGCGGTTGCGGCAATATGAGGCGCGGACGCGGCTGGTCGCCATCAACGCCGGTCAGGAACGGTTGCGCGTCGCGCTCGCGGCGGGCGGGCTGGGTGCCTGGACGATGGACCTGCGCAGCAACGATCTGCACACCTCGCCCGAGTGCAGGGCGCAATATGGCCGGGGCGCCGACGAGCCGTTCAGCTACCCGGACCTGCTCGACGCGATCCATCCCGACGACCGCGCCCACATGCGCGCCGCGGTCGACCGGTCGCTGTCGACCGGCGAGCATTACGAGGTCGAATACCGCATCGTCTGGCCCGACGGGTCGCTCCACTGGATCCAGGTCAACGGGCGGCTGGAGCACGACAGCCACGGGCGCGTCCGCCAGATGGTCGGCGTGTCGCAGGACGTCACTGCCCGGCGCCGCGTCCTGAGTCACCAGGCCGCGCTGATCGCGCTGGGTGACGGCCTGCGCGAAATGACCGACCCGGCCGAGATGTCGTATCTCGCGGCGGAGATCATCGGGACGACGCTGGGCGTCAGCCGTGCCGGCTACGGCCTGATCGACCGCGCGAACGAGACGATTACCATCGAGCGCGACTGGAACAGCCCGGGCACCGTATCGCTCGCGGGCACGCTCCAGTTCCGCGACTATGGATCGTATATCGACAATCTGAAGCGCGGCGAGGTGGTGACGATCGCCGATGCGCGCCTCGACCCGCGGACGAGCGGCGGCACGGCGGAGCTGGAAGCGATCCACGCGCGCGCATTCATCAACATGCCGGTGGTCGATCACGGCGCGTTCGTCGCGTTGCTCTACGTCAACAACAAAAGCGTGCGCGAATGGAGTCCAGAGGACATTGCGTTCATGCGCGACGTCGCCGACCGCACGCAGGCCGCGATCGAGCGGCGCAACGCCGAGGCGGCGCTCGCTGAGCTGGCGGAATCGCTCGAACGCCAGGTCGAGGAGCGCACGCGCGAGAGCGAGGCGGCGCAGGAGCAGTTGCGCCAGGCACAGAAGATGGAGGCGGTGGGTCAGCTGACCGGTGGCCTCGCGCACGATTTCAACAATTTGCTGACGGGTATTTCCGGCGGACTCGAACTGATCGAGATGCGGATCAAGCAGGGGCGATCGGGCGAGATCGGCAAATATGTCGAAATGGCGCGCACGGCGGCCAAGCGCGCAGCCTCGCTCACGCATCGCCTGCTGGCGTTCTCGCGCCGCCAGACGCTCGATCCCAAGCCGACCGATATCAACCGGCTGGTGGCGAGCATGGATGAATTCCTGCGCCGCTCGGTCGGGCCGGCGGTCGAGATCGAGGTGGTCGGCGCGGGCGGGCTGTGGACAACGCTGGTGGATGCCAACCAGCTCGAGAACGCGTTGCTCAACCTGTGCATCAACGCGCGCGATGCGATGCCTGACGGCGGGCGGATCACGATCGAGACCGCGAACAAATGGCTCGACGCAGCGGCGGCGCGCGAGCGCGACTTGCCGCCCGGCCAATATGTCTCGCTGTGCGTGACCGACACCGGTACTGGCATGTCGCCAGAAACGATCGAGCGCGCGTTCGACCCGTTCTACACGACAAAACCTATAGGCGAGGGGACGGGGCTGGGCCTGTCGATGATCTACGGCTTCGTGCGCCAGTCGGGCGGGCAGGTCCGCATATATTCGGAAATGGGCGAGGGCACGACGATGTGTCTCTATTTCCCGCGGGTTCATTCGCAAGCGCAGCCCGAGCAGGATACGGTCGGCGCCGCCCCGTTGCCGCCGTCGCTGGTCGGCGAGACCGTGCTGGTGGTCGACGACGAGCCCGCGGTCCGCGCGCTGATCGTCGATACGCTGGCCGAGCTGGGATATGATGCGATGGAGGCGGGCGACGGCGTGTCGGGGCTCGCGATGCTACGCGCGCACCCCGGGATTCAGTTGCTGGTGACCGACGTCGGGTTGCCCAAGGGCATGAACGGCCGCCAGCTCGCCGACGCTGCACGCGTCGACCGGCCGGACCTGAAAGTCCTGTTCATCACCGGCTATGCCGAGAATGCGGTGATCGGCAACGGCCAGCTCGACCCCGGCATGCACGTGCTGACCAAGCCGTTCGCGATCGACGTGCTGGCGAACCGGATCCGCGAGGTGATTGCTAGTTAGGCGGCGACCTTCGCCCGGCTCGCCCTTTTCCGCTCATGCGGGTCGAGGAAGCGCTTGCGCAGCCGAATCTTGCTCGGCGTCACTTCGACCATCTCGTCGTCGTCGATGTACGCGATCGCCTGTTCCAGCGTCATCTTCTTGGGCGGCGACAGGCGGACGGCGTCGTCCTTGCCCCCGCTCGCGCGGAAGTTGGTCAGCTGCTTCGCCTTCATCGGGTTGACCTCGAGGTCTTCCGTCTTCGCGTTCTCCCCGATGATCATGCCCTCGTAGAGCGCCTCGCCGTGCCCGACGAACAGGATGCCGCGATCCTCGAGCGGGCCGAGCGCGTAGCTCTGCGCCTCGCCCGAGCCGTTGGAGATCAGCACGCCGTTCTTGCGGCCCTCGATATTGCCTTTGTGCGGCCCGTACTTCTCGAACAGCCGGTTCATGATCCCGGTGCCGCGCGTGTCCGACAGGAATTCGCCGTGATAGCCGATCAGGCCGCGGCTGGGCGCGGAGAAGGTGATGCGCGTCTTGCCGCCGCCCGAGGGGCGCATGTCGGTCATCTCGCCCTTGCGCTGGTTCATCTTGTCGACGACCGTGCCCGAATATTCGTCATCGACGTCGATCACGACGGTCTCGTAGGGCTCGGTCTTGCCGCCATTCTCGTCCTCGCGAAACAGCACGCGCGGGCGGCTGATGCCGAGTTCGAAGCCCTCGCGGCGCATCGTCTCGATCAGCACGCCGAGCTGGAGCTCGCCGCGGCCCGCCACTTCGAAGCTGTCCTTGTCGGCGCTTTCGGTGACCTTGATCGCGACGTTCGATTCGGCCTCGCGCTCGAGCCGGTCGCGGATCATGCGCGACGTGACCTTGCTGCCCTCGCGCCCCGCCATCGGGCTGTCGTTGACGGCGAAGCGCATCGACAGCGTGGGAGGATCGATCTTCTGCGCGTGGATCGCTTCGGTGACGCTGGGGTCGGCGATCGTGTCGGCGACGGTCGCGACCGTCAGGCCGGCGAGGCTGATGATGTCACCCGCGCGCGCTTCCTCGACGGGCACGCGCTCGAGTCCGCGGAAGCTCATCAATTTGGAGGCGCGACCGGTCTCGATGATCTTGCCGTCGTCGTTCAGCGCATGGATCGGCTGGTTGACCTTCACAACCCCCGACTGGACGCGCCCCGTGAGCACTCTGCCGAGGAAATTGTCGCGGTCGAGCAGCGTCACGAGGAAACTGAACGGAGCATCCTCGTCGAGGTTCGGCGGCGGCACGTGATCGACGATCTTCTCGAACAGTGGGCGCAGCGTGCCTTCGCGCAGGTCCGGATTCTCATTGGCGTAGCCGTTGCGTCCCGAAGCGTAGAGCACCGGGAAATCGAGCTGCTCGTCGGTCGCGTCGAGCGACACGAACAGGTCGAACACTTCGTCGAGCACTTCCTGGATGCGCTCGTCGGGCCGGTCGATCTTGTTGACCACGACGATGGGGCGCAGGCCGAGCTTGAGCGCCTTGCCCGTCACGAACTTGGTCTGCGGCATCGCGCCTTCGGAAGCGTCGACCAGCAGGATCACGCCGTCGACCATCGACAGGATCCGTTCGACCTCGCCGCCGAAATCGGCGTGGCCGGGCGTGTCGACGATATTGATCCGCGTGCCTTCCCACTCGACCGAGGTCGGTTTCGCCAGGATCGTGATCCCGCGTTCCTTTTCCAGATCGTTCGAATCCATCGCGCGCTCTTCGACGCGCTGGTTGTCGCGGAACGTGCCCGATTGACGGAAGAGCTGGTCGACGAGCGTGGTCTTGCCGTGATCGACGTGGGCGATGATCGCCACGTTGCGGAGGTTCATGATCGGTCCTGATTGGGGCGCCCGAAGGCGGGTTCGAGGGCGCGCATAGCGCAATTGTTGCAATGCGGAAAGGGGCGGCCGGGGCTTGAGGGTGAATTAGTTGAATAATACACTTGGCGATGCGCTCCGCAGTGATTACTCTGGGCGCATCCGTTCAGGAGGAATTGATGGCGACGACCCCGACTGTTGGCCCGACCGAGACGACCACTGCCGAGCCCGATCTGGTGCTGACCGCGCCCGATCCCGTGCCGGTGGTGACGCCGACCAAGGCCGCCGGGCTGGTACCGGTCGACGACGCCAAGAAGACCGAGCTCGAATCGCGGGTCGAGGCGTTCGTCGAGGATCTGGTCGCGCAGGACGTCGATTCGCCCGAGTTCGGCAAACGCGTCGATGCGATCACCAGCATGGGGCAGAAGGAAATCCGCGAGGCCGCGTCGCAGTCGAACCGCTTCCTCGACCGTCCGGTGCGCGCGATGGACAAGGAGGGCGGGGTCGGCGCCGATCTGGTCCAGCTACGCCTGACGATCGAGAAGCTCGACCCGGCGAACAACGGCAAGTTCTTCGGCGGCGGGCGCGGGTTCCTCGACAAATTGTTCGGGACCAAGCTGACCGGTTATTTCGACCAGTACAAATCGTCGCAGAACCACATCTCCGCGATCCTGAAGAACCTGTCCTCGGGCAAGGACGAGCTGTTGATGGACAATGCCGCGATCGACACCGAGCGCGGCAATCTGTGGACATCGATGGGCCGGCTCGAACAGATGATCCACCTGTCGAAGGTCATGGACCAGAAGCTGGAGGACAAGGCCAACGACCTCGACGCGACCGACCCGGCCAAGGCCAAGGCGATCCGCGAGACCGCATTGTTCTACGCCCGCCAGCGCACGCAGGATTTGCTGACGCAGATGGCGGTGACGGTGCAGGGCTATCTGGCGCTCGATCTGGTCAAGAAGAACAATGTCGAGCTGGTGAAGGGGGTGGATCGCGCGAGCACGACGACGGTCGCGGCGTTGCGCACTGCCGTCACGGTGGCGCAGGCGCTGACCAACCAGAAGCTGGTATTGGAGCAAGTGACTCAGCTCAACACGACCACCGCGAACATCATCGATTCGACCGGCAAGCTCTTGAAGTCGCAGACCGCGGCGATCCACGAACAGGCGGCCGCCTCGACCATCCCCGTCGAGGTACTCCAGCGCGCGTTCCAGAACATCTACGACACGATGGACGCGATCGACGTGTTCAAGATGAAGGCGCTCGACAGCATGAAGACGACCGTCACGACGCTGTCGTCGGAAGTCGAGAAGTCGAAGGGCTATATCGCCCGCGCCGAGGGCCAGGCGCAGGCCGCGCTCGAAGGGCCGTCGGCGGATACGTTCAAGCTGGAAGCGGTGTAGGCGTATGTCATCGACTGACGAGGTTATCGCGAAAGCGCGCGAAACGCTGGAGCGTACCTCGATGCAATATCAGGCGGGGCCGGGCCGGCGCGCGCGCGAGAACGACATGGCCAAGCGCGTGACGCGCGCCGCGGTCGCCGATCTCGCGATCATCGGTGTCGCGGTGACGCTGGGGCTGGTGGTCGGGCCGATCGGAATCATCGGCTTCTTCCTGATGGTCGTCGCGATGCTGATCGCGACCGCGGTGCTGCTCGCGACCCCCGCGAGCGCCCCGCCCACGTTCGAACGGTTGCGCCAGACCGACCTCAAAGCGCTGCCCGCGCAGACCGGCCGCTGGCTCGACGCGCAGCGCCCCGCGCTCCCCGCGCCGGCGATCAGCGTGGTCGATCAGATCGGGCTGAAGCTCGACGCGCTGACCCCGCAGCTCGCGACGCTCGACGACGACGCCCCCGCGGCGGCGGAAATCCGCAAGCTGGTGGGCGAGCAACTCCCCGAGTTCATCAAGGGCTACGAGCGCGTGCCGCAGGCGCTGCGCAACGTGCCGCGCAACGGCAAGACGCCCGACCAGCAACTGGTCGATGGGCTGAAGGTGATCGGCGGCCAGATCGACGAAATGGCGGGGCAACTGGCACAGGGCGACCTCGACAGCTTGCAGACACAGGGGCGGTTTCTCGAGATCAAGTATCAGGGGGATACGGCGGGGGTTTGAGCCAATTCAGCTGCCGGTCGCGGCACGCCACAATATATCGCCCGCCATGAATATGATGATCAGCGAACCCGGCGTCCACAGCGCGGCTCGAAGGTCATGCGTCTGCGCCGACAGATAGGCCACGAAGTGCAGCAAGCGCGTGACGACGTATGCGGCGAACAGAATGATGGCGAGCGTCGGCGGTGGAGCGATCAGCACATAGAGCAAACCCGCGATTAGAAAGAAGGGCAGGTTCTCCAGATCGTTCATCTGGATGCGCCGGATGCGTTCGACGCGTTCGTTTGGCGCAAGCTGCGAGGGGTTGGGATCGCGGTTCAGCCGAGTCCGTCGAAGGTCTTCCGGACTGCGAAATCCGCCCTTTTCGCCGGTCATCCGCGCAACAGTCAGCCATGACATGGCGACGCCTTTCAGGACCATCGTTGCAGCAGCAGCGGCGTAAGCGGCGAACACCGGATTGGACAGCGTCAGTAAGTTCATCTTTTACCCCCCAAGCGACGCGGCGAGGCTAACGTGGCTTCCCCAAAGCCTCAACTGCGCGGTCATGCAGCCGCGCGAGCGCCGCCAGCTGGATCGCGGGCGCGGTCACTAGCACGCCGAACGCCTCCGCCCTTGGCGTGTTGAACCGCAATTTCCGCCCCAGCGCGTCGCTCACCGCGCAGCCGGCTTCGCGCGCGATCAGGACGGCGGCGGCGATGTCCCATTCGTTGCCCCAGCGGATCGTGGCGAGCAGGTCGGCCTCGCCCGCCGCCACCATCGCGATGCGCAGCGCGATCGAGTTGGGCTTGGCCACCGCGACCAGGTCGTGATCGACCTTGGGCAAGGTGTCGGTCGGGGTGCGTGCGCCGGGGAAGGCGGTGCGGCCGCTATGCGCCAACGCCACGCCGTTGAGCGTCGCGCCCTTCCCGGCTTCCGCACGCCACACTTCCCCGCGCGCGCCCGCGTCGAGCACGCCGATCACCGGCTGCTCGCCGTCGACCAGCGCGACCGACACCGCCCAGCCGTCGCGACCGCGAATGTAATCGCGTGTGCCGTCGATCGGATCGACCACCCAGACACGGCGCTTGCCCAGCCGCGCGGGGTCGTCGGCCGTTTCCTCCGACAGCCAGCCGGCGTCGGGGAGCAATGCGGTCAGCCGCTCGCGCAGCAAATTGTTGACCGCCAGGTCGACCTCGCACACCGGGTTGCCCGGCGCCTTTTCCCAACGCTTGAAATCGGTGCGCCACAGCCCGAGCGCATAGGCGCTCGCCTCCGCGGCGATCGCGGCTATGTCGTCCGCCAAAAAACTGTCGGCTTCAGGCACCCGCGACCGTCATCCCGTCGATACGCAGCGTCGGCACGTTGGTTGCGTAGCGGAACTCGAGGTCGTTGGCGGCGGTCAGGTTTAGGAACATGTCCTTGAGGTTGCCGGCGATGGTGAATTCGTCGACCGGCGTGGTGATAACGCCATTCTCGATCAGGAACCCCGCCGCGCCGCGGCTGTAATCGCCGGTCACGCCGTTGACGCCCATCCCGATCAGCTCGGTGACGTAGATGCCGCGCGGTATGCCGGCGAACAGATCGTCGCGGCTGACCAGCCCGGGCGCGATGTAGGTGTTGCTGCCGCCGACCCCCGGCGCGCCCGATCCGCCGCGCACCGCGTGGCCGGTCGGTTCCAGCCCCAGTTGCCGGGCGGAGGCCGATTCGAGCAGCCAGGTCTGCAAGATCCCGTCGCGGATAATATCGGTGGGCGACACGGGCAGCCCTTCGCCGTCGAACGGGCGCGAGCGCAGGCCATGCGGGCGATGCGGGTCGTCGGTGATCGTGACGCCGCTGGCGAAGACTTGCTCGCCCAATTTGCCGAGCAGGAAACTCGTCCCGCGCGCGATTGCGGCACCGGCGATCGCGCCGATCAGATGCCCGACCAGCGACGATCCGACGCGCGGGTCCATGACGATCGGCATCGGGCCGCTCGCGGGTTGGACCGGGTTGACGCGGGCGACCGCGCGCTCGCCGGCCTTGCGACCGATCGCCCTTGGCGCGTCGAGCTGCGCGCGGTGGCGGGCGGAATGGAAGGCGTAATCGCGCACCATCGCGCCGCCTTCGCCGGCGAGCACGCTCGCCTGGATGCCGTGGCTGGTGGTGGCATAGGCGCCGGCAAAGCCGTGGCTGGTGGCGAGCGCCCAGGCCATGCGGTTAGCCGACGCGCCGCCGCCTTCGGAGTTGGTCACACCGGGGACCGCGCGGGCGGCGTCCTCGGCCGCGAGTGCGGCTTCCTTCAACGCGGCGGGCGAAGGCTCGTCGCCGTCGTGCAGGTCGAGATCGGGGATTGGCCCCTTGAGCAAGCGGTCCTCGGGCGCGAGGCCGGCCCATTGGTCTTCGGGCGCCTCGCGCGCCATCGCGACGGCGCGTTCGACCAGCACGTCCATCGCCTCGCTCGACAGGTCACTGGTCGACACCGACGCCGATCGCCGCCCGACGAACACGCGCAGGCCCAGTTCCTCTTCCTCCGACCGCCCGACATCCTCGAGGCTGCCGAGCCGCACCGATACGTCGACGCTGGCCGATGCGCCGAGCACCGCGTCGGCGGCGTCGGCCCCGGCGGCGCGGGCGCGGGAAACGATATCGTGGGCGCGGTCGCGCGCAAGGTCGGGAGTCAGCATGCGCGCGACTTAGGTAGCGTGGAGGCCAAGGTCAAAAGCTGGTTTGCCCGACGACGAGGCATGCCATGAAAATGAGAAAGCCGGCGTAGCGGTTCGCGCGGAAGCGATGGAGCGCGTTGGCGCCGTCGGCGGGGACGAGCGTCGCGACCTGCCAGGCGAAATGGACCGCGGCGGGAAGCAGGGCGACGAGCACGAGCCAGTCGGGGCGCAATTGCCAGAACGCCGCCGCCCAGCAGGCGAGCGCGAGCGTGTAGAAGGTCGCGACGCCGGGTTTCACCCTTGCCCCCAACGCTCGCGCCGACGACCGCACGCCGACCAGCGCATCGTCCTCGACATCCTGCAGCGCGTAGATCGTGTCGTAACCGATCACCCAGAACACCGACCCCAAATAGAGCAGCGGCCCGGGCATCGCGAGCGACCCCATCACCTCGCTCCACCCGACCAGCGCGCCCCACGAGAACACGATACCGAGCCACGCCTGCGGCCACCAGGTGATGCGCTTCATGAAGGGGTAGGCGGCGACCGGCGCGAGGCTGACCAGCGCGACCACCGCGGCATAGGGGTGGAGCTGGAGCAGCACGACGACCCCGATCAGGCACAGCGCGACGAGCCAGACCCACGCCGCCCGGAGCGACACCGCGCCGCTCGCGAGCGGGCGGCTGCGCGTGCGCGCCACTTGCCGGTCGAGATCGCGGTCGACGATGTCGTTGTACACGCACCCCGCGCCGCGCATCGCGATGCTTCCCAATGCGAGCCACAGGATCAGGTCCCAGCGCGTTCCCTCCATCCACGGCCACGCGCCCTTCGCCAGCGCGACGCCCCACGCGCCGGGCCAGAACAGCAATTGCCACCCGATCGGCCGGTCGAACCGCGCGAGCAGCGCCAGCGCGCGCGGATAGGGTGGCAACATCCCCACCAATCCGCGATATTGCGTGTCGGGGACGATTTCGGGTTCCACAGTCATCGTGCGTTCACTAGGCGAACGGCAATTGCCGCACCAGCGCCACGCTTTGCCTCACTGTCGTCATGCTGCGACGACAGGAAGAAGGCGGGGGCGGCATGTTTGGAGTGCGTGATGAAGCTGACCGTGTCCCGATTGCTGGCCGCCGCCGCGCTGACGCTGGCGCCCGTCGCGCTTGCCACGCCCGCCGAGGCTGGCCCGGCGCGCGCGATCGTGTCGTCGTGGACCGGGGTGTGGCGCAACACCAACAATACGGTCCATATCAAGGCCGCGCCGTGCGGCGCCAACATGTGCGCCACCGTGATCTGGGCCGATGACAAGACCAAGGCGTCGGTCGCGGCGCGCGACCACAACATCATCGGCATGCAATTGCTGCGCGATTTCCGCGAATCGGGGCCGAGCGAGTGGAAGGGCACGGTCTATGTGCCCGACCGCGACATGACGATATCTGGAACGATCACGATGCTCGACCGCAACACGTTGAAGGCGGAAGGGTGTTTCCTCGGGATGTTCTGCCAGACGCGGCACTGGCAGCGGATATCCTGACGCGCCGCAACCGTTAGGGCCTTTGCATGGTCCATCTCTCCGTCGCCATCGCCCGGTTCGCCGAAACCTTGTTCTGGGGGATCGCCCAGGCAGCGGGGCTGGCGCTGATCGGCGGCGCGACGGGCATCGCGGCATTGCTGATCGGGTGGCGCATGATGCGAAGGCGGCGCTAAAGGGAGGGCATGCCTGCTACGCCCGCCTGGCCCCCGCGCTCTACGCCACGGCTGTTCGTCGAAACGCCTTTAGCAGAGGGCGGACAGGTGCGTGTCGACGGCGGGCAGGCGCATTACCTCTTATCGGTGCTGCGGTTGAAGGCGGGCGACCCGGTCAAGCTGTTCGACGATTCGACGGGGGAATGGCTCGGCGTCGCGAGCATCGTCGCCAGGCGCGACCTAATCCTCGACGTGACCGCGCACCTCCGCCCGCGCGACGCGGTGCCCGATTTGTGGCTGTGCGCCGCGCCGATCAAGAAGGGCCGGATCGACTGGGTCGCGGAGAAAGCGTGCGAACTGGGCGTCGCGCGGCTCGTCCCGGTGGTCACGCGGCGGACGGTGATCGACCGGTTGAACACCGAACGCCTGCGCGCGCACATGATCGAGGCGGCGGAGCAATGCGACCGCACGGCGCTTCCCGCGCTCGCCGAGCCGGTTAAGCTGGACGCGTTGCTGCGCGACTGGCCGGGTGACCGTGCGCTGTTCTTCGCCGACGAACTGGATGGGGCGCTCGCCGCCGAAGCGATGGCGGCGCACAACGGCCCGGCGGCGATCCTGATCGGTCCCGAGGGCGGGTTCGACGATGCCGAGCGCGAGGCGATTCGCGCGCTCCCGCAGGCCGTCGGGATCAGCCTTGGCCCGCGCATCCTGCGCGCCGACACCGCCGCCGCTGCCGCCGTCTCGATCTGGATGAGCGTCGCGGGCGATTGGGCCTAGCGCGCCGCTTCCCGCAGCCCTAAATCGCCGCGCATGACGACGAAGACCGTGACGGACACGAACGCAGCGGTCATCGAGGACCGGCAGCAGCTGATCGATTTCTTCGCGAGCGGGGAGAAGCCGGCGGAGCGCTGGCGGATTGGCACCGAGCACGAGAAGTTCGTCTATCGCACCGACGATCACCGCGCCCCCTCTTGGGACGAGCCCGGCGGGATCCGCGACCTGCTCAATGGCCTGACCGAGTTCGGGTGGAAGCCGGTCGAGGAGAATGGCAAGATCATCGCGCTGACCGGCGCCGACGGGTCGGTCAGCCTCGAGCCCGCTGGTCAGTTCGAACTGTCGGGCGCGCCGCTCGAGAACCTCCACCTGACTTGTGCCGAAACCGGACGGCACCTTCAGCAGGTCAAGGCGATCGGCGACAAGCTCGGGATCGGGTTTCTCGGCTTGGGCATGTGGCCCGACAAGACTCGCGCCGAGCTGCCGATCATGCCCAAGGGGCGCTACGCAATCATGCTGCGGCACATGCCGCGCGTCGGGTCGCTCGGACTCGACATGATGCTTCGTACCTGCACGATCCAGGTCAATCTCGATTATTCGAGCGAAGCCGACATGGTGCGGAAGTTCCGCGTCGGGCTGGCGCTGCAACCGCTCGCCACCGCGCTGTTCGCCAACTCGCCGTTCACCGAAGGCAAGCCCAACGGCATGCTGTCGTACCGCAGCCATATCTGGTCGGACACCGATCCGCACCGCACCGGCATGCTGCCGTTCGTGTTCGAGGACGGGTTCGGGTACGAGCGCTACGCCGATTACGCGCTCGATGTGCCGATGTACTTCGTCTATCGCGAGGGCCAGTATCTCGACGCGTCGGGCCTCAGCTTCCGCGATTTCCTCAAGGGCGAGCTGTCGATCCTGCCCGGCGAGAAGCCGACGATCGACGATTTCTCCGATCACCTCTCGACCGCTTTTCCTGAAGTGCGGCTCAAGACCTTCCTCGAAATGCGCGGGGCGGACGGCGGGCCGTGGAGCCGGATTTGCGCGCTGCCGGCGTTGTGGGTCGGGCTGCTCTACGACCAGGGCGCGCTCGACGCGGCGTGGGACCTCGTCAAGGACTGGTCGATGGCCGACCGCGAGGCGCTCAGGAATGCGGTGCCCGAGCTCGCGCTCGACGCGCCGTTGCCCGACGGCGGGAAGTTGCGTGATATCGCCAGCGAAGTGCTCGACATCGCGCACGCCGGGCTGACCGCCCGCGCCCGACTGGATGCCGGCGGGAGCAACGAAACGGGGTTCATCGAGCCGCTGCGCGAGGTCGTGCGCACGGGGAAGGTCCCGGCGCAGCTATTGCTCGACCGCTACAACGGCGAATGGAGCGGCGATATCAGCCGCGTTTACGGCGAGATGAGCTTTTAGCGGCCGGCGCGGGCACGGGGACCGGTAGCGCCGGGCTGCCCCGCAACCAACGGAAGAAGCGCGGCACGACGCCGTTGCGCTCCATCCACTGGTAATATTCCTCGTACGCCGGATCGGTGCGCAGGTGGCGCTCCTCGGTCCGCGCGCGCCAGTAATAGACCCCCGCGACGATCCCCATCAGCGCGGTCGCGCGCACCGCGTCGACCCAGCTCCCCGTGGTCAGGAACGGCACGGTCGAGATCATCCAGAACAGGTTCTTTGACAGATACGCCGGGTGGCGCGACCAGGCATACGGTCCGTTGGTCAGGATCCCGCGATGCGTCAGGTTGGAGAAGCGATAGCCGAACGTGACGGTCGCCCAGGCGTAAATGCCGGTCAGCCCGACCAGCACCGCGCCGATCACGCCAAGCAGGACGGGGTAACCGGCAAACCAATTCCACCACCCATCCTCGCCGAACGTCCCCGGATGGTAATCGAGCGGGCCGCCATCGCCCATCAGCACGAACGGAGGATAGCAGATCAGCGCCGCCATCCAGCCCGCCGCGTACGGATTGGCGGTGCGGATGTGCGAATCGAGCGGCTTCATCGCGAGCAGATAGCCCGCGGTCGCGAACGCCACGTCGATCACGAACATGAAGGTGATCAGCCAGTTGGCGAGCACCACCGGATTGTCGAGCACCCCGCTGATGTCGCCGCGAATGAAATCGCCGAACCCGGGCGGCACGATCGCGAGCATAAAGGCCGTGAAGAACGCCTTCACGCCCCAGCTCTTCAGGTGATTGTAGATCGCTTCTCTGTCGATCGGCTCGTTCAGCCCCATCAGCCACGCGCCGAGGCTCCAGCACCCGTCCTTGGGCTCGACCATGCGGCGGTCGAGCCAGAGCGTGTACGGGATCGACACGACGAACAGCACGGGCGCGAGCCACATGAAGCACCACATCGAAAAGGCGAAACCGCCCACCCAATAGAAGCGCCCGACCATGTAGATCGCGGCGATCGCCCCCCACGTCAGCCACAGCCCGGCGAGCTTGGTGATCGACACGTCGATCGTCTCGCGCCACGGCCGGGCGTTGGACCAGTCGATCCCGGTCGATGGGTTACGGTGCACCTTGTCGACCAGGACCGACCACAGCACCATTGGCACGCCCGCCGCCGCGACGTTCACGAGCGCGGCGTACGGCCCGTCCATCCCGAACCACCGCGCGACCGCCACCCAGCTCAGCAGTCCTGCCAGCCCGACCAGCCCAGTGGCGGTCGAGACGGCGGATTTAGGACGCGGATCGGCCTTGGCCGCAGCGGTGCCGAGTGCGGGATCGTGATACATGCGCGCATCCGTACGCGCGCAATGGTAAGCAAGCCGTGAAGGATGTTCGGGTCTAGCCCGGCTTGTTCGCCTGTCCGAGCATCGTGATCAGCAACAGGAACACCCCGATCACGATCGCCGCGAGCACGATTTGCTTCACGCTGACCTGGATAGGCCGTCGGCGACGGGTAAGGGGGCGGTGGGACATGGAGGGAAGGGGCTTTCGGTACGCGTTACTGTTGCGGCCCGAAACCGTTCAGCGGGGTGGAAGTTCCGGGCCACTTGGTAAAATATGGCGCGACAACGCCGCTCCATCGATCTTAACCGCGTTGCGGCGACCGCCGTCGCGCGACATTCGCGACGTTCAGGTTGACCGATCCGCGCTGGTCATGGCAGGGGCGAGCGATCGCCGATGGGCGGGTGTAGCTCAATGGTAGAGCAGAAGCTTCCCAAGCTTACGACGAGGGTTCGATTCCCTTCACCCGCTCCAGCGCCACGCACCTTGCCCCGCGCTAGGGCAATATTCTTAAAATTTCAGCGGCATACACGGATCTGGTCGCGTGGCATCAGCTCGACTTCGTCGCAATTGTCGCCGGGGCCGGCGCGGTCGATGACTAGGAAATCGCTTTCGGCGTCGAGCGCGAGCAGGAAGTGGTGCCACACGCCCTTGCGATACTGCACGCCCTGATCGGCCTGCGCGTAAAAAACTTCGACCGAAGCGGGGTCGAACGCATCGCCCGGCGCGACCGCGACGAGATAGGGGCGTCCGCTTAGCGGTATAAAGGCCTGGCTGCCCAGCGGGTGGCGTTCGAACACTTTCAGCACGAGCGGGTCGAGAGGGCGACCGCGGAAAATGCTGATGATGCCGACGCCGCCACCGTCCGCGACATCGATCTCCGCCAGGCGGTCATGGCGCGCGGTGTTGCCGTAGTTGATCGCCAGCGCTGCGGCGGGGTCGCCCACCTCGATCACGTCGCCGAAGGACGCGAAGGCCTGCGCAGTCAGCGGCTGGGGGACGACGTCGCGCACTCAATCGCCCTTCGAATTGGCCTGGATCCACGCGCCAAGCTTGGCGCGCTCGGCCGCGGTCATCCCGGTTTCGTTACCCAGCGGCATGTTGTCGCTCTTCACCGCGCGCTCCAGGATTTGCGGCGCGTGGGCGCGCAGCGCCGCCTCGCTGTCGAACACCGCACCGTTGGGCGGCGCGGTGATCCCCGGATGCGTCGGCTTACCGGCGTGGCACATGCTGCAATGGCGATCGACCAGCGTGCGGATCTCGGCATAGCTCGGCGCGGCGCCGGCGGGCGCGACGGGGGCCTGCCGCGCGGTCTGGTTGAGCGCGGCGACCGCAAAGAAGAGCAGAAACGCGACGAACAGGATCCAGTAACGGACCACGCCCTGGTTCTTGAGGTTGAAGAAATGCCGGATCGTCGCACCGATCACCCCCAGCGCGGCTAGCCACAGCCAGTTCAGCGGTGCCGCGAAGATAATCGGATAATGGTTGCTGATCATCACGAACAGCACTGGCAGCGTCATGTAATTGTTGTGGACCGATCGCTGCTTGGCCTGCTTGCCCAGCCGCGGGTCGGGGGTCTGGCCGGCCAGGACCTGCGCCACGACCTTCTTCTGGTTGGGGATGATGACGAAGAAGACGTTGGCCGCCATCACCGTGCCGATGATCGCGCCGACGTGCATGAACGCGCCGAGATCGGAGAAGATTCGCGTGAGTACGAACGCGGCGAGCGAGAGGTAGACCAGCCACGCGATACCGAATACCGCGAGGTTCCGGCCCACGACCGACCGGCACAGTCCTTCGTACACGATGAGCGATCCCGCGATCGCGCCGACGCCGATGAGGATCGCCTGCCCTTGGTCGAGCGGCAGTTTGGCCCGGTCGATCAGGTTGGTTTGCGCGCCGACGTAAAAAATCAGCGACAGCAGCAGGAAGCCGCTGATCCAGGTCCAATAGGCTTCCCATTTGAACCAGTGGAGCTGCTCGGGCATCTCGGCAGGCGCGACGCTGAACTTGTGCTGCTGGTAGAAACCGCCGCTGTGCACGCTCCACAGTTCGCCCGACACGCCGTCGCGTGGGGTGACGGGCGGACGCAGATGGCTGTCGAGCCACATGAAATAGAAGCTCGATCCGATCCACGCGATGCCAGCGATCAGGTGCACCCAGTGCACCGCCAGCTTCGCCCAGTCCCCCCATTCACCCATCGTGCGGCTACCTCGTTGCATGCCGGTTGAAAGGCGGGGGTCTTAAGCAATCAAACGCCGTTCGGGCAGAGTGAATCTTGCCGATGCGGCGTTCGGCGGGTTAGGCGGTGCAATTCCGCCCCGTTCGGGCGGCTGACAGGGAATGATGTTGAACGATCGATCTTACCCGCGCGATCTGGTCGGTTATGGCCCGACACCGCCGCACGCCGCCTGGCCCGGCGGTGCGCGGATCGCGGTGCAGTGCGTGCTCAATTACGAGGAGGGTGCTGAAGCCAACGTCCTCGACGGCGATCCGGCGTCCGAGACCTTCCTGTCCGACATGATCAATCCCGCGGCCGTCATGGGCGCGCGGCACATGAGCATGGAGCAGGTCTATGAATACGGGTCGCGCGCGGGGGTGTGGCGGCTGTTGCGGTTGTTCCAGCGCTACGATTTGCCGCTGACGGTGTTTGGCGTGGCGCTGGCGATGCAGCGCAACCCGGCAGTGGTCGAGGCCTTCCTCGACGCGGGGCATGAGGTCGCGTCGCACGGCTGGCGCTGGATCAACTATCAGTCGGTGCCCGAAGACGTGGAGCGCGCCGACATAGCACGCGCGATCGAGGTGCATACGCAGCTCACCGGCGAGCGCCCGCTCGGTTGGTACACAGGACGGACGAGCCCCAACACACGGCGCCTCGTCGCGGAAGAAGGCGGGTTTCTCTACGACGCCGACGATTATTCGGACGATCTGCCGTTCTGGACGAATGTCGCGGGGCGACGGCAGTTGATCGTGCCTTATTCGCTCGAAACCAACGACATGCGCTTTTCGGGGACGGGGCTGAACACCGGCGGGCAGTTCGAGGAATATCTGCGCGACACGTTCGACACGCTCTATGCCGAAGGGGCGGAACGGCCGCGGATGATGTCGGTCGGGCTGCACTGCCGGTTGGCCGGGCGGCCGGGGAAGATCGCCGGGCTGGAGCGGTTCCTGCGCTATGCACTCGGACATCAGGACGTATGGTTCTGCCGACGCATCGATATCGCACGGCACTGGCGGGCGACGCATCCTCATGCGGCCTAGCACACTCACCCATGACGCGTTCCTCGCGCGGTTCGGCCCGGTGTACGAGGAGTCGCCGTGGGTCGCGGAAGGCGTGTGGCCGGCGGTCGCGCGCGGCGAGCTCGACGATCTGCCGGCGTTGGCGGCGGCGATGCGCGAAGCGGTCGACGCCGCGCCGCACGACGCGCAACTCGCGCTGATCCGCGCGCACCCGCAGCTGGCCGTTGCGAGCAATATGGCCGAAGCGTCGGTCAAAGAGCAGCGCGGCGCGGGGCTCGACCGCTGCTCACCCGACGAGCTTGCCGACTTCCAGCGGCTCAACCTCGATTATCTCGCAAGGTTCGGGCATCCGTTCATCATCGCCGTTACCGGACTGACGCGCGGCGACATCCTCCGCGCGTTCGCCGAGCGGCTCGACAACGATCCGGCGGCGGAATTCGCTACCGCGATCGCGCAGATCCACCGTATCGCGGGGTTTCGCCTCGCCGCTCTTTTTGCTTCGGAATGACCATGTTCGACGATCTGCGCCGCCAATATATCGATCTCGCCCAGCCGCGGCTCGGCACCGAAGTCGTCTACGCGACCGACGATTTCTTCGCCGACAAGGCGCGGCTGATTTCGCCTGCCGAGCCGGTGTTCATCCCCGGCAAATACGACGAGAACGGCAAGTGGATGGACGGCTGGGAAAGCCGCCGCAAGCGCGTGTCCGGGCACGATTGGTGCGTGGTGCGGCTCGGCGTGCCCGGGCTGGTCGCGGGGTTCGAGATCGACACGCGCCATTTCACGGGCAACTACCCGCCCGGCGCCGAAATCGAGGTGTGCCGGAGCGACGAGAATGTGCCGGGAGACGATGCGGGTTGGGCAAAGGTCACGCCGCGTCTCGCACTGAACGGCAACGACCGCGTTTATGTGCCGGTCGAACATGCCGATCCGGTCAGCCATATCCGCCTCCACATCTACCCCGACGGTGGCGTCGCGCGGCTGCGCGTGTGGGGGCGGGTTGCAAAGGACTGGGCGGCCGATTTCGGCACGCCGATCGACCTGCTGGCGATGGAAAATGGCGGGCGCGGGATCATCGCCAATGACGAGCATTTCGGACGGGTCGAGAACCTGACCGCGCCGGGGCGCGGAGTCGACATGGGCGACGGCTGGGAGACTCGGCGGCGGCGTGAGCCGGGGCACGACTGGGCGGTGCTCGAGCTCGGCGCGGCGGGGCGGATCGAGGAAATCGCCGTTGATACCGCGCACTTCAAGGGTAATTACCCCGACCGCTGCTTCATCCAGGCGGCGCGGGAGGCGAGCGGATCGCCCGAGGAGATCGCCGCGCAGGCCGTCGACTGGCCAGTGCTGCTGCCCGAAGTGAAATTGCAGGCTGACCATATCCACACCTTCCGCGACGGCCTGGCCGATCTCGGTCCGATCCGCTTCGTGCGCCTCAACATCATCCCCGACGGTGGCGTCAGCCGGTTGCGGCTGGTCGGAAAGGTCGCATCGTGAGCAGCCTCAGCACGCACGTCCTCGACACCGCGCACGGCCGCCCGGCGGCGGGGATGATGGTCGAATTGTGGCGCGACGGCGCATCGCTCGGGCGCGCCACCACCAACGAGGACGGCCGCTGCCCCGCGCTGGTCAGCGACGGGGCATTCGCGCCGGGCGCCTACACGCTGCGCTTCCACGTCGCGGATTATTTTCGCGCGCAAGGGCTGGCGCTGCCCGACCCGCCGTTCCTCGATATGGTCGCGATCGACTTCGGCATAGCGGACGAAGGGCATTACCACGTGCCGCTGCTCGTCTCGCCGTTCGCCTATTCGACCTATCGGGGCAGCTGAATGAGCGCCGTGCAATTCGTGCTCGACGGCGAGATCGTCTCGCTCGACGCGGTCGAGCCGAGCGCGACCGTGCTCGACCTGTTGCGCACCCGGCTGCAACGCACCGGCACCAAGGAGGGCTGTGCCGAGGGCGATTGCGGCGCGTGTACGGTGGTGCTGGGCGAACTCGACGGTGAGCGCGTCCGCTGGCGCGCGGTCAATGCCTGCATCTTGTTCGTGCCGATGCTCCACGGCAAGGCGCTGGTCACGGTGGAGAGCCTGGCGCGCGACGGGGCGCTCCATCCGGTACAGCAGGCGATGGTCGATGGCCATGGCTCGCAATGCGGCTTCTGTACGCCGGGGTTCGTGATGTCGCTGTACGCGCGCAGCATCGGCGGCGAGGGGACCGACGGTACCCCGGTCAAGGACGTGATCGCGGGCAACTTGTGCCGGTGCACGGGCTACGGCCCAATCCTCGCGGCAGGCGAAGCCAACCCGCCGCAATCGACCGACGATAAAGCCTTTGTTGAACTGCTCCGCAAGATCGGGCCGGCGCGGAGTGGCCCGGGCTGGTTCGCGCCGCACGATGCCGACGAGCTCGCGGCGCTGCTGGTCGAGCATCCGCAAGCGCGGATCGTCGCGGGCGCGACCGATGTCGGGCTGTGGGTGACCAAGCAGCTGCGCGACCTCGGCACGATGATCTTCGTCGGCGACGTCGCGGGCTTGCGCGACGTTGTGGAGGACGAGGATGCGCTGACAATCGGCGCGGCGGTGCGCTATTCCGAGGCGCGAAACGCACTGGCGCGGTTCCATCCCGATCTCGGCGAACTCGTCCGGCGGATCGGCGGGCTGCAGGTGCGCAACGCCGGGACGATCGGCGGCAACATCGCCAACGGATCGCCGATTGGCGACATGCCGCCCGCGCTGATTGCGCTCGGCGCCGAGCTGACGTTGCGGCACGGCGGCGAGCAGCGAACGATGCCACTCGAACAGTTCTTCCTGTCTTACGGCGTGCAGGACCGTCAGCCAGGCGAGTTCGTCGAAAGCGTCCGTATCCCGCGCCCCGCGTCCGGCACGCTGATCCGCATCGTGAAGCTCTCCAAACGTTTCGACAGCGACATTTCTGCGGTGTGCGGTGCGTTCGCATTGCGGATCGACGACGGGTGCATCGCCTCGGCTCGTGTGGCGTTCGGCGGGATGGCGGGCATTCCCGCGCGCGCGCCGGGGTGCGAGGCGGTGCTGACCGGAGCAATGTGGAACGAGGAAACCGTCGAAAACGCGGCGGTGGCGCTGACGCGCGATTATACACCGCTCAGCGACCTGCGCGGATCGGCGGCGTATCGCATCGAGGCTGCCGCGAACCTGATCCGACGGATGTGGTTCGAAACGCGCGAACCGGCGAGTGTGCTCGATGGCTGACGCGTCACCTCATCTGCGCGGCGCGGTCCACGCAGCGATACCGCACGACAGCGCAGTCGGGCACGTCACCGGCGACGCGCGCTATGTCGACGACATTCCGGAAGCGCCGGGCACGCTGCACCTCGCCTTCGGTCTGGCGCGCGAGGGGCATGGCCGGATCGTCAAGCTCGACCTGACCGCGGTGCGCGGCGCGCCGGGCGTGGTCGCGGTGTACACCGCCGCCGACATTCCAGGCGTCAACGACGTCAGCCCGGTGGCCGGCGACGACCGGTTGTTCGCCGACGGCGAGGTCCTCAATCCCGGCCAGCAATTGTTCGTCGTCGCGGCGACCAGCCATCGCGCGGCGCGGGTCGCGGCGCGGCTGGCGAGCGTGACGATCGAGCCGCTTCCCGCGCTCGTCACGATCGACGCGGCGCGCGCCGCCGGCTCGCTGATCGAGGACAGCCAGGTGATGGCGCGCGGCGATGCCGACGCCGCGCTCGCCGCCGCGCCGCATCGTATCTCGGGCAAGGTCGCGATGGGCGGGCAGGAGCATTTCTACCTTGAAGGCCAGGCCGCGCGCGCGACGCCTGGCGAGCAGGGCCAGGTCCATGTCGTCAGCTCGACCCAGCACCCGAGCGAGGTCCAGCATTTGATCGCCAAGGTGCTCGGGCTTAGCCACGCCGAGGTGACCGTCGAGGTGCGTCGGATGGGCGGCGGGTTCGGCGGCAAGGAAACGCAGGCCGCCGCCTATGCCGCGGCGTGCGCGCTGGTCGCGGCGAAGACCGGGCGCCCGGCGAAGATCCGCGCCGACCGCGACGACGATTTCGTGATGACCGGCAAACGCCACGACTTCGAAATTAGCTACGAGGTCGGATTCGACGATGCCGGGCGGATCGAGGGCATCCGGTTCGACCAGGCTTCGCGCTGCGGTGCGACCGCCGACCTCAGCCCGGCGATCAACGACCGCGCGATGTTCCACGCCGACAACGCCTATTACCTGCCCGCGGTCGAGATCGTCTCGCACCGGATGAAGACTCACACCGTCTCCAACACGGCGTTCCGCGGGTTCGGCGGGCCGCAGGGGATGATGGGGATCGAGCGCGTGATGGACGCGATTGCCGCGCACCTCGACCTCGATCCGCTCGCGGTGCGCCAGGCCAATCTCTACGGTTCGGGCCGCGACGTGACGCCGTATAACATGACGGTCGAGGACAATGTCGCGCCCGAACTGATCGCTGAACTGGCTGAGCGTGCCGGCTACGATGCCCGCCGTCGGGCGGTCGCGGAATTCAATGCCGCCCACCGCGTGCTCAAGCGCGGGCTTGCGCTGACCCCGGTCAAGTTCGGCATCTCGTTCACCACGACGCACCTCAACCAGGCCGGCGCGCTGGTCCATGTCTACGCCGACGGGTCGGTCCAGCTCAACCATGGCGGGACCGAGATGGGGCAGGGGCTGATGATCAAGGTGGCGCAAGTCGTCGCCGACGTCTTCGGCGTGCCGGTCGATCGCGTGAAGGTGTCGGCGACGCGCACCGACAAGGTGCCCAACACCTCCGCCACCGCGGCGTCGTCAGGCGCCGACATGAACGGCATGGCCGCGTTCAACGCCGCGCGGACGATCAAGCAACGCCTCGACGACTTCGCCGCGACCCAGGCCAATGCCGCCAGCTGGACCTTCGCTGAACTTTGTCGCCATGCGCACATGGCGCGCATATCGCTGTCCTCGACCGGGTTCTACGCGACGCCCAAGCTGCATTACGACCGCGCGACCCACACCGGACGCCCGTTCCTCTATTTCGCCTATGGCGCGGCGCTGAGCGAAGTGGTGATCGACACGCTGACCGGCGAGCACCGCGTCGTCGCCGTCGATATCCTCCACGACGTTGGGCGCTCGCTCAACCCGGCGATCGACCTTGGTCAGGTCGAGGGCGGGTTCGTCCAGGGGATGGGCTGGCTGACCACCGAGGAACTGGTGTTCGACGACCGCGGCCGGCTGCTCACGCACGCACCGTCGACCTACAAGATCCCGACCGTCGGCGACCGGCCCGAGCGGGTGACGATCGAGCTGTGGGAACGTGGCCATAACGTCGAGCCGACGATCCATCACTCCAAAGCGGTCGGCGAGCCGCCGCTGATGCTGGCGATCTCGGTCTTCTCCGCACTGACGCAGGCGGTCGCGGCGGCGGCGCCGGGCAAGGGCCTGCCCGACCTCGACGCCCCCACGACGCCCGAACGTATCCTCGCGGCGATCGCCGAGTTGCGCGCGCGTGCGTGAATGGGCGCAACAGGCGCGCGCCGCGCTCGACCGTGCACCGACGGCGCTAGTGACGGTGCTGGCGACCGAGGGGTCGGCGCCGCGCGGGCCGGGCGCGCGGATGGTGGTGACGCCGGACGGACTGCACGGCAGCATCGGCGGCGGCGCGCTCGAATATCAGGCGGTCGAGCAAGCGCGCGCGATCCTCGGCCACGCGGTCGGCGCGTGGCGCATACAGGACTATCCGCTCGGCCCGCTGCTTGGCCAGTGCTGTGGCGGGCGCGTGCGGCTGATGATCGAGCATCTCGATCCGGGGGCGAGCCAGTGGATCGAGCGGGACGCCCCGGTCGTGACGCGATTGCTGGGCGACCGGACGGAGCGAACCGGTGATCCGGGAGAGGTGCCACCGCTCTCCGCCCGCGGCGAGCGTCCGGAGGCGTTCGTCGAGCCGTCGGACGTCGAGCGTCTGGCCGTCCTGATGTTCGGCGCCGGGCATGTCGGGCGGGCGATCGCGCGCAAGGCGGCGGATTTGCCGCTGCATTTCGGCTGGTACGATCCGCGCCCCGACGCCGCCGACACGCCCGGTGTGGTGCTCGCCGCCGACGACGCGATGGTCGCCTGCGCCGCGAGTGCGCCTAGGGATGCGGCGGTGCTGATCCTGACGCACGACCATGCGCTCGACTATCGCCTGACCGCCGCCGCGCTGGGCAGCGACGCGCGGTTCGTCGGGCTGATCGGATCGCAGACCAAGCGCGCGCGGTTCCTGTCGCGGTTGGCGCGTGACGGGATCGACGCCACGCGGCTGACGTGCCCGATCGGCGTGCCGGGCATTACCGGCAAGGAGCCCGAGATCATCGCCATCGCCACGCTCGCGCAATTGCTCACGCTGAGGGACGCCGCATGACCCGCCAGGCCTTTCGCGCCGAAATCCTCAGCGTGCCGCACGACCCGCGCACGAACCCGGAGGCGGTTCGCCATGACGCGGACGGCCTGCTGGTCGTCGAGGATGGCGTGGTCCTCGCCCGCGGCCCATACGCCGACCTGCACGCGCAATTCGTCGACGTACCCGTCGAAACCTTCCCCGGCGGGCTGATCGTCCCCGGCTTCATCGACGCGCACGTTCATTATCCGCAGACCGAGCGCATCGCCTCGCACGGCGAGCAATTGCTCGAATGGCTCGACCGCCACATCTTCCCGGCGGAGACCGCGTTCGCCGACCGGCCCCATGCCGATGCGATCGCCGCCTTCTTCCTCGACGAATTGCTGCGCAACGGCACGACCTCGGCGCTGGTCTTCGCGACGGTCCACGCTTGCTCGGTCGATGCGCTGTTCGACGCGGCGCTCGCGCGTAACATGCGGATCGTGTCGGGCAAGGTGCTGATGGACCAAGGCCCGGAAACGCTGCGCGACACACCTGCTAGCGGCCGCGCCGACACCGAGGCGCTGATCGCGCGATGGCGCGGGCGCGGGCGGCTGGGGTATGCGGTAACGCCGCGTTTCGCGCTGACATCGTCCGACGCGCAGCTCGCCGACGCGGGTGAACTGGTCGCGGTGCACCCCGACGTGCTGATGCACACACACCTCTCCGAAAACCTCGGCGAGATCGCCGCGGTCGGCGAGCGCTTCGCCGATGCGCGCGATTATCTCGACGTGTACGACCGGTTCGGGCTGGTCGGCCCGCGATCGGTGTTCGCGCATTGCGTGCACATGAGCGACGCGGCGCTCGCGCGGATGGCGGAGGCTGGATCGGGGATCGCGCTGTGCCCGACGAGCAACCTGTTCCTTGGGTCGGGACTGTTCGATCTGGCGCAGATCGACCGGCACGGAGTCGGGATCGGGATCGGCACCGATATCGGCGCGGGCACCAGCTTCTCGGTGCTCCACACGCTGGGCGAGGCGTACAAGGTCTGCCAGTTGCGCGGCGCCAGTCTCGACCCGTTCCGCGCGCTGTACCTCGCGACCGCGGGCGGCGCACGCGTCATGGGGATCGGCGACCGGGTCGGCGCGCTCGAAGTGGGACAAGAAGCCGATTTCGTCGTGCTGGATGGCGCCGCGACGCCGCTCCTCGCCCGCCGCACCGTCGGGGCGTCGCTGTTCGACAGATTGTTTGCCCTGCAAATGCTCGGCGACGACCGCGCCATCGCGTTCACCTATGTCGCCGGCCAGCGTGCGCACGCACGGTCGGCGTCATTGCGTGGGGCAACGCGATAATTTAAGCCTGAACTATGACCAGGCCCGGTTCGGCGCGCATCCTTTGCCTCGGCGGTGGCCCCGCAGGACTCTATTTCGCGATCTCGATGAAGCTGCGCGACCCGACGTGCGATATCGAGGTGGTCGAGCGCAACGCCGACGGCGATACGTTCGGCTGGGGCGTGGTCTTCTCCGATCAGACCGTCGAGAATCTGATGGCGAACGATCCGGTCAGCGGCGCGCTGATTGCCGACGCGTTCGCGCATTGGGATGATATCGCGGTGCATATCGGCGGCGAGACGATCGTGTCGTCGGGGCACGGCTTCATCGGGATCGGGCGCAAGACATTGCTCCACATCCTGCAGGACCGCGCGCGCGAACTGGGCGTCAAACTGACGTTCGACACCGAGTTCGACGCCGACCCGGCGCGCTGGGCCGACTACGACCTGGTGATCGCCGCCGACGGCGCCAACAGCAAGGTGCGGAGCGCCGACCCGGCCGCGTTCGGCGTCGACATCGACGTGCGCGCCAACAAGTTCGTGTGGCTCGGCACGCACCAGACGTTCGACGCCTTCACCTTCGCGTTCGAGGAGACCGGACACGGCTGGGTGTGGGCGCACGCCTATCGTTTCGACGACGACCTTTCGACCTTCATCATCGAATGTTCGGAAAAGACATGGGCGGGTCTCGGGCTCGACCGGATGACGCAGGACGAGACCTGCCGCTTCGGCGAGAAGCTGTTCGCCAAATATCTCGGCGGCCATGCGCTGATGTCGAACGCGGCGCACAAAATTGGGTCGGCCGCATGGCTCAATTTCCCGCGGATCATCTGCGAGCGCTGGTATGCCGGGAACGTCGTGCTGATCGGCGATGCCGCGCACACCGCGCATTTCTCGATCGGGTCGGGAACGAAACTGGCGCTCGAGGATGCCATCAAGCTCGCCGAGGTGCTCAACCGTCCCGGCCTGTCGCGTGCCGACGCGCTGGCCGAATATCAGGCCGAGCGATCGGTCGAAGTGCTCAAGCTGCAGAATTCGGCGCGCAACTCGACCGAATGGTTCGAGACGATCGAGCGTTACCTGCACTTCGCGCCGATCCAATTCGCCTATTCGCTGCTGACGCGCAGCCAGCGGATCAGCCACGAGAATTTGCGGCTGCGCGACCGGGAGTGGCTCGAAGGGGTCGAACGCTGGTTCCACGGTGGCGGCACTGCTGCACCGCCGATATTCGCACCGTTCCAGTTGCGCGAGATGGCACTCGAGAACCGCATCGTCGTATCACCGATGGCGACCTATTCGGCGAGCGACGGGACGCCCAACGACTTCCACCTCGTCCATTACGGCGCGCGGGCGGAAGGCGGCGCGGGGTTGATCTATACGGAGATGACGTGCGTGTCGGCCGAGGGGCGGATAACGCCGGGTTGCACCGGGATGTACGCGCCCGCGCATGTCACGGCATGGCGGCGGATCGTCGATTTCGTCCACGCGAACAGCCGCGCTAAATTCTGCCTCCAGCTAGGCCATAGCGGCGGCAAGGGATCGACCGGGCTCGGCTGGGAGGGGATGGATGCGCCGCTCGCCGAGGGCAACTGGCCGCTGATCGCCGCATCCGACGTGGCGTGGAACGACGCCAACCAGCGCCCGCGCCCGATGACCCGGGCTGACATGGACGCGGTGCGCGATCAATTTGTCGCCGCGACGCGGATGGCGGTCGACGCCGGGTTCGACATGATCGAACTCCACGCCGCACATGGTTACCTGCTGTCGTCGTTCATCACCCCGCTGATGAACAAGCGGACGGATGACTATGGCGGCAGTTTGGAGAACCGGCTGCGCTATCCGCTCGAAGTGTTCGTGGCGATGCGTGACGTGTGGCCAACCGAGCGGCCGATGGCGGTGCGCATTTCGGCCAACGACTGGGCGGGCGAGGATGGCGTAACGCCCGCCGAAGCGGTCGAGATCGCGCGCGCCTTCTCGCGAGCGGGCGCCGACCTGATTGACGTGTCGGCGGGTCAGACCTGGGCCGAGGCGAAGCCGGTCTACGGCCGGATGTTCCAGACTCCGTTCGCCGATCGCATCCGCAACGAGGCGCGGCTCGCGACCATGGCGGTCGGCAACATCTTCGAGGCGGACCATGCCAATTCGATCCTCGCCGCGGGCCGCGCCGACCTCGTCGCGCTGGCCCGCCCGCATCTGGTCGACCCAGCATGGACGCTGCGCCAGGCCGCCGCGGCGGGCTATACCGGCACCTTCGTCCCGCCCCCCTATCGCGCCGGACAGGAGCAGTTGACCCGCATCCTCGCACGTGAGGCGAAGGCATGAGGCTCTCCGGCTATCACGCGCTTATAACTGGCGGCGGCACCGGCATCGGTGCCGCGATCGCCCGCGCGCTGGCGGCGGAGGGCGCGGCGCTGACGCTGGTCGGGCGCCGCCGCGAACCGTTGGAAGCCGTCGCCGCCGAACTCGGCACCGCCGTCGCGGTCGCCGACGTTACCGACCGGGCCGCGGTCGATCGCGCGGTCGGCGAAGCGCGCGGCGCGCATGGCGCGGTCGATATCCTGATCGCCAACGCGGGCGCGGCGCAAAGCGCACCCTTCGCGAAAACCAGCGCGGAGCAATGGCGCGAGGCGATGGCGGTCAATCTCGATGGCGTATTCCACTGTTGTCAGGCCGCGCTGCCCGACCTGCTGGCCAGCGACGCCGGCAGGATCGTCACGATCGCCTCGACCGCGGGTCTGCAAGGCTATGCCTACACCGCCGCCTACACCGCCGCGAAGCATGGCGCGGTCGGGCTGATGCGCGCGCTCGCGGCGGAATATGCGGGCAAGGGGCTGACAGCCAACGCGGTCTGTCCGGGCTTCACCGACACCGATCTTGTCGCCGACGCCGCGGCGCAGATCCACGCGAAGACCGGACGCAGCGTTGCCGAAGCGCGCGACCAACTCGCCAGGCTCAACCCCGGCGGGCGGCTGATCCGGCCGGAGGACGTCGCCAAAAAGGTGCTCTGGCTGTGCCTGCCCGAACAGCAAAACGTCACCGGCCAAGCGATCGTCACCGACGGGAGTGACGCATGACCGCCGCCGCGATCCGCGAGAAGCACGACGGTGGGCTCGACGACCGCGACAATGTGCGGCTGTGGCTGCGGCTGCTGTCGTGCACGATGGTGATCGAAAAGCGCGTGCGGCGGCGGCTCGACGATCGGTTCGCGACGACGCTCCCCCGCTTCGACGTGCTCGCCGCGCTCGACCGTAACGGCGCGATGACGATGGGGGCACTGTCGGCGGCGCTGCTGGTGTCGAAGGGCAACGTCACCGCGCTGGTTCAGACGCTGAAGGCCGAGGGACTCGTCGTGATGACGCCCTCGCCGACCGACAAGCGCGCGTCGATTGTGCGTTTGACGCCCAAGGGCCTTACCCATTTTGCCGACATGGCCGAGGCGCATCATCGCTGGATCGACGCGATGCTGAGTGGTCTGACCCCGGAAGAGCGTGCGCAACTCTTCGCGCTGCTCGGCCGCCTCAAAACATCGATCGCCGCCGAGGAGATTCCCGCATGAACCCCGCCACCTTCGCGCCACAGCATTTCGGCTGGGCGTTCGCCGACGGCGTCGCGACGGTCACGCTCAACCGGCCCGAACGCAAGAACCCGCTGACGTTCGATTCCTATGCCGAGCTGCGCGACACGTTCCGCGCGCTGGTCGCGCTGCCCGAGGTCAAGGCGGTGGTGCTGACCGGCGCGGGCGGCAATTTCAGCTCGGGCGGCGACGTGCACGAGATCATCGGACCGCTGACCCGGATGGCGATGCCCGAACTGCTCGCCTTCACGCGGATGACGGGCGACCTGGTCAAGGCGATGCGCGGTTGCCCGCAACCGATCGTCGCGGCGATCGACGGGGTGTGCGTCGGCGCGGGCGCGATCATGGCGATGGCGTCGGACATCCGGCTCGCGACGCCCGCCACGAAGACCGCGTTCCTGTTCACGCGGGTCGGACTGGCGGGTTGCGACATGGGCGCGTGTGCGATCCTGCCGCGGCTGATCGGGCAGGGCCGCGCGTCCGAATTGCTGTTCACCGGACGCGTGATGACCGCCGAGGAGGGCGAACGCTGGGGGTTCCACAATCGCCTCGTCGCCACCGATGCTTTGCTCGACGAAGCGATGGCGGCGGCGCGCGCGATCGCGGCGGGGCCGACCTTCGCGCACGGCATCACCAAGACGCAGCTCAACATGGAATGGGCGGTGAGCCTCGACGTCGCGATCGAGATGGAGGCGCAGGCGCAGGCGATCTGCATGCAGACGCAGGATTTCACGCGGGCGTTCGAAGCCTTCGCGGCGAAGCAAACGCCCGTGTTCGAGGGCAATTGAGGTGACGCACACCACCCTGCTCCCCCCCGGCTGGCCGCGCCCAAAAGGATACGCCAACGGCATCCGTGCGGATCAGGGCTGTCTGGTCGTCACCGGCGGCGTGATCGGCTGGGATGCGGACGAGCGGCTCGTTGCCGATGACCTCGCTGGCCAGTTTCGCCAAGTGCTGGTCAACACGCTCGCCATCCTCAACGAAGGCGGTGCGAGCGCCGAGCATATCGTCCGGATGACATGGTACGTCACCGACATCACGGCGTACCGCGACAGTTTGGCCCAGATCGGCGCCGCGTATCGCGAGCTGATCGGGCGGCACTATCCCGCGATGGCGGTGGTGCAGGTGAGCGCGCTGGTCGAACCCGGCGCGCTGATCGAGATCGAGACGATGGCGGTCGTGCCGTGACGGCGCTGGTCGATCGCTTCGTGCTCGACCGGCTGCCCGCGCCCGACGCGCTGCCGGTGTTCGCGTTCGACCGGCCCGAATTGCAGTATTCCGAGCATCTCAATGCGGCAGTGGAGCTCATCGACCGCGGCGACGGCGAGCGGATCGCCGTGCGCAACGATGTCGGCGAGTGGAGCTATGCCGCGCTCGCCGACCTGTCCGACCGCATCGCGCGGGTGCTGGTCGAGGACGAGGGCTTGGTCCCCGGCAATCGCGTGCTGCTGCGCGGGCCCAATGGCGCGATGCTGTTCGCGGCGTGGCTCGGCGTGCTCAAGGCGGGCGGGGTGGTCGTGACGACGATGCCGCTGCTGCGTGCCGGCGAGATCGCGGCGGTGCTGGACAAGGCGCAGCCGAGCCATGCGATCGTCGACAGCCGTTACCTCGCCGATTTCACCGAAGCGGCGACGCGGATCGACTGCGTGCGGTCGACGCTGCGCTACGACGGCGATGCCGGGACCGGGGCGCTGGAGGCGCGGTTGGCGAATACCGCCCCGGGCTTCGCGGCGGTCACGACACGCGCTGACGGTCCCGCGCTGATCGCCTTCACCTCGGGCACGACGGGCAACCCGAAGGGCTGCGTCCACTTCCATCGCGATATTCTCGCTTGCGCCGACGCTTTCGCCGGCAATTTGGTGCGGCCGAAACCGGGCGACGTGTTCTGCACCTCGGCACCGATCGGGTTCACCTTCGGGCTCGGCGCGACGCTGATCTTCCCGTTCCGCTTCGGCGGCACCGCGGTCACGCTCGAACAGGCGACACCGCGAGCGCTGCTCGACGCGATCGCGCGGCACGGCGTCACCACTGTGTTCACCGCGCCGACCGCGTACAAGGCGATGCTCGCGCTCGGCGTCGAGGCGGGCAGCCTCCACACCTGCGTGTCTGCCGGCGAGCACCTTCCCGCCGCGACCTGGCAAGCATGGCACGACGCGACAGGCATCCGCATCATCGACGGGATCGGCGCGACCGAGATGATGCACATCTTCATCTCCGCCGCCGGCGACGATATCCACCCCGGCGCGACGGGCAAAGCAGTGCCGGGCTACACCGCGTGCGTGCTCGATCCCAACGGTCAGCCGATGAGCGAAGGCATTGGCCGCCTCGCGGTGCGCGGCCCGACCGGGTGCCGCTACCTCGCCGACGAGCGCCAGTCGGCGTACGTCGTCGATGGCTGGAACGTCACCGGCGACACCTATCGCGCCGATGCCGAGGGCTATTTCTGGTACCTCGCGCGGTCGGACGACATGATCGTGTCGTCGGGCTACAATATCGCCGCACCCGAAGTGGAGAATACGCTCTACGCGCACCCGGCAGTCGCCGAATGCGCGGTGATCGGGGTGCCGTGTCCGACGCGCGGGCAGTTGGTGAAGGCGTTCGTCGTGCTCGCGCCCGGCTACGATGCCGCACCCACCATGGCGGAGGCGCTGCAGGCACACGTCAAGGCGACCATCGCACCCTACAAATATCCGCGCGCGGTCGAATTCGTCGACGCGCTGCCGAAAACCGCGTCGGGCAAGGTGCGGCGGTTCGCCTTGCAAACACCCGCCCCCTGATCAGCCGAGCGCGTCGACCTGTTCGGCGAGGTCGAGCCAGCGCAGTTCGGCCGCGTCCTTTTCGGCACGCGCCTCCTCGATCGCCTGGGTCAGCGCGGCGAACTTGCCCGGATCGCGCGCGTACAGCGACGGGTCGTGGAGCGCCGCCTCGTCGCGCGCGATCGCGGCTTCGATCTCCTCGATCCGCCTGGGCAGCAGGTCGAAGTCGCGCTGGTCCTTGTAGCTGAGCTTCTTCCCCTCCCGCTTGCGGGAGGGGTTAGGGGTGGGCCTGTCGAAAGCAGGCGTGCCTTTGACACGCCCTCCCCCGGCCCCTCCCGCAAGCGGGAGGGGAGTTTTCCGTTTCGCCTCCCAGTCGGCATAGCCACCCGCGACGATATCGACCGTCCCCGACCCGTCGAGCCCGAGCGTCAGCGTCACCGTGCGGTCGAGGAAATCGCGGTCGTGGCTGACGATCAGCACGGTGCCCTCGTAATCGGCGATCACTTCCTGGAGCAGGTCGAGCGTTTCGAGGTCGAGGTCGTTGGTTGGCTCGTCGAGCACCAGCAGGTTCGACCGCCGCGCGAATTCGCGCGCGAGGAGCAGCCGCGAGCGCTCGCCGCCCGACAGCGTCCCGACGCGCGCCTCGACCATGTTGGGATCGAACAGGAAGTCCTTGAGGTACCCGTGGATGTGCTTCTTGACCCCCAGCACCTCGATCCAGTCGCCGCCGTCGGCCAGCACGTCGCGCACGCGCTTGTCGGGCGCCATCAGCTTGCGCTGCTGGTCGATCACCACGCCGTCGAGCGTCTTGGCGAGTTTCACCGTGCCGCTGTCGGGCGGAAACTCACCGGTCAGCAGCTTGAGCAGTGTCGTCTTGCCCGCGCCGTTGGGCCCGACCACGCCGATCCGGTCGCCGCGCGTGATGCGTAAGCTCAGGTCGCGGATGATCGTGCGCCCGTCGAACCCCTTCGACGCGTGCTTGGCGTCGATGACCACCTTGGTGCGCACGTCGTCGCTGCCGGTGACGAGCGCCGACGTTCCTTGCGGCCCGAGCATCGCGGCGCGCGCCGCGCGCATTTCCTTGAGTTTGGCAAGCCGCCCCTGGTTGCGCCGCCGCCGCCCGGTGACGCCGCGCTGGAGCCAATGCTCCTCGATCTTGAGCTTCGCATCGAGCCGCTGCGCATTGCGCTCCTCCTCGGCATAGACTTGCTCGGTCCACGCCTCGAACCCGCCATAACCGACCTCGGCGCGGCGGATCGTGCCACGGTCGAGCCACAACGTCTGCTTCGTAAGGCGCGTCAGGAACGTGCGGTCGTGACTGATCACGACGAACGCGCCGGTGAAGCGGTTGAGCCATTGTTCGAGCCATTCGATCGCGGCGATATCGAGATGGTTGGTCGGCTCGTCGAGCAGCAGCACGTCGGGGTTTTGCGCGAGCGCGCGGACGATCGCGGCACGGCGGCGCTCACCGCCCGAGGCGCTGGCGGCCTCGCGCGATAGGTCGATGCCGAGCTGGTCCGCGATCGCATCCGCCTCGTGCGGCAGCGGCGCATCGGGCGCGGCCAGCACGAAATCGGCGAGCGTCGCGAAACTGTCGACCTTGGGGTCCTGTTCGAGCAGCACGACCCGGGTCCCCGGCACGATCGACCGCCGGCCCTCGTCCGAATCGATCGTGCCCGCGATCAGCTTCATCAGCGTGGTCTTGCCCGCGCCGTTGCGCCCGATCAGCGCGAGCCGGTCGCGCTCGCCGATATACAGGTCGAGGTGGCGGAACAGCCAGCCGCTGCCCTGGACGAGGCCGAGGTCTTCATAGGAGAGGATTGGGGCTGCCATGGCGGCGCGGCCTAGCGATTTAGCGCAGCTAAATCGAGGCTAAAGCGCCGGCCCGGCGGGCCTCGCTCCACGCGAGGACCGACGGGCCCGTCCTGAGCGCCTGCCTTGCAGGCAGGCGAAGGGCGGCTTTGCCGCGGCGGGCCGGATCAACTGCAAAGGGCCGACACGGAATAAATCCGTGTCGTCGGACAGGCGCTTTACGCCTGCCGGCCGGCCTTGCGCGAGTCAGCCGGACGTGGCCGGCTGCCGCGCTGCAGCGTTCACAGCCTGTTCAAGCCCGCGCCACTATGCGACCAGCCATGTCGATGTTTGCGTTGCTTGCCCTGACCCTATCTCCGACGGCGATTCCGCCGGATGCGGCGCCGTGCCAGCGGCGCGATCAGGACCGCGCGTTCAAGGCGATGCGCGAGGGGCGCATCCTGCCGCTCCCTGAAATTGAGCGGCGCGTGATCCCGTCGATGGCGGGCGCGCAATATCTGGGGCCGGAGATCGACCCCGACACCGGCATTTACACGCTCAAGTTCCTGCGCAATGGAACGGTCATCTGGGTGCGGGTCGACGGCCGGTCGGGCCAGATCATCGGCCGCACCGGTTACTGAGCGGCACCGCCCGCTCCAAGAATAGGGGACCGACATGCGCGTTCTGATCGTCGAGGACGAACCCAATCTGGGCCAGCAGCTCAAGTCGACGCTGGAGGGCGCGGGGTACGCGATCGATCTGGCGACCGACGGCGAGGAGGGGCTCTTCCTCGGCGAGACCGAAAGCTACGATGCGATCGTGCTCGATCTGGGCTTGCCCGAGATCGACGGGCTGACCGTGCTCGACCGCTGGCGCAAGCAGGGCAAGAGTACGCCCGTACTGGTGCTGACCGCGCGCGACAGCTGGTCGGACAAGGTCGCGGGGCTGGATGCCGGGGCGGACGATTATGTCGCGAAGCCGTTCCAGACCGAGGAACTGATCGCGCGGCTGCGCGCGCTGATCCGCCGCGCGTCGGGCAATGCGTCGAGCGAGCTGATCGCGGGCGACGTGCGGCTCGACACGCGTAGCGGCAAGGTGACGCTCGCGGGCGACCCGGTGAAGCTGACCGCGCAGGAATACAAGCTGCTCAGCTATCTGCTCCACCACAAGGGCAAGATCGTCAGCCGCACCGAGCTGATCGAGCATATCTACGACCAGGACTTCGACCGCGACTCCAACACGATCGAGGTGTTTGTTACGCGCATCCGCAAGAAACTGGGGCAGGATGTCATCACCACGATCCGCGGGCTGGGCTACAGCCTCGACGATCCCGACGGCCCGCCGCGCGCGGAATGAACGCTAATTCTCTCGTCACCCCCGCGAAGGCGGGGGCCTATCTCCCGCCGTTGCATCAAGCTCGACGTGCACGAGATGGGTCCCCGCTTTCGCGGGGATGACACTATAGGCGATGGCGGAGCAAGACCCTATTAGCGGGACGATGGACCCTGGGGTGGCGGTCGATGCGCCGCAGCCACTGCCCGCGACGCGCATTACGGGGTCGCTCGGTCGCCGGATGATCGTCATCGCGGCGTTGTGGATCCTGATCCTGCTCGCGGGCGGCGGGCTGGCGCTCGACCGCGTGCTGACCAGCGCCGTTACGCGCAATTTCGATGACCAGCTCGATTACGTGCTGACCTCGCTCTTCACCTCGGCGGAGATCGGGCCCGACGGCGAGGTGATCTTCAACCGCGAGCCCGCCGACCAGCGCTTCCTCGAGCCCTATTCGGGACTCTATTGGCAAGTCTCGGCGCCGGGCAAGGAAGCGTTCCCGTCGCGCTCGCTGTGGGACCGACGCATCGCGTACGGCACCAACCACACCGATCTCGAAGTCCATGTCTACGACAGCAGTCAGTTCAAGGGCGAGCCGCCCTTGCGCGTGCTCGAACGCGACGTGAAGCTGCCCGGGTCGCCGGTGCGCTGGCGGTTCCAGGTCGCACAGAGCCGCGAGCAGCTCGACGCGCAGATCAACGCGCTGCGGCGGACGCTGGTCAGGAGTTTCCTGCTCCTCGCGCTCGGGCTGATCGTGATGGCGGGGTTGCAGACCTGGTACGGGTTGCGCCCGCTAACGCGGCTGCGGCACGAAATCGCCAAGCTGCGCGGCGGGCGGTCGGCGCGGATCGAGGGATCGATGCCCGCCGAGGTCGCGCCGATGGTAGAGGAGCTGAACGCGCTGATCGAGCATAACGACCGCCAGGCCGAGGAAGCGCGGCGCCATGCCGGCAACCTCGCGCACGCGCTCAAGACGCCGCTGACCGTGATTATGAACTCGGCCACCGCCAAGTCCGACGATCTGTCGGAAACGGTGGTGCGCGAGGCACGGACGATGCGGCGCCAGGTCGACCATCATCTCGCGCGCGCCCGCGCGGTCGGGCGGCGCGGGTCGGCGCACAGCCGCGCCGCGGTCTGGCCGAGCCTCGAGTCGGTCGAGCGCGCGGTGTCGCGGCTCTATCCCAACGTGCGGATCGACGCCGATGGGCCGAAGGACCTCCAGGTTCACGTCGAGCGCCAGGATCTCGACGAAATGCTCGGGAATCTCATCGAAAACGCCGCGAAATATGGCGGCGGCAGCGTGTTCGTGACGGTCGGCGCGCAGGCCGGATTCGTCGAATTCCAGATCGAGGACGATGGCGTCGGCATTCCCGAGGAAGAGCGGTCGCGCATCTTCGACCGCGGCGCTCGGCTCGACACCGGCAAGCCGGGCACGGGACTCGGCCTCGCGATCGTGCGCGACGTCGCGGAGATTTACGAAGGGACGGTCAGCCTGGAGGAAAGCGACGATCTCGGTGGGCTGATGGTGCGGCTCAGACTGCCGGCGGCGAGTTGATGGGGCTCGCGGTCATCGTCAACAAAAACGGCGGCACGGCGTCCAAGATGGGCGATAAGCTGGAGTCGACGCTGCAAGATGCTTTTGCGGCGGCCGGGGTCGAGGCCGACGTACAGGCGCTCGACGGCGGCGAGGTCGGCGATGCGATCACCGAGGCGGCGAAGCGCGGTCGCGTCGTCGTCGCGGGCGGTGACGGCACCGCGGCCTGCGCAGCGCAGCAACTGGCGGGCGGCGACGCCGAACTCGGCCTGCTCCCGCTCGGCACGCTCAACCATCTCGCGCGCGATCTCGGGCTGCCTGACAAATTGGAGGACGCAGCCAAGGTCGCCGCCACCGGCAAGGCGACCGCGATCGACGTCGCCGAGGTCAACGGTCACGTCTTCGTCAACAATGCCTCGATCGGGCTCTACCCACTGATGGTGCGGACCCGCGAAGGCGTGCAAGACAGCAAGGGCTGGCCCAAATGGCTGTCGACGATCCCCGCGGCCTGGGCGGCGCTCGAACGCTTTCCGCACCACCGGCTGCGGGTCGATCTGGGACAGGGCGAGCGCGCGATCGTCACGCCGCTCCTGTTTATCGGCAACAACGATTATTCGCTCGACGCCGGCGCGCTCGGCCAGCGCGAATCGCTCACCGACGGCAAGCTGTCGGTCTATGCCGTGGCGCACCGCAGCCGCGCGTCGCTGCTGTGGTTCGCTGCACGCGCATTGGTCGGCCGCGCGCGGCGCGGGGCGGATTTCGTCGCGATCGGCGAATGCGAGACGCTGACCGTCAGCGCGACCGGCGACAGCATCGAAATCGCGCTCGACGGGGAGGTGCAGCGGCTCGAGACGCCACTCGAATTCCGCATTCGCGCGGGTGCGTTGAAGGTAGTGACGGGCTAGAGCCCGCGCATCGCCTCGGCCGCGAGCGCGACGCTCCGCTGCCGCGCCGACACGTCGTAGATCGAGCTCGAGACCATCACTTCATCAACCCCCGTGCGTTCGATGAACGCGGCCAGCCCGCGCGACACGGTTTCCGGGTTGCCGATCGCCGAGCATTGCAAGACGTGATCGAGGATCGCGGCGTGGGCGGGGGGCAGGCTTTCGCGGTAACCCGCGACGGGTGGGGGGAGCTGGCGCGGGTTGCCGGTGCGCAAGGCGACGAACGACTGGGCTTGCGAGCTGGCGAGGAACTCGGCCTCCTCGTCGGTGTCGGCCGCGATCACGTTGAACCCGGCCATCGCATAGGGCCGGGCGAGCGCGGCGGACGGGCGGAAGTCGCGGCGGTAGATCGCCAGCGCTTGATCCAGCGCGTCGGGGGCGAAATGCGACGCGAACGCGAACGGCAGGCCGAGCATCGCCGCGAGCTGCGCGCCGAACAGGCTCGATCCGAGAATCCATAGATCGGGATTCGCGCCCGCGCCTGGCGTCGCGCGGATGCCGGTCTGGCCGTCGTCGGCGAAATAGCTTTGCAGTTCGAGCACGTCGCGCGGGAAGGCGTTGGGATCGCTGTCCAGCGTGCGGCGGATCGCGCGGGCGACATTCTGGTCGCTCCCCGGCGCGCGGCCGAGGCCGAGGTCGATCCGCCCCGGGAACAGCGCGTCGAGCGTGCCGAACTGTTCCGCGATCACCAGCGGCGCGTGGTTGGGCAGCATGATCCCGCCCGCGCCGATGCGGATCGTCGATGTCGCCGCGCCGACATGCGCGATCACCACCGCGGTCGCCGAACTCGCGATCCCCGCCATGCCGTGATGCTCCGCCACCCAGTAGCGCGAATAGCCGCAGCCTTCCGCATGCCGCGCCATGTCGGCGGCGTTGGCGAGCGCCTGCGCCACGCTGCCGCCTTCGACGACGGGGACGAGATCGAGCAGCGAGAATGCGGTCATGCGTGCGTAGATAGGGTGGCGCCCCCGCCGCTCAACCTTGCCCCGCCACCGGGCGCTGCCTAGAGCGCGGTCATGCTCGCGCGCCTCGCCCACATCCGCAACTGGCTGTTCGACCTCGACAACACTCTCTACCCGCACGGCGCGCGGCTGTTCGTGCAGGTTGACCGGCGGATCACCGGTTACATCGCACGGTTCTTCGACGTCGATCACGACGAAGCGTATCGCATCCAGAAGAATTATTTCCACACGCGCGGCACGACGCTCGCGGGGCTGATGGCCGAGCACGGTGTCGACCCACACGAATACTTGGCGGACGTCCACGATATCGAAATGGACATGCTCGAGGAGAACGCTCCGCTCGCCGCGGCGATCGCGAAGCTCCCCGGGCGCAAGCTGATCTTCACCAACGCCGACGAGGCCTATGCACGGCGCATCCTCGCGCAGCTCGGGCTGGGCGACAGCTTCGAGGCGATCCACGACGTCCACGCGCTCGACTACCGGCCCAAGCCCGAGCCGTCGGCCTATCGCCACATCTGCGACGCATACGGGCTCGACCCGACCGAATGCCTGTTCGCCGACGACATGGCGCGCAACCTGAAGCCGGCGAAGGACCTAGGTATGACTACCTTGTGGGTCGACAACGGCTCCGAACAGGCGGAAAGCGCCGAACGCGACCATGTCGATTTCGCGACCCGCGACATCACCCACTGGCTGCACGAGATACTGGAGGAAGCATGACCGATCTGGCCGCGACGATCGACGCCGCGTGGGAAGATCGCGCGAACGTTTCGACGAGCACGACCGGCACGGTGCGCGACGCGGTGGAGGCGGCGCTGGCGCTGCTCGATTCGGGCGAGGCGCGCGTGGCCGAGCCGTCGGGCGACGGCTGGACGGTCAATCAATGGCTCAAAAAGGCGGTGCTGCTGTCGTTCCGACTCAACGACAACGCGGTGATCGACGGCGGCGCTGCGGGCGCCCCCGCATACGACAAGGTGCCATGCAAATTCGCCGGCTGGGGCGAGAACCGCTTTCGCGACGCCGGTTTTCGCGTCGTGCCCGGCGCGGTGGTGCGGCGCGGGAGCTTCATCGGGAGGAACGCCATCCTGATGCCGAGCTTCGTCAATATCGGCGCCTATGTCGGCGAGGGGACGATGGTCGACACCTGGGCGACCGTCGGCAGCTGCGCGCAGATCGGGAAAAACGTCCATCTGTCGGGCGGCGCGGGGATCGGCGGGGTGCTCGAACCGCTTCAGGCCGACCCCGTGGTGATCGAGGACGATTGCTTCATCGGCGCGCGTAGCGAAGTGGTCGAGGGCGTGCGCGTCGGCCGCGGCGCGGTGCTGTCGATGGGGGTGTTCATCGGCAAGTCGACCAAGATCGTCGACCGCACGACCGGCGAGGTGACGATGGGTGCGGTGCCGCCCTATGCGGTGGTCGTGCCCGGATCGATCGGCGGCGGTGACGGCAAGCCGGCGCTTTACTGCGCGGTCATCATCAAGCGCGCCGACGCACAGACGCGCGCGAAGACGAGCATCAACGACCTGCTGCGGGACTAATATTCGTCATCCCAGCAAAAGCTGGGATCTTTTGCCGCATGAGATCCCAGCTTTCGCTGGGATGACGAGAGAGGAGTTGGCGGGATGACGTTCAAATCGGCGGGTCTGGCATTGCTCGCGCTCCTCGCCGGCCCGGCGGTCGCGCAGGACATCCCGACGCTCGACCCGACCAGCGTGCCGGTCGTCCCCGCGCAAGTCGTCGCGACCTACCCGCACGATCCGCAAGCCTATACCGAGGGGCTTTTCTACGAAGACGGCAAGCTGTGGGAGTCGACCGGTACCGTCGGCAAGTCAGGCATCCGGCTGGTCGACTTGCGCACCGGCAAGGTGCTCAAGAGCGTCGCGGTCGACCCGCCGCTCTACGGCGAAGGGATCGCCCCATGGCGCGACCAGATCCTGAGCCTGACGTGGAAGAACGGCATCGGTTTCCGCTGGTCCAAATCGACACTCAAGAAGCTCGGCGAGTTCAAGTACGAAGGCGAGGGCTGGGCGCTGACGAGCGACGGCACCAGCCTGATCCTGTCCGACGGCACGCCGGTGCTGCGCTTCGTCGATCCCGCGACGTTCAAGGTTCGCCGCACGCTGACCGTCGCGCATGACGGCCAGCCGCTGATCAATTTGAACGAGCTCGAATATGTCGACGGCGAGATCCTCGCCAACGTCTGGCTGACCGACCGCATCGCGCGGATCGACCCGAAGAGCGGCAAGGTGATCGGCTGGATCGACGTGAGCGAACTCCATCGTCAGGTCGGCAACACTGCCGAGAACGACGTCGCCAACGGCATCGCCTGGGACGCGAAGAAACGCCGCTTATTCGTGACCGGCAAGGACTGGGCGTACATCTTCGAGATCAAGGCGCCGAAGGACACCGTCTCGACACCGTAACGCTCGCGTCCTATCCGCGCCGCAACCAACCGAAGGACTCCCCAGACATGACCACCGCCTCCCAGGTGCTCGACCGCGTGCTCGTGCTCGAAATGGTGCGCGTCACCGAAGCCGCCGCGATCGGCGCGTCGACGCTGATCGGGCGGGGCGACGAGAAAGCGGCCGATGCCGCCGCGGTCGAGGCGATGCGCGCGGCGCTCAACGAGCTGGCGATGGATGGCACCGTGGTGATCGGCGAGGGCGAGCGCGACGAGGCGCCGATGCTGTTCATCGGCGAAAAGGTCGGGTCGGCGATCGGCACGGGTCCGAAGATCGACATCGCGCTCGATCCGCTCGAAGGCACGACGATCTGCGCCAAGGCCGGGCCGAATGCACTCGCGGTGCTGGCGATTGCGGAAGAGGGCAACCTGCTCAACGCGCCCGACGTGTACATGGACAAGCTCGCGGTCGGGCCGGGATTGCCCGAGGGCGTGATCGACCTCGACAAGTCCCCGACCGAGAACGTCAAGGCGATTGCGGCGGCGAAGGGCTGCAAGCCCAACGAAGTCATCGCCTGCGTGCTCGACCGTCCGCGGCACGAAGCGCTGATCGCCGAGCTGCGCGGGATCGGATGCGGCGTGGTGCTGATCGGCGATGGCGACGTCGCGGGGGTGATCGCGACGACCAATCCCGACACGACGATCGACGTGTACATGGGCTCCGGCGGCGCGCCCGAGGGCGTGCTCGCCTGCGCGGCGCTGCGCTGCGTCGGCGGGCAGTTCAAGGGGCGACTGTTGTTTAGGAACGATGCCGAGCGGAGCCGCGCGCACAAATGGGGCATCACCGACCTCGACAAGCAGTATGACCTCTCGGAGCTGGCCAAGGGCGACTGCATCTTCGCCGCGACCGGCGTGACCGACGGTTCGCTGCTCGACGGCGTCAAGCGGCATGGCGGCAAGATGACGACCAACTCGGTAGTGATGCGCGCGAGCTCGGGCACGGTGCGCTGGGTCAAGGGCGAGCATCGTATCGGGTAGACGGACGATCACCCTCACCCTTCCGGCGCTTCGCGCCTCCCTCCCTTTCCCAATGGGAGAGGGAAGGGGCCCGCGAGCCGAAGGCGAGTGGGAAGGGTGAGGGTGAGCGGGCCTGACCGCGATTGACCAGCCACTGCACTGTCGCCACGCTGCGGCAAAAGGAGACTCGTCCTATGCGCAAGACGTTGATCGCGGCCGCTTTGTTGATCGGGATTAGCGCCGGGGCGCTCGCGCGCCCGCAGGCGGCGGTGCCAGTGACCGCGGCGCCGAACGTTGCCGACCAATTCACCTACACCAAGGTGATGGTGCCGATGCACGACGGCGCAAAGATGGAGACCGTGATCATCGCGCCGAAAGGGGCGGCGAGGTTGCCGATCCTGTTCCAGCGCACGCCCTATGGCGTGCCCTCAGCGCTGCCGCAGCAATTGCCGGCAAGCTGGAAGCCGCTGGTCGCCGATGGCTATATCTTCGTCTTCCAGTCGATGCGCGGGCGGTTCGGGTCGGACGGGAAGTTCACGCTGTCGACCAGCGTCAAGACCAGCCCGAACGAAGCGACCGATGCCTATGACTCGATCGACTGGCTGGTGAAGCATGTGCCGAACAACAACGGCAAGGTCGGGATGTGGGGCGTGTCCTACCCCGGCTTCGCCGCCGCGGTCGCGCTCGCCAAGCCGCACCCGGCATTGAAGGCGGTCAGCCCGCAGGCGGCGTGGGTCGATTACTGGATGTCGGACGATCTCCACCGCAACGGCGCGCTGCGGCTGAGCTACGCGACCGAATGGGTCTACTCCTTGCAGAACGACAAGACCCAGAACAAGGAATTGAGTCTCGACGGGCTGGTCGACGCGTACGACTGGTACCTCAAGATGGGACGGGTCGAGAATATCGAGAAGAACGTATTCAAGGGCAGCGTGCCGCTGTTCGAATCGCTGCTCGACCATCCCAACCACGATGCTTTCTACACCGACCAGAACTGGCAGAAGTCGCTCGGCAAGACGACGGTGCCGACGCTCAACGTCGCTGGGTTCTGGGACCAGGAAGACCCGTGGGGGTCGTGGCAAATCTATGCGCAGCAGAAGAGGAACGACCCCAATAACCTGGCGCAGATGGTCGCGGGGCCGTGGAATCACGGCGGGTGGCAGGGCCGAAGCGCGACGCTCGGCCCGATCCCACTCGGCGCCGAGACCGGCACCGAGTTCCAGACGCAGATCCAGGCGCCGTTCTTCGCCTACTGGCTTCACGGGAAGAGGCCGCGGCCGGAATTCACCGCGCGGATGTTCCAGTCGGGGTCGAACGTGTGGAAGACCTATGCGTCATGGCCGCCCGCCGGCGCGAAGCCGACCGACCTTTACCTCCACGACGACGGCAGCCTGTCGTTCACCGCGCCCGCCGCGGGCGAGGGGTGCCGCGATTATGTCAGCGACCCGGCCAACCCGGTGCCGTTCCGCAAGCGCCCGATGAGCCGCACCTATGCGACCCCCGACTGGCGGCTGTGGGAAACCGACGACCAGCGCTTCGTCGATCACCGCCCCGACGTGCTCGGCTACGTCTCCGAACCGCTCGACCATGACGTGACCGTGACAGGGGAAATCGCGGCGAAGCTGATGGCATCGACCAGCGGGACCGACAGCGATTTCATCGTCAAGCTGATCGACGTGCTGCCCGCGGATTTCGTCGATACGAGCACGACCAACTGGGCGCTCGGCGATTATGCCAAGACGCTCAACGGCTACCAGCTGCCGATCGCGATGGACGTGCGGCGCGGGCGCTTCCTCGCGAGCGACATCAACCCGCAGCCGCTCACGCCGGACAAGGTGATCGCCTGGGACGTTCCGCTGCGCGACCATGACCACGTCTTCAAGCGCGGCCACCGCATCATGGTACAGATCCAGTCGAGCTGGTTCCCGGTGATCGACCGCAATCCGCAGACTTTCGTTCCGAACATCATGCGTGCGCGCCCAAGCGATTTCGTCAAGACGACGCAGCGTGTGTGTGCGGGGTCGAGGATCGTCTTGCCCGTGATGGGATAACAGCGCGCATTCACGACTCGTTAGCGAGGAACAGGTAAATTAAATTATCAGTTTTGGAGTTGGTTACGTTGCTCGACGCGCTGAAGGCGATGCACGGCGAAGTATTGACGCAGATCGCTGCGCTCGAGGCCGTCGTCGCCTGCCCGGCGCCCAACCGCGATTCGCTGTCGAATGCCCGCTGGCGACTGATGCGCGCCAGTCGTGCCCGGCTGAAGCTGCTCAACGATGGCGTCTATCCGGCACTGTGCGATACGATGCCCGGTCCGGTCGCCGCGTTTCGCGCCGACGATGCGGCGAGCCGCGCCGCGTCGGCCAAGCACATCGCTTATTGGCAGATCGACCGGATCATCGCCGATTGGCCTGGCTATCAAGCGGTCTCGGGGCAGATCACCGCACGGATGCGCCGCCGCATCGCCGACGAGCAAAGGGCGTTCTATCCCGCGCTCGGCCGGGCCGTAGCTACGCCTTCAGTCGCCAGCCGGTCCGGAAGATAATCGCAACGGTTACCAGGCACGCCGCCAGGAACCCGCCGGTTGCCGCCAGGCTGACCAGCACATTGACGTCGCCCTGGTCGAAGAACGCCCAGCGGAACCCGCTGACCAGATACACGACCGGATTGAACAGGCTGACCGTGTGCCACGGCTCGTTGAGCATGCGGATCGAATAGAAGGCGCCGCCGAGGAAGGTCAGCGGGGTGATCAGCAGCGCGGGGACGAAGTTGAGTTGCTCGAATCCCTTTGCCCACACGCCGATGATGAAGCCGAACAGGCTGAACGCCACGCTGGTGAGTAGCAGGAACGCCACCATCGCGAACGGGTGGTGGATCGGGATCGGCACGAACAGCGCCGCGGTGCCGAGGATGATCAGCCCGAGGAACACCGACTTGGTCGCCGCCGCACCGACATAGCCGAGCACCATCTCCATCGAACTGATTGGCGCCGACAGCAGCTCGAAGATCGTTCCGGTAAATTTGGGGAAATAGATCCCGATCGAAGCGTTGCTGATGCTCTGCGTGAGCAACGACATCATGATCAGCCCGGGCACGATGAAGCTGCCATACGGCACACCATCGACTTCCTTGATACGCGATCCCAGCGCGCCGCCGAACACGACGAAATAGAGGCTGGTGGTGATGACGGGGGTGACGAGGCTCTGCCACAAGGTGCGCAGCGCGCGGGCCATTTCGAAGCGGTAGATCGCCCAGATGCCGTGGAGGTTCATTTGCCGCCCTCCTTCACCAGATCGACGAAGATGTCTTCGAGGCTCGACTTCGAGGTTTCGAGGTCCTTGAAGCCGATCCCCAGCTCGCCGAGCTTGCGCAGCAGCGAGGGGATGCCGGTGCGCTCGGCCTGTGCGTCGAAGACGTAACGCAGCGTCTTGCCGTCGTTCCGCAGGCTCAAATCCCACTCGCCGAGCTCAGCGGGCAGAGCGCTCATCGCCTCGTTCAGCGACACGTCGAGCTCGCGCTTGCCGAGCTTCTTCATCAGCGCGGCCTTTTCGTCGACCACCAGCAATTTTCCGCCGGAGATCACCCCGACGCGGTCGGCCATTTCCTCGGCCTCTTCGATATAATGCGTGGTCAGGATGATCGTCGTGCCTTTCGCGCGCAGCTTGTGGACCAGTTTCCACATGTCGCGGCGCAGCTCGACATCGACGCCCGCGGTAGGCTCGTCGAGGAACAGAATGTCGGGCTCGTGGCTCAGCGCCTTGGCAATCAACACGCGGCGCTTCATCCCGCCCGACAATTCCATGATCTTGGACTTGCGCTTGTCGTAGAGCGACAGGTCCCTGAGCACTTCGTCGATATGGCTCGAATGCGGCGGGTAGCCGAACAAGCCGCGGCTGAAGCGACACGTCGCCTCGACCGTTTCGAACATGTCGGTGGCGAGTTCCTGCGGGACCAGCCCGATCTGCTTGCGTGCACGCCGGGGTGCGCGGATCGCGTCGCACCCGCCGACGGTGATTGTGCCGGTCGAGGGCGTGACGATCCCGCAGATGATGCTGATCAAAGTCGTCTTGCCCGCGCCGTTCGGCCCGAGCAGCGCGAAAATCTCGCCCTTGGCGATGTCGAGATCGACGGCGTGGAGCGCGTGGACGCCCGAGGCATAGGTTTTCGAAACGCCGCGGACGCTGAGAATCGGTTCGGTCATGCTGTCCCCTGTCGCGGGATCAGATGGGACGTCCGTTGCGCGTCCGCAACCGTCAGGTCGGGGGTTTCGCGGCGCGCGCGGCCTCGACCGCGGCGCGCATGTCCTCCAGGCTCAGCACGCTCGACACGACGCGGTCGCCGATCACCCAGCTTGGGGTGCCGGTCAGGCCGAGCGGGCGCATCATCGACAGGTTGGTCTTGATCGCGGCGTCGACCGACGCGCTTTTCGCTTCGGCCTTGACCTTCGCCGGGTCGAGCCCCGCATCGACCAGCGCCTTGTCCATGCTCGCCTCGGTCAGCGGTCCGCCGGCATAGAGCGCACGGTGAAGCGCGTTATACTTGCCCGACCGGCCTGCCACGATCGCGTAGCGCGCCGCGGTATCGCTTTCGGGGCTGAGCACGGGCAGCTCGCGATAGATCACCTTCACGCCCTTGTCGGCGGCGATCAGCTGGTCGATGGTTGCCAGACTCGCGCGGCAATAGGCGCAATTGTAATCGAGATACTCGACCACGGTGACGTCGCCGCTGGGATTCCCCGCCCACGCATCACCGACCGGGGTCAGGATGTCGGCGCGGTTCGCCGCAATCACCTTGGCGTTGTCGCGGTCGCGCAGCCGCTGGATCGCCTCCGGGATCACTTCGGGGTGTGCGAGCAGATAGTCGCGGATCTGCGATCCGCTGCCGAAATGCGATATCAGCAATGTCGCGCTCGCGCCGAGCAACGCGGCGGCGGCCGCGACGAGCAGCAACGCGCCGCGCGACGATGCAAACCCGTTCATTTCTTCTTGCGCTTCTTGTCGTCGAGCTGATTCTGCCCGGTCAGCGCGATGTCCTGCGCGCGGATCCAGTCGGGCGTGTTGGGCGGCAGGCCCGCCATCGCCGCGCGCGCGCTATAGACCGCGACGCGCGTGTCGCCGGTCATGCTCGCGCGCTCGGCGGTGGCGAGCGAGGCGCGCGCCGTGTCGCCCTTGAGCTCATAGACTGTGCCGAGCTGGAGCCAGGCGAACGGATTGTCGTCGTCCTTGTTGACCGCGATCCGCAGCACACGTTCGGCCTCGGCGTAATTGGCCGCGTCTTCGGTCGCGATCAGCGCGTGGCCATAGGTGGTGACGATCAACGGATCGTACCGCGTCAGCTCGCTCGCTTCCTTGAGCGGGGCGATCGCGTCGTTCGGTTGTCCCGCCTCGAGCAGAATCTGGCCGCGGATTTCGAGGAAATAGGGATCGTGCGGCTTGGCCGCGATCAGCGCGCGCGTTTCGGCATCGGCTTTGTCGGGATAACCCGCTTTGTGCCAGGCATAGGCGCGCGCGTAATGCGCGTAGATCGAATTGTTGGTTTCGGGATAGTCGGTCAGCGTCCGTCCGTACGGCGCGACATAGCCCTCCAGCTTGGCCTTCACGCGCTTGAACTGTTCCTCCAGCGCGGCGTCGGGCGGGGCGTTCCACGCGGGCGACGCCTTCAGGTCGGCGGTCAGCGCCTGGACGCGCTCGGTCGACAGCGGATGGGTCTGCGCATAGGGATCGATATTGGCCATGCCATAGCGATATTCCTCGTTCGCCAGTTTCTTGAAGAACTCCAGCATGCCCTTGCCGCTGATCCCGGCCTCACGCAGGAACTTGGCGCCAGTCGCATCCGCGGTCGCTTCCTGAACGCGGGTGAAGGCGAGCGCCTTGCCCATCGCGACCTGCTGGCCGGCGGCCATGATGCCGGCCCCGGCTTCGCCCGCGCCCGCTGCGACGGCGGCCAGCCCGAGCACGAGGCTCAGGAGAGAGATCCCGATCGCGGGTTTGTACCCGGCATCGGCGAGGACGACGTGGCCGTCTGCGATATGGCCGAGCTCGTGCGCGATCACGCCCTGCACCTGGTTGGCGTTGTCGGCCGCTTGGATCAGGCCCGAATTGATGTAGACCGTCTGCCCGCCCTGAACGAAGGCGTTGATCTCATCGTCGTTGATCAGCACGACCTGGACGTTCGCCGGGGACAGGCCCGCGGCGATGATCATCTTGCGCGACATGTCCTTGAACATCGCCTCGGTCTCGGCATCGCGCAGAATCGATTGCGCGCGCGCGGGCTGGACCCAGAGCAGCACGAGCGCCGCCATGATCGCGATGTAACGCTTCATATCCCCGCTATCCGCCCGTTCCTGCCCGCGATCAATCCGGCCGCGGCCCTGCGCTCCGGCGAGTGAACCCGCCATGAAGCGCAGGGCCGCGCGTCCTTACGCGCCGAAGGTGCGCTGCCACCAGCCGCCGCGGCGCGGTTGGCCGTCTTCGTCCACACCCGCCGCAGCGTCGGCAGGCGCGGCGCCATCGGCGTCGGGAGCCGGCGCGGTTTCGTCGGCGTCGTTCGCCGGAGCCGGCGCGGGTTCGGCCTTCTTGCGGCTGCGCTTGGGCTTGGCGGCCGGTTCTTCGGCAGCTGCTTCGATCGCCGGTGCCGGAGCTTCAGCGGCGGCGGGCTCGGCCTTCTTGCGCGAGCGCTTGGGCTTGGCCGGTGCCTCCGCTGCGGGCTCGGGCGCCGCTTCGGCGACCGGCTCGGGCGCGGCGGTTTCTTCGGCGGCCCGCGCGCGGGGACGGCGGCGCGAGCGCTTCGGCGCGGCATCGGCATCCGCCGCATCTGGCTCGACCGTCACGGGGACGTCGGGATTGGCGTGAGTCGCGACCACGGCACCAGCGTCGCCGGCATCGGCTTCGTCCGCCGACGGTGCGACATCGCTGTTGCTCTCACCCCCACCGTCACCACGACGGCCGCGCCGGCCGCGGCGACGCCCGCGACCACGGCGCGGTTCGCCACCTTCCTCGTCGGCGCTCCCGTGCTCGGGCGAGTCTTCGCCTTCCTCTCCGGCCTCACCCTCGGGCTGCTGCGCGACATGCTCGTCGCCGCCTTCCTCGCCCTCGGGACGGCCCCGGCCGCGCCGGCCGCGGCGGCGGCGGCGGCGCTTGCGGCCTTCGCCGTCTTCGTCCGCCGAGCGCTCGCGGCGTTCGCCGCGCTGCGGGCGATCTCCGTCTGCCTCGGCTTCGTCCTCGGCGTCGTCGATCTCGTCCTCGACGAAATCGTCTTCCTCTTCTTCGACAACCACCTCGAACTTGGGCTGGTAGGCGGGCGGCGGACCGCTCGTCTCGACCGACATGCGCGCCCCTTCGGTTTCCCCGTCGGGCAGGATCACGACCTGGACGCCGTAGCGGTCCTCGATCTCGGCGATGTCGGCGCGCTTCTTGTTGAGCACGTAGATCGTCGCTTCCTGGCTGGCGCGCAGCGTCAGGATCGACCCGCGGCCGCGCGCGGCCTCGTCCTCGATCAGCCGCAGTGCCGACAGACCGGCCGAGGATGCGGTGCGAACCAGGCCGGTGCCCTCGCAGTGCGGGCACTGGCGCGTGGAGGCTTCGAGCACGCCGGTGCGCAGCCGCTGACGGCTCATTTCCATCAGCCCGAAACTCGAAATCCGGCCGACCTGGATGCGCGCGCGATCGTTCTTCAGCGCCTCCTTCATCGCCTTCTCGACCTTCCGGACATTGGAATTGTTGTCCATGTCGATGAAGTCGATGACGACGAGGCCGGCCATGTCGCGCAGCCGCAGCTGGCGTGCGATCTCGTGCGCGGCCTCAAGGTTGGTCGCGGTCGCGGTCTGCTCAATCGAATGCTCGCGGGTCGAGCGCCCCGAGTTGATATCGATCGACACCAGCGCCTCGGTCGGGTTGATCACGAGGTAGCCGCCCGACTTGAGCTGGACGACCGGGTTGTACATCGCCGACAATTGTTCCTCGACGCCGGCGCGCTGGAACAGCGGCACTGGGTCGCTGTAATGCTTCACGCGGCGCGCGTGGCTCGGCATCAGGAGCTTCATGAACTCCTTCGCCTGGCGATAGCCCTCGTCGCCCTCGACGATCACCTCGTCGATGTCCTTGTTGTAAATGTCGCGGATCGCACGCTTGAGCAGGTCGCTGTCGCCATAGACGAGCGCGGGCGCTGCGGAGGCGAGGGTAGTTTCGCGGATACCGTCCCACAGGCGCGCGAGATAATCGAAGTCGCGCTTGATCTCGACTTTGGTGCGCTGGAGTCCCGCCGTGCGGACGATGCAACCCATCGATTGCGGCAGCTTGAGGTCGGCCATGATCGACTTCAGCCGCTTGCGGTCGCCGGCGTGCGAAATCTTGCGGCTGATCCCGCCGCCGTGCGACGTGTTGGGCATCAGCACGCAGTAACGCCCGGCGAGCGACAGATAGGTGGTCAGCGCCGCGCCCTTGTTGCCGCGCTCTTCCTTGACGACTTGGACCAGCAGCACCTGGCGGCGCTTGATCACGTCCTGGATCTTGTAGCGGCGGCGCAAGTTCATGCGGCGCTCGCGCAGCGCGTCTACCTGGTCCTCGGACCCGCCCCGGCGGCGGCGGTTGCGGCCGACGCTTTCCTTCTCGGCGGCGACGTCCTCGTCGGGCGCGCCGTCGTCGTCGAGCCGCTCGATCTCGTCCTCGCTGGGCTCATGATCGTGGTCATCGTCGTCGTGATGCTCGTCGTCTTCGGCGTCGAGCTCGGCGCGCAAGGCGGCTTCCTCGGCGGCGTGCTCGGCTTCCTCGCGGAGCAACGCGTCGCGATCCTCCTTGGGGATCTGGTAATAATCGGGGTGGATTTCCGAAAAAGCGAGGAATCCGTGACGGTTCCCGCCATAGTCGATGAACGCCGCCTGCAGCGACGGCTCGACCCGCGTGACCTTGGCTAGATAGATATTCCCCTTGAGCTGCTTGCGCTCGGCACTCTCGAAATCAAACTCCTCGATGCGGTTTCCCTTGACGACCGCCACCCGGGTTTCCTCCCGGTGGCGTGCGTCGATCAACATACGCATGGTCATTTAGTGTTCTCCGGGCGCGCCGATCCCGTGTCAGGGGAGGGGGCGCGCCGATAAGTCGCGCGCTGCCGGCAAATCGCCGGGCGGTGCGGTTGGGTGGATGTGCGTCTTTCGCTCGTCGCGCACGCCCGGGCGCGCGGCCCGGGACAACCCCGTCGACGCAGCCGCCGGCCAAGGCCGGGCGGAGCGGGAAACGGGAAAAATGCAACATTGCGAGCGTCAACCTGGATAGGCCGCCTGACCCGATAACGCCGGGGCGGCCGTTGGACCGGACCCACGCAATACGCGCGAAAGCCCGGTTGTCGGTGGAAGTAGCATCCCCGACGCTCCGCTTCAACTGGCAGCATGTTGCCGTTTTTGCCGGCAAAAATATGCCGAATTGCCGGTTAACCTCATCGCTTCACCGTGTGGCAGCGCGGCCGCGCCAATACCCCTGACCAATTCGGGAGTTCGAAAGGGGTTCTTTCGCACATGGTTTTTCGCTGGACCGGTAACAAGCCGGCGCGCCATTACGTGCGCGTGTCGTTCATCCTCTCCCTGCTGGCTCTGTGGTTCGGCGGCACCCCCGCCTGGGCAGGCACGATCCAGCGCGTCGAGGTGAAGAACGATTCGGTCGTGGTCACCTTCGACCAGCGCGTTGCCGACGCATCCAGCTTCCTGCTCGCTTCGCCGCATCGCGTCGCGCTCGACGTCAACGGCGCGAGCCCCGGCGGGACGGTCGAGGCTGGCGGTCTGATCGGCGCGGTGCGCGAGGGCGCGCGCGACGGTGGTGCTCGCGTGGTGTTCGACCTGACGCGCCCCGCGGTGATCGCCAGCGGCAAATTCGGCGCGAGCGGCCGCGTGCTGACGCTGCAGCTCAAGACGGTCGACGATTCGGATTTCGCGCGCGCGGCGGCCGAGGGCAAGCTGCGCTTCCTGCCGCCGTTCAACATGCCGGATGCAAGCCTGACCCCGGCGCGGTACCAAGTGTCGCTGCCGGTCCCGAGTCCGAGCAAGACGCTGGCGCTGCCGCGCGTCGAGGGCGACGCCGACCGGCCGCTGGTGGTGATCGATGCGGGGCACGGTGGGTTCGATCCCGGCGCCATTTCGCCAACCACCGGGCTCAAGGAAAAGGACGTGACGCTCCGCATCGCGAAGGCGATCCGCGACGAGCTGCTCAAGTCCGGCCGCGTACGCGTCGCACTGACGCGCGAGGACGACCGGTTCCTGGTCTTGCAGGAACGCTATGGGATCGCGCGCAAGCTGAAGGCCGATCTGTTCATTTCGATCCATTGCGACAGCGTCGGGACGGGCGATGCCTCGGGCGCCTCGGTCTATACTTTGTCCGAGGTCGCCTCCGACAAGGAGGCCGCCAAGCTCGCGTCGCGCGAGAACAAGGCGGACATCATCGGCGGGATCGATCTGGGCGGCGAGAATGCCGACGTGTCGTCGATCCTGATCGACTTGACCCAGCGAGAGACCATGAACGCGAGCGCGGCGTTCGCGCGGCTGCTCGGTCGCGAAGCGTCGCCGCTGATGCCGCTCCGCCCCAACTTCCACAAGATGGCGTCGCTGATGGTGCTCAAGGCACCCGACATGCCGTCGATCCTGTTCGAGACGGGATATATCTCAAATCCCAACGACGCCGCCTTCCTCGATTCGCCCGATGGCCGCCGCCGCATCGCGATAAGCGTGGAACGCGCGGTCGAGATCAATTTCGCGAAACGGCTCGCGTCGAACTGACGACGCGGCACGGTCCGTCGATCCCCGCTGGAAAGCGCTGTCGTTCCTGCTAATGCGGCGCGTGATGTCGGCGGCCAGTTCGGAAAATACCAGTACCAGGATTCGGCGCGAGGCCGGCGCGTTCGGTGCCTTCGCGCGCCGCGCGTGGAAGCGCTGGTGGGTCAAGGTGCTCGCGTTCTTTGCCGCGCTGATCGCGCTGGCGTACGTCGCCTTGCTGATCTTCGTGCTGCCCGGTCTGCCGTCGGTCGACACGCTCAAGACCTACGAGCCGCCGCTGCCGTCGAACGTCCGCGATACCAACGGCATGCCGGTCTACACCTATGCGCGCGAGCGGCGGGTGCAGCTGAGCTTCGACGAATATCCCAAGCTGCTCGTCGCCGCCTATCTGTCGGCCGAGGACAAGACCTTCTTCTCGCACCACGGCGTCGATTATCTCGGCGTCGTGTCGGCGGTGTGGGACAATATGTTCAGCAGCAAGCGCGCGCGCGGCGCCTCGACGATCACGCAGCAGGTCGCGAAGAACCTGCTGACCGGCAATGAGCACAGCTACAGCCGCAAGCTCAAGGAAGCGATCCTCGCCTATCGCATCGAGAATGTGTTGACCAAGCAGCAGATCCTCGAAATCTACCTCAACACGATCTTCCTCGGCCGCAACGCGTACGGCGTCGAGGCGGCGGCGCATGCTTATTTCGACAAGGACGTCAGCCAGCTGACGCTGCCGCAATTCGCCTATCTTGCGATCCTGCCCAAGGCGCCGTCGGGCTACGACCCCGATCGCCAGACCGCGCGCGCGCTGGCGCGGCGCAACTATGTGCTCAACGAGATGCTGGCCAATGGCTACATCACCCAGGCGCAGCACGACGCCGCCGAGGCATCGCCGCTCGGCACGGTGAACAAGCGCACCGCGTCGTTCGAATCAGTTCCCGGCTATTTCATGGAGGAAGTGCGCCGCCAGCTGATGGAGAAGTTCGGCGAAAACAGCGACGGCGGGCGTAACCCGTACAGCGTCTATGCCGGTGGTCTCTGGGTGCGCACCTCGTTCGATCCCAACCAGCAGGCGCTGGCGCAAAAGGCGCTGCGTGACGGACTGTTGCGATACGATCGCGGGCGCGGCTGGACCGGGCCGCTCGGGCATGTCGAGATCGGCCAAAGCTGGCAGAGCGCGCTGCTCGGCAGCAATATCGCGCTCGATTACGAGGATTGGCGCGCGGGAATCGTGATCGACGCGAGCGGCGATTTCCGCCTAGGCTTCGCCGACGGATCGACCGGCACGATGCCGCGCGGCGCCGCGTCTATGCCGATTCGCGGCGGCGGCGGCTCCGCGTCGGGCGCGATCAAGGTCGGCGACATCCTGGCAGTGTCGCCTTCGGGCGGGGGCTTCACGCTCCAGACGATCCCCAAGATCTCGGGCGGCTTCATGGTCGAGGAGCCGGCGACCAGTCGCGTGCTGGCGATGCAGGGCGGGTTCGACAGCCGAGTCCAGGCGTTCAACCGCGTGACACAGGCGATGCGCCAGCCGGGGTCGACGATCAAGCCGATCGTCTATGCGGCGGCGCTCGAGAACGGGCTGACCCCGGCGTCGATCATCGTCGACGGCCCGTTTTGCGTCAATCAGGGCGCGCGGCTGGGGCAGAAGTGCTTCAAGAATTTCGGCAACGAAGGTGGCTCGGGGCCGCACACATTGCGCTGGGGGCTCGAACAATCGCGCAACCTGATGACGGTGCGCGCCGCCGCGCAGATCGGGATGCCCAACGTGGTCAAGCTGATGGATGCGATCGGTGTCGGCAAATACAAGCCCTATCTCGCTTACTCGCTTGGCGCGGGCGAGACCACCGTGTCGCGGATGGTCAACGCCTACTCGATACTCGAGAATAACGGGCGCGGGCGGCCGTCGACGCTGATCGATTACGTCCAGGACCGGCATGGCAACGTGATCTGGCCGGACAATTGGCGCGCGTGCGACCGCTGCAACGCGCCCGACTGGAACGGCAAGCCGATGCCGCGCCCGGTCGTTCGCCTGAAGCAGATCGTCGAGCCGATGAGTGCGTACCAGATGGTGCACATCGCCGAGGGCGTGATCCAGCGCGGCACCGCGGTGGTGTTGCGCGACCTCGACCGGCCGATGTTCGGCAAGACCGGCACCAATACCGGGCCGAAGGACGTGTGGTTCATCGGCGGCACGCCGCAGATGATCGGCGGGGTCTATATCGGGTACGACAGCCCGGTGAACCTGGGCGGCTACGCACAGGGCGGCACGCTCGCCGCGCCGATCTTCAAGGAATGGGCGGTCAAGGCGTACGAGGGCATGCCCAAGATCCCGTTCCGCGCCCCGCCAGGCATCCGCATGGTACGGATCGACCGCACCAGCGGCCGCCCGGTGTTCGGCGCCTGGCCGAACGACAAGGATCCCAAGCCCGCGGTGATCTGGGAAGCGTTCAAGCCCGAAAGCGAGGTGCGCCGCGCGCCGATCCGCCGCGACTTGCCGACCCCGACCGCGACCAAGGCACCGCCGCCGCCCAAGCCCGCCGATTCGGGCGACGGCGATTTCTTGCAACGGCAGGGCGGTATCTACTAGGTCTGCATCCTATATTGCTGCGCGCGCGGCGGGTTTCCGTGCGCCCGTGTTCTGAATGGAGTTCTCCCGATGCGCGCCGAGGCGCAATCGCATGTCGATACGATCAACGAGGCGCTGGCGCTGCTGCGGCGGTTCCTCGACTGGGACCGTGCGCTTCGCCGGCTCGACGAACTGAACGCGCGGGTCGAGGACCAGGCGCTGTGGAACGACCCCAAGGCTGCGCAGGAGGTGATGCGCGAACGCCGCCGGCTCGACGAGGCGATCGCGGCGACGCGTGAGATCGAGAGCGAGCTCGCCGACAATATCGAGCTGGTCGAGATGGCCGAGGCCGAGGGCGATGCCGAGATGGAGAGCCAGGCGATCGACGCGCTGGCCGAGCTCGCGAAGCGCGCCGACCATGACAAAATCCAGGCGCTGTTGGCCGGGGAGGCTGACGCCAACGATACCTATGTCGAGATCAATGCCGGCGCCGGCGGGACCGAGAGCCAGGACTGGGCGGGGATGCTCAGCCGGATGTACCAGCGCTGGGGCGAACGCCATGGCCTGAAGGTCGAACTGATCGATCAGCATTCGGGCGAGCAGGCGGGGATCAAGTCGGCGACGCTGCTGCTCAAGGGCGAGAATGCCTACGGCTATGCCAAGACCGAAAGCGGCGTCCACCGCCTCGTCCGGATCAGCCCGTATGACAGCGCGGCGCGGCGCCACACCAGCTTCGCGAGCGTGTGGGTCTATCCGGTGGTCGACGAGAATATCGAGGTCAATTACAACGAAAGCGACCTGCGCATCGACACGTACCGCGCGAGCGGCGCGGGCGGGCAGCACATCAACACGACCGACTCCGCGGTGCGCATCACGCACATCCCCACCGGCATCGTCGTGCAGTGCCAGAACCAGCGCAGCCAGCACAAGAACAAGGCGGAGGCGTACAACCAGCTTCGCGCGCGCCTCTACGAACGCGAGCTCGCCGAGCGCGAGGCGGCGGCGAACGCCGAGAATGCGACCAAGACCGATATCGGCTGGGGGCACCAGATCAGGAGCTACGTGCTCCAGCCCTACCAGCTGGTGAAGGACCTGCGCACCGGCGTCACCTCGACCAGCCCGTCCGACGTGCTCGACGGCGATCTCGAACCATTCATGGCCGCCGCGCTGTCGCAGCGCGTGACCGGCGAAGCGGTCGAGGTGGAGGACGTCGATTGATGATGGCCGCCACTTCCTTCCTCCGTTCGCTTCGAGCGAAGTCGAGAAGCGGTCATCCCACCAGCGTGCCTCGACTTCGCTCGACACGAACGGGATGGGGGTTGGCTACGCTCGCCTTGCTCGCCGCATGCGACGGCGGGCCGGCGACGGTGCGCGAAAAGCCCGACGATGCGGGCCCATTTCCTGCCGCCGACCGCCCGGTCGCGCGAATCGTATCGCCGCGCTGGTCGACCGAGGAAGCGCGCGACCGCCTGAACGAATCCGGCGAGGTGATGGACAAATCGGGCGTCACCAAGGGGATGACCGTCGCCGATATCGGCGCGGGCGAGGGCTATTATACGATCCGCCTGGCGAGCCGTGTCGGCAAGGACGGCCGCGTGCTGGCCGAGGATATCGTGCCCGAAGTACGCGACGCACTGGCGCAGCGCGTCGCGCGCGACCGGCTCGACAATGTCAGCGTGAAGCTGGGCGAACCGGCCAACCCCAAACTGCCCGACAATGGCAGCTTCGATCGCGTGCTAATGGTGCACATGTACCATGAGATCGAGCAGCCGTACGAGTTCCTGTGGCGCATCCGGCCTTCGCTCAAGCCAGACGGCCAGATCGTGGTGGTCGACGCCAACCGCCCGACGCAGGACCACGGCACGCCGCCCAAGCTGCTGCAATGCGAATTCGCCGCGGTCGGCTATCAACTGGTGGCGTTCGACGAGATGCCATCGGCGGGCGGCTATATGGCGCGGTTCCGCGCGGTCGGCCCGCGTCCCGAGCCCAGGGACATCAAGGCATGCCGCCTAGGCGGCTAAAGATAGCCCTCGTCGCGCAGGCTGGTACAGCCGTCGGCCCCGAGGATCAGGTGATCGACCAGCCGCACGCCGATCGCGTCTAGCGTGCGTGCCAGTCGCACGGTGACCGCCAGATCGTCGTTGCTCGGCCGGTGGTCGCCGCTCGGATGGTTGTGCGCCATCAGCACCAAGCGCGCGTCGAGCGAGAGCACGTCGCGTGCGACTTCGCGGATCGGCACGGTGGCGGTTTCGTGATCGCCCGACGCACAATGCCGCGCGCCGAGATAGCGCCATTCCGGATCGAAATACGTGAAAGCAACGGCTTCGCGTGGTTCCTGCGCAAGGCTTGCGAACAACCCGCGCGCCCATTCGCGGTCGCGATACGTGGGTTGCTCAGGTAGCGATGCCATCCGCGGATGCTGCGCAGAGTGCCGTGCTCCGCCCAAGCGACGACCTGTCCACAACGGAGTTTCCGACCGTGCTTGGCGGCCCCGGCGGCGCAGGCTAAACGACAGGCATGCGGCAATATCTCGACTTGATGCAGCGCGCGCTCGACTATGGCGCCGAGCAAATGGACCGCACCGGCACCGGTACGCGAAGCGTGTTCGGGCACCAGATGCGCTTCGATCTGAGCCAGGGCTTCCCGGTGCTCACCACCAAGAAGCTGCACCTGCGATCGATCATCGTCGAACTGCTGTGGTTCCTGCGCGGCGACACCAACGTCCAATGGCTCAACGATCGCAAGGTCAGCATCTGGGACGAATGGGCCGACGAGAACGGCGACCTCGGCCCCGTCTACGGCAAGCAATGGCGCGACTGGGCGACGGCGGACGGTAGCCACGTCGACCAGATCGCCGAGCTGATCGAGACGCTGAAGGTCAACCCGGCGAGCCGCCGGATGGTGGTGAGCGCGTGGAACCCCGGCGAGCTCCACGCGATGGCGCTCGCGCCGTGCCACTGCCTGTTCCAATGCTATGTCGCGAACGGCAAGTTGAGCTTGCAACTCTACCAGCGCTCTGCCGATATATTCCTTGGGGTCCCGTTCAACATCGCGAGCTACGCGCTGCTTACCCACATGCTTGCGCAACAGACGGGTCTGGACGTCGGCGAGTTCGTCTGGACCGGCGGCGACTGCCACCTCTATTCGAACCATCTGGAGCAGGCGCGCGAGCAGCTCAGTCGCGAGCCTGGACCGCTCCCGAAACTCGAAATCCTGCGCAAGCCGCCGTCGATCGACGATTACGAATACGAGGATTTCCAGCTCGTCGGCTATGAGGCGCAGGCGCACATCAAGGCGCCGGTGGCGGTATGAAGAAGCTGGCGCTGCTGGCCCTGCTGCTTGCCACGCCACTGGCGGCGGCGCCTCAGGTTACCAGAGTCGTGCCGTCGGTTGCCGACCCGGCGGTCAAGCAGTTCGACGAACCATCGCTCGTGATCGCCGATCCGGCGCTGCCCGCGGATGCCGCGTTGGCGGTGTTCCTGACCGGGACCGGGGGCAAGCCCGAGAACACGACGTCGATGCTCGAGACCATAGCGGGACAAGGCTATCGCGCGATCGGCCTCGAATATAACGACGTGCCGGCGGTGATGCAGGTTTGCCCGACCGACCCCGATCCCGACTGTTCGGCCAAGTTCCGCGACGCGCGCGCCTTCGGTAGCGATTTCGCGGCGACGCCCAACGCACCGGCGGAAGCGATCGTCCCTCGGCTGGTCGCGGCGCTGCGCTGGCTCGACAAGCAGCAGCCGGGGATCGGCTGGGGGCGCTATCTCGACGGCAATACGCCGCGCTGGGACCGCATCGCGATCGGCGGATTGTCGCAAGGTGCGGGCATGGCCGCCTATATCGCCAAGAAATACCCGCTACGCCGCGTCGTGCTGTTCTCCAGCCCGTGGGACTTCACCGGCGCCGACCGCCACCCGGCGCCGTGGCTGTCGTTGCCCAGCGCAACGCCGATGGACCGTTGGCAGGCGGCGTATAACCAGCGCGAGAATACGGTGCCGCTGATCCGGGCCGCCTATCGCGCGCTGCGCATTCCGGTCGACCAGATCCACGTGTTCGATCTCGACTTGCCGGCGGGGATGCAGCCACGTGGGCCCAACCCCTATCATCCGATCGGCATCCGCGACGTGCGGTACCGTCCGCAATGGCAGGCGATGTTCGGGCGCGGGTCCTGATCACGCTGATCCTCGCGCGCGCCGACAACGGCGTGATCGGGCGCGACGGCAAGCTGCCGTGGCACCTTCCCGCCGATCTCAAGCGCTTCAAGGCGCTGACGATGGGCAAGCCGATGATCATGGGGCGCAAGACGTTCGACAGCTTCCCCGCGCCGCTCCCCGGACGACGGCACATCGTGCTGAGCCGCGACCGCGATTGGCGCGCGGACGGGGCGGAGGTAACACATTCGGTCGACGAGGCGCTAGCGCTCGCGGGCGACGATGCGGCGGTGATCGGCGGCGCGGAGATATTCGCGCTGTTCGCATCCCACGCGGATCGGGTCGAGTTGACCGAGGTGCATGCGGACGCCGTGGGCGACGTGACGGTCCCGCCCTTCGCTGGCTGGCGCGAGGTCGCGCGCGAAGATCATGCCGCAGAGGGTGACCGCCCGGCCTACAGCTTCGTCGGCCTCGAACGCGATTGAGTAACCGGCGCGGCCCGCCTAAAGGCGCCGCCATGCAGCGGCTTTCCAGCGGCTCGGCGGTGCCGGATGCGTTTCGCGGCGGGTACGTCGCGCTCGGCAATTTCGACGGGTTTCACCTCGGGCACCAGGCGGTGGTCGGCGCGGCGGTGGCGCGCGCGCGGGACGCCGGGGGGCCCGCGATCGTCGCGACGTTCGACCCGCACCCGATGCGCTACTTCCGGCCCGACAGCGATTGGTTCCGGCTGACCAGCCTCGACCAGCGCGCCGCGCTGTTCGCCGCCGCGGGCGTGGACGCGATGTACGTCTTCGAGTTCGACGCCGCCCTCGCCGCGCTGTCGGCGGAAGCGTTCGTCGCGCAATGCCTGGTCGGCGATCTCGGCGTGGCCGGGGTCGCGACGGGCGAGGACTTCACCTTCGGGAAAGGCCGGAGCGGCGACATCCCGCTGCTGCGCGCGCTGGGTGCGCTGAACGGCTTCGCGGTCGATACGATCTCGCCGGTGCAGCTCGACGGCGAGACGGTGTCGTCGACGCGCATCCGCGAGGCGCTGCGCGCCGGCGATCCGCGCGCGGCGGCGCGGCTGTTGACCCGGCCCTATACGATCGAGGGCACGGTGCAGCACGGCGACAAGGTCGGGCGCACGCTCGGCTATCCGACCGCGAATATAGACATGGCGAATTACCTGCGGCCGAGGTTCGGGATTTACGCGGTGCGCGGGCGATTAGCCGACGGCCGCGTGCTCGACGGTGCGGCGAACCTGGGTGTGCGCCCGACCTTCGACCCGCCGCGCGAATTGCTCGAGCCCTATTTCTTCGACTTCAACGGCGACCTGTACGGCCAGAGCATCGCGGTCGAGCTGATCGACTTCATCCGGCCCGAGGCGAAGTTCGACAGCCTCGACGCGCTGAAGGCGCAGATGGCGGATGACGTGGCGACGGCGAAGCGGCGCCTCCAAAGTTGACACTAGGTTGACACTATCGACGGCGTTGCGACGCCGTCGTCTTGGCTGACCGAATCCAACGAATTCAAAGAGCTGGACGACGTTGGCAGCCGAAATCCAACATTGCCAGCACAATCCTCCCCGGGACGGGGAGGGGGATCGCCGAGCGTAGCTCGGTGGTGGAGGGGGCGGACGGCAGGCGAATCGTTCGCGGCCCGCCCCCTCCGTCAGCACTTCGCGCTGCCACCTCCCCGTGAACGGGGAGGATTTGGATGACGCGCTCGGAAACCTCCGCTAATGCCCGCCAACCTATGACTGATCCGACCCCTCCCGCCGATTACCGCGACACCGTCTTCCTGCCCAAGACCGACTTTCCGATGAAGGCCGGGCTCGCGGCGAAGGAGCCGGCGATCCTCGCGCGCTGGGCGGCGATGGATCTGTACGGGAAGCTCCGCGAGCAGCGGAAAGACCGCAAACGCTTTATCCTCCACGACGGCCCCCCCTACGCCAACGGCGACATCCATATGGGCCATGCGATGAACAAGGTGCTGAAGGACATCGTCGTCCGCAGCCAGACGCTGCTCGGCAAGGACGCGCCGTACGTTCCGGGCTGGGACTGCCACGGCCTGCCGATCGAGTGGAAGGTCGAGGAAGCGTATCGCGCGAAGAAGCTGAACAAGGACGACGTGCCGGTCGCGCAGTTCCGCGCCGAATGCCGCGCCTATGCCGAGAAATGGGTCGCGGTGCAGCGCGAGCAGTTCGAGCGGCTCGGCGTGATGGGCGAATGGGACGATCCGTATCTGACGATGAACTATGCGTCGGAAGCGGTGATCGTCGGTGAATTGCTCAAGTTCGCCGAAAGCGGCCAGCTCTATCGCGGCGCCAAGCCGGTGATGTGGTCACCCGTGGAAAAGACCGCGCTGGCCGAGGCCGAGGTCGAATATGAGGATGTCGTGTCGACGCAGATCGACGTGGCGTTTGAGATAGCGGAAGCTCCTAACGCTCCGGATGGCATGTGGGATTCCGAGGTCGTCATATGGACTACGACGCCGTGGACGATCCCGGTCAATCAAGCGATCGCTTACAACCCAGATATCGAGTACGCCGTTTATCTCGTCGGCAATGGCGACGAGATGAGATCGGTTCTGATCGCCGAAAAGCTCTTCCCAGAGTTCGAGAAACGGACGGGCTGGACGAACGAAGATCCTGCCGGGCAACCCCGTTGGCGGTTGAAGCCTGAGCATTTTGTCGGATTGATTGCCCGCCACCCGATGCACCATCTCGGCGGCTTCTTCGCGCGGCCGCGCCCGTTCCTCCCTGGCGATTTCGTCACCACCGATCAGGGCACGGGCCTAGTCCACATGGCGCCCGATCACGGCGAGGACGATTTCCTGCTGTGCAGGGCGCACGGCATCGACCCGGTGTTCGCGGTCGACGGCGCGGGCTTCTATCGACCCGACTGGGCGTGGCTCGGCGGGCAGGGGAGCGTCATCAACAAGAAGTTCGTGGCGTCCGACGGGCCGATCTGCAGCGATCTGCGGAGCGTTGGCGCGTTGCTAGCGGCGAGCGACGATTTCGCGCATTCCTATCCGCATTCGTGGCGATCCAAAGCCAAGGTGATCCAGCGCGCGACGCCGCAGTGGTTCATCCCGATGGACCAGAGCCAGCGCGGCGCGGGTGCGACCCCGGCCGAGGCGCTGATGCCGCCGCTGCCACCTATGCTGGACAATACGCCCGGGTTCGATCCGATGCTCGGCCATGCGCAGGGTAACGGCCCGACGCTGCGCGAACTCGCGCTCGATGCGATCGAGCGGACGCGCTGGGTGCCCGAACGCAGCCAGAACCGCATCCGATCGATGGTCGAGGGCCGTCCGGACTGGGTGATCAGCCGCCAGCGCGCGTGGGGCGTGCCGATCGCGCTCTACGTCAACCGCGCGACGGGCGAATACCTCCGCGACACCGCGGTCAACGATCGGATCGTCGACGCCTTCAAGGCGGGCGGCGCGGATGCATGGTTCACCGCCGACCACCAGGCGCTGCTCGGCCCGAACTACGCTCTCGCCGATTACGAGCCGCAGAACGACATTCTCGACGTGTGGTTCGATTCCGGCTCCAGCCACGCCTTCACGATCGAGGCGCGCTATGGCGAGGGCGTCCGCGCGGACCTCTATCTCGAAGGCTCGGACCAGCATCGCGGCTGGTTCCAGTCCAGCTTGCTCGAAAGCTGCGGCACGCGCGGCCGCGCGCCATACGATGCCGTGCTGACACACGGCTTCGCGCTCGACGGCAACGGGCGCAAGATGTCGAAGAGTCTCGGCAACGTCGTCGATCCGCTGAAGATCATCCAGGAATCGGGCGCCGACATCCTGCGCATGTGGGTCGCGTCGACCGACTATTTCGACGACGTGCGGATCGGCAAGGAAGTGCTCGGCACCGCGTCCGACGCGTATCGCAAGCTGCGCAACACCTTCCGCTATCTGCTGGGCGCGCTCGATGGGTTCGACGAGAACGAACGAGTCGCGACGGACGACATGCCCGAGCTCGAACGCTACGTGCTCGACCTGCTCGGCCAGCTCGATGTCGAATTGAAGGCGGCGGCGGAAGGGTTCGAGTTCAACCGCTATCTCCGCCTGCTCACCGATTTCGCGCAGGACGATCTGTCGGCGTTCTTCTTCGATATCCGCAAGGACTGCCTCTATTGCGACGCGCCGACCGACCCCAAGCGGCGCGCGTATCGCACTGTGCTCGACACGCTGTTCCACGCGCTCGTCCGCTACGCCGCGCCGATCCTGTGCTTCACCGCCGAAGAGGCGTGGCAGACGCGCTTCCCGAGCGAGGCCAATGCAGCGGATGCAGGCTCGGTGCACCTCCTCGACTGGCCGGTGCTGCCCAAATTGCCCGGCGACATGCCGACCGCGACCAATTGGGACGACATCCGCCGCCTGCGCGTGCAGGTGACCGAGGCGATCGAGCCGTTCCGCCGCGACAAGGTGATCAAGTCGAGCCTCGAGGCTGAGGTGACCGTGCCCGAGCTGCCCGCCGACGCCGATGCGCTGGCCGAGACGTTCATCGTCGCGAAAGTCGCACAGGGCGACTTGTCGGTCGCGCGTACCGATTTCCATAAATGCGGCCGTTGCTGGCGCCATCTGCCCGAAGTGGCGGCGGACGGTGGCCTGTGCGACCGCTGTGCAGAGGCAGTGAAGTGATGGGGAAGGTGCCCAAGGTCGGGCTGATCGCGGCGATCGCGTTCTTCGCGGTCGATCAGGTCATCAAGTGGCTCGTCGTCGGACCGATCGGTCTGACCTATGAAGGCGCGGAGCGCGAAGTCCTGCCGATCTTCAAGCTGCAGAACGTCCACAACCCCGGCGTGTCGCTCGGTTTCCTGCGCGTCGCGCCCGAACATTCGTGGATGCTCGTCGTCCTCACCGGCGCCATCGCGCTCGCGGTGCTGGTATGGATGTGGCGCGAAGCCAACCGCACCGACCAGTTCGCGCTCGGCATGATCGCGGGTGGGGCACTCGGCAATATCGTCGATCGCGTGCGGCTCGGCTACGTGCAGGACTATGCCGATCTGCACTTCGGCACCTGGTCGCCGTTTTTGACCTTCAATCTTGCCGACACCGCGATTACGGTGGGGGTGCTCATCCTGCTCGCGCGTGCCTTGCTGGTGCGTGACAAGCCCAAGACTGTGCAGGGCATAGAGCCGAGCGAAGTGGAGAATTCGAATGCGTAAGCTTGTGTCGATCGTCGCCGTTGCGGGCGTTGCCGCGTTGCTGTCCGGATGCGCGCATCGTAGCGGGTTCGACCGGGCACGCCCCGACGAATATGCCGTCGCGCGCAGCCAGCCGCTGGTCGTGCCGCCCGATTTCTCGCTGCGCCCGCCGCAGCCCGGCGTCGCTCGCCCGCAGGACAACAACCCGTCGGCACAGGCGCTCGACGCCTTGTTCGGCGGCCCCGCGCCGCGCAGCCAGGCCGAACGCTCGACGCTCGACCAGGCCGGCGGTGATTCGGCGAGCCCGGGCGTTCGCTCGGATGCCGGCGATCCCGACACCAAGATCGTCGACAAGGGCGGCACCACGCGCGACATCGTCGCCGCGCCCGAAGGTGACGGCCAGAACGCGCGGGTCGCGGCGAACTGATTTGCCGTCACCCCAGCGAAAGCTGGGGTCTCGTGCAGCATTGCGATCCAGCCTGAGATCCCAGCTTTCGCCGGGATGACGGGATGGGTATGGGCGCGGCCATGTCATCGATCCGAACCATCCGCCCCCGCGCCATCGCCACCTGGCTCTACGCCGTCGCCGCGCTGATCGTCGCGATCGTCGTGGTGGGCGGGGTCACGCGGCTCACCGAATCGGGGCTGTCGATCACCGAGTGGAAGCCGCTGACCGGGATCGTCCCGCCGCTGACCGACGCGCAGTGGCAGGCCGAGTTCGCCAATTACCGCCGCATCCCCCAGTACGAGGCGCTCAACCACGGCATGACGCTCGCCGGGTTTCAGGCGATCTTCTTCTGGGAATATCTCCACCGCTTCCTCGGGCGGATCATCGGGATGGCGTTCCTGATTCCGTTCGTCTGGTTCGCGGTCAGGCGGCAGATTCCGCGCGGCTATTTCTGGCGGCTGTTCGCGCTGTTCGCGCTAATCTGTCTGCAAGGGACGTTCGGCTGGCTGATGGTGCGGTCGGGGCTGACGCACCGGACCGAAGTCGCGCCGGGCTGGCTCGCGACGCATCTGCTGACGGCGCTGTTCACCCTCGCCGGGATGGTGTGGACCGCGCTCGACCTTCGCAGACTGGCGCGCGATCCGGCGGCGCGGCCGGCGCGGCTGACCGGATTCGGGCTGGCGGCGGGCACCGTACTGGCGGTGCAACTCCTCTACGGCGCGCTGATGGCGGGCCTTCGCGCAGGGTTGGTCGCGAAGGACTGGCCGCTGATGAACGGACAGCTCTTCCCCGGCGCGACGCAGAGCGGTGAATCGCTCGGCATGATGCTGTTCGACGATCCGGCCATCGTCCATTTCATCCATCGCTGGTGGGCGTGGGTCGTGGTCGCGATGCTGGTGCTGCTCGCGCGCAGGGTGAAGCCGATCGACCGCTGCGCGTCGGTCGCGATCCACATCGCGTTCGGGACGCAGATCCTGCTCGGTATCTCGACGGTGATGAGCGAGGTGAACGTGACGCTCGCCGGGCTGCATCAGCTCGTCGGGGCGTTACTGGTGGTCGCAGTGACTTGGGGCATCCACGTCGTCGGACGCGGTAAACCGTCTCCGGTATCATAATACCCGTCAGCAAAAGCGCGGTTTTGCTTGACTTTGTGCGTGTCAGTCTGCATCTGGCCGCCACCGACGCGGCTGGGCAACCGGCCGCGCTTCTTATTTCATAACCAAGAGGTCACAGCCCATGAAGGCGCTGATGAAGACCACCAAGTCGGCCAAGCCGCACGAAGTGGAAAAGAAATGGCACATCGTCGATGCCGACGGCCTGGTGGTCGGTCGCGCCGCGGTGGTGATCGCCAACGTGCTGCGCGGCAAGCACAAGACCAGCTATACTCCGCACGTCGATTGCGGTGACAACGTCATCGTCATCAACGCCGACAAGGTGAAGTTCACCGGCAAGAAGCTGGCCGACAAGGTCTATTACAAGCACACCGGTTACGCCGGCGGCATCAAGGGTATCACCGCGGGCAAGGTGCTCGAGGGTCGTTTCCCGGAGCGCGTGCTGGAAAAGGCGGTCGAGCGGATGATCCCGCGCGGGCCGCTGGGCCGTCAGCAGCTGCGCAACCTGCGCATCTTCGCCGGTGCCGAGCATCCGCACGAAGCGCAGAACCCCGAAGTTTTGGATATCGCGGCGATGAGCCGCAAGAATAAGGTGGGCGCATAATGGCCGATGAACGCCAGTCCCTCGCCGATCTCGGCAACGTGATCAGCCAGACCCCGGACGCGGTCGTTGCCGCGGCGGACACCAACAACAGCGGCCCGGCGCCCGAGCCGGCCCCGCTGCGCGAGCAGGAAATCGACGCGCAGGGCCGCGCCTATGCGACCGGCCGCCGCAAGGACGCCGTCGCGCGCGTCTGGCTGAAGCCGGGCACGGGCAAGATCACGATCAACGGCCGCGATTTCGAGAATTACTTCGCGCGCCCGACGCTGCGTCTCGTCATCAACCAGGTGTTCGGCGTCGCCGAGCGCGAGGGCCAGTATGACGTCGTCGCGACCGTCAAGGGCGGTGGGCTGTCAGGCCAGGCCGGTGCGGTCAAGCACGGCATCAGCCAGGCGATCACGAAGTACGAGCCGATCCTGCGCACGCAGGTGAAGCGCGCCGGCTTCCTGACCCGCGACAGCCGCACCGTCGAGCGCAAGAAGTACGGCCGCGCCAAGGCGCGTCGCAGTTTCCAGTTCTCGAAGCGTTAAACGAGCCTGGAATAGCGCGAGCTATTCAAGGACTCGTAGCGCCGGCCGGCGGGGCAACGCCCCGTCCGACCCCCGCCTTAGCGGGGGCAGGCTCACGGATTTATTCCGTGGCGGCGCTGCAAAAAGAAAGGGCGGCCCCGCAACGGGCCGCCCTTCTTGTTTGTGGCGTCCTAAGCCCTATCCTTCCGGATGCGGCGGCGCCGGCGGGACATTGGTCGTCGTGATCGGGCCGCTGCCGCCGTCGCCACCATCAATCTGCTTGCGCCGCGGCACGCCGATGCGCGGCAGCAATGCCCACGGCGATACCGGAGTGTGGAGGACGCCGAACGACGTGAGATCGTCGACCTTGACCGTCACCGGTGACAGCTTGCCGAACGCTTCGAACACCCCCGGCGGGACCGCGACCGGCGATTTGACCAGCGACGCGCCCGCCAGCACCGTCGGCACGGCGTTGCTGAGGAAATAGGACAGCACCCCGCACACCAGATAGATCGCCATGACGACCAGCAGGTCCAGCACCACGATCACGATTGCGGCGCTAGCGAACAGGAACGCGAGCACGCCGGACAGCGCGCCGAATACGAGGATGGCAGCGATCAGCGCCCATGACGGGCTCACGCTGGCATCGACGAAGAGCGGGTCCTTGTCTTCGATCACTCGCAAGTTGGACAATGCCGCGACATCGTCCAGATCGAACGTCACCGGCAGGACGAATTCCGCGCTCAGCTTGAGGATCGACGACACGGCACTGTTGAGGAACGGGACCGGGTTGGGAATGTCCTGGACGAACTTGCCGACCAGCGAGAAGGTCTTCGCCTCGTTATCCTGGCCGTCGATGCAGACCGATATGCCGTCGGTCGGGCCTCCGCCCAGCGCGAAGGCGCCGAACGACGCGGTCACGCCGGTGAAGTTGACGCAATTGCGATGCGGCTGGTCGCGGACGTCATGGTGCGGCGTAGTCTGGATCACGCCCTTCTTGGGCAACACGAACGCCGGTAATTGCTCGACCAGGCAGACGAGGAGGTCGAGGACGAAGGCATTGCCGATCAGAACGTGGCAGCCAGTCGTCCCGACGTTCGGATTGGGCACCTGGGTCTCGATCGTGCCGGTCGATCCCGGCCGCAGAAATGCGACCTGCAGGTTATAGCCGTTCGCCGCCGACGCGGTCAGCGTGGCGTGCGCGCTCGACGGCAGCGCGCCGACATCGCACGACGTCGTGCCATCGTGCGCCGGGAAGATCACGCGGCCGGTTTCGGCGACCAGCAGCGTCAGCGCCTCGTCGAGCGCGCCGCGGACGACACCGGCGATCGGTGCGATCAGCGTATCGACCATCGCGATGTCGATCGGCACTTGCACGGGCAGGGCGAGCTGCCCGATCAGCACATCGACCGCGCTCTGCAGTTTGGGCAGCAATGTGGCGGCCAGATTGGGGTCGATCAGCGTGGGTGGCAGCACGCCGACCGGGCCTGTCACGAACATCAGCCCGGGCCGTGTGGTGATCGTGGGCGAGGAAACCGACAGGCGCGCGATCGACGACATGATTAGCGGCATGTTCGGGGTCAGGTCGAGCGGGACCGGTGCCACCGCTGGGAGCGGGATGCCGGGCACGTCGAGCGTGGCGGGCAGCCCCAGCGTTCCCGAAAGCGGCGGCAGATTGAGCGCGCCTGCACCCGTGCCGATGTTGAGCGGGCCGCTGAAGACGATGTTGGTCAAACTGCCGGTTTGCGCCGGAAGCTCGACCGGTTGCGGACCGAGCGCGATCTGCACGCCGTCGGACCTCGTTAGAACGTGGATCAGCGCTTCGGCCGTCAGTTCGATCGTCGCGACGATTTCGAGCCCGTCGGTGGGCACGGTGCCGGGAAATTCGGGGATCAGATTGGTGATCCGCATCCGCGCGTTGGCGAAGCCAGGGAGTGCGATCGGCAGCGGAGCCTGCAGCCGCTCGAGCGCAGGGCCGAAGATGCGCCACAGCCCGTCGACGAACGACTGGCCGCCGATCGTGACGACGACATCGAAGGGTACCGCCATGGCTCGCTCTCCCTTATTGTTTGATTCTCGAAACCTCCCGATGCAACACGCCATGGACCGCGCACGCCGATCCGAACTGCAATGGCCAAGAGAGAGTATCGATGGGTCGTGCGACGGTCCATCGAAAAGCTATTCGCGGCGACGAAGCGCAGCAAAAAGACGGAATTGTTGCCTATAACGACCGATAAATGGCCGATCGCGGCCTTAGGACGCACCGCAGCGACATGGCAGAACGAACCAAAGACTATCAGATATTCGAAATGGATGAGATGACAACTGACATTGGTGAGCCGTCCGTTGCACGGCCGTCCGGCGACATCGCCACCGCCATCGTGGCGTTTCTGCGGGGTATCGGCATCGCGGTCGAGGCGAGTCCGCTGGCCGAGGACGGCCAGCTCGCCGCGATGGCGGTGCGCGAGGGCGCGCTCCATTACGATCCGGCGCGGCTCACGCATCCCGGCGATCTGCTCCATGAGGCCGGACATCTCGCGGTCACCCATCCTGCCATCCGCGCGAGCGCGAGCGATACCAGCTTCGGCGCGGTCGAAACCGCCGCAGCCGACGAGATGGCAGCGATCGCCTGGTCGTATGCCGCGGCGACGGCGATCGGTATCGATCCCGCGCTGGTCTTTCACGACGACGGCTATGGCAAGGGCGGCGGCGGCTATCTGGCCGAGAATTTCGCGGCCGGATGCTATGTCGGCGTGCCGATGCTCGAATATTATGGGCTGGCGGCGCGCGAAGGCGAGGGCGAGCGCTATCCGGCGATGCAGCGGTGGCTGCGGTAGCGCGGCTAACACGGTCAATCGACAGGCGTTTCGCGCTGGGGTAAGGCGGTGCGATGGCCGACCTTCCCACGACGCCGCTGCTCGACACCGTCTCGACGCCCGCCGACCTCCGCACGCTCAAGCCTACGCAATTGCGCCAGTTGGCCGACGAATTGCGCGCTGAGGTCATTTCCGCGGTCGGCACGACCGGCGGACACCTCGGCTCGGGGCTCGGCGTGGTCGAGCTGACCACCGCGATCCATTATGTCTTCGACACCCCCGACGACCGGCTGGTGTGGGACGTCGGGCACCAATGCTATCCGCACAAGATCCTGACCGGGCGGCGCGACCGCATCCGCACCTTGCGGCAGGGCGGGGGCCTGAGCGGTTTCACCAAGCGCAGCGAGAGTGAATACGACCCGTTCGGCGCGGCGCATTCGTCGACCTCGATCTCGGCGGCGTTGGGGTTCGCGATCGCCAACAAGCTCGCGGGCAAGCCGGGCAAGGCGATCGCGGTGATCGGCGACGGCGCGATGTCGGCGGGGATGGCGTACGAGGCGATGAACAACGCCGAGGCCGCGGGCAATCGGCTGGTCGTGATCCTCAACGACAACGACATGTCGATCGCGCCGCCGGTCGGCGGGCTGTCGGCGTATCTCGCGCGGATGGTCAGCTCGAGCGAATATCTTGGCCTGCGCAGCCTCGCCAAGCGCCTCACCGCGAAAATCTCGCGCCGCATCCACAACGCCGCGCAAAAGGCCGAGGAATTTACCCGCGGCATGGTGACCGGCGGCACGCTGTTCGAGGAACTCGGCTTCTATTACGTCGGCCCGATCGACGGGCATAACCTCGACCATCTGATCCCGGTGCTCGAGAACGTCCGCGACAGCGAGCACGGCCCGATCCTGGTCCATGTCGTGACCACTAAGGGCAAGGGCTACGGCCCGGCCGAGGCGGCAGCGGACAAATATCATGGCGTGCAGAAGTTCGACGTGATCACCGGCACGCAGGCCAAGGCGCCCCCGGGGCCGCCCGCGTACCAGAACGTCTTCGCCGATCAGCTGATCAAGGATGCCGACCGCGACCCGAGCATCGTCGCGATCACCGCGGCGATGCCGAGCGGAACCGGGCTCGACCGCTTCGCCAAGGCACACCCCGACCGCACGTTCGACGTCGGCATCGCCGAGCAGCACGCAGTGACCTTTGCCGCGGGGCTGGCGGCGCAGGGGATGCGGCCGTTCTGCGCGATATATTCGACCTTCCTGCAGCGCGCGTACGATCAGGTGGTGCACGACGTTGCGATTCAGAATTTACCCGTGCGGTTCGCGATTGATCGCGCTGGTCTGGTCGGTGCCGACGGCGCTACGCACGCGGGCAGCTTCGATGTAACCTATTTGGCGACCTTGCCCAATTTTGTTGTGATGGCGGCGGCGGACGAGGCCGAGCTCGTCCACATGACGCATACCGCGGCGCTGCACGACAGCGGCCCGATCGCGGTGCGCTATCCGCGCGGCAACGGCACCGGCGTCGCGCTGCCCGAAATCGCCGAACAACTGCCGATCGGCAAAGGGCGGATCGTGCGCGAGGGGAAGAAGGTCGCGATCCTGTCGCTTGGCACCCGTCTCGCCGAGGCGCTCAAGGCCGCCGACGCGCTCGACGCGAAAGGCCTGTCGGCGACCGTCGCCGACCTTCGCTTCGCCAAGCCGCTCGACGAGGAAATGATCCGCAAGCTGCTGACCAGCCACGAAGTCGCGGTGACGATCGAGGAAGGCTCGATCGGCGGCCTCGGCGCGCATGTGCTCACGATGGCGAGCGACACCGGGCTGATCGACGCCGGCCTCAAGCTCCGCACGCTGCGCCTGCCCGATGCGTTCCAGGATCAGGACAAGCCCGAGCTGCAATATGCCGAAGCCGGGCTCGACGCCGACGCGATCGTCGAGACGGTGCTCAAGGCGTTGCGGCACAACGACGCGGGCGTGGTCGAAGGGGCGCGGGCCTGAAACAACGGATCGACCAACTGCTTGTCGATCGCGGTCTTGTCGAAAGCCGCACGCGGGCACAGGCGCTGATCATGGCGGGGCTGGTGTTTGCCGGGGGACGCAAGGTCGCCAAACCGGGCGAACAAGTAGCTGAAGACGCAGCAGTGGAGGTCAAGGGCCGCGATCATCCCTGGGTATCGCGCGGCGGGATCAAGCTGGCGCACGGGCTCGACCATTTCGGCTGGGATGTCGCGGGCGCGATGGCGATCGACGTGGGAAGCTCGACCGGCGGGTTCACCGACGTGCTGCTCTCGCGCGGCGCGGCGCGGGTTTATGCGGTTGATAGCGGAACCAATCAGCTCGCGTGGAAGCTGCGGCAGGACGAGCGCGTGATCGTCCACGAACAGACCAGCGCGCGTGTCCTGACCGACGCGCATATCCCAGAGCCCGCCGACCTGATCGTGTGTGACGCGAGCTTCATCGGGCTGGCCAAGGTGCTCGAGGTGCCGCTGCGCTTCGCCCGGCCCGGCGCGCGGTTGCTCGCGCTGATCAAGCCGCAATTCGAGGCGGGGCGCGATGAGGTGGGGAAGGGCGGCGTGGTGCGCGATCCTGTAATCCATCAGCGCGTATGCGACGAGGTCGCGGCGTGGCTGACGACGCAGGGCTGGGCGGTTGAAGGCGTCACGCAAAGCCCGATCACCGGCCCCGAAGGCAATATCGAGTTCCTGATTGGGGCACATCTCACCGCCTAGTCGCTTGCCTTCGCCGCGCGCGCTGCCAGAAGGACGATATGGAGATTGCGACCAAGGGACAGTTGCGCTGGGCCTTCCTGCGCTGGGCGGTGGTGACGGTGCCGCTGATCATCCTGCTCGGCTTCGCGTCGAGCCAGTTCGCGCCCTCGGGCGACCGGAGCCTATGGTATCGCGAGCTCGCCAAGCCCGCGCTCAACCCGCCCAGCTGGGTGTTCCCGATCGCCTGGGCCGCGCTCTATGTGATGATGGGGCTCGCGCTGGCGATGATCCTCAACGCACGCGGGTCGCGCTATCGCGGGCTGGCGATCGGGCTGTTCGCGCTTCAGATGGTGCTCAATATTGCCTGGACGCCGGTGTTCTTCGGCGCGCATCTGGTGCTCGCGGGGTTGCTGATCATCGTCGCGATGTTCGCCGTCGCGCTGATCACCACCTTCATTTTCGGCCGGATCCGCACCGCGGCGGCGTGGCTGATGGTGCCGTATCTCGCGTGGCTATGCTTCGCGGGGTGCCTCAATTTCGGGGTCCTGCAGCTCAATCCCGATGCCGAGGCGCTTGTGCCGTCGTCGTCGAGCACCCAGATGACGATCTGAGATGACTTAAAGGAACGTTCCGATGCAGTCCGAAAACCGTTTGTTCGACGATGTGGTCAAGTTCGTGAACGGCGCCGCCGGCACGCTGGCCGGGATGGGCCGCGAGGCCGAGGCCGCGACGCGCGAACGCGCGCGCGAATGGATCGGCGGGATGGACTTCGTCAGCCGCGAGGAATTCGAGGCGGTGAAGGCGATGGCCGCCGCGGCGCGCGACGAGGCCGAGGCGCTGAAGGCGCGGCTCGACAAGCTCGAGGGCGCGAAGAAGTCCACAAAGGCCTAACGCCCTATCCACAGCTTTCTCCACGCGTCCCCGTTGCGCGTTTCGGCCGCAGCGGGCAGATTCCGCGCATGAACCGCGAGACCCGCCATGCTCGATGAAAACGATCTGTCGCGCGAAGACGCGGCGCCGATCGACATGATCGAGAATTACTACGCCGCGCATGGCTGGGATCATCAGCGTCACGACGACGAAGTGGTGGCGACGGTCAAGGGCAGCTGGACGCAATACGAGCTCCGCGCGCTGTGGCGCGAGGAAGACAGCGTGCTGCAATTCCTCGCCTTCCCCGACATCCGCGTCACCGACGACGAGCGCCGCGCCGCGATCTACGAGGCGATCGGGCTGATCAACGAGCAATTGTGGATCGGCCATTTCGAACTGTGGTCGTCGAGCGGGATCGTGCTCTACCGCCACGCCGCGGTGATCGACGGGACCGACGGCGGCACGCTCAGCCTGGAAAATGCCGAGCTGATCATCGAATCCGCGATCGACGAGTGCGAGCGCTTTTACCCGGTGTTCCAGTTCGTGCTGTGGGGCGGCAAGACGCCCAGGGAAGCGCTCGCCGCATCGATGACGGAGACGCAGGGCGAGGCGTGAGCGGGGTGGCGCTCCAACGCCTCTGGCTGATCGGCTGCGGCAACATGGCCGGCGCGATGCTGTCGCGCTGGATCGATAGCGGGCGGATCGCGGCGGGCGCGGTCGACGTCGTCAACCGCAACGATCGCGCCTTGCCCGGCGGGGTGCGGCAGGCGCGGACGCTGCCCGACGGCCCGCCGCCCGACGCGATCATGCTGGGGATGAAGCCGCAACAGATCGACGAGATAGTCGCTCAGTATGGCGACGCGATCGCTAGGGCGCCGATGCTGATCTCGATCCTCGCCGGGGTCGAGGAAGCGACGCTGGCCGAACGTTTTCCCGGCCCCGCGATCGTCCGCGCGATGCCCAATTTGCCGGTCGCGCTGGGCAAGGGCGTCGTCGTGCTCCACGCGCGCGCCGCGCCACCGCCGGTCAAGGAGTCGGTCGCCGCGCTGATGGCTCCGCTCGGGCTGGTCGAATGGACCGATGACGAGGCATCGTACGGCGCGCTCGGCACGCTCGAAGGGTGCGGCCCCGCCTTCCTGTTCCGCTTCATCGATGCGCTGGCGAAGGGCGGTGAGGCGCTCGGTATTCCCGGCGATCAAGCGGCGCGGCTCGCGCTGGCGACGGTCGAGGGCGCTGCCGCGATGGCGACCGGGGCCGATGCGACGCCCGCGACGCTGGCCGACCGCGTCGCCAGTCCCGGCGGGTCGACGCGGGAGGGGCTCAACGTGCTCGACCGCGACGAGGCGCTGGTGATGTTGTTGACCGAAACGCTCGCCGCCGCCCGCAAGCGCGGCGAGGAAATGGCGGCGGAGGCGCGGCGCTAGGAGCGTTCGCCGGGCGGCACCGAATTCTCACGCCACGAATGGATCCGCGCGCGCTCGGCGTCGGGGATCAGCCCCTCGAGCACCGCCCAGAACCCGGTCACGGCCTGCTGGCCCGCCCTGGTATAGGCATTGGCCATGATCTCGCGGCTGGCGTTGAACAATTCCATGTCGAGCGCGTGCCCGCTCGCGGTCAGGCGCAGCAGCCGCTGGCGCCGGTCGCGGTCGCCGACGCGCGTTTCGACGAGGCCGCGCTGCTCCAGTTCGGTCAGCACGCGGCCGAGCGATTGCTTGGTCACGCCCAGGATCGCGAGCAGCTCGCTCACCGAAATGTCCGGATGGCGCCCGATGAAATACAGCGCGCGGTGGTGCGCCCGCCCAATGCTGTTGGCCCCGAGCCGCTCGTCAACCGCGCGAGTCACGCGGCTGTAGGCGAAAAACAGCAGTTCGGAACCGCGGCGCAGTTCCGATTCGCGCAGGAATTGGGCCGAAGCGGCTGGTGTTTGGGCAGTCATATTGTCCCGTTGTTGCCACCGTAATGACCCTACGGCAAGCCTTGGACGCGCACGCAATCGCGCCTATGGGACGGCGGCCATGACCATCGCCGCCACGTTCCCGCTCGATCCGACTGCCACTCCCACGTCCGCCGCGGAGCGCGCCGCGCGGATGGTCGATCCCGGCTTCGGACGCGTCTTCACCGACCATATGGCGATCGCGCACTACAATGCGACCGACGGTTGGCACGACATGGCGATCGCACCGCGTAGCCCCCTGACGGTCGATCCGGCATGCGCCGTGCTGCATTACGCGCAGGAGATTTTCGAAGGCCTCAAGGCGTATCGCACTGCGGGCGGACCCGCGCTGTTCCGGCCCGATGCCAACGCCCGCCGCTTCCAGGCATCGGCGCGGCGACTGGCGATGCCCGAATTGCCCGCCGACCTGTTCGTCGAATCGTGCCGCGCGTTGGTGCGAAGCGAGATCGACTGGATTCCCGACAGCGATGGCGGCGCGCTGTACCTGCGCCCGTTCATGATCGCGAGCGAGGCGTTCCTCGGGGTCAAACCGTCGGCCGATTACGTCTATATGGTGATCGCCTCGTCGGTCGGTGCGTATTTCAAGGGTGGGCCCAAGGCGGTGTCGATCTGGGCGTCGGAGAATTACACGCGCGCCGCGCCGGGCGGCACGGGAGCGGCGAAATGCGGCGGCAATTATGCCGCAAGCCTCGCGGCGCAGTCCGAGGCGATCGCGAAGGGGTGCGACCAGGTCGTGTTCCTCGATGCGGTCGAGCGGCGCTATATCGAAGAGCTCGGCGGCATGAACATCTTCTTCGTGTTCGACGACGGGTCGCTCGCCACCCCGCCATTGAGCGACACGATCCTCGCCGGCATCACGCGCGATTCGCTGATCGCGCTGGCGCGCGACCGCGGGCTGACGGTGCGCGAGGAGCGCTATGCGCTCGATCAATGGCGCGCCGACGCGGCGAGCGGTCGGCTGGTTGAGGCGTTCGCGTGCGGCACGGCGGCGGTGGTCACGCCGATCGGGTCGGTCAAGGCCGCGTCGGGCAACTTCACGATCGGCTCGGGCGGTCCCGGGCAGATGTCGCTCGCGTTGCGCGACGCGCTGGTCGCGATCCAGCGCGGCGCGGCGCCCGATCCGCACGGCTGGCTCGACCGGCTGTAGAGGGTTGGCACCGCGCGGCGCGCCGCTATAAGCGCCGCTCGCCTTTGATGGCCCCTATGCGAGCAGGCTCGCAGGGCTGGCATCGGTGGGGCGTCGCCAAGTGGTAAGGCAGCGGCTTTTGGTGCCGCCATTCGCAGGTTCGAATCCTGCCGCCCCAGCCAACCAGTCGCTCATATTTCGCAAACGCGCCGCATCAACCGCTGTCCACAACTCATTCAATCGCCGGCGTTTTAGCGCTTGACCGACTCGGGACGAATATGTCGGCGACGTGGTGCGCGGGGTGGCGTCGAACGCGATCAACCAAGGCGTGGCGGTGGCGACGCACCTGCAGGACCATTTCGACTGGACCGGGGTGGCGGTGGCGGGGATCACCGCGGGCGTGTCGGGCGCGGTCAGCCGCGCGCTGGAGGGCCCGAAGGACATCCACGGCGGGCTGATCCATCCGCTGAGCCGGCTGGAAAGCTATGGCGTTCAGCTGGTCAGCGGCATGGCGGGCGGGATCGCGGGCGCAGCGTTCAGGAACGCGGTGACACGCGACAGCGCCTTCCCCGGTGACAGTCGCCTTGTCGCCCCCTACCACTGGCGCTGTGACAGGGGAGCATCCTTCAGCGGGAACGGCGCGGACGGCGATGGCGGCGATCCGCGCGCTCGTGACCGCGCAACCGCGGCATACCGCGTTGGCACTCGTGCTCGCCTTGCTGGGGGCGTTGATCGAAGGCGCGGGCCTGTTGCTGCTCGTGCCTATTCTGGGCGTGCTGACCGGCGCGAACGAGCTGTCGTGGGTCCGCGTCGCGGCGGCGCGCTGGGGGTTCGCGACGCCGGGCGCGCTGATGGGGCTGCTGGTCGCCGGGTTTGTCGCGATGATGATCGTCCGCGCGCTGCTGCTTTACGCGCGCGACATGACATTGCAATCGCTGCAATATCGCTTCGTCGACGCGCAGCGGTTGCGCGTAATGCGCGCGCTGGCGGTGGCACCGTGGGCGAAGGTCGCCGCGCTCGACCATTCGCGTGTCACGACGTTGCTCGGGCTGGACATGACGCGGGTCGGGTCGACCGCGCAGATGATGGTGCAGGTGTGCGTCGGGCTAATCACGCTCGGCGTGCAGTTGGCGGTCGTCGCTGCCTTATCACCGGCCATGGCGGGGATCGCCGTGGCGGTGATCGTGGTGGGCGGCGGCATGCTGTTGCTGCTCCAGCGCCACGCCTTTTCCAGCGGGCACAAGGTGATGCGCGCCGGGCAATCGATGATGAGCAATGCGGCGGGGTTCCTCGGCGGGCTGAAGATCGCCGCGGCGCAGCGGATGCGCGACCGCTTCGTCGCCGAGTTCGCCGCCGCGCAGGCGCGCTCGCGCGACAGCGCGCTGACGTTCCAGCGCGGGCAGGCACGCGCACGGCTGGGCTTCGCGATCGGGTCGGCGTTCGTGCTGGCCGCCGTCGTGGTTGGCGGGGTCGGGCTGCTCGGCGTCGCGCCGGCGCGGCTGATCATCGTCGTGCTGGTGTTCGCGCGGATGGTCGGGCCGGTGCAGCAATTGCAGCAATCGATAGTGGCGATCGCGTTCGGCCTGCCGGCCTTCGCCGCGGTGACCGAGGCCGAGCGGCACTTCGCCGCCGAACCCGAACCGCGGGGCATGGCGCCCGGCAATGGACCGATCGCGCTCGACGGCGTGAGCTACATCCACGGCGACGGCGGTGGGCTGAAGACTGCGACGCTGACCATCGCCCAGGGGTCAATCACCGGGATCACCGGGCCGAGCGGCGGCGGCAAGACGACGCTGATCGATGTCGTCACCGGTTTGCTCGCGCCGCAAGCCGGGACGGTGAGCGTCGGGGGCAAGCCGCTGACCGGCGGCTGGGGCGGGGCGGTCGCTTACGTCCCGCAGGACGGCTTCATGTTCCACGACACGGTGCGGCGGAACCTCGATTGGGGCGACGACGCGATCGGCGAGGCGGCGATGCACGCGGCGATCGCGTGCGCCGGCGCGAGTGAGATCGTCGCCCGGATGCCCAGCGGTCTCGACAGCATCGTCGGCGAGCGTGGGGCATTATTATCGGGCGGCGAGCGTCAGCGCTTGGCGATCGCTCGCGCGCTGCTGCGGCGCCCGCGGCTGCTGATCCTCGACGAGGCGACCAACGCGATCGACGAAGCCGGCGAGGGTGCGCTGCTCGACCGGCTCGCCGCGCTCGATCCGCGCCCGACGATCCTGATCGTCGCGCATCGCGATTCGAGCCTCAGCCGCTGCGACGCGCGGATTCGCGTCGAGGACGGGATCGCGACTTCAGCCTAGCGCGCCTGCGAACGTGTCGCACTGTGCGGGGTCGCCACTGTCGATCCCGCGCTTGAGCCAGGTCATGCGCTGTTCCGATGTGCCGTGCGTGAAGCTGTCCGGAACGACTCGCCCCTGCATTTCGCGCTGCAATGTATCGTCGCCGATCGCCTTGGCCGCGGTCATTCCCTCTTGCAGGTCGTCGGGGTCCATCCGGTCGCGGTTCTGCGCAGCCCAGACGCCGGCGAAGCAGTCCGCCTGGAGCTCGAGCATGACCGAGAGCTTGTTCCCGTCGACCTCGCTCGACCGGCGCTGGAGCGACGAAACCCGATCGGACGTGCCGAGCAGATTCTGAATATGATGCCCGAATTCGTGCGCGATCACGTAATCCTGCGCGAAGTCGCCCGACGCGCCGAATTTCTGCGCGAGTTCCTGAAAGAAGCTGGTGTCGAGGTACACGCCCTGATCCTGCGGACAGTAAAACGGCCCCATCGCCGATTGCGCGGCGCCGCAGCCCGACTGGCCCTGACCATCATAGAACACGAGTTTGGGTTGTTCGAACCGCTGGCCGCTTTTGGCGAAGATCGCCGCCCAGGTCTTGTCTGCCGAGCTGAACGCGTTGCACGCGACCTTGCTGCCGGCGTCGAGCGTGCAGCTGGAGGCGGTGTCGCTGCCCGCGCGGCGCGCTTCAGTCGGCGCGGATGAACCTGAGATCTGCCCGCCGCCGCCGAGCATCTGCAGCCCGCCGCCGAGGAACAGGAACAGCCCGAGCGCGATCGCGACCCCGAAACAGCCGAACCGGCTGAAGATCATCGGCAGGAACGCGAAGAGCAATCCACCGCCGCCCCCGCCGCCGAAGCCACCGAACCCGCCGCCGCCCGATCCGCGCTGATCCTCGACGTTGATGTTCGGGTCGAAATCGTCGAGCCGCATCGCGCGCTATCCTGATCGTTATCGTTGCGTATCAAATGCGCCGGTCGCGCAGTGGTTGCAATCGTGTGTGCGATCGGGTCATGCGCAGATGAAGGGAGCAGGGAGTAAAGGCATGTTTCTGAAGGGCAAGAGCGCGATCGTCACCGGGTCGACCTCCGGGATTGGGCTCGCGTATGCCAAGGCGCTGGCCGCCGAGGGCGCCGCGGTGATGATCAACGGCTTGGGCGATGCGGACGCGATCGAGGCCGAGCGCGCCGAGCTGGCCACGATCAACGGTGCGAAGGCGCTGTACGACTCCGCCGACATGACCAAGCCCGACCAGATCGCCGCGATGGTCGCACGGTGCCACGACGAACTCGGCGGTCCCGACATCGTCATCAACAACGCCGGCATCCAGTTCGTCTCGCCGGTCGACGACTTCCCGACGGACAAATGGGACGCGATCATCGCGATCAACCTGTCGAGCGCGTTCCACGTGGTGCACGCCGCGATCCCGCACATGAAGGCGAAGAAGTGGGGCCGGATCATCTCCACCGCCTCCGCACACAGCCTGGTCGCCAGCCCGAACAAGTCGGCCTATGTCGCGGCCAAGCACGGCGTTGCGGGGCTGACCAAGTCGGTCGCGCTGGAAGTCGCGACGCACGGCATCACCGCGAACTGCATCTCGCCGGGCTATGTCTGGACGCCACTCGTCGAGAACCAGATCCCCGACACCATGCGCGCGCGAGGGCTAACGCGAGAGCAAGTGATGAACGACGTGCTGCTCGCGGCGCAACCAACCAAGGAATTCGTGACCCCGGAGCAGGTCGCGGCGCTCGCGCTGTTCCTGTGCCGCGACGAGGCGAAGGCAATTACCGGCGCCAACCTGTCGGTCGATGGCGGCTGGACCGCGGCCTAGGTTTCCAAGCCGAACTCGCCGACGATCCAGCGGTACATCTCGGGCAGCTTCTCGCGCACTAGCGCGCGCGTGTAGGGCGGTCGCGCCGCGTGGCCGCACAGCGCGACCGAAGCGACCATCGCGAAGAATTCCTTATCGTTGGTGTAGAGATAGGCTTGCGGCGGCCAGTCGCCGGCGGCCTTCGCGCGTTTATAGAAGTCGAGCACCGTCGCATTCGCGAACCCGTCGGGCAGCTTGAGCAGATGGTAACGGTGCAGCAGTTCGTGGAGCAGCACCGGATTTTCGGGCGGCGGCAGCGGCGAGCGTTGAAAGAACACGCCGCGTTGGCCGGCGCGCGTTTTCGTATTCGGTACCAGGTCCACGGTGATCACCTGCTCGGCGAAGAAGGCCGCGACTTCCGGCTTCACGCGCACCGACTTGACCAGCGCGATCTGCGCGTCGAGCGCAGCGAGGAGGGCGGGGGTCTGCTCACCGCCTTGCCAATCGATTGCGAACGCGGGCGTCTGCGCCAACGCGGCCCGCGGCAATAGCGCGACGGCGGCGGCACCGGCGATCAGCGAGCGGCGCGTGACGGACATGCCGCCATCCTAATCTCCCCCGCCGCCCGCTCAAACCGATCATTGTCGCAAGATGTGCACGAAAATGCCCGCCGGGCACGAACCCGACGGGCATCCTTTCCTCCCCAGGAAACTCGCCGCCCCCGGAAGGGGGGGCGGGGCCGACCTCAGCCGACGCGGCCGAGGCGGTGGTACAAGTTGGAGAATTTGACCGACTTGGGGTCGTCGGCGATCTGGCGCACATAGGCGCCGACGGCTTCCTTCATCAGCGAGAAATCCTCGGTCGAGAAGACCGCGCGGCTGCGCTGCGGTTCGCTTGGCATGTCGCTTCCTTTACAATCTGGCCGATAGCGTGGCCGGGATGAGATCGGTTAGCGCGTGGCCGCGCCGGAAGGTGCGCGTTTTATGCGGCGCCTCGGGTTTGGCTGTGCTAGCGCGCGACACGATTCGACGTGAAGTTGTAAACTATTGACCAAGGGCGAGATGGCCGAGCGTAAGATATTGGCGGGACATGCGGTGCGGCGGCTGCGGCGGCGCGAGGGGCTGACGCAGGCGGCGATGGCGGAGATGCTTGCGATCAGCCCATCGTACCTCAACCTGGTCGAAAAGAACCAGCGCCCGCTGTCGGCGGCATTGCTGGTCAAGCTGGCCGAGACGTTCGATTTCGATCCGCGCGCGCTCGCGGCGGGCGAGCCCGGCGGCGGCGCGGCGGCGATCCGGCGGCGGCTGGCCGACCCGCTGTTCGCCGACCTGGAAATCGACCGCAACGAAGTCGAGGAATGGCTGGCGGGCGCGCCGGGTGGGGCGGAAGCCTTCGCGCGCGCGTTCGACCGGATGGGGCTCGCCACTGGCACCGACGGTACAGCCGCAGCGGCGGATTCGATCGCCGAGGTGCGGCGCGAGATCGAACGCTGGCGGGGACATTTCGCCGACCTCGACGCGGTGGCGGAAACGCTGGCCGACGAGCTCCGGCTCGGCGCGGGTGACCTGTATGGCGCGATCGCCGAGCGGCTGCGCGTCAAGCACCAACTGACGATCCGCATCCTGCCGGTCGACGTGATGCCCGACCTGCTCCGCCGCACCGACCTCCATGCGCGGCAATTGCAATTGTCCGAAACGCTCGACCCGGCGAGCCGGACCTTCGCCGCGGCCTACCAGCTCGCCCAGATTGAAGCGCGCGAGGACATCGAGGCGCTGGTGCGCGGCGCCGGGATCGGCGACCGCGCCGGCGAGCGGCTCTACCGCCGGTACCTGACCAGCTATTTCGCCGCCGCGGTGATGATGCCCTATGCGCGGTTCCTGCGCGCGTGCGAGGCGACGGGATACGACCTCGAACTGCTGCAACGCCGGTTCGGCGCTGGGTTCGAACAGGTCGCGCACCGGCTGACGACGTTGCAGCGAGTCGGTGCGCGCGGTTTGCCGTTCTTCATGGTCCGGATCGACCGCGCGGGACAGGCGTCGAAACGTTTCTCGGGCGCAAGCGCATCGCCGATGACCGAGAGCGATTCGCGCTGCCCGCTATGGCGTGTGCATCATGCCTTCGACCGGCCGGGCGAGCTGACGGTGCAGCTCGTCGAGCTTGAGGATGGCGCGCGCTGGCTGACACTGTCGCGCACGGTTACGCCGCAGGGGCGGCAATACGGTTCGGTGCGGGCGCAATTCGCGGTCGGGCTGGGGTTGGCCGCCGATCTCGCCACCGGCCTCGCGGCGGTGCGCGGCATCGACCTGAAGGGCGAAGCGACCCCGATCGGCCTCGGTTGCCGCGCATGCGGGCGCAGCGCCTGCCCGCAACGCAGCGCGCCGCCCGCCGGCCGCGCGCTGCTGATCAATGAACGCGAGCGCGGGGTTTCGGCGTTTACTTTCGGGGGGGATTGAAAGCGGCGGCTATTCCGCCGCGACCAGCATTCGTGCTTCGGCGGCGCGGGCGGCGGCGTCTTCGCGTTCGCTGCGCAGCTTCGACGTGCGCTCGAGCCGTTCGGCCATTTCTTCCCACGCCATCGCGGCGCGCTCGCAGCGCGCGCGAACGTTATCGAGGCTGCTGGCGGCGGCGTTGGCGCGCTCCATGGCGGCGCGGTTACGGTAGAGTTCCGGGGTGTCGGACATTCGATTCTCCTGAAGCTACCCCAATAGCACGAAAGGGCGGTCCGACCGAGTCGAACCGCCCGGGCGTCGATTACTCGGCTGCCATCTTCACGTTGACCGCGGCCTGCTTGCCGCGGCGGTCGTTTTCCAGATCGTAGGTCACGCGATCGTTCTGGTTGAGCGTGTTGATCCCGGCGGCCTCGAGCGCGGTGACGTGGACGAATGCATCCTGTCCGCCGCCGTCGGGCGCGATGAAGCCGTACCCCTTGTCGGCGTTAAAGAATTTGACGGTGCCGGTGGTCATGCAGGTATTCCTTCTTTGTGACAGGGCGCACCCAAGAGTCGGGGAGCCCAAGGCCGCGGCTGCAGGGAAAGAAGGAGAAAGGAGCCGCAAAGCGCCGAAGACCGTCGATGTGCGACTGTAGCGCCGCTTATATGGGCGCCGGGGGACAAAATAGCAAATCGGCGGCTGAAAACTATTTACAAAAAGACATGTATGAAGCGGATGGCCTCGACGCCTCGACGCCGATATCTGCCGTATATCGGCAGCATCGATTGTAAATCCGCGTACATTCTCGGGCTAATCAACCGAGGACGACACCCGTGACCTATCAGGACGATATCGCGCAGACCGGCCAGCTGATCGCCGGGTACAACGGCACGTGGGACGGGATCAGCGCCGAAGCGGTGGCGCGGATGCGCGCGCAGAATCGCTTCCGCACGGGGCTCGACATCGCGCGCTACACCGCCGCGATCATGCGGCGCGATATGGCGGCGTACGATGCCGATCCGGCGAATTATACGCAGTCGCTCGGCTGCTGGCACGGCTTCATCGGCCAGCAGAAGATGATCAGCATCAAGAAGCATTTCGGCTCGACCGAGCGCCGCTACCTCTATCTGTCGGGCTGGATGATCGCGGCGCTGAGGAGCGAGTTCGGCCCGCTCCCCGACCAGTCGATGCACGAAAAGACCAGCGTCCCCGCGCTGATCGCGGAACTCTACACCTTCCTGCGCCAGGCCGACGCGCGCGAGCTTGGCGGGCTGTTTCGTGAACTGGACGTCGCGCGCGATTCAGGGGACGAGGTCGCCGAGCATCGCTTGCTCCATGCGATCGAGCACCACCAGACGCACGTCGTGCCGATCATCGCCGATATCGACGCGGGGTTCGGCAATGCCGAGGCGACGTACCTGCTCGCCAGGAAGATGATCGAGGCGGGCGCCTGCGCGCTCCAGATCGAGAACCAGGTCAGCGACGAGAAGCAATGCGGGCATCAGGACGGCAAGGTCACCGTGCCGCACGAGGATTTCCTCGCGAAGGTCCGCGCCTGCCGCTACGCGTTCCTCGAGCTAGGCGTCGAGGACGGGATCATCGTCACGCGCACCGATTCGCTCGGTGCGGGGCTGACCAAGCAGATCGCGGTATCGAAAGAACCGGGCGACCTGGGCGATCAGTACAATTCGTTCCTCGATTGCGAAGAGATCGATCCGGCGACCGCGCGGAACGGCGACGTCATCCTCAACCGCGACGGCAAGCTGATGCGGCCCAAGCGCTTGCCCTCGAACCTGTTCCAGTTCCGCGAAGGGACCGGCGCCGACCGCTGCGTGATGGATTGCATCGCCAGCCTCGACAACGGCGCCGACCTGCTGTGGATCGAGACCGAGAAGCCGCATATCGAACAGATCGCCTCGATGGTCGACCGCATCCGCGCGGTCCACCCGAGCGCGAAGCTGGTCTACAACAATTCGCCGAGCTTCAACTGGACGCTCAACTTCCGCCAGCAAGTGTTCGATGCCTGGGAAGCGGCGGGGCGCGACATCGCGGCATACGACCGGGCGAAGCTGATGTCGGCCGATTACGACCACACCGAACTGGCGGCGGAGGCCGACGAGCGGATTCGCACGTTCCAGCGCGACGCGGCGGCGCGGGCGGGGATCTTCCACCACCTCATCACGCTGCCGACGTACCACACCGCCGCGCTGTCGACCGACAATCTCGCAAAGGAGTATTTCGGCGACCAGGGGATGCTCGGCTACGTCAGGAACGTCCAGCGCGCCGAAATCCGCCAGGGCATCGCCGCGGTGAAGCACCAGAACATGTCGGGGTCGGACCTGGGCGACGACCACAAGGAGTATTTCGCCGGCGAGGCGGCGCTCAAGGCGGGCGGGGTGCACAACACGATGAACCAGTTCGCGGCGTAGGCGGCACGCGGCGAACGGAGTTCGCGTCGAGGCGGCCAAGCCTGGGCGGCGGTAGGGGTAGCCCTGCCGCCCGGCGACGCGGCTTCGCCGCGGCGGGCAACCGAGAGGCACCCTCTGGAGAGGATGCGGCGGGTCGGGGAAGCCTCCGGCCCGCCAACGTTTGCGAAACTTGCCGAAGGTGCCGCGTACATCAACGTCGCAAAAGTCGCACCCCTATGCGTGCGCGAGGCCACTTACCCTCGAATGTTCCCAAAGTTCGCGGTGGCCATGGAGGTCACGCGCGCATGGATCGCGGGCAAGCAACCCACGCCAAATCGCTATTCAACCTGTCAAAGAGCGGCGCGAATCATAGCACGCTTGCTAGGTTGTAGGAAAACCCGATCTCGCGAACTTACATGACTGCTATGGGTGGTTAGCTGCCATTGCCTGCGTTCCAAGCCATCGTCACAGACATCCCCTCTTTCAGAAGAAATGCATCAATGCATCTCCGGCGTCGTTCCACATCGCGAGTTCCGTCCGGAAACACGACCGAGAGTTCGCCTTGGTCCGATTGGAGGTATTGCTGCGGAACCTGACAGTTTTTCAACGCAGCGAGCACCTGTGCTCTCGAAGCGGGTTCGGATCCCTCGTTGTCGCCGAACGGAAAACACGCGCTGCTGAATAGCGCCACGACTATCAGTGCGCCCAGCCGAGTAGTTCGATGCATTATCACCCTTCAACCGGCTAAGCCCAAAGCGACGTGTCCGCTATTGGGTGGGAAAGCGGTCTCAAGCCCCCGCCGCGTCCAGCCGCTCCAACTGATCCGCGCTCAACTCGAGGTCCATCGCCGGCAGCAATTCCTCGAGTTGCCCCACGCTCGTCGCGCTCGCGATCGGCGCGGTCACGCCGGGTTGCGCGGCGAGCCACGCTAGCGAAATCTGCGCGAGCGTCGCGCCGGTCTCCGCGGCGACCGCGTCGAGTGCCGTGAGCACCGCCGGCCCCTTGCCGTCGAGATACGCCTGCATCCGGCTCCCGCGCACGCTCTTCCCGAAATCGGCAGCCGAGCGATACTTGCCGGTGAGAAACCCGGAGGCGAGCCCGTAATAGGGCAGCACGCCGATATTGTGCTCGACGCAATAGTCCTGGAGCTCGCCCTCGAACCGGTGGCGGCTGACGAGGTTGTACTCGGGTTGGAGCGCCTCGAAACGCGGCGCGCCGGCGGCATGCGCGATGTCGTTGGCGGACTTCAGCCGCGCGGCGTGGAAATTGGACGCGCCGAGCGTCGCGACCTTGCCCGCCGCGACGAGCGTGGCGAACGCTTCCATATACGCCTCCTGCGGCGTCGCATCGTCGTCCTGGTGCGCGTAATAGAGCGCGATCTGCTCGACCCCTAGCCGTCCAAGCGACGCGTCACACGCCGCGGCAATCCGCGCAGGCGCGAGCTTTTCGCCGCCCTCGCCGGGGAGCATCCCGACCTTGGTCGCGACGCCGATCTTTTTGCCGCTCGACTTGAGCCACTCGCCGATCACGGTTTCGGACTCGCCCCCCTTATGCCCCGGGACCCACGCCGAATAGACGTCGGCGGTGTCGACCAACGTGCCGCCCGCGTCGGCGAACGCGTCGAGGATCGCGAAGCTCGTCGTCTTGTCGGCGGTCCAGCCGAACACGTTGCCGCCGAGGCAGAGTTTGGGGGTGTGGAGGTGGCTCGAGCCGAGACGGCGGGTTTCGGTCATTGTGTGTTTCCCTGGTCCACAGCTTGGGCGTTGTCGGTCGGCGCGGCTGTCGCGTTGACGTCCTGCGACGCCGCCGCTTCGTTGAGCATGCGGTCTTCCTCGGGTGACACCGCGCCGGGATCGTCGGTGCGCGAATGGCACCCGGCGAGCAGCGCGACCGCGACGAGCGCGAGGGGAATGCGCATCAGTCCTGAATCTCGTTGCCGACGTCCTTCATCGCCTGACCGGCCTTGTTCCGCGCGTCCTTCGTCACGTTGCCGACCTTATCGATGCTGTTCTCGGCCGCGCCGAAAGCTTGGTTGGCGGCGGCATCGACGTCACGGTTGGCCTCCGCCATGGTCGCGTTGGCGTCGGCGGACATCGTGTTGCCGGCGGTCGCCGCTTCGTCCTGCGCCTTGTGGCTGCACGCGGCGAGGGCAAGAAAGGCGAGCGGGATGAGGGCGAGGCGACGCATTGGGGACTCTCCGATGAGTTGGGTCAGCGTAAACGTATCGGAGCGCGTCGGGGTCCGCAACGGGACCGTGGCACCCGGGAGTAATTTGCGTTGATCTGATATAAAGATATCTTTATATCTATATGCGACATGCCGAACACGCTCGACATCTTCCGCGCGCTCGCCGATTCGACGCGGCTGCGGATCGTCGCGCTGGTGCGATCGATGGAGCTGTCGGTCGGCGAACTCGCGCAAGTGCTCGGCCAGAGCCAGCCGCGCGTGTCGCGCCACGTCAAGATCTTGTCCGACGCCGGGATCGTCGAGCGCCGCAAGGAAGGCAGCTGGGTGTTCGTCGCGATGGGCGTGGCGGACGTCGCCACGCCGCTGTGCGCCGCGCTCGATTCGTGGGAAGGCGACCGCGCGCATGCCCGCGCCGAGGCCGATGCCGCGCGGCTTGCGGCGGTGCGCGCGGACCGTGCGGCACACGCGGCGGGCTGGTTCGAGGGCAATGCCGGGCAGTGGGATTCGCTCCGCTCGCTCCACATCGCCGAGGAACAGGTCGAGGCGGCGATGGCCCAGGTGCTCGGCGACGAACGCGTCGAACGGCTGGTCGATATCGGCACCGGGACCGGGCGGATGCTCGAACTGTTCGCGGGGCAGGCGGATCATGCGCTCGGTATCGATCGCAGCAGCGAGATGTTGCGGCTCGCGCGCGCCAAGCTGACCGAGCGCGGGCTCGATCACGCCGAATTGCGCCAGGCCGATCTCTACGCGCTGCCGCTCGATGCGGGCGCGGCGGATCTCGCGATCCTGCACCACGTGCTCCATTTCGCGCAGACCCCCGACGCGGCGATTGCCGAGGCGGCGCGCGTGCTCGGGCCGGGCGGGCGCTTGCTGATCGTCGATTTCGCCCCGCACGGGCGCGAGGAATTGCGGACGCGCGATGCGCATGCGCGGCTCGGCTTTTCGGACGAGCAGATGCTCGGCTGGTTCGAGGGGGCGGGGCTTACCCCGGTGCGGACCGAGACGCTGGAGGGCGGCGAATTGACGGTGAAATTGTGGCTGGCGCGCAAGAGTGGTGCGCGTGGCCTGGTAGCGGAGGCAGCGTAATGGGAACGGTCGATACGATGCCGGAGGCGCGGCGCGCGCTGGCGACGCCGATGTTCGCCGACCTCGCAGGCGATGCGGCGGTGAGCTTCGAATTCTTCCCGCCCAAGACCGAGAAGATGGAAGAAACGCTGTGGGAATCGGTCCAGACGCTCAGCCCGCTCGGCCCCCGTTTTGTGTCGGTGACCTATGGCGCGGGCGGCACGACGCGCGAGCGCACCCATGCGACGGTCGCGCGGATCGCGCGCGAAACCAGCATCCCGGCCGCGGCACACCTCACCTGCGTCGCGGCGACAAAGGACGAGATCGATGCGGTCGCCAGTGAATATTGGGACGCGGGCGTGCGCCATATCGTCGCGCTGCGCGGCGATCCGCCCGTTGCGGGGACCAAGTTCTCGTCGCCGGTCGGGGGATATGAGAATGCCGCGGCGCTGGTCGCGGGGCTGAAGAAGCTCCACCCGTTCGAAATCTCGGTCGCGGCCTATCCCGAGTGCCATCCGGACTCGCCCGATCCTGGCCACGACCTCGACAACCTCAAGCGCAAGATGGACGCGGGCGCCACGCGCGCGATCACGCAATTCTTCCATGAGGCGGACACCTTCTTCCGCTTCCGCGATGCGGCGGCGAAGGCGGGGATCGACGCGGAGATCGTGCCGGGGATCATGCCCGTCATGAACTTCGCGAGCGTCCAGCGCATGTCGGCGATGTGCGGCACCGCGGTGCCCAAATGGATGGGGACGCTATTCGAAGGGCTCGACGATCGACCCGCCGCGCGCCAGCTCGTGTCGGCGACGATCGCCGCCGAACTGTGCCGCCGGCTCTACGCGGGCGGGGTACGCAATTTCCACTTCTACACGCTCAACCGCGCCGAGCTGAGCTATGCAATCTGCCACCTGCTCGGCATCCGCCCCAAACCCGAGTTGCAGGAGAAGGCGGCATGACGTCAGTCCGCGAAAAACTGTTGGCCGAGGCCGCGCAGCGCATCCTGATCACCGACGGCGCGTTTGGCACCGAGATCCAGAACTGGAAACTGTCAGAGGCCGATTATGCCGGCGATCTCGGGCTGAGCCATGACCAGAAGGGCAACAACGACATTCTCGCACTGACCAAGCCCGAGGTACCGGAATCGATCCACCGCGCCTATTTTGAGGCGGGGGCGGACATCGCGGAGACCAACACCTTCTCGGCCAACCGCATTAGCCAGGCCGATTACGGCGCGGAAGCTCTGGTCCGCGAAATCAACGTCGAAAGCGCGAAGATGGCGCGCCGCGTCGCCGACGAGTTCGCCGCGAGGGACGGTCGGCCCCGGTTCGTCGCGGGCGCGATCGGCCCGACCAACAAGACGCTGTCGCTGTCGCCCGACGTCAACGACCCGGGCTATCGCGAGATCGACTTCGATTACCTCAAGGGCGTGTATCGCGAACAGGCCGATGCGCTGGTCGAGGGCGGGGCGGACTTCATCCTGATCGAAACGGTGTTCGATACCTTGAACGCCAAGGCCGGGGTGATGGCGGCGATCGAGGCGGGGCAGGCGCTCGGCCGCGACTTGCCGATCATGCTGTCGATGACCTTGACCGACCTCAGCGGGCGCAACCTGTCGGGGCATACGGTCGAGGCGTTCTGGCACGCGGTGCGGCACGCCAAGCCGCTGACGATCGGGCTGAATTGTTCGTTCGGTGCCGAGCAGTTGCGTCCGCATGTTAAGACACTTTCTGAGATCGCCGATACGCTGATCATGGTCTATCCGAATGCCGGGCTGCCCAACGAGTTGGGCGCGTATGACGAGCTGCCCGCGACCACTGCGGGCCTTGTTGGCGAATGGGCGCAGGCGGGCCAGGTCAACGTCCTCGGCGGCTGCTGCGGCTCGACCCCGGCGCATATCAAGGCGATCGCCGATGGTGTGCGTGGGCTGGCCCCGCGCGCGGTCGCGGCGCCCGAAGTCCGCACGCGCCTCGCTGGCCTCGAACCGATGACGATGGCGGCGTGATCCGATCCTCCCCGTTTACGGGGAGGGGAACCAGCGAAGCTGGTGGAGGGGGCTCTCCACCAGCGACACCGAAATTGGAGAGCCCCCTCCGCCGCTCTGCGAGCGGTTCCCCTCCCCGCAAGCGGGGAGGATTTGAGAGCAGAATGACCACAACCGCCTCCTCCACCAATTTCGTCAACATCGGCGAGCGCACCAACGTCACCGGATCGGCGGCGTTCAAGAAGATGATCATGGCCGGCGACTACGCCAAGGCCGTCGAGGTCGCGCGCCAGCAGGTCGAAAACGGCGCGCAAGTGGTCGACATCAACATGGACGAAGGGCTGCTCGACGCCGAGTTCGCCATGACGACCTTCCTCAAGCTGATCGCCGCCGAGCCCGATATCGCGCGCGTGCCGTTCATGATCGACAGCTCGAAATGGTCGGTGATCGAGGCGGGCCTCAAATGCGTGTCGGGCAAGCCGATCGTCAATTCGATCAGCATGAAGGAGGGCGAGGAGCAGTTCCTCGATCATGCGCGCAAGTGCATGGCATACGGCGCGGCGGTCGTGGTGATGGCGTTCGACGAGGTCGGCCAGGCCGACACCAAGGAGCGCAAGGTCGAGATTTGCGAGCGCGCCTACAAATTGCTCACCGGGATCGGCTTTCCGCCCGAGGACATCATCTTCGACCCCAATATCTTCGCGGTCGCGACGGGGATCGACGAGCACCGCAAATACGCAGTCGACTTCATCGACGCCTGCCGCGAGATCAAGGCGCGCTGCCCGCACGTCCATCTGTCGGGCGGGCTGTCGAACCTCAGCTTCTCGTTCCGCGGCAACGAGCCGGTACGCCGTGCGATGCATTCGGTGTTCCTCTATTACGCGATCCCCGCCGGGCTCGACATGGCGATCGTCAACGCCGGGCAGCTCGACATTTACGACCAGATCGACCCCGAGCTGCGCCAGGCGTGCGAGGACGTCATCTGGGATAACCGCCCCGACGCGACCGACCGGTTGATCGCGCTCGCGGAGAGGTATCGCGGCACCGATGCGGTAGCCGAAAAGGCCGCCGAGGAATGGCGCGGCTGGGACGTGGCGAAGCGGCTCGAACATGCGTTGGTCAAGGGGCTCGACCAATATGTCGTCGAGGATACCGAGGAAGCGCGCCTGCAGACCGCGCGCCCGATCGAGGTGATCGAAGGGCCGCTGATGGACGGCATGAACGTCGTCGGCGATCTCTTCGGATCGGGTAAGATGTTCCTGCCGCAAGTCGTTAAATCTGCTCGTGTTATGAAAAAGGCTGTGGCGCATTTGCTGCCCTTCATCGAGGCGCAGAAGGAACCCGGCGCGAAGGGCAAGGGCAAGGTCATCATGGCGACCGTCAAGGGCGACGTCCACGACATCGGCAAGAACATCGTCGGCGTTGTGCTGCAGTGCAACGGGTTCGAGGTGGTCGATCTGGGCGTGATGGTCCCATGGTCGCGGATCCTCGAGGCGGCGAATGAGAATGACGCCGATATGATTGGGTTATCGGGCCTGATCACCCCGAGCCTCGACGAAATGGTCACCGTCGCGGAGGAAATGAAGCGCGCCGCTATGTCGATGCCGCTCCTCATCGGCGGCGCGACGACGTCGAAGGTGCACACCGCGCTGCGTATCGCGCCGGCCTATGACGGGCCGGTCGTCCATGTGCTCGACGCGAGCCGCGCGGTCGGGGTCGCGACGACGCTCGTCAGCGACACGATCCGCGACGACTATGTGCTCAAGATTGCCGAAGAGTACGAAGACGTGCGCCAGCAACGCGCGGGCCGGGCGCAGAGCGAGTTGCTGCCGCTCGCGGTCGCACGCGACAATGCCTTCCCCGCCGACATGAGCCTCAAGCCCGCCGCACCGAACCAGCCCGGCCGCCACGTCTTCACCGACTGGGACCTGACCGACCTGCGCGCGTGCATCGACTGGACGCCGTTCTTCCGCGCGTGGGAACTGGCGGGGGTCTATCCCGCGATCCTGGAAGACAAGGTGGTCGGCGAAAGCGCGACCTCGCTGTTCGCCGACGCCAACAAGATGCTCGACCGGATCGTCGAGGAGAAATGGCTGACCGCGCGCGCCGTAGTCGGGCTGTGGCCGTGTGCGCGCTACGAGGACGATGTCGTGGTCGCGCCCGAGGGCGACTGGACCGCCGACCAGCTGCGCAGCCTCGACATGCTCAACCTGCCCGACGACGAGAGCCATGTCCGCTTGCCGTTCCTGCGCCAGCAGATCGCCAAGCGCGAAGGCCGCGCCAACATGTGCCTCGCCGATTTCATCGATCCCGCGGGCGACTGGATCGGCGGGTTCGCGGTCAGCATCCACGGCATCGAGCCGCACCTCGCGCGGTTCAAGGCTGCGATCGACGATTATTCGGACATCCTCTTGAAGGCGCTCGCCGACCGCCTCGCCGAGGCGATGGCCGAGCGGCTCCACCAGCACGTCCGCACGACTTTATGGGGCTATGCCGAGGGTGAGCAACTGACCAACGAAGCGCTGATCAAGGAGCAATATCGCGGCATCCGCCCCGCGCCGGGCTATCCCGCCTGCCCCGACCACAGTCTGAAGCCGACCCTGTTCAAACTGCTCGACGCGCACAAATCGACCGGTATTTCGCTGACCGAGAGTTATGCGATGCTGCCGACCGCGGCGGTCAGCGGCTTCTATTTCGGCCACCCGCAGTCCGAATATTTCGGTGTCGCGCGCGTCGGGATGGACCAGGCAGAGGATTACGCGTCCCGGCGTGGTGCCGACATGGACACCGTAAAACGCTGGTTGCGGCCGAACCTCGATTAAGTCTGGCAATATAGGATTTTGCCTGACACGCTGCGCGCGGGTTGAAGGAAGGCCTGCGTCCACCACTCGGTTCATCGCGTTTCGAAGGATACATGCCGTGACTTTCGTGACCTTCGACGGGGCGACTCGGCCGTCCCGGAATGGGTCGGAGGGTTGGGATGTTCATCGACGCCTGCGGTGTTCGGTGCCGAGCGACAGCAATTAACCGTCTATGCGGCTTTCGGCGCGCAGGACTCGCAGCGATGAGACGGGGCCGAGGAGACCCGAGATGCGCCGTGCCCTGATCGCCCTGCTGCCACTCATCGCCGCTCCCGCGGCGCCACTCGCCGCCCAGTCCGCGGCCGCGCCGTTCACGGTCCAGGAAACGGGGCAGGGGTTCGCCAATCTCGACGACGCGGTGCAGTCGATCCGGATGGGCACTGCGACGATCCTGATCGCGCCCGGCGTCTACAAGCAATGTACCGTCCAGGCCGGCGGCAACATCACGTTCAAGGCGGTCCAGCCCGGTACCGCGATCTTCGATGGCGAGGCGTGCGAGGGCAAGGCGGTGTTCGTCCTGCGCGGGTTGTCGTCGGTGGTCGACGGCATCGTGTTCCGCAACATCCGGGTGCCCGACGGCAACGGCGCGGGCATTCGCACCGAAATGGGCAACCTGACCGTGCGCAACTCGATGTTCCTCGACAGCCAGGAGGGAATCCTCGGCGGCCAGCCGACGGGGCAGAAGATCGTGATCGACCGCTCGACCTTCGCGGGACTCGGTACGTGCGACGATGCGACCGATTGCGCGCATTCGATCTACCTCGCCAACCAGGGGTCGGTGACGATCACCCGATCGCGGTTCGAGCGCGGGCGCGGCGGGCATTACGTCAAGCTGCGCGTGCCCAACCTGTCGATCACCGACAACAGCTTCGACGACAGCGCGGGGCGCAAGACTAATTACATGATCGACTTGTCAGAAGGCGGCACCGGCCTGATCGCGCGCAACACCTTCGCTGACGGGCCGAACAAGGAGAATTGGAGCGGCTTCATCGTCGTCGCGGCGGAAGGGCGAACCTATCCGTCGACCGGGCTCAAGGTGGTCGACAATATCGCGACACTACCACCCAATTTCGGGCACAGCCCCGCGTTCGTGGCGAATGTCGGGCGCGATCAACTCGCCGTCGGCACCAACAAGCTCGCGCCAGGCATCCGCATGTACGAGCAGCGCTAAGGGCGGTTGGAGAGCTGGAAACGGTTCTCGTCGGGGTCGTCGCCGTCGCACAGGTGGAGGTCACCGAAGACCTTGACCGGCCCCATCCGCGCGCCGCGTGAGACCAAGTCTTCGCGCGCCGCGGCGACGTCGTCGGCGTGGAATACGATCTTGTGCGGGCCTTCGTGGTCCGGCCCAACCGTGACGTGCGGGCCGGCAGCATGGATCGCGATGTTGCACCCGCCCGCCGACAAATCGGCCCAGCCGTCGTCCTCCTCGACCACGCTCAGCCCGAACATGTCGCGGTAGAAGTCGCGCATCGCCGCGAAATTGTGCGTGAAGATGATCACGCGGCGTATCTGAAAGCTCATCGGCACGTGCTCCCGGGGCCACCGTCGAGGTCGAGGCAGCGCCCGTCGACATCGCCGGGCGCCAGCGCGAAGCCCATCAGCGCGGCGAGGCTGGGCATGATGTCGACCGTCTCGACCGACAGCGGCTGCTCGAACCCGCGCATCCCCCTGCGCCAGAACAGGATCGGGACGCGGCGGTCGTAGTCCCAGATGCTGCCATGCGTCGCAACCGCGCCGGTGGCGCTGATCCGCGGCGTGATCGACGTGATATAGGGCTTGAGGAACACCAACAGGTCGCCGGAACGCTGCGGATCGAACGACGCGCGCGCGCGCTGGAGCAGCGACCATGTCTCCGGTGGCCCGGCGGGGAGCGGGGCGGCGGCGACCTCGTTCCGGGTGAACACTGCCTCGACCTGAGGATGCGCGCGATAACGGCGAACGGCTTCGGCAATTACCTTCGAACGCTGGGCGGGCGGCAGGTTCGTATCGACCCAGATGTCTCCGTTGACCCCGCCATAGAGCAACTGTCCCTCCAACCCGAGCGGCGCACCGATCGCCGGTCCCATGGTCCTGGGCAGCAGCTCGGCGGCGACACGCCCGGCGCTGGGCACACCACGTTCGCGCTCGCGCTCGGGGATGTCGTTGCCGCCATGGTCGGCGGTGAGCGCGACGACGTAATCGACCCCGGTCTTGTCGAGCATCGCGAAGAACTGGCCGAGCGTACGGTCGAGCGCGGCCAGCTGGATGCACATCTCCGACCCGCCGGTGCCATAGGCGTGCCCGACATAATCGGTCGCCGACGCGCCGATCGTCAGCACGTCGGTGGCGGGGCCGCGGCCAAGCTTCATATCGCGCACCATGTCGGTGGCGAGGCCGAAGATAGCACTGTCGAACGCGGGCGAGGATTTCCAGTCGCCTTCCTTCTTCGCCGCCCGCGCGAAACGCCCGTTGCCGACGGTACGGCCATTGGCGACGACCGGGCGGTCGATCGGCTGGCACCAGGCGGGCTCGGCGAAGGGCGCGCCGGGTTTGGCGATCTGCGCCTCGACCGCCGCATTCGCGCGCGTCACCGACGAGGGCACCGCGCGGCCAGCATAGGAAATGAAGCCCTTGCCGTCGCGCCAGAACCAGAGCTGGTCGACTCGGTGACCGCCCATCAGGATCGCCGCTCGGTCCTTGCCCGCTACCGACACGGTGCGCACGCGCGGGTCCGCCGCCTTCATCCGCTCGCCCAGCGTCGGCACGCGAAGGTGCAGGTCGGACGCGACGTAGTCGTCGTACGTCCCCTTGGCCTCGTCCTCCATGCAATAGACTTCGCCGGGGCGAGCGCCGCCAAGGTCGTACCAGTCGTTGGCGATGATCCCGGTGCGCGCCGGGCGGTCGCCGGTCATGATCGTCGAATGACCGGGGCAAGTCTCGGTCGCGGCGTGGCTCTGATAGCCCGCCGGGAACACCGCGCCGGTGAGCAACCGCGCGAAGCCGCCGGTGAAATGGCGGCGATATTGCGCGAACAGATCGGCGGAGAATTGGTCGACCGAAATCACCACGATCAGCTTCGGTGCCGGCACCTTTGCCGTCGGGCCAGCCGTGGGCACATCGCGTGCGATGCCGGGACTGGCGAGGAGCAGCAAAGCGGCGGGAAGCAATCGGGCAAGGCGCATGGGAACTCCGTAGGCGCGGGCGGCCCGCGCCGCTATGGCGCTGTCGGGGGTGAGGTGACAAGGTAGGGCGATGCGCGCGTTCGGTTTCCTTATTGTGACGATGATGGTCGCGCTCGCTGCCTGGGCGTCGTCGGCGCGCGCGCAGAACGCGCCCGAACAGCCGGGACCGCATCTGCGGATCGCGCTGGTCGCGGAAAGCGACACGCCGAAGGCGGGCGGCGAGGTCGCACTGGCGCTCGACACCAACCCTCAGCCAGGCTGGCATGGATACTGGCAGAATCCCGGTAATGCCGGGTTCGCTGCGAAGCTCGAATGGACGCTGCCGAAAGGCCTGAGCGCCGGCGCGCCGGCGTACCCGGCCCCGCAGCGGCTGCTGATATCCGGACTGATGAACTATGTGTTCGAGCGGCCCTATGCGCCGATCGTGATGTTGAAGGTTCCGGCCGGGCTGGCGGCAGGTACGACACTGCCGATCAAGCTGCACATGACGTATTTGGTCTGCACGGCGCAATTGTGCGTGCCCGAAAGCGGCGATTTCGCGATCACGCTGACGGTCGGCGACGGCGCGGTCGATCCGGCACAGCGCGCGCTGTTCGACGGCTGGCGTCGCGACTTGCCGCAGCCTCTGGGGGTGGACGCGACCTATCAAGTTGCTGGCGGTGCAGTGCATGTCGCAGTGCCGTATCCCGCATCGGCGGCAGGCGAAGGCGCCTATTTCTATCCGATTACCGCTAACGCGATCGACTATGCCGCGCCGCAGACGATCGCGCGCGATGGCGACAGCCTGATCGTCACGACCAAGGGCGCGCCGAGCGGCCCGATCGACGGCGTGCTGAGCGTCGACGGTCGTGCCTTGGGGCTCCGCGCGCTTCCCGGCAAGGTCGCTACGCCGATAGCGGTACCGAGCGGCGGGTGGCTCGCGGTGCTGTTCGCCTTCGGAAGCGCGGTGGTCGGTGGGCTGATCCTCAACGTCATGCCGTGCGTGTTCCCGATCCTCAGCCTCAAGGCGCTGAGTTTGGCGAAAGCGGGCGGCGACGAGCGCGGCGCGCGAGGCGAGGCGCTGGCCTACACGGGGGGCGCGGTGGCGATGTGCCTCGCGCTGGGCGGCGCGATCCTCGCGTTGCGCGCGGGCGGGAGCGCGGTGGGCTGGGCGTTCCAGCTGCAGGACCCGCGCGTCGTCGTGCTGCTGCTGTTGCTGACCGTCGGGATCGCGCTCAATTTCGCGGGGCTGTTCGATCTCCCCGTGCCGCGCTTCGCCACGCGGTCTGGGGCGACCGGCGCGTTCGCGACCGGTGCGCTGGCGGCGTTCGTCGCGACGCCGTGCACTGGGCCATTCATGGGCGCGGCGCTTTTCGCAGCCTTGTTCCTGCCATGGCCGGGGGCGCTAGCGGTTTTCGCCGGGCTGGGGCTGGGACTGGCGCTCCCGTTCCTGCTGCTCGGGTTCGTGCCGGCGTTGCGACGGCGATTGCCCAAGCCCGGCGCGTGGATGGACACGCTGCGGCGCATCCTGTCGATCCCGATGTGGCTGACCTCCGTCGCGCTGGCGTGGCTGCTTGGCAAGCAGGTCGGGGTGAACGGCATGGCGTTCGCGCTGCTCGTCAGCCTCGGTTTTGCGATCGTGCTGTGGGCGGTGGGACGCAAGCAAGCGCGCGGACTCGCGGTCGGCGTCGCGGCCCCCGCTATACTGCTGGCCATCGCCGTCGCCGGCGTCTGGCTGATGCGGCCCGTCCCGCACAGCGCACCCAGCGATCAAGCCTTCAGCGAAGCCAAGCTTGCCACCCTCCGCGCGCAAGGCCGCCCGGTCTTCGCCTATTTCACCGCCGACTGGTGCGTAACCTGCAAGGTCAACGAGCGAGTCGCGATCGACACCGACGGCGTGCAGGCGGCGTTCAAGCGCAAGAACGTGGCGGTGCTGGTCGGCGACTGGACCAACGGCGACCCGGTGCTCGGTCGCTTCATCGAAGCGCACAACCGGCTCGGCGTGCCGCTCTACCTCTACTACCCGCCGGGCGGGGGCGAGCCGCGCGTCCTGCCGCAGGTCCTGACGCCATCGATGCTGGAGGAATTATGATCGGCAAGCTGCTCGTTGCTTTGTCCGCATTACTCGCGGTCGGCGCCAGCGATCCGCCCGCCTGGACGAAGCCGCACGCGCCGTTCCGTATCGTCGGCAACGTTTATTACGTCGGTAGCGAGGGGCTGGCGGCGTATTTGATCACCACGCCCAAGGGCGCGATCCTGCTCGACGGGACGATGGAGGAGAACGTCCTGGCGATCGAGGCGAACATCCGGTCGCTCGGGGTCAAGCTGTCCGACGTTAAGATCCTGCTCAACAGCCATGCCCATTTCGATCACGCCGCCGGGCTCGCGCACCTCAAGCGCGACACGGGCGCGACGATGATGGCGATGAAGGGCGACGTCTGGGCGCTCGAGCACGGCCGGCATTTCGGCGACCAGAATTACGTCGCCCCGCCGTTCGCGCCGGTGAAGGTGGACCGCGTACTGACCGACGGCGCGACGGTGACGCTGGGCGGCGTGACGATGACCGCGCTGGCGACGCCGGGGCATACCGCGGGCTGCACCACCTGGGTGCTGCCGGTGCGGATCAAGGCGGGACTGAAGACGGTCGTGTTCCCGTGCAGCATGACGGTCGCGGGCAACAAGCTGGTCGGCAACCGGCAATATCCGGGGATCGTCGCCGACTTCCGCCGCACGTTCGCGCGGATGGCGACGCTGAAGGCCGATATCGTGTTGCCGGCGCATCCCGAGCTTGCGCAGGTCCTGACGCGCAAGGGCGACGAGTTCCTCCAGCCGACGCTGCTCCCCAATCTCGTCGCCGACGCGCGCGCCGCGTTCGAGCGGCAATGGCGGAAGGAAAGCGCGATCGCGAAGTGACGCTTGTGCATCGCGGCGTCCCATAGCAGCATGGAACCCTGACGCCGTACGGGGCTTTGGGGGATCGATGGCGGTAGCGAGGGCGTTCGACGAGATATTGGGGACGGGCGGAAAGGCCGCGCGTCCCGAACTTGCCGCGCTCGGCGACTGGCTCGACACGACCGATACCGCCGAGCTCCGCCGCCGCCAGAAATCGGCCGAGGCGACCTTCCGCCAGCTCGGCATCACCTTTGCGGTCTATGGCGACGAGGATGCGAGCGAGCGCATCATCCCGTTCGACATCGTCCCGCGCGTTTTCCTGGCCGACGAATGGGCGCGGCTGTCGGAAGGGCTGATCCAGCGCGTCGAGGCGATCAACACGTTCCTCGACGACATCTATGGCGAACGGAAGATCCTGAAGGACGGCATCCTTCCCGACGACCTGATCTTCTCCAATCCGCAATTCCGCCCGGAAATCGCCGGGATGCGCCCGCCGCATGGCGTGTGGGCGCATATCTGCGGGATCGACTTGGTGCGCACCGGTCCCGACGATTTCTTCGTGCTAGAGGACAATGCGCGCACGCCCTCGGGCGTCAGCTATATGCTCGAAAACCGCGAGGCGATGCTGCGGCTGTGCCCCGAACTGTTCCGCCAGTTCCGTGTCGCCGCGGTCGACAGCTATCCCGACCGCCTGCTCCAGACGATGAAGTCGGTCGCGCCGGCGCATACCGGCAACAACCCGGTGTGTGTCGTGCTGACCCCTGGCCATTACAATTCCGCTTATTACGAGCATAGCTTCCTCGCCGATTCGATGGGGGTCGAGCTGGTCGAGGCGGCCGACCTGGTGGTCGACGACGACATCGTCTGGATGCGCACGATCGCCGGGCGGGTGAAGGTCGACGTGATCTACCGCCGCATCGACGACGATTATCTCGATCCTTTGGTTTTCCGCCCGGATTCGGCGCTGGGCGTGCGCGGGCTGATCGCAGCCTATGCGGCGGGTAACGTCGCGATCATCAACGCGCCGGGCAACGGGATCGCCGACGACAAGGCGATCTACAGCTACATGCCCGAGATCGTGCGCTATTACACCGGCGCCGAGGCAAAGCTCCCCAACGTCCAGACCTTCCGCTGCCGCGAGCCCGAGGCGCTCCAGTACACGCTCGACCATCTCGGCGAACTGGTGGTGAAGCTGGTCGACGGGTCGGGCGGGTACGGGATGCTGGTCGGGCCGACCGCGTCGAAGGACGAGATCGCCAAGTTCCGCGCTGCGCTGGCCGCCGAGCCGCAGCGGTACATCGCGCAGCCGACGCTCGCGCTGTCGACCGTGCCGACGCTGGTCGAGGCGGGCCTCGCCCCGCGCCACATCGATTTCCGCCCGTTCGTGCTTACGGGCTCGAAGGGTATCCAAGTCGTGCCCGGCGGGCTCACCCGCGTCGCGCTGCGCGAAGGCTCGCTCGTGGTGAACTCGTCGCAGGGCGGCGGGACCAAGGACAGCTTCGTGCTGATGGATAACGGGGCGAAGGCCGGCTGATGCTGTCGCGCACCGCATCCTCGCTTTATTGGCTCGGCCGCTATGTCGAGCGCGCCGATTTCATCGCGCGGCTGGTCGAGGCTACCGTGCGGCTCGACGTGCTGTCGTCGCGCCCGGCGGGAGAGGTCGCGTGGGGCAGCGCGCTCGCGGTGATCGACGCGGCGGATGCGTTCAAGGCGAGCGGCGCCACCATCGGCCAGCAATCGGTTGCGCGCTTCCTGACGCTCGACACGAGTCATCCCGGCTCGATCATCCGCTGCCTCGACATGGCGCGGACCAACGCGCGTGCCGTCCGCACCGCGCTGACTCGCGACGCCTGGACCGGGATCAACCGTGCGTGGCTGTTGTTCCAGGGCCGCTCGTCGCCCGGCGGCGCGACCGCGACGATGAACCTGATAGAGGGGCTCAAGGCGGAGACGCGCGGGTTCGAGGGCGCGGTCCACCACATGCTCAAGAACCAGGCGTCGTGGTTCATCCGGCTGGGCCAGGCGGTCGAGCGGGCCGACAACACCGCGCGGCTGCTCGACGTGAAATACCATATCCTGCTGCCCGAGGGCGAACTGGTCGGCGGAGTGGTCGACCGCGACCAGTGGACCACGATCCTCCAGACGGTGTCGGCGGTGACGGCGTATCGCTGGCTGTACAACGACGGGCTGAAACCCGCGAACGTCATCGACCTGCTGATCGCGCGCCACGAATTGCCGCGCAGCCTCGCGGCGTCGGCGGAGGAAACGGTCGAACTCCTTTCGCAACTGGCCAAGCGCACCGGCCATCACGGCGAGGCGGACCGCATGGCGCGCGCGCGGCACACGCGGATCGCCAAGACGCGGTCGGCCGACATCATCGTCAGCGGACTGCATCAGTACCTCGAGCAATTCCTCGAGGAGAATGCGCGATTGCATTTCGCGATCGGGCGGCAATTCAAGTTCAGCTGATGCGGATCGCGATCGATCACACGCTGACGGTCGCTTTCCCTTTCCCCCGGTCGTCGGTCGCGCTGTCGCTTCGAGTCACGCCCGACGATCATCACGACCAGACCGTGTCGGGGTGGCGGATCGGTCCTGATTGCGACGCGCGGCTCCGCACCGGGCGCGACGGCTACGGCAACGTGCTGACGATGGTCTACGCCGAGGGGCCGATCGACGGGATCGAGTTTCACATTACCGGAGAAGTGTTCACCGGCCCGTCGAGCGGCATCCTGAGCGCGGCGCATGCGGAGCCGCTGCCGCCCGCGCTGTTCCTGCGCGGCGACGACGATATCGCGCCCGATCTGGTCGCGATGGGGATCGAGGCCGGTGCCGCGGCATCGGACGCGATCGAGCAACTGCACCTCGTCAACGTCGCGCTGCACCAGCGCGCAACCGAGGCCGACCGCGGTGCGCTGACGGCGGCGTTCGTCGCGGCGGCGCGCCGCCTGGCCTTTCCAGCGCGGTGCGTGTCGGGATATCTCGCGGCGGAAGACGGCGCGCGCCCGCACGCCTGGGCGGAGGCGCACGTCGCCGGGATCGGCTGGGTCGGGTTCGATCCGGCGCTTGGGCTGTCGGCGGGCGAGGACCACGCCCGCGTGGCGAGCGCGCTCGATCTGGCCGGGGTCGCGATGGTGAGTGGCGGCTAGGCCAACTCGCCCGACAGCGCGAGTGCCTGCTCGACCGGGTGGACCGGCGGCGAATAGGTCGCGTTTTCGTCCTGCAGCAGCGTCCAGCCGTTCGGCCCGAGCACTTCCAGCGGCCGATAGCGCGTTTTGTACGCCATCCGCGCCGATCCCTTCACCCAGTAACCGAGATAGACGTACGATAGCCCCGCCGCGCGCGCGCGCAGGATGTGATCCATGATGATGAAGTTGCCGAGCCCGGGGCGGCTTTCGTCGTCGGCGAGGAAGAAGCTGTAGATCATCGACAGGCCGTCGGCCTGCTGATCGGTCAGGCACGCGCCGACCAGCCGCCCGCGCTCGCCGTGGAGACTCGGCTCGCGATATTCGACCACCACCGAATTGACCGGCGACTGTTCGACCATGTCGGCATAATCGCCGTCGTCCATCAGCGTCATGCCGCCCGAGGGATGCCGCGCCGACAGATACCGGCGGAGCAACTGGAATTGCTCGTCGGTCGCCCAGGCGTTGCACGCGGTGACTTCCAGGTCGGCATGGCGGCGGAGCACCTTGCGCTGGCTGGCGTTGGGCTTGAAATCGGGGGTCACGACGCGGACCGACACGCACGCCGAGCAGCCCGCGCAGCTCGGGCGGTACGCGACCGACTGGCTGCGGCGGAAACCGATCCGGCCAAGCGCGTCGTTCAACTCGCTCGCGTGCGCGCCGTTCAGTTCGGTGAAGACCTTGCGCTCCTGCCGGCCCGGCAGATACGGGCAGGGCGACGGCGAGGTCACGAAAAAGCGCGGAAAACGGAAAGGCGCAGTCACCGCCGGTTGGTCCCCTTCAAGCGCCGATACGTCCGGCCGTCGGAAGACACCATGAATCAAGCCGCGCATGATGAAAAGCGGCTTTACCATCAAAGAGGGTTAACGGGGTACGGGAGGCAGCGGAACGTGCCGCGGGCCGACAATGACTCGCGCGACTCGGGCGTGCAAGGGCACCGGCCGCACGCCCGATTCGCTTTGTCGCAAGCTGCCGTTCAGCCTCGCCGCGCTAGCCGTGTGGTCGAAGGAGACTCTCGATGCGCCTGATTGTCCTGGCCGCGCTGATCGCCGCCACCGCCGCGCCCGCCGTGGCGCAGCGTGCGAAGCCTGCGCTGCCCTTCCCGCCGCGCGGGGTCGATTATGTCGAGAGTGTGTGCACCGGCGGGATCGACGGGCGCTATGAAGTGGTCCGCGTGCTGGCGACCGGGCAGGTGATGAAAGCGACGCGGCGCTCGGACGGCGTGCTGCGGGCGTATGCGAACCGGCGCGAAGTGGCGAAGATCATGCGCGAGCTCGATCTGGCGCGGTTCGAGACGCGCACGGTGCCGCCCGAAAAGCCCTATATCATGGACGGCGTCGACTGCGCGCTGACGCGCGGCCGCAACGGCCGCGTCCATACCGTGGTGCTGATGCAGCAGACACGGACGAAGCCGCAATATCGCGACCTCGCTCAGGTGCTCGACGACATTGCCGCGCTCGGCCGGCGCGCGACCGGACCGATCCTGCGGCCCGCCGCCGCGCGTTAGGCGAGCTCGACCGCGCTCACCTCGTAATCGGCGGCCTTCAGCGCCGAAATCAGCCGGTCGAGATGGTCGCGGTCGCGCGCCTCGCACTCGATTTCGGTGATCAGCCCCTTGGCGGGGAGCGAGGTGAACACGCGCTGGTGGTAGACCTCGATGATGTTGATGCGCTGTTCGTGGAAAATCCGCGCGACGTTGAACAGCGCGCCCGGCTGATCCTGCAGCTTGATCTTGAGCCGCGCGAGCCGCCCCGACCGCGCGAGGTCGCGCAAGAGCACATTGGCGAGCAGCCGCGTGTCGATATTGCCGCCGCACAGCACGATCCCGACGGTCTTGCCCGCGAACCGCTCGGGATGGTCGAGCAACGCCGCGAGCCCCGCCGCGCCCGCGCCTTCGACCACCGATTTCTCGATCTGGAGCAGCAGGCTGACCGCATGCTCGAGGCTGCGCTCGCTGACCAGCACGATGTCGTCGACCAGTTCGCGGACGATGCCGGAGGTGATCCCGCCCGGCTCCTTGACCGCAATGCCCTCGGCCAGCGTATCGCCGCCGCACGGATATTGTGTGCCCTTGATGCGGTTGTACATCGACGGGAACAGCTCGGCTTCCACTCCGATCACCGACACTGGATGGTCCGCCGCCTTGGCGACGATCGCCATACCGCTGATCAGCCCGCCGCCACCGATCGGCGTGAGGAAAGTGTCGATCGCGGGCACGTCCTTCAGCATCTCGATCGCGGTGGTGCCGGCGCCCGCGACGATGCGCGGGTCGTCGAACGGGTGGACGAAGGTATAGCCGCGCTCCGCCTCCAGCTCGCGGGCATGGGCGTAGGCGGCGTCGAACGTGTCGCCAAACAAGATCACGGTCGCGCCATGGCCTTCGGTCTGGACGACCTTCACCGTTGGGGTGTTGGTCGGCATGACGATGGTCGACGGGATGCCGAGCCGGTTGGCGTGATAGGCGAGGCCCTGCGCATGGTTGCCGGCGGATGCCGCGATCACGCCTTTGCTGCGTGCCGCCTCGTCGAGCTGGAGCAGCGTGTTGAGCGCGCCGCGCTCCTTGTACGCCGCGGTGAACTGCAGGTTTTCGAACTTGAGATAAACCGTCGCCCCGGTCAGGTCGCTCAGCGTCTTGCTGACGAGCGTGGGGGTGCGGACGATGTTGGCGTGAATCCGACCGTGCGCGGCGCGGATGTCGTCGATCGTGACGGGGATGGGGGAGGTCATGGCGTGCGCCTAGACCATCTGGCGCGGCGAAGGAACAATGCTTATGCGCCGGGCATGGCAAGAGTGGCTTTCATCGGGCTGGGCGTGATGGGCGCCCCGATCGCGCGGCATCTGGCGAACGCGGGGCACGAAGTGACGGTCTATAACCGCACCGCCGACAAGGCCGCGGCATGGGTCGAAGGGCATGGCGGGCGTAGCGCAGCAACACCGGCCGAGGCGGCCAGGGATCAGGACGCGGTGCTGACGTGTGTCGGCAACGACGACGACCTCGCGACGGTTACGCTGGGGGCGGACGGCGCGTTCGGTGCGATGCGCAGTGGCGCGGTGTTCATCGATCACACGACGGTTTCCGCCGACATCGCGAGGCGGCTGGCGGACGAGGCGGAGGCACGCGGCTTCCGCGCGGTCGATGCGCCCGTGTCGGGCGGGCAGGCGGGGGCGGAGAACGGTATGCTCTCCATCATGTGCGGCGGGTCGGCGGAGGCGATGGCGCTCGCCGAACCTTTGATGCAGGCTTACGCCGCGCGGATTGTCCATATCGGTGGCTCGGGTGCCGGCCAGACAACCAAGATGGTCAATCAGATCGCAATCGCCGGGGTCTTGCAGGGCGTCAGCGAGGCGCTTCGCTTCGCGCAGGCGAGCGAGCTCGACCTAGACAAGGTGCTGGAAGCGATCTCGGGCGGCGCGGCGCAAAGCTGGCAACTGGTCAACCGCTGGCCGACGATGGCGAAGGACGAGTTTGATTTCGGGTTCGCGATCGACTGGATGCGCAAGGATCTCGGCCTCGCACTCGACGAGGGCGACCGCAACGGCGCGCTGTTGCCGATGACGGCGCTGATCGATCAATTCTACGCCGAAGTGCAGAAGATGGGAGGCGCGCGGCAGGACACCAGTGCGCTGGTCAGGAGATTGCCCAAGTGATTGGTTCTTTGCGTAAGCTGGTTGCTGCGGCAGTCGGACTATCGATGATCGCCACCCCCGCGCTGGCCGACGGGGTGATCGACAACGTCAACGGCATGACGATGGACGCGCAGGGTCAGGTGATCCACTTCACCGGGATCGTGATCGACCGCAGCGGCAAGGTCGTGCGGCTGCTGCAATCGGGCGACAAGCGCCCCGAGCGGCCCGACTGGCTGTCGAACCAGAAGGGGCGCACCTTACTTCCGGGGTTCATCGACGCGCACGGCCACGTGCTCGACCTGGGATTCCGCGCGCTCGAGCTTGACCTGTCGGGCACTACCTCGCTCGACGAGGCCAAGGCGAAGATCGCCGCCTATGTTGCCGCTAACCCAGACAAGAAATGGATCGTCGGCGGCGGCTGGAATCAGGAGAAATGGAAGCTCGGCCGCTTCCCGACCGCCGCCGATCTCGACAGCGTGGTCGGCGACCGCCCGGTGTGGCTGGAGCGTGCCGACGGGCATGCCTCCTGGGCCAACACCGCCGCGATCAGGGCGGCGGGCGTCACCGCCAAGACCGCGACACCGGCTGGCGGGCGGATCGAGAAGATCGGCCTCGAGCCCGCGGGCGTGTTCGTCGATTCCGCGCAGGAGTTGATCAACAAGGTTGTCCCGCAACCGCTTCCCAAGGAACGCGATTTCGCGCTCCAGAAGGCGCAGGAAATCCTGCTCGCATTTGGCATCACCGCGACGTCGGACATGGGCACGTCGATGGACGATTGGCTCGCGATGCGCCGGATGGGCGACCGCGGCGCGCTGGTCGTGCGGATCATGAGCTATGGCTTGGGCGTCGATACCGCGATCCGTGTCGGGGGTGCGGGGCCGACGCCGTGGCTGTACGGCGACCGGCTGCGGATGGGTGGCGTCAAGCTGTTCGCCGACGGCGCGCTCGGGTCGCGCGGGGCATGGTTGCTCAAGCCGTATAGCGACGCGCCGGGGCAGTCGGGCGCTGGGTTCATGACCGACACGGTGCTCCAAAATTACATGAGCCGCGCGGCGATGGACGGCTGGCAAGTCGCGGTCCACGCGATCGGCGACAAGGCCAATCGCCAAGTGCTCGACGCGATCGAAACGATGGAGGGGACGTACAAGGGCGACCGCCGCTGGCGCATCGAGCATGCGCAGATCGTGGATCCGGCGGACTTGCCGCGGTTCAAAACGCTGGGCGTGATCGCGTCGATGCAGCCAACGCACGCGACGTCGGATCGGACGATGGCGGAGGCCAGGCTCGGGCCGGAGCGGTTGACCGGTGCCTATGCCTGGGCGACGATGCTCCGGAACGGCGTGCCGCTCGCGTTCGGTAGCGACTATCCGGTCGAAAGCCCCGACCCCTGGGCCGGCTGGGCGGCGGCCTTCACGCGCCAGGATGCCAATGGCGAACCGTTCGGCGGTTGGCGCCCCGAAGAGAAGGTGACGCGCGAGCAGGCCTGGTGGGCGTTCACCGCGGGGGGCGCCTATGCCGGGTTCGCCGAGGACAAGTTCGGGCGGCTCGCGCCGGGGCAGGCCGCCGACTTCATCATCGTCGACCGCGACCCGTTCCTGTCTAGCCCGACCGACCTGCGCGCGACGAAAGTAGAAGAAACTTGGATCGGTGGTCAAAAAGTTTATGTTAGAAAGCCTTGAGTATCCGGTGCTGGTTAGTCGCGTTGCGTTTTTATCAACCCGATTAAAGGGAGGATGGAATGAAACGGCTGCTATTGTTGAGCGTATTTATCCCTGCCGCGCTGATTACTCCATCGGTTGATGGAATTGCGCGCGTTGCGCCTCTCCCGTCGCGAGCGCCGGGCTGCAGCTCGATTTCGATTGTCAATGACCGGCTAGAAAACAACCAGATCATCACATGGAAGGGCGGCCAGTGCGGTGGTCGCGGACGGATCAAGGTGGCATTTTCCGGGGTCGCCGAGCATCCTAACAGTGGCTCAAACTATGCTGCCGTACAAATTTTTGACAAAAACAATGCTCCCATGTGCAATGGGGCCGATCACCAAGATCATCATTTCAATACATTTCAGGTGAGGTGCCTGGTTCAGGTGCAGGTCAACCCGTACACGACGCTTCAATACCGCGTTCAATATTCCACCGACAATGTCTCCGACAATCCGCTGCCGAAGTTGGCCGTCAATGGCTTGTACACGCCACAGCCGCGGCGACGGCATCGATAAGAAAAAGGGCCGCGGCGTCCCCCGACGCCGCGGCCCGTCCCCCTTGAACTAGCCGGCGCTTACGCGGCGGTCGCTTCGACCACCTCGTCGGGCTCGCGCAGCACATAGCCGCGGCCCCACACGGTCTCGATATAATTCTCGCCGTCGGTCGCGAGGCTGAGCTTCTTGCGCAGCTTGCAGATGAAGACGTCGATGATCTTGAGCTCGGGCTCGTCCATCCCGCCATAGAGGTGGTTGAGGAACATTTCCTTGGTCAGCGTCGTGCCCTTGCGGAGCGAGAGCAGCTCCAGCATCGCATATTCCTTGCCGGTCAGGTGGACGCGGGCGCCGTCGACTTCGACCGTCTTCGCGTCGAGGTTGACCGCCAGCTTGCCGGTCTTGATCACCGACTGCGAATGGCCCTTCGAGCGGCGGACGACGGCGTGGATGCGCGCGGTCAGCTCTTCGCGGTGGAACGGCTTGGTCACGTAATCGTCGGCACCGAAGCCGAAGCTGCGCACCTTCGAATCCATCTCCGAAATGCCCGACAGGATCAGCACCGGCGTCTGGACGCGGGCGACGCGCAGCTTCTTGAGCACGTCGTACCCATGCATGTCCGGCAGGTTCAGGTCGAGCAGGATGATGTCGTAATCATAGAGCTTGCCGAGATCCAAACCCTCTTCGCCCAGGTCGGTCGAATAGACGTTGAAGCCTTCGGTGGTGAGCATGAGCTCGATGGCCTTGGCCGTCGTCGGCTCGTCCTCGATCAGCAGCACGCGCATGCGGCAATTCCCCCGTTATTCGCTTGAGCGACACCCCCGTTGGCGACGCACAGCGACACGATCCATTAACCTAAGCACGTCTGAAGGACAAAGGTTAATTCTTCGCTAACCGGCCTGACTCCACGAGTCGCGGGGAATCGATTGTTCGGAGGACTCGTTTGGGGCCACGAGTCAATCGGCAGGATCGGCCTTATCGCCGAGCGTCTCGCGCACGTAGAGCGAGCGGGTGAGCGCGAAGATCGCCACCAGCAAGGGTGCGGAGAAGACGAGGCCGGCCAGCCCGAAAATGTACCCGATCCCGACCATCGAGAAGAGCGTGATCGCGGGCGGGATCGCGATCACCTTATTCTGGATGATCGGCGTGACGATCATGTCCTGCACCAGCCGGACGATCGCATAGGTCGCGACCGCGCCGATCAGCGGGCCGGTGCCGGCATTGGCCGCGAGACCGAGCGCGGGCAGCATCGCCACGGTCGGGCCGATATAGGGGATGAACTCGCTCAACCCCGCGAGCAGCCCTAGCGCCGCCGCCGACGGCACGCCCGACAACCACAGCCCGAACCCGATCGATACGCCCATCAGCAGCATCAGGATGATCTGCGCGCGCAACCATAGCCGCAAATTATGCCCCAGATCGTCGAACGCGTCGCCGAACGCGCCGCGCTTGGCCTTGGGGATCAGCAGCAGCGACCCGTCGCGATACCGCGCCGGATCGATCGCGAAGAACATCGCGCCGACGATCAGCAGGATGACGTTGAGCACCAGATCGGCGCCGCTGCGCGCGATCTGTCCCAGATCCTGCGTCGCCTGCGCGCTCGCATAACCGGTCTGCACCGCCTCGACGACCTTGCCTCCCACCGCCGATTGCGACATCCACGTGGCAAGCCGGGCGAGCAATCGCGGCGTCTCGACGATCAGCGCGTTGATCTGCGCGCCGAACTGGACGGTCAGCAGCCATATGAGGAAGCCGACGACGGCCAGCGTCGCCGCTACCGCAAGCCCGATCGCGTGGCGTCGCGGTACGCGCAAGTGCTGGTGCAGCCGATCGGCCACGGCATGGATCGTGATCGCGCCAAGGATCGATCCGAACGCCAAGATGAGCAGCGTGCCGACGCGGTAGAGCGCGATCGTCAGCGCGGCGATCACGATGACCAGGATGACGCGGCGAATAAACCGCGCGTCGTCGGCGTCGGGGGCAAGCCGCTTCATGCGCGCCCCGCGCAGAGTTGACGGAAGCGTTCCGCGAGGAACTCGATCAGTAGTTCGACGCGCACCGGCCGCAGCGCGCTAGGCGGCGTGACGAGGTGGAGCGCGGTCGGCTGGATCGTCCAGTCGGCTAGCAGCACCGCGAGTCGCCCCGCCTTGATCTCGGCGTCGACGATGAAATCGGGCAGCCGCGCGATGCCGAGCCCGGCGCGCAGCAACGGCAGCATCGCGTCGCCGCTGTCGGTGGTGAACCGTCCGTTGGGCCGCACCGCGACTTCCTCCCCCGCGCCGTTCCGAAACAACCACGCGCTGTTCGGGACATTGGCATAAGCGAAGACATCGCGTTCGGCGAGGTCGGCGGGGTGGCGCGGGTTGCCATGCTCGGCGACGTAACCGGGCGAGGCGACGACACGGCTCTCGATCGGTGCGAGGCGGCGCGCGCGCAGACTGCTGTCCGGCAAATCGGCGATGCGCAGCGCGACATCGATCCCACTCGCGACGATATCCACGCGTGCATCGGACAGCCGCAGGTCGATCTGCACCGCCGGGTGCGCCGCCATGAAGTCGGCGATCGCGGGCGCGACATGGCTCAGCCCGAAGGTCATCGGCGCGGCGACGCGGATCAACCCGGCGGGCGCGCTGGCGGCGTCGTGCGCGGTTTCCTCGGCCGCCTGGCCCTCGGCGAGGATGCGTTGCGCGTGCTCGGACAGCGTCTGGCCGCTCTCGGTGAGCGTCAGCCGGCGCGACGTGCGGTGGAACAACGAGGTGCCGAGCGACGCTTCCAGCCGCGTGATCGCCTTCGACACCGTCGCCTTCGAGACGCCGAGCGCCTCGGCGGCACCGCTGAACGAGCGTTGCTCTGCAACGGTCGCGAAGATTGCCCAGGCTTCGAAATCGGGTAGCCGCATGCCGCGCACGCTAATTCAGGAAACAATCCGTTTCAATCGTTTCCATTTACGCGCCCGCACCACTCCCTATCTTGGCGGCAAGCAAGGAGATCTAAGATGATCGATACCGATACCAAGATCGAACGCCGCCCGTTCGCCAGCCTAGGTCATGCGAATCATGGCTGGCTCGACGCGCGGCATCATTTCAGCTTCGCGAACTATCACGATCCCGCCCGCATGGGTTGGGGCGCGATCCGCGTGTGGAACGACGACACGATCGCGCCGAACAGCGGTTTTCCGCCACATCCGCACCGCGACATGGAAATCATCACCTACGTCCGCAGCGGCGCGATCACACACCAGGATTCTATGGGCAATGTCGGCAAGACCGAGGCCGGCGACGTCCAGGTGATGAGCGCCGGGTCGGGCGTGCGGCACGCCGAATACAACCTCGAGGCCGAGCCGACGACGCTGTTCCAGATCTGGATCGAGCCGAGCAAGGTGGGCGGCCAGCCGAGCTGGGGCGCGAAGCCGTTCCCCAAGGGCGACCGCTCGGGCAAGTTCGTGACGCTCGCCAGCGGGTTCGCCGAGGACAGCGACGCGCTCCCGATCCGCGCCGATGCCCGTGTTATGGCGGCAACGGTCGCGGCGGGCGAGACGCTGACGCACAGCGTGGGCGAGGGGCGGCACGCCTATCTCGTCCCCGCGACCGGCGCGATCGCAATCGACGGCCAGCGTTTCGACGCCCGCGACGGCGCCGCGCTGTCGGGCGGGCAAACCGTCACGATCACGGCACTCGACGACGCCGAGATCGTTCTGGTCGACAGCGAATAAGCCAACTTCCCTCCCGCTTGCGGGAGGGGAACAGAAAGGAAAGTCCCCAATGCCCAAGGTCCTCGTCCTCTATTATTCGTCCTATGGCCACATGGAGCAGATGGCCGACGCGGTCGCCGAGGGCGCGCGTTCGGCCGGCGCCGAGGTCGACATCCGCCGCGTGCCCGAAACCGCGCCGCCCGAGGTCGCCAAGGCGGCGGGGTTCAAGGCCGACACCGCGCACCCGACGATCGAGGGGATCAACGCGCTGGCCGATTACGATGCGATCGTCGTGGGGTCGCCGACGCGGTTCGGGCGCATGTCGAGCCAGATGGCGTCGTTCCTCGACCAGGCCGGCGGGCTGTGGGCGTCGGGCAAGCTCAACGGCAAGGTCGGCGCGGCGTTCACCTCGACCGCGACGCAGCATGGCGGGCAGGAAACGACCTTGTTCTCGATCATCACCAACCTGCTGCATTTCGGGCTGACAATCGTCGGGCTCGATTACGGCTACGCCGGGCAGCAGGGCGTCAAGGAAGTCCACGGCAGCTCGCCCTATGGCGCGACGACGATCGCCGATGGCGACGGCAGCCGCCAGCCGAGTTCGGTCGATCTCGACGGTGCGCGCTATCAGGGTCGGCGCGTCGCGGAAGTGGCGGCGAAGCTGGCGGGCTAGGGCCGCGGCGTCGCGGTGCCGGTCGGTCTGTCGATCGGCGCCGGATCGGGCGAGAGCGGCTGCGGGCCGCTCTTGTTCGCCTCGACCAGGCTGTCGCCGCCCAGCACGCGATAGAGCGTGACGAGGTTGCTCGCCTGGATCAGTTGCGTGTTCACCAGCGTCTGCTGCGCCGAATAGAATGAGCGCTGCGCGACCAGGCTGTCGAGAAAGCTGTCGATCCCGCCGCGATAGCGCTCGTCCGACAGCTTGTAATAGTCGGCGGCGGCATCGCGCTGGTTGCGCGTCGCGGTCAGCTGCGCGCTCATCGTGCCGCGCCGCGCGAGCGCATCGGACACCTCGCGGAACGCGGTCTGGATCGCCTTTTCGTATTGCGCGAGCGCAAGGTCGCGCTGCGCCTTCGAGACCGCGACGTTCGCGCGGCCTGCCCCGGCGCGAAAGATCGGGTAGCTCGCGTTCGCGCCGGCGCTCCAGTTGAACGCGCCGCCGCCGAACAGCGCGCCGAGCGCGTTGCTGGCAAACCCGAGCAGGCCGGTCAGCGTGATCTTGGGGAACAATTCCGCGCGCGCCGCGCCGATATCGGCATTGGCGGCGCGCAGCGTGTACTCGGCTTCGACGACATCGGGACGGCGCAGCAGGACCGACGAATCCAGCCCCGCCGGCAATTCGGCGATTGTCGCCACGGCTTCGTCGATCGAATTCGGCAGCAGCGTCGGGTCGATCGGCGCGCCGACCAGCAATTGCAGCGCGTTGACGTCCTGCGCGACCGCGGTGGTCTGCTGCGCGACGTCGGCCTGCGCGGTGTCGAGCGTCAGTTGCGCCTGGCGCAGGTCGGTGCGCGGGGCGATGCCGCCGTTGAGCCGCTTTTGCGTCAGGTCGACGGTCTTCGCCGCGCTGGTAGCGGTGTCCTGCGCTATCTTGAGCAGGCTCTTGTCGGCGGCATATTGCAGCCAGCCTGTCGCGATGTCGCCGACCATGGTGAGCCGCGTCGCCCGCGCCGCCGCTTCGGTCGCGAAATAGCGGTTTTGCGCTTCGCTGGTCAGCGACCGCACGCGCCCGAACAGGTCGAGCTCGAACGAGGTAATGCCCAGCGTCGCATCGAAGCTGCTAGTGGTCGTGCGGTTGGTAGTCGCGCCGCCCGCGCCGTTCGACGTCGTCGTCTGGCCGTTGCGCGCAGTGACGCCGGCGTTGGCATCGACCTCGGGCAGCAATTCGGCGCGCTGGACGTGATATTGGCCGCGCGCGATCGCGATGTTCGCTGCGGCGACGCGCAGGTCGCGGTTGTTCGCCAGCGCTTGCGCGATGAGCGTCTGCAACCGGGTATCGCGGAAGATATCCTGATACCGCACCGTCGGCAGCGCCGCCTCGCTCGACCGCAGATAGGCGTCACCGACCGGCCAACTCGGCGGCACCGGCGCTTCGGGGCGGACATAGGGCGGCGCCAGCGAACAGGCGGTCAGGCTCGCGATCGCGGCGGCGGAGACGATACGGCGGATCACGCGGCGGCCTCCGGCTCGGGGGGTGGCGTGGGATGCTCGTGGTGCAGATGCTGCAACGCGCTGCGCGTCGTGCGGCGGACGAGCACGAAGAACAGCGGGATGTAGAACACCGCGAGCAACGTCGCGGTCAGCATCCCGCCGATCACCGCGGTGCCGATCGCGATCCGGCTGTTCGCGCCCGCACCGGTCGAAATCGCCAACGGCAGCACGCCGAAGATGAACGCGAAGCTGGTCATCAGGATCGGACGGAGACGGATGCGCGCGGCCTCCAGCGCGGCATCGATCACGCGCTTGCCCTGCTTCTCCGCCTGCTCGGCGAACTCGATCATCAGGATCGCGTTCTTCGCCGCCAGCCCCATCGTCGTCAGCAGGCCGATCTGGAGGTAGACGTCGTTCTGCAACCCGCGCAGTGTCACCGCGAAGATCGCGCCGACGAGTCCCAGCGGGATCACCAGCAACACCGCGACCGGGATCGTCCAGCTCTCGTACAGTGCTGCGAGGCAGAGGAACACGACGAGCAGCGACAGGCCATACAGGATCGGCGCCTGGCCCGACGCCAGTGCTTCCTGATACGACACGCCCGCAAGCGATACGGAAACGCCCGGAATCTGTCCGGCCAGTTCCCGCATCTTCGCCAGCGCCTCACCGGAGCTTTTGCCGGGGGCCGACTGACCGGAGAATTCGTAGGACGCGATGCCGTTGAAGCGGCTGAGCGACGTCGGTGCGGTCGACCAGCCGGTGCTCGCGAAGGCGGAGAACGGAGCCATCTGGCCGGTCGACCCGCGGACATACCATTTGCCGATATCGTCGGGTGCCGAACGGTACGGCGCATCGCCCTGAACGAAGACCCGCTTCACCCGGCCGCGATCGTTGAAATCGTTGACGTAGCGGCCGCCCCAGGCGGTCGACAGGGTGTTGTTGACGTCGGTCTGGTTGAGTCCGAGCACCGACAGCTTTTGCGCGTCCATGTCGACCTTCAGCGTCGGCTGATCGGGAAGGTCGCTGAGGCGAACGTTGGCGAGATCAGGGTCGCTGCGCGCAGCGGCGAGCAATTTATCACGGGCGTCGCGAAACTGGTCGCGCGTCAGGCCGCCGGTATTTTGTAGTTCGATGGTGAAACCCGACGACTGGCCCAGGCCGCGCACCGCGGCCGGCACCGTTGCGTAGAATTCGACGTCGCGCAGACCGCTCAACGCGCGCGTCGCGCGGCGTGTGATCGCATCGGCGCTGTTCTCGCTGCCCTTGCGCTTGTCCCACGGCGCGAGCGAAATGAAGCCTCGGCCGGCGTTCTGGCCGCCGCCGCCGCCGCCGGCGGCGCCCGCGACGGACAATATGGCAGAAGTGTTCTTGCCTTCGGTGGTGAGGAAATAATTCTCGATCGCCTTCTGCGCTGCCTGCGTGCGGTTGATCGTGGCGCCGCCCGGCAGGTTGAACTGGACTTGCGCGAAGCCTTGGTCCTCGGTGGGAAGGAAGCCGGTCGGCAACCGCACGAACATGATCACCAGGATCGCGACCACCAGGGCATAGATGCCGAGGAACAGCCATTTGCGGTCGACGACGCGCGACACCGTGCCGGTGTACCAGCCGACCAATCGTTCGAACCGGTCGTTGAACCAGTGCCGCGCGCGCTCGGTCTTGCGATAGACCCAGGTGTCGTGGTTCTCGTCCTCCTTGCGCTTAAGCAGGGTCGCGGTAAGCGCCGGCGTCAGGATCAGCGCGACGATCACCGACAGCACCATCGCCGACACGATCGTCAGCGAGAACTGGCGATAGATCACGCCGGTCGATCCGCCGAAGAATGCCATCGGCAGGAACACCGCCGACAGGACGAGCGCGATCGCGACCAGCGCGATCTGGATTTCGCCCATCGATTTGATCGTCGCCTCGCGCGGACCCATGTCCGGGTTTTCGTGCATCACGCGCTCGACATTCTCGACCACGACGATCGCGTCGTCGACCAGTAGGCCGATCGCGAGGACCAGGCCGAACAGCGTCAGCGTGTTGATCGAGAAGCCCGCCACCGCGAACACCCCGAACGTGCCGAGCAACACCACCGGCACGGCGATCGTCGGGATCAATGTCGCGCGCCAGCTTTGCAGGAACACGAACATGACGATGACGACCAGCACGATCGCTTCGAACAGCGTCTTCACCACGTCGTTGATCGACAGCTTGATGAAGGTCGTCGAATCGTTGGGGAAATCGTATTCGTAGCCGGGCGGGAAGTCCTTGGCCGACGTCTCGATCTGCTTCTTCACCAGCTCGGCGGTGCTCAGCGCGTCGGCGCCGGGGGCCAGGCTGACCGCGATGCCGGCGCCGGGGTGGCCATTCACGCGGCTGATCGACGCATAGCTTTCCGCGCCGAGCTCGATCCGCGCGACGTCGGCGATCCGCACGGTCGATCCGTCCGGCTGGCTCTTGAGCACGATGTTGGCGAATTGCTCCGGGGTCGACAGGCGCGACTGCGCGGTAACGGTCGCGTCGATATACTGGTCGGGGCCGCTCGGCACCGCGCCGACTTCGCCGGCCGCGAGTTCGGCGTTCTGTGCTGTGATCGCGGTGACGACGTCGCCCGGCATCAGCCCGACCGCGGCGAGCTTGTCGGGGTTGAGCCAGATCCGCATCGCATATTGCGACCCGAACACGTTGATGTCGCCCACGCCCTTCAGGCGGCCGATCGTGTCCTGCAGGTTGGTGACGAGATAGTCGGAAACGTCGATGTTACTGGTACGGTCGGTCGTGTCGTAGATCGCCGCGATCAGCAGGAAATCGGGGTTCGACTTGGTGACGGTCAGGCCTTGCTGCTGAACCTGTTGCGGCAAGCGGCTCAGCGCCTGCTGAACCTTGTTCTGGACCTGGACCTGCGCAACGTCCGGATCGGTGCCCTTGGCGAAGGTAATGCCGATCGACACCGCGCCGCGCGACGACGAATTGGTGCTGAAGTACAGCAGCCCGTCGATGCCCTGAAGCTGCTGTTCGATCACCTGCGCGACGCTGGTTTCAAGCGTGGCCGCAGACGCGCCCGGATAGCTGGCGCGGATGTTGACCTGCGGCGGCGCGACGTCGGGGAATTGTTCGACCGGGAGGGTAAAGATGCTGCCCAGCCCAACCAGCATGATGATGATCGCGATCACCCACGCGAAGATCGGCCGGTCGATGAAGATCCGTGACACGGCCGGTCAGCCCGCTCTGCTGCCGCGGTTCCCGCCTTGTTTTCCACCCCCGCCCTTGCCCGTGGGCACCAGGTTCTGCGGCGATCCCGCCGGGACCGGCTTGACCGGCTGGCCGGGCTTCACCTTGCCGATGCCCTCGGTGATGATCCGCTCGCCGGGTTTCAGCCCCGCCGTAACCACCCAATTGACCCCAACTGTGCGCGTCGCCGTGACCGGCCGCGCCGCCGCCTTGTTGTCCGCGCCGACGACATAGACCTGCGGATTGCCCTTGGGGTCGCGCGTCACTGCGACTTGCGGGATCAGGAAGGCATTGGGATCAGTCGCCTGTGCGAAGCTCGCGCGGACGAACATGCCGGGCAACAGCAATTGCTGCGGATTGGGGAAGCGCGCGCGCAGCGTGACCGTGCCGGTCGTAGTATCGACCATCGCCTCGGCGAACTCGACGGTGCCGGTGAAGCTATAGTCGCTCCCATCCTCCAGCTTCAGCCGCACCACGGCGCTCGCTGGGGTGGCGCCGCCATTGGCGAGCGCGCGGCGCAGCGCGAGCAGGTCGGCGGAGCTTTGCTGGATGTCGACATACATCGGGTCGAGCGACTGGATCGTCGTCATCGGGTCGGTCTGACTGGCGGTGACGAGCGCGCCCTCGGTGAACAGCGACCGCCCGATCTTGCCGCTGATCGGCGCGGGGACGTTGGTGAAGCGCAGGTTGATCCGCGCGGTGTCGAGCGCCGCGCGGTTCTGGTCGACCGCAGCACCCGCGGCGCGCGCGGCGGCGGCGGCATCGGTGTAATCCTGCGCCGCGACCGCCTGGTCGGCGGCGAGCGGCTTGTAGCGCGCGGCCTTGACGCGGGCCGCCTCGGCATTGGCTTGCGCGCTCGCGAGGTTCGCCGACGCCTGGTTGGCGGCGGCGCGATAGAGGCTGGGATCGATCTGATAGAGCGCCTGGCCCTTCTTCACGTACGATCCTTCGGTGAAGAAGCGGCGGCGGATGATGCCCGACACCTGCGGGCGCACTTCGGACGTCTGGAACGCGTTGGTGCGGCCGGCGAGTTCGGTGATCAGCGGCACCGCGGTCGGCTGAACGACGATATAGCCGACCTCGGGCGTGCCCTGCTGGCCGCGCCCGCCCTTTGCGGCGTCGTCACGCGCACCGCACGCGGCGAGAAGCAGCGCCAGCGACACGGTAGTGATGAGGGGACGCGCCGATCGTTGCCGGCCTGCAGACAAAAGCATCAAGGCCTAGTGGTTCCCCCGCTTGTGCGAGTCAAACATGGGTTTGTCGCAAGATTTGTCAGTTGCCGAACGCGCCGATCGTCATTTGGCTGCGATCAATATACGCATCGGCGCGGCTTTGGCGCCCGACAATTGGATCGCATAGCGACCCGGCGCCAGCGCGAAATCGACGATCTTGCGGATGCCCGAGCATGACGGACCTTCGGCATGCGCGACCGATTCCAATACCTTACCGTCGCGTACCACGTCGATCCACGCACCCGCTTCGAGCGCGATCCGGTACGTGCCCGCGGTCGTCACGGCGACTTGATAGGCTCCGCCGAACGTCCCCGGCCTGGGCGCGCGCGAAGGGGCGGGAGTGAATGTCACCTTGTCGACCGGCCGGAGCATCAGTCCGGTGGTCTGTCCGATTGCGATCGGACCCATCGCGATCGCGGAGACGGTGCCCCACGCCTCGAGCCCGGCAGGCGGCGCCACCGTCGCGGTGCAGACGGGGACGGGGGCGGCCTGAAGCGCCAAAGCGAGCAGGACGGAGATCATACGGGGATAGCCTTTCGATGCCTTGACCGGCACGATCTACGGCGCGACGGATGCGCCTGCAATGCCGCCGAACCACATCAGGATGTCGCGATGATACTCCACGATTTTCCCTTGTCTTCGGCGGCATTCCGCGTCCGCATCGTGCTCAACCTCAAGGGGCTGACATACGAGAAGCGCAACTACGCGCTGCGCGCCGGGGAGCAGCGCGCGCCCGATTACCTCGCGATCAACCCGGCCGGGCTGGTTCCCGCGCTGGAGGTGGACGGGCTGCACCTCGGCCAGAGCCTCGCGATCATCGACTATCTCGACGCGATGCATCCCGAACCGCGGATGATTCCGACCGATCCCGCCGAGCGCGCCCGCGCGCTGGAGATGGCGCTGACGATCGCGTGCGACATCCACCCGATCAACAACCTGCGTATCCTGCAATATCTCGAGCACGAGATGGGGCAGGACCGGGAAGCGGTCGAGCGCTGGTATCGGCACTGGGTCGGCACGGGGTTCGCGACGCTGGAGAAGCTGTTGCCCGACACGCCGTTCGCCGGCGGCGACGCGCCGAACATCGTCGATGCTTGCCTGGTGCCGCAGATGTACAACGCGCGGCGCTTCAAGACCGACCTGACGCCGTTCCCGCGCGTCACTGCCACGGCGGATCGCGCCGCGGCGCTGCCCGCGTTTCAGGAAGCCGCGCCACCGCCGCTGTAGGTTGTGCGAAAGGTCGCGCGCTGGCAGCGGCAGCACCCGCGCGAGATTAATCCAATCCGGTCCAAAGGTGCCCCTCGATCGCATCCAACGGAACGTCCGTATCGGATCATGTATCGGCTATGATCGCGTAAATGCGCCAAAGTAGGATGGCAATCGCCAGATCGATTCGCAGCAATACTCGAAAGAATTGAGTGCGATAGTCATCTGCGGAGAGGGAGGTTGATATGTCCGGTAAACCTGTGTGCGGTGTGGAAAGCCTCCACGCCGAAATAAAGAATGTCGTCTGCGGCGTCGAAAATCTGCAGGCGAAGATGAAGGACAAGCACGTCTGCGGAACCGAAAGCCTCCATGCGGAGATCAAGAACGTCGTGTGCGGGGTCGAAAGCCTCGGCGCGAAGCTGAACGAGCGTTCGCGCTGACGTTTCGTCGGAGGGGCGGCGCCTCTTGGTGGGAAGATGCGCCGCTTTCCGTCGCTGCCGATCGAACCACCAGAGGCGAGGCATGGCCGAGAATACGCTCATCACGGCGCGCAAACTGACGCCGATCGAACTCAAGATGCTCGACGTCGGTGCTCCGGTGATCGTCAATTGCCGGACGGCCGCGGGCGAGTCCGTCGCGGTCCGGCTTCAGACGGCCAACCTGTTGCAATCGGACGACGAAGCTGCCGGATATTGGCTGGCGCACGGCGCCTATGTGGCGGTGATGCCCGAGGGGAATTGGGAATGACGTCGTTGGCGATCGACCAGATGTATCGCGTGCTGCGCGGGTTGCCGGGCACGATGGAACTGCGCTCGGAGGGGGGCGACAGCTATACGCTGACCGTCGTGAACCCTAATGCCCCGGCCAATCGCTGCCAGGAAACGCCCGGCCTGGCGGTGACGCTCGACGGCCCGCGCGGCGACGCGGGCGCGCGATCGGTCACGCACGAATTCACGGGGGACGAGCTCGATGTGCTGCGTTCCGGCGCATCGCTCACGATCGCGTTCGGCGAGATCGAGGTGGACTTCCAGTCCAATCCGGGCGGGCACATGGTCGTGCTCGAGCAAGCCGAAGCCATGGCGCATTGACGCGACCTGCGGCCCCCGTCCGCCGGATGCTCGGCCGGACCGGGCGAACGGTGTTCCCGGTCGGGCTGGGCGCCATGCCGCTGTCGATGGGCGGCCGGCCCGACGAAGCCGCCGCGGTGGCGACGCTGCACGCCGCCTTCGATGCCGGGATCGATTTCGTCGACACGGCAAACGTCTATTGCGCTGGCGACGACGAGATCGGCCACAACGAACGGCTGATCGCCAAGGCGCTGTCGTCGTGGCCTGGCGAAACCATCACCGTGGCGGCCAAGGGCGGCGTCGATCGGCGGATACGGCGGGTCGATGCGAGCCCGTGGTTCCTGCGGCAATCATGCACAGACAGTCTCCGCGCGCTGGGGTGCGAGGCCATATTCCTGTACCAGCTTCACGCGCCCGATGCGGAGATACCGTTCGAGGATTCGATCGGCGAGCTCGCCCGGCTGCAGGAAGAGGGCAAGATCGCGCATATCGGGCTTTGCAACGTTTCGGTCGCCCATCTGCACGCCGCGCAACGGATCGTGCGCATCGAGAGCGTGCAGAACGCATGCAATCCGCTGGACCCGGAGGATTATGAGAACGGAATGCTCTCAGCCTGTCAGGACCAAGGCGTGAGCTTCGTGCCGCATTCCGTCATCGGTGGGGCGCATCATCACCACGCGTTGGCGCGGCATCCTGTCCTGGTCGATCTCGCGGCAAAGTATCGGACTACGCCCTATGCCGTCGTCATCGCCTGGCATTTGGCACAGAGCGATTGCGTGATCCCGATCCCGGGCGCCAGCAAGCCCCAAACCGCCGCTGCCAGCGCGTCGGCGGCAAGCTTGTATCTGGAGGACGACGATATCGCCGCGGTTTCGGCCTTGTCCCGTGCCGAAGAGAGCGTTGGCGCGGCGGGATGAGCGAGCAACGCTCGCGTCCACCCGCTTCGCTTGGTGACCCCTACGGGAATCGAACCCGTGTTTCAGCCGTGAGAGGGCCGCGTCCTAACCGCTAGACGAAGGGGCCGTAGAGCGGGACGCGGCGCCTTAGGGCGGCGGGCGCGGGGCGTCAAGGCGCATGCGGCACTGCGGCGATTTGGGCCGATCTCGACCGATCGTTAACCATTATCGCCTATGATCGGCGCGTGACTAGCCGACTGAAAATATTCAGATCCTTGATCATCGGCGCGCTGATGGCATCGCCGGCCCCCGCGATCGCCCAAAGCGCGACCGAATTGTTCACGCCGGAGACGGTGGCTGTGAGCGGCGACGTCCGCATCATCGGGGGCGATGGCGAGACGAGCTGGCTCGACGGCGGGTACGGCAAGACGCGGTTCGACACCGATTCCGCCAACCGCAATTTCCGCATCGAACCGCAAGCGGTCGAGGGCGACCTGATCTGGACGCCGCGCTTTACCTGGTCGCTGGGCGGCACGCTCGTCGCGACCGCGCAGCAGGGGCAGGACAAGGCCGTAGACCTGTCGGAAGCCTTCCTGACGTACAAACCGCTGTTGCCCGGCGGGACAAAGGTGGTGGGGCGCGCGGGGCTGTTCTGGCCGCCCGTCAGCCTCGAGCACACCGGTCCCGAATGGCGGGTGCGCGACACGATCACGCCGTCGGCGATCAACGCGTGGATCGGCGAAGAGGTGAAGGTCGGCGGGGTCGAGGCGCAGGTCTCGCGCCCGGTCGGCGGCGGGCGAATCGGCGTGACCGCCGCGATCTTCGGGCTCAACGACACGGCGGGGACGCTGATCGCGTTTCGCGGCTGGGCGTTGCACGATCAGAAGGCGGTCGCGTTCGGGTTACAGCCCTTGCCGCCGCTCAATCCGTTCTTCGCGGCGTACGTGCAGGCGACCAGGACACGTCCGGTGATCGAACTCGACAACCGGCCCGGTTTCTACGGTAAGGTCGACTGGGCGCCGACCGCCTGGCTCGACCTGCAGGCCTTCCATTACGACAATCGCGGCAATCCGGAGGCGGTGACGCCGACGCTGCAATGGGGTTGGCGCACGCGGTTCGACAATGTCGGCGCGGTGCTGAGTTTCGGCGACTGGCAAGTGAAGGCGCAAGGGATGGCCGGACGCACGCTGATGGGCTTTCGCGAAAACGGCCGGCTGTGGGTCGATACGGCTTTCCGCTCGGCGTATGTGATGGCGACGCGCAATTTCGCGCGCGGCTCGGCGTCGCTGCGCGCGGAAGCGTTCGGCACGACCAGCATCGGGTCCGAGCTCGGCCGCGACTGGTCCGAAAACGGCTGGGCGCTGACCGCGGCGGGGCGGCGCGATATCGGCAAGCATCTGTCGGCGCTGGTCGAGCTGCTCCACGTCGACAGCCGCAAGGATGCGCGCGTCTATGTCGGCCTTGCGCCGCAACAGGATAAGACGCTGCTCCAGTTCGCGCTCCGCCTGCACCTATGAAGGGATTGTTTACGCCAAGTCGCTAGGATCGCTGGCGATGCGTATGTTGCCCGTCCTGCCGTTCGCGCTGCTCCTCGGCGCGGCGCCGCCACCGCCGGTTGCGGGGGTGAGCGTCATGGTGCGCGGCCCCGGAGGCCAGCCGATCGCCAACGCCGTCGTCACGATCCACCTGATCGGCCGCGACACGCCATCGGCGCGACCGGGAAGCGGCTATGCCGTGCGCCAGCAGAATATCCAGTTCGCCCCGTTCCTGACCGTCGTGCCCGTCAACGCCGACGTGTCGTTTCCCAATTTCGACGCGGTGCGGCACCAGGTCTATTCCTTCTCGCCGGCCAAGCGTTTCGAATTGAAGCTCTATGCGCGCGAACAGAACCGCACGGTGCGCTTCGACCGCGCCGGACCGGTGTCGCTGGGGTGCAACATCCACGACCAGATGACGGCGTTCATCTATGTCGCCGACAGCGCATTCACCGCGAAGACGGATGCGTCGGGTAATGTCGTCCTGAACGGCGTACCACAGGGGCCGATTTCGGTCGGCGTGTGGCATCCGTATCTGCGGAGCCCCGGCAACCAGGTGTCGCACACGATCAATCTGGGCGGTGGCGCGCGCGAAGCTTTCACCGTAACGCTGCGCCCGCCGCCCGCCACGTCGTCGTCCTACTGATGGCGCTGCCGTTTCGCCTTCCCCGGTTCCGCCGGCTCCGCACGCGACTGACGGTGTTGTACGCGGCGCTGGTCGTGGCGGCGATGCTCGGCATGTCGACGACGTTGCTGGCGATCGCCCAGCGCAGTGCCACGGATCAGGTGCAGCGTGAGCTCGCCGCGAGCGGCACCGTGTTCGACCGGTTGTGGAGCCAGCGCGCGGCGGAACTGGGCGGCGCCGCCGGCCTGCTCGCACGCGACTTCGGGTTCCGCGCGGCGGTTGCGACCGGCGACAAGGCGACGATCGTCTCGGCGCTCGTCAACCTCAAGCGGCGCATGGGCGTGCCGATCGCGTTCGTCGTCGGGGTGGACGGCAACGTGACAGGGCTCGCCGACCCCGGGCTCGCGGGGCAAGCCGCCGGATTGTGGAACGCGCTCGACGGCGGGCAGATGTCGGGCGTCGTCCAGCTGGGCGGCAGCGCGCGGCACGTCATCGCCGCCCCGATCCTGACACCGCAGCTGACCGGCTGGGTGGTGTTCGCGACGAACCTTGACGCCAGGGAAATGCAGGGTCTGCAAAGCCTGTCGGCAATCCCGATCCAGGCTGCGGTGTTCCAGCGCCGTGGCGACGGTCGCTGGGCCGACCCGGCGGATCGCGAGGCGGGCGCGCTGTCGGGCTTCATCGACCGCGCGGCGAAGGATCGGTTGGTGTCGGACGTGACCACGCCGAACGGCACCGCGCTCGCGCTGGTCAAGCCGCTGCCGGTAATGACGGGGTCGCCGCAAGCGGTACTGATGCTGCGCTACCCGCTCGACCAGGCGCTCGCGGGCTACCACCGGCTGCAATACGCCATCCTGCTCGCCGGGCTGCTCGGGCTACTCGGCACGGTGTTCGCGACGATCCGCATGGCGCGATCGATCACGCGGCCGATCACCTTGCTCGATGCCGCCGCGGCGCGGCTGGCGGCGGGCAACGAGGCACGCGTGCCGGTCGAGGGTAATGACGAACTGGCGCGGTTGGCCGAAAGCTTCAACCGCATGGCGACCGACATCGCCGAGCGCGAGCGGCGGATCACGCACCTGGCGTTCAACGACACGCTAACCGATCTACCCAACCGCGCGCATTTCCTCGAACATGTCGAGCACGAGCTGAAGCTGGCCGAGCGCAACGACGAGCGCGTCGCGGTGATGATTCTCGACCTCGACGATTTCAAATCGGTCAACGACACGCTGGGCCACCCGGTCGGCGACGAAGTGCTACGCCGCGTCGCGGCGCGAATCGACGGCGATCTCGCGCAAAGCTTCGTGGCGCGGCTGGGCGGGGACGAATTCGTCATCGTCACGCGCCAGGCAGCCGACGGCGAGCCGTTCGAGCGCCTCGCCAAGCGCGCCGGCGAGGCCGCGGCGGAGCATATGCGGATCGACGGGCACGACGTGACCCAAACCGCGAGCATCGGCATCGCGATCTCGCCCGCCGACGGCATGGACGCGCGGTCGTTGCTCAAACACGCCGACCTCGCGTTATACCGCGCCAAGGAGCTTGGCCGGGGCATGTTCTGCTTCTTCGAGGAAGCGCTCAACAGCCGCGCGCAGGAGCGCCGCCGGATCGAGAGCGACTTGCGCACTGCGCTCCACGAAGGTCAGTTCGAGCTGCATTTCCAGCCATTGTTCGACCTCGACGCCAACCGCGTCGGGTCGTTCGAAGCGCTGATCCGCTGGAACCATCCGACGCGCGGCATGGTATCGCCGCTCGATTTCATTCCCGTCGCCGAGGATACCGGGCTGATCGTCGAAATCGGCGCCTGGGTGTTGCGCGAGGCCTGCGCGCAAGCCGCAGCCTGGCCGGACCATGTCCGGATTGCGGTCAACGTGTCGTCGGTGCAGTTCCGCCGGCCCGGACTGAACGAAACGGTGATGCAGGCGCTCGCCGCGAGCGGGCTCGCGCCCGGCCGGCTCGAGCTCGAGATCACCGAATCGATCTTCCTCGAAGGGCTGGAGGAAACGACGCGGCTGCTCCACGGCCTGCGCGCGCTGGGCGTCCGCATCGCGCTCGACGATTTCGGGACGGGCTATTCGTCGCTCAGCTATTTGCAGTCTTTCCCGTTCGACAAAATCAAGATCGACCGCTCGTTCATCCAGGATCTGCTCACCCGCCCCGGCGCCGTCGCGATCGTCCGCGCGATCACCGACCTCGCACGCGCACTCGGCATGGAAACCACCGCCGAGGGGGTCGAGGAAAACGATCAGCTCGCCGAATTGCGCAAGCACGGCTGCTCGTCGGTCCAAGGATATCTGTTCAGCCGCCCGATCGACGCCGCCGCGGTGCGCGAGCTGCTCGCCGAGAGCACGCCACGCCGCGCCGCCGCGGCGTAAGCGCCGCGCGCGAGACGAAGCGCGGAACCCTAGCCGGGCTGGCGCGTCTTTCCGTTCCTGTGGCGTAACGTCGGGCGACCGGTGGCGGGCCGCGCAAGAAACAGGAAGGAAATGTCATGCTTTGGACGATCGTCGTCATCCTCCTCGTGCTGTGGGCGCTGGGCTTTGCCGTACATGTCGGCGGCGGGCTGATTCACCTGTTGCTGGTGATTGCGCTGATCGTGGTCGTGGTTCAGCTGATCCAGGGCCGCCGCGTCGTCTAGCCGATTCCCGGCGCGGCGGGCATCGTCCGCCGCGCCGGATCATCTCTTCGCGACGCAAATCCGCGCATCGATCTGGAGTCGGTCGCCACCGTCATACGTCATGCCGGTGTCGTACCGCCCGGTCAGCCGCGCCGACCCGGGCGTCGCGACCAACGGCTGGCCTTCATGGGTCGACGGCATCGAGATATAGGCCTGCGCAGGCGTTAACTTGAACGTCGTGACGAAGGCGTCGGGAAAGCCGCCGTCGCACGTAAACTGGATCGGCCCCGAAGAAATCCCGCCGGCGTCCCCGCCGAACCCGGCCAACCGGCGCAAGTCCGCAATGTCGCCCAGATACGCGTCGCGCACGCACTGCGGCACGGTGTCGGTCGTCTCTTCCTCCACGCATTGGTCGCGATCGCGCAGGAACTGGCGTTGCCGGGCGATCAGGCCGTTGCGATCCTGCGCCGGGCCGGCGAGCGCGAGCCGGTAGAGCCGCGCTTCCTCGCGGTCGAGCAGCGCGAGCTCGGCGTCCGCGCAGATCGCGCGCTCGATCTTCGTCCGCGCCCGCGCGCAATCGAAGCTCGGTCCGCTCGCCGCCGCCATCGCCAACAAACCGATCATCGCGGCCCCCTGTTACGATGGATCGTGAAGCGTCGTCATTTCCGGCCCGGAGGTTGCGCCGCCGGCGTCGGGCTCACCCCCGATGGAATGCTGCGTGCGCCGACCGATACGCCGAACAGTTTCCAACGGTTGCTCACCCACTGAAACGTCAGGCTGAACAGCACCGCAGTCGGCCGAAGCCCGAACCCGCCCTCCAGGTGCATCATCCCCTGATTGTCGATCCCCGGCGCCCGGGTGTAGGTCGGCGCGAGCAGCAACGTGTTCGACAGGTCGATATTGGTCGCGCGGATCCCGTTGAAGATCTGCCCCAGCTTGCTCGGGTCGTTGACCATCTGGAACGCGGGCGACGAGATGTCGCGCAGCACCGAATAATTGCCCGATTCGTTGGCCTGCTGGATCGCGACCATCGTCGTCCAGATCAGCCGCGCGCGTTGCAGTTCGTCGGGCAGCGGCTGAGTCGAGACCGGGGCGCTATAGGCGACCGGCGGCGCCGTCTCGGGCGCAGGCGCCGGGGCGGACTGCGCCGATGCCGTTACCGGCATCAGCGCAGTCACTCCCCCGACAATCCAGCGCCACGCGGGTGCCCGGGTCAAAAGGCCACCGCGAAGCCGCCGCGCGCGCCGACCTCACCCGAGGTGAAGCCAGTGCCGACCCCGGCCGAAATATAAGCTTTGGGTCCGACGCGCGCGCTCATCGCGATCGTGCCGGCGGCGCGGTTGTTGAAGTAACCGACACCCCCGGACACCGCGAAGTTGGAGCCTTCGGGCACCGACGGCGAGTCCATCGCCAGCGCCATCGCCACGCCTTCGTTGGTGCGGTTCAAGTCGCGCCGCAGTCCCTGGGTTTGTGTGAACAGCGAGGACACTTGCCCGTTCAACGTGCCGATCTGGCCGTTGATCGTCCCGATCTGGCCATTGATGGTGTTGATCGACGCCGTGTTGCCCGCGACCTGCGTGTTGAGCGTATTGATCGACGCGGTGTTGCCAGCGACCTGCGTGTTGAGCGTATTGATCGACGCGGTGTTGGCCGTGACTTGCGTTTGAACCGCGGTCACCGAGGCGGCGGTGGCAAGTGACGACACCGCGACGCCGCGACCCAGCGTACCGCTGGCATCGGCGGTGACGAGCGAGAGCGTCCCGGTCTGTGCCGCCGTGCTCGCGGTCAAGTCGCCGAGGGTCACCGATTGGCCGGTGCCGCCGATCACGACCTGGTTGGCACGCGTGGTTGTGGCATTCATGCCGATCGCGACCGAATTGTTTTGCGCCGCATTCGCGCCGCTGCCGATCGCGATCGAATTATTACCGGCTGCGCTCGCATTGAACCCGGCCGCGATCGAGCCCGTCCCCGAAGCATTGCTCTGCACGCCCAGCGCGGTCGATGCGAACCCGGTCGCCTGCGCGAGCGATCCCACCGCCATCGCGAAGTCCTGCGATGCGTTGGCATTCTGACCGATCGCGATCCCCGCGGTGCCCGCGGCGTTTGAACTACCGCCGACGGCGACGCTCAACAGGCCGCCGGCCTTCGAACTCGTCCCGACCGCGGTGGCGTTGCCGCCCGATGCTGTACTGTTGAAGCCGCTCGCCAGCGCACCGCCGCCCGTGGCTCGCGCGTTATAGCCGAGCGAAGTAGCCCCCGCCGCGGTTGCTTGCGCGGTCGATCCGACGGCGGTCGATTGAGTGGACGCCGCATAGGCCGAGGCGCCAGACGCCAATGAATTGGTGCCGCTGGCATAGGCGGCGAATCCGTTCGCCACCGAATAATCGCCGGTGGCCTGCGCCTGCACGCCGAACGCTTGCGCGGCATAGCCGCTCGCGACCGAGTTGGTGCCGACCGAACTGGAGAAGTCGCCGCTCGACTGCGCGTTCGATCCGACTGCGGTGGCGACGAGACCCGACGCGGTGGAGAAGCTGCCGATCGCGCTGCCGTAATCGCCGGTGGCGTTGGTGTTCGTTCCGACCGCGCTCGAATAAGACCCCGTCGCCGTGCTGTTCACGCCGCATTCCAGCGCGGTCGCGACGCCGGCATTGGCGTTGCATTCGGGGGTTGCGTCCGCTCGCGCGGGCGTCGCCGCGAGCGAGAAAGACAGCGCCATCAAGCACGCGCCGCCGGCAAGTAAGGTAACGATCCGCATCAGGTCCTCCCAGGTTATGACTCGCTTCGCCCGATGCCCCCTGGCAGCGACGAAACGATGGTCCAAAACTGGCGACCCGTTTATCGGGATTGGAATTCCCTAAAGAATTCATGCCTGACGTAGCGTAAAGTATTCGGCCTGCCTAGAATGAATCTGGCAGACAATCTGTCGTACAAAAGCGTCATGCAAGGGCGCGTTGACGGAGAGCTAGGCGGCGTCCTTGCGCCGTTCGTTGAGTTCGTCGTTGAGCATCTCGGCCAACAGGAACGCGAGTTCCAGCGACTGTCCGGCGTTGAGTCGCGGGTCGCAATGCGTGTGGTAGCGGTCGGCGAGCGACTGTTCGGTCACGTCGACCGCGCCGCCCGTACACTCCGTTACGTTCTGCCCGGTCATCTCGGCGTGGATGCCGCCCGCGAACGTGCCTTCGGCGCGGTGCACGGCGAAGAAGCCGCGCACTTCGGTGAGGATACGGTCGAATGGCCGCGTTTTGTACCCTGCGACCGCCACGGTGTTGCCGTGCATCGGGTCGCAGCTCCACACTACCGGATGCCCCTCGCGCTTCGCCGCGCGGACCAGTTTGGGGAGCGCCGCCTCGATCTTGTCGTGCCCATAACGCGTGATCAGCGTCATCCGTCCTGGCGTGCGCCCCGGGTTGAGCGTGTCGAGCAAGCGGAGCAGCAGGTCGGGCTCGAGGCTGGGGCCGCACTTGACCCCGATCGGATTGCCGATGCCGCGCAGGAACTCGACGTGCGCCGAGCCGTCGAAGCGCGTGCGGTCGCCGATCCACAGCATGTGCGCGGAGGTGTCGTACCAGTCGCCGGTCAGGCTGTCCTGCCGGGTCAGCGCTTGCTCGTACGGGAGCAGCAGCGCCTCATGACTGGTATAGAACGTCGTCTGCGACAGCTGCGGCACGGTGTCGGGACTGATCCCGCACGCTTCCATGAAGGCCAGCGCCTCGCCGATCCGGTCGGCGGTTTCCTCATACTTCTTCGCCCAGGGACTGTGCCCGAGGAAATCGTGCGTCCAGCGATGGACCTGGTGGAGGTTGGCGTACCCCCCTTGCGCGAACGCGCGGAGCAGGTTGAGCGTCGCGGCGGACTGGCTGTAGCCCTGCACCATGCGCTGCGGATCGGGCGCACGGCCTTCGGCGGTGAAGGCGATGTCGTTGACGTTGTCGCCGCGGTAGCTGGGCAGTTCGACCCCGTCCTGCACTTCGGTATCGGCGCTGCGTGGCTTGGCGAACTGGCCTGCCATGCGGCCGACCTTCACCACCGGCAGCTTCGACGCATAGGTCAGCACGACCGCCATCTGGAGGATGACGCGGAACGTGTCGCGGATGTTGTTGGGGTGGAATTCGGCGAAGCTTTCAGCGCAGTCGCCGCCCTGGAGCAGGAAAGCTTCGCCGTTCGCCACGCGCGCGAGGTCGGCGGTCAGGTTGCGCGCTTCGCCGGCGAACACCAGCGGGGGATAAGAGGCGAGCTGCTTGGTCGCGGCGGCGAGCGCGGCGGCGTCGGGATAGGTCGGGAGCTGGCGCGCTTCGGCGTTGGTCCAGCTGTCGGGAGCCCATTGGGCGGCCATGATCGTTGCTTCGCTTGGGTGAAATGGAAGCAATTCCCATGCGGGAAAGGGACGGCGTGCGCAATGAAGGAAAGTTTGGCACATGGGCGCGATGAACTTGCGCGCCGTGCCGGTCGCTCTCGCGGCGTTGTTGCTGCCGGGTGTGGCGCAGGTCGATGACGGCGGGTGTGGACGAGCGTCGGGGCGAGCGGGCCGATATCGGGGAAGATACGCGGGTCGATCGACAGCATCGGACGGTTCGATGGTGGCGGGCTATACGAATGGGTGATCAGCGGCGCGGTCGGATATCGCATCAACGATCACGTCACGCTGTGGGCGGGGTATGTCCACAAGACGGCCTACGCCAACAACGTCACCTCGATCGAGCAACGCGCGCGGCAGGAGGTGGCGTTCGAGGACATCGCGCGGATCGGACCGGTGCGGATCGGCGGAAGGTTGCGCGTGGAGGAACGCTGGGTCGAGGCGTGGCCGGGAACGGGGTGGCGCGTGCGGCCGCAGCTCAAGCTCACGCTGCCGCTCAGGCAGGATGGTCCCGCATTGGTCGCGGCGGCGGAGGGGTTCGTCAATCTCGGCACCGGCGCGGGGCAACGCGACGGATACGACCGCACGCGCGTCGCTCGGCGTGCAGGTGCCGCTCGCCAAAGCCCTGCGGCTCGATGCCGGCTATCTGCGCCAATCGACACGCGGCGCCGACACCGTCAGCGCCGCAACACTAGGGCTCAATTTCCGCTGGTAGGCACCCAATTACCGTGGAACCCCGGCGGCACGCGGTGCGGGATGCGGATGCTCGCGACCGGCGCGGCTTCGAAATCCATCGCGTCGACGATCACGAGGTCGGTGGTCTCGTTGGCGAGGTCGATCACCAGCCCGACCAGCCAGCCGTCGCCCTCCGGCGCGTCCGCCGCGCGCGGGACGAAGACGAATTCGCCGGGATAGCGGCCCGAGCCGAAATCGTGTGTCTGCTTCGCGCCGGTGTCGAGGTCGTGCTTGTAGAGCCGCGTCTCGCTGATCGCGAAATCGTTCGCCGGCAGCGCCATCGTATAAGCGTAGCGATAGGGCTGTCCGAAGAAGCGCTCGTCGGGGCGCGGGAATTCCTGCGGGGTGGCGTCGATCGTGCGGCGCTCGACCGTCTTGGCGACCGGATCGATCGTCCAGCGCTCAAGTCCGAGCGGCTTGCCGGTTGGGCCGCCGGTCAACTCCGCGAACATCGTGTCGTACACGCACGCGTCGAGCACGACCTTGCCGTCGTCGGCGTCATAGGCGTTGGCGACGTGGAAGATATACGTTTGCGGACAATCGACCCAGATCACGTCTTCCGCCCCGCCGTTGCGCGGGAGCAGCCCGACGCGCGCCTGATGTTCGGGATTCCAGCGGTACGGGAAGCTGTGCCCGCCGATCAGCGCCTTCATCGAGAAGGTGACAGGGAGGTCGAGGATAAGCGCATAACGGTTTGTAATTGCGCAATCGTGGATCGATGGGCCGTGCTTGACCGGAATCGCGACCTCGCGCGTCACCTTGCCGTCGGGCGCGATCACGACGTGGCGGATTTCGTCGGGGACGGTCGCTTCGTAGCAGATCGCGTGGTGCTCGCCGGTCGCGCGGTCGAGGTGCGGATGCGCGGTGAAGCTGCCCATCAGCGTGTCGTCGAACGGGTTGTAGGTCTGATCGTCGAGCGTCTCGCCGAGCTCGACCGGGTACGACCCCGCCTCGACCAGCGCCCAGGTCCGCCCGGCAATCCCCAGCACGTTGGTGTTGACCGTGTCGAACCCGCCATGGCGCGGGCCGGGGGCGTGCGGCATGCCGGTTTCGGCCTCGACTCGCTTGGATCGGATCCAGCGGTTGCGGTACCACAACGCCTGGCCGTCCTTGAGCGCGACGCCGTGGACCATTCCGTCGCCGGTGAACCAGTGATAGCCTTTCGCCTCCGGCCGCGCCGGGTTGGGGCCGATCCGCAGATAGCGCCCGTCGAGTTCGGCGGGAATCGAGCCGGTTACAGGCAGATCCTCGAGCGTCAACTCACGACCCATCGGTGTGTGGATGCCGGTCAGGAACGGATGGTCGGTGCTGGGCATGCGCTTGCGGTTGAACTCGGCGACCACGCCGATTCCCTTGGTGACGGTGCCGCGGATTGCATTTTCGATGACACTGGCCATGACTGGACTCCGACTCGATGTTTATGGTGTCAACATACGATTTATGGTAACAGTGTCAACATGAAAGAAGCGGTAAGCCGATCCTACCACCACGGCGATCTGCGCGCGGCGTTGGTTGAGGCGGGGATGACGCTGCTCGCGACGCGCACCGCGGACGATCTGTCGCTGCGCGAAGTCGCGCGCCACGTCGGAGTCAGCGCGACCGCGGTCTATCGCCATTTTCCCGACAAGGCCGCGCTGATACGCGCGCTGGCGAGCGAGGGGCTGGCGATGCTGGGGAAGGCGCAGCACGCGGCGTTCGACGCCGCGGGCGGCGGCACCGCGGGGTTCAGCGCGACGGGCGCGGCCTACGTCCGCTTCGCGCGGCGGCACACCGCGCTGTTCCGGCTGATCTTCGCGAGCGGATCGCACGGTGAGGTAATGGAGCTGGACGAAGTGCCCGACGACGCGATGCGCTTCCTGATGGAAAACGCCGCGAAGCTCGCCCCGCCGGGGATGACGCCGCGGCTGTTCGCGCTCCAGGCCTGGTCGATCGCGCACGGCCTCGCGATGCTGATCATCGACGGCCAATTGCACGTCGACGACGCGACGATCGACGCGGTGATTGACGCGCATCTGGTGGCGGCGAAATAGCGTTCAATACCCCGCGTCGAGATCGACGACATTCTCCATCGGCCGCCCGTTCACGAACGCCTCGACGTTGCGCAGGAACAGCGCGGCGGCGCGCGGGAACATTTTCGTCTGGCTGCGGCCCGACAGGTGCATCGTGATCAGGCAATTCGGCGCCGACCACAGCGGGTGATCGGGTGGCAGCGGTTCGGGGTGCGTCGGGTCGAGGAATGCGCCGGCGATCTTTCGGCCGTTGAGCGCCGCCAGCAGCGCGGCCTCGTCGATCATGTCGCCGCGCGCGATATTGATCAGCCACGCGCGCGGCTTCATCGCGGCGAGCTCGTCCGCGCCGATCATCGCCTTGGTCGCATCGGTAGAAGGCGCGGCGAGGATCACCCAGTCGAACTCGCCGAGCTTCGCTTGCCATTGATCGGGCGTCAGCGTTCCGTCGCGGCCCGACCGCGTGACGCCGACCACCTCGACCCCGAATGCCGTCAGCCGCTCGCCGATCAATTTGCCAATCGCACCCATCCCGACGATCAGCGCGCGCGTTTCGAACAGTTCGACCTGGCCCGGCGCCTGGAGCGTCCATTCGTGCTTGTCGGCGAGCCGCACGACTTCGTCGTAGCGCTTGGCCGCGACGAGCACACCCATCACGGCATATTCCGCGACCGCCAGCGCGTTGATCCCCGTGCCGTTGGTCACCGTCGTGCCGTTGGCGCGCAAGGCGTCGAGGTCGAGGAAATCGATCCCCGCGAAGATCGTCGACAGCCATCGGAGCCTGGTCGCCTTCGCCACGGCTTCCGCGGTCCACACCCCGCGCTGCATGTCGACCCAGGCGATGTCGGCGTCGACGATCATCGCGCCGGCTTCCTCGCGGCTGGCGAACCACGATACCTCGAGTCCCGCGGGCAGGTGTGGCTCGAGCAGCGGGCGTGCGAGCGCGGGAAGGACGGCCTTCATGCCTGCTGGTATCGCGCGGCGAACTCGGCGTCGGACATGATCAGGTAGCGGATGAAGTCGATGAACGCCCAGATGCCGGTGACGACCATCCCGACGATCGTGCAGGTCAATAACAGCATGACGACCCCGGAGCCGATCCGCCCGAGATAGAAGCGGTGCACCCCGAACACGCCGAGGAAGAAGGCGAGCAGCGCCGCGACGATCTTGTTGCGGTCGCTGCGCGGCGCGGGCGGGGCGGCGGTATAGCTGCCGGGCAAACGATAGATGCGCCGCGCCTGGCGCCCTTCGGCCTCGAAATCGATCAGCGCGCCGACCGATGGCCCGACACGATCGGTCCAATCCTCCGGCCGGAAGACGTAGCGCTGGCCGTCGTCGCCCGAAATCTGGCCGTCGCCGGTCGAGACATCGACCCCAAGCACTTGCCCACGCATTGCAATCCCCATTGAAAGACTATGCCGCGTATCTAGCCGAGCGGCGGCGGCGTTCAAGCGCGAGTCAGGGCGCGCGGCACACTTCGACCACCGCGGCGGCGGCGTCGAGGTCGCCCTGGTCGAGCGCCATCTTCTTCGCTTCGGCGCACTTGCCCTGCAGGATCAGTTGCGACGCGGCGCGGCCGAGGAAGCTGTGCTCGCGCGCGCGGTTCTCGCTCCAGTTGGACGGCGCGCTGCCCATCGGCACGCTCGGTACCTCGCCGGTCGCGGTGTAGCGCGGCAGATTGGGATCGGGCTCGAACGGAAAAGCGGGCTTGCCGTTGGGATCGGCAAACTCGATCCGCGTCACGCCCTTGTCGAACAATTGCTTGGCGATCTTGCGCACACACGGGAAATCGGCGCTGCTGCGCAGGATCAGGCGCACCGGCTTGCCCGCCTTCCATTCCTCCGCGCGCGCGTTGAATTGCGCATCGGTCATGGTCTTGTCGGCGAAGCGCAAGGTGCACGTGTCGCGCGAGGCGCTGACGATGATGTCGTCGGCGCGCGGGGTGTTGTCGACGGGCGGCGTCGTGGCCTGGAGCGCGAACAACCAGAACAAGCCGATCATAATGTTGGCCTCCAATCCCATCCCAGCGGGTCGCCGTCCATCACCTCCACCCCGGCGGCGGTGAGCTCGTCACGGATCGCGTCCGAGCGCGCGAAATCCTTCGCCGCGCGCGCTTCCTTACGCTCGGTGAGGCGGGCTTCGATGTCGGCTTCGGTGAGCGTCGCGGTCGTGGGGCGAACGCGCAGGTCTTCGCGGGTGAGCGTGAGCAGGTCGAGGCCGAGCACCGCGTCATAGTCCTCAAGCAAGCGCAATTTGTCGGCTGGCGACGTGGGGATGTGCGCGAGCATGCCAGTGAGGTGCGACAGCGCTTTCGGCGTGTTGAGATCGTCGCTCACCGCCTCATCGAGCAAGCCGCGGAAATGCGGCACGGCATCCGGGTCGTCCGCGAAATCCGCCGCATTCATTCCGGGCAGCGCGGTGACGAGATGCACCATTCGCTTCAGCCGCGTCAGCGCCGCCAGCAAATTCTCCTCGCTGAACTCCAGCTCCGACCGGTAATGCGCCTGCAGGCACATCAGGCGGTAGGCGAGGGGGTGCACGCCGGCATCGACCAAGGTCTGCAGCGTGCGGAACTCCCCCGTCGACTTCGACATCTTCCCGCCGCGCTCGACCAGGAAATTATTGTGCATCCAGATCCGTGCGCCAGTGTCGGAGCAGCCGCAAAACGCCTGGTTCTGCGCGATCTCGTTGGGGTGGTGGATCTCGCGGTGGTCGATCCCGCCGGTGTGGATGTCGAACGGGTGGCCGAGATGCTGAAGGCTCATCACCGAGCATTCGAGGTGCCAGCCCGGCGCGCCCTTGCCCCACGGCGAATCCCATTCCATTTGGCGCTGCTCGCCCGGCGGGGATTTGCGCCAGATCGCGAAGTCCTGCGGGTGGCGCTTGCCGGAGACGGGGTCGATCCGGCTCTCGCCTTCATCGGTCGCTGCCCGCGCCAGCGCGCCGTAATTGGGCACTGTCGAGGTGTCGAAATACAGCCCGCCTTCAATTTCGTAGCAATCGGCTTCGATCTTTTTCGCGAACTCGATCATCTGCGGGATGTGGTCGGTCGCGACGGTCCATTCGGCCGGCGGCTCGATGTTGAGCCGCGCCACATCGGCCTTGAAGGTGTCGGTATAGTGTTTCGCGATGTCCCAGATCGACTTGGCCTCTCGCGCCGCCGCCTTCTCCATCTTGTCGTCGCCGGCATCGGCGTCGCTGGTCAAATGGCCGACATCGGTGATGTTGATGATGTGCTTGGTCTTGTAGCCCTTCCAGCGCAGCACGCGGCCGAGCGTGTCGGCGAACAGGAACGCGCGCATGTTGCCGATATGCTGGTAGTTATAGACCGTCGGCCCGCACGTGTAGACGCGCACCAGGTCGGGGTCGATCGGGCGGAACTCCTCCAGGCTGCGGGTCAGGCTGTTGTACAGGGTAAGCGGGGCGCCGGTGGACATGCGCGGCGCTTACCGGTGCGGGCAATTTCCCGCAACCTGACCGCTTGCAATGTAGGATTTCGACGGTCAGCCTCGGCGCGCTCGATGCGGGCGGGTCGACCGACGGCGGGGATCGATACCGCTCCGATCGGTCGCGATAGTGTCAACCTAGTGGCAACTTTGGTCCGCTCACCCGCGCCGCGCTTGCCTTCTGCGCGCTCCGCTGTTAGGGGCGCGCGCTTGAACGTCCGGACTCGTGTCCTGGGCGGCCATTCCATTCGATTCGGAGTTGACGGGTTTTATGCAAATCATCGTGCGCGATAACAATGTCGATCAGGCGCTTCGGGCTCTCAAGAAGAAGCTCCAGCGCGAGGGCGTGTATCGCGAGATGAAGCTGCGCCGGCACTACGAGAAGCCGAGCGAGAAGCGCGCCCGTGAGCGTGCCGCCGCCGTCCGCCGCGCCCGCAAGATGGACCGCAAGCGGATGGAGCGCGACGGGATCAAGTAAGACCCGTCTTCCGGGGACTTGCCGAGCGCGGTCCCCGCATCTACCGACAGCGTGTCCCGGCCGCGCGTTGAGAGCGGCCCATCCCCGTCGAGGCCGTTTTCCCATGACCGTGACCGCCGTTCCGCTCCAGCCCGTCAAGCGCAGCTACCTCACGTGGCTGTGGGTCGGCATCGTGATCCTGCTCGCCGCCGCCTTCCTGCTCGCGCGCCAGGGCGACGATTATTGGACGAAGTCGCAGCGCGGCTGGATCGGCACGGATTCGGACATCAAGACCACGGCGTCGGGGCTGCAGTACAAGGTTCTTGCCCCGGGCACCGGTGCGCACCCGACCGATTCCGACGTCGCGCTGATCCAGTACGAGGGCAAGCTGCGCTCGGGCCTCACCTTCGACAAGTCGAAGCAGCCGACCCCGCTTCCCGTCGCGCGCTCGGTTCCCGGCTTCTCCGAAGGGCTGAAGCTCATGAACAAGGGCGCGAAATACCGCTTCTGGCTGCCCGCCAAGCTCGCATACGGTGCCTCGCCGCCCCCGGGCGCACCCGCCGGCGACCTGGTGTTCGATGTCGAACTGATCGAATTCCTGCCGCAGGCGGTGCTCGACCAGTACCAGCAGCAGATGGGCGGCATCGGCGGAGCCGGTGGTCCTCCGGGCGGAGCGCCCGGTGGCGCGCCGGGTGGAGACGTGGCACCGCCGGGCCAATAGGAATGAAGTCGAAAGGCCGGGGTCGCTCCCCGGCCTTTCTCATTGGCGCGGCCACCGCATGCCGGGCTGCACAGCGCGCACTTGCCTTGGGTTGGCGACAGGCGCATCGGCGCTCGGCAAGGAGGTGGCGATGACAGCCGCTGGAACTGCAATCCTGCTCGCCCGAATCCAGTTCGGGTTCACCGTCAGCTTTCATTTCATCTTCCCGAGCTTTTCCATCGGGCTGGCGAGTTACCTGATGGTGCTCGAAGGCTTGTGGCTGTGGACCAAGAAGCCGCTCTACCTCGACCTGTTCCGTTTCTGGGTGAAGATCTTCGCGGTCGCGTTCGCGATGGGCGTCGTGTCGGGGATCGTCATGTCGTACCAGTTCGGCACCAACTGGGCGGCGTTCACCGACAAGGCCGGGCCGGTGATCGGTCCGCTGATGGCGTACGAAGTGCTGACTGCTTTCTTCCTCGAGGCCGGGTTTCTCGGCGTGATGCTGTTCGGGATGAAGCGCGTCGGGCCGGGGCTGCATTTCGCCGCGACGTGCATGGTCGCGCTGGGCACGTTCATCTCGGCCTTCTGGATCCTGAGCGCCAACAGCTGGATGCAGACCCCGACCGGGTTCGCGATCAACGCGCAGGGGCAGTTCGTCGTCGCCGGGTCGTGGGCCAGCGTGATCTTCAACCCAAGCTTCCCGTATCGGCTCGTGCACACCGTCATCGCGGCCTATCTGACGACCTCGCTGGTCGTGGGGGCATGCGGCGCGTGGCACCTGCTCCGCGACGGCGGCAATGCGCACCATCGCAAGATGTTCTCGATGGCAATGTGGATGGCGGCGCTGGTGGCGCCCGTCCAAATCCTAGCAGGCGATGCGCACGGTCTCAACACGCTCGAGCACCAGCCGGCCAAGGTGCTGGCGATCGAGGGTGACTATGATCCCAGCCCGAGCGGCGCGCCGCTGGTGCTGTTCGGCCTGCCGTCGAACACCGACGGCACGGTTCACTACAAGGTCGAGGTTCCCAAGGTCGGCTCGCTGATCCTCAGGCACGACCCCAACGCGCCGCTCCCCGGTCTCAAGGATTTCCCGCGCGATCAATGGGCACCGGTGCCGGTGGTGTTCTGGTCGTTCCGCGTAATGGTCGGGCTGGGGTTCGCGATGCTCGGGCTGGGATTATGGAGCCTCGTCGCGCGGTGGCTGAAGAAACTGTACGACTGGAAATGGCTGCACCGCGCCGCGATCGTCATGGGGCCGGCGGGGTTCGTCGCGGTGATCGCGGGATGGGTCACGACCGAGGTCGGACGCCAGCCATGGACGATTTACGGTCTGCTTCGCACCAGCGAGTCCGCTTCACCCTTGGCCGCGCCCGCGGTCGCGACCTCGCTCGCGGCGTTCGCCATCGTCTATTTCGCGGTGTTCGGCGTGGGGGTCTGGTACATCCTCAAGCTGATGCAGAAGGGTGCGGTCGCGCACGAGCCGGAGATCGGCAGCGGCCCGCCGATCCGTACCGCCGGGATCACCCCCGCCGCGCAAGGCGGGATCGAGCAATGACCGCCGATCCCACGCTCGCGCTGATCTGGGCGTTCGTCATCGTGTTCGCGGTGTTCATGTACGTCGTGATGGACGGGTTCGACCTCGGCATCGGCATCCTTTTCCCGGCGTTCGGCGTGGGGGAAGAGCGCGATCAGGCGATGAACGCGATCGCGCCGGTGTGGGACGGCAACGAGACGTGGCTGGTGCTGGGCGGCGGCGGGCTGATGGCAGCGTTCCCGCTCGCTTTCTCGGTGCTGATGCCGGCGATGTACCCGCCGATCATTGCGATGCTGCTGGGGCTGGTGTTCCGCGGCGTGGCGTTCGAGTTCCGCTGGCGCGACCCGCGGCACCGCGCGTTTTGGGACTTCGCGTTCACCGCCGGGTCGGTGACGGCGGCGCTAGCGCAAGGAATCGTGCTCGGCGCGCTGCTCCAGGGAGTGAAGGTGAGCGGGCGCGGGTACGGCGGGGGGTGGCTCGACTGGCTGACGCCGTTCTCGCTGCTGACCGGGGTGGGGGTGGTCGCGGGGTACGCGCTGCTCGGCGCGTGCTGGCTGATCTTCAAGACCGAGGGCGGCGCGCAGAAGCACGCGTTTCGCCTCGCGCGGGTCACCGGAATCGCCGCGGCGCTCGCCGTGACCGCGGTCAGCGCGGCGACGCCGTTCCTCGAATACCGCTATTACGAACGCTGGCTGACCTTCCCGAACATCCTGTTCGCCGGTTCGGTGCCCGTGCTGCTCGGCGCATTGTCGGTCGGGTTCTGGTGGGCGCTGCTCAACAAGAAGGAGTTGCTGCCCTTCCTCCTGACGCTCGGCCTCTACCTGCTGTGCTTCGCGGGGCTGGGGATCAGCATGTACCCCGACATCGTTCCCGGATCGGTGTCGATCGTCCAGGCTGCTGCGCCCGCCAAGAGCCAAGGGTTCATGCTGCTGGGGGCGGGGACCATGATCCCGATCATCCTGGCCTATACCGCGTTCTCGTACTGGGTGTTCCGCGGCAAGGTCGGCGACGCGAGCGGATATCATTGATGCAGACGGCCGCACCCTTGTGGAAACGCCTCGTATGGATGGCGGCGATCTGGCTGGTCAGCGTGACGGCGCTCGGGATCGTCGCATTGGCAACCCGGCTGGCGTTGCGGCTCTAATCGATCCGGACGGCACGGCGCGATACCAGCGTCGCGAGGAAATCGTCGATCGCGCGGCGGCACTCCTCGGGCGGCACGTCGTATTCGGCGATCAGTGTAGCGTGCAGATCGTCGCGCGATTGCGGCCGCTCCAGCAATTCCCACACGCGTGCGCCGACTTCGCTCAGCCGCAAGTAATTGCCCTCCGCCGCGCTCATCATCACCAGATCGTCGCCGACCCGCGCGGTCAGCCAGTCGCCGTCGCGATGGATCATCTCGTCATTCATCCGCGCCTGACAGCATCACGGCGACGCCTTTGCAAGGCGATAGGGCGCGGATAGTGTCGCGCCCGTGCACAATTCCGCCGTCCAGCCACCATCGGCCTATCCTGACCGCGTGCGGTTGCCGCTGGCGTTCGACCCCGATCGGCTGCGCGCCGACCTGAAGGCGGTCGAAGCGGCGACGTGGACCGACCATTTCGTCACGCAGAATTACGAGGGACAATGGGACGTGCTCCCGCTGCGCCACACGGCGGGCGCGACGCATCCGGTGATGCAGGCCTATTCGGACCCCAACGCGACCGAGTTCGTCGATGCCGCCATCCTGTCGCGCGCCCCCTATTTCCGCGAGGTGCTTGCGGCGTTCGACTGCCCCTTGAAGGCGGTCCGGCTGATGCGGTTGACCCCGGGCTCGCGGATCAAGGAGCATCGCGACCACGACCTGGCCGCCGATTGGGGCGAGGCGCGGATCCACATCCCGGTCACGACCAACCCCGGCGTGACGTTCCTGCTCAACCGGACGCCGATAGACATGAAGCCGGGGGAGGCATGGTACCTGCGGCTCGCCGATCCGCACGCGGTGACCAATGACGGGACCGAGGACCGGGTGCATTTGGTGATCGACTGCCTCGCGACCCCGTGGCTGACCGACCAGCTCGCGGCGTGACACGGCCTTCGTTCGCGCTTCGCCGGCTGCGCTTCCTCCAACGGCACTTCAATGAACGGCCGCGCTTGCGGGAAGCGGTGACGCGCTTGCTGCATGGTCGCCGCGATCATGACGTGCGCTTGTTCGGCCGAGATGTGCGGATCAATGCCCTGCGCGAAGCGGGCTATTACCGGGCGTCCAAACTGATACGGGCGAACAGCCTGCTGCGCGACGAGACGCTGGTGCTGCAGCGCGTGAGCATGATGCTCGGGCCGGATACGACATTCGTCGATATCGGCGCCAATATCGGCATCTTTTCGTGCGTGATCGCCGACGCCGCGCGGATCTTCGACAACTTCCGCGTCGTCGCGTTCGAGGCCAGCCCGGACACGTATCGCCGGCTTGCGGTCAACGCCGAACGGTTCGGCTTTACCGCGATCAATGCCGCTCTCGCCGCCCGTGACGGCCCGCTCGACTTTGTCGATGGTGCCGTATCGGGCGTCGCCACGGCGAGTGACAAGGCTGGCATCGCGCATATCCGGGGGCGCGGCTTCGCCGCGGACGGGCGCCGGCTCGACGGTTTCGACCTGCCCGGGCGGCTGGTGCTCAAGATCGATGTCGAGGGGATGGAACTGGCGGTGATCGAGGGTGCGCGCGGGCTATTCGACGCCGGCCGAGTCGCGGCGGTCTATCTCGACGATTTTGCCGACAAGCCCGCGGTGCTGACCTTTCTCACGGGTTACGGATTCGACCTGTACGCGCCGGGACGGCTCAACGCGTATCACGACCGCGCCCGCGCGCTCCTCGCGGTCAGACGTGGTGATACTCGCGGTACCAGGTGACGAACGCGGGCACCCCGACATCGATCGTCGTGGTGGGCTCGAACCCGAGATCGCGCTGGATGGCGGAGATGTCGGCGTAAGTCGCCTGCACATCGCCGGGCTGCATCGGCTGGTAATCGCGCACCGCTTTCTTCCCGCACGCCTGTTCGATCAGGCCGATCATGTGGCCGAGCTGCTCACTGCGGTGGTTGCCGATATTGTAGACGCGGTGCGGCGACACGCTGCCCCCCGCCTTGACCCGGCCATCGTCGGGCGGCGGATTGTCGAGGCACGCGACGACGCCGGTCACGATGTCGTCGATGTACGTGAAGTCGCGCTGCATATCGCCATTGTTGAACACCGGGATCGGGCGGCCTTCCAAAATAGCCTTGGTGAAGATCCACATCGCCATGTCGGGGCGGCCCCACGGGCCGTAGACGGTGAAGAACCTGAGGCCCGTCTGCGGCAGCCGATAGAGGTGCGAATAGGTCTCGCTCATCAATTCGTCGGCCTTCTTGGTCGCGGCATAGAGCGAGAGCGGGTGGTCGACGCGGTCCTCGACCCGGAATGGCAAGGTCTCGTTGCCGCCATAGACCGAGGACGATGACGCGTAGACGAGGTGCTCGAGCTGGCGGTGGCGCGCCACTTCCATGATGTTGAGATGCCCGACCAGGTTCGAGTGGATGTAGGCGCGCGGATTGTCGATCGAATAGCGCACCCCCGCCTGCGCGCCGAGATGGACGATGCGGTCGAACTCCTTGCCCGCCAGCGCCGCCTCCAGCGCCTTGTCGTCGGCGAAATCGACCTGGATGAACTCGAAGCGATTGGTGTTGAGCGCATTGATCGCGGCGATCCGGTCGCGCTTCAGCTCGACTGAATAATAGTCGTTGAGGTTATCGATCCCGACGACCAGGTCGCCGCGCTCGAGCAAGCGCCGGATCACCCAGGAGCCGATGAACCCCGCCGCGCCCGTTACCAATACCCGCATCGTCGTTTCCTATAGCGTCCAGCGCGCCGCGCCGGAGAATTCGGGGATGCCGTTCTTGAGGTCGGCGAACAGGCCGCCCGGCGCGACGAGTTTCGCCAGCCCGTCGCCCATATCGAGATAAGCGGCGTGCGACACCGCGAGGGCCACGACGTCATAGGTGCGGTCGAGGGCACCGGAATCGAGTGTGATGCCGTATTCGTGAACCGCCTCCGCTGCGTCGGCCATCGGATCGTGGACCGTCACGTCATGGCCAAGGCCGGTCAGCGCCTTCACGAGATCGGCGACCTTCGAATTGCGCAAATCGGGGACGTTTTCCTTGAACGTCAGTCCCAGCACCAGCGCCTTGCCCGCCTTGCCCGCGCGCGCGTGGATCTGCCCGGCGACCCAGTCGGCCATGCCGTCGTTGGTCCCGCGCCCCGCGAGAATGACCTGCGGGTGATAGCCGAGCTGCTCCGACAGATGGCTGAGGTAGAACGGGTCGACCCCGATGCAGTGCCCGCCGACTAGTCCGGGTTGGAAGGGCAGGAAATTCCACTTGGTCCGCGCCGCTGCCAGCACGTCCCAGATCGACAGGTCGATCCCGGCGAAGATGTGCGTGATCTCGTTCATGAAGGCGATATTGATGTCGCGCTGCGCGTTCTCGATCACCTTGGCGGCCTCGGCGGCCTTGATCGACGCGGCGCGGAACACCCCGCCGCTGGTCACGCGGTCGTAGAGCGCGGCGACGCGGTCGAGCACGTCGGGCGTCTGCCCCGACACGACCTTGGTGATGCGCTCGATCGTATGCTCGCGGTCGCCCGGATTGATGCGTTCGGGCGAGTAGCCGAGGAAGAAGTCCTTGCCACAGGTCAGCCCCGTCAGCTTCGCGATTTCCGGCCCGCACAAATCCTCGGTCACGCCGGGATAGACGGTGCTCTCGTACACGACGATCGGGGTGCGGCCAGCGTCGATCATCCCCGCGACGGTCCGCGTCGCCGCCATCACGATCGACAGGTCGGGGCGATTGTCGGCGTCGACCGGGGTAGGGACGGTGACGATGTAGAAATCGGCTGGCGGGCAGTCGGCGGGATTGCTGGTCAGCTTGAGCGTCGTCGCCTGGAGCGCCGCACCGTCGAGCTCTCCCGTCCGGTCATGCCCGTCGCGCAGTTCGGCGATGCGCCGCGCGTCGATGTCGAGCCCCCAGCACTCGGTCGATTTCGCCAGCGCCGCCGCGAGCGGCAGCCCGACATAGCCAAGGCCGATGACGACAACAGTCGGACGCTCGCTCAAAACTCAAACTTCCCAATATGGAGAATTCTTTGCCCGCCCTAAGAGAGCAGAGCGAATATGCAACCCTAGGCGGCGGCGCTGACCGGCGCGACTTGATCGGCAAAGGCGCGGCACCACAGCTCGATCGCCATCAGCGCAAGCAGCGAATAATGCCCGTCGACGCGGCCCGCCTCCGTCGCGGCACGCAACGCGGCGACCGCGCCGGGATCGAACAGCCCGCGCCGCTCGACCGTCGCCGGGGAGAGCAGGTCGGCCATCATCGGTTGCAGCCCCGACTTCATCCATGCGCGGAGCGGCACGCCGAACCCGGTCTTGGGCCGATAGATGATGTCGCGCGGCAGATACGGCTCCATCGCCTTGCGCAGCGCCCATTTGGTCTCGCCGCCGCGCAGCTTGAACTCGGTCGGCATGCTCGCGGCGAACGCCATCAGGTCGGGATCGAGGAACGGCACGCGCACCTCGACCCCCGCCGCCATCCCGGTCTTGTCGGTGTAATTGAGGTTATGGTCGATCAGGAAAAAATGCTGTTCGAGCCGGAGTGCGCGCTCGACCTGGTTGCCTTGGGGATAGGCGGCGAGCGTGTCGCGCATCGGCCGCCGGGCATCCACCGCGAGGCCCGGCGACGCGCCACCGATCAGCGCGGCGGCATCCTCCAGCCGCAGCCATTCGAAGTAGCTGAGCAGCCGCGAATCCTTCTCCTCGCCCATCGGCGACAGTAATTTGCGCAAGCGCCGCGCGGTCGCCGACTGGCCCGGAATACGCGCGCCGACCGACCCGAGCCCCGCGCGGACCGGGGCGGGCAAGCGATCGATCCGCGCGTCGAGCGCGGCGGCGCGGTGGCGGCGGTAGCCGGTGAAGACATCATCGCCGCCGCTGCCGCTCAGCAGCACCTTGATCCCGTGGCTGCGTGCGAGCGAGGCGATCTTGAGGCTGTTGAGTGCCGCCGGGTCGGCCTGCGGCTCGTCGAGCGTGTAAACCAGTGCCTCGAATTCGCTCGCCATGCGCGAATCGACCGCGATCTCGTGCAGATCGACGCCGAGATGCTGCGCGGCTGTGCGCGCATAGGGCAGGTCGTCGATCATCTCGCCATCGTCACTGCCGCGATAGTCGATCGTGAAACAGGCAAGCTTGTCGGGCGTATGTTCGCGCGCAAACGCGACGATCGCGCTCGAATCGAGGCCGCCCGACAGGAATGCGCCGACCTGGACGTCGGCGACCATCTGGCGCTCGACCGCGGTGCGGAGTGTGGCCTCGGTTCCTGCGATCGCCTGTTCCGCGCTCATCGCGGAGGGCGCGTAAGTGGGAATAGTGTGGAATTGCTCGGTCGTGCGGCGGCCATCGGCATCGATCTGCAGCCAGGTTCCCGGTGTGAGCTTGCGCACGCCTTCGAACATGGTGCGTTCGCCGGGCGAATAGAGATAGCCGAGATACGCCGCGACCGCGGTGCGGTCGATGCTGCGGTCGAGCCCGGGCACGGCGAGCAACGCCTTCAATTCGCTCGCGAAGGCAAGGCCGATCGCGGTTTCGGCGAGGTAGAGCGGCTTCACCCCCATCCCGTCCCGAACCAGCCACAGCCGCCGCTCGACCGAATCCCAGATCGCCAGCGCGAAGATGCCGTTGAGCCGCGCGAACATCGCCGTGCCCTCGTCGGCGAACAGTTCGAGAATCACCTCGGTGTCCGAATGGCCGCGCAATCGGCGGCCCCGCGCGATCAGTTCGGCGCGCAACTCGCGGTAATTGTAGATCTCGCCATTGTACGTGATCGTGTAGCGGCGCGACCCGTCGGCCATCGGCTGGTGCCCGGCGGGCGACAGGTCGATGATCGAGAGGCGCCGGTGCGCGAAGGCGATCCCTGCCTCGCGATCCTCGAACACGCCGTGATCGTCGGGCCCGCGCCGCGCGAGCAATGCGCCCATCGCGCCGATCGTGCCGGGGGGAAAGCGGCCGACAAGGCCAGCGATGCCGCACACCGCGTCAGTCCCTGCCGTGCCGATCGTTCGTCATGGCCGCTCCCTTACGGTGCGCATGCCGATGCGTCGAGCGATCTCGCCAAGCCGGACTGCACCGTCTAGCGCAAAGGCATGTCATGGCGCCGAATCATCCTGCTGGCTGCTCTGCCGTTGCTGGTACCGGCCGCGCGTGCGGATTCGAAGCAGGATCAGGCGGATGCCGTCGTCCGTGCGTTGCTGGGCCAGGACGTCGAGGTCGCGACAGTCGGGTACCGGCTCGTCACCGGCAATGCGGCGCAATGCGCGAAAGGGTTCGTCGAAACCGGCGCGACGCTTGGCACGCTGGCACAATATGATGCGCCGTACCGCGCGGCGGCGGCGCGCGTGCTTGGGATGACCAACCGGCCGACGGTCGAGCTGGTCGTGCCGCAATCGGCCGCCGAGCAAGCGGGGATCAAGCCCGGCGACGTGTTGATCGCGGCCGATGGCCTCCCGTTCGCGGCGTCGCCGCCGTCTGCCGGCGCCAGCTTCACCCCGGTCGAGGCCGCGATGGACACGCTCGACAAGGCGCTCGCCGATGGCCGCGCGACGGTGACGGTCGATCGCGCCGGCCAGCTGATCGCAATCGAACTGGTCGGCGCCCCCGCCTGCCAGTCGCGCTTCCAGATTTCGATCGACGAGCTTGATGCGTTCGGCACCGACACGATCTGGATCAAACTGTCCTCTGCGATGGTCGATTTCGCGCGGACGCCCGATGCGCTGGCGGCGGTCATGGCGCACGAGCTCGCGCACAACGTGCTTGGGCATCACAAGACGGGGATCGGTCCCGAAGCCCGTCGCGCGCAGGAATTGGCGGCGGACCGGCTGGCGCCTTACCTGATGGCCGGTGCGGGGTACGATCCGGCCGCGGCGGTAGTGCTGTATCGCCGGTTCAAGGCGAAGCATCTGGGCGGGCTGTTCACCAGCCCGACCTATCCGGGCTGGGGCCAGCGCGTGAAGGCGATCGAGGCCGAAGTCGCGCGAATCGCCGACCTTCGGGCGCGCGGCGAGCCGATCTTGCCGCCAACCGACCTGCGCCCGCGATGACCCTAAGCCAGGCCAATGGACTTGAGACGACCTAAAGGTGTAACGCCGCGCTGCGAATAGGGTGCGAGTACAAGCGTATAAAAGGGATTTCTCCGGCATGTTGATGAGTCGGGCCATGGCAGCGACGCGGCCGCGATCGAGCATTTTCGAATCGTTTCGGGTCGAGGCATTCGCCGTGCTGGTATTCGCCGTGCTGGTGCCGCGGGCCTTGTTCGCGCGTCCCGTGATCCTCGAAAACCCGAACGGGGCAACCTTGATCGGGCAGATCGACAACGTTTTCGTCGGCGCGATCTTCGGTGCCATCGTGGGGTTGTTCCTGTTGCGCCGCGTGACCGCTTTTCCGGGCTCGCGCGTGTTCAGCTATATCATCCCGACCTACGCGACATCGTATGGATTGGTGCTCGTCGCGCTCCTGCTGCTGCGGCTCGATTATAGCCGCGCTTATCTGGTGTCGTCGTTCGTGCTGGCATCTGCTACGTCCTACGCCATCCACTTCTACCTCGCGCGGACCACGACCAAGCCGTTCTACATCGTGCCGTTCGGCAAGACCGCGGCGCTGACCGAGATTCCCAATGTCGACTGGATTCCGCTGACCGAGCCGCGCATTCCGCCGGGGCGTGACGCGGTGATCGTCGCCGATCTGCGTTTCGACCATGACGACGCGTGGGAGCGCATGCTCGCGGAGGCCGCGATCAAGGGTCACCCGATCTATCACACCAAGCAGATCCGCGAATCGCTGACCGGGCGCGTGTCGATCGAGCATCTGTCGGAAAACAGCTTCGGGTCGCTGCTACCCAATCTCGCCTATCGCAAGATGAAGCGCGGGCTCGACCTCCTCTTCACGCTCGCGGTGCTGCCGATCCTGATCGTGCCGCTGATCGTGACCGCGATCGCGATTCGGCTCGATTCGCCCGGTCCCGCTTTCTTCCGGCAGGAGCGGATGGGCTATCGCGGCAAACCGTTCCACGTCTGGAAATTCCGTACGATGACGGTCGATCCGTCGACTGGCGACGGTCGTGACGATTATATCACGATCGAGCAGGATCAGCGGATCACGCGGCTCGGCCGCTTGCTGCGGCGCACGCGGTTCGACGAACTGCCGCAGATGATCAACATCGTGATGGGCGAAATGAGCTGGATCGGCCCGCGGCCGGAGGCGGTCGCGCTGTCGAGCTGGTACGAGCAGGAAATCCCATTCTATTCGTACCGCCATATCGTGCGCCCGGGGATCAGCGGCTGGGCGCAGGTCAATCAGGGGCACGTCGCGGACCTCGCCTCGGTCCATTCGAAGCTCAATTACGATTTCTATTACATCAAGAACTTCTCGGGCTGGCTCGACCTGCTGATCCTGCTCAAGACGGTCGGGACCGTCGTCAGCGGGTTCGGCGCGAAATAATCAGCCGCGCCAGATGCCGCGCGTGTCGTAGATCGCCTTGCCCGCGCGGGCTTCCGCCGGGACCGTCTTGAACTCGTTATGATCGACCAGCACGACCAGCATGCCGCAGTCGGCAAGCGCCTGGTCGAGCGTTGCGAGCATTGCGCCGGTACCGTCGAAATCCTTGGGGAGCGCGGCGACGTGCGGTTCGACGACGCGGACGCGTGAGCCGTATTTCCTGGCCAGTTCGACCGCGATTTCCAGCGCGGGGCTTTCGCGCAGATCGTCGATGTTCGCCTTGAACGCGAGGCCGAGGCACGCGATTGCCGCGTCCGGGTTGGCGTCGGCCAGCGCCGCGGCACGCGCGAACGAATAATGCGCTTTGCCGTCGTTGACCTCGCGCGCGGTCTTGATCAGCCGCGCGTTGGCGGGATCGCTGTGGACGATGAACCACGGATCGACCGCGATGCAATGCCCGCCGACGCCGGGGCCGGGCTGGAGGATGTTGACGCGCGGGTGGCGGTTGGCGAGGCGAATCACCTCCCACACGTCGAGGTCGAGCGTGTCGCACACCACCGACAACTCGTTGGCAAACGCGATATTGACGTCGCGGAACGAGTTCTCGACCAGCTTGCACATCTCGGCGGCGCGTGCAGTAGTGGCGATGCACTCGCCCGCCACGAAGCCGCGATAGAAAGCCACCGCGCGTGCTGCGCAGGCCGGGCTCAGCCCGCCGATCGATCGGTCGTTGCTGACGAGTTCGTCAAGGATCTTCCCGGGCAGCACGCGCTCTGGGCAATAGGCAACGCAGACATCGGCGGCGTTGCCGCTTCCGTCCGGAAATACCAGGTCGGGCCGCGCGTCGCGCAATACGTCGCGAACCGCCTCCGTCGTGCCGACCGGGCAGGTCGATTCGACGATCACCAGGCTGCCGCGGCGCAGCGCCGGGGCGATCGAGCGCGTTGCCTCCAACACATACGTGATGTCGGGCGCGTGGCCGTCGGTAAACGGTGTGGGCACCGCGAGGATGAACACATCGCTCGGCTCGGGTGCCGTCGCGGCGCGCAACGCGCCCGCTTGGACCATCTCGCGCACCAGCGAATCGAGATTGGCCTCCTCGATATGGATGTTGCCGGCGTTGATCGTGTCGACCACCGCGGGGCGGATATCGACGCCGAGCACGCTCGCGCCGCTGCGCGCGATCACCGCGGCGGTGGGCAGGCCGATATAGCCGAGCCCGACGATGCAGACGCTCTGCGTCATGTCAGGCGAACGATTCGACGACAATGCGCGCGATTCGCTCGCTGCTCTTGCCGTCTCCGAATGGGTTGTGGGCGCGGGCCATGGCTTCATAGGCGGCGCTATCGTCCAGAAGTCGTGAAGCTTCGGTAACGATGAGCTCCTCGTCGCTGCCGACCAGCTTGGCGGTGCCGGCGGTCACACCCTCGGGCCGCTCGGTCGTCTCGCGCATCACGAGCACCGGCTTGGCGAGGGCAGGGGCTTCCTCCTGCACGCCGCCGCTGTCGGTCATCACGAAATCGCACAGCGACAGCAGCCGAACGAAACTGGGGTAATCGAGCGGATCGATCATCGCGACATTGTCGAGCCCCGCCAGCACCTCGGCCATCGGCCCGCGCACATTGGGATTGGGGTGCACCGGAAAAATCACCGCGACGTCGGGCCGCCGGGCAATTCGGCGGACGGCCTGGGCGACCGATTTGAGCCCGCCACCGAAATTTTCGCGGCGGTGTGTCGTTACGGCCACAATCCGTTTGCCGGCGTATTTGGCAGCGATGGGTGCGATCGCCGCAGCCAGCGACGCGTCCGAATCGACCCGTGCTCGCGTCTCGATCAAAGCATCGATCACCGTGTTGCCGGTGACGTGGATACGGTCGGCGGGCACATTTTCGGCGAGCAAGGCGTCGCGCGAAGTCTCGGTCGGCGCGAAGTGCTGGTCGGCGATGCTGCCGACGACCTTGCGGTTCACCTCTTCGGGCCAAGGGTGATAGATGTTGCCGCTGCGCAGCCCTGCCTCGACATGGCTGACCGGGATCTTGCGGTAATAGGCGGTGAGGGCGCCGGCCATTGCGGTCGCCGTGTCGCCCTGGACGATCACGCGGTCGGGCTTGTCGGTGTCGAGCACGCGCCCGAGCTCGGTCAGCAGCCGCGCGGTGAGCGCGTCGAGCGACTGGTTGGGCAACATCAGGTCGAGATCGTAATCAGGCGTAATTTTCGCGATCTCAAGGACTTGATCGAGCATTTCGCGGTGCTGCGCGGTCACGCAGACGCGCACGTCGGCGGCGGTGCGGCGAAGCGCATGGACCAGCGGGAACAGCTTGATCGCCTCCGGCCGCGTGCCGAAAACCACCAGGATGCGCGGACGAGCGGGCGACGACATGACTGGCCCTTTCCGGGATTGGGCGACGACAGACAAGGGCTTTGTCGCTGCGCTTGGCTTGCGGATTGGCCGGTCGATCGGTGTCACCATAATTTAACCGTGACGCGGCAATGACCGGTCGATCGTGGCCGATTTCGGAAAAAACTCTGTTGCGTCGCGCAACAAATCCTCCGAACTTGCGTTTGCGATCTGGTTGACCGTCGAGCGGACAAAAAGGGTAGGAACCGTTGCCGTAACTACCCGCGATATGGTTGACAGTCGTCGCGTTTGTGTGGCAAGCGCACGGGGAAATTGGAACGAATAACCAAGGGAGTTTGCTAATGGTGCTGTTTAAGTCCGCTATGACCGCGCTCGCGTCGGTGGCGCTCGCGGCTGCGCCGGCTGTGGCGCAGGCTGCGCCCGCAAAGGGCACCGTCATGGCCAAGGTCAGCACCGTGCGCGCTGGCGCCGATGCGAAGGACGCCAACCACATTCACGGCACCGGCGCCGTCGTCGCCGTGCTCGCGGTTCTGGCGATCATCGCCGGCGTGATCGCCGCGGCCTCGGGCGACTCGAAGCCGAAGAGCCCGTGATTCGCTGATCGCGAAAGAATTCAAGGGCGCGTAGTCATCGACTGCGCGCCCTTTTTATTTGTCGCCGCTCGATGCCCGGTGAAACCCGCGCGCTACTGTCGTCCTAGCGCAGTCGTTTCAATTGCAGGCCGTCGACATAGAGGCCCGGCGTGTCGAACGAGTCTCCGACGGCGGCACCGACCAGCGCTATCCCCTGCTGATCGCAATCGGCCGGCACGTCGAACTCGATCGCATAGGACACCAATTTGCCCGGGATCGTCGTGATCGGTGCTTGGCCAAGTTGGGCTTGATGCTCCTTGGTCATACAGATGACCGACCAACGAAACGTGCCCTTGTCGATCGCGTCGTCGGCAAACGCGCGGCCGCTCAGGCGGTAATGGCCGGGGTAGAGCACGAGTTCCTGGTTGGCGAAGACGGTTTCCTTGTCGCCGGCGAACGACGCAAATAGCGCGCTCCCCATGCCGCCGGGCCCGGGGCCGCGCTCGGCGTAGACGCCCTCGCTGGGGTAGAGCCGCCAGCCGAACGGCGGCGGCGCGTCGAGCCCCGCAAAGTCGGGGTCGTGGAGCAGCGCGGCGCTTTCGCCCTTGGCGCTCGACGGCAGGAGCGCGACCCATTGCGCATAGAGCGTTCGCACCGGGGTCTTCTGCCCCGCGACGACGAAATATTGGTCGAGCTCTTCCTTGCTCGCTGCCGACCCCAGGGCTTTGAGCCGCTGAAGCAACGCGAAGGTCTCGGGCGGGTTGGGGTTCGCCTCGCTCAGCTTGTACAGGAAAGTGCCGCGCCAGTCGGGCTTGGCCGCCAGGGCTCGCGCTAGCGGATCGATGACGCGCGGATCGTTGGTCAGCGCGACGAGCGCCGGCATGATGATTTCCCAGTTCTCGGGCATTTGGCGCAGCACGATATCGGCCTCGCGCACCGACGCCGCGACCTGGCCGGTGCGGAAGCGGTAGTCGAGCAGCCAGGCGTGCGTCAGGTAATCGCGCAGCGACAGGCGCGAGGCGAGCGACAAGAGCCGTTCGGCGCCGGGTTCGTCGTCATTGGCGGCAGTGATGATGCCGATATCGCGCAAGGCTATCACATTGTACGGCGATTGTTCGAGCGCCTGTCGGCTGAACGCCGACAGCTTGGCGGCTTCGTCGCCCATCTGGACGGTCTTCAGCCACTCGTCCGCCCGCGTGCTCATCGCGTCGCCGTTGGTCGGGTCGATCTGTAGCGCGATCTCGGCTGTCGCGGGCGTCGCGAGAAAGAACGCCGCGCCCGAGCGGATCGTGAAAAATCCGCCGACCAGCGCCAGCGCCATCACCGCGATCCGGACCGGGCGAGTCCCCCGCGGAAGCGTGATCGTGACCGGCACGGCGCGAGAGCCTAGCCGGCCGACCGCTTCAGGAACCCGATCCGCTTGTCGCCATATTCGTAATTATAGCCATAGTCGTAGCCGACCTTCTTGGCGTCGAACTTGGTCAGCACCGCTCCCAGGATGTTGGCGTGGACGTCGGCCAGGCGGCGGAGCGAGATGCGCGCGGTCCGGGTGTGCGTATTCTTCGCCGCGACGACGAACATCGTTGCTTCGGCGTAACTCGCGATCAGCGGCGCGTCGGCCAGCCCCAGTACCGGCGGGCCATCGACGACGATGTGATCGAACTGCTCGAGCAAGCGCTCGAACGTCTCGGCCAGTGCCGGGCCGGCCAGCAACTCCGCCGGGTTGGGCGGGATCGGCCCAGAGCTCATCACCATCATGCGGTCGACCGGTCCGGGCCGGATGTAGGTGTTGATGTCGGTCGCCCCGGCGAGGAGATTGGTCAGCCCGCCGGCGTTGGCGAAGCCGAGCATCTTGTGCACCGAAGGGTTGCGCAGGTCGGCGTCGATCAGGATCGTCTTGCGGCCCAGCGCGGCGAAGTTGCGCGCCACCGCCATCGCCGTGGTCGATTTGCCTTCGGACGGGCGCGAACTGGTCACGAACAGGACGCGCGGCGCGCCCTTGGCGGTGGTCAGCCGCAACGCGGTCTGGAGCGACAGATAGGCTTCGGCCAGCGGCGTCTTGCTGTCCTCGAGCAAGTCGAGCGACAGTTCCGATTCGGACACGCGCGGGACGCTGCCGAGCAAAGGCACGCCGAGTTTTCGCTCGAGATCGTGCGGCGCGATGATCGATTCGTCGAGCTGTTCGAGCATGAACGCGACCGCCGCGCCGATCAGCGCGCCGAGCAACAGCCCGAGCAGCAGGTTCATCGTCGTGCGCGGCGTCACCGGCGACCGCGACGCGAGACCGCTGTCGACCACCGACACGTTGTTGGTGCCGACACCGCCGGCGATGCCGATCTCCTTATAGCGTTGCAGCAACGCGTCGTAGAGTGCGCGGTTGGTATCGGCGTCACGCTGGAGCGTCTGGTACTGGACGCTGCGCCCGCGCAGGTCGATGACGCTGTTCTTGAGGCCATCGACCTGGCGCTGGAGGTCGTTCTGGCGCTGAGTCGCGGCCTGATAGTTAGTGCGCAGCGAATCGAGCACGACCGAACCCTGGCGCCCGAGCTGCTTGTCGATCTCGGCGATCTGCTGACGCAACGCGACCATATTCGGATAATCGGGACGGAACGTCGCCGACAGCCGCTGATATTCGGCCTGCAGTTCGGCGCGCGACGACCGCAACTGGTTGATCGTCGGATCGGAGAGGCTTTCGGTCGCGTTCAGCCCGGCGCTACGCGCCGCTTGCTGGTACCGCGCCTCAGCCTGCGCGCGGTCGATCTTTGCGACATTCAACGCGTCGTTGAGCGCACGAAGGTCGGTCGACGTGACCGATTGCCCGGCCGACGGGTCGGCGTCCTTGCCGGTCGCGCCGGCTTCGTAATTGATGATGCGCTGCTGCGCGGCGTAGGCGACCAGCGCCCGTTCGGACGCTTCCAGCTTCACCCGCGTATTCTCGATCTGCTGCTGCAGGAAGCTGCGGGCATAAGCGGTCGCCTGGAACCGGCGGTTGAGGTTGGACGTGATGAAATTCTTGGCCATGGCGTTGACCACCGACGCCGACAGGTCGGGATTGGGACTGTCGAAGCTGACCGACACCAGGCTCGACCCGCGCAGCGGCTCGACCGTGAGATGCGCCATCAACAGCCCGGCTGCGGCGAGCTCGCGCTTGCGGCGATCGCCCTTCAGCGCGTCCGCCGGCGGATTGCCGCCGCTATAGCCGTAGAGAAACCCGACATTGTCGGCGAGCCGCAGCGTTTCGACGGTCTGCTCGGCGAGCGCGCGGCTGCGCAACAGGCCGTACTGGGTCTGATAGAATTCGGGCGACGCCGCCGTCGCCTTGGGCGTTCCGTCGTCGGTATTGACCACGCGCTGCGTCTCGCGCGCGACTTCGAGCGATGCGGTCGAACGGTACAGCTTGACCGTGGTGGCATTGATGAACACCGCGGCCAGCACGCCCGCCGCGATGATCGCCAGAACGATCCACTTCTGGCGCACCAGTACCTGGATATATTGCGTCAGCGCGCTCTCGGTGTCCTGCTGCTGCAGGAACTGCTCGAGCGCGAGCCGCGAGCCGTCGGGATGTGCGTCCGCGCCGAGATCGAGCGGGAGATTGCTAGTGGCCAAGAGAGAACCTTACTTGCTGATCTGATAGAATATGCCGGCCAGCGGGGCGACCGACAGGATGTCCTTGAACAGCTTCCTGCCCGCGCTTTCGCCGATCACGACCAGGTCGTTGCCGAAAATCTCGGGATCCTCGGCGCGCGCGCCGCGGATATCCTTGATATTGTATCGTGCGACCAGCCGCTGGCCGCCGACCGTGCGGAACACGATCGCCTCGCGCAGCGATGCCAGGTCAGACGTGCCGCCGGCGATCGCGACCACGCGGATCAACGTCGTGCGGCCGACAATGGGGTACTGGCCGGGCTTGTTCACGCTGCCTTCGACGGTGACGAGCTGACCGACCGCCTCCGTGACCGTCACGCTGACCTGGGGATTCTGCAGGTAGCGGCCGGCGAGCGCGGCCTCGATCTTGTGCGCAAGCTCGTTGGTGGTGCTGCCCATCGCCGGGATCTGTCCAATCAGCGGCATAGAGAAGTTGCCGGCCCCGTCGACCTGGCCGTTGGTGGTCAGGTCGGACACGCCAAATACGGTTACGGTCAGCTTGTCGAGCGGCCCGATCCGGTAATCCGCCTGCTCGCGCGAAATGTCGGTGATCGACGGAGCGGGCAGCGTCGTTTCCACCTTGGCCGCGCTAGCGGTCTGCGCGTTGAAATTGGAGCCCGCGCACCCGCCAACCATGCTGGCCAGAATGCCGACTGCGATAACCCTGCCGTAAATACGCGCCTCCCTGCGCGGCGACGCCGCGACGATACTCGATGCCCGGTACCACATCTTAATTCTGCTCATAGCCCGGAAAAGCCTCATTCGCCAATTTGCCGCGCGATCGCCGCCGCGTCGCGGTGCGGCTTTCGTTCGGCGCGGTCAGGAACGCCGCGAGAAACGCGAAGGTCGCCGCGATCGCACCGGTTCGCATCGGATAGTCCCCGCCGCTGTGCAGCAGCACCAGCGCCATGAACAGTGCCGCGGTCGCCTGTTGCCGCCGTACGCGCGACGATTCGTCGCCGTTGCGCCAGATGCCGACCACGCGGAACCCGTACCAGACGAGGAAGGCGAGCACCAACGCGATCCCGGCTAGCCCAGCCTCGATCGCGACCTGCGCATAATCGTGATGCGCCTGGTTCCAATAGCCGAAGTTGAGTTCCTGGGCCTTCTCGTAGCTTTTGAAGATCGGTTCGAAGCTGCCCAGCCCCGATCCGAACGGGAAGAAATCGTGAATGATTCGGCCGAACTGCGGCAGCAAATTGACTCGTTCCTGCGTATCCGATCCCCACGCGAAGCGGCCCGACAGCAACGTGCCGCTCAAGACCAGGCCGAGTCCGGCGGCCAGCGCGATCGTCACCGCTGCGGCGCCGCCCAGCACATAGCTCCGCCGCAACCCGACGCGCTCGAACGGCAGCATCGTCATGCCGCCGACGAGCGCAATGACCGAGAAGATCGCCCCTGCGCGCGAACTGGTGCCGGCGATGCCGAACAGCAGGACGGCGACGGCGACCCCTGCGGACACCACGGCGGGCGCGACGATGCGCCCCGTCACCGCCATCGAATCCCCCAGCCACGCCAGCGCGATGATGATTGCGCCGGCCAGGAACAGCGACAGATGGTTGGCGTTGGCGAAGAAGCCGACGCTCGAATCGTCGTTGGTGATATGGTAAAAATAGAGCGGGCTCGATGAGCCTGACGTGAGCTGGAGGAGGCCCACGACCGCGCTGATGAGCGCCAGCGCGAGCATTGCGCGCAACACTACCGCACGGCCCGCGAAATCGAGATGCGAGCCGAGCAAATACGCCGCCAGCGGCACGAACAGCGCGAGCAGGAAATCGAGCGTCCGGCTCGGCGACAGACTGATCGGCAACCAGGGCTGCACGCCGATCGCGGTATAGACGTCGCGCGCCAACCCTCGGCCGGGCAGGGCGGTCCACACCGACCAGGGCAGCGGGATCAACTGGATCAACGGTACCGCGAACAGCAGGAGCCAGAACACCAGCACCGGGCGCTCGATCTTGATCGGCGAACCGTGCCGCCGCCAGAACAGGTAGACGAGCGCAATCAGCGCGGCGAGCCGCGGGACGATCGATGTGCCGACGTTGTAGCGCGACGCGCCGCCGAACAGCACCGTCACGACCAGGAATATCAGCGCGGCATAGAGCGTGTGGGGCCGGTTCGACCGGAAAAAACTCGGCATAGGACGGTCGGCTGGCCCCGCGGGCGCGCCCCATGCGCGCGAAGCAAGCGCCCTAGCCGCTAAGCCCCGCGATGCCAAGCGCGGCAACCATGTCCGGGGAGGTTCGATTAACGAAGCTCGGCCTAATGTGCGATCGCCGTCATCGGTTTGCTCTGGCCAAGAGAATGGCTCCCTTTTTTGCCGCAGGAAAAGCCCGCACTGACCCACTCCGGTCAAAAATGCGATGAATCGCAATGGAATAGGCTTGCTTGGCAGAGGGTCAGCCCTATCGGCCCGTTATGAGCTTCATGCAGCATGAGCCCATTCCCGCGCCGGGGCGCGGGCGCCGCGTGTTGATGCTGGTGACCGACGCTTATGGCGGCCATGGCGGCATCGCGCTCGCCAACCGCGACGTCATCGAAGCGATGTGTCTCGACCCGACGATCGAGCAGGTCGTCGCGTTGCCGCGCATAGCGAAATTGCCCTTGCGGGACGATCTGCCGGACAAGCTCGACTTCGACACATCGGCGATCGGTGGCGCGCGCGCCTATTTGCGGGCGGTAGCCCGGACGATGCGCAGCGGTCCGTTCGACATGGTGTTTTGTGGGCATATCAACCTGCTGCCGCTGGCCCGCGCGGTCGCGACACTGCTGCGCACACCGCTGTCGCTGACGATCCACGGGATCGAAGCGTGGACGCCCAGCCGGCGCGCGATCACGCGCTGGGTCGCGCGGTCGGCCGATCTTGTCACCGCGGTCAGCGCGCTGACGCTCGAACGGTTTCGATCCTGGGCACCATACCCCGACGCGCAATGTGCGGTATTGCCGAATGCGGTCCATCTCGATCGCTTTTCGACCGGGCCCAAGAGCGCCGAGCTCGAAAGGCGCTACGATGTCGCCGGGCGGCGCGTAGTCATGACTTTTGGCCGACTCGCCGGGCACAAACGCTACAAGGGCTTCGACCGCATGCTCGAATCGCTCGGCGGCATGGTCGAGCGCGCGCCCGACCTGGTGTACGTGATCGCCGGCGACGGCGTCGATCGGCCGCGGCTGGAGCGCAAGGCGCTCGCGCTCGGCATAGCCGATCATGTCCGCTTCACCGGCATGGTCGCCGAGCACGAAAAGGCCGATCATTATCGTTTGGCCGACGTCTACGCGATGCCGAGCCGGGGCGAAGGCTTCGGCTTCGTCTTGCTCGAAGCGATGGCCTGCGGCATTCCCGCGATCGGGAGCACGCTGGACGGCACGCGCGAGGCGATGCGCGAGGGGGAACTGGGGCTGGTCGTCGATCCGCTCGATACGGTGGCGCTAGTCGACGCGGTGGTGTCCAGCCTCAACCGGCCGCATGTGGTACCGCCGGGGCTCGAACATTTCGCGTATCCGAAATTCGTGAAGCGCGTGCACCGCATCACCGCCCGCCTGATGGCGCGCGCTAGTGTGCCGGGCTGACGGCGCGCGCGAAAATATTCTCCAGCTGCGCGGCCCCGGCGTCCCAGCTCACGCCCGAAATGTCGAGATCGGGGGCTGCCGGGCGACGCTCTCGCCACAAGGCGTAAGCGCGGTCGAACGCACTCGCCAACTGCTCCTCGTTGCGACAGACATCGAGGTCGCCCGCGACGCGCTTGGCCAGGTCAATCGTTTCGGGGTGTTCGCCCGGAAAGACGATGACCGGGCGGCGACAGGCCATCAGCTCGAGCGCCTTGTGGTGGAACCCGAACGCCGCCCAGGTGTAGCAGTTCGCCCCTGCGTCGTGGCACAGGTCGGCGAGCTCGCCGTGCGGTATGTTCGGTGTGACCGTCGCCTCGCAGGCGAGCCCGGACCGCTCGACCACATCGGTGACGTCGGCGTGTTGCGCCCCGGCGTAACGGAACAGCGTCTCGCGAGCGCGGCTTTCGCCGCCCCGCGCTACCCAGCCGGCGAGCGCGCCGACGAAGCGCTGGAGATTGCCCGTGTCGTAGGCGCTGCCCACCAGCGTCACGAGGAATCGATCGGCGCGCGGCAGGCTGGTGTGCGATGCCACCATGTCCGGCGCGACGCCCGAATAGATCACCGTGCGCGGCTGACGGAACCATCGCCCTGCGGCGTCGCCGTGGAGCACGGCGTTCGTCGTGACCGCGACCGCGTTGCGAAAGCGGCGAGCGAGCGGCTTATGCAGGCCCGCGGGCACGTAATTCGCGAAATTGTCCTTGAAATCGATCGCCCACGGTGCGCGTGCGCGCGCCGCGAGCTGCTGGCCGACGACGAGATTGCTCAAGTTGCCGAAGTTCGCCCATACGATGCCGGGGCGGAATTCGCCGGCGATCGTATCGTAAACGGGTCGGGCGCCCGCCACCCAATCGCCCTGCACGCCACCCTGGGTGAGGATGAGCCCGGCGGTCAGCGCGCGCCGTACCACGCCCGGTGTCGAGGCTGAGCGTTGCAACGATAGCAACGCCTTGGGCTGCAGTGCGCGCTCGACCAGCAGCGGTTCGCACCAAGCGTGGCTGCGGATCCGTTCCGCAAGCGCAACTTCGGTCTCGTCAGCCGCCGCACCTCTGGGCGCGGGTGCGAGCATGAGGACCGAATGCCCCCGCGCCGCCATCGCGCGCGCCAGCGACGCCACGCGCAGCCCGTACACATGCCCGAGCGACGGGCTCATGTCCGAGACGAAGACGCAGCGCATCGGCGTCAGGGGCGGTCGTAGCTGCGCGGGATGCGGCACCCGTCGGGCAGCGACCGGCCCGCGGGCCACGCGACGTAATTGCACACTTCGTCGGCGCCACGCGTCAGCGATTCGAGCGGACGCAACTCGCCCTGATGCGTGATCTTGAGCAACGTGTAGCCGGCGTCGAGGCCGTGGAAGAACGCGACCGAGCGGCGCAGCACGTCCTCCTCGTACGCTTCGAACACGACGATCGGCTTGCACCGGAGGATCGTTTGGCGCGCGCCGGCGAGCACGACATCCTCGAACCCTTCGACATCGATCTTGATCAGGTCGACCGGCTCGGCGGCGAGTTCGAGGTCGAGCGTCGTCATCGGCACGCTCAGCGTCGTCGCGTCATGCTCGCTGCCACTGCCCGCGAACGACGATCGGTCGACTTGCGACCGGAGCTTGAACTCGGCGGTACCGGGCTCGGCGCCGACCGCCTTGGGGATGATCCGGACGCCGGGGAAATGCGCCGCGACCTGGGCGAGATAGGGCTGGCACAGCGCGAGCGGCTCGAACGTCAGGATCCGCGCATCGGGCGCGACCCCGGCCATCAGCGCGGTGGTATAGCCGATGTTGCCGCCGACATCGGCGATCGTGCGCGCGCCTTTCGCGGCGAAGGCAAGCACGTCGTCCTCGACCGCCTGATGTCGGTAATAACCGTACACGGCGAGCGGGTAGAAGACGTTGAGTGCGAGATCGCCGCGGAAGGTGAAGCCGTTGGCCTTCAGCGTCGCTGGATAGCGCGCCAGCCCCGGTAGGACCGGGCGCAGCAGCTTGACCAACCGGTGCCCGCCGCGCGGCATCGCGCGCGCAAGGCCCATCACGATCGACGACAGCATCCCGCCCTCAGAGCCCGTAATCGCGGACGGGAATGTCGCCGCGCGCCATCCGTTCGTCGCTCACGCCGACGTACATCGCGAACATCGTCGTGCAGGAATCGATATGGACGTCGTATTTGAGCGGGGTCAGGAAACCGTTGAACAGGTGGTAGAGCTTGTACGGCTTGTCCTCGAAATATTCGGTCACTTCCCACAGGTAGCGCTTCGATCCGGTCCATCCGCTGGCGAATTCGAACATGAAGATATCGATCGCCTGCTCGCCGAGCAGCCGCGTGGCGCCTTCGAGCACGTGGAGGTCATAGCCCTCCGCATCGACCTTCATGAAATTGACGCGATCGACGGCGTTGTCCGCGCACCATTGGTCGAGCGTGGTGATCGGCACCTTGTAGGTGCGGGGCTTCTCGCCCGGCATTTCCTTCCGCTTCGCCAGGCTGTTGCACATATTGTCGTAATCGTAGAACTCGAGCTCGCCCGGCTCGGCGGCGAGTCCCTGGTTGACGAAGGTTATGCGTTCGTCGCTCTTGAAGTCCTTGTCGTAGCATCCAAGAGCGAAGCGCGACGGGTCGAAACCGATCACCCGCGCCTTTGGCCGCGCTTTCAGGATTTCCGCGGTCGAGGCGCCGTCGTGGAAGCCCACGTCTATCGCGAGCGGCGCGTCGTCCATCAGCGTCGCCAGCCAGCGCTCGCCATTGGTTTCGCCGTTGAGCGAATAGTTGCGCACGACCACGTCGAACTTGCGGCTGAAGCGGATGAAGCGCCGCGCGATGCTCGCCCCCACGGGATTCCAGAACAGTTTCTGGAGGAGGTGATGGCGGGTCGTGGCATTAAGCATGTACGCACATCCAATTGCATGGCCCGGTGGTTGCCGGAAGCATTCGAGAAATATCGGTAGCGGTCAGGCGGCGTTGCGCAAGGCGGCGGATTGCTGGGCGCCGATTCGGCCGAGGAATTCACGGCGCCAGCTTTCGATGATGAACGGCTGCCACAGCGTCCAGCCGAGCCCGTCCTCGCCCGCTTCGACGCGCGCCAGCATGCGATCCCAATATCCCGCCATCCAGAACGGCGACTGGCGGAAACTGTCCGACGCGAAGATGTCGCGGACTTGCTGGATCATGCGCGGCGACTTGAACCACAAATCCTGCGGCGGGTTGAACCCCTGCTTGCGCCAGCGCGTGCGGATTTCCTCGGGCAGGATGCCGCGCATGCTTTCGCGCAACAGCCGCTTGTTCTGGACCTCGCCCATCAACAGGTGCGGCGGGAGCGACAGCGCGAAATCCGCGAGGCGATGGTCGCAGAAGGGCAGACGCACCTCGCGCGAATGCGCCATCGAATTGCGGTCGCCATAGCGCAGCAGCGTCGTTAGGAACCCGCCGAAACTGTCCTCCGCGAGCGCGCTGGATAGCGTGTTGAAGCCGGGAATGCGCGTGCGGCCGTTCTCGACCATGATGCGCTGCGCGACCCCCGGCTCGATCGCATAATACAGGCTCGACCCCGCACCGAGCCGATTGGCGAGCAAGTGGCGCAGGCGGAAGGGCAGGCGGTCGCGCCACGATCGCGACACGCCGTTGAGCGCTCCGCCGTAGCGCGCCTGGATCTCGGGCAGCTCGCGCTCGAGCCGCGCGGTGTCGCCGGTTTCCTGCAACGCCGCGACGTAGAGTCCGAAATAGGTCTCGTACCCGCCGAGCAACTCGTCGGCGCCTTGCCCGTCGAGCAGCACGGTGACGTCGTGCTGCTTGGCGAGGTGGAACACGCACCATTGCGCGAACTGGCTCGACCCGCCGGTCGGCAGCTCGTTGTGCCAGATGAAGCGCGGCAGATCGTTGAGCAGGCGGTCGACCGTGGGCTCGACCAGATGGCGCTTTACGCCCGTCGCGTCGATCACGACCTGGGCATAGTGCAGTTCGTCCGCCGGCGTGTCGGGGAAGTGGCCGGTGAACGTATTATAGTCGGCATCGGCGCCGACTAGCTCGCGCGCGATGCACACGATCGCGCTCGAATCGAGCCCGCCCGACAGGCACGACCCGACCGGCACGTCGCTGCGCAACCGGATGCGCACCGAGTCGGTGAGGAGATCGCGGAACTCGGCGAAAATATCGGCCTCGCTCGCGCCGGCGCGGTCGGTGTTGGGGCGCGGCGCGTAATAGCGCCAGATGTCGGGGCGGAGGGTGTCGAGGTCGATCGCGACCGCTTCGCCGGGCAGAAGTTGCTGGACGTCGCGGAACACGGTCTGCCGGTCGGCGTCGAGCCCGGTGCTGGGATTGCACGCCGCGCGGAGCAGGCGGAGCTCGTCATACTCATGACCGACCCCAGGCAGGCTGAGCAGCGCCTTGTACTCGGACCCGAACATGAACGCGTCGGGCCGCGAGACGAACAGGAATGGCTTTTCGCCATAGCGGTCGCGCGCGCCGAGCAACGTTCGGTTTGCGCGGTCGAACAGCATGAACGCGAACATGCCGTTCAGCCGGTCGAGCACGCCGCGGCCCCACGCGCGATAGCCCTCGATGATGACTTCGCTGTCGCTCTCCGACACGAAGCTCGCGCCCATCGCGATCAGCTCGCGCTTCAGCTCGACATAATTGTAGATCTCGCCGTTGAAGATCAGCGCGAAGCGGCCGTCGGGAGACAGCATCGGCTGGTCGCCGGCATGGCTCAGGTCGATGATCGACAGGCGGCGGTGGCCGAACCAGATGCCAGCTTCCGCGTCGCGCCATTCGCCTTCGCCGTCGGGCCCGCGATGCGCGAGGCTGTCGAGCGCGGCGCGGTACCGCCCCACCTCGATCGGTCCCTTGGCCACGACGCCCAATATTCCGCACATGCTACGCCATCTCCGCGGGTCGCGTGGCCGTTTCGCCCGGTGGGGGCACGAACACCGCGATCAGCGCCGCCGTTACCATCCACGCCGCCAGCTGAATATAGCCTAGAATCGCGCCGGTTAGCGTTTCCGCATACCAGAATGTCCCGCCGATCGCGATCAGCGCGAAGGGCACGAACAACAGCAACTGGAGCCACATCCGCCCGCTCGCGACCAATTCCTGTTGGCGCGCGGTGACATAGGCGGTCGGCACGAGCGCGATCAGAAACAGGCCGAACAGGAAGTTCTGCCCGCGAAAGGCCGGGCCGTAGAGCGCTAGGATCAGGCTGGACGCCAGTATCGCGACACCCGAGAACGCGAGCGCGACTGCCAGGTTGAGCCAGATGTGATAACGCTGCAGCCGCCGCGTCTGGGCGTGGTCGTCGTCACCGAGGTAGCGCCCGAGCATCGGCACGATCGCGCTCGCCAGCGAGGCCATGATGACGAGGATCGGCGATCGCCATTGCAGGCCCGTGTTGATGATCGCGAGATCCTTGAGCCCGAGTGGCTGGCGAGTCAGGTAGTAATTGCCGATCCACACCGACACGCCGGTCACCACCGACAGCAGCCCGCTGGGGAGCGAAAAGTGGACGATCGCGCGCGCCGAGCCGAGCGCCTGGCGGAAATCGGTTTCGGCAGCGAGCCGCTTGCTGATCGCGCGCGCGGGGATCGCCACCGCGATCAGGCGGAAGATCGTGCCCGCCGCGACGACCGCCAGCACCGTCGTCAAGGTCGGCGAATAATGCAGCACAAGCACCAATGCCGCGACGGACAGGACAGCGGTGGCGACGCGCGCCTGCGCGAGCACGCGGAACCGCTCGCTCGCCTGCAGCACCGCATCGCTCAACCCGGCCTGAACCGAGGCGAGCAGGATCACGCCGCCCAATACGATCGGCCAGCCGAATCCCCCTTCGGCGAACAGCCAGCGCGATAACGGGCTCGCGAACACAATCGCCACGGCGAGTGCGAACCCTGTCGTCGCCAGCGTCAGCCGACGCCCGAGCAATACGACGGCACCGGCCCGCGCAGGGTCGCGTGTCTGGAAGCGCGAGACGAAATACACCACCGAATAGGGCAGCTGCAGGCTGACGATCGGCGAGAGCAGGCTGATCGTCGAGAACAGCAGCGCGTACCGCCCGTAATTCTGGATATCGATCGCGCGGGCGATCAGGACGGTCTGGGCGAGCGCCGCGACGCGTTCGATCAGCGACGACAGGAACAGCCACCCCGCGCCGCGCAGCCAGCTCGCGATCGCGCTGTCGCTGCGCCAATAGCTCGGGCTGAACAGCTTGCGTGCGGCGCTCATCGCGGTCGCGCGCGCGCCGTGGCGATGCCTTGCTTCAGCCCGGCGACGCTCGCCGCGACATCGCATTCGTCGAAGATCGCGCGCGACCGTTCGCTCATCGCGGCGCGGCGCGCGTCGTCGCTCGCCAGCCCGTCGATCGCCGCGGCGAGCGCGGGGATGTCGGTACACGGGAAAACGATCGTGTTTTCGCCCGGCCGCGCGATGTCGGTCGGCCCCGCGGCGCCGATCCTGTCACTCAGGATCAACGGCAGGCCGATGCACGCGCCTTCGGAACAGATCAGCGGGTGCGGATCGTGCTGCGACGGGTGCACCAGCATGTCCGCGGCGGCGTAGAGCCCGGGCAGCTTATCGACGTTGACGAACCCGGCGAAACGCGCTTCGACGCCCGACGCTGTCGCCTTGGCGCGCAGTTCGTCCATCAGCTCGCCATTGCCGGCGAATAAGGCGGTGACTGTGCGTCCGCGGGTTTGCGCGAGCGCGTCGATCAGGTCTCCCGGGCGCTTGCGCGGTGACAACTTGCCGACGAACAGCGCGACGATCGCGTCGTCGGCGATATCGTATTGCGCGCGCGTTGCGGCGCGCAGCGCGGCGCGGTTCGCCTGCGCGGCGCGGTAGGTCGCTTCGTCGATCGTGAACGGAGAACGGAAGATGCGGTCCGCCGGCGCGCCGTAATAGCGGTAGAACTCCGCGTTGCGGTCTCCCACCGACAGGAGCGCGGAATAGCGCCGGAAGATCGCGCGGACGACGACTTCCTTGAGCGCCCTGGTGACCGTCGTGCGGTCGCGCAGCAATTCCGAATCGCCGATCGTCATCAGCGGCACCTTGTGCCGGCGGCACCACCGGATCGCGCGGAACACATTGGCCTGCATGTGACCGTAAACGAGGACGACATCGGGCCCGAACGCCGCCAGCCGCTGGCCGATAACCGGCGAATCGGGCTGGCGCACGCTCGACTGGCCGCCCTCTGGCACCGCGCCGAGGAACTCGTTCGAATAGCCACCGAGCATGTCCATGTTCCAAGAGATCTGCGTCCGCATCTCCTCGTCGTAATAGGATTCGACCCCGATCGGCGCGCCGAAGAGCACGTGCAGCTCGATATCGGAATCGGCCGCGATCGCGCGGTAGAACGGCACGAAATGCTGGATCGGATGGGTGACGACGATCGCCAGGCGCGTTTTCACGCCGGCCTCTTGGGCTCGAGCACGACGACCGGGCCATATTGGTCGAGCAGGGCGAACCGCCCGGTCGCCAAGATCGCGGCGATCAGATCGTCGTGGCTGCCATGATCGGGGGTACCGTGCGTCTCCATTACGACGACCCGCGCCTTGGCCAGCGCGTCGAGGTCGTGCTCGACGATCCGCCACTCGACGCCTTCGATGTCGCAGACCAGCGCGAAGTCGGTCAGACCGTGTCGCTCGATCAATTGTCCCAGCGTGACCGCCGGAACCTCGATCGTCGGCAATCCATCGGCGTCGGCGGCGATCCGCCCGCTGTCCGACCGTTCGCCCAGCGCGAACCTGACGGTGCCGCCGGCCCCGTAGCTGATCGCCGCCTCGACGATCTCCACGCCGCGCGCGCAATCGTTGAGCGCGAGGTTGCGGCGCAACACCTCGGCGAGCCTGGGGTCCGCCTCGACGACGAACTGGCGGCGGTCGGCGGCGATCCGGCGGCGAATCGTGCAGCTGATCACGCCCAGGCTGCCGCCCAGTTCGAGCACGTCGCAATCGGTCGGTAGGTAACGCTGGACGAAGCGGTATTCGGCCGATTCGTAGCCATTGACCAGCAACGCCGCCTTGGTCTCGGCATCGACCACCGGGCTAGAGGTGTCGATCGTCAGCCCCCGGTGCGGGATGCGGTTGCCGAGCACGCGCGCGGCGATGATCCCGGTCCAGCGGTTGGCGATGATCGGTCCGACGAAACGCTTCACATGGGTGGTCAGGCTGGTCATGGCGCCCCGATGGGTGAAGCGGCGGGGAGGGTCAAGGCGGGCTTCATCGCGGCACGATCACCCAGTCGCCCCCGACGATATCGGCGGCATCGGCTTCGACCAGTGTGGCGTGCGAGACGAGCCCGGTGCTTTCGGTCGACATGCGGAAGTAGCGGGCCGGGGCGGGCAGCAACGCGATCAGCGCGGCGATCTCGTCGGCCACGGTGTGCGCCCCGCCGCCGACCTCGACCCAGACGATCGGGCGGTCGCGGCGGATGATGTCCTGCAAGCCGGCGAACACCTGCACTTCGAAGCCCTGGACATCGCACTTGATCGCGTCGATCCGCCCGGGCGCATGGGCGCCGACATAAGCGTCGCCGGCTTCGATCCGCGACATGCCTATCCGTTCGAGCGGCAGATCGTATTGGTCAGTCGTCAGGAAAGTCCCGAGCCCCTGATTGGTCCCGACCGGCGCGAACAACTCAAGGTCGGCTGGCGCGTCGCCCAGCCCGACATGATGCACCGCGATGTTCCGCGCGTCGTTGAGCGCGACGTTGCGCCGCAGCCGGTCGATCACCAGCGGGTTCGGCTCAAACGACAGGACGTGCTCGAACGCCTGGCTGAAACGCAGCGAATGCGTGCCGATGTTAGCGCCGATATCGAGGATCGTGCCGCGCCGCTCGCGCGGGACCAGCGACAGGAACAGGTCGATCTGCTCGCGCTCGTAGCCGCCGTAGAGATAGAATTCGCGCTCGATCAGCGACCCCAGATCGCCTTCGAGCCACAGCCCGTCATTGGCGACACGGAACGCCCCGCTCGATCCCGCTGCAGCCGCGGCGACGCGGTGCCAGCCGCGCAGGTTGGTCAGGCCGCGCATCGCCCGCATCGCGCGCGCGGCGGCGGAAGGATGAAGTTCGCTCGGCATCAATGCCCCGCCAGCCGGTGAAAGAGGTGCGTCATATCGGTGCGTGCGGTGCTCGACGCGACGAACGCCTCGGCCGCCGCGCGCGCGCCGGCGCGCCATGCCGCACGGTCTGCGGCGGACATTGCCGCCAGCCGGTCGATCGCCGCGGCAATGCCTACCGGATCAGGAAGCGCGATGTCGAACCCCGCCTTCGCCGCCTCCAGTCCACGCCACGGGGTCTTGTCGCCGATCACGACCGGTGTTCCGGCGGCGAGCGCTTCGAAAATCGCGTGCCCGAAATTCTCCGAGCGCGATGGCAGCAGCAGCACGTCCTGCGCCGCCATCGCCCTGGGCACCGCGTCGTTGGTCAGTTCACCCGCATGATGCGCGGTGACGTTGGTGGGGAGCGCGGCGATCAACGCCCCGCACCGTGCCCAGTGCGCCGCGTCGCTGACGGGTCCGTAGATCGTGAAATCGACGCGCTGCCTGACCAGCGCGAGCGCCTCCAGCGCAATATCGAGCCCTTTGACGGGAGAGATGCGGCCAAGAAACGCCGCGCGGAACGTCGCGCCCGGGCAATAACCGGGCAGCGCAAACAGCGGCCGGACATTGCCGATCCGCTCGACCGGATTGCGCGGGAAGGCAGCGCGGATGTCGGCTTCCTCCTCGGTGCTTGTGACCTGGAAGGTTACCTGCTTCGCCAGTCCGAGCGCGGTGACGATGCGACGGTACAGCCCCTTGCGTCCCCCCTTCAGCCCGAGCGCGCCCGACGAGAATTCGCCGCGCGGCGCGATGATCGTGGGTCGCCGCGGCGCCTTGCCGAAGCGGCGCGCGAGCAGTGCCGGGATGGTGAACTCGCGGTCGAAGAAGCCGTTGGAAAACAAAACGTCGTGCGGGGTGTCCCGCAACAACGCAGCCAGCCCTTCGGCACCGTTCCGCCCGACGGTCAGGTAATGAATTTTCGCCCAGCCCAGATTGAACCACGCGTCGTTCGCGACCAGCGCCTCGGTCGCGCCGAACGGGCGGTCGCGCGCGACGAGCAGGAAATCGAATTCGTCGGACAGTGCCTGGCACATCGTCTTGACGCTCAGGTTCGGCCCGGCCGATTCGTGACCCGGCCAGAACGCGCCGATCAGGATGAGGATACGCGGTTTCACTTAGGGTCCGTATTCAATTGCCGCGCGGTCGTGACGGAGCCGATTTTGGTGTTGGGCAAGAAGCAAGGAGGGAGCGATGCCTCTGCGCATCGTGACCGACGAAGCGACGCCGCCCGGCGCCAAAATCGGCCCGCCGCGAAGCGGTCGCCCGGAGAAGCCCGCTGGATGCGCAGGTCGCCGTGTCCCCCGGACACGGCTAAACCGTCCGGGGGACGGTTTACCTGCGCATCGTCACTTGCTTGCGCGTAGCTTTGGCTACGCG
>NZ_SSMY01000003.1 GCF_004799495.1 Sphingomonas sp. | reverse complement strand
TAGGAAAACAATTCGCCGACAGCCAAGCAACGTGACAGCGAAAGCCGATCGCTTTCAATATCGAAGCTCTGCTAGTCGGACGACCGAAACTGGGGCGTAACCCGCCCGGCCGCTTACGACCCAATTGGGGACAATCGTCGCGCTTGTGGACTCACCATAAAGCGGCCGTAGCTCGGCTCGGATGCTCATGGAGCAGATGAAAATCGCGGGTCCGGTTCTTGACGATCAGTCGGCTCGACCTTGATGGCTTGGGCTCGCCGTTAGCGATTGCCGCCGGTATTCACAAACTCGTAGCCGATTTACCAACCGCGGTGCCGGTCGAGGAGCTGTGCGGTCAGCTCGACATTCTTTCGGTCACGGAATTCAACACCGAAGGTTTCGAGGCTGCATTGGTCATGGACGCCAACAAGGCGGCTGGCAGCATTCTCGTTGCTGCGGGGCGAACGCGAAAACGGCGGCGATATTCGGTCGCGCACGAGCTCGGGCATTTCCCGATCCCGACGCATATGCCCGACGCTGGCCACGGTTTTGAATGCTCCTCGATGATCTGCACATGCTTGACGCCAAAGAGCAGAACCGGCGGCGGCGTATCGAAGCGGAGGCCAACCGGTTCGCGGCCGCATTGCTGATGCCCGTACCTCGCCTGCGCTCAGTGCTTGCATCCAGGCGACCCAGCCTGACCGAAATCGTTAGGCTGGCCGATGAGTTCGACGTCAGCAAGGAGGCGATGGCTCGATCCTATGTCGAGGCACATCGAGAAGCTGTCGCAGTCATTCTGTGCAGGCTCGGACGGATCGTGCGCATCTATCGCAATGAGCGACACTTCCCTTGGATCGTCCCGAGCGTCGGCGGCCCCATACCCCCTGGCTCGATCGGACACTCGTTCGGGCTCGAGCCCGGAAAGTTCTCAGAGATCGAAGAATGCGACGCCGATACGTGGTTGTCAGAGTGTGACGTGCGGCGGGTGGAAATCCTCACCGAACAACTGCTGGCTCAGCGGGGAGGGTTTGCGATGCTGCTCCTCCATGCCGAGGTGTCAGACAAAGACGAGGATGGTGACGAACGCGGAGCGCTCTACGCACTTCCCTGATCAACGCCCTGCCATCTGTTAGCGCGCCTGCAAATCCCTGTTCTAACATTCCATATTCCCTGATAGCCGCAATTGAATTCCCTGTTATCGCTTCAGGGGAAAACACCAGAAAACCACGGAATTTCGGCGTTTCACGGCAGTCGACAGCTCAAAGCCCGCCCCCAAAAAACGCATTTTCCCTGTAAATTCGCAGATAACAGGGAAATTGAACCAGAGACTGGTTCGCTGCGGACTGCGTGGCGCACCATTTTTCTATTTCAGCTCGATCCACACCGGCGCGTGGTCGCTGGTCTTTTCCCAGCCGCGCACGCGGCGCTCGACCTGCGCGTCGACCAACCGCTTGGCCAGATCGGGGCTGAGCAGGAAGTGATCGATGCGCAAGCCGGCGTTGCGGGCATAGGCGTTCCGGAAATAGTCGAAGAAGGTGTAGATCGTCTCGCCCGGATGCATCGTGCGGAGCGCGTCGGTCCACCCTTGCGCGACCAGATCGGCAAACGCCTGCCGCACCTCGGGCGCGAATAGTGCGTCGTCGAGCCATCGCTCGGGTTTGTAGACGTCGAGCCCGGTTGGCATCACGTTGAAGTCGCCGGCGAGGGCCACCGGCACGCCCGCGTCGAGCAGCGACTGCGCGTGGGCGGCGAGGCGGTCGAACCAGCGCAATTTATACTCGAACTTCGGCCCCGGGCGGGGGTTGCCGTTGGGGAGATAGAGGCATGCGATGAGGATACCGTTGACCGCCGCCTCCAGATACCGGCTCTGGCCATCGCTGCCGTCGTCACCCGGCAGGCCGCGCCGTGTCTCGTGGATATCGCCAATGCGGCTGAGGATCGCGACGCCGTTCCAGCTCTTCTGGCCGTGCCAGACCGCCTGGTAGCCGAGATCGTTCAGCGCTGCCGCGGGGAAACGCTCGTCGGGCGCCTTCAATTCCTGCAGGCACACGATGTCGGGCACATCCTCCGCTAGCCAGCGCAGCAGCACCGGCAAGCGGCCGTTCACGCCATTCACATTATACGTCGCGATCCTCATTTCATCGCGGCGAGCAGATCGTCGACCGCGCAACTCGCGAAAGCCGCGAAATTGTCGGCGATGCCGTAGGGCAAGAGCAGCGTGCGGTCGTGCACCATCGCGCCGCAGCTATAGACGACGTTGGGGACGTAGCCGTCTCGTTCCTTGGCGCTCGGCCGCAGGATCGGTTCGGGCGTGCGCGCGAGCACCTTCGACGGATCATGCTTGTCGAGCAACGCCGCGCCCATCGAATAATTGCGCACCAGCCCGACGCCGTGGGTCAGCACCAGCCAGCCCTCGTCGATCTCGATCGGCGACCCGCAATTGCCCATCTGGCACAGGTCCCACGAGAATTTGGGGCAGATCAGCTTCTCACCGCCCTCCCAGGTGTAAAGGTCGTCCGATCGCAGCAGCCAGATATTCTCGTTGTCCTGCCGCGCGAGCATGACGTAGCGCCCGTCGACTAGCCGCGGAAACAGCGCCATGCCCTTGCTGTCCGCCGCCGCGCCCTTGAGCGGGCGCATTTCGAACTGGTCGAAATGGAACCCGCGGAGCAGTTCGGACCGCGTCGCACGACCATCGAACGCGGTGTAGGTGCCGAGGTAATCGACCGTGCCGTTGTCGTCGACGAAGCGGCAGAGCCGAAGGTCCTCGATACCCTGGCGCTGGCTCGGGGTGACGGGAAACAGCACGCTTTCGGACGGATCGCGGCTGCCCTCGCAATTGATCCGCGTGATATCGTCGCCGGGCACGTCCGACGCGTCGATCTGCGGCGAGATCGCCTGCTTGCTCGGCTTGTCGACGACGAACCCGTCGCGCTTGCTCCAATGGCCGGTGCGGAAGGTGACCGACGACACGTGCCCTTCGCCGATCCCGCGCAGCGACAGCAGGAAACGCACGCCGCCCTTAGGCGCGCCGGTTTGGTCGGACAGCGGGATCATGCTGGGATTGAACAGCGCGGCGGCCTCGAACGAATATTCCTCGCTGAAATAAGCACCGATGACCGTTTTAGCGTCGTCGCTCGCCTGCTCGGCGGCGGGGACCAGCGTGGCGACCTCCTCGTACCGGCGCTGCAGCAGCCGGTCGAGGTTGCGGTGGCGCTTGTGCAGCGGCGCGATCGTCGCCTCGCGCGCCTTCAGCTCGTTCGCGCCCATCGCCAGGATGGCGTCGACGATGCGTTCGGTGCGCGACGGCTCGGTATCGGCGAAGGGTTGGGGATATTGCGGGTCGAACGGGCGGATGACGGTGCGCGACGCGTCGGGCGCGAGATGCAGTTTCGAATGGGTCAACAGGCTCATGCGGGTCCTCGGTCGTTCCCCGCGTCAATACGCACGAGCAGCGATTTGGATCAGGCGCTAGTGCGATCCACCAGCGGGGCGAAGCGCGCGACTTGCTTGCCGACGAGGCACAGCTGCTCGATCACCGCCGGGTCGGTCGCGCCGCCATGCTCGTCGAACTTGGTGATCTGGGTGTTGATCGCGGCGGCGAACGGCGTCGGCCAGCCGCGCAGCGCGTGGACGATCGAGCGCAGCGCGGCGATCGTGCTCCCCGTCGCTTGCCAGCCATAGGCGGTCGCGATCAGCCCGACCGGCATGTCGGCGAGATAGGGCCGCGCGTCCTTCGATGTTTCCTCGAGCAGATCGAGCGCGTTCTTGACCACGCCCGAAATGCTGCCGTGATAGCCCGGGCTGGCAATGATCAGCGCCGACGCCCCGCGCACCGCCTCGACGAAATCCTGCTCGTGGTGCGTGCGGCTGGTCGTGCGCGGGTCGTAGAGCGGCAGCCGCGCCATGTCCTCGCCGCCGAACAGCCGGGTGCGGAACCCCTCGCGCTCGACCGCATCGAGCGCGATCCGCAAAGCGCGCTCGGTCGACGACACCGCGCCGATCGTTCCGCCAATTCCCACCACCAGCGGCGCGTCGGTCATGCGTTCGAATCTCCACGCCGCGGGTGCGCGACCGCCCAGCGATAGCGGCCCCCGGGCGCTGCCTCAATCCACGCACTGTGCGGTGGCGGCGATTTGGGCTAGATCGCCTTCCGATGCGGCGGTTGCGCGATCTGTATTATATAAGTAATACGCTAGAGGCCGATGCGCCGAGTGGATTTTGACGACGATGCGTGACGACCCCGAAGACCCCGGCCGCAAGCCCGACCCTTTATGGGGCGCGCATTCGGTCTATCCGACCGAACCCCAGCCCAACGCGCTCGACGGCATTCCGCCGCTCGATTATCCGGGCGCGGCGACGGTGCCGCCGAAAAAGCGGCGCCGCTGGGGGCGCATCATCGTCCGCACGCTGGCGGCGTTCGTCATCCTGTTCGTCATCCTGGTCGGCTGGCTCGCGGTCACTGCGCCGCTCTCCAAGTCGCTCCAGCCGCCGACCCCGCCCTCGATCACCCTGCTGGCATCGGACGGCACCACGCCGATCGCCAAGCGCGGTGCGATCGTCGGCAAGCCGGTCGATGCGGCGAAGCTGCCCAAATATGTGACCGGCGCGTTCATCTCGGTCGAGGATCGGCGTTTCTACTCGCACTGGGGGATCGACCCCTGGGGGATGGGCCGCGCATTGTTCCGCAACGTCGGCGCGGGTGGCGTGCGCGAGGGCGCGAGCACGATCACGCAGCAACTCGCCAAGAATTCGTTCCTCGATTCGGATCGCACCTTCCTGCGCAAGGGCCGCGAGATCCTGATCTCGTTTTGGCTCGAGGCGTGGCTGTCGAAGAACGAGATCCTGTCGCGCTACCTGTCGAACGTCTATTTCGGCGACAACGTCTATGGCCTGACCGCGGCGTCGGAGCATTATTTCGATTGCGAGCCGAACGAACTGAGCATCAGCCAGGCGGCGATGCTGGCAGGGCTGGTGAAGGCGCCGTCGAAGCTCGCGCCGACCGGTAACTTGAAGGGCGCGCGCGACCGCGAGAAGGTCGTGCTCGCGACGATGGTCGACACCGGCACGCTGACCAAGGCGCAGGCGGCGGCGGTCAAGCCCGCGACCCCGCGCCCGCGCCCGGTCAAGCTGGTACCCGACGGCACCTATTTCGCCGACTGGGTGCTGCCCGAAGCGCGTGACACCGCCGGTGACCTGAGTCAGGAAACCACCGTCACCACGACGCTCGACCTCCGCCTGCAGCATGCCGCCGAGCGCGCGGCGCGGCGCGCGGGGCTGCGCCAAGCGCAGATCGCGATCGTCGCGATGCGCCCCGACGGCCGCGTCGTCGCGATGGTCGGCGGCAAGGATTACAAGGCGAGCCCGTTCAACCGCGCGACGCAGGCGCGGCGCCAGCCGGGATCGGCGTTCAAGCTGTTCGTCTACCTCGCCGCGATGCGCGCCGGCCTTACTCCGGATGACAAGATCGAGGACGAGCCGATCACCATCTCCGGCTGGAGCCCGAAGAACAGCGACGGCAAGTACGAAGGCACGATCACGCTGCGCCGCGCGTTCCAGAAATCGTCCAACGTCGCCGCCGCGCGGCTGATCCAGAAGGTCGGGATCGATGCGGTGATCAAGGCGGCGCGCGACCTGGGCATTTCTACGCCGCTGCCGCACGAAGCGACGATCGCGCTCGGCACCGCGACGGGGTCGCTGCTCGAACTGACCAGCGCGTTCGCGGCGGTGGCGGGCGACGGCTATCCGGTCGGCGCGCGCGGGATCGAGGCGAACGACAACAAGAGCTGGTACGACCGGCTGGTCGGCACGCGCAGCGCGTTCGGCGACCACGTGCGCGACGAAATGCTCGACCTGCTCACCGCGTCCGCGACGAGCGGCACGGGGCATGAAGCCGCGCTGTCGGTGCCGACCTATGGCAAGACCGGCACGACGCAGGACAGCCGCGACGCCTTGTTCGTCGGGTTCGCCAAGGATCTGGTGGTCGGCGTGTGGGTCGGCAACGACGACAACACCCCCAATCCCGGCCTGTCGGGCGGCGGCGTACCCGCGCGGGTGTGGAAGGATTTCATGCAACAGGCGCTCGGCATCGCGCCGCCACCCCCGCCCGTCGTCGATGCAAACGATGACATCGCCAACGCGACCGACGGCAATCTGACGATCGATCCCGGCGCCGGGCCGCTGCCGGTCGAGGGCAGCATCGAGGGGCTGGGGGTCAACCTTCAGGTCAAGAAGGACGGCACGATCAAGATCAGCCCCGCGCCTGACACCGGCGACCGCCCGCCGCGCCCGCCCGATCAGCGGCCGGGCGATAACTAGACCGGATCGGCATTCGGCCGGCCACCGCGGCGAAAATCGCTACCAATTTAGGATTTCGTCTGATCTACCCTGCGCGATGACTAGTCCGGCAGATACGCGTTTCCCGTCCTCGCTTCGCCGCCGCGTCGGCGTGGCCTGGCGGGCGCAGGACGGTGGCTTCGATGGCGCGGACTCGTCGCGCACGTGTCGCGCTGGTGTCGCGTTGCCGGCGCTTCGCGGACGCGAACCCGATGCAAATCGCCCAAAACACCGCCGCAGTGTAAACTTTGTGAACTTAGCGCCTGGCGAGTTGCACCACGGACGGTGGCATAATCGGCGGCTTCGCGGCACATAGGGCGCATGCGCTTCTTCTCCGACAACGCCGCCCCCGCCTGCCCGCCGGTGATCGATGCGATCGCCGCGGCCAATGTGCTCGACACCGCGTACGACGGCGACCGCTGGAGCCGGCAGCTCGACGGGCGCTTCTCGGACCTGTTCGGGACAGAGGTCGCGGTGCTGTGGACGCCGTCGGGCACCTCGGCGAACTGCCTCGCGCTCGCCGCGCTCTGCCCGCCGCACGGCGCGGTGATCTGCCACCGCGAGGCGCACATCAACAACGACGAGGCGGGGGCGCCGGGCTTCTACCTCCACGGCGCCAAATTGCTGCTCGCCGAGGGCCCGGGCGCGAAGGTCACGCCGCAAGCGGTCGAGGCTATCCTCGCCGGCATCCGCAACGACGTCCACCAGGTGCAGGCGCATGCGCTGTCGATCACCAACGCGACCGAATACGGCCTGACCTACACGCCCGACGAGGTCGCGGCGCTGGGCGAGGTCGCGAAGGCGCGCGGGCTCGGCTTCCACATGGACGGCGCGCGCTTCGCCAATGCCGTCGCGCATTCGGGCGCCGATCTCGCCGACCTGACGTGGCGCGCGGGGGTCGACGCGCTGAGCTTCGGGTTCATCAAGAACGGCGGGATGACCGCCGAGGCGCTCGTCTTCTTCAAACCCGAGCTCGCCGCCGCGACGCACTATCGCCGCAAGCGCGCCGGGCTGCTGGTGTCGAAGGGCCGCTACCTCGCCGCACAAATCCTCGCGATGCTCGACGACGACGTGTGGCGCACCAATGCGCGCGCCGCCAATGCCGGGGCGGCGCTGCTGGCGAAGGCGGCGGGCGAGCGGCTGGTCTATCCGGTCGAGGCCAATGAAGTGTTCCTGCGCGCCACCCCCGACGAGGCCGCCAGCCTGCGCGCACTCGGGTTCGATTTCTACGACTGGGCGCCGGGCGAGGTTCGGCTCGTCACGTCGTGGAACCAGAGCGAAGACGCGATCCGCCCGCTCGCCGACGCGATCGCCGCGCTTCCATAGGCCAGCCTTATAACCCCACAATCATAACCGGGGTTGCCGGACGAGCGCGCGGGCGTAGAGCAGCGATCGTGCTCCAGCCGCCCCAAGCCAAGCCGCAATCGGCGCGCCTCGCGGTGTTGATCCCGTTCGGGATCGTGACGCTGATCTGGGGATCGACCTGGCTGGTGATCCGCGATCAATTGGGCGTGGTGCCGCCAAGCTGGTCGGTGACATACCGGTTCGTGGTCGCCGGGGTCGCGATGGCGGTCTACGCCATCGCGCGCCGCGACAGCTGGCGGTTCGATGCGCGCGGCCTGGGGTTCGCCGGCGCGATTGGGGTCGCGCAATTCTGCCTCAACTTCAATCTCGTCTACCGCGCGGAGCAGCATATCACGTCGGGGCTGGTGTCGGTGGTGTTCGCGCTGCTGCTAATACCCAACGCACTGTTCGCGCGGATTTTCCTCGGACAGAAGATGGGGCGCCAGCTTGTCGCCGGGTCGGGCGTGGCGATGGCGGGGATCGTGCTGCTGTTCGTCCACGAAGCGCGGATCGACCCCAACGGCCCGGGGCAAGCCATCGCCGGAGTCGCATTCACGCTGGCCGCGATCCTCGCCGCATCGAGCGCCAACGTGCTCCAGGCGACGCCGACGGCGGCGCGCTATCCGATGGCACCGACGCTCGCGCTCGCGATGCTGATCGGCGCCGGGCTCGACGCTTTGTTCGCGCTGGCGACCGCCGGACCGCCGTCGATCGAGCTGCGCGTGGCCTATTGGGCCGGCATTCTCTATCTCGGGCTTGCCGCCTCCGCGCTCGCCTTCCCGCTATATTATGGCGTGCTGCGCACGATCGGCCCGGCCAAGGCGGCCTATTCGAGCGTGATCGTGCCGGTCATCGCGATGATGCTGTCGACCTTGTTCGAAGGCTATCGCTGGTCGGGGCTGGCGGTCGCGGGCGCGGCGCTGACCGCGGCGGGGCTCGTCATCGCGTTGAGGGCACGCAGGCCGAACCGATAGTCGGGATAGGCGGGCCGCCAGCCGAGCACGCGCTTAGCCTTGCCGTTCGCGACGCGGCGGTTCTCGGCATGGAACGCGTGCGCTTCGGGTGACAGCGCTTCGAGCGGGACGATCGGCGGCGGTTCCCTCCCGAGCAGCGCGCTGGCGAACTCGATCACCACATCCTGCGGCGCGGGCAGGTCGTCGGACAGATTGTAGGCCCCCGGCGGCGCGTCGAAGCCGGCGATCACGCCGCTGGCGATGTCGTCGACATGGACTCGGCTGAACACCTGCCCCGGCTGTGCCGTGCGATGTGCTTGGCCCGAACGCACGCGATCGAGCGGCGAGCGGCCGGGGCCGTAGATCCCGGGCAAGCGAAACACCCGCGCGCCGAGCGCCAGCCAGTCACCGTCGGCCTGGTTGCGACCCGCGCGGCGACCCTTGATCGGGGCGCTTTCATCGACCCACGCCCCGCCCGTGTCGCCATAAACCCCGGTCGACGAGAGATAGCCGAGCCACTTGCCACCGTCGGCCAGCGCTGCGCCGTAACGCGCAAGCACCGGGTCGACCTCGCCCGGCGGCACCGACGACAGGATGTGGCTCGCCGCGTCGATCGCCGCGATCACCCCGGCGCGGTCGTCGAAATCGAGGTTGCCCGCGTTCCCGGTCGCGTCGATCCACCACGCGTCGAGCCGCGCCGCGATCGCGTTCGCCGCATAGCCCAGCCCGAAGATCAAAAGCCTGGCCACACCACTCCGCCGATCGACATTGCCATGGCTTTCCTCTTGGCTGTCCCGCCGCTCCCGCGTAGCACGGCGCGAAGCCTTGGCAACCACGCGCCCCACCGGTCGTTTCCGCCAAGTACCGACGATAACGGGAAAAGAATGATCGACGCCCAGTCCGCCCTCGCCACGCCGACCATCACGCGCCGCGAGGATTATCGCCCGCCCGACTGGCTGGTCCCCGACATCGCGCTCGATTTCGATCTGGATCCCGCGACGACGCGAGTCACCGCGACGCTCGACGTGGTGCGGTCGAGCGCGCACGACCGTCCGCTGCGGCTCGACGGCGACGGGCAGGTACCGCTCCGCGTGCTGGTCGACGGCGCGGCGCACAACGACTGGCGGATGGACGGCGACACGCTTGAGATCGCGCTCACCGGCAGCGAGCACCGGATCGAGACCGAGGTCGCAATCCACCCCGACCGCAATACGCAGTTGATGGGGCTCTACGCTTCGGGCGGCAACCTGTGCACGCAATGCGAAGCGGAGGGGTTTCGCCGCATCACCTTCTTCCCCGACCGGCCCGACGTGCTCGCGCGCTATTCGGTGAAGATGACCGCCGAGCGGAAACGTTTTCCCGTGCTGCTGGCGAACGGCGATCCGATCGCGGCGGGGGATGCGGGAGACGGCCGTCACTGGGCCGAATGGCGCGATCCGTTTCCCAAGCCGTGCTATTTGTTCGCGATGGTCGCGGGCGACCTGTCGGCCAACCGCGCGAGCTTCACCACGATGTCGGGCCGTACGGTCGATCTCGCCATCTGGGTCCGCGCCGACGACCTCCCCAAGACGAGCCACGCGCTCGCCGCCTTGCAAACCGCGATGGCGTGGGACGAGAAGGTATACGGCCGCGAATACGATCTCGACGTGTTCAACATCGTCGCTGTCGACGATTTCAACTTCGGCGCGATGGAGAACAAGGGGCTGAACATCTTCAACAGCCGCTACATCCTCGCCGACCCCGACACCGCGACCGATTACGATTACGACGCCATCGCCGCCGTCGTCGCGCACGAATATTTCCATAATTGGTCGGGCAATCGGGTGACGTGTCGCGACTGGTTCCAACTGAGCCTGAAGGAAGGTTTCACCGTCTTTCGCGACCAGAGCTTCTCCGCCGACCAGGGATCGGCCGCGGTCAAGCGGATCGAGGATGTGCGGGGGCTTCGTGCGAGCCAGTTTCCGGAGGATGCCGGCCCGCTCGCGCACCCGATCCGGCCCGATTCGTACATGGAGATCAGCAACTTCTACACCGCCACCATCTACAACAAGGGCGCCGAAGTCATCCGCATGATGGCGGCCATCCTGGGGCCCGAGCGCTTCCGCATGGCGACCGACCTCTATTTCGACCGCTACGACGGGACGGCCGCAACGTGCGAGGATTTCGTGCGCTGCATGGAGCACGGCGGCGGGGTCGACCTATCGCAGTTCCGGCGCTGGTATTCGCAGGCGGGGACGCCGCGCGTTTCGGCGGCGCTCGACCATGACGCCGGATCGGGGCGCGCGACGTTGCGGCTCGCCCAGCACACCCCGCCTACCCCGGGCCAGCCCGACAAGGAGCCGTTCGTCCTCCCCTTACGGATCAAGCTGTTCGGCGAAAGCGGCGCGACGCTGAGCGATCAGCAACTTTACATGCTCGACCAGCCGACGGTGGCGATCACATTCGAGGGTGTCACTGAGCATCCCGTGCTGTCGATCAATCGCGGTTTCTCGGCGCCGGTGATCATCGAAAGCGACCGCTCGACCGACGAGCTCGCCTTCCTGTCCGCGCACGACGACGATCCGTTCGCCCGCTATGAAGCGATGCAGCAATTGATGCTCGACACATTGGTGTCGGCGGTAACGCTGGGCCGCGTCGAGCATCGCGCGGTGATCGAGGCGGTGCGGCGCACGCTCGAAGACCCCGCGCTCGACCGCGCCTTCGTCGCCGAGGCGGTGCTGCTGCCGTCGGACGCGTTCATCGGCGACCAATTGCCGGTGGTCGATCCCGACGCGGTGTTCCGCGCGCGCGAAGCGCTGCGCCGCGACCTCGGCAAGAGCCTCGCCGGCCTGTGGCGCTCGGCCTATGCCGATGCGAGCCAACCCGGGCCGTTCGTCTATTCGCCCGCCGCCAAGGCGAACCGCCGGATGCGCACCGTCGCGCTCGGCTATATCGCCGCGAGCGGCGCGGACGACGCGGCGTCACTCGCATTCGCGCAGTTTGAATCAGCCGACAATATGACCGATCGGCAGGGTGCGCTGACCACGCTCGCCAACGGCACTTCCGACGAGCGCGTTGCGGCGCTCGACATCTTCTACAATCGCTATTCGACCAACCCGTTGGTGCTCGACAAGTGGTTCCAGACGCAGGCGCTGTCGGCGCGCGACGATACGCCGGCGGTGGTCGCGGACCTCGCGCGGCATCCCGATTTCAGCCTCGCCAACCCCAACCGCGCTCGCTCGCTGGTCGGCGCATTCGGAGTCAACCAGCGTGCGTTCCACGCCGCCAGCGGCGCGGGATACCGCTTCCTCGCGGATCATCTCATCGCGCTCGACAAGCTCAACCCGCAGACCGCCGCCAAGCTGCTCCCGCCGCTCGGCCGCTGGCGGCGGTTCGACGAAGCGCGTGCGGCGCTGATGAAGGCCGAGCTCGAACGCATCCTCGCAACGCCGGAGCTGTCGAAGGATTTGTTCGAACAAGCGTCGAAGAGCCTCGCGGGCTAGCGCATGGTCGACTCCGAAACTCGCGCCGCAGCCGCCCAGGAAAAGATCAAGCAATCGGCCGCCGCTCTGAAGATCAGCGCGGACGTGCAGGTCGACAGTGCGGATCGGCGTACCGAGCTCGCCGCCGACCGCACTATTCTGGCGGCCGAGCGGACCTACGCCGCTTGGGTGCGAACCGGGCTGACCGCGCTGGCCTCGGGGGTTGGGGCGCGCGCGTTGCTCGACAAGGTCGTTGCCGACTGGCTGACCAAATCGACCGGCGCGATGCTGATCCTGTTCGCGGCGTTCTGCTTCGTCGCAGCGGTATGGCGCGAACTGGCACCCAGCGTACAGCCCCCCAAGCCACGTGCGCGGCGCCTGCCGACCGCGCTTCTCGTCGCGATCAACGGATTCCTGGTACTCGTCGCGCTCGCCGCTTTTATCGGCGTGGTGATGACGCCTTAGGCAACAGATTGCGCATCGCCAGCGCGTTCTCGATCGCCGCGCCCGAGGTCGTGTTGTCGAAGATCGTCCAGCTTTCGACAACGCTCGCCGCCGCCGCCGCGGCCAAACGCGCGATCGTCGCATCGTCATAGCTCGACCAATAGATGCGCGGCGAACCGTGGAGGCGGGCATAGGTCAGTCCGGTCCAGCCGCCGGGCGTGGCGGCTTCGGGCACGCGCGCCGGGTCGGCAGCGACACGCGCGACGCGGTGTTCGGCGAGCGACTGATCGGCAGCGGCCGTGAACCAGCTGGCGTGGCGCGGCTCGCACACGATCGGGCCGTCGCCGAAGCAGTGCCGCAGATCGACGAAGAAAGACTCCACGGTGTTGGCGTCGAAGGCGAGACTCGGCGGCAACTGCACGAGCACCGGCCCGCGCCTGTCGCCAAGGTGCGCGGTCTGTTCGGCGAACGCCGCGACCAGATCGCCGCAATCGGCCAGCCGCCGTTCGTGCGTGATCGCCTTGGGCAACTTGACCGCGAAGCGAAAACCCTCGGGCACGCTCGCCGCCCAGCGCGCATAGGTCTCCGGCTTGTGCGGGCGGTAGAAGCTCGAGTTGATCTCGACCGCGTCGAACCGCGTCGCATAGCGTTCGAGCGCACTGCCGCCCTCGCCGAACCGGTCGGCCACCGCGCGCGGAATAGACCAGCCGGCGGTGCCGATACGGATCAGAACAGCCGCCCGCCGTTCGGCACCGCCTCGCTCGGTCCGATCAGCACGACCTTGCCATCCGCATCGGGAAAGCCGAGCGTCAGCACTTCGGACACGAACGGCCCGATCTGGCGTGGGGCGAAATTGACCACCGCGGCGACTTGCCGGCCCACCAGTTCGCCCAGCCTATAATGCTCGGTGATCTGCACCGACGATTTCCTGATGCCTATGCCCGCGCCGAAATCGATCCGCAGCTTGTAGGCGGGCTTGCGCGCCTCCGGAAACGGGTCGGCGGCAACGATCGTGCCGATGCGGATGTCGACCTTCAGCCAGTCGTCGAACGCGATCACCGGCTCGGCCGGCGCGCCCGCCTCGTGCGTGACATGCATCAGAAATTGACGTCGTCGTAATGCGGCGCGGGCGGGATTCCCTCCATCCGTTCGCTCAACAACGGGCGGAAACTGGGCCGCGACTTCATCCCCGAATACCAGCGCGCGGTCGCCTCGTGGCTACGCCAGTCGATCCCGCCGAGATAATCCACCACCGAAATCTGCGCCGCCGCTGCCAGATCGGCGAGGCTGAGCGTCGCACCCGCCATCCAGTTATGCCGGTCGAGCAGGTAATCGGTGTAATCGAGATATTCGAGGCCTGCCTTCATCGCTTCGCGCAGCACCTTCGCGTCGGGGCTCGCCTTGGTGATGATTCGCTTGATCATCCGCTCGCCGAGCAATTTCTCGGTCACGTCGCGGAAGAAATAGGTGTCGAACCATGTCGACAGCCGCCGGATCTCCGCGCGCTGCACCGCTGTCCCGTTGATCATCTGCGCCTTGTCGACCGTCTCGTCGAAATATTCGCAGATGACGAGCGAATCGATCAGCCGGATGTCGCGCTCCGCATCGGCAATCACCGGCGTCTGCCCCGCCGGGTTCATGTCGATGAACTCGTCGCGCCGCTCCCACGGATTTTCGCGCACCAGCGTGTAGCCGACGCCCTTTTCGCCTAACAGCAGCCGGACCTTGCGCGAAAACGGACAAAGCGGGAATTGATAGAGCTGCCACATGCCGCCAATGGTAGGGGCTACGGCCAAGCGGGGGAAGCAGCGAAATCTGGCCGATCCGCCAGGATAGTGCTACGCGCCCGCGCCTAATCAACTACGGATGACCAATGGCCGCCTACAAAGCCCCCGATTTCAACGAACGCGCGGCCGCCGCGCGCGCCGCCAAGCAGCGCGCGATCGAGCTGCTGCGCGACAAGCCCGTCGCCGATCCCGCCGCGATCGCCGCCCGTCAGGCCGCGCGCGAAGCCAAGGAAGCGGCCGAGGCCGAGCGCCGCGCCGCCAAGCGTGCTGCCGCCGAACAAGCCAAGGCCGACAAGAAGGCGGCGGCACTCGCCGCGGCGGAAGCGGCCAAGCCCGCCCCCAAGAAGGAAGTCGTGGTACCGAGCGCCGCCGAGCTAAAGGCAGCGCGCGACGCTCGCTACGCCGCGCGCAAGGCGCGCCAGCGCTAGCCGATCCGCGCGCCCATCCCGCCGTCGACCGGCAGGATCACGCCGGTCACGAACTTCGCCTCATCCGAGCAGAGGAAGAGCGTCGCGTAAGCCGTGTCCCACGCGTCGCCCATCTGCGCGAGCAGGGGCACGCGCTGAGCGCGTTCGGCGCGGACGGTTTCGCGGTCCAGCCCGCGCGCTTTGGCGATGCCGTCGATCGCCATCGGCGTATCCATCAATCCGGGCGCGACGGCGTTGACGCGGATACCGTACTTGGCGTTGGCGAGCGCGGTCGACTGGGTCAGCCGGTTCACGGCGGCCTTCGAGGTTTCGTACGCGACCATGTGCCACCCGGCGATTCCCGCAAGTGACGAGATACTGACGATCGCGCCACGCCGGCGCTCGCGCATCCCCGGGATCGCGGCGGCGATGCCGTTAAGCACGCCCTTCAGGTTGACCGACAGGATGCGGTCGAACGCATCCTCGGCGACCATATGCGCCGGGCCATCCTGCCCGCCGATCCCGACATTGTTGACGAGGATATCGACCGTGCCCGCCGCCGCGACCGCGGCATCGCAATCGGTACGCTTCGTCACGTCGCAGGCGATCGCCTCGACCTGCCCGCCTTCCGCGACAATCGCCGCGGCCGTTTCCTCGGCGCGCGCAAAATCGCGGTCGGCGCACCACACCTTCGCCCCTTCGCGGGCGAACAACATGGCGATCGCGCGCCCGTTCCCGATCGTCTCGCCCGGCGATTGCCCCGCGCCCATCACCAGCGCGCTCTTGCCCGCCACTCTCATTGCGGGAAATCCGCATCGAGCATTTGCCCCGCTTCGAGTTGCACCCCGAAGCTGTTCAGGAACATCGACACCTGTGTGTATTGACCGACGGTGAAGACGGCATCCATGCGCTGCTTCTCGGTCAGATCGCCGAGTCGCGCCCACGTCGCGTCGCTCACGAAGAAATCGCCGACCAGATCGTCGGCCACGCGCAGCAACGCGGCGTCGCTCGCACTCCAGCCATTGGCGTCCGGCCCGATCTTGATCCGCTCGATCTCTTCGCGAGTCAGCCCCGACTGCAGCCCGATCCGCGTATGCTGAACCCATTCGTAGCCCGAGCGGCACAACCAGCCGGTGCGCAGGATCAGCAATTCGCGCTCGCGAGCGCCGAGCGAATTGCGGTCGGACAGGATGTACCCGCCCCAGAGGTTGAACCGCTTGAGCGCCTTGGGCGCGCGGGCCATCGTGCGGAAGATGTTGAGGACGTGCCCGCCGAACCCGGCGAGCACTTCGCGCTGTTCGTCGTCAAGCTCGCCATTGGCCAGCGGTTCGATCCGCGGTCGGTCCAGTCGCATCACCTCTCCCTATCGTCGCGCGCCAGTGTAGCGCAACGACGGGCGGAGTCTTTACCGATTGACGGTGTCGATCACGCGCTCGAGGCGATCGATCGTGCGGCCAAGCTCGTCACTCATCGCAGCAGCATCGCGCGCGGTACGGCCGGCCACCGCCATCGCGCCGATCGTCCCGTTGCGCAATTTCTCGCGATAATAGGGGTCGCGGCGCGCCTGCACGTCGGCGAGCGTATCGTCGGGCCGGATGTCCGAATTTGGCGCGAGGTCGGCAAGCGGGCCGACGCGCGTTTCGAGCACCGCGTTGGCAAGCTGATCGACCAGGGCAGCGGCGGCAACTTGCGCGCGCGGATCGTTCAGCACGCGCGACGCGGTGCGCAGGTCATCGCGCGGCGGCGGGGCATAACGGTCGTGCGCGAGGGCCGGAGTCGCCATCGTCGCGGCGACGGCAAACAGGATGATGTTACGCATGATACCAGTCCGATATGGTGTCCGGGACGGCGGTACATAGCACGCAAACCGCTCGATTTGAAGGGCTCTACTCGGCCGCGACCAGTTCCACGCTGTCGTCGAGCGGATGGCTCAGCCGGTCGAGCATTTCCTTGGGGACGACCTGCCAGAACGCGCCCAGCGAGCGCCCCCAATCGTCGAGGATCGATTGCGACCAGGCGCTGTCGGTCGCCGCGGCGTGCGCACGGACGAGGTTCTTGAGCACCGCCTCCCAGTGCGCCGAGCTCAGCCTTTGCCACACGATCGATTCGCCATTGGCGCGGCGCTCGAAACTTTCGCTCGCATCGTAGACGAACGCCATCCCGCCGGTCATCCCCGCGCCGAAATTCGCACCGACCGGGCCGAGCACGACGGCCATGCCGTTGGTCATATATTCGCAGCCGTTCGCGCCGCAGCCTTCGACCACCACCGTCGCACCCGAGTTGCGCACCGCGAAGCGCTCGCCCGCCTGGCCCGCCGCGAACAGCCGCCCGCTGGTCGCCCCGTAGAGCACGGTGTTGCCGATGATCGTGTTCTCGTTCGACGCGAGCGGCGACGACACTACCGGGCGCACCACGATCGTTCCGCCCGACAAGCCCTTGCCGACATAATCGTTGGCGTCGCCGAACACTTCCAATGTGATGCCCTTGACCAGGAACGCGCCGAGGCTCTGCCCCGCGCTCCCCCGCAGTCGAACATGGACGTGGCCGTCGGCGAGCTTGTCCATACCGAAGATGCGGGTAATCTCCGACGATAGCCGCGTGCCGACCGCGCGGTGGGTGTTCCGCACCGAGTACGTCAACTGCATCTTCTCGCCGCGCGAAAAGACGTGCGCGGCGTCCTTGATCATCTGCGCGTCGAGGCTGTCGGGCACTTCGTTGCGCCACGTGTCGAGGCTGAAACGGCGTTGGACGTCGTCGGCATCGACCTTGGCAAGGATCGGGTTGAGGTCGAGATCGTCGAGATGCTCGGCCCCGCGGCTGACCTGGCGGAGCAATTCGGTGCGCCCGATCACCTCGTCGAGGCTTCGGAACCCCAGCCGGGCGAGGATGTCGCGCACTTCCTCTGCGATGAAGGTCATCAGGTTGATGACCTTTTCGGGCGATCCGGTGAACTTGTCGCGCAGCTTCGGATCCTGCGTGCAGACGCCGACGGGACACGTGTTCGAATGGCATTGCCGCACCATGATGCAGCCCATCGCGACGAGACTGAGCGTGCCGATCCCGAATTCCTCCGCGCCCAGGATCGCGGCGATCACGATGTCGCGCCCGGTCTTGAGCCCGCCATCGGTGCGCAGCTTCACCCGCCCGCGCAAGCCGTTGAGCGTAAGCGTCTGGTTGACCTCCGACAGCCCCATTTCCCACGGCGTCCCGGCATATTTGATGCTGGTTTGCGGGCTCGCGCCGGTCCCGCCGACATGCCCCGAGACGAGGATGACGTCCGCATGCGCCTTCGCGACTCCCGCCGCGACCGTGCCGATCCCCGCCGAGCTGACCAGCTTCACGCACACCCGCGCGCGCGGGTTGATCTGCTTGAGATCGTAGATGAGCTGCGCAAGGTCCTCGATCGAATAGATGTCGTGGTGCGGCGGCGGCGAGATCAGCGTCACCCCCGGCGTCGCGTGGCGCAGCTTGGCGATGAACTCGGTCACCTTGAAGCCGGGCAATTGCCCGCCCTCGCCGGGCTTGGCGCCTTGGGCCACCTTGATCTCGATCTCGTCGCAGGCGTTGAGATATTCGGCAGTGACGCCAAAACGCCCGCTGGCAATCTGCTTGACCCCCGAATTGGCATTGTCGCCATTCTCGTACGGGGCATAGCGGACCTTGTCTTCGCCACCCTCGCCCGACACCGCCTTGGCGCCGATCCGGTTCATCGCGATCGCCAGCGTCTCGTGCGCCTCGGGCGACAGCGCGCCAAGGCTCATGCCCGGCGTGACGAAGCGCTTGCGGATCTCGGTGATCGGCTCGACCTGATCGACCGCGATCCCTTCGTCAGGGAAGTTGAACTGGAGCAGGTCGCGCAGATACACCGGCGGCAGCTCGGCCACCCCGCGCGAGAACTTCTGATAGGTCGAATAGGAATCGGTCGCGACCGCGGTTTGCAGCAAGTGCATCAGCTGCGCCGAATAAGCGTGCGTCTCGCCGCCTTGCCGCTGACGATAGAAACCGCCGATCGGCAGCGTCGCGACGGCAGGGTCAAACGCTTGGTCGTGGCGCTGCTGCGCGTTGAGGTGGAGCGAGGCGTAACCCTCGCCCGAAATCTTCGCGGGCATGCCCGGGAACAAGTCGTTGACGAGGCTGCGCGACAGCCCGACCGCCTCGAAATTATACCCGCCGCGGTACGAGGAGATCACCGCGATCCCCATCTTCGACATGATCTTGAGCAGGCCTTCGTCGACTGCCTTGCGATGATTGGCGAGCGCCTTGTCGAGGGTCAGATCGCCAAACAGCCCGCGCCCGTGCCGGTCCGCGATCGCCGCTTCGGCCAAATACGCATAGACCGTCGTCGCGCCGACTCCGATCAGCACAGCATAATAATGCGTGTCGAGGCATTCGGCGGTCTCGATGTTGATCGAGCAATAGGACCGCAGGCCCCGCCGCACGAGGTGCGTGTGCACCGCCGCCGCCGCCAGCACGCCGGCGATGCCGACCGTGTCGCCGTCGATTGCGCGGTCCGACAGGAACAGCTCGGACTTGCCCTCGCGCACCGCCTGCTCGGCCTGGTTGCGGATCCGCTGAATCGCGGCGCGTAGCGTCTCGGGGTCGCCGCCCGAGGCGAAGGTACAATCGATGTTCGCCGCCGCGCTCCCGAAATGCGCCTTGAGCCGCGCCCAGTCCTTGCCGTCGAGCACCGGGCTTTCGAGCACCAGCACACCGTCCTGCGCCTGGCCCGTGTCGAGGATGTTGGCGAGGTTCGAAAAGCGCGTCTTGAGCGACATCACATGGCGTTCGCGCAAGCTGTCGATCGGCGGGTTCGTCACCTGCGAAAAGTTCTGCCGGAAGAACTGGCTGATCAGCCGCGGCTTGTCCGAAATCACCGCGAGCGGCGTGTCGTCGCCCATCGAGCCGATCGCTTCCTTCGCGGTCTCGACCATCGGCGACAGGATCAGCTCGAGATCCTCGATCGTCTGCCCTGCCGCGACCTGGCGCCGCATCAAGTCAGCGCGCTCGAACCGCGTGACGTGATCGCCTTTGGGTGTCGTCAAATCGTCGATGGCGATGAACTTGCCGATCATCGCGGCGTAATCGTGCTCGCCGGCGATCCGGTCCTTGACCTCGCGGTCGTGGAACAGCTTGCCCTCCTCGAGGTCGACCGCGATCATCTGGCCGGGACCGAGCCGGCCCTTTTCGACGATCATCGTTTCGGGCACGACGACCATGCCGCTTTCCGATCCAACGATCAGCAACCCATCGCTAGTCTGCGTGTAGCGCAGCGGGCGCAGCGCGTTGCGATCCATCCCCGCCACCGCCCAGCGCCCGTCGGTCATCGCGAGCGCGGCGGGGCCGTCCCACGGCTCCATCACGCTGCCGAGATATTTGAACATGTCGAGATGCGCCTTGGGCATCTCGCCCTTCGCGTCCCACGCCTCGGGCACGAGCATCAGCTTCGCGGTCGGCGCGTCGCGGCCCGATCGGCAGATCGCCTCGAACACCGCGTCGAGCGCGGCGGTGTCCGACGCGCCCGCGGGAATCACCGGCTTGATGTCCTCCGACGCTTCGCCGAACGAAGTCGCCGCCATCTTGATCTCGTGGCTGAGCATCCAGTTCTTGTTGCCGCGGATCGTGTTGATCTCGCCGTTATGCGCGAGGCAACGGAACGGCTGCGCGAGCCACCATTGCGGGAAGGTGTTGGTCGAATAACGCTGGTGGAAGATCGCGACGCGGCTCTCGAACCGCGGGTCCTTGAGATCGGGGTAGAAGACCGACAAGGATTCGGCGAGGAACAAACCCTTGTAGATGATCGAGCGGCACGACAGCGAGCAGATGTAGAAGCCCGAAATCTGCGCCGCGATCACCCGCTTCTCGATCCGGCGCCGGACGAGATAGAGGTCTTTCTCAAACTCCTCGGCGGATTGCCGGTCGGGGAGCGGTCCGGCGACCATGATCTGCTCGATCTCGGGGCGAGTCTCCTGCGCCTTGCGGCCGATCACCGACACGTCGACCGGCACCTGGCGCCAGCCATAGATCGTATAGCCCGCCTCAATGATCACGCTCTCGACGATCGTCCGGCACGCTTCCTGCGCGCCCAGATCGGTGCGCGGCAGGAAGATCATGCCGACGCCCAGCCGGTTGTCGGCGACCTTGTGCCCCGACGCCTGAATCGCCTCGTCGAAAAAGGCGAGCGGCAAGTCGATGTGCAGCCCCGCCCCGTCCCCGGTCTTGCCGTCGGCATCGACCGCGCCGCGATGCCACACCGCCTTCAGCGCATCGATCGCCGACTGCACCACGCGCCGCGACGGCCGCCCGTCGGTCGCCGCGACGAGCCCGACCCCGCACGCGTCGGATTCGAACTCGGGGCGATACATCCCCTCCGCGGCGAGACGGGCGCGCTGGTCGGTCATGGCTTGCCGGGTTTGCGCTTGGGCGGCGCGGGCAAGTCCTTGGTCGCAGCCTCGACCTTTGCCATGATTGCCGGCATGCGCTCCATGAACTTGGGAGTGAAGGCCTGCATCGCCTTCATCATGTCCGGCCCCATCATCAGCGTCATCGACTCGGCCGCATAAATGCGCCCCGTAGGCGTATCGAAAAAAGCGTGCAGATCGTTCAGCTGCGCCACCGTGAACCGGCGCGCATAAGCATTGGCGAACGCCACACGGACATCGGGTTCGACCTCATTCATCAGCGCGATCATCTCGTCGGTCATGACTTTCATCGAGCGGCGCATGCGCTCCTCGAAATAGGGGTCCTCCTTGCCCATCACGTCCCGAAAGGTCTTGCCACCGAGCGCCTTGTCGTCGGCGCCCATACCTTTGGCAAAATCATCGACCTTCATGTCGTACATGCTGGCCATCGACGCGTTGACCATCTGATCCATCACGACATGCATGATCCGTTCGTACGTCCCGAGCGGCCAGACTTGATCGATGACCGGCTTGGCGGCCGCCAGCCGTGCCGGGTCGACCGGTCCGGGATTTGCGGCGACTTGCGGCATTGTGGGTGCTGTCTGCGCCCAAGCGGGTGCCGCGACCGCCATCGCCACCGCCGTCAAAATCGTCTTCATGCTGCCTTCCTCTCCGAATTCGCCTTTGAGCGGAGATACTTATCGATATTCGCGGCTACATCCCGACCATCGCGCACCGCCCACACCACCAGGCTCGCGCCACGCACGATGTCGCCGGCGGCGAACACGCCGTCGATGCTCGTCATCAGCGTCGCATTGTCGACCAGCAGCGTTCCCCAGCGCGTCACGCCGAGATCGGGCGCGCCGAACAAGGTGGGCAAATCCTCGGCGTCGAACCCGAGCGCCTTGATCACCATGTCGGCGCCCCGCACTTCGCCCGCCGCGCCGTCGGGTTCGGGCGCGCGGCGGCCGCTGGCGTCGGGCGCGCCCAGGCGCATGCGGCCGATCAGGACATTCTCGACCGACGCCGCGCCGCCGAATGCCTGTGGAGCGGAGAGCCAGACGAACTCGACGCCTTCCTCCTCGGCGTGACCGACTTCGCGCTGCGACCCCGGCATGTTGTCGCGGTCGCGGCGATAGAGGCACGCGACCGAGGTCGCGCCCTGCCGCACCGCGGTGCGCACGCAATCCATCGCGGTGTCGCCGCCGCCCACGACGATCACCCGCTTGCCCGCCGCGTTCAGCCCGCCCTGGTCGAAAGCGGGCACGGCGTCGCCAAACCCCTTGCGGTTGGAGGCGGTCAGATAATCAAGCGCCTCGACCACCCCGCCGGTATCCGCGCCGGGCGTTTCCAGGCCGCGCGCGCGGTAGACGCCGGTCGCGATCAACAGCGCGTCGTGGCGGTCGCGGAGTTCATCCAGCGTCGCATCGCGCCCGGCCTCGAAGTTTTCGTGGAAGACGATTCCCCCTGCCTTGAGCCGATCGACGCGGCGCATCACGATCGGCTTTTCGAGCTTGAAGCCGGGGATGCCGTAGGTCAGCAGCCCGCCCGCGCGATCATGCCGGTCGTAGATATGGACGTCGTACCCGGCGACGCGGAGCAGTTCCGCCGCGGTCAGCCCCGCCGGCCCGGCGCCGACGATCCCGATCGATTGCCCGCGCGGCCGCCCCGCCACCAGCGGCTCGACCCAGCCTTCTTCCCACGCCGTATCGGTGATGAACTTCTCGACCGATCCGATGGTGACCGCGCCGTGACCGGAGAATTCGATCACGCAATTGCCCTCGCACAGCCGATCCTGCGGACAGATACGGCCGCAAATTTCGGGCATGGTCGAGGTCGCGTTGCTGAGCTCGTACGCCTCGCGCAGCCGCCCTTCGGCGGTCAGCCGCAGCCAGTCGGGGATATGATTGTGCAAGGGGCAATGCACCGCGCAATACGGTACCCCGCATTGCGAGCAGCGCGCCGACTGCTCCTCGGCGGTCGGAACGGCGTAGCGGTCGGCGATTTCCCGAAAGTCGGCGGCGCGCGCATCGGCGCTACGCTTGGCCGGATAGGCCTGCGCCATGTCGACGAATTTGAGCATGTCGCCAGCCATCGCCACTCCTTTCGGGAGCAGCGGTATCGCGTTCCACAGGTAGCGTCACGCGAAATCGGCTCTATAGGACAGCAATACTGACTATATTTTAGCTAGCTTAGGGTGTGGCGATCGACGCCAGCTTTAAATTCTAATGATTATATGACCGAACCGGTCTTATATGCCAACCAAGCGAGAGCGGCGGCACCTGCAACGATTCGATACCAGGCAAAGGGTGCGAACCCGCGCCGCGTCACGATCGCCATGAACGCCTTGATCACGGCCAAGGCGACCACGAACGCTACGGCCGCTCCTATCGCGATCAACCCGAAGTCGTGCGCGTGGAGTTCGTGGCGATGCTTGAACAGCTGCAACGCCGTTGCGCCGACGAGCGTAGGGAGGGCGAGGAAGAAACTGAACTCGGCCGCCGTCCGCCGATCGATCCCAAGCGCCATCGCCCCCATGATCGTCGCTCCCGACCGGCTGACGCCGGGGACCATCGCGAGGCACTGCACCAGTCCCACGGTGGCCGCCTGCCCCGTACCGACCGCCGCGACCCCGCCAGTCTCGCGCGGCCGAGCAAGCCGTTCGATCACCAGGATCGCGATGCCGCCGACGATCAGCGACCAGGCGACGATCCGCGCGCTTTCGAGCAGTGCGTCGATCCGGTCCTTCAGGATGAAGCCGATAACCACCGCGGGCAGGAAAGCGATCAAGACGTTGCGCACGAACGCGATCGATTCGGCGCGGCGCACGATCAGCCCTTTCAGGACTGCAACGAACGTTCGCCAGTACAGCACGACGATCGCCAGGATCGCGCCCGGCTGGATCGCGATGTTGAACACCGCCCAGCGCGCCGCGTCGTATCCCAGCAAGTCGCTCGCGAGGATCAGGTGGCCGGTCGACGACACCGGCAGGAATTCGGTCACGCCCTCGACGATGCCGAGGATGATGGCGGCGATGATATCGGACACGAAGGTTCCCCCCCTTAGGCCACGCACCCCGCGCGCCGGAAAATGTGACGTGGATCAGGCGGCGGCGCGCGTCCCGAACCGGCCAGCCTTGCGGTACCGCACCAACCAACTCGCCGCGACTGCCTCCATCGGCGTCGGCATGATGCCCAGCGCGGACAGGCCGGGCAGCGTGCCGGTTGCGACATTGTCGGTCTGCATCATCTTCCATTGGTCGCGCTTGATCGGCGCGAGCGGCAGGAAGCCCAGCATCGACAGCACGTTGCCGGCGATATCGGGCAGCTCGACGATCGACGGCGACCGCCCGATCGCCTCCGCGAGCCAGCGAACCAGGTCGCGCATCGCGATCACCTCGGGGCCGGCCAGCTCATACGTCTTGCCGGCGTGAGCCATCGGATCGGCCAGTACGCGCGCCACCGCCTTCGCAACGTCGACGACATGCACCGGCTGGAACCGCGCGCCGGGCTTGAGCACCGGCACCGCTGGCAGCGTGGCGACCATCGCGGCGAAGCGATTGATGAACTTGTCCTCGGGCCCGAACACCACCGACGGGCGCAGGATCGTGGTGCCGGGAAACGCCCCGCGCGCCGCCGCTTCGCCCGCGCCCTTGGTCGCGTAATATTTCGAGTCCGAGTTCGGGTCGGCCCCGATCGTCGAGATATCGACGAACGCTTCGGCGCCGGCGGCCCTGGCCGCTTCCGCCGCGGCGCGCAGCCCGTCCTGCTGAACGCCCTTGAAGTTCGGGCCCCAGGTGCCGACCAGATAGACCACCGCGTCCGACCCAGCGACGACGCGCGCGATCGTATCGGGCCGAGTCACGTCGGCGGCGGCGAACTGCGTCTGACCTAGCCCACCGAGCGGCTTGAGGAACCACGCCTTGCGCGGGTTGCGCTCGACGATCCGCACGCGCGCGCCGCCCGCGAGCAACTCCTGCGCGATATACCGCCCCAGGAATCCACCCCCGCCGATCAACGTTACGAGTTTGTCCTTCACGCGCGCCTCGCTGCCAAAATCTACCCGCTTCCATGCCGCGTCGCACGCGTGCCGACAACCCGTCCCTTGGCCGCGATCGCGCGGTTGACAACATGGTAGGTCACCCATAGAGCCGCGCGCCTACCCCGTGCCCGGATGGCGGAATTGGTAGACGCACCAGCTTCAGGTGCTGGCGCTCGTAAGGGCGTGGAGGTTCGAGTCCTCTTCCGGGCACCATTTTCCCGTTCGCGAAAGGCTAGAGGCTCAGCCTGTTTTCACGCCGTTGAACGCAGCGCCGTCCTGGTGGACGATCAACCCACAGACTTTGCCCGTCGCCGCGTCGCGGACGAATTCGATCTCCGCTTCGCCGGCACGAAAGAAAAACCGCGTTTGGGATTCCGGTACCATCTCCAGCTCGGCTTGGTTGCCGATCTTCGACGTCAGCCGCCCGTTCTTGAGCGATATCAGGTTACGAACGCTGGGCGTGAGCTGATAGACGCCGGCATAATCCGCCAGGACAGACGGCGGGACGACGACGCTCTTTCGCTCGCCAGGGAGGACGAACGGTACGCCGAACGCGGTTCGCGCAATGTCTTTCGCGACCAGCCCGTAGGCACCCCCAAAAAGGTTCGACAGGACGATTACCGTCAACTTGTCGTCGGGGTAGTAAGCGAGCATGCCGCCGAAACCGTCGATGTCACCGGTATGGCTGACGAAACGATGCCCGTCCTGTTCGCCGACGAACAGCCCCAGACCATAGCCGTTGCGATAGGGCGTGGTCATCATCTTGAGCGACGCGGGGCTGATGACGTTGCCAGCAAATAGCGCCGTTTCCCATTTGAACAGGTCGCCGACCGTCGAATGGAGATTCCCAGCCGAAAACAGCACGGTCATGCTGATGGCATCGGCATGCCGAATGCCGTCGAGGTCAACGGCATAACCAGTGGCACGGCGCGGCACGACAATTCGTTCGTCATCGACCCCGGTCGCATTCATGTGCAACGGATCGAAGATCTGCCCCTTGAGAAACGCTCCGTAGGATTGGCCGGACACCATTTCGATCAGGCGACCCAACACGATATAATCGGAATTGCCATAGGTGTATTTCGTGCCGGGTTCGTATTCGAGCGGCTTGGCGCTGATGCGCGCAATGAGTTCGTCCGGACTTGCCGCCCTCGTGCGAATGTCCGCGTAATCCGGAAAAGCCGTAATATTGGGCAAGCCGGACGTGTGGGTCAGGAGGTGCCGGATGGTCACGCGTGACCAGCTAGCCGGTGCGTTCGTGAGATATTTTCTGATCGGATCATTCAGCGAAAGGCGGCCCCGCTCCTGCAGAAGGAGTATTGCTGCCGCCGTAAACTGCTTCGTGATTGAGCCGATCGGGAATTTGGTGTCGATGGTATCGGCGGTTTTCGATTCGGCGTCCGCTAGCCCGTAGCTCCGTTGCAGAATCGGCTTGCCGGCGCGCGCCACCAGAATCCCCCCCAGAACAGATGATCCCGCTCAAAGGAAGCGGCCACCGCCTGCATCCGTGCGGCGGTCGCTGCATCGGACCGCGGGCCGGGCGCGGCGGGTGCCGCAACCGCCGCCGGCGCAAGTGCCGCCAACGCCATGAGCAGCCTGAATTTCATCCTGCAAATCCTCTCGATGCCGAGCGGCCGGCCGATCAGCGGCGACGCCGTTTCAAACTCCGCCGCGCGATCAAGCCGCCGATCAGCAGCAACACGATCGGCGCGATCCACAGCGGCGCGGTTACCGCGCTGAGCGGCGGGTCGTAGGTCACGTAGTCGCCGTAGCTCTTGATCAGCCAGGCGCGGACGCTCGCCGGGCTTTCGCCCGCGGCGATCCGGGTGCGGACCAGCGAGCGCATGTCGCCAGCCATTTCCGCATTGCTGTCGGCGATCGACTGGCCTTGGCAGACCAGGCAGCGCAATTCCTCCATCAACGCCTTGGCCTGCGCTTCCTTGGCGGGATCGGCGAGCTGGGTGTTGGCGTAACGCGCGGGTGGCAAATTGCTGTCGGCGAGCGCCGGTACGGCGACGATCAGCGCGGCGAGCAGCGCCAGCCGCTTCATTGCGCGCTCCGGATCGCGTCGAGGATCGCGGGCACGTCGTCGCCGCGGATGTCGCCGATATGCTGGAGCACGATCTTGCCCTGCCCGTCGATGACGAAGCTTTCGGGGACGCCGGATGAACCGAGCGACAGCTGGACGCGCGATTCGGGGTCGCTGCCGATCGCCTCGTACGGGTCGCCGTTGCGCGCGAGGAAATCGGCGATCGCGGGGCCGGTGTCGCGGATCGCAATGCCTTCGATGCGGACGCCAGCCTGCTTGAGCTCGAGCAATTGCGGCGCCTCGGCCATGCACGGGATGCACCAGCTGGCGAAGACGTTGACCAGCCGTGGCTGACCGTCGCGGAACGACGTCGTGGCGAGCCCCGGCTTGGTCGCAACGATCGGCGGGAGCGCGAAAGCGGGGAGCGGCTTGCCGACCAGCGCCGATTTGACCGTTCGGTCGGCTGGCTTAAGCAACGCCACCGCGGCGATACCGATCACCAGCACGAAGGTGAGCAGCGGCGCCCAGAGCAACGCGCGCTTCATTCCGCCTCCTCCCGCTTGGGCCGCTCGCGCCACCAGCGCCCGAGCAGCGACAGCGCGCCCCCCAGCGCGACCAGTGCGCCGCCGAGCCAGATCAGCGTCACGAACGGTTTCCACCACAAGCGTAATTGCCAGCGGCCCCGCTCGTCCTGCTGGCCGAGCACGGTGTAAAGCTGGCCATCGAGCCGAGTCGCGATCGCCGACTCGCTCGTCACCGTTACCGGCTCGGCGAAGAAGCGCGATTGCGGGTGGAGGATCAGCGGATCGCCGCCGCCGCGCCGCGCGCTCAATCTCGCCTCGAGCGCCGACCAGTTCGACCCGACACGCGGCTCGATGCTGTCGAGCGTTACGGTGTATGGGCCGACATTGTAGGGCTTGCCGATCTCGGCAGCGACGAGCGTCTCCTTGGTGAACGCGCTGTCGCTTGCCATGCCCGCCAGGCTAACCGCGATACCCAAATGCGCGACCACCATGCCGTACACGAACAGCGGCGTGCGGCGCAGGTTGCGCTTCCACAACGGCGCGACGCTTGCCGCCGCCAGCCCTGCCGCGAACGCAAGCCCGCATAACGGTAGAAAACCGATCCCCCCGCCGAACGCTGCGAACAGCGCCAACACGATCGCGGCGATTGCCGCCGGGACGGCGAGCCGCCTAAGCGCGACCTTGCCCTCATCGCGCCGCCAGCGCAGCACCGGCCCCGCGGCCATGAAGACGACCAGTGCCAGCACGATCGGACCGATCGTCTTGTCGAAAAAGGGCGGTCCGACCGACAGCTGCACGCCGAACCCCGCCGCGACGATCGGGTAGAGCGTCCCGATCAGCACGAGCGCGAGGATGACGGTCAGCAACAGATTGTTGGCGACCAGCGCGCCCTCGCGGCTCACCGCCTCGAACGTATTGCCGGCGCGCACCGTGCCCACGCGAAGCGCGAACAGCGCCAGCGCCCCGCCGATATAGAGCGCGAGCAACGCGAGGATGAACGCCCCGCGAGTCGGATCGACCGCGAAGGCATGGACGCTGGTGAGGATACCCGACCGCACCAGGAACGTCCCGATCATGCTCATCGAGAAGGCAACGACCGACAGCATCACCGTCCACGCGCGCAACCCGTCGCGGGTCGCGAGCACCGTCACCGAATGGAGCAAGGCTGTCGCCGCCAGCCACGGCATCAGGCTGGCGTTCTCGACCGGGTCCCAGAACCACCAGCCGCCCCAGCCGAGCTCGTAATAGGCCCAGTAGCTCCCCGCGGTGATGCCGAGCGTCAGGAAAATCCACGCGCCCAAAATCCACGGCCGCATCGCGCGCGCGAATGCCGGACCGACATCGCGCATGACGAGCGCGCCGACCGCGAAGCTGAACGCGACCGACAGCCCGACATAACCGATGTAGAGCGTCGGCGGATGGAACGCCAAGCCGGGGTCCTGGAGCAGCGGGTTGAGGCTGTTGCCTTCGGGCGCCGCGGGGATCTGTCGGGCGAACGGGTTGGAGGCGAACAGCAGGAAGGCGTAGAACCCTAGCGCGATCGCGGCCTGCGCGCCCAGTGTCGCGGTCAGCGTTGCGGTGGGCAGGCGGCGCTCGAGCAACGCCACCGCGCCGCCCGCCAGCCCCAGGATCGTCACCCACAGCAGCATCGACCCTTCGTGATTGCCCCACGCGCCGGCGAACTTGTACAGCCAGGGCGTCGCCGAATGGCTGTTGTCGACGACCAGCTTCACCGACATGTCGCTGGCGAGGAACACCGCGATCAGGCACCCCATCGCGACCAGCGCGAGCAGCCCTTGCACGAACGCAACCGGGCGCGCCGCCGCCATCACGTCGTCGCGTTTCTGCGCGATCCCGATCGCCGCCAGCGCCAGCTGCAACGCGGCGAGCGCGGCGGCGAACCACAAAGCGGCGAGGCCGGCTTCGGCGGTCATTGCTTCAGGCTCTTGGTCTCGTGCATCTTGCCGGCAATTTCGGGTGGCATGTATTTTTCGTCGTGCTTGGCGAGCAGGTTGGTCGCGACGAAGCTGCCGTCGGGCTGGAATTGCCCTTCCGCGACGACCCCCGATTTTTCACGGAACAGGTCGGGCGCGATCCCGCTGAACGTGACCGGTGTGGTCGCCTGGCCGTCGGTCACGACGAAATGCATCGTGACGCCGTCGGGCGCGCGCTTGACCGATCCGGCCGCGACCATCCCGCCGAGCCGTACCGCCTTGCCCAGCGGCAAGCCGTCCTTCTTGACGTCCGATGGCGCGTAGAAGAACGCCGCCTGATCCTTCAATCCCGACAGCGCGAGCAGCCCGGCGGCGATCACCGCGAGAACCGCGAGCGCGGCAAGGACGAGCCGCTGGTTCTTGGGCCTCACGGGAGTTTTCTCTCCGCCGCGCGCATCGCGAGCCAGCTCGACAGCGCCAGCCCTGCGCTCGCGACCAGCGTCACGGCATAGGCCGCGGTGACGAACGACCAGCCGCTCATACCGCGGCCATCCGGCGCATCCGCCCCTCCATCCTCGTCGCGGCGAGCATCGTGCGCATCCGCATCAGGACGATGCTCGCAAAGAATAAGGTGAACCCGCCGAGCGTGAACCAGAGCGGCCAGAGGATCGATTGGTCGATACTCGAGCTGGTCAGCCCGATGCTCTCGCCCTGGTGCAGCGTGTTCCACCACACCACCGAATAGCGGATGATCGGCAGCAGCACCGACCCCGCAACGCCGTAGATCGCCGGGATCCGCCCGTCGCCGCCGCGATCCTGATCGGCGCGCGCGAGCGCCATGTAGCCGAGATAGACGAAGAACAGCAGCAGCATGCTGGTCAGCCGCCCGTCCCATTGCCACCACGTTCCCCAGGTCGGCCGCCCCCAGATCGACCCCGTCGCAAGGCAAAGGAACGCGAACAGTGCACCGGGCAAGGCGATCGCGCGCGCCGCGACGTTCGCCAGCGGATGCCGCCACACCAGATACACGATCGACGACAAAGCGATCCCGCTCCAGCCGCCCATACCGAGCCACGCGGTCGGGACGTGGATGTACATGATCCGCACCGTCTCGCCCTGCAGATAATCGGGCGGGGTCTGCGTCAGCCCGGCCCACACCCCGAACGCGATCAGCGCGACACCCGTCCAGAACAGGATCCGCGTCAGTGGGCGCGCGATCTTCAGGAAGCGCGTGGGATTGGCGAAGGCGTGCAGGCTAGCCACGGGTCGGCAATAGCAAGATCGCGCGCATAATCCACGGCCCGTGTGCGCCGAACTTGTCGAACCGCCGCGGCTTCGTCATGAGCGCGTGCATGACGACCATCCGCCTTGGCACCCGCGGCTCGCCGCTCGCGCTCGTCCAGGCAGCCTTTGTGCGCGATGCGCTGGTCGAGGCGCACCACGCCACGGTCGAGATCGTCGTCATCAAGACCACCGGCGACAAGGTGCAGGACCGCCCGCTCGCGGAGATCGGCGGCAAGGCGCTGTGGACCAAGGAGCTCGACCGCGCTTTGCTCGACCGGGAGATCGATTGCGCGGTGCACTCGATGAAGGATGTCGAGACGATCCGGCCCGACGCGATCGCCATCGCCGCGATGCTGGAACGCGCCGACGTGCGCGACCGGATCATCGGCGCGGCGTCGGTCGCGGACTTGGCCGAAGGCGCGACGGTCGGGACCAGTTCGCCCCGGCGCGCGGCGCAGTTGCTGCGACTGCGGCCGGACCTGAAAATCGTCGGGTTTCGCGGCAACGTCGACACGCGGCTCGCCAAGCTCGCGGCGGGCGAGGCCGATGCGACGTTGCTCGCGGCGGCGGGGCTCGACCGGCTCGGGCGGCCCGATGTCGGCGTCGCGATCCCGCTCGACACGATGCTTCCCGCGCCCGCGCAAGGCGCGGTCGGAATCGAGGTGCGCCGCGGCGACAACGCGACCCGCGATATGGTCGCCGTGATCGGCCATGCGCCGACCGTCTCCTGTGTGCTCGCCGAGCGCGCGCTGCTCGCTGCGCTTCAGGCCGATTGCCATTCTCCGGTCGCCGCGTTGGCGAACGAGGACGGATCGATCCGCGCCGAACTCTTCGCCGAGGACGGCAGCGCCCATGTCGCGGGCAAGGGCACCGACCCGGCGGCACTCGCGCGCGATTTGCTCGCCCGCGCGCCGGACAGCATCCGCCGGTTGTTCGCGGCGTAATTGTTCGCCAAGGGACGCCGGATGAAGCCGCTCGACGACGAACAGCAAACCGCCCGCAATTGGTTCGAGGCGCTGCGCGACCAGATTTGCGCCGAGTTCGTCGAAATCGAGCGCGAGGCCGGGTCGGACGCGGGGTTCGACTATATCGCGTGGGATCGCACCGACCCGTCGGGCGAGCCCGGCGGCGGCGGCGTGCGCGGCGTGATGAAGGGCACGGTGTTCGAGAAGGTCGGGGTGAACGTCTCGACCGTTGGCGGCAGCTTCGAGGGCGAGTTTGCCAAGTCGATCCATGGCGCGGCGGAGAACCCGCACTTCTTCGCCACCGGGATCAGCCTGGTCGCGCACATGGCGAACCCGCACGTCCCCGCGGTGCACATGAACTGCCGCTTCCTCGTCACGACCAAGCGCTGGTTCGGCGGCGGCGCGGACCTCAACCCACCGCTCCCGAACGATGACGACACCCAGGACTTCCACGCCACGTTAAAGGTCGCGTGCGACCGGCACGACCCGGCGCACTACCCGCGCTTCAAGCAATGGGCCGACGATTATTTCTACATCCCCCACCGCCAGGTCCATCGCGGCGTCGGCGGCATCTTCTACGATCATCTCGAGGGCGATTTCGCGGCGAACTTCGCGTTCACGCAGGATGTCGGGCGCGCGTTCCTCGACGTCTATCCGCGCATCGTGCGCCGCCGCATGGCCGATCCGTTCACCGACGCCGATGTCGCGCAGCGCAATGCGTGGCGCGGGCGCTATGCCGAGTTCAACCTGGTGTACGATCGCGGGACGCTGTTCGGCCTCAAGACCGGCGGCAACATCGACGCGATCCTGATGAGCTTGCCGCCGGTGGCGACATGGGCGTGAGGGGGGCATGACTCCGAAACTGCTCCGCGTCCTGAAGGGCGAGCGGCTCGCCGTGCCGCCGGTCTGGCTGATGCGTCAGGCCGGGCGATATCTGCCCGAATATCGCGCGTTGCGCGCGGAGAAGGGCGGCTTCCTCGACCTCGCGACCGACCCCGAGAGCGCCGCCGAGGTCACGCTCCAGCCGATCCGCCGCTTCGGGTTCGACGGCGCAATCCTGTTTTCGGACATTTTGATGGTGCCGTGGGCGCTGGGGCAGGACCTGAGCTTCGGGGCGGGCGAGGGGCCGGTGCTGAGCCCCGCCCTGGTCGATCACGCGCTCGACAGGCTGATGCGCGTGCCCGAGCGGCTCGATCCGGTCTACGAGACGGTCCGCCGCGTCGCGGCCGAGCTGTCGCCCGAGACGACCTTCCTCGGGTTCGCCGGATCGCCCTGGACCGTCGCGACGTACATGGTGGCCGGGCATGGCAGCCGCGACCAGGGCGAGACGCGGCGCTTCGCCTATCGCGACCCCGCGGCATTCCGGCACATCGTCGAAGCGATTGTCGACCTAACGGTCGAGTATCTCGCCAAGCAGATCGACTGCGGCGTACAGGCGGTGCAATTGTTCGATAGCTGGGCCGGGAGCCTCAGCCCTGCGCAGTTCGAGCAATGGGTGATCGCCCCCAACGCGCGGATCATCGCCACGCTCAAGGAACGCCATCCCGACACCCCGGTGATCGGCTTCCCCAAGGGCGCGGGCGGCAAGCTCGCGGCTTACGCCAACGAGACCGGCGCCGACGCGATCGGGCTCGACGAGACGGTCGATCCGGTCTGGGCGAACGCGATCCTGTCCGCGGGCGTGCCCGTCCAGGGCAACCTCGACCCGCTAGCGCTGGTCACGGGCGGGCCGACGCTCGACGCCGCGATCGATCGCGTGCTCGCAGCATTTCCCCACCGGCCGCACGTCTTCAACCTCGGCCACGGCATCCTGCAGGACACCCCCATCGCGCATGTCGAGCAGTTGCTCGCGCGCGTTCGCGGCTAGGCGGAGCGCCCTCGCGCGGTCACCGGCCAGATCGCGACTAAGGTATCACCGCGCACGACGTGATAGGCGTCGTAGAGATTGACCGTCGGGTCGCAATGCGGCGTCATCGCCGTCAGCCGCGCACCCAGAGCGGGCGCCGCCTCGCCGTCGGGCACCACCACCGCGCCGTGCTCGTCGCCCATGAAGCGATAGCTGCTGCCCGCCGGCGCGCCCGCCATGATGACCGGCATTCCCGCTTCGGTCGCGAACGCCTTCAGCCCCGCATCGAGCGTCGCCATGCCGCCCGCATTGGCGCTGATCACGCGCGTGTCGACCATCAGCGCGGTCGCGAAGCTCGTGCCGAGATCGCACTCGTCATATTCGCGGTCCATGAATACGTACGATCCGACCTGAAGCTCGGTCAGCACACCCAGTTCCGCGTCGATCCGATGCGTGCCGGTCCCGCCCCCGGTGACGACGGGCGGCGCGAGGCCAGCCTCGGTCAGCACGGCGATCACGGTCTGGAGATAGGCGGTGCGATCGGCAATCGCGGCACGGCGGTCGGCGAAAGACGGGATATGCTGTTGCGACCCGCAATAGAATTGGACGCCGCTGTAGGTGAGTTGCGGCGCATCGGCGATCTGACGGGCGAGTGCGACTGCATCCGCCGCCGATGCGACGCCGGTGCGGTGGGTGCCCGGATCGATGTCGACCAGCACGCAGATCGGCTTGCCGTCGTTCGCGCCTGCGAGTGCGGCGACGGCGTCCCGGTGGTCGGCGACGACGGCCAGATCGCGCATCCGCCCTGCCAGCGCGACCAATCGCTCGATCGCCGGCGCCGTGACGACGGGCGAGGTCAACAGGATCGATTCGATCCCCTCCGCGGCCATCGTTTCGGCTTCGCCAAGCTTCGCACAGCACAATCCCACCGCGCCCGCCGCCACCTGCATCCGCCCGATATCGCCGCTCTTGTGCGTCTTGGCGTGCGGGCGCAGCGCGACGCCCGCCGCACGTCCGAACGCCGCCATCGCCGCGATGTTCGCCTCCAGCGCGTCGAGATCGATGATCAGCGCCGGCGTGTTGAGCCGCGCGCGCGATCCCGGCTGGCCGATCAAATGCGCGTGAAGGTGCTGGCTTGGGGTCACGCGCGCAACCTTGCCCGAGCGCGCCGCCAACACAAAACAAAACCGCCCCCGCCGGTCAGGCGGAGGCGGCTTCTGTAACACCGTCCGGCCGAGGCCGGCCGCCGCTTACTGCAGCGGCGTCGGGGTCGGCGCGTCGGTCGCGGTGGCGTCCAGCACGTTGTTGCCGTACGAATTCATCACCGCGCCGCTCTGCAAGTCGAGCGCCTTGGGCGTGCCGGTGATCACCGTATTCTCGATATAGCCCTTGGCCGCCGATCCGACCAAGCTGATGCCGGAGGTCGAGCTGACCGCAATCGTCGAATTGCTGACCTTGACGCTGTTGCTGAAGGTCGACGCCGGCGAGACTTGGATGCCGATCGCATTGGCGTAGAGCGTGGCGTGATCGATCGTCACGCGCGCTTGCGAGGTAGCGTTGACGCTTACACCTGCAGTAGAAAAGTTGCCGATAAACGAATCGGTAATCAGCACATCGCGCGCCGAACTGACTCGCACGCCTATAATTCCTGACACCGAGCCTGCGCCGTTGATGCTGAGGCCGCGGAGTACTACCTTAGCCGTGCCCGGGTTAGGCGATGAGCTGTCGTTGACGTTAACGCCGACGACCGCTGACGCGAGGATGCTGCCGAACGTCCCGGTGCAATCGATCGTGAGCGACTTGACGATCGTCACCGCGCCGAATCCGCCCGGATCGAGGCAATCGATCTCGCCGCCCGTCGCAGTCTTGCTTTCCGCGCCGGCGAAAGTCTTGCACGGCGCCGTGCGGCTACACGGATTGGCGTCGTCGCCGACCCCCGACACCCAGGTGCGCGTGGCCTGCGCCATCGCAGGACTGGCCACGAACAGGGCGACCATCGCCGCCAGCACTGTCACGAATAACTTCTTCATTACCGCTCTCCACTGAACGTTTCCGCTGGGCGACCCCTCACCCGGGCCAGCGGACGGATTGAACATTTCGAGCGGGAAGATGTCGCGTCGCGAAAGCCCCCCGGCCCTGACAGACTCGCGCCTCTGCAGGACGCGTTTGCCGCGGAGGCTATCACTCATTTGGTCGTGGTCAAAGACCCGTTCACCATAAATCGCCCTTCATGACCGGCCGGCGACGCGAGCGGCACTGCGAATTGGCTTCGATGCTCGTTGGATATCGGGAAAACATCAGGCCCATCAACGGTTTGCCGATCACCGCCCCGGGCGCAGTACGAACCCTGCCGCGGTGCCGCCGACCGCCGAGGGCGCGACCCAGACGTCGAACGCACCAGGCTCGGCGTAGCGTCTCTTATCGGGATGGACGAAGCCGAGATCGTCGCGGGTCAGGGTGAACGAAACCGTTACCGATTGGCCGGGATCGAGGTCGAGGTGGCGGATGCCCTTTAGCGCGCGCACCGGTTGGGTCAGGCTTGCCACCTTGTCGTTGACGTAGAGTTGCGCGACTTCGTGGGCCCGGCGCTTGCCGGTGTTGGTGACTGTCGCGGTGACGGTGACCGACCCGTCCCACGGCATCGCCGCGGCGCTAACGCGCGTCGGTGAATAGCTCACGCTCGAATAGGTCAGCCCATGCCCGAACGGGTAAAGCGGCTCGTCGGTCACTTCGCGGTAGCGCGCCTTGTAATTGGGGTCCTCGGTCAGCTGCGGCCGGCCGGTGCGGCGGTGGTCGTAGTAGAACGGCTCCTGCCCGGAGGCTTGCGGGAAGCTGACCGGCAAGCGGCCCTGCGGCACGTAATCGCCGAACACCAGGTCGGCGATGCTGTTGCCGGTTTCGGAGCCGAGGAACCACGTCGCCATGATCGCCGGCGCGTTCCGCACCGCGCCGGTCAGCGCGAGCGCGCGGCCGTGACGCAGCAATACGACGATCGGCTTGCCCGTCGCCGCGACGGCTTCGGCCAGCGCCAGCTGCGGCGCGGGGATGCCGATATCGACTCGCGCCTGCGCCTCGCCCGACATGCTCGCGCTCTCGCCGAGCAGCAGCACGACGACGTCGGCGTCCTTCGCCAGCCGCACCGCATGTTCGATCTCGCCGTCGATCGGCGCTTCGTAGTCGGACCCGCGCGTGACGCTCAATTTCGCCTTGTCGCCAAGCGCGGCGCGGAACCCCTCCTCGACCGTCACGCAGCTGTCGATATCGGGGAAGCTCGCCCAGGGACCGGGATAGTCGCCCTTCTGGCTCACCGCCGGGCCGATCAACGCGATGCTACCGCGCTTGGCGAGCGGCAACAGGCCGCCCTCGTTCTTGAGCAGCACCACCGACTTGCGCCCCGCCTCGCGCGCCAGCGCGATCGCGTCGGGGCGCCGCACGTCGCGTTGCTCGCGCGCCGGGTCAAGCGAGCGGTAGGGATTGTCGAACAGCCCGATCGCCTTCTTGACCGACAGCACGCGGCGTACCGCGGCGTCGACCGCCGCCAGCGGTACGCGGCCCGATGCCACCAGATCCGGCAGATGCTTCCAGTACAACCCCGACTGCATCGATATGTCGCACCCCGCGGTAAGCGCCTTGACCACCGCGTCGGGGCCGTCGGCGGCGTAACCGTGGAGGATCAATTCCTCCTCCGACGTGTAGTCGCTGACCACCAGCCCCTTGAACCCCCACTCGCCGCGCAGGATGTCGGTGAGCAGGTAGTGGTTGCCGGTCGACGGCACCCCGGCGATGTCGTTGAAGCTCGACATGGTGGTGATCGCCCCGGCGTCGAACGCCGCCTTGAAAGGCGGCAGATGCACTTCGCGCAACGTCGTGTCTGGAATGTCGGCGGTATTGTAGTCCATCCCGCCCTGCACCGCGCCGTACGCGGCGAAATGCTTGGGACAGGCGATCATCGAATCGTCGCGGCGGATGTCGGGACCCTGGAACCCGCGCACGCGGGCGCGGGCGAATTGCACACCGAGCCACGTGTCCTCGCCCGACCCTTCGACCACGCGGCCCCAGCGCTGGTCGCGCGCGACGTCGACCATCGGCGCGAAGGTCCACTGGATGCCCCTGGCCGACGCCTCGACCGCCGCCGCGCGCGCGGTGCGCTCGGCGAGGCCGGGGTCGAAGCTCGCCGTCTCGCCCAGGGGAACGGGAAAGGTCGTCTTCATCCCGTGGATCACGTCGCCCGCGAAGATCAGCGGGATCTTGTGCGGGCTCTGCTCGACCGCGACCTTCTGCAGCTCGCGCCCCGCCAGCGTGCCGATGCCGTTGAACAGCCCGACCATCTCGCCGCGCGCGATTCGCGCCTTCAACTCGTCCATGCTCTGCGCGACGAGGCCCGGATTGACTCCCGGCCCGTCGGTGCGCGCGGGGTCCGAATAGATCGACAGCTGCCCGGCCTTTTGCTGGACGCTCATGCGGGCAATCAGCCGCTCGATCAGCGGGTCGGTCGCCGGCGCCGCCTTGGCCAGCGCGGGAAGTGCAGCCGAGACGAACGCGACCGCGGAGGCACCCTTCAAAAGATCGCGGCGAGAAACGCTTCCGGCCATAACACTCCTCAGCCCGTCTGCGTCCCGGATCGTCGTGATGCCGGAACGGAAGAATTTTGTGCTTGGCGAATGCGCATGAAACCGGTTACCAAGCAAGCTGTGAAACGGTTACACGGCCCGCGAGAGGTCGATCAAGGAATATCCCGGGGCGCCAAGTCGCCCCGTTTAGGGGAGACGACATGAACAAGCTGATGAAGGCCAGCCTGCGTGCGGCGCTTGCGACGACCATTCTTGGCGGGGCAAACCTGATCCTTGTCATGCCGGCTTCGGCGCAGACCACATCGACGATTCAGGGCCATGTCGACGGCGCCGCCGCCGGGGCGACCGTCACCGTCACCGATGTGAACACTAACCATCAGGATACCGCGACGGTCGACGCGAACGGCAACTACGTCATCGTCGGGTTGCCGCCCAGCACCTATCGCGTCACGTCCGGCGACAAGTCGGTCCAGGTGGTGGTGCCGTTGAACCAGGCAGTCACCGCCGATCTGGTCGCCGAAGCGGCGTCGGCCGGCAAGGACATCGTCATCACGTCGTCGCGTGCCCGCGACGTAAAGACCGCGGCCGTCACCACCAACGTTTCACGGTTCCAGCTCGAAAACCTGCCCAACGGGGACCGCAACTTCCTCAACTTCGCTGCGCTGGCCCCCGGCGTCACCGTCTCCCCGCCGACGCTCAACGGCCGCGCGCGCCAGGTGCAGGCCGGCGCGATCAATTCGGACAACACCAACACCTTCATCGACGGCCTCAGCATCAAGAATCTGGTGAACCACGGCGGCACGCTCGGGCAGAATTACTCTTCGGGGAACCCGTTCCCGGCATCGGCGATCGACCAGTTCGACGTTCAGACGCAGAACTTCAAAGCCGAATACGAGCAAGCAGGCTCGGCCGTCATCTCGTCGATCACCAAAACCGGTGGCGACAAGTTCCACGGCGAGATCTTTGGCGAATGGCAGCCCAAGGCGTTCATCAGCGAAAATTACTTCGATCGGCCGGGCAAGTCCAACAATGCGACCGCGCCGTACCGGGCCAAGCCGAATTTCGACAACAAATTTTATGGCGGCAACCTGAGCGGCCCGATCATCAAGGACAAATTGACGTTCTTCGTCGATTTCGAAGGAACGAAGAAGACCTTCGGATCGAACGACATCCTCGTATATCCGGGCAATCTGGCCGCGCTGCCGCCCGCCGCGGCGACCTATGCGGCGAGCGCGCGGACGCAATATAACGGCAGCTTCCCGGCGACGTTCGACGAGAAGCTGTACTTCGGCAAGCTGACTTTCTTCGCGACGTCGAAGGACACGATCAACGTCAGCGCTTTCATCCGCAAGGAGGCCAACCTCCAGATCAACGGTGGTGTGACGACCACGGATGCGTCGACGAACAACCGCAACAACGAGTGGCGCTATCAGCTCACCTGGAACCATCGCGGCGACAACTGGCTGAACGAGTTCATCTTCGCCCGCGACGCCGCCGCCAACGGCGCGGTCCCCAACGTCCCTGGTTCGTCCTACGTCGTGACCTATGGCGGCTGTACGGTCCCGCCGTTCACCGCGGCAACGTGCCCCACACCGAACACGCCGAACACCGGCAATGGCCGGGTGTTGGTCCTGGGCGGGGTCAATTTCGCGCAGGACGATCATCAGTACCAGACGCTGTTCAAGGACAATCTGACGTTCTACGGCGGGCAGCACACGCTCAAGGCCGGGTTCAAGGTCAACTTCACCAAGCTGCAGCGGCTCGAGAACAACAACGGCAACGGTACGTATTTCTTCGACGCCAACACCTTCACCGGCATTGGCTCGTCGACGCCTTACGCAGCGTCGATCAATACCGCGAACGTCCAGCCGGTGACGGCGAAGAACACCGAAGTCGGCCTGTTCGTACAGGACGACTGGCGGCCGGATGACCATTGGCAGATCAGCGCCGGCATACGCTGGGACTATGAATCCAACGCGGTCAACAACGACTTCGTGACGCCCGCGGGTATCGCCGCGGCGATTCGCGCTTATCCCGGCTGGAAGGCGGCGGGGATTAACCCCGACGACTATATCTCGACGGGCAACAACCGTCCCGCGTTCAAGGGCGCATTCCAGCCGCGTCTCGGCGTGTCGTACGACGTGAAGGGCGACCGCGATCTCGTGTTCAGCTTTGGTGCCGGGCGCTACTACGATCGCTCGCTGTTCATCGATGCCGCGATCGAGACGATCAAGGACCGCTACGAGTCGGTGGTTACGATCAACACGCCGCCCAATTGCGTGCTGGGCAACCCGGGGTGCGTCGCGACGATCCCGACGACCACCGATCAGTTGCGCGCGCTGGCGGCCATGCAAGGCGGCGAAGTCCACCTGCTCAACAACCACACCAAGATCCCCTATTCGGATGAAATCAATTTCGGGATCAAGAAGCGGGTGGGGCGGATCAACACCTCGATCAATTTCTCGTACATCAAGTCGCACAACATCTTCCAGGAAGTGGTCGGCAACCGGCTGCCCGACGGGACGTACAATCCGGGCGGCAACCCGATCTACACGTACAACGGCAACGTCTATTCGGACGGGATCTTCTTCGGCGGGTCGGCGATCTTCAACGCGCCGCTGCCCGGCTATGGCAGCATCTTCATCGGCAACAGCGACGGCAAGGCGAACTACGCCGCTTTGTACCTTCAGGCCGACAAGCCCTATACCGAGCAATCCGGCTGGGGCTTCAGCACGACGCTGACCATTTCCACCGCGCGGACGAACGACAGCCGCAACACCGCGTCGATCGGCGACCCGTTCAACTTCGACGCACCGACGATCGGCGCGCAAGGCTATGGTCCGGTCATCGGTCTCGAGCGGTGGCGCTTCGTCGGGTCGGGCACCGTCCGCCTGCCCTGGAACATCAAGCTGACTACGCTCGTGACGCTGTCGGCGGGCCCCTCTTATGGCGGCGTCTTGTGCAACGTGCCGGCCACCGCGCCGGGCGGCGGCGGATGTTATCTGACCAACTTCGGCATCTACCGGCCCAAGGGCATCGGTTACAAGAACGTCGACTTCAACATCTCGAAGACGTTCAAGATGCCGTTCGCCAAGAGCCAGGAATTCACGGTCTATTTCCAGGCGCTCAACGCGTTCGATTTCGTCAACCGCAACTATTCGCAATGGGGCGGCGGCTTCCAGAACGCCGGCGGCCCCGGCCCGACCCTTGCGCCCGATCCGGGATCGGTGGCGAGCCAGGGACGCAACTTCAAGATCGGCGCCCGATACAAGTTCTAGGGGTCAAGGGGGCGGGCGGCGAGAGCCGGCCCGCTCTCGATCGCCAGATATCATGCGGCCAGCGGCGGCGCCTTGCAGTGGCGGTCGATGAACGCGGCGTGATCGGGCATCGCCGCCGCGACATCGGCGGTCACCTCCGCGATATCGCCGAGGAATTCGGCGATCGTTCCCCCCGGGATCGTGTCGACCAGCGGGTCATGGCCGCGACCGAGGCCTTGCCCGATCAGCACTTGCGTCCAGCTCTCGACGCGGAACAATTCCTGGGCGGCGCGCTTGTAGAACCGGCCCGACGACGCGAACAGCTCGAGGCGTTCGGTCAGGCTGTCGGGCACGGCCATGTGCTTGAGATAGGCCCAATAGGGCGTGTCCTCGCGCTCGGTGACCTTGTAGTGGGCGACGATGAAATCGCGCACGTCGGTGAATTCGAAATCGTGCTGGCGGTTGTACTCGGCCACATCGGGGGCGGCGAAGGCGCTGTGCGGGAACAGGCCGAGCAGCTTGACGATACCGGTCTGGATCAAATGGATGCTGGTCGATTCGAGCGGTTCGAGGAACCCCGCCGACAGTCCGATCGCGACGACGTTCTTCTCCCATGCCCGGGCGCGCTTGCCCGGGCGGAAGCGCACCGGGCGCGGATCGGCCAATGGTCTCGCATCTAGATTCGCCAGCAGCGTCGCCGCCGCTTCGTCGTCGGAGAGGTGGTTGCTCGAATAGACGTGCCCGTTGCCGGTGCGATGCTGAAGCGGGATGCGCCATTGCCAACCGTGCGGGTGCGCCGTGACGCGCGTGTAGGGCGTCAGCGGCGACACGCGCTCGCACGGCACCGCGAGCGCACGGTCGTTGAGCAGCCAGTGGTTCCAATCCTCGTATTCCACGCCGAGCGCGTCACCGATCAGCAGCGCGCGCATTCCCGAGCAATCGACGAACAAGTCGCCATCGACCGTCCGGCCGTCGGCCATCACAACGTGCGAAACATGCCCGCGCTCGCCGTCGAGCGCGACATCGACGATCCGCCCCTCGATCCGCTCGACCCCCTGGCCTTCGGAGCGGGTGCGCAGGAAGCACGCGAACAGCGAGGCGTCGAACTGAAAGGCGTAATCGAGTCCCGACAGCGGTGATTGCGGCTGGCGCGGATCGGGAAAGGCGAACTTGTTCTGGCGCGCGGCGAGGCAATTGAGCGCGTAATGATCGAAATGCTCCACCACCTCGCCATCGGCGCGCGCGCGCAGCCACAATTGGTGCGTGTGGAGCCACATGAAATCCTGGCCGATCCGGCCGAAGCCGTGGAAGTAGCGGTCGGTCCCGTCGCGCCAGCCGACGAAATCGATCCCGAGCTTGAATGTCGCCTGAGTCGCGCGGATCATCTCGACCTGATCGATCCCGGCCAGCGCCAGATAATCGCGGATCGCCGGGATGGTCGCCTCGCCGACGCCGATGATGCCGATCTCGTCCGATTCGATCAGGCGGATGCGATAGCTCTTGAAGACATGCGACAGCAGCGCCGCGGTCATCCACCCGGCGGTACCGCCGCCGACTATCGTGATGGTCTTCAGCGGCCGCGGCGGTTGCGTCATCCTGCTCTCCCGTGCCCCGTCTTAGGGCGGCGCACGGCGCTTGCCTAGCAACGCGACCCTCTCCGCGTAAACGGTTACATGAAGTGTTTGCAGCGCCGGCTCCACGCGCTAGGCTCGATTGCGAGCCGGCGCGACCGGCAATGGGAGAGCGCTGAAAATGGCAACGGTGCGCCTGACACAGGCGGCCAAGAGTTTCGGGCCGGTCGAGGTGCTGAAAGGCGTCGACCTCGACATCGCCGACGGCGAATTCGTCGTGTTCGTCGGGCCGTCGGGCTGCGGCAAGTCCACCCTGTTGCGCAGCATCGCGGGGCTCGAGACGCTGACCTCCGGGTCGATCGCGATCGACGGGCGCGTGGTCGACGATGTGCCACCGTCGGAGCGCGGGATCGCGATGGTGTTCCAGTCCTACGCGCTGTACCCGCACATGAGTGTCGCAGAGAACATGGGGTTTGCGCTCAAGCTCGCCGGGCGGCCCAAGGCGGAGGTCGCCGAGGCGGTCGCGGCGGCAGCGAAGACGCTCGACATCGAGCATCTGCTCGGCCGGCGGCCGAAGGAATTGTCGGGCGGCCAGCGCCAGCGCGTCGCGATCGGCCGCGCGATCGTGCGCCAGCCCAAGGTGTTCCTGTTCGACGAGCCGTTGTCGAACCTCGACGCCGCGTTGCGCGTGCGGATGCGCTACGAATTCGCCGGCCTGCACCAGACGCTCGGCACGACGATGATCTACGTGACGCACGATCAGGTCGAGGCGATGACGCTCGCCGACCGGATCGTCGTGCTCAACGGCGGGGTGATCGAGCAGGTCGGGACGCCCGACGCGCTCTATAACACGCCCGACACCCTGTTCGTCGCCGGTTTCATCGGCGCGCCGACCATGAACCTGCTGTCCGCGACGGTGACCGGGCCCGGCACGGTGCGGCTCGCCGGCGGGCAGCAAATCGAGACCGCAAGCGCCGCACTGCCGGTCGGCGCGACGGTGACGCTCGGCGTGCGGCCCGAACAGGTGCGGCTCGGCGGCGGGGACAACGCGCTGACCGGTGCGGTGCGGATGATCGAATCGCTGGGGTCGGCGCATCACGTCCACCTCGCGGTCGAGGGGATCGCCGACCCGCTGGTCGCGTCGTTCGCCGAGCGGCCGGCCGGAGAGGCGCTGACCGTGTCGGTGCCGCGCGAGGCGTTGTTGGTGTTCGACGCCGAGGGTCGCGCGATCCGGCAAGGGAGCCAGCCATGACGACGATCACCATCCGCGACGTTGCGCGCCGCGCTGCCGTTTCGGTCGCCTCGGCGAGCCGCGCGCTCAACAACCACAGCAACGTGACCCCGGCGACGCGCGAGCGCGTGCTCGCCGCGGCGCGCGCGCTCGATTATGTTCCGCATCTCGGCGCGCGGAGCCTGTCGCGCGGGCGGTCGAACACGATCGGCGTGGTGCTGCCCGATCTGTTCGGCGAATTCTTTTCGGAGATCATCCGCGGGATCGATTACGCGGCGCACCAGCGCGGGCTGCAGCTGCTCCTCACTAACATGCACGGCAGCCCCCAGGATACCGAAGCGGCGATCCGCGCGATGCGCGGGCGAGTCGACGGGCTGCTCGTGATGTCGCCGCAAGTCGATGTCGATTTCCTCGGCCGCAGCCTCCCCAAGGGCCTCCCTACGATCGTCATGAACGCCGCCGCCGACGGCGTGCACCCGACAATCGCGATCGACAATCTGGCGGGCGCGCGCGACGCGGTGGCCCACCTCGCGGCGCAAGGGTGCCGCCACATCGCACACGTCGCCGGCCCGCGCGGCAATGCCGATGCCGACGCGCGCCGCGCCGGGTTCGAGGAAGCGACCGCTGGCGCGGGGATCGTCATCGGGGGCGACTTCACCGAAGCGGCGGGAATAGCCGCCGCCCGCGCAATCCTGGCCGATCATCGCGATGTCGACGGCGTGTTCGCGGCGAACGACATGATGGCGGTGGCGTGCATGGCGACGCTGGCGGAAGGGGGGATGCGCGCGCCCGACCAGGTCGCGATCATCGGGTTCGACGGCGTGCCGATCGCGCAATATGTCACGCCGGCCTTGTCGACGATGGCGCTCAACCTGGCCGAACTGGGCGAGCGCGCGGTCGAGCGGCTGATCGCGGCGACCGAAAGTCCCGATGCCGCGCCGTCGACCGAAATGATGGTGCCGCACTTGATCGTGCGCGCGTCGAGCCGCCGTGCTTGATCGCCGACAACTCCTGCTCGGCGCCGCGGCGCTCGGCGGCTGCGCGCCGGTGATGCTCGACGCAGCGCCGGCCACCGACCTGATCGGCGACGTCCAGCGCCGCACCTTCGCGTTCTTCTGGGATCGCGCCAACCCCTCGAACGGCCTGATGCCCGACCGCTGGCCGAGCCCGAGCTTCTCGAGCATCGCCGCGACGGGCTTCGCGCTGACCGCCTATCCGGTCGGGGTCGAGCGCGGCTGGATCACCCGGGCGCAAGCGCGCGAGCGGACGCTGGCGACCTTGCGCTTCTTCTGGACCGCGCCACAGGGACCACAAGCGAGCGGGGTCAGCGGGTACAAGGGCTTCTTCTACCATTTCATCGACGTCGAGACGGGCCTGCGCTTCCGCCAGTGCGAACTGTCGTCGATCGACACCGCGCTGCTGGTGGCGGGGATGCTGTTCGCCGCGCAATATTTCGACCGTTCCGACGAAGCCGAGATCCGCGACCTCGCGCACCGCATCTACGCGCGCTGCGACTGGCGCTGGTTCCAGAAGGCCGATAAGCGTGTGTCGATGGGCTGGCACCCGGAGAGCGGGTTCATCGAGCGTCCGTGGTTCGGCTATACCGAGGGGCAGATTCTCTACATCCTCGCGCTCGGCGCCCCCGATCTCGCGCTCGGCCGCGACGCGTACGATGCCTGGTGTTCGACCTATCCCGACAGCTGGCGCGGTGTGGGCAAGGACCGTCACCTCGCGTTCGGGCCGCACATGGCACACCAATACACGCAATGCTGGATCGACCTGCGCGGCATCCGCGACAAGCCGATGCGCGACGCCGGGTTCGATTATTTCGAGAACAGCCGCCGCGCGACCTATGCCCAGCGCGCCTATGCCATCGCCAACCCCGGCAAATGGACCGGTTATTCAGAAGACATCTGGGGGCTGTGCCCGTGCGACGGCCCCGCCGATGTCACGATCGGCGGCCGGCAATTCTACGGCTATGCCGCGCGCGGGCCGGTCGGACTCCCCGATGGGCTCGACGACGGCACGATCGCGCCGACGGCGGCGGTCGCCTCGCTGCCCTTTGCGCCCGAGATCGTCGAGCCGGCCACGCGCGCGCTCTATGCGCGCTATGGCAGCGCAATCTACGGCCAGTATGGTTTCTTCGATTCGTTCAATCCCAGCTTCACCGCGCGCGACGTGCCCGTTCAGCATGGGCGCGTGACTGAGACGGCGGGCTGGGTCGACAGCGACTATCTCGGTCTCGACCAGGGGCCGATCGTCGCGATGATCGAGAACCATCGCAGCGGCCTGATCTGGAAATACATGCGCCAGTCGCCGGCGGTCAGGGCCGGCTTGCAACGCGCCGGATTCACCGGCGGATGGCTCGGATGAGGCTGCTCGCCGCCCTCGTGCTACTCCTACTCGGCAGCTGCACCGCCGCGCCCGGCAAGACCGTGCTCGACGTCTGGGCGATGGGCCGCGAGGGCGAGGTGATCGGCGACCTGATCCCGCAGTTCGAGCGCGAGAATCCCGGCGTCACGGTCCGCGTCCAGCAACTTCCCTTCACCGCCGCGCACGAGAAATTGCTGACCGGGTTCGTCGGCGACGCGATGCCTGATCTCGCGCAGCTCGGGAACAGCTGGGTGCCGGAGTTCGCCGCGCTGGGCGCGCTCGAACCGCTCGACGCGCGCGTCGCCGCGACGCCTGCGATCCCGCGCGGCGATTACTTCCCGGGCATCTGGGATTCGAACGTGATCGACGGGAAGCTCTACGGCGTGCCGTGGTACGTCGACACGCGGCTGCTGTTCTACCGCCGCGATCTGCTGACCAAGGCCGGGTTCGACCATCCGCCGCGCGACTGGGCCGAATGGCAGCGCCAGATGGCCGCGATCAAGCACCTCGTCGGGCCGAGCAAATACGCCGTCTTCTTGCCGCTCAACGAATATGAGCCGCTCGAAATCCTCGGGCTGCAATCGCCCCATCCGATGGTAACCGACGGCGTGCGCGCCAATTTCCGCAGCCCCGGCTTCCGCAAGGCGCTCGGCTTCTATCTCGGGCTGATGCAGGGCGGGCTCGCGCCGGTCGCCGCCAATACCGAGATCGCCAGCGTCTGGGACGAATTCGACCGCGGCTTCTTCAGCTTCTACATCACCGGCCCGTGGCAGATCGGCGAGTTCAAGCGCCGCCTGCCCGCCGATCACCAGGCCGAATGGATGACCGCGCCGATGCCGGGTCCCGACGGGCCGGGCGTGTCGAACGCGGGCGGATCGAGCCTGGTCGTGTTCAAATCGTCGGCGAAGAAGGACGCCGCGTGGAAGCTCGTCGCGTATTTCTCGCGCCCCGACGTACAGGTCCGCTTCCACGATCTGACCGGCGACTTGCCGCCACGGAAGAGCGTGTGGGCGACCCCCGCGCTCGCCAACGACCCCTATGCCAAGGCGTTCGGCGAGCAACTGACGCGCGTGCGCGCGACGCCCAAGGTGCCCGAATGGGAGCGGATCGGTGACGAGATCAAGATCGTCGGCGAAAAGGCCGCGCGCGGGCAATTGACCGCCGAGCAGGCGTCCGACGAGCTCGACAAGCGCGCCGACGAGATCCTCGCCAAGCGCCGCTGGATGCTATCGCGGGGGCGGTCATGAACCGCGAAGCCGCCGCCTGGGGGTTCGTCGCGCCGGCGCTCATCGCGCTCGCGCTGTTCTTCTTCCTGCCGGTGATCGCCGCGCTGATCCTGAGCTTCACCGATTTCGACATCTACGCCGTCGCCGACCTCGGCAATTTGCGCTTCGTCGGGCTCGACAATTACCTCCAGCTCTTACGCACCCCGCTGTTCTGGAAAGCGCTCGGCAACACCGCATGGTTCGTATTGCTCGGCGTGCCGCTGTCGATCGCGATGTCGCTCGCCGCAGCACTCCTGCTCGACAGCAAGCTCGCGCGGTTCAAGGGGTTCCTGCGCACCGCCTATTTCGCGCCGGTGGTGACGACGCTCGTCGCGGTCGCGGTGATCTGGCGGTATTTGCTCCACACCAAATACGGGCTGGTGAACTGGGTGCTTGGGCTGATCGGCATCGGCCCGGTCGACTGGCTCGGCGACCCCAAATGGTCGATGCCGGCGATCGTGCTGTTCGCGGTGTGGAAGAATTTCGGGTACAACATGATCATCCTGCTCGCGGGACTGCAGACGATCCCCGAAGAACTCCATGAGGCCGCGCGGATCGACGGCGCGAGCGCGTGGCAGCGGCTGCGGCACATCACCCTGCCCGGTCTCGCGCCGGTGCTGCTGGTGGTGTCGATCCTTACCATGGCGGGCTATTTCCAGCTGTTCGCTGAGCCCTATGTGATGACGCAGGGCGGGCCCGCGGAGAGCACCGTCAGCATCCTCTATTTCATGTACGACCAGGGCTTCAAATGGTGGAACCTGGGGTTCGCATCTGCGGTCGCGTTCGTGCTGTTCGCGATCCTGTTCGCGCTGACCATGCTCCAGCTACGGCTGTCCGAGCGGTGGACGCGATGAGGCGCGGCGGGCTCCTCACCAACGCCGCGTTGTGGCTGATCGCGCTCTTCGCGCTGGCGCCGCTCGCGTGGATGGTGTCGGTCAGCCTGATGGCGTCGGGCGAGGCGTCGACCTTCCCGCCGCCGCTCCTCCCCCCGCACCCGACCTTCGCCAATTTCACCGGCTTGTTCGCCGACACCGACATGGCGCGCTACCTCGTCAACAGCCTGGTGCTTGCGACGCTCGCGACGGCGATGTCGCTGACCTTCAACGTGATGGCGGGGTACGCCTTCGCCAAGCTGCGGTTTGCCGGGCGCGACCGCATCTTCCGCCTGCTCCTGACCGCGCTCGTGATCCCGGCGCAGGTCGCGATGATTCCGCTGTTCCTGATCTGCAAAGCGCTCGGCGTGGTCGACAGCTTCGCCGGGGTGCTGATCCCCTCGATCGCGAGCGTGTTCGGCATCTTCCTCGTCCGGCAATACGCGCTGTCGATCCCCGACGAAATGCTCGAGGCGGCGCGGATCGACGGGGCGAGCGAGGGGCGCATCTTCCGCTCGATCGTTCTGCCGACGCTCAAGCCGATCCTCGCGACGCTGGCGACGTTCAGTTTCCTGGGGAGCTGGTCCGATTTCCTGTGGCCGCTGATCATCCTCAACGACGGACGCAAGTACACGCTGCCGGTGGCGCTCGCCAACCTGAGCCGCGAGCACGTCCAGGATGTCGAGCTGATGATGGCGGGGAGCGTGGTGACCTTGCTCCCCGTGCTGCTGCTCTTTCTCGCGTTGCAACGTTACTACATCGCCGGGCTGATGGCGGGGAGCGTCAAGGGATGAAGAGGTTTATGATGGCTCTAGCCGCGCTGGCAAGCGTCGCCACGACCAAGGCGCCGCCCGCGCCGACGCTGCCGGAGGGCGTCCAGACCGCGCAGCCCGCGCCGGCGGGCGGGTACCCGTATCTGGTGTTCGTACCCAAGGGGTACGGCGCCGACACGACCGAGCGCTGGCCGCTCGTCATCTTCCTCCACGGATCGGGCGAGCGCGGGACCGATATCGAGGTGGTCAAGAAGAACGGCCCGCCCAAGGTCATCATGCAACACCCCGGGTCGCCCTATTTCCTCGTCTCTCCGCAGCTCGAGGTCGGCGACGACGGCAGCCGGTGGGACACGGCAAAGCTCGACGCGCTGCTCGCGGCGGTGCGCAGGACCTATCGGATCGACCCGGCGCGGATCTATCTCACCGGACTTAGCCTCGGCGGTTATGCGACATGGGACTGGGCGTTCAAGCACCCCGACCTGTTCGCCGCGATCGCCCCCGTCGCCGCCAATAGCGAGGACACCAGCCACGACCCGTGCGCCCTCAAGGACCTACCGATCTGGGCGTTCCACGGTGACCAGGACGATGTCGTCGATCCGCTGAAGGGCTTCGCGATCGTCCACGCGATCGACGCCTGCAAGGGCTCGGTCCGCCCGATGATGACCGTGTACCCGCGCATGACCCATGGATCGTGGGAACCCGCGTACGACGATCCCGCCATGTGGCGCTGGCTGCTCGATCAGCGCCGCGCGGTGCCCGCCCCGGATCCCGCTCCAACCAGGAAAGCCAAGAAATGACCAGCCCGTTCCCCGACGATTTCCTGTGGGGATGCGCCACCGCGGCGTATCAGATCGAAGGCTCGCCGCTCGCCGACGGTGCGGGGGCGTCGATCTGGCAGCGCTTCAGCCACGATCCGCGACTGATGGCGGCGAAGGGCGATACGGGCGACGTCGCGTGCGACCATTACAACCGCATGGCCGACGATGTCGCGCTGATGAAGGAATTGGGACTGCAGGCCTATCGCTTCTCCGTGGCATGGGGTCGCGTGCTGCCCGACGGGACCGGGAAGGTGAACGCGGCGGGGCTCGATTTCTACGAGCGGCTGGTCGACACGTTGCTGGCGAACGGAATCGAGCCGCTGTGCACGCTCTACCATTGGGACTTGCCCGCCGCGCTCGACGACCGCGGCGGCTGGCTCAACCGCGACAGCGCGGACTGGTTCGCCGATTACGCCCGCGTGATGTTCGACCGGCTCGACGGACGCGTGAAGAAATGGGTGACGCTCAACGAGCCATGGGTGATCACCGACGGCGGCTACCTCCACGGCGCGCTCGCGCCGGGGCACAAGAACGTGTTCGAAGCGCCGATCGCCAGCCGCAACCTGATGCGCGCGCACGGTGCCGCAGTGAAAGCGTATCGCGAGGTCGGGCGCCACGAGATCGGCCTCGTCGTGAACCTCGAGCCCAAATATCCCGCGTCGGGCTCGCCCGAGGACACGGCTGCGCTGGCACGCGCCAATGCTTACATGAACCGCCAGTATCTCGACCCCGCGATCCACGGGACCTGCCCGGCGGAGCTCGCCACGATCTTCGGCGAGGCATGGACCGACTGGTCGGCCGATGACCTCGCGCTGGCCAGGCAGAAGATCGATTTCGTCGGGGTCAACTACTATACGCGCAACGTAACGCGCGCCGACGACAGCTGGCCGCTCAACGCCGGCATGGTGAAGCAGCCGCTCGCCACCTACACCACCACCGGTTGGGAGGTGTTCCCGCAGGGACTGACCGATGTCCTGCTATGGGTGAAGGAGCTGTACGGCGACCCGGCGATCTACGTCACCGAAAACGGCGCCGCCTTCTTCGACCCCCCGGTCGCCGAGCAGGGCCGCGTCGAGGACCCCTTGCGCGTCTCGTACCTGCGCCAGCACATCGCCGCGGTCGGCGAGGCGATCGAACGGGGCGCCAACGTCAAGGGCTATATGCTGTGGTCGCTGTTCGACAATCTCGAATGGTCGCTCGGCTATTCGAAGCGCTTCGGGATCGTCCACGTCAATTTCGCGACGCAGCAACGCACGCTGAAGGATTCGGCCAGATTGTACCGCGAAGTGATCGCGACCAACGGCGCCTGCCTAGACTAGCGCCGCCTTCGCCTGCGCTTCGGCTTCGGCGTGAAGCGCCCAGAAATTCTCGACTGGCCGGCCCGCCAGACGGCGTTGCAGCACCGCGAGATGCGACCCCCAGCCGCCGCCGAAGTTGCGCGCATCGTCGGCGCCGCGCAGCCCGCTGTGCGTGAGCGTCAGCCGCGTGCGCCCACCATCGAGCGGCCCGAGTTCGAACAGCACGCTCCCCGCCTTGCCGCCGTCCCAGCTGAACGCGAGACGGTGCGGTGGATCGATCGTCTCGATCGTCTCGAACCACGCTTTGCCGACGTTCGCGACATAGCGTTCGGGCGTCGGCACGTCGCCGTCGGACAACGCGGCATGGTCGAAGGTCAGCCCGAACTTGCCGCCGACGCGCGGTTCGGTGGCGCCGCCCATGAACCAGCGCGCGCGCAGCTCGGGTTCGACCAAATAGCGCCACACCGTCTCGACCGGCGCGTCGAGGTCGCGGACGAAGACCAGTTTCGCCGGCGTGATCGTGTCGGTGTCGGCCATCGTCATTGCTCCGTCGTTGTCGCGAGGTTGCCGAGGATCATCGTCCAGCCTGCGCGCGTGCGGTCCTCGTAATCCGTCCACACGCCCTCATGCGTTAGCGTCAGCCGCGATCCCGCGCCCTGCGGTTGGATAGCGACCGTGACGCGAGTCCATTCGCCCTCGTCGACCTCGCCCACCATGCACGCCCGGAACTGGAAGACGAGGCGGCGCGGCCGCTCGATGGTTTCGTAGCGCAGCCGGTGCAGCGCATCCTTGCCGCCGCGCCGCTCGACGATCACTGCTTCGCCGCCCACGCGCGCGTCGATCTCGCACGTGAGCATCTCGCCGTCGGGCGTCCTGAACAGGAAATGCCGCGCCTGCGCCGGGTCGAGCCAGGCGTCGAACACGCGTTCGGCCGGTGCCGCGAAATCGCGCGTGACGGTCAGGATCGCGCTCATGCCTCGTCCTCCGCGAGCAGCGCTTCGAGCCGGTCGAGGCTGATGCTCCACATCTTTTCCCATTGCCGCAGCCACGCATCGGCCTCGGCCAGCCGGTCGGCCTTCAACCGGCATAGTTGCTGGCGCCCCGCCTTGCGGCGTTCGACCAGCCCGGCACGTTCGAGCACGCCGACATGTTTGGCCGCCCCAGCGAAGCTCATCGCGAAGGGAGCGGCGAGTTCGCCCACCGAACGCTCGCCGGCGGCGAGGCTGGCGAGCATCGCGCGGCGCGTCGGATCGGCTAATGCGGCGAAGGTCGTGTCGAGTCTTTCAACCATATGGTTTAATTATGTCCGCCAGTCGCAATTGTCAACCTGTCAGTTGAATATTGCCGCTCTTGCCCAAATTCCCGCCGCGCGACACAAAGGGGCGGGGTTGCAGCGAGTTAGGGGGTGGCGATGGCGGCGACGGCGTGGGACGATGACGGCAACCCGTTGGAGGATTGGGAACGCGACCTGACGCGCCCCGACGGTTTTCCGCTGGTCGCGACGCTGGCCGGGTCGGGTGCGATCGTCCTCGTCGCGATTGTGGTGTTCAACTTCCTGACGATCGACGTGATGGGACATATCGTCGCAGTGCTCAGTGGGGCGATGCTGGTCGCGGCGCTCGTGTTCGCGGGGGCCTGGTTCCTGACGCTGCGCCACGCGACACTCGGCTGGAACGTCGCGGCCGGGGGCGCCATGGCCGGTGTCGCGTTGATGGCGGTGGTGGTCGTGTTGGCGATCGACGCGGCGGGGACCCAAGCCGATGCGCGTACCGTGCGGCTGATCCGGATTAACGGTCAAGGCGAGCCGGTGCTACCGCCCGGGGTCAAAGGCGGACCGATCACCGCGGCGACGATGGATTTCTTTCGCCAGGCGATCGCCGAGCGCCACAAGCGCGAAGACATGGCGCGCGGGCTGGGGCTCGATCGTCTGGCCAATGCCAGCGCGATCGAGCGCGAGCCCGACCTGGTGCGCGATTGCGGCCGTTTTGCGCGCAACGCGCCGCGGATCGACGAGATGGATCGCGCGTTCATGGCCAAGATCGCGGCGTTCCGCACGCGGCTCGGCGGGATCGTCAAGGACCCCGCAATGCGCGACTCGCTCCTCAAGGGGTTCGACGATTCGCTCGGCTCGGGCAGCGCCGACATGCACGAAACCAATCGCGTGACGCACAGCCTGTTCGATCAGGCCGGGCCGCTCTGCACCTTGCTGGCGGCGCGGCACTGGAAGCCGATGGGGACCATGTTCATGTTCACGTCGCGGTCCGACCTCGCCGCGTTCGACCGCCGGATCGCCGCGTGGAACGACCTGATCCGCGAAGCGCAGACGATCGCGGCGCGACAGGACGAGCGGATGCGCGAATCGGGTTTCGTCGACGGCAACACGCGGCTCTGATCACTCCTCCGAAGAATCGTCGCCGTCGGGCCGTTGGCCGCCCATGCCCGGCCGGCGCCCGAGCCCGCCACGCCGGGGACGGTACTCATCGATCGGCGGGTCGATCCTGGGCAGCTCGCCGCGCGTGATCCGCCCGTCATGGTTCTTGTCCAGCATCGCGAACCGGTCGAGCGCGGCGGCGCGGAATTCCTGCGGGTCGACCCCGCGGTTGAAATTGGTGTCGGCGACGACGACCGGCTCGGGATAGTCGAAGAACGAATAGCGCGCGGCGCCGCGCTTGGTGTCGGCGTAGCGCGGCGTTTTCGCTTCGCCGCTGCCGCCGTTGCCGAACGACATCCCGCCCGGACCGCCGCCACCGCCTCCGCCGCCACGGCGACCACCGCCGCCCCCGCCGCCACGACGACCGCTGCCATTACCCCCGCCGCTGCGCGCACCGTGCATCGGTCCCGCGCCCTCGCCACCGGTGCGGATTTCGGGGGCTAGCACGGTTTCGTAATATTCGATGTCGTCGGGATCGATCTCACCGTCCTTGCCGCGGTCGAGCACCGCGAAGAAGCGCATCGCGTCGGCGACGAATTCGTTGGCGCTAATCGATTCGTCATGGTCGGTGTCGGCGCCGTCGAACCACATCCGCACCGGGTCGGGCCCGCGGAACGGCTCGCCCATCGGGCTGATGAACAGCTTGTTGTGCGACCGCGGCTCCTCGCGCGGCAAGGGCGGTGGCATCGGCGGGAGCGTGCCCGCGAGCGGCGGCTTGTCCTGCGCCGCCGCCATCAACGCCACGCTCAGTATCGCCGCCAACATCGCCCGCACTCCACCGCTACTGGCAGAGCGCTAGGCCGGCTTTGTCGCACAAATGTGTCGGAGCATTTGATCCGCTCACGCGGATTACGGCACCGGCCCGCTCCCCCGCCCGACCGCCAAGTCAGGATATTCTATGGGCGGTCGGGCGGGGGAGCGGGCTGGTGCCGCTCGGACGTCAGTCCGCAAACAGCAAAACCGGCGTCTCGAGATATTTCTTGAGCGCCTGGACGTAGCTCGCCGCGTCCCAGCCGTCGACGACGCGGTGGTCGCAGCTGATCGACAGGTTCATGCATTTGGCGCGGCGGATCTCGTCGCCGTCGAACACCGGGCGCTCGACGATCTTGTTAGGCCCGATGATCGCGACTTCGGGGCGGTTGATGACCGGCGTCGTCGCGATCCCGCCGAGCGGGCCGAGGCTGGTCACGGTGATCGTGCCGCCACCCATCTCGTCGGGCTTGAGCTTGCCAGCGCGCGCCGCTTCAGCCAGCCGCGAAATCTCGCTCGCGAGCTGCCACACATTCTTGTCCTGCGCGTCGCGGATGACGGGGACGGTGAGCCCGGCATCGGTCTGCGCCGCCATGCCGAGATGCACGCGGCCGTGCCGCGTCACCACGCCCGCTTCGTCGTCGTAACGCGCATTGAGCATGGGGAACTCGGGCAGCGAGCGGCAGATCGCGACGATCAGCAGCGGCAGCATCGTGAGCTTGGGCCGCTGCCCACGATTGCCATTGAGGTCGGCGCGCATGTCCTCGAGGCTCGTCACGTCGATCTCGTCGACATAGGTGAAGTGCGGGATGCTGCGCTTCGACGCCGCCATGTTCTCGGCAATCTTGCGACGCATGCCGATGACCTTGATCGCCTCGTCGTCGCGCGCGCGCGAGGCGTGCGGCGCGTGATAGCCCTGGCCCGAGCCGTAGCGCAGGAAGGCGTCGAGGTCCGAATGCCGCAACCGGTCGCCCTCGGCCTTCACCGAGGCGAGGTCGATGCCGAGTTCCTTCGCGCGCTGGCGCACGGCGGGCGAGGCGAGGACCTTTAATTCCTCCCCGGGACGGGGAGGGGGACCATCCGCAGGATGGTGGAGGGGGCGGGCCGCGAGCGAATCGCTATCAGGCGATCCCCCTCCACCACCAGCTTCGCTGGCGGTCCCCCTCCCCGTCCCGGGGAGGATTTCTTTTTCATACGCCGGCGTCTTGCCCTCGGCGTCGGCGACGCCCGGGTTTTCCGCCTCGACGGTTTCCTCGACCTCGTCCTTCGCGGGCAATTCACCCGGCGCGACATCGGCGACGGTTTCCTCCGACGGCGCGATCGCCGCATCGCCCTCGACCTCGATCACCACCAGGGTCGATCCGATCGGCACCTGGTCGCCGACCTCGCCCGCGAGCTCGATCACCGTGCCCGCGACCGGCGATTCCATCTCGACCGTCGCCTTGTCGGTCATCATGTCGGCGAGGCTCTGGTCCTCGCTAACCGTGTCGCCGACCTTGACGTGCCACGCGACGATCTCGGCCTCGGCAATGCCTTCGCCAATGTCGGGCAAGCGGAATTCGAAACGAGCCATCAAAAAACTCCTTTCGTGTCGAGCGAAGTCGAGACACGCTGGCATGATACCGAAACCCGTTTCTCGACTTCGCTCGAAACGAACGGGGGAGGAGCGGACATCATCGTCAGTCCTTCATGATCTTCTTGAGCGCCTGTCCGATGCGGACGGGGCCGGGAAAATATGCCCATTCGAGGCTGTGCGGGTACGGCGTGTCGAACCCGGTGACGCGCTCGATCGGCGCTTCGAGGTGATAGAAGCAGCGCTCCTGGACCAGCGCCGACAGCTCGGCGCCGAACCCGCTGGTGCGCGTCGCTTCGTGGACGATCATGCAGCGCCCGGTCTTGGCAACCGATGCCTCGATCGCGTCGATGTCAAGCGGGACGAGTGTGCGCAGGTCGAGGATCTCGGCATCGACCTCGGCTTCCTCAGCGACCTTCTGGCAGACATGGACCATCGTGCCGTAGCACAGGATCGTCAGCGCCTCGCCGCTCCGCACCACGTCCGCCTTGCCCAGCGGCACCTTGTAATATCCCTCGGGCACCTCGCCGCCGGGGTGCTTCGACCAATTTTCCGCGGGGCGGTCCCAATGGCCGTTGAACGGGCCGTTGTAGATGCGCTTGGGCTCGAAGAAGATGACCGGGTCATTGTCCTCGATCGCCGCGATCAGCAGCCCCTTGGCATCGTACGGCGTCGCGGGGATCACCGTCTTCACGCCCGAAATGTGCGTGAAGATGCCCTCGGGGCTTTGCGAGTGCGTCTGCCCGCCGAAGATGCCGCCGCCATAGGGCGCGCGGATCGTCAGCGGCGCGATGAACTCGCCCGCCGAGCGGTAACGCAGCCGCGCCGCCTCGCTGACCAGCTGGTCGAGCGCGGGGTAGATGTAATCGGCGAATTGGATCTCAGGGACCGGGCGCAGGCCGTACGCGCCCATCCCGACCGCGACGCCGACGATCCCGCATTCGGTGATCGGCGTGTCGAACACGCGCGTCTTGCCATGCTTCGCCTGCAGCCCCGCGGTGGCGCGGAACACGCCGCCGAAATAGCCGACATCCTCGCCCATCACGATCACGTCGGGGTCGCGCGCCATCATTACGTCGAGCGCGGAGTTGATCGCCTGGATCATGTTCATGCGCGTGGTGCCGCCGGCGTCGTTGGCGCTTGCTTCGGTGTCGATCACGTCGCTCATTTCTTGCGCGCCCATGGCCGTCCGCTCGCTTCTTCCTCGTCCAGCATCATCTGGCGCTGCTCGCGCAAATGCCACGGCATTTCCTCGAACACCCCGTCGAACAACGTGTCGAGCGGCTGGTGGAGGCCATGGCCCAGGATGCCGTTCTTCTCCGCCGCCTTCTGCGCGGTCTTGACCTGCTCGGCCAGTTCGAGATCCTGCGCCGCGTGGCGCTCCTCGTCCCATTCGCCGAGCGCGATCAGATGGTTCTTGAGCCGCACGATGGGGTCGCCGAGCGGCCAGGCGGTCGGCTCGCCCGCGCTGCGATATTGCGTCGGATCGTCGGAGGTCGAGTGCCCCTCGGCACGATAGGTGAAATGCTCGATCAGCGTCGGGCCCTGGTTGGTCCGCGCGCGCTCCGCCGCCCATTGGGTCGCGGCATAGACCGCGAGCGCGTCGTTGCCGTCGACCCGCAGGCCCGCGATCCCATAGCCCACGCCACGCGCCGCGAACGTGGTCGCCTCCGCGCCGGCGAACCCGGAGAACGAGCTGATCGCCCATTGGTTGTTGACGACGTTGAAGATCACCGGCGCGCGATAAACCGTGGCGAAGGTCAGCGCCGAGTGGAAGTCGCCCTCCGCGGTCGATCCTTCGCCGCACCACGTCGCCGCGATCCGCGTGTCACCCTTCGACGCGCTCGCCATCGCCCAGCCGACTGCCTGCGGATATTGCGTCGTCAGGTTGCCCGAGATCGAGAAGAACGAGAAGCGCCGCTCGGAATACATGATCGGCAGCTGCTTGCCCTGCAGCTTGTCGCCCGCGTTCGAATAGATCTGGTTCATCATGTCTTCGAGCGGGCACCCGCGCGAGATCAGCACGCCTTGCTGGCGGTACGAAGGGAAGCACATGTCGTCGTCGGCGAGCGCGGCGGCGGCGCCGATCGACACCGCCTCTTCGCCGAGCGATTTCATGTAGAAGCTGGTCTTGCCCTGCCGCTGCGCGCGGAACATGCGTTCGTCGAACGCGCGCACCAGCGCCATGTTGCGGAGCATCTTGCGCAGCGTGTCGGGGCTGAGCTTGGGGTCCCATGGGCCCACCGCCCGGTTGTCCTCGTCGAGCACGCGGACCATCGAATAGGCCAGGTCGGTGAAGCTCTTCGGGTCGTCCGCGATATCGGGGCGCCGCGCCGCGCCCGCCGCGGGAATATCGACCGCCGTGAAATCGACCGCGTCGCCTGGCCGGAACTTGGGTTCGGGGACGTGGAGCGACAAAGGTTTCAGGTTGGCGCGCGTGTCGCTGGCCATGCTCTCTCCGGGTTCGACTCGATAGCGTAACGCTTGGGCGCCGCGATGGTCCCCTTGTTATTTAATTTCAAGCGGGTTGGCGAGTCACCCGCCCACCGTCTGCTCGATCACCCCGAAGATCGGATGGTGCCTGTCGTCCTCCGCCCAGATGCGGACGGTATCGCCGGCCTTGAGGAACGGCGTGACCGGCTTGCCGCCTTCTATCGTCTCGATCGTGCGGATTTCGGCGAGGCACGAATAGCCGACCCCGCCCTCGGCGATCGGCTTGCCTGGCCCGCCCGCGGCGTCGCGGTTCGACACGGTGCCCGATCCGACGATCGTCCCCGCGCCGAGCTTGCGCGTCTTCGCGGCGTGCGCGACGAGCGTGCCGAAGTCGAACGTCATGTCCTCCGCCGCCTCGGCGCGGCCGAACGGCTGGCCGTTCAAATCGACCATCAGCTTGCGGTGGAGCTTGCCGTCCTGCCACCAGTCGCCGAGCGCGTCTGGCGTCACGAACACCGGGGAGAAGGCGCTGGCGGGCTTGGACTGGAAGAAACCGAATCCTTTGGCGAGCTCGCCGGGAATGAGGTTGCGCAACGACACGTCGTTGGTCAGCCCGACCAGCAGGATCGCGTCCAGCGCTTGCTCGCGCGTCGCGCCCAATGGCACGTCGCCGGTCACCACCACGACCTCGGCCTCAAGGTCGCAGCCCCACGCCTCGTCGGCGAGCGGGATCGGGTCGCGCGGGCCGAGGAACCCGTCCGACCCGCCCTGATACATCAGCGGATCGTGCCAGAAGCTTTCGGGCATCTCGGCATTGCGCGCCTGCCGCACCAGCGCGACATGGTTCACGTACGCCGACCCGTCGGCCCATTGGTAGGCGCGCGGCAAGGGCGAGGCCGCGTCATGCTCGTGGAACCGCTCGAGCGGGATCGCCTGGTTGCGCACATCGGTCGCCAGCACGATCAGGTCGGGGAGCAGATGGTCCCAGTCGTCGAGCGCGGCTTGCAGCGTCGGCGCGATGTGCCCGGCGTCGGCGTACCAGGCAAGGTCGTCCGATACGACGACGAGCTTCCCATCGCGTCCGTGCTTCAGGCTGGCGAGTTTCATGCGGACTCCTTTTGCCCCTCCCTAGCCGCACCGACGGGGGATTGACCAGCCGCCCGCTTGCCCGCCACACCGACCGAAAGGTTGCAGGAGAGGACTGATATGACCCCCGACAGCGTGCCCGGCCGCTTCGCCTATAACGAGGATCACGAGGCCTTCCGCCAGACCGTTCGCAGTTTCCTGCAAAAGGAAGGCGTGCCCAATGTGGGCGACTGGGAGAAGAACCGCCTTGTACCCAA
>NZ_SSMY01000002.1 GCF_004799495.1 Sphingomonas sp. | reverse complement strand
GCCGATGCCGCTGGTCATCGCGCTCCACGGCGGCGGCGGTAACGGAGCGCAGCTCGCGCGGTCCGCGGGGCTGGTCGAGAAGGCGCGCGCGGCTGGCTTCATCCTCGCGCTGCCCGAAGGGAGCGCGCGGATCGGCAAGATCCAGACATGGAACGCGGGTGGGTGTTGCGCCTATGCGATGCGCGCCAAGATCGACGATGTCGGCTTCATCCGCGCGCTGATCGACGCGCAGGTCGCGAGCGGGCGAGTCGATCCCAGACGCGTCTACGTCGTCGGCATGTCGAACGGCGGGATGATGGCGCATCGTATCGCGATCGCGCTCGGCGACCGCATCGCCGCGGCGGCGGTGTTCGTCGGCGCGCTGTTCGGCAACGAATCCGCGCCGGTCGCGCCGGTTCCGTTGCTGATCGTCAACGCCGCGAACGACCAGAATGTGCCGGTCCCGGGCGGCATCGGCCCGGCAAGCGTGAGCGGTGCGCAATCGAGTCCGTACAAGCCGTCAGTCTACGCTGCCAGGTGGTGGGCGACAGCGAATCGCTGCGCCGCGAACCCGGCGTCGAGCGACACCGCCGACTATGCGCGCCAGCATTGGGCCGGTTGTGTGCGCGGCGCGGACGTCGACTTCTACTTGATTAAGGATGCCGAGCACGGCTGGCCGGGCGGGACGATCGGACGTCCCGGCGTCACGCGATCGACCGGACGGGTAAACGGCACCGATCTGATGTGGGCGTTCTTCGCCGCACACCACCGCTAGAGGTCAGACAGTTCCTCGATCCGCGCCGTCTCGCGGCCGATCCACGCGGAGAGCAGGTAATAATCGACCCAGATCAGCATGCTGACGACGACGATGATCCAGAACATCGCGTGCGGGCTCCAGAAGGCCAGGGGCATGCCGCTAATCGCGATCAGCCCGACGGTCATGGTCGAGAGCCAGAACGCGGTTGGGACTCGCGGGTCGATCCGCGGATCGACCAATGCCCGCCGGTTGACGAACATGTCGATCGTCAGTGTGGCGCAAAGCGCGGCGATCACGACGCAATAAGGCTCATAGCCCCACGGCGAATCGGGATAACTGCCCATCACCGCGGCCGCGAACGGGATCAGCGATGCCGCCATCAGCGATGCGAGCGTCATGATCAGGTGGATGAAGTTACTTCGCCGCATCACGCTGTGCGCGAGATAGGCGTAGCTCCAGCCGACCGCAGCGGCGGAGAAAGAGATGGCGAAGGCGGCGAACTTGGGACCGTTCTCGATCAACGCGGGCAGGACACGGTCGGGCGTCAGTCCTTCGGGAATCTTGAGCTCGAGCACGAGCAAGGTCATGACGATCGCGTAGATGCCGTCGGTCAGGAAATTGAGCCGGTCGATTTCCAGCCCATTGCCGCCGTCGAGCCTTGCCAGCCGGAACATCGTCGCCACCCCCGTTTCGCCATCGAAACGGTAGCGCTATGTCGGGCGTCAGGCCAGCCGCAGCGTCAGCGCACGCATCACCGCGCGTTCGATCGGCGTGTCGAAGCGGCAGCCGACCATCCCGTCGAGGCACCACACGACGGTCGCGGCGATCGGCATCCGCCCGTCGAAGCGCAGCCACAGCCGTTCGCCTTCCTCCGCCGCGACACCGGCGGCGATGCGGCAGCCATAGGTGGAGAGATCGTGAAGCAGCGCGTCGATCGGCGTCTTGCCGTGGCGGCGCACGCTGGCGCGGGTGATCGACAGCCTCAGCCGCGGTTCGGCGCGCTGCTCGATCGATGCCGGTTCGACCCTACGATATTGCGAAAACCTGGTCGCCACGTACGCCCCCGGGGATTGCCCCAGCGGCCAGTGATGCAGCGGTCGGGTTAAGGAGATGCTAAAGCGTGGTTTTTGGGTAGCTTGCGCCGACGTGCGCGTGTCCGCGGGCCTTGGCGAGAGTCGCCTGGCGATGGCGTTCGGCATAGCCGGCGCGTGCGCTGTCGTCGCGCGTGCCGTGGCAGGCGGGGCAGCTGACGCCCTCCTCGAATAACGGTGAGCTGCGGTCGGCGGAGCTGACCGGCATGCGGCAGCCGCGGCACAGCTCGTGCGTGCCGGGCGTAAGGCCGTGCCCGACCGCGACGCGTTCGTCGAACACGAAGCACTCGCCGCGCCACCGGCTCTCGGCGGCGGGCACGTCTTCGAGATATTGCAGGATGCCGCCCTTGAGGTGGCGGACGTCTGCGATCCCCTCGGCCTTCAACAGCGCGGTGGCTTTCTCGCAGCGGATGCCGCCGGTGCAGAACATCGCGACGCGGTCCGCATTCGCGATCTCGTCGCGATGCTCGCGGAACCAGGCGGGAAAGTCGCTGAAGCTCGCGGTGTGCGGATCGACCGCGCCATCGAAGCTGCCGACGCGAACCTCATACGCGTTGCGCGTGTCGATCACGAGCGTGCCGGATTGCTCGATCAGCGCGTTCCAGTCGGCAGGTGCGACATACGTGCCCACCGCGTGCGGATCGACGGCCTCACCCATCGTCACGATCTCGCGCTTGAGGCGAACCTTGAGCCGGTGGAACGGCATCGTCCCGGCGGTCGAGAATTTGACCTCGAGATCGGCGCAGTCGGGCAGCGTGCGGATATGCGCGAGCACGCGGTCGATGCCGGCGGGCGGCCCGGCTATAGTGCCGTTGATTCCCTCGGTCGCGAGCAGCAGCGTGCCCTTGACGCCGTTCTCTGCGCATAGATCGAGCAGCTGCCCGCGCAACACGGCAGGATCGGGGAAGGAGGCGAAACGGTAAAGCGCAGCGACCTGGATCACAATTTGTCCCACGCCGTTTCGAACGCTGCGCGTTGGTCGGGAGTGAGGTGCAGCCCCACCTTGCTCCGCCGATCGAGTGCGTCGGCGGCGGTTTTCGCCCATTCCTTGTCGCGCATCCAGCGCGCCTCGATGGCGGTCAGCCCGCCGCCCAGGCCGGCGCCCATGCCCGCTTCGTCGGTGACGCCCGCCAGCATCTCGCCGAGCATCGTGCCATAGGCGTGCGCCATCCGCGCCGAGCGATCGTCGCCGAGGAACGGCCAAGTCGCGCGGACCTTCGCGAGATACACGTCGAAATCGTCGATCGCACCTCCCGGGAAGACGCGCGCTCGCGTCACCGGGTGCGCGGAGATACCGAGCGCGGGGGCGAGCTTGCCCATCGCTTCCTCGGCAAGGTGCCGACCGGTCGTGATCTTGCCGCCGAACACGCTGAGCAGCGGCGGGCCATTCGTGTCGAGTTCGAGCACGTAATCGCGCGTCACCGCCTTCGCCTCGCTCGCGCCGTCGTCGTAGAGCGGGCGCACGCCCGACCAGCTGTGCGTCACGTCGGCGGGGCTGATCTGGTTGACGAAATGGTGGTTCGCGCCTTCGCACAAATAGGCGATCTCGTCGTCCGAGATGACCGCGTCCTCGGGCTTGCCGACGGGGATGTCGGTGGTGCCGATCTCGGTTCCGCCCTGCCAAGGGATCGCAAAGATGATGCGGCGGTCGGGGAGTTGCAGGATGTAAGCGTGGTCACCCTCGTACAGCTTGGGCACGACGATATGGCTGCCCTTGACTAGCCGGACGTTCGCCGCGCCCTCCATCCCGAGCTTGTCGAGCATCAGGTGCACCCACGGCCCGGCGGCGTTGACCAGTCCGCGCGCCTCGACCGCGCGCCCGTCGGACAACGTCGCGCGCCACACGCCGCCCTCGCGCCGCGCACTCTCCAGCGCGACACCGGTGCAGATTTCCGCGCCGTTCGCCGCCGCATCGACCGCGTTGAGCAAGGTCAGCCGTGAATCGTCGACCTGCGCGTCGGAATAGACGAACCCGCTATCGCCGCCCTTGAGCGGGTCGACGTAGTCGCGGTCCGATTTGCGCAGACCCCGCGAGCGCGCGAGCGACATCTTGCCGCCGAGGAAATCGTAGAGATAGAGCCCGATCCGCACCATCCACCACGGGCGCACCGCATTCTCCTGCGGCAGGACGAAGCGCAAGGGACGGATGATGTGCGGGGCGGCGTGGACCAGGCGTTCTCTTTCCCGGAGCGCCTCGGCGACCAGGCGGAAGTCGTAATATTCGAGGTAGCGCAGCCCGCCGTGGATCAACTTGGTCGAGGCCGACGACGTGTGGCTGGCGATATCGTCGCGCTCGACCAGCAACACCTTCAGCCCGAGCAACGACGCCTCGCGCGCGATCGCGCAACCGTTGATGCCGCCGCCGATGATCAGGAGGTCGTAGGTCACGGCATGCTCCTAGCGTCATTCGGGCAGAGCGCCTATCGTCGCCGTCACATGGCGAAACCCAGAAAACAGCCCGGCCTCCCGACCCGTCAGCAGATCATCGATTTCATCACCTCGTCCGACCAGCCGGCGGGCAAGCGCGAGATCGCCAAGGCGTTCAGGCTGGCCGCGCACGAGAAGATCGCGCTCAAGGCGTTGCTCAAGGACATGGCCGACGAGGGGCTGATCGATAGCGCCCCTGGCCGTGCGTTCCACAAAGCGGGCGGGCTGCCCAAGGTGACCGTGCTGCGCGTGGCGGACGTCGACGACGGCGGCAACGTGTGGGCGGTGCCCGAGCGCTGGGATGCCGACGCCGCGCCGATGCCGCGGTTGCGCGTGCGCGAGCGGGGGAAGCGCTCGGCGCTGGGGATCGGCGACCGCATTCTCGCGCGGACCGAGGAAGTCGGGAAGGGCTGGGTCGCGCACCCGATGAAGCAGCTCGCCAAGGGCGACGAATTGATGCTCGGGGTGTTGCGCAAGGAAGGCAATGGGCTGTGGCTCGAAGGCGTCGAGAAACGCGAGCGGCGGCAATATCCGGTGAGCGACGCGGGCGATGCCGAGCCGGGCGACCTAGTACTGGCGGAAAAAGCGGGGCGCCCGCCGCGCATCACGGCGCGGGTGACCGAGCGACTCGGCGATCCGTTCGCGCCGCGCAGCTTCTCGCTGATCGCGATCCACGAGCATGGTATCCCCGACCAGTTCGCCGACGAGGCGCTCGACGAGGCGGGGCGGATGGCGAAGCAACCGCTCGGCGAGGGACGCGAAGACCTGACGCACCTGCCGATCGTCGCGATCGACCCCGCCGATGCGCGCGATCACGACGACGCGGTGTGGGCGGCGCCCGACGACGACCCCGGCAATCCCGGCGGGTGGAAGGCGGTGGTCGCGATCGCCGACGTGTCGTTCTACGTCCGCCCGGGCTCGGCGATCGACCGCGAGGCGCGGCGGCGCGGCAATTCGGTCTATTTCCCCGACCGCGTCGTGCCGATGCTCCCCGAAATCCTGTCGGCCGAGGTGTGCAGCCTCAAGACCGGCGAGGACCGCGCGGCGCTCGCGTGCCATTTGCAGATTGCCAGGGACGGGCAGCTCAAGGGCTGGCGCTTTACCCGCGCGGTGGTGCGGATCGCGGCGAATATCGCGTACGAGGATGCGCAAGCCTCGATCGACGGGCAGCTCGAGCATCCGCTGAACGACACCGCGCTCAAGCCGCTCTGGGCGTGCTGGCGCGCGCTCGCCAAGGCACGCGACGCGCGCGAGCCGCTCGACCTCGACCTCCCCGAACGCCGCGTCGTGCTCGACGAGAAAGGGCGGATCATGTCGGTCGCCCCGCGCGAGCGGCTCGACGCGCACCGGCTGATCGAGGATTACATGATCGCCGCCAACGTCGCCGCGGCGAAGGCGCTCGAGGCGAAGAAGGCGCCGGTGATGTATCGCGTCCACGAGCCACCGAGCCGCGAGAAGCTGGTCGGGCTGAAGGATTATCTGGAGACGTACGGCGTCAAGCTGGCGCTGGGGCAGGTCATCCGCCCCGCGACGTTCAACCAGATTCTCGACAAGATCGGCGCGGTCGATTTCCGGCCGCAGGTGATGGAGCAGATCCTGCGCAGCCAGACCCAGGCCTATTACGCGCCCGCCAATCACGGCCATTTCGGGCTGGCGCTCGGCAGCTACGCGCATTTCACCTCGCCGATCCGCCGCTATGCCGACCTTATCGTCCACCGTTCGCTGGTAAGCGCGTACAATCTTGGTCCTGGCGGGCTGACCCCCGACGAAGCGGCGGGGATGGAGCGGATCGGCGAGTCGATCAGCAAGCTCGAGCGCCGCGCGATGGAGGCCGAGCGCGACACGATCGACCGTTACGTCGCTGCCTATCTCGCCGAGCGCGTCGGCGAATTGTGCGAGGTGCGCATCACCGGCGTCACCAATTTCGGCTTCTTCGCGACGGTCGACGGGATCGGTGGCGACGGGCTGATGCCGGTGCGCGATCTGGACGGCGAATATTTCCGCTTCGACGAGACCGCCAAGAAACTGGTCGGCGAACAATCGGGCGACGAATACACGATCGGCCAGCGGCTGACGCTCCGGCTGGCGGAATCGAATCCGGTATCGGGCGCTCTCCGGTTCGAACTGCCCGAGGGTAAATTTGCTGCGCCGGGCAGCCGGCCGCCGCGCGTCTTGAAACGGCGCGGCCGACCGGCCAACATCCGCCATCAGGGCCGACGGCGCAAATAAGGAGTTCGGGTATGGGTGGAGCGGCGGCAGGAGCGGCAGCGGGCGCGGTGGCGCGGGCGCGGCGGCGGTTGATCTCGCATTTCATGGCGAGCGACGCGGTCTCCGCCGACAAGGCGATCGGCTATGCGCCCGAGCGCGGGATCGAGCGGCGCTTGCTCGAACGGCTGATCGACCATGGCGTGCTTCATGTCGGCAAGGCGGGCACCTATTGGCTCGACATCCCGGCCTACGACAAATGGAACGGTAAACGGCGGCGGCGCGCGGGGATGATGGTCGGCGCGGCGGTCGCGATCGGCGCGGCACTCAGCCTGTTCGCGGGCTGATGCCCAACCGGCTGCAACTGACCGGGACGACCGAGCCCGCGCCGCCGCCCCGCTTGCCGCCGGGGGCATTGCGCGTGCGCGGGCGGATCGCCGGAGCGATGCTCAGCCGCCACGCGCTGGCGCCCGAGGACGCGATCGATTTCATCCCCGATCCGCGCGACGCCGCCGCGTTCGAGAAATTGCGCGCGGCGGGGATCGTTCGCGAAGTTTCGGGCGGGCGCTTCTGGTTCGACCTCGTCGCCTACCATCTGCGCGAACGGGAGCGCAGCGCACACATGGTGCCGTTGGCGCTCGGCATGGCGGTCCTGATCGCAGTGATCGCGGTGTTCTTCTATCGCGGCTAGCCCGCGCGGAACGTCAGCCCCGCCTTCGCCGTCAGCCGCTCGCGCAACGCGTCGCCCATCAGCGCACCGGGGGTCCAGATCCCGCCATCGCCCTTGACGTCCTGCACTAGGCACAAGGCGCTTTCGGCGATCATCTTGCTGGTCGAGCCATAGCCCGGATCGCGGTCGCCGGTGACGACACACTCGACCCGCACGCCGTCGGGATATTCGCCGATGAAGAGGACGTCGTAATGTCCGGCGTCGCGTTCTTCCTTCGACGGGCCTTCGCCGGGCTTGGGACCCTTGTCGCTCGCCAGCGGATTGATCTTGGCGATCGCCTCGGCCGCCGCCTTGCCCAGATCGCCGAGCCCCGCGACCATCATCTCGTCATAGACGAAATCGGCGCCGTATTTTTCGCCAAGCAGGAAGTTGGTGCGGTGGACGTTCTTGGTGTTGATCGGCGCCATGATGAACGGCGCGACCCACGCGCCGACCGACGAATCGTATTCCGGAATCAACCCGGTCGGCTGGTGCGGCCCCTTGAATCCCGGGGTTAGCGCGAACGGACTGGTTAGCAGTTTGAAGATGCCGGGATCGCGCGCCGCGGCCGCGAGCGTCGCTTTCAGGCTCGCCGCGGTGCCGCCCGAAAAGCCGCCCTTCATCACGCGGACGCGCCCCTTGACGCGCGGCGCGGGTTTGCCGTGTTTCGCGGCCGCGCATTGCTGGAGCGTCAGCACGCCGAGGTCGAACGGGATCGAATCGAACCCGCAGGAGAATACGATCCGCGCGCCGCTCACCTTGGCGGCGTCGTGGTGCGCGTCGATCATGTGGCGCATCCACGCGGGCTCGCCGCATAGGTCGACATAGGCGGTGCCCGTCGCGGCGCATGCGGCGACCAGATCGCTGCCGTAAAGCTGGTACGGCCCGACGGTCGAGATAACCACGGTCGCGCGTTCGCACATCGCAGTCAGGCTGGCGGGGTCGTCCGAATTGGCGGTGATCAGTGCGGTGTCTTTCGCGCCGATCAAGTCGCGGACTTCCTCGAGCTTCGACAGCGACCGCCCGGCCATCGCCCAGCTGACGCCGGTCGGATACGCCGTGACCAGATATTCGGCGACCAACCGCCCGGTGAACCCGGTCGCGCCATAGACGATGATATCGAATTCGCGCGCCATTGCTCTCTCCCCGGTCAGGCGGCCTCGCTGAACTGCAGCGCCGCCAGTCTAGCATATAACCCGCCGCGTGCGTTGAGCGTGGCGTGCGTACCTTCTTCGACGATCCGCCCATCGTCCATCACGATGATCCGCCCCGCCGCGCGCACCGTGGCGAGGCGGTGCGCGATGACCAAGGTCGTGCGCCCGTCCATCAGCCGTTCGAGCGCCTGCTGCACCAGCCGCTCGCTTTCGGCGTCCAGTGCGCTGGTCGCTTCGTCGAGCAGCAGGATCGGCGCGTCGCGGAGCAGCGCGCGCGCGATCGCGAGCCGCTGGCGCTGCCCGCCCGACAGCCGCGCGCCGCCTTCGCCCAGGAACGTGTCGAGCCCCTCCGGCAGCTTCTTCAGGAACTCGGCAGCGTTGGCCGCCTCTGCTGCGGCCCAGATCGCGTCGTCGCTCGCACCCCACTCGCCGTACCGGACATTGTCGCGCGCCGACGCGCCGAAGATCACCGTCTCCTGCGGTACCATCGCGATGCGGCGCCGGATGTCGGCGGGGTCGGCGAGCGGGAGCGCGATACCGTCGATCGAAACACTGCCGCTGCCCGGGTCGTAGAACCGCTGGATCAGCTGGAACAAGGTCGTCTTGCCTGCGCCCGACGGCCCGACCACCGCGACGGTCTCCCCCGGCGCGATATCGAGCGAGAAATCGTGCAGCGCCGATACGTCCTGCCGCGTCGGATAGCGGAACTCGATATGGTCGAACCGGATCGCCCCGCGCGCGAGCTGCGGTAGCGGCACCGGGTTGGCGGGCGGTGCAATCGCCGGCTGCACCTCGAGCAATTCACTGAGCCGCTCGGCGGCGCCCGCCGCGCGGAGCAGATCGCCATAGACTTCGGTCAGCGCACCGAACGCGCCTGCGACGAGCACGCTTGTCGTGACGAACGCCAGCAGCGTGCCCGCCGAGATCGCACCGCTCGCGACCGCGCCGAGCGTCGTGCGCAACAGCAGCGAAAGCCCACCGAACAGCAGCCCGATCACCATCGACGTCATCAGCGCGCGGATCAGGATGCGGCGCTTGGCCGCGACGAACCCGCGGTCGACCGCGCCGGCGAAGCGCTCCGCCTCGCGCCGCTCCTGCGAAAAGGCCTGCACCACCTTCATCGCCGACAATGTCTCGACCGCCATCGCGCCGATATCGGCGATGCGGTCCTGGCTCGACCGCGAATGCCCGCGCACGCGCCGGCCGAGCAGCACGAGCGGCAGGACGACGACGGGAATCCCGATCATCAGCATGCCCGCCAGCGCAGAATCATAATAGAACAGCAACGCGGTGCCACCGACCCCGGTCAGCAGGTTGCGCAGCGCGACCGAGACGGTGGTGCCCACCGCCATTTCGATCTGCGCGGTGTCGGCGGTCAGCCGCGAGGCGATCTCCGACGGGCGGTTTTCCTCGAACCAGCCGGGTTCCAGTCGCAACAGGTTGGTCTGCACCGCCACGCGCACGTCGGCGACCGTCCGCTCGCCCAGCCACGACACGAAATAGAAGCGGATCGCCGTTGCGACCGCGAGCACGCCGACCAGCGCGAACAGCGCGATAAAGGCACGGTCCTCGCCCACGTCCGATCGGCGGTCGACCGCGAGTTTCAGGATCCAGGTGAGGCTGAGCGTCGCCCCGGTCGTGGTCAGCAACGCGGCCAGCGCGATCGCCAAGTGGCCCGGATAGCGCTTCGCCACGTGCCACACCATCCGCAGGCTGCTGAGCTTACGGCCCGGTTTCGGTGTGTCGGGAGCGGGATCGGCCATGATCGTTACGCCCTAGAGGCGTGCGCCAATCGCCGCAACGCCGCATCGCTTTTCCGCGTTGTGTGCGCTGCAACACGAGCCTAGGGTTGACGCCAAGGTAAACGGTTACGACCTATCGGGGGCCAATGCTTTACAACGCTTACGAAATGCAGCGGTCGATGCTGGCCGGCGCCAGCGCGCTGGCCAATTTCAGCGCCGAACTGCTCAGCAACCCCGCCAACCCCTTCGCCTATTTCGGCGGCGGGCCGGTGATGGCATCCGCGCTCGAAGTGTTCGCGCACGCCGCCGCCCCGCGCGGCAAGCCGCATTTCGGGCTCGACCATACGACGATCGACGGCAAGCAGGTCGCGGTCGAAGAGCAGATCGTGCTGCGCAAGCCGTTCGGGCAATTGAAGCATTTCGCGCGCAAGGGCGTCGAGGGTCGCCCACGGCTGCTGATCGTCGCGCCGATGTCGGGCCATTATGCCACGCTGCTGCGCGGCACGGTCGAGCGGATGCTGCCGTTTGCCGACGTCTATATCACCGACTGGCGCGACGCGCGGCAGGTGCCGTTGTCGGACGGAAGCTTCGATCTCGACGATTATATCGATTACCTGATCGAGTTCATGGAACTGATCGGGCCCGGTGCCCATATGCTCGCGGTATGCCAGCCCTCGGTTCCGGCCTATGCCGCCGCCTGCCTGATGAGCGCCGACAGGAACCCGTGCCGCCCCAAGACGCTGACGCTGATGGGCGGGCCGATCGACACGCGCGAGGCGCCGACCGCGGTCAACACGCTCGCGACCGAACGCCCGTTCGCCTGGTTCGAACAGAATGTCATCGCGACCGTGCCGATGAACTATCCGGGCGCGGGCCGCCGCGTCTATCCGGGGTTCCTCCAGCTCGCCGGGTTCATGACGATGAACCTGGGCAATCACATGGTCTCGCATTGGGAGATGTTCAAACATCTCGTCCAGGGCGAGGACATCGAGGCCGAGGCGACCAAGGATTTCTACGAGGAATATCGCTCGGTCTGCGACATGACCGCCGAATTCTATCTCCAGACGATCGATGTGGTGTTCCAGCACCACAAGCTGCCCAAGGGTGACATGACGCACCGCGGGCGCAAGGTCGATCCGGGCGCGATCACCGATATCGCGATCCTCGCGATCGAGGGCGAGCGCGACGACATTTCAGGGCTCGGCCAGACCAAGGCGGCGCTAACCATCGCGAAGAACCTGCCGGCGAAGGACAAGAAGTATCTCGTCGCCGATGCCGGGCATTACGGCATCTTCAACGGCAGCAAATGGCGCAACCAGATCGCGCCGGTGTTCGAAAAATGGATCGCCGCGCACGACGGGTGATGGTTAGTACAATGCCAGACCAACCGTCATTCCGGACTTGATCCGGGATCCATGTCTCCACAAGGATCGCGGGCGTAAATAACGCGGCACGATAGACCCCGGATCAGGTCCGGGGTGACGGAAATGGACGGGGACCAATCAGGCGGCGGTCGTCCCGACCTTGGCATGGCTGCCCTCGTCGCCCGATTTGATTGTGCCGCCGAACAGCATCTTGACCTTACCGGCGAGGCTCATGTCGGTCTCCCACATCTCGGCATCGTCGATATCGAAGCGTAGCAGCGCGAGGTTGGGATCGTCCTTGCCGCCCGGAAACCATGCCTCGACCTGCTTGTTCCACAGCTTGTCGATCATCGCGAAATCGTTGTCGATGCGCGCATTGCCCGACAGGCACGCGAAGAAATCGTGCCCCTTCGCGACGAACTGCACCATCGCCTTGCCCCCGCTGGCCAAGCGATTGTCCTTGCCGATGAAGAAGAACAACGTGTCGACCTGATCCTCGTCGAGCTGCGCGGTCAGCGGCTCCGAATGCTGGCCGTCACCCTCCAGCCCGATCATCACGAACGGGCTGTCGGCGAGCTTCTTCCAGAAATGCTGCTTGATTTCCTGCGCGTCGGCCACGGCGTTTCTCCCGCTATCGGGGAGACAACGCCGTTTTCGCCGCAGGTTTCCGATATTTCGCGACGAACTCGATCAGCGTCGGATCGTCGATCTTGTCGATCGCGATTGCGTCGATCAGGTTCTTTTCGATCAGCGGTCCCTTGCGCGCAAAAAACAGGTAGAGATCGCCCTCGGTAGCAAACGTCGTGTCGCCGAACCCCATCGGCCCGCAACTCGTATAGGAATTGCGCGTGCGGACCAGTGCGCGGGTCGGCGTTCCGCGGAACCAGGCGATCGGCTTGAAATAGCTCGGTCCGGGATTGGTCATGTCGGGTATCGGGATGGGCTTAGGCGGCGCCGGCGGTTGGCCGGGCTTGGGCGGTGTGGGGCGGTAGGGCGGAAACCAATAGACGAAGCGACCGACGAAGATCGTGGCGGCCTGCTGCAGGCCGTCGGTCTGGCGCTTGCGCTGCGCGTCCGCGATCTGCTTAAGGCGGGCCTCGTCGGCGCGCTTCGCATAGGCTTGCTGGCTTTCGCCCTCCAGCATCGGCGGACCCATCCACGGCATACAGGCGTGCGCCGGCGCCGTGACGATCAGGCCGGCGATCGTCGTCGCGATCAGAGTTACGCGCAGCGCCACCATCGGACTCTCCTTTGAATGTTATAACATCATATTTGAGGGAAAATGAAAAGGCCGGCGGATCACGACGCCGGCCCTCCATTCGTTCGGCTTGAGGTTTAGAGAACCTCGAACAACCCGGCCGCACCCATGCCGCCGCCGACGCACATCGTGACGACGACGTACTTCGCGCCGCGGCGCTTGCCCTCGATCAGCGCGTGGCCGGTGCAGCGCGCGCCGGTCATGCCGTACGGGTGGCCGATCGAGATCGACCCGCCGTTGACGTTGAGCAGCTCGTCCGGAATGCCAAGCTTGTCGCGGCAATAAAGCACCTGCACCGCGAACGCTTCGTTGAGCTCCCACAGGCCGATGTCGTCCATCTTGAGCCCGTTGCGCTCGAGCAATTTGGGGATCGCGAAGACCGGACCGATGCCCATTTCGTCGGGCTCGGTGCCCGCGACCGCCATACCGACATAGCGCCCGAGCGGAGTCAGGCCGCGCTTCGCCGCGAGCGATTCCTCCATCAGCACCGACGCCGACGATCCGTCCGACAGCTGCGACGCGTTGCCCGCGGTGATCGTGAAGTCCGGCCCCAGCACCGGCTGCAAGCCCCGGAGGCCCTCGATCGACGTCTCGGGACGGTTGCCCTCGTCCTTGGTCACCTCGACCTCGTGATAGGTGACTTCCTTGGTCTCCTTGTTGGTCATCGCCATCGTCGCTTTGACCGGCACGATCTCCGCGTCGAAATAGCCCGCCTGTTGCGCGGCGGCGGTGCGCTGCTGCGACTGGAGCGCGTAATCGTCCATCGCCTCACGACTGATATTGTAGCGTTTCGCCACGACCTCGGCGGTCTGCAGCATCGGCATGTAGACGTCCTTGTGCATCGCGAGGAGCTCGTCGTCGCGGCCGACGCGCATCTGCGGCGTCTGCACCATCGAGATCGATTCGACGCCGCCGCCGATCGCGACGTCCATGTTGTCGACGATGATCTCCTTCGCCGCGGTGGCGATCGCCATCAGGCCTGAGGCGCACTGACGGTCGACCGACATGCCGGCGACGGTGACCGGGAGCCCGGCGCGGAGCAGGGCGGTACGTGCGATGTTGCCCGCCTGGACGCCCTGCTGGAGCGCGGCGCCGAACACCACGTCCTGCACCTCGGCCGGGTCGATCTTGGCGCGCTCGACCGCGGCCTTGATCGAATGGCTGGCGAGCGTCGGCGACGGCGTGTTGTTGAACCCGCCGCGATACGCGCGGCCGATCGGGGTACGGGCGGTGGAGACGATGACTGCGGAGCGCATGTTCTGGTCCTTCTAGCTCAAACGAAAATCTGGCTGATCCATTCGGCGATCAGGGCGGGCTTGTCCTTGCCCTCGATCTCGACGGTGAATTCGTTGGTCTGCTGCCACTGGCCGGGCCGCTTTTCGACCAGCTCGAGCAGCTTGAAGCGCCCGCGCACGCGGCTGCCCGAGGGGACCGGGGTCAGGAAGCGCGTCTTGTTGCCCCCGTAATTGACCCCCATCTTCACGCCCTCGATGTTCGGCGCGTCGGCGACCTTCGACGACAGCAGCGGCATCAGCGACAGCGTCAGGAAACCGTGCGCGATCGTCCCGCCGAACGGGGTCATCTTCGCCATTTCGGGGTTCACGTGGATGAACTGATGATCGCCGGTCGCGTCGGCGAACTTGTCGATCATGTCCTGCGTGACTTCGACCCAATCGGAAACACTCTCGCTTCCGATCTGTTGAGCTCGTTCCTGGATGGTGATGGAGCCGGCCACGACATTCCCCTTTGACCCGTTTCGGCGCTACAGCCGTCCGCATTCCTCTGGCGCGCGCGCGCGCGTCGCGCAAGTCCGACTAGACCGAGATTTTGAAAATGACCGCTGACGCTACGTCTTCCGCTCGTAAAACGATGGCCGCGCAGTATCGGGCGCCCGAACCCGATATTCTAAAGCCGCTATTGGCGCGCGCCGCGCTAACCCCCGATTCGCGCGCGCGGGTGATGGACAACGCCTCCGGGCTGCTCGCCGACCTGCGCGCGGCGCAGAACAAGGGGTGGGTGAACCAGTTTCTGCAGGAATACCGGCTCAATTCGTCGGAGGGCGTTGCGCTGCTGAGCCTTGCCGAAGCATTCCTGCGCGTGCCCGACCCCGAGACTGCCGACCTGCTGATCGCCGACAAGCTCGGCGACGCGGACTGGCGCGCGCACACTGGCGAGTCCAACTCCTCGCTGGTTAACATCGCGACCTGGGGACTGGTGGTCGGCCGTGCCTTGGTCGGGGAGGGCGATCAGGGGCCGCTCCGCCGCCTGATCTCTCGCGCGGGGGAACCGTTCGTCCGCCAGGCGGTCGGCGCCGCGATGCGGATGATGGGCGAAATCTTCGTGATGGGCCGCACCATCGACGAAGCGATGGCGCGGATGCGGAAAGGCGAGAACAAGGGGTTCACTGCGAGCTTCGACATGCTCGGCGAAGCGGCGCGGACGGTCGAGGACGCGGCGCGCTATTTCAACGCCTATACCGGCGCGATCGACGCGGTCGGGCGCGACCCCGCTGCCGGTCATTCGATCTCGGTCAAGCTGTCCGCGCTCCACCCGCGCTACGAGGTGACGCAATACGACCGCTGCGTCCCCGCGCTGACCGAGATGTTGGAAGCGCTTGCCGTGCAGGCGGCGGGCCACGGCATTCCGCTGACCGTCGATGCGGAAGAGAGCGAGCGGCTCGAGATGAGCCTCGACATCATCGGCGCGGTCGCCGCGCTACCCAGTCTCAAGGGCTGGGATGGGTTTGGCATGGCGGTGCAATCCTACGGCAAGCGCGCGCGACCGGTGGTCGAGTGGGCCAACAACCTCGACCGCTTGATGAACGTACGGCTGGTCAAGGGCGCCTATTGGGACTCGGAGATCAAGCGGACGCAGGTCGAAGGGTTGTCGGATTACCCCCTGTTCACGCGCAAGGCGGCGACCGACGTGTCGTACCTCGCGGTCGCGCGCGACATGCTGGACGCTGAGAACATCCGCCCCGCCTTCGCCAGCCACAATGCGCTGACCGTCGCGACGATCATCGAATGGGCGGGCAACAGTCGCGACTTCGAGTTCCAGCGGCTACACGGGATGGGCGACGGACTGTACGAACGACTGGTGCGCGAGCAGGGCTATCACTGCCGCATCTACGCGCCGGTCGGCGGGCATCGCGATCTGCTCGCGTATCTCGTGCGGCGGTTGCTCGAAAACGGGGCGAATTCGAGCTTCGTCCACCAACTTGCGGACGAGAACCTGAGCGAGGAGGAAATCCTCGCCGACCCGGTCGAGAAGATCGCTGCGGTCGGCGGTGCGCGGCACCCGAGCATTCCGCTGCCGATCGACCTGTTTGGCGACCGCAAGAATTCGAGCGGGATCGATTTGAGCGATCGGGCGGTGTTGGCCGAGACGGTGAAAGTTGTCTCCCAACCGTTCGTGTCGAGCGAAGTCGAGACACCTGCGCAGCGCTTCTTGACTTCGCTCGAAGCGAACGGGGTTGGAGATGCGGTGGCCAAAGCCCATGCCGCATTCCCAGCCTGGTCTGCGACGCCAGTCGAACATCGCGCAGCAATCATGGAACGCCTCGCCGACAGTCTCGAAACCAACCGCGACGAGTTGATGGCGATCTGCGTGCAGGAGGCGTTCAAGACGATCCCTGACGCGATCGGCGAAGTGCGCGAGGCCGCGGATTTTTGCCGTTATTACGCGCAGCAAGCGCGCGACGGGTTGCAGCCCATAGAGCTCCCCGGGCCCACGGGCGAGCGCAACACGCTCCACCTCGACGGGCGCGGCGTATGGGCGACGATCGCGCCGTGGAATTTCCCGCTGGCGATCTTCCTCGGGCAGACCGTCGCGGCGCTCGTTACCGGCAACACCGTCGTCGCCAAGCCCGCGCCGCAAACGCCGAAGATCGCCGCCGCGGCGGTGAAGCTGGCGCACGAAGCCGGGGTGCCGGAGGATGCGCTGGTCCTCGTCCCCGGCGGGCCAGAGGTCGGCGCGGCGTTGACCGCCGATCCGCGCGTGATGGGTGTCGCGTTCACCGGATCGACCGCCACCGCCAAGAAGATCGCGCGCTCGCTGCTCGAAGACGACAACCGTCCGATCGTCCCGCTGATCGCCGAAACCGGCGGAATCAACGCGATGATCGTCGACTCTACCGCGCTGCCTGAACAAGTCGTGGCGGATGTCGTCACCTCGTCGTTCCGTTCGGCGGGGCAACGCTGCTCGGCGCTCCGGCTGTTGCTGTTGCAGGAAGAGATCGCCGACGGCGTCATCGCGATGCTCAAGGGCGCGATGGACCTGCTCATGATTGGCGATCCGGCGAATCCGAAGACCGACGTCGGCCCGGTGATCGACCAGGCCGCGTACGACAAACTCATGGGCTATCGCGCTGCGCCCAAGGGCAAGGTGCTCAAGACGCTCGACGTCCCCGCGAGCGGGCTGTTCGTCCCGCCGACGCTGATCCGGCTCGACGCGATCGAAGACCTGACCGCCGAATGGTTCGGCCCGATCCTCCACGTCGCGACCTGGCCCGCGGGCAAGCTCAGCGAGACGATCGCGCGGGTCAATGCCAAGGGCTACGGCCTGACGATGGGCCTCCACAGCCGCATCGCGCGCGCCGGCGACGTGGTCGAGGCGGAGGCGGCGGTCGGCAACCTCTACATCAACCGTAGCATGATCGGCGCGATCGTCGGCAGCCAGCCGTTCGGCGGCGAAGGACTGTCGGGCACCGGGCCGAAAGCGGGCGGGCCACATTATCTCTACCGCTTCGTCGCCGAACGCGCCGTGTCGGTCGATACGACGAGCGCCGGTGGTAACGCGACGTTGCTCAGCCTCGATGAGGGCGGGATCTAAACTCCGCCTTCCTGATCGGACGCCGAGCGGTCGCCCGACGAGGGCGGCTTGGCGATCGTCTCGTTGCTGTCCTTGATCTTGCGCGGACGCTTGGGCTGGATCATCCCGGCCTCTTCTGCGCTGAGGCCAGTCTGCGTCGGATATGCGAGCGCGATACCGTCGTCGTTGAAACGCTGAATGATCGCGAGCCCGACCGAGTGGCGAAGGTCGAACATGTCCTGGAACGCGGCGCTAGGTGCGTCGAATTGCAGTTCGAGGTCATAGCTTTGCGCCCCGAACGCGACGAAGCCGGCGCGGACGAACGTGCCCTCATGATCCTCAACGATATCCTTCAGCATGTCGGGGATCTTCTCCATCACCTCGACCGGAGTGGTCTGAACCAACCCTAGAGTGAAGATTACGCGGCGATATTCGCGCTGGGTGTTATTGACGATTTCGAAATCGAGCAGCTTCTTGTTGCCGATGATCCGCGCTTCGCCCGCGGCGCCGCGAACTCGCGTCGAGCGCATGCCGATATATTCGACCGTTCCGGCCGATTTATCGAAAGTGATCGCGTCCCCGCGTTTGAAGGGGCGGTCGAAGATGATCGCGATCGCCGCGAACAAGTCGGCAAAAATGCTTTGCGCGGCAAGGCCGATCGCGATGCCGCCGACGCCCAGCCCGGCGATCAGGCCGGTGACGTTGACCCCCAGATTGCCGAGCACGAGCACCAGCGCGATCGCGAACAAGGCGAAGCTGACGAACAATCGGATCAGCCCCATCGCATTGGTCAGCGTCTCGCCGTGATAGTCGGCGGCCGAGGTGCGGTGCTCGATCGCGCCTAGGATGATCTCGCGCGCCCAGATCGCGCCCTGGAAAACCGCGGCGATGGTGAAGAGGAAGTGGACTACCGCGACGATGCCCGCCGGCGCCTGTGCGAATTGCGCGACGCTGACGACGATCTGCGCGGCGGCCATCGCGATAAAGAAATTGTTGGTCTTGGCGAGCGCGCGGCCGAACACCGTGCCCCAGCCGGTGTGCGACGTGTCGCGCGCGCACAGCCGCGCGCCGAGACTCTTCACGAAATGCAGCGCCAGGAACAGCACGATCCCGGCGCCCGCCGCAATCAGGATCTGCAGCCAGTGAGTCGCGAACCAGGCGGCGGTCGCGTCGTAGAATTCGCCCGCCTGGCTGCTCAGGTCGGCAGCCGGGTGGCTGACAGTGGCGTTGCTCATATGACTCTCTTCAGGCTGCCTTGCGGCGCGGCTTGGCCCCGGCTTCGAGGAACGCGATCAGGCCGCGTTCGTAACGATCCAGATAGCGCGTTGCGCGCGGCAAGGCGAGCGTCTCTCGGAACCGCGCCTGACCGTTCTTGGCGAGGTCGATCAGTGCGGGGTGGACGTACGATTTGCGCGCGATGGCGGGGGTGTTGCCGAGCGCTTCGGTGACAGGCTCAAGCATCGTCTTGAGCCCGATATCCTTGTCCGCGCTGGCCAGCGTCTCGAAGGCGATGACGCTCGCCCCCCACGTGCGGAAATGTTTGGCGGTGAAGTCACAGCCGGTCGCCTCGCGAATATAGTCGTTGACGTCGGACGACGTCACGCCATGCGGCTCGCCATCCTGCCCGACGTATTGAAACAGCTGCTGGCCGGGCAGGTCCTGGCATTTCTTGACGAAGCGCGCGAGGCTGCGATCGGTGATCGCGAGTTCGCGGATCTTGCCCGACTTGGCGCGGTAGCGCAGCTTCAGCGTCCCACCGGTAATCTTGGCATGGCGGTCGCGCAGCGTGGTCGCGCCGAAGCTCTTGTTCGCCTTCGCGTATCCCTCATTGCCGATCCGCAGATGACCGATGTCGAGCAGCTTCACGATTGCCGCGATGGTGCGCTCCTTGCTGTGGCCATGCTTCTTGAGGTCTGACTCGTACCGAGCGCGCAATTTGGGCAGCGCGTGCCCGAACCCGGAGCAGCGATCGTATTTCTCGCTTTCCTTCCTGGCGCGGAAATCGGGGTGGTAGCGGTATTGCTTGCGGCCCTTGTCGTCCCAACCGACCGCTTGGATGTGGCCGTTCGGATTGGGGCTGAACCACGCTTCGGTATAGGCTGGGGGAAGCCCGACGGCGTTCAGCCGGTCGATCTCGTCGCGGTCGGTGATCCGCTTGCCGTCGGCGTCCCAATAGCCCCAGCCGTGGCGAACTTTCTTCCGGGTGATCCCGGGCTGGCTGTCATCGCAATAGACGATTCGGGTCATGGGGCTCCACTTCGTTAGGCCGATGGAAATGCGCGGCTCACCGCTTCGTTCCGGAACGCGAGCGCCGGGCGGCGGTTCTGTGCGCGAGAGCGAAGGAGATTTGCCATGGCCGACCTGACCAATGCCCGTGTGCTGATGATCGCCACTGATGGCTTCGAGAACGACGAACTGTTCAAGCCGCGCCAGGCGCTGATCGATGCGGGCGCGAGCGTGACGCTCGCGTCGATCGCGACCGATCCGATCCAGGGCGAGAAGGGTGGCGAAAAGGCCGACACGATCGTCCCCGATATGACGCTGCGCGATGTCGATACCGAGGAATTCGACGCACTCGTCATACCGGGCGGGGTCGGCAATCCCGACAAGATGCGGCTGCAGGGCCGCGCGATCCAGATCGTCGAGGAGTTCATGGACGACCAGAAGATCGTCGCGGCGATCTGTCACGGGCCGTGGCTGCTGGTCGAGGCGGATGTAATTGACGGGCGCACGGTGACGGGCTGGCCGTCGATCCGCACCGATCTGGAAAATGCCGGCGCGGAGGTGGTCGATCAGGAAGTCGCGGTCGACGGCAAGCTGATCACCAGCCGCAAGCCCGACGACATTCCGGCGTTCAACCAGGCGATCATCGACGCCTTGGCGGAGGAACTAGCCGACGCCTAGCGCGCGGGCCCGCCCGCGCGGAAGTTGGACGGCGTTGACCCACTTCTGCGCGGGGCGCTCGACCAGATGGTACAGCGCGACCGAGCAGCCCAGCACCATTGCTAGGTACAGCCCGATCAGCACGGGCGGAACGGCATGGGCGTCGTCGACGAAGGCGAGCTTGAACACGACGAACAGCATGAAGTGCGAGAGGTAGGTCGCGTAGCTGATCTCTCCGAGATAAAGGAGCGGCGCCCAGTCGAGCGGGTTGCCGCGCTTGCCCGAGATCAATGCCAGGCCGAGCAAAAGCGCGGCGAAGGCGAACGGGATCGTCCAGGTTTCGGGAAGGCCGACTGCCCAGCCGGCCAGCGTGAGCGCGCTTGCACTGAACGCGAGCACCGGGGCCACTACGACATGCTTCCACCGCAGCCACAGCGCGCAGACCGCACTGCCCGTGGCGAATTCGGTGAGGCAGCGGACTAGACCGAAGCGCGCGATATCGTGGCCGAGCGTCGGCTCGCCCGCCATGACGGCAGCGAGAATGACGAGGAACGCGGCGCCCGCGCTGGCGACGAGCCAGCTCGGCAGTACGCGCCAATCGACCGCACGGACTAGCAGCGGGAAGGCGAGATAGGCAGCGAGCTCGCAACTGATCGACCAAGCCGGGTCGTTCCACGTTAGCTTCGGTGTGAAGCCCCAGTTCTGGAGCAGCAGCACGTGGAGCGGCAGCTCGCCGAACGGGAATTCGGCCGGGTCGTGGCGTCCCGCGGCAGTCAGCGCGAGTGCCAGCACGACCGCGCCGCCGAGCACGAACAGGTGCAGCGGCCAGATCCGCGCCATACGCTTTTGCCAGAAGCGCGGCACGTCGCGCCAACCGTTGTCGCGCAGTCGCGGCCCCCAACTCAGCCAGATCACAAACCCCGACAGCAGGAAGAAGAAATCGACCGCCAAATACCCCTTGGCGAAGACATGCACCCACGCGTCGGGCAACCCGGCGACCGACAGGCGGATATGGTACAGCACCACCATCCACGCCGCGATGCCGCGAGCGCTGGTCAGCGCGCGGAGCTCGTTGGTGCCGGTCACGCCAGCGCCGGCTGCGGGTCGCCCGCGCGGTTGCGGCGCCCGATCGGACGGAACGATTCCTCGGCGCGCTTGCGTTTCAGGTACGTGTCGAGCCCGATCTGCGCGCCGATCAGCATGAACATGAACGGCTGGAACGCGACCGCGATGAAGCACGCGCCGAGCATATAGAGCAATTGCCCCGCCTGGAGCGCGCTCGCGAGCGGCGAGATCCAGGCCTGATCCTCGGGCGCCTTGCGATACCGACGGCGGATCACCTCCATGCGGAACAGGCCCGCGAGGTTGATCGCCATCCACAGCAGGAACCCCGGCCAGCCCTGTTCGCCGAGCATCTCGAAATAGGCCGAATGATAGGCGCGCGCGCGATCGACCGTCAGCGTCGTGTCGAGCTTGGCGTTGTCCTTCGTGCCGTCCGCTTTCACGATGTCGTAGCGGATCTGGTTCTGGCGGTACATTTCGAAGCCGCCGCCCATCGGATGCTGCTTGACGTACTCCCATGTCCATTTCCACACCGCGACACGCGTCGCGGCGGATTCGTCTTGCTGGTAGGTCTGGATCGTCGACATGCGGTCGGTGAACGACTTGGGCAGGAACGGCACCGCGACCAGCCCGAGCGCGCCGATCATCCCGAGGTAAACGAACTTGCGCTTGGCGTCGCGCAGCATCAGCAGCGCGAGCAGCCCGATGCAGAGCAGCCCCGTGCGCGTCGACGTGCCGATCGGGATCAGCAGGCACGCGAAAACGAGCGCCGCGGTGAACAATTTCACCTTCCAGTCGCGTTTGAAGATCGTGCCGTATTTGCCCAGCCACAGGATCGTCGGGATGATCGCGATCGCCACGGTCGAGATCGTCGACCCTTCGTACAGCCCCGAATTGTTGGTCACCATCAGGTCGAGCGAACCATACCCGCCGCCCCCCGCCGCGGTCTTGATCCCGCCGACGATGATGATCGACGCGGCGGACAGGATCATGAAAGTCAGCAAAGCCTCGATCCGCAACCGAGTGCGCAGCGTCAGCGGCAGGAAGGCGGCGAAGGCGAGCGCCTTCCACACCCAATCCCACTTATCGAGCGCCTCCATCGGGAAATCGGCGCGCATTGTCGTCATCGCACACCAGCCGAGCAGCAGCACGATCAGCAACTGGCGTGGCGCGACGCGGGTATCTTCCTTTCGGTCGACCACCATCCACGACGCCACTGCCAGCGCGACCGCGATCAGCGAGATCGGCACGGTGTTGAGCAGCGTGTAGGTCAGCCGCTGCGGCGAGACGATGTCGATATAGACGTACGTCAGGATGAACAGGAACGGGCGCCTGAGCGCGAGCCCCATCAGCGCGGCGAGGAAACCAACGAAGGCGAGATCGTGGATCATTGTCCGGTATTGGCGCGCTTCAGCGGCTTTTGCGGCGGCTCGGGGCGCTCGTCGTCCAAATCGCGGCGGCGCAGCAGGAGCCATGCCGCGAGCAGCATGAGTCCATGGCTTACGGCCAGCGCGAAATCGTCGATCATCCCTCGCCGTCCCAAAAATCCGTTCGTGTCGAGCGAAGTCGAGACACGATTGTGATACGCCCGTGGCCGTCTCTCGACTTCGCTCGAGACGAACGGTGAAGATGGACTAGCGACCCGGGGTTGACGCTGCGTTAAACACTGTCGTGGCAGAGGGTTTCGACGATGCGCATCCTCCACGTTCTCGATCACGGGCTGCCGTTGCAGAGCGGCTATACCTTTCGCACGCGCGCCATTCTGAAGGCGCAGATCGCGCGCGGGTGGCAGGTCGCGGCGGTGACGGGGGCGCGGCACGGCGCGAGCGCGGTGCCGGCCGAGACGATCGACGGGCTCGATTTCTACCGCACCGAGCCGCCCGGCGGATCGCTCCCGGTGATCGGCGAGTGGCGCGAGATCGGCGCGCTCGCCAAGCGCGTGATCGAGGTGGCGCGCGAGTTTCGCCCCGACGTGATCCACGCGCACTCGCCGGTGATGGACGCGATGGCGGCGTTGCGCGCGAGGAAGGCGCTCGGCGTGCCGGTGCTCTACGAAATTCGCGCCTTCTGGGAGGATGCGGCGGTCGGCAACGGGACGGGGCGCGAAGGATCGCTCAAGTACCGCGCGACCAAATGGCTCGAGACGCGCGCGGTGCGCAGCGCCGATGCGGTCGCGGTAATCTGCGAAGGATTGAAGGGTGACCTGGTGTCGCGCGGGATCGACCCGGGCAAGATCATGGTGTCGCCCAACGGTGTCGATTTGACGTTGTTCGGCGAACCCGCACCGCGCGACGAGGCGCTCGCGGCCGAACTGGGGCTGAGCACGAACGACGATGTCGTCGGGTTCATCGGTAGCTTCTACGATTACGAAGGGCTCGACGACCTGATCGCGGCGATGCCCGCGCTGGTCGCCGCGCGGCCGAACGCGAAGTTGCTGTTGGTCGGCGGGGGCCCAATGGAAGCGGCGTTGCGCGCGCAAGCCGCCGCGTCACCGGTCGCGGGCGCGATCCGTTTCGTCGGCCGCGTCCCGCATGACCAAGTAGAGCGCTACTATAGCCTCACCGATGTGCTCGCCTACCCGCGCAAGAAGATGCGGCTGACCGATCTCGTGACCCCGCTCAAGCCGCTCGAAGCGATGGCGCAGGGCCGACTGGTTGCTGCATCCGATGTCGGCGGGCACCGCGAGCTGATCCGCGACGGCGACACCGGCACCTTGTTCGCGCCCGACAGCCCGGCCGCGATCGCCGCCGCGCTGGCCAGTCTCTTTTCCGACCGCAGCGGCTGGGATGCGCGCCGTGAGCGCGCGCGCACCTTCGTCGAACAGGATCGTAACTGGTCGTCAAACATTTCGCGTTACGTCCCGATTTACCAAGGTTTAGTCGACGCTCGGAAATCGGATCCCGCATGTTTGCCACGAACGGTCGCCAGCATTTGATGTCTTTCGCTTCGCGCTTCGCCGGTCGCTCGCCGGTCGCGGTGCCGATCGCGCCCGCCGCTGGCGTGGTGGTCGCCGGGCTGGTCGCGATCGCGTTCCTGCTGATGCCGATCGGGGTGATCGAGGACATGGCGGTCGACAGCGGCGTGTCCGCGATGCTGACCGCCGCCGCACCGCCGTTCGGGCTGACCGCGCGCGCCGCCGTCGCATTCTTCGCCGCGCTCGCCGCCGGCGGGGTGACGTGGTTCGGGCTGTTCCTGATCCTGGGCGCGCGTACCGTGCTGCTCAACCGCGCCAAGGCGGAGAACGGCGTCCCCGTGCTGCGCCGTGCCGACGCGCATCCCGACGCCCCGCCGCGCCGCCCGGTGTTCGCCAACAGCGACCTCGGCACGCCGTTCCTCGACGTGAAGGCCGCGCCAATCGCCGAAGAGGCTGAAGAGGCTGCTATCGAACCGGCCTATGTGGTCGAGGCGTGCGACGTGCCCGAAGACCTCGACACGCCGATCGCCGCCTATCGCACCCCCGACGACGCCCCGTTACCCGATCCCGAGCCGGCACCCGCGCCGGTGCTCACCCCGGTCTCCGCCCCCCGTTTCGCGCCGCACGAGCGGATCGAGACGTTCGGGCTCGCCTCCGACGAGCCCTCCGCGCCGCTCCCGCAAGCGACGATCCATGACCTGCTCGCCCGGCTCGAGCGCGGCGTTGCCAAGCGTCAGCCCGAACCGGCCGTCGATCCCGAGCCGCAGCGCGAGCAAACGCTCGAGGAAACGCTCGACGCGCTGCGCGCGCTCGCTCGCCGGGTCGGCTAGTCTTCCACCACCAATAGTTCGATCGTCGCCGCGTTGGCGCGGCGCTCGACCACCTCCGCGCTCGCGACGAAGTGCCCCGATAACGGCAGGTCGATCTCCGGCAGCGCAATCAGCCAATCGTCGAGTCGCGCATCATCCTCGCCGGCGATCGAAATCGTCAGTCGGGCGCCGACGAACAGTGCCGAGGACCACGGCCGCTCCCGGATCACCTCAGCAGCAATCGTCAGCGATTGTCCCGTCGCCGAACGTCGCAAAAGCCGCACGACGTTGTGCGCGAGCGACGTCATCGCAGCGTATCCTGCGCGGCGATGAAATCGATCACCTTCGCAGCGGTGGCCAAGCGCGGCTCGCGGCCGTTGCGCAAGTCGAGCACGAAGCGCGGATCGTTCACCGCGAGCCGGCCGAACTTAGTCACGGGCATACCGGTCCGCCGCAAAAACCGCTCCACTTCCCGCCCTAGATGCATTGCCAAGTCCTTCTCGATTCGCTCGATATTGTTCCTGGTCTGTTCTAAAATCCAACTTGTCTAGGAAATTTCCTACGACTATGGTGGTAACCATGGACGCGCAGGCGACATTGGCGAGGGAGGCGGAGCGGCGGGGGACGAGCCTGGCGGCACTGTCGCGGATGATCGGGCGCAACCCGGCCTATCTGCAGCAATTCGTGAAGCGCGGGACGCCGCGGCGGCTCGACGAAGGCGCGCGGCGGCATCTCGCGGCGTTTTTCGGGGTCGAGGAAAGCGCGCTGGGTGGCCCGGCGCGCGACGCCGACATGGTCGCAGTGCGGCGGATCGACGCGGCGGCATCGGCGGGGCCGGGCGGGCTGGTCGAGGACGACCGCGCCGCCGGCGAGGAACGGATCGATCCGCGCGTCGCGGCGCGGCTGGGCGTCGCGCCGGGATCGCTGACGATGATCACCGCGCGCGGGGACTCGATGGAACCGCTGATCCATGACGGCGACGCGCTGTTCGTCGATATGAGCGACCGGCGTTTGTCGTCGCGCCCCGGGCTGTTCGTGCTGCGGCTCGACGGCGCGCTACTGGTCAAGCGCGTTGCGCGGATCGGGTTCGATCTTCACATCGCCAGCGACAATCCTGCGGCGCCCGTCATCGCGCCGGTGCGCGCGGACAAAGCGGAGATTATCGGGCGGGTGGTACGGCTCGCGCGGTCGCTGAAATAGCTACGGTCGCCGGTCGATCAACCACACGACGACCGCCGCGCCGACGCCGATCACCGCGCCGATTTCGAGCCAGCGCGTCGCATTGCCCTGCGTCATCCCCAGGATCCCACCGACCAGCAGGCCGAGCGCGATGAGGAAACCGCCGGCGGCGGGGGCGGTTGATCGAGGGGGGCGGCGGCTCATGAAAAATCCCTGCCATGTTCCGCCGCGGGACGCCAGTGTCCCGGCGCGGGACCCGTGGGGCAGACCGCGAAAACCCGTTTACCACTACGTTCCGCAGGGCGCCGTCGATCCCCGATGCTGGCACGCGACGTGAAGCACGGCGGAGCCGAGCGCGATCCCCGCGCCCGCCCGCGGAGTATCCCATGCAGCTTTTCCTCGCCGACCGTTCGTCCGTCGATGCCGCGCAGGATCTGATCGCGGCGTTCGGCGACGATGCGGGGTTCGAGGCGGCGGCGCGCGCGGACAAGAGCCGCGACCAGGGCAACCACCTGCATTTTTGTCGCTGGCGCCAGATCGAGCGGCTGATCGTGCTGATGTCGGTCGAACGCGCGGTCGGCACGATTCACTGATCTGGATCAATCCGATTCCACGGGAGATTGTTTCGCTACCGTGAGTTTAGCCTCGTACTGCCCACCTAGCGACGAGGCCGAATGACCACGCCCCAGATCCTGTCGATCGCCCTCTTGTTCGTGATGATGGCGTTCTTCATCTGGGGAAAATTCCGTTACGATGTGACCGCGATGCTGGCGCTGCTCGCGGGGCTCGCGCTGGGGATCGTCAAACCCAAGCAAGCCTTCACCGGCTTTTCCGACGATATCGTCATCATCGTCGGGTCGGCGCTGGTCATCTCGGCGGCGGTGCAGCGGTCGGGGCTGATCGAACAGGGTCTCGCGCTCATCGCGGGACGAGTCACCAAAATCCGGTCGCAGCTCCTCGTCCTGACCGCATCGGTCGGGATTACCTCCGCCTTGGTCAAGAATGTCGGCGCGCTCGCGATGCTGATGCCTGCCGCGTTCCAGATGGCGAAGAAGAACAAGGCGTCGCCATCGGTCTTCCTGATGCCGATGTCGTTCGCGTCCTTGCTCGGCGGGCTCATGACCTTGGTCGGCACGTCGCCTAATATCATCGTCAGCCGCGTGCGCCAGGACATGACTGGCCAGCCGTTCCGGATGTTCGATTACTTCCCGACCGGGTTCGGACTCCTGCTGATGGGGCTGATCTTCCTGCGCTTCGGCTACCGCCTGTTGCCGCGCGACCGCCGCGCGGCGCCGACGATGGGCGACGCGCTCGATATCAAGGGGTATGTGACCGAAGCCAGGATCGGCGAGGGGTCGCCCGCGATCGGCGAGAGCATCGCCGATTTCGTCACGCGCCACGAGGACGATGTCAGCATCACCAGCATCCTGCGCGCCGGGATGCGCGCCACGCCGCACGGCCATTTGACCTTGCGCGAGGGCGACACGCTGATCCTCGGCGGCGAGCCCGACACGCTCGAACGCGTGATCTCCGCCAACAAGTTCGCGCTCGCCGGCGAGGAACGCGACGTGCCGGAGGATCGCAAGGACGAGGAGATCGGCGTGATCGAGGCCGTGATCGGCACCAACTCGCCGCTGATCGGCCGCACCGCCAGCCGGTTGCAGTTGCAGCGGCGGTTGGGGATCAACCTGATCGCGGTGTCGCGCGGCGGCGAGCGACTGACGCAGCGGCTGGGCGGGACGCTGTTGCGTGGCGGCGACGTGATCGTGTTGCAGGGGCCGTTGACCTTGCTCCCCGAACGCTTGCCCGAACTGGGCGCACTGCCGCTCGCCGAGCGGACACTGCGGCTGGGCAATTCGCGCAAAGGGTGGTTGCCGGTCGCGATCCTGGGGGTCGCGATGCTCGCGACGGCGACCGGTTACGTGCCGGTCGCGGTGGCGTTCTTCGCCGCGGCGGCGCTGATCCTGATGACCGGCGCGCTGCCGCTGGCGGAGGCCTATGGCAGCGTCGAATGGCCGATCCTGATCATGCTCGGCGCGCTGATCCCGGTCGCGGACACGTTGCGCACGACCGGCGCGTCGCAGATCCTGGCGACGCAACTCGCGCACGTCGCCGCGACCTTGCCCGCCTGGGGTGCGGTCGCGCTGATCCTGGTCGCGGCGATGGCGGTGACGCCCTTCCTAAACAACGCCGCGACGGTGCTGGTGATGGCGCCGATCGCCGCGGTGTTCGCGCACGACCTAGGGTACCGCCCCGAAGCGTTTCTGATCGCCACCGCGATGGGCGCGGGGTGCGATTTCCTCACGCCGATCGGACACCAGTGCAATACGCTGGTGTTCGGGCCCGGCGGGTACCGGTTTAGCGATTATGCGCGATTGGGCGCGCCGTTGTCGGTGCTCGTCGTGCTGGTGGGCACGCCGCTGATATTATGGACGTGGCCGCTACACTGAGTCCCTCTCCCTTTGGGAGAGGGAGGGAGCGCGGAAGGGTGAGGGTAGCGGAGAGCGGTTCGACCCTGCCCTCGCCCTGCGGCGCTGCGCGCCTTCCCTCTCCCGACGGGAGAGGGGATTAAGCCGGCTCCCCCACGATCGTCTTCAATTCCATGAAGTCGGCCAGCCCGTACTTCCCCCCCTCGCGCCCGTTGCCCGACTGCTTGTACCCGCCAAACGGCGTGCCGCCGCCGCCCGACCAGGCGTTGATCGTGACCAGCCCCGCGCGGAGCTTGCCCGCGATCTTCGCCGCTTCGGCCGGGTCGCCCGAAATGGTGGCGCTCAGTCCGTAATCGGTGTCATTGGCCATCTCGACGGCTTCGTCGGCGTCGCTGTACCTGGTGATCGTCGCGACCGGGCCGAACGTTTCCTCGCGGTAGATGCGCATCTCGGGGGTGACGTCCGTCAGCAATGTCGGCTTGACGAAGAACCCGGCGTTGCGCCCGTCGGGGCGCCCGGTGCCGCCGGTGACGAGCGTCGCGCCTTCGTCGATCGCCGACTGGATCAGGCCCTGGATCTTCTCGAACTGCGCCTTGTTGACGACCGGGCCGATATGCGCCCCCATCACACTCGCGGCGTCGACCGGGGTCGCTTCCATGATCGACTTCACGACCTGCGTCGCGTCGGCGACCTGGCTTTCGTGGACGAGCAGGCGGGTCGGCGCGATGCATGATTGCCCGCTGTTCGCCAGCACGCCCTGGATCGTCGGGGGCAGTACCGCGCCCAGATCGGCGCCTTCGAGCACCACATTCGGCGCCTTGCCGCCGAGTTCCTGGTGCACGCGCTTGACCGTCGCGGCGGCGGCCTGCGCGACCGCGATCCCCGCGCGGGTCGAGCCGGTGAAGCTCACCATGTCGACGTCCTTATGGCTCGACAGCGCCGCGCCGACCCCCGGCCCATCGCCGTTGACCAGATTGAACACGCCCGCCGGCACGCCGGCCTTGTCGAGGATTTCCGCCAGGATCACCGCATTGCCCGGCGCTTCCTCCGATGGCTTGAGCACCATCGTGTCGCCGGCGGCAAGCGCGGGGGCGACCTTCGCGCAGATCTGGTTGAGCGGCCAGTTCCACGGCGTAATCATCGCGACCACGCCGAGCGGCTCGTGGACGACGCGCGATTTGCCTACTTGTTCGGAAAAGCTGAATTCCTTGAGCGCGGCGAGCGTGCCGATGAAATAGCCGAGTCCCGCGGGCGCCTGCGCCATTTGCGCGAACCCGATCGGCGCACCCATTTCCTCCGACGTCGCGGCGGCGAGATCGGGGATGCGCGCTTTGTATTCCTCGATAATCCGTTCGAGCAAAGCGATGCGGTCGGCGACGCTGGTCTGCGAATAGCTCGCGAACGCCTTCTTTGCCGCGGCGACCGCCTTGTCGACATCGGCCTTCGACCCGAGCATGATTTCGCTGACCGGCTGTTCGGTCGACGGGTCGATCACATCGTGGCGGGTGCCGCCCTCGCTATCGACCCATTGTCCGTCGATATAATGCTTCAGGTAGCTTTTCATCCTCGCCTCCGCCGCTTTTGGAATGTCGGGTACGGGAGCGTAGATGGCGCGAGCGCCGATCGGTTGCAACCCGAAACGCGAGTCACCAATTGATGCCGATCGCAGCGGGAGAACGGACCATGGCACGCGTCGCACGAATCGAACGGCACGGCGGGCCGGAAGTCATTCAATGGGTCGATGTCGACCTGCCCGACCCCGGCGAGGGCGAGGTGCGGATTCGATCGACCGCGGTCGGGCTCAACTTCATCGAAATCTACCAGCGCACCGGGCTGTATCCGCTGCCGTTACCGAGCGGGCTGGGCAGCGAAAGCGTCGGCGTGATCGAAGCGCTGGGGCCGGGCGTCACCGGGTTTGCGGTTGGCGATCGGGTCGGCACGTTCGGCCCGGCGATCGGCAGCTATGCGACGCATCGCAAATTGCCCGCCGCGTCGCTGGTCAAGCTGCCCGACGACGTCGACGACCAGACCGCGGCGGCGATCCTGCTCAAGGGCGGCACCACCGAATTCCTGATCGAACGCTGCGCTAAGGTGCAGGCCGGACAGACCGTGCTGATCCACGCCGCGGCGGGCGGGGTCGGGCACCTCGCGGTCGGATGGCTCAAGGCGATCGGCGCGAGCGTGATCGGCACGGTCGGTTCGTCCGACAAGGCCGAGCGCGCGCGGCGTGCCGGGGCCGATCATGTGATTGAGTACAAGAATGAGGACATCGCCGCGCGCGTGCGGGAGATCACCGGCGGCGCGGGGGTCGACGTGTCGCTCGACGGGGTCGGCGCGGCGAGCTGGGAGGCGTCGCTGAAGTCGGTGCGGCCGCGCGGGATGATCGTCAGCTACGGCAATGCCAGCGGGCCGGTGACCGGCGTCAACCTCGGGGTGCTCGCGCAGAACGGGTCGCTGTTCGTCACGCGCCCGACGATGTTCCATTATTATGCCACGCCCGAGGAGCGCGCGGCGGGCTTCGCGCGCGTGTTCGATATGCTCGCCAAGGGGGCGATCAAGCCCGAGATCGGACAGACCTTCGCGCTGGAGGATGCCGCCGAAGCGCACCGCCAGCTTGAGGCGGGCAAGACCGAAGGCGCGAGCGTGTTGTTGCCGTGACCTTTACTCCCCTCCCTGAAAGGGAGGGGCTGGGGGTGGGTCGGCTCGAAAGGAAGTGGGTCGGCGGCCCCATATCCACCCACCCCCTAACCTCTCCCTTCATGACGGAAGGGATCGAGGGGATTAGTTCCCCTTGTCCCCATCGTCGTCGGTCGATGGAGTTTCGGGCGGCCCGTATCGGGGCTTCTCGTCCGGCGGCAGTTTGAATCCTTCGCTCGAGCGACCGCGTGGCGGCGCCTTCACGACGGTGACGTGGAAGTCGATCCGGATGCTAACCCACGCGCCGACCAGCGACTTGCCGCCACGCCGGGGCGGGCGGACAAGGAATTGCCACGCCGCCAGCCGCATGTCGCGTCCGAGTCCCGAGCCGAGCGGCGATTCGCCCATCGACTGGCAGTTCTCGACATGGAAATTGGGTACCGTCTTGCACGCGATCAGCGCCCAGCCGCCTTCTGGCGGCATCTTCTTCACATAGCCGTTGAGCTCGGCGTTGGTCGGCTCGCGGTACCATTCGGCGCGGTACAGCGGCATCCCGCCCGGCCCGAGCCCGGGGCCGTAAGCGAGCTTGCTGTCCTCGCCGTCGCCGGCGGCGTCACCCTGGCCCGACCCCTTGAGTTTGCTGATGTCGAGCGCGCCCAGCTGGATCGGCAGCACGCCGGGGAGCGGCACGGGCGGCGGCGCCGCCTTTTGCGGCGGCGCGACATCGGGCGGCAACGTGGAGGGCGGCGCCGACGCGCTCTTCGGCTTGGGCGTGTTGTCGGCCTTCTTCGTGCGGTCGGGCTCGGTCGAGGCGGCGTCGTCGGGCGCGACCAGCGTGAATGTCGTCGGGCGTACGACCCTGGGCACCGGCGTGACGCGCGGTCCCCACAAGACGAGCGCGATCAGGATCAATGCCTCGACGATCAGCGCCAGCACGAGCGAAACTGCACGGCGGCGATCGGGCAAGTGCAAGCGGAACGGCAACTCCATCGCCGCGCCGCCTAGGCGTGTCGCTCACGCGCGGCAATCGGCGATCACTCGGCTCGTCGCATCGCGACTACCCAGGATAGGGCGAGTCCTTGAGCAGCCCGGCGAGGTGCGCGGCGTTGCCCGCGACCATCTTGGCGGACTCGGTGACCTTGTCGGGCGTTTTGTCGAGGTCCTTGAAGTCGACGTCGCCATAGGCCTCGCCGACCCAATAGACCGCGCCGGTCGCGGGGATCGTCCAGCCGACGTCGTTCAACGACTGGAAAATCTGTGCGGTGGAAAAATGCGCGCCGTCTTCGTTGCCGACGATCGCCGCGACCGCGACCTTGGAATAGCTCGGCATCCGCCCCTTGTCGTCGGTTTCGGACAGGAAGGCGTCCATCCGCTCGAGCACGCGCTTGGCGATGCTGCCGATCTGCCCCATCCAGATCGGGCCGGCGAGGATCAGGATGTCGTGCGCCAGGATCTTCTCGCGCAAGGCGGGCCAATCGTCGCCGTCGCCTTCGTCGCTCGTCACCCCGGGCTTGATGTCGAGCGCCGCGACGCGGACGGTTTCGGTCAGCGTCACGTCCGCCTTCCCGAACGCGTCCTTCAGGACCGCGATCATAGCGTCGGTCGAGGATTCGCCCGTGGGCTTGAGCGTGCAGTTGAGCGCGATGGCCTTGAGCGGCATGATAGTCTCCTGAGACTTGGTGCGGACCCAACGACGCGCGGCGCGTTTCTATCCCGCAAAAGGAGACGATCATGGGCTATCTCTGGATGGTGCTGGCGGGCGCGTTGCTGTGCAACTGCATCCCGCACTTGGCGAGTGGCCTGCGCGGCGAGCCGTTCCCGACCCCGTTCGCCAAGCCACTGGGCAAGGGCCTGTCGCCGCCACTCGTCAATTTCGCGTGGGGCAGCGCCAATTTCTTCGGTGCGGTCGCTCTCGCGGCGTGGCGAGCGCCACTCGGCGATTGCCGGATCAACGTCGGCGCGGCGGCGATCGGCTGGTTGGCGATAGGCGCGTACCTTGCGCTCCATTTCGGCGCGGTGCGTAAGGGGCGCGGCTGAGTAGCCACGCCCCTCTGCCGTTACGCTTTCGGTCCCGCGATCGCCTTCGCGGCTTCGAGGATCTCGGTCGGGAACATCGCGATGATCGTCGAATTATGCTCGACGCCGATTTCGGTCAGCGTCTGCAGCCGGCGCAGTTCGAGCGCGCCAGGGGTCTTGCCGATCTGCGCGGCGGCCTCGGTCAGCTTGACCGATGCTTCCTGCTCGCCCTCCGCCTTGATGATCCGCGCGCGTTTCTCGCGGATCGCCTCGGCTTCCTTGGCGATGGCGCGCTGCATCTGCGGCGGGATGTCGAGGTCCTTGATCTCGACCGCGTCGAACTCGACGCCCCAGCGGTTGCAGCGTGAGGTCAGCAGGTCGAGCAGCCGCGCGTTGATGATCGTGCGGTCCTTGAGCATCTGGTCGAGGTCTGACTGGCCGATCGCGTCGCGCATTGCGGTCTCCGCCGCCTGGACGATCGCCGCGGTCCAGTTGGTCACCGTGGTGACGACGCCCGCCGGGTCGAACGCGCGGAACCAGATCACCGCGTTGACCCGCACCGCGACGCCGTCGCGCGTCACCGTCTCCTGCGAGTCGAGCGCGTAGGTGATCGTGCGCGTGTCGACCTTCACGACGCGCTCGATCAGCGGGATCAGCCAGAACCAGCCGGGCCCTTTGGTCGCCTGGAGCCGGCCGAGCCGGAACACGACGCCGCGTTCATATTCCTGGTTGATGCGGAACGATTTGAGCGCGAGCAGAGCCGCGATGCCCGCAGGCACCGCTAAAAACAGCCATGTAAGGGGAAGCATTTTGCCTCGAAACGATGCCGCGAGCATGCGGCGTGGCGCGGCGAGTGCCGCGGCTATTTATATACGAGCGTTGCGCAGGCGAAACATCGGCAAATCGGTGCAATCGTGGATGCAGACAGTGCACGCTCCGCATATAAAAAAGGCGCCCGGATCGCTCCGGACGCCCTTTTTCCTGTCGGCTTATCGCCTACGATCAGGCCGAATAATACATATCGAATTCCACCGGGCTCGGCGTCATCTCGAACCGCGCGACGTCAGCGCGCTTGATCTCGATATACGCCTCGATCTGGTCCTTCGAGAACACGTCGCCCTTGAGCAGGAAGTCCATGTCGGCTTCCAGGCTGTCGAGCGCCTCGCGCAAGCTGCCGCACACAGTCGGCACTTCGGCCAGTTCCGCGGGCGGCAGGTCGTAGAGATTCTTGTCCATCGCCTCGCCCGGGTGGAGCCGGTTCTGGATGCCGTCGAGCCCCGCCATGAACAGCGCCGCATAAGCGAGGTACGGATTGGCCATCGCGTCGGGGAAGCGCACCTCGACGCGCTTGGCCTTCGCGCCCGTGCCGTAGGGGATGCGGCACGACGCCGAGCGGTTGCGCGAGCTGTACGCCAGCAGCACCGGCGCTTCGTAGCCCGGGACCAGCCGCTTGTAGCTGTTGGTCGTCGGGTTAGTGAACGCGTTCAGCGCCTTGGCGTGCTTGATGATCCCGCCGATGAAATACAGGCACATGTCCGATAGACCGGCATAGCCGTTCCCGGCGAACAAAGGCTCCTTGCCGTTCCAGATCGACAGGTGGGTGTGCATGCCGCTGCCGTTATCGTCCTTGATCGGCTTGGGCATGAAGGTCGCCGACTTGCCGTACGCGTGGGCCACCTGGTGCACGACGTATTTGTAGATCTGCATGCGGTCGGCGGTCACGGTCAGCGTGCCGAAGGTCAGGCCCAGCTCGTGCTGCGCCGCCGCCACCTCGTGATGGTGCTTGTCGCACGGCAAGCCCATTTCGAGCATGGTCGAGACCATCTCGCCGCGAATGTCGATTGCGCTGTCGACCGGCGCGACCGGGAAGTACCCCCCCTTGGCGCGCGGACGGTGGCCGAGGTTGCCGCCGTCATACGCGGTGCCGGTGTTGGTCGGCAGCTCGACATCGTCGATCTTGTAGAACGACTGCGCGTAGCTCGTCTCGAACTGGACGTTGTCAAACATGAAGAATTCGGCTTCCGGTCCGATATAGACCGTGTCGCCGATACCCGTGGTCTTGAGATACGCCTCGGCGCGCTTGGCGGTCGAGCGCGGGTCGCGCGCGTAGAGCTCGCCGGTCGACGGCTCGACTACGTCGCACACCAGGATCAGCATCGGGGTGGCCGAGAACGGGTCGGTGTACACCGCGTCGAGGTCGGGCTTGAGCACCATGTCGGACTCGTTGATCGCCTTCCACCCCTCGATCGACGACCCGTCGAACATGAAGCCGTCGGTCAGCTCGTCCTCGCCGACCACGCCGGCGACCATCGTCAGATGCTGCCACTTGCCCTTGGGATCGGTGAAGCGAAGGTCGACCCACTCGATCTCCTCGTCCTTGATCTTCTTCAGGATATCGTTCGCCGACGTCGCCATGGTGATCACTTTCCTTCGTTAAATTGAGATTAGATTGCCGCCCTAAACCGCGGCTTCGTCGCGCTCGCCGGTGCGGATGCGGAGCACGGTTTCGACGGGCATGACGAAAATCTTGCCGTCGCCGATGCGGCCGGTCTGCGCGGACGACGCGATCGCTTCGACCACGCGGTCGGCGAGGGCGTCCTCGACCACGACTTCGAGCTTCACCTTGGGCAGGAAATCGACGACGTACTCCGCGCCGCGATAGAGTTCGGTATGCCCCTTCTGGCGGCCGAATCCCTTGGCCTCGGTCACGGTGATCCCGCTGACCCCCACCTCGTGGAGCGCTTCCTTCACTTCATCGAGCTTGAACGGCTTGATGATCGCTTCGATCTTTTTCACGAATATCCCTCGCTTCGCCCGCGCCATTACACGAACCGTGCCAGCTTGCCCGCGCGAAGGGCCGGGGCTGCGCGGGTCGGTATTAGCGCCTAGCAAATGCCCAGCGGTTAGGCAGCAGGGATTCGTTTGCCCGTTCGCGCGGCAGCGTCGGCGAGCCGGTCGCGAAACGGCCGCCTGGCGAGCGCGGCGTTGGCGCGATTGATCACTTCGACCAGCACGCCCCCGGTTTCGGTGTCGAGCGCCGCGGTCGCGACTCGCGCGGCATGCCAATGCGCCTCCAGCCGCGGCTGCATCGCCTTGGCCAGCCGGCTGAGCGCGACCACGCGCTGCCGCGCATCGTCCTCGCCGCGCGTCACCACGACGAGGCCGGCGAGCCGCATCTGCGCGACGGTCTGGCTGGTCGCCGAATGCGACACGCCGAGCCGCTCGGCCAGCGTCGTCAGCGTGTGCGGGCCGTCGTCCATCAGCGCACGGATGACGGGGGTGTAGCGCGCGCGGAAATCTAGCCCGTCGTCGCGATACGCCTGCTCTAGCGCGCCATCGAGATGGTCGATCAGGCGGCGGAGCGCGGCGCCGAAACTGGCGGCGGTGTGGGTGGAAGTCATGGTCGCTTGGCTAGCACTTTACAGCCGCCGGGCAAATTGTATAAGCGCTTATAGTTACATTTGTAGTCGAGAGAGGGTGACGATGGAGCGGCGGGCATTTCTGGGGCTGTCGGCGGCGGCGATCGCGGCATTGGGCAGCGGCGCCGCACTGGCGCAAGCGACGGATACCGGGCTGGCAGGCGCGGTGGCGAAGCTCGCCGATCTGCTCGAGACGGGATACGTCTACCCCGACACCGGCAAGAAATACGCGGCGATGCTGCGTCAGAAGCTGGCAGCAGGCGGCTATGCCGCGGTCAGCGATCCGGTCGCGCTGGGCCAGCAATTGAGCGCCGACCTCAACGCCGTGTCGTCCGACCGCCACTTGCGAATCGTGCCCGAAGCGATGGCGGGCGGCGGCGGCCCGCGTCGCGTCGTAGTGGGCGGGCCTGCGCCGGGCGCCGGTTCCGGCCCGCAGCCGATCCGCCGTGTTTCGCTTGAAGATGCGGGCTGGGTCGCGAAGGGCGTCGCGTACCTCCGCTATACCGGCTTCACCGGCGATCCCGCCACGGTCGCCGCCACCGCCGATTTCATGAAGACGCACGCGACCGCCAAATCGCTGATCATCGACTGCCGCTACAACGGCGGCGGCGGGATCGACGAGATGAACGCGATCTTCCCGTATCTTTTCGCGAAGGAGACCGTGCTGGTCCAGATGCAGATGGCGCAATCGGTCGCCAAGGCGCGCGGCGGGACGCCGTTCGACGACGACAAGTTCGTCCGCGACGTGCCCGCGCCGGTGGGGTTGATCGGCCGCGAGCATTACGCTGTGCCGGGGACCGAGACGGGCCTGTTCGGCGCGAAGGTTTTCTACCTGACCTCGGGCCGCACCGCGTCGGCGGCGGAGCATCTCGCGCTGGCGTTTCGCCACACCAGACGCGCGATCCAGATCGGCGAGACGACGGCGGGCGCCAACCATTTCGGCGATTTCGTGCCGATCGGCGCTGGACTGGTCGTGTTCCTGCCGGTCGGGCGGACGATCGATCCCGATACCGGCAAGGATTGGGAAGGGACGGGGATCGTGCCCGACATCGCTGTCGCGCCGGCGCTCGCGCTGGAGGAGGCGCTTCGCCGCGCGGGCGCTCTGTAGGTCAGTAAGGCGGTCGGTCGAACCCAGCCGGCGATCCCGTGAAAATCTCACACCCGTCCTCGGTGATGCCGATCGAATGCTCGAACTGCGCCGACAAGGATCGGTCGCGCGTCACGGCGGTCCAGCCGTCGTCGAGCAACTTCACGTCGGGCTTGCCGATATTGATCATCGGCTCGATCGTGAAGATCATCCCGGGCTTGAGTTCCGGCCCGGTTCCGGGGCGACCGACATGCACCACCTCCGGCGCATCGTGGAACAGCCGCCCGACGCCGTGCCCGCAGAAATCGCGCACCACGCCGTACCGGTGTGCTTCGGCATGCCGCTGGATCGCATGTGCGACGTCGCCCATTGTGTTGCCGGGCCTGGCCTGCTCGATCCCGAGCATCAGGCATTCGTAGGTCACGTCGACCAGCCGCCGCGCCTTCACGCCCACGTCGCCGACCAGGAACATCCGGCTGGTGTCGCCGTGCCAGCCGTCGAGCAACGGGGTCACATCGATATTGACGATGTCGCCGTCCTTCAGCGTGCGCTCGCCGGGGATGCCGTGGCACACGACGTGATTGACCGAGATGCAGCTCGAATGCGTGTAGCCGCGATAGCCGAGCGTCGCCGGCACCGCGCCGCCCGCGACCATGAAGTTGCGGATCATCGTGTCGAGCTCGCCGGTGCTCGCGCCGGGGACGACGTGTGGGACGAGCATGTCGAGCGTCGCGGCGGCGAGCTGCCCGGCCTTGTGCATGCCCGCGAACGCGTCGCGGCCGTAAAGCTTGATCGCGCCGGTCCGTTCGAGATGCTGGTCGCTGGTGACGGTTACGTATTCGGTCATCGCGGCGATATAGCGATGACGGCACCGTTTTGCGAGGCTAGGCTTGCCGCCATGAGCGAGCGTATCTGGACAGCCGCGTTGGTCGTGATCGGCGACGAGATCCTGTCGGGGCGCACGCAGGACAAGAACGTCGCGCAGGTTGCCGCGTGGCTCAACGTGCAGGGCATCCGGCTGGCCGAGGTGCGCGTGGTGCCCGATGTCGAGGGCGCGATCGTCGAGGCGGTCAACGCGCTCCGGGCGCGCCAAGATTACCTCTTTACCACCGGCGGGATCGGGCCGACGCACGACGACATCACGGTCGATGCGATCGCTGCGGCGCTCGGCGTCGGCGTGGTTCATCACCCGGACGCGGTGACGGTGCTTGAACGCTATTACGCGCGGCAGGGGAGCGAGCTCACCGAAGCGCGGCTCCGCATGGCGCGCGTGCCCGAGGGCGCCGATCTGATCCCCAACCGCATGTCGGGCGCGCCGGGGATCAAGATCGGCAACATCTTCATCATGGCGGGCGTGCCGCACATCACCGCGGGGATGCTCGACGCGCTGACCGGGACGCTCGAGGGCGGGCAGCCGGTGATCAGCCGCACGATCGGCTGCTGGGTGCCGGAAAGCGAGGTCGCGGACGTGTTGCGCGAGACCGAGAGGGCGCATGCGGGTGTCGCTATCGGCAGCTACCCGTTCTTCCGCGAGGGGCGCGTGGGGGCGAACTTCGTCGTGCGCAGCCCGGACGAAGCGCTGGTCGCGGCGACCATCGCCGATCTGGCCGCGCGGCTGGAGGCGGAGGGCCGCGCAGTGGTTGCCGACGGGATTTGAGCGATCGAGGCCGGGCTGGGCACGCGACGGCGAGTCACACGTTGGGCCGGTAGAAGGAGAGACGCGATGAAGACCGGATTAGCGATGGCGACACTGGGGCTTCTGCTTGCCGCTTGCGGCGGCGGTTCGGCGCCGGGCGACAACACGGCGACCCCCGCCGCCCTCGCGCCGATGGAAGCGAAGATCGCCGCGCTCACCGATGCGCAGCGCAAGACCGTGTTCTACAAGGCGATCTACGACGCCGACTATGAATGCGGCGAGATCGACAAGATCGAGAGCAAGCCGCGCAACGACGGCAAGCCGGTGTGGGTCGCGACGTGCGACGATCTGGGCGAGTATGTCATCACGCTGCAGCCCGGCGGAATCTTCACCGTCAGCGGGGTGCCGCAAGCCAGAAAGCGCATGCCCAAGGGCACGAAGATCCTGCCGGTCGGGACGAAGTGACCGGGGGGCGCTATAGCCGTTCGCGCCCCGTCCGCTGGTTGACGTCGACGCAGGCGAGCATCGCCAGCACGCGGCGCCCGCGCCCGGGATCGAACCCGACCGCGACATCGGCGCGCTTGGGGTTGGCATAAGTCCCGAAGAGCATATCCCACACCGGCATGTCGCCGAAGTTGCGCGCATGCACGTCGCGCTGGTGGTGCAGCATGTGCGCTTCGGGCCGCTGGATGATCCAGCCGCTCCACACCGGCGTGGGCACGTCGAGATGCTGGTACAGCGCGATCAGGAACCCCGCCGCGCCGGCGATCCCCGCCGCTTCGGGCGTCACGCCGAGCAGGATTGCGGCGAGCAGCGACCAGAATACCTGAACGAACACGTCGATCGGGTGAAAGATGAACGCGGATGCCGCGTCGACTCGCGCGACGCCGTGGTGGAGCTGGTGGCCGAGCCGCCACAACAGGTCGAAACGATGCTGCAACCGGTGCGACCAATAGGTGAAGAACGTCGTCAGCACGACGGTAGGGATGGCGCCCCATAGCTGCCACCGCGACAGGTCGATGGGACCGGCGTGTGGCAAGAGCGGCAGGAGTACGAGCGGCGATACGACGTTGACGATCAGCGTCGCGGCGAAACCGGCGACGCCGATCAACCGCCAATAGCGGATCCTTGGCTGCGCGCGCGGCGAGCGGACGACGAGCTCGATCGCCATGCCGGCGAGCAGCATCGTCGGGAATGACAGCAGCAACAGCGTGTCGAACGACATGGCCAGGCCTCCCCCGAGGGTCACAGGCGTGTACGCGCGGTGTGGTTTTAGCGGATCGGGGCGGCGCGGCAAAGCCGCGCCGTCGGTCGCCGCAAGCGGTGCCGTCCGAACTGCCGCCGAGCACGATTTAGCGCCGCTAAATCGCTGCGGCAGTTGGAGCGGGTGAAGGGAATCGAACCCTCGTCGTAAGCTTGGAAGGCTTCTGCTCTACCATTGAGCTACACCCGCGCGCGGCGACGCCCTGCCACGACCGCGCGGCTCGGGTCAATCGGGCTTCTTCTCCGCCGCCGCCCTGATCCCGTCGAGCGTCGCGGTCGGGGTGATTGCCTGCGGGTCGAGTCGGCAGTGCAGGATCGCCGGCTTGCCGCTCGCCAGCGCGCGTTCGAACGCGGGCGCGAATTCGGCGGTGGTCGTGACGGTCTCGCCGTGCCCGCCATAGGCGCGCGCGAGCGCGGCGAAGTCGGGGTTGGTCAGCTCGGTTGCCGACACGCGCCCCGGGAAATGCCGCTCCTGGTGCATGCGGATCGTGCCGTAGATACCGTTGTCGATGATCGCGACGATTAGCGGGATGCCGTGGTGCACCGCGGTCGCGAATTCCTGGCCGTTCATCAGGAAATCGCCGTCCCCGGCGATCGTCAGCACGATGCTGTCGGGCCGCTGGCGCTTGGCCATCACCCCGGCGGGCAAGCCATAACCCATCGATCCGCTGGTCGGCGCGAGCTGCGTGCCGAAATCGCGGAAGCGGTAGTAGCGGTGGATCCAACTCGCGAAATTGCCCGCGCCGTTGCAGATCACCGCGTCGGCGGGGAGACGTTCGCGCAGCCACAGCATGACATCGCCGTACTGGAAATCACCGGGAACCGGGGGCGGGGTGTCGGACCATGCGCGATAGTCGGCGCGCGCCGCTGCGACGTCGCCACCGCGCGGCGCGATCTGCGATGCCGCTGCTAGGAACGCGCCGGGCGTGGCGTTGATCGCGAGCGTCGGCTGATAGACGCGCCCGAGCTCCAGCGGGTCGGGATGAATATGGACGACCTTCTGCGCGCCCGCCGGGATGTCGAGCAGCGTGTACGACTGCGACGCGATTTCGGACATCCGGCCGCCGATCAGCAGGACGAGGTCGGCCGCCTTCACGCGATCGATCAGCTTCGGATTGGGCGCGAGGCCGAGGTCGCCGATGAAGTGATCGTCGGTCGCCGGGAACAGGGCTGCGCGGCGGAACTGCGCGGCGACGGGCAGCCCGAGCCGGTGCGCGAACGCGACCATCGCGTCGCGCGCTTCGGGTGTCCAGCGCGACCCGCCGACGATCGCGACCGGGTCGGTCGCCGCCGCGATCAACTCTCGCAGCGTGTCGATATCGTCGGGGGCGGGCGCGGTTTCGACCGGTTCGATCAGCGGCGCGTCGGCGACGTCCGCCACGTCGCTCAGCATGTCCTCGGGCAGCGCGATCACTACCGGGCCGGGGCGCCCCTGCAGCGCGATGCGGAAAGCCCGTGCGACGATCTCCGGGATTCGCGCGGCGTCGTCGATCTCGACCACCCATTTGGCCAGCGCACCGAACGTCGCGCGGTAATCGAGTTCCTGAAACGCTTCGCGGTCGCGCATACCGCGCTCGATCTGGCCGACGAACAGGATCAGCGGGGTCGAATCCTGCATCGCGATGTGCAGGCCGGGCGATGCGTTGGTCGCGCCGGGACCGCGCGTGACGAAGCAGATGCCGGGCCGCCCGGTCAGCTTGCCATACGCCTCCGCCATCATCGCCGCCCCGCCCTCGGCACGGCAGGTGAGCAGGTCGATGCCGCTGCCGATCAGCGCGTCGAGCACTTGCAGATAGCTTTCGCCCGGCACGCACGTCGCGCGATCGACGCCTTGTGCGACGAGCTGATCGACCAGGATTCGCGCGGCGGTCCTCATCGTCATGCGATGTGCACCGCCTTGGTGACCATGTGCGCAGCGACGCCCTCGGGCCCATCCTCCGACCCGAACCCCGATTCCTTGACCCCGCCGAACGGCGCGTCGGGCCAGGTCAGCCGTACCTGGTTGATCGCGATCATTCCCGATTCGATCGCCTCGCTGAGCACATTCTGACGCCGTCCATTCTCGGTGAAGCAGTAGGCCGCGAGGCCGTAGGGCAGGCGATTGGCCTGCTCGATCGCGTCATCGACGCTGGCGAACGGGCGCAGCAGCGCGACCGGGCCGAACGGCTCGTCGTTCATCGCCTTGGCCTCGAGCGGCACGTCGGCGAGGACGGTCGGCTGGTAGAAGAATCCGTTGTCCACCTCATTACCGCCACCCGCCAGCACGCGCGCACCGATGCTGCGGGCATCCTCGACCATCGCGGCGATCGCCTCGGGCCGGCGCTGGTTGGCCATCGGGCCCATGTTGCTCGCCGCGTCGAGGCCGCTGCCCACCGTCAGCCGCTTGGTCCGCTCGGCGAACCCGGTGGCGAACTTGTCGTAGATGGCTTCCTGCACGTGGAACCGCGTCGGCGACACGCAGACCTGGCCCGCGTTGCGGAACTTGTGCGCGACGAGCGTGTCGAGCGTCTTTTCCAGGTCGCAATCGTCGAACACCAGCACCGGCGAGTGCCCGCCCAATTCCATCGTCATCCGCATCACGCTGTCGGCGGCGAGCTTCATCAGGTGCTTGCCGACCGGGACCGAGCCGGTGAAGCTCAACTTCTTCGTGACGGGCGAGGCGAGCAGGTGGCGCGACACCAGATCGGGCGCGCCGAACACGATCTGCGCGACGTTGCCGGGAAGCCCGGCATCCTGGAAACAGTGCATCACTTCGACCGCTGAGCCGGGGGTTTCCTCGCTCGGCTTGAGGATGATCGAGCAGCCCGCGGCGATCGCGGGCGCGATCTTGCGCACGACGTTGAGCGCCGGGAAATTCCACGCGCAGAACGCAGCGACCGGACCGACCGGCTGGTGCAGCACCATCGACCGCTGGCCCGGCGGCCGCATCAGCACGCGGCCGTAGACGCGCTGCCCCTCGGCGGCGTGGAAGTCGATCAGGCCCGCGCTCGCGAGCACCTCGCCCTTCGCTTCGGCGAGCGGCTTGCCCTGCTCCAGCGTCGCGACGCGCGCGATGTGGTCGGCGCGCTCGCGGATCAGCACCGCGGCTTTGGTCAGGATCGCCGCGCGCGCCTCGGGCGTGGTCTTGCGCCATTCGTTAAACCCACGCTCAGCCGCCACGAGCGCGCGATCGAGATCGGCGGTCGTCGCGAGCGGAAGGTCGGCCTGCCCGGCACCGGTCGCGGGGTTGAGCAGGCGGTGCGTGTCGCGGCCTTCGCCCGACAGCCATTCGCCGCCGATATAGAGGCCGAGCGTCGTGGGATAATCGGTCATGCCGCTTGCCTCTAGACTTCCCCGCCGCGCGTTCAAGCCACCGGGGCTTCGGGTTTCCCCTCGATCAGCTCGCGCCACAGCATCACGAGCACCGCCATCGTCGCGGGCCCGACGAACAGCCCGAGCAGTCCGAGCGTCTCGACCCCACCCAAGATGCCGATCAGCACCCACAGGAACGGCAGCCGAGTCGCGCCGCCGATCAGGAAGGGACGGATGAAATGGTCGGCGACGAACACCACGCCGAGCCCGATCGCGACCACGGCGATCGCCGCGCCGACCGAGCCGGTCGTGAGCAGCAGCAAGGCGGCGATCGCGAACATCGCCGCGGCGGCGAACGGGATCATCGCGGCAATCGCGGTCGCGACGCCGAGCAGGATCGGGTGCGGCTCGCCCAGCACTGCATAGACCACCGCCATCACCACGCCCTCGCCGATTCCGACCAGCACCAGTCCGTCGATCGTTCCGCGCACCGAGAGCAACGCCTGCTGCCCGATCCGCTCGCCCGCCGGGCCCAGCACCTTCGCGCTGACCGTCCTGAACTGCGCGACGATCGAATCGCGGTCGCGGATCAGGAAGAACAGCGTCAGCAGCGTGAACCCGAAGATGACCGAGCGGTGGAGCAGCCCGATCCCGATCAGTTGCGTGCGCGTCATCGTCGCGGCACCCCCGGCCTGCTTGAACAAATGGTCGGCGGCGACGGGATCGGCGAGGTTGGCGTTCCACCAGCCGATCAATTCGCTGTTGCCGAACGGCAAGTCGGCGATCCACGCGGGCGGCGGCACGCCGTGCCCGCGCGCGGCATGAATCCAGGCGGCGATGTCGTGCGCCTCGCTCGCCCCCTGCGCCACGCCGAAGCCGATCGGCGCGAGGATCAGGAGCGCGAACGCCAGCGTGAAGACGAGCGCGATGACGCTCGGCCGCGCCTTCGGGAAGCGCTGCTCCGCCCAATTGACCAGCGGATCGATCGCGACCGCGATCACCACCGCCCAGATCAGCGCGGGCAGGAAGCTGAACACGATCCACAGCCCGAGCGCGGCGAGCACCGCGATGAGCGCAAAGCGCGCCAGCGACGCGCGCGTGTCGGAGGAGAAAACGGCCATGCATAGCGATGTAGCGCGCCGCGCTGGCGCGCGACAGTGGAACGTGCTGTGATGCGTGGCGGGTAGGGGAGAGCGGGAATGGACGCAGTCGAAAAACGGCCGTTCGGATTCTGGACGGCGGTGGCGTTCGTCATCGGCGGGGTGATCGGCGCGGGCATCTATGTCGTGCCGGGATCGTTCGCGGCTTATGGCTGGAACGGCGCGCTGGCGTGGGTCGCGGGTGGTGTAGGCGCGCTGATCATCGGTGCGGTGCTGTCGGCGCTGACCGCGTCGCGGCCGCAGTCGCCGGGGCTGGTCGCGGTGATCGGGCAGGATCTGGGGCCCATCGCCGGGGTATTGGTCGGCTGGGGCGCGTGGGTCAGCTATTGGTGTTCCAACGCCTACATTGCGCTGACCTCGGCGCGCTACGCCGGGCAGATCGTGCCGGCGCTGGCGGCGACGCCGTTCCGCCAGGCGATGACCGCGACGCTGCTGATGGTCGCGCTGACCGTGCTCAACCTGACCGGGCTCAAAAGCTCGGGGCGCTTTCAGGTGGTGACGACCGCGCTCAAGCTGTTGCCGCTCTTCGCGGTCGTGCTGATCGCGTGTCTCATGATCGCGGGCGGGCACGCCACGGCGACCGCGGCAACGCATGTCCCCGTCACGTTTTCGCCGCTCCTGTCGGCGACCGCGCTGGCGATGGTCGCGATCATCGGGTTCGAATCGGCGAGCATCGCGGCGGAACGCATCCGCGATCCCGAGCGCAATGTCGCGCGCGCGACGATGACGGGGATTGCGCTGTCGTGCGTATTGTATCTGATCGTCTGCACCGCAATCACCTTCACCGTCCCGGCGGCGCAGCTCAGCGCGTCGAACGCGCCGGTCGCTTTGTTCATCGAACAGCATTGGGGCCGCTGGGCGGGCGATTTCGTCGCCGCGTTCGCGGTGATCTCGACCGTCGGTTGCCTCAATGTATGGGTGTTGTTGCAGAGCGAGATACCGCTCGGGCTGGCGCGCGCCGGGCAATTGCCGGGGTGGTTCGGGCGGACCAACAGCAAGGACATCGCCGTGCTACCGCTGATGCTCGGTTCGGCGCTGACGTGCGTCCTGCTGCTGGCGGGATCGTGGCACAGCGGCGCATCGCTGATGGACTTCATGCTGCGGCTGACCGCTGCATCGGGGTTGTGGATCTACGCCTTTGCCGGGGCGGCCGCGATCAAGGCGCGCATACGGCCGGTGCTCGCGCTGCTCGCGCTCGTCTTCGCGCTGGCGATGGTCGTCGGGTCGGGAACCGAGGCGGCATTGCTCAGCATCGCGCTGATGGCGCTCGCGCTCCCGCTCTACGTCATGACGCGGCGGGGCGCGTTAGCCGAACAGCCGGCCGAATAGCGAGCGATCGCGCAATATCTCGTGCGCAGCGTTGTGGCCCGGCGCGCCGGTGACGCCGCCGCCGGGGTGCGTGCCCGATCCGCACATGTAGAGGCCCTTAATGGGCGAGCGGTAGTCGCCATGGCCGAGCACCGGGCGCGCGGCCCAGAGCTGATCGAGCGACATGTGCCCATGGAAGATATCCCCCCCGATCAGCCCGAACTTGCGCTCGAGGTCGAGCGGTGAATGGATCTGCCGCGCGATCACCGATTTCTTGAAGTTCGGCGCGTGCTTGGTGACGGTGTCGATAATCAGGTCGGCGACCTTCTCGCGATGCTTGTCCCAATCGATCGCGGGGTCGAATTGCTGGCAGAACAGGCTGGCGACGTGCTGCCCCGACGGCGCGAGGCTGTCGTCGACGGTCGAGGGGATCTTCATCTCGACGATCGGCGCCTTCGACCAGCCGCCCGCTTTCGCGTCGGTGTACGCCTTGTCCATATAGTCGAGCGTCGGCGCGATGATGATCCCGGCGGTGTGGTGCTCGGCCTTTCCCTTGCCGGGCAGCACGGTGAAGTCGGGCAGTTCGGACAGCGCGACGTTCATCCGGAACGTGCCCGACCCGGTTTTGAAGCGATCGATGCGGTGTGCGAAGTCGGGCGGCAAATCGCTGCGGTCGACCAGCTGACGGAACACGAGCGCCGGCCCGGCATTGGCGATCACCGTGCCCGCCGCGATCTCCTCGCCGCTTTCCAGCTTTACCCCAACCGCCTTGCCGCCATCGACCAGGACCTTGGCGACCGGCGCCTCCAGGCTGATCTCGACCCCCATGTCGGCGCACGCCTCGGCCATGAGCCGCGTGATCGCGCCCATCCCGCCGACCGAATGCCCCCACATCCCCTTCTTGCCGTTCACCTCGCCGAACACGTGGTGGAGCAGGACGTAGGCGCTGCCCGGCGTGTCGGGGCTGGCGTAATTGCCAACCACCGCGTCGAACCCGAACGCGGCCTGGACGAACTTGTTCTCGTACCAGCCTTCGAGGAAATCGCGCGCCGACTTGACGAACAGGTCCATCACGTCGCGCTGCGCTTCGAGATTCATCCCCGCCAGCCGCTTGCCCTGCGCCGCGGCGGCGAGCAGGGCGCGGATACCCCCGCCCGCATTTGGTGGCGTCTTGAGTGCCATGTCGCGCAGCACCTCGGCGACGCGCTCCAAAGCTTCCTCGTAGCGCGGGAAGGTCTCGGCATCCTTTGCGGAGAAGCGCGCGAACTCGGCTTGTGTCCGCGCGGTGCCGCCGCCGAGCTTGAGATAGCCATCCTCGTGCGGGAAGAAATTGCTGATCGTCCGCTCGACGATCCGCCAGCCGCGCTCGTGGAGCCGTATGTCGGCGATCACCTTGGGGCGTAGCAGGCTGACGGTGTAGCTCGCGGTCGAATTGCGGAAGCCGGGTGCGAATTCCTCGGTCACCGCCGCGCCGCCGACGATATGACGGCGTTCGAGGATGCGGACCTTCAGTCCCGCGCGCGCGAGATAGAAGGCACAGACCAGCCCGTTATGGCCCCCGCCGATGATGAGCGCGTCGTATTTCTTGGTCATTGAACCTCGCGGGGTCGGCGGCTCCAGCCCGGCGCGGGCGCGCGGTGCTGACGGGCTTCAGGGATCAGGCCGCGGATCTTCTTTGCGAAACTGCGCAGACACACCTCGCTCGCGCCGATCGGGCCGGCTTCGTAGCTGCGGCTCGCCATGCCCTGCTGCACGCGCTCGATCAGCCAGGTGTCCTCGGCATTGACCACGCGATTGATCCGCCAGTTGGCGTAGCGCGCCAGTTTCATCTCGCGGCGGTCATCCGGCAGTGCGAACGCCATTTCGCGCAACACGCAGGTCGTCGGTCCGGTCGGCAGCCATTGCATGAAATCGATCTGATCGGCGTAGAGGTCGAACGCCATGTTGGGCCAGAGCTTGTAGTAGAGCCACAGCCGCTGATGCGTGTCGGGCAGATGGTCGACGCGCGGCAGATGGCGCTGATAGAAGCGCTCCCACGGATTGCCCGACACGTGATCGCTCAGCTGCCCCGACATCTTGTCGACCCACGGCTGCGCCTCGATCGCGTAGCTCTTTCCGAACAGCCGCGTCAGCCCGTCGTGCGCGACCGGGATGTGGAGGTTGTCCGAATAATTGTCCCCGACATTCTTCCAGTTGACCGCGCGAGAGCGTTCACGGACCGGCGAGATGCAGCGCATCTCTTCGAACCGGTACGGCGCGATCTCATGGTCGTACGGCGCCATCATCGCGGCGACCGACGGACCTTCGCCTTCCAGCCGCACGAACACGAACCCGCGCCAGATCTCGATATCGACCGGCGCCAGCTCGTTATCTTCCAGCCGCAGCGCCGGATAATCGCCGCGCATCGGCACGCCGCTCAGCCGCCCGTCCTTCTCGTAGGTCCAGGCGTGATACGGGCAGACCAGCTTCTTCGTGCACCCCGCTGGTCCCTCGACCAGCCGCATCGCGCGGTGGCGGCACACGTTGGTAAAGCCGCGCACCACGCTGTCGTCGCCCCGCATTACGATCACGCTCTCGCCGAGGTAATCGATCGTGTGAAAATCGCCCGGCTGTGCGACCTGGCTCTCGTGGCACACGATCTGCCACGACGGGCGGATCACGCGCTCCATCTCGACCGCATAATATTCGGGGTCGGTGTAGAGCCAGCCGGGCAAGCTCCAGTCGGCATCCCGATCGATATCAGAGAGGTCGGCAAAGCGGCGGGCCATATCGGACCCTAACCTCGATCTATGATGGTGGACAGAGGGCGGATCGGACCGCGTCGAGCCGTCAACGGTCGGCACTACATCGGTCAGCTGCGCCGCGAGCAAATTCGCAGCGACGCCAGCGCCATCCTCCGACTATTCGCCCGGCGCGACTTCCGGTCGAGATTGCACTGCACTTGTCGCTATCGGTTCGTCTGCATTCTTCTCCACGGACGAGGGAGCGGGATCGCTCGCTGACGCGTCATCCACGGTATCTGACGCGGGCTTGTCGTATGCCCAAGATGAGTCGCGGTTTCGGTTATCGAAAGGTTGGTCACGGCTGGTACGCGCCGGCTCGGCCGACAGATCGTAGTCGGCCGTTTGATATGACGCACGCGCATCGTACGAGGCCGTGACGGGCGGCGGACGATAATAATAATATTGATCGCCGGGCATGCCGGGGAAAGCGGTGGTTGCCGCAAGGGTAGCGTCCGCGTCGCCACTCTCGGGAAATGGCTGCGGGCTGTGGCTTTCCACGCCACTGAAATAAATCGGGTTGATGTTGGAAACCGTGTAGTTCGACGCTCCCAAGCCGGCACAGGCGGTGACGAGCGCCCCAATCGCACCGAGGCCGAGACTTCGCAGCGCGCGGTCGGGGTTGCGAGGGCGATCCATTCAGCCACAACGGGGAACGCGACCCAGCGTTCCGGGTGAATTGCGGCAAAACCGCAAGCGGTCTTTGTCCATCGGATTTCGGTGGCTTCAGCCGTCCGAAAAGGGGGCTTTCGAGCCTGTTGTCAGCATTGTTGCGGTCGACGATGACGCGGTTGTTTGGACGGTCTGCCCGCGGAATCATGGCAGAAGCGGGTGATGGTGGACAGGGCTGGATTCGAACCAGCGTACGCTTTCACGGGCAGATTTACAGTCTGCTGCCTTTAACCACTCGGCCACCTGTCCCCAGGTCATCGCCTTCGACAGGCGGGTCGCTCGTGCGAAAGCGAGGGCGCCCAATGCCGAAGCGGCGGCGCGCTGTCAACGCGGGTTCGCCGTGCTTGCGTGAGCACGCGTGCGGCAATAGCGTGCGTGGCGTTCGTCGCTGTCCTCCGGGGAAACCATCCTATGCGCAAATCGCTCCTTGCCGCCGCCGCGGCCATCGCTTTCGCCATTCCCGCCGCGTCGCAATCGAGCGACCTGACGATGACCACGCGGATCATGGACGAGGGGTTCAACCGCAGCCAGGTGATGGTGACAGCAGAATATCTCGCCGACCAGATCGGGCCGCGGCTGACCAATTCGCCGGCGATGCGCAAGGCCGAGGCGTGGACGTCGGGCAAGTTCAGCGAATGGGGCTTGTCGAACGTCCACAAGGAAGGCTTCGAGTTCGGGCGCGGCTGGACGATCGACAGTTCGTCGGTGCGCATGGTCAGCCCGCGTCCGATTCAGCTCACTGCGATCCCGATCGCCTGGACCCCCGGCACCAACGGCGTGGTGAGCGGCGAGGTGGTGGTCGCGCCGATGACGAGCCCGGCCGATTTCGCCAGGTGGCGCGGCAAGCTTCGGGGCAAGGTGGTGTTGGTAACTCGGCCCGATACCGGCTCCGAGCCGGGCGAAGCGCCGTTCAAGCGGCTGAGCGACGACGACATCGCCAAGCTCGACCAGTTCGTCCAGCCGACCTACGACCCCGCCGCCGCCGATCGCGGGATCAAGCGGCTCGGCTTTGCTAAGGCGATGGACGCTTTCCTGCAGGAGGAAGGCGCGGTCGCCTATGCCACCAAGTCGCGGCTCGACGGCAAGCTCGTTCACGGTGAGGGCTATCTGTTCGGGGTCGGCGACACGGTGAAGACCCCGGGGGTCGAGATCGCGGCGGAGGATTACCGCCGGCTCGCGCGGCTCGCGGGGCTCGGTCTCGCGCCGACCGTGTCGATCGATAACCGAGTCACCTTCGACGACAGCGACGTCAACGCCTACGACATCATCGCCGACATCCCGGGAAGCGCGAAGGACGGCAGCTATGTGATGGCCGGCGCGCACCTTGATTCGTGGGTCGCGGGCGACGGCGCGGCGGACAACGGCGCGGGCAGCGCGATGATCATGGAGGCGGCGCGCATCCTGTCGCGGCTCGGCGTCAAGCCGAAGCGCACGATCCGCTTCGCTTTGTGGGCGGGCGAGGAGCAGGGGCTGCTCGGCAGCTTGGCCTATGTCGAAAACCATTTTGCGACGCGCGGCGGGCCCGCCAATGCGACCGGCCTCGCGCGCTACATGGGCTGGGGCAATCGCTGGCCGATCACGACCAAGCCCGAATGGTCGAAGATGGCGGCCTATTTCAACATCGACAACGGGTCGGGGAAGCTGCGCGGCATCTTCGCGGAGAACAACCCGGCGGTGGTGCCGATCTTCAAGGACTGGCTTACCCCGTTCGAATCGATGGGCGCGTCGTCGGTGGTGATCCGCAAGACCGGCGGCACCGACCATGTCTTCATGCAGGCGGTGGGCTTGCCGGGCTTCCAGTTCATCCAGGACCCGCTCGATTACGAAAGCCGCATCCACCACACCTCGGTCGATACGTTCGATCATCTGAAGGGCGACGACATGCGCCAGGCCGCGGTGATCCTGGCGGCGTTCCTGTGGAATGCGGCGAACGGCGACGCGCTGCCGCGCCCGCCGATCCCGACTCAGCCGGTCAAGACCGATCCGTTCGCGTACGGCGACGAATAGGTGAAACGCCGCGGCCATCGCCCGAACCAGGCGTCCGGCAACCGGCCCCGCATCTGGGGCCGGCACCCGGTACTGGCCGCGCTTGCCAACCCGGAGCGGACGGTGCGCAAGATGTGGGCGACGCGCGAGGCGCTGGCCGGGCTCGACATCCCGCCGGTCATCCCGATTACCTTCGCCGATGTCGCCGACCTCGGTCGGCTGGTGCCGAGCGACGCGCCGCATCAGGGGATCGTGATCGAGGTCGAGCCGCTCGAGGATATCTGGCTCGGCGATTTGATCGAACAGGGGATGGGCGAGGGCGATCAGCGTCCGCTACTGGTGCTCGATCAGGTGACCGATCCGCACAATGTCGGCGCGATCCTGCGCTCGGCGGCGGCGTTCGATGCGCTCGGCATCGTGACGCAGGACCGCCACTCGCCGCCCGAAAGCGGGTCGCTGGCGCGCGCGGCGTCGGGCGCGCTGGAGATCGTGCCGTGGGTCCGCGTGGTGAACCTGGCGCGCGCGCTGGAGGAAATCGCCGAGGCCAATTTCTGGCGGATCGGGCTGGCGGGCGAGGCGACCGACACGTTGAGCAAGGCGATCGGCACGGCGCGCGTTGCGCTGGTGCTCGGCGCCGAGGGTGAGGGAATGCGGCACAATACTGCGCAGCATTGCGATCAGCTCGCCCGGCTGCCGATTTCGCCGCGGATGGAAAGCCTCAACGTATCGAACGCCGCCGCGATCGCGCTCTACGCGGTGGCGGCGCGCGAATAGGTCGCCGATCGCCGCCAGTCTTTGACGCCCGTCGCGTCCGTTTATCTTGGCTGCCCGCCGCCCGCCGCGCTCACTTTTCCTTGCGTTCCTCGCCGCGGTTGATTCGCGTGGCGACGCCCTTCAGGAACGCTTGGGGGAGCACGCCGCGCATATCGGGCTCGTCCTTCTTTGGCGCGGGTGCGACCGGTGGCAGCACCTCGATGCCGAAATCACGGCGTTTTCTCTCGAGCGTCTGCCGAAGCTCTTCATCCTTCAACTGCTGGCGATGGTTGGGATGGACGCCCTCTTCGAGCGTTGGCGACAGGATATACGGCGCGATCTTCATTTCGCGGGGCGCGCGCTGGCCCCATTTGGCGATGTCGGTGAGGTTCGATTTCAGAACATCGCCGGCACCACGATGGTCGGGACGCATTTCCTTGGAGTCGGGTTTGAGCCACGGTTCGGCCGGCGGGGATGAGGCGGACAGCTTATTGAGGTCGCGGGTGAACACGCGATAGATGGTCGGTTGCCCGCCGTTGGCCGGCGCAGCGGCGCTCGCTGGTGTTTCGTTGCTGTTTCCCGACGCCGAGCTGCTGCTGCTACTCGCTGCTTCACCGCCCGCCTTGGCCTTGTCCGCTTCTTTCCGGACATTCTCGTTCAGTTTCGCGACGCGATTGTCGGCGAAGTGCTTGGCCGCCTCTTGTTCCGGCGCCTCGACCCCTTCGGTCATGTAGAATCCCGGGCCCAGCTTCGATCCTCGATCGAAATTGGAGGCGTGGCCCGTCGTCACGCCGCCAACCAGGCTGTCGGCGTCGTTCGACGACGCGCCGTGCAACCCGGTCAGCCTGAACTTGCTCATATGGGCGTTCAAGGCCGCGCGAGTCACCGGGCCGCCTTGCACTCGCGTCTGGTCGGCGATCTTGTTCGCCCGCTTGCTGACCGCCGCCATATTGCCGAGATCGCCGAACGACAGGTGGCTGAAGATATGCGCGGCGACATCGGGGTGCTTCATCATCAGGTCGTCCAGCGGATCGCGTTGCGCAATGGCAGCGGGCGCGGCGGGGGCGGGCTCGGCTGTCACAGCCGCCGCCGCCGGCGCGCCGACGCCGGCATGCCAGGCGCGCCTGCCCATCATATCGGCCTCGCGCTCGAGCGTGCGGTCGTCGTTGATCGCCGTGCCATCCAGCCGGGTCGTTGCGCGGACTCGGCCATGCGCCTGCTGGACGAGGTGCCAGGCTTCGTGGGGCAACGATGCTTCCTCGCCCGGCGCGACGTGGATTTCACGGCCGCGCGCGAACGCGCGAGCACCGATTCCCGCCGGGGCCGCGGAGCGGTAATGCACTTTCACGTCGTCGAGCGACACGCCGCCGAGCAACTCCACCCCGCGCTTGAGACGATCGGGGAGGCCGGTTCGATTACGCCCCGCCGACGGATCGACGGCCGGCAGCTCGCCCAGCCGATGCCGCGGCAGGTGGGTCGCGGCAAAAAATTGCCCGACTGGCGCAGCGGCATTCGCTGGCTGGGGCGACATGGGCGGAGCGGGTCTGGACAACCGATCGAACATCGCTTCGCCTTTCGGGCGAGGGTGTCCTGTGAACGCGGGCGATAGTCAAGCAAGCGACGCTCGATCAATCCTCCGCCGCGATCCGCACCTTCAACCCGTCCAGCGCATCGCTGAACTCGATCTGGCACGACAGCCGGCTGGTTTCATCGCGGTCGGCGGACGAATCGAGCAGATCGTTTTCGTCCTCGCTCATTGGGTTCACTTTGGCCGCAAATGCCGGGTCGACATGGACGTGGCACGTAGCACAACTGCAGCACCCGCCGCACAGCGCGAGCACTTCGTCGATCCCGGCGTCGCGGATCACTTCCATCACCGAAAGCCCGGCCTGCCCCGTGATTTCCTGTTCTTCCCCGCCGCGCGTCACGACGATAAGCTTGGGCATGACGTTCCTTTCCGTGCTTCCCGCGCGCCATGCCGCGCCCCGCCCCCGCAATCAAGGTAGCGCATCATGGTGACCACCCCCGACAGCATGCGCGCATCGTGCGACGCGCTCGCCGCGGCCGACCCGGCGTTCGCCAAGGCGATCGAGCGCGCGGGCTACCCCGAACCGCGCGTGCGCGACCGGGGGTACGGCACGCTGCTCCGAACGATCGTCGGGCAGCAGGTGAGCGTGGCGGCGGCCGCGTCGATCTGGTGCAAGCTCGAGGAGCAATGCGGCGATCTCGAAAACCCCGCGAACATCGCCAAGGCGACCGACGAGCGACTCCGCGCCGCCGGCCTGTCGCGGCAGAAGGCGAGCTATGCGCGCAGCCTGGCGGAGGAAGTAACGAGCGGCCGGTTGGACCTCGCCAACCTGCCCGCCGACGACGAGGAAGCGATCGCCAAGCTGATCCAGGTCAAGGGCATCGGCCGCTGGTCGGCGGAAATCTATCTGTTGTTCGCCGAAGGCCGCCCCGACATCTGGCCCGCCGGCGACCTGGCGGTACAGATCGAGATCGGCCGCATCCTGGGCCACGACGACCGCCCGAGCGAAAAGACGATCCGCGAACTGGCCGAGAAATGGCGCCCCCACCGCGGCGCCGCGGCGATCCTGGCGTGGCACCATTACAAGGTCGATATGGAGGTCATCTAGCGCGTTGCGGTCCACACCAAAGTCTTGCAGAACACCGACACGCAGCCCTGCACGTTGAGCTTGCCCCCGTCGCGCGTCACTCGGGCATTGTATTTCTTGCCGCTCTTGGGATCGAGGACACTGCCCTTCCACCCGTCGCCGTCGGGGACCAGACCGGCCAGGATTACGACTCCGATTGCCTGCCGCGCCTTGACCGCCCCGTCGGGACCCGCCGACACCTTGAGCACGCGGACGATCTTGCCGCACAAGGTCGGCCCGCACGGGCCGATCGCGACCACTGCGCTGCCGTCGGCGGTCAACCAGCGGCCGGCGATCGGCTGCGCGGCGAAGGCGGCGGTCGCGCCGACGAGCAGCAACGCTGCGGAGAGATAGCGAATCATCGCCTGCTCATACCGCCGACGGCGCGCCGCGCCAGCCCGTCGCGCGCGGATTGACGCGGGGCGGGCGCGGCCAGCATAGCGGGTGCAACCACGACGCCCGGACGACGGTATCGGGCGGGCACGCTAGCGACAAAAAGGGGAGCCGTTGACGCCACCGCCGACCAGTGACGCGATCCAGCACCACGGTTTCGGCCGGTCGCTGTCCGAAAGCCATGGCACCGTCGCGGTACCGCGGCGCGGGTTCTGGCGCCGCGCGATGGCGTTCGTCGGGCCGGGCTATCTCGTCGCGGTCGGTTATATGGACCCGGGCAATTGGGCGACCGACCTCGCCGGCGGGTCGGCGTTCGGCTATACTTTGCTGTCGGTCGTGCTGTTGTCGAGCCTGATGGCGATCCTGCTCCAGACGCTATCGGCGCGGCTCGGGATCGCGGCGGGCCTCGACCTCGCGCAAGCCTGCCGCAAGCGCTACGGCCGTCCGGTCACGATCGGGCTGTGGCTGTTGTGCGAGCTCGCGATCATCGCGTGCGACCTCGCCGAGGTGCTGGGCACCGCGATCGCGCTCAACCTGCTGTTCGGGCTGCCGCTGCTCGCCGGCGTGCTGATTACCGCGTTCGACGTGATGCTGCTGCTCGCGCTCCAGCATTTCGGGTTCAGGAAGCTCGAGGCGTTCGTCGCGACGTTGCTGTTCGTCATCGCCGGGTGCTTCATCTACGAATTGTGGCTGGCGCGGCCCGACTGGGCGGGCATCGCGGCGGGGTTCGTGCCGACGAGCCGGATCGTGACCAACCCGGCGATGCTGTACATCGCGATCGGCATCCTCGGCGCGACGGTGATGCCGCATAACCTCTACCTCCACTCGTCGGTGGTGCAGACACGCCGGATCGAGGGCGAAGGGAAGCGGAGCGCGATCGCCTTCGCCACCGCCGACACGGTCGTCGCGCTCGGCTTCGCGCTCCTCATCAACGCCGCGATCCTGATCCTGGCCGCCGCCGCCTTCCACACCGCGGGGCGCACCGACGTCGCCGATATCGAGCAAGCGCACCGCTTGTTGTCGCCATTGCTCGGCGCGGGCGCGGCAAGCGTGGTGTTCGCGCTCGCGCTGCTCGCCTCGGGGCAGAATTCGACGATCACCGGCACGCTCGCCGGGCAGATCGTGATGGAAGGGTTCCTCGACATTCGCTTGCCCGCGTGGTTGCGGCGGATGATCACGCGGTCGCTCGCGGTCGTCCCCGCGGCCTTGGTGATCGGGCTGGCTGGCGAGGGGGCGACGACCAACCTGCTCGTGCTCAGCCAGGTAATCCTCAGCTTGCAATTGCCCTTCGCGGTGATCCCGCTGGTCGCCTTCACCAGCGACCGGAAGCTGATGGGCGATTTCGCCAGCCCGCTCGGCCTGCGCATCGCGGCCTGGGGCGTGGCGGCGGCGATCGTGGCGCTTAACGTGACGTTGTTGGTGCGGATCGCAATGGGCTAGGTGATAGCCTGGTGCCCGGCGAAAGGACGACGACCCTGATCAGGATCGCAACCGCGCTGATGGTCCTGGCGATGCTATCCGCCTGCGCCGCCAAACTGCCGTGGACCCCCGAGAACGTGGCGGTGGTCGGCAAGAAATGTGGCCTGGATGGCATTAATGTAAACGACAGCGGCCTTGCAGTCAGCGGCTTGTCTCAAACCGGCAAGGAGCCGCCGGCCGCGAAGAAGATACGCTGCCTCAAACGACGCGTTCGGGTGCCTGCGGATTTCTTCTTTCTATACACATAAGCATTTTCCTACAGACAACCAAATAGGATAAGTGGACCGTTCTCACCTAACCGAAGGAGAACGACCATGGCCATTCTCGACGCGATCGTCGGACCCGTCGCTTCGCTGCTCGACAAGCTGATCCCCGATCCCAAGGCGCGCGACGAGGCAAAGCTCAAGCTGCTCGAATTGCAGGGCAGTCAGGAGATGGAGGCGACCAAGACGCAAATCTCCGCGATCATGGCGGAGGCGCAGTCGGCCGATCCGTGGACCAGCCGCGCGCGGCCGAGCTTCCTCTATGTGATGTACGCGCTCTTGCTCTGGGCGATCCCGATGGGGCTGATCGCCGCCGCGCAGCCGCAGATGGCGAAGGACATCGCCGCCGGCATGAACGCGTACCTCAACGGCATTCCCGAGCCGCTCTACGCGCTCTTCGGCACGGGCTATCTCGGCTACACCGTCGCGCGGCAATGGGGGAAGGCGGCGGGCACCGACAAGTGACGCGTGCGTGCGCGATAGTGTCAACCTAGTGTCAATTTTCGCGTCGCCACGGGTCGGCATCCGTCACTGGACTAGATCCAGAGCCTGTCCCGCGAAGACGGGGGCGGACGTCGGGCTCACGCCCGGCGCCGACCGGCCTTGCGGGACTTGCGACGTAGCTGTGCTACGGCGCGTGCCCGCCGCGGCTAGCTCGCCAGCGCGGCGAGTTGCCCCAGATTAACCGATCCGACCGCGCTCTTCAGCACGTCGATGCTCGGTGCCGATCCCTCGGCCTCGACCACGAAACGCTTGCCGACGAGCACGCTGTACGTGCCCGACTTGCTGCTGTTGTCCCACTCTTCGGTGACCATGTTGCCGTCCTGTAGCGAGGTCTTCTTATAGCCGGTCGCGGTCTGGCTGCTCGAGTTTACGTTCACCAGACCCGCCAGCGCGCCGACCGCGCCGGTGTCGCTGATCTTGAGATGAAAGCTCTGGTCGCCCGCGGCGAACTGCGCGGTCGCGTCGCTGACGTTGACGCCCAGCGCGCCGCCGCCGGTGCTTTCGATGCTGGTCCGGTTCCACCCCGACAAGGAGGCGGGGATGAGGTTCTGCAGCGCCGCCGGGTCGACCGCCTTGGTGCCGGCGCCATTACCGTTCCCGGCGAGCGACGCCTGCATCTTCTCGGTCGATTCCTTGATCGCGGCGGCTTGCGCTTCGAGCTTGCCGGTGTCGATCGTCGTCCCGCCGAACGTGACCGATCCGGTGCCCCCGGGCATCATCGCCGCGCTCGACACGAGCATGTTGGCGGTGATCATCCCGATCACCCAGGCGATGATGAAATAGCATCCGATCGAAACGACGACCGACACGATCGTATAGCCGGCTGCCTTGTCCGCCGCCGTCTTCATAAGGATCGGCAGCCCGACCCACAGCAGATAGAAGCTGTAGAGCCCGACCAGCATGCCGATCGGCGCGAGTGCCGGGATCAGGTTGAGCACCCCCGCGACCCACGCCGCGGTGTACGAATAAGCGGCGACCTTCATCGCCTGATCCTGGTTCTTGGTGCTGCCGAAACTGGGCGCGAGCGCGTCGATGACGAGCGCCAGCACCCACACGCCGGCCAGCGCGCCGACGTAGCTCAGGCCGCTGCTGACCGCCGAATAGACGATGCTCGGGCGGAAATGGACGAGGAGAAATCCGATCCCGAACACCTGCATGCCGATGAAGCTACAGATCGCCGGGATCGCCGCGAGCGGTGCCGCCCAGCGCAGGAACACGCCCTTCGCGGTGTCGGGCTCGGCATCGATCGCCTTCCATTCCTCGGCGGGGCTCATCAGCAGCCGCTTGATCCGCCCGACCATGCCGCCGCCCACCGGCGGTTGCCCGACCGTGTCCTTGGGAAATTCGCTCGCCATCTTTCGCTCCCCTCGTCATGGGGCGACCCGCCCCTTCGGCGAAGGATAGTGCGCCGAGTCGCGGCAAAATAATTGGACGGGCGCGACATTTGGCGTGGCCGTTGCGCTCGCCGCGCAGATGCCTACATCCCCGGCCATGAGCGAAACGAAATGGCACGGCACGACGATCCTGTCGGTGCGCAAGAACGGCAAGGTGGTCGTGATCGGCGACGGCCAGGTCTCCGCCGGGCAGACGGTGATGAAGCCCAATGCGCGCAAGGTGCGGCAATTGGGCGACGGGTCGGTGATCGGCGGGTTCGCCGGCGCGACCGCCGATGCCTTTACCTTGTTCGAGCGGCTCGAGGCCAAGCTGGAGCGCGCCAATGGCCAGCTGATGCGCGCGGCGGTCGAACTCGCCAAGGACTGGCGGACTGACAAATACCTCCGCAACCTGGAGGCGATGATGATCGTCGCCGACAAGGAAGTGACGCTGATCCTGACCGGCAACGGCGACGTGCTGGAGCCCGAGGGCGGCGTCGCGGCGATCGGGTCGGGCGGCAATTACGCGCTCGCCGCCGCGCGCGCGCTGGTCGACTATGAAGACGATGCCGAGACGATCTGTCGCAAGGCGATGGGAATCGCGGGTGAACTCTGCGTCTACACCAACGACCGCCTCACCGTCGAAGCGCTCGACAGCATCACCTGATTTCTTCCGGATCCCGACATGAATGACTCACTGACTCCCAAGGCGATCGTCGCTGCCCTCGACGCGCACATCATTGGCCAGACCGATGCGAAGAAGGCGGTCGCGGTCGCGCTGCGCAACCGCTGGCGGCGGCAGCGGCTCGGCGCCGATCTGCGCGACGAGGTGACGCCCAAGAACATCCTGATGATCGGCCCGACCGGGTGCGGCAAGACCGAGATCAGCCGCCGTCTCGCGAAGCTCGCCGACGCGCCGTTCGTCAAGGTCGAGGCGACCAAGTTCACCGAAGTGGGTTATGTCGGCCGCGACGTCGAACAGATCGCGCGCGACCTGGTCGAGGAAGCGATCCGGCTGGAGAAGGAGCGCCGCCGCGTCGCGGTGAAGGACAAGGCCGAGGAAGCGGCGATGAACCGCCTGCTCGACGCGCTGACCGGCAAGGATTCGTCGACCGCGACGCGCGAGGCGTTCAAGCAGCGCTTCCGCGACGGCGTGCTCGACCAGACCGAGGTCGAGATCGAGCTCGAGGCCGCGCCGCAGATGCCGTTCGACATCCCCGGCGCGGGTGCGCAGATGATCAACCTCGGCGAAATGATGAAGGGCTTTGGCGGGCCGCAGTTAAAGCGCCGCAAGCTCACCGTGCCGATGGCGTGGGACAAGCTCGTCGAAGAAGAGGCCGATAAGCGGCTCGACCAAGACGAGGTCTCGCGCCAGGCGCTGGCCGATGCCGAGGCAAATGGGATCGTGTTTCTCGACGAGATCGACAAGATCGCGGTCAGCGATGTCCGCGGCGGATCGGTCAGTCGCGAGGGCGTCCAGCGCGACCTGCTCCCGCTGATCGAGGGCACGACGGTCGCAACCAAATACGGGCCGATGAAGACTGACCATATCCTGTTCATCGCGAGCGGAGCGTTCCACGTCGCCAAGCCCAGCGACCTGCTCCCCGAGTTACAGGGCCGCCTTCCGATCCGCGTCGAACTCAAGGGGCTGACCGAGGACGATTTCGTCGCGATCCTCAGCGACACCAAGGCGTCGCTGCCCGAGCAGTACAAGGCGCTGATCGGCACCGAGGGGGTCAGCATCGACTTCACCGACGACGGCATCCGCGCGGTCGCCAGGATCGCCGCGGAGGTAAACGGCGCGGTCGAGAATATCGGCGCGCGGCGGCTCCAGACGGTGATGGAGAAGCTGCTCGAAGAAGTGAGCTTCGACGCGGAAGATCGTAGCGGCAGCGCGCTGACGATCGACGCCGCATACGTGGAGGCGCAACTCGCAAGCATCGCGCGCAACACCGACCTCAGCCGGTTTGTGCTGTAGCCAACCCTATTTGCGGTAGGTGGTAAACGATCCCAGTGCGCAGCTGCCGGTCGGGATGTGCGACCCGGCCGAAAAGGTCTGCCCGATATCGCCGCGGCACAGCCGACCGGAATTGGACCGGGTGACCAGATAGTCGCCATGCTCGATGGCTTCGCAGCCGCCGGCCGTGTCGTTGACGTAGACCAGCCCGTTGCTCACGCGATAAACCAGCGTCGGGCCATAGGCCTTGAGCGACGCCGAATTGGTCCGGAACGTGTCCAGGCAGTCGTCGGTGCCCGTGGCGTGGAGCCCGGCGAGCTGCTGGCCGAGCGCGGCGCGGGTCGCTTCCGCATTGGCTTGAGCGCGCGCGGTTTCGGCGGGGGACATCGCGCAGCCGGTTAGCGCCAGCGCGGTGAGAGCGAGAGCGGGAACAAGGATACGCATCGGCGACTCCATCGCATCTCCCCCCCGTGTGGAACACTATAACGCATCAACGCTCAAAAAGCATCCTTTGCCTTGCGGCGCTCGGCGAATTGTTCGGCCGACGATGCGCGCATGAACGGATTGGTCGCGCGCTCCTCGCCGATCGTCGTCGGCACGGTCGGCTCGCCGATCTCGCGCATCCGCTCGACCGCCACCAGTCGGCGCGCGATCTCGTCGTTGTCCGGTTCCGCGACGTGCGCGTAGCGCGCGTTCGACAGCGTGTATTCGTGCGCGCAATAGACCTGCGTCTCGTGGGGTAGTTTGGCGAGCCGCTGAAGGTTCGCGTGCATCTGCTCCGCAGTGCCCTCGAACAGCCGCCCGCATCCCATCGCGAACAATGTGTCCCCCGGGAACAGCGCGGCGTCATCGGCAAAGTGATAGGTGATGTGCCCGGCGGTATGCGCGGGCGTCTCCAGCACCGTCGCGACGTGGTTGCCGAGCGTTACCTGGTCGCCCTCCGCGACCAGCCGGTCGGCGGTCGGGATCTTCGCGGCCTCGGCGGTCGGCGCGATGACGGGGGCGCCGGTTGCGTCCTTGATTGCCTGGTTGCCGCCGGTGTGGTCGGGATGCCAGTGCGTGTTCCAGATCGCCGAGATCGTCCAGCCACGCCGCTCGGCCTCTGCCAGCACCGCGGTCGCCTCGCCGGGATCGACCACCATCGTTTCCTGGCTGTCGGAGTCATGGACCAGCCAGATGTAATTGTCGCTGAACGCGGGAATGCGCACGATCTCGAGGGGCATCAGGCGGTCTCCAGGAGGGCGAGGCTTTCGGCGGCAAGGCGGCGAGTCAGCGCCTCGGCGGGTTCGGGCCGCACGCGCGCTGCGCCGGCCCCGGCCCACAGCGGCGAATAGTCGCCGCGTCCGTCGGCTTCGGCTGCCATGCGTAACGGTGCGAGCGCGGCAGAGGCGTGCGGGAAGGGCGGGGCGGCGTCGTTGACCGGCCCGATCGCGTCGATCAATCGGTTGCGAAAACCGCGCGCGATGCCGCCCGAAAACAGATTGGTGAAGACGGTATCGGTCGCGGTGCCGATCAACGCGCGGTGCGGCGCGCTCGCCAGGCTTTCCGGGCTGGCGAGATAGGCGGTGCCGATTTGCACCGCGCTCGCGCCGGCGGAAAATGCTGCAGCCATGCCCGCAGCATCGGCCACCCCGCCCGCGGCAATTTTGGGGATTGGCACGTCGACGCGGAGCAGTTCGGCAAGCGGAGCCGGACGGTGCCCATCGAGGAACCATCCGGCATGCCCCCCGGCCTCTGCGCCCTGCAGCACGATCGCATCGACCCCGGCATCGGTGAGCCAGCGCATCTCGTCCGGTGAGGTCGCGTTGCCGAACACCAGCGCGCCGCTTGCGCGGACGCGCGCCAGCACGCCAGCGTCGGGCAGCCCGAAATGGAAGCTGACGATCTCCGGCCGCACCGCCTCGACCGCCTCGGCCATCGCCGCATCGAACGGGCGGCGCAGCGGCGGCGGCGGTGTGCCGGGCTCGACTCCCTCTTCCTCGTAAAAAGGCGTCAGTAGTTTCCGCCAGGGGCTATCGTCGGGCGCAGGGGCAAGCGTGTGGCAGAAGAAATTGAGGTTGAGCGGCCCGTCCGCCTCAGCACGCACTTCGGCCGATTGCACGATCACCTGGATCGGCGTCAGCATCGCGCATGGCAGCGACCCGACCGCCCCACCGCGCATCGCCGCCACCGCCAGCGCGACGCCGCTCGCGCCCGCCATCGGCGCTTGAACGATCGGCGCTTCCGCGCCGGTCAGGTCGAGGAACCGCGGGTCGGGCCAGCCGGTCATTACGGCCGCGCGTCGAGCCGCGCCGCGCCCGCCTCGGTCAGCGCTACGAGATCGTGGTCGCGGCGCACCAGCCCAAGGTCGACCGCATCCTCCCACACCGGCAAGCGCGGGCAACTCGTCCGCCACGCGTCCATCACCTCGGCATAGGGTTTCGGCCCGGCCTTCAGCGAGGCGAGCAGGTCGAGCAGCAGCGGGGCGGGCGCGTCCATCACCATTCCCCCGTATTGGGCATCGACGCCCACGGCTCGGCGGGCGCGAGCGGGCCGTCCTTTTGTAGCAATTCGATCGAGATCGCATCGGGGGTGCGGACGAAGGCCATGTGGCCGTCGCGCGGCGGGCGGTTGATCGTCACCCCGGCGTCCATCAGCCGCTGGCACGTCGCGTAGATATCGTCGACGCGGTAGGCGAGGTGGCCGAAATTGCGCCCGCCGGTATAGGTCTCGGCCGATCCGTCTTCCGCGGGCCAGTTGTAGGTCAGCTCGACCTCCGCGCGGCGCTTCTCGCCCAGTTCCGCATTGTCGTCGGGGGTGGCGAGGAAGATCAGCGTGAAGCGGCCCCTCTCGTTGTCGAACCGGCGGATTTCCTTGAGACCGAGCAATTCGAAGAATCTGACCGTCGCATCAGGATCGCTGACCCGGATCATCGTGTGGAGATAGTTCATGCGCGCTCCTCCCGCTGATTGTGGCGGAGATAGGAGCGCGTCCCGGCGGATGCCAGCTATTTGGCGGGCGGTGCTGGTGTCGGCGAGGGCGCGGGCGGTGGGGCATCGAACTGCCCAAGCGCGGCGCGTGCCTGCTGACCCGGCGTACTGGTGGGTGCGAGTTTGACCGCCGTTTCCCAGGCCGTTTTCGCCGCGGTCGCGTCGCCCGCCAGTGCGGCGATGTTGCCCGCCTCCAGTTGCACCGACGCATCGTCGCTCGACAGCTTGAGTGCCTGCGCGATGTCGCTTTGCGCGCGCGGCAGGTCCTTCATCCGCCGCGCGAGCGTCGCCGAGAGTAGCCACGCGAGCGGGTCGTTCGGCGCACTCTCCAGCGCCGAGTCGAGGTCGCCACGCGCCGCCGACGCTTGCCCTGCCGCAACCAACGTCCGCGCGCGGTCGAGCAGCGCCTCGCCCTTGTCCTGCCCCGTCAGCGCCGTCCCCGCGAGCGCGGTGTTGAGCGCGGCATAGGCCTTGACCGGCTCGTTCGCCGCCAGCCACGCATTGCCCGCCTGTGCCCAATAGCGCGCACCGAGCGGATCCTTCGCGGCATCGGCCTCGCGCGCGGCCGCCTCGAACGCGCCCGCCGCGTCGCGCCACCGCTCTTGCTGCGCATAGGCCAGCCCCAGGCACTGTCGCGCCCGCGCGCCGCCGCCCGCCAGCCGGAAGCGCTCCGCCTCGCTCTCGGCGTCCTGCGGATTGCTGGTGGCGAGATCGAGGCACGCCTTGTAGCGCGCGTCGAGCGGGGTCGGGGCGGAAGCGGCGGCTTGCAGCGCGAGCGCTAGGAGAATCATGAAAGCCCTTCAATCGTCCGGATCAGCAGCGCGATGTCCTCGTCGCGCGACAGCCGGTGGTCGCCGTGCTTGACCAGCGTCGCCTGAACATCGCCTGAGCGGATCTGGTGGAGCAGGTGCATGCTGCGGTCGACCGGCACGTCGCGGTCGCCGAGCCCGTGGATCAGCCGCACCGGGCACGAAATCGCGATCGCCGCCGCGGTCATCCGCGACGCCTCGCCCGACTGCCAGAAGCGGCTGGTGAAGACGGTCGGCTGGTCGGCATAGGGCGACGCGCGCTCGATCCGGCCGTTCTGGAGCAGCTTCATCTTCTCTTCCATCGAGAAGCCCCAGTCGGTGAAATCGGCGGCCGCGGCGATCCCGACCAGCGCCGCGACCCTTTCGGGGTGATCGCGCGCCAGCATCAGCGCGATCCACCCGCCCATCGACGACCCGACCAGGATCGCGGGTTCCGAAAAGAGATCGAGCATTTCGAGCGCATCGTCGCGCCAGCCGGTCAGCGTCTGCTCCTCGAAGGCACCTTCGCTCGCGCCACAGCCGGCATAGTCGAAACGGCAAAACGTCCGTCCGCTCGCCTTCGCCCACGTTTCCAGCGCGAGCGCCTTGGCCCCTTCCATGTCGGAGGCATAGCCGGGGAGGAAGAGGACCGGCGGCCCCTTGCCGACGGTCAGGTGATAGGCGAGCGCGGGGCGGAGAGTGTCGGTCATGATCCGCGCGCCTGTATCAACTCCGTCACCCCCGCGAAAGCGGGCCCCATCTCCCCAACCGCGCCTCTTGCGGCAACGGCGGGAGATGGATCCCCGCCTTCGCGGGGATGACGGCACAATGTTTAGCTCGCCAGAAACGCGTCCAGCGCCTTGGCGAACGCCTCGGGCTGGTCGAGCATTACGAAATGCGCGGCGTCGCCGATGTCGACATAGGTCATGTGCGGCGCGGCGGCATACGCGGCCTTGTACAGCGTATCGGCGATCGGCTTGGTCGGGCGCGCGTCGTTCCACGGATAGACGATCGTCATCGGCGTCTTGATGCCCGCCATGTCGGCGCGCAGGTCGGTCTGGAGATCCTCGTACATCGCCTCGCCCGACACGCGCGGATCGGCGGCGGCCATCCATCCCTTGACTAGCTCGCGGCTGCCCGGCTTCAGCGCGAGCGCGTTGGCGACGCCTTCGACGTTCGCCGCATCGGCGGGCTTGCCGTAGCCCGCGATCATCTTGTCGCGCATCATCGCGGCTTGCGGCTGGACCATCGCGGTGGTCGCGGTCGGCCCGAACAGCATGCCGTAGAAGGGCAGCGAGTCGACGATCATCAGCTTACCGACGTCGCCCGGGTGCGCCTTCGCCAGCATCATGCCGAGCAGCCCGCCCATCGAATGCCCGACCACCGCCGCGCCCTGTAGCTTGTTCTTGACGATATAGGCGTCGAGGTCGGCGACCACGCCGTCGAGGATTCCGGGCTTCAGGTTCGCACCCGCATCGTCGCCGCTGAACCCGTTGACCTGCACCAGGATCACGCGGTGCGTCTTGGCGAGATTCGGCGCGGCACCGTCCCACACCGCGCGCGGGCTCGACAGGCCGGGGATCAGGATGACGGGCGATCCCTTGCCCATCGCGACGATCGAGATGTGATCCATCCGGACCTCGGCGGCCGTGGCGGCGGCGGCGGCGGGAGCAAGCGGCCGGCCGTGCGATTCGTGCGCGATAAAACAGGCGAACAACGCAACGGCGATGGGGAACATGCGGTTCATGGTCAGATTTCCTTCGATGGGCTGGTGAAGACGTCTTCGATGGCGAGCGCGAACAGCTCGGCGATCTTGAAGGCGAGGGGGAGCGAGGGGTCGTAGCGGCCCGTCTCGATCGCGTTGACGCTCTGGCGCGACACGTCGAGCGCGGCGGCGAGGTCGCCCTGGCTCCAATTGCGCTCGGCGCGCAGGACCTTGAGGCGGTTATTCACTCGCCCCTCCCGCTGGTCAGCCGGTTGGCGCACGCCCCGAACCCGAGTCCGCCAAACCACAGCACCGCGATATAATAGGATTCGACGTGTGGGACGAGATCGAAGCTTTCGAGGAAGCCCCAGATCGTCGCGGCGCTCAATGCGAACCCGCTCGCCCACAACGTCTGGCGGGCCATCATCACGCGCAAATATTCATCCTGCTCCTCGACCAGATAAAATCCGATCGACGCGAAGATGCCGACGATCGCCAGCCCCGGCAGCAGCGCCGCGAGCCAAGCCAACGGACCAGCGATCAAGTGATGCTTGAAACTATACACCGCGGTCAGCAGCGACACGCCGTAGACCAGGCTGAGGACGAGCACTCGAACGTTGTACCGCTGCGTCGCCACACTGTGTGCCATGTAAAGGCTCCTTTCGAATCAGTGAAGGGAGCTTTACAGTAAAGGAAACTTGTCTGTCAAGCGGGCTTTCCACTTTTCCGTCTTGAACTGGTGAGCGGGCGGGCGCATCACCGGCGCGCTCTTTCGGGCATAAAGGAGTTGGATGATGCGCACGTTGTTTCTCGCTCTCGCCATGGTTTCGCTGTCCGCCACGCCGTCGCTCGCCGCGCCGTGCAAGGACGCCAAGGGCAAGTTCGTCAAATGTCCGGATAAGAAGCCGCCCGCGGCGACTCGCTGCAAGGATGCCAAGGGCAAGTTCATGAAGTGCCCCGACAAGAAGCCCGCCGCGCCGGTGAAGTGCAAGGACGCCAAGGGCAAGTTTGCCAAATGCGGCACGCCGGGCGCCAAGCCGGCCTGATCGGCATCACGTGACATGAAGGGCGGGCCGCGGCTCGCCCCTTTTCGTTTAGCGCGCGGCGATTTGCGCGAGAATGTCGCCGGCGACCTGGCTCAGCGTGTCGTCGCGCGCGCCCATCACGATCGCGCGGTCGCCGCTTTCCGCGAGTGCCGCGATGGTCGCCGCCGCCTCGGCGCGGTCGGCGATGTGGCGCGCGTCGCAGCCGCGCGCGGCGAGATCGGCGACGATGTCCGCGCTCGCCACCTCGCGCGCGACCGTCCCGCCATAATAGGCCGGGTCGGGCAACACGAGCACATCGCCCGGCTTGAGACCGCGCGCGAACGCATCGACGAGTTCTCGGCGCATGACCTTGAGCGGCCCGTAGCCGTGCGGCTGGAACAGCACGAGCAGCCGCCCGGGAAAGGCATGGAGCGTGGCGAGCGTCGCGGCGATCTTGTCGGGGTTGTGCCCGAAATCGTCGAGCACGGTCACGCCCTGCGTCTCGCCTACGAGATCGAAGCGGCGGCGTAGGCCCGTGAACCCGCCGATCGCGATCGCGGCTTCGTCGAGCGCGACTCCGGCGCAGCGCGCCGCGGCAATCGCGGCGAGCGCGTTGGAGATGTTATGGCGCCCCGGCACCTGGAGCTCGACCGGCATCGACTCGTGGCCCTTGACCGCCAGCGTGAAACTCGCGCCGAACGGTCGTTCCTGGATATCGCGCGCGCTGAACTCGGCATCGATGTCGAGCCCGAACCCGATCACCTGGCGCTTCGGCAGCGTCCCCGCCAGCGCCGCGCCGTCGGGATTGTCGAGGTTGATCACCGCCAGTTCGGCCTTGGCGATGAAGTCGCCGAACAGCTGGTTGAGTTCCTCCAGGCTCTTGTGGTCGAGACTGACGTTGTTGAGCACGGCGACGCGCGGGCTGAACAGCGCGATCGATCCGTCGCTCTCGTCGACTTCGCTGACGAACGCGTCGCCGCTACCGACCAGGGCGCTCGCGAACGGCGCGTTGGGGGTGGCGAAATTCTTCATCACCGCGCCGTTCATCACCGTCGGGTCGCGGTCGGTCGCGCGCAGGATCCAGCCGATCATGCCGGTGACCGTCGACTTGCCGCTGGTCCCGGCGACGCCGATCGGCATTGTCGACACGTTGAACAGATCAGCGAGCATCTCCGCGCGCGTGCGGCGCTCGCAGCCCAACCGTTCGGCGGCGACCATGTCAGGCACCGTGGCCTCGATCGCCGCGGAGGCGATGACGACCTGATCGGGTGATACGATCCCGCTGCCGTCCTGCGGGTAAAGCGCCACGCCGAGGTCGCGGAGATAATCGAACTTGGCGGGCAACCGCGCCTGGTCGAGGCTGCGATCAGACCCCGCAACGCTCGCCCCACGCACCGCCAGGATCATCGCCAGCGGCATCATTCCGGACCCGCCAATCCCGACGAAGAAATGCGGACGGCCGATCGGATCGGTAGGGTTGGCGTTATCCATCGGCTGGGGCTATTCCCGCTTTCACGCATGACGGCAAGGACGGGGCGGCAGGGCCAATGAAAATCGCGGTAATGGCGCCGGCCAATCGGGTCGACGAACACGCGCTCGATGCGGTGCCGGCGCTAGCGGCGGAATATGGCGTCGAACTGGTGATCGATCCGCAATGCTGGGCGAGCGGGGGCGGACATACCTGGGCCGGACCGGACCAATTTCGCGCCGACACATTCCTCAAATACGCCAACGACCCGAGCTACCACGCGGTCTGGTTTGCGCGCGGCGGCTACGGGTCAAACCGGCTCTTCCCGCTGATCTTCCCGCACCTGGAGGAGGCCGCGCGGAACAAAGCCTATGTCGGTTATTCGGACATGGGGTTCATGCTCGGGGCGCTCTACGCGAAGAAGATCGGGCGACCGATCCACGGGCCGATGCCGGTCGACATCAACCGCAAGCAGGGCGGGCGCGAGTGTGCGGCGCGGTCGCTGGCGTGGCTGACGAAGCAGGACAAGTCCGCGCTCGAACCCGGCATCGTCGGCAGCGGGCGGCCGGCGGCGGCCTTCAACCTCTCGATCCTCGACTCGCTGATCGGGACCAAATGGCTCCCCGACCTGGCCGACCACGACCTGCTGATTGAGGAAGTCGACGAGCATCTCTATCGCGTCGACCGGATGATGTTCCACGTCGCCAACGCGACGCAATTGGCGCGGGTCGCCTCGCTGCGGCTCGGGTCGGTCACGCTCCCCGCCGCCGACGGCCAGGCCGATTTCGGCCACTCGGCCGACCAGATCGCGTGGGACTGGTCGAAGCTGATGAAGGTGCCGTACGAGGGCCGCGCGCTGATCGGCCATGTCGCGAGCAACCATGTCGTGCCGTTCGGGCAGGTAATCGCGAAGGACTGATACCCATTTTAGGTAACGACTGAGCGCCGGGCGGCCGTGACAAACCTGTTGCTAACCATTTGGCGCTAGCGATCGGCATCGGAGACGCGCGATGCCGCAGACGCTGGATGATTATTACGCCGAGATCGAGGGCATGATCACCGAGGGCGAAGCGCTGACCGCGGCGCGCGATCCGGCGAGCACCCGGCGGCTCAAGCGCCGTGTCGCGGACTCGATGCTGCTCGTCGCGTCGTACCAATTGTTCGTCCACCGCCACGTCTTCGCACCCTTGCTCGACGACGGCGACCCGGCGCTGCGCTCGCGCGTCAATGAAGTGAAGGTCGAATGCATCGCGCTGACCGAGGACTTGCGCTTCAACGTCAAGGACTTCCTGGCCGATGAAACGCCGCTCGACTGGGATGTCGTGACAGCGAAAATGGGCTGGTACAACGGCCGGCTACGCAAGCACATCGCCGAAGTGCGCCAGCTCATGTCGCCCAACTTGAGCGACGCCGAGCATGCCAGCCTGATCGCGCGCCGTGTCGGTACGGTGGGCGCACAAGCCGCCTGACCTTGACAGCGCGCGGCATGGCCGCGACGGGGCTGCAACCCCGCTTTCAAGGAATTCGACATGGATGAAGTTGCCGACCTGCAGGCCCAGATCGTCGCGCTGCGCCTCGCGGTCGAGGGCGCGTGGCTGTCGTTGCTCAACAACGATCCCGATCCGGCGGCGCAGGCCGGCCAGCTCAAGGAAGCGAACATCGCGGCGGTCAGTCAGCTCGACGCCTCGACCGAAAATGCCGCCGCGTTGCGCAATGCCGTGGCGTTGCACACCGCGCACTTGTGGAGCTCGATCGAATGGCAGTTGCAGCAAGCCGCGGCCAACCGGCAATGAACGGCTGGCTTCGTTAACACGTCCCACCTATATATCCGCCCATGAACCGCGCGTTCGCCCCGACGACTACCACCACCCTCCCGGGTTTCCGGGGGGCTGTCGGCATGCGCTTCTAAACGCCGCCGACGACCTCGCCCGGGAACGGGTGAGGATGCGTCCGGCTCTCCCGTTCCAGTCTTTTCCTCGGACGCTCAGGCGTGCATAGGCGCGCGCAACTGACAGGAACGACCATGGAAATGCTCTCGATCACGCTCCCCGACGGCTCCGTGCGCGAAGTCGCGCGCGGCACCACGCCGGCGGACATCGCCGCGGCGATCGGTCCCGGCCTCGCCAAGGCGGCGATCGCCGCGCGAGTCGATGGCGAGCTGCGCGACATCGGGCGGCCGCTGGAAGCGAACGCCAGCCTCGCGCTGGTGACGAACCGCGACGAAAACGACGCGCTTGAGCTCGCGCGCCACGATTATGCGCACGTGCTGGCCGAAGCGGTTCAGAACCTGTTTCCGGGGACGCAGATCACGTTCGGGCCGGCGACCGACGACGGTTTCTATTACGACTTCGCGCCGAAGGACCGGCCCTTCACCGAGGAAGACCTGCCCGCGATCGAGGCGGAGATGCGCCGCATCATCGCCAAGGACGAGCCGCTGATCCGCGAGGTCTGGTCGCGCCAGCAATTGATCGACCGCTGGCAGAAACAGGGCGAGACGTTCAAGGCCGAATGGGCCGCCGAACTGCCCGAGGGCGAGGAACTGACGGTATACCGCGCCGGTAAGGGCGAGGACGCCTGGCTCGACATGTGCCGCGGGCCGCATCTGGCTTCGACGGGCAAGCTCGACCCAAATGCGTTCAAACTCACGAGGGTTTCGGGCGCCTATTGGCGCGGCGACCAGAACAACGCGATGCTGAGCCGCATCTACGGCACGGGCTGGCTCAACAAGAAGCAGCTCGACGAGCACCTCTTCCGGCTGGAAGAGGCGGCCAAGCGCGACCACCGCAAGTTGGGGCAGGAGATGGACCTGTTCCACCTCCAGCAGGAGGCGCATGGCTCGGTGTTCTGGCACCCCAAGGGCTATCTGATCTGGCGCGAGCTCGAGGCCTATATGCGCCGCGCGATCGACGCGGCGGGTTATCGCGAGGTCAAGACGCCGCAAGTGATGGACGCGCGCCAGTGGGAAGCATCCGGGCACTGGGGCAAGTATCGCGAGAACATGTTCGTCATCCCCGACGAAGTGCCCAACACCGATGATGACGACGCCCCGCTCGTGTCGGGCAAGGGCGACTGGATGGCATTGAAGCCGATGAACTGCCCGGCGCACGTCCTGATCTTCCGTCAGGGCATCAAGTCGTACCGCGACCTGCCGCTGCGCTTTTACGAAAACGGCTGCTGCCACAGGAACGAGCCGCACGGCGCGCTCCACGGGCTGATGCGCGTGCGCCAGTTCACACAGGACGACGCGCACATCTTCTGCCGCGAGGACCAGATCGTCGAGGAAGCGCGCGCCTTCTGCGAGCTCGCCGACCGCATCTACAAGCATTTCGGCTTCACCTATGCGGTGAAACTGGCGCTGCGCCCGGACAAGCGCTTCGGGTCCGAAGCCGACTGGGACAAGGCCGAGGCCGAATTGCGCGAAGCGGTCGAGCGCGCGGGCATGGCAAACGACGAATACGGCTGGGAGGAATTGCCGGGCGAGGGTGCGTTCTACGCGCCCAAGCTCGAATGGCATCTGACCGACGCGATCGGGCGGACGTGGCAGGTCGGCACGCTGCAGTCCGACCGCGTCCTTCCCGAACGGCTCGACGCGTCGTACGTCGGCGAGGACGGGGAGCGCCACCGCCCGGTGATGCTCCACCGCGCGATCTTCGGCAGCTATGAGCGCTTCCTCGGCATCCTGATCGAGCATTATGCGGGCAAGCTGCCGATGTGGCTGGCGCCGGTGCAGGCGGTGGTCGCGACGATCGTGTCCGACGCCGACGGTTATGCGGAGAAAGTCGCGACCGAATTGCGCAAGGCCGGGTTGCGCGTCGAGACCGACCTGCGCAACGAGAAGATCAACTACAAGGTGCGCGAGCACAGCCTCGCCAAAGTCCCCAACCTGCTCGTTGTCGGCAAGCGCGAGGCCGACGAAGGCACGGTCGCGTTGCGGCAACTCGGTTCGGACCGGCAGCAGATCGTGGGGCTCGCCGAGCTGGTCGAACAGCTCAAGACCGCGGCGCTCCCGCCCGATCTCGCCTGACGTTGTGGGGGAGGCTTTCGCGTCCCCCACAAAAACACTATATCGCCCCGACCAACCACGAAGGAGCTACGTCTATCCCACCGCCCAATATGCGCCGGCCTTTGCAGGCGCCGCCGATGAACGGCCCCCGATTCAACGAATTCATCCAGTCGCCCAAGGTCCGCGTGATCGACCACGAGGGTGAGAATCTGGGTGTGATGTACACGCGCGAAGCGATGGAGCAGGCCAACGAACTGGGTCTCGACCTGGTCGAAGTGTCGCCCAACGCCGATCCGCCCGTCGCCAAGTTCCTCGACGTCGGCAAATTCAAGTACGAAGCGCAGAAAAAGGCGAACCTCGCCCGCAAGAGCCAGAAGACGCAGGAGATCAAGGAGATCAAGATGCGTCCCAACATCGACGATCATGATTATGAGACGAAGATGAAGGCGGTGCACAAGTTTATCGGCGAGGGCGACAAGGTCAAGATCACGCTCCGCTTCCGCGGCCGCGAGTTGAGCCACGGCCAGCTGGGCATGAACCTGCTCAAGCGCGTGCAGGAAGACACGGTTGAGGACGCCAAGGTCGAGTCCTACCCGCGGATGGAAGGCCGGCAGATGCTGATGGTGCTGTCGCCGAAATGAAGCGTCGCGGGCTATTGGCCGCGCCGCTCTTGATCGGCGCGGCGGCCCTGCCGCAATCCTTCGCACAATCGGCCCAGGCGAACGACTCGGCGGTCGACCTGCCGATCGCCATTCCCAAGGATGCCAAGCTCATCTGGTCCGACGAATTCGACCGGGACGGCGCCCCCGATCCCGCCAAATGGCGCTTCGATACCAGTCTCAATCGCACGGGCTGGTACAATGACGAAAAGCAATATTACGCCGCCAACCGGCCGGAAAATGTCCGGATCGAGAAGGGGGCGCTGATCATCGAAGCGCGGAACGAGCGGCTCACCTCAGCCGCGGATTATGGCGGTCAGGACTATAGCTCGGGCAAGATCGATACGTGGGGGAAAATGGCCTGGACCTACGGCTTCGTCGAGGTTCGCGCCAAATTGCCGTGTGGGCGTGGCACGTGGCCGTCGATCTGGATGCTGGGCGTCGATAACCGCGCCGGCTGGCCGGCGCAGGGCGAAATCGACATCATGGAAATGCTCGGCTGGGCGCCCGGCGTCGTTCGGGGCACGATCCACGACACCGCTTACAATTTCAAGGCGGGCACCCAGCGCGGCGCACGGATCACGGTGGCCGACGCTTGCGGCGCTTTTCACAAGTATCAGCTAGACTGGACCAAGGACCGCATCCTGATCGGAGTCGATGGCCACGCTTACATGCGCTTTGCCAATGACGGAAAGGGCGATCCGGCAACCTGGCCGTTCGACAAGCCCCAGTATCTCATCCTTAACCTGGCGATCGGCGGCAATCTGGGTGGGGTCAAGGGGATCGATGATCAGGCGCTGCCGGCGCGGATGACGGTCGATTATGTTCGCGTGTGGCAGCGCCCCTGAAACCTAGGCCGGTGGCTCCCATAACTCGATTGCGTTCCCTTCCGGATCGTGCACCCGCGCGAATTTCCCGATCGACGGGTCGTTCCACTCCGGCTTGGTGATCACGTCGACCCCGCTCGCGGTCAGGCTCGTGATCAGCCCATCGATGTCGCTCACACGCAGGTTGAGCATGTACTGCTTGTCCGCAGCCCAATAATCGGTCGCCGCCTTGAACGGCGAGAACACGACCGGTCCGCCCTGCGTGTTCCAGCTCCATTCGTCGACCGGCCCGGTATCCTCGGCCGCGCACCCCGCGCCGACGCCCAGGTGATCGCGATACCAGGCGTTGAGCGCGTTGGGATCCTTCGCCCGAAAGAACAATCCGCCAATCCCCAATACCGGCATCGTCGTTTCTCCCTTTTGTCGGTCGCGCAGCTTATCACTGCTCGTTCGCTGCGACGCCATCACCCGAACGGGCGATTTTCGCGAATCCGGCCTTCACGCCGCCTCGGCGACCGCTTCGCCCGCGGCGGCCTCGACCAGTCGGCGTTCGAGCGCCTTGACCCGCGCGGGCGTGTCGATCTTATCGCCGGTCAGATCGGTCACGTAAAATGTGTCGACCGCGCGCTCGCCATAGGTCGCGACGTGCGCCGAGTGGATTGTAACTTTCGACTGGAACAGCGCGTGGGCGAGGCTGGAGAGTAACGCCGGGCGGTCGCGCGCGTTGACCTCGACAACGGTGAAGCGGTTCGAGGCATGGTTGTCGATGAATGCGGCTGGGCTGATGTCGAACGCTTCCGCGCGCGGGCGGGGTAGCGGCTTCGCCCGGAGCCGGTCGGCCAGCCTAGTACGGTTGGCGAGCGCATCCTCGATCGCGCGAGTCAGTCGCGCGAGCTGCCCGGCGTCGTCGAACGGGCGGCCGAGCGGGTCCTGAACGAGGAAATTGTCGAGCGCCATGCCGTCGCGCGTGGTGTGGATCCGCGCGTCGATGATGTTCCCGCCCGCGACGCTGATCGCGCCGGCGATGCGGTAGAACAGCCCGGGATGGTCGGCGGCGTAGATCGTGACGAGCGTCGCCCCGCGGTCGCGATCGACCGAGGTCGCGATCGACAGCGGCGCATCGCCCGCGTCGGCGATGAGTGCCAAATTGGCGGCGAGCACGCTTTCGGATTCGGCGACCCAATAGGATTCGGGCAACCGCTTGACGGTCCTCGCGAACAGCTTCGAATCCCAGCCGAGCGCGCCCGCGACCGCATCCTGCTTGGCGGCGACGCGCTCGCTCCGGCCCTTCTGCTTGTGGCCCAGGCGGAGCACTTCTTCGGCACTCTCGTAGAGCGTCGTCAGCAACTGGCGCTTCCACCCATTCCACACGCCGGGTCCGACCGCGCGGATATCGACGACGGTCAGCGTCAGCAACAGGCGCAGGCGCTCGGGACTCTGCACGATCTCGCAGAAATCGAGGATCGTCTTGAAGTCGCTCAGGTCGCGCTTGAACGCGGTCGCCGACATCAGCAGGTGCGCCCGCACCAGCCACGCGACCATCTCGGTCTCCGCCGGGGTCAGCCCGAAGCGCGGGCAGAGCCGCATCGCGACTTCCGCCCCCAGCACCGAATGATCGCCGCCGCGCCCCTTGGCGATGTCGTGGAGCAGCACCGCGACGTACAGCACGCGGCGGCTGGCGATCTGTTTCATGATCGCATGGCTGAGCGGATGGTCGTCCTGCAGCTCGCCCTTTTCGATGCGGCTCAACAGTCCGATCGCATGGATCGTGTGCTCGTCGACCGTGAAGTGATGGTACATGTCGAACTGCATCTGCGCGACGACGCGGCCGAAGTCGGGGACGAAGCGGCCGAATACGCCCGCCTCGTTCATCCAGCGTAGCGCGAGTTCGGGATTGTGCGGGCTGGTCAACAGGTCGAGGAACAGGGTGTTCGCGGTCGGATCGCGGCGAATTTCGTCGACCAGCTTTGCGTCGCGCGCGGCTGTGCGCATCGCCAGCGGGTGGATTTCGAGCCCGTGCCGGTCGGCGAGCACGAACATCTCGATCAGCCGCGTCGGTTTTTCCGCCAGGAAGCCGTCCTTGGGCAGCGCGAGCCGCCCGCGGTCGAGCACGAAGCCGTTGAGCTTCGACGGCCGCCGCCGCAGCATCGGCAGCCCGAACCGCCGCCCACGCGCCGCGAATTGCTCGTCGAGATGGGCCAGAAATACCCCGGTCAGGTCACCGACCGCCTTCGCCTGCAGGAAATAGTACTGCATGAAGCGCTCGACCTTCGACTTGCCCGGCCGGTCGGCGAAGCGCATCCGCTCGGCCACTTCGCGCTGCAGGTCGAAGGTCAGTCGGTCCTCGGCGCGCTTCGCTACGGAATGGAGGTGACAGCGCACCGCCCATAGGAAATTGTCGGCGCGGTGAAAGCGCGAATATTCGGCGCGGCTGAATAGCCCGGTGTCGACCAGTTCGGCGGCGGCGCGGACGTTATAGGCATATTTGCCGATCCAGAAGAGTGCGTGGAGATCGCGCAAGCCGCCCTTGCCCTCCTTGACGTTGGGCTCGACGACGTAGCGCGTGTCGCCCATCCGCTTGTGCCGCGCATCGCGCTCGGCGAGCTTTTCGGCGATGAAGGTGCGCGCGGTGTCGGCCTGCACCTCCGCCTTGAAACGGCGCGCGGCTTCCTCGTACAAATCCTCGTCGCCCCACACATAACGCCCTTCGAGCAAGGCGGTGCGGATCGTCACGTCGGCCTTCGCCTGGCGCACCGTCTCATCGATGCTGCGGGTCGACTGCCCGACCTTCAGCCCAAAGTCCCACAGCGCATAGAGCATCGTCTCGACGACCTGTTCGTGCCACGGCGTTTCCTTCCACGGCGTCAGGAAAGCGATGTCGACATCCGAATAGGGCGCCATCTCGCCGCGCCCGTACCCGCCCACCGCGATCAGCGTCAAACGTTCGGCAGCGGTGGGATTGCTCAGCGGATAGAGACGCTGGACGGTGAAATCGTAGAGCAGCCGCAGGATCTGGTCGATCAGGAACGCTTGGGATGCGGCGATTTCCAACCCCCGCGACGGGTGGTCGACCAGGCGCCGGTCGATCTCGGCGCGGCCGTGGGCCAGCGCGGTCTTGAGCAGCTTGGTCGCGGCCTGGCGCAGCTTGGCGCGGTCAGTACCGGCGATCGCTGCGAGCGCGTCGGCCAGTGAGCGCCGATCGATGATCGCGCGGCGATTCGGCAGGCTGGCGAAGCGCGAGGACATGGTTCGAGAGATAGGCGCGAACCCGCGCGCCGTCACCTGTGCGTCAGCGCCAACCGCGGGGCGATTGTGCCGTCCCCTCGGCGCTCCAGCCGAGATCGAAACGGTGACGTTGGCCGAATTGCGCCTCGACCTCGTCGCGCAGGCAATCGCTGATCCAGTCGCGCGACACGCCGACCGCGCGCGCATAGTTGCGCGCGAAACCCATCACGTAGACGGGTGCCGCGAAGCCGTCGAACCTGGCCTCTTCCAGCGCCGTCAGGTGGCGCACGGCAATCCGCGTTTCGGCGGCGACGTCCTGCAACGTCATCCCCATCCGCTCGCGCGCGGTGCGCAGCGCCGGACCCGCCATATCCGGCGACGGCGTGGGCATTGCCAGCATCCCCGGCCCCGATGCCGGAAACAGCCCGCTTTCCGCGGGCGGATCGCTCAACCGCCGCATTTCCATGAGTCGTTGCTCCCCCGGGGGCGGAGGATCGCACCATTGTGCCGTCCGCGCAACAATCGCGGAATCAGGTGCCGCGCGCGAGCGTCTTGAGACGGTACAATATGTCGAGCGCGTCGCGCGGGGTCAGCGCGTCGACGTCGAGCGCTTCGACCTCGGCGCGGATCGCGTCGCATTGCTCTTCCTCCGCCTCGACCGCGGCGGCGAAGAGCGGGAGGTCGTCAAGCCCGGCGGCCAGCCCACCGGTCTTGGCGCGCCCGGCCTCGAGCTTGGCGAGCACCGCCCTGGCGCGCGCCACCGTTGCGGGCGGCAACCCCGCGAGCCGCGCGACGGCGAGGCCGTAGCTGCGGTCGGCAGGGCCGTCGGCGAGCTCGTGGAGCAGGACAAGGTCACCCTTCCACTCGCGCGCGCGGACATGGTGGAGCGTGAGCGCGTCGCAGCGTTCGGCGAGCCGAGTCAGCTCGTGATAATGCGTTGCAAACAGGCAGCGGCAACGATTGTCCTCGTGGATCGCCTCGACCACCGCCCAGGCGATGGCGAGGCCATCGTACGTCGAGGTGCCGCGCCCGACCTCGTCGAGGATGACGAACGACTGCGGCGTCGCCTGCGCCAGGATCGCGGCGGTCTCGACCATCTCGACCATGAAGGTGGAGCGACCCCGCGCGAGATTGTCCGACGCGCCGACACGGCTGAACAGACGATCGACCAGGCCGAGCGTGGCACTGACGGCAGGGACGTAGCTACCGGCCTGCGCAAGCACCGCGATCAGCGCGTTCTGGCGCAGGAAGGTCGACTTGCCGCCCATGTTGGGGCCGGTGACGAGCCACAGGCGGTTGGTTTCGCTCAAGCCGCAATCGTTGGCAACGAAGCGCTCGCCGGTGCGCTTGACTGCCTCCTCGACCACCGGGTGCCGCCCGCCGGCTATCTCGAAGCACGGATGATCGACGAGATGCGGCCGTGCCCAGCCGTCCTCGGATGCGCGCTCGGCCAAGCCCGCCGCGACATCGAGCCGCGCCAGCGCGTCGGCGGTCGCGGCAATCGCCTCGCGGCTCGTCAGCGCGGTTGTGGTGAGTTCCTCAAGATGCGCGGCTTCGGCGGCGAGCGCGTGGCTGCCCGCTTGCGTCACCTTCATCGCCAAATCGTGCAGCTCGGGCGCATTGAAGCGCACCACGCCAGCGAGCGTCTGGCGGTGCGTGAACCCGCTGTCCGCCGCCATCAGGGGGTCGGCGACGCGCGCGGGCACCTCGACGTGATAGCCGAGCACGCCGTTGTGGCGGATCTTGAGCGCGGAAGCGCCGGTGCGGCCGCGATATTCGGCTTCGAGCGCGGCGATCGCGCGCCGCCCGCCGGCGCCGATGTCGCGCAGGTCGTCGAGCGCGCTGTCATATCCTTCGGCGATATAGCCGCCATCGGATGCGTCGATCGGCGGCATCGGTACGAGTGCGCGTTTGAGCAGGTCGATCAACGCGCCGTGTCCGCGCAGTCGTGGGGCGATCTCCGCCAGTAGCGCCGGCGGAGTGGCGAGCACGTCGATCCGCTCGCCGAGCAACCACGCGCCGTCGAGCCCGTCGCGGAGCTGACCGAGATCACGCGGACTCCCGCGCCCCGCCGCGATCCGCCCAAGCGCGCGGCCGATATCGGGCAAGCTACGCAGCGTCGCGCGCAGGCTGTCGCGTAAAGCTCCATCGTCGTGCAACCGCTGGACGAGGTCGAGCCGAGCCTCGATCGCCGCCTTGTCCATCAGCGGCGCGCCGATATCGCTCGCGAGCAGCCGCGCGCCTGCGCCGGTCACGGTGCGATCGATTGCGTCGAGCAGGCTGCCCTTGCGCTGGCCGGTCTGCGTTTGCGTGAGTTCCAGGCTGTCGCGCGTCGCGGCGTCGATCGCCATTGTCTGCGCCGCACTCGCAATTCGTGGCGGGCGCAGGAAGGGGAGGGCGCCCTTCGCGGTGTGCTCGAGATACGCGACCAGCCCGCCCGCCGCCGCCAGCCCCGCGCGGCTCAATTGCCCGAACCCGTCGAGCGTCGCGACGCCATGGACTCGCTTCAGCCTTGTCTCCGCCCCGGTCGAGTCGAACTCGCCGCGCGGGCGCAGCGTGGTGGCATTGTGCTCGAACGCGCTCCCTTCACAGGCGATGACTTCCGCCGCGCCAAGCCGCGCCAGTTCGGCGGGCAACCCGCTGGCATCGGTTTCGACCAGTTCGAACCGCCCCGTCGACACGTCGGCGGCGGCCACCGCGACCCCGCCCGCCACCTCGCCGATCGCGACGCACCAATTAGCGGCGCGGGCGTCGAGCAACGCTTCCTCGGTCAGCGTCCCCGCGGTCACCACCCGCACGATCGCGCGCGCGACCAATGCCTTCGACCCGCCGCGCTTCTTGGCCTCGGCGGGGCTTTCGGTCTGGTCGGCGATCGCGACGCGGTGCCCGGCCTTGATCAGCCTTTGCAGATATCCGACCGCCGCATGCGCGGGGACGCCGCACATCGGTATCTTGGCGCCGTCATGTTCGCCGCGCGCGGTCAGCGCGATGTCGAGCACTGCACTCGCGACCTTCGCGTCCTCGAAGAACAGTTCGAAGAAATCGCCCATGCGGTAGAAGAGCAGGCAATCGCCCGCCTCGGCCTTGAGCGCGAGATATTGCGCCATCATCGGTGTGGGGGCGGCGTCGGCCATCGCTGCCGGGTTAACCCAGCGGACGGATGGCGCAAATCCCGTTTTGCGCCTTTGCTGTGGGTAAATTGTGTGGATTTCCGCCAGCGCGGCGCCCGCCGGTCCGGCAATGCCGCGCGACAGGTGAGGGCAAGCCCGTTTCCTTATCGTGATGTCGCTTCTAAAGACGAGGCAACAGAGAGGGTGCCTGAATGTCCGAAGAAAAGTCCGCCCAGTTTTCCGACCGCGAAGCGTTGCTGTTCCATTCCGAGGGGCGCCCGGGCAAGATCGAGATCGTCGCGTCGAAACCGATGGCGACGCAGCGCGACCTGGCGCTGGCTTACTCGCCCGGCGTCGCGGTGCCGGTGCAGGCGATCGCCGACGATCCGGCGACGGCGTACGACTATACGACCAAGGGCAACCTCGTCGCGGTCATCTCCAACGGCACCGCGATCCTCGGCATGGGCAATCTCGGCGCGCTGGCGTCGAAGCCGGTGATGGAAGGCAAGGCGGTGCTGTTCAAACGCTTCGCCGACGTCGATTCGATCGACCTCGAGGTGAAGACCGAAGACGTCGAGGCCTTCATCAACTGCGTCGAACTGCTCGAGCCCAGCTTCGGCGGGATCAATCTCGAGGACATCAAGGCGCCCGAATGCTTCATCATCGAGCAGACGCTGCGCGAGCGCATGAACATCCCGGTGTTCCACGACGACCAGCATGGCACCGCGATCATCACCGCGGCGGGGCTGATCAACGCGTGCCTGCTGACCGGGCGGCACATCGGCGACGTGAAGGTCGCGGTGAACGGCGCGGGCGCGGCGGCGATCGCCTGCACCGAGCTGATCAAGGCGATGGGCGTGCGGCACGATAACGTCATTATGTGCGACCGCTCGGGTGTGATCTACCAGGGCCGCGAGAGCGGGATGGATCAGTGGAAGTCCGCCCACGCGGTCAACACGACCAAGCGCACGCTGATCGAGGCGCTCGACGGGGCCGATGTGTTCCTCGGCCTGTCGGCGGCGGGCGCCGTCACGCCCGACATGGTCAAGAACATGGCCAAGGCGCCGATCATCTTCGCGATGGCAAACCCCGTGCCCGAAATCCTGCCCGAAGACGCGAAGGCCGCGCGCCCCGACGCGATCATCGCCACGGGGCGGTCGGATTACCCGAACCAGGTCAACAACGTGCTCGGCTTCCCGTTCATCTTCCGCGGCGCGCTCGACGTGCGTGCGACGGGGATCAACGAGGAAATGAAGATCGCCGCCGCCAACGCGATCGCCGAACTGGCGCGCGAACAGGTGCCCGAGGAAGTCGCCGCCGCCTATGGCGTGCGCCACTCGTTCGGCCCCGACTACATCATCCCGGCGCCGTTCGACCCGCGGCTGATGGAGGTCGTCCCCGCCGCGGTCGCCAAGGCGGCGATGGATTCGGGGGTCGCGACCAAGCCGATCCTCGACATGGTCGCGTACCGCCAGCAGTTGCGCGGGCGGCTCAACCCGACCACCTCGGTGCTCACGCTCGCGTACGAGGGCGCCCGCGCGCAGCCCAAGCGCGTGCTGTTTGCCGAGGGCGAGGAAGAAGTCGTGCTGCGCGCGGCGGTCGCGTTCAAGGAAGGCGGCTACGGCACGCCGGTGCTGGTCGGGCGCGACGACGTCCACGACCGGCTCCGCGCGCTCGGCGTCAAGGACGTCGAGGCGTATGAGGTGCACAACAGCCGCAACTCGCCGCTCGTGCCGCAGATGGTCGACTTCCTCTACGCCCGCCTCCAGCGCCGCGGCTTCCTCCATCGCGATGTCGAGCGGATGATCAACCAGGACCGCAACACGTTTGGCGCGACCTTGCTCCAGCTGGGAGAGGCCGATGCGATGATCACCGGCATCACGCGCACATACGCCCAGACGATGCGCGAAGTGCGCAAGGTGATCGACATCGAGGACGGGCGTACCGCGTTCGGCATCCACGTGATGGTCGGGCAGAGCCACACGATCTTCATGGCCGATACGACGATCAACGAGCGCCCCAGTGCGGAGGAACTTGCCGACATCGCCGAACAGACCGCCGCGGTCGCGCGCCGCATGGGGCACGAGCCGCGCGTCGCCTTCCTCAGCTATTCGACCTTCGGCAACCCCGAGGGGCATTGGCTGGAAAATCTGCGCGAGGCTGTCCGCGTGCTCGACAAGCGCCAGGTCGGCTTCGAATATGAAGGCGAGATGGCGCCCGACGTCGCGCTCAACCCGAAGCAGCTCGCCAAATATCCGTTCGCGCGGCTGTCCGGCCCGGCCAACGTGCTGATCATGCCGGGACTGCAGTCGGCCAATATCTCGGCGAAACTGCTCCGCGAGCTCGGCGGCGATTCGGTGATCGGGCCGATGCTGGTGGGTTTGGAAAAGCCCGTCCAGATCGCACCGATGACGAGCACCGCGAGCGAATTGGTGACGCTGGCGGTGCTCGCGGCGGGCGGAATCGCGCGTTGAACGCAGCAATGTCCGCCTGGACGCTGTACGCGCAATGGACCGGGGTGTTCGGTGCGTTCTGGCTGACATGGTGGGCGGCCCGGTCGCACGACGCGCTGGCGTACAGGATCATTGCGGTGACGCTTGTCATCCTTCCCGCCGTGGCGATTCCGATTGCCGTCCTGGTTGTCCAAAACGCGGATAGGTTGGGATCGGGCCGCTTCATGATCGTGTCGATCGCGACCGGCGTCGTCGGGGTGGTTCGCGGGCTGTTCCTGATCTTTTGGGCGCTGCTGTCGAAGGACACGAACGCGTTGCGCGCGGTCGGCCTGGTCGCTGCTGCGCTGATGCTGGCGGGGGTTGCGGCGCAAATCGCGTTCGTGTCGGTCGTCGCCTCGGGCGGCGGCTAGCGCGTCCACCGACGGCTGTTATTTTTCGTCAGCCGCCATACATCTGGCACATGGCAGGACGCGCGTATGGCTGACGGTTTCGGCGGTTCGATGCCGCTCTATCTGCTGATCGGGTTCGGTGTGGCGGTGCTGCTGCTGTCGCAGCGGTTTCGCGTGGTCGGGCGGATCGTGTCGTTTGTCTTCATGCTCGGCTCGATCGGCCTCGTCGTGATGTTGGTCGCCGAGCGCGGTCGGTTCGACCCGACCTTCGCGCGGATCGCGAGCTTCCTCCAACTCGACGGCAAGCAGCAAGTGTCGGGCAAGGAAATGCGCGTGCCGATGGCGAGCGACGGGCATTTTTGGGTGACGGTCAGGTTCGGTTCGGTCGAGCGCAAGATGCTGGTCGACAGCGGCGCGACGGTGACCGCGCTGTCGAGCGCGACGGCCGATGCCGCCGGGGTTCAGCCCGACCGCAGCCCGTTCCCGATGATCATCCAGACCGCCAACGGGTCGATCCGCGCGCAGACCGCGACCGTTCCCGAACTACGCATCGGCAATATCGTCGCGCGCGACCTGCCCGTCGTCACCTCGCCCGCGTTTGGCGACATGGATGTGGTGGGAATGAACTTCCTGTCGCGACTAAAGAGCTGGCGGGTCGAGGGTCGGACACTGATCCTGACTCCGAACCACCCGCAACCGACCGCCAACTAGCCCTCTCCTATCGGGAGAGGGCCGAGGCGCGTAGCGCCGAGGGGTGAGGGCAGGGTTGAAACGCTTTCGAGTCAACCCTCACCCTTCCGCCGCCTACGGCGGCTCCCTCCCTCTCCCAATGGGAGAGGGAATTTAAGCGTCGATACTCGTCCCCGTCTGCGCGTTGACCAGCCCGCCATCGACCACAAGCGTGTCGCCGATGACATAGTCAGACGCGCGGCTGGCGAGGAAGATCGCCGCGCCTGCCATATCCTCGTCGGTGCCGATCCGGCGCATCGGGATGCCCTTCGCGACCTCGTCGCCATGGTCGCGCGCGGCGCGGTTCATCTCGCTGGCGAAGGCGCCGGGGGCGAGGCTGGTGACGATGATCGCGTCCTTGATCAGCCGCGCGGCCATGCGCTTGGTCAGATAGATCAGCGCCGATTTGGAGGCGTGATAGCTGTACGTCTCCCACGGATTGAGCCTGAGGCCGTCGATCGAGGTGATGTTGATGACCTTCGACGGCTTGTCGTAGCTCGCCTGCGCCTTGAGCATGCCATGCAGCGCCTGCGTCAGGAAGAAGGGCGATTTGACGTTGAGGTTCATTACCTTGTCCCAGCCGCTCTCGGGGAATTCCTCGAACGGCACGCCCCACGCCGCGCCGGCATTGTTGACCAGGATGTCGAGATGATCTTCATGTTCGGCCATCTTCGCGGCCAGCGCCTTGCAGCCTTCGACGGTCGAGACGTCCATCGGCAACGGAATGCAGTTCGGCCCGAGCTCGGCGGCGGTTTCCTCGCATGCCGGGGCCTTGCGCGAGGAGATGTACACCTTTGCCCCCTGCGCGATGTAGCCCGCCGCGATCATCTTGCCGATTCCGCGCGACCCGCCGGTAATCAGCGCGACGCGGCCTTCCAGGCTGAAGAACTTGCTCGTGTCCATGTCTCTCTCCCGATTTAGCCGCCGCGCTTGATCGTCTCGCGCGCGATGATGATCTGCTGGATTTGGCTGGTACCTTCGTAGATGCGGAACAACCGCACATCGCGATAGAGCCGCTCGATCCCGTAGTCGGCGATGTAGCCCGCGCCGCCATAGATCTGCACCGCGCGGTCGGCGACGCGGCCGACCATCTCGCTGGCGAAATATTTGGCGGCGGCGGATTCCATCACGACGTCCTTGCCCGCGTCCTTGGCGGCGGCGGTCTCCAGCACCATCGCGCGCGCGACGAGCGCCTCGGTCTTCGAATCGGCGATCATGCCCTGGATCAGCTGGTGCTCGGCGATCGGCTTGCCGAACTGCTTGCGCTCGGTCGCATAGGCCACGCAGTCGGCAATCAGCCGCTCGGCCACGCCGACGCACACCGCGCTGATGTGCAGCCGCCCGCGGTCGAGCACGCGCATCGCGATCTTGAACCCTTCGCCCTCCGCGCCGAGCCGGTTCTCGACCGGCACGACGACGTCGTCGAAGATCACATCGGCGACCTTTGCGCCCTTCTGCCCCATCTTCTTCTCGGGCTCGCCAATCGACACCCCGGCGAGGTCGCGCGGGACGAGGAACGCCGACACGCCGCGCGCCCCGGGATCGTCGCCGGTCCGCGCCATCACGGTGAACAGGTCGGCCTTGTCGGCGTTGGTGATGAAGCGCTTGGTCCCCGACAGGCGGTAGGCTTGCCCATCCCACACCGCCTTGGTCTTCACCGCGCCGGAGTCGCTGCCGACATCGGGCTCGGTTAGCGCGAAGCTGGTGATGATCTCGCCGCTTGCGATCTTGGGCAGCCACTCGGCCTTCTGCGCATCGTTGCCCGCCATCACGAGGCCCTGACTGCCGATCCCGACGTTGGTGCCGAAGCTCGAGCGGAACGCCGGCGTCGTCCGGCCGAGCTCGATCGCAACCTTCGCTTCTTCGAGCATTGTCAGCCCTAGCCCGCCATATTCCTCGGCGATCGACAGGCCGAACAGGCCCATCTCCTTCATCTCGGCGATGACGTCGTCGGGGATCGCGTCGTTCGCTTCGACCTCGGCCTCGAGCGGGCGGAGCCGGTCGGCGACGTAGCGGCGCACGGTGTCGATCAGCGCGTCGAAGGTTTCGGCGTCGAGCGCCATGGCGTGCCCTCCCGTTGGTCGCCGAAGCGATGCAACAAAGCGGGGGCGCCCGCAAACCCGAAATTCGAAAAGTCGGATTGACCGTCTCCGGCCCCCCTCTATGCTGACCCAAAATCGGGAGATGGTGATGCGGTTTCAGGGCAAGCGTGCGGTCGTCACTGGCGGCGCGTCGGGGATTGGCCGCGCCACCGCGCTCCGGCTCGCCGAGGAAGGTGCCGAGGTGTTGATCGGCGACCTGAACGTTGCCGATGGGGAGGAGGTCGCCGCGACCTCGAACGGCCGCATCCGTTTCCAGCGCACCGACGTGACGCAAGCCGCGGAGATCGAGGCGCTGATGACCGCCGCGGAAGACGCGGGCGGGCTCGACGTGGTGTTCAACAATGCCGGGGCGGCGGGAAGCCGCGACAGGATCGACGAGATTTCGCCTGACGACTGGGACCGCACGATGGCGCTGCTGCTGCGTTCGGTGGCGATGGGCATCCGCTACGCCGCGCCGCTGATGGCGAAGCGCGGGGGCGGGGCGATCGTCAACACGTCGAGCGTGTCGGCGTTCGGCAGCGGGATGGCGCCGACCGCGTATTCGACGGCGAAGGCCGGGGTGCTGCACCTGACCAAGGTCGCCGCCGCCGACCTCGCGCGGCACAAAATCCGCGTCAACGCGGTCGTGCCGGGGTTCATCACGACCAACATCTTCACCTCGGCGCTGGGGCTGGAGGGGCAAGTGCGCGACCACGTCAATGGCATGATCGCGCAGACCGCCGCCAAGGCGCAGCCGGTCCAGCGCGCGGGGCGGCCCGAGGATATTGCCGCTGCAGTCGCCTATCTCGCCAGTGACGATGCGGCGTTCGTAACGGGCACGCATATCCTGGTCGACGGCGGCATGCTGGTCGGCACGCGCGCGAGTTGGGACGAGGACGTGCCCGGGCTGTTCTCCACGCTGGAGGCGGCATCGGCATGAGCGATCCCACCGGCGACACGGCGGGTGTTGCTGTCCCCGTCAAGCGCCGGCTACGCCGCGGCGTCACGCTTGCGTACGGTTTCGGGTCGGTCGCGTACGGCGCCAAGGACGCGGCGTTCGGCACCTTCCTGCTGATCTATTACAACCAGGTGCTCGGGCTGAATTCGTTCAAGGTCGGGCTCGTCATCATGGCGGCGCTTGTCTTCGACGCATTCATCGACCCGATGGTTGGCGTACTCAGCGACCGCACGCGCAGCCGCTGGGGACGGCGGCATCCGTGGCTGTACGCCTCGGCGCTGCCGATCGCGATCGGCTGGCTGCTATTGTGGAACCCGCCGGCGGGGAGCGAGACGCTTCGGCTCGGCTGGCTGTTCCTGACCGCGGTGGTTACACGAAGCGCGGTGAGCTGTTTCGAAGTGCCGAGCCAGGCGCTGACCCCAGAACTGACCACCGATTACGACGAACGGACGCGGATCACCGCTTATCGCTACCTCTTCGGTTGGGCAGGAGGGCTGGCGATCGTGCTGCTCGCCTATGGCGTGCTGCTGACGGCGCGGCCCGATTATCCCAACGGGCTGTTCAACCCTGCGGGTTACCACCAGCTCGCATTAGTCTCGGCCGTCGTCATGGTCGTCGCGATCCTGGTGTCGGCGTTCGGCACGCACGGCGAGATCAGCCGTCTGCCGCAGGTCGACACGCAGCCACAGCCCTTCGGGGCGGTGATGGGTGAGCTCTGGCAAACGCTCCATAATCGCGGGTTCGTCGTGTTGATCCTAGCCGGGGTGTGCGCCTATACCAACCAGGGGATCAGTTACGCACTGGCGAACTACTTCTACGCTTATGCGTGGCAGCTCAGCCCGGGGGCGCTGCAGTTGCTGCCGATCACGCTGTTCCTCGGCGCCACGGCGGCATTCCTGATAGCGCCCCGCATCGGGCGCACCACCAGCAAGCCGCGCGCGGCGTGCGTGTTCGTGCTGAGCGGGGCGACCGTCTACGCGGGCTTCTGCGCCCTCTTTCTGCTCGGCCTGCTCCCGCCGCCAGGCTGGACGCGGGTGGCCGTGCTCTTTCCGCTCTTCGCCATCCAGACCGCGCTCAGCGTGTCGTCGTTCATTCTCGGCGCGTCGATGATGGCCGACGTCGTCGAGGAATCGCAGGTGCGCACCGGGCGACGTAACGAGGGTGTGTTCTTCGCCGGGTCGTTCTTCGTGCAGAAATGCACGTCTGGACTCGGCATCGCGGTGGCGGGCGGAATCCTCGCGCTCGTAGGGCTACAGGACAAGATCGATCCCGCGACGGCGTCCCCGGACAAGGTGCACAACTTCGTCCTGACATTCATCCTGATCTACGGCACGCTTGCCGCGGTCGCGGCGTTCCTGTTCACGAAGTTTCCGTTCGGGCGCGCCGAGCACGAGGCACGATTGAGTGGGCTCGCGGCGGCAGAAAACGAGGGCGCGCCGCACATCATCGGCTAGCGATTCGCGATGCCGCAGACGTGAATCGGTCAGTAACCCGATCCTATTAGGGCACTCATCGGCGACGAAACACACTTCGTCGTGAAAGGTTCCCTTCAGCGGCGGGTGAGGGTTTTCATGTCGAATTTATCCACCTAGCTCACCGTCAACAGTTCAACGCGACCTTTGGGGGGTCCATGAAATTCGGTTTGTTCGCAGCGCGTTTTGCGCTGGTGTTCTCGTGCGTCCTTGCGACGGTGGTACCCGCCCAGGCTCGCTTCTGGCAGTGCGCGCCCTATGCTCGCGAAGTGTCGGGTATCCAGATTTTCGGCAACGCCAATACGTGGTGGTCGCAGGCGGCCGGCAAGTACGAGCGCGGCAATACGCCCAAGGTTGGCGCGGTGCTGTCGTTCCGTTCGTCGAGCCACATGCGGCTCGGCCACGTCGCGACCGTCGCGGCGATCGTCAGCGACCGCGAAGTCCTGCTCAACCACGCGAACTGGTCGCGCCGCGGCGGGATCGAATATTCCGCGCGCGCGGTCGACGTGTCGGCGGCGGGCGACTGGAGCGAGGTGAAGGTGTGGTACGGTCCGCAGGGCGGGCTCGGCACCACGACCTACGCCGCCAACGGCTTCATCTATTCGGACGGCGCGCCGAAGGGCGAGGATCGCTTCGACGACACGCGCGCCGCAGGGATCCAGATGGCCAGCGCCGCCACCGGCGGCGCGCGCATGATCGGCGTTCGCGACTAAGCAAAATCCTCCCCGTTCACGGGGAGGTGGCAGCGCGTAGCGCTGACGGAGGGGGTCCTCCTCCCTCGCACCGCTTAAGGCCCGCCCCCTCCACCACACCGCTGCGCGTCGCGGTCCCCCTCCCCGTGAACGGGGAGGATTTACGCCTTGCCCGGCGTGAAGGTCATCGCGAGCCCGTTCATGCAATAGCGCTTGCCGGTCGGCTTCGGCCCGTCGTCGAACACGTGCCCCAGATGCCCGCCACAGCGGCGGCAATGGACTTCGATGCGCGACATGCCGAGCGACCCGTCGTTGCGCGTGCGGACGGCGTTGGGCAGCGGTTGCCAGAAACTCGGCCAGCCGGTCCCGCTCTCGAACTTGGTCTTCGACGAATAGAGCGGGAGCGCGCAGCCCTTGCACGCGAAAATGCCCGCACGGTGTTCATTGTTGAGCGGGCTGGTGAACGGCGTCTCGGTGTCTTCGCGGCGCAGCACCTGATACGACGCCTCGCCGAGCTTCTTGCGCCACGCGGCGTCGCTCATCACGACTTCGAACTTCTCGGGCGGCTGCGCGGGCGCCGCGCGGCAGCCGAACAGGATCACGCTCGCGGCGCTCGCACCGGTCAGGGTCAGGAATTGGCGTCGGTCGGTCATGCTTCGTCTCCGTGGGCCCCAGATAGGCGCGACGGGACGATCCTGCACCCCGGTCAGTATTTGCTGATCTCGACCGGCAGCTTGCGATAGCCGTGGACGAAGCAGGCCGAGACGCGCTCGGGCTCGCCGACGACGTTCACGCGCATCCGGCGCTTGGCCATTTCCTCGAGCAGCACGCTGATCTGAAGCTCGGCGAGCCGCGCACCGACGCAGCGGTGGATGCCGTGCCCGAACGCCAGGTGGCGCCGCGCGTTGGGACGATCGACCTGGATGTCGTCGGCATTGTCGCCGAACACGCTCTCGTCGCGATTGGCCGACAGGTACCAGAGCGCGAGCTTGTCGCCTTCCTTGATCATTTGCCCGCCCAGTTCGTGGTCCTGCGTCGCGGTGCGGCGCATGTGCGCGAGCGGGGTCTGCCAGCGGATGATTTCCTGCACCGTGTTGCCGATCAGGCCGGGGTCGGCCTCGACCTTGGCGCGCTCGTCGGGAAACAGGTCGAGCCCATAGGCGACGGCGCTCATCGAATTGCGCGTCGTGTCGTTGCCGCCGACGATCAGCAGGATCAGGTTTCCGAGGAACTCGAACTGGTCCATCTCGGCCATCGCTTCGGAATGGATCATCATCGAGATGAGATCCGGCGTCGGCTCCTTGCCCAGCTTGTCGTTCCACAATTTCCCGAAATAGGCGCCGCATTCGTACATGTGCGTCAGCCGCTCGGCGCGCAGCTCGGGCGTCTTGACCAGCTCGATGTCGCCGGCCCAGTCGGACCAGAAGGTCAGCTTGCGCCGGTCCTCCCACGGAAAGTCGAACAGGATCGCCAGCATCTGCGTGGTCAGTTCGATCGACACGGTATCGACCCAGTCGAATGTCTTGCCGTATTCGAGCGTGTCGAGCACTTCGCCGGTGCGGCGGACGATGTCCTCCTTCATCCGCACCATCTCGCTGGGCGTGAAGGCGGGGGCGACGGTGCGGCGCTGGCCGGTGTGCTTGGGCCGGTCCATCGCGATGAACATCGGCATCTTCACATCGCTGTCGGGCAGGAAATCGGCGAGCGTGATCCCGCCGGCTTCGGACGAGAAGATGTCGGGAAGCGATTCGGCTTCGAGGATCGGTTTGTAGGTGGAGACCGACCAATAGGGGCCGTAGTCCGACCCCTCGACCTTATAGACCGGGGCGTTGGCGCGAAGTTCCTTGAACGGCGCCTGCCATGTGTCGTCGCGGTAGAGTTCGGCGCGGCTGACGTCGAGCGGATCGACCGGGCCGTCGTACTTGAGCGCGGGTCCGTTCTTGACCTGCTCCATGATCGAATCGTGCGTCGCTTGAGTCGCCATGCCCACTCTCCCTGATCGCAATCAACCCGATACTTACAAGAATGTCAATAGTGAGGCGGTCAGCTCTTGCGCCGCGGGCCACCACCCGATTTGAGCACCCCATGCCGGAACCACTTGGCGCCGAGCGCAATCACGACCGACACCCACAGTAACTGCCACGCGATGGCCAGCAGGTGCGGCCACAAAGCGGGCGAGTTGGCCGCGCGCGCCGCCATCGCCATCGGCGAACTGAACGGGAAGATTTCAGCGATCCACGCGACCATGCCGCCTGGATTGGCCGCCGCGGTGCCCGCCAGTCCGACCATTCCCATCTGCAGGAAGGTCATCGGCAGCGACATCATCTGCAGTTCGCGCTGGGTCGATGCCTGCGCACCGAGGATTAGGTACGCCGCCCCGATCAGCAGATACGACATCACGAAATAGATCAGGAACAGGAGCGCGAACACTGGCTTCCCGACCGCCGGAGCGACGGTCGCCAGCGTGGTCGCGAGCCCGGGGAAGATGCTCGTCACCTGGCTGAAAACCGTTCCCCAGAAGCCGACGAACAGCAACGCGACGCCGAACATCCCCACCAGTTTGCCGACGAACACCGATTCGAGCGGGACGGCGGCGGCGAGCACCTCGATCACCTTGTTGTTGCGCTCCTCCGCCATCGTGCCGATCGTCAGCCCGGCGAGGAACAGCGTCAGCATGAAGATCGCGACCACCGCGAAGATTGCGGCGGCGCTATGGCCGGACTCGGTCACCTGGGTTTGCGCGATATGCGTCTTCACCGGCGTGCTCAAGGGCGCGCTCGACCCGATCCGGTCGCTGCGCAGCACTTGCTCGGCGAGCGCAGCGAGGTAGTTCGCTTCGCCGGCCGAATTGTTGCCGTAGAGGATATGGGGGGCGGTGAGCGGGCCGTAGAGCACCGCGTCGACATCGCCTTCGTGGCTGCCGATCAGCGTGCGTGCCTGCTTTTCCGGGTCCGCTCCCGGTGCGCGGTAGTCGAGCGGCGGCGGCATGTCGTCGCGACCGAACATCAGGCGCAATTGCGTGTCGGCGTCGTGGATCGCGTCATTGCGTTGCGGCGCGGTCAGCACCACCAGCTTGCTGCGTTCGACCACGGACCGAGTCATTGTCGACGCGCCCAACCCGCCCATCGCACCGAACGCGATTGTGAACAGCGGCGACAACAGGAAGATCAGGAAGGTCGGCGTGAACACGGTCGCGATGAAATCGCGCCGCGCAACGGTGAGCGCCTGGCGAGTCGAGCGGCGGAGGGCTTCGGCGGTCATCACCGCGCCTCCGCTTCGGCTTCGGCCAATGCCTTCGCGCCGACGATCTGGACGAATGCATCGTGCAGCCCGGGCCGTTCGATCGACAGTCCGGCCACGCCATGCCCCGATTGCGTCAGCCGCATCAGCATTGCCTCGATCCCGCCGTCGGGGACCGGGAATATCCACGCCTGCCCGTCATGCCGCGCGTCGCCGGGCAGCATCGCGGCAATCCCGGGATCGTCGCGTTCGGGCGTGTAATGCGCCTGCATCGGCAAGCGTCCGCGCGCGTCGTTGACGGTTCCTTCGAACCGGCGCTTGCCCCCCGCGATGATCGCGAGCCGGTCGCACAGCCGCTCGGCGTGTGCCATGACGTGGGTCGAGAAGAGGACGGTCGCGCCGCGCGCCTGTTCGCCGCGGATCAGCTTTTCGAGATTTTCCTGATTGACCGGGTCGAGCCCCGAAAACGGTTCGTCGAGCACGAGCAAATCGGGCTGGTGCACCACCGACCCGAGCAGCTGGACGAGCTGCGCCATGCCCTTCGACAGCTTGCGGATCTTGGTGTCGACCGCGTAGCCGAGACCGGCATTCTCCATCAGTTCGACCGCGCGCTTACGCCCAGTGCCCCACGGCAGGCCGCGGAGCGCCCCCATGAATGCGATCGCCTCGCGCGCCTTCATCGCCGGATAGAGCCCGCGTTCTTCGGGAAGATAGCCGACGCGGTCGCTCGCATCGCGCGGGTGGCGACAGCTGAGCAAGGTGCGTTCGCCCTCGTCGGGCTCGATGATCCCGAGCAGCATGCGCAGCGTCGTCGTCTTGCCCGCGCCGTTGGGGCCCAGCACGCCGTAGATCGTCCCCGCCGGCACCGCCAGGTCGACCCCGTCGACGACACGCCGCCCGCCGAATTTCTTGACGAGCCCGGTGGCGCTGACCGCCAGAGATTGTGACACGCGACCTATCCCCTTGTTCTCGCTTATCGTGGTAGCGGGGCGGCGTGGATCACGAAAGGCCATTCGAGGAGCGGTTGCGCGCCGAAGCGTTAAGGCTCGGTTTCGCGGACATCGGCGTCGCGCGCGCCGACGCCGCGCCGCTGGCGGGCGAGCGACTGCGCCAGTGGCTGGGCGAGGGCGCGCATGGCGAGATGATCTGGATGGAGGAGCGGAGCGCTCAGCGTGCCGCGCCCGCCGGTCTGTGGCCCGACGTGAAGAGCGTGATCGCGCTCGGGATGAGCTACGCACCGGGCCGCGACCCGTTGGCGCTGGCGGGGGAGGGCGATGTCGGGCGGATTTCAGTGTACGCGCAGGGGTCCGACTATCACGACCTGGTCAAGCGCACGCTCAAGGCGCTGGCGCGGTGGATTGTCGCCGAAGCGCCGGGCAGCGACCTGAAGGTATTCGTCGATACCGCGCCGGTGATGGAAAAACCGCTGGCGGAAGCGGCGGGACTCGGCTGGCAGGGCAAGCACACCAATCTGGTCAGCCGCGAGCACGGCAGTTGGCTGTTCCTCGGCGCGATCTACACGACGCTCGACCTCGCGCCGTCGCTACCGGGCAGCGACACCTGCGGGTCGTGCGACGCGTGCCAGCGCGCATGCCCGACCGATGCGTTTCCCGCGCCCTACCGGCTCGATGCGCGGCGGTGCATTTCGTACCTGACGATCGAGCATAAGGGCCCGGTGCCCGAGGAATTCCGGGAAGCGCTCGGCAACCGCATCTACGGCTGCGACGATTGCCTCGCGGTGTGCCCGTGGAACAAGTTCGCGGCCTCCGCCGCCGCCAACCGCGCCTTCCTGCCGCGCGCCGAACTGACCGCGCCGCACCTCGCGGACCTGCTCGCGCTCGACGATGCGGCGTTCCGCCAAGTGTTCGCCGGCTCGCCGATCAAGCGGATCGGGCGCGACAGGATGGTGCGCAACGCGGCCTACGCGGCGGGCAACAGCGGCGATGCTGCACTCGCGCCCGCGCTTGAAACGCTGCGCGAAGACGCGTCCGACGTGGTGCGCGATGCTGCAGGCTGGGCGCTCGCCCGGCTACTTTCCGCCGCCGCGCCGCGCTAGCGCCGCGACACAGCTCGCGCGGTCGATCGGGCTGCCGTCGGGCTGGCGCGTATCGACATAGGTGACTGCCGCTTCGCCGCCGCCCTTGGGTGGATAGAGATAGGTATCGAGCACACAGATCGGCCCCTTGAACTGGAGCTTGCGCGCATTGCCCTCGCGCACGTCGGCGTCGGGATTGCCGAACTCGCGGGTCAGTCCCGCGGCGTTCTGCCCCATCACGCGGTCGAGCCCGGCGGTCGAGATCGGCCGCACCGGCGCGGCGCTCGGGGTCGCCGGACGCGCCATCGTTCCGCCGCCGCATCCCGCCAGCAACAGCCCCGCCCCGAGTATCATCGCGCGCGTCATCGCTTTCTCCCATGAAACATATGCGTCGCCATCGCCGCGCCGAGCATTGGGGTGACCAGATTGACGAACGGCACGCTCAGCAATGCCGCGACCGTCACGCCCAAGTCCCAGCGCGACCAGCGCGTGTCGCGCCGCCACGCCCTCATCTCGCCGCGCATCAGGTGGCGCGCCGCAACCATCTCGCCCAGATCGGCGCCGAGCAGCCAGCCGTTGGCGGCGTAAAACAACAGCGGCGTGCCCAACCCCGTTACCAGCAACAGGACGTAACCCGGGATAAGCAGCACGTTGACCAACAACGCCCGCACCGCCGAGCGCAACCCGAGCGCCAGCGATCGCGTTGCGGCCACGCGATGCGCATCCGCCAGTGCCGCTGGATAATGTCGCCGCTCGACCGCGATCACGATGTCGTCGCCGAACAGCCAGAGCACCGCCACCGCGATCGCGCGGAACAGCACCCAGCCGAACAGCAGCATCGCCAGGAACCCGCTGACCGCCGCCATATTGCCGGCGGTCTCGTCCCAGCCCAGCTGGTCGATCACCAGCCAGCGCGTCGCGAACCACAAACTAGCGCCGAGCAACAGAAAAATCATCAGCGTCAGCGCGATCGTCTTCGCGAACACGCGTAGGATCGCCGGGTCGGCGAGATCGCCGAGCGACAGGAAGAACGCGCGGATCATCGTTGCGCCCGTCTAGCCGCGCGGGTACGGCGCGGCCAACCCCATTCGGAGACTTGATTTGACCACCGCCACCTATGACGTCGTCGCGATCGGCAACGCGATCGTCGATATCCTCGCCCAGGCCACCGACGAATTCATCGTCGCGGAAGGGATGACCAAGGGCGGGATGCAGCTGATCTTCGATCCCGCCGCCGCCGACGACCTATATTCGCGCATGGGGCCGGGGCGCGAAGTGTCGGGCGGATCGGCCGCGAACACGATCGCCGGGCTCGCCGCGCTGGGCCATGCCACGGGGTTCATCGGCCAGGTCGCCGACGACCAGCTCGGCAATGTCTTCGCGCACGACGTCCAGGCGCTCGGCGTGCATTTCGCGACCCCGGCGGCGACCGGCGGCGATCCGACCGGGCGCTGCCTGGTGCTGATCACGCCCGACGGTCAGCGCACGATGAACACCTTCCTCGGCGCCGCGCAGTTCCTGCCCGAAGCGGCCGTCGACGAAGCGACGATCGCGGCCGGCGGGATCCTCTATCTCGAAGGCTATCTGTGGAACGCCGACCAGTCACGCGACGCGATGAAGCGCGCGATCGCGATGGCGCGCGGCGCGGGCCGCAAGGTCGCGCTGACGCTGTCGGACGCGTTCGTGGTCGAGGGGCATCGCGACGCCTTCCACGCGCTGATCGACGCCGGGCAGATCGACATCCTGTTCGCGAATGACGTCGAAGTGCGATCGATGATGCAGACCGAAGACACGGCGCAAGCGGTCGCCGCGTTGGCCGCCAAGATCCCGACTTTGGTCTGCACGCACGGCGCGGCCGGGGCTGAGGCACACAAGGGCGGCGAGCACGCCCGTGTCCCGGCCGAGCCGATCGACGACGTGGTCGACACGACCGGCGCGGGCGACCTGTTCGCGGCGGGGTTCCTGGCCGGACAAGCGCAGGGCCGCGACCTCGAGACGAGCCTGCGCATGGGCGCGATCTGTGCGGCGGAGTGCATCAGCCACATCGGCCCGCGTCCCGTTGCCGACATCAAGCAACTGGTTGTCGACAAACTCGGCTGAACCCGCTGCTTAGCGCCACAAAAAAGGCCGGGGATCGCTCCCCGGCCTTTTCGTTTGTGCCAAGCGCTGGTCAGAGCGGCTTGGACGTTTCCGGCTGCATCGACGGATCGTCGACCACATCCACGATTCCGCGGCCGACATGGCTGCGGCTGCGGCTGTAGAGGAAGTAGATCAGCAGGCCGATCGCACCCCAGCCCGGCAGGACGAGGATCGCGGTCAGCGGCAACGAGAAATACAGTCCGATACAGCCGATCATCGCGAGCGGCGCTATGATCCACACCGCCGGCGTCCGGAACGGGCGCGTCCGGTTGGGATCGCGCACGCGCAGCACCATCACCGAAACCGCGACCATGAAGAACGCGAACAACGTGCCCGAGTTCGAATAGTCGGCGAGCTTGCCGACCGGCAGCAACGCTGCCGCGAACGCCGCGGCGACACCGGTCACGATCGTGACGACGTGCGGCGTGCGGAACTTCGGATGCACTGCCGACAGACGTTCGGGAAGCAAGCCGTCGCGCGCCATCGTGAAGAACACGCGAGTCTGGCCGAACATCATCATCAGCACGACCGAGGGCAGCGCGATCACCGCGGCCAGACCGACCAGCCAGCCGACGTACGGATGATGGACGACCTGCAGCACGTGGACCAGCGCTTCCTTGGAGCAGACGAGCGGCTCGGTCGCGCCCGAGGCGACGGTCGATGCGCAGCGCCCGGCAAGTTCGGGGGTTCCCGGCGACAGTACGTGGCCCGCCGCATCCATCACCGGCTGTGCACCGATCGCGCCGATCGCACCACTGGCGACGAGCAGGTAGAAGATCGTGCAGATGCCGAGCGACCCGATCAACCCGATCGGCACATTGCGCTGCGGATTTCTCGTCTCTTCCGCCGCGGTCGACACCGCGTCGAACCCGACATAGGCGAAGAAGATCGAAGCCGCGGCGCCGAGCACCCCAGTCGTGCCCGTGGGCATGAATGGCTCGGTCGCGCTGCCGAAGTGCGACGAATTGAGCACCGGCAGCGTGAGCGCGATGAACGCGGTCAGCGCGGCGATCTTCACCGCGACGAGGATTGCGTTGACGCGCGCGCTCTCGGTCGTTCCGATCACGAGCAGCCAGGTGACAAACGCGACGATGATGATGGCGGGAACGTTGATCCAGCCGCCGACGTCCATCGCCTTTTGCAAGTCGGCGCTCATCGGCGTGCCGAACGCGACGTACATGTGCGCCATCAGGGCGTCGGCGTTACTCAGGGCCGCGGGTATGTGGAACCCGGCGGCCCCCAACCGCCCGACGACGAAGTTCGACCAGCCGACCGCGACCGCGCTCGCGCCGACGGCATATTCCAGGATCAGTGCCCAGCCGACCATCCAGGCGAGCAACTCGCCGTTGACCGCGTAGGTATAGGTGTAGGCAGACCCGGACACCGGGACCATCGAAGCAAGCTCGGAATAGCAGAGTGCGGCAACACCGCAGACGAAGCCCGCGATGACGAAGCTGATCAGCATCCCCGGCCCGGCCTTCTGCGCGGCTTCGGACGTGAGCACGAAGATACCCGTGCCGATCACCGCGCCGATGCCCAGCATGGTCAGCTGGAATGCGCCGAGCGTTCGGTGCAGTCCCTTCTTCTCGGCGGTCGCGAGGATCGCGTCCAGCGGTTTTACGCGGTCGAAAATCATGAACATCCCCTAGGGTATTTTTTATGTTGGCGCGGAGCCTAGCCACAATCGCGGGGGAGGCAATCCCTAACGCGCGAGCATCGGGCCGAGCGGTTGGCCGCCGAACAGGTGGACGTGCAGATGGGGTACTTCCTGGCCGCTATGCTGGCCGACATTGGCCAGCAGGCGATAGCCCGGCGCGACGAGGTCGAGATCGCGCGCGACTGCGCCGATTGCGCGGACGAAGCCGGCGATTTCCTCCGCCGAGGCGCGCGCGCTGAAATCGTCCCACGACACGTACGGGCCTGTCGGAACCACCAGGATATGCACGGGTGCGGCGGGGGCGATGTCGTGAAACGCGACGGCCCACTCGTCGTCGTAGACGCGCTTCGACGGGATTTCGCCGCGCAGGATCTTCGCAAAGATATTCTGGTCGTCATACGGCTGAGTCGCGTCGATCGGCATCACGAACTCCGGCTGGCCTTTTCGGTGAGGCCCGATTGCCCGGTGCGCCGCGCGAGTTCCTGACGGACATCGTCGAGCGACAAGCCGGCATCGGCGAGCAGGACGACAAGGTGATAGATTAGGTCGGCGGCTTCGCCGGTCAGCGCCTTCTTGTCGTCGCCCATCGCGGCGATGACGGTTTCGACCGCTTCCTCGCCGACCTTTTGGGCGACCTTGGCGCGACCCGCGGCGAACAGGCTGGCGGTGTACGAACTGGCGGCGTCGGCACCTTTCCGGGAACGGATCAGCGCGTCGAGCGCGTCGAGCGGGTCGTCGGCCATGGATCGATCGCTGCCCGCGCGGGCGCGCCGCGTCAATCCTCGGTTTTGGGTGTACCCTGCTTGGCGAAGCGTTTGCGCAGCGCACGTCGGGCCAGCCAGACGCCGCCAACCGCCATTACGAACAGCGCGATGTCCGAGAGTTCGGGCATGCTGCGCGTGTGGATCACGCCGCTATGCGGCGGCACCTGCGCAAGGGCCGGGGTTGCGAGGATCAGGAAGAGCAGGGCGAACCGCATTGCAACGCCATAGCGCGTCCGCCCTTAACAGTCAGGAAATGGGCCGCCGCACCGGAATCCCCGCCGCGGCCAACGTGCGGTGAGCGTCGGCGATGCTTGCCTCGCCGAAATGGAAGATGCTCGCGGCGAGCACTGCGCTGGCGTGGCCATCGCGGATGCCGGCGACCAGATCGTCGAGCCCGCCGACGCCGCCCGACGCGACCACCGGCACGCTCACCCGATCGGCGATCATGCGCGTAAGGTCGAGGTCGTAGCCGTCGCGCGTGCCATCGCGATCCATGCTGGTGATCAGCAGCTCGCCCGCGCCGAGCTCGGCGAGCCGGGTCGCGTGCGCCACGGCGTCGATCCCGGTGGCTTGCCGCCCGCCATGCGTGAACACTTCCCAGCCGTCGCCCGACCGTCGCGCATCGACCGAGGCGACCACGCACTGGCTGCCGAACCGCTCGGCCATCTCGCTCACCACCTCTGGTCGCGCGACGGCCGCCGAATTGACCGCCACCTTATCCGCGCCGGCTAGCAACAATGCCCGCGCATCCTCCCCCGACCGCACGCCGCCCCCGACGGTCAGCGGCATGAAGCACACCGCCGCGGTCCGCCGCACCACGTCGAGGATCGTCCCGCGCGCTTCGTGGCTGGCGGTGATGTCGAGGAAACACAATTCATCCGCCCCCGCCGCGTCGTACGCCTGTGCCTGCTCGACCGGATCGCCGGCATCGCGCAGATCGACGAAGTTGACGCCTTTCACAACGCGGCCGCTGGCAACGTCGAGACAGGGGATGACGCGCGCGCGGACGGTCATATGACTACACCGATTATGAAAACGACAAGCCCCGCTACTATCCACGCCGCGTTGAAGGCCATGGCAACCCAATAGCCGACGGGCTGGCTGTCGCGCGAAGCACTCAATCCTTTCACCGACGAGGTACGGTCCCGAAGATCAATTAAGAAGCCAAATCCGAACAGGGCCATAAGGCCGAGCCCCACCACGATGAGGCCAGCTTTTAGGGTCACGCTGCGTCCGCCACCGCGATCGCCGTCGCGAGGTCGAGGCGGCCGTCATAGAGCGCCCGCCCGGTTATGACGCCCTCGATCCCGTCGCGGGCGTGGAGCGCGAGAACGTGGATGTCGGCGATCCCGCTCACCCCGCCGCTCGCGATCACTGGGATATCGACCGTCCGCGCGAGATCGACCGTCGCCTGGACGTTGCATCCTTTCAGCAGCCCGTCGCGCCCGACATCGGTGAACAGCAACGCCGCGACCCCGGCATCCTCGAATCGCCGCGCCATGTCGACGACCTCGACGTCCGACACATCGGCCCAACCGCGCGTCGCGACCATGCCGTCCTTGGCGTCGACCGCGACGACGATCCCTCCCGGGAAGTCGCGCGCCGCGTCGTGGACCAGTTCGGGGTTCTCCAGCGCCGCGGTGCCGATCACCAGCCGCGCGACTCCGGCGTCGAACCAGCCCTCGATCGCGGCGCGGTCGCGGACGCCGCCGCCGAGCTGGACATGGCCGGGGAACGCCGCAACCACCGCGCGCACCACGTCACCGTTGACCGATTGCCCGGCGAACGCGCCGTCGAGGTCGACCATGTGGAGGTGCTGCGCGCCGGCTTCGGCGAACGCCATCGCCTGCGCGACCGGGTCACTGCCGTAGATCGTCGCCGAGTCCATGTCGCCTTCGGACAGGCGCACGACGTTGCCGTCCTTCAGGTCGATCGCGGGGAAGACGATCAGCGACATCAAATCCTCCCCGGGACGGGGAGGGGGACCAGCCGCAGGCTGGTGGAGGGGGTGGGCCGAGGGCGATTCCGAGGAGGATGACCCCCTCCGTCAGCGCTACGCGCTGCCACCTCCCCATGAATGGGGAGGATTTTTACGGCTGCCATTTCAGGAACCTTTCCAACAAGTCGAGCCCGTAGCGCTGGCTCTTTTCCGGGTGGAACTGCACCCCCGCCAGATTTTCGCGCGCGATCGCCGCGACGACCGGACCGGCATGGTCGGTGGTGGCGATCACATCCTCGCCCTCGAACGCGTAGGAGTGGAGGAAATAGGCCTCGCCCGGTTCTACCAGCGGGTGTGGAGCGGTTAGGTGAACGTCGTTCCAGCCCATGTGCGGAACCTTGGCGGTCGGGTCGCTTGGCGCCAGTTGCTTCACGCGCCCCCGCACCCAGCCAAGTCCGAGATGCTCGCCCATTTCCTCGCCGGCATCGGCCATCAACTGCATGCCGACGCAGATGCCGAGGAACGGTGCGCCGTCACACCGCACGCGCTGATCGAGCGCCTCGACCATGCCATCGATACCGCGCAACGCACTCGCGCACGCGCCGAACGCACCCACTCCCGGCAGGACGATGCGATCGGCCTTCGTCACCACGTCCGGATCGGCGGTCACTGCGATGTCGCGCGCGCCCGCTGCCTTCAGCGCGTTGGCTACCGAATGAAGATTGCCCGCGCCGTAATCGATCAGCGCGAGCGTCAATTAGCCCACCCCTTTAGGGGAGGGGCTTTCACAATGTGCCTTTGGTGCTCGGAATCACCCCGGCCTTGCGGGGATCGATCTCGACCGCCTCGCGCAACGCCCGCGCCAGCCCCTTGAACGCAGCTTCGGCGATATGGTGGTTGTTCGACCCGTACAGCGTCTCGATGTGCAGCGTGATCCCCGCGGTCTGCGCGAACGAGTGGAAGAAATGCTCGAACATCTCGGTGTCCATCTCGCCGAGCCGTTTCTGCGAGAATTCGGTCTTCCACACGAGGAACGGCCGCCCCGAAATATCGAGCGCGACGCGCGTCAGCGTCTCGTCCATCGGGCTCAGTGCGTCGGCATAGCGGCGGATGCCGCGCTTCTCGCCCAGCGCCTGCGCCACCGCCTCGCCGATCGCGAGGCCGGTGTCCTCGACCGTGTGGTGCTGGTCGATATGCAGGTCGCCGACGGTCTTGACGCTCAGGTCGATCAGCGAATGGCGGCTCAATTGTTCGAGCATATGATCGAAGAACCCGATCCCGGTCGACACGTTGTACGCGCCTGTCCCGTCGAGATCGACGGTCACATCGATGCTCGTCTCGCTCGTCTTGCGGCTGATCGTCGCGCTGCGCATGGCTCCCCATAGCGCCCACGCCCGCGCATGCAATCTTGACCCGCTCCCGCCAGCCGCTACCCAAGGCGCATGAGCGATAGCCTGCCCGACAGCCTGATTCCCTATGACGAGATCGTCCAGGAGGCATTGCGTGCGGTGGTGGGCCGCGTGCTGGGGTCGGTCGCGGCGGGCGGCGGGCTGCCGGGCGAACATCATTTTTACATCACGTTCAAGACCCAGGCGCCCGGCGTCGACATACCGTCGCGGCTGATCGAGCGGTTTCCCGACGAGATGACGATCGTGCTGCAGAACCGTTATTGGGACCTGACGGTCGACGACGAGCGCTTCTCGGTGGGCTTGAGCTTCAACCAGGTGCCGTCGAAGCTCGACATTCCCTATTCGGCGATCACCGGGTTCCACGACCCCGCGGTCAATTTCGAGCTGCGTTTCCAGGCGCAGGAAGGGCCGGATGGGCCGGAGCCGCATGAGGAAGCCGAGAACGATCCGATCGAGCGCGTCGATGACGGGTCGAATGTTGTGGCGGTGGATTTCAAGCGCAAAAAATAGCCGCGCCCGGCGGTTGGAGGGCGAATGACCGAAACCCGCACCGAAACCGATTCGATCGGCGCTATCGAGGTTCCCGCCGCCGCCTATTGGGGCGCGCAGACCCAACGCTCGATCCAGAATTTCCCGTTTCCCCCGACCGAACGCATGTCGATCGCCATCGTTCACGCGCTCGCGCTGGTGAAGCAGGCGGCGGCGCGGGTAAACCGGCGGCATGGCCTGCCGCCCGAACTCGCCGATGCGATCGAGGCGGCGGCGGCCGAAGTCGTCGCGGGGAAGCTCGACGACCAGTTCCCGCTCGTCATCTGGCAGACCGGCAGCGGCACGCAGTCGAACATGAACGTCAACGAGGTGATCGCCGGCCGCGCCAACGAGATGCTGGCCGGCACGCGCGGCGGCAAGACGCCGGTCCATCCCAACGATCACGTCAACATGAGCCAGTCGTCGAACGACAGCTTCCCGACCGCGCTCCACATCGCGGCGTCGCTCGCGGTGACCAAGCGGCTGTTCCCCGCGCTCGACCGGCTGAAGGACGCGCTGCAAGCCAAGGCTGGGGCGTGGGACGACATCGTCAAGATCGGCCGCACGCATTTGCAGGACGCGACGCCGCTGACGTTGGGGCAGGAGTTTTCGGGGTACGCCAACCAGGTCTATCGTTGCGGGCGGCGGATCGAGCCGGCGATCGTCAACGGCACCAACCGGCTGGCGCAGGGCGGAACCGCGGTCGGCACGGGACTCAACGCGCCCGAGGGGTTCGCGGGCAAGTTCTGCGCGGCACTGGTCGAGATTACCGGGCATCCGTTCGTGCCGGCGGAGAACAGCTTCGAGGCGCTCGCGTCGAACGACCCGTTGGTCCATCTGTCGGGCACGCTCAACACGCTCGCGGTCGCGCTGACCAAGATCGCCAACGATATCCGCCTGCTCGGCAGCGGCCCGCGCTCGGGGATCGGCGAGCTGGCGCTGCCCGCCAACGAACCCGGCAGCTCGATCATGCCGGGCAAGGTCAACCCGACGCAGTGCGAGATGCTGACGATGGTCGCGGGGCAAGTGATCGGCAACCATCAAGCGGTGACGGTAGGCGGGATGCAGGGGCACCTCGAGCTCAACGTGTTCAAGCCGCTGATCGGCGCGGCGGTGCTGCGCTCGATCGATCTGCTCGCGGTGGCGATGGAGTCGTTCGCCGAGCGCTGCGTCGAAGGGCTGGAGCCTGACCGGCAGCGGATTGCCGAGCTGGTCGATCGCTCGCTGATGCTGGTCACCGCGCTGGCGCCGGAGATCGGTTATGACAAGGCCGCGAAGATCGCCAAGCATGCGCACGAGCAGGGCATGACGCTTAAGCAGGCGGGGCTCGATCTAGGGCTGGTCGACGAAGCCACGTTCGACCGGGTCGTCCGGCCGGAGACGATGATCGGGCGCTGACGGAACTTCGCTGCGGATCGCGCTTTATCGCCCTGCAATTTCAGGGAGTTTCTCATGATCGGTGACCTCATTGCCGCCGCTATTGGCCGCAAGATCGACCTGCGCGACGGTAAGGGCGGGACGCTGGGCGCGCTCGCCGGCGTCGCGACGTGGAAGGTCGCGCGCAAGGCCGTGCCGGCTGCGATCGTGATCGGCGGTGCCTATGCGGCGCTTCGCTATCTCAACCGCAAGCTCGACGGAGCTGCCGCGCCCGCCTGAAGCGGATCAGCCCGCCTTCATCCGCGTCACTTCGCGCTCGAGCTTGTCGAGCGTCGTGCGCCAGCCCTCGGGCGCGCCGCCGACCGCGGCGATGCCGGCGTCGTCATAGACTTCGTAGGCCTGGTGAACGTGCATATTGGTGCCCGCGCTGTCGTCGGTGAACTCGACGGTCGTCACGACATGGAAGCTCGATGTGCGCTCCTCGTTGGCGTGCCCGCCCGCTTCCCACACGATCTTCTCGTTCTCGACGATGTCGATGAAGCTGCCCCGGCTCCAGTATTGCTCGCCGTCGGGCGCCTCCATGCAGATTTCGAAGCGACCGCCGGGACGGAATTCGACCACGGCTTCGGGTGTGGTCATACCTTCGGGGCTGAACCAGGCCCTGATATGCTCGGCCGTCGTCCAAGCGCGAAACACCAAAGCGCGCGGGGCGTCGAAATGGCGGTCCGATACCAAAGGATCGGGGCGAATGACCGTCTTGTCGCTCATTTCTCTTTTCCTTCCATCGTCTTGAGATAATCGTCGAGCTTATCAAAGCGGCTTTCCCACTCGCGGCGACGGTCGAGCATCCAGTGTTCGACCAGCCGCATCGCGACCGGATCGATCCGGCAGGTGCGCACGCGCCCGGCCTTGTGCGACCGGACCAGCCCCGCCGTTTCGAGCACCGCGAGGTGCTGCATTACCGCGGGCAGCGACATCTCGAACGGCGATGCCAGGTCGCTGACCGTCATCGGCCGCGCGATCAGCCGCTCGACAATTGCGCGCCGCGTCGAATCGGCGAGCGCGTGAAACGCGCGATCGAGCAGGTGCGATTCATTAAGCATCTACTTTACTATTAGTGAGGCAGAAAACTAAAGCAAGTGGCTAAGTTTTGAGTCGCTTGACGCGGCCTGCCGCTCCACGCCAAAGGCGCGCATGGCCGATCACCGCGCGTCGCAACCCAAGAGCTTCAAGCGCCGCGGCTTGATGTTCGTGCTGTCCTCGCCGTCGGGGGCAGGCAAATCAACCATCGCCAACCGGCTGCTCAAGGAAGAACGCAACAAGCTCAAGATGTCGGTGTCCTACACCACGCGCCCGATCCGTCCGGGCGAGGTCGACGGCAAGGACTATCACTTCGTCACCAAGGACGTTTTCCGCCAGATGGTCGAGGACGACCAGTTCCTCGAATGGGCGCGCGTGTTCGAGGAGCGCTACGGCACGCCGCGCGAGACGGTGTTCAAGGATTTGGAGGCAGGCCGCGACATCCTGTTCGATATCGACTGGCAGGGCGCGCAGCAATTGTTCCAGCTCGCCGGCGGCGACGTGGTACGGGTGTTCATCCTGCCGCCGGGACTCAAGACTTTGCGCGCGCGGCTGGAGAAGCGCGCGACCGACAGCCAGGAAATCATCGACCGCCGCATGGACCGTGCGCAATCGGAGGTGAGCCACTGGGACGGGTACGATTACGTCCTAGTCAACGACGACCTCGACGATTGCTACGAGTGCGTCCAGACGATCCTGACCACCGAACGGCTCAAGCGCTCACGCCAGCGCGGCATGATCGGCTTCATCCGGCGTCTGCCGGAGATGTAGGAAGCGCGCGGCGGCGTCGAATTCGGTGCGCCGCACGGCACGCGCTTGCGCCGCCAGCGCGTCCTCGCCCCATTGCTCGGCTTGCCAGTCCTCGTCGAGGTTGGCCGCATCCCACACAGCGTCGGCATCCATCGCACGCTCGACCAGCGCGAGGCCGAGCACCAGCGAGCCGGTGATCGTGACGATCGGCGCCAGCGCGGCGAGCTCGAACGGGTCGCGGACGGCAACCGCGACCGCGAGTCGCTCGATCGTGGCGTCGGGCTGCGGCTGATGCATGACACCGGGGGCGAGCAGGAAGTGCACGTCGTACCGCGTCGTCGCCCAGGCGAGCGGCGGATCCCACGCCGTCGCTTGCCGGGCGATCAACTCGGGCGGCGCATCGGCGCGGTAGCAGAGCAAGTCGCTCTCGGCATAGGCCGCCAGGTTCGCGGCAAACACTGCCGGGTCGGCGGCGACTCGCTCGATCGCGGCGTTGGCGAGGCCAGTCAGCGGCATCGGGCGCGGATCGATCTCGTCTTCGACGCAGCGCCATTCCTCGGCGATCGCCTCGGCCAGCGCATCGGTCGGCAGTATGAGTGGCAAGCGTCCCGGCGTGCGCACCGGCTTTCCGTCGAGCTGGATGCCGCGCTCGGCATCGACCGCAACCTCCTTCCAGAAGCGCTTCATTTGGGGAGTTTGCGTGGCCGCCGCCGGTTGGTCCTCACAGTGCCCGGTGTCGCCCAGCGATGCGCCAGCGCCAGTGGTACGACTAATGTCATGTAGATCGCCGACAGCACGATTGCGCCGCCAAGAACCTTCATTTGCCATTGCGGAAATCGCGCCGTCAGGACCAGCCCGAACACCGCGCCGGCGGCACCGATCAGGCGCGTGCCGACGATCAGCAGGTAACGATTGCGGGATTGCGAGGGGTTGGGGGTGTCGGTCATTGTGCCTCCAGATGGAGCGGCGGATCGGCAACTGCAAGCGCGGCCCATCATGCGTTGCGCATCCAGTGGGCGATACCGCGCCTGCCCGAGGCCTCCGCACCGTCGGCGGCGGCGAGCCGCGCGGGCTCGGGCTTGTTCTGGCCGAGCTTGATCGTCCCGCGCCACGCCGCGATGTCGAGCCGGAAACCGACGATCCCGCTCGTCATCTTGTCGAACAGCTTCGGGTCCATCTTGCCGCGCGTCCACGGCGCCTTGTCGAGCTTCGCCTCCTGCTCGGCCGCGAGCTGGTCGATCTGCGCGACGAGCGCGTCATGCTCCATCCGCTGGATCGTGCCCTCCAGCTCGACCGCGATATAGTTCCACGTCGGGACCTGGTCGGCGTCGAGCCCGTACCAATCGGGGCTGATATAGCCGTCCGGGCCGAGCACGGTGAACAGCGCGGTCGCCTCGTCGAGATGGCGCACGATCCCGTTGCCGCGCGCGAGGTGCAGCCCGAGCGTATCGTCGTCGAGCCACACGACGGGCACCTGCGCGACGCGCGGGCCATCGGGGGTCGCGGCGAACAGTTGCCCGAAGCCGAGTTCGCTCACCAACGCGCGCATCGCGTCGCGGTCCTCCCAGCGGTAGGTCGAGTTGGGATGCATTAGCGCTTCTTGGGGCTTGGCTTCTTGCCGCCGGGTCTGGCCGGTTTGCCGCGCCAGGGCGCAGGCTCGCTACCGCGATTGCGGCGTTCGCCCTTGCGCTCCTTGCGCACGCTCTTGGCGTGCTGCTTGGCGCGGACCTTCTGCTCGGCCTTGGTCGGCGGCGCCGGCTCGTCGATCGGCATCATGTTGCCGAGCATCTGGTCGAACCCGAGCTGCGCGAGGCTCTCGGCGAAATGCTGCGGCAGTTCGGCCTCGACATCGATCGTGCCGCCGTCGGGGTGATCGACCGCGATGCGGCGCGAATGGAGGTGCATCTTTCGGCTGATCCCGCCGGTCAGGAACGCCGCCGGGCCGCCATATTTGCCGTCGCCGACGATCGGGTGACCGATCGCCGCCATGTGGACGCGGAGCTGGTGCGTGCGCCCGGTGTAGGGTGTCAGCTCGACCCAGGCGGCGGCATTGCCCGCGCGCTCGATCACGCGATAGCGGCTGCGCGACGGCATCCCCTCCGCCTCGTCGACATGCATCTTTTCACCGCCGGTGCCGGGCTGCTTGGCGAGCGGCAGGTCGATCATGCCGTCCTCGATCGACGGCACCCCGACGATCAGCGCCCAATAGACTTTCTTCGCGCTGCGCCCCGAAAAGGTCTTGGCGAAGAAGGCAGCCGCGCGCGCGGTGCGCGCGACGAGCAGCGCGCCCGACGTGTCCTTGTCGAGCCGGTGGACCAGCTTGGGCCGGCCTTCATTGTCGTATTGCAGCGCGTCGAGCAGGCCGTCGACATGTTGCGTCGTCTTGGTCCCGCCCTGCGTCGCGAGGCCCGGCGGCTTGTTGAGCACGAACGCCTGCGCGTCTTGGTGGATCACCATTTCGCGCGCGAACGCGATTTCGTCCTCGCTGAGTGGCGGGCGTTCGCGCTTGGGCTTGCCCGCGACTTGTACCGGTTCGGGCGGCGGCAGGCGCAGCATCTGGCCAGCGGCGATCCGGTCCCCCGGCGTCGCGCGCGCGCCATCGACACGCAGCTGCCCGGTGCGTGCCCATTTGGCGACCGTCGTGAAGCTCGTGTCGGGCAGATGCCGCTTGAACCAGCGGTCGAGCCGGATGCCGTCGTCGTCGGGCGCGACAGTGAAGCTGCGGATCTCGCTCATGCCACTGCCCTGACCAGATACAGCCCGGCGAACAGGGCGATCACCGATCCGATTACAGACACCAGCGCGTAGGTCATCGCGGCGCCCCATTGCCCACGCTCGATCATCGTTACCGCGTCGAGCGAGAACGCCGAGAAGGTGGTGAATCCGCCCAATAACCCAACCCCGATCAGCAGGCGGCCATGCTCGCTGCCACCGGTGCGCGCGAGCATCCCGGCGAGCAGCCCCATCAGAAGGCCCCCGATCAGGTTCACCGCGAGCGTGCCCCAGGGATAATCCGGGCCGAGCGCGCCGAGCGCGAGCTTGCCGACGGCATAGCGCCCCGCGCTGCCCACCGCGCCGCCGATCATGACGAGAAGGAAATTCATTCGGGCGCTGTAGCCGGAGGAGCGCGTCTAAACAAACGCGGTCGTCCGGCGGTTTTCAGCACCCACGCGAACTGCGCTGCCTATGCTGTCCGTTATCGGGTAGGCGGCCTCGCGTGGGTGCTGAAGCGGGTAGAAGCGATGGCGGGGCGATCAGTTCCCGTTATTTGCGACCAAGTCCACCTCTGTTCGCCCGTCGCCGCGCGTTTGGAGAAAAATAACGTAGGCCGCGCCGTCCTTGCGCGTGCCGCCGAGCACATGCTGGCTGTCGTCGGCCTGGTGCTCGGCGGAATAGCCGGCGGTCGTGACTCGGCCGTAGTACCAGTCGAGCACGGTCTGGATCGACGCGCCGGTAGAGAAACTGACCACGCGCAGGCGGCAGCCGTTCGCCGACGCGCCTGCCGCTTCATCGACTCGCGCGTCGGGATAGAGCGGGAGGTCGGTCGGCAGGCGCTGCACCCAGCTGGTCGAATATTGCAGCGCGTGCGCGCACTTCGCGGTGTTCCTGTCGGCCTGGCGGCTGGCGAGCGCGCCGAGCGTCACCGAATCGTCGCGGACCTTGCACTGCGGGCAGTCGCCGGAGGGGGCGGGAGTCGCTTTGCTGCCGCCCGAGGAGGACGATCCGCTGGCGGTGAGCGTGCCGTCGGTCTTGCCGCCGGCGACCGAATCGGGCGGGATCGCGCCCGAATAGGGCTGGCGCGGCGGGCGGATGGCATCGGCATTCGACTGGCCGGCGAGCGCCGGGTCCACCATGATCTGGTCCTGCAACGCCCCACGCATAGCGGGATCGCTCGCGTTCGCGCCGTTCCCGGCGAGCTCGGCATCGAGCGAGTCGAGATTGTTCTCGGCGGCCGGCTTGCCGCCGCATGCGGCGAGCGTGAGCGGGGCGATAAGCCAGGCGAGGGCGCGCGTGCGGAAAATCACGTCATCGGCCTACAGGCGCCCGGTTAACATCGCGGAAACACAAAAGGGCCCGGCCGAAGCCGGACCCTTCCTGCGTGACCCGAAGGCCGATCGGTTAGCGGCAGCGGATCTGCCCGCGGTCGATCGACGACCCGAGCGCCGCGCCTCCCGCCACGCCAAGCAGCGTGCCGAGCGTGCTCGACCGGCCATTCGACAGCGAGTTGCCGATCAGCCCGCCGATCGCGCCACCGATGATCAGGCCGGTGGTGCCGTCCGAACGGCGGCAATAATATTGCCCGTTCGACCCGCGATAGATGCGGTCGGTGCGATACAGCACGCGCGGCTGGTAATAGCGACCGTCACGATAATAGCGGTCGGCATAATAATAGCGCTGGCCGTTTTCGAAGCGGTTGTAATCGTAGTTACGCCACGTCCGCCAATCGCGCATGTCGTGGCGATAGTCGCCGCGGGCATCGCGGATCGCGCGGGCGCGTTCGCGCTGGGCACGCGCCACGTCGCGCACGCTATCGGCCTTGCGCAAATCGTGGCGGTAATCCTTGTTCGCGTCCTTCACGCTCTTGCGATATTCACGGTTCGCTTGGGCGGGGGTGCTCTGGGCCGAAACCATCATCGGGGTCGCCATGGTGCTAGCGGCCAGGGCGGCCAACATGAGCCGTCGCATCGTCATTCTCCCTTTCTGTTGGAGTGACGATAAAACCCGCGAGGCCATTCGAGGGTTGCGTGAACGGAAAACTACATTCCGTTCATCGCAGCGACAGTCTGCCCCCAGTTCAGCCGGTCAGCGTGTGGTCGAGCGTGATCTCGGCATTGAGCACCTTCGACACCGGGCAATGCGCCTTGGCGTCGGCGGCGATGCGCGCGAACTGATCGGGGTCGATCCCGGCGACGGTCGCGGTCAGCATCAGGTCCGACCGCGTGATCGCAAAGCCATCGCCCTCCTTGTCGAGCGTGACCTTGGCGGTCGTCTCCAGCCGGCCGTCGGCGAACCCTTCCCGCGCTAGCGCGAAACTCAGCGCCATGGTGAAGCAACTGGCGTGTGCCGCGGCGATCAATTCTTCCGGGTTGGTCCCGGGCTCGTCGCCGAAGCGCGTGCCGAACCCGTATTTCCGGTCGGCGAGCACGCCCGACTGGGTGGAGACGTGTCCGATGCCGTCGTTGCCGAACCCCTCATAGGTCGCCGAACCGCTGCGCGTCGTCACCGTCTTCCTCCCAATAAGAAAGGGGCGCGACCGACCGGCCGCGCCCCGTTTGTTTTCGCTGTCAGCGGCGGCGCTCTTAGCGGCGGCAGCGACGATGCGCGGTGATGGTGCGGTCGATCGCACGCCCGCCGAGCGCGCCAGCGACACCGCCGACCACCGTCCCGAGCAGCTTGTCGCCGCGCCCCGCGATGCCGTTGCCGACCACCGCGCCGCCGACGCCGCCGACCACCGCGCCGGTCGTGCCGCCCGAATGCGTGCAATAGGTACGGCCGCTATGGCCGCGATAAGTCCGGTAATAGTGTTTGCGCGCGTCGGCTTGGGTCGGGATCACCATGGTCGTGGCTGCCATCGTGACGGCGCCGAGCGAAAGCATGAGTTTACGCATCTCGAATTCCCTTTGCTGATTATCAATGCCGGGTGCGTAACGTGTTCGGTGCCCCCAAAGTTTCATCGCGGGAGAATTTAGCTTGCGGTGCAAGCTACAGAGCAGCACCGCCGATGTGCACGATATCCACGTTATTCACAGCGCCGCGAGCGTGTTTCGCGCTTGGCGCGAATCGGAATCGGTGACAGCTTCATGACATTGAGAACGCGGACGGTTCGCCGAGAAATCGGCAGATTGTTCAAGGACTTGATCTTCGAGAATGTTATCCGAGCCGCAAGGCGAAGACGATGCTTTCGAGGTTGGGACATCGGCCCCCGCTGAACCCGGTTTGGAGCGCGCAAGCGATCCTTTCGGACTCTGCAACCGATGGCCCGAACGCAAGGAGCAGGTGCTTCGGCATCGAGACCTTGTGAGGCCGCCGGTGGCCGGGAATGCTGAGACTCTTCGGATGATCGCGCCCGGCCCCGACGACCGAACCGGTGATCAGGTGGGCTTTCGGGCCAAACCGGTTGTCGGTCGCGAGATTCGGGTCGCCTTCGGACGATCGGGGTGGAGCAAATTGCTGGCGGACGATCGGTCTTCGGATCGGTCGAAAGTCGGCAAGCGAAGCTCGGTTTGCCTTCGGGCGGAACGAGTGGAGCAAGCCACGATGTCGGACGCGCTTCGGCGCATCGGATATGGTGGTTCGCGAAGCGAGGGTTGTCTTCGGATGGTCCGGACGGAGCGAAACCGCGGAGTTGCGTGGCCTTCGGGCCAACGCAACCGAGCAACCCGCGAAACCTGGCGCCGCTTTCTTCGGAAAGCAGCACGGATGTAGCGAGCCGCCGAAACCAGATGGCGCAGGCCGACCTTCGGGAAAGCCAAGCGGATCGAAGTCCGGCGACAGGGGAGTCGGTCGCAAGACCGGCTCCCCAATTGCGTTTTGGGGCTTTGCGTTCTCCCAACATCGCATCGCTGGTCAGGCGCCGATTGCCCGGCTAACCCGTCCGGAATGCTTCCCCACACCCCCGACTGGCTCCCCGCGATCGCGCCGTGGCTCGACCTCGCCGGGCTGATCGTGTTCGCGGCGTCGGGCGCGCTAGCGGCGGCGCGGCGCGGGCAGACGATGGTGACCTTGTGCTTCTTCGCGGTTGTCACCGGCGTCGGCGGCGGGACGGTGCGCGACGTCCTGATCGGCGCGCCGGTGTTCTGGATCCACGACAGCCGCGCCGCCGCCGCGTGCCTGATCGTCGCGTTCGCGGTGTGGCTGACCCCGGCGGCGTGGTGGCGCGGGCGGGCACTCGACTGGTTCGACGCGGTCGGGCTGGCGGCGTACGCCGTGTTCGGCGCGGCGAAGGCGATCGGGTACAGCGTGCCGCCGGTGCCCGCCGCGTTGATGGGCGTGGTGACCGCGTGCGTCGGCGGGATCATCCGCGATGTGCTGGCGGGCGAGCCGTCGATCCTGTTGCGGCCCGAAATCTACGTGACTGCGGCAGCGCTGGCGAGCGGGCTATACGTCGGGCTGGGGCAGGCGGGGGTGCCGTTGCCGGTCGCGGCGACGGTCGGCGCGCTTGCCGGCTTTACGCTGCGGGCAGTGGCGATCCGCTGGAAGCTCGCGTTGCCGGCGTATCGTGGAGGCAAGGAATGATCGCGCTCGTCCTAGCCGCGGCGACTGCGCCCGCACTCCAGCCGCAGCTTCACCCGCTCGGCTTTCTCGCCGGGCATTGCTGGCAGGGGCAGGTGGCGCCCGGCCGGATCGACCGGCATTGCTTCGCGGTGCTGACCGACGGGTCGATCCGCGACCGTCACCTCGTCAGCGAGGGCGGCCGCCGCGTGATGGGCGGGGAGAGCGTCTATCGCTGGGATGCGCGCGTCGGCGCGATCACCTTCACCTATCGCGACAGCTTCGGCGGGCGGCTGACCGGGATGGTGCAGTCGCGCGGGAGCTTGCTGGGTCTCGCCGGGCATTATATCGCGAGCGGCGGTCAGCGCTTCACCATCACCTCGCGCTGGGCGCGGATCGGCGACACTGCCTATCGCGCGGAAATTCGCTCGGCCGACCTGCCGCAGGTCAACGGCACGACGGTGTACCGGCGGCTCGACTAGCCGCGCTGGATCACGCCGACGTCGCTGAACTTCTTCGGCTCGGGGGGCGGGATCGTCGCGTCGGTGAGTTCGCATTGCCAGAAGCCGACATCGATCCAGCGGCCCTGCTTGAACCCCATTTCGCGCAGCACGCCCGCGCGGCGAAAGCCCGTCGCCTCGTGCAGGCCGATCGAATAATCGTTGGGCAGCGCAAGCACGCTGACCGCCTGGACGAAGCCTTGCGCGCGCAGCGTGTCGATCAGCGCGCGATAGAGCAGCCGCCCGACGCCCTGACCCTGCGCTGCGCCCGACACATAGACGGAGGTTTCGACGACATAGCGATACGCCGGCCGTTCGCGGAACTTGGTGGCATAGGCATAGGCCAGCACCGCGTCGCCGTCCGCCTCGCCGTTGGTCGCGACGATCCACGGGTACAGCCCGTCGGACGCCGTCATCCGGGCGCGCATCTGGCGCGCGTCGGGCGCTTCGGTCTCGAAGCTGACCGTCCCGGTGACGACATAGGGCGCGTAGATCGCGGCGATCGCGGCGGCATCGTCGGGACGTGCCGCGCGGAGCGCAATCACGGCCAGATCGCCTTGATCAGCAATTGCGCGACGTTGAGGTCGGCGCGGCCGGCGCGCGCGTCGCTGAACCCGGCGCATTCGAGGCAGCGCGCCTGGACAGAGCTCGCGCCCGCGAGCCGCTTGGCATCGCCCACCGCGCGCGCCAGCACGTCGCGGCGCTCGCTGGCGATCACGCCGAACACGTCGCGCGCCTGCAGGTCGTTGTCGTCGTCGTCCTTGCCCCACGCTGCAAGCAGCTGCGTGAACCAGCTCGGCTTCTTCTCGAGATAGACGCGACTCACGTTCTTGGGGTCGAGCCCCGCGCGCTTCGCCGCTTCCGCGACCGCGTCGTCGAGCGTGCCGAAGCGGTCGACCAGCCCGATCTGCCGCGCGGTGCCGCCGTCCCATACGCGGCCCTGGCCGATCTCGTCGACGCGCTGCGGCGTCAGCTTGCGCGCGGTCGCGACGCGGCTGAGGAACTGCGCATAGCCGTGCTCGATCGCCGATTGCAGGATCGCGTCGACCTGCGGATTGGTGCCGCCATAGATGTCGGGCTGGCCCGACAGCGGCGTGGTCTTCACCCCGTCGGCGGTGACGCCGAGCTTCGCCAGTGAGTTCTCGAAGGTCGGGATGATCCCGAAGATGCCGATCGAGCCGGTGATCGTATTGGGCTCGGCGAAGATCACATCGCCCGACGTCGACACCCAATAGCCGCCCGACGCGGCGAGCCCGCCCATCGACACGACGACGGGGAGGCCCTGCTTCTTGGCTTCAAGCACCGCGAGCCGGATCGTTTCCGACGCCAGCGCGGAGCCGCCGGGCGAATCGACGCGCACCACCAGCGCTTTCAATTCCTTGCGGGCCAGCGCGTCGAGCACGGCCTTGGCGATCGTGTCGCCGCCCGCGGTGCCGGGACCTGCCTTGCCATCGACGATCTCGCCCGCGACGGTGACGATCCCGATCTTGTCGCCGCCGGTCGGTATCGGGTTGGCCGCGACCCAGTCGTTATAGTCGATCTTGGCATAGGCGCCCGCGACCTTCTTCGGCGCATCGCCGGCGAGTTCGGCCACATGTTTCCCGAACGCCACGCGGTCGCCGAGCTTGTCGACGAGGCCGGCGGCCAGGTTGGCCTGTGCGATGTCGCCCTTGGCCGCGGTGATCGCCTGGTCGGGCGTAGTCAGGAATTGGTCGATCTGCGCCTTGGGCCGCGCCTTGTGGATCAGGTCCTTCCACTGGCCGAAGATCGACCCGTACAGCGCGGTCAGCGCTTCCTTCGCTTCGGGCGACTGGTCGGCGCGGGTATAGGGCTCGACGTACGACTTGAACTTGCCGACGCGATAGACGTGGACGTTGACGCCGAGCTTGTCGATCAAGCCCTTGTAATAGAGCTGGTTGCCGCCCGGCCCCATGAACAGCGTGCCGCCCATCGGGTTGACCCAGATCTCGCTGGCGTTGGAGGCGAGCAGGTAGCTGCCGTCGGTATAGGCGGTGGCGTAGGCTAGCACCTTCTTGCCCGACGTCTTGAACCGGCCGATCGCGTTGGCGACCTCGGTCACCGCCGCGGGATAGCCGCCGCCATAGCTGTCGAGGTCGAGCACCAGCACCTTGACCCGCGCATCGTCCTTCGCGGTGTCGATCGCGCGTACCAGGTCGCGCAGGCGGAATTCGTGGTCGGGCCCTTCGCCCTGCGCCGCGGCGAGCGCGGTCGGCGTCGCGGGCTGCTCGACGATCGCGCCGTCGAGCTTGAGCACCAATGCGCCGTCCGAAATCCGCCCCGCATTGGGCTTGCCCGACAAGGCCGCGAACAGCACGCCGAAGAAGATCAGCATGAACAGGAGGACGAGCCCGTCCTTGATTCCGACCAGGATTTTCCAGGCGCCCCGAACCAGTTTCACTTGGCAGTCTCCTCCGGCGCCGTGATCGGCGCCTCGTCGCTCCCGCGAATAGCCGCAAGTGTGTGGGGGGAGCAATACAGACTTTCCCCTCTCCCCTTGCGGGAGAGGGTTGCGCAGACTTGGGTCGCGCTCCTTCAGCGCGGCCCTAGTCGGAGCTGGGTGAGGGGTAAGCGGTCGCGCTTGCGACCGCGCGGCGCTTGCGCGCCGCTCACCCTCTCCAAGCTGCGCTAGGCAGCGAGCTGCCAAGCTTCGCTATCCTCTCCCGTCAAGGGAGAGGAGTTGGGTCCACGCCAATCTTCCGCTATCCGCCCCGCGTATGGACGCGCCAGCCGCCCCGATGCCGCTGGCCGGCCCGCCGCCGCAGACGATGCGCGACGAATTGCGCGCGCTCGCGCGGCTCGCGGCGCCCTTGGTCGGCGCGAACCTGCTCCAGATGGCGGTGTACGCGGTCGATGTGATCTTCGTCGCGCGGTTGGGCGCGGTAGATTTCGCCGCGGCGACGCTCGGTGTGTTCCTGTTCAGCCTGATCCTGTGGGCGCTGATCGGCTTCACCGGTGCGTGCGCCCCGATCATCGCGGCGGAGATCGGCGCGCGCAGCCATGCGGTGCGCGAAGTGCGGCGGTCGTTCCGGATGGCGATGTGGCTCGGCGCCATCGCCAGCGCCTTCTTCATGCTCATGCTCGCCAATGGCGAGGCGATCCTCCGCCTGTTGCATCAGGACCCGCGCGTCGCGGCGCGCACCGGCGCGTTCCTCGATATCCTGCTGTTCGTGATGCTGCCCAACGTGTGGGCCGGCGTGATGCGCACCGCGGCGGCGGCGCTGGGGCGGCCGGGCTGGGCATTGCTCGTGACATTGATGGCGCTGGGCTGCGGCATCCTCGGCAATTGGTTGCTGGTGTTCGGGCATGGCGGTTTCCCCGCATTGGGGCTCGAAGGATCGGCGATCGCCAGCGTGGTCACGGCGAGTGCGATGATGCTGGCCTATGCCGCGATCATCCAGTTCGATCCGAAGCTGCGGCGGTACCGCCTGTTCGGGCGCTGGTGGCGGCCCGAATGGCCGCGCCTGGTCGAGATCGCCAGGCTGGGCGCGCCGATCGCGCTGACCTTCACGCTGGAGGGCGCGCTGTTCGGCGGCGCGGCGTTCCTGATGGGGCTGATCGGCGTGGTCGAGGTCGCGGCGCACGCGATCGCGCTCAACATCGCGGCGATCGCGTTCCAAGTGCCGTTCGGGATCGGCCAAGCGGCGACGATCCGCGTCGGATTGGCCTATGGCGCGGCCGACCGCGACTGGATCGGTCGCGCCGGCTGGGCGGCGATCGTGACGGGCACGGGGTTCATGGCGCTGACCGCGTCGGCGATCTGGCTGGCGCCGCACCTGTTCGTCAGCGTTTATGTCGATGTGAGCGACCCGGCGCACGCGGCGGAAGTCGCGCTGGCGGTGCAATATCTCGCGGTCTGCGCGATGTTTCAGCTGTTCGACGGGGCGCAGGCGGTCGCGGCGGGCAGCTTGCGCGGGCTGCAGGATACCCGCATGCCGATGATCATCGCCGGGTTCGGTTACTGGGTCGCGGGGTTCGGCACCGCGATCTTCCTCGGCTTCCACGCGCATTGGGAGGGCGTGGGAATCTGGGTCGGTCTGGCGGTGGGATTGTTCGTCGTCTCGGGACTGCTCGTCGCACGCTGGTCGATGCGCGAGCGGCTCGGCTTGCTGCCGGCACACGCCGCCTGAACCGTCATTACCAAATAAATCATCCGCGGCCATTGACGGCGCCAGCAGCGCTACACATATGCGCGCCACTGGCACTCGGCGGAGTTGAGTGCCAAGACCTATGCAATCAACCTAGAGAGGCTATCAGCAATGAGCTTTCGTCCGTTGCACGACCGCGTTCTCGTCCGCCGTATCGAGGCCGACGAAAAGACCGCGGGCGGGATCATCATCCCCGACACCGCCAAGGAAAAGCCGCAGGAAGGCGAAGTGATCGCCGCCGGTTCGGGCACCAAGGCCGAGGACGGCAAGGTCACGCCGCTCGACGTCAAGGCGGGCGACCGCATCCTGTTCGGCAAGTGGTCGGGCACTGAGGTCAAGCTGAACGGTGAAGACCTGCTGATCATGAAGGAAAGCGACATTCTCGGCATCGTTGGCTGAGAGTCCGTTTCCGCGACAACTTCGTAAACTTCCAGATTTGAAAGGGTAGCCATCATGGCAGCCAAGGACGTAAAATTCAGCCGCGACGCGCGCGAGCGTATCCTGCGCGGCGTCGATATCCTCGCCGATGCGGTGAAGGTGACGCTGGGGCCAAAGGGCCGCAACGTCGTGATCGAAAAGAGCTATGGCGCGCCGCGCATCACCAAGGACGGCGTCACCGTCGCCAAGGAAATCGAGCTCAAGGACAAGTTCGAGAACATGGGTGCGCAGATGCTGCGCGAAGTGGCCTCGCGCACCAACGACAATGCCGGTGACGGCACCACCACCGCGACCGTTCTCGCCCAGGCGATCGTCCGCGAGGGCATGAAGTCGGTCGCGGCCGGCATGAACCCGATGGACCTGAAGCGCGGCATCGACGTCGCGGTCGAGAAGGTCGTCGCCGACCTCCAGTCGCGCTCGAAGCCTGTGTCGGGCACCAAGGAAATCGCCCAGGTCGGCATCATCTCGGCCAATGGCGACACCGTCGTCGGCGAGAAGATCGCCGAGGCGATGGAGAAGGTCGGCAAGGAAGGCGTAATCACCGTCGAGGAAGCGAAGGGTCTCGAATTCGAGCTCGACGTCGTCGAGGGCATGCAGTTCGACCGCGGCTACCTGTCGCCGTACTTCATCACCAACCCCGACAAGATGACCGTCGAGCTTCAGGACCCCTATATCCTGATCCACGAGAAGAAGCTGTCGAATCTGCAGGCGATGCTCCCGATCCTGGAAGCGGTCGTCCAGTCGGGCCGTCCGCTGCTGATCATCGCCGAGGACATCGAGGGCGAGGCGCTCGCCACGCTCGTCGTGAACAAGCTGCGTGGTGGCCTGAAGGTCGCCGCCGTCAAGGCGCCGGGCTTCGGCGATCGCCGCAAGGCGATGCTCGAGGACATTGCGATCCTGACCAAGGGCGAGATGATCTCCGAAGACCTCGGCATCAAGCTCGAGAGCGTCACCGTCGGCATGCTCGGCACCGCCAAGCGCGTGTCGATCGACAAGGACAACACCACCATCGTCGATGGCGCGGGTGATGCGGATGCGATCAAGGGCCGCACCGAAGCGATCCGCGGGCAGATCGAGAACACCACCAGCGATTACGACCGCGAGAAGCTCCAGGAGCGTCTCGCCAAGCTCGCCGGCGGCGTGGCCGTGATCAAGGTCGGCGGCGCGTCGGAAGTCGAGGTGAAGGAGCGCAAGGATCGCGTCGACGACGCGCTGCACGCGACCCGCGCGGCGGTCGAAGAGGGCATCGTTCCCGGTGGCGGCACGGCTCTGCTGTACGCGACCAAGGCGCTCGAGGGCATCAACGGCCAGAACGACGACCAGACGCGCGGCGTCGATATCGTCCGCAAGGCGCTGACGTCGCTGGTTCGCCAGATCGCCAGCAACGCTGGTCACGACGGTGCGGTGGTGTCGGGCAAGCTGCTCGAGGGCAACGACCCGACGCAGGGCTTCAACGCGCAGACCGAGAAGTACGAGAACCTGATCTCGGCCGGCGTCGTCGACCCGACCAAGGTCGTCCGCACCGCGCTCCAGAATGCGGCGTCGGTCGCCGGTCTGCTGATCACCACTGAAGCGGCGGTGTCGGAAGTCCCCGAGGACAAGCCGGCAATGCCGATGGGCGGCGGCGGCATGGGCGGCATGGGCGGGATGGACTTCTGATTTTGGACGGGAGCAGCGAAAGCTGCTCCCGACACAAAATCAGAACGGCCGGCGAGGCGGTGGCCTCGTCACCGCTCTCGGCCGACGGCGCGGATTCACTCCGCGCCACTACCCCGAAATCAGAAGGGCCGGTGGCTATCCCATCGGCCCTTTTGCTTGCCCCCGATACAGCATCGCGACGTTGCAGCGCGCGTAGCGCTTGCCGAACTCCTCCATGATCCTCGCGTCATGGACGAACCCCGCTTTCTCGTAGAGATGCACGCCCGCCGCGCCCTTGCTGCTGCTTAGCAGGTACAATCGGTCGCATCCCAATTCGAACGCCCGCGCGATCATCGCATTGAGCAGCACCGCCCCCGCGCCCAGCCCGCGTGCCTCGGGCACGACACCCATCTTGGTCAGCTCGAACTGGCGTTCGCCGGTCTTTTGCAACCCGCAGGTGCCGACGACGCCCATTTCGGAATCCTCGACGAACAGGATCGCGCCGCCCGGATCGACGATCCGTTCGCGCGGATTTTCGAGCACCTCCACGTCGGTCGGCTCGAGCGTGTACATATCCGCGATCCACTGCGCGTTGATGCGGTAGAAATCGGGGGCGAGGTCGTCGCTGAACTCGCGGATCGTGAAGCCGGCCATGGCGCCGATCCTACGGTGCCTTGCCCGGGCAAAACACTCTTTTCTTTCGCGGCGCGGCGCGACACAGTGCGCGCAACCTTTCTCATTTTCCGGAGTCCGCCATGCCCGTTCTGTCCCGCCGCGAAGCCCTGGCCGCCACGGCCTTGGCCGGGCTCGTTGCCACGCTTCCCGCCTGGGCGCAGGAAGCGGGCGGGGCGCAATGGGACTTGACCGATCTGTACCCCAGCGACGCCGCGTGGGACGACGCGCGCAAGAAGGCGCTCGCCGACGTGCCGGGGCTGACCAAGTACAAGGGCCGGCTCGGCGAGAGCGCCGACACGTTGGCGACATTCATGGTCGCGCAGTCCGACCTCAACCGCACGATCAGCCGCATCTTCACCTACGCCAGCCTGAACGCCGATGCCGACCTGCGCGTCTCCGCCAACCAGGAGCGCCAGGCGCAGGCGATCGACCTGTACACCGCGTTCGGCGAAGCGGTGTCGTGGGTCAGCCCCGAATTGCTAACGATCGGCAAGGCGAAGATCGACGGGTTCGTCGCGAGCAACGCGACGCTGAAGAAGCGCTTCGATTTCGCGCTGGCCGACACGCTGCGCCAGGCACCGCACACGCTGAGCCCCGAAAGCGAGAACCTTCTCGCCGGGGTGGGCGCGCCGTTTTCGGGGCCGAGCGACATTCGCGAGCAGCTCGTCGCATCGGACATTCCGTGGCCGACCGTCACGCTATCGACCGGCAAGCAGGTGCGGCTCGACGACCAAGCCTATACGCTCAACCGCGACGCGGCGAACCGCGCCGACCGCAAGCTCGTGTTCGACACCTTCTGGGCCGAATACGGCAAGTTCCAGAATTCGCTCGGCGCGGCGTACCTCAGCCATGTGAAGGCCGACATCTTCCGCAAGAAGGCGCGCAAATACCCGACCTCGCTCGCGATGGCGCTGTCGGGCAACAACGTGCCCGAGGCGGTGTACCGCTCGCTGGTGGCGGAGACGAACAAAGGCCTGCCGCAGCTGCACCGCTATTTCGAACTGCGCCGGCGGATGCTCGGTCTGCCCGACATGGCCTATTACGACATCTACCCGCCCCTCGTCGCGCTCGACAAGCGCGTAACGGTGCCCGAGATGCGTGGGATCACGATGGCGGCGGTCAAGCCGCTCGGTCCTGAATATGCCGAGATCTTCGCAAAAGCGACTGCGGGCAAATGGATGGACCCGCTGCCACGCCCCGGCAAGAAATCGGGCGCGTACATGAACCCCGGCGCGGCATACGACGTGCACCCGTACTTGCTGCTCAACCTGGGCGAGAATTACTCGGGCCTGACGACCTACGCCCACGAATGGGGCCATGCGATGCACACGTTGCTCGCGAACAAGAACCAGGTGTACGAAAAGGCCGATTACTCGATCTTCACCGCGGAGATCGCCTCGACCTGCAACGAAGTGCTGCTCGCCGCTTACTCGGTCGCCAATGCCAAGACCAAGCAGGAGAAGATCTTCTATCTCGGCCAGCAGCTCGAGGCCATTCGCGGCACCTTCTACCGCCAGGCGATGTTCGCCGAGTTCGAGCTCGCCGCGCACGACAAGGCCGAGGCGGGCGAAGGGCTGTCGGGCGAGAAGTTCAGCGCGATGTATCTCGACCTGCTCAAGCGCTATCACGGCCCGAAGGTCGCGGTGTCCGACACCTATGCGTCGGAATGGGCGTATATCCCGCACTTCTATAACAGCTTCTACGTTTACCAATATGCGACCTGCATCTCGGCGGCGTCGTATTTCGCGCAATCGATCCTGAAGGGTGGGGTGAAGGAGCGCGACAATTATCTGAGCGTGCTGAAAGCGGGCGGGTCGGATTATCCGTACGACGTGCTCAAGCGCGCGGGCCTCGATATGGCAAGCCCGGCGCCGTACCAGGCAGTGGTCGCGGCGTTCAAGGATACGCTCGACCAAGTCGAAGCGCTGACCGCTTGACGATGCGCGGTTAACCGGGTTGCGCGGTCGCATGGCCATAACGGGCATCATGCGCCGCGCAATTCCGTCGCTCGCCTACCTCGCGCTCGCGCTGGCGATGTTCGCCGCGTGGATGCATCCCGCGATCCTCGACCCGCGCAACGTGGCTTGGCTGCTCGACGGCAGCGACCGCGGGCAGAACAGCATGGGACTGATCGCCTATCTGCGCTCGGGCACGTGGCCGGGGCTGCACGACCCGTTGCTGATGGCGCCAGACGGATTTCCCGTTGCCCTGACCGACAGCAATCCGTTGCTCGGGCTGTTGCTCAAGCCGTTCGGCCTGCCGGTGGGGTGGCAAGTGACCGGCCCATGGCTGCTCGCTTGCGTGCTGCTCCAGGTCGCCTTCGCGCGCGCTCTGGTGACTCGCTACGTCGCCGATCCGCTCGCGGCGTTCCTCGGGACGGCGCTGCTCGCGATCAGCCCGGCGCTGATTGCGCGGTACGGCCACGTCAACCTGTGCGCGCATTGGCTGATCCTGTGGGCGCTGTGGGTATTCGTCGATCCCGAACGGTCGCGGCGTGCGGGATGGTGGGCTGCGGTGCTCGGAGTCGCGTTGCTGGTCCATCCGTATCTCGCGGTGATGGCGGCGGCGATTTGGGCAAGTGCGGTGCTGCGGTGGTTAGCGGTCGAGCCTGAGACGTGGCGGCGAACGGCGGTCGGTGCACTGGCGGTTGCCGTGCTGCTGGCGGGGATCGCATGGTGGCTCGGCTTCGTCGGGCTCGATGCGCTCCCGACCGGAAGCTACGGCCAGTTCGGCATGGCGCTCGACGCGCTGTGGAACCCGGGCAATCCCGATTATTCGGCGCTGCTGCCGGGGCTGACCACGACCGCGGCGCAGGGGTTTGAGGGACTCAATTATTTCGGCGCGGGGCTGCTGCTGCTGGTCGTCGTCGCGATCGGCGCAGCGGTGATGCGGCGCGAACGGATCGCCGATCTACCGCTGGTCTGGTTGCTCCCGGCGTTCCTCGCGCTGACGGCGATCGCGGTCGGCCCGCATCTAGTCTGGCGCGGGCAAATAGTCGCGTCGCTGCCTCTCCCAGATCAAGTGCGCGATGCGCTCGATCCAGTGCGCGCGGCGGGGCGGCTGTTCTGGCCGGTCGGTTATGTGATCGCGCTGGCGGCGATCGCCGTCGCGGGGCGGTTGCCGCGCGCGAGCCTCGTTCTGGGCGTCGCGCTGGCGGTCCAGCTGTTCGACCTGGCCCCGATGGTCGCGGCGGTGCGCGCGACCAGCGCGTCGGTCGACAACGCGGTCTATCGCCGCACGCGCAACCCCGCGTGGCCGGCGCTGGTCGAGCGTGCCTCGTCGATCGAGTTCGAGCCGGCGACGCCGTATCTAGAGCAAGCGGTGCGCGACGAACTGACGTGGCGGGCAATCACCGCGAAACGCGCCGTGCCGCTGCGCTATTTCTACGCGTCGCGCGAACCCGCCGCGATCCGCGCCCAGCTCGATGCCGACACCGCGGCGTTCCGTGCCGGGCGGATCGACCCGACGCGGCTCTACGTTGTTCTCGACAAAAAAATCCCGCTCGCGCTGATGAACCGGATCCAGCTGATCGACGGCGTGGCAGTGATCGCGCCGGTCAGTCCTTCATTGCGGAAATGAGCTTCTTCACTTCCTGACTGCGTCCGCGCGGCGTGATGAGCACGTCGGTGCCGTTGGCGACGACGATCAGGTCGGTCACACCGACCAGCGCGACGCGGACGCCATCGGCGTGGATCAGGCTGTTCTCGGTTTCGAGCGCGACGACGTCGCCCTTGCACGCATTGCCGAATTGGTCGCACGCGCTGAGCTCGTGGAGCGCATCCCAGCTGCCGAGGTCGCTCCACCCCATGCTGACCGGCACGACCGCGACGCGCTCGGCCTTCTCCATCACCGCATAATCGACCGATTCCGATGGTGACGCGGCGAAGGCGTCAGCGTCGGGGTGCACGCGCGACGCCTCGGTCCGGCCCTTCAGCATCGCCTGTTGCGCGGCGTGGAGCATGTCGGGCGCATGGACCGACAGCGCGCCCAGGAACGCATCGGCGCGGAACAGAAAGATGCCGCCGTTCCACACGTGATCGCCCGCCGCGAGCATCGCCTCAGCGCGGTCCTTTGGCGGTTTCTCCACGAAGCGCGCGACACGGTGGACGCGCGGCGCGATGCCCTCGCCGACATGGATCCAGCCATAGCCGGTTTCGGGCGCATGCGGGGCGATCCCGAACGTCACCAGCCAGCCTTGCTCGACCATCGGCAACGCCGCCTGCACCGCGGCATGGAAGGCGGCTTTGTCGGCGATGACATGGTCCGACGGCATCACCAGCAGCGCGGCATCCTCGCCCGCCGCCAGCGCCGCCAGCGCGATCGCCGGCGCGGTGTTGCGCGCCACGGGTTCGAGGATCAGCGTCCAGTCGCTGACGCCGATGCCGAGCAATTGCGCCTCGATCTCGTCGGCGTGGCGCGCGTTGGCGACGACGATCGGTGCACCAAACGTCTCGCCCGCGGTGCGCCGCGCGGTCAGCTGCAGCATTGTCTCGTCGGCGGTCAGCGCGAGCAATTGCTTGGGTTTTTCAGGCGTCGACATCGGCCACAGCCGCGTTCCCGACCCGCCCGACAGGATGACAGGAATGATCGTCGTCGCTTCGGGCATTCATAAGTCCTTTGCTGCGTGGATATATCTAGGCGTTTCCGGGAAATTGCCAAACACGCGAACGCGCCCGAGTTTCCCCGCATTCATCCTTCCTTTGTCAATTTCTGCGACACCGCACGCGACCGTGTCGGAAAAACTTACACGCCGCCGGTCACGAGGCGACGACGATGATCAGGCTGTTCAAGCACTATGTGCCGCATGCCGTTCTGTTTCTGGGGTTTCTCGACTTCGCGCTGCTGATCGCGGCGATGGAGGTCGGCTATACGTTGCGCCTGCACCAGCTCGGCAGCCTGGTCGAGCCGATGCGCGAGCGTGCGCTGCAATTGTTCGTCTACGCCGCCGCGCTGGAAATCGCGATGGTGGCGGTGGGCGTATACGGTGCCGACGCGCTGCAATCGTTGCGGCGCGCGACGGCGCGCATCCTGGTCGCGATCTCGCTCGGTGTGATCTTCCTGTCGGTCGTGTTCTTCCTGTCGCCGCAGCTCAGTTTCTGGCGCTCCAACCTGCTCTACGCGATGGGGTTGTCGGCGGTGGCGCTGATCGCGCTGCGCATCCTGCTCGGCAAGCTGCTTGGCGGCCATGTGTTCAAGCGCCGCATCGTGGTGCTCGGCGCGGGCCCGCGCGCGGCGCGGCTCAAGGCGCTGGCCGCGCAGCCGGGATCGGCGTTCGTCGTCGTCGGCTATCTGTCGATGAGCGAGAGCAACCGCGTCATTCCGGAAGCGATCGCGCGCGATGCGATTTACAACCTCGCCGACCATGTCGTTCTGCTCAACGCGAGCGAAGTCGTGTTGGCGCTGGAGGAGCGGCGCAACGCGCTGCCGCTCAAGGACCTGCTGCGGATCAAGACGACGGGCGTCCACGTCAATGAAATCTCGACCTTCCTCGAACGCGAAACGGGGCGCGTCGACCTCCAGTCGGTCAACCCGAGTTGGCTGATCTTTTCCGACGGTTTTTCGTCGGGGCGGATGCTTTCGAGCGTGTTCAAGCGGCTGTTCGACATCGCCGCCAGCCTGATCCTGCTCGCGATCACCGGACCGATCATTTTGGCGACCGCCATCGCGGTGAAGCTCGAAAGCAAGGGTCCGGCCTTCTACCGTCAGCGCCGCGTCGGGCTGTACGGCGTCGGGTTCGACTGCATCAAGCTGCGTTCGATGCGCGTCGATGCCGAAGTCAACGGCCAGGCGGTGTGGGCGGAGAAGGACGACCCGCGCATCACGCGCGTCGGGCGTTTCATCCGGAAAGTGCGGCTCGACGAATTGCCGCAATGCTGGTCGGTGCTCAAGGGCGAGATGAGCTTCGTCGGCCCGCGCCCCGAACGCCCGCAATTCGTCGAGGATCTCGAGCAGCAGCTCAATTATTACGCCGAGCGCCACATGGTGAAGCCGGGGATCACCGGCTGGGCGCAGATCAATTATCCGTACGGCGCGTCGATCGAAGACAGCCGCCAGAAGCTCGAATATGACCTCTATTACGCCAAGAATTATTCGCCGTTCCTCGACCTGCTGATTATCCTCCAGACGATCCGCGTCGTGCTGTGGCCGGAGGGCGCGCGCTGATGAGCGCGACCGTCATCCTGTGGGGGCATGCGCTCGCGGCGCTCCTGTTCGCGGGACTCGCGCTGTCGCAATTGCGCGACGGCGCGGCGAGCGTGCCGCGCACGGCGTTTCTCGTGGCGCTGGGGCTGACCGCGCTGTGGGCGCTGGCGATGGCGGGGATCGGCAGTGGCGACATGGTGTCGTGGGTCGCGGAGTCCTTGCGCAACCTCGGCTGGCTTGGGTTCATGTTCGCGCTGCTCCGCCGCGATGCTGGCGCGCGGCGCGATCGCGCGGTCAAGACGATCTATGGCGTCGTTGCGCTCGTCGCGGTGGCCGGGATCGGCCTCGCGGTGTTCCAGGCTTCGGCCGGCTCCGAGCTGGGGCGCGGCATCACGGCGGTGCGCATCCTGTTGCGGATGATGGTCGCGGTCGGCGCGCTGGTGCTGGTCAATCACCTCTATTCGCTCGTCGCGCCGGCTGCGCGCGGGGGCATCCGCATGGCCGTCATCGCGCTGGCGACGATGTGGCTGGCCGACTTGGCGCTGTACGCTGTCGCTTATCTTGGCGGCGATTGGCCTTTGGCGATGATCGCGGCGCGCGGGGTCGTGATGGTGGCGATCGTACCGATGCTGGCGATCGCGGTGCACCGCAACGGCGACTGGACGCTCAATATTTCGCGCACCGTGACGTGGCAGTCGCTGACGCTCGTCGCGCTGACGATCTATGCGATGACCACCGTGCTCGTGATCAGCGCGATCGAAGCGTTCGGTGGAGATTATGCGCGGGTCGCGCAGACCGCGTTCGTGTTCGGATCGGCCGCCGCGTTGCTTACCCTGTTGTCTTCTCCCGTGATCAAGGCGTGGCTGCGCGTCATGGTGGCGAAGCATTTGTTCCGTCACCGCTACGACTATCGCGCCGAATGGGTGCGCTTCACCGAAACCCTAGGCACGCCGGGCGAGAGTGCCCCGCCGCTCGAGGAGCGCATCGTCAAGGCGGTCGCCGACCTGACCGAGTCACCCGCAGGGCTGCTGCTCGTCGCCGATGGCGGCGCGTTGTCGGTCGGTACCGGCTGGCAATGGCACGGCGATCCGCCCGCGAGTGTAGCTGGTGAAGAACTCGCCGCGTTGCTCGCCGGCGGTGCGCGCATCGTCGAGCTCGATAGCGTGCGCGCGGGCCGCGCCACGGCGGAAGAGCTCGCCGCGGTGCCGCAATGGATGCTCGACCATCACGCCGCCTGGGCGGTGGTGCCGCTGGTCCACGTCAAGACGCTGATCGGCGCGATCCTGCTCGCGCGGCCGCCAATCGACCGCAGCCTCGACTGGGAGGATTTCGACCTGCTCCGCATCGCGGGTCGACAGGTTGCGAGCTATCTGGCCGAGGCGCGCGCGCACGAAGCGCTCGCCGACGCGCGCCGGTTCGACGAGTTCAACCGGCGCTTCGCCTTCATCCTGCACGACGTAAAGAACCTGGTGAGCCAGCTCACGCTCGTCGCGCGCAACGCCGAGCGCCACGCCGACAATCCCGATTTCCGCGCCGACATGATCGCCACGCTTAAGGATTCGGCGGGGCGGATGAACGACTTGCTCGCGCGGTTGTCGCAGCATCATTCGGGACGCGCCGACGATCCGCAGGCAATCGAATTGCTGCCGCTCGCCGAGCGCATCGCGAAGATGCGTGGGGGCAGTCGTGCAGTGGTTGTCACGGGTGATCGCGACGCGCTCGCGCTCGCGGATCCCGCGCGGCTCGAACAGGCTTTGGGCCATCTGATCCAGAACGCCGTCGAGGCGAGCAACGGCGGCGATCCGGTGACGGTGACCGTCGGGCACACCTCGATCGAGGTCGCCGATCGCGGCACGGGCATGAGTGCGAGCTTCGTTCGCGACCGGCTGTTTCGTCCGTTCGTGTCGACCAAGCACGGCGGGTTCGGGATCGGCGCGTTCGAGGCGCGGCAAGTCATTCAGGCGATGGGCGGGAGCCTCGACGTGGTCAGCCGCGAAGGCGAGGGCACGCGGTTCACGGTCACGCTGCCTCAGGCGCTGGCGCCGCACAACCTGGAGCACGCGGCATGAGCAATGTCATTTCTCGGCCCAAACTGCTGATCGTCGAGGACGATGCCGGGCTGCAGCGCCAGTTGCGCTGGGCGTATGAGGGGTATGAGGTCATCGTCGCGGGCGACCGGCACGGGGCGATCGACGCGGTGCGCGCTGAAGAGCCCGCGGTAGTGACGCTCGATCTCGGCCTGCCCCCCGATCCCGACGGGGTGACCGAAGGATTCGCGACGCTCGCGGAGATCCTGCGGCTGAAGCCCGACACCAAGGTCATCGTCGCCTCTGGCCACGGCGCGCGCGAAAGTGCGTTGCGCGCGATCGGCGAGGGGGCGTGGGATTTCTACCAGAAGCCGATCGACATCGACGCACTCGGGCTGATCGTCGCGCGGGCGTTCCACGTCCATGCGCTGGAGGCGGAGAACCGCCGGCTCGCCGCGTCGCCGGTCGCGGCGCTGGGCGAGCTGATCACCGCCGCGCCGGAAATGCTCAAGGTGACGCGCATGATCGAGCGCGTCGCCTCGGCCGACGTGTCGGTGATGCTGCTCGGCGCGAGCGGGACGGGCAAGGAAGTGCTCGCGCGCGGGCTGCACAATGCGAGCGGGCGCAAGGGCGCATTCGTCGCGATCAACTGCGCGGCGATCCCCGAGACGTTGCTGGAAAGCGAATTGTTCGGGCACGAAAAGGGCGCGTTCACCGGCGCGGTCAAGACGACCGAGGGCAAGATCGAACTGGCCGACAGCGGCACGCTGTTCCTCGACGAAATCGGCGACGTGCCGCTGCTGCTTCAGGTCAAGTTGCTGCGCTTCCTGCAGGAGCGCGTGATCGAACGGATCGGCGGGCGCAAGGCGATCCCGGTCGACGTCCGCATCGTCTGCGCGACGCACCAGGATGTCGACGCGATGGTGGCGTCGGGGAGTTTTCGAGAGGACCTCTATTACCGCCTCGCCGAAATCGTCGTGCGCATCCCGAGCCTTGCCGAGCGCACAGGCGACGCGGTGCTGCTCGCGCGGCATTTCCTCCACCATTATGCCAAAGCGATGAACCGGCCGTTGTCGGGCCTGTCGCCCGATGCGCTGGCGGCGATCGACGCGTGGGGTTGGGCGGGCAACGTCCGCGAGCTCGAAAACCGCATGAAGCGCGCGGTGATCATGGCCGACGGCAAGCACGTCACCGCCGCCGACCTCGACCTGGGCGGCAGCGACGAGCCCGAGGCGATCAACCTGAAGGCGGTGCGCGAAACCGCCGACCGCAAGGCGATCCGCCACGCGCTCGCCCGCGCCGAGGGCAATATTTCGAACACTGCCAAGCTGCTCGGGATCAGCCGCCCGACGCTCTACGATTTGCTCAAGAGCTACGACCTCCAAGCCCAGGACCGCGCATGAGGATTCTCGCCAAAGTCGCCTTGGGCGGCACCGCCCTGGCCGCAATCGCCGGTGTCGCGCTCGCGTTCGCCGCCCCGGCCCGCGCCGATTCCGCCGCGGCGAAGAACGATCTCGTGCTCAGCCTCGGGCTGCTCAAGGACGGCAATTTCAACGCGGCACGGTCGTATGCGCAAAAGGCGATCGCGGCCGATCCCAAATGGGGGCTGGCGCACGCGGTGCTGGCGCGGACGTTCCTCGCGCTGGGCGACGGAGTGGGGGCGGAGTCCGAACTCGGCCGCGCCGCCACCAACGGCTTCGACATGGCGCGCGGGCACCAGATGCTCGCCGACGCCTGGCTGATCCAGGGCGACGCCAAGCGCGCGATGGCGGAGGCGGACAAGGCGGACCCGCGGTTTGGTGGTTACGCCACGCGGGTAACGGCGAAAGCGCTGGCGCTGCAAGGCAAGTCGCCCGACGCGATCGCCTTGCTCGGCGAGTTGCTCAGTGTCGATCCGTCCAACTCCTATGCCTGGTCCGACCTAGCGCGGATCCGCTACAACGCCGGAGACATCGCCGGGGCGAGCGCCAACGCGCAGCGTGCGGTCGCGCTCGATCACGCGAACCTCCAGGCGCTCACGCTTCGCGGCGAACTGGTGCGCGAACAGTTCGGTCTTGCCGCTGCACTGCCGTGGTTCGAGGCGGCGTTGCAGCGCGATGCCTATTTCCACCCCGCGCTGATCGAATATGCCGCGACGCTCGGCGATCTGGGGCGGTACACCGACATGCTCGCCGCGACGCGTCGTGCACTCGCGGCACGACCGGGCAGCCCGCAGGCGCTCTACCTCCAGGCCGTGCTCGCGGCGCGGGCGCAGAATTACGACCTAGCACGCAGCCTGATGCAGCGCACCGGCGGCGCGATCGACGACCTCCCCGGCGCACTGCTACTCGGCGGGACGCTCGATTATCAGGCGGGCGCCTACGAACAGGCGATCGGCAAGTGGCGCGAACTGGTTGGACGCCAGCCGCTCAACATGACCGCGCGTCGGCTACTCGGCGCGGCATTGCTCCGCTCGGGTGACGCCAAGGGTGCGCTCGACGTGCTGCGACCGGTGGCGTTGCGCGGCGACGCCGACAGCTACACGCTGGCGCTGGTCGGCCGCGCGTTCGAGGCGACCGGCGAGCGCGACTGGGCAGCCAAATACCTCGACCGCGCGGCGTGGCCTGCGGCGGACGGCGTGACGCCGTTCGGCACCGACGACGGGCTGGCGGTGCTCGCGAACGCAGCCAACAACGATCCCGGCAACCCTGTCGCCGCGGTCGACATGATCCGCGGACTGATCGACGCCGGGCAGTCGGGCGGCGCGCTCGACCGCGCCCAAGCGCTGGCGGCGGCCAACCCCGGGGCGCCCGCTGCGCATCTGCTGGTCGGCGACACGCTGATGACGATGGGACGTTTTGGGGACGCCGCCGACGCTTACCGCCGCGCCGCCGACATCAAGTTCGACGAAGCGACGATGCTGCGCACGGTCGATGCGCTCGACTATGCGGGTCGTCGGCCGGAGGCGAACAACGTGCTGGCGCTTTTCCTCGGCCAGCATCCGGAGAATGTCGCCGCGCTTCGGCTCGCCGCGCACTGGCAGATCGCGGCGCGCGATTGGGACGGCGCGATCGGCACGCTGGAGGATCTGCGCTCGCGCGTCGGGTCGCGCGACGCCGGACTGCTCGCCGAACTGACCTATGCCAATATCGGCGCGGGGAATGACGATGACGCGCTCGATTACGGCGCGGCGGCGTATGAGATCGCGCCGATGAGCCCTGCCGCGACCGACGCTTATGGCTGGGCGTTCTATGCCGCGGGGGACGCGGACAAGGCGAAGGATTTGCTCGAAAAGGCCGCGCTGTTGGCGCCCCGCGCGCCCGGCATTCGCTGGCACCTCGCGCAGGCCTATGCCGACCTCGGCCGCAATGCCGAGGCCAGGGCGCAGATCGCGCTGGCGCTGGGCGGCGCGAGCTTCACCGACCGCGCGCCGGCGCAAGCGTTGCTCAAGACACTGGGCTGAGTGTAACGCGGGTCGGTGACCGACCCGATCGACCGCATCGCCGCCGCGCTCGAGCGGATCGCGCCGCCGGCGCCCGCCGATGCCGATCCGCTGGGGCACCCTGCCTATGTCTGGCGCGACGGCCGGCTAGTCGCGGCGCGTGCTTTCGATCCGCTACCGCTCGACCTGTTGCTCGGCGTCGAAGCGCAAAAGGAGGCGCTGGTCGAGGATTTCCGGCGGCTCGCGGCGGGTCATGCCGCGCAGGACGTACTGCTATGGGGCGCGCGCGGGAGCGGCAAGTCGGCACTGGTGAAGAGCGCGGTCGCGGCAGTCCAGGTCGACGGCGGTGCGCTGGCGTTGATCGAGGTCGCGGACATGGCGGGCTTGCGCGCGCTGTTCGACCGCATCGACGGCCTGCCTCGCGCCTACATCCTGTTCCTCGATGATCTCGGGTTCGACGCGGCGCACGACGCCCGAGCGCTGCGCTCGCTGCTGCAGGGCGGGGCGGAGGCGCGACCGGTCAACGCGCGGCTGGTCGTCACCTCCAACCGCCGCCACCTGATCCCCCGCGACATCGCCGAGCAGGAAAGCGCCATCAACCCGCGCGACGCGGTCGACGATCATCTAGCGCTGGCCGACCGGTTCGGACTGAGCCTCGGGTTCCACGTGCTCGATCAGGACGGCTATCTCGCGATCGTGCGCAACTATGCCGCGCGGTTTGATTTGCCGTTCGACTCCGACGAAGCGATCGGCTGGGCGACGCGGCGCGGCAGCCGGTCGGGGCGCGTCGCATGGCATTACATCATCGATCTCGCCGGCCGCACGGGCCGCAGCCTACCTTTCTGATTGATCGTGATCAATTTTGGCCCGGATCGGCTTGACTCTCGGAGGCGTAACGATGCCGAATTCGGCCATGGCGAGACTGGGGGAACTCGATTTGCCGGATCGGCTGGCGCCGACCGTTCCGCGCTGGGCGACGCAGCTTGGTGTTGCGTTGTTGTGTGCGGCGGGGATCGAGATCTGCCGCGCGGTTGTCAACGCGATCGCGCCGGGATCCGCGGTGTTCGCGCTCGTCTTCCCGGCGGTGATGCTGGCAACGCTCATCGCACGCTGGCAGTCGGGCACGATGACCGCGGCGATCTCCATCGTCTACACCTTCTTTGTCGTCTATTTGCCGACTGCAGGAGCGGCGACGCGAACGGTGGTCAACCCGCGCTTTGCGGTGTTTGCCATCGCGGTCGCGGCGCTGCTGACCATCATCCTCGCCGAAACCTTTCGCCGCGCCGTGCATCGCGCAACCGCCGAGCGCGACCGCCAGATCGCCGACCGCGACCTGATGCTCAGCGAGTTCGAGCATCGCGTGAAAAATAATTTCGCGATCGTCGCGGGGATGCTCGACATCCAGCGGCGGCGGGTCGGCGAGGGCGCGGCAGCGGATGCGCTGAGCGCCGCGATGATGCGGGTCGACAGCATCGCACGCGCGCACCGACACCTCTATCGCGGCGCGCAGGGCGGAGAGGTCAACGTCAAGGATTACCTCGACGATCTGTGCGCCACACTGTCCGACGCGCTGTTGTTGCGCGGTGGCGTCACGCTTGCCTGCGATGCCGACCCCGCGTTGATCGAGCGCGACCATGCCGTGTCGATCGGCCTGATCCTCAACGAGCTGGTCACCAACGCCGCCAAACATGCGTTCGGGGGACGTGAGAGCGGCTCCATCGCGGTATCATGGAAGCGCCGGGCCGAAGGCGGCTGGCGGCTTACCGTCGCCGATGACGGCGTGGGCATGCCGCCCGGGCCCAAAACCGCGCGGCGCGACGGCGGGCTCGGCCAGCGCCTGATCGAAGCGTTCGCGCACCAGGTCGGGGGTACGCTGACCACGGCGAGTGACGAGCAAGGCACGCGCGTCACGATGGACGTGCCCGATTGACCGAGCGCGTCTTGTGGCGCGTTGGCTCGGACATGCAGCGATTGTGGTTCATCACCAATCCGCAGTCGGGCGCGTCCGACGAGGCCAAGGTCGAAGCGATCCTGGCCGTGTTCGCAGAGCGGGGGTTGGTACTGGCCGGCAAGACCGACTTTCCCGAGGATGATCTCCCGACACCCGGCGCGTTGGTCAAGGCACGGGCCGACACCGTGGTGCTGTTTGCCGGCGATGGCACGATCAACGCGGCGGTCTGCGCGCTCGCCGGTTGGGATGGCGCGATCCTCATCCTGCCGGGCGGCACGATGAACATGCTCGCCAAGACTCTGCACGGCGCCGCCGATCCGGCGGCGATCATCGTGGCGGCGCACGAAGGCGCGCGCCGGGTTGCCTTGCCGTGTGTCGAGGCCGGCAGGTACCGTGCGATGGTCGGCCTGATCGTCGGGCCGGCGGCGAACTGGTATCGCGCGCGCGAGCGAATCCGGGAGCGCAAGATTGGGGCGCTATGGCCGGCGATCCGCGCCGCGTGGCGGCGCACGTTCGGTCGCGGTATTCGGCTGGTCGGGGCGTCCGGTTTCCCCAAGGAAGCGCAAGCGGCCTATGTCCGCCCGCACGAGGACAGGCTGGCGGTCGCCGCGATCGACGCGCGCGATTTCCGCTCGATCGCCGACCTGGGATGGAACTTGATCACCGGCGACTGGGTTGCCGCTCATGCCGTGACCGCCGTCGAAACGCCCCGCCTGACGATTGCCGAGCGCCGTCCCGTACTCGCGCTGTTCGATGGCGAGCCGGTGATGCTCGACCCCGCTACCGTCATCACCACGGGGCGCACCGCCGCGCAGTTCGTGACCACGTTGTGATCCGGCTGTTCCACGTCAGCGACGTCCATTTCGGCCGCGAAGACAAGGCCGCGGTCGCGTGGTTCGACGCGCTCGTCGCGGCGGAGCAGCCCGACGCGGTGGTGATGACCGGCGACCTGACGATGCGCGCGCGGTCGCGCGAGTTCGCCGCAGGGCTCGCCTGGCTGCAATCGCTCGGCCGGCCGGTGACGCTGGAGGTCGGCAATCACGATCTGCCGTACTGGAACATGCTCGACCGGATCTTTCGGCCCTATCATCGCTACCACGCGATCGAACGTGTGATCGAACAGCCGCTCGACCTGCCGGGCGTGACGATCGTGCCGCTGGTCACGACGCGCCGCGCGCAGTGGCGGTTCAACTGGTCGAAGGGTTATGTCAGCCGCAACGCGTTGCAGAAAACGCTCAATTTGATCGCCGACGCGCCGAAGGATCGGCTGATCTTCGTCGCTGCGCACCACCCGTTGATCGAGCCGCACACCCGCGCGTCGGCGCAGACGCATCGCGGGGCGGAGGCGATCGCCGCGCTGGCCGTCGCCGGCGCGAACGCGGTGCTGACGGGGCATGTCCACGACGCGTTCGACATCGCGCACAAGGTCGACGGCCACACGATTCGCATGATCGGCGCTGGCACGTTGTCCGAACGCACCCGCGCCGACCCGCCCTCGTTCAACGAGATCCGGATCGGCGGTGGCGCGTTCGAGGTAGTGTGCCGCAAGATGACGTCGCAGCCCGACACCGTGCTCCCGGTGGAGAAGCCGCAGCCCGCTTGACCCAACGCTACCCGCCGATAGGCTGAAGGCATGCGCACAGCCTTAGCCCTGCTCCTCGCCACGCCGCTGCTGATCAGCGCGGCGCCGTCCTACGATAGCCGCGTCGTCGCCGTCCTGGCGAAGACGCCGCTGATCGACGGGCACAACGACTGGGCGGAAACGCTCGCCGACAAGGCGGGCGATGCGCGTTGGACGATGGACCTGACGCGGCTCGATCCGAAGCAGTACAACACCGACATCACGCGGCTCCGCGCGGGCCATGTCGGCGGGCAGTTCTGGTCGGTCTATGTCTCGGCGAGCCTGCCGGGGTCCGAGCAGGTCAAGGACACGCTCGAACAAATCGCGCTGATGAAGGAAATCTTCCGCCGCTATCCGAACGTCTTCGCGCAGGCGGCCACCGCCGCCGACGTCCGCCGTATCCACGCGCAAGGGCGGATCGCGAGCATGTTCGGGGTCGAGGGCGGGGGGCAGATCGACGGAAGCTTCGCGGTGTTGCGCGCCTATCGCGCGCTCGGCGCATCGTACCTTACGCTCACGCATTCGAAGACGATCGCCTGGGCGGATTCGGCGACCGATGACCCGCAGCACGGCGGGCTGACCAAGTTCGGCGAAGCGGTGGTGCGCGAGCTCAACCGCCTCGGCATGCTGGTCGACCTGAGCCACGTCAACGAGGACACGATGCTCGACGCGCTGCGGGTGTCGAAGGCGCCGGTGATCTTCTCGCATTCCTCGGCGCGCGGGCTCGACGACAGTCCCCGCAACGTATCCGACAAGGTGCTAAAGCTGCTCGCGGCGAACGGCGGCGTGATCATGGTCAATTATGCACCAGGGTACGTGTCCGAGGCGCGGCGGCGCTGGGATGCGGACCGCAACGCGGAAAAGGGCCGCTATTACTCGCCGCCCTATGGCGGGCTGTATATCGGCCAGCCCGAGCGGGCGAAGGCGGCGCTGGCGCAATGGGAGCGCGATCATCCGCGCCCGGTCGTGACGCTAAGCCAAGTGGCCGATCACATCGAATATATCGTCAAGGTCGCGGGGATTGACCATGTCGGGCTGGGCGGCGACTTCGACGGGATCGACGGCAATTTGCCGGTGGGCCTCGACGGGGTCGACACCTATCCCGCGTTGCTCGCGGAGCTGATGCGGCGCGGGTGGAGCGACGAGATGATCGCCAAGCTTGCCGGCGGCAATATCCTGCGCGTGATGGAAGCCGCCGAGCGTGTCGCGGCGAGCATGGCGGATGTCCCGCCCGCGACCGCGACGATCGCGATGCTCGACGGCAAGTGACCTTCACGACGCGAATCGCGACGGCCGACGACATCCCCGCGATCACGGCGCTGATGGACCGCGCGATCAGCGAACTGCAGCGCGCATTCCTAAGCGACGAAGAGATCGCGGCCAGCCGCCTCAGCATGGGACTCGATACACAATTGCTCGCCGACGGCACCTATGTCGTGGTCGAGGATGAAGGCCGGATCGTCGGGTGCGGCGGGTGGAGCTGGCGCGCGACGCTCTACGGCGGGGACCACAACCCGGCGCTACGCAATGCCGCGCCGCTCGACCCGGCCAGGGACCCGGCGCGGATCCGCGCGATGTATACCGACCCCGATCATGTCCGGCGCGGGATCGGGCGAATGGTGCTGGCCGCGAGTGAAGCGGCGGCGAAGGCCGCGGGGTTCACGCGCGCCGAACTGATGGCGACGCTGGCGGGCGAGTCGCTCTATCTCGCGTGCGGGTACGAACCGATCGAGCGCGTCCAAAAGATGAGCGAGGGCGGCGTGCCTGTCCCGGGCGTCAGGATGGGAAAGGTGCTCGGCTGAGCGGCCGAAAGTTTACACTAGGTTTACACTAGCGAAATCGTTTCGCGGACGCGCGCCGCCGGCCAATCGGCGAAAGTCACGCGACGTCGCCGGTGGCGTGCGACGAAGCGAGTGGACGGGCGGCGATGAGAAAGAGCGAATCGCCAGGCTGACACGCGAAATCCTACATTTGAAGAAAATTCGGACGCGGCGAGGGGAGAAGCCGCCCCGCTCGCTCGTTCAGGCCCCTGCAACGATCCCGTTGATACGACGTTTCGCCCCAAGCCGCTTGCCGCGTCCGCCGCGACGGTGAACATCCGGGGCGAAGGGAGAATGCGTATGGCGATCCGCGGATTGCCGGTAGTGAGTGTGACGATCGGGCTGGCGGCAAGTCTCGCCGGGTGCACCCAGCCGCAGGTCCCGCCGCCCGCGGTCGTGGCGACGCTGCCGCCGCCGCCAGCGCCGCCGCCGCCGGCCATGCCCGAGGGCGGCTATCGCGATTACCAGACTCCCGCCCAGCGGTCCGACGGTAGCTATGTCACGCCGAACTTCGAGATGACCAACGCGGCGGCGGTGTGGCACCTGCGCGGCGCGCTCAACGTCGCGGCGCTGGCGTGCGATCAGGCCGGCGGCGGCGTGCTCGAGGGATACAATGCGTGGATCAAGGCGCACCCGGCGGCGCTCGACGCGGCCGCGCAGCAATACCTCCACGAATGGGAGGAAACCGGCTGGGGCGACTGGCGCGACGCGTATGAGGCGCAGCAGACGCGGCTCTACAATTTCTACAGCCAGCAGACGATCCGCGTCGCATTCTGCGCGGCCGCGCGGAACGAGATCGGCACTGTCGCGACGGTCGCCGATGCCGACCTGCCGGCGTATGCGCGCGCCGCGCTCAAGCGGCTCGATAAGCCATTCATCGATTTCTACACCGCGTTCGATGCGTGGCGCGACTATTACGCGCCCAAGGTCCCGCCGCCGAAGTTCGTCGCGACGATCCCGGAAGAGCCGGTTGAGGCGTCAGCGCCGTCGGCGCCCGTCACTAGCGCTCAATCCGTTCCGGTCGTACCTACCGGCGGGACGCCCTGACCTAATCGCAATCCGCACATTTGCCGCGCACTTCGATCACCGGACGCACGGGCGAGAATCCGGCAGCTTCGGCGGCGTGGCGGACGTTGTCGGCGATGCTGTCGTCGTCGATATGCACGGTCTGGCCGCAGCTGTCGCACACCAGGAAGATGCAATCGTGCAGGCAATCGGGGTGCGCGTTGGCGATGTACGCGTTCGAGCTCTCCACCCGCCGCGCCAGGTTGGCACCGACGAACAGGTCGAGGATGCGGTACACGCTGTTGGCGGCCACGCGGCGGCCTTCGCGCTTCGATACCGCATCGGCGATGTCGTACGCGCTCGCCGGCTTGTCGAATTTCGCGAGCGCGTCGAAGATGCTCGCGCGCATCGCGGTCCATTGCTCGCCGGATTTCTCCAGCGTGGCTTGCGCAGCGGTGGCGAGGTCGGCGCCGGCCGGTTCATGATGATGGTGGGCGTGTGCGGCCATGGATAGAATTTAGGCGGTCAGCTAGCGAAGGGCAATGGGCGGGCCGCCGGCAAAGCCGTCGGCCGGACCGGCTAGAGCCGTCCGCCGTCCGGCCGAAGTGTTGCGCTACGCGCATCGGCGCGGACGTCGCCGCGCCTACGCTTCAGCTTAGTTGGCGGCCCTGCGGTTCAGATCATGCCCCAGCGCCAAGATCGCGACGCCGATGATCGTCCACAGCGTCTCGCCGCCGTTGCCGTGCGGCAGCTGCATCGCGCCGGCCATGATGCCGAGCCCGAACGAGCCGGTGACGGCGGGCGCCATATAGCCGTGCTGGAAGATGCCGCGGCCGAGCGCGAGCGCGCCCAGCCCGATCGCGATCGTCAGCCCGACTTCGTGGAACAGGGGGTTGAGCAGCAACCCGCCCGCGGTCGATGCCAGCGCCACTAGCACTGCGCTCGCCAGGCAATGCACCGCACACAGCCCCGACAGCCCCATCGCATAGCGATCGAGCGAATGGTTGTGGTGGAACAGCGAAGAGCGAATCGCGGCTATCATCGTGGCGACTATCTAGGCGCATCGGCGCGACGTTACAATATCACATCTTGTCCGTTGCGGGGCCGCGCAAAAGGGGGCGGCAGGACGCCACCCCCGGGGAACCGATCAGAAACTTACACCCACCGATGCGACGACGCCGCTGCGGGCCGCATTCTTGCCGTTGGCGAGCGTGAACACACCATCGGTGTCGACATAGCTGAGCCCGATGACCAGGTTCTTGCGCGTCATGGTCGCGCCGAAGCCCCAGTCGGTATATTCCTTGCCGAGCGACAGCCAGCTTGGGCCCCAGGTGTGGCCGATATGCGCGGTGAGCCCGATCGGGGTGTTGGGGATCGACCCGCTCAGGTCGCCCGCCAAATAGACATTGTCGTTCTTCCGCAGCAGCCCGCTCTGCCCCTGGTCGAGCGCCAGCGCCTTTTGTTTCGGGGCGTAGTTCAGGGTCACCTTCGCGGTCACCGGTCCGATCGTGTACGCGACATCGGCGTAGGGCTCGACGAAGTTCGCGCTGCTGCGGTCGCCCGTGGGACGCGAGCGCGGATAGACGTAATAGAGCAAGCCGGCGTCGAACGTGGCGCCGCCGGAGGTCTTCTTGAACCCGGCGATCAGGTCGATCTCCTGGCTGCCCGTGCCCGATTGGGTGACATAGCCCGAGGTCGAGGAGCTCCACACCGACACGTAGAAACCCGAAACGTGCGTCAGCGTAATCGACCCCTGGATAGCCGGCTGCAAATTGGTCTGCGAAATGCCGCGAAAGCGATAGTCGGAGACGAGCGTCGCGCCGCCGCTGATCGTGATCGCCTTGGGCGGCGCGGTGGCGCCGTCGTCGGCCGGCGCAGCGGAATCGGCTGCGGTCGGGGCGGCCGCAGCGGGCACCGGGTCCGCGAGCGCGGGAGTCGCCGTGGCGAGCGCGAGCACGCCGAGGCCGATGTGGGAGAAGCGCATGTCATTCCTTTCGACGTCGGAAAAAGAAGCGTTCGTCCCCGCCTGCATGTGCCGGTTTCGACTTCTTGGCCGGCTGAAAGCCGACGGGCCATTGGCCCGGCACGGTCACGATGATGCCTGCCTTCGCTGCGCTGCACAACACTTTTCGAAGGTGAATCGCGGCGGCAGCGTAATGTTGTTGCGTTTCCGCAACAGGGATCGGATGGTCAGTCGTCGTTCTGCTCGCCGACGATGCGCACCTCGCGCTGCGGATAGGGCGTGCGGATGCCGTGATCCTTGAACAATACCCACAGCCGGTTGAGCACATCCGACCGCACGTTGCCGACCCCGCTCTGCGGGTCGTTGATCCACACCAGCACGTCGTGCTTGACGCCGTTCTCGCCGAATTCGGTGAGCCAGACATTCGACTTGGGGTCGTCGAGTACGCGCGGACTTTCGGCCGCCGCGCGCAGCATCAGTTCCTGCGCGAGCTTGAGGTCGCAATCGTACGCGACGGTGACCGGCACGCGGACGCGGACGTTGCGGTCGGTGTACGACCAATTCTCGACCGCCTTGGTCATCAGATCCTCGTTCGGGATCAGATGCTCCTTGCCGTCGCGAGTGAGCACGCTGACCGCGCGCACCCCGATCTTGTTGACCCAGCCGACTTCCTTCTCCCCGACGACGATCACGTCGCCCGGCTTGATCGAGCGGTCGAGCAGCAGGATGATCCCGGCGATCAGATTGCCGACGGTCTTCTGCAACCCGAATCCGATTGCGAGGCCGAGCGCGCCGGAGAAGACCGCGAAGGTTGTGAGGTCGATATCGAGCAAGTCGATCCCGACGAAGAAGGCGATGATCACCACCGCGATCGCCGCGAGCTTCTGTGTGAGCAGCTTCTGCGTCGGATCGAACCCGGTGGTGCGCAGGATCGCGTGCCCGATCAGCCGGTTGGCGAGGCGAATGCCGGCGAACAGGCAGACGATCGTGAGGAGCGCGACGATCAGCGCGTAGAACGAGAAGAACTTGGCCCCGATCGGTAGCCCGATCCCCGACAGCTTGGCCTTGATCGGCGCGAGCCCGCCGACCGCGTAGCTCAACGTCGCGGCGAACAGGATGAACGCGACCGGCCACGCCATCCAGCGCGGGATGCCGAGCCCGCGCAGCACCTCGACCGTCATCCGCGCGATGGCGGCGCCGAAGAAGAACCCGATCAGCGCGGTGGCGAGCGGCGGCCAGGTGCCGCTGGCGAGCAGGATCGCGAGCAGGATCGCGGCGACGCCGTGGCGGACGATCGCGGCGACGCGGCCGCCGAACGCTTCGGCATGATGGCCGAGGTGCCGCGTCCACAATTCCCCCGCACGCGGGCCGAGCCGGCGCCCGGTGAACAGCCCGATCGCGAGCGCCGCGACGATCAGCACCACGACGATGCCGGTTTCTATCGCTTCCGCGCCCTCGGGGATGGCGAGGCCCTGCGCCTTGAGCCAGGCCAGCGCGCCGTTCATCCGCGCGCGCTCCGGACCGCGGCGAACGCCTGGTCGAGATCGGCGATCAGGTCGTCCGGATCCTCGAGGCCGATATGCAGCCGTACCAGCGGTCCGCCATGGTCGGGCACGCCGAGCGCGCGCCTGGGATCGACCGGCAGCGCGAGGCTCTCGTACCCACCCCAGCTATAGCCGATCCCGAACAGCCGCAGCGCATCGACGAACACCGCGCGGCTCGCCTCGTCGCCGTCGCGCAAGGCGAACGCGAAGAGCCCCGAGGCGCCGTTGAAATCGCGCGTGAAGAAATCGTGCCCCGGGCAACCCGGCAACGCGGGGTGGAGTACCGTCGCAACCTCGGGCCGGTCGGCGAGCCAGTTGGCGACCGCGAGGCCGCTCGCGCCATGCTGCTTCAACCGCACTGCCATCGTGCGCAGTCCGCGAGCGCCCAGCCAGCAATCGTCGGGGCTCGCGACCTGGCCGAGCTGGAAGCTGGTGTTGCGCAGTTTCGCGAAGAAGCCGGGGCCGGCGGTGACCGATCCGAGCATCACGTCCGAATGCCCGACGACATATTTGGTGCAGGCGAGGACGGTGAGGTCGACCCCGCGTTCGATCGCGGGAAACAGGAGCGGCGTCGCCCAGGTATTATCGAGGAGCGTCGCGACGCCGCGCGCTTTCGCCGCGGCGACGATCGCGGGGACATCCTGCACCTCGAAGGTCAGGCTGCCGGGGCTTTCGAGCAGGATCGCGCGGGTGTTGTCGCCGATCATTTCGGCGATACCGGCACCGATCAGCGGATCGTAATGCCGCGTCGTGATCCCGAATTTCCTGAGGAAGCCGGCGGCGAAGCTGGTCGTCGGATCGTACGCCGAATCGACCAGCAGCAATTCGTCGCCCGGTTCGAGCACCGACAGCAGTGCCGCGTTCACCGCCGCGGCGCCCGAGCAATAGAGGAACGTCCCCTCCGCCCCCGGCTCGAGCTCGGTCAGCGCATCGGCAAGCGCCCATTGCGTCGGCGTGCCGCGCCGGCCGTAATAGAGCTTGTGGTGGCTATCGCCGCGCGCCGCCTCGCGGAGGTGCGCGACGTTGTCGTAGAGAATGGTCGAGGCGCGCCATACCGGCGGATTGACGATCCCCTGCGTCCATTCCTCGCGCCGCCCCGCGGTGACGACGCGCGTTGCGGGCTTGTCGGTGTCGTCGCCGCTCATGCCGCTCCCGTCGCCTTGGGGGTGGAGGGGTCGCCGCCCCATTCGGACCAGCTGCCGTCGTAGAGCGCGGCGTCGGCGCCCAGCAGGTGCGCGCCGAACGCGAGCACTGCGGCGGTGATGCCCGAGCCACAGGTCGTCACCAGCGGCTTAGTCAGGTCGATGCCGGCGGCGTCGAACGCGGCCTTGAGCACGGTGGTGCTTTTCCACGTCCCGTCGGCGTTGAGCAGGCGGCCGTAGGGCAAGTTGAGCGACCCCGGAATGTGCCCGGCGCCGTTGCCGGGGCGCGGGTCGGATTCCTCACCAGAAAAGCGCGCGGGGGAGCGGGCGTCGAGGACTTGCTCGTCTCGACTGACGATATTCCCCGTCATTTGATCGAGCGAGCGGACGCCTTTGGGATCGAAACGCGGCATAAAGCTCGCCCGCGCCGGTTGTGCCGCACCGCTATCGACCGGCCGGCCCTCGGCGCGCCATTTCGCGAGCCCGCCGTCGAGGATCGCGACATCGCGCGCGCCCATCGTCCGCAGCATCCACCACGCGCGCGTCGCGGTGTGATAGTGCGACACGTCGTAGAGGACGATGCGGTCGCCGTCGCCGACCCCAAGCGACTCCATCCGCGCGGCGAACTGGTCGGGCGGGGGCAGCATCGAGGGCAAATCGCTGCTCGCATCGGCGAGGCTTTCGAGGTCGAGAAACACCGCGCCGGGAATATGCGCCGCTTCATATTCCGCGCGCGCATCGCGCTGCGGACCGCCCGGCACCGACCCGAAATAGGTCGCGTCGACCACGCATAGGTCGCCCGCGCCGAGTTCGGCGGCTAGCCATCGCGTCGTCACCAGCGCATCCATCGCCGAACCTTAGGATGCGGGCCGGGGAGGGGCAACGGCCCGGGTCATTTCCTTTGTGCCGGCTCGCCCCTACATAGCCGCCATGACCCCGAAACATCTCGGCCAGGCGAGCAGCCTGCCCGCATCGCCCGAAGCGGCGGTGCTCGACTACGTTCCCAATCCGCGCGGCGGCACCGCGTATCTGGTGCGCTTCGCCGTGCCCGAATTCACCTCGCTCTGCCCGGTCACCGGCCAGCCCGACTTCGCGCATCTGGTGATCGATTACGTGCCCGGCGAGACGATCGTCGAATCGAAATCGCTCAAACTGTTTCTCGGGTCGTTTCGCAACCATGCCGCGTTCCACGAGGATTGCACCGTGGGGATCGGCGAGCGGCTGGTCGCCGAGATGAAGCCGCAATGGCTGCGCATCGGCGGCTATTGGTACCCGCGCGGCGGCATCCCGATCGACGTGTTCTGGCAATCGGGGCCGGCGCCTGACGGCGTGTGGCTCCCCGATCAGGGCGTCGCGCCGTATCGCGGGCGTGGGTAGCTTTCCCCGCGCCCTTAACACGCATCAGTACGAATCCTTTGTTGCGGCGCAACATCGGTGCAACCATATTCCTTTCAATCCGTTCAGGGAGGCGAGAGGCGCGAAGGTAATCCGCCCATTTCATTTAGGAAATTCGAAGAGATGGCCTCGTCGTTCGTATCGCCGCGCACCAATCATATCGCGCTGATCGGCAACTTCCTACCGCGGCAATGCGGCATCGCGACATATACGACCGACACCTATCAGGCGCTGGTCGACCGCTTCCCGGACATGCAGGTCGACGTCTATGCGATGAACGACCGGTTGCAGGGCTATGACTATCCGCCCGCCGTGACCGGCACGATCCAGCAGAACGACCGCATGGCGTATCTTGCCGCGGCGCGCGATATCGAGGCGAGCGGGGCGCGGGCGGTGTGGGTGCAGCACGAATATGGCATCTATGGCGGCCCCGCCGGCGACCTGATCCTCGCGCTGCTCGACCGCGTGTCGCTGCCGGTGATCGTCACGCTCCACACCGTGCTCGACCGGCCCAGCGACGATCAGCGCCGCGTGATGGACGGCCTGCTCAAGCGTGCCGCGAAGGTCGTGGTGATGGCCGAAATCGGCCGCGAGATCCTGGTCCGCGTGTACGGCGCCAACCCCAAGGCGATCATGATGATCCCGCACGGCGTCCCCGACCGTGCGCTGGTCGACCCCGACAGCATGAAACCGCGCTTCGGCTGGGAAGGGCGCAAGGTATTGCTCACCTTCGGGCTGCTCGCGCCGAACAAGGGGATCGAGAGCGTCATTTCGGCGATGCCCGCGGTAGTCGCGGCAAACCCGCACGCGCTCTACGTCGTGCTCGGCGCGACGCACCCCAATGTCGTCGCCCATGCCGGCGAAGCCTATCGCGACTCGCTGAAGGCGCTTGCTGCCGAACGCGGCGTGGCGGATCACGTCCGCTTCATCGACGGGTTCATCGAGCATGAGGAGTTGCTCGACTACCTCCAGGCGGCCGACCTGTACGTCACGCCCTACACCAACCCGCAACAAGTCACGTCGGGCGCGCTAAGCTACGCCGTCGGGGTGGGCAAGCCGGTGGTGTCGACGCCCTATATCCATGCCAGCGAAATCCTCGCCGACGGGCACGGCGTGATCGTCGATTTCGGGGACGTCGAAGGATTCGCGCGCGAGATTTCGCGGTTGCTGCGCGACGACGGCGACCGCGCCGAGGTGTCGCGCCGCGCCTATGCGCGCGGGCGCACGATGATCTGGCCGCGGCTCGCCGAGGCGTCGATGGGTGCCATCGACAGCATCGTCGCGGCGCGCCCGCACCGGATCAAGAGCAACACGATCCTCCCCGTCCTGCAGCCCAATATCGCCGCGGTCGAGCGGATGAGCGACGCGACTGGCATGTTCCAGCATGCGATCCTGTCGGTACCCGATCGGCGCCACGGTTACTGCATCGACGACAATGTCCGCGCGCTAATGCTGATGAGCGCGGTGCCCGATCTCGACGACGATGTGCGCGACAAATGGATGACGGTGTACGCGGCGTTCGTTCAATACGCCTGGAATCCGGACAAGCGGCGATTCCGCAATTTCATGAATTTCGACCGCAGTTGGTGCGAGGATCAGGGGTCGGAAGATTCGAACGGCCGCACGATCTGGGCGCTCGGTGTGACCGCCAAACGCGCGCCGCAGGCCAAGCATCGTGACTGGGCGGCGCGATTGTTCGACGAGACGGCTGGGATCGCGTTCGACCTGATCAGCCCGCGCGCGCAAGCGTTCGCGATGCTCGGCGCGGCCGCGATGCTCGGCGCGCATCCCGGGCATCAGCTCGCACGCAACATCCTCGAGCGCTTCTCGAACGATCTGCTCGCGTTGCTCGAGGACGCGCGGCGGCCCGAATGGGAGTGGTTCGAAATCGTGCTGGCGTACGACAATGCGCGACTGCCCGAGGCGTTGATCCGCGCCGGCATGGCGCTGGGCCGCGACGACCTGCTCGCTGCTGGCCTCAACACGCTCGACTGGATCGTTGCGCACCAGACCAGCCCCGATGGCCGTTTCCGCGCGGTCGGTACCGAGAGCTTCGGCCGCGTGTACGAAGCGCCGCTGGCGTTCGACCAGCAGCCGCTCGAGGCGCAGGCGACGATCGACGCCTGCGCGGCGGCGTTCAAGGCGACTCGCGACACGCGCTGGTGCGACGAAGCGGCACGGGCGTATCGCTGGTATCTCGGGCAGAACGACCTCGACCTGCCGCTCGCGACGGCGCAGGACGGCGGGTGTTTCGACGGGCTGATGCCGCACGGGCTCAACCGGAATCAGGGCGCCGAATCGATTTTGGCGCTGCAATTGGCGTCGTGCGCGATTTCAGCGCTTGGAAAAGCCGCCGCAACCGTGGCAGGGGAGGCCCGCGCCGTCGCGTAGCAACGACACGCGGCGCCGCTTGGAAGAACTACAAGCGGGGCTTTCTCGTTGCTCGATATCTTCACGCATAGATTGCGGTTGTATGCCGATCCTTCGCGAGTCGTGGTGCGCCCGTTCCATATCGGTTGGGCACCGGGCGGCGCGTCGTCGGGGCGGACGGAGCGTCTCGTCGGCGAGGTGCTCGAATTGAGTCCGCAGGAAACCCGCGAAGAACTGGAGACGGTACTCAAGGATTTCGAGGCGCGGCACTGGCAGACGCGCCGCGTGTTCATGACTCGCTACGACGAGATCGAGCAATTGATGGGCCTCGACGGGCGCGAGATCGGCGACGAAAAGCGTCAGTTGATCGGTGCCTATTTCTGCCACGAGTACAGCTATGCCGCGGCCGCGCTGATGAACCCCAGCGCGGTGCCGCATTTCGACCAGTCGGGCATGCCCAAGGGGTCGATGCGTATCCTGATGAGCCTGCGCGCGGTGGGCGAGGGGCACATCTCCTCGGTCGCGTTCCGCGAGGGCATCATCACCGCGAAGAACGAATTGAAGCTCGCGCCCGAACCGCCCTTCGCCACCGCCGCCGACGTGCAGGGCAGCGACGAGGAGCAGGTACCCTCGGGGCCGGTCACGGTGTACCGCCATCGCGATTCGACGCTGTCGGGCACCGTCATCTTCCCGATCACCGACGCGCAGTCGAAGGGGCTGGAGGATCTGCGCCTCGTCCAGTTCCGCCACGACGACGGTGAGGTCGAATGGCTCGGGACGTACACCGCGTACAACGGCTCGCACATCCAGTCGGAGCTGCTGCGGACGAAGGATTTCCGCGCGTTCGACCTGGTGCCGATGACCGGGCCGGCGGCGCGCAACAAGGGGATCGCGCTGTTCCCGCGGCAGGTCGGCGGGCGCTACCTCGCGATCGGGCGGCAGGATGGCGAGAACCTGTACCTGCTTGATTCCGACCGGCTGACGCATTGGGAAGAGGGGGTGCGGATCCTCGAGCCGTATTATCCGTGGGAGCTCGTCCAGATCGGCAATTGTGGTCCGCCGGTGGAACTCGACGAAGGCTGGCTGCTGCTGACCCATGGCGTCGGCGCGATGCGCAAATATTCGATCGGCGCGGTGCTGCTCGATAAGGACGATCCGTCGAAGGTCATCGGCCGCACGCCGCACCCGATCCTCGCCGCCGCCGACCAGGACCGCGAGGGCTATGTCCCCAACGTCGTCTATTCGTGCGGCGCGATCCGCCACGGCGAATGCCTGTTCCTGCCCTATGGCGTCGCCGACAGCTCGGTCGCGTTCGCGTTCGTGCCGATCAAGGATCTCGTCGCGTCGATGATCTAGCGCGAGGCGCGGCGGGCATAGTTGTACAGCACGCCGACGATCGCCAGGAACAGGATCGTCCCGCCGACCAGCGCAAGTATCTCGTACCCCGGCCCAACCAGCGCCAGCGGCGCATCCTTCGCGGTCAGATAGACGATGAACGCGAACGCGACGCCCCACAGGCTTTCGCCGACGATCATCCCCGTCGCGGTCAGCGTCCCCATGCGTTCGGCGGCTTCCGGATTGGCGCTGCGCCGCGCCCAGCGGTCGTAAAACCAGCCGATCACCGATCCGAGCACCGTCGGCAGAATCACCGCCATCGGCAGATAGATGCCGAGCGCGACGCCGAGCGGGGGCAAGCGCAGGAGCTTGAGCATCCCCATCACTTCGTCGAGCACGATGAGCGCGACCCCCGCGAGTGCGCCATAGCCCAGCATCGTCCAGTTCGCGTCGCCCGACAGCACGCCCTTGGCAAGCGCGGAGATCAGCCCCGCCTGCGGCGCCGCCAGCGCGTTCGGTCCGGCCCCTGGCGCGCCGACGAACCCGATACCGCTGTTGAGCACATTGAGCACCGGCGGGATGATGATCGATCCGAACACGACGCCAATCACCAGCGCGACCTGCTGCTTCCACGGGGTTGCGCCCACCAGCTGTCCGGTCTTCAGATCCTGCAGATTGTCGTTGGAGATCGTCGCGACGCCGAACACGATCCCGGTGACGATCAGCGAATAGGCGATCAGTGCGGAGGTCGTATCGGCGCCGGGATGCTGACCGAACAGTCCGACCAGCATCAGCGCGGAACCGAGCACCGACAGGATGCCGATCCCCGACACCGGCGAATTCGACGCCCCGATCAGCCCGGCCATGTACCCCGTCACCGCCGCGATCAGCAACCCGATCACCACCACGAACACCAGTGCGCCGGCGATCAGCGCGAACGCCGACCCCGCCAGCGCGCCGCCGCTGATCACATCCCATAACAGCCACGCGATCGGCACCAGCGTCAGCACCGACACGCCGGCGACCCAGGCGATCGGTAGATCGCGCTCCTCCAGCGCGAGCGCCTGGCCAGCGTTGCGCGCCGCGCTCGCCGCCATCGCCGAGCGTACGCCGCCGATCACGGGTCCTGCGATCTTGAGCAAGGTCCAGATCGCCGCGACGCCGATAACCCCCGCGCCGAAGAAACGCACGTCCTGCTTGAAGATCGTGTCGACCCATGCGGCGATGTCGAGCGCCGGCATCGGTTGCTGCGCGGTCAGGATCGGCAACAGCACGAACCAGCCGATCACGAGGCCCAGCCCCATCGCCGCGCCGACCGAAATCCCGACCAGATGCCCGACCCCGAGCAGCGCGAACGACAGGCTCCCCGAAATGCCCGTCGCGCCCTTGCCGGTGCGGAACGTCGTCGCGGCGGTGTCGGTGACGATCTTGGTCTGCGTGAAGATCGCAAACCCGGCGGAGGCGATGCTGTTCCAGATCAGCACCCACAATCCGCGGCGACTTTCCTCCGCGCCTTCGCGCGACCCGGCGCCGATTTGCAACACCTCTGCGGCAGCGACGCCTTCGGGATAGGGGAGGTCGGTATCGACCACCAACGCGCGGCGCAGGGGGACCGAGAACATCACGCCCAAAATGCCGCCGGTCGCGGTTATCATCGCGGTCTGGACATAGGGGAAGCCGTGCCACCAGCCGATCATCACGAGACCCGGCAGCACGAAGATGATCGCCGCCAACGTCCCCGCCGCGCTCGCGATCGTCTGGACGATATTGTTCTCCAGGATCGTCGCGCCCTTGAACATCCGCAGGATCGCCATCGAAATCACCGCCGCCGGGATCGACGTCGCGAAGGTCAGCCCGACCTTGAGCCCAAGATAGACGTTCGCCGCAGTGAACAGCAAAGTGATGATCCCACCGAGCAGGACGCCGCGAAGCGTGAGTTCGGCGAGCGGGCGGGTGGGTGCGGAAGTAGCCATTCCCGCACCGTGGCACAGTTTCACGGGCTGAGCGAGGCCGTGGTGTAATGGCTGTGCAGCGACCAGCCGAGAGTCTGGTAGAGAGCGCGGCCGGGCGGGGTCGCGCACAGTATCGCGGCGCGAAGACCGCGGGCGTCGGCCTGTACCGCCAGCGCGCGCATGATCGCGGTGGCGAGGCCCTGGCGCTGATACGCGTCGGCGGTGCGGATGCGGTCGAACACTACGAGATCATCGAGGAGGACGATGCGCCCGCGCGCCGCCTCTTCGCCAGCGGAGTCGGTGATGCCGGCAAAGACGATCGGGCCGTCGCAGTCGATGCTCAGCGCGAAATTCGGTGACAGGTCGGCGGGCCGGTCGAGCATCGCCGACACCGGCGCGGTCATCATGTAGCCGGGCGGGGCGATCTCCCAGCCCGGCGGGAGCAACGGCCGCACGGCGGCGGCTTCGGCGCAGACCTTGAGATACAGGAGCGGCCGATCGATCCGCGCGGTGAGATCGCGGATGGCGTCAGGGTCGAGGCGGGGGAAGATGTAGCGGCCGACCTGTTCCTCGCTGCCGACGTGGATGTAGATGCCGCCGTCGCGCGCTACGGGCGACGCGGCTCCGCGAGATATCGCCCACGCGTCGGCCCAGCGGGCGATGAGCGCGGGATCGGCCCTAAACACCTTCGTCATGCCGGACTTGATCCGGCACCCCGCTTCCTTGATCGCAGAAGTAAGCGGGACCCCGGATCAAGTCCCGGGTGACGATTCTCATCGGCGGCCCCGCCGCTCAATCGAACCCGTTCTCCAGGAACCGCTCGGCATAGGCGCAGTGCATCGCGACGCCCTTCGCCATGACGCTCTCTTCGATCGTCATCTTCGTATTGTGGAGCGGCGGGTTCTTGGCCGGGTCGGTGCCGTCGGGCGCCACGCCGATGAACGCCATCGCGCCGGGAACTTCGCGCAGCACGTAGCTGAAATCTTCGCCGCCCATGATCGGGCTCGGCATCGGCTGCCAATATTCCTCGCCGAAGTTATCCGAGACCTGTTTCACGAGCGCGACCGCGCGCGGGTCGCACATCGTCACCGGATAACCATCATCGATCCGCAGTTCGGCGGTCAGCCCGTGCGCTTGTGCGACATGCTCGACGATCCGCGCGATCCCGGCGCGCGCCTTTTCGCGCGTCTTCGCGCTCAGCGTGCGCAGCGTGCCGATCATCTGCACCTCGGCGGGGACGATGTTATACGCGCTCCCCGCCTCGATCTTGGTGATCGACAGTACGGCGGGATCGGTCGCGGGGATCTGGCGCGCGACGAACACCGACAGCGCCGTCACGATCTCCGCGGCGGCGGGGATCGGGTCGAGGCAATCGTGCGGCATCGCGGCATGCCCGCCAGCGCCGCGCACGGTGATGTTGAGCGCGTCGGTCGAGGCGAGCAGCGGCCCCGATCGCGTGCGCACCGCGCCTTTGCTCGAATTGGGGTCGATGTGCAGCGCGAACGCGCTGTCGGGGCGCTCGACGTCGAGCAGCCCGTCCTCGATCATGAAGCGCGCGCCGTGATGTCCTTCCTCGCCGGGCTGGAACATGAAGACGACGGTGCCGGGGAGCTGATCCTTGCGGGCGGAGAGGGCGCGAGCTGCGCCGACCAGCATCGAGCAATGCGAGTCATGACCGCAGGCGTGCATCGCATTCGGCACCTGGCTCGCAAACTCCAACCCCGTCTCCTCGGGCATCGGCAATGCGTCCATGTCGCCGCGCAGCAGCACCGTGCGCCCGTTGTTTCCTCCGCCGCGCAGGATTGCGACGAACCCGGTGGTCGAGGTCGATTCGTGGATTTCGAGCGGGAGCCCCTCGAGCGCGGCGCGCAGCTTCGCGGTGGTACGCGGGCAGTGATTGCCGATCTCCGGGTCGGCATGGATCGCGCGGCGCAGCGCCACGATGTCAGCCAGCTCGGCCTCGCCCGCGGCGGTCCAGTCGGTGGTGAATTCGGTCATGCAAAAACTCCCTCGTCCGGCTGGGACGAGGGAGTTCTAGCGAGCGCGCGGCCTAGAGTCAGCCCTTCAGCTTGGCCGCAATGTAACACGCAATCTGTGCCCATTCGTGTTTCAACAAACGAGTTTCTTGTTTAACCGCAATGTGATAACTTGGTCGGACCGAGCATTCTGCCGGTAGAAGTGGAGGCCGAGCATGCGTAACATTTGGTTAAAGAGAGCGATCACTTGGGCCGTGGTGCTTATTGCTGCGTCAATCCCTGCTTTACTAGAGGCACGTCCATCTTACCCTTATTGCAGAAGCTATCAGAATGGATTTCCTCCACCCGGACAGTGTTGTGCGACCGGCTTTACTGACCAATACGGAAATCCTGTTATTATTTGCAATGACTGAGTGATTAGTAACTGCGGCGGTGGCGATCGACTGGTTGTCGCCCTCTAATTTAGTTTTATGGCGTAATATCGGCTGCCTTGCTGCACGCGCGTGATGTAGAGCAGGACCGTCGTCCGCCCCGCGGCCTTGGCAGCGCGCACCTGCGCGTCCATCTGCGCCGGAGTGTTTACGCTGACGCGGTTGACAGACGAGACGATGTCGCCACGCTGCAAACCCTTCGCCGCTGCATCGCTTGAGGCGTTGATGTTGGTGATAACGACGCCTGACACGCTACCCGGGGTCACCCCGAGCTGGTTGGCGATCGTCGGGGTCAGCGCGGTCACTTGAACGCCGAGCAGATCGGACGATGCGCGCAGTTCGGGCGCACCCGGGGCACCGTTCCCGTCGTCGGGCGCGCCGCCGGGCACCAGCTTGGCGAGTTCCTCATCGGTCGGGCGCGTGCCGATGACCGCGTTGAGCGTCAGCGGCTTGCCGTCGCGGAGCACGCTCAGCCGTGCGGTCGACCCCGGCGCCAGATTGGCAACCAGATACGACAGCGTCTGCTGCGAATTCACCTCTTGGCCATTGACCGCGATAATCACGTCGCCTTGCTTGACCCCGGCCTTGTCGGCGGCCTGACCCGGCTCGACACGGCCGATCAGCTCGCCCTTATCCTTCGGGATGCCGAGCGACGCGGCGATATCCTCGTCGACCGCCTGGCGCCCGACGCCGAGATAGCCGCGCTGAATCTTGCCGCCCTTCATCATCGTGTCGATGATCGGCTTGGCCGCTTCGGCGGGAATCGCGAAGCCGATCCCGACCGAACCTTCGCTCGGCGAGAAGATCTGCGAGTTGATGCCGATCACGTTGCCGTTCATGTCGAACATCGGGCCGCCCGAATTGCCCTTGTTGATCGCGGCATCGGTCTGGATGAAGCGGTCGTACGCGCCGCCTTGCCCGGTGACGCGGTGGAGTGCGGAGACGATCCCGGCGGTGACGGTACCGCCGAGGCCGAACGGGTTGCCGATCGCGATCACCCAGTCGCCGACACGCGCGCGGGTCGAATCGCCGAACTTCACGAACGGCAGGTTGGTGGCGTCGATCTTGAGCAGTGCGAGGTCCGACGTCGTGTCGCTGCCGATCACGCGCGCGACATATTCCTTGCGGTCGGCGAGCGTGATGGTGATCGATTCGACCTTGGCGCCACTCGCGGCGGCGGTAATGACGTGTGCGTTGGTGACGACATAACCGTCGGGCGAGATGATGAAGCCCGATCCCAGGCTTTGTCCTTCGCGCGTGATCGGCGCGCCGCCGCCGTTGGGGTCCTGACCGCCGAACAATTGCAGCAGCGGGTTATCCTGCGCCTGGACCTGGACCTTCTGCTTGGTCGAGACATTGACGACGGCGGGCTGGAGCTTGGCGACCATGTCGGCGAAGCTCATCGGCGCGCCGATCCGGGGCGCCGCGGCGGAAATCGCGCCGGGCTCGTTCTGCGCGGTCTGCGCGCTGGCGGGGAACTGGAACACCAGCGAGGAGGCCGCGCCTCCCATCAGCAGGGCGGTGGTAATGGCGTAGGCGTAGCGCACTAAAGTCTTCCTCTTCGTCTCGACGAAACCCCAGTCTGGCGGGTTTCTGGCGCGGTCAGGCTGAACGGCGATTGAATATGAACGGATTGCAAGAAAGGCGATTGGTCAAACCCGCCACTTGCTCAACCAATCATTTCCCGCCGCCCTCGAACTGTTTCAGGTACGAATTGTCCGGTGTCAGGATCAGGTTGGTGTCGCCCCTGGGCTGGTCCTTGGTACCCGGTGCGAAGGTCTGGCGGTACGACTGCATCGCGCGATAGAAGTCGTAGAACGCCGGGTCCTTGTTGAACGCCGCGGCATAGATCTGCGCCGCCTGCGCCTCGGCATCGGCCGTAATGATCTTCGCTTCCTTCATTCCCTGTGAGCGGATCACCTGCGCCTGTTGCAGCCGCGCGTTCTTCATCCGCTCGATCGCGGAATTGAGCGCGGTGCCGGTCGGCAGGTCGGCGTGCTTGATCCGCACGTCGATGATCTGGACGCCATAAGGTGCCGCGATCTGCTGGAGCCGCGACTGGATGTTGTCCATCATCTGGCCACGTTCGGGGCTGAGCAGCGCGGCAAATTCACGCTTGCCCAATTCGTTGCGGAGCGCCGATCCGAACAATTGCTCGAGCGCAGCTGTGACGCGCTCCTCCGCGCCCGACGACAGTCCGACCGCCTGGAGCGCGCGCATCGGATCGACGATCCGGTACCGGGCATAGGCATCGACTTCGAGCGGGCGCTGATCGGTCGACAGCACCGAGATATTGTTGAGATCGACGTCGAGCACGCGCTTGTCGAGCCACACGATATTATCGAAGAACGGGACGCGCGCGATCAGCCCGGCACCGGTCTGGCCCAGCGCTTCGCCAGGGTGATAGCGGTTGACCAGGACGCGCGGTTGTTCGAGCCGGACGATCACCGCCTGGCGCGTTTCGGGAACGATCGCCACCGTGCTGGCGAGCAAGATCACCAGCAACAGCGCGGCAATGCCGAGCGAAACCGGATTGCGAAGCCAATTGGTCATCACTGCCCTCCCTGCGGTGCGCTGGGTAGCGACTTGCCGGGCGGGATCGGGAGGTAGGGCGCGACACCGCGCGGTTCGATGATCGTCTTGTTGGTCTGGCCCAGCACCTGCTCCATCGTTTCGTAATACATGCGGCGACGAGTCACGTCGGGGGCGAGCTTGTATTGCGCGTAGACACGATCGAAGGATTGCGCCTCGCCCTCCGCGTTCGCCGCGATCGATTGCGCGTAGGCGCGTGCGGCGTTGATGTTCTTGGCATATTCCTGTTGCGCGACAGTCACCTGATTGAAGGCGTCGAGCGCCGCCGCCGGTGCCGACGCATTGTTGAGCGACACGCCGACAATGGTGATCCCGGCCTGATATTCGTCGAGGATGCGCTGCATCGCCTGCGCCACCTGGGTTTCGATCTGGCCCTTGCCCCGGCCGATCACATTGTCGAGCGAGGTATTGGCGACGACCGCGCGCACCGCGCTTTCCGCTGCCGACTTCACGCTGTCGTCGGGCAGTTTCAGCTCGAATGCGTATTTCTGCGGATCGACGATCCGCCAGCGTACCGTGTACCCCAGGTCGACCAGATACTGGTCCTCGGTCAGCACCAGATTGGCGCCGCCGTTTTCGGGAAACTGGAAGGTGCGGATCGAATTGACGTCGATCACCTGCACCGACGCGATCGGCGAGGGGAGGGTGGTCTGCCAGCCGGGCGACAGCGTGCCCGAATATTTGCCGAAATAGGTGACCACGCCGCGCTCCTGCGGGCCGATCACATGAAAGCTGGTGAGCGCGATCCAGGCGAGCAGGACGAGGCCGACCCCACCGAGCCACAGGTTGCGGGCGTTACCGCCCCCCGGAAGCTGGAAGCGGCCGCCACCGCCGCCGCCGCCTCCCGAACGCGCCCGTCGCAGCAGATCGTCGAGTCCGGTGGGGCGCGGGGCGCGCGGGCCGCCGGGCGGCTGCGCCCAGGGATTGCGCGGACCGGCATTATCCTCACCGGGCTCGCCAGCCGCATCCTTGTCGCTGCCGTCGTCGCCACCGCCGCCCCAGGGGCTTTTCGGTTTCGACATAAAAGGGGGAAGGTGGCGCCACCAGGCACGTGCGGTCGTCATGCATCCTCTTATAGGTGTGTTGCGGCGGAAAAACAGTGGCAAGCGGCAACGCGGCGACTATCTCGCTCCGCATGGGTGATGAAGCAGGATTGGTCGAGCGTATAGCGGCGGTCGCCGGCGAGCGCGCGACGGCGCGGCTCGACGGCGCTCGGGCGAACGTGATCCTCGACGTGACGGGGCTGGATGCGGCCGAGCGCGAGGCGCTGGAGGCGGCGGTGCGCGCCGCTGCCTTGGCCGAGCCTGGCGTTGCCGAGGTGCGCGTCGCGATGACCAGCGAGCGCGTCGGGCGCCGGCTGGTCGCGGTGGCGAGCGGCAAGGGCGGGGTGGGGAAATCGACCGTTGCCGCCAATCTGGCGGTCGCGCTGGCGCGCGGTGGGCGCAACGTCGGGCTGGTCGACGCCGATATCTATGGCCCGTCGCAGCCGACGTTGATGGGGGTCGAGGGATCGCGCCCCGAATCGCGCGACAAGACGATGATCCCGGTGCCGACGCCCTATGGCGTGCCGATCCTGTCGATGGGGCAATTGGTCGCACCGGGCCAGGCGATCGCGTGGCGCGGGCCGATGGCGGCGAGCGCGATGGGACAGATGATCGACGGCGACTGGGGCGCCGCCGACACGCTGATCGTCGACATGCCGCCGGGGACCGGCGACGTGCAGCTCTCCATGATCCAGAAGTACAAGCCGGCGGGCGCGGTGATCGTCTCCACCCCGCAGGACCTCGCGCTGATCGACGCGCGGCGCGCGATCGACCTGTTCGAAAAGGCCGGGGCGCCGGTGATCGGGCTGGTCGAGAACATGGCGGGCTATGCCTGCCCGCATTGCGGCGAGGTGTCCGATCCGTTCGGCGCGGGCGGCGCGGAAGCGGCGGCGAGGGAATTGGGCGTGCCGTTTCTCGGCCGCGTGCCGCTCGCGATGGCGATCCGCGCGGCATCCGACGCAGGGCAACCCCCGGCCGCCGGGAACGCGCCCGAAGCCGCGGCGTTCAATGGGATAGCCGGCAAAGTGGAGACCTGGCTGAAGGAGTCGCGTTGATGCCGCTGACCTCGCTCGACGATATCCGCGACCTCCTCACCGACGCGCGCACGATCGCGATAGTCGGCGCCTCGGACCGGCCCGACCGGCCGAGCTATGGCGTGATGGCCATGCTCCAGCGCCACGGTTATCGAGTCATCCCGGTCAACCCGCAGATCGCTGGTCAGCACGTCCATGGCGAAGTCGTGCTCCGCGACCTCGCGCAGATCGGTGAGCCGATCGACATCGTCGATATCTTCCGCCGCCCGATGGCGGCCGGCGAGGCGGTCGACGGAGCGATCGCGGCGGGGGCGAAAGCGGCGTGGCTGCAATTGGGCGTGATCAACCACGAAGCGGCGGCGCGGGCGGAGGCCGCGGGCCTGAAGGTCGTGATGGACCGCTGCCCTGCGATCGACATCCCGCGGCTCGGCGTGCCAAGGATCGCGGGCTGAAATCCGCCGCATTCGCGCGGCAGTCCGGTATGAGGCTTTGACGGAGGCGGTCATGCTGTTGTGGTTCGCGTTGCAGGCCAGCACCGATCTCGACGCGGCGATGGCGCGATACCGCGAACAGACGCGCGCGACGATCGAATGCCAGTCGGCCAAGCCCGACGATATCGTGATCTGCAGCCGCCGCGCGACCGACCGCTTTCGCTTGCCGCTGATCGAATTCGATCCATACGACCGCAAGAACGAGCCGGTTGCCGTCGAGCGCGACCGCTTGCTCGCGCGGACCAACAATTGCGAGGAAATGTCCACCTTCCTCGTCGGCTGCGGCAAGGCCGGGGTCGGCTTCAGCACGCGGGGCGGGGGCCTGCGCGGTCTCGGCGAGCGGCCGATCGCGCCATGATCGCGCTCGCCGTCCTGTTTCAGACGGCGGCAACGACGGCGCCCGCGCCGCAGCCCGAGCGCTGGTCGATCCTCGTGCCGACCCCGAGCGAGCCGTGCGTCCCCGAGCGCAAGCCCGGCGACAGGGACGACATCATCATCTGCGCCAATGCCAAGCCGTCACCGCGCTTGCCCGACCCGGACTCGGTGCCGTCGAGCGGACCGACCCCGTCCAACCCCGATCTGACCGGCAGCGGCGCACTGGCGGCGACCGCGACGCCATGCGCGATCAGCCGCAATTGCGTGGTCGGGTTCGGCCCGCCGATCGTGCCGCTGGTCAAGGGCGCGGTGGGGCTCGCGAAGCGCGCCTTCGTGAAGAAGCCCGACAAGACGGGGCGCGTGGCGATTCCGCTCGACGACCCGGCGCCGACGGGCGAACTCCTGCCCTGACAGACAGTTACGCAACCGAATGTGTCGCGGCGCGTTCGATCGCAGCGGGGACAAACAGGGGTGTTTGTCGATGCTCACCTTCGCCGTTCTGTTCGCAGCCAGTGCCGCGCTACCCGGTTACAGCCTTCCGCCCAACAAGCCGGCCCGATGCAGCGGCGCCTGCGCCGAACGCTATCGCGTGTCCGTATCGAGCGACGACGGCGACATTCTGAAGAAGCGCGCCGTGCGCATCGACGGCAGCAAGTGCGACGTGGTCGGTGCGCGGCGCTGCACCAGCAAGACGCGGTCGATCCTGCGCTCGGTCTATTGACCCAGAATATGCATCCATAGCGGTTCGCCGGCGAGGCTGGGGGAGCCGCGTAATTTGTCGAGCGCGTGCGCAACCGCGCGCTCGGGGCCTTCGTGCGTGACGATCGCGACCAGCACGCTGCCGTCGGCCGCGGCGCCGCGCTGCATCAGGCTTTCGATCGACACGCCCGCATCGCGCATCGCGGCGGCGATTTCGGCGAGCACCCCGACCCGGTCGGCGACCATGAAGCGCAGGTATGCGCGGCCGCGGCGGTCGCCGCTGTCGGCGGCGGGCATGGCGGAAAGGCTGGCGGCGGGCATCGCATAGGGCGGGCCGAACTCGCCGCGCGCGATGTCGATCAGGTCGGCGACGACGGCGGAGGCGGTTGGGCCGTCGCCCGCGCCCGCGCCCTGGAATAGCAAGCGCCCGACGAAATTGCCCTCGGCGACGACCGCGTTGAGCGCGCCCGAGACATGCGCGAGCGGATGGTCGATCGGCACGAGGTAGGGGTGGACGCGCTGGAACAGGCCGTGCGGACCCGCTTCGGCGACGCTTACCAGCCGCACGCGATAGCCGAGCGCCGCGGCCTCCGCGATGTCGGCGGCGAGGATGTGTCGGATGCCGCCGGTCGCGACTTCGTCAAACGCGGGGCGCACGCCGAACGCGATGCTGGCGAGGATCGACAATTTGTGCGCGGCGTCGACGCCGTCGATGTCGAAGCTCGGGTCGGCCTCCGCGAACCCCAGCGCCTGCGCCTCCGCCAGCACGTCGGCGAAGTCGCGCCCCTCGGCCTCCATTTTGGTCAGGATGAAATTGCACGTGCCGTTGAGGATGCCGTAGACATGGTCGATGCGGTTGGCCGCAGCACCGTCGCGCAGCCCCTTGACGACGGGCACGCCGCCCGCGACCGCCGCTTCGAACTTGAGCGCTGCGCCAGCGGATTCGGCGGCTTCGGCGAGTTCGAGCCCGTGATGCGCCATCATCGCCTTGTTGGCGGTGACGAGGCTCTTGCCGCTCGCCAGCGTCGCGCGCGCCAGCGCGAGTGCGGGTCCGTCCGATCCGCCGACCAACTCGACCACGACGTCGGCGTCGTCGCGCTGCGCCAGCCGCGCGGTATCGTCTTCCCAGGCGAAGCGGCCGATGTCGACGCCGCGGTCCTTGGCGCGGTCGCGCGCCGAGACGGCGACGATCTCGATTGCGCGTCCCGCGCGGCGCTCGATCAGGTCGCGATTGGCGTCGAGCAGGCGGATCACGCCGCCGCCGACGGTGCCGAGCCCGGCGAGGGCGACGCGTAGGGGATTGGTCGGAGTCACGCCCACGCGCTTAGGGGAGCGCGGCGCGCTTTGTCTATGTCAGGCGCGGGTAATGGCGATCCCCAGCGCGTCGGCGAGCGCGGCGCGGCGCAGCATGACGCTCGACGGTCCCGGTGCGCCAGACCCGGCGAGGCACCCGGCGAAGATCGGATCGAGCCGCCGCGCCGCCGCGCTCAGTTCGTCCGACCCCATCGGCGCGCGGACCAGCGCGAGGCTCGTCAGGCGGTCCCGCCCGACGACGCACTTGCCTACGGGAATCCAGCGCCGCATGAGGCCGGCCTGGATCGAAATCGAACGGTCGGTCGGGCGGATCGCGGCGTTGCGCTCGAGCTGCATATCGATCCCCGGGCGCGCATCGGCCAGCGATGCCAGCAGCAATCCGCCGGCCAGGCAGCAGCTCGTCATGATCAAGCGACGCATCGATCCCTCCCGTAATCGCGCGGTCATACCATGAAAGCGTCAGGCTTTCACCAGTCCGATTTCGACTAGCCGCTCGTGCAGGTAATCGTGCGAGGTGATCGGGGTCGGATAATGGTCCGGGTTCGCTTCCGAGATGCAGCTGGGCAGCGTCTTGATCAGGAATTCCGGGTTGGGATGCAGGAAGAACGGCATCGAATAGCGCGAGAAGCCGCGGCGCTCGGGCGGCGGGTTGACGACGCGGTGCGTGGTCGACGGCAGCACGTTGTTGGTCAGGCGCTGGAGCATGTCGCCGACGTTCACGACCAGCGCACCCTGCGGCGGGTCGATCGCCAGCCACTGCCCGTTGCGGTCGAGCAGTTGCAGCCCGGCTTCCTCGGCGCCGAGCAGCAGCGTGATCAGGTTGATATCCTCGTGGGCGCCGGCACGGACACCCTCGGCATCCTGCGGGATCGGCGGGTAATGGAGCAGCCGCAGAATCGAATTGCTGTGGTTCACCACGGTGTCGAAATAATGCGGGTCGAGCTTCAGATGCCGCGCGATCGCCGACAGCAGGCGAAGCCCCGCGCGGTCGAACGCGTTCCACAGATCGGTCAGCGCTTCCTGGAATTCGGCGGGACGCGACGGCCAGACGTTGGGCATCATCGTCGCAGCCGCCGGGTGCCCCGCGGGCAAGTCACGCCCGACGTGCCAGAATTCCTTCAGGTCGACATGTTTGGCGTCCTTGGCGATCTCCGTCTTGAACGGCGTGTAGCCGCGCTGGCCGCCCCAATTCTTGTCGTAATAGCCCTGCTTCTCCTCGACCGGCAGCGCGAAGAATTCCTCGGTCAGCTTCCACGCGCGCTCGATCAACGGCTGCGGCACGCCGTGGTCGGTGATGACCGCGAAGCCGAACCGCTCGAAAGACCCGCCGAACGCGGCGGCGAAAGCGTCGGGATCGCGCGCCTCGTCGGCGAGGCTGAGCGCGGGAACCTGGGCGGATGGGGTATCGAGCATGATCGGTTATTCCGGTTTCTCTGGGAAAGCCGCCGACCCTAGACCTTCCCGCTGCCAAACGAAAGCGGTGAGCTAGCGGCGCAGGCATTTTCGGGGCTGACCTGTGCGCGTTGGTGGGGCATGGGGATCGGATGCCGCAGGTGGAGGTCCCTCAGCGCGACGACGCTTCGTCGTTCGGTCGCCCGCGTGACGCGAATGCGGCGCCGATCCGGTTTGCCGAATTCGTCGCGTTGATCGCGGCGCTGATGGCGGTCGGCGCGCTCGGCATCGACACGATGCTGCCGGCCTTTCCGCAGTTCCAGCGCGACCTGCACGCGACGCCGGGCGACTTGCCGCTGATCATCGTGGTGTTTTCGGCCGCGTTCGGCTGCGCCCAGCTTGTTCACGGGCCGCTCGCCGACCGGTTCGGGCGGCGCCCGGTGCTGATCGGCGCGCTCGCCTGGTACGTGGTGATGAACCTGCTCTGCGCGGTCGCGGGCAGCCTCCATCTCCTGCTGCTCGCGCGCGTGTTCGCCGGGCTCGGCATCGCCGCGACGCGCGTCGTGACGATCGCGATGATCCGCGATTGCTATTCGGGTCGCGCGATGGCGCGGGTCAGCAGTCTCGCGGTGATGACCTTCATGATCTTTCCGATCATCGCGCCAAGCATCGGCGAGGCGATCCTCAAATTCGGGTCGTGGCGGTTGATCTTCAACATGGTCGCGATCGTCAGCGCGGGGATTGCCGCGTGGTTCATGTTGCGGATGCCCGAAACGCTCGCACCCGAACATCGCGTGCCGCTCGAATGGAACCGTTTGGTCGCCAACTGGCGCTTCACGCTCGCCGACCGCCAGTCGGTCGGGTACGCCGCAGCGGTGATCGGACTGCAGGGCGCGCTGTTCGGCTACATCACCAGCATCCAGCCGATCGTGTCGAAGGTGTTCGGGCAGCCCGACCAATTGGGCCTGGTCTTCGCGCTCTGCGCCGGGCTGATGATGGGCGGGAACCTCATCAATTCGCGGATCGTGATGTGGCTGGGGATGCGGCGCATCTCGCATGGCGCGATGCTCGTGCTGATCCTCGCGGCGTCGACGAGTCTCGCGATCGAGCATTTCGGGTACGAGACGCTGTCGACGTTCGTCGCGATGCAGGCGGTGACAATGATGTGCTTCGGGCTCGCGGCGTCGAACTGCTCGGCAATGGCGATGGCCAATATGGGAGCGATCGCGGGCACCGCGTCGAGCCTGCAGGGGTTCGTCGTGACGACCGGCGGCGCGGTGATCGGCGGGCTGATCGGGCGGTCGTTCGACGGCACCACGACGCCGCTCCATATCGGGTTCCTGAGCGCGGGCGTGGTCGCGCTGACGCTGGCGGCGATCGTCGAGCGCGGACGGCTGTTTCGCCCGACCTGACCGTTCCGGGGAACTACAGCCGCGCAATTCCGTTCGCTGTATAAGCAATCGGGAGATGGAGCATGGGCGGTTACCAGGTGCCGGGTCACGGAACGGGCGACGACGGGTTCGACGAGGAAGGCTATGACGAGAGCCAGCGCGCCGAAATCCTGGAGGCGACGCGCGACGGGCCGAGCGACGGCACGCTGATCACCGACCTGACGCCCGACCTGGGCGACGATCCCGAAAACGACGATATCGAGATGCGCGACAGCGAGGTCGGTGAGCAAGACGACGATGCCGATCAGGACGAAGACGATGTCGGCGAGGACGAAGTGCAGGACAGCCTGGACGACGACGATGTCGATGAGGATGAATTGAGTGACGCCGATGACGAAGCGCTCAATCCCTAGACATTGACCCCAGAGCGTGACGAAACCTAGACTGGCGGTATCCAGACAGGGGAGCCGCCATGCCCAGGGATCCGCGCGTCGACGCCTATATCGCCAGCCGCAACGACTTCGCGAAGCCGATCCTCAATCACTTGCGCGACCTCGTTCACGCGCGGGTTCCGTCGGTTGAAGAAGGCATCAAGTGGAGCATGCCGTTCTTCAGTTATGGCGGCCGCCCGCTCGCGAACATGGCGGCGTTCAAGGCGCATGCGACATTCGGTTTCTGGAACCGTCAGGAACTTCCGACAGGCAAGGAAGGCGAGGCGATGGGCCAGCTCGGCCGCCTGACCGACCGCGCGTCGATGCCGCCCGATGCCGTCATCGTGACGATGATCGACGATGCGGTGGTGATGATCGACGCTGGCGTGAAGCCCAAGCGTGCGGCTCGCGCCACCAAGCCGGAGGCGGAAGTGCCGGCGATGCTGGCAGAGGCCTTGGCAGGCGACAGCGCGGCGACGGCCAACTGGAACGCCTTCTCGCCGAGTTGTCGCCGCGAATATTGCGAATGGGTCGCCGATGCCAAGCGCGACGAGACCCGGGCGAGACGCGTCGCGACGACGATGGCGCAGGCGCGCGAGGGCAAGAAGCTCAACTGGAAATACGAAAACTGCTGAGCGGGTGAGGCCCGTGCGATAAGGCTTGCACCCTTTCCGTCATGTGATACGTTATTACATCGCAGCAAGGAGGATCGCCATGGCCGCCCGCGCCGAATTCCAGCCGATGTCGCAACTCAACATGACGCCGTTGATCGATGTGCTGCTCGTTTTGCTGATCATGATGATCATGACCATTCCGATGGTGACTCATAAGGTGTCGATCGACCTGCCGGTCTCGGGGCCGCCGCAGCCGACTCCGCCGGAGAAAACGCACCGGCTCGATATCGCCGCGAACGGCGCGCTGACGCTGGACGGTGTCGCAACGAATGAGGCGGCTCTGCCAGCGCGGCTGGCACCGCTTGTTGCAGACCGACAGGTTCTGCTGACGGTCAACGCCGACGCTCAATCGCGGTACGACACCTTCGACCACGTGCTGGCGACGATCAAGCGCGCCGGGGTGACGCGGCTGGGCTTTGCGCGCAACGACAGCTTCGCCGATTTCTAGGAACAGGCAGGGGCCTGGCGGCGTTCAGACGCCGTCATTCCCCGGGGGTTCCATGCGCGCCATCTACATCTTGCCCGCTTTGCTGATCGCGGGCTGCTCGCCGTCCAGGACGGCCACGAATACCACCGCTGACATCAACGCCGCGGCGGGGCGCGCGCAGGGCGATATCGACAATTACGCTGCGAACGATGCCACCGTAGCGACTCCAGCGTCGCTGACGCCCGCCGAGCCGGGTCAGCCGGGCGGGCTGCCCCACGACAAGACGCCGGTGTCCGAAGCGCCGTTTGCCGCCGACAGCCCGCAAGGCGCGGCCAACGTCGTCCAGACCTATTATGCGCTGATCGGCGAAGGGAGATACCGCCAGGCCTGGTCGCTGTGGCGCGACGGGGGCAAGGCGAGCGGCCAGTCGGCCGACGTTTTCGCGGCGAGCTTCGCCCGATATAGCGAATATCATGCGAACATCGGCGCGCCCGGCCCCGAGGACGCCGGCGCCGGCCAGCGCTACGTCACCGTGCCCGTCCAGGCCTATGCCCGGCTGAAGAGCGGCGCGGCGCTTTATTGGATCGGCAACGCCGTGCTCCACCGCACCGCCGACATCGACGGGGCGACGGCGGAGGACAAGGCGTGGCGGATCATGTCGATCGACCTCAAGCCGGCGCCGGCCGCAAAATGACTTTCGTGAGCGCCGCTGGCTGAGTAGGTCTGCCCGATTGCTTCCGAAGGATTATCGATGCGCCTGTTCCCGTTGATCGCCGTTGCTGCCGTTGCATTCGCCACCCCCGCCGCCGCGAAGATGCTGACTTTTCGCGCGACGCTCGGCGGGACCGCCGCGCCGACCACCACCGGGTCGCCCGCCAGCGGTAAGGCGGTGATCAAGGTCGATACCTCGTCGCAGAAGGTGTCGGTCGATCTCGACGTGACCGGGATTACGCTCGACCAGCTCGCCGACGGGCTGGTCGCCAAGCCGATCGGGCCGATCCATTTCCACGTCTATCGCAGCGCTGACGATGTCGAGCTGATCCTGCCGCTGCCCTATGGTCCCAACTACACCAAGACGCGGAACGGGTTTCACGTGACGGTGCGCAACTACGACTATGCGGCGGGCGAGAAACTGATCAACAGCGGTGCGAGCTTCGACGAGTTCGTCAACGCGATGCGCGGCCAGCGGGTGGTACTCAACATCCACACCGACAAGTTCCCCGACGGCGAGATCAGCGGCCGGGTGATGGCTAAGTGATCAGTCGCCGTCGCACCACGGCAGGCGACGCCCCGTCCACGGGCGCGCCAGCCCCTCGGCGACGAGTTGCCCACCTAGCGATCGCCCGTTGCGCTCGACGATCCTGAGCAACCGGCCATAGCGGTCGGTGTCGCGGTCCGCCGCCGCCAGCGTCACCGGCCCGGCGTTGAGCAATGCCTGCAGCCGCAGCGTCGCGCGCTCGCCGAGGTCGGCCTCGTGCGCGCAGCGCGGCGGGTGCGTTTCGGGCGCATCGATATCGGCGACGCGCACCTTCTCGCCGTCGATCCAGAAGGTGTCGCCATCGACCACGCAATTGGTCCCGCCGCCGGTGTGGCACAGGCCGAAGCTGGCGACGATGGGCGCGGGCGCGACGCCAGCCGCCGCGGCGGGCGGCCCGTGCCCGGCGGTCAACGCGCCGGCGGCAAGCCCGGCGAGCGCGCCGCCGCCCAGCACGATGCCGATATTCTTCGCCGTCTCTCCGCCGATCCCCATCGGGCGAGTGTGGCCCGCCGCGGTAAGCAAAGCGTCAACGACCACCTCCGGATCGGCGGCGACCCGGGGTTATTGCTCCCTTTTGGCGCTACTTCGCCGGAGCGGGGCAGGTAATGCCGGGGCTGCGGCAATAGGCGGCCCACGCTTCCTTCTTCAGGTCGAAGCCGTCGATCGTCTGCATCGTCGCGACGATGACTTGCGGCTCGGCGGCGCGCGATGCCTTGGCCGCCGCGCTCTGGTTGAACGCGACGAGCGCCTTCAAATCCTCGACCGACAGCCGCAGCGCATATTGATGTCCGACCACGCCGAGCATGCGATCGACCGCGGTCTTCGCGGTGTCGGCGGCGATCGCGCGCAGCTTCGCCTTGCCGGCGGCGTCGAGTTCGGGGTGCTCGGCGAGCATTTCCTCGGTATCCTTGGCGACGACGAGCGGGAGCAGCGCGGCGAGCGTGCCGGTGTCGGCGACGCGCCGGCCGAGCGTCTCGGCCTCGGGCGACGGCGCGGGCGCTGGTTGACTCTGGGCGACCGCCGACGTCGCGAGCAGCAGCGCGGCGGCGGCGGTCAGTGCCCTAACCACGCGGCGTCTCGGGCTGGTGATAGACGTCGTGGCACGCCTTGCACGCGCCGCGCACCACGGTCCATTGCGCCGCGAAGCCCGGCGCGTCGCCCGCCTTGGACAAATCGGCGAGCTTGCGCGCCTCCGTCTCGTAAGTCGCCGCCGCCTTGAGGAACCCGGCGCGGTCGCTCCACACGGTGGGCAACGCCTTGGTCGTGCCACCGTCGCTTCCCGCCGGGAACAGGCCGGGCAGCGCGTGCGCCCATTCGGCGAGCGATCGCGCGCCGAACCCCAATTTGGTGACATCGCCCTTCGCGTCGATCACGCCCTTCATGTTGCCGAACGTCGCGCCGGAGAGCTTGAACGCCGCCTGGCGCGCGGCGATCAGCTGGTCCGCGTCGTCGCGCCGCGCGGCACCCGCCGCGACCAGCAGGCTGGCGGACAGCGCCACGCCGACCACCGACATCGTTCTGATCATGCCGCTTCTCCTCAGTGGATCGGCGCGATGCTATGCCTCGCGCGGGCGCCCGGCAATCCCGTTAACCGGCGGTGGTGGCGGGGCGTTAACCGTGGCGGGCGCATAGCGTGGGCATGTTCTCGTCGAGGATCTTCCGCAGCCGCTGGGCCGCCCTGTTCTGGGCGGGCGGAATCCTGTGGACGGCGTACGACGTGGCGGAGGCGAACGCGCCCGATCCGGCGGCGAACAATATCAGCGCGGCTGAGCAGGACGCGACGGGGGAGGCGGTCACCAACGCCGATCTCGCCATTCTAGCTAACGCTATGGGCAGCAACTGACTGCCGCTATTTCCCGACGAACAAGAACGCCACCGCGCCGACCATGCACACCACCGCCCCGACATAGCGCCACCCGATCGGCTCCCCCAGCACGGTCACCATGAACACCCCGAACACCAGTAGCGTGATCACTTCCTGCGTGATCTTGAGCTGCCCGCCCGACCAGCCGTTCGCATAGCCCAGCCGATTGGCGGGCACCGCGAGGCAATATTCCACCAGCGCGATGCCCCAGCTGATCGCGATGACGACCCATAACGGCTTCGTCATCCCGCCCTTCAAATGCCAGTACCAGGCGATCGTCATGAAGCAGTTGGAGAGCGCCAGCAGCGCGACGGTCCACATCGGCAATCCTCTCGTCGGGTGTCGCATTCGGCCTATACCGGCCCGGCGGCGCGGGGCTAGCACGCTGCCCATGTCCCACGTCTCGGCGATGCGGGCCGACACGCCCTTCAGCTATCGCTGTACGCGGTGCAAGGCGTGCTGCACGGGTAAGCGCATTCAGGTCAATCCGTACGAGATCGCCCGACTGGCGCGCAATCGCGGCGTCTCCACCGGCGAATTGCGCGCGCGCTTCACCGAAAACGGCGCATTGCGTCAGGACGATGCCGACACTTGCGTGTTCCTGGGGAAGGAGGGGTGCGGCGTGCACCCCGACCGGCCGCTCGTCTGCCGGCTGTTCCCGCTCGGCCGAACGATCCTGGCCGATGGCAGCGTGAGCTTCGGCGAGGTCGACCGCAACTGGGCGCGCGGCCATTTCGGCACCGACGGCGTGGTGAAGGACTATGTCGAGGCGCAGGGCGCGGCGCCGTTCATCGCCGCCGCCGACGCCTATTTCGCGTGGTTCGTGCGCGCGCACGACCGGGTGGGCGTCGCGTCGGGGGAGGGCGTTGCCGACGACAGCGATGATCTGCTCGACATCGACACGCAACTCGCCGGCTGGGCCGCGGCGACGGGGCAGGACGCGCCCGCCGACATCGACGCCCGCATGCGGCTCCATCTGTCCATTCTCGACACCAAACTGGGAGAAGATGATGACTGACAAGAAACCGAGCCGCCCGGCGATCGCCGCCGCGGTATCGATGCTGGGCCTGTCGCTCGGCGTGGGCACCGCCGACGCGCAAACCCAGCCGGGCTCGACCGCACCGGGCACGCAGGGCGTGCCGATCGGGCTCGGCCAGCCGGGCAGCAGCCAGTTCAAGAGCCAGCAATTGAAAAGCGAACAGCTGAAAAGCGAGCAGCTCAAGAGCCAGCAGCTGAAGAGCGAGCAATTGAAGAGCCAGCAGTTCAAGAGCACGCAGTTCAAGGCGCAATAGTCGGCGCAGCGGAATAGCGCCGCTATTGCACGTCGCGGCCCCGAGCTCTGACGGCGGGTCGGCGCAGCGCACCTCGGCCGAAGCGCGGATTTACTCCGCGCCAAACCCGTTGCGTCACCCGCGGGCCGGGCTGGCCGCGGGCGCGAATTGCCGCGCTATTCCGCTGCGGCGCGCCGAATGTTCCCAATGTTCGCACTGACCATGGGGGTCTCAGTCGGCGGGCAAGTCGCTCAGCCCGTCGAGTTGTGCCGGAAAGGCGTCGCGCGCCGCGGCCTGGGGGTCGGCGCCGTCGCCGCCGCGCATTTCCCACGGCGCGGCGAAGCGGCGCGGGTCGAGCCGCGCGAGCAGCCACATCAGCAGTCGTTCGCTGGGCACGCGCTTTTCCATCACCAGGTCGCCCTGTTGCCAGACCTGTTCGACACGGCCGTTGATCGCGCGGTCGAACGCCAGCGCCGACAGCCGCCCGACCGCGAGCTGTTCCGCGGTGTCCCACGCGGCGGCGAAGGCGGGCGAGCGCGCCCGCAGCCGGTACGCCGATCGCGCGGACAGGCGGGCGCCGGCGCACGCAAGGTGCACCGACCCGGTCTCCGCCAGGTTGGCGAGGAAGAGACGCTGGCGATCGGCGCTCCACCCGGCGAGCCGCTTGCGGCTGTCCTCCAGCGTGACACCGTCGAAGGGCGTGGCGGCGGCCGGCGCGGCGTCCTGTTCGGCGGCAGCGCTGTCGACGGGGGCGTCGGCGGCGGGGGGCAGCAGGTCGGTGGGGATTGGCGCGTTGCGCTCGGTGACGGGGACCAGCGACAGCCGCGGCCCGCCCTCCTCATCCGCCGCTTCCGCGACGGCCTCGTGCCGCTTGCGTGCCGCCACCCATTCGTCGAATTCCTCGTTCGACAATTCCCTGGCCTCTTTGTGTCGCATGCCGTTGCTCCTGACAGGTTAGAAGGAGCCGAGCTATATAACCAAAAAGGATCGTGTAGGAAAACGCTTCGGGCAGCGGGCTCGACGGGACGGTGACAGAGCGCACATCGTGGGGCGGCAACGCGCAGGTCGAGGGAGATCGAGGCGGACGGGTCGCGCGGCCATCGGCAGGGGATGACGATCTTCCTCTACGATCCGGCGGCGCGGCAATGGAGCATGAACTTCGCCAGCAGCGCGGTCGGCAAGTTCGCGCAGCCGATGGTGGGCAGCTTCGTGAGCGGCACCGGCACGCTGAGCGGCACCGACACGATCGACGGCCGCGCGATCCCGGTCCGCGCGGTGTGGTCCAACGTCACGCCGACCACGCACCAGTATCAGGAATTGTATTCGGCCGATGGCGGGCGGACGTGGGAGGTGGCGTTTACGGCGACTAAAACGCTGGTTCGGGGAGGGGAGTAGCAGACGATACTTCGCGTCTATGCCGTCATGTCGATGATCGACGGCGGCAGGCCGATCAGCACAAGTGGGCAGGGGTTGCCGACGCCTCGATGCACGCGATCCTGCAACTTTGACCAGTGCGTGGTAGCCTGACCGAACTTGTCGCTAGTAAATTTGCGGGACCATGCCTTCGCAAATTCAGTTCCGCGCGCGATATCTGCTTCTATCTGTTTTCGCTGCGGACCAGTCGGCGACCCGGCTCCGAACTCTGCTAGCGCCTCGAAATTCGCGATGGAGCGGTCGGTCGCAAAACGTTCGACGCGCTCGCGCATTTCTGATTGCATCGCCGATCCTCGCGTAACTATGCCGCCGACGCTGATGGCGCCTTCGGCGTGCAAGCGTTTGAAGTTTTCTAGGTCACGATCGAAGAACGGGTCCTTATTGTTCCACTCGATCTCGAGCGCGAACACGCCGCTTTTCGTGCGGCGAACATGATCGATCTCGTGGCTGATCGACTCCTTGGCTACGCCGTCGACCGTCTTCTTCAGTTCGAAATTATGCTTGGTCCATTCCTTTGCCGCCAAGCCCCGACGTAGGCGTTGCGTCATCTTCGCTTCGCCGCCACCGCCGCCAATGATCTCGGTCATTGGCAGGGAGATACCGAGAAGCGAGCTTTCCAGTTCCTCGACCAGTTCGGGAAAGTCGTGAAGAATGATGGCTTCGGCGTGGCTGGTGAACAGCAACTCGAAACCAGCGTCACACAGGCGTTCGAGCATTATTCCGCCGCCAAGGGCATCGCGCTGTTGTAGCCGTAGGTATCCCACGTAGGCTTGTAGCTATCGTCGGCTTGATTGCCCCACACCGTCCAGCCCCTGCGCTTGCCGCGGCTAAACATCTCGAGGCGCGGCCCCCAGCTGCAATCCTCGATAATGTCGTACTGCTCATCGGGCTTACGGCTATGCTCGCGTTTGCGGGTCTGCATCATGTTGACCTGGCTGCGGCCGGGCGCGAGCGTGCGGGCGTTCTTGCCCTTGACGCCGAACAGCAAGAGCTCGGTGACGTTGCGGAAATAGAAGCCGACGCCGCGCCCGTCCGACCCGCCGTCCTTGCGCACCTTGTGCCAGACGATGTTGGAGATGTAGCGGAACCCCCACGCCTCCATCACGCGCAGTCCTTCCGGCAGCAGCGCGTTGGGCACCCAGAGATAGAGGTGAGATGGATCGGCGGCGATGTCGTCGACCGGCAACGCGCAGATCTCGTCGAGCGTCATCGTGCCGTAGCGGTTGAGCCGTTTATGCTCGGGCGCGACCTTGCCGGTGCGGTTCTGGAACTGCCACGGCGGATCGGCGAGGATCGTCCCGAACCGCTCGCCGCGCGCGGTGGCGAGGAGGTCGATGTGGGAGTCGAGCGGTTCAGCTTGGTACATCAAGAATGCCTTATCGCCCCTCGGAACCCATTCAACCCGTGTTGCAAGCGTTGCAGCAATAATAGCAACCGTTCGATTGACTGTAATATAGCTTCGCCTGCGCTACCGCCGGCTGACATGACTCGTAGTCGCCCAGATACGTTTTGTTCGCCGGCATGAAGCTGCAACCAGTGACGTGGACTTCATGATCTCCGTTGGCTTGCGCATGCTGATTGACGTAATAGGCGGCCATGATCATCTCCTAAACATAATGGGAACATATCAGACCCATAAGATGACGCAAGGTCGAACATCCCCCAGAATGGACTTTCACGGGTGTTCGATCGATTGCCCTCGTTTCACTCCGCCGCAATCCCCGCCTTATCGAACATATCCCCCTCGTCCCCCGCCCCAGCATCCTCGTTAGCCGCTGGCCCAGCCTTCGCCTTCTGGCGCTTGTCGAACGAATCCCACACATCGTTCCACTGCCCGCGCGTGGCGGCCTTCGAATATTCGGTCGCGCGCTGTTCGAAGAAGTTGGCGTGCTCCACACCGTTCAGCAGCGGGGTCAGCCAGGGCAGGGGGTGTTCGTCGATCATGAAGATCGGCTTCATGCCCAATTGCCCCATCCGCCAGTCGGCGATGTAGCGGATGTATTTCTTGATGTCCCTGGGCGCCATGCCGTTGACCGGGCCCTGTTCGAACGCGAGGTCGATGAACGCGTCCTCCAGCCGGACCGTCGTCTGGCACTGGTCGGCGATGTCGTCCTTCACTGCCTTGGTCAGGCAGTCGCGCTCCTTCACGAAGGCGTGGAACAGGCGGATGATGCCTTCGCAGTGCAGGCTCTCGTCGCGCACCGACCAGCTAACGATTTGCCCCATGCCCTTCATCTTGTTGAAGCGCGGGAAGTTCATCAGCATCGCGAAGCTGGCGAACAGCTGGACGCCCTCGGTGAACCCGCCGAACATCGCCAGCGTGCGCGCGATGTCCTGATCGTTGTCGACGCCGAACTGCTGCAGATAATCGTGCTTGTCCTTCATCTCGGCATATTCGAGGAACATGCCGTATTCGCTCTCCGGCATGCCGATCGTGTCGAGCAGGTGGCTGTAGGCGGCGATGTGCACCGTCTCCATGTTGCTGAACGCGGTCAGCATCATCTTGATCTCGGTCGGCTTGAACACGCGGCCGTATTTGTCGTGGTAGCAATCCTGCACCTCGACATCGGCCTGGGTGAAGAAGCGGAAGATCTGGGTCAGCAGGTTGCGCTCGGTGTCGTTGAGCTTCTGCGCCCAGTCGCGGCAATCCTCGCCCAGCGGCACTTCCTCGGGCAGCCAGTGGAGCTGTTGCTGGCGCTTCCAGAACTCGAACGCCCAGGGGTATTCGAACGGCTTGTACTGCTTGCGGGCTTCGAGAAGGGACATGGACGACTCCGGGTCTAGAACTTGACGGGTACGATACCATCGACGGGGACGATCCCGAACGACAAAGCGGCGACGACGAGCCAGATGAGCGGCGCGGTAACAAGGAGCAGGCGCGCGGTCTTGCGCTGTGCCGCGGGGTCGGGCGCGCCGGCGGCAGGCAGCGGTGCGCCCATCTCGCTCTCGGCGCGGTTGGCCTGCGCGATGAACAGCAACGCCAGCCCGATGTCGGTGGCGACGACGAGCGAAATGATCCCGAGGAGGAGGGCGCCGCTCATCGTCCCGGCCCCCAGCTCGCCATCGACCAGGCGAAGAACGCCAGGATGCCGCCGAGCGTGAGCAGCATCGTCACCAGGATGCGCCGCGCATAGACTGCGCCTTCGCTGCTCCCGCGGATCGCGACAATCGCGACGATCCCGGCGAGGATCAGCGCGCCCGCGACGATATACATGATGAGCGGCGCCCAGCTCATGCGACCAACTCCGCGCTCGCGCGTTTCGCATCCGGAACCATCAACCCCAAAGGAGCCAATCCATGGCCGACACGAGCGGAATCAAGGAACATATGGAAGTCATCGGCGCCGACGGCGTCCATGTCGGCACGGTCGACCATGTCGACGGCGACCGCATCAAGCTGACCAAGAAGGACAGCGGGCAGGGGAGCCACGAAGGGCACCACCATTACATCTCGACCGGCTTGATCGCCGGCGTCGAGGGCGACAAGGTGCGCTTGAGCGCTAACGCCGACGTCGCGGTGACGTTCGAGGAAGAAGCCAACGGGTGACCCGACAGCCCCTCTCCCTGTGGGAGAGGGGCAAGGCGCGTCAGCGCCGCGGGGTGAGGGCAGGGTCGGGACGGTCACGATCTACTGCCCTCACCCTTCCGGCCCTGCGGGCCTCCCTTCCTCTCCCGATGGGAGAGGGATTTTTGGACCGCCTCCAACACGCCATCGATGTTCCTCATCACATCGCTGTTCCAGAATCGGATCACGCGGAAGCCCTCGCCTTCGATGAACGCGGTCCGCGCGGCATCTGCCGTTTCGCGACCGGTGTGCGTGTCGCCGTCAACCTCGATCACCAGCTTTTCGGAAAAGCACAGGACGTCGGCGTCGAATGGACCGACGGGCACCTGGTGCCGCCATTTCAAATCCGGAAACGCCTCCCGTAATGTCCGCAGCAACCGGCGTTCGGGTTCGGGCGCGTCGCGGCGGAGTTGCCGGGCGCGGGGAACCGTTCCCACCGGCTGATTTGCGTAGAGGCGCAACTGTCCTCACCCTTCCGGCGCTTCGCGCCTCCCTCCCTCTCCTAGAAGGAGAGGGAATTTAGCCGCTCACTGACACGCCAAGCACTCGTCATAATCCGTCGACTCGCCCAGTTCGAACTTGGGCGCCTCGATCGTGTTGTCGGCTTCGACCCCGCCCGCGAACCCGGCGCGCTGGACGCTCTTTGAGCGCAGGTAATAGAGCGACTTCACCCCCAGCTCCCATGCGCGGAAGTGGAGCATGAGGAGGTCCCATTTCTCGACATCGGCCGGGATGAACAGGTTGAGGCTGGTCGACTGGTCGATGAACGGCGTGCGGTCGGCCTGGAGCTCGATCAGCCAGCGCTGGTCGATCTCGAAGCTGGTCTTGAAGCAGTCCTTTTCCTCCTGGCTGAGGAAGTCGAGGTGCTGGACCGACCCGCCATGTTCGAGGATCGAGTTCCACACCGCGTCCGAATTCTTCGACTTTTCGATGAAGATCTTTTCGAGATAGCGGTTCTTGACCGAGGTCGAGCCCGACAAGGTCTTGTGCGTGTAGATGTTCGCCGGGATCGGCTCGATGCACGCGCTCGTCCCGCCGCAGATGATCGAGATCGACGCGGTCGGCGCGATCGCCATCTTGCAGCTGAAGCGCTCCATCACGCCGCGGTCGTGCGCGTCGGGGCAGGGGCCGCGCTCGACCGCCAGCGCCATCGACGCGGCGTCTGCTGCCGCGCGGATGTGCTTGAACATCTTCATGTTCCACGACTTCGCCATCGCGCCTTCGAACGGCAGCCCGCGCGCTTGCAGGAAGCTGTGGAAACCCATCACGCCCAAGCCAACCGAGCGCTCGCGCATCGCCGAGTACGCCGCCTTTTCCATCCCCGGCTCGGCGCGGTCGATATAGTCCTGCAGCACGTTGTCGAGGAAACGCATCACGTCCTCGATGAAGCCTTCCGCCTTGTTCCACTCGTCCCACGTCTCGAGGTTGAGCGACGACAGGCAGCACACCGCGGTGCGCTCGTTGCCGAGGTGATCCTTGCCGGTCGGGAGCGTGATCTCGCTGCACAGGTTCGAGGTCGAGACCTTGAGCCCCAGCTCGCGGTGGTGCCGCGGCATGTTCTGGTTCACGTGGTCGGCGAAGATGATGTACGGCTCGCCCGTCGCGAGGCGCGTTTCGACAAGCTTCTGGAACAGCGCGCGCGCATCGACCGTGCCGCGCTCGCTGCCGTCCTTGGGGCTGCGCAGGATCCACTCGCCGCCGTCGCGGACGGCTTCCATGAACGCGTCGGGGATCAGCACGCCGTGGTGGAGGTTCAGAGCCTTTCGGTTGAAATCCCCGGAAGGCTTTCGGATTTCGAGGAATTCCTCGATCTCCGGGTGGCTGATGTCGAGGTAACAGGCGGCCGACCCGCGGCGCAGCGAGCCTTGGCTGATCGCCAGCGTCAGGCTGTCCATCACGCGAACGAACGGGATGATCCCGCTGGTCTTGCCGTTCAATCCGACCGGCTCGCCGATCCCGCGGACGCTGCCCCAATAGGTACCGATCCCGCCGCCGCGCGACGCCAGCCAGACATTCTCGTTCCACGTATCGACGATGCCGGTCAGGCTGTCGGGGACCGAGTTGAGGAAGCACGAAATGGGGAGACCCCGCCCGGTGCCGCCGTTCGACAGGACAGGGGTGGCGGGCATGAACCACAGCTTCGAGATGTAGTCGTAGACGCGCTGCGCGTGCGCGGCGTCGTCGGCGTAGGCGGACGCCACGCGGACGAACAGATCCTGGTACGATTCGCCCGGGAGCAGGTAGCGGTCCTGCAGCGTGTCCTTGCCGAAATCGGTGAGCAACGCGTCGCGCGAATGATCGACCTCGAGCGCATAGGGCTGCGGCGCGACCGATTTCGAATCGCGCTTCGCAGCCTTTTTGAGCTTGGCCGGGGCAGCCGCCTCGATCGCGTCGGTCGCCATGTTTTCGCCCGTTCCTTCGGTGTCTCTGAAGTCCATCATCCGCCCCTGCTCAACGCTTTTGCTATCGACTCGGGGGCGAACCCCCATGCTACCACCCGGGGGTCGGTGGCCAAGAACATAAAGTGTCCACAGCCTGTGCATCAGGCACGGAAAAGCCGTTACCGGGATATAGTATCTCGGTTCGATCTCTACCAGTGCTTGGGTTCGCCCCCGAACTGAACCTCTACAGATTGTGCCCAACCGCGCTTCAACGCAATATGCTAAATGACGTTTTAATGACTCGGTTCGTCGCTATTTTGACTCGGTTCGTGGAACGGCCGAACCGGTCCATTCGCCGCGACGCGCGGATTTGCGCGGGGTACAGGAAACGCAAGCGAACGAACGCGGAACGGTGAAAAATTTTCACGTACCGGGATGGACCCGATCAACCGGTTGTGGTCCGGCATCGGCGATGATCGACGAGCGCCGCGATGTTCGGGACGTGCCAGGGCTCCACGATGTGTGGGCCCGCACGACGATGTTCGCCGGCCCGCGCGATTCGCGGCCGCCGCCGACGCGGACCTTGCTCGATGTGCTCGGCGTCGGGTTGGAGCAGGTGATGCGCCATCTCGGCGATGCGCGGCCGGGGTTCGATGACTTCGCCGACTGGATCGTCGCGACCGCGGGCGCGCCCGATCCGGCTGGGATCGCACGCTACCATGCCTGGTATGAAGGCGCGCCGCCGCCCGCTGCCGAGGTCGCGCGCCAAGCTGCGGTGATGGCGGCCGAACCGGTGTTCGGCGCTGACGAGCTGGCGGCTTGGGAGCGCGACGGCGTGATCGTGCTCCGCAACGCCGTGACTCGCGACGAAGCGAGGGCGATCGCCGAGCATCTCTGGGCGATCCTCGGCGCGACGCCGGGCGACTCCGCGACCTGGTACGCCCCGCGTACCAACGGCATCATGGTCCAGCATTTCCAGCATCCGGCGATGGACGTGCCGCGCCGCTCGCTGCGCGTCCACAAGGCGTTCGCGCAACTGTACGGTCACGCGGACCTGATCGCGTCGACCGACCGGCTCAGCTTCAACCCGCCGGTGACGGGCAGCTATGCCTTCCCCGGCCCGCATTTGCACTGGGACATCAGCCTGGCGCCGCCGATACCGTTCGAGACCGGCGGAATCCTGTACCTCACCGACACCGTCGCCGATCAGGGCGCGCTCCAGGTCGTGCCCGGTTTTCATCGCCGGTTGGCGGAGGGCTGGCTCGAATCGCTCGGCGGGGCCGACCCGCGCCAGATCGATCTGTCGGGGGAGGCGGTGACCGTCCCCGCCGGCGCCGGCGACCTCGTCATCTGGCGCCAGGAAATTCCGCACGGCGCCAGCGCCAATACCAGCGACCGGCCGCGGCTGGCGCAATACGTCACGATGTACCCGATGCACTGGCCCGACGAGCGGGATTGGATCTGACGCGATGCTCTATCTGATTCTCAAGGCCGCGATATCCGGCGTGCTGATCGCGATCGCGTCGACGCTGGCCAAGCGCTATCCGGGGTTCGGCGCGCTGATCGCTTCGCTTCCGTTGGTATCGGTGCTCGGGATGATCTGGCTGTGGGGGGAGAAGCCCGACGCGGCGAACATGGCGCGCCACGCCGGTGCGACCTTCTGGTACGTGCTGCCGTCGCTGCCGATGTTCCTGCTGATCCCCGCCCTCCTCAACCGCGGCGCGAGCTTCTGGCTGGCGCTGGCGCTGGGCTGCGCGCTGACCGTCGCGCTGTATACGATGATGGTGTGGATCGGCCCGCGGTTCGGGCTCAGCCTCTAGCCTGCTTTACGCAAGCCGCGATTCGGCGCGACCGCGTTCAACCGTTCGAGGTTGAAATTCTCTGCGAATTCGAGGCCCGCCTTGCCGTCTTTCGCCCAGCGCACCGTGGCCGGGAACATCTGGCCTTCGAGCAGCTCGATCATGACGTCGACACCGCGCGGTTCGCCCGGAAATTCGATCCCGTCGACCAGCGCGCCGCTCGACGAGATGTTGCGGATCCGCACTTCGCCGCGCGCGCTGCCGAGGTCGAGTTGCGCGGTGCGCAGCATCCGCGTGCGCGGGCTGCGGCTGACCTTGAAGCCTTGCGGTGCCGCGACCCCGCCCGATGCCTCGAGCTGGCGGATCACTTCCTCGCACCGCGCGGCCTTGCCGTAGACGAACCCCTGGATGTGGCTGCAGCCGAGCTCGCGGATCAGCTCGACCTCGTCCTGGTGCTCGACGCCCTCGGCGGTGGTTTCCATGTAGAGCGTGTTGGCGAGCGTCACGATCGCCTTGATGATCGCGGCGTTGCGATTGCCGGGGACGGCGGCGCCGCGCACGAAGCTCTGGTCGATCTTGATCTTGTCGAACGGCGCCTTCTTCAAATAGCCGAGCGACGAATAGCCGGTGCCGAAATCGTCGAGCGCCAGGCGCACGCCGAGCCCCTTGAGCGACTTGAACATCTGTTCCGAAGACGCTGTTTCGTTGACGAAAACGCCTTCGGTGATTTCGAGCTCGAGCCGCTGCGGCGCGAGTCCCGACGATGCCAGCGCGGAGGTCACGATTGCCGGCAGGGCGGGGTTGGCGAACTGGATCGGCGACACGTTGACCGCGACGCGGACATGGTTGGGCCAGGTCGCCGCCTCGCGGCACGCGGTCCTGAGCACCCATTCGCCGATCGGCTCGATCAGCCCCGCCTCCTCGGCGATCGGGATGAACTCGGCCGGGCTGATGCTCCCCCGCGTCGGGTGGTCCCAGCGGATCAGCGCCTCGAACCCGACGATCCGCGCGCCCTCGGTCGAGACGACCGGCTGGTAGGCGACGTGGAACTGGTTGCTCGCGAGCGCGGTGCGAAGATCGTCCTCGAGCAGCTTGCGGCTCTTCGCGCCCTCGAGCAATTCGGTGCGGAAGAAGCGGTGGATGCCGCGTCCGTCGCCCTTCGCCGCGTACATCGCGATGTCGGCGTTGCGCGTCAGCGTCTCCGAATCGCCGCCGTCCTCGGGCGCGATCGCGATACCGATCGAGCAGCCGACCGAGATCGACGAGCCTTCGATGAAATAGGGTTGCGACACCGCGTTGATCACGGTGTTGGCAAGCTCGGTGAGCTTTTCGCGATTGCCCATGCCCGGCAGCACGACCTTGAATTCGTCGCCGCCGAGCCGCCCGACGAGCCCGGCCTCGCCGACCGCGCGTTGCAGCCGCTGCGCGACTTGCTTGAGCAGCGCGTCGCCGACCTGATGGCCGAGCGTGTCGTTGACCGCCTTGAACCGGTCGAGGTCGAGCAGGAACAAGGCTGTGGTGCCGGTGCCCGATTGCGGCGCCAGCGTCTTGTCGAGGCTGGCGCGCATGCGCTGCCGGTTGGCGAGGCCGGTCAGCCCGTCGAACAAGGCGAGCCGCGTGATCTCTGCATCCGAGCGGCGCTTTTCGGTCAAGTCGCGGCCCGACCCGACGAAGCCCTGGAATCGCCCGAGGTCGTCGACCACGGGCCGCCCCGAGATCGACCACCAGCGATCGCATTCGTCGCCGGTGGCCGGGCACACCGAATAATCGGAGAACGAGGTGCGCGTGGAGAGGTGGAAATTGAGCGTGCGTTCGGTGTCGCCCGATTCGGCGTCGACCCGGAACGTCTCGATCAGCTTCGCGCCGTGCGTCAGCGTACCCTGGCGTTCGAACTCGCGTGCGACCTTCGACGACAGATAGGTGAAATAGCCGTGGCGGTCGGTCTGCCAGAACCAGCCGTCGCCATGCTCCTCGACCTCGCGGACGAGTTGTTCGGCGAGGCGTCCGGCATTGGTGTTCGCGCCGTGCCGCTCGGTGGTCTTCTGGTCGTCGCGCGCGAGCCGCACCGTGGCGACGATCAGCGTCACGAAGGCGAGCACGGCAACCGCCGAGGGAAGCGCGATTCCTGATCGGAACATCACCATCGCACCCAGCGTGGCGGCGTAGGACAGGGTGGCGGCGCGCACCGGATGAATCGCAATCGCCGTGATCGTGACCGCGGCGAACACGGCCACGAAACCGGCGACGTGGAATTGGGTGAGCTGCGCCGTCGTCAGCAGCGGCAACAGCCACAACAGCCCGGCACCGATGCCCGCGGCGGCGAACGTCAGCGTGCGAACCTGCATCTGCGTCGGCCATTCGCGCGCACGCGGGAGCTTGAGTTGCACGAGCGCGCCCAGCGACATCAGCAGGATCAACCCACCGCGCGTCGCGACATCGGACAGCAGCGCGTCGTGGCCGGTATGGTGCACGACCAGCGCGACGCTGGCCGGCGCGAGGATCTGCGCGAACAGCACGAATGGCCAGATCGCCGACACTTCGGCCAGGCGCGTTAGGCGGCTGTCGGTGACTTCGGGCGCGGGGTCGGCGTTGAGTCCCAGCGCGCCCCAGATCGAGCGTGGCGTATCGGTGGTCGACGGGTTGCGGCGCAGCGACATAGGCTCGCCTTACGGCCAAGGTGTTAGAAAGTGCTTGCACGGGACGATTAAAAGATTCTGTCGCTCGTCAGCGGCCGGCCAGTGCCTCGTACGCGGCGGTCAGTCGTGGCAAGACCGGTTCGTGCTCAGGGGGCAGCGGCGTGCCGAGATGCGCGTGGCGCAGTTCGGCCATGAAATCCTCCCACAGTGGCGGCCCGCCTTTCTCGAGCAATTGCGCGCGGATCGCGAGGGCGGGCGTGGTCGGCAAATGCCGCCGGCCCCACGCACCGAGATGGGCGAGCACCGGGAGCAGCTGGATCGCCGGCTCGGTCAGGCTGTAGATCGCCTTCTGCTTGTGACTGGGGTCATCGGCGCGAGTCAGCAGCCCGGCCGCGGTCAGTTTCTTAAGGCGATCCGCCAATATGTTCGACGCGATCCCTTCTTCGGATTGCCCCAACAGCTCGCGAAAATGCCGGCGGTTGCCGAACATCATGTCGCGGATGACGATCAGGCTCCAGCGGTCGCCGAGCACTTGTATCGACAGGTTGATCGGACAGCCCGACTTGGCATCTGGGAGCGAAAGCGGCATAACCGGTTGCAATATGCCTGCGGTTGTGGAAAAAGCAACTGATTTCGATTCGCAATCGGTTGGGGAGAAGGACGATGGGCAAGGTCAGGGTCGGCGCATTTTCGGTGTCGATCGATGGATTCGGCGCTGGCCCCGAGCAGAGCCTCGCCAATCCGCTCGGCAAGCGCGGGCCCGAACTGCACACATGGTTTTTCGGAACGCGCTTTTTCAACGAAATGGTGGGCCGGGAAGGCGGCAGCGACGGCATCGACCAGGATTACGGCGCCAGGGCGATGAGCGGATTCGGCGCGTTCATCCTGGGCCGCAACATGTTCGGCCCGGCGGGCGACGATTGGGGTGGGCCCGACTGGAAGGGCTGGTGGCGCGACAACCCGCCGTACCACGCGCCGACCTTCATCCTGACGCATCATCCGCGCGATCCGATCGAAATGGCCGGCGGGACGACCTTCTTCTTCGTCACCGACGGTATCGAAAGCGCGCTCGATCAGGCCAAGGCCGCGGCGGGCGCTCTGGACGTCAAGATCGGCGGCGGCGTGTCGACCGTCCGGCAATATCTGCAAGCCGGGTTGATCGACGAGCTGCACTATGCCGTGTCGCCGGTGTTCCTCGGCAGCGGCGAGAAGATGTTCGACGGGATCGACTTGCCGGCGCTCGGGTTCAGCGTAACCGAACAGGTCAACAGCCCGCACGCGATGCATGTCGTGCTGATGAAAGATTCGGGAGGAGGGAAATGACGCTCAAGCTCTACGCGCACCCTTTGTCGTCCTACTGCCAGAAGGTGACGATGGCGTTGTATGAAAACGATACGCCGTTCGACTTCGCAATGCTCGACGGCAGCGAGCCGGCGGCTAGCACGTTTGCCGCCTTGGCCCCGCTCGGCAAGTTCCCGGTGCTGACCGACGGAGAGCGCGTTGTGCCCGAATCGACGGTCATCATCGAATATCTCGACACCCACTATCCGGGCGCGACGCGGTTCATCCCCGCCGACCGCGACGCGGCGCTTGAGGTGCGCCTGATCGACCGCATGTTTGACAATTACTTTGAAACTCCGTTCCAGCGCATCGTCGGCACCGCGATCGGTCGCGATCAGGCGGATGAGGCACGCCTGCGCGGCCAGCTCGACGCGGCGTATCATTGGCTCGACGGCTGGATGGCCGGGCGCGAATGGGCTGCGGGCCGCGCGTTCAGCCTCGCCGACTGCGCGGCGGCGCCCGCGCTGCTCTACGCCGACTGGACCCACGCGATCTCGAAGCAGCACAAAAACGTCTGGGCGTATCGCGACCGGCTGCTTGCGCGGCCCAGCTATGCCCGCGCGCTCGACGAGGCGCGGCCTTACCGACACATGTTCCCGCTTGGCGCGCCGGAAGGGCGGGACTAAGCGCCACGCCCATGACCATCATCCGCGCCACCGACCTGATCGAGAGCGTCGCCGACGCGCTGCAGTTCATCAGCTACTTTCACCCGATGGATTACATCCACGCGCTGGGCGAAGCATATGAGGCCGAGCAAGGCCCGGCAGCGAAAGACGCGATTGCGCAGATCCTGACCAACAGCCGCATGTGCGCGGAAGGGCATCGGCCGATCTGTCAGGACACCGGGATCGTCAACGTGTTCGTCGAATGGGGCATGGATTGCCGGCTGGATGATACGTCGCGCAGCTTGCAGGACGTCGTCGATGAAGGCGTGCGGCGCGCGTATCTGAATCCCGAGAACAAGCTGCGCGCGTCGGTGCTCGAAGACCCCGCCTTCACCCGCCGCAACACCAGGGACAACACGCCGTGCGTGCTGCACGTCGACATGGTGCCGGGCAGCAAGGTCTCGGTCGATGTCGCGGCGAAGGGCGGCGGGTCGGAGAACAAGTCGAAGTTCAAGATGATGAACCCTTCCGACAGCATCGTCGACTGGGTGATCGAAATGCTGCCGCAGATGGGCGCGGGCTGGTGCCCGCCGGGGATGCTCGGGATCGGGATCGGCGGGACGGCGGAGCATTGCGTGCTGCTGGCGAAGCAGGCGCTGATGGAGCCGATCGACATGGGGCCGCTGAAAGCGCGCGGGCCGAAAAACGACATCGAGGCGCTTAGGATCGAGATTTTCGACAAGGTCAACGCGCTCGGCATCGGGGCGCAGGGGCTGGGCGGGCTGTCGACCATCCTCGACGTCAAGATCAAGGACGCACCGTGCCACGCCGCGGGCAAGCCGGTGGCGATGATCCCGAACTGTGCCGCGACGCGCCACGCGCATTTCACGCTCGACGGGTCGGGCCCGAGCTTCCTCGAAGCGCCCAAGCTCGACGAATGGCCCAAGGTCGACTGGCAACCCGACAGCGCCGCGATTCGCGTCGATCTCGACACGCTGACGCCCGAGGTGGTGCGAGGCTGGAAGCAGGGCGACCGGCTGCTGCTCAACGGCAAGATGCTCACCGGCCGCGACGCCGCGCACAAGCGCATCGCCGATATGCTCGCGAAGGGTGAAGAACTCCCCGTAAGCTTCAAGGACCGCGTGATTTATTATGTCGGCCCGGTCGATCCCGTCGGCGCGGAAGTGGTCGGCCCGGCAGGTCCGACAACGGCGACCCGCATGGACAAGTTCACCCGCATGATGCTCGGCCAGGGCCTGCTTGCGATGGTCGGCAAGGCCGAGCGCGGGCCCGATGCGACCGCGGCGATCGCGGAAGCGCGGTCGGCGTATCTGATGGCGGTCGGCGGCGCGGCGTACCTCGTCGCGCGCGCGATCAAGGGCAGCAAGGTCGTCGGGTTCGAGGACCTCGGGATGGAAGCGATCTACGAGTTCGAGGTGAAGGATTTCCCGGTCACCGTCGCGGTCGACAGCGAGGGCAACAACGTCCACCAGCTTGCGCCCTTGGTGTGGAAGGAAAGGATCGCGCGCGAAAAGCTCCTTGCCTGACGCGGATCGTCGCTAAACATAAGTTAACCGTCAGTCCCTACGCGTTTCCCTGATTTTCCAGGGGGTTTCATTTGGACATCGCGCAAACCGTCCAGACCGCGGCCCGGATGTCGGGCGACCTCGGCATCCGCACGCTCGACCTGCAGGCGGACATTACCGAGATCGCGGCCCGCGTGACCGATCAGGCCGCGACGATCGAGGCGATCGGCGGCGACGCGGTCCGGCTGGCCGAGAATGGCGAGAGCATCGCGACCGCGGCGAACGAAGCGCGCCAGAATGCCGGCGCCGCGCGCAGCGTGATCGACGATTCGAGCCGGCAATTGTCGAACGCGACGGTCAACGTCGTCGAACTGATCGATCAGGTCAGCCATATCCATGCCGCGCTCGGGGGGTTCAACGACGCGCTCGAAACCGTGGCGCATGTGACCAGCGTGATCAGCGGGATCGCCAGCCAGACCAATCTGCTCGCGCTCAACGCGACGATCGAGGCGGCGCGCGCGGGCGATGCGGGCCGCGGCTTCGCCGTCGTCGCGAGCGAAGTGAAGAAGCTCGCCAACGAAACCGCGACCGCGACGCAGAAGATCGAACAGTCGATCCGCGCGCTGACCGGGGAGGCGTCGGGGATGCTCGACCGCGTCGCGCACGGCGTCGAGAAGGCGCAGTCGGCACACGCCGGCACGCGCGATATCGAGGCGCTGGTCGGGCGGCTGTCGACGCTGATGCGCGGCCTCTCCGACAATAGCGAGGCGGTCGCGGATTCGATTGGCTATATGGTCGAATCGGTGGGCAACATCCGCACGGGGCTGGGCAGTCTTGCGAACAATTCGACCGGCAATGCCGACGGCCTGCAACGCCTGTCGCAGCGACTGACCAGCGTCAGCGACGACACCAATGCCATGCTCCAGCATTTTGCCGAAAGCGGGATCGAGATCGTCGATTCGCCGTATATCCGCTTCGGGCTCGATACCGCCAAGGCCGTGTCGGAAGCGCTCGAGGTGGCGCTCGCCGCGGGCGAGATCAGCGTCGCCGATCTGTTTAGCGACGACTATGCGCAAATTCCCGGCAGCAACCCGGCGCTCTATACCCACCCCGTCCAGCGCGTCATCGTTCCCGCGGCGCGTCCGCACCAGGAGGCCGCGCGCGGCTATACCGGGTTCTTCGGGATGACCTTCACCGACCGCAACGGCTTCGGCGCGGTCGCGATGCCCGAGCGCGCGCACCCGCAGCGCCCCGGTGAAGACGAATGGAACGCTGAACATTCGCGCCAGGGGCTGATCTTCGATTTCCCCGAGACGCAGGCGCAGTGCAAGATCACCGAGCCGTTCTGCCTCAAGGCCTATCGCCGCACGACCGCCGGCGGCGACGTGTTGCTGCTCAAGCAAGTAATCGCTTCGATCGCGGTGCAGGGACGGCATTGGGGCATCCTGCAATTCGCCTACGAGGATCAAGGCTGACTTGAACCCGCGTCCCCGCTGTGGGACGCGCGACCATGCGAATCGGCAGGCTGGTTAAATGGGTCGGGACGGGTTTGTTATGGCTCGTCATCGTGCTGTGTCTCGCGCTCGCGATCGTCCCGCATTTCCTCGACGCGCGTTATTATCGCGGGCCGGTCAGCGACCATTTCGATGGTGAACGCTTCTTCAATCCGGACGGTGACGACGGGCTGCCGGTCAACGGCTTCGGGACGATGTGGCGCTACCTGACCGCCAACGATAACCGTCCCGTTTGGCCCACGCACGTCGCGGTGACGCCGGCCAAGCCGCCCGCTCGCGTCGATGGCGAGCGGATGCTGGTGACGTGGGTCGGGCATTCCAGCGTGCTGGTGCAGACGAACGGTATCAACATCCTGACCGATCCGGTGTGGAGCAAGAGCGCGGGGCCGTGGGGGTTCGGACCGAGCCGCGTGGCAGAGCCCGGCATAAGGTTCGAGGATCTGCCCAGGATCGACCTCATCCTCGTCAGCCACGATCATTATGACCACATGGATTTGGCGACGCTCAAGCGACTGTGGCAGCGCGACGCACCGATGATCGTGACGTCGCTCGGCAATGACAGCGTGATGCGACAAGCGGGTGTTACCGCAAACGCGCTCGACTGGGGCGGATCGATCGATATTGGACGGCACTGCGGGATCGACGAATTTTGCATCAAGACGGCGAAGCCGGTGTGGATCGGCAGCGTCATCGCCAACCGCAGCCACCATTGGGACAGCCGCTGGTTCAGCGACCGCAACCGAGCGTTATGGTCGAGTTTCGTCGTCAAGCTGCCAAAGGGCGGCAATCTGTTCTTCGCGGGCGACACTGGCGCGGGCGACCTCAAATGGGCCGACCGCGCTGCAAGTTACGGTCCGATCCGGCTCGCGCTGATCCCGATCGGCGCGTTCCGCTTCACTGCGGGGCAGATGGCGGCGGGGAGCCATATCGGGCCGGTCGATGCGGTCGAAGTGTATCGCCGGCTCGGCGCCGCTCATGCGATCGGCGTGCATTGGGGGACGTTCCGCCTGTCGTACGAGGGCTGGGACACGCCGCCCAAGCTGCTCGCCGCGGCCGAGCGCTGCACCGGGCAGCGCGGCTTCGGCACGATTCCGATCGGGCGCACGGTCGAAATCCCGGCCTATGCCGCTCCATCCGCGCGCCCGGTGTTGCCGCGTGACGCGCTGCTCCGCTGCCTCGCTGCCGCCGGCGCCGTCGCGCTGCCTTGAGGCGCCGCGCCGCGTGGTGCTATGACGTCGCGCACTCGGGGGAAGGGGCATGGCAACACAACCGGCGCCGACGCGCTATGAAACGAGCATCGACCGTGTTGGGCTGGCGATCGGCGCGGGCGGCGCGATGGGCGGGGCGATCGGCGTGCTGCTGATGGTGTTCGCTGGCACCCGCGATGTCGGTGCGTTGCTCGTGGGGCTGGCGATCGGGTCGCTGATGACCGCGCTGTCGATTACCGCGCTCGCGGCGCTCCCCTGGGCATTGCTCCATGCGGCGGGGCGGCGCGGGCCGATTGCCGCCGCGATCCTCGGCGCGGCGATCGGGTTCGTGTTGTTCCTCGGCGGCCAGACTTATGGCTACGGCATGTTCGCGATGCCCGAAATGGACGCGCGCACCTTGCTCTACCGCTGGGCGAGCGGTTTCCTGACCAGCCTGGTGATGGCGGCAATGGCCGCGGGGATCGCGGCCGTGATGTGGCGCGTGGCCTATCGGAAGGTCGGTTAGGCCGGTCCGACCCGGAACGCGCAGAGCTTGTTACCGTCCAGATCGCGGAAATAGGCACCGTAGAAGGCCTGCGGTCCTTCGTCGCCGCGCAACCCCGGCGCGCCTTCGTCGCTGCCGCCCAGTTCCATCGCGCGGTTGTAGAAGGCATCGACCTGATCGCGCCGCTCGAACGGGATCGCCACCATCGTGCCATTCCCGACCGTCGCCGCCTTGCCGTCGTGCGGCGGCGTCACCGCGATCGCGGGCTTGTCGAACGCGGTGCCGTACATCGTGAAGCCGCTGTCCGGGAATTCCATGATTCGCTTGGCGCCGATCGACTCGAACAGATCGTCGTAGAACGCTTGTGCCTTGCCGATATCGTTGGTGCCGAGCGTCGCGTAGCCGATCATCCTGTCCTCCGTCACATTGCCGTTGCGGGCGCGGTCATGTCCTTCGCGGTGCATTCGCCGTTGCGCACCGAATGGACGCGCATTTCCATTAGGCCCTGTTTCGCGCCGGTCGCGTCGTAATTCTCGACCGTCATGTCGATGTCCTGGTCGCTGGCGCCGAGCGTGCCGGTGGCGGTCAGTTTCTTCGTCGCTCCGTCAGCGCCCTTGCAGGTGCCCGCGACGTCGAGATTGCCGCCAGCGACCGATTTCCGGTCGAAGCTGCAATCGCGGCCGCCGCCGAATTTGTCGAGATCCTGCGTCGGCGCTTCCTTCGCCGCCATCTCCGGCGTCACGCACAGCGAGATCGCGCTCATCATCGCGAGCATCTGCTCCATGCGCGGGCGCATTGCGTCGGCCTTCGGGCCTTCGAGCCGCTTGAGCTCGATCTTCTGCGACCAGCTGCCGGGCTGGCGCTTGGGCGGCGGGCCGCTCTTCGCGCACCCGGCGAGCACGATCGCCGCCGTTCCGACGGCCAGGACCGCGCGGCGCATCAATTGCACGCGCCGATACGGCGCGCCTCGGTATGGACCCGTTCGGTGATCGACATCCGCCCGCTGACCGATCCGACCGCGTCGGACGACATCGACGTCGGGGTGTAGGTCCCCGTGCTCTTCGTCTTCAGCATGCCCATCGGCATCTTGCAGGCCATTTCCACATCCATCCGGCCGCCGCCGAAATTGCTGCTGGTCGCAGTGCACTGGCCGCCGGCAGCCTTCAGGAATTCGCCCGGTCCCTTCGCCGCCTGTTCGGCCGTCAGGCAGGACGTGGCTTTCTGGCTGGCGCCACCCGGCGGGGTGCGGTTGACGCCGTTGACGGTCATTTCCTGGATCGCGACCGTCGTTTCCCACTTGCCCGGCTGAAGCCCGAGCGACGCGGCGCTGGGGACGTCGGCGCCGGTCGCGCCGGTCGCGGTGGTCGTGGTGGTCGTGGTGGTCGCCGTCGTCGGTGTGGTGGGCGTCGTTGCGGTGGTCGCGGTGGTCGTGGTCGTCGTGTTGCCGTCGGCGGTGGTCGTGGTGGTGCTCGAATGCTGGCTGCACGCGGCGAGCGCGAGGGTGAGAGGGGCGATCAGGACGGGGCTACGCATTTCGGCTCTCCGGAGAAAAATGGGCTCGCGCGACCGTTCCCGCTTTGTTGCGGGTGGGCGATAGAGTCACCATATTGCGCGCATATGGCAATCCAGATTCGCACCAACCTGGCCGAGCCCGAGACCGGTCAGTCGTTCATCCCGCACCGCCCCGAGCGCCCGGCGAAGGTGGAGGGCGGCAAGGCGTTCAAGCTGGTCAGCGATTACGAACCGTCGGGCGACCAGCCAGGGGCGATTCAGGAATTGACCGAAGCGGCGCTGGCGGGCGAGCGCGACCAGGTGCTGCTCGGCGTGACGGGGTCGGGCAAGACCTTCACGATGGCCAAGGTGATCGAGACGCTGCAGCGCCCCGCGCTGATCCTCGCGCCCAACAAGATCCTCGCGGCGCAGCTCTATGGCGAGTTCAAGAGCTTTTTCCCGGACAACGCGGTCGAGTATTTCGTATCCTACTACGATTACTACCAGCCCGAGGCGTACGTGCCGCGGTCGGACACGTATATCGAGAAGGAATCCTCGGTGAACGAGGCGATAGACCGGATGCGGCATTCCGCCACCCGGTCGCTGCTCGAACGCGACGACGTCATTATCGTGGCGTCGGTGTCGTGCCTCTACGGGATCGGCTCGGTCGAGACCTATTCGGCGATGATCTTCGACCTGAAGAAGGGGCAAACGGTCGACCAGCGCGAGATCGTGCGCAAGCTCGTGGCACTCCAGTACAAGCGCAACGACGCTGCGTTCGCGCGCGGCAATTTCCGCGTGAAGGGCGACAATCTCGAAATCTTCCCGTCGCATTACGAAGACACCGCGTGGCGCATCTCGTTCTTCGGCGACGATATCGAGGAGATCGTCGAATTCGACCCGCTGACGGGGAAGAAGGTGGCGAGCCTCAACTACGTCCGCGTGTTCGCCAACTCGCACTATGTGACGCCGGGGCCGACGCTCAAGCAGGCGATGGAGGCGATCAAGCACGAGTTGGCCGAGCGGCTCAAGGAGCTGGAGATCGAGGGCAAGCTGCTTGAGCTGCAGCGGCTCGAACAGCGTACGAACTTCGACCTTGAGATGATCGCGGCAACGGGCAGCTGCGCGGGGATCGAGAATTATTCGCGCTTCCTGACCGGGCGCTTGCCGGGCGAGCCGCCGCCGACGTTGTTCGAATATCTTCCCGAAAACGCGCTGCTGTTCGTCGACGAGAGCCACCAGACGATCGGCCAGATCAACGGCATGGCGCGCGGCGACCATCGGCGGAAGATCACGCTCGCCGAATACGGCTTCCGCCTGCCGAGTTGCATCGACAACCGCCCGCTCAGATTCAACGAATGGGACGCGATGCGCCCGCAGACGACCTATGTCTCGGCCACGCCGGGCGGGTGGGAGATGGAACAGACCGGCGGCGTCTTCGCCGAACAGGTGATCCGCCCGACCGGGCTGATCGACCCGCCGGTCGAGATCAAGCCGGTCGAGGACCAGGTGCAGGACTGCATCAACGAATGCCGAAAGGTCGCGGCGAACGGCTATCGCACGCTCGTCACCACGCTGACCAAGCGGATGGCGGAGGATCTGACCGAGTTCATGCACGAGGCGGGGCTTAAGGTCCGCTACATGCACTCGGATGTCGAGACGCTCGAAAGAATCGAGCTGATCCGTGATCTTAGGCTCGGGGTTTACGACGTGCTGGTAGGGATCAACCTGCTGCGCGAAGGGCTCGATATCCCCGAATGCGGGCTTGTCTGCATCCTCGATGCCGACAAGGAAGGCTTCCTGCGCTCCGAAACCTCGTTGATCCAGACGATCGGCCGGGCCGCGCGTAACGTCGACGGGCGCGTGATCCTTTACGCCGACCGCATGACCGGCAGCATGGAGCGCGCGATCAACGAGACCAACCGCCGGCGCGAGAAGCAGCGCGAGTATAATGCGCTCCACGGCATCACCCCGACGACGATCAGGCGCGATATCGGCGACATCATCAAGGACGTCGCAAGCCGCGACCAGGTGACCGTGGAGATCGACGAAGACCGCCCGCACATGGTCGGCCACAACCTGCGCGCGTACATCGAGGAGCTCGAAAAGAAGATGCGCAAGGCCGCGTCGGACCTCGAGTTCGAGGAAGCCGGCCGCCTGCGCGACGAAATCCGCAGCCTCGAGGCGGAGGAACTCGGCCTGCCGCACGAGGAGCACCGCGCGCCGATCATGGGCCGATCGAACGAGGGCAAACCGGGGACGCGCAAGACGCGCTACGGCAAGCAGTCGAAGATGCGCGCTGGCATGCCGGGGAGTGGGCGAAGGGCGCGCTGACGCTGTTGCGGGCTGATCTGCCGCTTTCGGGTTGAGGCGCAGCGCCGCTGCCGCCATGGTCGCACGATGCGCTACGCCGTCCCGCTCGCCCTGACGCTGCTCGCCCTCGCCGGGTGCACCACGTCGCCCGCGCCGGTGGTGCGGCCGGCGCCGATCGTCGCGCCGCCGCCGGTGCGGCTCCCGCCCGCGCCGCTGCCGCTGGCGAGCGATTGGAACGACTGGCCGTTCACACCGGGCCAGTGGCGCTACGTGCAACGGCCCGAAATAACGCAGGCGCAGTTCGATACCGATGCCGACGTAGTCAGTATCAGCTGCAACCGCGCGGGGCGTCAGGTCGAGCTCACCGGTATCCTGCCGGGACCGGTCACGATCCGAACGACGACGATGACGCGGACCGTCGCTCCTACCGGCAATTTCAGGAGCGATCAGCCCGCCATGGGCGTCAGCTTTGCGGCGAGCGACCCGCTGCTCGATGCCATCACGTTCAGCCGTGGGCGGTTTGTCATCGAACAGGCCGGCCGGCGGCCGGCGGTTCTGCCGCCGCACGCCGAGATTGGTCGCGTGATCGAGGACTGCCGCGGATAGCTTAATGTCCTCGCGCGTTCTGCCGCGCGAGGAGAAGTACCATGATCCGCAAGCTCAAGTCGGGCGAATATCGCCTCTATTCGCGCAAGGTCGATCCCAAGACGCACAAGCGCCGCAACCTCGGCACGTTCGACACGCGCGCGGGCGCCGAGAAACACGAGCGCGAGGTGCAGTATTTCAAGCATCATTGAGGCGCGCTAGGCTGGGCAGTGCCCATGCTTTAGAAAGACGCCGCATGATCCGTTCGACCATTGTCGCTGCCGGACTATTGGCCGCTGGCGCGAGCGCCGCGGCGCCGGATCTGGTGCGCGTGCCGACCGACATCACGTTTGCAAGCGGGCATTGTTCTTTGCTCGTGATTAGCGGCAAGACGATGAATTGCGGCGATGCGATCCTTAGCCTGCATTACGACGACGGCCAGCGGTCGATGGCGGTGAAGACCGATGACGGGCTGGTCAGTTTCTTCGGCATGCCGGATGCCGACGGGATCGCGCTGAGCAAGGTGACCGGGGTTCGGCCGGGCGACACCGCCGCGCAAGTGACGAGCGCCGCACAGAACATAACCGGGCGTTGCACGCCGGCGCTGATCGTGGCCAAGACCGAAATCACGTGCCAGGCAACGACCGCCGATGGCGGCCGCTACGCATTCGACTTCACCACCGACGAGAAAGCGCCCGAGACTCAACCATTCGGAAAGTAGGGAGAAGTGCCGCAGCGACGCGGCCAAGGCGAAAGAGAATCGTCGATTCCTCCGCGCATTACAAGACTTGAAATACTTATCCCCGTGATTCACATTCGATCCGTGCCCAGTTTTGGGCACGTCGTTTCAACAAGCGAAAGGAGGTGATCCGATGTCTCATGGTTCAGCAAGGGGGTCGGTTCAGTTCGTTCGGGGGACGCGCCGCTGATGTGACGGCGCCGGTGGAAGACCTCCACCGGTCGGGCGTGCGGGGGGCATCCTCCCCCAATCAACGCCGCCAGCCGTAACACTAGCGGTCCGCATGGTCCTCCGGGCTGGAGCTTCCGGCCGCTGACCATGTCAGGAGGTTGCCGGGGAGAGATCCCCGGCAGCCTCTTTTCATTTTGGGGCGCTTGGCTGATGGTGCGGCGAAAGGGGAATCGCCATGCGCCGTCTCGCTGCCTTGTTGTTGCTTGCCGCGCCGCTCCCGGCGACCGCGCAAACCGTCGAAGAGCAATCGATCGATCAACTTCGCGCCGCCATGACGTCGGGCACGTCGAGCGAGGCGATCACGCGAGCCTATCTCGCGCGGATCGCGGCGATGGATCGTGCCGGCCCGAGCTTGCGCGCGGTGATCGCGGTCAATCCCGATGCGATCGCCGAGGCGCAGGCGAGCGACGCGCGGCGCAAGGCGAAGAAGCTGCTTGGCCCGCTCGACGGCGTGCCGATCCTGATCAAGGACAATATCGAGACGAAGGATCCGGTCGCGACGACGGCGGGGAGCCTCGCGCTCGAGGACAACCGGACCGGACGCGATGCGCCGGTGGTGGCACTGCTCCGCGCGCAGGGCGCGGTGATCTTGGGCAAGACCAACCTCAGCGAATGGGCCAACATCCGCTCGACCAAGGCGATGAGCGGGTGGAGCGCGGTCGGCGGGCTGGTGCGCAACCCATACGCGCTTGACCGCACCGCGTGCGGGTCGTCGAGCGGCACCGGCGCCGGGATCGCGGCGAGCTTCGCCGCGGCGGGGCTCGGGACCGAGACCGACGGGTCGGTGGTATGTCCGTCGTCGATGAACGGGCTGGTCGGGCTCAAGCCGACGCTCGGGCTGGTCAGCCGGACGTATGTCGTGCCGATCAGCCATAGCCAGGACACGCCCGGGCCGATGGCGCGCAGCGTGCGCGACGCCGCGATCCTGTTTTCGGCGATGGTCGGCAGCGATCCCGCCGACCCGGCGACCGCGAACGCCAACCAATACCGCAAGGACTATGCGGCGGGACTTTCCACCAACGGGCTGAAGGGCGTGCGGATCGCGGTCTATCGCCCCGATATGCCGGCGCTGGAGGCGGTGAAGTTCGACGCGGCGCTCGCGGTGCTCAAGGCGCAGGGCGCGATACTGATCGACGTGACCCGGCCCAAGACCGAGGGCATGGGCGATGCCGAGTTCGATGTGCTCAAGTTCGAGCTGAAGAGCGACCTCGACAAATATCTCGCGGCGAGCGCGCCAGCGGTAAAGGCGCGCACGCTCGATCAGGTCGTCGCGTTCGACACCGCCAACGCCGCAACCGAAATGCCGTATTTCGCGCAGGAAATCTTCGACATGGCGGCGAAGTCGCAGGGCATCGCCGAGCCGACTTACCAGGGGCAGCGCGACAAGTCGCTGGCCGCCGCCAAAGGCGCGATCGACAAGATGCTGGCGGATGCCGGCGCGACGATCCTGGTCCAACCGACTTATGGCCCGGCGTGGCTGAGCGACCCGGTCTACGGCGATCAATATACCGGCCCGAGCTCGTCCGAATTGCCCGCGATTTCGGGCTATCCCAATCTGACCGTGCCGATGGGACTGGTACGCGGATTGCCGGTCGGGATTTCGTTCATCGGGCCGGCGTATAGCGAGCAGGCGCTGTTCAATGCGGGCTATGCCTACGAGCAAGCGTCCAGGGCGCGCGTCGCGCCGCGTTACTTGCCGAGCGTCGATGCCGGGCTGGAGGTCGAAGCCGCCAAGTAACGGCGTGCGAAGGCGGTCTGCCAAAGCATCAGCAGCGGCACCGCGCCGAGCTCCATCGTGAAGCCGAAGATGTGTCCGGCGCTCGGCGGTCCGACCGAAAGCAGCGACACGACGCGCGCGAGGCCGCCGCACACCACCAGCGCGCCGAGCAGGCGGAAGCGCGGGCCCTTGGCCTCGATAGCCGGGATGCACGTCGCGAACGCGATGCCGACCGCGAAGAAGATCCCCGAAATGTAGCGGAAATGGCTGTCGAGATCGACCGGGATGACCGGCGGATGTCCGAGGAAATGTGGGCCGTGGAGGATGCTCTGCCCGCCGACGGATAGCGGCACTAGGCACGCGATTGCGACGACGACCTGGAGCAGGCGCTTTTCGATCATTTGTGCTCGAGCAGTTCGGCGCGGATGTGCACCGCGCGCAGCGACATCCGCACCTCGAGGATGAACGCGACGAGCGACGCGATCAGGAACAGCATCGCGAGGATGAAGGTCAGCGCGACATAAGTGCCGAACTTGAGGTCGGCGAGCTCGGCGACGAACAGCAGCGCTACGACGGTGCACGTCATGATCGCGCTCGACACCGCAAGGAACAGCGCGGCGTTGATGATCCAAATGCGCCGGTCGAGCAGCCGCAATTCCCAGACATGCCGGTCGTGCTCCGGCCCGGTCGAGCGCGGGTGCAGCGCCTCGAGCGCGCGGGCGCGATCGACCACGCGCGACAGCCGCCCGGCGAGCACGTTGAGCAGCCCCGATATGCCCGCGAGCATGAACACCGGCGACAGCGACAGCTGGATCGTCTGGGCGATCGTCGAAACGGTGGCGACTTGCATCGCGTACATGATGGCGGTTGCGCGCGGCGGTGAAAACCCTCCACCGCTTGGTAATGTCTGGGCGGTACAGCGCGGCCATGACTAAGCCGATGCTGCTCGCCGATTTCCAGCGGCTGCCCCCTGTCATGCGCGCGACCGCGTTCGACGGGCTGTCGGCGCTGATCGATCGCGTGGCGGAGGCCGCGCCGGTGAGCCACCGTTTCCTGTGCTACCAATGGTTCGCCGCCGCGACCGCCGCCTACGGGTTGCGCGCGCGGACGCTGATCGTCGAGAATGACGGCGACCCGGTGATCGCGCTGCCATTCGCGAGTTTCGGACCGGGGCCGGCGAGGTTGGCGATGGTGCCGGGCAGTTACCGGCCGTTTCGCGGGTTTCCCGCAGTCGAGGGCGCGGACGATGCGGCGTTCGACGTGCTGGTCGATCGGCTCGGGCAGGAGGTCAACGGGCTGCGTGTCGGACCGAACTACGACGGCGATCCGGCGACCAGTGCGCTGATCGCGGCGGTGAAACGGCGCGGCTGGGCGGTGATCGACCGCTTTATTGCCGACAGCTACGCGCTCGACATGGTCGCCGCGCAGGCAGAGGAAGGCGGTTGGCCGCGCGCTTCGACGCTCAAGAAGAATCGCTTCCACGAAAAGCACCTCGCCGAGCACGGCACGCTGGACTGGCGGTTCCTGTCGGGCGCCGATCTGCTGGCGGGTGGGTTCGACCAGCTCGCCGCGGTCGAGCAGAAGAGCTGGATCGGTGACCACGCTGATACCGATGCCAAGTTCACCAAGGGCAAGCACGCCGCGTTCTGGCGTCAGGCGGCGACCGATCCGGTGATTGCGAAGATGCTGTCGGCGGCGTTGCTGACGGTCGACGGCGAGCCCGCGACCTTCTCGTTCGACCTCAACCTCGGCACCCTCAAATATGCGATCGCCAACAGCTACGATCCCGCCTTCGCCAAGCATTCGCCGGGCAAGTTACTCTATTACCGCAACCTCGCGCGTGCCCTCTACGACGGTATGACGACGGTCGATTGGGGCGCTGGCGACAGCGGGTACAAGGGCACGATCGGCGCGACGAAGGGTCCGGCGATCCGCGACTGGCTGTTGCTGCGGCCGGGCGTTCCGGCGGTGCTGGGGAAGACGCTCAGCGGTCTGTGGCGGCGCTCGGGTCGGGCGTCCAGCTGACCGCGATGCCGTCGGCGGCGGCGCCGTCGATCATTGCCTTGACGATTCGCGCGAGCATGTCGGGTGGCAGTTCATCGTCCGCTTCGATCCGGAACGTCACCGACTTGCCGTCGGCACCGGCGATCGCGAGCGACACGCCGATGGGAGCCGCCAGCTCCTCCTCGCCGATCGCGTCGATCAGCCGCATGACCTCTGCGGGAGGATAGGGCGGCAGTCCGTCGCCGCGCCGTGCGTCTTGCGCGCGCGCGATCTGCCCGGCGGTCGCGAGGATGAGGGCTCCGAGTGGCCCATCGAGGCGCGCGGCAAGATCGGCCGCCACGTCTTCGGGTACTGCTTCGCCGCCGAACGCCGCCGCCAGCGGCTCGGGCATGCGGCCGGCGCCTGCCAATTGCTCCGCGCCCTCGTCGTCGACCAGCGCCACGCGCACCAGCAGTTCGAGCGCGGGGATCGCGGTCTCGCGCAGGTGCCGCACCGCAACGTAATCGCGCGCGCCGTCGATCACTTCATATTCGTAATGCGCGTCGTCGAACACCGGGCGCACCGTCACCGGCTCGGCCTGACCGTCGCGCACGATCGCGTTGATCCGGTCGCGGCATTCCTCGGGGCTCAGTCCGGCCAGCCCGTTCCACAATCGCACCCGCGCCGGATCGACATGAAACGAACCATCCGCGCCGGGGAGGGGCAACGGTTCGGGCGCTTCCTCTTCCTCGCGCCGCGACGCGGAACGGAGCAGGCTGGCGAAGCTCGGCTTGCTGCGGCGCGCGGTCATGATGCGATGGTATTACGCAATCACTCGCGGCGGTAGCGAAAATACCACACTTCGTGGCCATGGCGCCGCGCCTTGCGCTCGTAGCGCGTTTCGGGCCAGTCGGCGGGGCGGGTGAGGAAGTCGCGCGCGTCCTTCGCGAGCCATGCGAAATCGCGGCGGCGGTTCATCACCATCATCGACCAGCGGCAATAGGTCGGGTCGTCGGTGCCGAGCCGGAACTCGCCGCCGGGCTTGAGCTTTGCGGCGATCAGGTCGAGCGGGCCGTCGTTGACCATCCGCCGCTTGGCGTGCCGCGCCTTGGGCCAGGGATCGGGGTGGAGCAGGTAGACGCGCTCGAGGCTCGCATCGGGCAGCCGCTCGACCACGTCGAGCGCATCACCCATGTGGAGCCGGACATTGTCGAGGCGTCCGTCGCGGACATGTTTGAGCGCCCCGACCACGCCGTTGAGGAACGGCTCGCACCCGATGAAGCCATGACCGGGACGCGCGGCGGCCTGTGCCGCGAGGTGCTCCCCCGCGCCGAAGCCGATCTCGAGCTCGAGTGGGCGCTTGTCGCCGAACAGCGCGCGCGCATCGATCGGACCGGTTTCGGGCACGCTGATCGCGGGCAGCAATTCCTCGACCAGCGACGCCTGGCCCGGACGCAATTTGTGTCCCTGGCGGCGGCCGTACAGGCGGCGGATCGTGGTCGGGTCGTTCATGGCGTGCGTCCGCTACGCGAGCGGACGTCGCCGCGCAAATTCCCGTTATTTGCCGGTGGTGATGACGATGTTCTTGCTGCCGCGCTCGGTCGAGGAGATTGGATTGTTGCTCGTCACTGCCGATACGGCCGCTGCCGGCGCGGGCAGTTTGTCGAACGACGGAAAGATCAACGTGCGGTCGAGCAGGCCGAGGCTCAACTGATAGCCGGGTTTGCCCTTGCCCAGGTCGAGGGCAGGCCAGACGGAGATCGCCGCCCCCGCGTCGCCCATCGCGATCGAATAGCCCGTGGCATCGCCGTTCGCGCGGTAGACACCGTATTGCGACGTCGCTTCGCCCTCACGGCACCAGGTGACCGGCGTCGCTTTCGCGACCTCCTTGGGATCAGGCTGAATTGTCGCCAGCGTCGCGCCGAGCAGCGCATCGGTCATATCGGGGGCCTTCAGCTTGGCGTTCTTGGCGTAGGCGAGCGGTGTGGCGCAGGGTGCGACCGGGGCTGCCGCAAGCGTATCGGCGACACGATCCGGCCAGCCGAGCGCCGCGATCACCTCGCTCAGCTTCGCATCGAGCGCCGCCGCATCGAGTTGCTGCGAACTGATCCGTACCACGACCAGCCAGTCGCCGAGCGGCATCATGGCAAGGCCGGTCGATTTGTACGGGCCGCGCCCCGGGACATAGATGCGGCGTAGCCCGGACGCGGCGGCACTGCGCGGCGGTGCAAATGCCGCAACCGGTGCCGGCGCGGTCGGGTTGGCGTAGATGTCGCGCAGCAGGATTTGGGTTTCGGACCGGTCGAACCAGACCGGCACGCTCGTTAGTGCGGGCCGGAAGACGTATAGCGTGACGGTGGTCGCGGCGCCGTTGCCGTAGGCCGCCGCCACATCGATCTCCTTGGCGCTATTGTCGGTGACGGCGTCGCGCGGAATACCGATGAGGGTCGCGGGCAGCGTGACGCCGGTCTGGACATGCGTCCACGCCGCGCCCGCCTGGACGGACAGCGTTCGCTGCTGCGCGACAGCCGGGGCGGCGGTAACCGAAGCCAACAGGGCAGCGGCAACCAACGATTTGATAAGCATCGAGTTTCCCCTCTCACGTCCGACGCTACGGGACCGCAGGGGAAATGCAAGCGGGCATAGAAAAAGGGCCGGGATCGCTCCCGGCCCTCGATCCGTCGGTCGATCCGATCAGGCCAGCGCGGCTTTCAGGTCATCGACCAGATCGGTGCGCTCCCACGGGAAGAAATCGCCTTCCGCCTTGCGGCCGAAATGGCCGTAGGCTGCGGTCTTTTCGTAGATCGGCTTGTTGAGGCCGAGGTGCGTGCGGATGCCGCGCGGGGTCAGGCCGCCGAGCTTGTCGAGGCCGGCGATGGCCTGCTCGATCGCCGCGTCGTCGACGCTGCCCGTGCCGTGCGTGTCGACATAGAGCGACAGCGGCTTCGACACGCCGATCGCGTACGCCAGCTGGATCGTCACGCGCTTGGCGAGGCCGGCGGCGACGATGTTCTTCGCGAGATAGCGCGTGATGTACGCGGCCGAGCGGTCGACCTTGGTCGGGTCCTTGCCGCTGAACGCGCCGCCGCCGTGCGGGGCGGCGCCGCCGTAGGTGTCGACGATGATCTTGCGCCCGGTCAGGCCAGCGTCGCCATCGGGTCCGCCGATCTCAAAGCTGCCGGTCGGATTGATGTGATATTCGGTCGCGTCGCTCAGCAGCCCTTGCGGGATCACGTCGGCGACGACTTGCTTCACGTAGGAATGCAGCTCGGCTTCCTTGTCGCCCTCGTCATAGCCCTTGCCGTGCTGGGTCGAGACGACGACCGCAGTCGCCGCGACCGGCTTGCCGCCTTCGAACTTCAGCGTGACCTGGCTCTTGGTGTCGGGTTCGAGGAACGGCGCCACGCCCGAGTGGCGGTCGGCGGCCATGCGCTCGAGGATCTTGTGGCTGTAATAGAGTGTCGCCGGCATCAGGTCGGGGGTCTCGTCGCACGCGAAACCGAACATGATGCCCTGGTCGCCGGCACCTTCGTCCTTGTTGCCCGACGCGTCTACGCCCTGCGCGATGTGCGCCGATTGCGGGTGCAGATTGTTCTCGAAGCGTAGCGTTTCCCAGTGGAAGCCGTCCTGCTCGTAGCCGATGCGGCGAACGGTCTCGCGCACGGTCTTCTCGACCTCTTCCTTGACGCCCGGCGCCCAGTTGCCATCCTCGTCCATGATCCCGCGCCCACGGATTTCACCGGCGAGCACGACCAACTGCGTGGTGGTCAGCGTCTCGCACGCGATGCGCGCTTCGGGGTCCTTCGACAGAAACAGGTCGACGATCGCGTCGCTGATCTGGTCGGAGACCTTGTCGGGATGGCCTTCGCTGACCGATTCGGACGTGAAGAGATAATCGGAACGCATGAGTTTTCCTCTTGTGTGGAGCCGGAAAGCGGGCCGTTGCCATGCCCATATAAAGCTTTCCTTATATGTGGATGCGTCCCCTAGCGGGCGCGCCGCCGAATGGCAATCGCCGTCAGCAACAGAAGCGCCGAAACGAGCCCGACCATCCAATTGCCGAGGCGGGAGAAGGCGGTGGGGGCGAAGCGCGGCGGGATCGGCGCTTCGATCGCGCCGGTTTTGTGGAGCGCGATCGAATCGATGATGCGCCCGTCGGCGGCGATGATTGCGGAAATGCCGGTCGGCGTCGACCGGATCACCGGCAACCCTTCCTCGATCGCGCGCAGCTGGGCCTGGGCGAGGTGCGCGGGCGGGCCGAGATCGCCGAACCACGCGTCGTTCGACGGGTTGAACAGGAAATCGGGGCGGTCGGCGGGATCGACCGTGGCACCCGAGAAGATCACTTCGTAGCAGATCAGCATGCCGACCTTGCCGAACCCGGGCACCGCCATCGTGCGCGGGCCCGGGCCGGGGATGAAGTCGACGTCGCCCGGCACCAGCCGCGACAGGCCGAGCCGCTCGAGCAACGGGCGCATCGGGAGGTATTCGCCGAAGGGGACGAGGTGTGCCTTGTCGTAGCGCCCGTGCAGCCGCGCGTCGGGACCGGCGAGCACGATCGAATTGGTCGCGGCGGTCACGTCTTCGGAAGCGTTGAACTTCAGCGTCTGTGCGCCGGTCAGGATCGCGTCGTTATCGCCGAGTAGTGCGCCCATCCGGATGCGCGCCATCGTCGCGCTGCCCATGTCCATGTAGACATAGGCCGGGTAGCCATCCTCGAGCGGGAAGCGGATCGCGCCCTCGGGCCAGAACAGCAGGCGCGGCGGGCCGGAGGCGTCGGTGCGGCGCGACAGCCTGGCGAGCGCGCGGAAATTGTTCTCCGCATAAGCCTCCGTCGGACGCTCCTCCTCGGGCAGGTTGGGTTGGACGACGCGGAGCATCTGGCGTGCGGGCGGCTGCGGCACGCACGTGGCGATCCGGCAGCGGTCGGTCGAGGCGAGCGTGAGCGCGGCAAACATCGCTGCGCCGATCACGGCGAGCTTCCAGCGGCCGCGAACGAGCAGCATCAGCGCGCCGCTCGCGACGACGACCAGCCCGGACAGAGCATAGGTCCCGATGAGCCATGCAGGCTGCGCCAGGTCGTGCGGGATCAGTACGAGTGACAGCGGGTCCCATGGATAGCCGCTGAGGATCGTCCCGCGCAGATATTCGGCGATCGTCCATCCCGCGCCCGCGACCAGCACGAATGCCGCGTCGGCCGTGGGAGCGGAGTCTCCCTTCGCCGCCGGGCTGGCGAGCCGCCACGCGAGGCCGGCCGCGAGCATCGGATAGATCGCGAGATACAGCGACAACGCCAGCACTGCGCCATAACCGAGCCAGTGCGGCATCGCGTCCTGATATTCGAACGGCTGCTGGATCCACGCATTGGCGACGCAGAAATGCCCGACCCCGAACAACCAGCCGATCCCGAGCACGCGGCGCAGCGTCGGAGCTTCGTGGATCAGGTGAAGCCAGACGGCGAACGCGATCAGCGTCGCGGGCAGGGCATTCCACGGCGGGAAGCCGAGCGCGGAGATTGCGCCAAGCGCGACGGGAAGAAGAAAGCGAAACGCGCGCATCGTGCGGGCTATCGCGGGGATTGCCGCTATTTGCTAGGCCCCGGCGATGCTTCGCCCATTCCATCTCGCTTTCCCGGTCCACGACCTCGCCGCTGCGCGCGCCTTCTATGGCGGCACGCTGGGCTGTCCCGAAGGGCGCAGTGCCGAGACGTGGATCGATTTCGACCTGTTCGGGCATCAGATCGTCGCGCACCTCGATCCCGCCGCACAGCCGGTCGCGGTGTCGAATCCGGTCGACGGCCACGATGTCCCGGTGCCGCATTTCGGCGTCGTGCTCAGGATGGCGGACTGGCGCGCACTGGCTGACCGCGTCGCGGCCGCCGGCGTAGCGTTCGGGATCGAACCGCACATCCGTTTCGCCGGCCAGCCGGGCGAGCAGGCGACGATGTTCTTTTGCGACCCCAGCGGCAACGCGCTCGAGTTCAAGGCGTTCGCCGACGATTCGATGTTGTTCGCCAAATGAGCGAGCCGATCACCGTCAACGTGCCGCACAAGCTCGGCCTCGCCGAGGCGCGGCGGCGAGTCGAAAGCGGGATGGGCAAGCTCGCCGGCGCGGTCCCCGGCGGGACGGTGACCGATCATCGCTGGGATCGCGATGTGCTGCACTTCACCGTCGCCGCGATGGGGCAGCGGATCGCGAGCCGGCTCGACGTTCGCGCCGACCGCGTGATCGCAACCGTCGACCTGCCGCCGTTCTTCGCCTTGTTCGCCGACAAATTGCGCGCGAAGCTCGCCAGAGAGGCGCCCCGGCTCCTCAGCTAGCGGGCCGCACCTCGATCACCTCGGCGCGCAGCAGCGCCTCGCCCGTGCGCGCGAATTCGGTGAGCAGCTTTTCGAGCAGCGGCTCGTACCCGCGATCCTGGATCGCGCCAGGCACGATCGTCACGCCGCCGCGCGGGTCGTCGATCAGCAGCCCGCGCTCGATCAATAGCCCGACATGCCGCCGCACCGTCTCGCGCGCCAGCCCGGTCGCGGCGGCGATCGCGCTGCGCGACATCGGCACGACCCATTCGCGCGGCAGCACGGCGGTCGCGATATAGTCGGTGGGCACGTTGCGCTCGCGCATCAGCTTCTGGATGTTGCCGACGCACACGGTGACATAGATCACGAGCACCGACGGGGTCATGTCCTCATGCTCCGACAGCGATCGGTGCATCGCGAGGAACAGGTTGAGCAGGGGAAAGATCGCCGCGCGCCAATGCGCGCTCATCCGGTCGGGAACGGTTGCGACTCGATCGCCAGAGGCCATCTCAATTCCCCTCGCCCCCGAGAGATACCCATTTTGGGCAGCTCGATGCATTTCGTCAACGCATCGCTGTTTGCCTTTGTGTAAGGGCGTGGAATCGAACGGAAAGAAGCGCGGCAAATCGCGCGGAAATCCTTCGGGTCGTACAGTGCGGGTCGCGCGGTCGGGGGGCCGTCGCGGCCCGCTTTTTTATTTTGCTCACCTCTCGGCGAGTGGCGGCACCAGCCCGCTCCCCCACCCGGCCTCCCATTTCAGGATACCTTGTGGGAAGCCGGGTGGGGGGGCGGGCTGGCGCCGCACCGGTTTCAGCACGCTGAAACCGCAAACTACTTAGAGCTCACCCGCCAGATCGTGTTGCCGACATCGTCCGCGACCAACAACCCGCCGCCGGCGTCCATGATCACGCCGACCGGGCGCCCGCGCGCATTGCCGTCCTTGTCGAGGAAGCCGGTGAGCACGTCGACCGGCTTGACGTTGGGCAGCGGGAAGCCCTTGTCGCCGAACGGGACGTAGATGACCTTGTAACCCGATACAGGCACGCGGTTCCACGACCCGTGCTGGCCGACGAACGCGCCGTTCATGAACTGCGCGCCGAGCCGCGATCCGTCGGCGAAGCATAGCCCGAGCGACGCGGTGTGCGGGCCGAGCGCATAATCGGGGCGCTTCACATATTGCTGCAGCGCGGGGTTTTCGGGCTTCACGCGATGGTCGGGATAGCCGCCCCAATAGTACCACGGCCAGCCGAAATTATCGCCGGCCTCGACCGCGCTCATATAATCGGGCGGACCGTCCGACCCGAGCATGTCGCGCTCGTTGACCGCGACCCACAGCGCGTTCGTGTGCGGCTCGAGCGCCATGCCGTTGGGGTTGCGCGTGCCCGCGGCGAAAATGCGGGCGCTCTTGGTCTCGGGATAGACTTGCAGGATGTTGGCCCGCCCTTGCTCCTTGTCGATCCCGTCATCGGCGATGTTGCTCGACGATCCGATGCCGAGATACAGGCTCTTGCCATCTTCCGCGACGATGACGTTGCGCGCCCAATGGTTTCCGCCACCTGGATAGGTGATGATGGTCTCGGGCTTGGCGGTGATCTTGGTCTGGCCCACGACGAACGGGAAGCGGACGAGCCGGTCGGTGTCGGCGACGTAGAGATAGCCGCCCATCAGCGCCATGCCGAACGGCGAGTTGAGCCCGCTCACGAGGACCGTCCGGCTTTCCGCCACGCCGTCGCCGTTCGCGTCGCGCAGCAGTGTGATGCGGTTGGCGGAGGGAACGCCCGCGCCGCCCTTTTTCATCAGATAATTCATCACCGCGCCGCTGATCCCGCCGCCTTCGCGCGGCGGCGAATTGGTCTCGGCGACCAGCACGTCGCCATTGGGCAGGCGGTACATCCAGCGCGGATGGTCGAGCCCGCTCGCGAACGCCTGGACCTTCAGCCCGGCGGCCGGCGTCGGCATCTCGCCCGCCTTCCAGCCGACCGCGTCGGCGACGCTGATCGTCGGCACGATCTGCATGCGCGGCGGGTCGATTTTCGGGGTGCGTCCCGTCACGGCGGCGACGCTCAGCCGCGCCTCGTCGGGCTGGGCGAAGTACAAATACAGCCCGCCCAGCAACGCCAGGACGAGCGCGAGTCCGATCAGGATTTTCTGGCGCATCGCGGCAGGATAGTCGGGGCGGGCGACAGGGGCAATGTTATCCCATCACGCATCCCCGAACGCAAAAGAACCGCCGGTGCGGAACACCGGCGGCTCTTTCTTTGCGATCGCTATCGATCAGGCCAGATCGAATCGGTCGGCGTTCATCACCTTGGTCCAGGCCGCGACGAAGTCCTTCGCGAACTTCTCCTCGCCGCCCTTCTGGGCATAGACTTCGCCCACCGCACGAAGCTCCGCGTTCGAACCGAAGATCAGGTCCGCGCGGGTCGCGCGCCACTTCTCCGACCCATCCTTGCGGTCGGTCGCGACATAGTCGCCGTCGTCCCCTTCAGCCCAGACGTTGGTCATGTCATACAAATTGACGAAGAAGTCGTTGGTCAGCTGGCCCGGACGCTTGGTGAAGTGGCCGTGGCCGCGCTCGCCATGGTTGGCGCCGAGCACGCGCAGCCCGCCGATCAGCACCGTCATTTCAGGAACCGAAAGGCCGAGCAGCGACGCGCGGTCGATCATCATTTCCTCGACCTTCACCGCAAGCTTCTTCTTGCCGACATAGTTGCGGAAGGCGTCGGCCTCGGGCTCCATCACCGCGAAGCTGTCGGCGTCGGTCTGCTCCGCCGTCGCGTCGCCGCGGCCGCCGGTGAAGGGGACGTTCTTCGCGCCGGCTTTTTCGAGGCCTACGACGCCGCCGAGCACGATCGCATCCGCCAGGCTCATCGACCCGCGCAGCCCGTTGAGCGTGCTGATTACCTTGGCGAGTAACGCGGGCTCGTTGACCTCCCAGTCCTTCTGCGGGGCCAGCGCGACGCGCGCGCCGTTGGCGCCGCCGCGGAAGTCCGACTTGCGGAAGGTGCTGGCCGAAGCCCAGGCGGTCTTGACCAGCTGGCTGACGGTCAGGCCGCTGTCGGCGATCTTCGCCTTCACCGCCGCGACGTCGGCGTCCGATGGCTTGGTGCCGGCGGGGATCGGGTCCTGCCAGATCAGGTCTTCGGCGGGGACTTCCGGGCCGAGGTAACGGATCTTGGGACCCATGTCGCGATGCGTGAGCTTGAACCAGGCGCGCGCGAAGGCGTCCTTGAACGCCTCGTGGTCGGTGCGGAACTTCTCGCTGATCGCGCGGAATTCGGGGTCGCGCTTCAGCGCCATGTCGGCGGTGGTCATCATCGTCGGGACCTTGATCGACGGGTCCCACGCCGCCGGCGCCATGTCCTCTTCGCGCTGGTTGATCGGCTGCCACTGGTTGGCGCCCGCGGGCGACTTCACCAGTTCGTACTCATAGTCGAACAGCAGGCGGAAATAGTTCTCCGTCCATTCCTTCGGCGTGTTGGTCCACGCGCCCTCGATCCCGCTGGTGACGGTATGCTCGCCGATCCCGCCGCTCTCGTGGCCGCTGACCCAGCCGAAGCCCTGTGCGACGATATCGCCGCCGGACGGCGCGGCCCCGAGCAGCGAGGCGTCGCCATTGCCGTGCGCCTTGCCGAAGGTGTGGCCGCCCGCGGTCAGCGCGACGGTTTCCTCATGGTTCATCGCCATCCGCGCGAAGGTTTCCTTCATGTCGCGCGCCATGCCGGCGTCGTCGTGCGGATTGCCCTGCGGCCCCTCCGGATTGACGTATATGAGGCCCATCTGGATCGCGGCGAGCGGACCTTCGAGCTCGTGCATGCCGTGTTCGGGCGAGATACGGGTCTGGACGCCCTCATTGACCCATTTGTCCTCGGAGCCCCAGTAGATGTCGCGCTCGGGCTCGTAGACGTCGGGTCGACCGCCGCCGAAGCCGAACACCGGCCCGCCCATCGATTCGATCGCGACGTTGCCGGCGAGGATGAACAGGTCGGCCCAGCTGATCGACTGGCCGTATTTCTGCTTGATCGGCCAGAGCAGCCGCCGCGCCTTGTCGAGGTTGCCGTTGTCGGGCCAGCTGTCGAGCGGGGCGAAGCGCTGCTGCCCGCTGTTGGCGCCGCCGCGCCCGTCGGCGGTGCGGTACGTGCCCGCGGCGTGCCACGCCATGCGGATGAAGAACGGGCCGTAATGCCCGTAGTCGGCCGGCCACCACGGCTGGCTGTCGGTCATCAGCGCGGTCAGATCGGCCTTGAGCGCCTGATAATCAAGCTTATTGAACGCTTCGGCGTAGTTGAAATCGGCACCCATCGGGTTCGACGACCCGTTGGGATTGAGGATCTCGGTGGCGAGCATCTCCGGCCACCAATCCTTGTTGGTACGCCCGAGCAGCGCGCGGACGCCGCCATTGTGCGGGCAACCGCCGCCGTCGATCGATCCAGTCTTCGCGTCCATCAGAATCGCTCCTCTCGCCAATGGGGATTTGCACTCGTCCTAGCGGGCGAGGACGACACGGCAATAGATTTAGCCGATGAGTTAATCCAATCTCGCTGAGCGAGAAAATCGATTACGCATCGACCCCTTCGCGCACCGGCTTGGGCGGGTGCAGCCGGAGCCGTTCGACCCGCCGCGCATCCGACGCGAGGATTTCGAGCGTCCAGCCCGATGGCGTCGCCAGGCACTCGCCCTTCGCCGGTACGCGCCCCGCGATCACCGCGGCGAGCCCGCCGAGCGTGTCGACATCCTCGTCATGCTCGCCCAGGCGCTTGTCGACCGTCTCCGCGACATCCTCCAGCTCGACCCGGGCATCGGCATCCCACGCGCCGCCGTCGAGGGGCACGAGCAACGCCTCGGGCGCTTCGTCATGCTCGTCCTCGATGTCGCCGGTGATTTCTTCGATCAGGTCCTCGATCGTGACGAGTCCTTCGGTCCCCGAATATTCGTCCAGAACGATCGCTAGGTGCACGCGCTTCGACCGCATCTCCGCGAGCAGGTCGAGCGCGCCCATCGCCATCGGGACGTAGAGCGGCTCGCGCACCAGGATACCGATGCTCTCGGGCGGCGGGGTGTCGCTCGCCAGGATCGCGAACACGTCCTTGAGGTGGATCATGCCGATCACTTCGTCGAGGCTGCCGCGATAGACCGGCATGCGGCTGTGCCCGGCCTCGGCGAATTGCTTCACCAGCTCGGCGAAGCTGGTCTTTTCCTCGACCGCGATCATGTCGGCGCGCGGCACGCCGACCTCGCCCGCGTCGCGCTCGCCGAAATGGAGCAGGTTCTTGACCATCTGGCGCTCGAGCGGGGTCAGGTCGCCGGCGGCATCGGGGGCAGGGTCGTCCTCGTGGCGCTCGATCACGTCCTCGAGCTGGTCGCGCAAGCTCGCTTCCTCGCCGAAGATGGTCGATTTCAGCTTGCGCCAGATACTGTCGCCGGCGTCGGTACTTTGGCCCTCGGGCATGGTCGGTTCGTCAGTCCTCGTCGATCAGATACGGGTCGGCGATGCCGAGCTGGCCGAGCGCTTCGGTTTCGATCGCCTCCATCGCTTCGGCCTCGCGGTCATCGATATGGTCATAGCCTAGCAGATGCAGCGTGCCGTGCACGATCAAATGCGTCGCGTGCTCCTCGAGCGTAATGCCGCGCTCCGCCGCCTCGCGTTCGCATACGCCATGGGCGAGGACGATGTCGCCGAGCAGCACCTCGCCATCGTCGCTGTTGAGCGTGACGGTTTCGAGCAGATCGGGCTGGACCATCGGGAAGCTGAGGACGTTGGTCGGCTTGTCCTTGTGACGATACTGGCGGTTGAGCGTATGTACCTCGTCGTCCGAGGTCAGCCGTACCGAAACCTCGATCGCGGCCGCGCTGGTCAGCAATTCGCCGTGCGGGGTCAGCCCGATCGCGGCGCGCGCGGCACGGGCGGCGAGGGCTTCCCAGTCATGCTCCGGCCACGGCGCCTCGCTCGACAGAGCGATTTCAAGCATCGATTTTTTTCACCGCGTCTGGGTATAGCGTCAGGAGGGAATCTTCTATCGGCGTATTGTTGAAGTCGGTTCCGCTGATCTCGACTTCGAACGCTTCTCCGCCATTGTGTACAAGCACGACCGTTCCTTGCGTGCCGGCTGGCCAGCGACCCGCAGCCTTGGTCAGTTCGACCATGTCCAATTCGTCAATCCGTTCGCTCAGATGCCCGTTCCCTCATACGCCTCGACGATCCGCCCGACGATCGGGTGGCGCACGACGTCGCCGGCGCCGAAGCGGCACATCGAAATGCCCTCGATCCCTTCGAGCCGGCTGGTCGCATCCGCCACGCCCGATGCCGCGACGCCGCCGGGCAGGTCGGTCTGGTGCGGGTCGCCGCAGATCACCATCCGGCTATTCTCGCCGAAACGCGTCAGGAACATCTTCATCTGCGCCGGCGTGGTATTCTGCGCTTCGTCGAGGATGATGAAGGCGTCCGACAGCGTGCGCCCGCGCATGAACGCGATCGGCGCGATCTCGATCTCGCCCGACATGATCCGCCGCTCGACCTGTTCGGCGGGGAGGCAATCGTTGAGTGCGTCGTACAAGGGGCGAAGGTAGGGATCGACCTTCTCCTTCATGTCGCCCGGCAGGAAGCCGAGCTTCTCGCCCGCCTCGACCGCGGGGCGCGACAGGATCAGCCGCTGCACGCTCCCGGTGATAAGCTGCGACACCGCCTGCGCGACCGCGATGTACGTCTTGCCCGTGCCCGCCGGGCCGAGCGCGAAGATCATCTCGTTCCTGGTCAGCTCGCGCATGTAATGCGCCTGCGCGGGCGTGCGCGGGACGATCGTCTTCTTGCGCGTGCGGATCATGATCGGCGGCGCGTCGCCGCGCGCTTCCGCGCTGATGATCCCGTCGAGCACCGGCTCGGACGCCATCGCGATCGACGCGTCGACCAGCCCGGTGTCGACATCCTCGCCGCGCTGGATGCGCTTGTAGAGGTCGTTGAGCACATCGCGGCCCATCGCTACTTGTTCGGCCGACCCTTCCAGCCCGACCTTGTTGCCGCGCGCGGTGATGTAGATGCCAAGCCGATGTTCGAGCGCGACCAGATGCTGGTCGTACTGGCCGAAGAGTTGCGCGAGCAGTTGCGGCTTGTCGAAGCTGAGCTCGACCCGGCTGCGTTCGCCGGATTGGGCGGGGACAGGCTTGCGGCTCATGCGGCTCCTTTGATTAGCTTGGCCGTCGCGAGAATGGCAGAGCGCGCTCCGGGATGACAGCGCCTTTTGGAGGTAACGTGCGGTTTCGCGCAAACGTTGCGCGGATGCCGCATATCAGCCGTGGAGGCGCAATCCGTCGCGCCGGTCGAAGGCGAACGCGGTCTTGTCGCCGTCGGCGTACACGTAGTGGAGGAACACCTGATACTGGCGCTCGCCGGGGAAGGCGTCGCGCCAGTGCGGGATGTTGCAGCCTTGATAGAGGATCGCATCGCCCGGACTGAGCGCGACCGAGGCATCGGCGCCGTCGAGCCCGGCGACGTGGATCGGCCATGCCTCGCCCGCGGGTTCGGCGAAGATCGGCAGTGATGCGCTGACTTCGCAGGCGTTGCGGTCGACGTGGCGGCGCAATTCGGCGCCGTTCCCGTAAATCCGCCAGAAGCCGTAGGCGGGGAGCAGAGCGCGCCCGGCGATCGCCTCGAACGCCGGCCGGCAGTGCAGCAGTAGCGCCTCGGCCCCGACTGGCGAATATTCGTTCAGCGCGCCTTGCGGGACGACCGCGGTCGCGTGGTGCAATCGCCCGGTGCGTTCGGACGCGTCCATTGCGGCGCGGACGAATCGGCATTGCTGGGCATCGACGATGTTGCGCACGACCGCATAGCCGCGGTCGCGGAAGTCGGCTCCGGTGCTGTCAGGCAAAAGCGGCCTCGCGCGGTGTGCCTACGCGTTCGACCGCCGACACCGAATTCGGCCCGGCCTGGACGATGTCGACCGTGACCAGATCGCCGACCTCGGCCTCGGTGATCAAATGGACCGATTGCAGCCACGGGCTCTTGCCGAGCATTTGGCCGGGGAGTTTGCCGGCGCGCTCGATCAGCACCTCGCACGTCCGTCCGACGGTGGCGGCGTTGAACGCGGCTTGGTCGCGGTTGAGCGCGGCTTGGAGGCGTTGCAAGCGGTCGTCCATCACGTCGGGGGCGATCTGGCCGTCCATGGTCGCGGCCGGGGTGCCGGGGCGGGGGGAGTATTTGAAGCTGAATGCGAGGCTGTAGCCGACCGCGTCGATCAGGCTCAGCGTGTCGGCGAATTCGGCCTCGGTCTCGCCGGGGAAGCCGACGATGAAATCGCCGGACAGCGCGATATCGGGGCGCGCCGCGCGAACGCGGTCGAGAATGCGGAGGTAGGAGTCGCGCGAATGGCTGCGGTTCATCGCCTTCAAGACGCGGTCGTTGCCCGATTGCACGGGGAGATGGAGGAATGGCATCAGCTTTTCGACGTCGCGGTGTGCGTCGATCAGGCCCTGCGTCATGTCGTTGGGGTGGCTGGTCGTGTAGCGGATGCGCGCTAGGCCGGGGATGCGATCGAGCTCGCGGATCAGGTCGCCGAGGTCGCGCTGGTCGTCCGACCAGGCGTTGACGTTCTGGCCGAGCAGGGTGATTTCCTTCGCGCCCGCGTCGATCAGCGACTTCGCCTCGTCGACCAGCGCGTTCCACGGCCGGCTGATCTCGCTCCCCCGCGTATACGGCACGACGCAATAGGTGCAAAACTTGTCGCAGCCTTCCTGCACCGTCAGGAACGCGCTCGGCCCGACCCGCCGCCGCGCGGGAAGCGCGCCGAACTTCGACAGCACCGGCATGTCGGTGTCGAGCCCGAGCTCGCCGCGCGACGCTTTCGCCACCAGATCGGGCAGATTGTGATAGGCCTGCGGGCCGACGACGATGTCGACCTTGGCGCGGTGCGCGATCTCTTGTCCTTCGGCCTGCGCGACGCATCCCGCGACCGCGATCATCGGGTCGGTACCGTGCTTCCTGAGGCGCCCGATGTCCGAATAGACCTTCTCGGTCGCCTTTTCGCGGATGTGGCAGGTGTTGAGCACGACGAGGTCGGCGGCATTGGCGTCATCGGTCGCGGTCAGACCTTGCGCCGCCATCAACTCGCCCATGCGCTCGCCGTCATAGACGTTCATCTGGCAACCGAACGATTTGACGTGGTAGGTTTTGGGCGCAGCGCGAGTCATGGGCCGGGCGCTATAGCGTCGCGTTCGGGCGCGGCATAGGCCACGGGTGCGACGTCATAGGCAAACGGACGGAGCGGCTTGCCGAGCGTGGCGACCAAAGCTTCCTCGATCCGGCGGCGGCTTTCGGCGGCGATCGCCTTGCGGCCGGGAAAGTCCTCTGGGCGAAAAGGGTCGAGGAAATGGACTTCGAGCCGGAAGCTGCCGCGCCGTGACAGCAATCTTTTGGCGTTGTCGATCCCGCTTTCGACGCCGATCCAGCCAATTTCCTCGGCAACCTTGCCGTAATTGAGCAGCACCGGCTGGACCATCACTCCCGGCGGCGGGGGCTCGAGCACGCGCAGCATCGGCGTCTTGAACGGGAGCAGCGACTGGCCGTCGGTCGTCGTCCCTTCCGGGAAGACCGTAACCGACCAATTCTCCGCCAGCGCGTCGCGCAGCGCGTTGATCTGCTCGGCGACGCCCATCCGGTTCTCGCGCTTGACGTAGACCGTGCGGTTAAGCGTCGACAGCCAGCCGACCACCGGTGCCCCGCGCAGTTCTTCCTTGGCGACGAACGCGGTGCCGCTTTGCCCAGCAAGCGCGAGGATATCGATCCAGCTGAGATGGTTGGAAATATAGAAGACATCGCGCTTCAGCGGCACGCCGACGCGGCTGACCCGCGCGCCCGCGATCCGCGCGCCCCAGCCGAGGAAGATGCGCGGCCAGGGGGAGCCGAGCCGGAACAGTCGCCACAGATAGTGGAGCGGCACGGTGACGAAGAGCGCGAGAAGCAAGCCGCCTGCGCGAAGCAGGATGCGGAGCCAGCCGAGTGCGTCGATCGGTGGCGGATTGCCGGCGGCAGCGGCAGCGCGTCGGTCGGGACTCAGCCCTTGCGCTCCAGGCTGACGCCGTACAGCTCCATGCGATGGTCGACGAGGCGGAAGCCAAGCTTCTCGGCGATCTGTTTCTGGAGCTGTTCGAGCTCGGGGTCGACGAACTCGGTGACCTTGCCGGTCTCGATGTCGATCAGGTGATCGTGGTGCGATTCGGGCGCGGGCTCGTAGCGCGCGCGGCCGTCGCCGAAATCGTGGCGGTCGAGGATACCCGCTTCTTCGAACAGCCGCACCGTGCGGTACACCGTCGCGATCGAAATGCCGGGGTCGATCTGCGATGCGCGCTCATAGACCTTCTCGACGTCGGGATGGTCCTCGGCCTCGCTCAGCACGCGCGCGATCACGCGCCGTTGCTCGGTAATGCGCAGCCCCTTTTCGTTGCAGAGAGCTTCGAGATCGATCTTGCGCGCCATGCGACCGATATAGGCGCATTCACGTTATTGCGAAAGGCGAGAGTCGCTCGCAACAAGCCCCGCGAGCGCTTGCGCGCCGCGGGGCTGTCGTTCGGCCGGAACCGGTTCGGTTATTTGGTCTTGCGGCGCTTCGTGCCCAGACCGATCTTCTTCGCCAGCGTGCGGCGCTGTTCGGCATAGTTTGGCGCGACCATGGGATAATCGGCCGGCAGATTCCACTTGGCGCGATACTGGTCCGGGGTCATCTGATAGTGCGTCATCAGGTGCCGCTTGAGCATCTTGAGCTTCTTGCCGTCTTCCAGGCACACGACATAGTCGGGCTTGATCGACGCGCGAACCGACACGGCGGGTTCCTGCTTGGGCGCGGGCGGCGGGGCGGCTGGGTTGAGCTTCGACAGGCCGCGATAGATGTTCTGGATGACGAGTTCGATGTCGGACACGGCGACGTTGTTGTTACCCAGATATTCGGCGGCGATGTCGGCGGTCAACGTGACCAGCGTTTCCTGCATTTCGGTGATTTCGTCCATTGTCTTCCCTTCTTACTCGATACGCAATTTAGTAACTCCCCACCGAACGCTTTGAGCGTTCAGCGCGCCCTGCGCAAGATCAATGCGACGGTGTTATCGGGTCGGACGGCGGAGGGTTAGCGCCGCGTAACTTTGCCCGTTGGGACCGCGATAATAATCGCGCCGCTCGCCGACCTTGCTAAACCCCGAATTTCTGTACAATTTAATCGCTTCGTTGCCGTCGCGCACCTCCAGATGCAGCGACGCGATGCCCCGCATCGCGCAATCCGTCACCACCGACCGCAATAAGGCGGCGCCAACGCCTTTTCGTCTCGCATTGGGAATCACCGCGAGCAACAGCAATTCGGCTTCGTCGAGCACGCCGCGCACCAGCGCAAATCCGACCGCGCGGCCGTTCAACTCGGCGATGGTCAGCCACACGCCGGGAACCGACAGGATGCCGATCACCTGGTTGCGCGTCCACGCTTCGCCCCAGCGCGGGTCGAACGCCTCGGCCATCAGCCGGTCGACGCGGTCGAGATCGCGGACGTCGCCTTCGCGCAGGTCGATCGCGGCGGTGCTCATTTGGGCGCCATCGGCTTGGCGTCGGGCGCGCGGCCATAGATCGGGCGCGGGGGCAGGGCGGTGAAAGCGGGCGCGAGCAGGATCGCGTCGGCGGCGTTAGGTAAGGTGTCGATCGCGCCGGGCATATCGAGAAAGCGCACGCCGTTCCCGACGGCTCGCGCGCTATCGAGACGCGCCAACGCCTCGGCGGGCGCCAAGGAGGCGAGATCGGTGGTGGCGGCGAACGGGTCGGCGGCGAAGGGTTGCATGAACACCTCGCCATGCCCACCCTCCAGCACGACCGCAAGCCGGTCGGGCGCCGGGTCGGCAGCGAATGCGGCCGCGGCGATCAGCGGGAGCGATGAATAGCCGTGAACCGGCACGCCCCAACCGAGCCCCAGTCCGCGCGCCGCCGCGATCCCGACGCGGATGCCGGTGAAGCTGCCCGGCCCGACATCGACCAGGATCGCGTCGGCGCGCCCGCCGTCGGGCAGGTCGGCGATCATCGGCACTAGCCGCTCGGCGTGCCCCCGGCCGACCACCTCGTGGCGCCCCGCCACCACGCGGCCGTCCTCGATCAGCGCGACCGAGCACGCGGCGGTGGCGGTTTCGATGACGAGCGTGCGGGCGATCTTTACGTCACCCCAGCGGAAGCTGGGGTCTCCCAGTTATATCGAGACCCTGGCTTTCGCTGGGGTGACGGCTTTAGGCAACAGTGTTGAACTGTTCGAACTCGGGCCGCGGCAGACGTTCGAAGATCGTCGACGGATCGGCATGGCCGAGCGTCGCGATGAAGTTCGACTTCACATTGGGCTGATCGGCGAAGAACGCCGCATCGACCTTGTCGTGATCGAACCCCGACATTGGTCCGACATCGAACCCGAGCGCGCGTGCCGCGATGATGAAATAGGCACCCTGTAACGACGAATTCCGGAACGCGTGGTCGAACCGGACCGCTTCGTCGGGAAACCAGTCCTTAGCGGTCGGCGCGTGCGGAAAGAGCCAGGGGAGATGCTCGTTGAAGGCGAGGTCATAGCCGATCACGACCGCGGCGGGCGCGGCGCGGATCTTGGCGCCGTTGGTTCCGCTCGACGCGGCGGCGAGCTTCTCCTTGCCCTCCGCACTCAGCAGCCAGACGAAGCGCCCCGACTGCTGATTGGCGGAGGTCGGCCCCATCTTCACCAGATCGTAGATCGCGCGGATATCGGCCTCGGTGACCGGGTCGCCGTTATAGCCGTTGGCGGTGCGCGCGGTACGGAAGATCGTGTCGAGCGCGGCGTCGTCGAGCAGCTTGGCCATTACACTGCCCTCACTTCGGTGACTTCGGGGACATAATATTTGAGCAATTGCTCGATCCCGTTCTTCAGCGTCGCGGTCGAGGACGGGCAGCCCGAGCACGCGCCCTGCATGCGCAGGTACACCTTGCCCTTGTCGAACCCGCGATAGACGATGTCGCCGCCGTCGTTCGCGACCGCCGGCCGGACGCGGGTGTCGATCAGCTCGCGGATCTGTGCCACGATGTCGGCGTCGGCCGGGTCGTCGGCCAGACCCTCGTCGTCGGCGGGGACGGTGAACCCGGCGCTGGCTGGCTTGAACAGCGGCATGTTCGCGCTGAAATGGTCGAGCAGGATTGCCAGCACGTCGGGCTTGAGGCTGGGCCATTCGACCCCGGGCGCGGCGGTCACCGACACGAAATCGCGCCCGAAGAACACGCCGGTCACATCGCCGAGGTTGAAGATCGCCTCCGCCAGCGGGCTCGCTTCGGCTTCCTCGGGCGTCGCGAAATCGCGCGTGCCGGCGTCCATCACCGTGCGGCCGGGCAGGAACTTCAGCGTCGCCGGATTGGGCGTGGTCTCGGTCTCGATCAGCATGGAGGCGATGTGGGCGCGTTGGCCGCGCGGATCAAGCGGCGATCGGGAAACGGACCGTTGCGCCTGCCTAAACGTCCAGCTGTTTCATCGCCGCGTTCCACGCGATCACATTGTCGCGCGCTTCCTGGACGAACGCCGAGCGGCGGAGCACGTTGAGGAACGCGTCGGCGATCCACTTGCCCGGGTTGCGCAACGGGCGCCGCACCTGGATCAACAGCACGACGCGGGTGTTGGCGGTGTCGTTCCATACTTCATGGTCGTAGGTGTCGTCGAACACCAGTGTCTCGCCCTCGGCCCAGCGTACGATGCGGTCGCCGACGCGCATCCGGACGTCGCCGTCGCGCGGCACGATCAGCCCGAGGTGGCACGTGATCAGCCCCTTGGTCACGCCGCGGTGCGCGGGGATGTGCGTGCCCGGCGCGAGGATCGAGAAGAACGCGCTGTTGAGGTGGGGTATCCTGGCGACGGCGGCCGTCGTCACTGGACAGCGTTCGAGGTTCTCCTCGACGCAATAGCCATAGCCCCACAGGAAGAAGCTGCGCCATTGGTCGACCGGCGCGATCGCACGGTGATCGGGCGAGATGCTCGAGAGCGAGGGTGCCTGTCGGTCGAGCGCGGCGCAGATCGCCTCGTCGCGGATCGCTTCCCAATTGTCGCGCAAGGCTTGCGTCCACGCAAAATCGCGGACGTCGAGCACGGGGGCGTTCGAGACGAGCGACGACGACGCGATCAGCCGGTCGAAGAGCCCACGCAGATGCTTGCCGTAGCGGATAATCAGCGGGCGCTTGCCCCTCGCCGCGGTCCCCGCGGGCGACGGCACCGCCGCCGCGATCTGTTGATGAACGCTCACTCAACCCTCGTCGTCGTCGTCGGCCCCCCGACCAGCACGCGCTAAATCCGACTTTGGACCAAAGCGTGGCGAAAAAAGGCGGGCGCGGGGTCATTTCATGATCGCGTGGCCGCGGCATTGCCGCTCGCGGCGCCAGCCCCTACACAGGGGGATATGCCGATCACGTTCCGCGCTCCGCGCCTGTCGCTTGTCCTCGCCGTCACCTTGGGCCTGTCGCTCCCCGCGATCGCCCAGAACGTGCCCAACAGCAAAACCGCCGGTAGCACCTCGCCGACGATCCGGCCCGAGGTCGACCGCTCGCCCTGGCTGTTCAAGGGCAGCGACATAACGCCCGATCTCAACTGGCATTTCGGCACGCTGCCGAACGGCCTGCGCTATGCCGTGCGCAAGAATGGCGTGCCGCCGGGACAAGTGTCGATCCGCGTGCGGATCGACGCCGGCTCGCTATACGAGGACGACAGCGAACAAGGCTACGCCCACTTCATGGAGCACCTCGTGTTCCGCGGTAGCCAGTACGTCGCCGACAACGAAGCGAAGCGGACGTGGCAGCGGCTCGGCGCAACCTTCGGCAGCGACACCAACGCGCAGACGACGTTCACCCAGACGGTGTTCAAGCTCGACCTGCCCGCGGCGACGCCCGAGAGCGTCGACGAGAGTCTCAAGATTCTGTCGGGGATGATGGAAGCGCCGAGCTTCGACGACAAAGTGGTCAATTCGGAGCGCCCGGTGGTCGAGGCCGAACAGCGCGAGGCGCCGGGGCCGCAGGTCCGCTATGGCGACGCGATGCGCGCGACGATCTTCGCGGGCCAACCGTTCGCAGTGCGCTCGCCGATCGGCACGACCAAGACGCTCGAGGCGGCGACCGCCGCCACGTTGCGCGCGTTCCACGACAAATGGTACCGCCCCGAGCGCGCGGTGGTGATCATTTCGGGCGACCTCGATCCGGTGCTGTTCGAAAGCCTGGTCGACAAGAATTTCTCGAGCTGGAAGGGGAAGGGGCCCAACCCCGCCGACCCCGATTTCGGAACGCCCGCGACCAAGCAGCCGATCACCGGATCTCTGGTCGAGCCGGGCATTCCGACCGTCGTGTCGATGGGTGTGCTGCGGCCGTGGCACTTCAACGCCGACCTGGTGCTCTTCAACCAGAAGCGGCTGGTCGATCTGCTCGCGGTGCAGATCATCAACCGGCGGCTCGAATCGCGCGCGCGCAGCGGCGGCAGCTTCATCGCCGCCGGGGTCAATCTCGACGATGTGGCGCGCTCGGTGAACGGCACGTTCGTGACGATCCAGCCGGTCGGCAACAATTGGGAACAGGCGCTGAAGGACGTGCGCGCGGTGATCGCCGACGCGATGGCCAATCCGCCGAGCCAGGCCGAGCTCGACCGCGAGCTCGCCGAATACGATTCGGCGATGAAGAACGGCGTCGATACCTCGCGCGTCGAAGCCGGGGCCGCGCAGGCCGACAACATGGTCCAGGCGCTCGACATCCGTGAGACCGTCGCGGCGCCCGACGTGTCCTATGCGATCCTGACCGACGCGCGCGCGAAGGGGATGTTCACGCCCGCGTCGATCCTCGCGTCGACCAAGCGCATCTTCCAGGGCGACGCGACCCGCGCGTTCGTGTCGACCCCGACGCCCGATCCCGGGGCGGGCGCCAAGCTCGCCGCCGCGCTGACCGCGGACGTGTCGAAGCTGGGGGGCAAGCGCACCGCTCTGGCCGCGGTCGATTTTTCCAAACTCCCGCCGCTCGGGGCCCCGGGCAAGGTCGTCAGCCGCGAAACGATAGCCGACCTCGACATGGAAAAGGTCGTGTTCGCCAATGGCGTGCGGCTGATGCTCTATCCGAACAGCGGGGAGACCAACCGCGTCTATGTCCGCGTGCGCTGGGGTGGGGGGTATAATTCCCTGCCGTCGACGCGGCGGACCCCGGTCTGGTCGGGGGATCTCGCGCTGGTCGCCAGCGGGATCGGTACATTGGGGCAGGAGCAGATCGACCAGCTGACGACCGGGCGCCGGCTGGGCATGGATTTCGCGATCGACCAGGACGCGTTCGTGCTGGGCGCGGTGACCTCGCCCGCCGACTATCAGGACCAGCTCCGGTTGCTGGCCGACAAGCTGGCGGCACCGGGGTGGGATCCGGCGCCGATCGCGCGCGCCAAGGCGTTGCTCGACACCAGTTTCGCCGGATACGATTCGTCGCCCGACGGCGTGCTGAGCCGCGATCTCGAATATTTCCTCCACGACCGCGACCCGCGCTGGGGCACGCCGCCCAAGCCGGCGGTCGACGCGCTGACCCCCGCGGCGTTCAAGGCATTCTGGCAGCCGGTGCTCGCGACTGGACCGATCGAGGTCCAGGTATTCGGCGACGTCAAGGCGGACGAGGCGATCGCCGCGGTCGCCAAGACGCTCGGCGCGCTCAAGCCGCGGACCGCGAGCATCGTCGCGGCGGCGACGGTCCGTTTCCCCGCGCACAATGCGACGCCGGTGGTGCGCACGCATTCGGGCCAGGAGAACCAGGCGGTCGCGCTGATCGCGTGGCCGACCGGCGGCGGGGTCGATGGCGTGAGCGAAAGCCGCAAGCTCGAAGTGCTGGCGCAGGTCTTCAGCGACCGGCTGTTCGACCGGCTCCGCACCGAATCGGGGGCGAGCTACAGCCCCAGCGTGCAGGCGAGCTGGCCGATCGGCGCGTCCGCTGGCGGGCGCGTGATCGCGATCGGCCAGGTGCCGCCCGACAAGACCGAGCTGTTCTTCCGCCTGTCGCGTGAAATCGCCGCCGACCTCGCCAAGAACCCGATCGGCGACGACGAGCTGCAACGCGTCAAGGCGCCGATGATCCAGTATGTCCTGCGCTCGTCGACCGGCAACGGCTTCTGGCTCAACCTGCTTGCCGGCGCGACCTACGACCCGCGGCGGATCGACGCCGCCAAGTCGATCGTGGTCGATTACAACAGCATTACCGCCGCGGACCTCCAGACGATGGCGGCGAAGTATCTCCGCCCCGACAGGGACTGGACGATGGAAGTCGTGCCCAAGTCGGTCGCGGCGAAGGCCGGGCTGGTCGTGGCAGCGGGGCAGTAGAAAATCCTCCCCGTTCACGGCGAGGGAGGCATTTGCGCAGCAAATGGTGGAGGCGGGTCCACCTCACGCGATCCGATTAAGGCCTGCCCCCTCCGTCAGCCTTCGGCTGCCACCTCCCCGTAAACGGGGAGGAATTTAGGCCTTGTAGAGCGCGTCCAGCCGTTCGCCGTAGACTTCCTTCAGCACGTGGCGCCGGATCTTAAGGCTCGGCGTCATCTGCTGGTTTTCGATCGTGAACGGCTCGTCGGCCAGGATGAAGCGGCGGACGCGCTCGATCACCGATAAATCCTTGTTGACGCGCTCGACCGCGGCCATCAGCGCGGCGCGGTAATCCAGATCGTCGACCAGCCTCTTGGGATCGCACGGCCCACCGGTGCGCGCGCACCATTCCTGCGTCCATTCCTGGTCCGGGACGAGCACCGCGACCATGTGCGGGCGGCGATCGCCGACGATCATCGCCTGGCCGATTTCGGGCTGGAGCGTCAGCATCCCTTCGACCTTCTGTGGGCTAACGTTGTCGCCCTTGTCGTTGATGATCAGGTCCTTCTTGCGGTCGGTGATCTTGATCCGCCCCTTCTCGTCGATGATCCCGACATCGCCGGTGTGGAGCCAGCCGTCCTTCAGGACGCGCGCGGTTTCCTCCGGGTTGCGCCAGTAACCGTGCATCACGAGCTCACCGCGCACCAGGATCTCGCCGTCTTCGGCGATCTTTACCTCGGTGTTGAGCAAGGGTGGACCAACCGTGTCCATCTTGAGGCCGGCGCGCGGGCGGTTGCACGAGATCACCGGCGCGGACTCGGTCTGGCCATAGCCTTGCAGGAAGGTCAGCCCGAGCGACTGGAAGAAGATGCCGATCTCGGGGTTGAGCGGTGCGCCGCCCGACACCATCGCCTTTATGCGTCCCCCAAACCTTTTTGAAATCTTGGGCATCAGCAGCGATTTGACGATCAGGTTCATCGGCTGGTCGTAGAGCGGCACGCCGCCCGCCGCCTTCTTGCCGCCGATCGAAACCGCGCGGCCGAGCAGGTAGTTGGAGAGCTTGCCTTGCTTCTCGATCGCCTTGACGATCCGCGTCCGGAGCACCTCGAACAGCCGCGGCACGACGACCATGATGGTCGGGCGGACCTCCTCGATATTGCTCGCGAGCTTCTCGAGCCCTTCGGCGTAATAGATCTGCGCGCCGAGCCCGATCGGGAAATGCTGGCCGCCGGTATGCTCGTAGGCGTGGCTGAGCGGCAGGAACGAGAGGAACACCTCGTCCTCCCAGCCGAAATCCTCGGCGATCAACGTGCAGCAGCCCTCGACGTTGTGCAGGATCGCGCCGTGGTGCTGCTGCACTCCGCGCGGCGCGCCGCCGGTGCCGCTGGTGTAGATGATGCAGGCTAGGTCCTCGCGCTTGGCATCTGCCACGACCGTCGCGGGATCGGTCGGGTTGTCGGCGATCAGCTTCGACCAATGGTGATAGTCGAGCGTGCCCGTCTGCATCACGCGCAGGTCGTCGATGCCGATGATGAACTTCGCCTCGCTTGCGCGGATCGCGGCGGGCAGGAGCGGGCGAGCGAGTTTCGCGGTCGACACGATCACCGCGCGCGCACCCGAATTCTCCAGGATATGGGTGTGGTCGCGCTCGGTATTGGTGATGTAGGTCGGCACCGTCACGCAGCCCGCGGCCATGATCGCGAGGTCGCTGATGCACCATTCGGGGCGGTTCTCGCTGACCAGCATAACCCGGTCGCCTGGCTTCAGCCCGATCGCCTTGAGTCCTGCGGCGAGGCTCGCGACCTGTTTCGCCGCCTCGGCCCAGCTCAGCGGCACCCAATCCTCGCCCTCCTTGTGCCACAGGAACGGCACATCGCCGCCCTCGGCCGCGCGCGTGAAGAACATCGCGACGAGATTGGGGAATTTCTCGATCTGCCGCATGCGGCCCTCTCCTCCTGGCGCGCCGTTTTCGGCTGCGCCGTCTCTTACTGCTCCAGCGCCACCCCGACGCTGCGCGGATCGGCCGCGCCGACCCATTTGCCGTTTTCCCAGGCCGCGGCGTTGGCCTTGAGGCCCAGCTTGGCGATCGTCACCTTGTTGCCGAGCTTCTCCATCGCGGGTTTGAGCGCCTCGAGGCTGGTGCCCTGTTCGAGGATAACGCCGTCCTGGTTGAAATAGATGAGCCCGAGCCCGAGCGCGTCGCGCGGCTCCATTCCCCAGTCGAGCCGCGCGATGATCGCCTTCGCCACCTGCATGATGATCGTCTTGCCGCCTGCCGCACCGACGACGAACACGGGCTTGCCGGTCCTGGTATCGTAGACGATTGTCGGCGACATCGACGACAGCGGCCGCTTGCCCGGCTCGACGCGGTTGGCGACGGGCTTGCCGTCCTTTTCGGGCGCGAGCGTGAAGTCGGTCAGTTCGTTGTTGAGCACGAAGCCGTTGGCGAGCAACTGGCTGCCGAACGGTCCCTCGACGGTCGAGGTCATGCTGACGATATTGCCGTCGCCGTCGATCGCGACGAAGTGAGTCGTGCCGGGAACTTCGTTCTGCACGGCGGCGGTGCGTTGCGGCGCGCCGGGAGGTGTGCCGGCCTCGTATCTGGCCAGCGTGGTGGTGGGCGAGATCAGCTTCGACCGCGCCTTGAGGTATGCCGGATCGATCAACCCTGCGACCGGGACATCGACGAAATCGCGGTCGCCGAGATACTTCTCGCGATCGGCATAGGCGAGTTCCATCGCCTCGCCGATCAGATGCCACGCGACGGGCGAATCCTTGCCCAGCTTCTTCAGGTCGAAGCGTTCGAGCATGCCCAGGATGCCGAGCACCGTCGTCGCGCCCGACGAGGGCGGGCCCATCCCGCAAATCTTGTAGCTGCGGTAGTATCCGCACACCGGCGGGCGTTCCTTGGCGCGGTACGCGGCCAGATCGGCCAGCGTCATGTCACTCGGCGCGACGGTGCTGCCGGTCGCGGCATCGACGATCGCCTGGGCATTCTTGCCGGTATAGAAGGCATCCGGCCCATCGTCGGCGATCTTGCGCAGGATTTTCGCGAGCGCCGGGTTCTTGATCGTCTCGCCGACCTGGGGCGGCTTGCCATCGATCAGATATTGCGCGCGCACCGCGGGGAAATCCTTCCACAGCGGCGAGACCATCGCGACCCCCGAATTGAGCGGTCGCGTCACTTGATAGCCATCCTCGGCGAGCCGGATCGCGGGCTGGAACAGCTCCTTCCACGCGAGCCTGCCCCAGCGCGCGTGGACCATTGCCATCAGCCGGACGTTGCCCGGGACGCCGACCGACTTGCCGCCGGGGAAGGCCTGAATGAACGGCAGCGCCTTGCCGTCGGGGCCGACGAAGCGCTGCGGTGTCGCCGCCATCGGTGCCGCCTCGCGCCCATCGATCGTCGAGACCATGCCGGTCTTGCCGTCGTTATAGACGAAAAACCCGCCGCCGCCGATGCCCGACGATTGCGGCTCGACGACGGTCAGCGCGAGCATCATCGCCATCGCCGCATCGGCCGCGCTGCCGCCCTTGCGCAGGATCTCCTGCCCGGCCGCCGATGCGCGCGGATCGGCGGACGACACGATCCCTTGCGCCGACGCGGCCGCGGGCGAGAACAACAGGAGGGCGAGCGTGAGGAGCAGCTTCTTCATGGCCCGCGACCCTAACGGCGTGAGGCCGGGTGGCAAGACGCTACGTCATCCTCCGCCGATCGCTTCCCCAATGCTTGCGAAGCCGTCACCGGCGAGCAGGGCGGCCAGTTCGCGGAGGATGCGCGCGGGGAGTCCGGGGCCGCCATAGACGAGCCCGGTGTAGAGCTGCACGAGGCTCGCCCCGGCGCGGATCCGGGCGTAGGCTTCGGCGCCGCTGTCGATCCCGCCGGCGGCGACCAGCGGAAGCTGGCCGCCGGTTGCGGTGCGGAAATCGCGCAGGCGTTGCGCGGCGAGGCTGGCGAGCGGGGCGCCCGACAGCCCGCCTTGCTCGTCCGCATGGGAAGAGCGGAGCGCGGGCCGGCTGATGGTGGTGTTGCCGATAATCAAGGCGTCGATCCCCGCGTCGATCGCGGCGCGGGCGATCTCGTCGATTTGCGCGGGTTCCTGATCAGGCGCGACCTTGAGGAAGAGCGGCGTCGTACCGCGAGCCGTTGCCGAGCGCGCGAGCAAATCGGTCAGCGCGGGGCCGTGCTGGAGGTCGCGCAGGCCCGGCGTGTTGGGCGAGCTGATGTTGATCGTGACATAGTCCGCGACCGGTGCCGCGGCGGCGACACCGGCCTCGTAGTCCGCAATGCGGTCGGTTGCCTTCTTGTTCGCGCCGACGTTGATGCCGAGTACGCCCGTGCGTTTCGCGGCCCGTGCGCGCGGTAGCGCGGCGGCGAGCCCGCCGTTGTTGAACCCCATCCGGTTGATCACCGCGCGATCCTCGGCCAGCCGGAACAGGCGCGGCTTGGGATTGCCCGATTGAGGCAGTGGGGTGAGCGTGCCGATCTCGACCGCGCCGAAGCCGAGGCCGAAGAATCCCGCGATCGCGCGCCCGTCCTTGTCGGCGCCGGCGGCGAGCCCGAGCGGGTTGGGGAAGGTCAGCCCCGCGACCGTCACCGGCAACGACGGCACGTTCGCCGCGAGCGGCGTACCCATCGCGTCCCAGGCCGCGAGCATGTCGATCGTCAGCCCGTGGGCGCGTTCGGCATCGATCGCAAACAGCAGCGGGCGCAGCGCAAAGCTCATGCGTTCGCCATGGCAGCGACGGCGCAGCCGGTCAAAATTGTAAGAAAAGTACATTGTGGTGCGGCGAATCCGTCCAATACGACTCGGGGAAAGTCCGCATACACAAGCGTTGCGACCCGAAGGGCCCTGGGAGGGGTTCTTTCCCTCGACGGCCCGGTCTCCCTTGGGGAGGCCGGGCCGCTTTTCTATGGTCGACTTGATCCAGATCGTATAAAAGCGACATCGCGAAAGCAAAACAGGGGCGCACTTTCGTGAGCGATATCGAACTCGATTATCGGGTTCCCGGACCCGATGTCGTTGATTACGCAACTCTATTCTATTTCTTCCACACCGAATTGCCGGTGTTCGAGGATATGGAGCGCGCCGATCATGCCCAGATGCGTTTCCGACTCGACGACGGTGCGGCGCAGTATTTTTTTCCCGACGGAAGCGCGCAGCAGGCCACCCCGGTCCATGTGATCGGTCCCACCAGCGCCGCGTTCAGGGTGCGCGCCGAAGGACCGGTGCGGCTGTTCGGCTGGGGTGTCACCGCGGCGGGCTGGGCAGCGATGATGGGCGGCGACGCGTCGAATGCGCTCAATCGGATGATCGACGCGAGCGCGCTGCTTGGCCCCCGCATGATGGAAGCACGCGGGGCATTGCAGCGCGCGCGCGATTTCGATGCGATGGTGGCGATCGGTGCGGCGTTGATCCACGAACTCGCCGGCCAGTCCTGCGCAGAAATGGTGCGGTTCGCGCAACAAGTCGATACTTGGCTGGAGGACAGCCAGTCGCCAGAGATCGACGACCTGATCGCGGCGACCGGGCTGTCGCGGCGCCAGGTCGAGCGCAAGTGCAACGCGATCTACGGCGCGCCGCCCAAATTGCTGGCGCGCAAGTTTCGCGCTTTGCGCGCAGCGGTGGCGATGCGCGGCCGCGACCTGAGCTTCGACGATGCGGTCGGCCACGGGTTCTACGATCAGTCGCACCTGATCCGCGAGGTCAAGCAATTCACCGGGCTGACCCCCAAGCAGATCCGCGACCAGCCGACCGCACTCGCCGCGATTACTGTCGCGCAGCGGACGGCGCTCGGCGGGCAAGTGAAGTCGCTCATCTCCGAGACCTGAAACGTCCTGAATCGGGTTGACGGGGCGAAGTTGCGCGCCCACATGGCCAATCGGATTGAATTGATCCGATTTGAGAACCATTCGCAAGTATGAAGCTGTCTAGTCTCGCCGATTATGCCGTCGTGATGATGTCCGCCGCCGCGCGGCATTGTGGCGGGATCGGGCGTCTCAACGCGACGAGCCTGGCCGAGGAAACCGGCCTGCCGCTGCCCACGGTGCAGAAATTGGTGAGCAAGCTCAGTGCCGCAGGCCTGATCGAGAGCCAGCGCGGCACCGGCGGGGGCTTCCGCCTGTCGCGTCCGCCCGCGACGATCAGCCTGGCCGATATCGTCGAGGCGATCGAGGGGCCGATCGCGATGACCGCGTGCGTCGATCATGGCGCGCACGATTGCTGCGTTGAGGAAAGCTGCAAGGTGCGTCCGCATTGGAACGCGGTGAATGGCGCGGTGCGCGGGGCATTGGCGGGGGTCAGCCTCGCCAATCTCGCCGTGGCGGAGCACGCCTGATGGACACCGATATCAGGAACGCCGAGGCGCACGCCGCCGCGAACAAGACCTATGAATGGGGCTTCAGCTCGGACATCGAGCAGGAGTTCGCGCCCAAGGGGCTGAGCGAGGACACCGTCCGCTTCATCTCGGCCAAGAAGAACGAGCCCGAATGGATGCTCGAATGGCGGCTGAAGGCGTACCGGCTGTGGCTGACGATGGAGATGCCCGATTGGGCGAAGCTCAACGTCGACCCGATCGATTATCAGGACGCTTATTATTACGCCGAGCCCAAGGCGAAGCCGAAGCTGGGGAGCCTCGACGAGGTCGATCCCGAAATCCTGCGCGTATATGAAAAGCTCGGCATCCCGATCGAGGAACAGAAAGTGCTCGCGGGGGTGGAGGGCAGCCGCAAGGTCGCGGTCGACGCGGTGTTCGACAGCGTTTCCGTCGCGACGACCTTCCGCAAGGAGCTCGAAGCCGCGGGGGTCATCTTCCGCTCGATCAGCGAGGCGATCCGCGAATACCCCGACCTCGTCCGCAAATGGCTCGGCAAGGTCGTTCCGCAGCACGACAATTACTTCGCCGCGCTCAACTGTGCGGTCTTTAGCGACGGGACCTTCGTGTATGTGCCCGAGGGCGTGCGCTGCCCGATGGAGCTGTCGACCTATTTCCGCATCAACGCCGAAAATACCGGCCAGTTCGAGCGCACGCTGATCGTCGCGGACAAAGGAGCGTACGTCTCGTATCTCGAAGGCTGCACCGCGCCGATGCGCGACGAGAACCAGCTCCACGCGGCGGTGGTCGAACTGGTCGCATTGGACGATGCCGAGATCAAATATTCGACCGTCCAGAACTGGTACCCTGGCGACGAGAACGGCAAGGGCGGCATCTATAATTTCGTCACCAAGCGCGCGCTGTGCCAGGGCCGCAACAGCAAGGTGTCGTGGACTCAGGTCGAGACCGGCAGCGCGATCACCTGGAAATATCCGTCGTGCGTGCTCAATGGCGAGAACAGCGTCGGCGAATTCTATTCGGTCGCGGTGACCAACAATTTCCAGCAGGCCGATACCGGCACCAAGATGATCCACAACGGCAAGGGCAGCCGCTCGACGATCGTGTCGAAGGGGATCAGCGCGGGCCGATCGAACAACACCTATCGCGGCCTCGTCCGCGTCGCGCCGGGGGCGGAAGGCGTGCGCAACTTCACCCAATGCGACAGCCTGTTGCTCGGGTCCGAATGCGGCGCGCATACCGTGCCGTATATCGAGGTGCGCAACCCTTCCGCGCAGATCGAGCATGAGGCGACGACGTCGAAGATCAGCGACGACCAATTGTTTTACGCGATGCAGCGCGGGCTCGATCAGGAAAGCGCCGTCGCGCTGATCGTCAACGGCTTCGCGCGCGAGGTGCTCCAGCAGCTTCCGATGGAATTCGCGGTCGAGGCACAGAAGCTGCTGGGGATTAGCCTTGAGGGGAGCGTGGGGTGAACCCGCCGCGCGATTCCGACGGTGTGCGCGTGCTGGATGCCGGCGCCGACCTGCGCGTGTCGTTCGCCGAAGGGCGCGATCACGCCGCGGCGGTCGAGCGGGCAACCGCTATCCTGCGGCGCGAGGGCGTGGTGGTGCTCGACGATCTGGTCGACCCGGCGCTGCTCGAGGCGTGCCGGCAGGAGATCGTCGCGCGCTACCCCGACTACGACCAGCGCGATGTCGAGCGCGACCTCGGCTCGTTCCCGGGGCGCTACACGATGCCGCTGGTGATCGACGGGCTGCTCGCGAAGCGCGCGATCTTCGCGCCGCGCGCGATCCGCGAGATCGGGCGGAATCTGCTCAGCGCCGAGAACATCCTGGAGTCGCTCGGCCTGCTCGTCTCGCTGCCGGGGTCGCCCGACCAGGGCCAGCATTTCGACGGGCTGCTGTTCACCGAGGGCAAGCTCGACCGCGTGCTGCCGCCGGTCGCGCTGTCGATCTCGATGCCGCTGGTGCCGCTCGACGAGGCGAACGGAACGACCGCGTTCTGGCGGCGCAGCCACCGCGAGAATTTCGCTGGCGGACCGCCCGATTTCGCGCCGGCGATGCCGGTCGGGTCGGTCGTGATGTGGGATTTCCGCACGATCCACAGCGGGCGCGGCAACCGCAGCGACGCGCCGCGCCCGATCCTGTTCTCGGTCCACAGCCGCGACTGGTGGCAGGAGCCGAAGCGAGCCAAAGCGGTGCGTTACAAGAAGCTGCAGGTTGCGCGCGCGGTGTACGACGGCTTCGGCCCACCGATGCGCGACTTCATCTGCCGCGCCGACATCATCGATTGAGTAGAATGACCATGCTTTCCATCACCGACCTTCACGCCGAAATCGACGGGAAGGAAATCCTCAAGGGGTTGAGCCTGTCCGTGAACGCGGGCGAGGTGCACGCGATCATGGGGCCGAATGGCGCGGGCAAGTCGACGCTCGGCTATGTGCTCGGCGGGCGGCCTGGGTACGAGGTGACCGCGGGATCGGTCGCATTCGACGGCGCCGATCTGCTCGCGATGGAGCCGCACGAGCGCGCCGCCGCTGGCCTGTTTCTCGGCTTCCAATACCCGGTCGAAATCCCCGGCGTGTCGAACGTCCAGTTCCTGCGCGAGGCGCTCAACGCACAGCGCAAGGGGCGCGACGAAGCGCCGTTGTCGGGCGGCGATTTCCTCAAGCTCGCGCGCGCACAGGCGGCTTCGCTGTCGATGGACGCGGAGATGCTCAAGCGCCCGGTCAATGTCGGCTTTTCGGGCGGCGAGAAGAAGCGCAATGAAATGGTCCAGATGGGGATCATCGCGCCGAAGCTCGCGATCCTCGACGAGACGGACAGCGGGCTCGACATCGACGCGCTGCGCGTGGTCGGCGACGGCATCAACCGCATCATGCGTGGCCCCGACAAGGCGGTGGTGCTGATCACGCATTACCAGCGGCTGCTCGACTACGTGCAGCCCGATTTCGTCCATGTGCTCGAAGGCGGCCGGATCACGCGCTCGGGCGGACCCGAACTGGCGGTGCAGCTCGAGCGCGAAGGTTATGGGGTGGCGGCGGCGTGACCTTAGCCCTCGCCACCCTACCGACCCGGCGCGACGAAGCGTGGCGGTATAGCGACCTTGATGCGCTCGCGACCGCGTGGCCCGCGCCCGCGGCGGAGACGATCCGCGTCGTGGCGGGCGAGGAGATCGCGCGGCTGGTGGTGCAGGACGCCGACACCGGCGATGTCGCGGTCAGGGATTTCACGGTCGTGCTCGAACGCGGCGCGCGCGCCACGTTTCATGTGCTCAACACCGGCGGCAAGCTTGGCCGCGTCGCGATCGACGTGACGCTGCACGAGGGCGCGCATTTCGAATTGGGCGGCGCGATTATCGGGGGGGGCGAGCAGACGCTGGAAATCGTCACCACGCTCAACCATGTCGAGCCCAATGCGACCAGCAACCAGGTCGTGCGGTCGGTGCTCGGCGGCAAGGCGACGGGCAGCTATCTCGGCAAGGTCGCGGTCGCGCGCGATGCGCAGCAGACCGATGCCAGCCAGTCGGTGAAAGCGATGTTGCTGACGCGTACTGCGACCGCCAACGCCAAGCCCGAGCTGGAGATTTTCGCCGACGACGTGAAGTGCGCACACGGCGCGACGGTCGGCGAACTCGACGCCAACGCCTTGTTCTATCTGCAAAGCCGCGGGATCGCGCCGGCTGAGGCGAAGACGCTGCTGCTCCGCGCGTTCATCGGCAGCGTGTTCGATGGGATCGGCAATATGGTGCAGCGCGAGGCGATCGAGGCGGCGGCGCAGATCGCTTTGGAGCGAATATTGTGAGCGTGGTTTCTTCCTCTTCTCCCCTCCCTCCTAGGGAGGGGTTGGGGGTGGGTGCGAGCGCAGCGAGCTCTACCGGCCGACCCGCCCCCAGCCCCTCCCTTGTCCGGGAAGGGGAGTTGGAAGCACTCGACGTGCTCGCCGATTTCCCGGCGATCCCGGCGGGGTGGGCGTATCTCGACACCGCCGCGACCGCGCAGAAGCCGCGGCCCGTGCTCGACGCGATCAGCCGCGCTTATGGCGAAACCTACGCGACGGTGCACCGCGGGGTGTATCAGCGCTCGGCCGACATGACGCTGGCCTACGAAGCGGCGCGCAAGCGGGTCGCGAGGTTCATCGGTGCGCAGCCCGACGAATGCGTGTTCGTGCGCGGCGCGACCGAGGCGATCAACCTGGTCGCGCAGTGCTGGGCGGGCAAGCAGCTCAAGGCGGGCGACCGCATCCTGCTCTCGACGCTCGAGCATCACAGCAACATCGTGCCGTGGCAGATGATCGCGAAGAAGGTCGGCGCTGAAATCGACGTCGTGCCGTTGACGTCGGACGGCAAGATCGACGTGGACGCCATGGCGAACATGCTGACCAACAAGCACAAGCTGGTTGGGCTCGCACATGTATCGAACGTGCTTGGGTCGGTGCTAGAGGTTAAACAGGCGGTCGGGCTGGCGAAGCTGTTCGGTGCCAAAGTTCTGCTCGACGGGTGTCAGGCGGTGCCGCGGATGCCGGTCGATGTTCGCAAGATTGGCTGCGATTTCTACGTTTTCTCCGGCCACAAGCTTTACGGCCCGACCGGAATCGGCGTGTTGTGGGGAAGGGCCGAACTGCTCGACGCGATGCCGCCGTATCAGGGTGGTGGATCGATGATCGACCGCGTGACCTTTGAGAAAACGACTTATGCCCCGCCGCCGGGACGGTTCGAGGCGGGGACGCCCCATATCGTCGGCGTGGTCGGGCTGCACGCCGCGATCGATTATGTCGAGGGGATCGGGCTGGAGCGCATCCACGCCCATGAAACCGCGCTCGTCGCCGCGACGCGCGAGCGGCTGGGACAGATCAATTCGGTGCGGCTGTTCGGCCCCGCCGACGCCGCCGGGATCGTCAGTTTCGGGGTCGAGGGGGTGCATCCGCACGACGTCGCCACCATCTTGGACGAAGGTCAGGTGGCGATCCGCGCGGGGCACCATTGCGCGCAGCCGCTGATGGACACGCTCGGCGTGCCGGCGACGGCGCGCGCGAGTTTCGGGGTGTATAACTCGCTGGCCGACGTCGAGGCGCTAGCGGCGGGGGTAGAACGCGTGACGAGGATCTTCGGATGAACGAAGAGAGAAAGATTGCAGTGGAAGAAGTCGCGTCGGTCGAGACGCCGCCCAAGGCGCGGGTCGATGATGCAAGCCCCGCCGAGACCTTCGAGCGCAAGCGCGATTATCTCGCCGGATTCCTCGCGCAGAAGCCTGAGCCGCTGGCTGGCGGCGAACCGGGCGGCGAACTGTACGAAGCGATCATCGCGTCGCTCAAGGAAATTTATGACCCTGAAATCCCGGTCAACATCTACGACCTTGGGCTAATCTACGGTGTCGAGGTAACCGACGATGGCCACGCCGCGGTGACGATGACGCTGACCACGCCGCACTGCCCGGTGGCGGAATCGATGCCCGCCGAAGTCGAACTGCGCGTCGGGAGCGTGCCTGGTGTCGCGATCGCCGACGTCAACCTGGTATGGGACCCGCCCTGGGACCCGCATAAGATGTCCGACGAAGCCAAGCTCGAACTGGGGATGTTGTGATGGCGACTACACTCCGGCCGCGCCCCGCCGCGCTGATCCTGACGCCCAATGCCGAAGCGCGGATCGCCGAGCTGATGGCGAAGGCGCCGGCGGAGGCTATCGGCGTCAAGCTATCGACCCCGCGCCGCGGCTGTTCGGGCCTCGCCTATTCGGTCGATTACGTGACCGAAGCCAAGCCGTTCGACGAGAAGATCGAGACACCCGGCGGCACGCTCTATGTCGATGGCGGGTCGATCCTGTACCTCGTCGGGTCGACGATGGACTGGGTCGAGGACGATTTCGCCGCAGGCTTCGTGTTCCAGAACCCCAACGCCAAGGGCGAATGCGGGTGCGGGGAGAGCTTTACGGTTTGAGGCGGGTTTGCAGGATCAAGACGATCGAAGGCTCGTCGACATCTATGCTTTCGAGAACCTTGCGGACGGCTGGCGCATCTGCAGCCGCTATTGCCTCTTCGTAAACCGATAGCTGATTGGTTTCGAACAGCCGCTCGTTGACCGTCATTCCCGCGAGGTCGTAGCGTTTGTTCATCCCGCCTTCCGCAGCAACAACGCCGTTCGCAAACACTCGCACACCACCTCGTCGCGCTGGTTCAGCATACGGTGCTTCCACGTCACCAACCCGGCGTTGGGGCGCGATTTGCTGTCGCGCAGTTCGGTAACTTCGCTCGTCGCGCGGAGTGTGTCGCCGATGAACACCGGCTTGGGCATCACGAGCTTATCGTAGCCGAGGTTCGCCACGAGCGTGCCCATTGTCGTTTCGGCGACGGTGATCCCGACCATCAGGCTGAACGTGAAGGTGCCGTTGACGAGGATGCGGCCGAACTCGCTCGCCTTCGCCGCTTCGGCGTCGAGGTGGAGCGGCTGCGGGTTGTGGGTCATCGTCGACCACAACAGATTGTCGGTCTCGGTCACCGTGCGGCGCAGCGGGTGCTCGATCGTCTCCCCGACGGTCCATTCGTCGAAATGCTTGCCCGGCATCAGTGCACCTCCGTCAGGTAGAGCTTGAACCCAGCATGGCTCTTTTGCCAGCCGAGGCGTTCGTAGAAAGCGTGCGCGCGGACGCGGTCGTTGTTCGAGGTGAGCTGCGCCATGAAGCAGCCGCGCGCGCGGCACTGCTCCACCGCCCAAGCGATCATCGTTTCGCCACGCCCTTTGCTGCGCTGATTTGCTGCGATCCGCACCGCCTCGATTTGCCCGCGCCACGCGCCGCGATTGAGCAGGCCGGGGAGGAAGCTGAGCTGCATCGTGCCGATCACCGCGCCGTGGATTTCGGCGACGATTAGCCGCTGGTTGGCGTCGCCATCGATTGCAGCAAAAGCCGCAGCATAAACCGGATCGAGCGGTGGCCCGGGGTCGTCCTTGCGCCCGCCGATCTGGTCCTCGGCGAGCAACGCGATGATGGCCGGCAGGTCCGCGTCGGTCGCGTCGCGGAACGTGAGTTCGCTCACTCGGCTTTCTCGATCCGCGCGAGCAGCGCGTCGACCTGCACCTGCGCGCCGGCGGCCGCGTTCAACTCGGCGACCGTGCCGTCGAACGGCGCGACCAGCCCGTGTTCCATCTTCATCGCTTCGAGCGTGAGCAGCTTCTGGCCCTTGGTCACCGCATCGCCCGCCGCGACATCGACCGCGATCACGCGGCCCGGCATCGGCGCCAGAATCGCACCGTCGCCGATCGCGCCCGCCGTGCTGCCGCGCGATTCGTCGAGGCGGAACTCGTACGTCACGCCATGGTCGACCGAGATCAGCGCGTCGCCGCGCGGCCAGAGCGGATAGCCGGTATACTTGCTGCCGGCCCGTCCGGTGAACCGTCGATCGCCATCGCGCAGCCGAACGGCGAGCCCGCGCTCTGCATTGAGGCGAAAGCCCACCGCACTGCCCCACGGGAGGCCGACCGGCATCCCGCCATAATGCGCACTCACCGAACGCGCATCGGCGGACCCGGCAGCGAAGGAGGATGCGGCGGCGTCGAGCAGCGCTTCGGGCGGCTCCTCCGCGCTGGTAAGTTCCTCGGCATGTGCGGCGATGAACCCGGTATCGACATTGCCCGCGGCAAATTCGGGATGGTCGGCGAGGCGGTACAGGAACGCAGCATTGTTGCGCAGCGGCCAGGTGGTCACGCGGTCGAGTTCGTCGCGCAGCCCGCGCCGCGCCTCGTCGCGGTCGTCGCCCTTCGCGATGACTTTCGCGATCATCGGATCGTAGAAAGGCGTGACCGCGTCGCCCGCGCCGACCCCCGTGTCGACACGCACCCAAGAGGAGTGCCTCGCCTCGAAAATGTCGATTGGGCCGATTGCCGGCAAGAAACCTCGAGCTGGATCCTCGGCATAGAGCCGCGCTTCCATCGCCCAGCCGTCGATCGACAGTTCGTCCTGCGTCTTCGGAAGCGGCTCGCCCGACGCGACCCGCAATTGCCATTCGACCAGATCCTGCCCGGTAATCTCCTCGGTCACCGGATGCTCGACCTGCAGCCGCGTGTTCATCTCCATGAACCAGATGCGGTCGGCGCGCAGCCCTTCGCTTGCATCGGCGATGAATTCGATCGTCCCCGCGCCGACATAATCGACCGCTTTTGCTGCGCGCACGGCCGCCGCACAAATCGCCTCGCGCGTCGCTTCGTCCATGCCGGGGGCGGGGGCTTCCTCGATCACCTTCTGGTGGCGGCGTTGCAGCGAGCAATCGCGTTCGAACAGATGGACGACGTTGCCGTGGCTGTCGCCGAACACCTGCACTTCGATGTGGCGCGGCGAGAGAATGTACTTCTCGATCAGCACGCGGTCGTCGCCGAACGACGAGGCCGCTTCGCGCTGGCACGAGAGCAGATCGTCGGCAAATTGCTGCGCAGCATCGACCCGCCGCATCCCCTTGCCGCCGCCGCCCGCGACCGCCTTGATCAGCACCGGATAGCCGATCGCGTCGGCCTCCGCCTTCAGCCGGTCGGGCGACTGGTCCGCGCCGAGATAGCCCGGCGTCACCGGTACGCCCGCCGCGATCATGCGCTCCTTGGCCGCGTCCTTCAGGCCCATCGCACGGATGCTGTCGGGGTTGGGGCCGACCCAGATTAACCCGGCGTCCTTCACGGCCTGCGCGAAATCGGCGTTTTCGGAGAGAAAGCCATAGCCCGGATGGATCGCCTCCGCGCCGGTTTCCTTCGCGGCGGCGATGATCTTCTCGCCGACCAGATAGCTTTCACGCGCCGGCGACGGCCCGATATGCACCGCCTCGTCGGCTTGCCGCACATGCAGCGCGTTCGCGTCGGCATCCGAATATACGGCGACCGTGCGCACGCCCATCTCGCGCGCGGTGCGAACGATGCGGCACGCGATCTCGCCGCGATTGGCGATGAGGAGCGAGGCGATCAATTCAGGCTCCGCACCCGGTCGTGCGCTGCGACCAGGTCACGTTCTGCACCTTCCACGCGCCGTTCTCGCGGACCATGTCGAAATGGTCGACGCCGCACGTCGCGACCTTGCCGTCGACCGACAGCGTGAAGTCGCCCCACACCATCGCGATGTCGCCGTCGATCTCGATCGCCGGCTGGCCGCTGAACTGCTCGTGATATCTGTGCTCGCCGGGTTTGACGTTGGCGAGATATTCTTCCCACGTCAGGTGGCGCACGATCCGCTCGCCGTTGGCGCGAGTCGCGGCGACGGTCGCGCCGCCGCCCCCGCCGATGCGGAGCTGCGCGCGGATCGCGTTGGCGTCCGCCGCGTCGATCCCCGCGAACCACGCGCGCAGCGGCGCCATCACCTGTTCCTCCTCGCTCGCCGGCGGGGGCAGGGGGTTGGCGGGCGGCAGCTTGTCGGTCGACTGCGGAGCCGCCGCGAGGAAAAGCGCGATAAAGGGGGCAAGCATGGCCTACTCCATTACATCCTAAACACGCCGAAGCTCTGGCGCTGCGGGATCGGGGCGTTGAGCGTCGCGGCGAAGGCGAGGCCGAGGACGTCGCGCGTTTGCGCGGGGTCTATGATGCCGTCGTCCCACAGCCGCGCGGTGGCGTGCCACGGCGACCCTTGCGCTTCGTAATCGTCGCGGATCGGTTGCTTGAACGCCTCGGTTTCTTCCGCGCTCCATTTGGCGGCGTCGCGGTGGACCGTCGCGAGCACGCTCGCCGCCTGCTCGCCGCCCATCACGCTGATCCGGCTGTTGGGCCAGGTAAACAGGAAGCGCGGGGAGTAAGCGCGGCCCGCCATGCCGTAATTGCCCGCGCCGAAGCTGCCGCCGATCAGCACGGTGATCTTGGGCACCGTCGCAGTGGCGACCGCGGTGACGAGCTTGGCGCCGTGCTTGGCGATCCCTTCCGCCTCGTACTTGCCGCCGACCATGAAGCCCGAGATGTTCTGCAAGAACAGCAGCGGAATGCGGCGCTGCTGCGCGAGCTCGATGAAGTGCGCGCCCTTGACCGCGCTTTCGCTGAACAGCACGCCGTTGTTGGCGAGGATCGCTACGGGCACGCCCCAGATGTGCGCGAAGCCGCACACCAGCGAGCTGCCGTAGAGCGCCTTGAACTCCTGAAACTCGCTGCCGTCGACCAGCCGCGCGATGATCTCGTGCACGTCGTACGGCGCGCGGACGTCTTGCGGGATGATGCCGTACAGATCGTCGGGATCGAATTTGGGCGGGCGCGGCTCACGGAACTCGATGTCGGGCGCGCGGTCGGCGGGGAGGTGGCTGACGATGTCGCGGACGATCGTCAGCGCATGCTCGTCATTCTCGGCCAGGTGATCGACCACCCCAGACTTGCGCGCGTGGAGGTCGCCGCCGCCCAGGTCTTCGGCGCTGATCACTTCGCCCGTCGCCGCCTGCACCAACGGCGGGCCGGCGAGGAAGATCGTGCCCTGGTTGCGCACGATCACGCTCTCGTCGCTCATCGCGGGAACGTACGCGCCGCCCGCGGTGCAGCTGCCCATCACGCACGCAATCTGCGGGATGCCCTTGGCGGACATATTCGCCTGGTTGAAGAAGATGCGCCCAAAGTGATCGCGGTCGGGGAACACCTCGGCCTGATGCGGCAGATTGGCGCCGCCCGAATCGACCAGATAGATGCACGGGAGGCGGTTTTGTTCGGCGATCTCCTGCGCGCGGAGATGCTTCTTGACGGTCATCGGGTAGTAAGTGCCGCCCTTCACCGTGGCGTCGTTGCACGCGATCATCACTTGCCGCCCCGACACGCGGCCGATCCCCGCGATGATCCCCGCGCCCGGCACTTCGCCGTCGTACAGGTCGCACGCGGCGAGCTGGCCGATCTCGAGGAACGGCGAGCCCGCATCGAGCAGCCGCTCGACACGGTCGCGCGGGAGCAATTTGCCGCGCGCGGTGTGGCGCTCGCGGCTCTTTTCGTTGCCGCCGAGTGCTGCCTGCGCGACGTCGGCGCGGAGCTTTTCGGCGAGACCGCGGTTGTGCGCGGCGTTGGCGCGGAACGTTTCGCTGTCGGGAGAGAGTTTGGTGTCGAGGACGGGGGCGCTCATGGCGTCTGCCTAGCCTCGCGCAACACCCTTGGGAAGCCGCTGGCGCGCGCCGTTGCGTTGGTGTAGCCCACGAGTCATACACCGTATCGAAAAGAGGGTCCCCGATGAAGCGCTCCATTCTCGCCGCCATGCTGCTCGCCACAACCGCCGGAGGTGTCGCTGTCTGGCAATCGCCCGCGATCGCCCAGGCGGTGATGGGGACCAAGTCGGGTGTCGACCAATCGCTGATCGACCGCAACGCCAGGCCGGGCGACGATTTCAACGCCTATGCCAACGGCGCGTGGCTGAAGACCGCCGAAATCCCTGCCGACCGATCGTCGATCGGGGTCGGGGTCGACGTGTCGAAGGTCGCCGAGGAGCGCAACGCGAACATCATCCAGAATGCGGGCGCGGCGAAGGCCAAGCCCGGCACCGACTTGCAGCGGATCGCGGATTATTATGCCGCGTACAACGACACCGCGGGGATCGAGGCGCGGGGCATCGCGCCGCTCCGCCCGCAACTCAACGCGATTGCCGCGCTCAAGACCAAGGCGCAACTCTCGGCGATGCTCGGGGCGAACATGCTGGCCGACACCGACCCGTTCAACAACAACAATTATGCCTCGACCAACGATCTGTTCGGCCTCTTCGTCAGCCAGGACCTGAACCGTCCGACGGTCAACGTGCCGTACATCATGCAGGGCGGGCTCGGGCTGCCCGACCGCGATTACTATCTGTCGTCGTCGAAGGAGATGGCGAGCCTGCGCGACGGGTATAAGGCTTACCTCGCCAAGCTGTTCAAGCTCGCCGGGTACAGCGATCCGCAAGCCCGCGCCGATCGCGTCTTTGCGCTCGAAATGAAGATCGCCGCGGCGCAGACCGACATCATCACCGCGCAGGACGCGCACAAGGGCAACAACCCGTGGAAGCGCGCCGATTTCGCGCGAAAGGCGCCGGGGATCGACTGGAACGCCTTCTGGACCGCGGCGGGGCTGCCGAAGCAGCAGGACTTCATCAACTGGAACCCGGAGACGACGACCAAGCTCGCGGCACTCGTCGCCAGCGAACCGATGGCGTCGTGGCAGGACTGGTTGGTGTTCCACCAGATCAACGGATACACGTCGGTGCTGCCCAAGGCGTTCGACGACGCCTCGTTCGATTTCTACGGCAAGGAACTGAGCGGCACACCGGCGCAGCGCCCGCGTGACAAGCGCGCGATCGCCGCGGTCAACGGCGCGCTCGGCGATCCGGTCGGCAAGATCTATGCGGCGAAATACTTCCCAGCCTCGTCGAAGGCCGCGATCCAGACGATGGTCAAGAACATCGTCGCGGCGTTCGACCGCCGTATCCAGGCGCTCGACTGGATGGCGCCCGCGACCAAGGTCGAGGCACGCAAGAAGCTCGCCGTGCTTAAGGTCGGCGTGGGCTATCCCGACAAGTGGCGCGCCTTCCCCTATTTCGCGGTCGCCGCGAACGATCCGGTCGGCAACCTCGCGCGCGCCAGGCAGTCGAACTACCGCTATCACATCGGCAAGCTGGGCAAGGCGCCCGATCGCAGCGAATGGTGGATGACGCCGCAGACGGTCAATGCGGTCAACCTGCCGCTCCAGAACGCGCTCAATTTCCCCGCGGCGATCCTCTACACCCCCTATTACGATAATGGCTTCGAAAATGCCGCCAATTACGGCGCGATCGGCGCGGTGATCGGGCACGAGATCAGCCACAGCTTCGACAATTTGGGGTCGGACTTCGATTCGACCGGGCGCCTGCGCAACTGGTGGACGCCGACAGACCTCGCCCGGTTCGAAGCGTCGGGCAAGGCGCTGAGCGACCAGTATGACGCCTATGAGGTACTTCCCGGCCTCCACGCCAAGGGCGAGCAGGAATTGGGCGAGAATATCGCCGACACCGCTGGGCTGACCGCCTCGTACGAGGCGTACCACGCATCGCTCGGCGGCAAGCCGTCGCCGGTAATCGACGGGCTGACCGGCGACCAGCGCTTCTTCCTGGCGTTCGCGCAGAGCTGGCGGACCAAGATGCGCGAGCGCTCGATCCGTGCGCGCGTCGCGACCGATGTCCACGCGCTGGCGTTCCTGCGGACGGAGACCGTGCGCAACCTCGATGCGTGGTACGACGCGTTCGGGATCAAGCCCGGCGACAAGCGCTATCTCGCGCCGAAGGACCGCGTCCACGTCTGGTGATCGGGGCGAACCCCGCGCGTCAACCGCGCGCGGGGAACAGCCGCGGGTTGCGGAGCAGGATCGCGGAGACGAACGCGACCAGCACGCCGACGGGCGCGACTTCCATCGCGGTCATCGCCATGCGGATCAGGGGGTTGGCGTACATCGCCCGCATCGCGTCGCCCTCGGCGGTGATCTTCGCGATCTGCGCCGTGCTCTTGCCGCTGGCGTGGGCGTCGCGGAGCAGCTTGGCGACGTAATCGTCCATGAAGCGATAGTGTGTAATCGCGAGATATGCCTCCCAGATCAGCACATAGCCGAGGCACGCGATCAGCGCGATCAAAAGTCCGAGCCCGAGCGCGCGGCCGAACCGGATCACGCCGCCACCCTCGACATCGCGATAGCGCTTCACCCCGACGAACACGAAGCTCATCGCGACCAGCATGACCGAATAGCCGAACGCCAGCGTCGCGACGAACTGAACGCGTTCGTGGAGCGTGCCCACTACGGCGATGAAGGCCGCAAGAACGGCGGCGGAAAGGCCACCATAGATCAGCGAATAGCGCAGCGTCGGATTCATGACTTCTCCCCCGGTTGTCGAGTACGGCGCACGTCGTCGCCGATCCCCTCGCGGCGCACTATCGCCCGAACGGGTGATTTTCGCGAATCGCGCTTATTCGATGAGCGATAGGAAGCGTGCTTTCTCGATCGCCTTGATGCGGCGGTCGACCTCCAGCTTGGCGAACAGGCTGGCGAGGTGAGTCTTAACGGTGTTGGGAGAGACGCCAAGCGTCTTGGCGAGTTCGTCGTTGGTCCGGCCAGAAGCGAGCAGGTCGAGCACCTGGCATTCGCGCGGCGTTAGACCGAGCGACGCGACCGCAGCCCTATTGCGCGCGAACGGCGCGGCGGGTTTCCGCGCGGTCAGCTTGTGCCCGACCCACAGCCCCAGCGCGGTGAATCCGAGCGCAAGCAGGCTCACGTAGAGATCGGTCGAAATATCGCTTGCGGCATAGCGGAACTTGAGTTGCTCCAGCGCGACGGCGGCGACGGCCAGCCCCAATCCGTAGAGCAGAACGGTCCGCCACATCGCGCTGGTCAGCTGCCAGCTCCGATCAGCTCGCGCCCGATCAGCATGCGGCGGATCTCGTTCGTCCCCGCGCCGATGTCGAGCAGCTTGGCGTCGCGCCAATAGCGTTCGACCGGCCAGTCCTTGGTGTAGCCCGCGCCGCCCAGCGCCTGGATCGCCTCGCCAGCGACCTTCACCGCGCTTTCGCTCGCCAGCAGGATCGCGCCCGCCGCGTCGAACCGCGTGGTCTTGCCCTCGTCGCAATTCTTCGCGACCGCATAGACGTACGCGCGTGCCGAGTTGAGCGCGACGTACATGTCGGCGACCTTGGCCTGCATCAACTGGAACTGGCCGATCGACTTGCCGAACTGCTTGCGCTCGCGGACGTACGGCACGACGACGTCGAGGCACGCCTGCATGATGCCGAGCTGAATGCCGGCGAGCACGGTGCGCTCGTAATCGAGCCCCGACATCAGCACCCCGACCCCGCCGTTGAGCGGGCCCATGACGTTTTCCTCGGGCACTTCGCAATCGTCGAACACGAGCTCGGCGGTCGGCGAGCCGCGCATCCCGACCTTGTCGATTTTCTGCCCGATCGAGAAGCCGGGCATGTCCTTTTCGATCAGGAAGGTGGTGATCCCGCGCGATCCCTCGCCGGTCTTGGCGTAGACGACGAGCGTGTCGGCGTACGCCGCGTTGGTGATCCAGAATTTGGTGCCGTTGAGGACATAACCGCCCTGCACGGCTTCCGCCTTAAGTTTCATCGACACGACGTCCGACCCCGCGCCGGCTTCCGACATGGCGAGGCTGCCGACATGCTCGCCGGAGATCAGCTTGGGGAGGTACTTCGCCTTCTGCTCGGGGCTGGCCCAGCGGCGGATCTGGTTGATGCACAGGTTCGAATGGGCGCCGTAGCTGAGCCCGATCGACGCGCTGACCCGCGACACTTCCTCGCACGCGATGACATGCTCGAGATAGCCGAGGCCGAGCCCGCCATCCTCCTCACCGACCGTGATGCCGTGCAGCCCGAGCTCGCCCATTTCGGGCCACAGGTCGCGCGGGAACCAGTCGTCGTGATCGATCTTCGCGGCGAGCGGCGCGATCCGGTCGGCGGCGAAGCGCTGCGTTACTTCGCGGATCATGTCGGCATTCTCGCCGAGGCCGAAATCGAGGGTGGCGTCCATTGTCATCTCCCGCCGGGCGGTTTCGTCTGTTACCAACGCCCTAGACGAGCAATTGGGGGGTGCCAATGTCGAGCCTGTTCCGCCGCAAGATCATCACCGAACAGCCGCCCGAACATCGGCTGGCGCGCACCTTGTCCTGGCCGCACCTCGTCGCGTTGGGGGTGGGCGCCATCGTCGGTACCGGCATCCTGACACTGATCGGCGTGGGAGCGGACCGCGCGGGGCCGGCGGTGCTGGTCAGCTTCGTCGTGGCGGGGGCGATCTGCGCGTGCGCGGCGCTGTGCTATGCGGAGATGGCGACGATGATCCCCGCGTCGGGGAGCGCCTATACCTACAGTTACGCGACATTGGGGGAAGTGATCGCCTGGGTCGTTGGCTGGTCGCTGATCCTCGAATATTCGCTCGTGGTGGCGACGGTCGCGGTGGGGTGGGCAGGGTATGCCAACGGCTTCCTCGCGGCGCGGGGGGCGGGGCTACCTGACTGGCTGACGCACGGCCCGACCTTGGCCGGGAGCTTGGCGGACGGCACGCTCCACCTCGCGACGCCGGGGATCAACGTGCTGGCGATCGTCATCATCGCGGTCGTTGCGGGGCTGCTGATGCTCGGCACGCGCGAGAGCGCGCGGATCAACACCACGCTGGTGGTGATCAAGATCGCGACACTGACCTTGTTCGTCGCTTTCTCGCTGCCGCATTTCGATGCCGCCAACCTGCACCCGTTCGCGCCGCTCGGTTATGGCAGCACGGCGGGCGCTGGCGGGGTCAAGTATGGGATGATGGGCGCGGCGGCGATCATCTTCTTCGCCTTTTACGGCTTCGATGCGATCTCGACCGCGGCGGAGGAAGCCAAGAACCCCGACCGCGATCTCGCGATCGGGATCGTCGGATCGATGGTCGCGTGTACGATCATCTACCTGATCGTCGCGGCGGCAGCGGTCGGCGCGCTGCACTATACCAAGTTCGCCGACAGCCCGGAGCCGCTCGCGCTGATCCTGCGCGGGATCGGGCAGGGGACGGTCGCGGCGGTAGTCGCCGCGGCGGCGGTGATCGCGTTGCCGACCGTGATCCTCGGGTTCCTCTATGGACAGAGCCGCATCTTCCTCGTGATGGCACGCGACGGTTTCCTGCCGCCCAGCCTTGCCAAGCTTTCCGCGCGCGGTACGCCGGCGCGGATCACGGCGGTGACGGCGGTGCTGGTGTCGATCCTCGCCGCGCTGACCCCGCTCGACGTGATTGCCAGCCTCGCCAATGCCGGGACGCTGTGCGCGTTCATCGCGGTCGCGGTGTGCGTGCTGGTGCTGCGGCGGCGCGAGCCGAACGGGCGGCGGCCGTTCAGGACGCCCGCGGCATGGGTGGTGGCGCCCGGCGCGATCCTCGGTTGCCTCTATCTGTTCACGAGTTTGCAGACGGTGACGCAGATCTCGTTCTTCGTGTGGAACGCGATCGGGCTGGCGATCTACTTCCTCTACGCGCGCCGCCGCTCGCTAGTCGCGTAGCGCCCAGCGCACCGTCTCGGCGATCCCGCGCGTGCCCAGGCGGATCGCGGGCTTGGTCAGCGTCGGCGTCCGGAGGCCGTGCATCCGCCGGGTCCAATCGGGCAGCAGCTCGATCGCGGCGTTCATCGTCAGCGTCTGGAACGGGACCAGCATCAGGCTCGGCGGTTGCTGATGAAGCAGCAGGTGGAGCACCTCGCGGCTGCGCTCGTCTGCCTTCAGCTCGGGTAGGAAATCGCGAACGATCGCGTCCGCCTCGGCACGGCTGCGCGGCACCGGGTCGGCGCCGAGCATTTCGGCAACCACCGCCATCTCCGCGAAATAACGGTCCTGGTCGTCGGCGCTCATCCCCGGCTCGCCGTAGCGGATCCATCCGCCGAGGAAGCTCATCGCCCCCGCGACGTGCACCCAGGCGAGCAGATGCGGATCGCTCGCGGCATAGGGTGTTCCATCGGGCAGCGTCCCCGACACGGCATGGTGGATATGGCGCACCCGCGCGATTTGCGCCTCCGCCGACGCGCGAGTCTCGAACGTCGTCTGCGCCATGAACCGTGCGGTGCCGCGTAGCCGCGCGTGCATGTCCTCGCGGAACCCCGAATGGTCCCACACACCCGCCAGCACCTTGGGGTGAAGCATCTGTAGCATCAGCGCGGCGATCCCGCCGACCATCATCCCCGTCACGTCGATATGGACTCGCCACGCGACCGAGTCTGGCGCGAACAGTCCGCTACCGTCATGCGCCAACTCTATGCGTGGGTTCGCCGGGTCGGACAGCAGGCCGCGGATCTGTCGGGCGATCGAGGAACGGAGACCGAGCATGGATCGGGAGATAGGGAGGTGCGGAGCAGTACGCGAGGGGTTGAGGTCGCCTGCGCTCCCGTCACCTGCGTGCGCGAAATGTCCTCCGGACATTCCGCGTCTCGCTGGTGACCCCTACGGGGCTCGAACCCGTGTTTCAGCCGTGAAAGGGCCGCGTCCTAACCACTAGACGAAGGGGCCATCCGGGGATGAGGGTCGCCGGTTAGGGAAAGCGCGGCGGATGGTCAAGCTAAGGCCGGATTTAGTCCGCCCAGGCGGCGTCGTCCAAATGGAGTTCGGCCCCCGGCCGCGTGCCCCAATCGTCGACCTTGGGCCGTCCGGCGAGCCACAATTTGCGGTGCGACGGCGCCTGGAGGAGCGCCTGCCCGAGCGCGGTGTCGGCGGATCGGAACGCCATCGCCTTCAGGCTGCAGCCATCGTCGCCCGCCATGATCGCGCGGACATGGCCGTTGCCGACGACGTCGACCTTGATCGGGCGGAACGGCCCCGCGACGACGCGTGGGCTCGGCCAGCCCATGCCATAGGGGCCGCCGCCGTCGATCGTCTCGCACAGATCGGGCGTTACCCCGCCGGGCGCGAGCAGCGCGTCGACCAGTAGCGCGCGATCGGCGGTCGACCGCGCAACGGCGGCGGCCAAACGTTTTTCGAGGAAGGCTGCGAACTCGGCCAGCTGGTCCTCGGCGATGGTCAGCCCCGCCGCCATCGCATGCCCGCCGCCCGCGACGAGCAGCCCGGCTTCCTTCGCGGCGAGCACCGCCGCCCCGAGATCGACACCGGCAATCGAGCGCCCCGATCCCTTGCCGACACCATGCTCGTCGATCGCGACGACCAGCACGGGGATGCCGAGCCGCTCCTTCAGCCGTCCGGCGACGATCCCGATCACGCCGGGATGCCAGCCCTTGCCCGCCACCACCGCGACGGCTTGGCCGCAGGGTTGGCTTTCGGCTTCCTGTTGAACTGTCGCCTCGATCGCGCGGCGCTCCTCATTCAACCGATCGAGTTCGGCGGCGATGGTCCGCGCCTCGTGCGCGTCGTCGGTGGTCAGCAGTCGCACGCCCAGATCGGCGCGACCGACGCGCCCGCCAGCATTGATCCGCGGCCCGAGCGCGAAGCCCAGATCGCTGCATGTCGGCGCGCGCGTCAGCCGCGCGGCTTCGGCGAGCGCGGCCAGTCCGACGTTGCGGCGCTGCGCCATGACCTTGAGTCCCTGCGCGACGAACGCGCGGTTGAGACCCTTTAGTTGCGCGACATCGGCGACCGTTCCCAGCGCGACGAGATCGAGCAGATCGAGCAATTTGGGTTCGTCGCGACCGGCAAAGAAATCGCGCTGGCGCAACTCCCGCAGCAAGGCCGCGCCAAGCAGGAACGCGACGCCGACCGCGGCAAGGTGACCATGCCGCTTGCCCTCCGTTTCGTCGAGTCGGTTGGGATTCACCAGCGCGAGCGCATGGGGCAGGGCGGTCGCGCATTGGTGGTGGTCGACGACGATCACATCGACCCCGGTCTCGCGCGCCATGTCGAGTGCCTCGAACGCCTGCGCGCCGCAATCGACGGTGACGATCAGGTTCGCGCCGCCCGCGGCGATTCGCACCAGCGCCTCGCCCGACGGGCCATACCCCTCCATCAATCGGTCGGGGATATAGGCCTGCGGGTCGAGCCCGAGCCCGCGCAGCAGCCGGATCATCAGCGCGGCCGAGGTCGCGCCATCGACGTCGTAATCGCCGAACACGGTGACCGCCTCGCCCGCCCGCACCGCGTCGGCGAGCCGCGCCGCCGCCTTGTCCATGTCGTTGAAGATCGATGGGTCGGGCATGAAGCCGCGGATGCTGGGGCTACGGTTGGCGTCGAGATCGTCGCGCCCCACGCCACGCGACAGGAGCAATTGCGTGACCAGATCGTCGGGCCGGAACCCCGGATCGCGTGCATCGGCGGCAAGCGCGCGCCAGCGCCATGGTTGGCCGAGGATCGATTGGGTGATGTTGAGGACGGTGTCGGTCATGCCAGGCTGCGAGCCTTAAGCGCGCCGCGGCGAATCCGCCAGCATGCCGGTCAGTTCAGCAGCCACGTCCCTTCGCGGAACCACTTGGTGATGATGTATTTGACGCCCTCGACCACCGGCATGCCCTCGTGCAGCGTCAGCGTGTTCGGGCTGCCATCCGCATTCATGTTGTTCCACGCGAGCAGCAGCCCGCGACGCGGCGCGACGCGCAGGCCCGCTTCGGGGAACCACGTCGCCCCGCCTTCCGCCACATCGTTCAGATAGATCATCGCGGTCCAGGTGCGCTGGCCGCCGGTGCGCTTCATCTCGGGCCAGTATTTCTGATTCTGGTGGAAGAAATCGTGGTGCGCGCGGAATTGCTGGCCGGGGGCGTAGCGTTGCCCCTGCATCGTTTCCCCCGACGAGGCCGGGATGCCGAGCAGGTCGGCGATCGCGGTGTCGATCGGCAGCACGTCGGGCGAATAACGGTCCATGTCGCAGCTTTCGCTGGTGCGGAAACCGTAATCCTCCTCGGCCGGGCGGTCGGACAACAGGGTCGAGGGGCGGCGGTTGCCGTCGATGACCTTGATCAGCGTGTCGCACTGCGCAGGCGTGAGGAAGTCGAGATAATAATAGGCCTGCGCCGCGCCGACCAGGGCAGGCTGGACGCGAGGGTTCGCCTCAAGCCGCGCGGCGACACTTTGGCCGATACGGGCGCGGTCCCTGGACGGGCCGCCGGCGGTGATGGTCTTTCTTGTGCCTAGCATCGCGGTTTTCTTCGCGGGTCCGCCGAAAAAGGCAAGGGCCCGGCGATAAATCGCCGAGCCCCGACCCTCACGTGACGACTTTAGTAGAAGATGTCGTAGACCACATCGACGACTTCGCCGGAGTAGATGTCCACCAGCAGCGCGTCGTTGTAGTAGCGCACCCAGCGATACTCGCCATACGCGTCGGGCAGGCGGTAATCGTACGGATCGTCGATCCAGTAGCTCTGGCTGAAGAGCACCTGGTCGAGGAAGAAGCCGACCGAGAAGCGGCGATAACCGTAGTTCCACCCATATGGCGCGTAATAGCGCGGCAGGCGGAAGGCGTTGCGGTTCGACGACCGGTAGCGCTGCCAGTCATACTGGTTGCTGCCGCGCCAGTTGCGGTTCCACTGCCCGCCATTGTCGCGGTCATAGCCGCGGGCACGCGCATCGCCGCTGAAGCTGCCGCCGTTCCAGCGGTTGCCGCCGCTGTACGCACGGTCGCGGTTGGCCCGCGCTTGCGCTTCGGCCTGGGCACGCGCCTGGTCGTTGTTGAAACCGCCGTTCACGCCGCCGTTGCGGCCGCGCCAGCCACCGTTATTGGCGTCGCCGCCACGGTTGCCCCAGCCGCCCCGGGCTCGCGCATTGGCCTGAGCCTGAGCCTGGGCTTGCGCCTGAGCCTGCGCTTGCGCATCGAAGCCGCCGCCGTTGTTGCGACCGGCCCAGCCGCCGTTGCCGCCGTTCCCGCGATTGCCACGCCATTCGGTGCGTGGTGCCGGCGCGGGCGCGGGCGCAGGGGCCGGCGCCGGAGTCGCGGCGGTGCCGCCATTGTCGCGGCCACGCCATCCGCCGCCATTATTGCCGCGTGGCTGGCTCGCGCTCGAATCGCCACCGCGATGACCGCGCCAGTCGCCACGGTCCTGTGCCGATGCCGCCGCCGGGACGATCGCCGCCGCCGCCGCCATCAGGCCGAGAAGAAAAGTCTTATGCATTCCCGTCACTCCATCCGCCGGCGCACAAGCCGGCCCTACGATGACGCCGTTGTGCCCGAGTCGCGCTGACACGTTCCTGAATTCACCCGTCAGCAAATTGAAAGGATTGCCGTATCGAACGGTCCTAAGTTCACAAAGTTCACACTCGCACAGCGATCTGGGCGAATTGCGCCGGGTTCGGGTCCGCGAAGCCCCCGGGACGCGACACCAGGGCGACAGGGGCGCGACAGTCGCGCGCCAATGTCGCCACCGCGACGCGCCCATCCCGCGACGGCGACGCCACGGCGAAGCGACATCTACCTGCCGGGGTCCATGCGGCGGGGCAGGCTGAAGTTCTGGTTTGTCGAACCGATCATCGGTCGGAGTAGATCAGACGAAATCCTACATTGATAGTCTCGTCGGAGCGCCGGCTGGACAAGCGATGCGGACTACGGCGTCGGCGTCAGCGCGGGAACGACGCGCGCGGCATCCGACGGGTCAACGCCCGGACGCGGCGTCGCGACCGTCTCCTCGCCGCGCTGGATGCGGCCGGCACGCTGGATCGCCTCGACCAGCCGCGGGTAAATGCCACAGCGGCAGATGTTGGTGATGCCGTTGCGGATATCGTCCTCGTTCGGCCGCGGATTGGCCTTAAGCAAGGCGGCCGCCGCCATCACCATGCCGGGGATGCAGAACCCGCACTGGCTGACATTCTCGGCCAGAAAGGCGACCTGGATCGGATGGCTGCGGTCGTGCGACAGCCCTTCGATCGTCGTGACGAAGCTGCCCTCGATCGACCCGATCGGGACCAGGCAGCTCTTGCGCGCATTGCCGTCGACGTCGACGATGCACGCGCCGCAATGCCCCGTGCCGCAGCCGTATTTGGTGCCGGTCAGGTTCGAGGCGTCGCGCAGCGCGAACAGCAGCGGCGTCGCCGGGTCCATGCGATACTCGACCGGCTGGTTGTTGACGGTGAATTTGGTCACGGGAGGCGGCATAAGCGGAAACGGCGCGTTTCCGCCAGCGGCATTGTCGCGGGCGAGGGGCGTGGCGATATCCCGTCCATGACACTTCCTGCACTCTTTCTCCCGCACGGCGGCGGCCCGTGCTTCTTCATGGACCCGCAAGGCGGTCCGTCAGATCCGATGTGGCAACCGATGGAGTCCTACCTCGCCGGGCTGATCGACAGCCTGCCCGAGCGGCCCAAGGCGATCCTGCTCGTCTCGGGCCATTGGGAAGAGGACGAGATCACCCTGCATGTCGGCGAGCGGCCGCCGCTGTTGTTCGATTATTACGGCTTCCCGGAGCATACCTATCGCCTGCGTTGGGATGCTCCGGGAGCGCCGGAGGTCGCGCGCCGCGCCGCCGGATTACTGCGCGATGCCGGGTTCTCCACGCGTGAGGAAAGCGAGCGCGGCTGGGATCACGGCGTGTTCGTGCCGATGAAGATCGCGGTGCCCGGTGCCGACATTCCGCTCGCGCAGATGTCGCTGCGCGCCGACCTCGACCCGGCCGATCACATCGCCATCGGCCGCGCGCTCGCGCCGCTTCGCGACGACGGCGTGCTGATCGTCGGATCGGGGATGAGCTTCCACAATCTGCGGGTCCGTGGGCCGGCTGCGGTCGCGCCGAGCGCCGAATGGGACGCCGCGCTGACCGGTGCGGTGACGGATCCCGACCCGGTGCGCCGCGCCGGACGCGTCATCGATTGGGCGAGCCTGCCCAATGCCCGTTTCGCTCACCCGCGCGAAGAACATCTGCTGCCGCTGATGGTCGCGCTCGGCGCGGGTGGCGATGACCTGGCGGTGCGCGACCACCATAGCAACGTCCTCGGCTGGGCCGTCTCGGGTTACCGCTTCGGCTGACCTTTTTCCCGATTGCCGCGGCGTCCAAGCTGCGCCACAACAGCTGAAACCGGTTTCAAATCCGGGGCTTCGGGGAGTGATGCCATGGTGATGGATACGAGCGCGGCCACGTCGACCAATCCGGAAACGCTCGATGCCACGCACGAAGGGATCAACGCGCCGGACCTGCAAGTGTTCGTGTTCGCGCTGTTCTTCATCTTCGGCGGCATCACCAGCCTGAACGACGTCATCATCCCGAAGCTGAAGGAGCTGTTCACGCTCAACTTCTTCCAGGCATCGTTGGTCCAGGTTTGGTTTTTCATCGCCTATGCGGTGGTCGGCATACCTGGTGCGCGCCTGGTCAAGCGGATCGGGTATATGCGCGGCGCGGTGGCGGGGCTCGTCACGATGATTCTCGGCTGCCTGCTGTTCATCCCGGCCAGCCAGACGGCGACGTTCGGCGTGTTCCTGCTTGCCTATTTCGTGCTCGCGACAGGTGTGGTGCTCGTCCAGATCGTCGCCAATCCGTTGATCAGCCTGCTCGGCCCGCCGCGCACCGCGCACAGCCGCCTGACCTTCGCGCAAGCGTTCAATTCGCTCGGCACGACGATCTTTCCGTATTTCGGGGCGATCCTGATTCTCGGCGGGCTGGCGACGGTCGCCGCGAAGGACCTGTCGGGGCCGGCGCTCGACGCCTATCGCACGCAGGAATCGCAGGCGATCGTCCATGGCTATCTGGGCGTGGCCGCCGCGCTCGCGGTGGTCGCGGCCGTGGTATGGTTGTTCCGCAACCGCCTAAAGGGCGAGCGGCACGAAGCGTCGAGTCTCGCGCAGGGCCTCGCGCTGCTCAAGCGCACGCGGTTCGGGTTCGGCGCGCTGTGCATCTTCCTCTATGTCGGTGCGGAGGTGGCGATCGGCAGCTTCCTCGTCAGCTATCTCATCCAATCGGACGTGCTCGGGCTGTCGCAGCAGGCGGGTGGCAAGCTGATCCCCTTCTATTGGGGTGGTGCGTTGCTCGGACGGTTCGTCGGATCGGCGGTCTTGCGGTTCGTCAGCCCGGGCAAGGTGCTGGCGTTCAACGCGGTCGGCGCGATCGTGCTGATCGTCGTCTCGATCAACACCGTCGGCACGATTTCCGGTTATTCGCTGCTGGCGGTCGGACTGATGAATTCGATCATGTTCCCGACGATCTTCACACTGGCGTGCGAGAAGCTCGGTCGCCGCGCGGCGGACGGATCGGGGATCATCAACGTTGCGATCGCGGGTGGCGCGGTCATTCCCGCGCTGTACGGCACGCTCGCCGACCATTCGAGCTTGCGGATGGCGTTGGCCCTGCCGATCGTCTGTTACGTGATAATCGCCGCGTTCGGGATCTACGCGCGCCGGCCCGCGGAGGATTACGCCGACGCCTAGTCCGGCTGCGCCTCGCCCAACCGAGGCGCAAAGCGTCCCAACGCGAGGTCGGCGTCGGAGAAGCGGATCGGGGTGCGCAGCCCGTCGAGCCGCTTGCCCTTGATCACCATGCCGCGCGCCTGGACTTGCTGGTCGGTGAGCGCTTGCTCGACCGTGTTGATCGGGCCAACGGGCACGCCGACCGCTTCGAGTTTGAACAGCAAGTCGTCGCGTTCAAATCGCCGTGTTGCCTCGCGGATCGCGGCGAACAGTGGCTCGCGGTGGACGATCCGGCCGGCGTTGGTCGCCCAGCGCTCCTCGGGCGCGATCCCGACCACGCCGCAGAAGCGCTGGAACTGCCCGTCATTCCCGACCGCGAGGATGAACCACCCGTCGCTCGTCGGAAAAACCGCATAGGGCGACACGTTCATGTGCGCGTTGCCGACGCGCGGCGGGGTGACGCCGCTCGCGAAATAATTCGCCGCCTGGTTGGCGAGCACGCCGGTCATCGTGTCGAGCAGACTCATGTCGATCTGCTGGCCGCGCCCCGTCTGCTCGCGCTGAATCAGCGCCGCCTGGATGCCGATCACCGAATAGAGCCCGGTCGCGATGTCCGCCATCGCCACGCCGATCTTCTGCGGCGCGCCGTCGGGCTCGCCGGTCAGGTCCATGATCCCGCCCATGCCCTGGATGATGAAGTCGTAGCCGGGGCGCGCGGCATACGGCCCGTCCTGCCCGAAGCCGGTGATCGAGCAATAGATCAGCCGCGGGTTGAGCGCCGACAGAGTGGCGTAATCGAGCCCGTATTTGGCGAGCCCGCCGACCTTGAAATTCTCGATCAGCACGTCGCTGTCGGTGGCGAGGCGGCGGACTTCGGCTTGGCCGTCGGGCGTGGTGAAGTCGATGACAACCGACGACTTCCCGCGGTTGCACGCGTGGTAATAGGCCGCGTCCTTCGTCCCGTCGGGATTCTCGATGAACGGCGGCCCCCAGGTTCGCGTGTCGTCGCCCGCCGGGCTTTCGACCTTGGTCACCTCGGCACCGAGATCCGCCAGCACCTGCCCCGCCCACGGCCCCGCCAGGATGCGGGCCAGTTCGAGGACTTTTAAACCATCAAGCGGAGCCTTCTTTTTCACGTCATTCCCGCGAAAGCGGGAACCCATCTTCCGCGCCCTGCCAAGAACACACCGTCGGTGATGGGCCCCCGCTTTCGCGGGGGTGACGGTGGGGAATCAAAACGCGGCGATCCCGGTGATCGCGCGGCCGACGATCAGCGCGTGGACGTCGTGCGCGCCCTCGTAGGTGTTGACCGTCTCCAGGTTCATCAGGTGCCGCATCACCTGATACTCCCCGCTGATCCCGTTGCCGCCGTGCATGTCGCGCGCGTCGCGGGCGATGGTCAACGCCTTGCCGACATTGTTGCGCTTGACGATCGAGATCATCTCCGGCGCGAATTTGCCTTCGTCCATCAGCCGCCCGACACGGAGCGACGCCTGAAGCCCGAGCGCGATCTCGGTCTCCATGTCGGCGAGCTTCTTCTGGTAGAGCTGGCGCCCGGCGAGCGGCGTGCCGAACTGCTTGCGGTCCAAGCCATATTGCCGCGCGGCGTGCATACAGAATTCGGCCGCTCCCATGCTGCCCCAGCTAATCCCATAGCGCGCGCGATTGAGGCAGCCGAACGGGCCCTTCAGCCCCTGCACCTCGGGCAGCAGCGCGTCTTCGCCGACCTCGACCTCGTCCATCAGCACCATGCCGGTGATCGACGCGCGCAGCGACAATTTGCCCTCGATCTTGGGCGTCGCCAGCCCCTTCATACCCTTTTCGAGCACGAATCCGCGAATCCCGCCGCCGTGCGCGTCGGACTTCGCCCAGATGACGAACACGTCGGCGATCGGCGAGTTGCTGATCCACGTCTTCGCGCCCGACAGCGAATAGCCGGTCGCGGTCTTGGTCGCCTTGGTCGTCATGCTGCCGGGATCGGAGCCGGCATCGGGCTCGGTTAGCCCGAACGCGCCGATCCACTCGCCGGTCGCGAGCTTGGGGAGGTATTTGCGCCGCTGCTCCTCCGATCCGTATTCGTAGATCGGGAACATCACGAGGCTCGACTGCACCGACATCATCGAGCGATAGCCGCTGTCGATCCGCTCGACCTCGCGCGCGACAAGGCCGTAGGCGACGTAGCTCGCGCCGACCCCGCCATACTCCTCCGGGATCGTCGGCCCGAGCAGCCCGAGCTCGCCCATCTCGCGGAAGATCGCCGGGTCGCTGGTCTCGTTGGCGAAGGCGTCGATCACGCGCGGGGCGAGCTTGTCCTGCGCGTAGGCGCGCGCGGTGTCGCGCACCATCCGCTCGTCCTCGGTCAGCTGATCCTCGAGCAGGAAGGGGTCCGCCCAGTCGAAATGCGCCATGCCGGCCATTCACGTTCTCCTTGCGCGTCGCATTGCCGCGCCGCGCGGCTTGCGGCAAGGAAAAGCGATGAGCGATTTCCGCCCCCGGCGCAGCGCGCTGTTCCTGCCCGCGAGCAACGCGCGCGCGATCGAGAAGGCGCGGGGCTTGGCGGCGGACGTAGTGATCCTCGACCTGGAGGATGCCGTCGCGCCCGAGGCGAAGGGCGAGGCGCGGGCGGCGGCGGTCGCGGCCGCGGGCGAGGGGTTCGGGGAGCGCGAGCTGGTCGTGCGCGCCAACGCGATCGACAGCCAATGGGGCGCGGACGATCTCGCGGCGCTCAACGGAGTCGCGACGACGATCCTGGTACCCAAGGTGCGCAACGCCGACGATGTCGCGCTGTACCGCAGCCGCCTGGTCGCCGATACGGCACTGTGGGTGATGATCGAGACGTGCGAGGCGCTTGGCCGGTTGCAGGGCATCGCCAAGGCTGGGGCGACGGCGCTCGTGCTCGGCGTCAACGACCTCGCGCTCGAACTCGGCGCGCGGCCGGGGGCGGAGCAGGCGTGGCTCACACCGGTCCAGACGATGGTCCTCGCGGCAGCGCGGTCGCGCGGGTTGGTCGCGCTCGACGGCGTGTGCAACGATTTTACCGACGATACCCGGCTGCAGACCGAATGCGACGCGGCGGCGGCGATGGGGTATGACGGCAAGTCGCTGATCCACCCGCGCCAGATCGACATCTGCAACGCCGCCTTCTCGCCGAGCGCCGACGAGGTCGCCTGGGCGACCAAGGTCCGCGACGCGTTCGCCGGGGGCGACGGCGGCGTGATCCAGGTCGGCGGGAAGATGGTTGAAGCGCTGCATCTGGCGCAGGCCGAGCGCATTCTGGGGATGGCGCGATAATGTTTGGTGGTGCTCAACCCACTTACGCCTCCCCGGCGAAGGCCGGGGTCCAGCATCGGGCCGCTCGTAACTGGACCCCGGCCTTCGCCGGGGAAGCGTGCAAAGAAGAAGCGCCATGTCATTAATCGCGGGGGTCGAACTCGGCGGGACCAAGTGCCTGTGCGTGCTCGCGCGCGACGGGACGATCGTGGAACATGCGCGCGTCCACACGACCGATCCCGCGACGACGATGGCCGGGATCGAGGCGGCGCTCGACGGCTGGCGCGGGTTCGATGCGATCGGAATCGCGAGCTTCGGGCCGGTCGGGATCGACCCGCACGCCGCCAATTACGGCCACATCACCGCGACGACCAAGCCCGGCTGGGCCGATACCGATGTCGCCGGGCGGCTCCAGCGGCGCTTTGGCGTGCCGACCGGGTTCCATACCGACGTGGTCGGCGCGGGGCTGGCCGAGGGCGAATGCGGCGCGGCGAAGGGTCTCGCCGATCACGCCTACATCACGATCGGCACCGGGATCGGCGTCGGGCTGATCGCGGGCGGCAAGCCGGTGGTCGGGATGACGCACCAGGAACTCGGTCACGTGCGCCCCGTCCGGATGGCAGGCGACGATTGGCCGGGAATCTGCAGCTTCCACGGCGATTGCGTCGAGGGGCTCGCGTCGGGTCCCGCGATCAAGGCGCGCGCGGGCGTCAGCGCCGACCAGATCGCGCAAGCTTCGCCGATCTGGCCGCAAGTCGCGCACCCGATCGCGCAGCTCTGCCATACCCTCGTCCTGACCGGCATTCCGCGGCGGATCGTGTTCGGCGGCGGCGTGTCGCTCGGCGTCGCATGGTTGCTGCCGATGGTGCGGTGCATGCTCGACGCGAGCCTCGGTGCCTATGGCGACCGTTCGCTGCTCGGCGACCTCGACAACTATATCGTTCCCGCAGCATTGGGCGCGGAAGCCGGGCCGCTCGGCGCAATCCTCCTCGGCCAGCACGCGCTCGATGCTCAATCGTTTACGCCGCTTTAACTAACTCCGCTTACGCCCCGACAAGGACATTGGGGCGTCGTGTGCGCTCCGCCAATGAAGGGGTGGTTTGGTGCGCATTCTGATCGTCGATGACGAGCCCGCGATGCACGATTCCTATCGGCGCTGCTTCGCGCCGAAGGACACGTCGAGCGCCGACGCGCTGAGCGGGATGGCGGCCGAACTGTTCGGCGACGACGCGCCGACCGCGCCGTGCGACGACGACGGCGAGACGGTCCAGTTCGACGCCGTGCATTGCCTGCAGGGCCTAGACGCCGTGGCCGAAGTCGAGGCCGCGATTGCGCAAGGATCGCCGTTCGCGGTCGCGTTCATCGACGTGCGCATGCCGCCGGGGATCGACGGCAAGGAAACCGCGACGCGCATCCGCGCGCTCGACCCCAACATCAACCTCGTCATCGTCACCGGCTTTTCCGATTTCTCGCCGATCGAGATTTCGCGAGCCGCGGGACCGGCGGACAAGATCTTCTACATCGCCAAGCCGTTCGAGATCGCCGAGGTCGTCCAGACCGCGAGCGCGCTTGGGCATCGCTGGCGCGCCGACCGCGATCTCGCGGCGGCGATGGCCAAGCTGCATGAGCAATCGGCCGAGCTGGCCGCGAACGAATCGAAGGCGCTCCATCTCGCGACGCACGACTCGCTGACCGAGGCGCCCAACCGGCTCGCGTTCGTCAAGGCGCTGACCGACAAGGTGCGTGGCGGCGGGATGTTCGCCTGCGCGATGGTCGATCTCGACCGGTTCAAGCTGGTCAACGACACGCTCGGGCATCTCGCCGGCGACGAACTGATCCGCGCGATCTGCGGCATCTTGCAGGCCAATGTCCCCGAGGGCGCGATCGTCGCGCGGCTGGGCGGGGACGAGTTTGGCGTGCTGTTCGACACCGCTGGCGAGCAAGCCGCGGTGATGGCGTGCGACCGCATGGTGGCGTCGTGCGCGACCAGCTTCCGCATCCTCGGCCATTCGGTCCACGGCGCCGCATCGGTCGGCGTCGTCGTCATCTCAGGCGAGGACGACCGCGACCCGGTCGATGTCATGCGCCGCGCCGATCTCGCGCTCAACGACGCCAAGAAATCGGGCCGCGGGGTGGTCCGCGCGTTCGACGAATCGATGGACGAGTCGGTCCGCTTCCGCCGCCGGATCGAAGGCGGCCTGGGCCAAGCGATCTCCAACGGCGAACTGAGCCTGGCATACCAGCCGATCGTCACGGGCGACGCGATGGAGGTTGTCGGGTTCGAGGCGTTATTGCGCTGGCGAACCGAGGAATTCGGGCCGATCAGCCCCGCGCTCTTCATCCCGATCGCCGAAGAATCGAACCTGATCCACGAGCTGGGCGACTGGGTGCTCGACGAAGCGCTCAAGGTGCTGCCCGAGTGGCCCGGCCAGTATGTGTCCGTCAACTTTTCGCCGCGCCAGTTCCGCCGCCAGAATTTCGTCGGCTACGTTATGGAGCGCGTCCAGCGCGCCGGGATCGCCCCCAGCCGGGTGCAGATCGAGATCACCGAGACCGCGATCTTCGACAATGCCGAACGCGCTGCGGAGACGCTCTACAAGCTGCGCCAGATGGGCTTCCGCATCGCGCTGGACGATTTCGGCACGGGCTATTCGTCGCTCTATAACATCCGCAAGTTCGCGCTCGATTGCCTGAAGATCGACAAGAGCTTCATCGACGGCATGGGCCGCGAGCGCGAAAGCGCGGCGATCGTCCAGTCGATCGTTCACCTCGGCAAGGCGCTCGGGCTGGGCGTGGTCGCTGAAGGCGTCGAGACCGAGGGGCAAGTCCAGGCGCTGCGCGTCGCGGGCGCGAGCCATTTGCAGGGCTATTATTTCTCGCGGCCGGTGCCCGCGGCGGACGCCAAGGTCATGGCCGACCAGCGCTTCATCGGCGGCGAGGACGATCTCGACGGCGACGAATTCGCGATCCATGCGGGCAACGGGACCGACGGCTGATGGTCCCGGTCCGCGCCGCACCCGCGCGCGGCCGTAAGCGCGCCCGGGCGTCGTCGCTCGGCGGCAAGCTGCTGGTCATCCTTGCCGGCGTTGGGCTGATCGGGTCGATCGCGCTCACCCTGTTGCTCGCCGCGGTCATCACGCCCAATTTCAACGCACTCGAACGTCAGTCGATCGACGGGCACGTCCAGCGCACCCGCGCCGCGCTGAGCGAATTCGCCGGCAAGGTGGAAAGCTCGGTCAGCGACTATGGCGACTGGAACTCGAGCTACGATTATATCGAAAAGCCAAGCAAGGCGTTCGAGGAGGAAAGCTTCTCGCCGCTCGCGATGGGCAATCTCGACGTCGACGGCATGGCCTATCTGCGCCCCGACCGCAGTCTGGTGATCGCGCGCTGGATCGATCCGGCGAGCAAGATCGAGAATGAAGGGTTGCGCGATGCGATGGTCGCCGCGATGCGCGCCGCGCCGCTCGATGCGGTGATGAAGGCGAGCAAATCGGGCCACTCGGGCAGCTTCTTCGTCCGCCTCGGCAACATCGTCGCCGCGGCCGGGGTCGCGCAGGTCAGGAAAAGCGACGGTGGCGGGACCCCGCGCGGCTATGTCGTGATGGTCCGGCGGATCAATTCGCAGCAGTTGAGCGGGCTGCTGCAAGTGGCAGCGAAGCTCGATCTTGCGGGAAGCGGCGCCTTGGTCACGACCAGCAGCAACACGATGCAGATCGCGGTGCCGATCGCGGGCGCCGACGGCAAGCCCGTCGCCGCCGCCAGCTTCACCGTGCCGCGCGACGTCTCGCTGCTCGGCCGCCATATGCTGTGGCTCGCGGTGCTCGGCTCGACAATCCTGCTCGCGATCGTGCTCGCCGTGCTCAGCCGGATGATCACGCGGCTCGTGCTCAAGCCGCTCGGCCGGGTCGAGGGGCATATGCAGCGCGTGCGCGATTCGGGATCGCTGAGCGTGCTGGAGGACGATGCCAAGCGGCAGGACGAGATCGCCAGCCTCGGCCGCAGCTTCAATTCGATGCTGGTCCAGCTCAAGGACCTGCGCGAGCAGGTCGAGGTGCAGAGCTTCGCGCTCGGCCGCTCCGAAAGCGCGGTCGCGGTGATGCACAACGTCCGCAACGCGCTGAACCCCGTTTCGACGATCCTGAGCGCCGGGATCGGCCAGGCGCCGCCGGTCGATCGTGCGACGCTCGACAAGGTGCTGGCCGAGCTCGCGCGCGACGACGTGCCGAGCGAGCGCCGTGCCAAGCTCGCCGCCTTCGCCGCCGCCGCGGTCGAGGCCGAGGACAAACAGCGCGCCGAACGTCGCGACCAGCTTCAGGTCGGCCGTGACGCGATGCGCCAGGTGCTCGAGATCATCGGCGCGCAACAGCAGCTCGCGCACGAACGCCCGCCGCTCGACGAATGCGACGCGACCCAGATCATCGCACAGAACGCGACGATCGCGCGCCATTCGGGCGACGGCGCATCGATCATGTTCAGCTTCCCCGCGAAGCCGCACCCGGTGCTCGCCAACCGGCTGTTGCTCAGCCAGGTTGTCGGCAATCTCTTCTCCAACGCGGCGGAGGCGATCGTCGCGGCGGGCGGATCGGGCAACATCACCGTGACGATCGCCGACACCGCGGACGGCCATGTCGAGATCGCGATCCGCGATACGGGGGAGGGGTTCGATCCGGACGACGTGCCCAACTTGTTCCAGCGCGGCTTTTCCACGCGCGCGCACAAATCGGGCGGGCTGGGTCTCCACTGGTGCGCCAATTCGATGACCGCGATGGAAGGGTCGCTCAGCCTCGACAGCGACGGGGCGGGGTTGGGGGCGGTCGCGCGGCTGGTGCTGAAGGCGCCGGAGCGGCAGCCATCGGAGCTGGCGGCCTAGCCTCTAAGGTCAGCCGAGGCGGAGGCCGTTGATCCGCACCTGATCCAACCGCAAATCCCGCGTGTGTGCGATCGTATCGGGCACCGTCGCGGTGCCGACCGTGATGTCGCGCAACAGCACGTCCTGCACCGGGGCTTGCGACACGCCGACGATGCTGAGCGCCTGGCCGGTATCGGCGCAACTCACGCGTTCGACCGTGAAGCCGCGATAGGTCGGCGGCGCCTTGCCGTGCCGGCCGCCGTGATAGTCGGTGGTGATGTCGATCAGCTTGTCGCTGCGCCGGACCTTCAGGTCGCGGACGTACACCTGTTCGACCATCCCGCCGCGCTCGAGGTTGCCCTTGATATAGACCGCCTGCTTGGCGCGATGGACGTAGAGCCGCTCGGCGAAGACGTTCGCGGCACCCCCCGACATCTCGCTACCGATCGCGATCGCGCCGGCGACATTGGTCGACATTTCGCAATCGCGGATCACGACGTTGCGCGTCGGCCGCGCCACGCGCCAGCCATCCCGGTCGCGCCCCGACTTGATCGCGATACAGTCGTCCGACACGTCGAAGCGGCAATGCTCGATCAGCACGTCTTCGCACGAATCGGGGTCGACCCCGTCCGAATTGAGGTGCTTGCTCACGACGGTCACGTTGCGGATCGTGATGTTGCGCGAATAGACCGGGTGGATCGTCCAGAACGGCGAGTCGATGAAGCGTGGCCCGTCGATCAGCACGTTGTCGCAGTGGAAGAACTGCACGAACGGCGGGCGCAGGAAATGGCCGTCGCCGAACCGCCGATCGTCGACCGGCACGCCGTCGGCACCCATGCGGCGCAGTTCCGCCTTGTCGCCCTTTTGCCGGCCGCGCCATTGGCGGAACCCCGCGCCGCCCTGGCCGTCGAGCGTACCCGGCCCGGTGACCGCGACATTCTGGCAATCGTGCGCGTAGATCAGCGGGGACAGGCCGTTGACCTCGGTCCCTTCCCACCGCGTCGGCACGATCGGCAGCTCGATCTCGCCCGGCTTTCCGAACCGCAGCGTCGCGCCACGTTCGAGGTGGAGCTCGACGTTCGATTTCAGGTGCACCGGCCCGTTCATCCGCCACAGTCCGGCCGGGACGACCACGCGCCCGCCCCCCGCCGCCGCGCAGGCGTCGATCGCCGCGGCGACCGCGGTGTGCGCGGACGCGTCGGTAACGGCACCGTAATCGGTGATGGCGAAGCTCGCGACCGGGAAGACCGGCGGCTGGATCCGCGCGACGATAGCGCGCGCCACCGCCCAATCGTCGGTCGCCGCTTCCTTGGTTTGGGCGCTTGCCCGGCCAGCCGCGGCAATCGCCAATGTGCTCGCCACGAAGGCGCGCCGATCGATCATTGAGTCCCCCCGGACCAATATTAGCTTCGGTTGAGTGACGGCGTAAATGGTGGCGACCCGCACCGTTCCGCGAAAATATTACGCCGCGCGGTCGCGGCTCAAACTATCCTTTCGCCGTAGATAGGGTGCCACTAGGTTCCTCGACCTGAACCATTCCTGACGCTCAGGCGTCAGCGTCGCGAAATTGCCGATCACGCGGCGGCAGTCGGGGCTGCGGCACTGGCAGATCATGTGCCAGTTCGATTCGGCGAGCGTGGTCGAATAGTCCCACGTCACTTCCTCGCCCGCCGCGATGTTACGAATTGCGACCAGATAGACGCCGCTGTCGGTGAAGCGCAGCCCCGCATTGGGCGCGCAGCTATGGTTGACTAGATCGTCGATCCGCCCCGACGGCCCCATATAATGTTCGGGCGTGACCTGGACGAAGCGGTCCGATTGCCCGCGCGTCAGGCTGGGCACGCGCGCGGCGCGGAAGCGGCGGCCGGTGAATTCGATCAGGCGATCGCCCTCGATGAAGGGCTGGGCGGCGAACACCGCCTTGCCGAGATGGCTCTCGCCGACCTTGAACAGATTGGCGGGGGTGCGCAGCGCGTCCAGCACGAAGAAACGCCCGTTACGATAGCCGATCGAGCGCAACGGGTTGATCGTCGCCAGCCCGACGAGGAACCACACGCTGGCGTGGCACACCAGTTCGACGAGGATATAGGCGTACTCGCCGACCGGGCTTCCCGGCGTGCGCGTCGCGACGAGCAACGTAGCGAGATCACCAACGGTCCATAGCCCCCAGGCGGGGGAGCGCTCGCGGTTGCGGTCGGCCGCAACACTCGCCCAGGTCGGCCAGAAGCTGACGGGGACGGCGGCGACCACCAGCATGTGCGCCCAGAAAGCGTCGCGAAACATCGCCCAGATCGCGAGCGCGGAGAGACTCGCGCCGATGCAAAATGCCTCGGTCCGGGTCGGCAGGCTCCACGCCGAGCGCCGCCACAGCGCGATCGTGATCGCGGCGCACGCGACCATCGCGAACAGGAAGATCCAGCGTTGCGGGCCGTCGGGATTGACCGCGGCATAGGTGAACGCCTCGACCGCGGTCGCCGCGGACCAGATCAGCCACGACGCGCGATTGGGCTCGACTAGGTTGCGGCGCAGCCCTGCGAGGTACGTCGCATAGCCCGCCAAACTCGCGGCGAGCGCCACCAGGAACCACGCTTGGACCATCCACCCCCGCACGCTGCGCGACCGTCGCGCAACGATTCATTTACCATGATATGGTGAATCCGTCCATCTAAACCCTTGGAATCGCTATGAGTCCGCTAACCCGCTGACTTTGGATTCTTTTCTTTGATTATGGTCGCCCTCGCTGCCGCTCGGGAGTTTTTCGGGCGAACGTCCCCCGGACGTTCGCGTCATCCGAAAAACTGGTCGGGAAGAGAGGATTCGAACCTCCGGCCCCTGCCTCCCGAAGGCAGTGCTCTACCAGGCTGAGCTACTCCCCGACGGAGTGACGGACGGGCGAAATTTCGCGGCCGGCCGCTGCTTGGAGGCGCGCCTATAGCCAGCACGCCGAGTCGGTGCAAGCCTAGCGTCGCGCCGCCAACATCGCGTCGATCGAGGTGAACTTTTCGCGTGGTGATCCCGCGCGCGCAGCGGCGATTTCGGCGGCCTCGATCTTCTGCCAGTCGCGGAAGGTAACGACGTCGGTGCCGCGTTCGCCGAGCAGCGCATCGAGCCCGGGGCGGCCCGCTTTGCCACTGCCGTCGGCAGTATCGGCGGCGATATGCTCGGCGATCAGGAAGCCGTCGGGGCGGTTGGTGCCGATCGTGCCGGTCGGCCCGCGCCGCGCCCAGCCGACCGCGTAAAGGCCGGGGCCGATCCTTCCTTCATCGTTGGCGAAGCGGCCGAGCTTCGCGTCGTACGGCACGCCCTCGATCGGCGGGGTGCGGTAGCCGATGCAGCTGACGACCAAGGCCGCCGGGATCGCGTAGGTCTCGCCAGTGCCCCGCGCGCCGCCGTCGGGGGTCAGCGCGGTGCGCTCGACGATGACGCGCTCGACCTTGCCGTCGCCTTCGATCGCCACCGGCATGGCGAAGAAATCGAACTTGATCCTGAGCGTCTTGCCGGGCTCCTCGCGATGTTCGGCGAAGCTACGAAGATGAGATACGGACTTACGCAGCCCGGGTTCGAGCAGAGCGTCTTCCGCCTCCGGCGGCAGATGCTCCGGTTCAACGATCGGAAAGCCGCGCGCAAGGTGACCGAGTTCGCCCAGCTCTTTTGGAGTCATCGCAATTTGATGAGGGCCGCGCCGGGCCAATATTCTGATGGTACCGATGCCATGTCGCCCAAGCGCATTGAGCGCATGGCCGACAATATCCGAACCTTCGAACTCGGTCGGCGTCTTCGCCAGGATCCGCGCGACGTCGAGCGCGACGTTGCCCGCGCCGACGACGACCGCTCCGGGTCCGGCCAGGACGGGCGCGAGATCGGCGAAATCGGGATGGCCGTTATACCAACCGACGAACGCCGCCGAGCCGATCACGCCGGGCAGATCGTCGCCGGGGATGCCGAGTGGGCGGTCATTGGGCGCGCCGGTCGCCATCACCACCGCGTCGTACAGATCGAGCAGCTCGGGGATGCTCACGTCCTTGCCGACCGTCACGTTGCCGACGAAGCGCACATTGTCCGACAGCGCGGTCGCCTCGTAGCGGCGACTGACACCCTTGATCGACTGGTGATCGGGCGCGACCCCGGTGCGGATCAGGCCGTAGGGCACGGGCAGGCGGTCGATGATGTCCACCCGCACGGCGTCACCAAACTGTTTCTGGCACGCTTCGGCGGTGTAATAGCCCGCCGGTCCCGACCCGATGATAGCGACGTGGCGCATGGCCCCTCCTGCCGTTTGGCCGGGGAGCCTAGCGCCACGTCACGCCAAGGCAAGCGGACGCTAAGCGCCGCCGAGCTGCCGCACCAGCTTGGAGTAAGCGTCGAGATAGGCGAGCACGATGACCTGGCCGATCTGCGTGTTCTGGTACCCGCCGCCGCCGACCGACGAGAAGCCGCTCCACCAGCTCGCGCTGGTCGCGGCGCTGAACCCGACATCGGTCTTGCGGTAATAGCCCTCGACCACCGATTCCTCGGTCGTGCGCGAGTTGACGACGGAGAGCGTGACGTTGGCCTCGCCCTTCTTGATGTTGATGCCGCCGGCGATCGCGCCGAACACGCCGCCGCGCCGGCCGAGCAGACTGCCCACCGCACCGCCGATATTGTTGCCGCCCGAATTGTCGTTCGACGACACGATGTCGGGCTCGAGGAAGAAGTCCGCCGCGCGGACCTGGCCCTTGCCCATGTTCGATCCGCGCTGCATCTCGCCGCTGTCGGCCATCGCACGCTCCATCGCGCGGCTCTGCATCGACCGGCCGCGGTTGACGAGCGTGAAGCAGCCCGATTGCTGGACGAACACCTTGAGCACCGCTTCGGGGCTGCCGAGGTTGTAGTTGACCCACCATTGCTTGTCGGGCTCGACGATTGCGATCGTCCCGATCGGCCGCGCGCAATGCGGCATTTCGGCCATGCCGCGTTCCTGCGCCTTGCGCCCCGACGACTGGTCGCCGCCCGCCATCGCCGGCGTCGCGAGCACGAACGCCGCCGCCGCCACCACCATCATCACCTTCCGCATGCAGACCTCCCTTTTTCCCTCTGGTGCAGCGCATTTATCAGCGGTGGGGAGGCCCATTATAGGCGATTTGCGTCATGGCTCTCGACCCCGGCCCGCCGACCTTGCTACGACCGGTCCATGACGTCGCTCGGCATCGTGCGCGAATTCCTGAGCGAGATGTCGCCGCTCGAGGGCGTCGCGGCGCTGCTGGTGCTGATCAACGTCTGGCTGGTCGCGCGGCGCAGCATCTGGAACTATGCGTTCGGGATCGTCGGGGTGGCGATCTACGGCTGGGTGTTCTTCCACGCCAAGCTCTACAGCGACATGCTGTTGCAGGTCTTCTTCCTCGTGGTGCAGCTCTACGGATTGCACCAGTGGCGCCGGTCGCAGGCCCAGGCCGGCGAGGTGGTGGTCGAACGACTAACCGTGGCCACGCGGTTCGCGGGGGGCGCCGGTATCCTTGTCGCGATCGCGCTGTGGGGTTGGCTGATGCATCGCTTCACCGACGCGTCGTTCCCATGGTGGGATGCGAGCGTCGCGATGACCAGCGTCGCGGCACAAATCCTGATGTCGGTCCGGAAACTGGAGAATTGGTGGCTGTGGATCGTCGCCAATGTGCTGTCGATCGGGCTTTATGCGGCAAAGGCGTTGTGGATCACGACGGCGCTCTACGTGGTCCTGCTCGGGCTCGCGATTTGGGGACTGGCGCGCTGGCAGGCGGCGCGGCATTAATCTGGGTTATGAAACTCCGCTCGATCTGCCTGCACGGGCCCGAGAGCACGGGCAAGTCGACGATGGCGCCCGAACTCGCGCGGCATTTCGGGTCGGCATGCGTGGTCGAATACGGGCGCACCTATACCGAGGCGTTCGGGACGGGCTGGACGATGGCCGACCTGGTCGCGATCGCGCAGGCGCACGATGCCCAGACGCGCTCGGCGATCGCCAGCGGGCGCACGCCGGTGATCCTCGACACCGACCCGCTGATGACGCAGGTCTGGGCGGAAATGCTCTACGGCAAGCACGATCCATGGTTCGACAGCTGGACCGGGACCGCCGACCTCTACCTGCTGTTCGACATCGACTTGCCCTGGGTCGAGGACGGCACGCGGATGTTCGGTTCGACCGAACGCCGCCAGAAGTTCTTCGACCTGTCGAAAGAAGTGCTTGAACGCCGCGGCGTGCGCTGGGCGATGGTGAGCGGGGCGGGCGAGGCGCGATACTTGGGGGCGCTGAAGGCGATCCTGGGGACCGAGAAGGCGATGGGCGGAAGCTGACCCTTTTGCGTTTGGCGTGGCGCCTGCTATCCGCGCGCGCACAATGACCACCCCACTCGACAAAATCCGCAATTTCTCGATCATCGCGCATATCGATCACGGCAAGTCGACGCTCGCCGACCGGCTGATCCAGCGCACCGGCGGGCTGTCCGAGCGCGAGATGTCGGCGCAGGTGCTCGACAATATGGACATCGAGAAAGAGCGCGGGATCACGATCAAGGCGCAGACCGTGCGCCTCGAATGGAAGGGCTATGAGCTCAACCTGATGGACACGCCGGGCCACGTCGACTTCGCCTACGAAGTGTCGCGCAGCCTGGCGGCGTGCGAAGGCGCGCTGCTCGTGGTCGATGCGGCGCAGGGGGTCGAGGCGCAGACGCTCGCCAACGTCTACCAGTCGATCGAGCACGACCATGAGATCGTGCCCGTGATCAACAAGATCGACCTGCCCGCCGCCGAGCCGGAGAAAGTCCGCGCGGAAATTGAGGAAGTGATCGGGCTCGACGCGTCGAACGCGATCCTGTCGAGCGCCAAGTCGGGGATCGGTATCGACGAAATCCTCGACGCGGTGGTCGAGCGCATTCCGGCGCCGAAGGGTGACGCGACCGCGCCGCTCAAGGCAATGCTGGTCGACAGCTGGTACGACCCGTATCTCGGCGTCGTCATCCTCGTGCGCGTGATCGACGGCGTGCTCAAAAAGGGCCAGCTGGTCACCTTCATGCAGGCGGGGACGCAGCATCTGGTCGACCGCGTCGGCTGTTTCCGCCCCAAGATCGAGCAGCTGACCGAGCTGGCGCCGGGCGAGATCGGCTTCATCACCGCGCAGATCAAGGACGTGGCGCAGGCGCGCGTGGGCGATACGCTGACCGACGCGAAGCGCCCGGCGACCGCCGCGCTCCCCGGGTTCAAGGAAGTTCAGCCGGTGGTGTTCTGCGGGCTGTTCCCGGTCGATGCCAACGACTTCGAGAAGCTTCGTGAGAGCATCTCCAAGCTGCGCCTCAACGACGCGAGCTTCAGCTTCGAGATGGAGACCAGCGCGGCGCTCGGCTTCGGCTTCCGCTGCGGGTTCCTCGGGCTGCTGCATCTGGAGATCATCCAGGAACGCCTCACGCGCGAATACGATCTCGACCTGATCACCACCGCGCCGTCGGTGGTGTATCAGATCGAGCTGACCCACGGCGGCGGGCATATCGAGCTGCACAACCCCGCCGACATGCCCGAGCCCAACAAGATCGAGAGCATCGCCGAGCCGTGGATCGAGGCGACGATCTACGTCCCCGATGAATATCTCGGCTCGATCCTCAAGCTGTGCCAGGACCGGCGCGGGATCCAGAAGAATTTGACCTATGTCGGCGGCCGCGCGCAGGCGACCTACGAGCTGCCGCTCAACGAAGTGGTGTTCGATTTCTACGACCGGCTGAAATCGCTGTCGAAGGGTTATGCGAGCTTCGACTATCATCAGATCGGCTATCGCGACGGCGACCTGGTCAAGATGGGCATCCTGGTCAACGAAGAGCCGGTCGACGCGCTGAGCATGATCGTGCACCGCGGCTCGGCCGAAACGCGCGGGCGCGGCATGGTCGAGCGGCTCAAGCAACTGATCCCGCGCCACCTGTTCAAGATCCCGATCCAGGCGGCGATCGGCGGCAAGGTGATCGCCCGCGAGACGATCAGCGCGATGCGCAAGGATGTGACCGCGAAATGCTACGGCGGCGACGCGACGCGCAAGCGCAAGCTGCTCGACAAGCAGAAGAAGGGCAAGGCGAAGATGCGCGAATACGGGAGCGTGAGCATCCCGCAGGAGGCGTTCATTGCGGCGTTGCGGATGGGGGATGACGCCTGAGGCTAAGGAGGAGATTGCGGGAGCAATCGCCGAGTTGGACGAAGACCAGCGTCGCGCCGACCGGCGGCCGATCGAACTCGTCCTCGACCGTATCGTTCGGCGACGCGGCTTTGCCGCGGTCATGAATATGCCTCGACTGCCGCCGTTTGCGGGCGCGCGACGCGTTCTGACAAGCGACATGTCAGAGCCGTGTGCGAAGTCGCAGAGCGCCCGCAAAATTTTTTTCTAGCACCCCTTGAACCCCTTGCGCGCAAAAATATCTGACCGTCGCCGGACGCGATTTTCGGTCCGGCAGGACCGAGGGCACCGGCTCTCTCCCGGTGCTCCTTGTGCCCAGATTGCTCAAAGGAGGATTTGGATATGAGGACGAATTTCGACTTTGCGCCGTACCGGCGCTCCACCGTGGGCTTCGATCGCTTGTTCGATCTGCTCGAGACCAGCGCCCGTACGGATACCGAAAATTACCCGCCGTTCGACATCGAGCAGCAGGGCGAGGACCAGTACCGCATCACGCTCGCGGTCGCTGGATTCCGGCCCGACGAGATCGAGATCGTAGCGCAGAACAATCAACTGACCGTGAAGGGCGACCGTGCCGAGGAAGGCGACGCCGGACGCTACCTTCATCGCGGGATTGCGACGCGCGCGTTCGAGCGGCGCTTCCAATTGGCCGATTTCATCGTCGTTCAGGATGCGAGCTTCGACAGCGGCCTGTTGCGCATTTCGCTCAAGCGGGAAATCCCCGAGGCGATGAAGCCGCGCAAGATCGAGATCGGGACTGCCGCGCCGGCGGCCAACGACCGGCTCGAGGCGCCGCAGCCAAAGCATAAAGCGGCGTAAAGACTTCGTCCGCCCAGTTTTCACCGGGCGGGCGGATTTCTCACTTGCTCAGAAGGCACGCTCTCCAAGGGCGTGCCGGTGGGCGAATGTCGAACTGTCGAGGTATTCAGAATGTCGGTCCACTTTTGCGGATCGCTTGGCGGTCCCGATGATCTTGTCCATCACCCGCAACTCGAGCCGGAAGTGAAGCGCTCGATACTAGCCTCTTGGGCTTCGGACGCTTTCGCCGTGCGGTCGCAGCCGACGCTGCGCAAGCCGCCCGAACTGCGACATCCGGTGCCGGTCCGTGAGGTCCTTAACGCACTAAAACACCTGGACGCCTGCTAAATATCATCCAGTATCCCATGAACGAACAAAACGTCGGAGCGGCGGGGACGATTCCCCGCCCGATCATCGAGTGTATTGCATCGGGTCGCAAACCGACGGCCCGGGACTTGTGCGCCGTTGCAGACCATATTCATTCAGATCTGCGAGGATGTAACTCCTCGCGTCTTGGTTCGCGGTCTGGTCGCTTGCTAAGCCTGCGAGCAGCGCAGGCGGCCTTGTCGGGATGCGCGACATAGCCTCGTTGTAGGATAGCGCTATTCGGGCGCGCTGTACGCAAGCGGGCTGGAGCGCTATCCGCTGGCGATGGATACGGCATTGGCATGACCCCGCGCGAGCTCCTCGAGGTCGCGAAGATTCCCGGCACCAGCGACGAGCTCCGCCTGTTCCGGCGGGGCGGCGATTTCATGATCGTGCTCGACCGCAACGAGCTGATGAACAGCCGGATGAGCAGGTCCGAAGAGGCGCTCGCCACGATGACGGCGGAGCGGCTGCGCGGCCGCGCGGGGCATTGGCTGATCGGCGGATACGGCATGGGGTTCACGCTGCGCGCGGCGCTCGCGGTGCTCGGCGACGCGGCGCGGGTGACGGTCGCGGAACTGGTGCCCGAGATCATCGGCTGGGCGCGCGGGCCGATGGCCGGGCTGGCGGCGGGGTGCCTCGACGATCGCCGCGTCACTGTCGTGCGCGACGATGTCGCCGCGCTGATCGACGGGGCGCGGGGTGAATACGACGCGATTCTGCTCGACGTCGACAATGGCCCGGACGGCCTGACTCGTGCGAGCAACGGGCGGCTCTATTCGGCGCGCGGGCTCGACGCGGCGCGCGCGGCGCTGGCGCCGGGCGGCGTGCTCGCGACCTGGTCGGCGGCGCCCGACCCGCGCTTTGCCCGGCGGCTGGGCGACGCCGGGTTCGCGGTCGACGAGGTCGTCGTGCGCGCGCGGAGCAACGGCAAGGGGCCGCGCCACGTCATCTGGTTCGCGGCCAGACGCTGAAGTTCTTGATGTCGGCCCGAAACGGGCCTAGCGGCGCGCAATCATGGCCCGGCCCGAACCCTCGCTGCTCGTCTCGATCCACGACGTCTCGCCCAAGTTCGAAGGCGCGGTCGATCGCCTCGCCGACATCGTCTCGCGCGACATGGCGACGCCGGCCTATGCGATGCTCGTCGTCCCCGATCATTGGGGCGACGCGCCGATCCGCGCCGGCACGCCGTTCGCCAGTCGGCTGCGCGCGTGGTCCGATGCCGGGGTCGACATGTTCGTGCACGGCTGGTTCCACCTCGACCGCAGCGAGCATGAAGGCGCGATGGCACGGTTCAAGGCGAAGCGGATGACCGCGGGCGAGGGCGAGTTCCTCGGGCTCGACCATGCCACGGCGCGGGCGCGGATGGCCGACGGGCGCAAGCTGATCGAGGATATCATCGGACGCGCCCCCGTCGGGTTCATCGCGCCCGCCTGGCTCTATGGCGAAGGCGCGCTGCAGGCGCTGAGCGATGAAGGCTTCGCGCTGGCCGAGGATCATATGAAGGTCTGGCGCCCAGCAACCGGCGAGGTCGTCGCACGCGGGCCGGTGATCACCTGGGCCAGCCGCAGCAGGTGGCGGATCGCGTCGTCGCTCGCAGTCGCCGCCGCGGCGCGTGCCGCCTTGCCCAGAAAAGCGTGGATGCGCCTTGCCGTTCATCCTGGAGACACCAACATAGCGTCACTGACCGACAGTATAGCGCGGACGGTCGCCAGCCTGTCGCACGGGGCGCGTTTTGCCCGGTATCGCGAGCTATTGCCGGCCGTGGGGACATGAACGGCCGGTCGTCCAACGGGGAAGGAACGAAGGTAGCGTCCGGATGAACGAGGTGACACAGACCGTACGCGGAGTGGAGGCCGCCGCGGTCGCCGATTGGGCGAAGGGCGCGAGGGATCGCGCCACGGCGCCGTGGCTTCGCTGGGCGGGGCCGATCCTCTCGCTCGCGATCATCGCCGTCGTCGCCGATGCCCTGGGCCGGCGCGATGTGCTGGCGCTGTGGCACATGACTCCGTCCGCGCCCGGCTTCTGGATCGGTGTCGCGGTGTTCCTGTCGATCCAGCCGGTCGCCGATTTCCTGATATTTCGCGGACTATGGCCGTTGCCGCTGGCCGGCTTGGGCGCGCTGTTCCGCAAATCGGCGTCGAACGAACTGCTGTTCGGCTACTCGGGCGAGCTGCAATTCTATTTGTGGGCGCGGCAAAATGCTGCGCTCCCGGGATCGCCGTTCGGCGCGGTGCGCGACGTGGCGGTGATGTCCGCGCTGGTCGGGAACGTGGTTACCATCGCGCTGCTGCTCGGCGCGATCGCGCTGCCGGGCGATCTCGCGTTCGGGTCGATGGAACATTCGATCCTGTGGTCCGCGATCATCCTGGTCGGGTCGTCGATGGCGATCATGCTGTTCCGGAACCGGGTCCTCGCAGTGACGCGTGAACAATTCTGGCGGATCGGCGCGATCCACCTCGTGCGCTCGGTCGCGATGACGCTGATGGTCGGGCTGTTATGGGCGATGGTCGTGCCGGGCGTGTCGCTCGGCTGGTGGCTGTTGCTCGCGGCGGCACGCCAGTTCGTCACGCGGCTGCCGTTCCTGCCCAACAAGGATCTGGTGTTCGCGGGGCTTGCCGCCGGCACGCTCAAGACCGTGCCCAACGTCGCCGAAACGGTGGCGCTGGTGGCCGGCGTGATTTTCGCCGGCCAGGTGCTGATCGGCGTCTCGCTGGCCATCGCCGACCTCGCGCGCGAGGCAACCGCCGGGAAGGAGCGCTGATGCGGATCCTCGACGTCTGCGCATTCTATACGCCCGCCGGCGGCGGGGTTCGCACCTATGTCGAGCGCAAGCTGAAGGCCGGGCCGGTTGCGGGGCACGAGATCGTCATCCTCGCACCGGGTGCCGAAGACGCGGTCACCGAGGTCGCGCCGGGGGCGATCCTCGCGACGATCGCCGCGCCCGAATTCCCGCTCGACCGCAACTATCGCTATTTCGACGACGAGGCGCGCCTACACGCCGCACTCGATCGCTGGCAGCCCGACCTGGTCGAGGTCGCCTCGCCCTGGACGAGTGCCGCGATGGTCGGGCGATGGCAGGGCGCCGCGCCGCGCGCGCTGATCATGCATTGCGATTTCCTGTCGGCCTATCCCTACCGCTGGCTGCAGGGGCTGATGTCGCAGCAAACGATCGATCGGCGGATGGACTGGTATTGGCGCCATCTGCGGCGGCTCAATCGCCAGTTCGATTTTGTGGTCAGCGCGAGCGACGATTTGACGCAGCGCTTGCGCGCGGGCGGCGTGGATCGGGCACTGACGCTCCCGATGGGGGTCGAACCGGGAATTTTCTCGCCCACGCACCGCGACCCGGCGGTGCGCGCGGCGCTACTCGACCAATGCGGGCTGGGCGAGGATGCGACGCTTCTGGTCGGGCTCGGCCGGATGGCGCCCGAAAAGCGCTGGCCGATGGTATGCGAGGCGGTGCTGGCGGCGGGGTCGAGCCATGCGGTCGGGCTCGTCCTGTTCGGCGCGGGACGCGACCGCGCGCGGATCGTGCGCGCCAGCCGCGGGTCGCCGCACATCGTCGTCGCGCCGCCGATCGCCGACCGCGCTGAACTGGCGACGATGCTGGCGAGCGGCGATGCGCTGATCCACGGCTGCGAGGCGGAGACGTTCTGCATGGTTGCGGCCGAAGGCGCGGCGAGCGGGCTGCCGTTGATCCTGCCCGACCGTGGCGGCGCGAGCGATCATCACCGACCGGGCTGCGGCGCGCGCTATGCCGCGTGCGACGTGCGCGACATGGCGCGGGTGCTGACCGAGTTCCTCGCCGGCGACATGACCGCGGCGGCCACGCGCAGCGTTGCGCGCGCCTCGAGCGTGCGGACGATGGACGCGCATTTCGACGAAATGTTCGCGCTCTATGCCGGCAGCGTGTCGCGCCAGACCGCGGCCTGATGCCGCTTGTCGGCGACGGTCGCCGGTGCCACGACTGACGCGATGAAGGTCCCCGGCGCTCCCGTCTTCTACGATCCTTCGGGCCGCCGCCGCCGCCGTTTCGCGCTTGGTGTCGCCGCGTTCGTCGCGCTTCTCTTGTTGGCGACGACGGTGTTCGCGGCGTCGATCGGTCTCGTGCCAGTCCAGCCGCTGCTGCCTGTCGCCAACGAACGTGGCCCGCAGGCGCTGACGCCGCCGCACGACACGTTGTTCAAGCGCACCCGCCGGACGATCGATTGGTACGCGCGGCGCCTGACCGGCGAGACTCGCGCCAGGACGGCGAAGGACGCCGGCAATGTGCCGCTCGCGATCGGCTTCCACACGCCGTGGGAAAAGGAGAGCGGCGATTCGCTGCGCCGCCACATCGACGATCTCGACTGGGTCATCCCCGGCTGGGTGCAGGTGACGGGTCCCAACCACCATATCACGATCGACGCCGATCCGGTCGGGCGGCAGGTGATCAACGCGGCGACACGCCGGCCGCTGATCCTGCCGATGATCCAGAACGCGCTGAATGCGAAATGGGACGTGCCCGGCACGGTCGCGCTGCTCCACGATCCCCGGCAGCGCAAGGCGTTCCTCGACTGGCTCGAGCCATGGCTGGCGGCGAACCACGCCGGCGGCGCATTCTTCGATTTCGAGCAGCTCCCGCCGAGCGCGCAGGCCGACTATCTGGCGTTCCTGAACGAAGCGAACACGCGGTTCGACAAGCACAATTGGCTGATTGCGATGGCGGTTCCGGTCGGCGAGCCCGCCTGGAACGTGTCGGCCTATGCGAAGATCGTCGATCGCGTGTTTCTGATGGCGTATGACGAGCACGAGACCACCAGCGACCCCGGGCCCGTCGCATCGCAGGCGTGGTTCGCGCGGTCGATCGCCGACGCGGCGCGGGGCGTGCCCGCATCGAAGCTAGTCGTGGCGATCGGCAATTACGGGTACGACTGGACGATCGGCAGCAAGGACCCCGGCGCCAATAGCGCCGTGACGGTCGAGGAAGCATGGCAGTCGGCGCGCGACTCCGACGCGATGCCGGCATTCGACAAGGCGAGCGGCAATTCGGGCTTCGCGTACGAGGAGGACGATGGCAGCAAGCACGTCGTCTGGTTCCTCGATGCCGCGTCTGCGTACAACCAGATCGCCTTCCTGCGCCGCGCGGGAATCGGCGGCGTCGCGCTGTGGCGGCTCGGTGCGGAGGATCCAGGCCTGTGGTCGATCTTCGGGCGGTCGCACGCGCAACTGCCGCCGGCCTCGACGATCGAGCCGATCCCCCCCGGTACCGAGCGGCAGATTGAGGGCCGTGGCGAGATATTGCGGATCGTGGCGACGCCGGCGCCTGGCCACCGTCGCGTCACGACCGCAAAGGACGGTACGATCGCCGATGTCGCGTTCGACGCCTTGCCCAGCCAGTTCCTGATCCGCCGCGACGGCGCCCGCCCGAAGGAAGTCGCGCTGACCTTCGACGACGGCCCCGACCCCGACTGGACGCCGCAGATCCTCGATGTGCTCAAGAAATACCAGGTCGCCGCGACGTTCTTCATCGTCGGCGAGAATGCGCTGACCGAGCGCCACTTGCTCGAACGCATCGTCGCCGAAGGGCATGAAGTCGGCAGCCACACCTACACCCACCCCAATCTCGCCGGCGCGTCGGAGACCGATACCGACATCCAGCTCAACGCGACGCAGCGATTGTTCCAGGCGTTCACCGGCCGCTCGCTCAAATTCTTCCGCGCGCCCTATTTCGGCGATGCGGAGCCGACCACGGCGGACGAACTGGGACCGGTGCTGCGCGCGCAGGAGCACGGTTACATCTCGGTCGGCCTCCACGTCGACGCCGAAGATTGGCAGCGCCCGGGCGTCCAGGCGATCGTCGACAATGTCGTGAACGGCGTGACCAAGAACGACACCGGCTGCGAAGACGGCGACGACAGCGCGTGCAGCCACAATATCGTGCTGCTCCACGACGCGGGCGGCGACCGCGCGCAGACGGTGGAGGCGTTGCCGATCATCATCGAGCGGTTGCGCGCGCTGGGCTACACCTTCGTTCCGGTCTCGCAGCTCGCCGGCTTGTCGCGCGATCAGGCGATGCCGCCGATTTCGCCGAGCGACCGGCGCGCGGCGGAAGTCGATTTGTTCCTATTCGGCACACTCGGCGCGATCGTCATCGGCCTCGGCTGGCTGTTCGTGTTCGCGATCTCGATCGGCATTTTGCGCGCGGTGCTGCTGTCGGCGCTCGCGCTGATCCAGGCGCGGCGCGAGTTGCGCACGGTGTTCCCCGCGATCGACCCGGCCCGCTTCGTTACGGTGATGATTCCCGCGTTCAACGAGGAAGCGGTGATCGAACGGTCGGTGCGCACCGTGCTCGCCTCGACCGACGTGCAGATCGAAGTGATAGTGATCGACGACGGGTCGAAGGACCGCACGAGCGCGATCGTCGCGGCCGCGTTCGCCGACGAGCCGCGCGTGCGGCTGCTGACGCTCGAAAACGGCGGCAAGGCGCGCGCGCTCAACCAGGGTCTGGCACTGGCCAAGGGCGAGATCGTCATCGCGCTCGACGCCGACACGCAGTTCGAACCGACCACGATTGCGCGGCTCGCGCGGTGGTTCGCCGACCCCAGGATCGGCGCGGTCGCGGGCAACGCCAAGGTGGGAAACCGCGTCAACCTCGTCACCCGCTGGCAGGCGCTCGAATATATCACGGCGCAAAACCTCGAGCGCCGCGCGCTGTCGAGCCTCAACGCGATGATGGTCGTCCCCGGCGCGGTCGGCGCGTGGCGGCTGGCGGCGATCCGCGAGGTCGGCGGTTACCCGCACGACACGCTCGCCGAGGACCAGGACCTGACGATCGCGATCCAGCGCGCCGGCTGGCGCGTCACCTACGATCAATATGCCGTCGCCTGGACCGAAAGCCCGGAGACGTTCCGCGGGCTCGCCAAGCAACGCTTCCGCTGGGCGTACGGCACGCTGCAATGCCTGTGGAAGCACGGCCGGATCGTGGCGACCGGGCGACCGCGCGGGCTGGCATGGATCGGCGTGCCGCAGGCGGTCCTGTTCCAGGTAGTTCTCGCCGCGATCAGCCCGATCATCGACTTGGCTCTCATCATCAGCATCGTCACGACCTGGCTCTCGATCGAGGCGCACGGCTGGGCGCAGACGCAGACCAGCCTCGACAAGATGTTCACCTATTGGCTGATTTTCACCGCGATCGACCTGCTCTCCGCGATCGTCGCCTTCGCGCTCGAACGCCGCGCGAAATGGCGGCTGCTGTGGCTGCTGATCCCGCAGCGCATAGGATACCGCCAGATCATGTATTACGTCGTGCTCAAGGCGCTCACCCAGGCGCTGCGCGGGCCGAGCGTGGGATGGGGCAAGCTGCAGCGCACGGGGCGGGTTGAGGCGCGCTAGGCCGCGACGGCTGCGCGGTGTATGCGCGGGTCATGCATAGTCTCACGCGCCGTCTCCTGATTGCCGGACTGGCTGCGCTCGTGCTGGGCGCTGCGCCGCCACCGCGCGCGCCGCTGGTACTGGCGGCGGCGAGCTTGCAGGAATCGCTCGATGCCGCTGCTGACCAATGGGCGAAGGCGGGGCATTCGCGCCCGGTGATCTCCTTCGCCGCGTCGTCGGCGCTGGCGCGGCAGGTCGAGGCGGGGGCGCCGGCCGATCTGTTCGTGTCGGCTGATGAAGAATGGATGGACGCGCTGGCGGCGAAGCGGCTGATCGCGCCGGGCACGCGCGCCGACCTGGTCGGCAACCGGCTGGTCGTGGCGGAGCCGTCTGGGCGGCGGACGGTAGTGCCGCTCAACGGGGCGAAGCTGGCGCGGCTGCTCGGGAGCGGCCCGCTGGCGATGGCCGACCCCGACAGCGTGCCGGCGGGCAAGTACGGCAAGGCGGCGCTGACCAAGCTCGGCGCGTGGGACGCCGTTGCGCCGCACGTCGTGCGCGCGGAGAATGTGCGTGCGGCGCTGGCACTGGTGGAGCGCGGCGCGGCGTCGTTCGGGATCGTGTACCTGACCGACGCCAAAGCCTCGGCAAAAGTGCGCGTTGCCGGCGTGTTTCCGGCGGCCAGCCACCCGCCGATCGTGTATCCGGTCGCGCGACTCGCCGGATCGACCAATCCGCAGGGGGAGGGCTTTCGCCGCTTCCTGCTCTCGCCGAGCGGCCGTGCGATCTTTACGCGGTTCGGCTTTACCGCACCGGGGAGGCCACGCTGACCCCGGCGGAATGGGGCATCGTCGCCTTGTCGCTCAAGGTTGGGCTAGTGGCGACGGTGGCGATGTTGCCGCTCGCGTTCGCGCTGGCGTGGTTTCTCGCGCGGGCGAAGGTGCCGGGCAAGATCCTGATCGAGGCGATCGTTTATCTGCCACTCGTCGTCCCGCCGGTAGTGACCGGCTGGATGTTGTTGCTGGCGTTCGCGCCGTCGGGGCCACTGGGAGCACTGAGCAACCATGTGCTGTTCAAATGGACCGGCGCGGCGATCGCCGCGGGCGTGATGGCGCTGCCGCTGATGGTGCGCGCGATGCGATTGTCGATCGAGGCGGTCGACCGGCGGCTGGAGGGCGCGGCGCGGACGCTGGGGGCGGGGCGCTGGCGCGTGTTTCGCACGATCACGCTGCCACTTAGCCTGCCGGGCGTGCTGGCCGGGACCGTGCTCGGCTTCGCGCGCTCACTGGGCGAGTTCGGCGCAACCATCACCTTCGTGTCGAACGTGCCGGGGCAGACGCGGACGCTGCCGCTGGCGATCTATGCCGCGCTCCAGCGCCCCGACGGCGACGCGATCGCGCTGCGGCTGGCGGCGTTGTCGGTGCTGATCGCGTTGGCGGCGCTGATCGCCTCCGAGCTGCTGGCGCGGCGGATGCGCGCCGGGATGATCCATGGCGTTTGACCTCGATCTGGCGAAGCGGCTGGGCGACGTGGATATCGCGCTCCGGCTGGAGGCGGGGGAGGGCATCACCGTGCTGTTCGGCCCATCGGGCGTCGGCAAGACGAGCGTGCTCAACATGGTCGCGGGATTGCTGGCGCCCGATCGTGGGCACGTCCGCGTCGGCGGCATCACCTTGTTCGACGATGCGACCGACGTGCCCGTCCACCGCCGCCGGGCGGGGTATGTCTTTCAGGGGTCGCGGCTGTTCCCGCACATGCGTGTCGCTGCGAACCTGCGGTACGCCGGCGCGCGCGAGACGATGATCGACGCGGTCGCGCAACTGCTCGATATCGCGCATCTGATGGATCGCTGGCCGCGCACGCTGTCGGGCGGCGAGGCGAAGCGCGTCGCGATCGGCCGCGCGCTATTGAGTGATCCGGCGTTCCTGCTGCTCGACGAGCCCACCGCTTCGCTCGACCGCGCGCGCGCCGGAGAGGTCGAGCATGCGATTCGCGATGTGCGCGACGAGCTCGGCCTGCCGATCCTGATGGTCACCCACGACCGCGCCGAGGCCGAGCGGCTGGCGACGCGGATCGTCGAAATGGCGCGGTAGCGGTCAACGAAAAACCGCCGCCCGGGCATCCCCGGACGGCGGTCTTTCTTGTTCGGCGTGAGCGCCCGAACGATCCCAATCACTCGGTCTCGTTCAGATACTCACCGGCGGCTTCGTCGCTGCCGTCGCCCGACGGGACAACCGCCGCCAGCGCATCGCTGCCGGTGTCGTCGGCGACGTCACGCAGCTTTTCCGCGGCGCGCTCTTCCTCGGCCGAGTTCGGCGCGATCAGCGCTTCCTGCAGCGCGCGCTGCTGGACGCGCAGCGCGGCGTCGCGGCTGGAAGCGGCGACACGCAGGCGGTTCATGCCCGCGCCGGTCCCGGCGGGGATGAGACGGCCGACGATGACGTTCTCCTTGAGCCCGATCAGCGTGTCCTGCTTGCCCTGGACCGCCGCCTCGGTGAGGACGCGGGTGGTTTCCTGGAACGACGCCGCCGAGATGAAGCTGCGGGTCTGCAGCGACGCCTTGGTGATGCCGAGCAGGACGGGCTTGCCCTCCGCCTTCTTCTGCTTCTTGTCGAGCTTGTCGTTGATCTCGTCCATCTCGGCGCGATCGACCTGTTCGCCGGCCAGCAGCGTGGTGTCGCCGCCGTCGGTGATCTCGACCTTCTGCAGCATCTGGCGAACGATCACCTCGATGTGCTTATCGTTGATCTTCACGCCCTGGAGTCGATAGACTTCCTGGATTTCCGACACGAGATATTCCGCGAGCGGCTCGATCCCGAGCACCTCGAGAATGTCGTGCGGATCGGGCGAGCCGCCGATCAGATTATCGCCGCGCTTGACGTAGTCGCCTTCCTGAACGTCGATCACCTTCGACTTCGGGATCAGATACTCCACGACCTCGCCGCCGTCCTCGGGCTGAATCCCGATCTTGCGCTTGGCCTTATAGTCCTTGCCGAACACGACGCGGCCCGAGACCTTCGCGATGATCGCGTTTTCCTTGGGCTTGCGCGCTTCGAACAGCTCGGCGACGCGCGGCAGACCGCCCGTGATGTCGCGGGTCTTGGCGGACTCGCGAGCGACACGTGCGACGACGTCGCCGGCCTGGACCGTGGCATTGTCGTCGACCGACAACACCGCGCCCGGCGCCAGCATGTAGCGCGCGGCCTCGCTCGAATCCGAGCCGGTCAGGGTCATGCGCGGGCGCAGATCCTCCTTGCTCTTGGCCGTCGCGCGGTTCTCGGTCACGACGCGCTGGGCGATGCCGGTGGCTTCGTCGGTGACTTCCGTCATCGTCTTGCCCTCGATCAGGTCGACATACTTCACCGTGCCGCCCGTTTCCGTGATCACCGGCATGGTGAACGGATCCCATTCGGCCATGCGGTCGCCCTTGGTCACGATGTGACCGTCGTCGAACATCACGTACGCGCCGTACGGGATACGATCGACCGCGAGCTCGCGGCCGTCGATGTCCTTGATCGCGATCTCGCCCGACCGGCTCAGCACGACGCGGCGGCCGCGCTGGTCCACGATGATGCGCAGGTCGCGGAACTCGACCGTGCCGTCGGCATGCGCCTCCAGGTTCGAGGTCTCGTTGAGCTGCGCCGCACCGCCGATGTGGAAGGTGCGCATCGTCAGCTGCGTGCCCGGCTCGCCGATCGACTGCGCCGCGATCACGCCGACCGCTTCGCCGATGTTGACCGGGGTACCGCGCGCGAGGTCACGGCCGTAGCATTTGCCGCACACGCCGATCTTGGCCTCGCAAACGAGCGGGCTGCGGATCTTCATCCCCTGGATGCCGATGCCCTCGATCGTCGTGATCATCGCCTCGTCGAGCAAGGTGCCCGACGGGATGACGACCTTGCCGTCCTTGTCGATCACGTCCTCGGCCGTGGTGCGGCCCAGGATGCGCTCGCCGAGCGAGGCGATCACGCTGCCGCCCTGCACGATCGCGCGCATTTCGAGCATGCGCTCGGTGCCGCAATCGTCCTCCATCACGACGCAGTCCTGCGACACGTCGACCAGGCGACGAGTGAGGTAGCCCGAATTCGCCGTCTTCAACGCGGTATCCGCGAGACCCTTGCGGGCACCGTGGGTCGAGTTGAAATATTCGAGGACGGTCAAGCCTTCCTTGAAGTTCGAGATGATCGGCGTCTCGATGATCTCGCCCGACGGCTTGGCCATCAGGCCGCGCATGCCGGCGAGCTGCTTGATCTGCGCCTGCGAACCGCGGGCACCCGAGTGCGCCATCATGTAGATCGAGTTGATCGGCTTCTCGCGGCCGGCGTTGGGGCCGTCCTCGAACTTCTTGACCGCCTTGATCTCGTTCATCATCGCGTTGGCCACCTGGTCACCGCAGCGGCTCCAGGCGTCGATCACCTTGTTATACTTCTCCTGCTGCGTGATCAGGCCGTCCTGATACTGCTGCTCGAAGTCCTTCACCTGGTCGCGCGTCTCGTCGACCAAGGCCTCCTTCTCGGCCGGGATGATCATGTCGTCCTTGCCGAACGAGATGCCGGCGCGGAACGCGTGGCGGAAACCGAGCGCCATGATCGCGTCGGCGAACAGCACGGTCTCCTTCTGGCCGGTGTGACGATAGACCTCGTCGATGACGTCGGTGACGTCCTTCTTGGTCAGCAGGCGGTTGACCGTTTCAAACGGCACCTTGTGCGATTTGGGCAGCGTTTCGCCCAGCAACATGCGGCCCGGCGTGGTTTCGAACCGCTTCATGTGCTCGACACCGCTTTCGTCGGTCTGCGGCACGCGGCTCGTGATCTTGGTGTGCAGGGTCACGGCGCCGGCGTTGAGTGCCTGGTGCACCTCGGTCATGTCGGACAGCAGCATGCCCTCGCCGGGCTCGCCTTCCTTCATCATCGACAGGTAATAGAGGCCGAGCACCATGTCCTGCGACGGCACGATGATCGGCTTGCCGTTGGCGGGGCTGAGGATGTTGTTGGTCGACATCATCAGGACGCGCGCTTCCAGCTGCGCCTCGAGGCTCAGCGGCACGTGCACGGCCATCTGGTCACCGTCGAAGTCGGCGTTGAACGCCGAGCAGACCAGCGGGTGCAATTGGATCGCCTTGCCTTCGATCAGCACGGGCTCGAACGCCTGGATGCCGAGGCGGTGGAGCGTCGGCGCGCGGTTCAGCAGCACAGGATGCTCGCGGATGACTTCATCCAGGATGTCCCAGACTTCCTTGCGCTCCTTCTCGACCCACTTCTTGGCCTGCTTGAGCGTCATCGACAGACCCTTGGCGTCGAGACGCGCGTAGATGAACGGCTTGAACAGCTCGAGCGCCATCTTCTTCGGCAGGCCGCACTGATGCAGCTTGAGCTCCGGCCCGGTCACGATGACCGAGCGGCCCGAATAGTCGACGCGCTTGCCGAGTAGGTTCTGGCGGAAGCGGCCCTGCTTGCCCTTGAGCATGTCCGAGAGCGACTTGAGCGGACGCTTGTTGGCACCCGTTATCGTGCGGCCGCGGCGGCCGTTGTCGAACAGGGCGTCGACGGCCTCCTGCAGCATGCGCTTCTCGTTGCGGACGATGATGTCCGGCGCGCGCAGCTCCATCAGGCGCTTCAGGCGGTTGTTGCGGTTGATCACGCGGCGATACAGGTCGTTCAGATCCGACGTAGCGAAGCGGCCGCCGTCGAGCGGCACCAGCGGGCGCAGTTCGGGCGGGATGACCGGCACGACCTCGAGGATCATCCATTCGGGCTTGTTGCCCGAATCGATGAAGCTCTCGACCACCTTCAGCCGCTTGATGATCTTCTTGGGCTTCAGCTCGGACTTGGTGACCGCGAGCTCGTCGAGCAGCGCGGTGCGCTCGCCTTCGAGGTCGAGGTTCTCGAGCATGATGCGCACGGCCTCGGCGCCGATCCCGGCGGTGAAGGCGTCCTCACCATATTCGTCCTGCGCCGACAGCAGTTCGTCCTCGGTCAGCAACTGGTAGCGCTCGAGCGGGGTCACGCCCGGCTCGATCACGATATAGGCTTCGAAGTAGAGCACGCGCTCGAGCTGCTTGAGCTGCATGTCGAGCAACAGGCCGATGCGGCTCGGCAGCGACTTCAGGAACCAGATGTGCGCGACCGGCGCGGCGAGCTCGATATGGCCCATCCGCTCGCGGCGGACCTTCGAGACGGTGACCTCGACGCCGCACTTTTCGCAGACGATGCCCTTGTACTTCATGCGCTTGTACTTGCCGCACAGGCACTCGTAATCCTTGATCGGACCGAAGATGCGCGCGCAGAACAGGCCGTCACGCTCGGGCTTGAACGTGCGGTAGTTGATCGTCTCGGGCTTCTTGATCTCGCCGAACGACCACGACCGGATGCGGTCGGGGGACGCGATGCCGATCTGGATCTGGTCGAAGGTCTCCGGCTTGGCCACCGGGTTCGCGAAGTTGGTCAGTTCGTTCATTTTCAACTCCAATTCCCCTCCCGTTTACGGGAGGGGCTAGGGGAGGGCATGTCATTGTCGGGAAGGGTCGTGGCCCACAGGCCCTCCCCCGACCCCTCCCGCAAGCGGGAGGGGAGAAGATCGACTATTCCGCCGCGATCGCGACACCGTCCGAATCCACGCCGGGCTCGTCGTTCTTGAGCTCGACGTTGAGACCCAGCGAGCGCATTTCCTTGACGAGCACGTTGAAGCTTTCCGGGATGCCGGCCTCGAACGTGTCGTCGCCCTTGACGATCGCCTCGTAGACCTTGGTGCGGCCGACCACATCGTCGGACTTCACCGTCAGCATTTCCTGCAAGGTGTAGGCGGCGCCGTAGGCCTGCAAGGCCCAGACCTCCATTTCGCCGAAGCGCTGGCCGCCGAACTGCGCCTTGCCGCCCAGCGGCTGCTGGGTGACGAGCGAGTAAGGCCCGATCGAGCGTGCGTGGATCTTGTCGTCGACCAAATGGTGGAGCTTGAGCATGTAGATGATGCCCACGGTCACCTTGCGGTCGAACTGATCGCCGGTGCGGCCGTCGAACAGGTCCGACTGGCCCGACGTGTCGAGTCCCGCGAGCGTCAGCATCGCCGACACGTCCGCTTCGTGCGCGCCGTCGAACACCGGGGTGCCCATCGGAACGCCCGGGGTCAGGTTCTGCGCCAGCTCGACGATTTCCTCACCCGACCGCGCATCGATCTCCTTGGCGTAGTGATCGCCGTAGATTTCCTTCAGGCGATCCTTGACCGCGGACGGCATCGCGCCAGCCTTCGGCTCCGGATTGGCATCGCGCCACTCCTCGAGCTGCTGACCGAGCTGCTGTCCGAGCTGACGCGCGGCCCAGCCGAGGTGCGTTTCGAAGATCTGCCCGACGTTCATGCGGCTCGGCACGCCCAGCGGGTTGAGCACGATGTCGACCGGCGTCCCGTCGGCGAGGAACGGCATGTCCTCCGCCGGCAAGATGCGGCTGATGACGCCCTTGTTGCCGTGACGGCCGGCCATCTTGTCGCCCGGCTGCAGCTTGCGCTTCACCGCGACGAAGACCTTGACCATCTTGAGCACGCCCGGGGGCAGCTCGTCGCCGCGCTCGAGCTTCTCGCGGCGATCGACGAACTTGTCGTTGATCACCTTCGCGGCGTCGTCATACTGCGCCTTGACCGCTTCGAGGTTCGACTGAACCTTGTCGTCGGCGACGGCGAACTTCCACCATTCGTGGCGGTCGACCTGATCGAGCAGGTCCTGATCGATTGTCGCGCCCTTCTTGAGGCCCTTCGGCGTCGCGGTGGCGGTCTGGCCGATCAGCATCTCGCGCAGGCGCGACCAGGTCGCGCGGTTGAGGATCGTGCGCTCGTCGTCCGAGTCCTTCTTCAGGCGCTCGATCTCCTCGCGCTCGATCGCCATCGCGCGCTCGTCCTTGTCGATGCCGTGGCGGTTGAACACGCGGACCTCGACCACCGTGCCGGCGACGCCCGGGGGCAGTCGCAGCGAGGTGTCGCGAACGTCCGACGCCTTCTCGCCGAAGATCGCGCGGAGCAGCTTTTCCTCCGGCGTCATCGGCGATTCGCCCTTCGGCGTGATCTTGCCGGCGAGGATGTCGCCCGGCTCGACCTCGGCACCGATGTACACGATCCCCGCCTCGTCGAGGTTGCGCAAAGCTTCCTCGCCGACGTTCGGGATGTCGCGGGTGATGTCCTCCGGCCCGAGCTTGGTATCGCGGGCCATGACCTCGAACTCCTCGATATGGATCGAGGTGAAGACGTCGTCCTTGACGATACGCTCGCTGATGAGGATCGAATCCTCATAATTGTAGCCGTTCCACGGCATGAACGCGACGAGCGCGTTGCGGCCGAGCGCCAGCTCGCCGAACTCGGTCGACGGGCCGTCGGCGATCACGTCGCCGACGTTGACCACGTCGCCCACCTTCACCAGCGGACGCTGGTTGATGCAGGTGTTCTGGTTCGAACGCTGGAACTTCATCAGCGTATAGATATCGACGCCCGACTTGCCGGCCTCGACCTCACCCGTCGCGCGGACCACGATGCGGCTCGCGTCGACCTGGTCGACGATCCCCGAACGCTTCGCGGAGATCGCCGCGCCCGAATCGCGCGCCACGGTCTCTTCCATGCCGGTGCCGACGAATGGCGCCTCGGCGCGCACCAGCGGCACCGCCTGGCGCTGCATGTTCGATCCCATCAGCGCGCGGTTGGCGTCGTCGTTCTCCAGGAAGGGGATCAGCGACGCCGCGACCGAAACGAGCTGCTTCGGCGACACGTCCATCAGCGTGACGTTCTCGGGCAGCGCCATCAGGAATTCGCCCGCCTGACGCGCCGAAATCAGCTCCTCGGTGAACTTGCCGTTCTTGTCGAGGTCGGCGTTGGCCTGCGCGATCGTGTGCTTGGCCTCTTCCATGGCGGAGAGATACACGACTTCGTCGGTCACCTTGTGGTCGACGACCTTGCGGTACGGCGTCTCGATGAAGCCGTACTTGTTGACGCGGCTGAACGAGGCGAGGCTGTTGATCAGGCCGATGTTCGGGCCTTCCGGCGTTTCGATGGGGCAGATGCGGCCATAGTGCGTCGGATGGACGTCGCGGACTTCGAAGCCCGCGCGCTCGCGGGTGAGGCCGCCCGGCCCGAGCGCCGAAACGCGACGCTTGTGCGTCACTTCGGAGAGCGGGTTGGTCTGGTCCATGAACTGCGACAGCTGCGACGAGCCGAAGAACTCGCGCACCGCGGCGACCGCGGGCTTCGCATTGATCAGGTCGTTGGGCATGACGGTCGAGACGTCGACCGACGACATGCGCTCCTTGACCGCACGCTCCATGCGCAGCAGGCCGACGCGATACTGATTCTCGAGCAGTTCGCCGACTGAGCGCACGCGGCGGTTGCCGAGGTTGTCGATGTCGTCGATCTCGCCCTTGCCGTCCTTCAGGTCGACGAGCGTCTTGACCACCGCGAGGATATCCTCGGTGCGGAGCGTCGTGACGGTGTCCTCGGCGTCGAGGTCGAGGCGCATGTTGAGCTTGACGCGGCCCACCGCCGACAAATCGTAGCGGTCGGGGTCGAAGAACAGGCCCGCGAACAAAGCTTCGGCGGTCTCGAGCGTCGGCGGCTCGCCGGGGCGCATCACGCGATAGATGTCGGACAGCGCTTGCTCGCGCTCCTCGGCCTTGTCGGCCTTGAGCGTGTTGCGGATCCAAGGGCCCGTTGTGACATGGTCGATGTCGAGCAGTTCGATCCGGTCGATCCCGGCCTTGTCGAGCTTTTCGAGGTTCTCGGCCGATACTTCGTCGCCCGCCTCGATGTAGATCTCGCCGGTCTTCTCGTTGATCAAATCATAGGCGCTGTAGCGGCCGAAGATTTCCTCCGTCGGGATCAGCAGCGTCTCGAGCCCGTCCTTCTGCGCCTTGTTGGCGGCGCGCGGGGACACCTTCTGGCCTGCCGGGAAGATCACTTCGCCCGACTTGGCGTCGACGATGTCGAACAGCGGCTTCTGCCCGCGCCAGTTCTCGACCGCGAACGGGATCTGCCAGCCACCCTGGCCGCGCACGTAGGTCACGCGGTTGTAGAACTGGTTGAGGATTTCCTCCGAGTTGAGGCCGAGCGCGTAAAGCAGCGCGGTGACCGGCAGCTTGCGCTTGCGGTCGATGCGGACGTTGACGATGTCCTTGGCGTCGAATTCGAAATCGAGCCACGACCCGCGGTACGGGATCACACGCGCGGCGAAGAGATACTTGCCCGAGGCGTGGGTCTTGCCGCGGTCATGGTCGAACAGCACGCCCGGCGACCGGTGCATCTGCGACACGATGACGCGCTCGGTGCCGTTGATGATGAACGTGCCGTTCTGCGTCATGAGCGGCATGTCGCCCATGTAAACGTCCTGCTCCTTGATATCGAGCACCGAGCGGGCATCGGTATCGGCGTCCACTTCGAACACGATCAGGCGCAGCGTGACGCGCATCGGCGCGGCGTAGGTGATCCCGCGCTGGCGGCATTCGTCGGTGTCGAACTTGGGCGGTTCGAGCTCGTAATTGACGAAGTCGAGCTCGGCGGTGCCGGCGAAATCGCGGATCGGGAACACGCTGCGTAGCGTCTTCTCCAGGCCCGAGACGTACCCGATCGACGGATCGGAGCGCAGGAACTGTTCGTACGATTCGCGCTGAACCTCGATCAGGTTCGGCATCTGCACCACTTCGTGGATGTTACCGAACACCTTGCGGATGCGCCGCTTCGCGGTGCCGCCCGAGCCATTGCCCGTGATCGCCTTGGTCGCCATGTGGGATTTCGCCTCTTGAAGCCGTCATGTCATGCCCGGTGTCCACCGGGCGGGCACGCCACGACGCAAAAAAGCCGCTCATCCGAACTCTCGTTTTTCAGCGAAAGTGGACGTGCAGCTTCTTGGCGTCGTGTGAACCACAATCCCCAATTCGTGCCGACACGGTGCGCGACGCCGCGTCATTTCCCGAAGATCGTGGTGGAGGCGGCGATATAGGGGGCATGTTGGAAAGTGTCAAACCTGCCCGAGAAGAATCGACAAAAAAGTCAACGAAAAATTGGTCGGCATTTATCGCTTCAAATCAAACAATTAACCGTTTCGTTGACGGTGAAGCGAAATCGGGCATGCGACGAAAAGGGGAACAAGACTCGGGTTCCCATCATTGTTGACCCGTCATGAAACAGCAATTCGTCCCCCGCTTCGCCCGCGCCGTCGCGCCGCTTCTGTGCGCCACCGCGTTCATCGCCACCCCCGCTTTCGCGCAGGAAACGCCGGCCGCGCCGCCGGTCGTGGTAACCCCGCCGCAGACCGCCACGGTGCCGCCGCCGCCGGTGGTCGCTACTATTCCAGACGCCGCGACCACGCCGGCGCAGCCCGCCGCCGCGCCCGCGCCGCGTACCGCGACGCGCTCGACCGTGACGCGCAGCACGACTCGCACGACGACCGCCCGTCCGGCGCCCGTCCGCGCGGCCGGTCCTGCCGCGCCGGTCGTCGCCGCGCCTGCGCCCCAGCCCGCGACGCCGCCCGCGGAGCCAGCCGCGACTCAGCCTGCCGCGCCGGTTGCCGCTGCGCCCGCCGCGCCGGCGCCTGTCGCGGATACGACCAAGACGCAATCGACGACTACGACCACCACGCCGCTCTGGGTCTGGGCAGGTGGCGCGCTGGCCGTGCTGGCGCTCCTGCTCGTCGGCGTGTTCGCGCTTCGCCGCCGTCGCGTCGAGGAAACCTATTATGATGACGAGCCGTACGTCGAGGACACGTATGTCGAGCCCGTCGCCGCGGCGCCGGTCGTCGAGCCGCTCCCCGTCGCCGCGGTCGCGCCGCGCAAGGAGCCGGAATTCCTCCGCCGCACCGAGACGGCTGCTGCGATCGAGCCGGTCGCCGTCGCGCCCGACGAAGTGAAGATGGTCGAGCCCGCCGCCGACGAGGTTGCCGACCTCACCGCTGGCACCGCGCCGGTCGCCGAGCGTCCGTGGCTCGAGTTCGCGATGCGTCCGGTCCGCGCCGGCACCAACGTAGACGAGGCGCTGGTCGAGATCGAGCTGACCGTCGGCAACGCCGGATCGGTATCGGCGAAGGACGTCCGCATCTCGACCTTCCTGCTTTCGAGCGACCCCAACGGGTCGGAGATGGAGCGTATCCTGATCGATCCGCCGGCCGACGCGACCACCGATCCGGTGACGATCGAGCCGGGCGAAGGCAAGCGCATCGACGCTACACTGGCGCTTCTCAAGGCCGATATGGGCGAGGATCTCCCCGCTTCGTTCCGCCCGATCGTCGTCGCCGATGCCCGTTACACGCTGGCCGACGGCAGCGAGGGCCGCACCTCGGCCTCGTTCGAGATCGGCGTGACGCCCGAGGAAGGCGAGGGGCTCGACCCGATCGAGCTGAGCCGTGCCTCGATGCACGATAATGTCGGCGCGGAATTGCACGGCCAGCCGCAGCACGCCTGAGCGCCGTTGATCCAACGCAAGGGCCCGCATCGGCAACCGCCGGTGCGGGCCTTCGCACGACTACGACCGGATTGGCCGTTGATACGCGCCGCGCGAGCGGGCTATGGGAACGCCATCTTTCCAGCGAGTAACGCTTAACCCATGCCCCAACGGTCGGCAGTCTCACCGCTCGGCGGCACCCACTCTCGCGCGCTCAACATCCTCGCGCTCGTCACCGATGCCTACGGCGGGCACGGCGGCATCGCGAAACAATCGCGCGACGTGCTCGAGGCGATGTGCGCCGACCCCGATGTGGCGCGCGTCGTGGCATTGCCGCGCGCGGCCGATCATCCGCTCCAGCCGATGCCGGACAAACTGGTGTTCGACACCGCGGCGGCCGGGGGGATGATGCGCTACGTCGCGGCGATGATGCGGCATCTCGTCGCCGGGCCGAAGTTCGACCTGATCTATTGCGCGCATCTCAACCTGCTGCCGCTGGCGCGGATCGCGGCGCGCCTGTCGCGCGCGCCGTCGGTCGCCTGCCTGCACGGCCTCGAAGCCTGGACGCCGCACAAGCGCGGCTGGTCGCGGCACGCGGCGCGCAACACCGACCTCGTCATGTCGGTCAGCCAGCTGACGCTCGACCGCTTTCGGCAATGGTGCCCGGTGCCGCTCGACCGCTGCGTGGTGGTGCCCAACGCAGTAGATCTCGGCGATTTCGCGATGACCGCGCGCGACGAGGCGCTGGCGCAGCGGCTCGGGCTGGCCGGGCGCACGGTGATCATGACGCTAGGCCGGATGGATGCCGGCGAGCAGGCCAAGGGGTTCGACCGAGTCATCGCGGCGCTCCCGCGCGTCATGCGACAGCAGCCCGACATCGCGTACCTGATCGTCGGGCGCGGTGACGACCGCCCGCGGCTGGAGGCATTGGCGGCGGCGAACGGCGTCGCCGACCGCGTCGTGTTCGCCGGCGAAATCGCCGAAGCGGACAAGGTCGCCTATTACAACCTCGCCGACGCCTATGTGATGCCGAGCGTCGCGGAAGGGTTCGGGCTGGTCTTCCTCGAAGCGCTGGCATGCGGGCTGCCGTGCGTCGCGAGCGATTTCGACGGCGGGCGCGAGGCGTTGCGCGAAGGCAAATACGGCCAGCTGATCGACCCGTTCGACGCGGATGCGCTGGAGGGGGCGATCCTCAAGGCGGTGGCGACGCCGCGCGGCGTGCCCGCCGATCTCGACTATTTCGGCGTTGCAAACTTCCGGCCGCGCATCGCGGCGATGCTGCGTCAGGCGCTATCGCTTCCGCGAAACTGAGAACAGCATCGATCCGCGCTTCGCCGCCATCGCGCGCAGCCGTTCGGTCGAGAACAGCTTGAGCAGCGGCATGCGGAGCTGGCGGGGCAGCGGGACCGCGTCGGCATCCTGGCCCTTCAGCGCCATCACCGTGTCGGTGAAGAACAGCGACAGTAGGTCGCGCCAATTGTCCTTGGTGTAGAAGCGCGCGGTGAAGCCGTCGGCGTCGCGCCACAGCATCTCGTCAATGTTCCGCCCGCGCCAGAAACCGAACATGTATTTGGCGAGCGTGATGTACGCCGACATGCCGTCGAGCGCGTAGACCATGATCCGCGCCTCGCCGCCGGGCTTGAGCACCCGGGCGATCTCCGACAGCACGCGCGTCGTGTTCGAACTGTGGTGGATTACGCCCCACGACCAGACCAGATCGAACGTCGCGTCGGGAAATTCGAGCTTCTCCGCGTCCATCTGGCGCACGTCGCCGGGAAGCCCGCGCAACGCGAGCCGCTTGGTCGTCGCCATTGCCGAGGTCGGGGAAATGTCGATCGAGGTGAGCTTGGCGCCGGCCTTGAGCAGCATCTCGCTGTGCATGCCCATGCCGCAGCCGATCTCGAGCACGCGCTTGCCCGCGAGAGTGCCGAGATCCATCAGCTCGACGAACGGATTGTCGGCGGGGGAGAACAGCCGCGCGCCGAACAGGAAGCGGCGATCGATATCGTCGAACCACGGATCGGAAAAAGGCTCGCCGGGCGCCTTCGACTTCCAGTCGTAGCTCATCGTATTGTCGGTCCACCATTCCTGGTTGCCGGCCTGACGCTCCGCCTGGTCGATCGCGACGAGATCCGCATTCGTCTTCTTGTCGTCGATACTCGTCATCACACGCGGCCCCTTCAGTCGAGCGCGCCATAGCCCGCGGCGTCGCGCGACGGCAACCGCCCCATTGCGTCGCGGTGCCCTAGCGTCCTAGGACGCCGCATCCCTTCCCCCGAGGAGTCGCACCCGCATGATCAGGAAGTTGGCGCTTCTGCCGCTCGTCGCCTTGGCCTTCACCCCCGTGCTCGCGCAGGAAACGCCGCAGATATGGCCGCCGAACGGCAACGACGTTCCCGCCAAGTTCACCCCGCCGCCGCCGGCCAACGCCGACTACATCAAGCGCGAAGTGATGATCCCGATGCGCGACGGGACCAAGCTCTACACCGTCATCGTCGTCCCCAAGGGCGCGACCAACGCGCCGATCGTGCTGACGCGCACGCCGTACAACGCTGCGGGCCGCGCCAGACGGTCGGACAGCGCGTCGATGCTCGCCGCGCTCCCACTGGCGGACGAGATCTTCGTCCGCAACGGCTATATCCGCGTCTACCAGGACATCCGTGGCAAGTACGGTTCGGAGGGCGGTTACGTCACGACGCGCCCCGTCGTCGGTCCGCTGAACCCGACCAAGGTCGACCACACGACCGATGCGTACGACACGATCGACTGGCTGGTGAACAAGGCGAACCTGCCCGAATCGAACAGCAAGGTCGGGATGATCGGGTCGTCGTACGAGGGCTTGACCGTGGTCATGGCGCTGCTCAACCCGCACCCCGCGCTCAAGGTCGCGGCGCCGCAGAGCCCGATGGTCGACGGCTGGATGGGCGACGACTGGTTCCATTACGGCGCATTCCGCCTCGCCAACATCGCATGGCTCGGGGCGCAGACCGGATACAAGGGCGACGGCAAGGCGCCCCCGACCGGCGGATACGACGATTACGATAATTTCCGTGAGGGGTCGGCGGGCGAGTGGGCCAAGAAGTCGGGGTACGACCAGCTCCCGTACTGGAACCGCATGTCGGCGCACCCGGCGTACGATGCCTTCTGGTCGGGCCAGGCGCTCGACACGCTGCTCGCGAAGAACCCCTCCAACGTGCCGACGATCTGGGAACAGGGTCTGTGGGACCAGGAGGATATGTGGGGCGCGATCCACAGCTATGAGGCGCTCACCCGCGTCGGCAAGACCGGCAACAACTTCATCGTGATGGGCCCGTGGCGGCACAGCCAGATCAACCGCACGGGATATGAGCTCGGCCCGTTCAAGTGGAACGGCGACACCGCCGCGCAGTATCGCGAGGACATGATACTGCCGTTCTTCAACGAGTATCTGAAGGACGGCCCGGCGGTGACGCCGCCCGCGGCGACGATCTACAACACCGGCGAGAACCATTGGGACCGTTTCAGCGAATGGCCGCTGGCGTGTCAGCAGGGGTGTCCGTCACCGCTTACCGCGATCAATCTCGGCGCCGATGGCGGGCTCGGGTTCGGCCCGCAGGCCGACGGCGGCGACAGTTACGTCTCCGATCCCGCCAAGCCGGTCCCGCATCTGCCGCGCCCGGTCAATTTCAACGACGGGCGCTGGGGCGACTGGCTGGTGCAGGACCAGCGCAGTTACGATGGCCGCCCCGACGTGATGACCTATGAGACGCCGGTGCTGGACAAGGCGGTGCGCGTATCGGGAGTGCCGATGGCCGATCTGTTCGCCAAGACGACCGGCACCGACGGCGATTTCGTGGTCAAGGTGATCGACGTCTTCCCGCAGGACAATCCGGCGGACCCGAAGATGGGCGGGTATCAGCTCGCGATCAGTCTCGACATCTTCCGGGGGCGCTATCGCCAGAGCTTCAGCAACCCCTCACTGATCCCCGCGGGCAAGGTGCAGGAATACAAGTTCCGCCTGCCCGCGGTGAACCATGTGTTCCAGCCGGGGCACCGCATCATGGTGCAGGTCCAGTCAACCCTGTTCCCGCTCTATGACCGCAATCCGCAGAAATACGTGCCGAACATCTTCTTCGCGCAGAAGAGCGATTACCAGAAGGCAACGGTGACGATCATGCGTGGCGGAACGACGCCGAGCAGGGTGTGGCTGCCCGTCGTACCGCTCGCCCCGCCGCAATTGTTGCGCTAGGGCGACCGGTCGCCGCTGTTGGCGGCGGTTCAGGTAGAAGTTGCTAGACGTGATCGGGATGACGGGGTTCGGGGTTTTGAAGCGCGCGGGCGTGTGGCTGGGCGGGGCGGCAATGCTGCCGGCGCTGGCGGCTGCGCAATCGAACACTGCCGCGCCGCAAACGACCCCAGGGCTCGGCAGCTTCAACCTGCCGCCGTCGACCCGCCCTACCCCGCGGCCGATCCCGACCTCGGGCCCGATCATCGCGCCGCTCATACGGCCCACGCCGACCCCGACGTCGAGTATCCTCAAGATCCCGCCCGTCACGGCGACGCCCACCGCCAGCGCATCACCCGCCGCGCCAGCGACGCCGCGCGCAACACCCACCCGGCGCCCTACCGTTGCAGCCACTCCTACAGCGGCCCCGACCATCGCGCCGACGCCACAAACGGTGACGCCGACTCCGACACCGGAGGCGACTGTCGCGCCCGTGCCGGTTGCCAGCGCCACGCCCGAAGCGGCGCTGCCCCCGCCCGCGCCCGCCGAACGGGCATTGAGCGGTTGGTCGACGGGCCTGCTGGTTGCGATCGGGACCGCCGCGCTCGCGCTCGTCGCAGTCGGCGGCTTCCTGCTCGGCCGTCGCCGTGGCGCGCGTGAGGAAGAGCCAGCCGAAGCGTATGCGCCCGCGCCCGCCGCCGCGCCGCCGGAACCGCCCGCGCCGCCGGTCGAGCCGGTCGCGATTCCCCCGCGCCGCCGGACCGCCGATGAGCTGCAGCCCAGACTGGAGATCATTCTGATCCCCAAGCGCGCGGGAACCAACCTGATGGGCGCGGCCGTGGACTACCGCGTGATCGTCCGCAACACCGGCCCGGTCGCGGCGCGCGAGGTACGCTTCGGCGTGTACCTGCTGAGCGCGAGCGCGCGGCAAGCGCAGGATCTGCAAATGATCTTCGCCGCGCCGATCGATCAACCAATGGTTCCGCCGTTCGATCTCGCGCCGGGCGCCGAGGTCGACCTGTCGGGGATGGGGATGCTTCAACGCGAGCAGCTCAACGTCATGACGATCGACGGCAAGCCGTGGTTCGTGCCGGTGCTGGCGATGAAGGCCGAGTATCGTTGGGGCGAGAATGTCGGCGCGCCGGGAGTCGCCACCGCCGCGCACATGATCGGGATCGACCGCGGCGAGGGCGCCAAGATGGCGCCGTTCCGGCTCGATGCCGGGCCGCACATGCACCCCGAAGTGGCCGAGCGGAAGGTGGCGTGACCTACGACGAGGTGGTGCTCGGCAGGCGGAGCATCCGCGGATACAAGCCCGACCCGGTGCCGCGCGCGCTGATCGAGGAGATTATCGGCCTCGCGATGCGCGCGCCGTCGTCGATGAACACCCAGCCGTGGAATTTCTATGTCGTGACCGGCGAGCCGCTCGACCGCATCCGCGCGGGCAATACCGAACGGATGGTCGGCGGCGTCCCGCAGTCGCGCGAGTTCCGCACCGGCCAGCCGTTCGCCGGGCCGCATCGCGAGCGCCAGATCGGCGTCGCGAAACAGCTGTTCGCGGCAATGGGCATCGCCCGCGACGATGCCGAGCGGCGACAGGACTGGATGCTGCGCGGGTTTCGCCAGTTCGACGCGCCGGTCTGCGTGATCGTGACCTACGACCGTGTGCTCGACGGCAGCGACGACACGCCGTTCGATTGCGGTGCGGTGGCCACCGCGCTGGTCAACGCCGCCTGGTCGCGCGGGCTGGGCGCGGTGATCAACAGCCAGGGGATCATGCAATCGCCGGTGGTGCGCGAACATGCCGGGATCGCCGACGATCAGGTCATCATGAAGAGCATCGCGCTCGGTTGGCCCGATGAGGAGTTTCCGGCGAATGCGGTCGTCTCAACGCGCAAGTCGGTCGACGAGGCGACGGTGTTCGTCGGGTTCGAGGACTAGCGCCGCGCGGCGAGAATCGCGTCGCGCATCGCCGGATAGGCCAAATCGTTGCCGTGCCCGCTTAAATGATCGCCATCGAAGAAAAGCGGGCGCCCAACGGGATCGAACGCGCGGCACGGGTCGGCCGGACACAGGACGGGCAGGGGATCCCACACGCGCAGCGCGAGATATTGGCGAGCTAAGTCGGTCATCGTGGCCATCACATGGCGGCGCATCGTAAGCACGCGGTCGCGCGGGATCGTGAAGCCGCCCGCGCAAATCGGGTTGGCGCGGTCGTACCAATCGACGCAGCGGAACGGCGGGGCCGGGAAGAGCGGCTTGGGCGCTTCGATCACGACGCGGAATCCTGCGGCCTGGAGCCGGGCGAGCGTCGCTTGCGCCTCCGCGACGGCCGCTGGCGGCAGCGAATTATCGACTGGCGTATCGTGCGCCGCGTCGTGGCCGAACTGGTTGACTAGCCGCGTCAGCCGCAGGCCGGGCAGGAACACCACGTCGCCGGGACGGCCTTGCGCTCGCAGGTTGTCGTAGAACGCGCGGTAGAAGGCCGCGCATCGATGATTCACATCCATCGGCTGAATTAGCCGCAGGAACGGGCAGCCGGGGTGGAAGTAGCTCGCCACCGGCACGCCGAGCTCGGCGGCGAGCTGGCGGTAGTTGGGCAAATAGGCAGTGTTGTGCGAATCGCCGATCGCGAAGACGCGGAATGGCGCCTGGCATCCGCTCGGCGTCCATCGCTCGACATCGCCGCCGCCGCTCGACCCGCGCGCCGCTTCGATCGTGCAGTGCGTCAGCCGGGGGTTCAGCGGGCGATCCGCGTCGGCATACCAGGTCGCGTGATCGCGCGTGACGCTGATCGAAAGGGCCTGCGCCTCGAGCAGCATAACGAACCCGAGTGCTGCGCAGACGAGCGTTCCCGCCGTCATGCGCGCGACGACGCGCTTGCTTGGGCGCGCGCTGGCTTTGGCGCGCCGCCGGAACGGGCGCTCGACGAGGAAATAGGAGAGCGTCGCCAGCACGAACGCGAGCGCCAGCGCGGCTAGCTGATACACGCCGCTATCCAATCCGACGGTCCAGCGGAACAGCGTAAAGACCGGCCAGTGCCAGAGGTAGAGCGAATAGGACAGCCGCCCGATCGCGACGGGAGCGTGGCTGGCGAGCAAGCGCGCGATCGGCGTACCGGGCGACGCGACCACGCCGGCGGTCAGCGCGACCGTCCCGAGCACCGGGACCAGCGCCAGCGGGAAGGGGAAGTTTCCGCCATCCGGTATCGCCAGCGCGATGGCGACCGTCGCCAGCCCCGCCCACGCCAGCCAGCGCCACTGCGCCAATGCCGGCCGCCAGCATGGCACCGTCAGGCACAGGATCATGCCCAGCCCCAATTCCCAGAACCGCCCGACGATAAGGTAGAAGGCGTATTTCTGCTCGATCCACGTCAGCACACCGCACAACGCGAACGACGCCACGCCGACCCAGCCGATCAGCCGTACCGCGCGCCCCGCGTCGAGCCTCGCGCTGTCGAGCTTCTGGTGCCAGAACAGCAGCAGCGGGAAGAACAGGTAGAATTGCTCCTCCACGCCCAGCGACCAGGTGTGCGTGAACGGGTTGAACCCCGCCTGGACGCCGAAATAGCCGTCGGTGTCGGTCGCGAGGATGATGTTCGACAGGCCGAAGAAGGCGAAGCGCGCGGTCTGCGGCACCGCGCGGCTCAACCAGGCCTCGGGAATCAGCATCTGGTTGGCGAGGATCGTGACGAGCAGCATCGCGAGCAGCGCGGGCATGATCCGCACCAGCCGCCGCGCGTAGAAATGCGACAGCATCGCGGGAAGGGTGGCGAAGCGTTGCCCTATCATCGACCCGGTCACGACGAAACCCGAGATCGCGAAGAAGATGTCGACGCCGGTAAACCCGCCGGGCAGCAGGCCGGGGCGCAGGTGATACGCGATGACCGACAGCACCGCGACCGCGCGCAGCCCGTCGATCGCGGGAATATAGCCCAGCCGGTGCTGAGCGGTGTCACCGGTCAAGTTGGTAATCCCCCTGGCGCAAGGGGTTAGGGGTATTGCGGGCATAAGAAAAGGCAGCCCCGTTGCCGGGACTGCCTGTTTCTTTTGGCTGGGCCGTCACGGGAATGAATCCCGTGACGTCGGACGCTGGCGTAGCCAGCGCCGGCCGGCCTTGTCGGGATGCGGATTAGCTTGCGCATCCGCCTTCCCGACTGCGGCTTACTTCAGCTCGACGGTCGCGCCGGCTTCTTCAAGCTGCTTCTTGATCTTCTCGGCTTCGTCCTTGCCGACGCCTTCCTTGACGGCCTTCGGAGCCGACTCGACCAGCGTCTTGGCTTCGGTCAGGCCGAGCCCGGTGATCGCGCGGACCTCCTTGATGACGTTGATCTTCTTGCCACCGTCGCCGGTGAGGACGACGTCGAACTCGTCCTTCGCTTCTTCGGCGGCACCGCCACCGGCGCCACCACCAGCGGCCGGCGCGGCAACCGCGACGGCAGCGGCGGCCGAAACGCCCCACTTCTCTTCGAGAATCTTCGAAAGCTCGGCCGCCTCGAGGACGGTCAGTTCGCTCAGCTGGTCAACCAGCTTACCCAGGTCTGCCATGATATTCTCCGTTAAAATTCAATAGGTTTACGTTGAAATTAAGCTGCTTCCTTGGCCCCGTAGGCGCCGAAGACTCGGGCGAGCTGGCCGGCCGGCGCCTGGGTGATGCTGGCGAGCTTCTGCGCCGGCGCCTGAATCAGGCCGACGATCTTGGCACGCAGTTCATCCAGCGACGGCATGGTGGCGAGCGCCTTCACACCTTCCGCGTTGAGGGCAGTCGCGCCCATCGCTCCGCCGACGATTTCCAACCGGTCGTTGGTCTTCGCGAAATCGACCACCACCTTGGCGGCCGCGACGGGATCGACGGAAGTGGCGAGACCGACCGGCCCGGTGAGCATGTCGCCCAGCGAGAGGTAGTCGGTGCCGTCCAGCGCGATCTTGGCAAGCTTGTTCTTCGAGACCTTGTAGGTCGCACCGGCCTCACGCATCTTCGTCCTGAGCTGCGTCGACTGCGCGACGGTCAGGCCGAGGTTGCGGGTGACGACCACCACACCAACCTCGGAGAAGGTCTGCTTGAGATCGGCGACGGCCGCGGCCTTTTGAGCACGATCCATGCCATTCTCCACGTTAGGGCACCCATCAAAGTATTACTTTGATGGGAACCGTTCTTGGACGTACGGCAACGCGCCGTGCGTCCGGTTCAAAAGTCCAACGATGGGGAATGGATGCCGCGCAAAGGCGACCAGCCGGCGAACCGGCGAAATATCCTGTCCCCGCCTCGGCAAGAAATTAAGCGGGAAACCCGCACTTGCTGTCTCGGACGGTAACGCGAGCGGGCCGGAACCCATCCGCGAAGCGCGCGCCAATATACGAGCACGCCGCGAAGTCAACCTTTCGCTCCGCCGCGAGCCTGCTATCATCGATGTAAATAAGCAGGAGAGGGCGATGACGAGGATCGGTTTGCTCGCGATGGGCGTGGCTTTGGTGGCGCTCGGCGGGTGCGGCGGGCCGAAGGTCGACGCCAACGGCTTCACGATCGATCCCGATTTCGAAAAGCACCTCCAGCAGCAATTGCTCGATGCGAAACCCGGCGACGTCATCACGATCCCGGGGGGCAAGTACAAGCTGACCAAGAGCCTGAGCCTGACCGCCGACGGTGTCACCGTGAAGGGCGCGGGGATGGACAAGACGATCCTGTCGTTCGCCGGGCAGACCTCGGGTGCGGAGGGGATGCTCGTCACCGGCGACGACTTCACGCTGCAGGATCTGGCGCTCGAGGATACGAAGGGCGATGCGCTGAAGGTCAACGGGGTCAAGAACACCGTCATCCGCCGCGTCCGCGCCGAATGGACCGGGGGCGGCAAGACATCGAACGGCGCGTACGGCCTCTATCCGGTACAGGTCACCAACGTGCTGATCGAGGGCTCGGTCGTGAAGGGCGCGTCGGACGCCGGCATCTATGTCGGGCAGTCCAACAACATTATCGTCCGCGACAATCGCGCCGAGGGGAATGTCGCCGGGATCGAAATCGAGAATTCGACCGGCGCCGACGTCTATGGCAACACCGCGACGGGCAATACCGGTGGCATCCTGGTGTTCAACATGCCCAATTTGCCGGTGCCGGGCAGCAAGACGCGGGTGTTCAAGAATAAGGTGAGCGCCAACAACCACGCCAATTTCGGCGCGGCGGGAAGTGCTGTCAGTTCGGTGCCGCCGGGGTCGGGGATCATCGTCAACTCGAACGATTTCGTCGAAATCTTCGACAACGACATCGCCGACAACCAGACCGCCAACGTCATCATCTCCAGCTACTATTCAACCGGCTTCGACACCAAGAAGGGCGTCGCCGCGGCGTACGATCCGTTCCCGCAGAACGTCTATGTGACGGGCAACCGCTTCGTCGGGGGCGGGACCAATCCGGGGACGAAATATGCGCCGCTCAAGGCGCTCGGCGGCGGGGCGCTGCCGGCGGTGCTGTGGGACGGGTTCGTCGACCCCAAGGTGCCGAATGCGGGCATCTGCGTCCAAAACGGCGACGCGAAGCTGCTCAACGCGGACGGGCCGCATAAATTCGCGGGCGCGCGAATCGATACCGCGGTGAACTGTGCCCCTGCGGCGCGATTGCCCGAGATCAAGCTGCCCGACGCGATGACGAAGGAAAAATGATCGCGCGGGTCGTCGCTGCGCTGGCGGCGTTGCTGTTCGTCGCGGGGTGCCTGCACAATCGCGACTCGGTGAATTTCATCGCCGATGGCAATCCGGACAAGCTGTCCGACTGGGGCCTCTTCACCGTCGCGAACGGCCGGATCGCGCCGCATGCGGGGATGGTGACGTACGAGCTCAACAGTCCGCTGTTCAGCGACTACGCGCAGAAATGGCGGACGGTGTGGATGCCGAAGGGCGTCGCGGCGTCTTACGACCCCGCGAAGTCATTCGACTTCCCCGTCGGCACGATCGTCACCAAGACCTTCTACTACACGACCCCCGCCGACGCCGCCTCGCCGCAGACGAGCGCGACAGTGGTGAAGATGACCCCCGCGACCTACCAGAGCGGCGTCACCGGGCTCGATCTCAAGCATATCCGGCTGATCGAAACGCGCTTGCTCGTCCGCCGCGCGGAAGGGTGGGTGGCGTTCCCCTATGTCTGGAACGCCGAGGGCACCGACGCAACGCTGGAGCGCACCGGCGCGGACGTGCCGCTGACCTTTGCCGACGGCGCGCAACGGACCGATTTCACCTATTCGGTCCCCAACCAGAACCAGTGCGCCGGGTGCCACGCGCAGGATTTCCGTGACCGCAAGATTTCGCCGATCGGTCTCAAGGCGCGCCATCTCAACCGCGCGTTTCCGGGCGAGGGCGGGGAGATCAACCAGCTTCAGCGGCTGGTCGCGATGGGCTATTTGAAGGGCGTGCCGTCGGCGGGCGTCCCGCAGAACGCGAATTGGGAGGATGTCAGGCCCGACACTGCGGCGAGGGCGCGCGCCTATCTCGATATCAACTGCAGCCATTGCCACAATCCCACCGGCGCGGCGCGCACCTCCGGCCTGTGGCTCGACGCCGCGACGAGCGACCCGCGCCTGCTCGGCATGTGCAAGCCGCCGGTCGCTGCCGGGCGCGGCACCGGCAATCGCCCGTTCGACGTGGTGCCCGGGCACCCCGAAACCTCGATCATCCCCTATCGCCTGGCGAGCACCGACCCCGGCGAGATGATGCCCGAGCTCGGCCGGTCGCTGACGCACCAGGAGGGCGTCGCGCTGATCACGAATTACATCCTGACGCTGAAGGGCGCGTGCCAGCGTGAGGATGGGCCGAGCCGTTAGCGCAAGCCTTGCCGAGCGCGACACGCGCCCATAAGGTTGCGGTTGAAAACTGGAAATCGCGGGCGCCAACGACCCGCGGGCCGGCAGAACGGGATGGCCATGGCGACGATCACGTACATCGAACATAACGGCACCGAGCACGTCCAGCAGGTCGAGACCGGCTGGAGCGTGATGGAGGGTGCGGTCAAGAATGGGGTGCCCGGGATCGATGCCGATTGCGGCGGGGCGTGCGGGTGCGCGACGTGCCATGTCTATGTCGATCCCGCCTGGCTCGCCGCGACCGGCACGCGCACCGAGCCCGAGGCCGAGATGCTCGAATTCGCCGAGAACGTCGCCGCCAACAGCCGCCTGTCGTGCCAGATCGAAGTCAGTGACGCGCTCGACGGCCTGATCGTCCGCATGCCCGAAAGCCAGCACTGATCCGCAAAGGAACGCCCGATGAGCACCGCACCTGCCCAAGTCCTAGATGACGCCCGCTCGATCGCTTATGCGACCCCGATCGACCAGATCGACCCGGCGCAAGCCAAGCTGTTCCAGGACAACGAGATGTGGTGGAATTTCGAGCGGCTGCGCAAGGAGGACCCGGTCCACCTCGCCGAGAGCCCGCTGTATGGCCGCTATTGGTCGATCACCAAGTTCAACGACATCATGGCGGTCGACACCGACCATCAGACCTTCTCGTCGGAGCCCGGCATCACGCTCCAGACCCTGCAGGACCAGGCGAGCCCGCTGCTCCCCGGCCTGTCGAGCTTCATCACGATGGACCCGCCGCGCCACGACGTTCAGCGCAAGACCGTCAGCCCGGCCGTGTCGCCGACCAACCTCCAGATCCTCGAGCCGCTGATCCGCGAGCGGGCCGCGGCGATCCTCGACGGCTTGCCGATCGGCGAGGAATTCGACTGGGTCGAGAACGTCTCGCGCGAGCTGACCGCGATGACGCTCGCGACCTTGTTCGGGATGCCGCAGGAGGACCGTCGGACGCTGACCTATTGGTCCGATGTCGTGACTGCGGTGCCCGGCCACGGCGTGGTCGAGACGCGCGAGGAGAAGATCGGCATCTTCATGGAATACCGCGATTATTTCATGAAGCTGTGGAACGCGCGGGTGAACGAGGAGCCGACCGGCGACCTGATCTCGATGCTCGCGCACGGGGCAGAGACGCGGAACATGACGCCCGAGGAGTATTTCGGAAACGTCATCCTGCTGACCGTCGGCGGCAACGACACGACGCGCAACACGATCACCGGGTCGGTCTACGCGCTCGACCGCAACCCGGGCGAATATGCCAAATTGCTAGCCGATCCCGGGCTGATCCCGTCGATGGTGTCCGAAACGATCCGCTGGCAGACCCCGCTCGCGTACATGAAGCGCCGCGCGACGCGCGACATCGAGTTCCGCGGCAAGCAGATCCGCGAGAATGACGTGGTCGCCATGTGGTACGTCTCGGGCAACCGCGACGACGAAGTGATCGAGCGTCCCAACGAGTACATCATCGACCGCGCGCGCCCGCGCCAGCACATGTCGTTCGGGTTCGGCGTGCACCGCTGCGTCGGCAATCGCCTCGCCGAACTCCAGCTCAAGATCATCTGGGAAGAGATCATGGCGCGTTTTCCCGCGATCAATGTGGTCGGTGAGCCCAAACGGACCTTTTCGACCTTCGTGAAGGGCTATGAATCGATGCAGGTCGTGATCCCGCGCCGGCACTAGGTCAGCGGAGCTTCACCAGCATCGTATCAAGCGCCTGCAGGAAGCGCGAGCGGTCGGTTTTCGAGAATGCCGCCGGCCCGCCGAGCTGATCCCCGCCCGCGCGCAGGTCCGCCATGATCGCGCGCGTCGCGATCGCGCTGCCGATCGAGCTGGTGGTGAAGGGCTTGCCTGTCGGCGCGAGAACCGACGCCCCAGCCTTCAGACAGCGATCGGCGAGCAAGATGTCCGCCGTCACCACCACCGCGCCCGGTGCGGCGCGTTCGGCGATCCAGTCGTCGGCAGCGTCGAATCCGTCGCTCACTACCACTCGGTCGATCAGCGGGTGCGCGGGGATTCGGATCGGCGAATTGCTGACGATCGTGACGGGCACTTCGAGCCGCCACGCGACCTTGTAGATCTCGTCCTTGACCGGGCAGGCGTCGGCATCGACCAGGATGCGGCGGGTCGTCACGCTCGTCAGTGGGGCCGGCGCGGTGCGCCCGTGCCCGGTCCCTTGCGGTGCGCCTTGGCGCGGTGGCGCGCGTGACGAGGGGCGGAGGGACGCTGCTCGCCGGTCGGGGCAGCGCGGTGGAGCGTCTTGCGCGCGGGGGCCGACGCTTGCGGGACATCGACCGGCTGGATGCGGATGCCACTATCGTCCTCGCCGTCCTGTCCGGCGCTCTTGATCACCGCGGCGGCGAAGCGGTTGGCGATCGCGCGAGGGATCTGGAATCCGGTCTCGTTCGCCTGGATGCGGATCGCGCCGACCTCGTTCTTGGTGATCCCGCCGCGGCGGCAGATCAGCGGGAGCAGCCAGCGCGGGTCGGCATTCTGGCGGCGCCCGACGTTCATCACGAACCATACTGTGTCGTCGAACCCCGGACGATGATGCTGCTTGTCGGGCGCGAGGCCGGGGTTGGGCGCCGAGGCGAGCAATTCCTCGGGCTGCGGCATCGACGCGCGGTGCGCATGGACGAGCGCGGCGGCGATGTCCTCGGGCGATTTCTTCGCCATCAGTTCGGCGGCGAGCGCGCGATCCTCGTCGTCGAACTCGATCTCGGCGAGCATCGCCGCCAGCATCCGCTCGCGGTCCTTGGCGCGGATATCCTCGGGGGTCGGCACCGGCATCCAGGCGAAGTCGATTCGCGCGCCCTTCAGCATCATCTCGACTCGGCGGCGGCGCGGGAAAGGGACGATCAGGACCGCGGTGCCCTTCTTGCCCGCGCGGCCGGTGCGGCCCGAGCGGTGCTGGAGCGTCTCGGCATCGCGCGGCAATTCGACGTGAACCACCAGGCTGAGCGTCGGCAAATCGATCCCGCGCGCGGCGACGTCGGTCGCGACGCACACGCGCGCGCGGCGGTCGCGCATCGCCTGGAGCGCGTGGTTGCGCTCCTGCTGGCTATGCTCGCCCGACAGCGCGACCGCGGCGAACCCGCGCTCGACCAGGCTGGCGTGGAGGTGACGGACATTGTCGCGCGTCGCGCAGAACAGGAGCGCGGTCTCCGCCTCGTGAAAGCGCAGCAGGTTGATGACGGCGTGCTCGATGTCCGACGGGCTGACCGCGATCGCTTGATACGCGATGTCGCCATGCCCGCGATCCTCGCCGACCGTCGAGATGCGCAGCGCGTCGTTCTGATATTTGCGCGCGAGCGCGACGATCTGGCGCGGCATCGTCGCCGAGAACAGGAGCGTGCGCCGCTCGCGCGGAGTCGCGTCGAGCAAGGTCTCGAGGTCTTCGCGGAAGCCCATGTCGAGCATCTCGTCGGCCTCGTCGAGCACCGCGACCTTGAGCGCAGACAGGTCGAGCGCGCCGCGTTCGCTGTGATCGCGCAGCCGCCCCGGCGTGCCGACGACGATGTGTGCGCCGTGGGACAGCGAACGGCGCTCGCGGCTCGCGTCCATCCCGCCGACGCAAGTGGCGATCCGCGCGCCCGCCTTGGCGTAGAGCCACGACAATTCCTTGGCGACCTGTAGCGCGAGCTCGCGCGTCGGCGCGATCACCAGCGCCATCGGCGCGCCGGGTTGCGGCAAAGTACCGTCTTCTAGCAGTTCGTCGGCCATCGCCAGCCCGAACGCGACGGTCTTGCCCGACCCGGTCTGCGCCGACACGAGCAAGTCGCGGCCGTGCGCGGCGGGCTCGCTGACCTGCACTTGGACGGGGGTCAGCTTTTCATAACCCTTGGCGGTCAGCGCCTCGGACAAAACGGGGGGAAGGTGCGAAAAGGGCATGCGATCTCAACAGCAAAGGCTTCGGCCCAGGAGGCACGCGCCGGGCCGGAAACGGGGATGGAAATAGGGATTGGCCGCCCGCCTACGCGATTTTGCCCGGTTTGGCAAAGGAGTGGGGTTTAGGCCGGGGCGCTGTCCAGCGCGTGTTGCATCGCATCGCGCAATGCCGCTGGGTCGTTGGCGGGGATGAGCGTCAGGCCGGGCTGGGCTGGCAGGCCGCAGGCAGGGGTGGCGATGACGGGCAATCCCGCCGCCAGCGCGCGGAGGAGCGTTCGCGGGTTGTGCTCGACCAATGCGGGCAAGATGACGCCCGCGAGTTGGTCGGGCGCGTCGGTTTGAAGCTGGACGTCCAGATCGCCCCAGAAGCCGGGCTGGTCTTCGCCCGGCCGCTCGATCGCCAGCCTGGCGTCGAGCCCGGCGATCGCGGCGCGCATCGCGTGCACGCCTTTGCGCGCGAGCGCGGGGCCGGCGAACAGGAAGGTCTTGCCGTCTCGCTGTGCGGCGAGCGCAGGCGCCGGCAGCCAGTCGATCACTTCGACTCGATCGCGCGGGAAGCAGGCGGCGACCGCGCGGTGCGGGGTGATGAGCCGCGTCGCTGCGCCGAGCGCTTCGCGTTCGGCTTGTGCGACCGAAGCGGGGGCGCGGAAGTCGCCGAGTGTTGGGCTGTCCGGGTGACGCTCGGCGGCGGTGTCGAGCAGGTCGTGCAGCGCATCGATCGGCAGTCGGTCAAGCAGCACCTCGAAGCTCCGCCCACGCAGCGCGCCCAGCCGCCACAGATGCGGCAGCAACGGCTGCGCGATAACGAGGTGCGTATACTGGGCGCTCAATCGGCGCGCGTAAGCCTTGGCCAACCGCGCATCGGCGGCGAGCAATAAGGCCGCGCGTGGGGTTCCCTTCGCCGCCGTGCGCAGCGCCAGCGAGCGCTGGAGCACAGCAATGTCGGTGGTGCGTTCGGGTGCAACGGTCGGCCAGCCACTCGCCTGCCGGCCGAAGCGACGCGATGGCAGCATCAGTAGATCAGCCTCGTCGGCACATGCCCGGTACAAGGCAGCGAATTCGGGCGTCGCGGCATCGACCAGCCACGCGGTCGGCGCGTCGACCGGCTCGGTGTCGGGGTTGTGGCGATGGCACGATACCTGGCCGCAGCTCAGGCAATCGTGCGCCGCCGAGCCGGTCAGGAACGCGGGCGTCGGCGCGATCGCCCCTTCGCCGAACCCGCGCACCGTGACATCGAGCGCGTCGGCGCTCAGCGTCGCATCGATGCGAAAGGCGTGGCGCGAGCGCACGCGGAAATCGAGATAGTTCCAGAACACCGTCGCATCGCGCCCCGCCGCCGCGCGCGACCCCGGGACGATGCGCGTGTGCGCGTGGCGCTCGACCACTTCGAGCCCCGCATCGACGGCGGCCTCATACAGCGCATTGGACAGCTGGCAGAGGCCGCCGCCGACGGTCGCGATCATGCAGCCTTCGCGCAGCTCGCGCCCCTCGACGAACCCGCGCCGCTTGAGCGGCTTGCCGACCTGCCGCCAGAAGCTCAGCACCTCGCCCACACCCACCTCGATCCCGTCGAGCCCGGCGATCGCGGCGCGCAGATTCTGGATCTTGCCGGCGTTGAGCGCGCGGTCCTTCGCGCCGCCCTGTGACGTCCACAGTGGGGAGGTGACGCGCGCGAGCACGGGGGCGTCGGCCAGCGCCTGACCCGCGCGATGCCGCTTGACCGGATCGGCCAGCTCGCGCCCCGAGCGGCGCAGGCGGAGCAATGTCGCCTTGCCCTCGAACACCCAATTGCCCAGCCGCGTCGGCACCGCCCGGTCGGGCGGCATCGCCACGTTCGCCAGCCGGTCGCTCATCCCACGCCTCCCACCCGCGCAGTATCGCCGAGCCGCCGATATTTAAGCAAATCAAAACGTCCGCGCCCTAGACCGAGGGTATGACCGGGGGGCAGTCCAGCGCCAGGATGCGGAGCGGCGAGCATTTCGTCATGCTCGACGCGCTGCGCGGGGTCGCGGCGTTGCTCGTCGTGGCGCACCATCTGGAGCGGTCGGGGCTCGATTTCGGGCTGTTCTCGCGCGCGTATCTGGCGGTCGATTTCTTCTTCATGCTCAGCGGCTTCGTGCTGTCGCGCGCATACGATCATCGTTTCGCGAGCGGGCTGGGCTGGGCGTCGTTCATGAAGCTACGGCTCAAGCGGCTGTGGCCGACGATGGCGATCGGGATCGCGCTGGGGGTCGCGGTGGCGTGGGGCGGGGCGATGCCACCCGATCTGCTCGCGATCCGAACGGTCGCCGCGTTACTGTTCGTCCCGCTCGCGATCAGCACGGTGCACCTGTTCGTGCTCGACGGGGTGCAATGGTCGTTGTTCTTCGAACTCTTTGCCAACGCGCTCCACGGCGGACCGCTCAAGCGCGTGCCGACCGCGTCGCTGTGCCGGTTGTTGTTCGTGTCGGTGCTGCTGCTGTTCGGCGTCGCATACCTCCACGGCGACCTCACCGTCGGCCACGTCGCGGCGGGGTGGATCGGCGGGTTCGCGCGGGTGATGTGCGCCTATGTCGCCGGGATGCTGCTCTATCGGCTGTGGTGCCGGATCGGGGCGAGCGTGCCACGCCCGAACGCGGGCTGGGCCTTGGTGGGTTTGGTCGCCGCATTGATGGCGCCCGCTCTGTTCCCGACGTCGTGGTGGTGGATCGATCCGCTGTTCGTTGTCGCTGTCTTCCCGGTCGTACTGTGGGTCGGCGCGACCGCGGCCATCGCACCGCGCTGGCGCGGGATCGCGGCGGTCAGCGGGGCGATTTCCTACCCGCTTTATGCCTTCCACATGCCGCTGCTCGAACTGGGCGAGCGGCTCGGCGACACGGTCGGCGGGGCGGGGGTGGCAGGCTACAGGCTCGCCAGCGTCGCGCTCGCGATCGGGCTGGCGTGGTGGTGGTCGCAGGCCGACTGGCGGCTGCCGCGCTTCGCAGTCAGGCGTGCAGCTTCATTGCCGCATTGATCAATGTGACGAGCGCGAAGCCCAGCGCCACCGCGCTCAGCAACCAGTAACCCGGCCCGAACGCCGTCGCGCGGTCGGGATCGGCGGTGTCGTACCAGATCGTGTGCACCCCGCTCGGCCACCAGCCGGCGCGGACGTAGCGCTTGACCTCGGCGACGTGGCGCTCGCCGTCCTCGTCCTCGTAATGGACCGTTTCCTCGATCAGCCTTTGGTCGCGCCCGTCGGTGATCCGCCAGCCGCGCAGGGTGCCGAAACCCCAGAAATCGTCGCGCCGCTCGGCGTCGGTATAGTCGCTCGCCCACACCACGGCGGCGGCGGGCTTCCAAGCGGCGAACAGCGTCGCCGCGCGGTAGAGGCAATACAGCAACCCGAGCATCAGCGCGGGTGCGGCGAAGGTCACGAAATCCCGCATCTCGGCGTTCGGCCTAGCGGCGAAACATCACGAAGCGGTAAAAGCAAAAGGGCCGGGAGTTTCCTCCCAGCCCTTCGCGAACTTACTGGATCGCGTCGATCAGGCGCCAGCGACTTCCGCCGTGTCGACCTTGATCCCCGGGCCCATCGTCGAGCTTACCGCGACCTTCTTGACGTACTTGCCCTTGGCGCCGGCCGGCTTGGCCTTGACCACCGCATCGAGCAGCGCGTCGAAGTTCGCGCGCAGGTCCGCCGCGGGGAAGCTGGCCTTGCCGATCCCCGAATGGATGATCCCGGCCTTTTCGACGCGATATTCGATCTGGCCGCCCTTGGCCGCCTTCACCGCCGCTGCGACGTCCATCGTCACCGTGCCGAGCTTCGGGTTCGGCATCATGCCCTTGGGGCCGAGCACCTTGCCGAGACGCCCGACGACGCCCATCATGTCGGGGGTCGCGATGCAGCGGTCGAAATCGATCGTTCCGCCCTGGACGATTTCCATCAGGTCTTCGGCGCCGACCACATCGGCCCCGGCCTCGCGCGCTTCATCGGCCTTCGCGCCCTTGGCGAACACGCCGACGCGGACGGTTTTGCCGGTTCCTTTCGGAAGCGTAACGACTCCGCGCACCATTTGATCAGCATGGCGCGGGTCGACGCCCAGGTTCAGCGCGACTTCGATCGTTTCGTCGAACTTCGACGTGGCGTTCGACTTGGCGAGCGCGATCGCTTCGTCGACGCCGTGGAGCTTCTCGCGGTCGACGGTCAGCGCCTTCTGCTTCTTGCTAACGAACGCCATGATCAGCCCTCCACCACTTCGAGGCCCATGGCCCGCGCGCTGCCTTCGATGATGCGGGTCGCCGCGTCCATGTCGTTGGCGTTCAGATCCTTCATCTTCTGCTCGGCGATCGCGGTCAGCGCCGAACGCTTGATCTTGCCCGCGGTGATCTTGCCCGGCTCCTTCGAGCCCGATTTGAGGTTCGCCGCCTTCTTGATCAGGAAGCTCGCCGGCGGCGTCTTCGTCTCGAACGAGAAGCTGCGGTCGGCATAGACAGTGATCACGGTCGGGATCGGCGCGTTCTTCTCCATGTCGCCCGTCGCGGCGTTGAACGCCTTGCAGAACTCCATGATGTTGACGCCGCGCTGACCGAGCGCCGGGCCGATCGGCGGCGACGGGTTGGCGGCGCCGGCGGGCACCTGCAGCTTGATATAGCCGGTAATCTTCTTTGCCATGACTGGCGTACCTCACTCTGTTGCGGCCGGAGCGAAGCTTCCGGAGCCGTTCAAGTTTAGCGGTCCAAGCGGACGCAAGCGCCCTCCCGCGGATTTTCCATTGCTGTAGCGTTGGAAGCGCGCGCCATTAGCCGAAGCGGGTCGGCGGCGCAAGGGCGGCGCGGAGTAAATCCGCGCCGTCGGCCGAGCCTTGCGGCTCGCCGGCCGGACGTTCGCCGTCTCAGGATCAGCGCGCGCTGATCCTGTGCGTCTCCGTTGCAATGTTGGAATTCGTTTGAGAGCGTTTTCGGCATGCCAAAGCCGTTAAATCGAACCCAAGCGATCCAGAATCAGCAATTCCTGCGCGAATTGCGGCGCACCGGGAACGTCCGTTTGTCGGCGCGCGCGGTGGGGCTCAAATATTCGACGATCCAGCATCGCCGGCGCCAGCATCCCGCGTTCGCGACGCGCTGGGACGCGGCGATCGCCTTCGCGCAGGCGCGGCTGAACAAGAAAGGGCGGCAGGGACCCAAGCCGAAGGAGGGCGGCAATCGAACGCTGGGTGGCGAGCCGGTTATCGTCCGCCGCAACGACGGCAAGCTCCAGATGCGCGCCGCCCAGCCCGGCAAGCTGACCAAGCAATGCGAGCAAGCGTTCCTGTCGGCGCTCAGCGCGACCGCCAACGTGCGGCTGTCGGCCAAGGCGGCCGGCGCGGCGGAGGCGGCCTTCTATCGCCGGCGGCGGCAGAACCCGGCGTTCGCGCGCGAATGGCTGCTGGCGTTACAGGAAGGGTACGACCGGCTCGAAATGGCGCTGCACGCGAGCGTGTCGCCGGCGAGCCACGAGGACGATGCGTGGCGCTCCAACGCGCCGCCCGACATGCCGCCGATGACGGTCAACCAGGCGCTGCAGCTGATGTACCTCCACCAGAAGGAAGCGCGGTTGCAGGCCGAGCCCGCGCACATCCGGCGCCGCAAGGGCGAGAGTCGCGAGGCGCATTCGTTCCGGCTGAGCGCGATGTACGAAGCGCGGCTGCAACGCGACCGCGAAAGGTTCGAGGTGATGGAGGCCGCGCGGCGCGAGCGGGGGGAGGGGCCGTATTGGGGGCCGAGGATCGAGCTGCCGGATCTGGGACAGGTGAAGGGATGGTCGAAGGCCGATCCGGCGAAGACGCCGCACGACCCGGACCGGGCGCTGTTCGGGGGATGGCGGATCGGGAATATCAAGAGCCGGGGAAAGGAATGACATCCATTGTCCAGTTATTAGCCGCACTCTACTTCCGTTAGTGAACGATAGCCCAGAACAATGGATTTCGCGCAAATGTCAGATGACCACAGCGATGATCGTCCAATCGCTCCCTCCACTCTTTACAAATATGTCGTCGCGGATCGCATCGACGTGCTTCGCAACGCCAACATCCGGTTTACTCCGCCGTTGAATACCAACGATATTTTTGAAGTGCGTCAGACTTTCGAAATGCTCGCGGGCCCGAAGATGCAAGACTTGTTCGCGGTACAGGCGGAAATGCTCGACATGGAAGAAACCATCTTAAGCGCAGTGAAAGACACGCCGCTCGCCGGCATGTCGCCGGATGCTTTGATGAAGCTTTTCAAGTCTGCGACCGGGACCGATTTGGAGGCGACCCTACAGACCACACTGAGCACCATGCTCAACGATACGATATTTCCGGCGATGAATTCGCCGCAAGCTATAGACAGGCTTCTTACAAAGCTAGGGCGCGACCTGATCTGCCTATCACTGACTGAGCGTTTCGACAGTTCACCGATGTGGGCACATGCACATAATTCCACCGGTTTCGTAATCGCGTTTAATACGGAAAATAGCTTTTTCCGTCGTGGTGATTTGGGCGAGCGCCAAGGGCTCCAAAAGATCAAGTATTTTAACGGCAAGATAACCGAGGTGATGGATGACCCTTACGCGGCATTAATGTCGAAACAGAAAGATTGGGCCTACGAACGGGAATGGCGGCTTTATCTCACGGCCGCACAGGCGTCGAAGACGGTCACTGTAGGGGAGGAGGCGATTCACCTAGTCGATTTCCCATCGCAGGCTGTGCAGCGTGTGGTTCTGGGGTTGCGCGCCAGCGAGGAGCTCGAATCGTCGTTAAAAAGTATTTTAGCCGATAGCTATTCGCATGCCCAACTCACACGCGTGAGCGCGGATTTCGCATCGGCGTCGCTAATTGAGACGCCCGTCGCTTAAATCTCGAGCTTTCGCTCACTCACGATGGCAGCGCCAATGGATAGCTTCGGAAGTAGCGTCGAGGTCGCTTTCGTTTGAAAGCGCGAGAGACCGACAGCGGAGTGAGTCCGCTGTCGGGACGCGGCTTTGCCGCGCCGGCCGGTCTTCGCCGTCTCAGGATTAGCTCGCGATAATCCTGTGCGGGCAGCAAGTGGGCTTTGCCCTACTTGCTTCGCTCGACTTGCTCGAAGTCCAGCTCCACGGGCGTGGCACGCCCAAAGATCGATACGCTGACCTTGACCTTCGCCTTGTCGAAATCGAGTTCCTCGACGATGCCGGTGAAGCTCGCGAATGGGCCGTCGAGCACCTTGACGCTGTCGCCGATCTCGTAATCGACCTTGACCTGCTGCTTGGGCGCGTGGGCTGCGGCTTCGTCTTTCGAATTGAGCATCCGCGCGGCTTCGGCGTCGCTGATCGCCTGGGGCTTGCCGTTGGGGCCGAGGAAGCCGGTGACCTTGGGCGTGTTCTTGACGAGGTGATAGACGTCGTCGTTCATGCTGAGCTTGGCGAGGACGTAGCCAGGCATGAACTTGCGCTCGACCGACACCTTCTTGCCGCGGCGTGCCTCGGTCACGGTCTCGGTCGGGACCTCGATCGCCTCGACCAGCTGCTCCAGCCCCATGCGCGCGGCTTCCGCCATGATCGCGTCGCGGACCTTGCCTTCGAAACCCGAATAAGCGTGGATGATGTACCAGCGTGCCACGTAGCGTTACCCTTTTCCCGGCCTTACTTGGTCGCGAGCCCGAGGAGCAGCTTGACCAGCGCCTCGAACCCCGAATCGATCACGAAGAAGAACACCCCCAGGATCAGCGTCATGATCATCACCATGATGCCGGTCATGATCGTCTCGCGCCGCGTCGGCCAGACGACCTTGCGCGTTTCGGCGCGCACCTGCTGGATGAATTCGACCGGAGATGTTCTTGCCACGAGCGAGTGACCCTTGTTGCGTTGTGCCGACACGCGGGACATAGGCCCGCCGCCCGCTCCCGTGAAGGGCCGGACGACAAGACAATCCCGATGTCGGATTGAGCGGATGCTTAGCGTGGGGCCGTCATGGGAGCAAGTCCCATGACGTCGGACGGGTTCGGCTGGCGCCGACCCGCCGGCCGGCCTCGCGACGTCTTGCGGCCAGCATCGCTGGCGCGCATGCGCCGCGAGGCTGGCAGGGGAGCTCGGATTCGAACCGAGGGCCTTCGGTTTTGGAGACCGACGCTCTAACCAGCTGAGCTACACCCCTAAGCCGTCGCGCTCCTAACGCCGGGGCGTTTGGAGCGCAAGGCCGGCCGGCGCGCCGCAGACTCGTCCGACGTCACGGGATTTACTCCCGTGACGGCCCTAAGCAGCAGCTTGATCGTCCCAGCGCCGCGCCGCGAGCGCGCGGGCTTCGGCGACGGGTAGCGGGCGGCCGAAATAATAGCCCTGGACCTTGGTGCAGCCGAGGTCCTGGATCATCTGGTGCTCCTGCTCGGTCTCCACCCCTTCCGCGGTCGTCGCCATGCCGAGCGATTGCGCGAGCGCGACCACGGCGCGGATGATCGCGATCGGTTCGGGCTGGCCCTTCGACGCGCCCTGCACGAAACTCCTGTCGACCTTGATCGTCGAGAAGCGCGTCCGCGCGAGGTAGCCGAGCGACGAATAGCCCGTCCCGAAATCGTCGAGGCTCAACCGCACGCCCAGGTCGAGGATGCGTTCGAGCACCTGCACCGCGACGGTGCCTTCGCGCATGAACACGCCCTCGGTCACTTCGAGCTCGAGCCGTTCGGGCGGCAGCCCGCTGTTCGCCAGCGCCGACGCGACCACCGCGACGAACGCCGGGTTGTGGAGCTGTTCGGGCGACACGTTGACCGCGACGCGGGTCGGCGCGGGCCATTGCGCGGCTTCGTCGCATGCCGAGCGCAGCACCCACTCGCCCATCGGCACGATCAGCCGCGCGTCCTCCGCCAAGGGCACGAACTTCGCCGGGGACACCACGCCGAGCTCGGGGTGCGTCCAGCGTAACAGCGCCTCGAACCCCGTCAGCCGGCCGGTGCCGGCGTTGACAACGGGCTGGTATTCGAGGTGCATTTCGCCCTTTTCGAGCGCCTGGCGCAGCGCCATTTCAAGCACGCGGCGCTCCTCCGCCTTGACGTGGAGCTGCGGCTCGTAGGTGTGGAACACGCCGCCGCCGGCATCCTTCGAGCGGTACAGCGCGAGGTCGGCCGAGCGGATCAGCATCTCCGCGGTGCGCCCGTCGCGCGGTCCCGTCGCGATGCCAATCGACGCGCCGATGTGCAGCGTGTGCTGGTCGAGGTCGTAGGGTTTCGACAGCGCGTCGATGATCGATTTGGCGAGCCGCTCGACCCGGGCGGGATCGCTCGCATCGCGCACGACGACCGCGAACTCGTCGCCGCCGAGCCGCCCGATGATCTCATTCTCGGTGACCAGCCGGGCGAGCCGTTCGGACACGCGCCCGAGCAAGCGGTCGCCGACCGGGTGGCCGAGCGAATCGTTGACCGCCTTGAAGCGGTCGAGGTCGATCATCATGAACGCGCAGCGCGTCCCCCATTTTTCGGCATCCGCCATCGCCTTGGCGAGCTGTTCGTTGAGGAAGAGGCGATTGGGCAGCCCGGTCAGCGTATCGAACCGCGCCATGCGGTTGATCTGGTCGGCCGATTCGCGTTGCGCGGTGACGTCCGACCCGACGCCGCGGAACCCGATGAACAGCCCGCTATCGTCGTGGCGTGGGCTGGCCGACAGCGCGAACCAGCGTTGTTGTTCGCCGACCTGGACGGGGAGGAGAAGGTCGCGGAACGCATCGCGGCCCTTCAGCTTTTCGGCGAGCGCGTGGAGCCCGGGCGAGAAATCGCCCGATTCCCAGCGTTCGGCGGCGAGCGCCTGGAGCAGCGGCATGCCGTTGATCTTGATCGGATCGAGGTTGACCGACTTGGAGAAACGCGGGGAGGCGCGGATGATGCGGCGCGCGCTGTCGGTCTCCCACAGCCAGTCGCCGTCTTCTTCCTCGAACTCGCGCAGCAACAGGCTGACGGTTTCGTCGCGCTCGGCAAGACCGATTTCGTTGGCGCGGATCACCACCAGCGCCTTGCAGCGCTGGAAGCAGCCGAGCATCAGCAGTCCGACGAACAGCGCGGTCGCGGCCGCGAGCAACGGGCTGCCGAGCATCAGCAGCATGGTAACGATCGCCGCGCCCAGGATGCCAAGGAAACTGAGCGTCGCGAGCGGCAGCGCCGCCATCGCCACGGCGGACGCGGTCATCATCACCGACAGGAGAATCCACAACCCCATCGCGGTGCCGATATCGGCCTTCGCGCCCAGCGCGAGCGGCGGCACCGACCAGACCGCGGCGAGCGCCACGCCCTCCAGCACGGTATCGCGCACGTCACGCAGCGTCGCCGAGCTGGCATCACGGTGGCGTGTGTCAAGCCGGCGCACCGCGATTGCGACGCCGACGATCCCCGTCACCACGCCCCAACCGAACAGCAGCAAGCGTGGCGCGTGCCCGTCGAACAGCATCACGATCAACGCGGCGCCGATCAGATTGGCGGCGAGCAGGAACAGGGCAAGCTGGCGCCCGGCATGCAGTTGCGCCGCGCGGATCGGCCCCCAATCGGTGGTGTCCGGCGGGTCGTACAGCCCAAGCAGCGCGCGGACGTCGATCCGCGGCTTGGGAAATTGCGAAGATTGTTCCGAACTCACGCCCCCGCGATTAGCGGACGAGAGTTATCGAACGGTTAGGGGAAGGGCCGATTTTGTCCGATTACGGCGCGCCCTATACGATTTTCGCCAGGCGGTCCGACTAAGCCGCGATATCGTACGGCTTGATCTCACCCGCCAGATACAGGTTGCGCGCCTTCGCTCGGCTCAATTTGCCCGAACTGGTGCGCGGGAGCGTGCGCGGCGGGATCAGTTCGATCACGCAGTTCATGCCGGTCACCGACCGCACGCGCTCGCGGATTTCGTCGCGCAGGCGGACGCGCTCGGCCTCGTCGCTCGAACGGCACTGGACGAGGACGGCGGGGGTTTCCTCGCCGCCGGGCGTGGTGATCGCGAACGCGGCGATGTCGCCGGCCTTGAACCCGGGGAGCTGCTCGACCGCCCATTCGATGTCCTGCGGCCAATGGTTGCGGCCGTTGACGATGATCATGTCCTTGGCGCGGCCGACGATGTAGATGTAGCCGTCCGACATGTACCCCATGTCGCCGGTGTCGAGCCAGCCGTCAGCCATGCACGCCGCGGTCGCTTCGGCGTCGCGGAAATATCCCACCATTAAGGACGGTCCGGCGCACCACACCTTGCCGATCGCGCGCTCGGGGAGGGGGGTGCCGTCCTCCTCGCGAATCTCGATCTTCATGTCGCGCGCGGGCTTGCCGCAATTGACGATCGCGCGGTAGCGCTGGGGCCGGTCGCGGCGCCCGACCTGTCCGGAAAGTTGCGTTTCCTCAACCAGTTCGACGCGAATGCCCTCACCCGGTGGCATGATCGACACGGCGAGCGTCGCCTCGGCCAGGCCATAGCTCGGCAGGAACGCGCTCGCCTTGAACCCGGCATCGCCGAACGCGTCGACGAACGCCTGCATCACGTCGGGACGGATCATGTCGGCGCCGTTCCCCGCGACGCGCCAGCGCGACAGGTCGAAGCGGTCGCTCGCCTTGGTCTGGCTCGAGATGCGGCGCGCGCAGATGTCGTAGCCGAAGGTCGGCGAATAGCTGAGCGTGGTGCCCGGATTGCGGCTGATCAGGTCGAGCCACGCGAGCGGGCGGCGCGCGAAATCCTCGGTCTTGAGGTAATCGGTCGAGACCTGGTTGGCGATCACCGACAGGAAGCAGCCGACCAACCCCATGTCGTGGTACCACGGCAGCCACGACACGCAGCGGTCACCCGGGCCGACATGCATCCCGATCGAGTGCGCGGCGAGGTTCGACAGGAGTGCGGCATGCGTGATCGCGACACCGTGCGGGAAGCGAGTCGATCCGCTCGAATATTGCAGATAGGCGATGTCGTCGGTCTTGGCGGTCGGCAAAACGGCCTCGGGCGCCGCGCGCGTCGCGAACTCCACCCAGTCGATTCCCTCGACATTGCAATTCTTCGCCGCTTCCGCGCACATCGCGCCGATTTCGGGCGGATAAATCAGCATCTTCGGGTCGCAGCTGTTCAGTTGGACCGAGAGCTGGTCGATGTACGATTGCGCGCCGCCGAAGCTGGTCGGCAGCGGCAATGGCACCGGCCACGCGCCGGCATAGACGACGCCGAAGAACAAGGCGGCGAACTCGGCGCCCGTCTCCGCGATCAGCGCGACGCGGTCCTCGGGCTTGATCCCCGCGGCGATCAGCCGCCGCGCCATCGCCAGCGCATCGTCGCGCAATTCGGTGAAGGTGTAGGCGCGAATCAGCGTGCCGCGCGGATCGTGGAAATTGAGGCCCTTGGTGCCTTGTGCGGCGTAATCGAGCGCCTCGCCCAGCGTGGCGAAATCGGCGAATCGCCGCGGCAGCGCGTCATCGCTCGGCGTCGGGCTAAGCCCCGCCGGTCGTTCGCTCATCGCCACGTCGGTGTTCGTGTCCATCATATGCACTTCGCGCCCATGTTTCGTGCGACTGCGTTCGTGCGCGCCGCATCCATGCCATTTCTGCACCCCTGCCCATGGCAAGCGTTCAAAATCCGTTGTCAGTGTGGCACAATCAAGGCGACATGCCCCGGGTTCCGCGTCGTCCCGTCCCTCCGCTGGACCGTCCCGCCCTCGAACGGCTGGCGCTGCGTTATGTCGAGCGTTTCGCGACCACCCGAAGCCGGCTGACCGATTACCTGCGGCGCAAGATCCGCGAGCGCGGCTGGGACGGCGAGGCGGCCGACCCGGCGGCGATCGCCGAGCGGATGGCGGAACTCGGCTATATCGACGACCGGCTCTATGGCGAGGCCAAGGCGAACGCGATGGCGCGGCGTGGGCTGGGCGCGCGGCGCGTCGCGGGGGCGCTGCATCAGGCGGGGATCAAGGGCGAGGATGCCGAAGCGATTGCCCCGGGGGTCGCCGAGCGCGCGCTGGATTCGGCGATCGCCTTCGCGCGCCGCAGGCGGATCGGGCCGTTCGCGATGGAGGTCGCCGATCGTCCCTTACGCGAGAAGCAGATCGGCGCGATGCTGCGCGCGGGCCATGCACCCGCATTGGCGCGGCAAATCGTGCAGATGGCGCCGGGCGACGATCCGGCTAATCTGGATCAGTGAACGGTCCCGAACCGGTCCGTCCCAATCGTTTGGATTCTGCGGCGGACATGGTACATCGGCGCTTCAGGGGGTGAGTGTGCGCGTAGATCCGCAGCCGGAACACGAACGGCCGCAGCCGTCGGAACAGCCTGTCGCCGATGCGACGACGGCCAGTGAATCGCGCCACGCCGGCACGGTCAAATGGTTCGACGTGACTCGCGGGTTCGGCTTCCTGGTCGACGACGGCCAGAACGGGGACATCCTGATCCATTTCTCGGTGCTCCAGCCGCACGGCCGCCGCAGCCTGCCCGAGGGCGCACGGCTCGAATGCCTCGCTGTCCAGCGCAGCCGGGGGCTCCAGGCGACCGAGATCCTGTCGATCGACCTGTCGACCGCCGTCGAGCCGACCCCGCGCGCTCGGGGGGAGGGCGACCGCGTCGACCCGGTCGCGATGCTCGACGAGGCCGGGGATTTCGAGCCCGTCGCGGTCAAATGGTTCAATCGCCTGAAAGGCTACGGATTTCTGGTGCGCGAGTCCGATTCCGCCGATATCTTCGTCCATATGGAAACGCTGCGCCGCGCCGGTCTGCACGAAGTCGAGCCCGATCAGCGGCTGCGCGCGCGGATCGTCGACGGGCGCAAGGGTCCGCTCGCGGTCGCGGTCGAACGGGACGATTGACGCCATGACGCTGCGAAGGGTCTTGCTGCCGCTGGCGCTGTGCGCGCTGTCCACGGGGTGCGCGACCGGCGATGCGGGCGGCAACAGCGCGATCGCCGCAAAAACGATCGCCGTGACGGTGACCAGCACCAACGGTGCCCATACGTTCCAGGTCGAACAGGCCAAGACGGCGGCGGAACAGGAGCGCGGGCTGATGTACCGCACCGACCTGACCGACAGCGGCGGGATGCTGTTCTGGCCGTATCCCCCCGACGGCCCGCCGCGCGTCGCGACCTTCTGGATGAAGAACACGCCGAGCTCGCTCGACATCATCTTCATCCGCCCCGACGGCACGATCGCGACGATCGCCGAAAACGCCGTGCCGCAGGACGAGACTCAGCTCTCGTCGGGCGAACCGGTCAGCGCGGTACTCGAGATCAAGGGCGGCCGCAGCGCGGCGCTCGGCATCGCCGCGGGCGATAAGGTCACTTGGGCGCATTAGTTGGTTCAGCTTGAGCTGAACATGCGGTGCCGGCCCGCGCCCCCTCCCGACCGCCCATAGAATACCCTGATTGGGCGGTCGGGAGGGGGCGCGGGCCGGCACCGCCTCAGGCGTCAGCCTGCAAAAAAACCGGCTCGTAGCTCACCGGGAAGTTCACCGAGCGCGCGATGAAGCAGAATTCGTGGACTCGTTCATGAATCTCGGTGGCGAGCTTCAGGTCGGCGCCCGCCGCGACCTCGATCTCCGGCCGCAGCACCGCCGACAAAAATCGTCCCGCGCCCGACTTCAGCGTCTCGCCCTGCCCCACCGGACTGTCGCGATAGGCGTGGACGACGATCCCGGCCTTGCTCGCGAGGTGGAGGTACCACAGCATGTGGCACGCCGAGAGCGCCGACAGCAGCAGGTCCTCCGGGTTCATCTTCGCCGGGTCGCCGCCGAGCAATGGGTCGTTCGAGCAATGCACCACGTCGTGCCCGTCGATCGCGATGTCCCACGTCCGGTCGTACCCGCGATAGGTCCGCGTGCCGTCGCCGCGATTGCCGGTCCATACGATGCGCGAGGTGAAATCGTGGTGCATGGCGCTTGTCCCCTTACCGCCACCCCGCTAATCCGCGCGGCCATGGGCATCAATCTCAATCCCTTCACCTGGTGGAACGGCGCGAGCTGGGGCACGATGGTCGGGCTGATCGGCAAGACTCGCGTCGGCGAGGACGATCTGGGCAACGTCTATTATCAGGGCGGCAAGGACACCGCGGGCAACCCGCGCCGCTGGGTGATCTATGCCGGCGCCAACGACGCCAGCCGCATTTCGCCCGAATGGTTCAGCTGGCTGCATCATCAGATCGACGACGTGCCCGACCGCGCGCTGCCCGCACCGCGCCGCTGGGAAAAGCCGGCGCTCGCCAACCAGACGGGCACGCCGCTCGCCTATCGCCCGCCGGGCGCGCTCGAAAAGGGCGGCAAGCGCGCACCCGCGACGGGGGACTACGAAGCCTGGACGCCGGAGGGATGAACTGGCGTCGAGTCGCCGGCATCACCGCGCTGGTCGCCGGGGCGGGGGCTGCGGGATGGGCCGGATATCATTGGTACCAGGGACCGGCCGCGCCGCCGCCCGTCGTCGCCGCCAGCGCGCCCGCGACGACGCTCGACGACACGCAAGTGTCGGGCGGCGTCGAGACGGTCGACGTGTCGGGCGACCCGACCAATCCGGAGGCGGGCACGACACCGATGAAGGATCGCGTCGCGGTGTTGGGCCTGCTCAACAAGCGCAACGGGCTGGAGCGCGACCTGACGCTCAAGCCGGGCCAGGCGATGCGGATCGGCGGCGTGGTGGTGCGGCTGCGCGCGTGCGAGCAGACCGCGCCGTGGGAGCAGGAGCATTATACCGGCGCGTTCGTCCAGCTCGACGTGGCCCAACCCGACGGAACGTGGAAGCGAGTCCATTCGGGGTGGCTCTACAAGGAGCGCCCCAACCTCAACGTCGTGATCGACCCGGTCTACGACGTCTGGGTCAAGAGCTGCACGATGTCCTTTCCGAGCGGCGGGCCCGATACCGTGTCCGCACCGTCGGAAAGCGGCGGTAGCGGCAGCCGGTCGAGCGCGCCGAAGTCGCCGGGCGCCGCCCCTGAGGCCGCGCCGCCGAGCGAGCCCTCGATCGCCGCGCCCAGCAACGCGACGTAATCGCCGCGGCTGATCTCGACCGCGCCCAATGAGGCGAGGTGCGGGGTCTGGAACTGGCAGTCGAGCAGGGTGAAGCCGCCGACGCGCAGGCGTGCGACGAGCCAGGCGAGCGCGACCTTCGACGCGTCGGTCGCGCGGCTGACCATCGATTCGCCGAAGAACGCCTTGCCGAGCGTGAGCCCGTAGAGCCCGCCGACCAGATCGTCGCCGTCCCAGCATTCGATCGAATGTGCGAAGCCGCGGAAATGGAGTGTCGTGAACGCGCTCTCGATCGTCGTGTTGATCCACGTGTCCGGCCGGTCGTCGGCGCTTTCGGCGCACAGCGCGATGACGTCCTCGAACGCCGCGTCGGCCGTCACGCGGAAACGGTCCGACGCGACCGTTTTCCGGAGCGAGCGCGACAGGTGGAACCCGTCGAGCGGCAGCACCGCGCGGCTCCGCGGCTCGACCCAATAGACCCCCGCGGCGTCGCGCGCATCGGCCATCGGGAACACGCCCACGGCATAGGCGCCTAGCACCAGGTTCGGGTCGAGCACGTCGTACGAGGGGTCGGGCAAATGCTTCACCGCGCCGGCACCGCGAGCCATTGCTCGATCTCTTGCCACAATCCCGCGAACGCAGCGGCGGCGGGAGAGTTCGCGGCGAATTCGCCCACCGCGGCGCGGCGCACGCTCATCTGCTCGATCACGCTCGCCATCGGGATCGCGGGCCAATTGGGTTGCGACGCGACGCTATCACCGTGCAAACGCCGGCGGCGGTCGACCATGACGTGGACCGGCAACACGCGCCTGGTCGTGCCGAGATACCCGATCAACTCCTCGAACGCGCGTTGCGACAAGGGTGAGGGAATGACGGGCACGACGATCAGGTCGGCGGCGCGCATCGCCTGCTTGTTGGTCTCGGTCAGTCCCGGCGGGCAGTCGAGCAGGATGCGGTCATAGTCCTTCGACAGCCCGTCGAGCAGCTTTGCCAATCGCTTCTTCTTGTCGAGCTCGTGGAACAGCAAATCGAGGTCGCGCAAGCTCGCGTCGGCGGCGATCAGGTCGAGCCGCTGGGTCGCGGTCTTGCGGATCAGTTTATCGGGCGCGGCGTCCTTCGAAAAGATCGACAGCGCATCGCCCTTGGGCTTCTTGCTCGTGAGGAGAAAGCTGCTCGCCGCCTGCGGGTCGAGGTCCCACAGCAGGGTGCGGCGCGCCGATTGCGCCGCCGCGCTCCACGCCAGATTGACCGCGAGCGTCGTCTTCCCGACGCCGCCCTTCAGGCTATAGATCGCGATGGTAGCCACGGGGCGAGCGTGACGGCGGCAGGCCATAAAAGCAACGGCCCGCGTCGCCGCGGGCCGTGCCGGTTACACTAAAGGGCTTGCGCTTACTTGCTGCACTCCTGCGCGGGCTTGCCCGGCTGGGTCAGCTTGAACGACTTGTCGTTGCCCGACAGCGACCAGCCGCCGTCGGCGGTCATCGGCTTGCCAGCCGCGCCGCTCAGCTGCACCGGCGGCGCCTCGGGCGGCGACATGATCGCGGCGGTCATCGTGCCGTCCTTCTTCGCTTCGAAGAAGGTCACCTTCACCAGGCTGTTGTCGCCATGGCAGCGGTACGACCCTTCGGTCTTGATCGCCGGCGGCAACTCGATCGGAGTCACGGCGGCGGTGGTCGTGTTCTCGGTGGCCGAGTTGTTGACCGTGGTCGTCTCGGTTTTGGACTGACAGGCCGTGAGCGCCAGGAGCGCGACGGCGGTTGCGGGGAGAAGGGTGGCTCTCATAGGACTCCAGCGATTTGCCGACAGAACGTCTTTCGTCAAGCGCCGTTCCGCATCGCAACAATTTGCGACACTTATTCGTGGAACTCGTCGAGGTCGGGGATCCGCCCGAACGCGATCTTGGTGCCGACTCGGTCGATTCGTCCGCCATGGAATGGGCCGAGCGACACCGCGTGCCGCCCGAACTTTTCGTTGAGACGGTCCATCGCCTTGCTGAGCGCGAGGCCCCGCGTCTCGCGCGCCAGCGGGTCGTCGGGGTCGAGGTGCGCGAACAGCGATCCTTGCTCGCCGTTCACGGACACCAGCTCGTTGAGTGTGACCCCGACCATTCGCACGCGCAAGGACCCATGGCGCCGCTTCCCTTCCTCGGCCAGACGCGGAAACAGCGCGTCGAGCGCGGCGAGCACCTGGAAGCTGTCCTGCGTCGCGGCCAGTTTGCGGCTGCATTGCCACACGGTCTTGTCGGCTTCGAACCGAACGTGGAGCACCAGCAGGCGGGTAACGTAGGATTTGCGCCGCAACCGGCTCGCCGCCTTCAACGCCAGCCGCCGCGCGGTGAGCCGCACCGGCTCGAGCCCGCGCTTGTTGGGGGAGAGCACATGGCTGTGCCCGATCGACCGCGTCTGCGTCGGCTTGTCGGGCAAGTCGACGCCGTGGAGCGCATACCACAAGCGGTCGCCGTTGACCCCGCCCCACGCGCTCCCCGCGTCGCGCGGGCGGCGCTCGCAATATTGCCGGATGTCGTTGATCCCGTCGCGCGCCAGCCGCTTTTCCATGTTGGCGCCGATCCCGCAGATGTCGCGCAGCTTCATGTCGTACAGCCGCTGCGGCAGCTCGGCGGCGTCGAGCACCACCAGCCCGTCCGGCTTTTCTATGTCGGATGCCAGTTTCGCGAGCAGCCGGTTGGGCGCGATCCCGACCGAGGCGGTCAGGCACTCGCCGACATTGGCGAGGATCCCAGCCTTGATTCGCCGCGCGAGCGCGATCGCCTGGTCGGGCGCATTCTCGTTGTCGAGCAGCCGGCACGCCACCTCGTCGATCGAGCACACATGCGTCACGGGAATATGCCGCCAGATTTCTTCGATGATCGCGTTGTGGAACACGACATATTGGTCGTGCCGCGCGGGCGCGATCAGCAATTCGCGGCACAGCCGTTTCGCCTCCCACACCGGGGTGCCGGTCGAGATGCCGTAGCGCTTCGCCTCGACCGACGCCGCGATCGCGACCGTGGTGTCCGACCCGACCGGCGCCACGATCAGCGGCTTGCCGCGCAGGTTGGGGTCGAGCTGCTGCTCGACGCTGGCGAAATAGGAATTGAGGTCGAGGAACAGCCACCGCAGCGGGCGCGGGGGGAAATCAAATTTTGGCGCCGCCGGCATCGTGGAACATTAGCAGAACATCACTCACGCAGGAAGTCGGTGAGTGCGCTCCAGGCGGATTGTTTCATGCCGATGCCGATTGTGTAGAGCGGGCTGCTTGATGGTAGCGCGATCAGCACCATTTCCGCGCCAGCGCTGCGAATTTGCCGCATCCCGATCTTCGCCGCCGTCCCGCCGTTGAATGCGATGGCGCGCAGGTCGGGCAGGGTCGCAGCGAGCGCGGGCAGGTCGTTCGCGGCGTGGTCGCGGATCGCGGCGTCGCTGCTGCCGGGGCGGGTGGCGTGCGCGACGACGTCCCACAGGCCGATCCGCGCCGCGAGCAGCGCTGCTAGCCGTTCGTCGTAATCGAGCGCTGGTAAGTCCACGCCCGCCACCGGCGACAGCAACCGCCAGAACTGGTTCTGCGGATGCGCGTAATATCGCCGTGCCGCGAGACTGCGGTCGCCCGGCAGGCTGCCGCAGATCAGCAGCCGTGTGTTGGCGTCGACGACCGGCGGGAACGAGCGCTTGAGCGTCATAGCTCCCGCTTAGCGCCCCGCCCCGCGCAGGCAATTGTTGAGCGCCGCGCTCGCTGCGCTATGGTGAGGTAACTGGCGGGCAGGAGGGTGCGATGCGGCGGATAACGGTGGCAATGATCGGCTTGGCGATGCTGGCGGCGTGCAGCCGCGACGCGGATCCGGTCGGCGAGAATTCGGCCGACTCGATCAAGACCACGGCGGTCGGGAACGTCGTCGCGACCATCCCGAGTCCCACGCCCACCCCGACTGCCGAGGCGATGAACGACGCCGAAGCTAGCGCGGGCAATGTCATCGATTCCATGAGCAATGCGATGTAGGGCTTTGGCCTGCGATAGCTTCACTCGCTTGCTCCTGATGGAGGCACGCGCCATTTAACCGTCATGACCGCACTTCCCGACACGCTCTCGCTCATCGGCAACACCCCGCTTGTCCGGCTCAGGGGCCCGAGCGAAGCCGTCGGCGCCGAGATTTTCGGCAAGTGTGAATTCGCCAATCCGGGCGCGTCGGTGAAGGACCGCGCGGCGCTCTACATCGTCGAGGATGCGGAAGCGCGCGGATTGCTCCAGCCCGGCGGGACGATCGTCGAGGGGACCGCGGGGAACACCGGGATCGGGCTCGCGCTCGTCGCCAACGCCAAGGGCTACAAGACGATCATCGTCATGCCCGAGACGCAAAGCCGCGAGAAGATGGACACGCTGCGCGCGCTCGGCGCCGAGCTCGTGCTGGTGCCGGCCGCGCCCTATGCCAATTGCGCGCATTTCGTGCACACCAGCCGGCGCATCGCGGAGGAGACGCCCAACGCGATCTGGGCGAACCAGTTCGACAATGTCGCCAACCGCCGCGCGCATATCCAGGGCACCGCGGAGGAAATCTGGGAACAGATGGACGGGCGGATCGACGGGTTCACCTGCTCGGTCGGTACCGGCGGGACGCTCGGCGGGGTCGGGCTGGGACTCAAGGCCAAGGACGAGAAGGTCTGCATCGCGCTGACCGACCCGCACGGCGCGGCGCTGTACGACTATTATGCCTGTGGCGAATTGCGCAGCGAAGGCTCGTCGGTCGCCGAAGGCATCGGGCAGGGGCGGATCACCGCCAATCTGGAGGGTGCGCCGATCGACACGCAGTTCCGCATTTCGGATGCCGAGGGGTATCAATGGGTCCGGCGGCTGCTCGACGAGGAGGGGCTGTGCCTGGGTCTTTCGTCTGGGATCAACGTCGCGGGCGCGGTGATGCTGGCGAAGCAATTGGGACCGGGCAGCCGCGTTGCGACGATCCTGTGTGACACCGGATTCCGCTACCTTTCGACGCTCTACAACAACGACTGGTTAGCCAAAAAGGGTTTGGTTCCCGCGTGATGCGACGGCCCGTGCGGCTTGCGGGTTGGACAAACCTCGATCAAGTCGTTACCTAAAAGCCACACATGATTAAAACAGTGGTTCGCGATTCAATCCAGACGATGCAGCGGGTGAAGGTGGGGCTGATCGGCCTCGGCGCCGTGCTCCTGCTGATCGGGCTCGCCGCGACGATCTTCGGAATCGTCAGCCGCGAGCGCCCGGGCACCGCGATCGGCGCGCCCAAGGCGGACGTCGCCGCCAATCTTAGCGTGTCGAACGGTATGACGCCGGCTGCCGCTCCGACCAGCGAGCCCCTCGCCGAGCTGGGCGTCGCCCCGGCCGCGTCGCCAACCCCGACCAAGCCGTGACGACGCCGAAGTGGGCGGCGTATGGGAAATCTTCCCACCGATCGCCCGAGTCGACGCAAATCCGCCGTTTTCCGGGCGTCTCCGGTCTTATCCTCTTCAAATATTCGGGGAATTCACTGAAGAATCTTTTTATTGGTTAACAGCTACTTAGCTATAACGCGGTCGATATAACCCACAAATACCCAAAGATTACCATTGTGTCCCATGCCTTCCCTTGATACGCCATCGGGAAGCTAAAGGGGCGTTTTTACCCGTTTGATTCGTGTTCGCGTGGGCGGCGGCGAAGGCCGTTTTCCGCGCCGGGAAAGACGTGCGTGTTTTTTGGGGGTCGGGGCGGATATCGTGGCGGGACGCGGCATCTACACGGGAACGGCGTTGCAGCTTGTCGACGACAAGAGCCGCGTCTCCATCCCCGCCAAGTTCCGCGACGCGATCATCGCCAACAGCGATCCCGAAACGATGAAGGGCGGCCCCACCGTCCGCATCAACGTTCACCACAAGTGGAAATGCCTCGTCGGCTACGACCAGGCGCGGTTCGAGGAAGAGATCGCGCGCGCCACCGCGACCTCGCTCGAGCGCACCGACGAGAATGGCGACCCCGACGACAGCCAGCTCCGGCGCCTCTCCGGCGGTGGCGAGACGATCGGGTTCGATTCGACCGGCCGCTGCGTCCTGGTCGGCTGGCACAAGCGCAAGGTCAACATCACCAAGCACGCCTTCTTCTACGGATCGATCCATTATTTCGAGATCTGGGACCCCGAAACGCTGCTCGCCGACCCCGACGCGCCCGAAGTGATGAAGGACGCGTGCCGCGGCGCGCTCGAAGAAAAGGGTATGTTGTGAGCACGCCCGCCCCGCATGTTCCCGTGCTCCTCGACGCGGTGCTCGACGCGCTCCTCCCCACCCCGGGCGAGCTCCACGTCGACGCCACTTTCGGCGCTGGCGGCTACACGCGTGCGATTCTGTCGCGCGGTGCCGCCGTGGCCGCCTTCGACCGCGACCCTAGCGCGATCGAGGGCGGCCAGCCGATGGTCGCCGCCAACGACGACCGGCTGACGCTGATCGAAGCGCCTTTTTCGGCGATGAACCACGAACTCGACGCGCGCGGCCTGACCCCGGTCGACGGCGTGGTGATGGATATCGGCGTGTCGTCGATGCAGCTCGACCAGGCCGAGCGCGGCTTCTCGTTCCAGGCCGACGGCCCGCTCGACATGCGGATGAGCCAGTCGGGGACCAGCGCCGCGGATTTCCTCAACACCGCCGACGAAGCCACGATCGCCGACGTCATCTATCAGTATGGCGACGAGCCCAAGAGCCGCCGCGTCGCGCGCGCGATCGTCGCCGCACGCCCGCTGACCACCACCGGACAACTCGCGAGCGTCGTGCGCAAGGCGCTCGGCCACAAACCGCACGACAAGAAGGACCCGGCGACGCGGACCTTCCAGGCGATCCGCATCCACATCAACCGCGAGCTGGGCGAGCTGTCGGACGGCCTCGCCGCCGCCGAGCGCGTGCTCAAGCCCGGCGGGCGGCTCGCGGTGGTGACGTTCCATTCGCTCGAGGACCGGCTGGTGAAGCGATTCTTTCGCGAGCGCAGCGGGTCGACGCCCGCGGGGTCGCGGCATCTGCCCCCGGCGGCGGCCGGCGCGGCGGCGAGTTTCGAGAAGGTCGGGCGCGCGGTGCGCGCGGACGAAGGGGAGATCGCGGCGAACCCACGCGCGCGGTCGGCGACATTGCGGGTGGCGCATCGGACGGCGGCGGCACCCTGGGCGGGAGAAGCGTGATGGTCGTGGTGACTCGGTTTCGCTGGTTCGGCTGGTTCGTGGTGTGCGTGGGCGTGATCCTCGCCTGCTATTTGATGTCGTCGCGCGTCGCGGCGGAGCGCAACAAGCTCGCCGACGTCGAACGCTCGATCGCCTCGACCCAGCGCGACATCCGCGCGCTGGAGACCGAATTCGACACGCGCGCCAACCTTGCCCAGTTGCAGCGCTGGAACGGCGACACGTTGAAGCTCTCGGCGCCGACCGCCGCGCAATATGTCCGCGACGACGGCCAGCTCGCGTCGCTCGCGCTGGATGGTCAGGCGCAAGCGCAGACCGCCGCGGCGGTGATCCCAAGCGCGCCGCTCGACGCCGCGACGATCGAAACCACGCCGGCCGCCGCCACCGATATGCCGCCCGCCGCCAAGGCCAAGCCCGCCAAGGCCGTGCTGGCGAGTGTCGCCAAAGCGCAACCCGCCGTGGCGCGCGCGACCGCCAAGCCGCGTGCGCAGATCGCGATGCTCGACCGCCGGATCATGGGCGGCTCGTCGCTCGGCGACCTGATGCGCCGCGTCGGCAGCGAGGACGCCCGGTAATGACCGAGACGCTCGCGCGGCCCTTGTCGCCGCGCCGCCTGACCGACGATCGCGGCGTCAACCGGGCGACCGCGCAAAAGCGGCTGATGATCATGATGCTGCTCTATGGCGGCGCGGTATGCCTCGTCCTGAGCAAGCTCGCGTTCTTCGCGATGTTCGCGGGGCCGGCCTCGGCCACCACGATCGGCGCCCGTGTCGCGCGTGGCGATATCGTCGACCGCAACGGCGCGCCGCTCGCGCGCACGATCGACGCCTGGGCGATCGGGGTGCATCCCGACGAACTGCTCGGCGACAAGCGCGACATTGCGCAGCGGCTGGCGGGCATCCTCGGGCTCGACGAGAGCAAGATCTACGGCCAGCTGTCGGCCAAGAATTTCTCCTATATCGAACGTGACGCCTCGGCGTCGCTCGTTACCGAGGTTAACGCGATCGGCGAGCCGGCCCTGGTGTTCGAGCGCGAGCCGCAGCGGCTGTACCCCCAATCCGAACTCGCGGCGCCGGTGCTCGGCTTCCTCGACATGGGCGGGAAGGGCGCATCGGGGATGGAGCGCGCGCTCGACGGGCAACTGACCGATCCGACCAGGAGCGGCCAGCCGGTCGCGCTGTCGATCGACGTCCGCGCGCAATCGGCGCTGGAGAACGAGCTCGGTCAGCAAGTCACCGCGCTCAAGGCGAAGGGCGGCGCTGGCGTCGTGCTCGACGTCAAGACCGGCGAGGTGATGGCGCTGGCGTCGTTCCCGACCTTCAACCCCAACAACCCCGGCATGGCGCCCAAGCCCGAGGTCGATTCGAACGGCAAGCAGCTTCCCGGACCCTTCTACAATCGCGTGACCACCGCGGCCTACGAACTGGGGTCGACCTTCAAGCCGATTACCGTCGCGGCCGCGATCGACAGCGGCACGGTGACGTCGATGGCGCGGCGGTTCGATGCGACCGTGCCGCTGGCGATCGACCGCTTCCTGATCCACGACGATCGCGGCGACGAGCAGCGGCGCTGGCTCAATATTCCCGAAACGCTGATCTATTCGTCCAACATCGCGACGGCGCGGATCGCCGATGAACTGGGTGGCGACAAGCTCTCGCACATGTTCCGGCTGATGGGCTTCGACCAGCCGATGCCGTTCGAGCTGCCGGCGCGCGGGCGGACGTTGTTCCCGCAAAAGTTCAGCCGCATCACGACGATGACCTCGGCCTATGGGCACGGTGTCGCGGTGACTCCGCTCCACCTCGCGGCCGCCTATGCCGCGCTGGTCAATGGCGGTGTCTGGCACCCCGCGACGCTGATGAAGGTCCAGCCCGGCCAGGCCATCCCGGGCCGGCGCGTGATCAGCCAGTCGACCAGCGACCGCATGCGGCAGCTCCTCCGCCTCGTGGTGCTGCAAGGGACGGGCAAGAAAGCCGATGCCGCGGGGTTCCGCGTCGGGGGCAAGACCGGGACCGCCGAGGTCGCGACCGGCGGCGGCTATTCGAAGAAAGCCAATGTCTCGACGTTCGCGGCGGCTTTCCCGATGGACGCACCGCGCTATGTGGTGATCGTGATGCTCGATTCGCCCAACGGCGCGGTCAATACCGCCGCCTATACCGCCGCGCCGGTGGTCGACCGCTTCATCCTGCGCGCCGGGCCGATGCTGGGTGTGATGCCCGATGCGAGCCGCGACATCGATGTCAGCGACTTGCTGCCGCTGATCTGGCGCGCGCCGGGGGCGAACCCGCAGAACATGACGGATTCGCAATGAAGCTCGGCGGGCTGGTGACGGGCGGGAGCGACGCCAGCGTCACCGGCTTCGCGATCGACCATAGGAAAGTCGCGCCCGGCACGATCTTCGGCGCGTTCGAAGGCGCCAGCGTCAACGGCGAGGATTATATTCCCGCGGCGGTCGCGGCTGGCGCGATCGCCGTCGTCGCACGGCCGGGCGTGACCGTCGAGGGTGCGCTCCACATCGCCGCCGACAACCCGCGGCAGGAATTCGCGCACCTCGCGGCAGCCTTCTTCGCGCCGTTCCCCGAAACCTGCGTCGCCGTCACGGGCACCAACGGCAAGACCTCGACCGTCGAGATGACGCGCCAGCTCTGGCGGATGGCGGGATTCCACGCCGCGTCGATCGGCACGCTGGGCGTCACCACGTCGGACGACAGCGTCTCGACCGGGCTGACCACGCCCGACGTCGTCACCTTCCTGTCGAACGTCGCGGGGCTCGCGCGCGAGGGCGTGACGCATGTCGCGTTCGAGGCGTCGAGCCATGGGCTGAGCCAATACCGCACCGAAGGCCTGAAGGTATCGGCAGCGGCGTTCACCAACCTCAGCCGCGATCACCTCGACTATCACGGCGACATGGCGAATTACCTGACCGCCAAGCTGCGGCTGTTTTCCGAAGTGCTTGCCGACGAGGGCACCGCGGTGGTTTGGGCGGACGATCCGCAGGCGGCGCGCGTGGTCGACCTAGCGCTTGCCCGGCGGCAGAACCTGATCACCATCGGCGAGCGCGGCGCGACGCTTCGGCTGGTCAGCCGCGATCCGACCTTGCTCGGGCAGGGGCTGGTGATCGAGGCCGAAGGGCGCGAGCATAAGGTCATGCTGCCGCTGATCGGCGCGTACCAGGCGGCTAACGCGCTGACGGCGGCGGGGCTGGTGATCGCGACCGGCGGCGATGTCGCGCAGACGATCCAGAACCTCTCGCGGCTCCAGCCCGTGCGCGGGCGGCTCGAGCGCGCGGTGATCAATCGCGCCGGCGCGCCGGTCTATGTCGATTATGCGCATACCCCCGATGCGCTCGAAGCCGCCATCGCCGCGCTCAAGCCGCACACCGCCGGGCGGCTCATCGTGGTGTTCGGCGCGGGCGGCGACCGCGACCACGGCAAGCGCGAGTTGATGGGGGAGATCGCGGCGCGCTACGGCGATCTGGTGATCGTGACCGACGACAATCCGCGCAGCGAGCTCCCCGCCGACATCCGCGCCGAGGTGTTGAAGGGCGCGCCCGACGCGACCGAGATCGGCGACCGCAGGCGCGCGATCGGCGAGGCGGTGGCGGTGGCGGGCGCCGAGGACATCGTCCTGATCGCCGGCAAGGGGCACGAGCAGGGCCAGATCGTCGGCGATCTCGTTCTGCCGTTCGACGACGTGACGGTCGCGCGCGAGGCCGCGGCGCCATGAGCCTGTGGACCTCCGCCGCCATCGCCGACGCAACCGGCGGCGCCGCTTCGGCGGCGTTCGACGTTTCGGGGGTGACGTTCGATTCGCGCGAGGTCGGGCCGGGCGACCTGTTCATCGCGCTGACCGGCGAGAGCACCGACGGCCACAAGTTTCTCGACCAGGCGTTCGAGCGCGGCGCGGCGGGGGCGCTGGTCAGTCAGTCGAGCAATCATCCCAACGTGCGGGTTGCGGACACGTTCGCCGGCCTCGAAGCTTTGGCAAAGGCATCGCGTGCGCGGACGAATGCGAAGATCGTCGGGGTCACCGGATCGGCGGGCAAGACCGGAACCAAGGAAGCGCTGTTCGCCGCGCTCGACCGCTCGCCGAACAAGACGGCGCATCGTTCGGTCAAGTCGTACAACAACCACACGGGCGTGCCGCTCAGCCTGTCGCGCATGCCCGCGAGCATGGATTACGGCGTGTTCGAAATGGGCATGAACCATCCCGGCGAATTGGCGCATTTGACGACGCTCGTCCGCCCGCACGTCGCGATCGTGACGGCCATCGCTCCGGCGCACGCGGCGTTCTTCCCCGACGAAAGCGCGATCGCCGACGCCAAGGGTGAGATCTTCCAGGGCCTCGAACCGGGCGGGGTCGCGATCGTGCCGTTCGACAGCCCGCACCGCGACCGCCTGACCGCCGCCGCGCAGCCGCACGCGGCGCGGATCGTGACGTTCGGAGTCGGCGAGGGCGCCGACGTCGCCGCGCTCGAAGCGGTCCGCACCGGCACTGGCGGCACCTTCGTAACCGCACGCGTCGGGGAACGTGAGCTAAGCTACACCATCTCGCAACCCGGCCAGCATTGGGTGTCGAACTCGCTCGCGGTATTGGCAGCAGTCGATGCGGTCGGCGGCGATCTCGCGCTCGCGGGGCTCGCATTGGCCGAGCTCGGCGGACTGGCCGGGCGCGGTGACCGCTTCTGGGCGAGTGCCGGTGACGGCCGCGCGCTGGTGATCGACGAAAGCTACAACGCCAACCCCGCCTCGATGCGCGCGACGCTCGCCGTGCTCGGCGCGGAGGAGGGGCGCAAGCTCGCGGTGCTCGGCGAAATGCGCGAACTGGGCGACAAATCGCCGGGCTATCATGCCGACCTCGCCGATCCTATTCGTAACGCGGGCGTCCAACTGGTCATCCTGGTCGGTGAAGCGATGGCGCCGCTCGCCGAAGCGCTTGAGGGGCAGGTCGAAATCGTCCATGTGCCCGATGCCGCTGCCGCGCGCGACCGCCTGGTGGCGGAACTGCGTAGCGGAGACGCGGTCCTCATCAAGGGTTCGAACGGGGTCGGGCTGTCCGCATTGGTGGCGGCGCTCGGCGGTGGGAAAACGTAATGCTGTACTGGATCGCCGCGCAGTTCGGGTTCGCCCACGGGCTCAACCTGATCCGCTACCAGACGTTCCGCACGGGCGCGGCGGTGGCGACAGCGCTGCTGATCGGGCTGATCGTCGGACCGAAATTCATCGGCTGGCTGCGCGTTCGCCAGGGCAAGGGGCAGCCGATCCGCAGCGACGGGCCGCAAACTCACCTCGCCAAGGTCGGCACGCCCACGATGGGCGGGCTGATGATCCTGACCAGCATGGCATCCTCGATCCTGCTGTGGATGGACTTGAGCAACCCCTACGTCTGGGCGTGCCTGTTCGTGACGCTCGGGTTCGGGACGATCGGGTTCCTCGACGATTACGACAAGGTGAGGAAGGCGAGTACCGCGGGCGTCTCCGGGCGGATCCGGCTGGTCGGCGAGTTCATCATCGCCGGGATCGCCAGCGCGATCATCATCCACACCAATACCGCGAACGGAACGCAGCTCTATTTGCCGTTCTACAACGGCCACGTGATAAACCTCGGCTGGTTCTACATCGCGTTCGCGGCTTTCACGATCGTCGGGTTCGGCAATGCGGTGAACCTGACCGACGGGCTCGACGGGCTCGCGTCGATGCCGGTGATCATCGCATCCGTGACGCTGATGATCATCGTGTATCTCGCCGGCAACGTGAAGTTCGCCGACTATCTCGGCATTCCGCACATCCCGCGCGTCGGCGACCTCGCGATCTTCTGCGGCGCGATGATCGGGGCGGGGCTCGCGTTCCTGTGGTTCAACGCGCCGCCGGCGGCCGTCTTTATGGGCGACACCGGCAGCCTCGCGCTCGGCGGCGCGCTTGGGACGATCGCCGTGACCGCGCACCACGAACTGGTGCTGGGGATCATCGGCGGGCTGTTCGTGGTCGAGGCGATGTCGGTCATCATCCAGGTATTCTGGTACAAGCGCACCGGCAGACGGGTGTTCAAGATGGCGCCGATCCATCACCATTTCGAACAACTCGGCTGGGCGGAATCGACCGTCGTCATTCGTTTCTGGATCGTCGCGCTGGTCCTCGCGCTGGCGGGGCTGTCGACGCTGAAGTTGCGGTGATCGTCAGCCCCGCCTGGCGCGACAGACGCTATGCGGTGCTGGGGCTGGCGCGCTCGGGCGCCGCGACGGTCGAGGCGCTGGTTTCGACCGGCGCCGAGGTGTTCGCCTGGGATGCCGACGAGACCGTGCGCAAGGCGGTGATCGAATATCACCCGCACGGCGTGACACTGGCCGACACCGCGACGATGGACCTGGCGGGGTTCGACGGCGTGGTGGTGTCGCCCGGCGTCCCACTCAACAATCATCCCGTCGCGTCGAAGGCCCGCGCGGCCGGCGTCCCGATCATCGGGGACATCGAGCTGTTCGCGGAGGCGCGCGAGAACCTGCCGTCGCACCGGGTGGTGGGGATCACCGGGACCAACGGCAAGTCGACCACGACCGCGCTGATCCATCATATCGTCGATACCGCGGGCATCCCGGCGCGGCTCGGCGGCAATATCGGGCTCCCGATCCTGGGCGAGGAGCCGTTGCCCGAAGGCGGCGTGTACGTCCTCGAACTGTCGAGCTACCAGCTCGACCTGACGCACAACCTCGATTGCGACGTCGCGGTGCTGCTCAACATCACGCCCGACCATCTCGACCGCTATAATGGGTTCGAGGGCTATGCCGCTGCCAAGGCGCGGCTGTTCGACATGCAATCGCCCGGCCACGACGCGGTGATCGGGATCGGCGACGATGCGTCGGCGAAGATCGCGCGGAGCTTGTCGTCGCGGGGCGAGCATCTCCACAAGATCGCGCCGGGCGTGTGCATGGACCAGTCGCGCTGGCCGGCGCTGCAGGGCCCGCACAACGCGCAGAACGCGCTCGCCGCGATCACCACCTGTCAGGCGCTCGGCATTTCCGAAGCCGCGATCGACGCGGGGCTGGAGAGCTTCAGGGGCCTCCCGCACCGGATGGAACGCATCGCCGTCGTGGCAGGCGTCGCTTACGTCAACGACAGCAAGGCGACCAACCCGGACTCGGCCGCACCCGCGCTCGCCGCGTTCGACCGGATCCACTGGATCCTCGGGGGGCAGGCCAAGAGCGACAATCTGGACGCATGCCGCCCCTCGTTCGGTCATGTCCGCGCGGCGTACACGATCGGCGAGGCTGGGATGCTGTTCCGCGACCTGCTCGCGGAGGCGATGCCGGCGACCTATGCCGGCACGTTGACCGACGCGGTCGACCTCGCGCGCGCGGCGGCGGAACCGGGCGATACCGTGCTGCTCTCGCCCGCTTGCGCCTCGTTCGACCAGTTCCGCGATTACGAGGACCGCGGCGACACCTTCCGCGGACTGGTCGAGGCGATGTCGTGAGCAGCGTCCCCGCCAAGGACGGCCTGCTGACTCGCGTCGCGCGGCGCGGCGGGCGCGCCGACCGCTCGGCGCTGGGCGCATGGTTCTGGGATATCGACTGGCTGATCCTGATCCTGACGCTGTTCCTGATCGCGATCGGGCTGGTCGCGGTGGCCGCCGCCTCGCCCGCGACCGCGCAACGCTATTCGGACGCGACGCACCATATGGCGCCGCTCTATTATTTCTGGCGGCAGCTGATGTGGGTGTGCGTGTCGCTGCCCGTCCTGTTCGTCGTGTCGATGCTGCCCGCCGACCGCGCGCGCCGGCTTGCCCTGATCGGGTGCGCGGGGTTCCTCGTCTGCCTGATGCTGGTGCCGATCGCCGGCGTGACGGTGAACGGTGCGCGGCGCTGGCTCGGGGTCGGCATCGCGCAGTTCCAGCCGTCCGAATTCCTCAAGCCCTGCTTCATCGTCGCGACCGCATGGCTCCTCTCGCTCAAGGGAAAGGAAGGACTGTCGGCGGGGATGCTGATGCTGCTGACCGGCGGCTTGACCGCGACCGTCGCCGCGCTCCTCATGCTTCAGCCCGATTTCGGCCAGACCGTCGTGTTCTGCGTTGTGTGGCTGGCGCTGCTGCTGATCTCCGGCGTGTCGACCCGCATGATCATGAGCCTAATGGGGGCCGCCATCGTCGGCGTGGTCGCGGCCTATATCTTCTACGGAACCGCGCGCACCCGGATCGATGCCTTCCTGTTTCCGGGCTCGTCCGACCCGGCCGAGCATTTCCAGGTCAACGCCGCGCGCGCGACGCTGACCGCGGGCGGCTGGCTCGGCACCGGTCCCGGCGGGGGACAGATGAAGTTCCGCCTGCCCGAAGCGCACACCGATTACATCTTCTCGGTGATCGGCGAGGAATTCGGGCTGATCGCGTGCGGGATCGTCGCGCTCATTTTTCTTGCGATCGTCGTGCGCGTGTTCGTCAAGCTGCTCGACGAGCAGGACGATTTCCGCATGCTGGCGGCGTCGGGCCTCGCGATCCAGTTCGGCGTGCAGGCATTGATCAGCATGGCGGTCAACACCGGCCTTGCCCCGTCCAAGGGCATGACGATGCCGTTCATCTCCTACGGCGGGTCGTCGATGATCGCGCTGTCGGTCGGAATGGGGTTGCTGCTTGCCTTTACCCGCCGGAACCCGTTTGTGAGCCGCTCACCCTATGTCGTGAAATGGAGCGGCGAATGACGAGAGTGCGGCAGTTCGTGTTGGCCGCGGGCGGCACCGGCGGCCACATGGTGCCGGCGGCCGCGCTGGCCGAGGAGCTGAAGCGGCGCGGGCACCGTGTCGACCTGATCAGCGACGAACGCGGCGTGCGTTTTCCCGGGCTGTTCGAGGGGGTGGAGACGCATGTGCTCCCCGCCGGGCGGATGCAGGGCGGGCCGCTCGGCTGGTATCGCGCCGGCCGCGCGATGTGGGCGGGCCGGGCGCAGGCGATCGAGCTGTACGAGAAGCTGAAGCCGGCGGCGGTGATCGGGTTCGGGGGTTATCCGGCGCTCCCTGCGTTGCTCGCGGCATTCAACAAGGGCATTCCGAGCGCGGTGCACGAGCAGAACGCCGTGCTCGGCCGCGTCAACCGGCTGGTCGCGGGGAAGGTGGATGCGATCGCCACCTCGTACGGCAAGGTCGAGCGGCTGGCGGACAAGTATCGCGGCAAGGTGACGCTGACCGGCAACCCGGTACGCGACGAGGTGCTGGCGCTGCGAGATCGCCCGTATCCGATGCTCGAGGAAGACAGCATCTTCCGCGTGCTGGTAACAGGCGGGAGCCAGGGCGCGAGCGTGCTGTCGCAGGTCGTGCCCGATGGCCTCGCGATGCTCCCGGTCACGTTCCGCCGTCGCCTGCAGGTCACGCATCAGGCGCGGATCGAGGATATCGACCGCGCGCGCGCCAAATACGCCGAGCTGTCGATCGCCGCCGACCTCGCGACGTACCTGCCCGACCTGCCCGAGCATCTCGCCTGGGCGCACCTCGTCATTGCGCGTGCAGGCGCCTCGACCATCGCCGAGCTGACCGCCGCCGGGCGTCCCGCGATCCTGGTGCCCTTGCCCAGCGCGACCGACGACCACCAGACCGACAACGCCCGCGAGATCGCCGAAGCTGGCGGCGCGCGCGTGATCGCACAGAGCCAGTTCACGCCGGTCGAGCTGGCCAAGCAGATGCAGAAGCTCGGCCTCGACCCCGAAGCGTTGCAGAATGCCGCCGCCCACGCGCGCTCGTGCGGGCATCCCGACGCGGCGCGCGACCTCGCCGACCTGATCGAGACCATCAGCAACCCTGCGGGCGACATGCCTGTCGGGGCGGCGCAACCTGACCTTTCCGGCGGGGAGGCCGCGTTCGCATGACGGGTCTCAAGACGGACATCGGCGCGATTCATTTCGTCGGCATCGGCGGGATCGGCATGTCGGGGATCGCCGAGGTGATGCACAACCTCGGCTACAAGGTGCAGGGGTCGGACGTCGCCGAAGGCTATGTCATCCAGTCGCTCCGCGATCTCGGCATCGACGTGAAGATCGGCCACGCCGCCGACAATCTCGGCGATGCCGCGGTGGTCGTGACCAGCACCGCGATCAAGCGCGCCAACCCCGAGGTCGAGGCCGCGCTCGAACGTCGCATCCCGGTGGTGCGTCGTGCGGAAATGCTCGCTGAGCTGATGCGGCTCAAATCGACCGTCGCGGTCGCCGGCACGCACGGCAAGACCACCACGACCAGCATGGTCGCGGCGCTGCTCGACGCCGGCGGCATCGACCCGACGGTGATCAACGGCGGGATCATCAACAGCTATGGCTCGAACGCCCGGCTCGGCGACAGCGAATGGATGGTGGTCGAAGCGGACGAGAGCGACGGCAGCTTCCTGCGGCTCGACGGCACGATCGCGGTGGTGACCAACATCGATCCCGAGCATCTCGACCATTACGGCAGCTTCGACGCGATCAAGGACGCGTTCGTCCAGTTCATCGAGAACGTGCCGTTCTACGGCGCGGCGCTGCTGTGCCTCGACCACCCCGAGGTACAGGCGGTGCTCCCGCGCGTCCGCGACCGGCGCATCGTGACCTACGGCTTTTCCACCCAGGCCGATATTCGGGGGGTCAATGTGACCCCGATCCCCGGCGGTAACCGCTTTGAGGCGATCATCCGACAGCGCGACGGGACGGTGCGGTCGATCGAGCATATCGAGCTGCCGATGCCCGGCCGCCACAACGTCCAGAACGCACTCGCCGCGATTGGCGTGGCGCTGGAACTCGGCGTGCCGGACAAGACGATCGAAAAGGGCTTCGCCAAGTTCCATGGTGTCAAGCGGCGTTTCACCAAGGTCGGCGAAGTATCGTTCGGCAAAAAGGGCAATGTCGCGGTGATCGACGATTACGGCCACCACCCGGTCGAGATCCGCGCGGTCTTGTCGGCGGCGCGCGAGGGGGTTGCAAACCGCGTGATCGCGGTCGTCCAGCCGCACCGTTTCACCCGGCTCGGGAACCTAATGGAAGAATTCCAGCAGGCGTTCAACGACGCCGACATGGTGTACGTGACCCCGGTCTATGCCGCGGGCGAGCAGCCGATCGAAGGCGTCGATGCACAGGCGCTGGTCGACGGGCTGAAGCGGCGGGGGCATCGCTCGGCGGCGACGGTAGGATCGGCGGAAGAGCTCGCTCAGGAACTGGCGGGCGCGATCCAGCCGGGCGACATGGTCGTATGTCTCGGCGCGGGCGATATCACGAAGTGGGCGGCGGGGCTGGCTGCCGGGATCGAGGCGGCGCGGTGAGTGTCTGTTACGCCATGCCCCCGGTGCGCGGGAAGCTGACGCACGGCGCGCCGCTCGCGCCGCTCGTGTGGTTCAAGAGCGGCGGCGCGGCGGAATATCTGTTCGAGCCGGCCGATGCGAAGGACCTCGAGACTTTCCTCTATGCACTCGATCCGGCGATGCCGGTCATGGGGCTTGGCCTTGGATCGAACATGATCGTGCGCGACGGCGGCGTACCGGGTGTCGTGGTGCGGCTCGGCAAGGCGTTTTCCAAGGTTGAGCGGGTCGACGAAACGACGCTCAAGTGCGGTGGTGGCGCGCCGGGTATCCTCGTCACGTCGCAAGCGCGCGACGCAGGCATCGGCGGGCTAGAGTTCCTGCGCTCGATTCCCGGCACCGTAGGCGGGTTCGTGCGGATGAACGGCGGCGCGTACGGGCGCGAGGTCAAGGACGTGCTGGTCGAGTGCGACGTCGTGCTGCGCTCGGGCGAGGTGCGGACGCTCGCGCTCGGCGACCTCGGCTACACCTATCGTCACAGCGACTTGCCGGCGGGCGCGATCGTCGTCTCGGCGACCTTCCGCGGTCATCCTGAGGCGCCCGAAACGGTGCAGGCCGAAATGGACCGCATCGCCGCGTCGCGCGAGGCGTCGCAGCCGCTGCGGTCGAAGACCGGTGGATCGACCTTCAAGAACCCCGAAGGCCATAAAGCGTGGCAATTGGTCGACGCGGCCGGTTGCCGGGGCTTGCGTCGCGGCGATGCGCAAGTATCGGAGAAGCATTGCAATTTCCTGCTCAACTTGGGTGACGCGACGAGCGCCGACATCGAGGGACTGGGCGAGGACGTGCGCGAGAAGGTGAAGGCGGACAGCGGCGTGACGTTGGAGTGGGAGATACAACGCGTGGGGGTGCCGGCATGACCGCGCCGCTCCACGTCGTCGTCCTGATGGGCGGCTGGTCGGCCGAGCGCGAAGTCTCGCTGATGTCGGGCAAGGGCATCGTTGCGGCGCTCGAATCGCTCGGGCATCGCGTCACCGCGATCGACATGGACCGCGACGTCGCCACGAAGCTCGCCGCGGCCAGGCCCGACGTCGTATTCAACGCGCTCCACGGCACGCCGGGCGAGGACGGCAGCGTGCAGGGCATGCTCGACCTGATGGGACTCAGATACACCCATTCGGGGCTCGTCACCTCGGTCATCGCGATCGACAAAGTGCTGGCCAAGAATGCGCTCGTGCCCCACGGCATCCCGATGCCCGGCGGGCGGATCGTCAAGTCGGCGGAAGTATTCGAAGGCGATCCGCTCAAGCGGCCCTATGTGCTCAAACCGGTCAACGAAGGCTCGTCGGTCGGCGTCGCGATTGTCACCGATGACGGCAACTACGGCAACCCGATCGGCCGTGATGTCGCAGGGCCGTGGCAGGAATTCGAGGAATTGCTCGCCGAGCCCTATGTGCGCGGGCGCGAACTGACGACCGCCATCTTGGGCGGTAAGGCGCTGGGCGTGACCGAGCTCAAGCCGAAGCGCGGCTGGTACGATTACGATGCCAAATATACCGACGGGATGACGGAGCACGTCTTCCCGGCGCAGATCCCCGGTCATATCGAAGATGCCTGCAAGCGGATCGCGCTCGAGGCGCACCGGCTGCTCGGGTGCAAGGGCGCGTCGCGGTCCGATTTCCGCTGGGATGACGAGCGCGGCGAGGACGGGCTGTTCCTGCTCGAGGTCAACACCCAGCCGGGCATGACCCCGCTAAGCCTCGTCCCCGAACAGGCGCGGCATTGCGGCATTTCGTATCCCGAACTCGTGCAGATGATCGTCGACGAGGCGTTGCATGAGGATGGGGGCGCATGAGCCGCCAGCCGGCCAGCCGCGCTCGGCCGAAAGGCCGTCCGACGCGAAAGAAGAAGCCGTCGATCGTCGATCGCATCCTCGCGCGCATTCCGTTGAGCCACGTTGCGCTCCGGCGGATCGCGACCTGGGCGGTGGTGCTGATCGCGCTCGGCGGGGTGTACGTCGCCGGCGCGGTGACCGGCGTGAACGCCAGCGTCGGCAACGCGCTGGCGGAGCAGATCGGCAAGGCTGGCTTCCGCGTCGAGCAGATCGAAGTGCGCGGCGTGAAGCGGATGGACGTGACGACGGTCTATGCCGTCGCGCTTGATCAGAAATCGCGCGCGATGCCGCTGGTCGACCTCAACCTCGTGCGCGACCGGCTGCTGCAATATGGCTGGGTGCAGGACGCGCACGTCTCGCGGCGGCTGCCCGACACGCTCCTCATCCGCATCGTCGAGCGCACGCCCGCGGCGGTATGGCAGGACCGCGGGACGCTCAGCCTGATCGACCGCGACGGCGTTTATCTGGAGCCGGTGTCAGCCAACGCGATGCCCGATTTGCCGCTGGTGATCGGCCCAGGTGCCGACCGCCAGGAGCCGGCTTACCAGACCTTGATGGTTGCCGCCCCCGCGCTCAAGCCCAAGGTGCGCGCCGCGACCTGGGTCGGCAACCGCCGCTGGGACTTGCTGTTCGACAGCGGCGAGACCTTGTCGCTGCCCGAAGGCGAGGACGAAGCGGCCAAGGCGCTCAAATTGTTTGCCGAGAAGGACGGGACCGACAAATTGCTCGGCAACGGCTACATCAAGTTCGACCTGCGCGACCCGACCCGCATGGTGGTGCGCAAGCCCGATCCGGCCACGCGCGCGCCGAGTCCGAAACCGACCGCGACGGGAAAACCCGAAACGACCAAATCCGACCGCGCGCCGACGCGCGACACCGTGTAAAGGGGAGTAATCATGGCCAAGGCTGGACCCGAAGGACTGATCACCGCGCTCGATATCGGGTCGTCGAAGGTCTCCGCGATGATCGCGCAAAAGGGCGACGGCGGTGAACTGATCGTGCTCGGCACCGGGCAGCGTGAGAGCAAGGGCATCAAGCGCGGCTGCATCGCCGACATGGGCGCGACCGAAGTCGCGGTGCGCGAGGCGGTCGAGCAGGCCGAGCGCATCGCGCAGACCAATATCGAGAATGTATGGGTCGGCTTTTCGGCGGGTGGTCTCGTCAGCGACGTCGCCTCGATCGAGTTCGAAATGGGCGGGCACCGGATCGAGCAGTCGGACATCGACGCGCTGCTCCGCGCGGGCCGCGAATCGATCGATCCGGCGGGACGGATGGTGCTCCACGCACAGCCGGCGCTCTACACGCTCGACGGCATTACCGGGGTCAAGAACCCGCTCGGGCTGCATGCCGACCGGCTGGGCGTGCACATCCACGTCGTGGCGGCGGACGGATCTCCGGTGCGCAATATCGGGCTGTGCGTCGCCAAGTCGCACCTCGAGGTGAAGTCGATAATCGCAGCGCCGGTCGCGACGGGTCTCGCCTGCCTCAGTGCCGAGGAGCGCGAGCTCGGCACCGCGTTGGTCGAAATGGGCGCGGGGATCACCAACGTGTCGTTGTTCGCGGGCGGGATGCTGGTCGGACTGACCACGATTCAGATGGGCGCGGCGGACATCACCGACGACATCGCCTCGACCTTCGGCGCATCGCGCGGCCAGGCCGAGCGGATGAAATGCTTCCACGGCTGCGCCAACGCGACGCCGCGCGACAATCACGACGTGATCGAAATTACACCACTGAGCGAGGACGGTGCGGGGGAGGGGCCGCGTATCACCAAGGCGCAGCTGATCGCGGTCATCCGCACGCGGCTCGAAGTGTTGATGGGCGAGATCGGGAAGGCGCTGACCGCGATGAAGTTCGACGGCAATGTCGGGCGCCAGGTCGTGCTGACCGGCGGCGGCGCGGAGCTCAAGGGGATCGCCGATTACGCGCAGTCGGCGCTCGGCCGGTCGGTGCGGGTCGGACGGCCGCGCGGGCTGACCGGACTGCCCGACGCGCATTCGGGGCCGGCCTTCGCGACGCTGGCGGGACTCGTCCACCACGCCGCGACCGACCCGATCGATCTGCGCGCCTTGTCGCACGCCGACCATCAGGTCGTGCACCGACCGTCGCCCTTTTCGATGGTCAAGCGTTTGATCCGGACGGCAAAGGCGAATTATTAACAAAATATGTCAACGCCCCCCTATTTAGTGGATAGAGCTGGGGGTATGGTGCAGGTATTGTGGGCATAGGGGGTTCCCGGGCGTTTGTCGGGAATAGATCGGAGACAAGTATCATGGTCGAATTTCTTCCGCCGGAAGTGGATGAGCTGACCCCGCGGATCGCGGTGATCGGCGTGGGTGGCGCGGGCGGCAACGCGATCGCGAACATGATGCGGAACGACGTCCAGGGGGTCGATTTCCTGGTCGCCAACACCGACGCGCAGGCGCTTCGACAGTCGGCGGCGGCGCAGAAGATTCAGCTCGGCGCGAAGATCACGCAGGGCCTCGGCGCGGGTAGCCGTCCGGAGATCGGGCGCGCCGCGGCGGAAGAGACGATCGACGCTGTCGCCAAGACGCTCGACGGCGCGCATATGTGCTTCATCGCGGCGGGCATGGGGGGCGGCACCGGCACGGGGGCGGCGCCGGTCATCGCCAAGACCGCGCGCGACATGGGCATCCTGACCGTCGGCGTAGTGACCAAGCCGTTCAGCTTCGAAGGCAACCGCCGCGCCAAGTCGGCCGAGGCCGGAATCGAAGAGCTTCAGAAGTACGTCGACACGCTGATCGTCATTCCCAACCAGAACCTGTTCCTGGTCGCCAACGCCAACACGACCTTCAAACAGGCCTTCGAAATGGCCGACGAAGTGCTGCAGCAGGGCGTGCGCGGGATCACCGACCTGATGGTCATGCCCGGCCTGATCAACCTCGACTTCGCCGACGTGCGCAGCGTGATGCAGGAAATGGGCAAGGCGATGATGGGCACCGGCGAGGCCGAGGGCGACAACCGCGCCATCGAAGCCGCGTCGAAGGCGATCGCCAACCCGCTGCTCGACGGCGTCAGCATGAAAGGCGCGAAGGGCGTCATCGTGTCGATCACCGGCGGCGAGGACATGCGCCTGCTCGAAGTTGACGAGGCCGCGAACCATATCCGCGAGCTGGTCGACGAGGATGCGAACATCATCTGGGGCTCGGCGTTCAACCCTGAGCTGGAAGGCAAGATCCGCGTCTCGGTGGTCGCCACCGGGATCGAGGCGGGTGCCGCCGGTGCCGCCACGCCCGAGCCGGCGACACGCGCCTTCTCGTTCGGCCGCCGCAGTGAGGCGGTCGCGCCGGTGACGCTGCCCACCGCGCCGACGCCCGAGCCCGAAGTCGCCGCTGTCGATCCCGAGCCGCTTGAACTGTCCGAGTCCGCCAGCGAGGCTCCCGAGCCGATCGCGGAGGCGCCTGCCGAAGAAACCCCCGATGCACGCGACGAGCTGGTGCTCGACAGCGGTGCGGAGGTCGCCCCCGAGCCGGTGCGCCTGTCGTTTGGCGACGAGGAGCTGACGCACGCCGAACGCAGCGAACTGGCGCTCGGCAGCGAAGACCGTATCGGGAACGATGCAACGATCGCCGCCGGCAACGACGAGGAAGAGGCGCCCGCGCCCAAGGTCAAGATGGGCGGTACATTGTTCGAGCGGATGCAGAACGTCGCGCGCGGCGCGTTCGGTGAGTCCGAGCCCGAAGTGGAGAAGGACTCGCTCGACATCCCGCGCTTCCTCCATCGCCAGAACAATCAGTAACCCGATGTCATGACGGGGCGCGGGGGCGTTCGTCGCCGCCGTGCCCCGTTTTGGCGCTTGTGGCTCGTCAGATCATTTCACGTTCAGCCGCCAATCGGTCTAGGCTCGTCGCCAAGATGAGCTTGCGCCGGACCCTGACTGTTGCCGCGCTCGGATTCGCGGTGGCGGGCGGGGCGCATGCCCAGACCGCGGTCGAGAATCGCGACGCCGATGCGCTCGCCGCCGACATGCGCATCCTTGCCGCCAACCCGGTCGATATCGAAGCGCTGATCACCGCGGGCGAATTGACGTTGCGGATGGGCGATACGACGGCGGCGGCGGGGTTTTTCACGCGCGCCGAAAAGCTCGATCCCAACAATCCGCGGGTCAAGGCGGGAATGGGCAGCCTAATGGTACGTGCCGAGCGCCCCGGCATGGCACTGCTGCGCTTTCAGGAGGCGGAACGCCGTGGGCTGAGCCCGAGCAAGTTCGCCGCCGACCGTGGGCTCGCTTACGATTTGATCGGCCAGCAGGACCGCGCGCAACGCGATTACCGTCTCGCGCTGGCCGATGGTCCCGACGACGAAGCGACACGGCGTTACGCGCTGTCGCTCGGCATTTCGGGGCAGAAGGACGAGGCGCTGAGGTTGCTCGACCCGCTCGTTCGCCGCAGCGATCGCGCGGCGTGGCGCGACCGTGCCTTTATCCTGGCGATGAGCGGCGACACCAATGGTGCCGAAAGGATCGCCGCGACGATGATGTCGCCCGGCCTCGGCGCCGGGCTGACGCCGTTTTTCCGCCGGCTATCGCAATTGTCCGCGGTCGATCGGGCGTTCGCGGTCAATTTCGGGGAACTGGCCACGACACCCGAGCGGATCGCCGACGCGCAACTGGTCCCGCCGTTGCCGCGGCTCGGTCCCGATCCCTATGCGCCGCGCGAGGTCGCGGCGGCGGTCGCCGTGGTGACGCCACCGGTCGACGACGGGCGCAAGCGCAAAAGACGCCGGAAGGACGATCTCGCGCCGGCGGTACCCGCCGTTGCCGCCGCGGCGCCGGTCGAGGTCGCGCTGGCGCCGCCGGCCTATGTGCCCCCGCGCGGGACGTCGGCGCCAGGGCCGACCCCGACGCCGCCGCCGGTGCGAGTCGCCGCAGCGTCGCCGAACCCGGCGTTGGCGCCTGCGCCCGTGACGATCTACGAACGGCCCGCGCCGTCGCCTGCCCCGGCGCCCAGTCCGGTCCCGCCGCCGAACCCCGCGCCCACTCCCGCGATCGAGGTCGCTGCGACCACCCCGCCGGCGCCGCCCGCCGACCCGACTCCCGGCGTCGCCGACCAGCCCAGTGCGTCCGAAGCCGGCGTGCCCGCACCCACCGCGACTGCGCGCGTCAGCGAGGACACCGTGCTGTCGCGAATCGTCGCAAGCCTCGATCAGCGCCTGCCCGCGTCCGCTCCGCCACCACGCCGTGCTCCCTCGCCAACGCCGGTCGCGGTCGCCAAGATCGAGCAACCGGTCGCTGCGCCGAAATCCAAGCCCGGCTCGACGCGGACGCGCGCCAAACCGGCGGCGGACGATCTGGCTGCTGCTGCGCCGCCGCCTGCAAAGAGCCGGGGCAAGGATCGCGGCAAGGACGAAATCGCCGATGCCAGCGACACGAAGGCGCGCGCGGCGAAGCCGGCCAAGGATGAGGCACCGCCGCTCGACAAGAGCGGCTGCCCGATCCCGCCCAAGTCTGGGAAAGGAAAGGGCGCGGCCAAGTCGTCAACCAAGGACAAGCCGGTGCTCTCGGCGCGCTGCAAGGCCGCGCAGGCCAAGGCCGACGAGAAAGCCAAGGCCGACGCCGCGGCGAAGGGCGAACCGGCGCGCGTGTGGGTGCAGGTCGCGGGCGGCGCGAACGAAGCGAGCCTCGAAAAGGCCTGGGCCGCGCAAAAGGCCAAGGCGCCCGACCTGTTCCGCGGCCGCCAAGGCTGGACCACGCCCTTGCGCGCCACCAACCGCGTGCTGACCGGGCCGTTCAAGTCGGAGGAGGAGGCGCAGGACTTCGTCAACCGGATGGCCAAAGCCGGGCTGTCCGGGTTCGTCTTCACCAGCGCCAAGGGGCAGAAGATCGAGCGGTTGGGGTCGAAATAGGCCGGCATCCCCGCTACATCCCCGGCGCATGCCCGATCTCGCGCCTTATGCCTCCGACCCGTGGCTCACGCGCGGGCGGCTGTATCCTGAAGACGAAACCACCGCGCGGGGCCCGCGCGACGCATTTCAGCGCGACCGCGACCGCATCGTCCATTCGATCAGCTTCCGCCGCTTGCGCCACAAGACGCAGGTATTCCTGGCGCCCGACGGCGATCATTTCCGCGTCCGCCTGACGCACAGTATCGAGGTGGCGCAGATCGGCCGTACCATCGCGCGCGCGCTCGGCCTCAACGAGGATTTGACCGAGGCGTTGTGCCTCGCGCACGATATCGGCCACCCGCCCTTCGGCCACGCCGGCGAGGACGCGCTGCAGGCGGCGCTCGCGCAGGCTGGCGGGTTCGACCATAATGGCAATACGTTGCGCGCGCTGATGGAGATCGACAGCCCCTATCCGCGCTTTCCCGGGCTCAACCTGACGTGGGAGACTCTAGAGGGGCTCGCCAAGCACAACGGCCCGGTCGCGGCGCCACAATGGGCGCTGGCGGCGGCGGATGCGGTGTTCCCGCTGGATCTGAAGAGCTTCGCCAGCCTCGAAGCGCAAGTCGCGGCGCTCGCCGACGACATCGCGTATGACAACCACGATATCGATGACGGACTGCGCGCGGGGTTGTTGAACCTCGACCAACTGCTTGCGGTGCCGATTATCGCGGCGCGTTGGGACCAATGCCGCGTGCGCTTTCCCGAAGTCGCGCCGCCGCGCCTGACCGGCGAACTTATCCGCGGCCAGATCGGCGCGATGGTCAACGACCTGATCGCGACGAGCCGCGCGGCGATCACGGAGTCGGGCGTCAAATCGGCCGATGACGCGCGCGACGCAGGGCGAGCGCTGATCGGCTTTTCGGAGGCGATGCGCGAGGACGAACGCGGGCTGAAGCGCTTCATGTACGCCAATCTCTACCATCACCCGCTGCAACTCGAAGCGGCGGCCAAGGCGCAGCATGTCGTCGCGGGGCTGTTCGCCGCCTACCACGCCGATCCGTCGCTGATGGCGGGCGAATGGCCCGGGCGACTGCCGCCCGACGAGCCCTGGCTCAGCCGGCATATCGCCGATTTCATCGCCGGGATGACCGACCGTTACGCCATCGCGGCGTATCGTGCGGTCGTCGGCGAGATCGACCTGCCCGAAGGGTTCTAGGCCCCCGCGCGTTAGGCCCGGGACATTTGTGCGACAAAGACGGTATAGTGCCGGCGGCACAGCATGGAGTGACGCGCATGGCCGACGCCAGCATCGCGCTCAATCGTTTCGGGCTCGGCGCCCGGCCCGACGAGAGCATCCCCGGCGACCCCAAAGGCTGGCTGAAGCATCAGCTTGAGAGCTTCGACCCCAAACCCGCCGCCATCGCCGCCGTGCCGACCCGCGCCAAGGTCGCGGGCGAGCTCGCCGATTTCTACGACCAGCAGCGCCAGCTGCGGCAGCAGGGGCTGGGCCGCCGCCAGCTCGCCGCCGCCGCGCCGATGCCTGGCCCGGCACCTACGATGCAGCCGGCGATGGCACCGCAGACGATGCAGCCCGGCCCCTCTAATATGCCGCCAGCCGTGCCGATGCCCGGCGCCAAGCCCAATGCGGATGGCCTCGATGCCGCGATGGCGGCGCGCCGCTTCGTAGGCGGGCAGGTGCGCGACGACTACGCCGCCGCGGTCGGTGCGCGCGTTACCACTGCCTTGGTCAGCCCGACCCCGTTCGCCGACCGGCTCGCGCATTTCTGGGCCAACCATTTCGCCGTGTCGGCTGACAAGCTCGAAGTGATCGGTCTGTCGGGCCTGCTCGAGTTCGAGGCGATTCGGCCCAACCTGATGGGCAAATTCGGCGACATGCTCAACGCGGTCGAGCGCCATCCCGCGATGCTGCTCTATCTCGACCAGGCGGTGTCGATCGGTCCCGACAGCGTGGCGGGGCAGATCGCGCTGCGCCGCCCGCGCCCCGCCAACGCGGGCAAGGGGCCGGGGCTTAACGAGAACCTCGCGCGCGAGATCATGGAGCTTCACACGCTCGGCGTCCGCTCAGGCTACACCCAGGCCGACGTGACCGAATTCGCGCGCGCGCTGACCGGCTGGACGGTCAAAGGGATCGGGCGCGGCCCGGCGGCGCGGTTCGCCGGGGTCGAGGACGGATCGCCGGGCGAATTCGCCTTCGCCGAGCGGCTGCACGAGCCGGGCGTGCGGACGATCGTCGGGCGCAAATACGGGCAGGAGGGCGAGAAGCAGGCGCAGGCGGTGCTCGACACGCTGGCGACCAGCCCCGCGACCGCCGAGCACATCGCGACCAAGCTCGCGCGGCATTTCGCGGGCGACACGCCGCCGCCGGCGCTCGTCGCGCGGCTGAAGGCCAATTTCCTCAAGACCGGGGGCGACCTGCCGTCGCTCTACAGGGCGTTGATCGACAGCCCCGAATGCTGGGTCGCCGGGCCGGTCAAGTTCAAGTCGCCGTGGGAATGGACGGTGTCGACCGGCCGCGCATTGGGGATGAAGCAGATGCTGCCGCTCGCGGCGGTCGGCCTGCTCAACCAGCTTGGCCAGCCGACGTGGAAGCCGGGATCGCCCGCCGGGTACGACGATATCGCCGCGAGCTGGGCCGGACCCGATGCCTTGGTCCGCCGGGTCGAGGCAGCGGAGCGGTTCGCGACGCGCGCGGGCGCGGCCGTCGATGCTCGCGCGCTCGCACCCAAGCTTTTCCCGGGCGCATTGACGCCCGCTACCGAACAGGCGCTGGCGCGCGCCGAGAGCCCCGGTCAGGGCCTCGCGTTGCTCCTCGTATCGCCCGAAATGCTGCGGAGGTAATCATGTACGATCGGCGTTCCTTCCTGATCCGCTCCGGCGCCGCCGCGGGCCTCGCGCTCGCGCCGCGCATGGCCTTCGCCAAGGCCGAGACCGACCGCCGCTTCGTCTTCATCATCCAGCGCGGCGCCGCCGACGGACTGCACACCGTCGCGCCGATCGGCGATCCGGCCTATGCCGGTGCGCGAGGCCAGTTCGCGGCCGACTTCGACAGCGCGAAGAAGCTCGACAGCATGTTCGCGCTCCACCCGGCGATGACCTCGCTGGCGGGGATGTACGATGCGAAGGAAGCGCTGTTCGCGCACGCCATCGCCTCGCCGTACCGCGACCGCTCGCATTTCGACGGGCAGAACGTGCTCGAGAGCGGCGGGCTCGGCGCGTATCAGGTCAAGGACGGCTGGCTCAACCGCATGCTCGGGGTGATTCCGTCGGGCGAGGCCAGGGCGATTGCGGTGTCGGCGACGGTACCGCTCGCGCTGCGCGGGCCGCACGAGGTGGCGAGCTATGCGCTGTCGGCGCTCCCGCAGGCGTCCGACGATCTGATGATGCGTGTCGCGTCGCTCTATTCGGGCGATGGGCAACTCCACGGGTTGTGGAGCGAGGCGATGAACACGCGCACGCTGACCAGCGACATGACCGCCGCCAATGCGCAGAACGCGGCCGCGACGGGCGCGCTCGCCGCCAAGCTGCTCGCCCCCGCCAACGGCGCGCGGATCGCGATGATCGAGACGGGCGGATGGGACACGCATGCCGGCCAGCGCGCGCGCCTCGCCAACCAGCTGAAGGGCCTCGACGCGATGATCGCCGCGCTCAAGACCGGGATGGGCGCGCAGTGGTCGAACACGATGGTGCTCGTCGCGACCGAGTTCGGCCGCACCGTCGCGGTCAACGGCACCGGCGGCAGCGACCACGGGACGGGCTCCGCCGCGATGCTGATCGGCGGCGGCGTGCGCGGTGGGCGCGTGATGGCCGACTGGCCGGGGCTGGGGCAAGCGGCGCTGTACGAGGGCCGCGACCTCAAGCCGACGCTCGGCCTCGACCAGTTCGTCGCCGGCGCGGTCGCCGGGCATTACGGTGTCGAGCCGGGGAAGGTGATGGCGACGCTGTTCCCGGATACCAAGGGGTCGGCACCGGTTGGCGGACTCGTCTGACCTAAATCCTCCCCGCTTGCGGGGAGGGGGACCGCTCGCAGAGCGGTGAAAGGGGGCGGGCCACACGCGTTGCGGTTGCCGCGTACCCCCTCCATCAGCCTTCGGCTGCCACCTCCCCGCGAGCGGGGAGGATTTGAAGCGGGGCCACGCTTCGGCTAAGGGCGCCGCTTCCTCCCATCGCTGGATCCGAAATGACCCTGTACCACCGCTTTGCCGCGCATATCGACGCGGCGCTCGACGCCCTGAGCGCGAACGGCGACCTGCCGCGCGGGCTGGCGCGCGGCGCGGTGACGGTCGAGCCGCCGCGTGATCCGAGCCACGGCGACCTCGCGACCAATGCCGCGATGGTGCTGGCCAAGCCCGCCGGCGCCAATCCGCGCGCGCTGGCGGAGAAGATCGCCGCCGAGCTGGGCAAGCTCGACGAGGTCGCCTCGGTCGCGGTCGCGGGGCCGGGGTTCATCAACCTGGCGCTGACCGACGACACGTGGCGCAACGAGCTCGCCGCGATCAATGACGGCGGCGCGGATTACGGCCGCTCGACGCGGGGGCAGGGGCAGACGGTCAACGTCGAATACGTTTCGGCCAATCCGACCGGCCCGATGCACATGGGGCATTGCCGCGGCGCGGTGGTCGGCGACGCTCTGGCGTCACTGCTCGAATGGGGCGGGCACAAGGTCATCCGCGAATATTACGTCAACGATGCGGGCGGGCAGGTCGACACGCTCGCGCGCTCGGCGCATTTGCGGTACCGGGAGGCGCTCGGCGAGGATATCGGCGAGATCCCCGAGGGGTTGTACCCCGGCGATTACCTGATCCCGGTCGGACAGGCACTGGCGCAGGAATTCGGCGACAAATACGTGTCGGCGCCCGAGAGCGAATGGCTGGTGCTGTTCCGCAAGAGCGCAGTCGCGGCGATGATGGCGCTGATCAAGGCCGACCTCGGCCTGCTCGGCATCCATCACGACCTGTTTTCGTCCGAAGCCGAGCTGCAGGCGACGAAGAAGCCCGAGGCGGCCGAGCGCGAGTTGCGGTCGCGCGGGTTGATCTACGACGGCATGCTCGAAGCGCCGAAGGGCGAAACGCCCGAGGATTGGGAGCCGGTCGAGCTCCCGCTGTTCCGCTCGTCGCAATTCGGCGACGATCAGGACCGGCCGATCAAGAAGTCCGATGGCAGCTGGACCTATTTCGGCGCCGACCTCGCGTACCATTGGCAGAAGGCGCAGACCGCCGATGCGCTGATCGACATTTGGGGCGCCGACCATGCCGGCACCGTGAAGCGGATCGTCGCGGCGGTGCAGGCGCTGACCGGCGGCAAAACGCGGTTCGACGTCAAGCTGGTCCAGATGGTGCGGCTGCTCCGCGCGGGCGAGCCGGTCAAAATGTCCAAGCGGTCCGGTAACTTCGTAACGCTTGCTGATGTCGTGCGCGAAGTCGGCAAGGATGTCGTGCGCTTCACCATGCTGACACGCAAGGCCGACGCGCAGATGGACTTCGACTTCGCCAAGGTGGTCGAGGCGTCGAAGGACAATCCGGTGTTCTACGTCCAGTACGCGCACGCCCGAGTCGCATCGCTCAAGCGGCGCGCGGCGGAGGCGGAGATCGTGTGCACGCAGGTCGATCTGTCCCTTCTTGATACGGAAGACCTGGCGCTGGTGAAGCTCGCGGCGCAGTTCCCGCGCGTCGTGGAGACCGCGGCGGCGGCGCGCGAGCCGCACCGGATCGCCTTTTATCTCTATGACTTGGCGGCGGAGTTTCACGCATCTTGGAATATCGGTAATGACCGACCCGAGCGGCGCTTCCTCCTGCCCGATAACCACGAACTCACGTGCGCCCGTCTTTTCCTCGGCGACGCGATCGGGCAGATTGTCCGCAACGGTCTCGCCATCATGGGGGTGGAGGCGGTCGAGGAGATGAAGTGATGGCGGGCGAACAGTGGAGCGAGCCGACGGTCACCGACGAAAGCCGGTTGCCCTGGCTCGAGACGGCGGCGGACGAGGACGAGGGTGCGCCGCTCGGCCGCGTCGTCGGCATGGTGCTGGTCGGACTGGTCGCGCTTGCGGTCGTGCTCGGCGGGATCTACTGGTTCAAGCATCGCGCGCCGCCCCCCGGCAACGGCGACCTGATCGCGGCGCCCGATGGCGACTACAAGGTCAAGCCCGACGATCCCGGCGGGATGAAGGTCGCGGGCGAAGGCGATGCGGCGGTCGCGGCGAGTGGCGGGAACGCCGGCGGCAACGGATCGATCGCGGTGTCGAGCCTGCCCGAGGCGCCGATTACCGGCACCAAGGCGGCGCCCGAGTCCAAGGGAGGCCCCGGCACGTCGACCGCGACCGCGAGCGTCGCTGGCCCCGGCGGCAAGCTGGTCGCGCCGCCTCCGGGTCGTCCGGTCGCGGTGTCGGGCGGCGGCGGTGGCGGGGCGCTGGTCCAGCTCGGCTCGTTCCCGACCGAAGCGGGCGCCAACACCGCCTGGGCGCAGGCGTCGAAGCGGTTCAGCTATCTCGCGGGCCTCGGCAAGTCGATCGAAAAGGCAGAGGTCAACGGCCGCACCTTCTACCGTCTCAAGGTCAATGCCGGCAGCGCGGGCGCGGCACAGGATCTGTGCGGCAAGCTCAAGGTCGCCGGCGAGGCGTGCATCGTTACGAGCTGAGCTTCTTTTCCCCTCCCGCTTGCGGGAGGGGCTAGGGGTGGGCAAAGAAAGGCCGGGGTCGATCCGCGGCCTTTTCTTTTTGGGGCAAGCGCGGGAGCTCGCTCCGCTCGCGCCCACCCCCGGCCCCTCCCGCATGCGGGAGGGGAGAGGAACGATATGAAGCCCGTCATCTACGGCCTGTCCGGCCTCGCCCTGACCGACGACGAACGCGCGTTGTACCGCGATGCCGATCCGTGCGGGTACATCCTGTTCAAGCGTAACGTGGCCGACCGCGCGCAACTGCGCGCGCTGACCGATTCCCTCAGGGAACTTTCGGGGCGCGACGACGTGCCGATCCTGATCGACCAGGAGGGCGGCAAGGTCCAGCGGATGGGGCCGCCCGAATGGCCCGATTTCCCCGCCGGCCCGGCGTTCGACGCGCTGTACGAGATTGCGCCGGTCTCCGCGATCGAGGCGGTGCGCGCGCATGCTCACGCCACCGCGCTGATGCTGAACGAGGTCGGCATCAACACGGATTGCTGGCCGTTGCTCGACGTGAACCAGCCCGACACGACCGAGGCGATCAGCATCCGCGCGCTGGGCAGCGAGCCGATGCGTGTCGCCGCGATGGGCCGCGCGATCCTCGAAGGCTTGCGTAGCGGCGGCGTGGTCGGCGTGGTCAAGCACATGCCGGGGCATGGCCGCGCGAAGGTCGACACGCATCATCATTTGCCCACCGTCACCGCATCCGACGCCGAGCTGGAAGTGGACATCGAGCCGTTCCGGACATTGGCCGACGCGCCGATGGGGATGACCAGCCACATCGTGTTCGAGGCATGGGACCAGGAGCGCCCCGCGACGCTGTCACCGATCGTCGTGGAGCAGGTAATCCGCGGCAAGATCGGGTTCGACGGGTTGTTGATGACCGACGATATCGACATGAAGGCCTTGTCCGGCACCGCGGGCGAGAAGGCCGCGGGCGCGATCGCTGCGGGATGCGACCTGGTGCTCGATTGCTGGGGGCGGATGGACGAGATGGCGGAGATCGCAACGCTGCTCGGCGATATGCCGGCCAAGTCGGTCGAGCGGCTCGACCGCGCAATGGCGACGGTGAAGGGCGTGACGCCCGAGGCCGATTTCGACGAGCTGATCGCCAAGCGGGATTCGTTGCTGGCGCTCGTTTAGCGGCTAAGGTGCGGCGATGGACTCCGATCCCGACACGCTGACGCTCGACCTGGAGGGGTGGGAAGGCCCGCTCGACCTGTTGCTGGCGCTGGCACGGTCGCAGAAGGTCGACCTCAAGCAGATCTCGATCCTCGCGCTGGTCGAACAATATCTCGCCTATGTCGAGCAAGCGCACGCGCTGAAGCTCGAGGTCGCGGCCGATTACCTCGTGATGGCGGCGTGGCTGGCGTATCTCAAATCGGCGCTGCTCCTGCCGCGCGATCCCGAGGTCGAGCCGAGCCCCGAGGAACTCGCGCTGCGGCTCCAGATGCGGCTCGAACGCCTCAACGCGATGCGCGATGCGGGCGCCAGGCTGCTCGCGCGTGACCGACTGGGCCGCGATGTGTTCCGCCGCGCCGCGCCCGAGGGCCTGCGCACCGTGCGCAAGGCGATGTGGCAGGCCGAAATCTACGATTTGATCGCTGCGTACGGCCAGATCAATGCGCGCAACCGCCCGGTCTTCCACGTCGTCCACGACCGCCCGGTGATGACGCTCGACGCGGCGCTCGAACGCGTGTCGCAGCTGTTGGGGATGCAGGTCGACTGGGCGACGATCGAAAGCTTCCTGCCCGACACGCTCGACGGGCCGTTCCGCAAGTCGGCGCTCGCCTCCAGCTTCGTCGCCGCGCTCGAACTCGCGCGGATGGGCAAGGCCGAGCTGCGCCAGCAGTCGCCGTTCGCGCCGCTTTATTTGAAGGCGACGGCATGATTGAGCCCGACAATCTGTCGCGTGCGGTCGAGGCGGTGCTGTTCGCCGCCGACGAGCCGCTGAGCATCGAGGCGATCCGCGCGCATGTCGGCGAGGAGACGGATGTCCGCGCGGCGCTCGACGAGATAGCGGGATTCTATGCGGGCCGGGGGATCGAGCTCGTGTGCCGCGGCGGACGCTGGCATTTCCAGACCGCGGGCGACATGGCGCACCTGCTTCGCCGCGAGCGCGAGGAAGCGCGCAAGCTCTCGCGCGCGGCGATCGAGACGCTCGCGATCATCGCCTATCATGAGCCCGTGACTCGCGCCGAGATCGAGGCGATTCGGGGGGTGCAGATATCGAGGGGCACGCTCGACGTACTGATGGAGGCGGGCTGGGCGCGCCCCGCCGGGCGGAGGGAAACCCCGGGCCGCCCGTTGACCTACGTGACGACGCCCGATTTCCTCACGCATTTCGGCCTTGCCAGCCGCCGCGACCTGCCCGGGATCGACGATCTGCGCGCCGCCGGCCTGCTCGACCCGGTCGACCTGGCGATGGCGGACATGGCGATTGCGGAAGAGGTGGAAACCGAAGCGGAAGAGGACTAGATACCCTCACGCGTTTGGGAGATTTGTAATGGGTTTTGGTAGCCCGATCCACTGGATCATTCTGGGCATTCTCGCGATCCTGGTGTTGGGAGGCGGTCGCTTTTCGAACATGATGGGTGACGTTGCCAAGGGTATCAAGCAGTTCAAGAAGGGCATGTCGGAGGATGACGACACGCCACCGAGCCGGATCGAGGCCAAGCGCGCCGACCCGGTGATCGACGCCGAGCGTGAGCGCGTGCGCGACGCCGACGTTTAACGCCCGCCGGAGAGGAATCCGGCGGTGATCCTGGACATAGCCCCGACCGAATTGCTGGTGCTGGGCGTGGTGGCGCTGCTCGTCATCCCGCCCAAGGACCTGCCCAAGGCGATGCGCATCGCGGGGCAGTGGGTCGGCCGTGCGCGCGGCATGGCGCGGCAATTCCGCTCGGGCTTCGACGACATGATCCGCGAATCCGAATTTCATGAGATGGAGGCGAAGTGGAAGGCGGAGAATGAGCGCATCATGCGCGAGTTTCCCCCGACCGCCGAGCAGGCCGCGCTGATGGCGCCGGTGCCGCAGGATAGCCCGGCCGAATTGAGCGAAGATGCCTTGGCTGGGACGCTCGAGCCGCCGATCCCCGCGCCAGCGCCCGAGCGCAAGCGACGCGCGACGACGCCCGGGAAACCCGCACCAAAGAGGCCGGCGGCAAAAAAGCTAGCCGCGAAAAAACCCACCACCAAGCGTCCGAAACCGGCGTCGTGAGCGATCAGGACGATATCGACGCCAGCCGCGCGCCGTTGCTCGATCACCTGATCGAGCTGCGCCGGCGGTTGCTCATCAGCTTCGCGACACTGGCGGTGCTGTTCGGCGTCTGCCTGTATTTCGCCGAACCGATTTTCGGCTTCCTCGTCCGCCCGTTGCTCAAGGCGGGACAAGCGAAAGTCTATTACACGCAGCTGTTCGAGGCGTTCTTCGTCCAGCTCAAGGTCGCGTTCTTTGCCGCCAGCACCTTGTCGTTCCCGGTCGTCGCCAACCAGTTATGGCAATTCGTCGCCCCTGGTCTGTACCGCAAGGAAAAGCGTGCGCTGTTGCCGTTCCTGCTGGCAACGCCGGTGTTGTTCGCCGCGGGTTGCTCGATGGCCTATTTCATCGCCATTCCCGCCGCGCTCCATTTCCTGCTCGGCTATCAGACCAACGTGGGCGGGGTGCAGCAGGAAGCGCTCCCGTCGGTCGGCAACTATCTGACGTTCGTCATGCAATTCCTGTTCGGGTTCGGCGTGTCTTTCCTGTTTCCGGTGCTGTTGATGCTGATCGAGCGCGCCGGGCTGGTGACGCTCCGGCAACTCGTCAAGGCGCAGCGTTACGCCATTCTTGGCTGTTTCGCGATCGCGCTGGTGCTCGCGCCGCCCGATGCGGGATCGATGATCATTCTCGCGACCCCGCTGGTTGGGCTCTATTACCTGACGCTCGCCGCGATCTGGCTGACGCATCGCCGTCGCGCGCGCGCTGAGGCGAGCGGAACCGTCGCCTGACCCTCTCCTAATCAAATGGATTACCCCGAAACGAATTAGGCCCGGAAGCGCCACCGGGGGGGAGGGGGTGCGCTGCCGGGCCTATGTCTTGGATAGCGAGAGCGGGGGGGCATAAGTTCGCTATCCGAAGGTCAAAACGCACCTTTCGCGAGTCGGTTCCCGGAAAAAACGCATTTTCGCGCAATTTTTTTCGGCGCGGCATTTCTGGCAGTTTTCCGCCGTTTTTCAATCCTTACCGGTGACGCTCACCGCGATTTCGTACGCCCCGGTGAGCGGATCGTGATGGAGCGGTGCGCGCAATTGCCGCGACAGCCCTTCCATCACCCGGGCGTAGCGCTGGTCTAGCGCCGCCTTCAGTGTGTCGCCGTCGATCAAGGCGGGCGAACTGGCGCGCAGTATCGCGTGGTCGGGGGAGTCGGTCGCGCGCACCGACAGCCGGAGCTGCGCCGCCGGATTGAGCGAGATCGCCAGTTCGATGATCTCGGTCAGCAGGAAAGCGATCGCGATCGCGGTGTCCTGGCTGACCAGATACGGCTCGACTTCGAGCAGGATACCCAGCCGCGACCCCTCCGGGCTGGTCGCGCGGATATTCGATGCCAGCTCGCCGATCACCGCGCGCAAACTCACCCCGCGATGATCCTCCATTTCCGCGAAATGGTGACGGTGGACGACGGACAGCGCATCGACCCGCCGCTGAATCGATGAATAGGCGCGTGCGGCTTCCTCGGCCTTCGCGCCGCGCGAATGCAGGTTGATCAGGCTGGAGATGACCTGAAGGTTGTTCTTGACGCGGTGATGGACCTCGCGCGTCAGCTTGGTCTGGCGTACCAGTCCCTCGGCCAGCCCGGCTTCATGGAGGATCAGCGTGCGGCTCAACGAACGGAAGGTTTCGCCCAGTTCGCGGATTTCCTGCGCGGGCAGCGAGCGCACGTCGGACGAGGCGATTTCCTCGCCGGGACGGTAGGCGGCTACCCGCGTGCGCAACGTCCGCAACGGCTGGATCAACAGGCGGTCGACGACCAGCCAGGCGAGGCTGGCGGCAGCCAGCCACATTATGATCGGCAACAGCATGGCGGTGAAAATCGGCCAGGTGATCGAGTTGCTGCTGATGCTCAGCACTGCGGTCAAATCGCCGATGTTGAGCGGGACGCTGACCGAGTCGTGCCGATCGAGCGGGCTGTTGCGATCGAGGGTACGCAGGTCGAGCCTTTGGTCGTTCGGGCCGCTGATCGCTTCCGCATAATCGATGCCGAACCCGCTCGGCCTGGCGATACCGGCGAGGAACTTTGCCGGGAAGAACGCGCTGCCGCGCAGGTTGCCGTCGGCGGTGGTGGTCGCGAGTACGACGCCCTTGCCGGGCACCACGCGCGCTGCGGGCTGTCCGCCGGCGATCGCATCGGGGAGCGAATAGGGCAGTGCGGTGCCGCACAATAGTCGCCCGTCGCGGTCGCTGATGGCGAAACCGGCGCCCGCCGCGATCTGTTGCGCGAACACGCCGCGCGCGCGCGCGCAACTCGGCGCGTCGGCATGGTCCGCCGCGAGCGCGTTCATCGTGGTGGTGAGCGCGGTCATGTCGCCGACCAGTTCGATCGCCAGGTTGCGCGAGCTTTCCTGCGCCGCAACGCGCAATTGCGACCGTGCTTCCTGCCCCGCCTGGCGGGTGGTGGTCAGCGTCGCCAGGATCGCGATGATCGCGAACGGTAGCAGCGCCGCCGACAGGATGAGGAAAATCTTCGCGCCGGTCGGTAGTTGCCCGAGGCGGGAACTCAGCGCGCCGCGACGTCCACCAGCCGTGAGACCGGCCACGGCCTAGTCCAGCTTGCGCAGCAGATCGAGCATTTCGTCGGGCACAGGCTCGCTGACGGCTGCGTGATAGACCGTGCGCAGCGCGGTCCCCATCGCTTCATCCTTTAGCTTCTTGCCATTCCCATCGCCGTCGCCGGGGCCGCCCCGCTTTGATGACCGCCGCTCAGGCAATGCGAACCCCCTCGAAAACCAACCCGGCCATGCAGGAACCTTCGCGGGTCTGCAAGCACGACCGGACACGACGCGAAAACTGCGTCAACATGGTCGTGAAACCAAAAACGCTCTCGATTGTTCCACTAGCGAACAGAAAAATGTCGTTTGCGTAAACCGGTCCCGCCTCGCACAAGAGCCGGCGCCTTTTCGGGGAGAATCCGTTCATTATGTCGCTTGGTCAGCAACTCGCACCGCACCTGCCGTTCCTGCGCCGCTATGGCCGCGCGCTGACCGGGAGCCAGGACCATGGCGACCGCTACGTCCGCGCCGCGCTCGAGGCGATCGTCGCCGCGCCCGAGGAATTTCCACGCGACGTCGATCCGCGGCTTGGGCTGTACCGCACCTTCCAGGTGATCTGGCGCACCACCAATCGCGACGACGAAGTCGCGTTGAGCGACGATGGATCCGACGCCGAAGGCCAGGAGGCGGTCGCGCGTGCGCGGCTCTCCAAGATGACTCCGCTGTCGCGCCAGGCATTGCTGCTGACCGCGATGGAGGGCTTCACGCCGGAGGATGCCGGCTATCTGATCGACGCCGATGCCGACGAGGTCGAGAGCCTGGTCGCCGACGCGCTTGCCGAGATCGAGAAGCAGACGCGCGCGCGCGTGCTGATCATCGAGGACGAACCGATCATCGCGATGGATATCGAGACGATCGTCCGCGACCTGGGCCACGACGTGACCGGCGTCGCGGTGACGCGCGACGAGGCGGTGGCGTCGGCGATGAGCGAACGTCCCGGTCTCGTGCTGGCGGACATTCAGCTCGCCGACGACAGCTCGGGGATCGACGCGGTCAAGGATATTCTGGCCGAGTTCCAGGTACCGGTGATCTTCATCACTGCCTTCCCGGAGCGACTGCTGACGGGCGAGCGGCCCGAGCCCACCTTCCTGATCACCAAGCCGTTCCAGCGGTCGACGGTGAAAGCGGCGATCAGCCAGGCGCTGTTCTTCGACGAAAGCACGATCCCGGCGTGATGCGCGACAAGGCCGTCGGACGAGCGGTTGCACCGCTCGCCGCCGGCCTTGTCGAGTCCGCGATTTTTTCAATATCGCGGCACGACGGCGCTAAAAAGTTCCATCGGTTACGGAGCCTAAACGGTTGTCGTGCGTTCGCGGGGGTATGACTGATCCCCACACTTCCGAAAAACCGACGCATGTCGAAGGGCCCGAAGTGCGCGCCGGCGAGACGTCGGGCCATATGCGCTATGTGCTCGGCATCTCGGTCGTGCTGGCCGTCGTCATCCTGTCGCTGATCGTGTGGGGCCCGGTTCTGTTCAGTAAATAGCCCGCAACTGCGGTTGGCATTCGCCAGCTTTATCCTATGTTCTTGTTTCTCGGCCCGATCTCGCGCCGGTCCGACGGAGTTCCATGACCACGACCGACACCGATACCGCGAACGAGGGGGAAGCGATCGAGCACGTCGCGCTGTCCGATCCCGAATTCAAGGACCAATTGGCGCAAGTCATCCCGCACCTTCGCGCGTTCGGCCGCTCGCTGTCGGGCAACCGCGATCTCGCCGACGATCTCGTCCAGGAAACGTTGATGAAGGCGTGGGCCGCACGCCAGCGCTTCCAGGCGGGCACCAATATGCGCGCATGGACCTTCATCATCCTGCGCAACCTCTACCTCAGCCAGATGCGCCGCGCGCGATTCAAGGGCGAATGGGACGATCTGGTCGCCGATCGCGTGCTCGCGGCGCCGGCGAGCCAGGACAAGCATGTCGAGCTTGGCGACATGCAGCGCGCGCTGCTCCACTTGCCGCAACCGCAGCGCGAGGCGTTGATCCTCGTCGGAGCGGGCGGCTTTGCCTATGAGGAAGCGGCCGAAATCTGCAACGTCGCGGTGGGCACGATCAAGAGTCGCGTCGCGCGCGGCCGCGTCGCGCTCGAATCGGTCCTGAGCGGCACCGACCTCGCGTCACGGCGTCAGGCGCCCGACAACCAGGGGCGCACCGCGCTCGATACGATCATGGACGAAGTCGACGAATTGAGCGGCGAGCACAGCCCGCGGCCGGACGATGTCGACCACGACGAAGACGACCATGAGGCCGAGGATTAATCTTCCTTGAGGCGGTAGAGCAGCGCGCTGAATTCCCCCGGCAGCTTTGCCGGCCCCCCGAAAATCTGGCGCAACGCGTTGCCCACACCGTCGCTCTCGTGCGGACGGTGTGCCATCTGACGCAGGCCGTTAGCGGCGCTGGCGTTCTGGGATTGCGGCGGGCTCATGCGCCAAGAACGTGCTTTGCGACGATTTGTTGCCGGTTGTTGCTGCGCTGCACATTAATTTGAATCAGGGCGTAACGATCTGCGGGATTCTCGCGCCGGTCGGGTTGGGCTAGACCGTGCGCCGTGACGAACAAACCAGACTTTTCCAGCGCGATCGACCGCGCCACCGTGCACGCGCCTTTTTTGCGCGTCGCGCTGGAGCAACAGCCTGATCTCGCGGAGCAACTGGCCGCCGGAATCGTCCCCGATCCGGCGCCGTTCGACGCAGATGTTCCGGTCGGCGTCGCGCTGCGCCGCGCGCGGCGGCGCGAAGCGCTGATCGTCGCGATCGCCGATCTGGCCGGCGCGCTTGACTTGAGCGGTGTGACACGACGACTTACCGCCTTCGCCGACCGCGCGCTCGATGTCGCGATCCGCACCGCGATCCACGAACGCACACCCGACGCCGAGCCCGCGGGGTTCGCTGCGATTGCGCTGGGCAAGCAGGGAAGCGGCGAGCTCAACTATTCGTCGGACATCGACCCGATCCTGCTGTTCGACCCCGCGACTCTGCCGCACCGCGCGCGCGAAGAGCCACAGGAGGCCGCGATCCGCATCGGGCGCCGCGTCGTCGAACTGCTCCAGGCGCGCGACGGCGAAGGATATGTGCTGCGCGTCGACCTGCGGCTGCGCCCGTCGCCCGAGGCTACGCCGATCGCACTCCCCGTCGATGGTGCGATTTCTTATTACGAATCGGCGGCGTTGCCGTGGGAGCGCGCTGCATTCATTCGCGCGCGCGTCTGCGCCGGAGACATCGCGCTGGGGCAGCGCTTCCTCGACGCGATCCGCCCGTTCGTGTGGCGCCGCGGCGTCGATTTCGGCGCGGTCGGCGACATCCGCGAGATCACGCGCCGCATCCGCGACCACCATGCGCAGGGGCAGGCGTTCGGCCCCGGCTACGACCTCAAGCGCGGGCGCGGCGGGATCCGCGAAGTCGAGTTCTTCGCGCAGATCCATCAGCTTATCCACGGCGGCCGCGACTCCGGGTTGCGCGCGCCTGCGACGCTCGACGCGCTCGACGCACTCGCGGCGGCGGGGCGGATCGGCGGCGACGAAGCGGCGACATTGAAGGCGGCGTACGTCGCGTTCCGCACGATCGAGCACCGGTTGCAGATGGTCGACGATCGCCAGACGCATGCCTTGCCGCGCGCGCAGGATGCGCTCGACAATGTCGGGCAGCTTGCCGGATTCGGCACCGGGGCGTCGCTGATCGCGATGCTCAAGCCGCACGTCGCGGCGGTCGGCAGCATCTACGATTCGCTCGATCCGCCCGATACCGCGGCCTTGTCGAGCGATGCGGAGACGTTGCCCGGGCAGCTCGAGGCGATCGGCTTCGCCGACGCGGCGACCGCCCTGCAACTCGTCGAGCGCTGGCGCGGCGGGTCGTACCCGGCGCTGCGCAGCGCGCCGGCGCGGCAGGCACTGGAGGCGGTAATGCCGGGGCTGATGGCGGCGCTCGGCCAGGCACCCGATCCGCGCGCGGCGCTGATCCAGGTCGACGCGATGCTGTCGCGCTTGCCGAGCGCGATCAACTTCTTCCGCTTGCTCGAGGCGCGGCCGCAACTCGCGCAATTGATGGCGACGATCCTCAGCCACGCACCGCCGCTCGCCCAAGCTTTGGGGCGCCGCCCGGCGTTGCTCGACGGGCTGATCGACGCGACCGCGCTCGCGCCGATGGGCGACTTGCCCGCGCTGATCACCGAAATGACGAGCGGCGAGGATGGCGACGATTACCAGGCCGCGCTCGAACACGTCCGGCGAGTCGTCGGCGAAAAACGCTTCGCGCTCGGCGCGCAGCTGGTCGCCGGCGCAAGCGACCCGCTCGACATCGCGCACGGTTACGCGCGCGTCGCGGTCGCCGCGGTCGAGGTGCTTGCCGCCGCGACTGTCGCCGATTTCGCGCGAACCCACGGCCGCGTTCCCGACAGCGAGTTGCTGGTCCTCGCGCTCGGACGGCTCGGCGGCGGGGCGATGACGCACGCCTCCGACCTCGACCTGATCTACCTGTTCACCGGCGATTTCGCGGGCGAGTCCGACGGGCTGAAGCCGCTCGGCGCGGTGCATTACTACAACCGCCTCGCGCAGCGGCTGAGCGCGGCGCTGTCGGTGCCGACCGCAGCGGGGCCGCTCTACGAGATCGACATGCGGTTGCGGCCGTCGGGCGCACAGGGACCGCTGGTCGTCTCGCTCGACGGGTTCGCGAAATATCAGCGCAAGGACGCCTGGACGTGGGAGCATATGGCGCTGACGCGCGCTCGCGCGATCTATGGATCGGACGATGCGCGCGCCGCGGTGACGGCGGTGATCGACGAGGTGCTCGCCACGCCGCGCGACCCGGGCCGGATCGTAGCCGACGCGGCCGAGATGCGCGCCGAAATGACGCGGCACAAACCACCGGCCGGGCCGCTCGACGCCAAGCTGCTCCCCGGTGGGCTGGTCGATCTCGAATTCGCGGTGCACGTCGCGCAATTGACCAATCACGCGGGTTTCGATCCCGATCTCGACCCCGCGATTGCCGCGCTGGCCGATCGCGGTTTGGCGCCGGCGGGAATGGTCGACGCGTACCGGCTGCTCACGCGGATGCTCGTCCTGCTCCGCCTCGTCGCACCCGACAGCGAGCCGCCGTCGCCCGCGACCCAGGCGCTGATCATGCGCGTGCTCGGCGCCGAAAGCTGGGACGCGCTGGTTGCGCGGTTCGATGCGACGCGTCAGGAGGTTGCGCGATTCTGGACAGACATCAGCGGAGGCACCGGATGAGCGTTGAACTCGGAGGCGACCTGCCCGATCTCGAATTGACCGGTGCCGACGGTCCGATCCGGCTGCGCAATTATGTCGGCAAGCCGTTCGTGCTCTATTTCTATCCCAAGGACGACACCGGCGGCTGCACCAGGGAAGCGCAGGAATTCAGCGCGGCGCTGCCCGATTTCGCGCAGGCCGGCGCGGCGGTGCTCGGCGTGTCGAAGGACGGCCCGGCGCGGCACGCCAAGTTCATCAAGAAATACGATCTGACCGTGCCGCTCGCGAGCGACGAGCAGGACGTGATCGAAGCGTTCGGCGCGTGGGTGCCGAAGGTGCTTTACGGTCGCGAATATATGGGGATCGACCGCTCGACCTGGCTGTTCGACGCATCTGGGAAACTCGCCAAGGTGTGGCGCAAGGTGAAAGTGCCGGGGCACGTCGAACAGGTGCTGGCGGCGGTCAACAGCCTCCGCTGACGCGCTGGAATCACACCGAATCGCTTGCCCGCACGACGGCAAGGCACGCAAATTCACACGCAGTTTAACGACTCGCCGCACGGACGCGCCGGTCTGGCCCCGATTCGGCGCGCGGCTATTGCATGAAAACGACAGCTGGGCAGGGAAGGTTCCATCAAACCGGATGCGGGGGAAACTGGGTCCGGTCATTCAAGCAATCAAGGTCACCGCTCGCGGTGACCGTCGCCAGGGTCGCCGGGGACACATGAACAAGTTTACGGGTTTGCGGAACGCGGTCGCGCGCTTCGGGCAATATTTCAAGACGCGCGATTTCATCTTTCACGATGGCCGTGACCTGCGCCGCTTCTCGCTTGCTGGCCGCACGCAGGCCGCGCTTGCCGCCGCCGGCGCCGTCACGCTCGTCTTCTCGGCGTATGGCGTCGCGCAGGCCGGCGTCAGCGCGATCGCACTGACCGGGCTCACCGAAAAGCCGCTGTCGCCCGAAGCCAAGGTCGCCAAGATGGAGGCGCAGGTCGCCGACATGCAGGCCAAGATCCAGCAGATCAAATATGTCGCCGACGTCCGCGCCCAGCGGGTCGAGGCGCGCCAGGCGATGCTCGCCGCCGCGCTCAACGGCCAGGGGAACCTCCAGCCGGTCGCGTACCAGCCGATCGATGCCAAGGCCGCCGCGGTTGCCGCCGATGTCGTCGCCCCGCTCGAGCGGGTCGAGCGCAGCCAGGTCAATCTGGCGATCAAGGCGCGCATCGCGACCGAGAAGCGTTACATCGCCGCGGTGAGCCGCGCGCGGTCGATCGGGATCGACCCGAGCCGTTTCCAGGTGAAGCCGGCCGCGATGGGTGGCCCGCTGATCGCCGCCGACAGCCCCGAGGCGGCCGCCGACCTCGCCGCCGATGCACAGTTCCGCGCCCTGTTCCAGACCTGGAAGAAGCTCGACACGCTCGAGGACGGCCTGATCTCGATCCCGTCGGTCCAGCCGATCGCGCACATGAGCTTCACCAGCAATTTCGGGATCCGTAGCGACCCGTTCCGTGGCACCGCGGCGTTCCACCCGGGCGTCGATATTCAGTGCGCCACCGGCACCGCGGTCTACGCCACCGCCGACGGCACGGTCGACAAGGCCGAGCGTTCAGGCGGCTACGGCAACATGGTCGAGATCGACCATGGCCGCGGCATCCAGACGCGCTTCGGCCACCTGTCGAAGATCCTCGTGACGGCGGGCCAGCGCGTGAAGCGCGGCCAGCTGATCGCGCTGTCGGGCTCGACCGGCCGCTCGACCGGCCCGCACCTGCACTACGAGGTCCGCATCGACGGCCGCGCGGTCAACCCGATGCCGTTCCTGACCACCGCCGACTATTCGACCGCGCTGCGCAGCCCGACGCTGAACGCGGTGCCGATGACGACCGCGCCGGCGGCCGATTCGACCGACGAGTAACCGTTACAAAACGGGAGAGGAGGGGCCGCGCCGGGCGACTGGCGCGGCCCTTTTTCGTTGGTTGCCGGGAGGCACGGCAATGCCTATCTCCCGCCCCATGGCAACGCTCGCGCCCGACATCACGCTGACTCCCGCCGCGGCGGCGCGCGTGGCGTGGATCGCGGCGCGGCAGAACAAGCCAGCGATGCTGCGCCTGTCGGTCGAGGGCGGGGGCTGCTCGGGCTTCCAGTACAAGTTCGGGCTCGCCGACGCCGAGGAGCCGGGCGACACGATCGCCGAGCTCGACGGCGTGAAGCTGCTGGTCGACGATATCAGTTTCGACCTGGTGCGCGGTTGCGCGGTCGATTTCGTCGACAATTTGGGCGGCGCGCATTTTACGGTCGAGAACCCCAATGCGGCGTCGGGCTGCGGTTGCGGCACATCGTTCTCGGTGTAGAACCGCCTGCGTGAAGATCGTCACTTACAACGTCAACGGCATCAAGGCACGGATCGAGCGGCTGGTCGAGTATTTGACCGAGCAGCAGCCCGACGTCGTGTGCTTGCAAGAACTGAAGTCGCAGGACGACGGCTTCCCGATCGATGCGATCCGCGCGGCCGGCTATGGCGCGGTATGGCATGGGCAGAAGTCGTGGAACGGCGTCGCGGTACTCGCCAGGGGCAAGGACCCGGTCGAGCGCCAGCGCGGCCTCGCGGGCGATCCCGAGGACGAGCATAGCCGCTACCTCGAATGCGAGATCGACGGGCTGGTCGTGGCATCGCTCTACCTCCCCAACGGCAACCCACAGCCTGGGCCGAAGTTCGACTACAAGCTCAAGTGGATGGACCGACTCGCCGACCGCGCGCGCGGATTGCTCGCGGAGGAAATGCCGGTGGTGCTGGCGGGCGATTACAACGTCATCCCCAACGACGACGACACCTTCTCGGTCCGCGCGATGCGAGACGACGCGCTGATGCAGCCCGAAAGCCGCGAGCGTTACCGCGCGCTGCTCGCGCAAGGCTGGACCGACGCGCTGCGCACGCGCTTCCCGAGCGGCGGCGTATGGACCTTCTGGGACTATCAGGCGGGCGCGTGGCAGCGCGACGCGGGGTTCCGTATCGATCACCTGCTCCTGTCGCCGATCGCCGCAGACCGCCTGCGCGACGCCGGCGTCGACAAGGAATATCGCGGCCGCGAAAAGGCCAGCGACCACGCGCCGACCTGGGTCCGTCTGCGGTAGTTCGGCCGATGGCGTTCGACCTCCAGAAGATGCTCCACCGCAAGGGCGAATTCGAAAGCGCCCGGCTCGATGCGTTCGCATTCCGCGTCCGTGCGCGGGCGATGCGGGGGCTTGCCGAGGCGCTGGGCGAGGATCCCGACGATCTGGTGCGCGCGATCGCGACCGACGAGGACGACGCGATTTTGGCCCGGCTCGGCGAGACGCATGGGCCGGACGCTGTCCGCGCTGCTTTCGCGACCGCACGCGCTGCGGCGGAGGCAGACGCGGTCGCCGAGCTCGGCGACCCGACACCGGTGAGGCTCGCATGAAACGACTGATATACGCCTTCGCGCTCCTGCTCCCCGGCGTCGCGCATGCGCAGGACAAGGAACGCGACTATTGCCCCGAGCGGCCGGGGCTGAACACCCCGCCATGCATCGTCGACAAGGGCCATGTGTCGGTCGAGACGTCGGTCGCCGACTGGACGCTCGACGACCAGCCCGACAGTCGCACCGATACCGTCCTGATCGGCGACACCAAGCTCCGCATCGGACTGACCGATACGATCGAGGCGCAGATCGGCTGGACACCCTATGGCCACGTCCGCCAGCGCGATAAGACCACCGGCATCGTGAGCAATGAGGGCGCGATCGGCGATGTGTCGCTGAGCGCCAAGATCAACCTTATGGACCCCGACGGCGACAAGACGTCGATCGCACTGTTGCCCTACGTAACGCTGCCGGTCGGCCGGAGTCCGGTTGGCGCGGGCGACTGGGGAGCGGGGGTGCTGTTGCCACTCAGCTTTTCGTTATCTGATACGGTATCGCTGGCGGCCACGCCCGAAGTCGACGCAGCTGTCGATCAGGACGGGCGCGGGCGGCACCTCGCCTATAGCGGGACGATAGGCCTCGCGTTCAAATTGTCCGAGGCGGTCACGCTGACGGGCGAGACGGAAGTGATGCGCGACGACGATCCCGCGGGCCATACGACGCAGGCGCTGACTGCGCTGTCGGTCGGGTGGATGGCAACGAAGAACCTCCAGTTCGACGTGTACGGCGCGGCCGGGCTGAACAAGGACGCCCCCGACGTGGAACTCTACGCCGGGATTTCGCGGCGGTTCTGATCCGCTACAGCGCCCGTTCGTAGATCACATAGACCTTGTTGACGTGGCTATCGATCGCGTCGGCGATCGCGTTCATGCCCTGATTGTCGTCGAGCACCCAGCCGATCTCGCCGCGGCTGGCGCCGTAGCGCGCGACCGCCGCGCGGCGGATATATTCGATCATCATGAAGGCGAGCTGGCTCGCCAGCCGCGACGATTGCAGTTCCTTGACCACGCCCATCAGCGGGACGCGCATCGTCGTGACCTTGGGCTTTCTGAGCCACAGCAACAGCTTGGCCCAGCCGAACGGGAGCAGCGACCCGTCGAGCGGCTTGATCGCTTCGTTGAGGTCGGGAAGCGTGATCATGAACGCGACCGGCTTGCCATCCAGCTCGGCGATGCGGATCAGGTCGTTGAACACGATCGGCTTCAGCTTCACCCCGACATCGGCGATCTCCGGCGGGGTGAGGGGCACGAACCCCCAATTGTCCGACCAGGCGTCGTTGAGGATCGCGAGGATGATCGCGGCTTCCTCGTCGAACCGCGACTTGTCGACCTCGCGGATGCGGATGCGCGGGTTCTTCTCGCCCATCGCGACGATGCGCTGGACGATCGGCGGGAATTGCTTCGTCACGTCGAGGTCGTAGGTCTGGAGCGTCTTGACCGGCTGGTACCCGGCACGTTCGATCCAGCCCTTATATTCGGGTTTGGCGTGCCCCATCATGATCGTCGGCGGATGGTCGTATCCTTCGACGAGCAAGCCGGGCTCTTCCCAGATCGATTGCGAGATCGGCCCCAGCGCGCGCGTCATCCCCTGGTCGCGCAGCCAGCCCTCGGCGGCGGCGAGGAGCGCGGTGAAGACCTCCTCGCGCTCGGCGTCCATCAATCCCCATTGCCCGACGCCGGGGCCGAACCCCTTGTCGGCCGGCATCGTCAGCGCGAGCGTGTCGATATGCGCGGAGATACGCCCGACGACTTGGCCATTTTCCTCGGCCAGGAACAATTGCGCCTTGGCGTGGCTGTACCAGCCGTTCTTCTCCGGCGTGATCAGCCCGAGTGCCTCGCCCTTCAAGGGCGGCACCCAGTTCGGGTCATCCTTGTAGAGGCGGAAAGGCAGGTCGACGAACTTCTTGCGGTCGGCCTTGCTGCTGATCGGGCGGATGGTGGGGGAGGGCATCGGTACCTCGCTGCTGTTGCCGCGCGGGTTAGGCAACGCGAAGGAGTTCGGCAAGCGACGACGATCGACAAGCCGTTGGTTTGCCACCGTCTCGCCACTATATTCGGCCAATGGCCACGCCCATGGATACAGTTGCGACCCTCGACCGCCGGGAAACCGGCGCTGCCGCCGCACTCGCTGCGCGTGCCGCCGCGCGCGCGCGGATCGACGACGACAAGGTGATGCTCAAGACCGCTGCCGACCTGACGCGCGACCTCAACACCGCACGGCCCGCGATCTACTGGTCCGACATGCTGGCGTCGGCGGCGATCGGCTACGCGGCGCTGATCGCGGCGATGGCGGCGCCGTCGCTCGGCTGGACGGTGCTGGCGGGCGTGGTCGCGGCGCTCGCGCTGTACCGCGCCGAAAGCTTCATCCACGAGCTCACGCACATCAAGCACAGTGCGGTGCCGGGATTTCGGCTCGGCTGGAACCTGCTCGTCGGAATTCCGCTGCTGACCCCGAGCTTCATGTACGAAGGCGTGCACAACCTCCACCACGCGCGCACGCGCTACGGTACGGTCGAGGATCCCGAATACCTGCCGCTCGCGCTGATGAAATGGTGGACCTTGCCGACGTTCATCCTCGTCGCCGCGCTGGCACCGGTCGCGCTGCTGTTCCGCTACGCCGTGCTGACTCCGCTGTCGGCGGTCATCCCGCCGCTGCGGCGTACGGTGGTGGCACGCTTCTCGGGCTTGCAGATCAACCCTTCGTTCCGTCGCCGCCCGCCCGAGGGCGAGGCGCGCGCGCTATGGCACCGGCTCGAGGCGGGCGCGAGCGTCTATGCGATCGCGCTGATCGTGCTGACCGCGACGGGCATGATCCCGCTCAAGGCATTCCTGATCTTCCTCGCGGTCACCTCGGGCCTCGCGGTGACTAACCAGGTGCGCACGCTCGTCGCGCATCTGTGGGAGAACGAGGGCGAGGCGATGACGGTCACCGCGCAATACCTCGATTCGGTCAATGTTCCGCCGCCGGCCCTGCTGCCGATGCTGTGGGCGCCGGTGGGCTTGCGCTATCACGCGCTGCATCATCTGCTGCCCGGCCTCCCGTACCACGCGCTCGGCACCGCGCACCGCCGCATCACCGCCGCGCTCGACGCGGACTCGGTGTATCATAAGGGCAGCTACACCGGGTTGCCGTTCTTGGCGAAGCGGTTGGCGGCGAGCACAATCAAGCGGCGCTGAGGCGTTTTAGCTCACAAATCCCACCGCGATACCAGCTGCCCAGAGCAGGCAGCCAAGTGTTCCTGCCGCCCACACCGCGCCGCATATCCAGAACGTGATCGGACTGTCGGCCTTTGCCACGGGCGACGCACGACCCGCCGGCATTCTGCCAGTCGTGAGGCTGTAAGCGAGGAGCGAGGTGCACACGGCTGCGGGAAGCAGAAAGAACACGAACCCCCAGTTCATTTCACCATTCCCGCTCTGATTATTCTTCAGTCCTGATCAGCACCGCTTCGCCGATCATCAGAAACAGTAAGAACGGCGCCCAGGCTGCGAGGAACGGCGGGTAGGCGCCCATGTTGCCCATCGCGAGCGCGAAATTGTCGATCACGAAATAGGTGAAGCCCAGCGCCATGCCGATCACGGCGCGGATGAACAGCTTGCCCGACCGCGCCAGCCCAAATGCGGCGACCGCGCCGAGCAAGGGCATCAGGATCGCCGACAGCGGGCTCGACAATTTGTGCCATAGCTCGCCCTCGTACGCCTTGGTCGGGCGGCCCGCCGCCTTCAGCGCGGCGACCGTGCTGCGCAGTTCGAGGAACGACTGTCCTTCGGCATCGATGCTCGCGAGCGTGAATTGACTGGGCTTGACCCCGTCGGCGAGGACCACCGGGCCGAGGCTGCTCATCTGTCCGCTCGCGACGTCGAACTTGCGCGCCGGCCAGATGCGCCAGGCCTTGCCCTGCTGCTGGCCATGGTCGGCGGTCGTCGTGGAAATGAGCCGCCCGCCGGCGTCGCGGTCATAGAAGGTGATGCCGGTCAACGCCGCGCCGTCGCCCTGCACCCTGACGTACTGGACGTGGATCAGGTCCTCGCCCGCCTTGGTCCAGACGTTGGTGCGGTCGCCATGGTCGATCGGGATTTGCGCATATTCGACCTTCTTCCACGCATCGAGCGTCGCGGTCGCGCGGCTGACGATGCGGTCGTTGAACGCGAAGCTCACCACCGCGATGCCCAGCGCGGCGAGGATCATCGGCGCGAGGATCTGGTGCGCGGAGAGGCCAGAGGCCTTGAGCGCGATGACCTCGCTGTTCTGATTGAGCGTCGAGTAAGTGATGATCGCGCCGAGCAGCACCGAATAGGGCACGAACCGCGCGACGATCTGCGGCGCGCGCAAGCTGATGTAGCGCCACACTTCGGCCTGGCCGTTGCCCGGATGCGCGAGGATATTGCCCGTTTCGCTGAGCGCATCGAGGAACTGGAGGACAAGAACCAACGCGGCAAGTACGGCGAGCACGCGCACGATGAACGTCTTCGCCATGTAGAGCGAGACGGTGCGCGACGGAAAGAACTGGACCGAGATCATGCCGCTGCTCCGGCGTGGGGCAGCGCGGCATCGTCGTCGTCATCGGCCGCGTCGCCGTTGGGGCGTCCCGGCAACCAGCGGCGCACCGCCTTGGTCAGCTTGGCGAACGCGCGCTCGAGCCCGCCGATCGGCTCGCCGCCGGGAACATAGGCGATCGTGTAGTACATCTTCAGCACCAGTGCGGCGAACACTACGAAGGGTACCCACAAGGCCAGGAACGGGTCGATCTTGCCGAGCCCGCCGACCGACTGACCATATTCGTTGATCTTGAAATAGGTGACGATCATCACGATCCCGAGGAACACCCCGAGCGCCGAGGTCGATCGTTTGGGCGGCACGCCGAGCGCCATAGCCAGCATCGGCAGCAGGAACATCGCGGAGACTTCGGTCAGGCGGAAATGGAACGCGGCGCGGCTGGTGTCGCGCAATTCCTCGTCCTTGTTGGTCGCACGTCCGAGCACCGCCAGTTCGGGCAGCGTGCGCTCCAAATTGCGCCCGCCGCGCCCGCGAAACGGATCGCTCTTGGGCAGTGGGATCGGGATGTTCCACAGATCGAAGCGCAGCACGCGCGGGGTGGGAACGCCGACCTCGGTGCGGACGAGCGTTCCCTTGGACAGCTGGAAGATGATCTCGTCCGGGTTGCCCCCGGACAGGAACTTGCCCTGCTCGGCGGTCGCCGCGAACGTGTTGCCTTTCTTGTCGGACTGCTGGAGGAAAATGCCCCGCAGTTCGCGTCCTTCGTCCAGGCTCTGTTCGACGCGGACGGTCGGGCCCGGAACCCCGTTCCGGCTGGGAAAGGTGGTGAACTCGCCGACCTTGATCGACGCGCCCAGCGCGCCCGTGCGCAACTCGTAGCGCAGCCGCTCGTACTGGAACCGCGCCTGCGGCTGGAGATAGCCGACGATCCCGAGGTTGAGCGCCGCCAGCACCGCCGCGTACATATACGGCACCAGCAGCAGGCGATGCGGGCTGACCCCGACCGCGCGGAACACGTCGAACTCGGATGAGGTGGCGAAGCGCCGGAAGGTGAGCAGGCAACCGAGCAGCAGACCGATCGGAATGCCGAGACCGAGATATTCGGGCAACAGGTTGGCGAGCATCCGCCAGATCACGCTGACTGGGCCGCCCTCGGTCGTCACGAAGTCGAGCAGGATGCGGATGCGGTCGAGCACGAGCAGCATCGACGCGATCACCAGGTTGGCGAGCAGCGGGACCGCTATCGCCCGGGCCATGTAACGGTCGATGGAGTTCATGGAGATCGGGGACGTCGGTCCTTCGGCCGGTCGCGGCGTGAGCGTGTCAAACGGCTATAGGCAGGCATTAGACCCGCGTCAGCCGGAAAAACCGTCTCACTCGGCCGCAAGCTGATCCGGCGAGGCCGGCCTTTCGATTGCCATCGCATCGGCGATCGCGTGCTCGAGCCCGGTGATCGTGAAGGGCTTGCGCAATACCGGTCGGCCACAGAAATCAGCCGCCGATCCGTCGCCGGCATATCCCGTCACGAACAGCACCGCGACGTCGGGCCGGTGCGCGAGCAGACCCGCGACCATCTCCGGGCCGGTCTGGCCGGGCATCAGCACGTCGGAGACGATCAGGTCGAACGGTCCGAGATCGTCCACCATGCGCGGCGCGTCGAGTGGGTCGGGGCACGGGACCACGCGGTGGCCAAGCTCCTCCAGCGCGCCGGCCGTGGCGGTCAGCACGCGCGGATCGTCCTCGACCACCAGAATGCCGAGCCCGGTGATCGTCGGAAGGGCGCGCGCGGGTGCGCTCGGCATGGGTTGGGCAGCGGTGTCCGCTACTTCGGTGTGACGCGGAAGGTACAAGGTCACGACCGTGCCGTCGCCCGGCGTGGAATCGATCGTGATCTCGCCCCCCGACTGGCGCGCGAAAGCGAAAATCTGGCTGAGGCCGAGTCCGGTGCCCTTGCCCACCGGCTTGGTCGTGAAGAACGGTTCGAACACGCGCTCGAGCGTTTCGGGCGCCATGCCGCAGCCCGTGTCGCGCACCGCGACCGCGACGTGATCGCCGCCCAGGCAATGCCCGATCTGCCCCGCGGCGAGCGTCACAGCGCTGGTGCGGATGCTGAGCCGGCCGCGGCCGTCCATCGCGTCGCGCGCGTTGACCGCCAAGTTGAGCAGGGTGTTTTCCAGCTCGTGACGATCGGCCCAGATAGCCCAGCCGGCGCCGTCGTCGCTGCGCTCCACGATGATCTGGTCGCCGAGCGTGCGGTCGAGCAGGTCGGTCATGCCGCCGATCGCGTCGATCGGACGGATCGCTTCGGGGTTGAGCGCTTCCTCACGCGAGAAAGCGAGCAGCCGACGAGTCAGCGCGGCGGCGCGATTGGCGCCATCGGTCGCGTTGTCGAGGTGTCGGCTCGCGCTCGCCGGGTCGCTCGCGATCGCGCGGCGCGCCAGTTCGAGCCCACCGAGAACCACCGCCAGCATATTGTTGAAATCGTGCGCGATCCCGCCGGTCAGCTGGCCCACGGCTTCCATCTTCTGGACTTGCCGTAGCTTGGCTTCCTGCTGGCCGAGCGCCGCGGTCGCCTCGCTCACCGCTTCCTCGAGCAGCGCCGCCCGTTCGCGTTCGTTGTCGGCCTCGGCGCGGGCGGCGGCGCGTTCCTGCATCGCCCGGATCGTCAGCACGCCCAGCACGACCGCACCCAGCACGATCAGCACGCCGAAGATGGTCAGGATACGCGCGACCTCGCTCGACTGCGCGACCGATGCCATCGCCGACGCGGTGCGCTGATCGAGCAAGTCGTGCTCGGACCGGATGATATGGTCGAGCTCGTTGTCGATTTCGCTCAGCGACGGGGATTTGCCGGCTTCGTAGTAGCGCGAATAGGCCTGGCTGTTCTTCTTGTAGGCGGTGCTGAGCGCGGTCACCGACAATTCCTCGCCGCGGCGCTGGAACGCGGCGCGCAGCCGGTCGATCGCCGGCTGTTGATTGTCGTCGGTGACGGCATCGAGCCGATCGAGCTGGGCGCGGGCCTGATCCCATTGATCGGCATAATCGCGGCCGGTCTCTTCCTTGCCGCTGATGACGTACCGCCCGAGCGCGGCCTCCGCGCGCGCGATCGTCCCCGACAGCGTGCGCGTCAGGATCATCACGTCGTAGCTGTGGCTTTGGAGTTGCAACGCGCGGTCGCGTTGCGTGTTGGCATTCGATTGCAGGACGACCAGCGCGATTAGGATACCGGCGCCCAGCACCGCCATCACCGCCAGGGTTACCCCCCGCCAGATATCGCGCGCCTTGTCGACGAGCCGTGGTTCGGCATCGCTCCCGCCCATGCACGCACCTTAGCGAATCGGGCGAATCGAAGTAACCCCCGGCGTTCCCTCAACTGATCGCGTTTACGATTCGTCCTGCCGCTTGAAACATCCCGAGCACGGCGTCGATCTGTTCGTTGGTGTGCTCGGCGCACAGCGAGCAGCGCAACAGGTACGTGCCCGCCGGGGTCGCCGGGGGCCGCGCCATGTTGACGTACAGTCCGCCGTCGAGCAGCGCCTGCCACATCGCGACGGCCTGTTCCTGATCGTCGAGGATCACCGCGATGATCGCGCTGTCGGGTTTCTCGGTACCGAGCTTGAACCCCATCGCGGTCAGCCCGCCGTGGAGCCGTCGCGCATTCTCCCACAAATGCGCGCGCTTGTTGTGCGCGTGGCGGAGCTTGCGGATCGACGCCGCGGCGGTCGCGACGACCGAGGGGGGCAGGCTGGCGGTGAAGATATACGGGCGGCAGGCGAGGCGGATCGCCTCGAACTTCGGATGATTCGACACGCAGAACCCGCCCACGGTGCCGACCGATTTGGAGAAGGTGCCGACGATGAAATCGACGTCGCCCTCGCAGCCTTGTTCCTCGTACACGCCGCGCCCGTTGGGGCCGTAGAATCCCATCGAATGCGCTTCGTCGCTGAGCACCATGCAGCCGTGCTTCTTTGCTACCGCGACCATTTCCTTGAGCGGCGCGATGTCGCCGAGCATCGAATAGACGCCTTCGAGCACGACCAGCTTGCCCGCTTCCTTGGGCAAGCGACCCAGGCGCTTGTCGAGATCCTCGACGCTGTTGTGGCGGAAACGGACGATCTCGGCATAGCCCTGCTTGCAGCCGTCGTAGATCGACGCGTGGCTGTCGGCGTCGAGGATGACGTATTCGCCCTTGCCCGCGAGCGTCGAGATCATCCCGAGATTGGCCATGTAGCCGGTCGAAAAGACGATCGCGCCCGACACGCCGTAGAATTCGCGCAGCGCTTCCTCCACCTCCATGTGATCGCGGAACGTGCCGTTGAGCATCCGGCTGCCATTGGTGCCCGACCCGAACTGGTCGAGCGCGTCGTGCCCCGCTTGGATCACGTCGGGATCAAACGTCATGCCCATGTAATTGTACGTGCCGAGCAGGATCGTGTCCTTGCCCTTGATGACGGCCTCGGTCGGCGACTTCACCCGATCCATCACGATCGCGAAAGGATCGGTCACGCCGGTGTCGATCAGCGCCTGACGCTCGGCGATCAGGCCGTCGAACTTCGACATCAGGTCGGTCTCGGGGGCCACCGCCGCTGGATCGGCGGGCAGTTTCTCGTTGGTCTGGCCGGCGTCGGTCATCGACTCACGCCTTCAGCTTCTGAACCGCATCGACCAACTGGCCGACCGTCTCGATTTCGGCTTGCATGTTCATCGTGATGATGATGTCGAACTCGTCCTCGATCGCGGCGACGAAATCCATGACGGTCAGCGAATCCCATTCGAGGTCGTGCTGGAACGTCGTCGCGTCCGACAGCGCCACCTGCTTCTTGTTGAACGGCTGGATCAGCCCGGTGACTTTTTCGAAGGTTTCGGCGCGGTCGCTCATGGTGTTGTCCTTTTTGTCGCGATGGCGTTGCCCGGCAAATGCGGCGGCTTTTCGGCGCGGGTATAGCGAATAGCGGCTGACTTGCCACTGTTGGCACGCGCGCTTGGCATTCTGGGCGACGCATGCAATTCATCGCGCCGAGGGGGGTGGCCGTGGCAGACAGCAATCAGACGGGCGACCATCCGCCATTCCCGCCCAATTACATCCACGTCCTGCGCACGGCGCAGACGATGCACCTCAGCCTCAGCCAGATGGCCGATCAGAAAGCGTCGATCCTGATGGGCGCGACGTTCGTCATCTTCACGATCGCGGTGGGCCAGGCGAAGGGCGGGCTGCCGCCATTGCCGCTAGCGGTGCTGGGCGGCTTCGCCTTCGTCTCCGCGATGCTCGCGGTGTCGGTGGTGATGCCGTCGATCGGCGCGAAACGCGCGAGTTCGGATGCGCCCGTCAACCTGCTGTTCTTCGGCTCGTTCGTCCGACTGTCCGAAGAGGAGTTCGTCGCCGCGTTGCGCGCCCGGATCCTTGCCGACGACGCGATCATCGACGTCATGGCGCGCGATCTCTACCAAAACGGCCAGGTGCTGGCGCGCAAGAAGTATCGGCTGCTGGGTTACGCGTATCTGGTCTTGCTGGCGGGCCTCGTCGCGAGCCTCGCCACGGTCATCTGGGAATTTGCGCGCTGATCAGCGCAACAGGCCGTTTGCGCGATACCATGCGGCCGTCGCGGCGAGCGCCTCGCGCGTGTCGACCTGCGGAGCCCACACGTCGGCGGGCGGCGCGACGTGGCTGACCCAGTCCTTGTGGCAGAAATAGCGGACTCGGTCGGGGGTCAGTTTGGCACCCTTGCCGCGAACCAGCCCGTCGCCCGCCGCGACCGCGTTCAGCACGACGCGGGGCAGGGGAAGCGGGAGTACCGTGCTGTCCGTCGCCACGCCGATCGCGCGCGCCAGCTCGCGATGGTCCCAGCCGCCGGGCCGACCGTCGTCGGGCTCGACGATCTGGCGCGTCAGCGCATTGCTGGTTGGGAGCGCGAGCAGCAATCGCACCAGCTCCTCGACCGCGATGACCGACAGTCGGCCGCCGGCGGGGGGCAGCGGCATGACGTGCCATTTGGCCAGCTTGAACAGTTCGAGCATCTCGCTGTCGCGCGGGCCGAAGATCGCGGGTGGGCGGACGATCGTCCAGTCGAGGTCGCTCGCCATCAGCACCTTGTCGGCCTCAGCCTTCGACCAGCCGTAGTCCGACAGGCCCGGCTCGCGCGCGGCGAGCGAGGAGACCTGGACGAAGCGGCGGATGCCCGCGTCCCGCGCCGCCGCGATCACCGCGCGCGTGCCCTCGATATTGCCCGCCGCGAACCCCGCGCGGTCGGGCGCGTTGATCACGCCCGCGACGTGGAGCACCGCGTCGGCGCCTTCGACCAACGTCGCGAGGCTCGCGGCATCGTCGAGCGCGCCCGCGATCCACGTGACGCCCGCGCGGTCGGGCTGCGGCCGCCGCGTCAGCGCGCGAAGCTCGATCCCGGCGGCGGTCGCCCGGTCGATCACATGGCTGCCGACAAAGCCGGTCCCGCCGGTGAGCGCGATCACGGTCATGCCAGCACCATGTGGCTGCGATGGACGAGCGCGGCACGGGGCGCATAGCCCAGGATCGCCGCCGCCTCGTCGCTGCGCTTGCCCGCCAGCCGCGCGGCATCGGCGGCGTCATATTCGGACAGGCCGTTCGCGACGACGCCGTTCGGACCTACAATCGCCACGCGATCGCCGCGCGCGAACCTGCCCTCGATCCGCAGCGCGCCGGCGGGCAACAGGCTCTTTCCCTGCGCCAGCGCCGCGACCGCTCCGGCATCGACATGGATGACACCGCGCACGCTCAGCCGCCCGCCGAGCCACGCCTTCCGCGCGGTCGCGGCACGCTCGGCGGCGAACAGCGTGCCGCGCCCGGTCTCGATGAAACGCGCCAGTGGATGATCGACTCGCCCGTTGGCGATGGCGAGCGCGATCCCCGCACGCGTCGCGATCCGCGCGGCCTGCACCTTGGAGGTCATGCCCCCCGATCCCATTCCCGACGACGATCCGCCCGCCATCGCCTCGACCGCGGCGTCGATCCGCGCCACCTGCTCGATCAGCGTCGCGCCGGGCTGCGCGGGGTCACGGTCGAACAATCCGTCGACGTCCGACAGCAGCAGCACGCCCTGCGCCCCGGCCACCTGCGCCACCCGCGCGGCGAGCCGATCGTTGTCGCCGAAGCGGATTTCCGCAGTCGCGACGCTGTCGTTTTCGTTGATCACCGGCACGACGCCCAGCGACAGCAGCCGGTTGAGCGTCGCGGCGGCATTGAGGTAGCGCCGCCGGTCCTCGAGGTCGTCGAGCGTCACCAGCATCTGCGCCGCGGTCAGCCCCTCGGCGGCGAGGCATTCGGCCCACACTTGGCTGAGCGCGATCTGCCCCGTCGCGGCGGCGGCTTGCGCGTCTTCCAGGCTCGCGCGGCCACCCTTGGCGAGCTTCAACCGCCGCGCGCCCAGCGCGATCGCGCCCGACGACACGATCGCGATCTGCTGCCCCGCTTTCGCGGCGGCGGCGACATCCGCCGCAAGGCTTGCCAACCACGCACGCCGCACCTCGCCCTCGGGCGTCACCAGCAGCGACGACCCAACCTTGACGATCAGGCGGGGGCAGGCGGCTAGACCGGCGACCATTCGATCGTGTCCTCGCCCTGGTCGTCCTCGCTGACCTTGGCGTGGTCGCCGATCGCGTCGAGCAATTTGTCGAGCACCCAGTCCACCCCGGTCCCCGCCGCGCCGGAGATCGGGATCACCTCCGCGCCGCTCGCTTCCTCGAGTTCGGCCGACAGCGCGGCGATAAGTTCGTCATCGAGCATGTCGATCTTGTTCAGCGCGACGACGACTTTCTTGTCGGTCAGCCCGGCGCCGTATGCCTCCAGTTCGTCGCGCACAATGCGATAGCTTTCGGCGACGTCGGCATCGTTTGCGTCGACCAGATGGAGCAGCACCTGGCAGCGCTCGATATGCCCGAGGAAGCGGTCGCCGATCCCCGCGCCTTCGGCCGCGCCGGCGATCAGGCCGGGGATGTCGGCGACGACGAACTCGCGGTTGTGGTGCCGCACCACCCCCAGTTGCGGGCGCGTGGTGGTGAAGGCGTATTCGCCGACCTTGGCCTGCGCGTTGGTGACCTGGTTGATGAAGGTCGACTTGCCGGCATTGGGCAGCCCCACGAGCCCGGCATCGGCGAGGAGCTTGAGGCGCAGCCACACCCACGCTTCTTCCTCGGGCCAGCCGGTGCCGTGCTGGCGCGGCGCGCGGTTGGTCGAGGTCTTGTAGCTGGCATTGCCGCGCCCGCCATCTCCGCCGCGCAGGAACACGACGCGCTCGCCCACCTTGGTGAAGTCGAGCAGCACCTGTTCCTTGTCCTCGGACAGAACTTGCGTCCCGACCGGGACCTTGATCACCAGATCCTCGCCGCCCGCGCCGGTACGGTTGCCGCCCGACCCGCCCTTGCCGCGCGGCGCGCGGAAATGCTGGGTGTAGCGAAAGTCGATCAGCGTATTGAGGCCCGCGACCGCCTCGAACACGATGTCGCCGCCTTTGCCGCCGTTGCCCCCGTCGGGGCCGCCATATTCGATGAACTTCTCACGCCGGAAGCTGACGGCACCGGGACCGCCCGAGCCGGAGCGGGTGTAGATTTTTGCTTGATCCAAAAAGTGCATGGCGCGGCGCTTAGCCTAATGACGCGAAATATCCCACCGCCCGTTCGCCCTGAGCTTGTCGAAGGGCCGTTCTTTTCTTGGCTACGGCGGAAGGACGGTGCTTTGACAGCCCCCGATCTGGTCCGAGGACGAACGGAGAAACGTTAAGTTACGGGACTTCCTGCGACCAACACCTGATACGCCAATTCCCGCGCCCGCTCGCGCGGCAATCCCAGCACCCGCGTCAGCGGGGCCCCGAACAGCGCATCGCCCAGCGCCATGATGACGAGCTGGAGTGTCTCGTCCTCGATCGGCAGTTCGTCGTGATGGTCGTCGCGCAACTCGTCGACCAGGTCGTGGATCGCCTTCAGGATCGGGTCGAGCGCGTCCTCGTTGCCCGACAGGATCATCCAGCTCGCCAGCGCTCCGGCGCCGCCGGTGTCGAAAGCGTCGAACGCCAGGTCGACGACTTCGCGCGGGTTGTGCTCGCCCGCGCGTTGGCGGAACACGGTGTCGCGGATCGTCGTGGTGATGAACGCCGCCATCCGCTCGATCAGCGCCTGTTGTAGCCCCGCGGCCGAGCCGAAATGATGGAGCAAATTGGCGTGCGTGCGCCCGATCCGCGCCGCGACCGCCTTCAACGTCACTGCCTGCGGGCCGAATTCGACCAGCAGCGCGCGCGCTGCGTCGAGTGCTGCTTCGCGCGATTCCTCTGGGCTCAGGCGGCGGCGGACGGGCAGGGGGGTGACGGACATGCCGCGTTTGTCGGCGGTTTACGGGACGAAATCAACACTTAGCCCTCCCCTTCAGGGGAGGGGCTTCAGGCGGGTCATGCCGCCAAGGGCATTCGCGGCTCTTCGTCGAAATCGAGCTCGAGCGTCGCGCAATCGACCTCGATCCCGCGCGCGAGGCACAGCCGCTTCTCGGTCCCGGTCCGCCGGAAGCCGAGCTTGCGCAGCACGTTGCCCGACGCCGGATTATCGAGGAAATGCCCCGACACCAGCCGCGGCAGCCCCATCGCATAGCGCGCGATCCCGAGCATCGCGTGCCCCGCCTCGGTCGCATAGCCGCGGCCCCACGCATCGGGGGTCAGCCAGTAACCGATCTCGGTCGCGTCCTCGCCGTTCTGCGCCGGATGCAGCCCGATCGCGCCGACCAAGCACGGCGTGGCGGTTTCATGCGCGAAGATCAGGCATGTGACGTCGCCGTTGCCACGCGGCGTCGCGAGCCACTCGGCGGCGTGCGCCTCGGTATAGGGCCAAGGGAGGCGCGACAGCTTGAACGCGACTTTCTCGTGCGCGATCGCCTGAGTCAGCGCCGCCGCATCCTCGGGCCAGCCGGGCCGTAACGTCAGTCTCTTCGTCCGTGCGAACATCTCACTCTCCGTGATCGACGCGCCGCTCGCATTTCCGTGTGACAGACGCGCGACGCCGTGGAGGGAGCATGAAAAAAGGGAGCCGGGGCGACCCGTCTCCCTTTTTAAGATTTCGCTTGAAACCCCGGATCGCCCTGGTGGGCGACCCGGCTGGTCACCCGATGTTATTCGGCCGCAATCGGCATGTCGACCGAGCAGAACTTTCGGCCAAGTTTGCCGTCGTGGAACGACACGCGGCCGTCGACGAGCGCGAACAGGGTATGGTCCTTGCCCATGCCCACGTTGCGGCCCGCGTAGAACTTGGTCCCGCGCTGACGCACGAGGATGTTGCCCGCGACGGCGGTCTCGCCACCGAACTTCTTCACGCCGAGGCGACGGCCGGCCGAATCGCGACCGTTGCGCGACGAACCGCCTGCTTTCTTATGTGCCATCTCGAATTACTCCGCGGTCTTCTTCGCCGCCGGCTTCTTGGCAGCGGTCTTGGTTTCGGTCTTCGGCGCGGCAGCCTTCTTGGGCGCGGCGGCCTTGGCTTCGGTCGCCGGGGCGACCTCGGCCTTCGGCTCGGCGGCCTTCTTCGCCTTCTTCTCTTCGCCGATCGCGACGATCTTGAGGATCGTGTGGTTCTGGCGATGGCCGTTCTTGCGGCGATAGTTGTGCCGGCGGCGCTTTTTGAAGATGACGACCTTGTCGGCCTTCGCTTGGGCCACGATCTCGGCCGCGACGGTCAGGCCGGCGACCGACTTCAGCTCCGAACCCTCGCCCGCGAGCAGGACGTCGCCGAGCGTGATCGACGCTCCGGCTTCACCGTCGATCTTCTCGACGACGATCTTGTCTCCAGCGGCAACGCGATACTGCTTGCCGCCCGTGCGCACGACTGCGAACATGGCCCTCATCACTTTTCAAAATAGCGGACCCAGCGCAAGCAAGGCCTGCCCGGGAAAGACGGGCCAGCTAGGCGAAGGCCGCCACGCTGTCAACCGCCGAGACGCGCGCGACACGTTCGAAAAGCGTGTTGCGCGTCTGCCACACCAAATATGCGTATTGCGCGGATGTAGCACAACTTTGTTGTTACATTTCGGTGACGGCATATGGTCGACGCCGCTGCCGAGGGGAGGAGAGGACCCGACGCCGCTGGAAAAAAATCATTGGGGGAATCGGCCATGCGTCGCGCCATCATCACATCGTTGCTCACCGTGTCCGCGATCGCGTTGGCGACGCCTGCCTTCGCGCAGACCGCGCCGGCCGACGCGCAGGCGGCCGACGACGCGTCGGGCAAGGACATCGTCATCACCGGATCGCGTATTCCCGGTCGCACCGTTGCCGATTCGCCCGTTCCGATCGACGTGATCGCCGGCGATACGCTGTCCAATTCGGGCCAGACCGAAACCAACAAGCTGCTCAACCAGTTGGTCCCGTCCTTTAACTTTCCCCAGCCGTCGCTGACCGACGGCACCGATTCGCTGCGCCCGGCGACGCTGCGCGGGCTTCAGCCCGACCAGGCGCTGGTGCTGATCAATGGGAAGCGCCGCCACCAGGCCGCGCTGATCAACCTCAACGGCTCGGTCGGCCGTGGCGCGACCCAGGTCGATCTCAACGAAATCCCGCCGATCGCGATCGACCGGATCGAAGTGTTGCGCGACGGCGCCTCGTCACAATACGGCTCCGACGCGATTGCCGGCGTGATCAACATCCAGTTGTCGAAGAAGGTCGGCGTCAGCGGATCGGTGACCTTCGGTAAATACGACACGACGATGGATGGCGTGAACGACGTGATCGGCGTCGCGACGACAGGCGGCGTGCCGACCGTGATGACGCCCGGTGCCAATGCGCAGGCGGATGTGCTCGCGCTCAACTACGGCAACGAACGCAAGCGGCACGACGGCGATACGCTGACGCTCGCGGCGCGGGTCGGGCTGCCGGTCGGCGACGGCGGATATTTGACCCTGTCCGCGCAGTTCCGCGACCGCGACCCGACCAACCGTTCGGGCGCCGACCCGCGTCGGCAATATTTCAACGTCGGCGATCCGCGCGAGCTGACCTTCGATCGCTTCAGCCATGGCTATGGCGACGGGAAGGCGGTCGATTACAACCTGTTCCTGAATGCCGGGATCGACATCGGGCCCAACTTCCAGCTCTACACGTTCGGCAGCTACGGCATCCGCGATGGCATCGGCGCCGGTTTCTATCGCCGTTCGAACGATGCGCGAAACCGCGACTTCGCGGCGTCGACCGTGAATTTCGTGCCTTATTATCCGGACGGTTTCCTGCCCAAGATCTACAGCCAGATCGAGGATGTGTCGGCCGCGGTCGGGATCAAGGGCGATGTCGCCGGGTTCGATGCCGACCTGTCGGTGGTGTACGGGTCGAACCAGCTCGATTACCAGACGATCGACAGCTTCAACGTGTCGCTCGGCGGGGCGGTGTCGCCGCGGCGGTTCGACGCCGGCGGGCTTGCGTTCGGGCAGACCACGGCCAACCTCGATCTCAGCAAGAAGTTCGATGTCGGCGGTTTCTCCAGCTTCGGCATCGCGTTCGGCGCCGAATATCGCGACGAGAACTTCAAGATCCGCGCGGGCAATGTCGCGAGCTATGTCGGCGGGCCATACATCGCCAACGGCGCGGCGCCGGGCGCACAGGTGTTCCCGGGCTTCAAGCCGGCAAACGCGATCGACATCAGCCGCAACAGCGTTGCCGGTTACGCCGAGGTCGATGCCGATATCAGCAAGCAGTTCACCTTGCAGGCTGCCGGCCGCTACGAACATTTCAGCGATTTCGGCGACACGGTGAATGGCAAGCTCGCGGCGCGTTTCGAGCCGATCAAGGGCATCGCGGTGCGCGGGTCGATCTCGACCGGTTTCCGTGCGCCGAGTCTCGCCCAGCAATATTTCTCGACCACCTCGACCAACAACGTCGGTGGCGTGCTGATCGACATCGTGACGGTGCCGGCGACCAGCCCGATCGGCACCGCGCTCGGCGGCAAACCGCTCAAGGCGGAAAAAGCGCTCAACCTCGCGGGCGGTATCGCGCTCAACCCGATCAGCGGGCTCAGCATCACGGCGGACTATTACAATATCCGCATCAAGGACCGCGTGACGCTGACCGACAATTTGACCGGGACGGCGGTGGTCAACCTGCTGACGGGAGCAGGGATCGGCGGCGTCAGTTCGGCGCGCTTCTTCGTCAACGGCGTCGATACGCGCACACAAGGCCTCGATGTCGTGGCGAGCTATCGCGTACCCGATTTCGGCGCGGGCAAGTTCGTGCTGACCGCGGGCTACAATTACAATGAGACCAAGATCATCAAACGCGCCTCGCTGCCGACCTTGCCCGGGCTGGTGCTGTTCGGGCGCCAGGAATCGTTCCGCCTGACCGACGGCCAGCCGCGTACCAAGTTGAACCTGTCGGTCGACTGGGATCTGGGGATCGTCGGGGCGACGTTGCGCACCAACCGCTACGGCACGGTATGGGTCGCCAATGCCGGCGCGCTCACCGCGCCGCTCGGCAGCGTCGCGGGCGATTTCGCGCTGACGCCGAAATGGGTCACCGATGTGGAGTTGCGCGTGACCCCGATCAAGCAGGTCACGCTCGCGATCGGCGCGGACAACGTGTTCGATACCTATCCCGACCGCCTGCCCACCGGCGGCGCGACAGGGGCACCGGGGTTCACGCCGAACAGTTACTTCATCCCCTATTCGCAGCTGTCGCCGTTCGGCTTCAACGGACGGTTCATTTACGGGCGCGTGGCGTTCAACTTCTGACCGCGCGCCGTTGGAAAAGGGAAGGGGGCCGCAAGGCCCCCTTTTCGTGTCCGTCGTCGGCCACTCAATCTAGTGGCGATGTTCCCGGCGCAAGCTGTACCGCCCGTCGACCAACCCGCTGAACAGCCCGTCGATCGCGGGGTGCTCGACCGGTTCGTCGCTGTCGTCGTGGAGCAAATTCTGCTGGCTGACATAGGCGACGTAGCTCGACTCGGCATTCTCCGCCAGCAAGTGGTAGAACGGCTGGTCCTTGCGCGGCCGGATGTCCTCCGGAATCGATTCGTACCATTCCTCGCTGTTGGCGAAGACCGGATCGACGTCGAAGATCACGCCGCGGATGTCGAACACGCGGTGCCGCACGACGTCGCCGATCGAAAAGCGCGCGGTCGCGATCGGCGGCATCGGCACGCCCCTGGCAGAATGAGTGGCATCGGATCGCAGATCGTGGGGGTCCAGCGTGGTCATGACCACAATGTAGGGTTTTCGCGAAGCCGCACAAGCGCGCGGGTTGTGCGCACCGATCAGTTACGATAGAGGCGCCGCCTTCGACCCGCCCCCGGGGTGGTTCCGCCGACGCGGAGAGGTGCCAGAGTGGTCGATTGGGACGGTCTCGAAAACCGTTGTGCCGCAAGGTACCGTGGGTTCGAATCCCACCCTCTCCGCCAGTCGGCCTGATCTCCGCGTACGGCTCGGCGACCGGCACCGATGCCCGCCCCTATCGTGCCGCTCTCTTCCACAATAACCGAAATCGCCCGCGCCCTCGGCCATGTCGTTGGTGTCGCGTTCCGGGGCTTGCCTGCACGCGCGTGTTGGTGAACTATCACACCGTTGCGCCGAGTCCCTGCCGGGAGGACCACCCAATGACCGATGAAGATGCCCAACCGACAGGCCGGGAGTTCGACCGGCGCACGGTCATCGCCGGCGCGGCGGCAATCGGCGCGACGGTGCTGTGGGCCGGGAACGCGAAGGCGTCGCGGCAGGCTTGGCGCGAACGGCGCGACCGCTATCCCGAAGGTGTCGCCTCAGGCGATCCCGATCCGCACAGCGTGATCCTGTGGACCAGGCGGCCGTTCGACGGCGTGACCAAGGGCTCGCTGGTGGTGGAGGTCGCGCTCGACCGCGATTTCACGCGGGTCGTGTCGACCGCGCGCGTCCCGGTGCTGGCGGAGGCGGACTGGACCTGCCGCGTGCTCGCCGCCGGGCTCAAGCCGGCGACGGTCTATTGGTATCGCTTCACCGACGGCGAGGGGAACGGCAGCCGGATCGGCCGCACGATCACCGCGCCCGAGGACGGCGATACGCGGCCCGTGCGCTTCGCGTTCGTGTCGTGCAACAGCGTCAACGAAGGCGCGCAGAACGCCTATGCCCGGATGATCTGGGAGGACCAGCGCGCCCCGGCGGACCGGAAACTCGGCTTCGTGCTCCACCTCGGGGACTTCATCTACGAAGTTTACGAAAAACCCAGCGAGCTGTCGCACCGCTATGCGCGCACCGTCTATGACCTCGGCCCCGTCCCCGACGAGCGCAAGGTCAGTAAATACTTCTATGTTCCGACCACTCTCGACGGGTATCGCCACGTCTATCGCGCGCACATCGCCGATCCCGACATTCAGGATGCCCGCGCCTGGTTCCCGTTCGTCAACATCGGCGACAATCATGAATTCTCGTGGCAGGGCTGGCAGAGCTTCGTCCAATATCCCGGCAACGGGATCGAGCCCGCGCAGCCGCTGCGCGTCGCCGCTAACCAGGCGTGGTGGGAATATGTCCCGTCGCGCGTCCACAAGGCGTCCGGTCCGGGCCTCGACCAGTTTCGCCCGCCCGCGGTCGAGAAAAAACCGATCGAGACGTTCGACGACCACGGCTTCGGTACCGAGCCCAACAACCGCATCGCGGTCGGTAGCATGACCGCGTACCGCGCGATGCGCTACGGCCGCCACGTCGAGCTGATCCTGACCGATCACCACAGCTACAAGGCGGCGGACCCGACCAATGTGCCCGAGGCGGCGGCGCTCGATTCGGGCGAGTATCCGGTGCTGCCGCAGGAATGGCTCGAGATCACCGACGGCGGCCGCACGTACAACGGCGGCAAGCCGCCCGCGACGATTTCGATCGGCGACAAGAGCATCCCCAATTTCCGGAAGGACGCGCCACCCTTCAGCGTGCTCGGCCGCGAGCAGAAGGCGTGGCTCAAGGACCGGCTGACAAAATCTACCGCGACCTGGAAAATCTGGGGCGTGACCAACGGTCCGATGGATCAGCGGACCGACCCGCAGAACTTGCCCGCGGGGTTCTTCAAGATGCCGTGGATGGGCAAGGACTACGGCAATTTCGGCAATGGCGACTTCAGCAACGCCTTCGCCGAGCGCGCCGAAATCTACGACCTTGTCCGCGACCGCAAGGTATCGGGCTTCGTCACCGTATCGGGCGACCGGCATGCCTTCTGGGCGGGTTATGCCGCGCCGCATCTGCCACCAGTGGGGTTCAATCCGGTCGGGCTGAGCTTCATCACCGGGTCGGTTTCCGCCCCGGGCATGGGCGAAGCGGTGGAGTTCGGCAAGCCGTCCGCCGTGACGCCGCTGCTCGTACGCAAGGTGGATGGCGCCGCGCCCGAGCATGTCTGCAACCTGACGATCAAGCGCGGGGTGCGCGCGGCGCTCGAATATTCGGCGAGCGGCGACATCGCCAAGGCGCGCGCGCTGACCAATCCCGATGTCGCGCCGCATGTGGAGTTCGTCGACATGGCCGGGCACGGCTATTCGGTGGTGACGGCGACGGCGGGCGCGATCGACACCGAATTCGTGTGCATCGAGCGACCGATCAAGCGCGCGACCACGCCGGACGGCGGGCCGCTGCGCTACCGCGTGTCGCACCGCGCGCCGCTGTGGAAACCCGGTCAGCCGCCGAAGCTCGACCAGCGGATTCTCGAGGGCGACCCGAAGCTGTCGATCTGATCGGCGGGAATGGAGAGTCCGCTTCCATCGCCCAAGTCGCTATGATAGCCTGACACTTCGGGTTGCGCGTGAAGGACGGGGCTGGACGCCAAGCAGGTGCCATCCCTGAGGGGATGTAGATGTTTCGCGCCGCGCTTTTGGCTGCCTTGCTCCTCGTGCCGATGATCGCGCGGCCGCAATCGGCGGTCAGGCCCAGCATGGCCGACAATTTCGCCCTGGGAAGCGGTGAGGCGCTGTGCCGGGTCGGCGCGACGACGGCCGATCCGGTCGCGTCGGGACTGTTCGATCGCAGCTACGCCATCGTCTGCCGAGACGCTGCTGCGCCGGTCGGGCATCTGTATGCGCTGCGGGTCGGCAGAGACGATCCCGCTGCCCGGCTGACCGCGCGGCGCGAGCCCGGGCTTGCCTGCCGGTCCGCCACTGTCACGACGCTGGCGGACGCCGGCCAGGTGCAGATGACGCGCTGCATCACGCGCGACGGGGCGGCTTACACGATTCTGACGACGACCAAGGGCAACACGCTCTACGCGGCCGAAGGGCTGGGCGGCTATGTCTCCGCGCTCGAGCTTGGGCTGCGGTCGCTCGTCGCCGACCACGTCGTGCCGGGCGAGGTGAGTATCGCGGTTACCGAAGCGGGCGACCCCGCGGCGTTCGCCCGCGCGCAGGCCGGCGTGCTCGATCCCGCGGCGGCGCGCGAGCAGGGCTATCGCCGCAACAATTCGGGCAGCTTCGCCGAAGCGGCGGCGTTCTTCGAGACATTGCTCCAGCGTACGGACGCGTTGACCGATACCGCGGGTGCGCGGCGCGGCGAATATCTGGTCAATCGCGCGCTGCAGGAATCCGATCTCGGCAATTTCGCCCAGGCCGACGCGTTGTTCGCCGAGGCCGATCGCGTGCCGACCAGCGACCGCGTCGAGCTGCGGCTGCGGCGCAATTATCGGGCGCTCCATTTGCTCAACCAGGAGCGCCCCGACGAGGCGATGGCGGCGCTCGACGTGCCAGTCGAGCCGGCCTTTCCGGCGCCCGCCGCGAGCACGATCGACGTCGAGACTGCGGTTGCGCTCAACGAAGGCGTGCCGCTTGCGCGCAAGCTCGGCATCACCGCTGCGGAGAAGCTGACCAGCGGCGAAAAGGGAGCAATCCTCGACGCGCAGGCGATGGCGCTGCGCGGCGCGATCCTGCGGCTGCAAGGGCATCCCGACCAAGCCGCGCGCGCGCTGGCCGATGTGCCGCCGGCGCTCGACCGCATTCGCAACGGGCGTATCGCCTCGACCGCGCCGCTCCGCGCGCAAGTGCTGACCGAGCAAGCCTATCTGGCCGAAGGCGCGGGCGACCGCGCGGGCGCCGAAAAGTTGCTCGGCGGCGCGATCGCGGTGCTGGGGCGCGAATATCCGCAGTCCACCGCGCTGTCGGCCGCCACTGCCCGGCTCGCCGCCTTTTACGCGCGGACCGGAGCGACCGACGACGCCATGATATTGTATGCGCGGGTCGTGAAGGAATTGGGCGCCGCCGGAGGAGCGCCAGCCGGGTTCGCGCGGTTGCTCGACCCGTACATGACGCTGCTGGTCAGCCGGCCCGAGCGGCCGGCGGACCTGTTCCTCGCCAGCCAGGTGCTCCTCCGTCCTGGTGTCGCCGACACGCAAGCGACGCTGGCGCGCGAATTGTCGGGCGGGTCGGGCGAGGCGTCGCGGCTGTTCCGCCAGTCGCTGACCGACGCGCGCCGCGCCGAGGTGCTGCGCGTCGAAATCGCGCGGCTGGCCGCGATTCCGCAACCGACCGAGCCGGACCGCGCGGGCATCGCCGCCGATCAGGCCGAACTGGCGCGCATCCAGGCCGATCAAGGCGCGACGCTGGCAAAGCTCGCGGCCTATCCGGCGTACCGCGCGATATCGACCCAGGCGCTCGACCTCGCGACATTCCGGGCCGCGTTGAACCCGGGCGAGGGGTATTGGAAGCTCACTGTCGTGGGGCGCTCGATCTACGGCATGCTGATCACACGCGACGGCGCGACGGCGTGGAAGCTTCCGCTCGATCCGGCTGAGCTCGCCAAGCGCGTCGATGCGTTGCGCGCGACGATCGCCGAGCCGCGGGATGGGCGGACGGTGACGTATCCGTTCGACGCCGCGGGGTCGCGCGCGCTCTATCTGGCATTGGCGGGACCGGTCGCTGGGCGTTTGCCGCAACTCAAGCACCTCATCTTCGAACCGGACGGCGCCATGCTGCGGCTGCCGGTGTCGCTGCTGATCGACGAGCAGGGCGGAGTCGACCGCTACCTGGCCAGGATCGCCGATCCCCAGGCCGACCCGTTCGACATGCGCGGGATCGACTGGCTGGGCGCGCGCGTAGGGATCAGCACGGCGCTGTCGGCGCGCGCGTTCCGCGACGTTCGCGCGACCGCGCCGGCGACCGGGCAGCGCGCCTATATCGGGTTCGGCGACAACGCGCAGATCCCGCCGTTCCGCGCGCTGACCAACTTCGCGGGATCGTCCGGCATGATCGATTGCCGCTGGCCCGCGAGCGTGTGGGCCAACCCGATTTCGCCCGCCGAACTGTACAGCGCGAAGGCCGCGATCGGCGCGGGCGGCGCCACGGTCGAAACAGGCGCCGCGTTCACCGATACCGCCATCACGGGCGATACCGCGCTCGACGACTATCGCATCCTCCATTTCGCGACGCACGGCCTGGTGGTCGCGCCGAGACCGCAATGTCCGTCGCAACCCGCGCTGCTCACGTCGTTTGGCGGGAGCGAGTCCGACGGTCTGCTCAGTTTCGATGAAATCTATGCGCTCAAGCTCGACGCCGACCTCGTCATCCTGTCGGCTTGTGACACCGCGGCGGCGGCGAGCGTCGAGGCGACGCGCGCGGCGGGAATCACCACCGGCGGCGGCAACGCGATGGATGGGTTGGTGCGCGCCTTCATCGGCGCGGGTGGGCGGTCGGTGCTCGCGAGTCACTGGCCCGCGCCGGACGATTACAAGGCGACCGAACGGTTGATCGGTGGGTTGTTCACGGCGCCACCGGGCACGTCGACGGCGGAGGCGCTGCGGCAGGCGCAGCTCAAGCTGATGGCCGACCCGCAAACCTCGCACCCTTATTACTGGGCCGGCTTCGCGCTGATCGGCGACGGCATCCGCCCGGTACTGCGCGGCCGTTGAGCAGGATCGGCCAGCTGTGGCGGACGGCCGGGCGGATCGGCTATGTCCGGCTGGCGATCGCGATGCTGTTGCTGGTCGGCGCGTTGCTGGTCGCGCGCTGGTCGTGGGATGTGATGCTCGCGCGCAACGCCGAACGCGCGATGTACGATCTTCGCGCCGTCGCCGCGGCGCCGCAGGTCGGCCAGGACAAACGCATCGTCATGATCGTATTCAACGACGAGACGCTGGAAGCGACCGGGAAACGCTCGCCGCTCGACCGCGCCCTGCTCGCGCGCGCGCTCACCAATATCGACCGGCTGGGGGCGAAGGCGATCGGGATCGACATATTGATCGACCAAGCGACGCCCGACGACCCGCTGCTGATCAAGGCGATGCAGGGGATGCGAACGCCGACGTTCCTCGCGTTTGGCACCAACGCGACCAATCCCGACGCCGTTCAGTCGTGGCAGGAGAAATTCATTCGGGAGTTTCAGGCGAAGCTCGCCCCGGGTAACGTCCATCCGGCCAGCATCCGGCTGGAGGACGACGCCGACGGCGTGATGCGCCGCTGGCCACCACGTCCGCGCGGCCTGCCGCCGCTGCTGGTCGATCGGATGGCGGGCGGTGCGGGCGCGTTCGCCGGCTATACGCGCGCGATAGATTATCGCCTGCCGCACGCAATCGACATGCCGGGGATCGTCAGCGAGCCGGTTTTTGCGAAACTGCCGATCGACCTGTTCGCGAACGACGATGCGATCGACATGCTGAAGAGCCAGGTCGCCGGCCGCTATGTGCTGATCGGGGGCGACATCACCGATCTCGACCGGTTCGACACGCCGCAGACGCTGATCAGCAAGGACAAGAAGACGATCGGGCTGGAAATCCATGCCGTGCTGCTGGCGCAGCGGCTCGACGGCAGGGTTCCCGTGGCGATTTCGCCGCTGATGTTGTGGCTGCTGGCGCTGGTCGTGACGCTGGGGGGTGCGGGGCTGGGGGCGAGCGATATCAGCGGCTGGCGGCTGGCGGGGCTGATGGGGCTGGGCGTGGTGGCGATCGTCGCGCTCCCGGTCGGGCTGCAATATGCCGGCATCGACACATTGGGGCTGCCCGCGTTCGGCTGGCTGGTCGGATGGACGTTGGCGTACATTGTCGCCGCGGCGGTGGCGCGAGGCTTCGGGTCCGAGCAGCGCCGCTTCGCGCAAGGGGCGCTCGGCCGTTACCTGCCGCGCGACGTGGCGTCCGCGATCCTGCGCGACCCGAGCCAGCTGAGCCTGCATGGCGAGCGCACGACGATCTTCGCGCTGTTCAGCGACCTCGAAGGATTCACCAAGCTGACCCATGCCGTTCCGCCGGAGACGACGGCGGTCCTGCTCAACAACTATCTCGACCGGCTCAGCGGCATCGTGCTCGCGCATGGCGGCACGGTCGACAAGTTCGTCGGCGATGCGGTGGTGGCGTTCTGGGGGGCGCCGATCGCGCGGCCCGACGATGGCGACCGCGCGCTCGCCGCGGCGATTGCGATGGTCGAGGCGGGGGAGGCATTCCGGCGCGCACCCCCTGCCGACTGCCCGCCAGTCGGGCGGACGCGCGTCGGGTTGCACCGCGGCGAGGCGATCGTCGGCAATTTCGGCGGCGAGGGGCGGATGCAATATACCGCGCTCGGCGACGCGATGAACACCGCCTCGCGGCTGGAAAGCGCGAACAAGAGCCTCGGCACCCGCGCGTTGGTCAGCGCCGAGGCCGCGGCGGCGATGACCGATCCGCCGCTTCGTCCGATGGGCCGGATCACGGTGCGCGGGCGCTCGACCCCGATCGAAGTGTTCGAACCGATCGCCGAAGCATCGCGCGACGATCTACACCTGTTCCGCGAAATGCTCGACAAATTCGATTCGGGAGAGACCGGCGCGCTCGCGGCACTCGAGCGCTATGCGGGGGCCCGCGACGGCGACCGGGCGCTCGGCAAGCTCGTCGAAAATTTGCACCGCATTGGACCAGGAGGCTGTCTTGCGCTCGATTAGACCGAAACCATTTCGCTGGCTGTTGTTCGCCGGGCTGTCGCTCGTGGCGACCCCGGCCGCCGCCAAGGTCATGGTGTTGCGCGCGACCGGCCCGTCGTCCTCCAGCTTCGTGCCGGGCAAGGTGATGGCCGACGACACCCGCATCACGCTCAAGGCCAACGATCAGCTGACGGTGCTCGACGCCAAGGGCACGCGCGTGCTGCGCGGGCCGGGGACGTTCGTGATCGGGCAGGCGAGCACCGCGACGACCAGCACGCTTGCCGCGCTCGCCAGTTCGGGCGATTCGCGTCGCGCCCGCATCGGGGCGGTGCGCAGCGTGCCGCCGGTCGACGGGCAGCTCCTGCCCAATATCTGGTTCGTGGATTCGGCGGAGGGCGGCGCGAAATGCATCGGCGATCCGCACGGCGTAACGTTATGGCGCAGTGTCGCGGACAAGGCGCAACGCACGACGATCACCGCGGATGGCGGAGCAGCCGCCACGGTCGACTGGATCGCCGGGCAGAGCACGGTCGCGTGGCCCGCGTCGCTGCCGGCCACCGATCGCGCGACCTATCGCATCGACGGATCGCCGATCGAGTTTCGCGTCGTGCAGCCGCAGCCGACCGACCTTCAGCAACTGGCCGGCGCGTTGGTCGCCAACCAATGCCAGAGCCAGCTCGACGTGCTGATCAAATCGACGTCGGCTAAATGAAACGCGCCGGCCTTGGTGGAGCGCGCGGATGACGCGTCGGCAGGCCACGCGCCTGGCATCGCTGGCAGTCGCGCTTTCGTGCGGCGTCGCCACGCCTGTGGCGGCACAGGTTGCGCCGCCGACGCGCGAGGAAATCAATCGCATTCCCGACCAGGCGCTGCCGCCGACGCCCCCGCGGCTGACCGTGTCCGGCGGGATCGAGCGCGCGCCATGCCCGCTGGAGGATACGCGCTTTCAGTCGGTGAAGGTGACGATCAGCCGCGCCGTGTTCGATCAGCTCGAGGACGTCGATCCCGCCGAGCTCGATTCGGTCGCCGCGCCGTTCGTCGGCAAGACTGCGCCAATCTCGGTGGTGTGCGAGATCCGCGACGCCGCCGCGACGATCCTGCGCAACAAGGGATATCTCGCCGCGGTGCAGGTGCCGCCGCAAACGATCGAGGGCGGCGTCGTCCATTTTCAGGTGCTGATGGCGAAGCTGGTCGCGCTGCACGTGCGCGGCAATGCGGGTAACGCCGAAAAGTTGTTCGCCGGCTATCTTGAGCGGCTCAAGACCGGGCGCCCGTTTAACCGCTTCGAAGCCGAGCGATCGCTGCTGCTGGCGGACGATCTGCCAGGCTATACGGTCCATCTGGTGCTCAAGCCCGCAGGCACGGTGCCGGGCGAAGTCGCGGGCGACGTGATCGTGTCGCGCACGCCGGTCGAGCTCTACGCCAACGTCCAGAATTACGGATCGCGCGCGGTCGGGCGCTGGTCGGGGCTGGCGCGGTTGACGGTCAACGATTTGCTCGGGATCGGTGACCGCGCGACGTTGGGGTTCGACAACACGTTCGACACGCGCGAGCAGACCGTGGTCGAGGCGGGGTACGAGATGCGGCCGGGGACGAGCGGCCTCAGCGTCGCGGGACACTTCACCTATGCCTGGACGCGACCGACGATCGGCGGCGGCAATCCGCTGCGCGCACGAACCTTGGTGGCGACGGGAGAGCTCGGCTATCCGCTGGTCCGGCGTCAGGCCGAGACGGTCCGCGCCGCGCTCGGGCTCGACGTGATCGACCAGAAGCTTCGCTTCGCCCGCCTGCCGCTCAATACCGACAAGTTGCGCGTGCTCTACGGCCGGCTCGATTTCGACGCGATCGACCCCGACAGCATCGGCAATACGCGCGGCTACAGCCCGACCGAGCCGCAATGGCGGTTGAGCGGCACGCTCGAAGTGCGTCAGGGCCTCGGCATTCTGGGCGCGAGCGGCAATTGCGGGCCCGCGCCTTTGTACCTGCGCTGCACCGCCGCGCCGTCGATCAGCCGGTTCGACGCCAATCCGCGCGCGCTGGTAATCCGCGCCGCCGGTAATTTCGAGTTCCGCCCGACCCCGAAAATCGCGTTCGTGCTCAGCCCGCGCTGGCAATATGCCGCCGATCCCGTACTTGCCTATGAACAAATGTCGGCGGGCAATTACACCGTTGGCCGCGGCTATGACCCCGGCGTGCTGACTGGTGACAGTGGGATTGGCGGCTCCGCCGAACTGCGGCTGTTCTCGATCGTGCCCAAAGGCGCGAACAAGCTCGCGGTGCAGCCTTATGCTTTCGTCGATGGAGTCCGGCTGTGGACGCAGGGGCCACTGGCGGTGGGGGGCGGCGCGCGGTCGCTCTACTCGGTGGGCGGCGGCGTTCGCGCCGCCTGGGGTGATCGCGCGCGGATCGACGTGACGCTCGCCGCGCCGCTCAGCCGCACGCCGCTCGCGACCCGGCGCGACGACGTCCGCCTGCTCGTGAGCTTCACCACCCGGCTGTTGCCCTGGAGGTCGCTATGACACCGCGTCGTATAACCATGGTGCTGCGCCTTACCTGCGCGGCGTGCGCGATTGCCGCATCGGGCTATGTCCTGCCGGCCGCCGCGCAGGGCTATCAAGGTGATCCGACGATCCAGCGCGGCGGGGTCGGTATCACGCGGACGCCCGGGCACGACCAGATCACTATCGATTCCTCGATCGCGGTGATCGACTGGTCGTCCTTCAACCCCAGCCCCGTAGGACCGCTCGACTTCCTCCCGGCGGCGAATTCGGTCAATTATATCGGCACGCTGCCGAACTACACCGTGCTCAACCGCATCCTGCCCAACGCGGTGGTGCCGATCATGCTCAACGGCGCGATTACCACTCAGGTTGCCACGGCTGCGGGGCCGGCGGTTACCGGCGGTTCGGTGTGGTTCTACACACAGGGCGGCTTCATGGTGGGGAGCACCGCGACGTTCAACGTCGGCGGCCTCCTGCTCAGCGCGAACGACATTCCGCTCGATGCGAACAGCGGCTTCGATCCTAACGTCGCGCGGTTCGTCGGGCGCGTGGGGAGTACGTCGCAAATCAACATCGCCGCCGGCGCGAAGATTTCGTCGCTCAGCTACGTCGCGCTGATCGCGCCGAAGATCGTCCAGTCGGGCAGCATCCGCGCCGACGGCCAGATCGCCTATATCGCGGCGGAGACAGGCACGCTGACCATGCCGATCGGCGACGGGCTGTTCAGCATCGCGATCGATGCCGGCGGGGGCACGACGGTAGGCGGCGCGGCGATCGACCATAGCGGGTCGACCGGGGGTCCGGTGACTGCTGGTTCGGCGCTCAACAAGCGCATCTATATGGTGACGGTCGCCAAGAACAACGCGGTCACGATGCTGCTCGGCGGGACGATCGGCTACGATTTGAGCGCCGCCGCGGTCGGCAACACCGTGGTGTTGAGCGCAGGGCGCGACGTGGTCAACGGCAATGCCGTGTTGACCGGCGCGCCGGCGGCGGGTCCGGCCGCGAGCATCCAACTGACCAACGCCACGCTGATGACGCCGCTGGTCGCCAGCGCATCGGGCGACATCAGCTTGATCGCGCAAGGCGGGGGAACGCTGTCGCTGAGCGGCGACACGCTGGCGGTCGCGGACGGCACCGCGACGATGCGGGCGAGCAGCGGGACGATCAATACCAGCGGTAACGTCACGCTGCAAAGCGCGCGGTTCGGGCTTACCGCGGGCACCGCGCAAGTCGGCGCGGACACGGGCGGGCGGATCAACATCAAGGGCCTGCTGAGCGTGCTCGCCGACGGCGACGGCGCGCGCCGGGGGTTCAAAGGCGGTGGCGATGGGGTCGGCGGGACCGCCAGCGTGTCGTCGGATGGAGGCTTCATCACCGCCGCCGGGCTGACGGTCAGCGCGACCGGCGTCGCGCGGCCGACGGGTGTAGGACAAGTGACGAGCCGGGGCGGCGCCGCGACCGTGGCTCTGGCCAACGGCGCGAGCCTCAACGTCGGACCGCTCACGATCGACGCGAGCGCGGGCGTCGGTCCGGCCGGCATTGTGGCCAACGAACCAAGCGGCGTGGGGGCAGCGGCAATTGGCGGCACCGCCACCCTGATCGCCGACAATGCGATATTCGCGCCCACCGGTGCGTTGGCTATCGCCGCGCGTGCGCTGGGCGGCAGCGGCCAGACCGGCGGCGGCGCGGCGACCGGCGGTACCGCGCTGGTTCAGGCGACCAATGGCGGCGCGCTGACGTTGCCGGGCCTGGCGATCGATGTCAGCGGAACCGGCGGGAATGCGGCGGGAGGCTCCGGCGGTGCCGGACAAGGCGGCACGGCGACGGTGCGCGCGCAGAACGGCGCGGTGGCCATCGCCGATGCGGTCGGGCCGCAGGCGCTCACGATCGACGCGCAGGGCCGTGGTGGCACGAACAGTGTGGCCGTGGCGGCCGGCACGGGGGGTACGGTCACGTTGGCCGCGAACGGCGCACTCCTAGGTGCCGAGACGACATCGTTGCTGGCGGACGGCAACGCCGCGGGCGCGGGCGGCACGGTGTCGCTCGGCGCGGCCGACGCGGGCGGCATGAGCGGGTCGATGACACTCGGTGATACGACGGCGTCCGCCAATGGCGGCGCGGGCGGCAAGGTGGCGTTCACCAACACGAGCACCGTGCCCGGTGCGGCGATCCGTCTCGCCAGCCTCAACGCCAGCGCCGTGGGGGCCGTGGTTGCGGGCGGATCGTCGTTCGCGCTCACCGCGACGGGTAATCGCATCGCCGTCACTGGCAACGCGACCATCACCACGACCGGCGATCAAACGTATGCCGCAAGCGGCGCCGGCGGATTGACCGTGGGCGGCACGTTGCTCGCCAATGCCGGCGGCGCGGTATCGCTTGCCCATGCCGGCAATGCCGGTCCCGTCGACACGGTCAACGCCGGCGATGCCGATATGCGCGGGCAGGGCATCGCGGTCGGCACCGGCGCGATTTTGGGGACGGTACGAACGGCCCGGCTCAATGCGGTGACCACGGTCGACGCGGCGACCTTGCGCGCTGGAACGAGCGCCGATGTCACTGCAGGTACGGTGATCACGGTCAGCACGGCGACCGCCGGAACGACGCTGAACGTCACCGGCGGCACGACGGTCAGCTTGGGCAATGGCACTGCCGGCACCGCGATCAACGCGACCGGCCAGACGATCGCGGCGAACGGGACGCTGCGCAGCCCGCAGATCGCGTTCCGATCGGCGGCGATGCAGATCGGCGCGGCGTCGCAGATCGGTATCGCCGGACTCACGCAGACGGTCGGCTTCACGAGCACCGGGACGGCTGCGAGCTTCATCGGCGGGACCGGCGGTGCGGGCTATTCGCTGACCAACGCCGGGCTGGGCCGAGTCCAGTCGCGCGACATCGCGATCGTGCTGCCGGGCGATGCGACATTGGGCAATTTGGTGCTAACCGGTGCGGGCGCACCCGCTCCGGTCAATCTGGGCGGAACGCTCTCGATCACCACGCCGGGCACGATCATCGTCAACGGTACGGTTGCTATCTCTAGTGCCACGGCGGCGAACGGCATCACGTTCAATGCCGGACCGGCGATCCGCGTGGTCACGCCGGCGGGGTCGATCGCGATGGTCGGCGCGACCGGAGCGCCGGCGGGCACGCTGACGCTCAATGCTGCGACGGTAGCGGTCGGCTCGCAGGCCGCGCTCACCGACATCGCCGCCGAGCCCGACGTCACCACACGCAACGCGCGGCTCGGGATCAATGACGGGCCGGTCAACGATCAGGGGTATCTGACCGCGGGTACCTTGCGCTTGTCGGTGTCGGCCGGGCTGTACATTCAGAACACCGGCGCGGTGTCTCCACTGCTCACCGCGCGCCGCGGCTTCACCGTGGGCGATGGCGGCCTTACCATTTCGACGCGTGGCGGCGGCGCGGTCGGGATCGTCATCAACGGTCGTCAGCTGCTGGCGGACGGTACGATCATTACCGGCGCGGCGTTGGTCGCGCGGATCACGCTGAACAACGGGCTGGGCGGCGCTGCGCTGTTCGACCCGCAATCGACCGTCAACGGTTGTCGGATCCTGGCGGCGCCATGCCCCGCCAATGCGGTCATTCCCCAAACGCTGGTGGGGGTCCGCGACACGATCGGGCTCGTCACTGGCGGGCCGCTCCTGTCGCCGCCGGTCAAGGCAGCGGCGCTGAGTGGCGTCATCCCGCCGATCATCCTTCCCGCGATCGGTGCCGAAGGGCTCGATCCGTACAGCGTCGAACCGCCGATCGACGAACCGGTGATCGGCGTCGGCAACGAGGATGTTTGGCCGGACGGTACGAAGCCGTGATCGCCGGCTCAGGCGCCCGGCACGTTCAGCGCGCGCGCGGCGTCGGTCAGACGGGCGAGCTTCGCATCATCCGCAGCGAAAGCGCGGCGCGCGTCGGCAAGCGCGTCGCCGGCGCCCTTGCCATCGCGCAACACCATCCGCGCGCGCATCAGCCGCACCCAGCCGTCGAAATCGTCGGGCTGCCCGGCGAGACGCTGGGCGAGCCGGTCGACCATCCCGCGCGCCATCTCGTTCTGCTGGCCGGGGGTGAGGCTGGCGGCGTCGTTCATCTGATCGGCGGTCGGGCCGGGGATCGCGGCACCGGCCGCATCGGCCACGGCGGCAGGCGCGACGTCGGGCACGCGGCCCTTGACGTCGATCTTGTGCTGGGCGGCGACCTGCACGATCAGATCGTGCACCGATTGCGCCCAGGGCGCGTCCTTGGGGCCGTCGCGCAGCAGCGCGATCCAGTCGTCGATCGCGCCCTGGTGATCGCCCCTAACGTCCTTCTCGACCGCCAGGAAATAGCGCGCGCGCGAATCCTTCGGGTCGATCGCGAGCGCCTTGCCGAACGCGTCGTGCGCGATTGGGTCGACCGCGTTGGACGCCAGCGTCTGCGCCTCGCCGAACGCCGACCAGATCGCGGCACGGTTGGGCAGCAGCCTGGTCGCCTTGGCATAGGCGCCGGCGGCGTCGGCGTAGCGCTGCATCTGGAAATAGGACCAGCCGAGCGACCGCCAGCCCTCGCCGTCGTCGGGATGCGCGCGCATCTTGTTTTCAAGGCTCGCGATCGCCGCGGCCGGATCGGCAGGCGCTTCGGCGTTGGAGACGGCGGCATCGTTGCCCGGCGCGGCGGTGCGGTGCAGCCCGATCGCGGCGATCAGGATCGCCGCCGCGCCGGCCAGCGCGAACCAGCCGAGGCTGCCGATCGTCCTTCCGCCGCTATCCGCCATTGCATCCATCCCCCGACACGCGTTTACATTAGCGCGGCCGCGGGGGAATGCTAGCGCGCGGGGGAGCAGGCGGGGATGGATCGGTTCGCCGTAGCGATCATCGGCTCAGGGCCGGCGGGGTTGAGCGCCGCCGCGCGCGCCGCCGCGCGGGGTATGCCGCACGTGCTGCTCGAAAAGAGCGCGGACCACCTCTCCGACACGATCTTCAAATACCAGAAGGGCAAGCACGTCATGGCGACGCCGAGCGGGCTGGTGCTCCGTTCGGACGTGGATTTCGACGCGGGCAAGCGCGAGACCGTGCTCGATACCTGGGACCGCCAGATCGCTGAGGCCAAGGTCAACGTCCGCCACGGCGCCGAGGTGAAGAAGATCGAGGGCGTGAAGGGCGCCTTCACGCTGACGCTCGGCGATGGGAGCGCAATCGAGGCCGAGACGGTGATCCTGGCAATCGGGACGCAGGGCAACCCCAATCTGGTCCGCGCGCCCGGCGCCGAGCTGAAGCACGTCCAGTACCAGCTCGACGATCCCGCCGAATATGTCGACGAGCATATCGTCGTGATCGGGTCGGGCGATGCGGGGATCGAGAACGCGCTGGGGCTCGCCGCCGATGCCGAGCAGGGCAATGTCGTGACACTGCTCAACCGCGGCGCCGATTTCGCGCGCGCCAAGGCGGCGAACGTCGATTTGCTGATGGCAGCGCGCGATGCCGGGCGCATCCAGGTGCTCACCGAAACCACCCCGGCGGCGATCGAGGCGACCGAAATCGTGCTCGACACGCGCGACGGCCAGGTCCGCCAGCGCTGCGACCGCGTGATCGCGCGGATGGGGTCGACGGCGCCGCGCGCCTTCGTCGAAAGCTGCGGCGTCGAATTCACCGGGCCCGACCGCGAGGCGTTCCCGCAACTCAGCCCGCAGTTCGAATCGAGCACGCCCGGCATCTACGTGATCGGCGCGCTCGCGGGTTATCCGCTGATCAAGCATTGCATGAACCAGGGCCACGACGTGGTCGAGTTCATCGCCGGCAACACCGACCTTAAGCCCGCCGACGAGCCGATCGTCGAGGAACGGCTGGCGGGGCTGGGGGCAGGCCGCACGACCGCCGAATGGCTCGATTTCCTGCGCGAGCGGGTCGGTATCCTCAACGAATTGTCGCCGCTCCAGATGCGCGAATTCATCCTCGACGCCGAGGTGAAACGGTACCGTGCGGGCGACATCGTGTTCGAAAAGAATGCGATCGGCTCATCGCTGTTCGGCGTCGCTGAGGGTCATGTCGAGGTGCTCACCGCCGACGGCGGCGCGATCCCGATCGAGTGCGGATCGATCGTCGGCGAGGTCGGGTTGATCTCGGGCCGCCGCCGTGGCGCCACCGTGCGCGCGGGGGCGGACGCGATTCTGGTCGAAATCCCCCGTACCGCCGCGCTCAAGCTGATGGCGACGGTGCCGGCCGCTAAGCGCACGATCGACCGCATCTCGACCCAGCGGCAATTACTCCAGATGTTTGGGTCGGGACTGACCCCCGCCGACCTCGACGAAGTGTTGGCGAGCGCCGAGGTGGTGCGCGCGCGGGCGGGACAAAAGATCGTCGAGGAAGGCGGCACCGACCGCGACATCTATGTCGTGCGCGTCGGCAGCATGATCGTCGAGAAGGAGATTGGCGGAAAACCGATCTTCCTCAATTACCTGCCGGCGGGATCGTATTTTGGCGAAATGGCGCTGATCGACGGCCGCCCGCGCGTCGCGACGGTGCGCGCGGCGATCAGGTCGGAACTGGTCAAGCTCGACGGCGACGCCTTCGCGCGATTGCTCGCGGCCAAGCCCGCGCTCGCCGCGAAGGCCCGCACCGACATGGCCGCGCGGCAGGAAATCAACGCGCATATCGAGGCGAGCAAGAGCGAGTTCTCCGGCGCGGTCGATATGTATTCGTCGGTCGCCAATTTCCTGATCGACAACGGCATCGGCGAAGCGACCGATGTGCTGCTGATCGACGAGAAACTCTGCGTCGGGTGCGACAATTGCGAAAAAGCGTGCGCCGACAGCCATGACGGGCTGTCGCGTCTCGACCGCGAGGCGGGGCGGACCTACGCGCACGTCCACGTCCCCACCAGCTGCCGGCATTGCGAGCACCCGCATTGCATGGCCGACTGCCCGCCCAACGCGATCCGCCGCGGGCCCGACGGCGAGGTTTCGATCAACGAGACGTGCATCGGCTGCGGCAATTGCCAGCGCAACTGCCCCTATGGCGTGATCCGCATGGACAAGGTGCCGCCCAAGAAGCCGCGGTTGGTCGACTGGCTGTTGTTCGGGCGCGGCCCCGGCCCGGGCGAGCCGAGCAAGAAGTGGGCGGAGAAGAACCGCACCGTCGAAGTGCCCAAGAAAGCGATCAAGTGCGACATGTGCGCCGGGATCGCAGGCGGTCCGGCGTGCGTTCGGGCGTGCCCAACCGGCGCTGCTCTCCGCGTCGCGCCCGAAGACCTGCTCAAAGTCGCCAGGCTCGAGCGCGAGGCGGGCTGATGGCGAGCCGGGGGGCGCTCAAGTCGGGGATCGGCGAGAACGAGGGCTTCCTGCGCCACAAAAGGCTGCGCTGGGCGAAGATCGCGGTGATCGTCGTCGTGGTCGCGATCGTGATCTATGCGATCGACAACCCTCAGCCGGTGCCGAGCGGCGGTACCGCGTACGGCTATATCCTCGGCACGATCGGTGCGCTGCTGATCCTGTGGCTCACCGCGCTCGGCATCCGCAAGCGCGCGATGACGCCGGGCGCGTGGTCGCTCAAGGCGTGGACGTCGGCGCATGTCTATCTCGGGCTCGCGCTGATCGTGATCGCGACGCTCCACACCGGATTCCAGTTCGGCTGGAACGTCCACACCTTGGCCTATGCGTTGATGCTGCTGGTGATCGTGTCAGGGTTCGTCGGGGTCGTCCTCTACGCGACGCTGCCCCGGCTCCTGTCCGACAATCGCGGCGAGCGGACCGAGACGCAGATGGTCGTCGAACTGCGTACGCTCGACTCGCAACTCCACGATGCCGCGCAATCGCTCGACGGACATCATGCCGCGCTAGTCCGCGCTGCGCTCGCCGACGATCCGTTCGCGGCGGGATTCTGGCAGCGGTTGGCCGGCCGCTTTCCACGCGGTGCGACGCGGGACGCGCTCGACGTATTTCGCCGCGACCGGATCGATGCCGAGCCAGTGATCGGCCTGCTCGACCGTCGCGCGGCGATGCTGGTGCGGATGCGCCGCCACATGCGGCTGAAGGCCGCGCTCGAAGGGTGGCTCTACGTCCATGTCCCCACCACCTTCGCGCTGATCGCGGCGCTGACGGCGCATATCGTCGCCGTGTTCTTCTATTGGTGACGGCGGCGTGAGCTTCGTCCTCCACATCACTTCACGCGCCGCGAGCGGGCGCGAGATCGTGCGGACCCGGACGGTCGATCGCGACGTGCTGACGATTGGCCGCGATCCGGCGAGCGACATCCACCTGACCGACCTCGAGGTCACGCGTCACCACGCCGACATTCGCCGACTCGAGGGGCATCGCGTCGCGGTGCATACGCTGGCGGGATTGCCGGTGCTCGTCGACGGCCGGTCGACCGAGCAGGCCGAGATCGACGCAACGCGCGGCGGCGAAATCCGCATCGGCGCGGCGTGGATCGCGATCGCCGCGGGCGAGGACGGCGCGATCGCGGTGAGTATCAGCCGCGACAGCCAGCCGCTCGAAGGCGCGGAGGAAACGGGCAAGCGCTTCTCGCTCGCGGGTGCGGCGCTCGGCAAGCGTCCGATGGCGTGGACGCTCGCGCTCGCGATCCTCGTGATCTTCCTGGCCTGGCCAATCTGGTCGTTTACCCACGCGCCGGCAAAGCTGACCGACGCGCAGATGGCGGGCGGGTACAAGCATATCGACCAGAGCTGGTCGTCCGGGCCGCTGTCGCGCGCGCATGCCGGGATCAGCGACTGCAAGGCGTGCCACGTCGCGGCGTTCGTCGCGGTGCCCGATACCGCGTGCCAGAGCTGCCACACCGACATCGCCGCGCATGCCGATCTCGACCGCCAAGCGCGCGCCAAGCCGCGGCCCGGCGGGATCGCCAGTCTCAAGCTCGCCATCGCCGACATGTTCGGGCGCGATCCCGGCCGCTGCGTCGATTGCCATACCGAGCATTCGGGGCCGGGCACGATGCCCGCGATGGCGGAGACGCAATGCGCCGCGTGCCACGCCGACATGAAGAGCAAGCTCCCCGACACCAAACTGGGCGATGCGGGCGATTTCGCGCGGCTGCACCCGCAATTCCAGCCCGCGGTGATGACGACGCCGGGCGACTATCCGCGCTTCACCCGCATCCCGATCGCCGACCCGATGGCGCGCGTGCAGGACAGCGGGCTCAAATTCCCGCACGCGCTCCATCTTTCGCGGCTGAGCGGGGTCGCGCGGATGCAGGCATCGCTCGGACGCAAGCCGCTCGATTGCGCCGAATGCCATATCCCCGACGACAGTGGCGCGCGGTTCAAGCCAGTGTCGATGGAGCGCAATTGCTCGCAATGCCACAGTCTCGCGTTCGATCGCGTCGGCGGCACGGTCCGGACGCTGCGCCACGGCAATGCCGCGCAAGTGATCGCGGATATCCTCGCCGCGGGCGGCAGCGGTGGCCCCGCGATGCTGGCGGACCGTGGACGTCCGGGCGAGATCAGGGCCGCACCGGGCTATGGTGGCGGCGGCACCGGCGGCGCGGCGATGGTCCGCGCGATCTTCTCGCCGCGTGGCGCGTGTTACGATTGCCACGTGATCGTGCCGCCGAGCACGCCAGGCGGTCTCAACTATCGCGTGGTGCCGGTGCGCGAGCAAAGCCGCTACATGGGGAAGGGCTGGTTCGACCATGCCGCACACACCACGGCGGCTTGCGCGAGCTGCCACGCGCAGGCGCTGACCACGAACGATTCGCGCATCCTGATGCTTCCGGGTATCTCGACCTGTCGGCAGTGTCACGGCGGCGACACAGCGCGCGCGCCACAGGTTCGCTCGACGTGTGCGATGTGTCATGATTACCATCGCGGCAACGGCGCGCCGCATGCCGTGCGGATGGCAAAGCTGCTGGCCAAGGGGGGAGGGGGAGATGCTGATAGCGCAAATCTCGGATCTTCATCTGGGCTTCGTCCCCGACGACCCGGAGGAAATGAACGCGCGCCGCCTTGACGCGGTGCTGGCCCGCTTGCGGTCGCTGCCGACACCGCCCGACTCGCTGATCGCGAGCGGCGACCTGACCGAGCGCGGCGACGAGGGTTCGTATCGCCGGCTGCGCGACAAGCTGTCGGCGTGCCCGTTCCCGGTGCACTATGCGCTGGGCAATCACGACAGCCGTGACGGGTTCGCCGCCGTATTCCCCGATCTGCCGATGCCCGGCGGGTTCCTGCAATATGCGGCCGAGTGCGGCGAGCTTCGCTTATTGGTGCTCGATACACTCGAGCCGGGGCGGCACGGCGGCGGGTTCGACGGCGCGCGCGCGGCGTGGCTGACGGCCCGCCTCGACGAGGCGCCCGACCGGCCGACGATCATCGTGCTCCACCATCCGCCGATCGAGACCGGGATCGGCTGGCTGACCACCGATCCCGACGAGCCATGGGTGCGACGGCTCGCCGGCGCGATTGCCGGACGCGGCAACATCGTCGCGTTGCTGTGCGGCCATATCCATCGCTCGATCGCCGGGCGGTTCGAGGGATTTCCCGTCGTCGTCTGCCCGCCGACCGCGCCCGCCGCCGCGTTGACGCTGGCGCCGATCGACCCCAACCGTCCCGACGGTCGCCCGATCATCGTCGATGTGCCCCCGGCCTATGCGCTGCACTTGTGGGAGCACGGCCAGCTCGTCAGCCACGTCGACCGCGCCGAGCCGGAAGGCGTGATCGTCGCGTACGACGATTCGATGCGGCCGATCATGCAAAAGGTGTTCGCCGAGCGGCTGTGAACCGGCTTTCCCCTCCCCTTTAGGGGAGGAGTTAGGGGTGGGGGATGCCTCGCAGAGACCGCCGCTCGTGACTGCCCCACCCCAACCCCTCCCCTAAAGGGGAGGGGCTTGAGATCAGCGCCCGCCGCCGACCCAATCCTCGAGGTGGGGTTCGTCGTCGACCCTCCACGGCACGCCGCGCCGGTTGAGGAAGAAGCGCTCCATCTCCGCGCGCGTGAACGGGCGTGAGCCGAGCCGGCCGAACACCGCGATCTGCCCGCCGGTCTCGTCCACCGCGCGGTCGCGGTCGAGCCCTTTCGACAGGGCGAGCGCGGGCGAGGGGGTACGCGCCCAGGCGATCAGCTCGGGCTTGGGCGCGGGGGAGAAGCCGTAGAAATTGGGCTGGCTCGACGGCGACGTCAGCTGGAGCACCTTCAGCCCGTTCCGCCCGTCGGCGACATAGGCGAACAGCGACGCGTTGGTCGATCCGATCACCACGTCCTGCGCATCGTTGAGTCGCCCGTCGAGCGTCACGCGATCGTACACCACCGGTGCCTCCGGATTGGTGACGTTGACGATCACCAGCCCGTACTTGCCCGCCGCGACATAGGCATAGGTCCGCGCGACATAGACTCGCCGCGCATCTGCCAGCGGGACGACGGCGTTGGGCACTCCGACCGGGCGGTCGAGGTGCGTGACGTCGAACACCTCGAGCCCGCGCGCCGTCGTCACCCACAGATAGCGGAACTGGAGCGCGGTGGCGCGCGGATCGGGCACGTGGATCATCGCGGTCAGCCGCGGGCGAAGCGGATCGGCGAGGTCGACCACCGCCACCCCCGCGTCCGCCGCGATATAGGCGAAATTGCCCGCGAGCGTGATGTGGCGCGCGCCTTTCAACACGTCGTTCGGATTCCAGGTGACCGCGCGCTTCAGGAAATTGTTGCGTGGCTCGCCATCGGCCAGCGTGTCGACGTTGACCAGGATCAGCCCTTCGACCGAGTCGGTGATCGCGGCATAGTGATAGATCGGCGCGAAGGGCTGTTCCTGGTTCGCCGCCCGCATCGCGGGGGTGTTGCGTAAGGGGGCGATCGCCTGATCGGTCGGCAGCGCCATGCACGTCGCGTTGGTCGTCTTGACGTGCGTGTCTTGCCCGAGCGGCGAGACCGGCGCGGTCAGGATCTTGTCCGACACGCCCTTGTTGGCGATCGACGCGACGTCATAGGCGCGGAAACCGCCCTTGCCCTCCGCCACGAACATATATTCGCCGCGCAATTGCAGGCAGCGCGCCGCGCCGTCGGTGCCGCGCGCGATGTTGCCGATCGTCTCGGGCGGGTCGCGCTCGCCCGACAGTTTGCCGTCGATCAGCGGCCCGCGCGTCCAGTTGATCAGTTCGCGGTTGTTGCGCTCGACATGCAGCTTGAAGAAATCGGGATAGGCGTAGCGTTGCAGGTATGACCCGAATACCGCTTGCGGCTCGGACCATTCGGTCACACGCACCGCCTCGATCCCGCCCTCCATTCCGACCCACGCATTGAGCCCGACGAAATTGACGTAATTGGTCCCCTGCAACAGCAATTGCGCCATGATTGCATTGTTGTCGTTCGCGGCGGACAGGTGGCAATCGGTGCATTTCTTGGTCTCGACGGTGCGCACCGTGTGCGGGAAATGCGGCGCGAACGCCTGGGACGAGAAGCCGATCGAGGAGATCGGCGGCTGCTGGCTGTAGATCCGCTCGCGGTTGATGTTGGTCGACGACAGCATCAGCGCGGACGAACTTCGCACCGGGGCGATCGCATTGCCCTTGGTCGTGCTGTGGATGCCGAGCTGGAACATGTCGTCGCGCGCGACCTGCGGGTTGTAGGTTGCGAAATTGCGCGTTTCCTCGCGGTCGTAAATGTGCGTTTCGGATTTCCAGTTCGCCTCGATCGGCAAGTGGCATCCGCCGCACGACGGTGTCCACGACAGGTGGCAGGTGTAGCACGTCATCTTGCCCGGATCGTGCGCGCGCATCGACATGGGCACGCCCGAGCCGAAGGTGAAGCGTCCAGTCTCGGCGCCGTCCTTCGACATCAGCTTGGCCCGCGCGGCCGCCGCGTTGAAATACTTGCTGTCGCGGTCGACCGTCTCCTTCACCAGGCTAACCCGCCACCACAGTTTCGGATCGACCGCCGACCGCTGGATCAGCGTCCGCTCGCCGTTGGCGTCCGTCTGCCACTCGAACCGGCGCTCGCCGTCGGGATTGCGCAACAAGCTGAGGTCGTGCCCCTTTGGCGGCGCGGCGGGACCGGAGGTCAGCAGCGTCGGAAAGGCATCGGGCGTGCCGTGGCAATCCTGGCACCCGATCTCGATCGCGTTGGCGACCTCGCCGTAGATCAGCCCGTTGCCATGGCTGTCCTGCGCGAAGTGGCAATCGGCGCACTGCATCCCCTTTTCGGCGTGGATGTCCATCAGATGGACCGCCTTGCCGAGTTGCTCGCCGACCGGCGCGAACATCCCCATGCCGGCCTTGCGAAACTTCTCCGGGTCGTTGGGCCAGATGATCTTGCCCTGGCCGTCGAGCAGATTGCCCTCGCGGTCGCGCGAATAGACCGCGCGGAAATTCCAGCCATGGCCGTGATAGTCGGCGAACTGGGTGTCGGTGGCGAGCGGGTTCACGTCGTCGACGACGCGGCGCAGGAAATTCACGTCCGCCCAGTTGCCGCGTGTTGCGGCGCCCTCCGGGTTGCGCTCGTTGACCGCGCGGACGAACGCGGCGCTGGGATAGCGCTGCTTGCCCGGCCACATCAAAGGCGCGGCGGTCTCGTAATCCCACATCGTGTAGCCGAGGTACGAGTTGAGGAACACGTTGGGCTGGTGCATGTGGCACGTCATGCACTGCGCGGTCGGGATCGCGCGGGTGAAGCTGTGCTGGATTGGATGGCCGGGTTCCTTGGTATCCCCGCCCGGGAAGGGCTGCATCCGCCCGGCGATCGTCGGGTCGACGGTCGCGGTCTGCCCGTCGCGGCCATATTGCGCGTACACGAGGCTGTGCTTGGGATCGCGGTCGTTGGCATAGACGACATGGCACGCCGCGCAGCCCGACTGGCGGTAATCGCCGGGCTGGTCGTTGGTCCCGATCATCCAGGTATAGGGATCGTTGAGCCGGGTCTTGTTGATGTTGAGCACGGGGATCGCGATGCGCAGCCCGGTGCCGGGGCCGCGGTTCGACTGGCGCAGGTCGGGGCGGCCGGGCTCGTCGAGCCTCTGGATGCTGCCGCTGGGGTTGGGGAGGCCGATCTCGGCGAACTGCGTGCCGTTGATCCGCCCGCCGCGTTCGAACACGCGGAACACGTCGCCCGGCGGCATGACTTCCCACGTGGGTAGCGGATAGAGTTGCGGGAGCGCGCCGCGGGCCTTTTGCGGGCCGGTGACGGTGCCGACCGGTTGGCCGGGGGAGAGCAATTTGGCGGGCTTGCCGTCGCGCGTGAACGCTTCGCCGAAGATGTAGTTCTTGAACGGCTGGACGCCGTTGTTGTAGCTCCCGCCGCCCCAGAACATTGCGCCTGTCGCCATCAGCGAGCGTTCGTTCGCCTGGATGATCGACAAGTGGCACGCGCCGCACGCCTCGCGCGCGACGCGATAATCGGACGGGTTGACGAAGCGGATGTATTCGGGCGCCTCGCGGTTGAGCAGGGTGTAGCTGCGTTGCGGGTTGGCCGGGCTCGGCCAGTTCCATGCCTTGGGGTAGCGCGGGAGCACATGTGCCTTGTCGCGCGCCGCGGTGTAGCGTGGGTCGCTCGGCGCGGTGCCGGGCGCGATTGCGACGGTGGGATCGCCGCCGTGGCAATCGGCGCAGCCCAGCACGACCGCCTGCGTCAGATGCATCGATTTCTGGTCGGTGGCAGTGTGGCAGCTCTGGCATCCGGCGCTCTTCGCCTCGGCATCGGCGGGCGTCTCGCTGGCCGGGGCGGGCGGATAGGCGACGTAGCTGCGCTTGACCGCCTCGCCGACCTCGCTCTTCGCCAGCAGCGCGCGGCTTCCCGTCGCCAGCGACAGCATCGTCGCCGCCACGATCAGAAGGAAGCGCGGCCCCCGCATCAGAAGGTCAATATCGCATTGGCGAGCACCGAAAAATAGCGCCCGCTGCCGTTCGACTGAGTGAAGAGGTCGCGAAACCCGTCGCCCGCCTGGAGCATCGCGGCGGAGGCGCGGAACACGATGTTCTGCGTCGTGTGGGGGCGCCAGATCGCCGAGACCGAGTAATCCATCCCGATCGACCGCGGAATGCTGCCTTCGTTGCGCAGCGCCTGCAGCACCGCGGTGTCGGCGAACGACAGCCGGTTGACGTTGGTCGACACGCGCAGCGCCGTGGTCAGGTCGAAATCCGCGCCCGCGCCGATCAGCATCGTGCCGGGATTGTTGAAGTTCGACTGTCCCTCGTCCTTCGACGAGCGCAGGTCGGCGAGCACGCCGTTCCGGCCGTTGATCCCGATCGCTCGCCCGCCGCCCGCGAACGGGATCGACTGGCGGATCCAGTAACTCGTGTCGGCGCCGGCGAAGATCGGGTTTTCGAGGATCGCGTCGTACCCGGTTTCTTTATTGTCGTACGGATTGCTGTCGCCGCTCGCGTAGAGGAACGACAGGCGGAAGCGCGCCCAGTTGATGTCGTAGCTCGGCTCGGCGGCGAGGAAGAACGCGCGGACCTTGGCCGGGCGCGAGGTGAACACGCTGTTCCGGTCCTGGCCGAGCGCGGCATAGGCCGACAGCGTCAGGTTGACCCGCCCGAAATGCCCGTCGCCGTTATAGCCGAGATAGGTGATGTCGTAATCGCGCGGCCGCTGGTCGCCGATCAGCGCGGGGCGGACCGGAAATCCGTTCTTGTCGTAATAGAATTCGCGGCCCTCGCGGTCGCGGTCGTGCGCGGCGATGATTTGGCTGGTGAAGCCGGGCACGGGGAAATCCTGCCGGTACAGATTGGCGATCGCGACCCAGTCGCGCCGCGGCGTCTGGCCGAGGTCGTTGAGCCCGGTATTGGTGTCCTTCTCCAGCCGCCAGAACAGCGCGAGATTGTACTGGAAACGGTTGTTGTCGCGGTTGCCGAATAGCCGGATGCCGAGGTTCTGGTCGTTGAACAGGAAGCCGCGGAAATCGGCCTGGAACGGCTGGATTCCGACGCGGATCGAGTCGAAATCGTAGCGGTCGCTGACGTTGCGGATGTGATAATCGACGAACGCTTCCTGCACGCCCAGAAACGTGTCGTTACGATGCGGGGGTTTGGCCGGGTCGACGAACAGGATGCGACTTTCGTTCACCAGCGTGTAATTGTAATTGTACGCGATCGAGAGGCGGTACTCGATCTCGGGCGGCTTGAACGTCGTCTGCCCCTTGTAGAGCGAGAAGCCGACGACGAAGGTCTGCGCGGCGAGCAGGCTCGACGAGCGGCCGAAACTGTCGAGGCTGCCCGGGCGCGACGTCGTCTGCGTGCCGACCGGTGTGGGGAAAGAGCGCGGCTCGATCACCGTGTCCGACACGCCCGATGCGACGAAGAACCAGTCGTCGCCGCGGATCGGCAGCCAGCGCAACTTGCTGCGGTCGAGCGGGCGGTCGCCCTTGATCGTGCTCTGGTGATACGGGTCGAGTGGCGAGCGGCAGATCGCCTGGATCGCGCGATACAATTGTTCGGGGCAGAGCGCGGTTGCCAGCCGCCAGCGGTCGGGCAGCGGGAATTCGCCGTTTGGGAACAATGCGTCGTTCGGCGCGCGCACCGCGCCGACATTGTCCTGCGTGATCTTGGGCGGCAACGGCCCCTGGATTTCGCCCGGGCGGCGGCGGCCGGGGATCAGCGCCTGGTCGAGTGTATCCGGCGGCTCCATCGGCTGCGGCTCAAGCATCTTGTCGTCGGCAGGGGTCGGCGGCGGCGGTTCGAGCTGCGCCGAGGGCGGCGGCGTCATCGTGTCGGAGCTTTTGGGCGGCGGTTTGGTCGTTCGCGCCGCATCGGTCGTCGGCGCGTCCTGTGCCCAGGCGGGCGAGGCCAGCGCGACCCCGGTAGCGAGGAGGAGCGCGCGTTTCATTTACCGTTGCAGACGTTCTGTTCACTCGTGTCGAGGAACGGCGCGACCGGGCAGTTGACGTAGCGCAGCCGCACCCCCTGCGGCGTCAGCTGGTCGGCGCGGATCGCCGCCGGCGCCTCGCCGATCGATCCGACCTCCAGCCCCGCATTGTAGAGCCCGAGGAACGCGATCATGTCGTCCTGGTCGACGCCGTCGCCCGACACGCCGATCCCGCCGACCAGCACACCGTCGCGGTAGATCGGCACCGATCCGGGGAAGATCTGGATGCCGTTCTGCAACCGGTTCTGTCCGACCACCGCGTCGGGCAGCGTCGTGCAGCGCGCCGGGGTGTCGCTCGCACCGCCGCCGACATAGCCGAGATGCTGGCCCAGATTGCCGATGATCAGCGCCGACTGGAGCCCGGTCGAGAAGGGACTGAACTGCGCGATCGGGCGCGAGAAGGGGCCGTTGGGCTTGCCGTCGTCGCCGTCGGGATAGAAGGGGCGCGAGAGGTTGCCGTTGGCGCGGTCGGTGAAGGCGGTCTTGCCGGTCAGTGCCGAGGGATCGCCGAGGAAATTACGCGCCGCGGTCACGAAGGCGCGGACATCGGCGCTGGCGTTGGCGGATAGATCGGCGCCGGCCGCGGGGTTGGAGAAGAACGCGGCGGTGCGCGCCTTTTGCAGCGCGACGTCGGTCCCGAAGATCGGCGCATCGGGCGAGCGCACCAGCCCGAGCGGCGCGCCATAGGTATCGACCACCGCGATCGACACTTCGGCGCGGCTGTCGAGCGGCTGGCGGATCGCGGCGCGCGCGCGGCGCATGATCGTGAACGCGTTCTGCAGGATCGACCTGGCTTCGGACGCCGTCAGCGGGTGCGCGACAGCGGCGCCATCGGTCCCGGCACGCAACGGGAAGCGGTCGTGCCCCGACCCGTCGGTGAGGACGAAGGCATCGGGATTGTCGAACTCCGCCGTGGTCGCGGCACGGATGCCGGACGCTTCGCTGCCGTAAGCCTGCCCGGCGAGCAGCGCGGGCGGGCCGCTTTCGCCGTAATAGCCGCGCACGGTGATCAGACTGCCTGCGGTGCCGTTGATCGCGGCAAAACCGGGCGCGCTCGCCGGGTTCACCGAAAGCCCGGTGGTCGTGGCATCGGTATAGCGCAGCGACACCCCGCCGGCGACGATGCGGTCGGCGGTGATCGCCGCGGACGGCGCGAAGCCCGACTGGCCCGCGAGCGCGATGAATTCCTCGGCGTCGTTGTCGACATCGAGCGTGTTGGGATCGAGGCCGTAGACGCCGTCGCCCATTACCCCGATCCCGCCGACCACGACGCCGTTCTTGTAGAGCGGGATTCCACCGGGATCGGCGGATAGGCCGAGCGGCGACCTTTTGGGCCCGATCAGCGCCCCCGTGCCGCCCGCCGACTGGTACCGCGCCGACAGGTCCGAACAGGGCAATTGGCTGAACTGCACCCCGAACAGCGGCCCGCTCTCGAGTCCTAGGCTGCCGGGGCCGGGGGTGAAATGCTCCTGGACGATCTGCGACGCGGTGCGCGTGGTGAAGGCGTTGCCGCTGCTCGACAGATAGGCGCCGGTAATGGCCTTGGCGATCGCGCCGGCGGGGGCGGGGAAGGTCACGCCCTGCGCGTCCATCCCGACCCCGCTCGGCGGCAGCGGGATCGTCGCGGTCGCGCGCGCGCCGGTCATCTGGAACACCGCGAGCACGTTGCCGACGCGGTCGGTGACGGCGATGTCGGAGGCCAGGTTGCGCGCTTTCGCCTCGGCGACTGCCTGAGCCACGATCGTGCCGACCTCCGCGCTGGTCAGCGCGACTTGCGCGGGCGCGGTGTAATAGCTGGTCGGTCCGCTCGGCGTGGGGGTCGGTGTCGAGCCTGTCGATCCGCCACCGCTCGTTCCGCCGCCGCCGCATGAGCCGAGTACCAGCGCGGTGGCGGCAAGTCCGGCGACCGAACGCTTCGGCCTCACCGCAATCCCCCGATCGCGTTGGTCGCGGTGCGCAACGCGGTGCGGAAGGCCAGAGGATTGTACGCGTTGGGGTCGTGCGTCGCGGCATAGGCGCGGTCGATCGACGGCCGGATCCGCGCGACGTCGGCGCGCGACACCGCGCCGGCATCGGACAGCGACGACAGAAGGGTGTCGACCGCCATCACCGCCTGCACGCTCCCCTCGTAATCGGTGAAGCGCGGCGCCGTGACGGTGTCGGACAAGGCGGCGATCATCGCGAACACCTCGCGCGTGCCGATCCCCGACAATCGGTCGGCGAGCGCGCGCGCATCGCTGCGCAACCGCGCCGCGGCGGCCAGCGCGGCGGGGCGGCTCACGGTGATCGCCTTGTGGAACGCGATGCTGTCGGCCACGAAGCGGCTGGCGAGGTCGGGCGCGCCCACCCGCGCCGCCGCCGCCAGCATGATCATGTTCTCGTCCTGGAACGGCACCGTGCCGATCGGCGTATCGCGCCCCGGGTTCGTCGGCGACGAAGGGCGATAGCTGGGCTCGTCGGAGATGCGCCGGTGGCAGCTCTGGCAATCGAAGAAATAGAGTTCGGGGAACATCCCGCGATTGGCCAACCGGTCGTTCGCGAATAGCCCCAGCGCGCGGTCGAGCGCCATCGCCTGGCCCACCACCCACAAGGTCGCGGCGCTCGGCGCGCGCTTGCGTTGCGCGTAGTCGGCATCCTCGTTCCAATGCTTTTCGAGCGTCGAGAACAGGTCGAGCTCGAACGACAGGCGCGGATGCCCGGCGGCCATGATGCGGTGCTCCGCGAACTGCCCGCTCTTGTCGCTGCCGTAATGGCAGTCGAGGCATATCGCGGCGCGCACCGCCGGCTGGTCGAGCGCGCGCATCCCGCGCGCGACGTTGTTCGCGTGAGACCCGCCGACCGCATAATGGCTCGCGAGCCAGTTCGCGGCGTTGCCGTGGCATCCCTCGCACCCGACGCCCTCCGACGGGCGCGCCGCGCCGGCGCCGACATGGCAGCCGGTGCAGACGGCCGCGCTTTGCGGATCGCCGATGCCGAGCCGCGCGGCGATCGCGCGCGCGCGCGGCTCGCCGAGCACGCGCCACGCGCGGCTATGCGCCCCGGCGGGGGAGGATTCGTCCTGCCAGATCTTGAGCTCGTCGAGGCGTACGACGGCGCCGGTCGGTTCCTCGCGGCCGTGACACGTCGATCCCGCGCACGACGCCACGCCGGTCGCGCCGGCCTCGGGCGACGCCGGTGCCGCGAACGCGGTGGATAGCGCGGGTGAGGGGTGCGCGATGACCGCGAACACGAGCAGGAACAGCGCGACAACCGGCACGCCGGCCTGCCACAACGCATCGACCCTGGCGCGTTCCCCCAACACAGCCTCCGCTCGCTCCGCGCCCGTAGCGCCGGTCTGCCGCCGGCCTCGCGGCATGATCCGTTTGAGGGGCCGAAAAGTCAATTTAGGACCGGCGGCGGATGACCAGATTCCTGATCTCGGTCATGTCCTCCATCGCGAAGCGCACGCCCTCGCGGCCGAGGCCCGAATCCTTGACCCCGCCATAGGGCATGTTGTCGACGCGGTAGCTCGGCACGTCGTTGATCACCACGCCGCCGACGTCGAGCCGGTCCCACGCGTCGAGCGACTGGAACAAGTCGCGCGTGAAGATGCCCGCCTGGAGCCCGAACTTGCTGTCGTTGACCTCGTCGAGCGCGTCAGCGAAGTCGCTGAATTTGGACAGGATCGCGACGGGGCCGAACGCTTCCTCGCGATAGAGCTTGGTGTCGCGCGGGCAATTCTCGACCAAGGTCGCGTCGAGCATCGCGCCGTCGCGCTTGCCCCCGCACAGCAACGTCGCGCCCTTCGCGGTCGCTTCTTGTATCCAGTTGTCGAGCCGGCTCGCTTCCTTCACGTCGATCATCGGGCCGATGAAGGTATCGCGGTCCTTGGGATCGCCCGACACCAATGTCTTGGTCTTGGCGACGAGCATGTCGCGGAAGCGGTCGTACACGTCAGCGTGGATGATAATCCGCTGCACCCCGATGCACGACTGACCCGATTGGTAGAACGCGCCGAAGATCACGCGCTCGAGCGCGTCGTCGAGATCGGCGTCGCGGTCGACGATGCACGCCGCGTTGCCGCCGAGTTCGAGCACGACTTTCTTCTTGCCCGCCTTGGCCTTGAGTGCCCAGCCGACATCGGGCGAGCCGGTGAAGCTGAGCAGTTTCAACCGATCGTCCTCGGTGAACAAATCCGCCCCGTCGCGATGCGCGGGCAGGATCGAGAAGGCGCCTTTGGGCAGATCGGTCTCGGCCAGCACCTCGCCGATGATGATCGCGCCGAGCGGCGTGCGGCTCGCCGGCTTCATCACGAACGGGCATCCGACCGCAAGCGCCGGTGCGATCTTGTGCGCGGCGAGGTTCAAGGGAAAGTTGAACGGCGAAATGAAGCTGCACGGTCCGATCGGCACGCGCTTCCACATCCCCTGATAGCCCTTGGCGCGCGGCGAGATGTCGAGCGGTTGGACCTCGCCGGTCATCCGCACGCTTTCCTCGGCGGCGATGCGGAACGTGTCGATCAGCCGGCCGACCTCGCCTTCGCTATCCTTGATCGGCTTCCCCGCTTCGACGCACAGGGTGTAGGCCAGTTCATCGAACCGCTCCTTGAAGCGATCGACGCAATACTGGAGCACCGCCTGGCGCTCGTACGCCGCCATTCGCGCCATCGGCTCGGCCGCCTCGACCGCCGCGGCGATCCCGGCATCGATCGTCTTGGCGTCGGCCTGCGCGCAACGGAACGCAACCTGGCCGGTGAACTTGTCGGTCACCTCCAGATCGGTGTTCGGTTGCTCCGCCTTGTTGGCGAGGTAGAGCGGATAGGTGTCCTTGAGCGTGACCATCACAGCGCCTTCGACAATTCCTTGACCTCGCGATTGAGGATGCGGTCGTTGTCGGCATAATCGACGGGGCAATCGACTAGATGCACGCCCTCGGTTGAGAGGCACTGCGTGAGCAACCCGGGCAGGCCCTCGGCGCTCTCCACGCGATGCCCGTGCGCGCCATAAGCCTCGGCATATTTCACAAAATCGGGGTTGCCATAGGTCAGGCCCCAATCGGCGAACCCCATGTTCGCCTGTTTCCAGCGGATCATGCCGTAGCTGCTGTCGTTGAGGATCAGCACGGTCAGGTTGAGCTTCAGCCGGACCGCCGTCTCCATTTCCTGGCTGTTCATCATGAACCCGCCGTCGCCGCACACCGCCATCACCTTGCGGTCGGGATAGACCATCGCCGAGGCCATCGCCGAGGGCAGTCCCGCGCCCATCGTCGCCAGCGCATTGTCGAGCAGCACCGTGTTCGCCTGCCGCGCCGGGTAATTGCGCGCGAACCAGATCTTGTAGACGCCATTGTCGAGGCAAATGATCCCGTCGCCGGGCATTGCCTTGCGGATTTCGCGCACCAGATAGGGCGGGAAGATCGGGAAGCGCGCGTCGCCGTCGAGGCTCGCAGTGTGCTCGGCCTCCGCCTTGTGCGCCGCGAGCATCGCGTCGAAGTTCCACCCCGCGCTGGGCACGATGTCCTCCTTGATCTGCCAGATCGCGTTGGCGATGTCGCCGATCACCTCGACTTGCGGGAAATAGACCGGGTCCACTTCCGCAGAACGCGTCGAGACGTGGACGACTTCGGTCCCGCCATTCTTCATGAAGAAGGGCGGCTTCTCGATCACGTCGTGGCCGATGTTGACGATCAGGTCCGCCGCTTCGATCGCGCGATGGACGAAGTCGCCTGCCGACAGCGCCGCGCAACCGACGAAGCGCGGGTGCGTTTCGTCGATCACGCCCTTGCCGAGTTGCGTCGTGACGAACGGGATGCCGGTCTTCTCGACCAACTGGAGCAGCATCCGCCCGGTCATCTTGCGGTTGGCGCCCTGGCCGATGACGAGGATCGGCGCCTTGGCCGCCTCGATCTTCTTGACCGCTGCGCGCACCGCTTTCTCTTCGGCGGAGGGACGCCGCGCGAGGCTGGGCGTCAGCGGGCGGCTGTCGGTCTGCTCGTCCGCGACATCCTCGGGAAATTCGAGGTGCGTCGCGCCGGGCTTTTCCTCCTCGGCCAGCCGATACGCCTCGCGCACGCGGCTGGGGATATTGTCGGCCGAGGCGAGCTGGTGCGTGTACTTCGTGATCGGCCGCATCATGTCGACCACGTCGAGGATCTGGAACCGCCCCTGCTTCGACTTCTTGATCGGCTTCTGCCCGGTGATCATCAGGATCGGCATCCCGCCGAGCTGGGCATAGGCCGCCGCCGTCACGAAATTAGTCGCGCCCGGCCCGAGCGTCGCCAGGCACACGCCGGTCCGCCCCGTATGCCGACCATAGGTCGCCGCCATGAACCCCGCGCCTTGTTCGTGGCGCGTCAGGATCAGCTTGATCTTGCTGGTGCGGAGCGATTCGAGGAAATCGAGATTCTCCTCGCCGGGCACCCCGAAGACGTATTCGCAGCCTTCGCGCTCGAGGCACTCGACGAACAGGTCGGACGCTTTGGTCATTGCCGGTCCCCCTTGTGACGCGATCATGCCGCAGATCGTTACGGGCGTGAAGGGAGCTGCTATAGGAAGAATGCGACTCCGATAAATCGGAGCGCGGTCGCGTGCGTCACAATCCGTGGGGAGTTGGGAATGGCCAGCAGCGATCATGTCGACCTGTCGCGGTTCATCGAGGGTGTGAAGAAGCGCAACCCGGGCCAACCCGAATTCGTCCAGGCCGTCCAGGAAGTTGCCGAGGACATCTTCGACTTCATCGCCGACAAACCCGACTATCACGAATACCAGATCCTGCGCCGCATCGCCGAGCCCGACCGCGTGGTCAGTTTCCGCGTCTGCTGGGAGGACGACAGTGGCAACATCCGCGTCCAGCGCGGTTGGCGCGTCCAGAACAACAACGCGATCGGCCCCTACAAGGGCGGCATCCGCTTTCACCCGTCGGTGACCGAGAGCGTGCTCAAGTTCCTGGCGTTCGAGCAAACCTTCAAGAATTCGCTGACCGGCCTGCCGATGGGCGGGGGCAAGGGCGGCGCGAACTTCAACCCCAAGGGCAAGAGCGACCACGAGGTGATGCGCTTCTGCCAGTCGTTCATGACCGAGCTCTACCGCCATATCGGCGCCGACGTGGACGTGCCGGCGGGCGATATCGGCGTCGGCGGGCGCGAGATCGGCTATATGTTCGGCCAGTACAAACGCATCACCAACCAGTTCACCGGCGTGCTGACGGGCAAGGGCCTCGAATATGGCGGCTCGCTGATCCGGCCCGAGGCGACCGGGTACGGCGCGGTCTATTTCCTCGCCAACATGCTCGCGACGCGAGGGACAGATCTGAAGGGCAAGACCGCCGTCATCTCCGGCTCGGGCAATGTCGCGACGCACGCGGCGGAGAAGGTGACTCAGCTCGGCGGCAAGGTGCTCACGCTCAGCGATTCGGGCGGGTTCATCCACGATCCCGACGGCATTTCGCAGGACAAGATCGACTGGGTGAAGGCGCACAAGACCAAGCGGCGCGGTCGGATCGAAGATTATGTCGCCGAGTTCAAGGGCGCGAGCTTCGTCGCGGGCAAGACGCCATGGGGCGTGCCGTGCGACGTCGCACTACCGTGCGCAACGCAGAACGAACTGCTCGGCGACGACGCGCGGACCTTGGTCGAGAATGGCTGCATCGCGGTGGCCGAAGGCGCGAACATGCCGACCGACCTCGACGGGGTGCACGTCTTCAAGGCGGCGAAGATCCTCTACGCGCCGGGCAAGGCGTCGAACGCCGGCGGGGTCGCGGTGTCCGGGCTGGAGATGAGCCAGAACTCCGAGCGCCGCTCGTGGAAGGAAGCCGAGCTGCAGCAACTGCTGCTCGACATCATGGCGGGCATCCACGATCGCTGTGTGGCGCACGGGCGCGTGTCGGACGGCTATGTCGATTACGTGAAGGGCGCGAACATCGCGGGGTTCAAGAAAGTGGCTGACGCTATGCTGGCGTATGGAGTCATATAGGCACCGGTCCTCACGTCGCACGCCCACGCTGTTTGCCCTGAGCTTGTCGAAGGGCGTGCGCTGAACACGTGCTTCGACAGGCTCAGCACGAATGGCTAGGGGAGTCGAAAGAGATAAGAGTGGAGCGGCGGATGCCCCATTTCGGCGACTATCAGAACGAAATCTACGGCGCCGGCCTGCGCGGCGTGCTCCCCAAGCTGCCGGTCGATTACGCCACGCTCGTCCAGCGCGCGACCGCGGCAATGCCGCCGCACGTGCTCAATTACGTCCAGGGCGGGTGCGGCGACGAATGGACGCAGGACCAGAACGCCGCCGCGTTCCGCCATTGGGGGATGGTGCCGCGGATGATGGTCGGGACGACCAACCGCGACCTGTCGACGACGATCTTCGGCCACACCTATCACAGCCCGCTGTTCCTGAGCCCGATCGGCGTCACCGGCATCTGCACCGCCGACCAGCACGGCGACATCGCGGCAGCGCAAGCCGCGGCGATGACCGGGGTGCCGATGGTGGTTTCGACGCTCGGCAACGACACGATGGAGGATGTCGCGGGGCATCTCGGCGATGTGCCGGGTTTCTTTCAGCTCTACACGCCGCGCGACAAGGATCTCGCCGAAAGCCTGATCCGCCGGGCCGAGGCGGCGGGGTACCGCGCGCTGGTGGTAACGCTCGACACCTGGGTGACCGGCTGGCGCCCGCGCGACCTCAACGCGGGCAATTTCCCGCAGCTGCGCGGGCACGTGCTCGCCAATTATTTCGCCGACCCGGTGTTTAAGAAGATGCTCGGCAAGGATCCCATGGGCGCCCCCGCCGAGGCGACGATGCTCTGGGCCTCGCAATTCGCGCGGCCGGTGACGTGGGACGACATCGCCTGGTACAAATCGGTGACCAAGATGCCGATCGTGCTCAAGGGCATTTGCCACCCCGACGATGCGAGGAAGGCGGTCGATATGGGCGCCGACGTTTTGTTCTGCTCGAACCATGGCGGGCGTCAGGCGAATGGCGGAATCGCGGCGATCGACATGCTGCCCGGCGTCGTCGCGGCGGCGGGCAGCACGCCTGTTTGGTTCGACAGCGGCATCCGATCGGGCAGCGACGTGATCAAGGCGCTGGCGCTCGGCGCGAGCGCGGTGGGGGTAGGGCGCCCATTCGTCTACGGCCTCGCGCTCGACGGCGCAGCGGGCGCGGCGCACGTGCTCAAGTGCATCCTGGCCGAGGCCGATCTGATGATGGCGGTCAACGGCATGCCGACGATTGAGGCGGTGCGCGCCGAAGGGGCGGTGCGGGTCTAGCCTTTGCGTCGCGTCGTCGAGTTGCGCGTCATCGGATCAGGCTTGGCGGGCGGCTTCCAGCCGAGGGGCGGAGTCATCCGCTGCTGGCTAGTGCCGAGACCCATCTTGCCGGGCCGCTGACGCGTCAGGTCGGACGTGTCGCTCGCCTCGGCCTCCACCAAACTCGCGCCGCCGCGCATCAAATTGAGCTGATCGCGCAGGCGCTTGGCTTCTTCGAAATCGAGCGCTTGCGCGGCGGCCTCCATCCGGAGACGGAGAGTTTCGATGTCGCTGGTCATGCGGGCACAACATACGGATTACTGGTTGGCTCAATCCGCACGTCGTCATTGCCTTCCGGTCAAGCCGCCGGTGCTGCCTGCTTCGCCACTTCCTCGAACGCGTCGAGCACTTGCGGGATCAGCACCTCGGGCAAATTGTGCCCCATGCCCGCGATCTCGACGATCTTCGCGCCGGGGATCGTCTCTGCCGTGTCGCGCCCGCCCGCCAGCGGGACCAGTGGGTCGTCGGCGCCGTGGATCACCATCGTCGGCGCGGTGATCCCCTTCAGCGCCTCGCGCCGGTCGCCGCTCGCGACGATCGCCGCCATCTGCCGTGCGAAGCCGGGCGGATAGTACATGCGGCGGAAATCGCGCAGCACGCGCTCACGTAGTACCGCTTCCTCGGTCGGATAGCCGGGGCTACCGATCGTCCTTTCGACCTTGATGCCGTGCGCGACGATTGCGTCCTCATCGGCGCCGTCGGGGCGCGTGGTCAGCACCGCCATCGCCTCGGCGGTCGCAGGCGGCAGCGAGGGGTTACCGGTGGTCGACATGATCGAGGTCAGCGACAGCACGCGGTCGGGGTAATTCGCCGCGACCATCTGCGCGATCATCCCGCCCATCGAGGCTCCCATGATGTGCGCCTTGGCGATGCCGAGCGCGTCGAGCAGCCCGACCGCGTCCGCCGCCATGTCGTTTAGCAGGTACGGCACGTCGGGCTTGGTGCCCATCATCAGCGCCGCGACGATCGCGGTGATCGCCGGGGCGGGTTGCTCGTCGAGCTTGGTCGACAGGCCGACGTCGCGATTATCGTAACGGATCACGCGATAACCGCGCTCGACCAGCTGATCGACCATCGGCATCGGCCACAGGGTCAGCTGCGCGCCGAGCCCCATGATGAGAAGCACCGGCGGCGCATTCGTTTCACCGTAGTCTTCGTATTCGATCTCGATGCCGTTCGCCTGCGCCTTCATGCCATTCTCCTGTTTGCGGTATGGTTGGCAGGGCGGCGGCTTGTCGGCAAGGTGCGTCAATGGATTTGGACGATCAGTTGCGGCGGTATTTCGGGACGACCGACCTCGCGTCGCTGTCGCCCGACGGTCTTGCGGCCGGGACAGAGCGGATGCGGGTCGAGTTCGGCATGACGCAGGATCGCGGGCGGCGCTTCGCGCTCTGGGCGCTGATGCACATGCTCGGCGTGGCGCCCGATCTCGACGTCGCGTTCGCCGATCCCGCCGACCGCGACGCGGCGCGCGACTTCATGGAGATGACCGAGGGCGATCCAAATCCTCCCCGGGACGGGGAGGGGGACCGCGACGCGTAGCGGCGTGGTGGAGGGGGCGGGCCGCAGGCATGTCGCTCGTTGCCCGCCCCCTCCGTCAGCGCAATGCGCTCCCCCTCCCCGTGAACGGGGAGGATTGATCAGGGCAGGTTCGCCTTCAGTTCGTCGAGGAACGGCTTGGCCGTTCCGTCCGAAGGCGCGCGCCAGTCGCCGCGCGGGGACAGCGATCCGCCCGCCGACACTTTCGGCCCGTTGGGGATCGCCGAGCGCTTGAACTGGCTGATCGTGAAGAAGCGGAAGAGGAACTTTTCGAGCCAGAAGCGGATCGTCGACAAGTCGTAGGCGGTGCGCGCTGACGCCGGGAAATCGCGCGGCCAGCGGCCTCGGCTCACAGCCTCCCAAGCCTTCAGCGCGAGGAACGCGACCTTCGATGGCGCCATGCCGTGGCGGACGATGTAGTGCGCGAAGAAGTCGTTGAGCGCGTACGGCCCGACCTTGTCCTCGGTCGATTGCATCGCGCCGTCCTTTCCCGCCGGAACCAGTTCGGGCGAGATTTCCTGGTCGAGGATCGCCTGCAGTACGCGGTCGGTTTCGGCATCGTACTGGTCGGTGCGGATGCACCAGCGGATCAGGAACTGGATCAGCGTCTTGGGCACGCCGGCGTTGACCGCGTAATGGCTCATCTGGTCGCCGACGCCATAGGTGCACCAGCCGAGCGCGAGTTCGCTGAGGTCGCCGGTGCCGACCACCAGACCGTTGTGCTGGTTGGCGAGACGGAACAGGTAATCGGTGCGCAAGCCGGCCTGAACGTTCTCGAACGTCACGTCATAAACCGGCTTACCGTCGGCGAAAGGATGGTCCATCGCCTTGAGCATCTGTTCCGCGGCGGGGCGGATGTCGATCTCGTCGCCCGCGACGCCGATCGCGCGCATCAGCGCCCAGGCATTGCCCTTGGTCCCGTCGCTCGTCGCGAAACCGGGCATGGTATAGCCGAGGATCGCGTCGCGCGGCCGCCCGAGCCGGTCCATCGCCTTCGCCGCGACGATCAGCGCGTGGGTGGAGTCGAGGCCGCCCGACACGCCGATCACCAGCCGCTCGGCCTTGGCCGCGACGATCCGCTGGGCGAGAGCGGATACCTGGATATTGAATGCCTCGTAGCAGTCCGCGTCGAGCTTTGCGGGCGTATTGGGGACGAACGGGAACCGGCGGATGTCGCGCTTCAGACCGACATCGGCGAAGTCGGGCTTAGCTTCGAAGCCGATGCGGCGGAAGCTGGCGGGCTCGACCCCGGCGAAGCGCGCGGTGTCGTTGAACGTGCCGTTGCGCATCCGCTCGAGCCTAAGGCGCCCGCAATCGACGTCGGCGACCAGCAGTTCGGGATCGCCCTCGAACCGCGCGCTTTCGGCGATCAGCTCGCCGAGTTCGTGGATCATGCCCTGACCGTCCCAGGCGAGGTCGGTGGTGCTCTCGCCCGGCCCGGCGGCGGAGAAGACATAGGCGCAGATCGCGCGGTCGGACTGCGCGGCGGACAGCAGCATCCGCTGGCGCGACTTGCCGATCACCACGTTGGACGCCGACAGGTTGCAGCATACCAAAGCCCCGGCCATCGCGGCATAGGTCGAAGGCGGGATCGGCCCCCAGAAATCCTCGCAGATTTCGGCATGGAAGATGAAGTGCGGCAGGTCGCTCGCGGCGAAGATCAAATCGTCGCCGAACGGCACGCCGGTCTGGCCCGCGACATCGATCGTCCCGCTGGTGCCGTCGCCGCTGACGAACCAGCGTTTTTCATAATATTCGCGGTAGTTGGGCAGGAACGTCTTGGGCACCACGCCCAGGATGCGCCCGCGATAGATCGCCACCGCGCAATTGTAGAGCCGCCCGTCGCGCGGGATCGCGGCGCCGACCAGCAGCACGGGGCGCAGCTTGGCGGTCGCGGCGGCGACCTCGGCCAGCGCGGCGTCGGTCGCGCGCTGGATCGCATCCTGCAGGTGGAGATCGTCGATCGCGTACGAACTGATGTTCAACTCGGGATAGACCAGCAGGTCGCACGCGTCGTCATGCCCGCGCCTGGCCAGCGCGATCGCCGCGGCGGCGTTGGCGGCGATATCGCCCACCGTCGCGACCGGCGTGCACGCCGCGACCCGCAGGAATTCGTGCGCATGGTGCGAAAAGAAACGGTGCGTCTTCGCCATCCAGCGCCGCTTAGCCGTGTTTGGCCGCGGGCGCTATCCGCGCGTCGAGTGCGGTTGCGATCATTTCGAGGGCGACGCGCAACGCGGCGATCCTGACCGGACCGCGGCCGATATCGCCGAAATGCTCTTCGCGGTGCGCGGTTGGTTGACCCGTGCCGGCACAAGCGAGGTGGACGAGACCGGCCTCGTCGTCCGGGCCGCCCTTGCCGGCGAAGCCGGTGATGGCCAGTGCGACGGCAGCATCGCTGGCATGCAACGCCCCCTCGGCCATCGCCACCGCGACTGGCTTGCTGACCGCGCCGTCGCGCTCGATCAGCGATCGGGGCACGCCGAGCAATTCGTTCTTCGCCGCTTCGCTATAGGTAACGAATCCGCGTTCGAATGCATGTGCGACGCCATCGACGTCGGTCAGCAACGAAGCGAGCAATCCCCCGGTGCAGCTTTCGGCGGTGGCCAGGCGGACGTCGATGTCGCACGCCTCGCGCAGTACCGTTGCCGCCATCTCCTCGACATCGGCGGGAATTGCCGGGCTGAGCGTCTCGGTTTCGCCCATTCAGGCGTTTCCGTTGCGCCGCCGCGTATCCCAGCCCTTGCGCGCCGCCGCCGACCGCGCTTCGGCCGATCCCTTTTTGTGCGCCTTGCCGCCGCGCGAGGATGCCGAATGGTTTTCCTTCTTGCCGCGCCCCGACCCGGATTTCTTGCCGCCGCCCGATTCCTTGTTCACCGTCGCCCAGGCGCGGCGTTCCGCCTCTTTCTTCGACGCGCCACGCTTTTCGTAGCCTTCCTCGATATGCTCGGCCTTGCGCTTCTGCTTGTCGGTGTAAGCGCTCTTGTCACCTTGCGGCATGGGGACCTCCTGTAACTTATGGGTGCAACGCGTGGCGACGGCGGACGATCCGGACGATTCCGGTTGCAACGTTCAATTTAGAACATATCATGAACAAAATGGCCGAGTCGGATGCCTCGCTTCACAAGCTGCGGCGGCGGTTGGCGCGTCTGGAGACCGCGCGCCCGCGGGATGTCGTACGGCGGTTCGCGACCGGGCATCGTGCGGTCGATGCCTGGTTCGACGGGGGACTGAGCCGGGGGCGGTTGCACGAGGTGATGGCGGCCGACGGTGCAGAGACCGGCAGCACAGCGGGGTTCGCTGCGATGCTGGCGTTATGCGCTAGTCAGGGGCAGCCGCTCTTGTGGCTGCGCACCGACAAGGTCGAGCGGCAGTGCGGGCGGCTCTACGCGTCGGGGCTTGGCGAGCTGGGGGTCGATGGGGACGCAGTCCTGATCGGATTGGTCGCCGACGATGCCGCGCTGCTGAAGGCGGCGAACGACGCGGCGCGGTGTGCGGGGCTGGGCGCTTTGCTGGTCGAGTGCTGGGGCGACCCGCACGTGCTCGATCTGACCGCGACGCGGCGGCTGATGCTCGCGGCGGAAGCCTCGGGGGTGACCGTGCTGTTGCTGCGGATGGCGGCGGACGAAAGCCCAAGCGTCGCCGACACGCGCTGGCGCGTGACCGCCGCGCCGTCGGTGCCGCTGGCCGACGGCACGCCCGAAGGAGCGCCGGGGCATCCGGTGTTCGAGATCGAATTGTTGCGCCGCCGCGCCGGGCCCGCCGGCGTCACGTGGCGCGTGGAGTGGAACCGTGAACGACGAGCCTTCCAGGACCCAGCGCGCGCGCCGTTACCTGGCGCTGTACTTCCCGTGGCTGCCGGCTGAGCAGCTGCGGATCGCGCGACCGCACGTCTTTGCTGGCCGCCCGGGCGTGTCCTACGCGCTGATCGAAAAGGTCAAGGGCGCGCAGCGGCTGTACGCGGTTGATCCCAATGCCGCGCGGCTGGGGATCGAGCCGGGGATGACGCTGGCGGATTCGCGCGCTCGGGTCGCCGAGCTCGAAGCATTCGATCATACCCCGCACGACGACCATGTCTGGCTCGAACGGTTGGCCGACGGCTGCGCGCGCTACACGCCATGGGTGATGATCGACGCGCCCGACGGGCTGGTGCTCGACGTGACCGGGTGCGTGCATCTGTTTCCCGGGGAGACCGCACTGGCGGGCGATGTCGTCGCCCGGCTAGCGCGGCTCGGTGTGGTGGCGAGTCATGCCTTCGCGGATAACCCCGACGCGGCGCGCGCGCTGGCGCGGTATCGTACCACGGGTGCGACCGAAGACGAGGCGGTGCGCCGCTTGCCCGTGGCCGCGCTGGGCCTCGACGTAGAAGCGACGTTGGCGCTCAAGCGCGCGGGTTTGAAGACGGTCGGCGATGTCATCGTGCGGCCCCTGTCGGCGATCGCCGCACGGTTCGGTGGAGCGGCGGCGACACGGGTGCGACGGATCATGGGCGAGGCCGACAGCCCGCTGACCCCACGCATCGTCAAGCCGCCGCTCCGCGTCGAACGCCGCTTCGCCGAGCCGATGGCGCGCACCGAATACGCGATTGAGGTGATCGGCGAATTGATGGCCGAAGCGGTTGTGCGGCTGGAGGAAGCACACGAAGGCGGTCGGCGGTTCGTAGTGCGCTTCTTCCGCGCCGACGGACTAGTCCAGCGTCTCGCGGTCGAAACCGGCGCGCCGAGCCGCGACGTTGCCGCTGTGCTGCGGCTGTTCCGCGAACGGATCGACACGCTCGCCGACCCGATCGACCCGGGGTTCGGGTTCGACCTGATCCGGCTCGACATTCCGGTCGCCGAGCGGCTCGACGCGGCGCAGTTGAAGCTGGAAGGCGGCGCGGTCGCCGAGGCCGAACTCGCGGCGCTGATCGATCGGTTGACGACGCGGCTCGGACGCAACCGCGTGCGCCGCTTCGCCCCGCGCGATCGGCATTTGCCCGAACAGGCCGAATTCATGCTGCCCGCTACCGATCCCGCGCCGTCTGGCGAGTGGCCCGCGCCCGATCCGGGCGAGCCACCGCTCCGCCCGATTCACCTGTTCGATCCGCCGCAGCCGATCGAGGCCGTGATGTCCGAAGTCCCCGACGGCCCGCCGCGCCAGTTCCGCTGGCGCAAGACGCTGCACCATGTCGCGCTCGCCGAAGGCCCCGAACGCATCGCTGCCCCTTGGTGGGCGCCGCGCGAAGCGCCGACACGCGATTATTACCGTGTCGAGGACCGCCGCGGTCGGCGGCTATGGATCTTCCGCCGCGGCCTGTTCGAGGACGGCAAGCCAGCGCCGAACTGGTACGTCCACGGGGTATTCGCGTGACAGGTTTCGCCGAGCTGGTCGCCGCGACCAATTATTCTTTCCTGCGCGGAGCGTCGCATCCGAAGCACATGGTCGCCGAAGCTATCCGGCTAGGCATGAAGGCTATTGGCATTGCCGATCGCAATACCGTGGCAGGCGTTGTGCGCGCCTATATCGCGCTCAAGGAATCGCGCGAAGGTTGGAGCAAACAGGCGACTAAAGCCAAGACCAAACACGAGGCCGATCAGCCGTGGAATGAATTTTCGGAGCCCGACATCATGCCTGTGGCCGATGTGGACTTCCGCCTCATCGTCGGCGCAAGGCTGGTGTTTCGCGACGGCACGCCGGATATCGTTGCCTATCCTGCTACGCGTTACGGGTGGGGTCGGCTGACGCGCTTGCTAACCGATGGCAACCGCCGTGCGGCGAAGGGAGGATGCTTACTCGATCTGGGTGATCTGATTGCACACCATCAGGACTTGTTGCTGATCGTGCTGGCGGAATCGACTTTCGATCCGGATGAAGTTGAGGAATTGGCCGAAAAACGCCGGATCGCCGAGGAGCAGGATCGTGGTTTCCTCAAGCTCGGTGGAGATGAGAGCGAGGCGACCAATGTCGTCCAATTTCCCACAGGTAATGCCGAGCCTGTTCGGGTACCGAATGAGCCGCTTACGACGGCCAAAGTGCTGAGTTGGATCCCGGCACAAAATGCGAATAATGACCCTCTACCGGATACGCTGAAACGCCTCAAACAGCTTGTGGGCAATAGAATATGGCTTGGCGTTACCGCCACTTACGGCGGCAAGGATCAGCGCCGGCTACACGACCTCGCCAAAACCGCAAAAGATGCTGGTGTTCCGCTGATTGCGGTGAGCGACGCGCTGTATGCTTCGCCCGCCCAACGTCAACTCCACGACGTGGTTACCTGCATCCGCAAGGGCACCGACGTAAAGCGCGCGGGACGCTTGCTCGAAGCGAACGCCGAACGGCATCTGAGATCGCCGAAGGATATGGCGCGGTTGTTCCGCCGCTATCCGCAGGCGATCGACGAGACGCGACGGCTGATCGAGCGGATCGACTTCACGCTAGATCAGCTTGGTTATGAATATCCCCACGAACCGGTACCTGAAGGATGGGCCGCACAGGATTGGCTGGAGCATCTGGTGCTCGAGGCCGCGGCCGAGAAATACGGTGAGACGATACCGCTCAGGGCTCAGGCGCTGATCGACGAGGAGTTCGCCCTGATCCGCGAACGCGGTTATGCCTATTACTTCCTGACGGTTCACGACATCGTCCAATTCGCCAATAGCTGCGAACCGCCGATCCTCTGCCAGGGACGCGGATCTGCGGCCAATTCGATTGTCTGTTGGCTGTTGGGCGTGACCTCGGTCGATCCGGTCAAGCATGATCTCCTATTCTCGCGCTTCGTATCTAGCGAGCGTGATGAGCCACCCGATATCGACGTCGATTTCGAACATGAACGACGCGAAGAGGTGATGCAGTACGTCTACAGGCGCTACGGCCGCCATCGCGCAGCGATCGTGGCTACCGTCATCCATTATCGATCGCGCAGCACCCTGCGCGAAGTCGGCAAAGCTTTGGGGATGAGCGAGGATATAACCTCGCGCCTGTCGGGCACGATCTGGGGCAGTTATTCGAACAAAGTCGAAGAAGGCCGCTTCACGCAAGCCGGCTTTACGCTCGACAACCCCGAAGTCGCGCGCCTGAAGGACTTGGTCGACCAGCTTCTCGAATTTCCGCGCCATCTTTCGCAGCACGTCGGCGGGTTCCTGCTGACCCAGGAGCCGCTGATCGAGACGGTGCCGTTGCACAATGCCGCGATGGAGGACCGAACGTTCATCGAGTGGGACAAGGACGACATCGACGCGCTGAAGCTGATGAAGGTCGACGTGCTGGCGCTCGGCATGCTGACGTGCATCAAAAAGGCGTTCGACTTGATCGACCAGCAGGGATGGGAAAGGCCCGCGCTGAACAGCATCGCCGTTCAGGAAGATCCGGTGATCTATGACATGCTATGCCAAGCCGATAGCCTGGGCTTGTTTCAGGTCGAAAGTCGCGCGCAGATGAGCATGCTGCCGCGGCTCAGGCCCGAGAAATTCTACGACATCGTCGTTCAAGTCGCGATCGTCCGGCCAGGGCCAATTCAGGGCAATATGGTGCATCCGTATCTGCGGCGCCGCGCCAAACAGGAAAAAGTTTGCTTCCCTGCTCCGTCGCCCGAGTTCGGCCCCCCTGATGAATTGGCGTCTGTGCTGGGCAAAACCGAAGGCGTTCCATTGTTCCAGGAACAGGCGATGAAGCTGGCGATCGTTGCTGCCGCCTTCTCGCCGGGCGACGCCAATCGTCTGCGGCGGGCGATGGCCACTTTTCGCAACGTTGGCACGATCCACAACCTCGAGACCAAGATGGTCGAGGGGATGGTGCGCCGCGGTTACGAGCGAGATTTCGCGCAACGTTGCTATGATCAGATCAAGGGGTTCGGCAGCTATGGCTTCCCGGAAAGCCATGCACTTTCATTCGCGCGATTGGTCTACGTGTCGGCCTGGATCAAATGCTACTATCCGGCCGTTTTCACCTGTGCGTTGCTCAATTCGCAGCCGATGGGGTTCTACGCACCGGCGCAGATCGTTCGTGACGCGTTCGAGCATGGCGTCGCGATTTTAGCTGCCGATATCAATTTCAGCGATTGGGATAACAGGCTGGAGCCTAGCGATTGGTCGCCGGCGCCATTGAAAAAATGGAATAAACGGCAGCGCCATGATTCAGGTTTGGCGCTACGGGTAGGCTTTCGCCAGATCGATGGATTCAGCAAGCTCTGGGGAGATGATATTGCTGAAGAGCGCCTCGCCAACGGTCCCTACACATCGATCGAGGACCTCGCTCGCCGCACACACCTTCCGTCGCGCGCTCTCCGTCTCCTCGCCGACGCCGATGCGTGGGGATCGATCGGCAAGGGGCGGCGCGATGCCTTGTGGGAGGTGCGGCGGACGCCGTCGAACGAGCTTCCGCTGTTCGCCGCGGCGCAGGCGCGCGAGTTGGGGATTGAGGCGGATGCTGCGCTTCCGGCCATGCCGCTGAGTGAAGAAGTCAGCACCGATTACCAGATGACGCGACTATCGCTCAAAGGGCATCCGATGCAGTTCTTGCGCTCGGTGTTCGATGACGAAGGCGTGTTGAGCTGTGCCGAGGTCGACAAGGCCAAACATGGGTCGCGCGTGACCGTCGCCGGCGTTGTGTTGGTGCGCCAGCGGCCGGGCAACGGCAACGCGATCTTCATCACGCTGGAAGACGAGACCGGGATCAGCAACGTGCTGCTCTGGGCCCGTGTGTTCGAGGCGCAACGGATGCAAGTCATGGGATCGCGGCTGATGACTGTCGAGGGCGAAGTCCAACGTAGTTCAAAGAAAGAAGGTAGCGTCGTTCATTTGATCGGTGCGCGCGTGATCGATCGCACGCATGAACTGGCGCGGCTATCCGGGGATCACGTTATGCGCCCGACGATGGCGCGGGCCGATATCGGCCTTGTCCCCGATCCGCGCTACGTGAAGGCACAATCCCCCGGCGGGCGGCATCCCCGCAACGTTCGCATCCTGCCCAAATCGCGTGATTTCCATTGATCGAGTAACGGAAAAGGGCGGCGAACCACCGTCCGCCGCCCCATTCCGACCCCGTCGAAGCGTCGCTCGATCAGGTCACGACCGCCGTGTCGCCGCGGCAGACATTGATGTTGCCGCGCGTTTGAATGACTTCGTCGCTGAATTGCACCTTGATGTCGTAGAGGCAGACATCGCCTTCACCCATCGTGAAGTTCGACGTGGTGCCCGGCTTGATCGCATAATCGAGCATGACCTCGTGCCACGGATCTCCGGACTCGCCGGCGCGCGCATACCAGACACGCTGAACCGACACGCTGCCGTTGGTATTCTTGATCGTGAAATTACGCCCAGACGGCACGCCGGCGGTTGCCATCCCCGCAACCAGCAGGCTGGCGGCCACGCTGACTTTAATCAACTTGAACATCGCTATACCCCCCAAACCAGGATTCGCGACGGACGAATCCAACCCTGCGGAGCCTAATAGATCGGCGCGATTTTGGCGAGGACAAAGTTGACCAGGAGACGGGACCGGCGAGCAAGCGCAAGCTAATCTCTCACCGATCTTAGTCATATTGTAAAATAACGACATTTCTGTGAACCAGAACTCGGCAATTGCGCTGTCCGTTTTGTCCAATTGCGCAAAATTAGCTTGCTTTGGCTTCGGCGCGGAAACGGTGGAGCAACGGTTCGGTATAGCCATTGGGCTGGACGGTACCCTCGAACACCAGCGCACGGGCGGCCCGGAAGGCGGGGCCGGTCGGGTTGTTGACCAGCGAGCGATAGAGCGGGTCGCCGGCATTCTGCGCATCGACCTTCGCCGCCATCCGACCGAACGCCGCTTCCACCTCCTCGGGCGTGCAGACGCCGTGAAGCAACCAGTTGGCGAGCGCCTGGCTCGAGATGCGCAGCGTCGCACGGTCTTCCATCAGGCCGATGTCGTGGATGTCGGGCACCTTCGAACAGCCCACGCCCTGATCGATCCAGCGGACGACATAGCCGAGGATTCCTTGCGCATTGTTGTCGAGTTCCGCGCGAATCTCGTCGGGCGTCCAGTTGCGCCCGAGCGCGAGCGGGACCGACAGCAGCGCATCGAGCGGCGCGACCGGCTCAGTTGCGCGCTCCTTCTGCCGCGCGAACACGTCGATCCGGTGATAGTGCGTCGCATGCAGCGTCGCGGCGGTGGGCGAGGGCACCCACGCCGTGTTGGCGCCGGTCATCGGGTGGCCGATCTTCTGCTCGAGCATGTCGGCCATGCGGTCGGGCGCGGCCCACATGCCCTTGCCGATCTGCGCCTTGCCCGACAGCCCGCACGCGAGCCCGATCTGGACGTTGCGGTTCTCGTACGCGGCGATCCAGTCGCTGGTCTTCATCTCGCCTTTGGGCACCATCGGCCCGGCTTGCATGCCGGTGTGGATTTCGTCGCCGGTACGGTCGAGGAATCCCGTGTTGATAAACGCGATCCGTCCGCTCACCGCCTTGATGCACGCGGCGAGGTTAGCCGAGGTGCGGCGTTCCTCGTCCATCACGCCGACCTTGATCGTGTGGCGCGACAACCCGAGCAAATCCTCGACCGCGTCGAACAGGTCGTTGGTGAACGCCGCTTCGCCCGGCCCGTGCATCTTGGGTTTGACGATGTAGATCGACCCGGCGCGGCTGTTCGCGCGCAGCCCGTTGATGTCGTGCAGCGCGATCATGCTGGTGACGATCGCATCGAGGATTCCCTCGGGCGCTTCGCCGCCGTCGGACAGTCGGACCGCTGGCGTCGTCATCAGATGACCGACGTTGCGCACGAACAACAGCGCGCGGCCGGGCAGGGTGAAGGTGCCGCCATCGGGGGCGGTGTAGCTCCGGTCGGGATTGAGCCTGCGCGTAACGCTCCGCCCGCCTTTGTCGAACGTGTCGACCAAGTCGCCTTTCATCAAGCCGAGCCAGTTGGCGTAAGCGGCGACCTTGTCCTCGGCGTCGACCGCCGCGATCGAATCCTCCAAGTCGACGATGGTCGTGATCGCGCTTTCGAGGATGACGTCGGCGATACCCGCCGGGTCGTCGCGGCCGATCGGATGCTCGCGATCGATCACCAATTCGATGTGCAGGCCGTTGTGGCGGAACAGATAATTCTCGCCTGAGCGCCCGACCAGTAACGTCGGGTCGGCCAGCACCGGCACGCCGGTCAGGTCGACCCAGCTCTCCCTCGCGAGCGGCACAGCGGCGTCGAGAAACGCCTTGGCCCAAGCAATCACCTGCGCCCCGCGCTCGGGATCGTAGCCGCCGGGCTTGGGCGTTCCGGGAATGGCATCGGTGCCGTAGAGCGCGTCGTACAGGCTCCCCCAGCGCGCGTTGGCGGCGTTGAGCGCGAAGCGGGCGTTGAGCACGGGGACCACGAGTTGCGGTCCCGCGGTCGTGGCGATTTCCGGATCGACATTCTCGGTCGTGACCTGAAAGGGTGCGGTTTCATCGACCAGATAGCCGATCGATTTCAGGAACGCCTGATACTCGGCCTGGTCGATCGCGGTACCGGTGCGCTGGGCGTGCCAGCCGTCGATCTCGGCTTGGATCAGGTCGCGCTTTGCGAGCAGCCGCAGGTTCTCCGGAGCGAACCGCGCGAAGATATCCGCCGCGCCCGCCCAGAAGGCGTCCGGCGCGATACCGGTCCCCGGCAGCGCGCGCTCTTCGATGAAGGCGGCGAGTTCGCTCGCGACCTGCAACCCATTACGATCGATCATGGAACCTCCGGACACGCATTACTCCAGTCAGGTTGGGCGGGGAGGAGCCGTGCCAATACACCGACCGGTCCAGCCGTCCACCCTGCAAATTCGCTTGCCGCTTGCGTCAACCAGTGGCTAACTGAAACCGATAGGAGAGTGATATGGCGGAGGCATATATCGTCGCGGCGGCGCGCACCGCTGGTGGGCGGCGCGGCGGTAAGCTCAAGGACTGGCACCCGGCTGATCTGGGCGGCGCAGTGCTCGACGCGTTGGTGGCGCGCTCGGGGATCGACGGCGCGGCGGTCGAGGACGTCATCATGGGCTGCGTGATGCAGGCCGGCGAGCAGTCCGCGCATATCGGGCGCAGCGCGGTGATGGCCTCGTCGCTCCCCGACAGCGTCCCCGCCGTGTCGATCGACCGGCAGTGCGGGTCTTCGCAACAAGCGATCCAGTTCGCTGCGCAGGCCGTCATGTCGGGCACCCAGGACATCGTCATCGCCGCCGGCGTCGAAAGCATGACTCGCGTGCCGATGGGACTCGCCAGTTCTGCCCCGGCGCAGCTCGGGATCGGTGTCGGGCCGTGGTCGCAACGGATCAAGGACCGCTACGGCGTTCCCGGGTTCAGTCAGTTCGTCGGTGCGGGGATGATGGCGCAGAAATACGGGTTCAGCCGCGAGGAACTCGATGCCTTTTCGCTCGAAAGCCATCGCCGTGCAGCGGCGGCGACGCAGGCCGGGGCGTTTAATGACGAGATCGTGCCGATCGCCATCGTCGATGAGGAGGGCAATGAAGGTCTCCACACGAAGGACGAGGGCATTCGCTACGACGCGACGATGGAATCGATGGCGGGCGTGAAGCCGCTGGGCGAGGGCAGCGTGCTCACCGCCGCCTCGGCCAGCCAAATCTGCGACGGGTCGTCGGGCGTGATGATCGTCAGCGAGCGCGCGCTCAAGGATCACGGGCTGACGCCGCTGGCGCGCATCCACAACCTGACCGTGACCGCGGGCGACCCGGTGATCATGCTCGAGGAACCGCTCCCCGCGACGCAACGCGCGCTGCAACGGTCGGGAATGAAGATCGAGGATATCGACCTGTACGAAGTCAACGAGGCGTTCGCGCCGGTGCCGCTCGCGTGGCTCCGCGTAATCGGCGGCGACCATGCGCGCATGAACGTCAACGGCGGCGCGATCGCGCTGGGTCATCCGCTCGGCGCGTCAGGTACCAAGCTGATGACGACGCTGCTCCACGCGCTGAAGGCGCGCGACAAGAAATGGGGCCTGCAGACGATGTGCGAGGGCGGCGGGATCGCCAACGTGACGATCGTCGAGCGGCTGTAAGCGGAGAGAATGGATGAAACTCGATAATTCGGTCGCGGCGGTCGTCACCGGCGGTGCCTCGGGCCTCGGCGCGGCAACCGCGCGTGCACTCGCGGCGAAGGGCGTCAAGGTGGCGATCTTCGACATGCAGGCGGAAAAGGGCGAGGCGGTCGCCAAGGAAATCGGCGGGCTGTTCTGCGAGGTCAACGTGACCAGCGACGAGAGCGTCGATGCCGGCTTCGCCAAGGCGCGTGCCGCGCACGGTCAGGAGCGCGTGCTCGTCTGCTGCGCGGGCACCGGCAATGCGATGAAGACCGCGAGCCGCTCGAAGGAAGACGGCAGCATCAAGCATTTCAGCCTGGCGGCGTTCGACTGGCTCATCCAGATCAACCTGATCGGCACGTTCCGCTGCGTCGCCAAGTCGGCGGCGGGGATGCTGACGCTGGAGCCGGGCGAGGATGGCGAGCGCGGCGCGATGGTGATGACCGCCAGCGTCGCCGCCGAGGATGGCCAGATCGGCCAAGCCGCCTATTCGGCGTCGAAGGGCGGGGTGGTCGGCATGACGCTCCCCATCGCGCGCGACCTGATGGGGGAGGGCATCCGCATCAACACGATCCTGCCGGGTATTTTCGAGACGCCCTTGATGCAGGGCGCGCCGCAACAGGTGCGCGACAATCTCGCCGCGTCGGTGCCGTTTCCCAAGCGGCTGGGCAATCCACCCGAATATGCCGGCCTCGCGCTGACGATGATCGAAAACGGCTATTTCAATGGTGAGGACGTGCGCCTCGACGGCGCGATCCGGATGGCGCCGCGCTGACATGACGGGCCCGCTCACCGGCATTCGCATCGTCGAACTGGCGGGGATCGGGCCGGGGCCGTTCTGCGGGATGATGCTGGCCGATCACGGCGCCGAGGTGATCCAAATCGACCGCCCTGGCGCGATGCCCAATCCGCGTGACCCGTTGCTGCGCGGGCGCACGGTGATGCAACTCGACCTTAAGTCGCCAGACGACATCGCGAAGCTGCGCGAGTTGGTGAAAACTGCCGATGGGCTGATCGAGGGGTTCCGCCCCGGCGTGATCGAGCGGTTGGGGATCGGACCCGACGTGCTGCTCGGCGATAATCCCAAGCTGGTGATCGGGCGGATGACCGGCTGGGGGCAGGACGGGCCCTACGCGGCCACCGCCGGGCACGACATCAATTACATCGCGCTGTCGGGCGTGCTCGGCGCGATCGGGCGGAACGGAGAGAAACCGGTACCGCCGATCAACCTGGTCGGCGATTTCGGCGGCGGGGCGATGATGCTGGCGTTCGGCATGGTCGCCGGGCTGCTCGCGGTAAAGAGCGGGGCGGCGGGGCAAGTCATCGACTGCGCGATGACCGACGGATCGGCCCTGCTGATGGCGATGATGTGGGGCTTTCGCGCGAACGGCATGTGGAGCGACGAGCGCGGCACGAACCTGCTCGATACCGGCGCGCCGTTCTACGACGTGTACGAGACGGCCGATGGCGGGTTCGTGTCGATCGGGTCGATCGAGCCGCAATTCTACGCGCTGCTCCGTGAGAAGCTCGGGATCGCCGCCGATCCGCTGTTCGACGCCCAGTTCGACCGCGCTCAATGGCCGGCGCAGAAGGATCGCCTGACCGCGATCTTCAAGACCAAAACCCGCGACGAATGGTGTGCGATCATGGAGGGCAGCGACGTCTGCTTCGCGCCCGTCCTGTCGATGGCCGAAGCGGCCGAGCATCCGCACAACGTCGCGCGCGGCACCTTCGTCGAGCGCGAGGGCGTGCTCCAGCCCGCCCCCGCGCCGCGCTTTTCGTAAAGGGGTGGCGCGCCCGGCAGGACTCGAACCTGCAACTCCAAGCTTAGAAGGCTCGTGCTCTATCCAGTTGAACTACGGGCGCCCAAGCTTCGCCTAGCGCGGATTGCGCGAGGGTGAAACGCCCATCATAACGCGCGCATGACCGAGGGGGATCAGGGCAAGTTGCGAGCGGTGACGGCAAATACCGTCCAGACGTTTCGCTATTACGATTTCGTGATGGCAGCGTTCGTCGCTATCCTGCTCCTCTCCAACGTGATCGGCGCGGGCAAGGTCGCGCAGGTCTGGTTGCCCGGCTACGGCTACTGGCCCTTCGGTGCGGGCATCCTGTTCTTCCCGATTTCCTACGTGATCGGCGACGTGCTGACCGAGGTCTACGGTTACGCGCGTGCCCGGCGCGTGATCTGGGCCGGGTTCGGCGCGGTTCTGTTCATGGCGTTGATGAGCTGGGTGGTCGTCGCGCTGCCGCCCGCACCCGACTGGACCAACCAGAAGGCGTATGAGACGATTTTCGGCCAGGTGCCGCGCATCGTTTTCGCCAGCTGCTGCGCATTCTGGGCGGGAGAGTTCGTTAATTCGTACGTGCTTGCCCGGATGAAGATCTGGACCGCCGGCAAGCATTTGTGGACCCGCACGATCGGCTCGACGATTGCCGGGGAGGGCGTCGACAGTCTGATCTTCTACCCGCTCGCGTTCTGGGGGGCGGAAGGGTTCACCCATGCACTAGTGGTCAAGTTGCTGTTCACGCAATGGGCGCTGAAGGTTGCTTGGGAAGTGCTGCTGACGCCCGTTACCTACCTTGTGGTCGGCAGTCTCAAGCGCGCCGAGGGCGTCGACGTGTTCGACGAAGGCACCGACTTCTCGCCGTTCCGCGCGAAGGTCTAGACGACCAGCTCCAGCAGCCCTTCGAACAGCCGCCGTCCGTCGTCGCCGCCGTGCGCGGCTTCGATCTTGCGTTCGGGGTGGGGCATCATGCCGAGCACGTTGCCGCTCGCGTTGAGCACGCCGGCGATCTGGCGCGCCGATCCGTTGACTTGGCCGGTGTAGCGGAACGCTACGCGGCCTTCGCCTTCGAGCCGGTCGAGCGTTTCGGGATCGGCGGTGTAATTGCCGTCGTGGTGCGCGACGGGGATCATGATCTTCTCGCCCGCGGCGTAACGGCTGGTGAAGGCCGACTGCGCATTCTCGACCGACAATTCGACGTCGCGGCACACGAAATTGAGGCCCGCGTTGCGCATCAGCGCGCCGGGGAGCAGCCCCGCCTCGGTCAGCACCTGGAACCCGTTGCAAACGCCGAGCACCGGCACGCCGCGTTCCGCCGCGTCGATCACCGCGCGCATCACCGGCGACCGCGCCGCCATCGCGCCGGAGCGGAGATAGTCGCCGTACGAAAACCCGCCGGGCAGCGCGATCAGGTCGCATCCGGCGGGCAGCTCGGTCTCGGCATGCCACACCATCGCCGGCTTGCGCCCGGTCACCGCCGCGATCGCTACCGCCAGGTCGCGGTCGCAGTTCGATCCGGGGAAGACGACGACCGCGGCGGTCATCGTTCGATCCGGTAGTTTTCGATCACGGTGTTCGCGATCAGTTTGCGGCACATACCGTCCAGATCGTCGTCGCTCGTCTCGTCGGCGACATCGAGCTCGATCACCTTGCCCGCGCGCACGTCGTTGATCCCGCCGAACCCGAGCCCCTCGAGCGACTTGTGGATCGCCTTGCCTTGCGGGTCGAGCACGCCGGGTTTGAGGGTGACGACGATACGGACCTTCATGCGCGCGGTTCCTGTGCGGGAGTCGGCGCCCCTATGGCCGCGTGGGCAACCCGTCGCAACTTTTACGTTTCGTTAAGCCGCGGGGCGCAGCTTTTCGGGCGGGAGCGGCCCGCTCGCTGATGAGCGCGGCCGATAGGTAAGGGTACGAACATGGCCGTGGTGGCAATGTTCCTGTTCATTGCGGTGTTCACGTTCGGCCAGGATTATTTCGGCTGGACCGATCCGCGCGGGTACGTCCAGCTGTCTTTGGTCTCGTGCTTCGTGTTCGGGATCATTTGCGGAATTCGGGTGAAGAGTTGACGCCCTCCGCGAGTGCGCGAAGGCGCGGGTCGCGGAACACGATGCCGCCGACATAGGCCGCCCCGGCCTGGGTCAGATGCTGGCGGTCCTGGCTGATGAATTTATGGTCCGGCGTGAACACGGCGACGCGGTGGTCGCCGTCCATCAGCATGCCGAGCAGGTCGACGAACAGTGCGGGCGGGACCATGCGTCGCTCGCGCTCATTATCGGCGATCGCGCCGTCGAGCACCTTCGCGCGGTAGCCGTAGCGCACGGCGGGATCGAGCAGCATCACGGCATTGTTGTTCCACCCGAAATTCTTGGTTCCGAGCACGATAATCTTGGCGTTCGTGTCGCGCGCGGCATTCGGCAGCCAATGGTCGAGGCAGCGCTTCGCGAGCGACCCGAACACGATGAAATCGGCGTTGCGCAGGTTGTGCCGCTCGGCGTCATCGAAGCGCGGCGGGCAGACGTTCTCGTCGTAGCTCACGATGTGATGGCCGAAATTGCCGCTCGCCCGGCCCATGTTGATGAAATCACGCGCGAACGAATTGCCGAGCACCAGCACGCGCGTTTTGGGGCTGGCGTCGGGGAGCGGCACGCCGCGAAACGCGAAGGCGGAGAGGTTGTACGACTGGTTCTGCGCCGCGCCGAAGCCGGCGTCGTGCTCGGCGAGCTCGGGCCAGCGCGCCTTGAACCCCGACGTCGCGGCCATCGCGCCGCCGATCGCCAGCAACGCCGCGCTCGCGATCAGCCAGAAGCCGACGACGGTGCGCGGGGCCGTGCGGCCGCGATCGCGGAAGGGGCGTTCGACGTATCGCCACGACAGCCAGGCGAGGACGAAGACTGGTAGGATCAGTAGCGTCATCTCCGCGCGGCTCGGCTGGTCGAGACTAGCGATGCGCGCGAAGGCGAAGACAGGCTGGTGATAGAGGTAGAGCGAATAGCTGATCAGCCCGACGATCACTGCCGGCCGCCATGCCAAAGCGCGCGCGGCGATCGTGCCGGTACGGCCATAGGCGAGAACGAGGCAGGTCCCGGCGACCGGGACGATCATCGGCCAAACCAACGCGGCGAATTGTTCGCCGGCCAGCACCAGCGACGCGAGGGTCGCCG
>NZ_SSMY01000014.1 GCF_004799495.1 Sphingomonas sp. | reverse complement strand
AGCACGCCAAGTCGATCGAATCGATCCTCGGCTTGATCCGCGACATTGCCGGCCAGACCAATTTGCTCGCGCTCAACGCGACGATCGAGGCCGCGCGCGCGGGCGATGCCGGCCGCGGCTTCGCGGTCGTGGCACAGGAAGTGAAAAGCCTCGCCAACCAGACCGCGCGCGCGACCGACGACATCGCTGCTAAGATCGCCGCGATCCAGTCCGCCACACGCTCGACCGTCGACACCAATGCGTCGATCAAGGCGACCGTCGGCGAGGTGCAGCAATCGGCGGAGCGCATCCGCGACGCGATGGAGATCCAGGCGCAGACCGTGACCGCGATCACCGCCGCGGTCGACGAGACCGCGCTCGCCGCCGATTCGATGGCGCACACGATCGCGACGATCCGCGAAGACACCGAAAGCGTGGCGCGCGAAATGGGCGCGCTGGCGCAGGATGTCGGCGACGTCGACGACCGGCTCGGCGGACTGAAGGGCGCGGCGGACGATTTCTCGGCGGGCGTGGCGGCCTGACCGCGCGCGCGCTACAGCAGCGCGCATGACCAACATCCTCCTCACCGGCAGCAGCCGCGGCATCGGCGCGGCGATCGCCGCCACCTTGTCCGCGACGCCCGGCGTCACCTTCGTCGGCCACGGCACCGCGAGCGGCATCGCCGCCGACTTCGCCGACCCCGCCGGCCCGCGCCATCTGTGGGACGCCGCTCTCCATCAACTCGGCAGCATCGACGTGCTGATCAACAATGCCGGCGTGTTCGAGGCGAACCCGATCGACCAGGACGACGATGCGTGGGTCGCGAATTGGGAACGCACGATGCGGATCAACTTGACCGCCAGCGCCGAACTGTGCCGGTTTGCCATCAAGCATTGGCAGAATCGCGGGACCGGGGGCCGGATCGTCAACGTCGCCAGCCGCGCCGCCTATCGCGGCGATTCGCCCGCGCACTGGCATTACGCCGCGTCCAAGGCCGGGATGGTCGCGATGACCAAGAGCATCGCGCGCGGCTACGCGGCGGGCGGTGTGCTGGCGTTCGCGGTGTGCCCCGGCTTCACGATGACCGGGATGGCCGAGGATTATCTCGCCAGCCGCGGCGGCGACAAATTGCTCGCCGACATCCCGCTCGGCCGCGTCGCCGATCCGGACGAGGTGGCGAACGCGGTCGCGTACCTCGCGCTCACCGCCCCGCCGTCGATGACCGGCGCGGTGATCGACGTGAACGGGGCGAGCTATGTCCGCTGACGGCCCGGTCGATAGCTGGAAGACAAGTTTCCCCTGCACACGCGCAGAGGCGGAAGCGATCGACGCGGCGGACGACCTCGCGATCGACGCGGTGCTGATGACGAGCGAGACGATCGAGGATGACCGTGAGACGTGGCGGCTCGACGCCTATACCGAGGAGCAGCCCGACGCGGCGATGATCGCGGCGCTTCATGCGCTGGTGCCGAGCGCGGGCGGCGCCGAGCCGACGATCGAACCGCTAACCGCGCAGGACTGGGTCACGATGAGCCAGGCGGGGCTCGAGCCGATCGCCGAAGGGCGCTTCGTCGTCCACACCAGCGCGCACCCGGTCGAAGCGCCCGCCGGGGGCCGCGCGTTCCTGATCGACGCCGGGCAAGCGTTCGGGACCGGGCATCATGCGACAACTTCGGGGTGCCTGAAAGCGCTCGACGCCATGGCACAGCGCGAGTTCGCGAACATCATCGACATCGGCACCGGCACCGGCCTGCTCGCCTTCGCCGCGCGGCATCTGTGGCCCGTCGCCCGCGTCGCCGCGACCGATATCGACCCGGCCGCGATCCTCGTCACGCGCGACAACATGGCGGCGAACGTGGTCGAGGCGATCGACCTGATCGTCGCCGACGGCGCGCTCGACGATCGGATCACCGCCGGCGCACCATACGATCTCGTTATCGCCAACGTGCTAGCGGGTCCGCTCGTGTCGATGGCGCCCGAGCTCGCCGCGATCGCCACGCCCGATGCGACGATCCTGCTGGCTGGCCTGCTGGAGACGCAGCGCAAACAAGTTGTCGATGCCTACGCCGCCTGCGGCTGCACGCTCACCGACGCCGAAGTGCGCGGCGACTGGACGATCCTGACGCTCAAAGCGGGCGCGCAACGCTACATCCCAACGACGCCGATCGATCCCAAGGGCCGCGACGGCTGGGCGCTCGATATCTAGGCTTTCGAGCGCGCATACTCCTGCGTCCCGCGCGTCATCACGTCATCGCCAGCAACGATTTCGGCGACGGGAATATCGGGCTGCGCCTTCAATTCGTCGTACAGCGGCGCGAAGTCGGTTTCGACGGTGACGCGGAGCAGCTCGTCGAAGCTCGGAATGACGAAATAATTCTGCTGGAAATCGTCGATCCGGTATTCGGTGCGCATCACGCGTGCGAGGTCGAAACCTATCCGGTTCGGGCTGGGATCGTCGAGCGCGAACTGGCTTTCCGAATAGCTCGACACGATCCCAGAGCCGTAGATGCGCAGCCCCTCGGGCTCCGCGATCAGCCCGAATTCGACCGTGTACCAGTACAGCCGCCCGAGATATTTGAGCGCGTCGAGTCCCAGCGCGCGCTGCCCGCCCCGGCCATAGGCAGCGAGATAATCACCGAACACCGGGTCGGCGAGCATCGGCACGTGGCCGAACACGTCGTGGAAGACGTCGGGTTCCTGGAGATAATCGAGCTGGTCGGGGCGGCGAATGAAATTGCCCGCGACGAAGCGGCGGTTGGCCATATGGTCGAAGAACACGTCGTCGGGGACGAGGCCGGGCACCGCAATCACTTGCCACCCGGTCAGCTTCATCAGCCGGTCGGACAGTTCCGCGAAATCGGGAATGCCGGGCTTCGACAGCTTGAGCACGTCGAGCCCGCGCAGATACGCCTCCGACGCGCGGCCGGGGAGCAACTTCGCCTGACGCGCGAACAACGTGTCCCACGTCGCATGCTCCTCCGCCGTATAATGCGCCCAGTCCTGCGGGATCGACCAGTCGGCGGCCGCGCCGGGCGGCGGAGAATCGAGCACGTGCGTTTCGGTTGCCATCGAAACCATCTATCACGGGTCCAGTGGTGAAAGAAATCGATACACATCACGCACCGTCCAAGGCGCAATGGGCAGCCGAACTGCCGCGCATGCTCGGCACGATCGCGAGCATCCCCAAGGCGTGGCCCGAGCTGATGAAGGCGCCACCGGGCGACGGGCGGCCGATCATGCTGCTGCCGGGTCTTATCAATTCGGACCGGTCGAACATCGTGATGAAGCGCTACCTGACCGCGCTCGGCTACCGCGTCGAAGGGTGGAAACTGGGTCGCAACGCCGGCGCGCGGACGATTGGCGAAGGCGAGAAACTGCTCGCGCGGCTCCGCCAATATCATGCCGATGCGGGGGAGCCGGTCACGCTGATCGGCGTCAGCCTGGGCGGGATCATCGCGCGGTTCGCGGCGCATCGCGAGCCCGATCTGGTGCGCGAGGTCATCACCGTCAGCTCGCCCTTCGCGGGCGATCCGCGCGCGACCAACGTGTGGCGCGTGTTCGAATGGCTGTCGGGCGAGAAGATCGACAGCCCCGGCGTGATCGCGCGTCGCGAAGAGATCGCCGCGGCGTTACCGGTCCCCGCGACCGCGATCTGGAGCGCGAGCGACGGGCTGGTCAATGGCGCGATCTGTCACGATGAGCATGCGCGATCGATCGAGGTCGTGAGCAGCCACATGGGCGTTCAGATGCACCCCGCGACCTTGCGCGCGATCGCCGAGGTGCTGGGCGGGAATTAGTCCTGCGGCGTGGGGTCGGGATCGCGCTCGCCGGGGTGCGCGCGGAAACCGGTGTACGGGCCGCAATTCGCCGGGTCCTTGCGGCACGCCTTGTCGTGCTCCTTGCGCTCGCGGCCTTCGCGCTCTTCGGCCTTGCGCATCTTCTTGCCGTAGTTGCGGTCGGCCTCGGACTGGCTCGTGGTGGCCCAGTCGACGCCCTTGCTCACAACCTTGACCGGCGCGGTGACGATCTTGCCGACGGTCGAGATGCACCCGCTGGCCAGCAACGGCAGCGTCGTCAGGACGAGAAATTTACGCATACTGGTCCCGATCTACTTCTTGGGCGTGGCCCGATAGGCATTCCGCGCGGTCGCGCCAATTAGCGGAAAATCGGTGAAAAATCCATCAATCCCCAGCGCGAGCTGGCGCCGCATCGCCTCCGCGACATTGCCGTGATCGAGCGGGTTCGCCCCGACCCTGAGGCTCGCGGGCAGGAAGAAATTCTCCGCGCGGAAAGTCCAGACATGGACCCGCAACCTCGCCTTGTGCGCATCGGCGACCAAAGTCGTCGGCGTCCCCTCGCCCTTGTCGACCATGTCCTTGTTCGGCCCGATCCCCCAGGCATAGGCCGATACCGCCTTCAGCCCAACGGGCGTGATCATCGACGCATAGCTTGGCGTGGCGTTGTCGGCGGGGCCGCCGCTCCCATCCATCAGCTGGATCAGGCGAATCTTGGTGATCGTGTGGAGGAACTTGAGGTTGTTCACCTCAAAGCTCTGGATGAACACCGGCGCGGTCGCCGAATCCCACCCCGCCGCCTTCAGCTCGGCGACCAGGTGCCGCTCCATCGGCAAGCCGATCGACGCGAAGTAGGTCGGGTGCTTGGTCTCGGGATAGATGCCGATCGTCCGGCCCAGTTCCTTCGACCGTTTCTTCGCCAGCGCGATGATCTCGGCGAGCGTCGGGATCGTGTATTTGCCGTCATAGGCGGCATTGGCGGGGCGAAGTTGCGGCAAGCGTTCCTTCGCGCGCAGCGTCTTCAATTCGGCGAGCGTGAAATCCTCGGTGAACCAGCCGGTGTGCTTCTCGCCGTCGATCGTCTTGGTCGTCTTGCGGCTGGCGAATTCGGGGTGGTTCGCGACGTCGGTGGTGCCGGTAATGTCGTTCTCGTGCCGCGCGACGAACACGTTATCCTTGGTCAGCACCAAGTCGGGCTCGATGAAGTCGGCGCCGTCAGCGATCGCGACCTCGTAGCTCGCGAGCGTATGTTCGGGCCGCTCTCCGCTGGCGCCGCGATGGCCGATGACAATGGGGCTGCTGAGCGACTTCACCCGCCCACCTTGCGCGCTTGCGAGCGGCGAGGCCAGTGCGGCGGCGAGGAGAATGGCGAGAAAGCGTTGCATGCGAGGACCGATTCCGGGCTAGGGTGATTTCGTAACCGTAGCACCCCGGAGGCGAGATCATGAACGATATCGTGATGGACGCGCCCTATCGCCCCGCGGGGCTCGACAAAGGCCAGCAGGGACTGATCGGGAAGCCGGTCGACCGCTACGAAGGCCCGCTCAAGGTCACCGGCACCGCGCAATACGCCGTCGAGGGTGCGCCCGAAGGGACACTCTTCGCACACGTAATCGGCGCGACGATCGGCTGCGGAACCGTCACCATGATCGATAGTGCCGCCGCCGAGGCGATGCCCGGCGTCGTCGCGATCATCACCGACCACGAACAATTCGTATCGAGCGGCGGCAATTCGCAGGAGCCGATGCCGGGCTGGACGCGCGAGATCGACCATTTCGGCCAGCCGGTCGGGCTGGTCGTCGCCGAAACGCTCGAGGCCGCGCGCGCCGCCGCGCTGGCGGTTTTGGTGACATATGACGAGCGCGAGGGCCGCTACGATCCGCGCGACCAGCCGGTGATCGAGGATCACGGCATCGGATTCCTCCCGACCATCGTGAAGGGCGATGTCGACAAGGCGATCGACGCCGCTGAAATCCAGTTCGACCAGATTTACACCACCCCGCCGCACTTCCCCGCCGCGCTCGAACCGCATGCCGCGACCGCGTGGTGGGAGGGCGATAACTTGGTGCTGCGCGCCTCGCTCCAGGTGCTGGGCGGCGCGCGGTCGACCATCGCCAGGGCGCTGGGAATCGACAAGGAGCGCGTCCGCATCCTCGCGCCCTATGTCGGCGGCGGATTCGGCGGAAAGACCGGGGTCGGGCCCGAGACGGTGCTGGCCGCCGCCGCCGCGCGCGATCTGGGCCGGCCGGTGAAGATTTCGCTCCCGCGCCGCCAGACCGCGGCCATCGTCCATCATCGCGGCGACACCGTCCAGCGCGTCCGCATCGGGTGCGACAAGGAAGGCCGGATCAGCGCCTTCGCGCACGAAAGCGTGACATCGCAAAAGGACGGCAAGGGTTTCCTCGAGCCGGTGCCGTTCGGCACGCTGCCGCTCTACGCCGCCGAGAACCGCAAGTTCACCACGGCGCTGACCCGCGTCGATTTGCCGCCGAGTGGCGCGGTCCGCGCGCCAGGCGAGGCGGTCGGCACCTTCGCGGTCGAATGCGCGATGGACGAGCTGGCCGAACAGCTCGGGCTCGATCCGATCGAACTGAGGAAGCGAAACGAGCCGGAGAGCGACCCGACCAGCGGCAAGCCGTTTTCGACCCGACTGATGACGCAATGCTATGACGAGGGCGCCAGGCGCTTCGGTTGGGACCAGCGGGAAGCCGCCCCGGGATCGGTCACCGACGGCGAATGGCTGATCGGGATGGGCATGGCGGCGGCGTTGCGCGGCAATTTCACCGTCAACAGCGAGGCGCGTGTGACGCTGACGCCCGAAGGCCGCGCGGTGATCGAGACCGACATGACCGATATCGGCACGGGCACCTACACGATCCTGGCGCAAGTCGCGGGCGAGATGCTCGGGCTGCCGGCCGACCGGATCGACGTGCGGCTGGGCGACACCGATTACCCCGCCAGCGCCGGGTCGGGCGGGTCATTCGGAGCTGGGTCATCGGGGTCGGCGGTCGCGTTGGCGTGCGAGGAAATCCTCGCCCAACTGGCGCTGCGCATGAACGCCGCGCCCGGGGAGCTGGCGCTCAAGGACAGCTGCGTCAGCGTCGGCAAGCGCTCGGTCCCGATCGCCGACCTGGTCGACAAACCGATCGTCGCGACCGGCAACATGGAGCCGGGCGCCGAAAGCCGCCGCACCAGCCAGGCGAGCCACGGCGCGCAATTCGCCGAGGTCGCGGTCAACGCCGTCACCGGCGAAGTCCGCGTCCGCCGCCTGATCGGCGTGTTCGACGTCGGGCGCGTGATGAACGAGAAGACCGCGCGCAACCAGATGGTCGGCGGGATGATCTGGGGGATCGGCTACGCGCTGTCCGAAGACGCGGTGGTCGACACGCGCACCGGCCAGTTCGTCAATCCCGACTTCGGCGAGTACCACGTCGCGGTTCACGCCGACGCACCCGCCGTCGAGTGCCATTTCATCGAGCAAATCGACGACAGCGCCAACCCGGTCGGCGCGAAGGCGGTCGGCGAGCTCGGCATTTCCGGCGCGGGCGCGGCGGTGGCGAACGCGATCTACAATGCGTGCGGCGTGCGGGTGCGCGATTTCCCGGTGACGCTCGACAAATTGCTCGCCGGATTGCCACCGGTATGAGGATGTCAAAAATCCTCCCCGTTTACGGGGAGGTGGCGCGCGCAGCGCGTCGGAGGGGGGTCGCCTCCTCGGTATCGCTTGCGGCGCCCCCCCTCCACCAGCTTCGCTGGTCCCCCTCCCCGCAAGCGGGGAGGATTTATGGCCGATAACGACGCCGTCATCGCCGCCGCGAGCGCCTGGGCCGGCGCGCCGATGGCGCTCGCCACCGTCGTCTCGACCTGGGGATCGGCGCCACGCCCGCGCGGGAGCCACATGATCGTCCACCAGGACGGCCGGTTCGAAGGCTCCGTGTCGGGCGGCTGCGTCGAGAACGACATCCTGACCACCGCCGCCGAGGTCATCGCGGGCGCGCCATTCCAGGTGAAGCAGTACGGCGTGGCCGATGCGGCGGCGTGGGAAGTCGGCTTGCCATGCGGCGGCGAGATTTCGGTGATGGTCCAGCCGGTGTCGGCCGCCGGGTTCGACCCCGAATTGTTCGACCGCATCGCCGAGGCGCGCGAGGCGGGCAATGCGCTGACCGTTACGACCGACCTCGACACCGGCCAGTCGAGTGTGCGACCGCTGGAGGGCGCCGCGTTCGTCAACCGCTACGACCCGCCACGCCGGCTGTTGATCGTCGGCGCGGTGCAGATCGCACAGGCGCTCGCGGGCCTCGCGCGCGAGCTTGGCATCGCGACCACCGTGATCGACCCGCGCGCCCGGTTTTTGACCGAGGAGCGCTTTCCCGGCGTCGCGCTTGACGATCGCTGGCCCGACGAAGCGGTCGCGGCGTTAAGGCCCGGCCCGTCGACCGCGGTCGTGACGCTGAGCCACGATACCAAGATCGACGACCCCGCGCTGGAAGCCGCGCTCGCCGCGCCGACCGGCTACGTCGCCGCATTGGGATCGCGCCGCAGCCACGCCGCGCGGCGCGAGCGGCTGGCGGCAGCTGGTGTTGCCGAAGCCGACCTCGACCGCATCGACGCGCCCGCGGGCCTCGATATCGGCGCGATCGGCCCTGCCGAGATCGCGCTGTCGATCGCCGCGGCAATGGTCGCCCAGTTCCACAACAAAAGCGCTCCATGATCGCGCCTGACAATACCGCGCTGATCCTGCTCGCCGCGGGGAAGTCCGAACGGTTCGGGCTGTCCGACAAGCTGACCGAAATCTTCCTGGGCCAGCCGCTCGGGATGCACGCCGTCACCGCGCTGGAAGCGGTACCGTTCGCCAAGCGGATCGTCGTGAAGGATGGCGGCCGGCTCGACTATGCGGCGCGCGGCTATGAGGTCGTCCATAATCTCCGGCCGGAGGACGGTCTTTCGTCATCGGTCCGGCTCGGCGTGCAGGCGGCGCGGCAGGGTGGCATCGACGCGGTGCTGATCGCACTCGCCGATATGCCGCGCATCACCGCGACGCAGATCCACCGCCTGTTCGACGCGCAGCACGGACCCGATACCGTCGTCGCGTCGAGCGACGGCGTGCGCCCGCGCCCGCCGGTGCTGTTCGGCAGTGCGCGGTTCGATGCGCTCGAACAGCTGGAGGGCGACACCGGGGCGCGCGACATGATCCTCGCCGGGCGGCACGTCATCGCCAGCCCCGAGGAATTGATCGACGTCGATACCGAGGACGAACTGGCCGAACTGCTCGCCAAGTTTGGCGGGCGGCGCTGAGCCCTACTCCAGTTCCAAGATTACCTGATCGACCGCCAGGCTGTCGCCGGCTTTGGCTTCGACCGACTTGACCGTTGCCGCCTTCTCCGCGCGCAGGATATTCTCCATCTTCATCGCCTCGACCACCGCGAGCGGCTGGCCCGGCTGGACGCTGTCGCCCGCCTTGACATCGAGCCGCACGAGCAGCCCCGGCATCGGCGCGATCAGGAATTTGGAGAGGTCGGGCGGGACCTTCTCGATCAGGTGGTGCGCGAACGCCGCGACGCCGGTCGGCAACACGCGCGCGACATGGCTTGCGCCGCGCGCGGTCAGCTTGAAGCCCGAGCGGGTGCGCGCGATCTTCACCGTCAGCGCTGCGCCGTCGATCTCTGCCGTCACGTACCGGTCCCCCGGCGTGTATTCGAGCGCGATATCGAGGTCGGCGCCGTCTACGCTCACGCCGTCGGTCGAAACCGACACGTCATGATCCGCCCCGTCAATCCGCACTGTCCACGCCGACGGCGGGCGCAACCGCTTGCCGAGCTGACCGTCGATCCGACGCGCGCGGTCGGCCTCGGCGGTCGCGGCGAAGGCGGCGATCGCGGCGAGCGATTTGAGCAATTCGGCCGATGCCGGCGCGCCGTGGAATCCATCGGGATATTCCTCGGCGATGAACCCCGTGGTCAGCGCGCCCTCGCGGAAGCGCGGGTGCTGCATCAGCGCCGACAGGAAATCCAAATTGTTGCCCGGCCCGTCGATCTCGAACGCGTCGAGCGCCGCGATCTGCTCGTCGATCGCCTCTTCGCGCGTCGGCGCCCAGGTGATCAATTTGGCGATCATCGGGTCGTAGAACATCGACACCTCGCCGCCCTCGGCGACGCCGTCGTCGACGCGGACGTAGGCATGGCTCGCGGTCGCGCCGTACGGCGTGTCCTCGCTCGCCGGCGGGTCGTAGCGGATCAGCCGGCCGATGCTGGGCAGGAACCCGCGATACGGGTCCTCGGCATAGACGCGGTTCTCGATCGCCCAGCCGTTGAGCGTTACCTGCTCCTGCGTCAGCGGCAGTTTCTCGCCCGCCGCGACGCGGATCATCAGTTCGACCAGGTCGAGCCCGGTGATCGCCTCGGTCACCGGATGCTCGACCTGCAGCCGGGTATTCATCTCGAGGAAGTAGAAGCCCTGCCCCGTGGTGTCGGCGCCCGACACGATCAGCTCGACCGTGCCCGCCGAATAGTATCCCACCGCGCGCGCCAGCGCGACCGCCTGCTCGCCCATGCTTTTCCGCATCGCGGGCGTGACGAACGGCGACGGCGCTTCCTCAACCACCTTCTGGTGGCGGCGCTGGACCGAGCATTCGCGCTCGCCGAGGTAGAGGATGTTGCCGTGCTGGTCGCCCATCACCTGGATTTCGATGTGGCGCGGGCTTTCGATGAACTTCTCGATGAACACGCGGTCGTCGCCGAACGACGCGAGCCCCTCGCGCTTGGTCGCCTCGAACCCCTCGCGGACATCCTGCTCCGAATAGGCCAGCCGCATCCCCTTGCCGCCGCCGCCGGCCGAGGCCTTCATCATCACCGGATAGCCGATGTCGCCGGCGATCTTCACCGCCTCGTCGGTGTCGGCGATCTCGCCCAAGAAGCCGGGGACGACGTTGACGCCCGCCGCCTTGGCGAGCTTCTTCGATTCGATCTTGTCGCCCATCGCCGCGATCGCATTGGGCGGCGGGCCGACGAACGCGATCCCCGCCTCGGCGCACGCCTTGGCGAAGCTCTCACGCTCCGACAGGAAGCCATAGCCCGGATGGATGCAGTCCGCCCCCGTCACCTTCGCCGCATCGAGGATCAGCTCTGCGAGCAGATAGCTCTCCGCCGCCGGCGCCGGCCCAAGCCGCACCGCCTCGTCAGCCATCAGCACGTGCGGGCTGCGCGCGTCGGCGTCCGAATAGACCGCGACCGTCGCGATCCCCATCTTCTTGGCGGTGCGCATCACGCGGCACGCAATCTCGCCGCGATTGGCGACCAGGATTTTCTTGAACAAGCTAAGCCTTCCCCAACTGTTCCGCGCGGGCACGTGAGCCGGTTTGCGGACTGGTGATTATTTCATCGCGATAGCCCGGACAGTCGCAATCCAGAACCGTGCAGAACATTTCGTCGCCGTCGTTCACCGCATCGTGGTGATAGCCGATTGGATGACCGCAATTCTTGCAGTCTCCCGTCACTCCGCGGCCTCCATCGCACGCTGCTCCGCCGCCATCGGTGCCAGCCCCAGCTTCGCGAACAGCGCGGCGTCCTTGTCCTCGCCGGCATTGCCCGCGGTCAGCAGCTTGTCGCCGGTGAAGATCGAGTTCGCGCCCGCCAGGAAGCACAAAGCCTGCGTCGCGTCGCTCATGCTTTCGCGGCCCGCGCTGAGGCGCACCATGCTCCCCGGCATCGTGATCCGCGCGGCCGCCACCGTGCGCACAAACTCGATATCGTCGATCTTCGCGAGCGGGGTGTCGGCGAGCATGTCGCCGAGCACCGTGCCCTTGACCGGCACCAGCGCGTTGATCGGCACGCTCTCCGGATGCACCGGCAGGCTGGCGAGCGCATGGATGAAGCCGACGCGATCCGATCGGGTTTCGCCCATTCCGACGATCCCGCCGCAGCAGACATTGATTCCCGCCCCGCGCACATTCTCCAGCGTCTCGATCCGCTCCTCGAAGCTGCGCGTCGAAATGACGTTGGCGTAATTCTCCGGCGAAGTGTCGATATTGTGGTTGTAGTAATCGAGCCCCGCCTCGCCCAAAGCCGCCGCCTGGCCGGGCGTCAGCATGCCGAGCGTCATGCACGTTTCCATCCCCATCTGGCGCACCCCGCGCACCATCTCGGCGAGCGCGGGAATGTCCTTGTCCTTGGGGTTGCGCCACGCCGCCCCCATGCAGAAGCGGGTCGAGCCGTTGTCCCGCGCCTGCGCCGCGGCTTGGAGGACGGCGCGGACGTCCATCAGCTTGGTGGCCTTCAGGCCGGTCTCGTGATGCGATGACTGCGAGCAATAGCCGCAATCCTCCGGGCAGCCGCCGGTCTTGATCGAGAGGAGCGTGGAGAGTTGCACTTCGTTCGCGGCGTGATGTTCGCGGTGCACCTCGGCCGCACGGAAGACGAGCTCGGTGAACGGCAGGTCGAACAGCGCCGCGATTTGCTCGCGGGTCCAGTCCGTGCGAATCATGCGTTACGCCGCCTTCGCTGGTGCCGGAGCGCCACGCAGCAGTCCTTCGGTGCTCAAATCCTCATCGATCTCGGGCCAATGGATGCCATGGCCGGCGCCTGCCTTTTCCCAGACCGCGCGTTGCGCGGGTGTCGCATGAAGCAAACGGGGATACCAGGCGAGCGGCACCGAAATGGTGCGGCCATCCATCAGATCGACGATCAGGCTGGCGTCGTCACAGCGCACGTCGAGAACGCGCTCGTCGGTGACTTTAGCCGAAATATTCACGCCACGCCTCCAGCAACTGCGCGCGATGCGCGTCAACCATCGCGACGATGCCACCAATCTCGTGCGCGCGAAACCCGCGGCTCTTGGCGACTTCCACGGCATCAGCCAAACCTTGATCGTCGCGTCGCCGCGATCGACATGGACGTGCGGCGGTTCGTTGGGCTCATGACTGTAAAAATAAAGCGGAACGCGCCGATCCTGAGCACGGTCGGCATATTACTCCGCCGCCTCGCTTTCGGGCGGCATGTTGTGGCCGAGCAGGCGGAGCACGTCCTCCGCCGCCTTTACCAGATTGGTGCCGGGGCCGAAGATCGCCTGCACGCCGGCCTCGCGCAGGAAATCGTAGTCCTGCGCGGGGATCACGCCGCCGGCGATGACTTTGATGTCGGCGCGGCCGGCGTCGCGCAGATGGCCGATCAGTTCGGGGATCAGCGTCTTGTGCCCCGCCGCGAGGCTCGAGGCGCCGACCACGTCGACATCCTCTTCGAGCGCGAGCACGGCGGCTTCCTGCGGGGTCTGGAACAGCGGGCCGGGGACGACCTCGAAGCCTAGATCGCCGAACATGCTGCTGACCAGATTGGCGCCGCGGTCGTGGCCGTCCTGCCCCATCTTGGCGACGAGCATGCGCGGCTTGCGGCCCAAGCGGCGCTCGGTCGCGGCGACGCCGGACAGCAGATTTTCCCACCGCGCGTCGGCATCATATGCGCCACCATAGATGCCGCTGACCGGAGTGGGGTTGGTGCCGTAGCGCCCGAACACATCCTCCATCGCCGACGAGATTTCGCCAAGCGTCGCGCGCGCCCGCGCACATTCGACCGCGAGGGCCAGCAGGTTGTTTTCAAATCCCCCCCGGGACGGGGGGGTGACAGCCGCAGGCTGACAGGGGGGGGCCGCCTCGGTCGATTCCCCCTGTGGCCCGCCCCCTCCACCACTCGCCTCCGGCGAGCGGTCCCCCTCCCCGTGCCGGGGAGGATTTTGATTGCGGCAACCGGCCCGTAACGCTTCGAGCGCCTCCTGACACCGCGCCTCGTCGCGCCCCGCCTTGACCTTCGCGATCCGCGCGACTTGCGCCTCGCGCACGGCGTGGTTGTCGACGTCGAGGATGTCGAGATGCGCTTCCTCGGCCAGCCGGTATTTGTTGACCCCGACGATCACGTCCTCGCCGCGATCGACCCGCGCCTGTTTCGCCGCGGCGGCTTCCTCGATCATCGCCTTGGGCCAGCCCTTGGCGACCGCGGCGGCCATCCCGCCATCGGCCTCCGCGCGCTCGATCAGCGCCCAGGCTTTTTCGGCCAATTCGGCGGTCAGCGCCTCGATATAATACGAGCCCCCAAGCGGATCGGCGACGCGGGTGATGCCGGTCTCCTCCTGCAGCACGATCTGGGTATTGCGCGCGATGCGGGCAGTAAAATCGGTCGGCAGCGCGACCGCTTCGTCGAGCGCGTTGGTGTGGAGGCTTTGCGTGCCGCCGAGCGCGGCCGCCATCGCCTCGACCGTCGTGCGGATCACGTTGTTGTAGGGGTCCTGCTCCTGCAGCGACACCCCGCTGGTCTGGCAGTGCGTGCGCAGCATCTTCGACCGGTCGAGCTTCGCGCCCAGCATCGTCATCGCGCGGTGCCACAGCAGCCGCGCCGCGCGGAGCTTGGCGATCTCCATGAAGAAGTTCATGCCGACGTTGAAGAAGAAGCTCAGCCGCCCGGCGAACGCGTCGATGTCGAGCCCCGCCGCCTGCGCCGCGCGCACATAGGCCATGCCGTCGGCGAGCGTGAAGGCGAGCTCCTGGACGATCGTCGAGCCGGCTTCCTGGATGTGATAGCCCGAGATCGAGATCGAGTTGAATTTGGGCATGTGCGCGGAGGTGTAGCCGATGATGTCGGCGATGATCCGCATGCTCGGCTCGGGCGGGTAGATGTACGTGTTGCGGACCATGAACTCCTTGAGGATGTCGTTCTGGATGGTCCCGTCGAGCTGCGATTGATCGACCCCCTGCTCCTCGCCCGCGACGATGAAGAAGGCGAGGATCGGGATCACCGCGCCGTTCATCGTCATCGACACCGACATCCTGTCGAGCGGGATGCCGTCGAACAGGATCTTCATGTCGTCGATCGTGTCGATCGCGACCCCGGCCTTGCCGACGTCGCCCATAACACGCGGATGGTCGCTGTCGTAGCCGCGGTGCGTCGCGAGATCGAACGCGACGCTGAGGCCCTTCTGCCCGGCGGCGAGGTTGCGGCGGTAGAAGGCGTTGGAGGCTTCGGCGGTCGAGAAGCCGGCGTACTGGCGGATCGTCCACGGGCGGCCCGCATACATCGACGCGCGCACCCCGCGGGTGAACGGCGCGAAGCCGGGGAGACCCGGATCGGCGGCGACGTCGGCGGCGGTGTAGAGCGGCTTGACGTCGATCCCCTCGGGCGTGTGCCAAGTGAGGTCGGCGCCCTTCACTTCCTTCGCGGCGAGCGCCTGCCAGTCGTCGATCGTCGGTTTTCCGGTCATCGCCGTGCCTTACGCCTCGACACGCGCGGATGTCACTATTGCCCCCGGAATTCGGCTTTGCGCTTTTGCAGGAAGGCCATCCCGCCTTCCATCGCATCGGCGGTGCCGCGCGCGGCGCGCTGGTTCTCGGCCTCGCGCAGCATCGCACCTTCGTAATCGTCGGCGAGGCTCGCATGGAGCTGGCGGCGCATCAGCCCGAGCGCGACGGTCGGCCCCGCCGCGAGCCGCTCGGCCAGCGCGAACCCTTCATGGTCGAGCAAGTCGTCGTCGACCACGCGGTGAATCATCCCCCAGTCGAGCGCCTTGGCGGCGGGGACTCGCTCGCCCAGCATCATCATCTCGCTCGCCCGCGCGCGACCGATCAGCCGGGTCAGCATCCAGCTCGCGCCGCCGTCGGGGACCAGCCCGATATTGACGAACGCCTGGAGGAAATAGGCGGTCTCGCTCGCGACGCAGAAATCGGCGGCGAGCGCGAGGCTGCACCCAATCCCCGCCGCCGGCCCGCGCACAGCGGTGACCACCGGCACGCCAAGGTCGGCCATCGCGGTCAGCGTCGGGTTGTAGCCGTTGGTCAGCGCGTCATACGTCGCCTCGCCCGGATCGAGACCCTGTGCCGCGGCGGTCAGCGCTCCGCCGCCGACATCGGCGCCCGAGCAGAATGCCCGCCCCGCCCCCGCGATCAACACGGCTCGCGCGCCGTCGAGCTTGCCTAGCGCCTCGCGAATCTCCCCGAACATCGCCGGTGGCGCGGCGTTGAGCCGGTCGGGCCGGTTGAGCGTGACGACGAGCACGTCGCCGCGCCGTTCGGTCAGGATGTGCTCGTACCCCAATCGATCCCCCTCAATGCGCGCCCTTGGGCGTCTCCATAAACTCGGTCAGGACGCCGCCCATGTCCTTCGGGTGGACAAAGAAGATCGGCGTCCCGTGCGCGCCGATCCGCGGCTCGCCGAGCACACGTGCGCCCTTGGCCTCGAACCAGGCCTTCGCCTCGTCGATATCGGGCACTTCGTAGCACACATGGTGCTGCCCGCCGCCCGGGTTCTTGGCGATGAACACCGCGATCGGCGAACTCGCATCGTACGGCTCGATCAGCTCGATCTGCGTGTTGGGTGTGTCGACGAAGCACACCTTCACACCTTGCGCGGGCAAGTCGAACGGCTCCCCGATCGCGGTCGCGCCCATCACGTCACGCCAATACGGGATGGCATCGGCGATCGACGGCGTCGCCACCCCGACGTGATTGAGCCGGCCGAGCTTCACTTCGGCGCGGGGGTGGCTGCCGGCAGCGGCGCGCGCACCGGCGGCGTGCCGAGCGTATAGCCGCAACCCGCGAGCAAGGTCGTGACCGGGGCAGCCGACGGCGGCCCCGCGAAGGTCGCGTCGATCGGCTCGCCCTGCGCCGTCGTGGTGTGGACCTTTATGACTTTGCCGCCGGCAATCGCGGTGGTCAGCGTCGTCACCGCCATGTCATCGCGCACGTATGCGCCCTTTTCGACGAACTCCCAGTTCGAGCCCATCGGCGTGCCGCCGTCGATCGTGAAGGTCACCGGCCGGTCGGGCGGACCGCCCAGCGGCGTTTTGGTGAACAGCTGGACGGAAACAATCCGCTCCTTGCCCGAATCGCAGCGCAGGCGAAGCGTCGCATTGCCGTCGCTCGACGGCGTGCCGAGCACGGTCGAGGTGATCGTGGGATCGGCATTGGGGCGCGGCGTCACGGTCCACGGAGCAGGTGCGGCGGCAGGGGCAGCGGCTTGAAGGAACAGGGCGAGAATTGAAATCATGGACAGGCCTTTCGGGCGGAGGGAAGCGGGCGTTTTAACGAGTTACCGCGATAGGGCAAACGGTCGCGATGACGGCATCACAGCGGGATATTGTCGTGCTTCTTCCACGGATTCTCGAGCTGCTTCCCGCGCAGCTTGCGCAAGCCCAGCGCGATCCGCCGCCGAGTCGAGTGCGGCTGGATCACTTCGTCGATGAAGCCCTTCGACGCCGCGACGAACGGGTTGGCGAAGCGCGCCTCGTATTCCGCCGTCCGTTCGGCGATTTCCTCGGGGGTTTTGCCGCGGAAGATAATCTCGACCGCGCCCTTCGCGCCCATCACCGCGATCTCGGCGGTCGGCCAGGCGTAGTTGAGGTCGCCGCGCAGGTGCTTCGACGCCATCACGTCGTAGGCGCCACCATAGGCCTTGCGCGTGATGACGGTGATCTTGGGGACGGTCGCCTCGGCATAGGCGAACAGCAGTTTGGCGCCGTGCTTGATGATGCCGTTATGCTCCTGCGCGGTGCCGGGCAGGAAGCCGGGGACGTCGACGAAGGTGATGATCGGAATCTCGAACGCGTCGCAGAAGCGGACGAAGCGCGCGGCTTTCTTGGACGAATTAATGTCGAGCACGCCCGCCAGCACCATCGGCTGGTTGGCGACGACGCCGACCGTGCGCCCCTCGATCCGCCCAAAGCCGACGATGATGTTGCCGGCATGGCCCGGCTGAACCTCGAAGAAATCGCCCTCGTCGAGCGTCTTCCGGATCAGCTCGTGCATGTCGTACGGCTGGTTGGCCGACGCGGGGATCAGCGTGTCGAGGCTGTCCTCGATCCGATCCCACGGGTCGGCGGTCGGGCGCTCTGGCACGGGCTCGCGGTTCGAGGCGGGGAGGAAATCCACGAAATCGCGCGCCGCGAGCAGCGCCTCGATATCGTCGTTGAACGCATTGTCGGCGACCGATGTCTTGGTGGTGTGCGTCACCGCGCCGCCCAAAGCCTCTTGCGTCACGACCTCGTTGGTCACGGTCTTCACCACGTCGGGGCCGGTGACGAACATATAGCTCGAATCCTTCACCATGAAGATGAAGTCGGTCATCGCCGGCGAGTACACCGCGCCGCCCGCGCACGGCCCCATGATCAGGCTGATCTGCGGCACCACGCCCGACGCCAGCACATTGCGCTGGAACACCTCGGCATAGCCACCGAGCGACGCCACGCCCTCCTGAATCCGCGCGCCGCCCGAATCGTTGAGTCCGATGACCGGCGCGCCGATCTTCATCGCCAGGTCCATCACCTTGCAGATCTTCTGCGCGTGGCGCTCCGACAGCGAGCCGCCGAACACGGTGAAATCCTGCGAGAAAACGCACACCATTCGCCCGTTGATCGTGCCTGTGCCGGTGACCACGCCGTCGCCCGGGATCACCGCGTCCTGCATCCCGAAGTCGACGCAATTATGCTCGACGAACATGTCGAGCTCCTCGAAGCTGCCTTCGTCAAGCAGCACGTCGATTCGCTCTCGCGCGGTCAGCTTGCCCTTGGCGTGTTGTGCGGCGATGCGCTTTTCGCCGCCGCCGAGGCGGGCGGCCTCTCGCCTGCGGGCGAGTTCCTCGATGGTCGATGACATGGCCGCGCTTTTTGACCCGTTCGGCACCGAACGCAACCGTTGGAGAGCGAACGCTCGCCTGCCTCTTTTTCGAACGCCGGTTACGGACTAACGAAGCGCGTCCCTCCCGAGGAGTTCCCGATGCGCCTAGTCCTTGCCGCCGCCCTGCTCGCTTCCGCCGCCGTCCCCGCGCTCGCCGCGCCGGTCCATTCGTACGGCGCGCTGGCGCTGTCGCCCGCGGGAGACAAATTGGCGAGCATCGAATCGGGCGGGGGCATTCACGGCAAGATCGTGGTGCGCTCGGTCAAGGACGGGCGCATCCTGGCGACAATCGATCCGTGCGTGACGTGCAGCTATTCGGGGCTGACCTTCGGCCCCGGCGGATCGCTCGCCTGGCTCCAGCGCGACCGCGCCGCCGGCACGATGACGCTCGAGGTCGGCGAGGGCAAATCCTCGCGCGCGATCGCAGTGGTCAAGGGCGTCGCGCAAACGCCGCGCTTCTCCCCCGACGGCAAGCGCATCGCGCTGCTCGTGACGATTGGTGCTGCAAAGGAATCGGGCGCGACTCAGCCCGGCGTGCGGCAGGTCGGCGAAATCGGCGAGAAGAGCGACGAGCAGCGCATCGCGGTGTTCGACCTGAGCGGGAAGACGGTGAGCGACGTGAGCCCGCTCTCCCCTGCCGACCGCTACATCTACGAATATGACTGGACCCCCGATGGGCGCGGGTTCGTCGCGACGACGGCACTGGGCAATGGCGACAACAATTGGTGGGTCGCAACGCTCGACGCGGTCGACGCCACGACCGGCGCGGTGCGCACCATCGCCCGGCCCAAGACCCAGCTCAATTTCCCGCGCATTTCGCCGGACGGAAAGACGGTCGCCTATATCGGCGGGCTGATGAGCGATTTCGGACCCGTAGGCGGCGACATCTGGACGGTGCCGTTCGCGGGCGGCGAGCCGGTCAACGCGACCAAGGGCGACAAGGCGACGGTCACCTCGTTCACCTGGACCAGGGGTGGGATTCGCGAGACCCGGCTGATGGGCGCGAATGCACAGGTCGCGACCTTCGCGCCGGGCAAGGGCACGCAAGTCGCGTGGGAACAGCCGGTCAGCTTCGGCGCGGGCGACGGCCGGGTCGCGTTCAGCAGCGACGGATCGGTGCTCGCGACGGTGGTGCAGGATTTCGAGCACGCCCCCGCCATCTACGCGGGCCCGCGCGGCGCGGTGCGCAAGATCACGGCCGATAACGACGGCGTGGCACCTGTCGTTAAGGCGACCAGCATCACGTGGAAGAACGACGGATACGACGTGCAGGGCTGGCTGATCGGCCCGCGCGTCACGCCGGCGGGCAAGGCACCGATGATCGTCAACGTCCATGGCGGGCCGTCCTCGGCCTCGGGCCCAAGCTTCGCGTCCGCCGACAGCCCCAATGCCGAGTATGTCAACGCCGGCTATTACGTCTTCTACCCCAATCCGCGCGGCTCCTACGGCCAGGGCGAGGCGTTCACCGCCGCCAACAAGCGCGATTTCGGCGGCGGCGACCTGCGCGACATCCTGACCGGGGTCGACGCGGTCGAGAAGGTCGCGCCGATCGACGACGAACGGCTCGGGCTGACCGGGGGCAGCTATGGCGGGTTCATGGCGATGTGGGCGAACACCCAGACCAACCGCTTCAAGGCGATCGTCGCGGGGGCCGGCCTGTCGAACTGGATCAGCTATTACGGCACCAACGGGATCGACCAGTGGATGATCCCGTTCTTCGGCAAGTCCGCGTACGACGACCCCGAGGCGTACACGAAGGTTTCCGCGATCACGTACATCAAGAAGGCGCGGACCCCGACCTTCATCTATGTCGGCGAACGCGACATCGAGGTGCCGCCGACCCAGTCGATCGAATATTGGCACGCGCTGAAGGAGCTCGGCGTGCCGACCACGCTGATGATCTACCCCGATGAAGGCCATGGCATCCGCCAGCCCGAGCACATCCTCGACCTGAAGAAGCGCGTGTTCGCGTGGTGGGCGAAGTATCTGGGGAAATAGGCGAGCCTGCCTCTCCAATTCCGTCATCCCGGCCTTGAGCCGGGATCCATTGTGCCGCACGCTCATCGCTGAACCGCGGCGTTGCGCTCGCCGCCAGATGGGCCCCGGATCAAGTCCGGGGTGACGGCTTAGGGTTAGCGCGCGGCCACTACCGCAGCGGCTTGCCCGAATCCTTCCAGCGGTCGAGGATCTGCGACTCGCCCGGCAGATTGTCGGCGCTGGCGGCCGGCCCCGGCTTGGCGACGCTCGCGTCCTGATAGCCCGGCTGGATGAAGCTCGTGTCGGTCTTCGCGACGGATGCCGTGCCCGGGACCGGCGTAGTGGTCGCCATCGCGAACGCGGTCGGGGGCATCAGCGGGAGGATCGGGTCGATCCGGCGATGCGGCCCCGGCACCGGCTCGCCGCCCCGGTAGCGCGCGTTGCTGAACGCGGCCGGCGTGCCCCAATAGCCCTTCCAGCGGTGGAAGAAATGCGCGCCGATCGCGTCGGTCATCACCAGGCTGCGGTTCCACGACGGAGTGACGGCATAGGTGTGGTAATGCGTCGCCATCCCGACCGCACCCATCACGTACCCGTTGAGCGCCGCCGCCGCGATCCGCGTCGCGCGCGCCATCGCCACAGCCGAGCGCGGGCGCGCCATCGACCCGTCGCAGGCATAGCTGAACTGGCACCCGGTGGTGCGCTCCGAGCCCTGATAGACCACCCCGCATACGGTCGAGGGGAAGGCCGGGTGGCGGACGCGGTTGAGGATCACTTGCGCAACCGCGCGCTGGCCGTCGTCGCTTTCGGACGCCGCCTCGTAATAGATCGCGGTCGACAGGCAATCGAGCGCACGCGCGCGGTCGAGCGCGCTCGCGCCGAGCATCGAGAAGGGTTGCGCCGGCTTCACCGTGCCGTCGAGGTCGGGAGTCAGCACGGCGTTGGTCGGGATCGCGAGCGTGCTGATGTCGATCGTCCCCGTCGTGCCGACCATCGGCGCGGCATCCTCTTCCGCCACGTACAGCGACGCGGCACCGGGGAAGTGATCCTCGCTCTCGTACCCGATCGGCGGGAGCGGCGGCGCGAGCGCCACGGCCGGCGGCGCGTAATAGGCGACCACCGCCGCCTTCGCCGACACCCCGAGCACGGGCAGGCCGATCAGCAGCGCCAAAAGCGCCGCGCGGCTCCGCCGGATCGTCGATGTGCGCCAAAAGTTCATCAGGGTCCCGCCCGGGCCGATCCCGGCGCGAGAGCGCCTAGCGCAAAAACCCTAACGGATCGCGCGCGATTTTGGTGCTGTCCCGACGCGAAACGATTGATGGTTAACGTAATTTTGGGGCGGCGGCGCCTCGTCAGGCCATGGCTTTGCCGGCGGCGCCCATCGTGACATACTCCCAGAACAAGGGGGAAACGTCATGATGCAATACAGCTGGACCGCCATCGTCACGATCGTGGCGCTGCTCGTCTATATCGGCCTCGGGCTGCAGGTCGCGAAGGCACGCGGCACGTCGGGGATCGAGGCGCCGGCGATGACCGGGCACCCGGTGCTGGAGCGCGCGGTGCGCGTGCACGTCAACACGCTCGAATGGCTGCCGACCTTCCTGACCGCTTTGTGGCTGTTTGCGCTCTACTGGAACCAGAAGGTCGCGGCGGGGCTCGGCGTCGTGTGGATCGTAGGCCGGCTGCTCTATTCGAGCGGCTACATGGCCGATCCGGCCAAGCGCAGCACGGGGTTCCTGATTCAGGCGCTGACGACGCTGGTGCTGTTGCTCGGGGCGCTCGGCAAGATCGTTTACATGATGGCGACTGGGAGCGCCTGAAGGACGATCAGGCCTTTTCCAAGGTGCACTGCAGCGGGTGCTGGTTCTGCCGGGCGAAGTCCATCACCTGGCTGACCTTGGTCTCGGCGACTTCGTAGGTGAACACGCCGCATACCCCGACGCCCTTCTGGTGGACGTGGAACATGACCTGCGTCGCCTCCTCCACCGACATGCGGAAGAATTGCTGGAGGCACAGCACGACGAACTCCATCGGCGTGTAATCGTCGTTGAGCATCAGCACGCGGTACGGCGTCGGCTGCTTGGTCCGCGTGCGGGTGCGCGTGGCGATCCCGACGCCGGTGCCGTCGTCATCGTCACCGATCCCACCGGGACCGTTGGCCATCGTGATATTGGTGTAGTCGAACATCGCGGAAACCAAAATATGGCATTGCGGCGGGCGAGGGCAAGGGGGCGAGACCGCCGTTAACCGCCCTTTTTGCCCGCCGCTGGCAATCCGCTCCGTCTAGAAGTTGCCCTTCACCGAAAAAGCGAAGATCGGCCCGATCAGCTGGTTGTGGTATTCGCGGAACAGCAGCGGGTTGGTCGTGCGGCGCCCGTCATAGACGTAACGGTCGAGCAGATGCCGTGCGTTGTTGAGGTTGATCACGGTGAACCGCACGGTCAGCCCGGCCAGGTTCTTGCGCTCGACGAACGCGCTGACGAACCACGGCCCCTCCCAGCTGCGCAGCACTTCGGTGGTGTAGAAGGTCCGGTTGAAATGGTCGTATTGCGCCTCCGCGCCGTACGCGAAGTGGCTGCCGGGGACGTCCTGGCGGAACGAGAAGTCCATCCACGCATCGTGATTGCCGCTGATCGATCGCTCGACTCCGGTCAGCGGGTCGCGCACGCGCGTGCGCTCGGTGCCGAGCGTCGCGTCAAGCTTGGCGCCGCGCCACCCGATCGGGTCGAACTGGAACGTGCTGGTGCTGACGATGCCGAACCGCGTCGCGTTGGGAAGGTTGCCGACGCCTTCGTCGGTCGCGCCGATCGGGATGATGTCGATGATGTCGGTGATCTTGTGCGCATAGACACGCAGCCGGGTCTTGCCCCAGCGCCCGAGCTCGCGGCCAACTTCGCCTTCCAGCTCCCAGCTTTGCGGCGGGACGAGGTCGGGGTTGCCGGCGTTCTGGCGATCCTGGCTCAAATTGGGCTGCGACAGGAAATCGTAGAAGCTGATCTGGCCGACGCGGCGAGTCAGCTTGAGGCTGGCGTCCCAACCCGGCGACGGCCGCCAGCCGAGCGACAGGCTGCCCTTCGGCCGAAAGAATTTGCGCGGGGCGAGGTTGCCGTCGACGCGCGTGAGCGTGCTCTGCTCGGCGCCGATTACCGCCTGGAGGTCGACCTTGGGGCCGAGCGGGCGGCTGAGCGTCGCGGTGCCCTCATAGCGCGTCTCCTCGACCTTCCCCGACCCGCCGGGAAAGGGAATCGGGTCGAAGCTGCCCGCGGGCGACAGCGCGGCCAGCGACCCGCGCTGGTTGAGCGAATTGAACGCGCGCTCGAATGTCAACAACAGCGCGTTCTTGCCCATCTTCCACGAATATTCGGCGCGCCCGACGGTTTCGCCGATCAGCGAATTGCGGCCGAACAGCGTGCCGGTGTCGGGCGCGCCGCTGACGTAGCTCGTCACCTGCCGTTCGAGGATCGGCTCGTGGTCGAGATGGCGCAACCCGATCAGCTTGAGCCGCCCCGGACCAAGGTGGAACTCATAGTCGCCGCTGATATCGTAATAGAAGCCGTTCAACTGGCTGCGGTCCACCCGGCTGCGGTCGTCGCCGTCGGCACGCACGCGCGTGTCGGCATTGTACACCGGGTTGAAGTAGGGTGTTCCCGACAGCGTCAGATTGCCCTTGGCCGACCCGGGGCCGCGAAACCCGAGCTTGATCTTGCCGGTGACGAGGTCGGATTCGCTGTGAAAGATCTGGTTGCGGCGCTCGATCAGCGCGCCGCTGCCGTCGGTGATCAGCACCGGACCGCCGAGTCCGCCGCGCCCGGTCTGGTCCTCGACCGATAAAGTATAGTCGAGCCAGCCGCCGACCTTGCCCGAATAGCTGATCGACCCACTGTACAGGTTGGGCCTGGCGAAGTGCGCGCGAAAGTCAGGGGTCCAGGCGAACTGGCCCTTGCCGCCGCCCGCTGCCTTGACGATGACGTTCGCGACCTGGCCGACCAGCCCGGCGATCCCCAGGCTCGACGCGTCGACGATCTCGATCCGCTCGACATTGCCCGCGGGAACCTTGCGCAATTCGTCGATCGCGCCGCCCGATTTGTTGGCGATCCGCTCGCCGTTGATCAGCACGTTCTCCGACGCTTGGCCGAGCCCACGCTCCTGGTCGGCGCTGCGGATCGTGAACCCCGGCACCTGCGTCAGCATGTCGTACGCGGTCTGCGGCGCGAACCGGGCGAAGTCGGCGGGCAGGTAGACGCGTTTGGCGGTCGCGGCTGACACCGGCTGTGGCGCGGGGGCTACGGCGGGATCGGAGGACGGGGGCGGCGTTGTCTGCGCGGCGGCCGGCGAAGGAAGGATCAGCGCGACGCCGGTCGACAACACGGCACGGTACCGCAAACGAACATGACGGGACATCACTCTACCCTCCCCAACGCTATAACTACGTACGTAATCAATACGATTACGCCTGTAGTCAATAGCTTGTCCCCGTCAAGCTGTATTATTTTGATAGCACACGCCGAGTCGTCGTCAACGGCCAAGGGGCGCCCAGCATCGAGCACGAAAAAGCGGCCGCCAGTTGCCCGGCGGCCGCCCATTTTTTCGTTCAGCCTTGCGGCCGAGGCGTTGGCTTACGCGGCGACCTTCAGCTTCTCGGCGGCAACTGCGACGCGGTTCGAGATCGGCTTGGCGACGTCGCCAGCCAGCTTGATGAAGGCTTCGGTGTTCTTCGAGGTCTCGGCGACCATCGAATCGAACTGGCCGCGGACGAAGTCGGCGTGCAGCTTCAGGAACTCGGTCGGCGACTTGACGCCGGCGAAGCTCTTGAACGCGGCGGTCGTGCCTTCGAACTGACGGCGCGCATATTCGGCATAGCCCTGGCCCAGCGTCTCGAAGCCCTTGGCCGCGATCTTGCCCGATTCGACGAGCGCTTCGACGTTGCCCTTATTGAACTCGTTGAGCTCGGCGAACGCCTTGGTGCCCTTTTCCATGGCGGCCTTGGCGCGGGTGTTCATGTCGGCGAACAGGGCTTCGCCCTTCGCGGTGGCGTCCTTGATCGTAGCTTCCATCTTGGTCACTTCCTTGGTTGTGGCCGGGGCCGCTTCGGCGGCAACGGCGGAGATTTTGTCGGTTACGGCGGTCACTGTCTTGTCGACGGCGGGGGTCTCGACGACCGGCCACACCGGCTGCTCGGCGGCAGGCGCGGCGACGACGGAGGAAGCGGCTTTCGCCACGGCGGGCTTCTTGGCTACGGGCTTGCGCGCCGAAGTCTTCGAAACAGGAGCCTTGGTCGACATTCTTTGCCTCCGCAACGTCATTGCTGCACTGCACAAATAGGCATTTGCGCAGGATAGTCAAGCATTTTTGTGCGCTGCAACATAACTGTCGCAGAAGGTGGGTCAGCGCGTTTTGACGTAACGTCCCGGCGCTTCCTCGATCGCGGCAAGCTTGCCCTCGCCTGGCACGCGGGCGGCCACCTGCTTCGTACTGAACTCGCGAATCCATTCGATCCAGTCGGGCCACCAGCTGCCCTTGTGCTCGGTCGCGCCGGCGACGAAATCGGCCAGCGATCCCGCCTCGCTGTCGCCCGTCCAGTACTGGTATTTTCCCGCGGCGGGCGGGTTGACCACGCCGGCGATGTGCCCCGACCCGGCGAGCACGAACTTCAGCGGCCCGGCGAAGTGATGCGTGATCTTCCACACGCTTTCGGCCGGCGCGATATGGTCCTCGCGCCCCGCCTGGATGTAGCTCGGCGTCTCGACCTTCGACAGGTCGATTGCCACCCCCAGCGCGCTCACCCCGCCCGGCTGCGCGAGCTTGTTGTCGCGGTACAGGTCGGTCAGATACGCCTTGTGCCACTTGGCGGGCAGGTTGGTGACGTCGCCGTTCCAGTGGAGCAGGTCGAACGACGGGTGCTTGTCGCCCAGCAGATAATGGTTGACCACCGGCGACCAGATCAGATCCTTGCCGCGCAGCATGTTGAACGTCGCGGCGAGATAGCGCCCGTCAAGATACCCCTGTCCCGACAGCGTCTCGATCAGCTGCAAATATGCGTCGTCGATGAAATTGCCGAGCTCGCCGGTTTCCGAGAAGTCGATTTGGGCTGTGAAGAAGGTCGCCGACTTGACCTTCTTCGCCTCTCCCTTCGCCGCCAGCACCGCGAGGGTGGCTGCGAGCGTGGTGCCCGCGACGCAATAACCGATCGCGTGCACCGACTTGACGTCGAGCGCGTCGCGGATCGTGTCGATCGCGTCGATCTGCGCGGCGATGTAATCGTCCCACACCACGTCCCTCATCGACGCGTCGGCCGACTTCCAGCTGACCATGAACACGGTCAGCCCCTGGTCGACCGCCCAGCGGATGAAGCTTTTCTCGGGCGAGAGATCGAGGATGTAGAAGCGGTTGATCCACGGCGGGAAGATGACGAGCGGCGTGTTCGCGACCCGATCGGTGGTCGGCGCGTACTGGATCAGCTGATAGAGCGGGGTTTCGTGGACGACCTTGCCCGGCGTGGTCGCGATGTTGCGCCCGACCTCGAACGCCTGGGGGTCGGTGTGCGTCAGCTGCCCGCGCTGGAAATCGCGAAGCATCTTGGCGAACCCCTCGGCCAAGCTCGCGCCGCCTGTGTCGAGCGCCTTGTTGAGCGCCTTGGGGTTGGTGAAGGGCGAATTGGCCGGGCTCATCGCCTCGACCAACGTGCGCATCGCGAACCGCGCGCGGTCGCGCCCCGCGTCGTCGAGCCCCGGCGCCTGGTCGACCGACTTCATCATCGCGTCGGCCATCACCGAATAGCCCTGGCGCATCAGGTCGAACACCGGGTGCTCCCATTCGGCGCCCGAAAAGCGCCGGTCCTTGGGATCGACCGCGCCCCGCCCCGCCGCCGCGACCGGGGCAAGCACCTGCCCCCAGGCATCGAGCACGGCGCGGACGCCGGCGCCTGGGGTGGTATCGGGTTCGGGCGGAGTTGGATCGTCGACCATGGCTTCCGCTCTAACGCGGAAGCGCGCGATTTGCACCCGTTCCGCCCGATTTGCGCTTTCCCTCTACGCGGCCGCGCGGCACACTTGTTGACATGACCGACGACTTCTACCGTATCAAACGCTTGCCGCCGTATATCATCGCCGAGGTCAACGGCATGCGCGCGGCGGCGCGCGCGGGGGGCGAGGACATCATCGATCTCGGCATGGGCAATCCCGACCTGCCGCCGCCGCCGCACGTCATCGAGAAACTGGTCGAGGTGGCGCAGAAGCCCAACGCGCACGGGTACTCGCAGTCGAAGGGCATTCCCGGCCTGCGCCGCGCGCAGGCCAATTATTACGGCCGCCGTTTCGGGGTCGAGGTCGATCCCGAAAGCGAAGTCGTCGTGACGATGGGTTCGAAGGAGGGGCTCGCCAGCCTCGCCACCGCGATCACCGCGCCGGGCGACGTCGTGCTCGCGCCCAACCCGAGCTACCCGATCCACACGTTTGGCTTCATCATCGCCGGCGCGACGATCCGCGCGGTGCCGACCACGCCCGACGAAGCCTATTTCGACGCGCTCGAACGCGCGATCGCCTTTACTGTCCCGCGCCCGAGCGTGCTGGTGGTCAACTATCCGTCGAACCCGACCGCCGAGACGGTCGACCTCGCTTTCTACGAGCGGCTGGTGGCTTGGGCGAAGGAAAACCAGGTCTGGATCATCTCCGACCTCGCTTATTCGGAACTCTACTACGACGGTAACCCGACCGTTTCGATCCTGCAGGTCAAGGGCGCGAAGGACATCGCGGTCGAGTTCACCAGCCTGTCGAAGACCTATTCGATGGCCGGCTGGCGGATCGGCTTCGCGGTCGGCAACAAGCAGCTGATCGCGGCGATGACGCGGGTGAAATCGTACCTCGACTATGGCGCCTTCACCCCGATCCAGGCGGCGGCGTGCGCGGCGCTCAACGGACCGCAGGACATCGTCGAGAAGAACCGCCAGCTCTACCACAAGCGCCGCGACGTGCTGGTCGAAAGCTTCGGCCGCGCCGGGTGGGACATTCCCTCCCCCCGCGCCTCGATGTTCGCCTGGGCGCCGCTCCCGCCGAGCCTCGCGCACCTAGGCAGCCTTGAGTTCTCCAAACAATTGCTGACTCACGCTCAGGTCGCGGTTGCGCCAGGGGTGGGCTATGGCGAGAACGGGGAAGGTTTCGTGCGCATCGCATTGGTCGAAAACGAGCAGCGGCTGCGCCAGGCGGCGCGCAACGTGAAGCGCTATCTGCAATCGATGGGGGTCAACACCCCCGGCGCCTCGGCGGGCTGATCCCATCTTGCCGATAGATTGGCATTATTCGCTAGCCGGTGTGCTGGTGGGCCTCGTCGTGGGGCTGACCGGGGTCGGCGGCGGGTCGCTGATGACGCCGCTGCTCGTGCTGGTGTTCGGCGTCGCGCCGACCACCGCGGTCGGGACCGATCTGCTCTACGCCTCGGCGACCAAGACCGTCGGCACCACCGTCCACGGCTGGCGCGGGACGGTCGACTGGCGCGTCGTCGGCCGGTTGGCCGCGGGGAGCGTGCCGGCGACGATCCTCACGCTGCTGGCGATCGGGCACGCGGGCGCGGCCAGGACTGGGCACACGATCTCGCTGATCCTCGGCATCGTCCTGATCCTGTCGGCGGTCGCGACGATCTTTCGCGCACGGATCGTCGCGTACCTGACGCCACGCGTTGGCGCGGTCGGAAGCGAGCACCCGCTGATCTTCACCGTGCTGCTCGGCGCGATCCTCGGCACGCTGGTGTCGCTGACCTCGGTCGGCGCGGGGGCGCTCGGGATGACCGCGCTGCTGATCCTTTACCCCACGCTGCCGATCAACCGGCTGGTCGGGTCCGACATCGCGCACGCGGTGCCGCTGACCTTGCTCGCGGGGATGGGTCATTGGCTGCTCGGATCGGTCAATGGCGAAATTCTGGTCTCGCTGCTCACCGGGTCGATCCCGGGAATCATTGTGGGCAGCCTTATCGCGAGCCGCGTGTCGGACCGCTTCCTCACGCCGATCCTCGCGACTGTGTTGCTGCTCGTCGGCGCGAAATTGCTGTTCTGATGCAACGCGAGGGCTTCGCTTTCTCGACCGCGTTCAAGGTCCGCTATGCTGAGATCGACGGGCAGAAGGTCGTCTTCAACTCGCGCTACCTCGAATATACCGACGTCGCCGCGGCCGAGTTCTGGGAATGGACCGGGATCGCCGACGCGCTCGGCCCGGTGTGGACCGACACCGAATTCCACGTCCGCCGCGCGGAGGTCGACTATCTCAAGCCCTTCGTATGGGGCGACACGATCCGTATCTGGGTCCGCATCGACCGCGTCGGCACGACCAGCATGACGCAGCGCTACGAGATGGTGAACGAAGCGACCGGCGAGCTGCACTGTGCGGTCGACATGGTGATCGTCAACGTCCACCTGCCGACCGGCGAGCCCGCGCCGATCGCCGGTGCGGTGCGGCAGTTCATCGGAAAACTGCCTACCTAAAACCATCACCCCAGCGGAAGCTGGGGTCTCGTGCGGTATCGCGCCGTCGCCTGAGATCCCAGCTTTCGCTAGGAGGACGCTATGGCCTACTCCGCGGCCTGCTGCAACGGCTCGTTCTCGCCGACCACATCCTCGGGCAGCGCCCAATGTAAGTCGCCCTTCCCGAGTGGGCGGCCGTCATGCGACAGCACCTGGACTGGCTGGATCCGGCGCATGTCGCGCGCATCGACCAGCACCGGGGTCGCGGGCGTGCCCGTCTCCCACCGCTCGCCCCATTGCCTGAGCGCGACCATCGTCGGGAGCAGCGCAAACCCCTTGTCGGTCAGCTGGTACTGAATCTTGCGGCGATCCTCGGGCAGCGCCTCGCGTGTCAGGATGCCGTGCTCGACCAGCCGCGCCAGCCGGTTGGCCAGGATGTTGCGCGCGATGCCGAGCTCCGACTGATATTCCTCGAAATGGTGCAGGCCGTTGAACGCCGCGCGCAGGATCATGAACGACCAGCGCTCGCCCATCGCCTCGAGCGCCGCCGGCAAGCTGCACTCGACCAGGTCGCGCAGCGGCTCGCGCAGATGGCCGCTCATGCCCATCGGAATTCCTCTCTTTTGCCAGCAGCGTATCGTATTTTTTGCGTCATGAAAATGCCATGTAAGTTTTTAGTTGCAACCTGCTACCTAATACACTAGGTAGTGATTCGCAACCTATTGTGCGTTGCACCGGACGAAGGAGGAAAACATGTCCCGCACACTCGCATTCATCGGCGCGCTAGCCGTTACCACCGTGCTCGGCTCGACCGTCGCGCTCGCGCAGCCCCTGGGGTCGGCCGGCTATTACGCCGCCACCCCGGTCGAGGCGCCGGCCAAGACCAGCATCATCACCCGCGACACGCTATGGAAGTTCCGCGACGGCGCGTTCACCGCGTCGAAGGCGGCCGAACGCGACCTCATCCTGTGCCAGCTCGTCGCGCAGCGCGTCGGCAAGCTTTCGTCGTTCTCGGCCGGCGGCCAGGCGCTCGACGCCGACGCCCTCGCCAAGTGCAACGCCAAGGCGAACTGAGCTCCCCTCTCTGGCCGCGGGTTCGCCCGCGGCCAGCATTTTTGTTGCAAAGCAGCGTCATCCGGGCATCTTAGCCATAGATGCTGCGCCAATATGAACTCGTCGATCGCGTGCTCGGGTACGATCCCGACGCCGACGAGGCATTGCTCAACCGCGCCTACGTCTTTTCGCTCCAGGCGCATGGCAGCCAGAAGCGCGCCTCGGGCGACCCCTATTTCAGCCATCCGATCGAGGTCGCGGGTATCCTGACCGACCTCCACCTCGACGACGAGACGATCGCGACCGCGATCCTCCACGACACGATCGAGGATACCGTCGCCACCCCCGAGCAGATCGAGAAACTGTTCGGCGACAATGTCGCGCGGATGGTCGACGGCGTCACCAAGCTTTCGAAGATCGAGGCGCAATCGGACACCGAGCGCGCCGCCGAGAATTTGCGCAAGTTCCTACTCGCGATGTCCGACGACATCCGCGTGCTGTTGGTCAAGCTCGCCGACCGGCTGCACAACATGCGCACGCTGCACCACATCGAGAACCCGGAGAAGCGCAAGCGCATCGCGCGCGAGACGATGGACATCTACGCGCCGCTCGCCGAGCGGATCGGCATGTACGAGTTCATGAAGGAGATGCAGAGCCTCGCCTTCGCGCAGCTCGAGCCCGAAGCGTTTGCCTCCATTACGAAGCGCCTCGAGCAGTTGAAGGAAGGCGGCGGCGACCGCATCGCCAAGATCGGCTCCGGCCTCAAGCTGCTCCTGTCGCGCGCCGGGGTCGACGCCGACATATCGGGGCGCGAGAAGCACCCGTACAGCATCTGGAAGAAGATGCAGGAGCGGCACATCAGCTTCGAGCAGCTGTCCGACATCATGGCGTTCCGCGTGACGGTGCCGACCGAGGAGGATTGCTACCGCGCGCTCGGCATCATCCACCGCCGCTGGCCGAGCGTGCCGGGCCGTTTCAAGGATTACATCTCGACCCCCAAGCGCAACGGCTATCGTTCGCTCCACACCTCGGTGATGCACGCCGGCGACACGCGCGTCGAAATCCAGATCCGCACCGAGGAAATGCACGCCGAGGCCGAATACGGGCTCGCCGCGCACTGGGCGTACAAGACCGGCAAGGTCCGCGCCGACACACAGCACAGCTGGATCAGCGACCTGGTCGAGATCCTCGAGACCGCCGACAGCCCCGAGGAACTGCTCGAACACACGCGCATGGCGATGTACCAGGACCGCATCTTCGCCTTCACACCCAAGGGCGAGCTGCACCAATTGCCCAAGGGCGCGACGCCGATCGACTTCGCCTATGCCGTCCACACCGATCTCGGCGACCAGGCGGTGGGAGCGAAGATCAACGGCCGGCACGTTCCCTTACGCACCGCGATCGACAATGGCGACCAGGTGCAGATCCTGCGCTCGAAGGCGCAGACGCCGCAGCCCAACTGGCTCAACTTCGCGATCACCGGGAAGGCGCGCGCCGCGATCCGCCGCTCGCTCAGACTCACCGAGCGCAAGGAAACGCTATCGCTGGGGCGCAAGCTCTACGACGAGATCGTCCAGCGCCTGCCCGCACCGCTCAGCGTCGATGCGGTCAAGACCGCGCTCAAGAAGCTCAAGCTGACCGACGAGGACGCGCTGCTCGAAGCGGTGGCGCGGCACCGGATCACCGACGCGCAGCTGATGGAGGCGCTGATGCCGGGATCGGCGGGGACCGACGCCGGCCGCGCGCTGCCGCAGCAATCGGCGGTATCGATCACCGGGCTGACCCCGGGCGTCGCTTATATGCTCGATTCGTGCTGTCACCCGGTGCCCGGCGACCGCATCGTCGGTCTGCGCCGCCCCGACCAGGAAATCGCGGTCCACCGCATCGATTGCCCGGTGCTGGCCAAATCGGACGACGCCGATTGGGTCGATCTCGCCTGGGGCAACAAGGCCGAAGGTGGGATGGCGCAGATTGAGATCACGCTGAAGAACGAGCCCGGCGCGCTCGGCACCGTGTCGACGATCATCGGCCAGCACCGCGCCAACATCATCAACATCCGCTTCGATTCGACCGATACCGGCTTCCACACCAATCAGATCGACCTGGAAGTCCGCGACGCCGCGCATCTTGAGAAGCTGATGGCGGCGCTACGCGCGGCGGATGCGGTCAACGCGGTAGTTAGGCCTTAAAAATCCTCCCCGTTTTACAGGGAGGGGACCGCGACGCGCAGCGGCGTGGTGGAGGGAGATCGCCGCAAGCGACGCTGCTCGCCGCCCACCCCTTCCGTCAGCCTGCGGCTGCCACCTCCCCGTGAACGGGGAGGACTAGGTCACCCCCCGATCGTCGCGCACTTGGCGAGGAGCCACTTGCGCTCGTCGGCGTCGAGTTCGGGCCCGAGCACGTCGAGCACCCGCCCGTGATACGCGTCGAGCCAGGCGCGTTCGGCCACGGTCAGCAATGCCGGTTCGATCAGCCGCCGCTCGATCGGCGCGTAGGTCAGCGTTTCGAACCCCATCATCGGTTGCTCAGCGCCGGGGATGTCGCGGCGTTCGACCAGCACGAGATTCTCGATCCGGATGCCGTAATCGCCGGCCTTATAGTAGCCCGGCTCGTTCGAGATGATCATGCCGGGCTTGAGCGGTTCGGCCGGGCCGCCACCGGGGTAGTTGGGCTTGGCGATCCGCTGCGGCCCCTCGTGCACCGCGAGATAAGCGCCGACGCCGTGCCCGGTGCCATGCGCGAAATCGAGCCCCGCTTCCCACAGCGGCCGCCGCGCGAAAGCGTCGAGTTGGCCGCCGTTGGTGCCTTCGGGAAACACCGCAGTGGCGAGCGCGATATGCCCCTGAAGCACGCGCGTGAAGCGATCGACCATCTCCGGCGTCGGCTCGCCCACGGGCACGACGCGCGTCACGTCGGTGGTGCCGTCGGCGTACTGCCCGCCCGAATCGACCAGATAGAGCTGGCCCGGGCCGATCGGCAGGCTCGATTCCTCGGTCACGCGGTAGTGCGGGATCGCGCCGTGCGGCCCCGTGGCGGAAATCGTGTCGAAGCTCAAATCCTTGAGCAGCCCGGTCGCCTCGCGCAATTCCTGCAGCTTGGCGGCGGCGGTCAGCTCGGTTTCGGTGCCGTTGGGGAGCGTTTCCTCGCACCATTTGAGGAAGCGCGTCAGCGCCGCGCCGTCGCGCACGCTCGCCGCGCGGTGACCGGCGGCCTCGGCCGGGTTCTTGATCGCCTTCGCGAGCACCACCGGGTCGCGCAGCGCGAGCACGGTCGCGCCGCCTGCCTTCAGCCCGTCGATGATCGCCGCGACCGCGCGCTCGGGATCGGCGGCGACGCGCTTGCCGGCATATTTGCCGAGCGCCGGCGCGAAATCCTTGCGATCGTGCACCGTCACCGCATTGCCGAGGTGCTTCGCGACTTCGTCGCTCATCTTCTCCGGCGCGACGAACAGGTCGAGGGTGCCGTCGGCATTGGCGATCGCATAGGCCAGCGCGACCGGGGTGCGCTCGACGTCGGCGCCGCGCACGTTGAGCGCCCAGGCGATCGAATCGAGCGCGGAGAGCACCACCGCATCGGCCTTCTGCTCGGCCAGCCAGTCGGCGATGTCGGCGCGCTTCTGCGCCGATGATTTGCCCGCGAGGTCGTCGGGCTGGACCACCAGCCGCGCGTCGGACGGTGCCGGGCGGTCGGGCCAGATCGCGTCGACCGGGTTGGTGTCGACCGCGACCAGCGCGGCACCCTTCGCCGCCAGCGCCTTTTCGGCGGCTTTCACCCATTCCGACGTATGCAGCCACGGGTCGTAGCCAATCCGTCCGCCCTGCGAAACGTGCGCGCCGAGCCAGTCGGCGACGCTCGTCGCGGGCACCTCGACGAACTGGTAATCGCCGCCATCGACCTGCTCGCGCACCTGCAGCGTATAGCGCCCGTCGACGAACATCGCGGCTTCGGCGGGCAGCACCACCGCGGTCCCCGCCGATCCCTGGAACCCGGTCAGCCAGGCGAGGCGCTGCGCATAGGCGCCGACATATTCGGACATATGCTCGTCGGTCAGCGGGACGACGAACCCGTCGAGGCGATCGCGCTTGAGCTGGTCGCGAAGGGCGGAAAGGCGGTCGGCGTAGGTGGACATGATGCTCCCTTGCCAGAAACGCGGCGCGCGCGACAAGTGGGCGATCAGCCGGGCTTGGCGTCGAAGCTGGCGAAGGCCGACGCGCCCGCGCCGATCGCAAGGCCGGCGCCGACGACCGCCGCCATATGGAACGCCCCGAGCAACGCCGCGCCGCTCGCCGCGATCACCGCGCCGCACGACGCCGTCGCGATCAGCCCGCCGGTCCGCGCGATCGCGCTGTTGAAGCCCGAGGCGGTGCCGGTGTGCTCGTCGTCGACCGACGACAGCACCGCGGTGGTCAGCGGCGCGACCGCCATCGCCATGCCGAGCGCGATCGCCGCGATCCCGGGGAGCACGCTCGTCCAGTAACTCGCTTGCGGCTCGACCCGGAGCATCAGCGCGAACCCGGCGGCGACCACCAGCGGCCCGATCGTGAGCGGCCAGCGCGGCCCGATCCGCTCGGTCAGTATGCCCATCGCGCGCGACCCGAGGCCGATCCCGATCGAAAACGGCAACAGCGCGAGCCCCGCCTGCACCGGCGAATAGCCCCCGCCGGTGATCAGCACAAACGGCAGCAGCACGATCAGCCCGCCGAGCGCGCCGTAAAGCAGGAAGGTATAGGAGGTGAGTCCGACGAACGCCTTGGTCCCGAACAAGGCGAGCGGCATCATCGCACGGTCACAGCGGCGATGCTCGACAATCACGAAAAGCGCCAGCGTGGCGAGCCCTACGCCGAGCGCGATCCACGCCGCCTCGGTCATGACGCGCTGGCTCGACCATAGCGTCAGTGCCCAGGTCAGCGCACCCAGCGCCACCGTCGCCAGCGCCGCGCCGGGCCAGTCGAGCGGCTGCTGGCCCTCGCCGCTTTCCGCGACGCCCGTGAGCGCGAGGCCGATCGCCGCCGCGGCGACCGGCAGGCTGATGAAGAAGATCGCGCGCCACCCGACGCTGTCCACCAGCCACCCGCCGAGCGGCGGCCCGAATGCCGACGCGATCGCGCCGACCGCTGCCCAGGTGCCGACCGCGCGGCCTTTTTCCTCGCCCGAAAAGGCGTGGCTCAGGATCGACAGGCTGTTGGGCATCAGCATCGCCGCGCCCACGCCCTGGACGACGCGCGCGGCGAGGAGCACGCCGAGGCCCGGTGCCAGCGCGCACGCAAAGGACGCCGCGGCGAACAAAGCGATCCCGCCGATCAGCATCCGCCGCCGCCCGAAATGATCCCCCGCCGCCCCGCCCAGCAACAGCAACGCCGACAGCGGGAGCAAATACGCGTTGATCGTCCACTGCAGGTCCGCCGCGCTCGCGTGCAGGTCGCGACCGATCGCCGGCAGCGCGACGTTGACCACCGACCCATCGATGAACGCCAGCGTCGAGGCGAGGATCGTCGCGAGGAGCGTGAGGCGCGGGTGCGATGGGCGGGTCGGCATCGGCCATCCCTCTACCGTCATTCCCGCGAAAGCGGGAACCCATCTCCTGCGGCTGCACCCAGCCTCACGTTCACGAGATGGGTCCCCGCTTTCGCGGGGATGACGAGGAGGCTAGGGAACCGCGCATGACCAATCCCAAGCCCCCAATCGCCACGACGCGTGATCATTCCTTCACCGCGCACGGTACGACGATTTCAGACCCTTGGGCATGGCTGAAGGACCCGAACTACCCGACCGTCACCGACAAGGACGTGCTCGCCTATCTCGAGGCGGAGAACGCCTATTTCGAAGCGGTGATGGCGCCGCACAAGCCGCTGACCGATCGGCTGTACGAAGAGATGAAGGCGCGGATCAAGGAGGACGATTCCTCGGTCCCGCAGAAGGACGGCGACTGGCTCTATTGGACCGCGTTCGAGACCGGGGGGCAGTACCGCAAATGGTGGCGCAAGCCCGTCGCCGGTGGCGAGGACCAACTCATCCTCGACGAGCCGGCGCTGGCCGAGGGCAAGGAATATTTCCGGCTCGGCGCCTTTTCGGTGTCGAACAACGGCAAGCTGCTGGCCTATGCGATCGACGACAGCGGGGCGGAGCGGTTCACGATCCGCGTCAAGGACCTCGCGACCGGCGAGCACCTCCCCGATACGATCCCCGGCATGCTGTCGGAGATCGTCTGGACCGCCGACGACGGCGCGTTCCTCTATGGCCTCGCCAACGAGCAATGGCGCACCGACAATGCGCGGCTGCACCGGCTCGGGACCGATCCGAAGGACGATGTTGAACTGTACCACGAGGCCGACGAAGGCTTCCGCGTCGGCGTGTCGGAAACCAGCGACCGCCAGTGGATCGTCGTCGCGACGGGCGACCACAATACCAGCGAAGCCTATCTGCTTCCCGCGAGCGACCCCACCGCGCCGATGCTCTGCGTCGCGCCGCGCAAGACCGGCCGCGAATACGATGTCGAGACCCACGGCGATACGCTCTATATCCACACCAACGACACCGATCCGATGTGGCGACTCTGCACCGCGCCGCTCTCGGACCCGAGCAACTGGTCCGAACTGATCGCGCCGAGCCCGCATTTCTACATGACCGGGATCGAGTGCTACCGTGACTATTTCGTGGTCGAGGGGCGCGAGGACGGCTTGGATCAGATCGCGATCCACCGCTACGATCCCGGCATCGCGCCGCAGCGGATCGTCTTCCCCGAGGCGAGTTATGCCGCCGGCCTCGGCGACAATCCCGAATATGACATGCCGGTGATCCGGCTGGGTTACGAATCGATGGTCACGCCGGGGACCGTGTACGACTACGACGTGGCGACCGGCGAAATGACGACGCTCAAGGTGCAGGAAATTCCGAGCGGCTACGACGCGGGCAAATACGCGACCGAGCGGCTGAAGATCAAAGCGCGCGACGGCACCGAGGTGCCGGTGTCGATCGTTTATCCCAAGGACTTCCCACGCGACGGCTCACGCCCGCTCTTTCTCTACGCTTATGGCGCCTACGGCTATGCGATCCCGCCGGGTTTCTCGACCGGGCGGCTGTCGCTGCTCGACCGCGGCTTCGCCTATGCCATCGCGCACATCCGCGGTGGCGACGATCTCGGCCAGCAATGGTATCACGATGGCAAGCTCGAAAAGCGCGCCAACACCTTCAACGATTTCGTCGATGTGGCGAAGGCGCTTATCGCGGACGGCTGGACCGCCGCGGGCAAGATCGCGATCGCGGGCCGCTCGGCGGGCGGCGAGCTGATGGGCGCGGTGGTCAATTCCGATCCCGAATTATGGGGTGCGGTGATCGCCGACGTGCCGTTCGTCGACGTGCTCAACACGATGCTCGATGAGTCCTTGCCGCTGACCCCCGGCGAGTGGCCCGAATGGGGCAACCCGATCGAGGACAAGGCCGCGTTCGATCTGATCCGCTCCTATTCGCCCTACGACAACGTCAAGGCGCAAGCCTATCCGCCGCTGTTCATCTCGGGCGGCCTCAACGACCCGCGCGTGACCTATTGGGAACCGGCCAAATGGGCCGCCAAGCTCCGCGCGACCAAGACCGACGACAACGTGCTGCTGCTCAAGACCAACACGGGCGCGGGCCATGGCGGCAAGTCGGGGCGCTTCGACAGCCTCTACGAAAGCGCCGAGGAGCATGCCTTCGTGCTGTGGCAATTAGGCGTAGAAGCGTAATGCCGTTCTTCCGCTTCTCCATCGCTGGTCAAGCGGCCCAACGGTTCGACAACATGAGATATAATACGACGCGCACATTTTTCGCGCGCGATGTGGCGGTCGCGCGACGAAAAGCATTGAACTCAGCCTTGCTGGAATTCGGCCGAAGCGCCGAGGTCGAGGATGTCTTCAGGGTTTCCTTCTTTCAATCCTTTCAGCCGCCCAACCGGGGCGCCGCCTTTTACGAGTAGCGCTATGGCCGGCCTCTCCTACCCCATCACCGCGACCGATGCCGACATCGACGAGCTCGGCCACGTCAACAATGCAGTGTGGGTGAAGTGGATCCAGGACATCGCGGTGGCGCACTGGAACAGCATCGCGACGCCCGAACAGCGCGACGCGATGATCTGGGTCGTGACGCGGCACGAGATCGATTATCGCGGCAACGTGGCGGCGGGCGAGACGGTCGTCGCCGAAACCTGGGTCAGCGACCCGCCGCAGGGCGCGCGCTTCGACCGGCACGTGCGGTTCACGGGCGCGGACGGCACGGTCAAGGTGCAGGCCAAAACCACCTGGGCGCTGATCGACCGCGCGACCGGGCGATTGATGCGGGTGCGGCCGGAACTGGCGGCGCCGTTCCTGACCTAGCCCCCTTCCTAAGAGGGAGGGGAATCAGGATTCCCTTTTCACCTCAGCGATCGCGGTGCGGCTCTGGCGCGCCCAGGTCTCGCGGCCAGTCAGGAACGCCTTCCACCCCAGGATAGCGCCCCAGTGGCGGAAAAGCTGGAAGCTGAACGGCTCGAGCAGCGCGGCGGCGAGCGCGGGGCCGAGCCGCAGCCCCTTGGTCTGCCCGGTCCAGCGCGAATAGAGTTTGAGCGAGGCGAGGTGGAAGCTGAGGTCGATCGCAATCTTGACCCCCATGATGATCAGGATCGGCAGCACGATGTGGAACCGCCCGCTGAACAGCACGACGAGCAGGATGGCGAACGCGGCGAGCCCGAAGATCGGCTGGACGGTGTCGGCGGCTTTCACGGGTAGCATCGCTGTGCCGAGTTTTCCGAACCGGCCATTCCCGACCATGTCGCGGTTCCAGTGTTGCGTCTGGAGGAAGCCGCCGAACCAGCGGCGGCGCTGGCGCAGGAAGGCGGGGAGCGTCGCGGGCGCGTCGGTACTCGCCAGCGCGCCGCCGATCACGCGCACGCGCCAATCGCGTCCGCTATCGTGCGCGAAGCGGTGGAGGCGGTGGATCAGTTCGTAATCCTCGACCAGGCAATCGGAGTCGAACCCGCCGACCTCCACCACCGCCTTGGTCCGGAACGCGGCGAACGCGCCCGACACGAGCAGCAGCCCGTTAAGTTGCTCCCACGCATGGCGCGACAGGAAATTGCGGACGTATTCGTAGGTCTGGAACCACTCGAACAGCCGCGCCGTGAGGCTCGGCCCGCACATCGGGCGGATCACACCGGTCGCCGCGACGAGCTGCGGCTCGGCGGCGAAGGCGGCGCGCATCGCGGCGATCGCGCCGGGCTCGAGCAAGGTGTCGGCGTCGACCGTGATGACGATCTCCTCGTCGACATGCACGATCGCGGCGTTGAGCGCGCGCGCCTTGCCGCCGTGCGGGAGGCGCAACCAGCGCAGGCTGGGCAAATCGCACGCAGGATCGCTGATCGCACCGACCTCGGGCTGATCCAGCCCATAGCGTGCGAGCGTCGCCGCGGTTGCATCGTCCGATCCATCGTCCGCGATCAGGATCAAATCAGGCGCGCCGTCCTGCGCCGCGAGCCGGTCGATCGTCACGTCGATCACCGCCGCCTCGTTGCGTGCGGCGACGATGACGGCGAGGCTCGGCTGAGCGCCCTCGACGACCGGCACGCGCGCACCATGCCGCAGCGGCCAGATCTCGATCGCGGTGAAGATGAGGAGCGCGGTATCGTACAGGATGTACGCGACCCCGACCGACCAGACGAGGATGCCCTGGCGCAGGAACGCCATCGCGACCAATGCGACGAACGCGAGATACACCAGCCCGCTGATCGCCCGGCTCGGCCCGCCGACACGGCGCGGGTTGAGCCGCGGCGACAGGATCGCGAAGGTCTGGGCCAGCGCATCCGCCGGCGTACGCTGGAGCATCGGGAACAAGACCTGGGGAGGGGGCGTCATATTCCCTAGCGTTCGTTTCGGGTGCGGACTAGCCTGAAGCGTTTGCAGGAGTGGTGCTGGATGGGGAATGAACGATATACGCGGACCGCGATCTTCCTGCACTGGATCGTGGCGCTGGGCGTTCTAACCAACATCGCGCTGGCATGGATCTGGCCGTACGGCGACACGCATCCCGCGCTCGGCGAATATGTCCGCCCGATGATCGACAAGCACAAGGCGATCGGGCTGACGATCCTGGGCCTCGCGGTGCTGCGGCTGCTGTGGCGGCTGAGCCATCGCCCCCCGGCGTTCCCGCTGAGTTACCGGCCGTGGGAGCGCAATCTCGCCCATATCGTCCATTGGGGGCTGTATTTCGTCCTCTTCGCGATGCCGATCACGGGGTACGTGATGGATTGTGCGTTCAAGGACGCCGCCGCGCACCCGATCACGTGGTTCGGGCTGTTCGAGATTCCGCGGCTCGGCTTCATCATGGACTTGCCACCCGACAGCAAGAAATGGGTCCACGACACGTTCGGCGCGGCGCACGAATTGATCGCATACCTCGTCTACGCGCTGTTCGCACTGCACCTGGCGGGCGCGCTCAAACATCAGTTGAGTGGTCAGCGCGAGTTGCAGCGGATGGGGTTGGGCCGCTGACTTTGGCCGCAAAGCACGGGAAGTCTGCCGTCGGCGGCGCGCCTAAAGCCTTGGTGCAAGCCACCAAGGACAAACCGATGACCTATGCCTTCACGCACATTCCCTCGCCGGTCGGCACGCTCAAGCTGGTCGCGAGCGACCGCGGCCTCGCGGCGATCCTGTGGGAAAACGACCGCGAGGACCGCGTGCGGCTCGGCGCGATGACCGAGCAGCCCGACCATCCGGTGCTCGCCGAAACCGCACGGCAGCTAAGCGAATATTTTGCCGGCAAGCGATCGGCCTTCACCGTGCCGCTCGATTTCCACGGAACCCCGTTCCAGAAGAGCGTGTGGGCGGCGTTGCTGACGATCCCGGTTGGCGAAACGCGGACCTATGCGGAGATCGCAGCGCAGGTCGGACGGCCTACCGCGTGCCGCGCGGTCGGCGCGGCGAACGGCAAGAACCCGATTTCGATCATCGCGCCGTGTCACCGCGTGATCGGCAGCGACGGATCGCTGACGGGGTTCGCAGGCGGACTGGAAGGGAAGCGGTATTTGCTCGATCTCGAGCGACGCGCGGCTTAGTCGACGACCGCCTGCCCCGACAGATCTTCGGTCGACGCCGGCCCCCGAGTGCCGCGATAGACACGCACGCCGCGACCGCCACCCACGCGGATCAGCTTGCCCATCGTCGGTGCGGACGTGGCAACCGCCGCCACTTTGGTCGGCGCCCCATTCACGCTGACCGTGGCCGGCGCGACCAGCCCGCGATGGATCATCACCGATCCGACCGTTTCCACCCCGGCAGTGGCGCCAGCGGAAGCGATACTGTCGCCCGGCACGGGGATGCGCCCGGTCAGGCTCGGCTCGGACCCAGAATAGCGCTGCCGGAATGCCAGCGCATTCTCCATGCCCCCGCGCCACCGGTAGAAGATGTGCGCGCCGACCGTCGCGACCTTGTCCATCGAATTGGCCCACCACGGCGACACGTAATTGGCGTGATAGAAGGTCGCCGATCCGACCGGCGCGTAGACCGATCCGGCCAGCGCCGAACTCGCGACCGCGCGCGCGCGAATCCATCCCGCTTCGCTCGGGCGGCGCGCGAGCGACCCGTCGCAGGTGAAGGTGAACTGGCACCCGGTGCTGCGCTGCGATCCCTGATAGACCACGCCGCACACGCTCGACGGGAAGGCGCGGTCGCGCACGCGGTTGAGCACGACTTGCGCAACCGCGCGCTGGCCGTCGTCGGACTGGTTGCCGGCTTCGTAATAGACCGCCTTGGTCAGGCAATCGAGCGCGCGCGCGGCGTCGTCGGGGCTTTGCGTGCCCGCGAGCACGTTGAACGCGGGCGCGACGGCAAGCGCCGGGGTAGCGCTGGCGTTGAGGTCGGCTGCATTGATGTCCGTCGGCACGTTGAGATCGAGCTTTTCAAGCATGACCCTGGGCGGCAATTTGGGGATCGGCAACGTGACGCTCGATCCGTCGCTCTCCGCGCACGCCGACACCGCCAGCGCGGCCAGAAGGCCGAGCGTCATGCGCGTCGCCAGGAAGATCCCGCCCCGTTCCACGCGTGCGGGAGTACGCGCGCGAGGTTAGGGACGGGTTAATTCAGATGCCAGCCACCTTGCGCAACTCGTCGTTGATCCGCGTCTGCCAACCATCGCCGCCGCGCTTGAACCAGTCGACGACGTCGCGGTCGAGCCGCAGCGACACGGGCTGCTTCGGATTGTCCGATTTCGGCCGGCCGCGCCGGACGAGCTTGGCGCCGACGAAGGCATCCGCCTCCTCGAACCAGGCATCGTCCAGTTCGGGCTTCACGTCATCCGGGTCGGTCGCGCGCTTGCTGATATTTCCGTCTTTCTCTGTCATTTGCTTTCCACATCGTCACGATGCGACGCCGGTTCCCGCGAGGAGTCCAGGTCACGATCACGATATCGTCGCCCGCCATCCCGATCGAATGAAACCGCTCTTCGGCTCGCTATGTTTGTCGTCGCGCCTCGTCAGATGGAAGCCGTCGAACAGCTCTCCCGCAGTTGCTAAATCTAATCCACGTTCAGCGGCAACCTCTGCTCGTTTGGCCGCATCAAACTCGATTTCAACGAAGAACATCCCCCCGGCTAGCCGACTATCGGCATCGATACCTGCGATCTCCCCGGGGGAACTGAGAGAAATTTCGTATATACGTAAAAATTTGAGATCGTCAATAGCGTATATACGGAATTACCCCGAATTCCTGAGCGCCGTCGCGATCGCGTTGATCGACAGCAAGATGCCCTCCGCCACGCGCGGGTCGTCCTCGCCGGCGCGGTGGCGCTTCATCAGCTCGATCTGCAGGCGGTTGAGCGGTTCGATATAGGGGAGGCGCAGCCGGATCGAGGCGTCGAGCTTGGGGTTCTTTTCGAGCAGCCGCGACTGACCAGTAACGCCGAGCAACCCGTCCCGCGCCTCTTTCCATCCGTCGCGGATGCGCGGGAAGATCGCGCCAGCCAACACGCGATCCTCGACCAGCGCGGCGTAGCGTTCGGCGATCTGCATGTCGGACTTCGCCATCACCTGTTCCATATTGTCGAGCGTCGCGGCGAAAAACGGCCAGGCTTCGGCCATTTCACGCAGCAACGCCTTGTCGGCGAACCCGGCGAGCGCCTGCCCGACCCCGTACCAGCCTGGGAGCATCACGCGCGCCTGCGCCCAGCTGAACACCCAGGGGATCGCGCGCAAATCCTCAATCGCGTCCGATTTCTTGCGGCTGGCGGGACGGCTGCCGATCTTCAGGTTCGCGATCTCGGCGATCGGGGTCATCTGGCGGAAGAAGGTGCGGAAGCCCTCGGTCTCGTACACCAGTCCGCGATACGCCGCGAACGCGCGCGCCGACAGTTCATCCATCGCCGCGCCGAACCTTTTGGCGTCGGCATTGGACAAAGCGGGCGGCTCCAGGCTGGAGAGCAAGGTCGCCGCGGTGATCGCCTCGAGATTGGTCGTCGCACTTTCGCGCGTGCCGTATTTCGCGGCGATCACCTCGCCCTGTTCGGTGATGCGGATGCGGCCCTGCACCGTGCCCGGCGGCTGCGCGCGGATCGCCGCGAAGGCCGACCCGCCGCCGCGCCCGACCGCGCCGCCGCGGCCATGGAACAATTGCATCCCGACGCCCGCCTTTTCGAACACCGGCGTCAGCGCCGCCGATGCGCGGCTCAACTGCCAGGTCGAGGTCAGATAGCCGCCATCCTTGTTCGAATCCGAATAGCCGATCATCACTTCCTGCACGCCGCGCACACTGACGATCGCGGCGACTTCGGGGAGCGCGAACCAGTCGGTCATGATTTGCGGCGCGGCTTCGAGGTCACCGACCGTTTCGAACAACGGTACCGCCATGATCGCCGCCGTTGGAGGGTCGCCAGGCGAATAGAGCCCGACTTCCTTCAACAGCAGATGCACCTCAAGCAAGTCGCTGACCGACTTCGCCATGGACACGATGTACTGGCGGATCGACGCCGCGCCGTATTTGGCGTGTGCATCGGCGGCGGCGCGCAGGATCGCGAGCTCGCTCGCGGTCTCATCCGAATACTTCGCATAGGGACTGACCAGCGGGCGCGCATTGGCGAGTTCGCGGCGAAGCAGATCGACTCGAGCGGGCTCGTCGAGCGCGGCGTAGTCCGCCTCGACCCCCGCCACCTTGAGCATCTCCGCGACCGTCGCTTCGTGCACCGCGCTGTTCTGGCGCAGGTCGAGCGTCGCAAGGTGGAAACCGAACGTATCGACCGCGCGGATCAGCCGTCCGAGCGCCCCGCCCGAGGCGAGCGGTCCGTCGCCTTGGTCGGCGAGCGCGTAAGCAATGGTGACAAGATCGCGGCGCAGCGCCAGCGGATCGTCATATGGCTCGCCGGCGAGGGATCCCGGGCGCGGCGCCGGCTTGCCGGTAAGCGCGAGGTGCGTGGCGGCAAGGCGCGCGTAGATGCCCGACAATGCGCGGCGATATGGCTCGTCGTCGCGGCTCGGCGCGGTGTCGCCGCTCCGCGCGGCGAGCGCGAGCAGCTCGTCGTTAACCTCGGCATGCTCGGTCGAGATCGACAGCTCGGCGCCGAGCGAATGGACCGCGTCGAGATAGTAGCCGAGCACTGCCTCACACGACCGCGCGAGCGCCGTGGTCAGCGATGCCGCGACCACATTGGGGTTGCCGTCGCGGTCGCCGCCGATCCAGCTGCCGGGCCGCAAGAAACGCGGTGTCCGTGCGCCCAGCGCGCGGTCCCAGCGCTGGTAGAGGCCGGGCAGCACGGACAGGAACACGTCGCGCAGGTACGACAGCGCGGTCTCGACCTCGTCGGTGACGTAGAGCCGCTCGCGGCGCAGCACGCGGGTTTGCCACAAGAGCGCGATCTGGCGCGTAATCGCCTGTTCGACGTCGTCACCGTCGGGGGTCGTCGTGGTGCCGCCGTCGCGCAGCGCCATCAGCTCGGCGATGCGATTGCGGTGGTCGATCATCGACTTGCGCCGTACCTCGGTCGGGTGCGCGGTGAGCACCGGCGCGATCAGCGCGGCGTCGAGCAACGCGGCGACCCGGTCCTTGCCGATCCCCTCGCCCGCCAAACGCTCGATCGCGGCGGCGACATCGGTCCCCGGCTCGGCGGCGACCCCCTGTCGGTCCTCCGCCAGATTGGCGAGCATCGAGAACAGCATGAACCCGCGCACGAAATCGAGCGTCTCGTCGAGCGTCAGCCGATCAAGCCCGAGATCGACCTCACCCCCGACCCCGCGATGCCGATCGACCGACGCCGAGCGGATATATTCTGTCCGCCGGAACAGTTCGTCGCCGCCATAGGCGCGGATCACGTCGCCGAGCAGCTTGCCGAGGAAGCGGATGTCGGCGTTGTTTGTAATCGCGGGGAGTTCGGCCATGCGAAAGTGCTGCACGGCGGCGTGCGCGGGGTCAATCAAGCTTCGAGTTCGACGTCCCAATACAGCCAATCGCGCCACGTATCGTGGAGGTAATTGGGCGGGAAGCTCTTGCCGTGGTCCTGCAATTGCCAGCTCGTCGGGCGGATCGGCTCGACGTGGAGCGGCATCTTCGCCTCGCGCGGGGTGCGGCCACCCTTGCGCAAGTTGCACGGCGCGCAGGCGGTCGCGACATTTTCCCACGTCGTGCGCCCGCCGTACGCCCGCGGGATGACATGGTCGAAGGTCAGGTCCTTGTGCGTCCCGCAATATTGGCAACTGAACTTGTCGCGCAGGAACAGGTTGAACCGGGTGAAGGCGGGGAACTGGCTCGGGCGGACGAACTGTTTGAGCGCGATGACGCTGGGCAGCTTGAGCGCGTGCGTCGGGCTGCGCACTTCGCGCTCGTAATGCGAGACGATGTCGACGCGATTCAAAAAGACCGCCTTGACGGCGGTCTGCCACGGCCAGACGGACAGCGGGTAGTAACTGAGCGGCGTGTAATCGGCGTTCAGCACCAGCGCCGGGCAACTGTCCGGATGCCGCATCAGGTCGGGATGGAACACGCGCTTCCCCCACAACTTTCCCGACGGGCATCAACCCGACTAGGATGACGCCATGATGACAGCACACGCGACGACTCGCGGTCAAGAGTCAGTGACTTGATCGTCAGCCGTTTCGCGCCGAGCCCGACCGGAGCGTTGCATCTGGGCCACGCCTGGTCGGCGGTGCAGGCACACGACCGGGCGCGGGAAGCGGGCGGGCGGTTCCTGCTGCGGATCGAGGACATCGACGGGACGCGCTCGCGGGTGGAGCATGTTCAGGGGATTATCGGCGACATGGCGTGGCTCGGCCTGAGCTGGGACGGGCCGATGGTGTTCCAATCGGCACGCGTGCCGCTCTATGCCGATGCGCTTGAACGGCTGCATGCCGAAGGCCTCACCTATCGCTGCTTCTGCACCCGCGCCGACATCGCGGCGGAGATCGCCGCGGCGGGGAGCGCACCACACGACGACGACACGCCACCGCCGCATCCCGCCGCGTGCCGACATCGATCGGCGGCCGAGATCGCGGCGAAGCTGGCGACGGGCGAGCCGTTCGCATTGCGGCTCGACATGGTGGCGGCGGCCACGCGGCATCCGGGGCTGGCGTGGCACGATGAGATCGCGGGCGAGCAGATCGCGATGCCTGAGGCCGCCGGCGACGTCGTGCTGTGGCGCAAGGACGCGCCCGCGAGCTATCACCTCGCGGTGACCGTCGACGATGCGGCGCAAGGCGTGACCCACGTCGTGCGCGGCCGCGACCTGTTCGCCGCGACGCATGTCCACCGCTTGCTCCAGGCGCTGCTCGGCCTGCCGACGCCGGTCTATCGCCACCATGCGCTGCTGACCGATGCCAAGGGCGACCGCCTCGCCAAGCGCCACGACGCCCCGACGCTCGCCGACCTGCGCCGCGACTATCCCGACGGCCGAACCTTGGCCAACGCCCTGCGCGCCGGCACGCTTCCCAACGGCTATGCGAGCACCTAAATAAGACCCATGACCTTTCTCGCCATCCTCCTGCTCGCCGCGATGATCGCGACCGTCGCCGCGCTCGTCTATGGCGTGGTGATGTTCCTCAAGAACTCGTCCACTGAGGTGCACGGCCCGGGCCCGAGCGAGTTCGCGATCAAGTCCAACAAGGCGATGCAGTTCCGCATCTTCTTTCAGGCCGCGGCGATCCTGGTCGTCGTGGTGATCCTGTTCGCCGCCGGTGAAAACGGCGGCTGAGGAAACTTTTGATGCGCTTGCGCGCACGGACGGCACCAGCCCGCTCCCCCTCCCGACCGCCCATAGAATATCCTGATTGGACGGTCGGGAGGGGGAGCGGGCCGGCAGCGCGAAAATTGACATGGTAAAACTCAACAAAATCTACACCCGCACCGGCGACGACGGCTCGACCGGTCTCGTCGACGGGTCGCGCGTGTCGAAGGCCGATCCGCTGATGGCGGCGATCGGCGATGTCGACGAGGCGAACAGCGCGATCGGCCTCGCGGCGACGCTGGCGGAGGACGAGACGCACGCGGCGCTGGCGCGGATCCAGAACGATTTGTTCGACCTGGGCGCGGATATCGCGACGCCCGACGGGATCGACGGCGCACTCCGCATCACGCCCGCGCAGGTCGCACGGCTGGAGCAGGAGATCGACGCGATGAACGGCGCGCTCGCCCCGCTGACCAGCTTCATCCTGCCCGGCGGCGCGCCGATCGCCGCGCATCTCCACCTCGCCCGCGCGGTTGCCCGCCGCGCGGAGCGCAGCGCGGTCGCGGCCGGGACGGTCGCGCCCGAGGCGCTGCGCTATCTCAACCGGCTGAGCGACTGGCTGTTCGTCGCCGCGCGCGCGATGAACCAATCGGCGGGGGGCGACGTTCTCTGGGTTCCCGGCGCGTCCCGGTAACTTGGGCGCTGATCTGATTCGATCATTGCGGGGGCGCATTTTCGGCGTTACAGATGGAACATAATGCGAACGAGGTTGGGCCCGTCGCCGACACCCGAAGCGCTGGCCGAGCGCCTCGCCGCGGTGCGCGCGCTGAGCGTCGATCTGGTCGCGCCGCTGTCCGACGCCGATGCGAGCGTCCAGTCGATGCCCGACGCCTCGCCCGCGAAATGGCATCTGGCGCACACCACCTGGTTCTTCGAGACGTTCGTGCTGCGCGATTTCGTCCGCGATTACGCGCTCCACGACGAGCGTTTTCCCTTCCTGTTCAATTCCTATTATGAGGCCGAAGGCCGCCGCCACGCGCGCGACCGACGCGGGATGATCACGCGGCCGGGGCTGGCCGAGGTGCTGGCGTACCGCGCGCATGTCGATGCCACGCTGGCCGAGGCACTGCCCGATTTGCCCGAGGCGGCGCGCGAACTGGTCCGGCTCGGGTGTCATCACGAGGAGCAGCATCAGGAATTGCTGCTCACCGACCTCCTCCACCTGATGTCCGAAAACCCGACCGAGCCGGCGGTATGGCCCGGCGCGCGCAAGGTGCCGGTCGCGATGCCGGGGCCGATCGGCTGGATCGAGCATGACGGCGGGCTGGTCGAGATCGGGCACGACAGCCCCAATTTCGCGTTCGATTGCGAAGGCCCGCGCCACAGAACGCTGCTTACCAGCCACGCCATCGCCGACCGTACCGTGACCAACGGCGAATGGGTCAGCTTCATCGCCGACGGCGGCTATGCCGATCCGCGCCACTGGCTGTCGGACGGCTGGGCGTGGGTGAAAGCGGACGGCATCGACGCGCCGCTCTACTGGGAACGGCGCGACGGCGTGTGGACTCGCTTCGGGCTCGACGGCCGTCGCGCGATCGATCCCGCCGCACCCGTCACCCACGTCAGTTTCTTCGAGGCCGATGCCTATGCCAGCTGGGCCGGCGCGCGCCTCCCGACCGAGGCCGAATGGGAAGCGGCGGCGGCTGGTCACGACCCCGATAGCGGCAACCAGCTCGACACCGCCGGGCCGGTCGAGCCCCGCCCTTCCGCGGGCGGCCCCGCGTTCTTCGGCGACGTATGGGAATGGACCGGCAGCGCGTACCGCCCCTATCCCGGCTTCAAGCCCGCGGAGGGCGCCGTCGGCGAATATAACGGCAAGTTCATGAGCGGGCAGTTCGTGCTGCGTGGCGGGTCGTGCGCGACCCCACGCGGGCACGTTCGCGCCTGTTACCGCAACTTCTTCTACCCGCATCAGCGCTGGCAGTTCACCGGCGTGCGGCTGGCGAAAGATATCTGATGCTCAAGCAGGAAATCGAGGACGGCACGCGCAGCTTCGCCGACCCGGCGTTTCGCGCCGATGTGATCGACGGGCTGACCCGCCGTCCGCGCGCGATCCCGGCGCGGTGGTTTTACGACCGGCGCGGGTCCGAACTGTTCGAGGCGATCACCGAGCTGCCCGAATATTATCCGACGCGGACCGAAACCGCGCTGCTGAAGGAAAAGGCGGGCGAAATCGCAGCGCTCGTCGGGCCCGGCCGCGCGGTCGTCGAGTTCGGGTCGGGATCGTCAACCAAGACGCCGATCGTGCTCGAGGCAGTGGCGCCGTCGGCCTATGTGCCGATCGATATTTCGGGCGACTTTCTGCGCGAATCGTCGAAGGCGCTCGCCGCGCGCTTCCCCGGCCTGCCCGTCGTGCCAGTCGAGGGCGATTTCCTCCAGCCGATCAAGCTTCCCGCCGGGATCGCCGCCGCGCCCAAGCTAGGTTTCTTCCCGGGATCGACCATCGGCAACATGATCCCGCTGTCGTCCGCCGACCTGCTCCGCGCGATGCGCGCGTCGCTCGGCGCCGAAAGCAATGGGGGCGCAATGCTGTTGATCGGGATGGACCGGATCAAGGACGTCGCTGTCCTCGAACGCGCTTATGACGACGCGGCGGGCATCACCGCGGCGTTCAATCTCAACCTGCTCGAGCGGATCAACCGCGAGCTCGATGGCACGATTCCGGTCGAGGCGTTTCGCCACCGTGCGATCTGGAACGACGACCGCGCGCGGATCGAAATGCACCTCGAGGCACGCGAAGACGTGACCTTCACAATCGAGGGCCGCCCGTTCTCGATCGCGGCGGGCGAGACGATCCACACCGAGAACAGCCACAAATACGGCCCGCGCGACGCGCGCATCCTGCTCCGCGCCGGCGGCTGGACCCCGATCGCCGAATGGACCGACCCAGAGGACCAATTCGCGCTCTACCTCGCCGAAGCGCAGGCGCCGCGCCCCGCGCCCTAGCCGCGACCGCCAAAACCGTTATGGGCTGCCGTGCACTATACGGGAGCAGGCAATGCACAGCGTCGGCGTGATCGGGGCGGGTCAGATGGGCGCGGGGATCGCGCAAGTGACGGCGCAGGCCGGGTATCATGTGCTGCTCGCCGACGTGTCGAAGGAGCGCGCCGATGCGGGCAAGGCGGGGATCGCGCGCCAGCTCGCCCGCGTGGTCGAAAAGGGCAAGCTCGACGAAGCCGCGATGGACCAGGCGCTCGGCCGGATCGAGACGATCGACGGGCCGGCAGGGATGGGCAAATGCGACCTGATCGTCGAGGCCGCGACCGAGCGCGAGGAGATCAAGCGCGCGATCTTCGCCGAAGTGGGCAAGGTGATGGGCAGCGCCGCGATCCTGGCGTCGAACACCTCGTCGATCCCGATCACGCGGCTGGCGCAGGCTACCCCCGACCCGGCGCGCTTCATCGGGGTGCATTTCTTCAACCCGGTGCCCGTCATGGGGCTGATCGAGATCATCCGCGGGCTCGCCACCAGCAACGACACCGTGGCGAAGATCGAGACCTATGCCGCGGCGCTCGGTAAGCAGGTGGTGCGCGCCAACGACGCGCCGGGGTTCATCGTCAACCGCGTGCTGATGCCGATGCTCAACGAAGCGTGCTTCGCGCTCGGTGAGGGTGTGGCGACGATCCGCGACATCGACCTCGCCTGCCAGCTCGGCCTCAACCACCCGATGGGGCCGCTGACGCTCGCCGATTTCATCGGGCTCGACACGTGTCTCGAGATCACACGCGTGCTGTTCGAAGGGACCGGCGACCCCAAGTTCCGGCCCGCGCCCCTCCTGATCAAATATGTCGAGGCCGGCTGGTACGGCCGCAAGACGGGCCGCGGCTTCTACGATTATTCGAGCGCCGAGCCGGTGCCGACGCGGTGACGCTGTACGACGCGATCGGGCTGGCCGGCACTGCGCTGATCCTCGGCACGTACGCGCTGACCGTGGCGGGGCGGGTCGACGCCAAGCAACCGGCGGCACTGCTGGGTAATTTCCTCGCCGCGAGCCTGATCCTCGTCAGCCTCGCGCACGACTTCAACCTGTCGGCCGCGATCGTCGAAAGCGCCTGGGCGCTGATCGCCGGGATCGGGCTGATGCGCGTTGTGCTGAAGCGTTAGGCGATCAGCATCCCGGCGAGCGCCGCCGACATCAGATTCGCCAGACTCCCCGCCGCGAGCGCGCGCAAGCCGAGCTTCGCGATTATCGGACGCTGGTTGGGGGCGAGGCTACCGGTCACCGCCATCTGGATCGCGATCGACGAAAAATTGGCGAAACCGCACAGCGCGAACGTCACCACCGCGACGGTGTGCGGGCTCAGCCCCGCCTGCATCTTGCCGAGGTCGATGTACGCGACGAATTCGTTGAGCACGATCTTCTCGCCGAAGAAGCCGCCCGCCGCGCCGGCCTCGTTCCACGGCACGTTGAGCAGGTACATCACCGGCTTGAAGATCGCGCCGAGGATCGCCTGGAAGCTGAGGTCGGGATAGCCGAACCAGCCGCCGACTCCGCCGAGGATACCGTTGGCGAGCGCGACCAAGGCGACGAACGCCAGCACCATCGCGCCGACCGCGACCGCCAGCTTGACGCCGGTCTGCGCGCCTTGAGCGGCGGCCATGATGATGTTGGCGGGCTTTTCCTCGTCGTGGGTCGCGTCGGGGAGCGGTTCGCCGGGGACGCTGCCGTCGGGCAGCGCGATCGCCTCCGCACTCGGCTTGCCGTCGACGACCGCATCTTCGGCGGCCAGGCTCCTGGTGTCGGGCATGATGATCTTGGCCATCAGGATGCCGCCCGGCGCCGCCATGAAGCTCGCCGCGAGAAGATAGTCGATCTTGATTCCCATCGACGCGTACGCCGCCAGGATCGTGCCCGCGACGCCCGCCATCCCGCTGGTCATCACGGTGAACAGCTGCGCTTGGGTGAGGCCCGCGAGATAGGGTCGGATCACCAGCGGCGATTCGCTCTGGCCGACGAAGATGTTCGCCGCCGCGCACAGGCTCTCGACCTTCGACACGCCGATCACCCATTCGATCGCGCCACCAAGCCAGCGCACGATCGCCTGCATGATGTTCAGGTAATAGAGGATCGAGACGAGCGCGGCGAAGAAGATGATGACCGGCAAGGCGCCGATTGCGAAGACGTGGTCGCCATAAGGCGGGTCGGTCAGACCGCCGAGGAGGAATTTCGTCCCTTCCTTCGCATATCCCAAGAGGTTGGCGACGCCGCCCGACATCCAGGCCAGTACGGTCTTGCCCGCCGGCACATACAGCACGAGCACCGCGATCAATGCCTGCAACAGGAACGCCGCGATCACCACGCGCGGGCGGATCGCGCGGCGGTTGTTCGACAGCGCGAACGCGATCAACAGGATGACGGCGATACCGGCCAGGCCGATCAGGATACGCTGCATGGAAAAACTGCCCCCGTGGAATTGGCCGCGAGTATGGCGGAAAAAATCGCGGAGCGACAAGCCCCGGCGGCGACCCGGCTGTGGATTGCGGTCGCGCAGCGGCTGAGGCATGCTCGCCACATGGCCGCGAGCCGGGCTGACCCGGCGACGCCTGAGGGAGTGAGTCGATGGTCCAGTTCAAGTCGATTGCAATCGCCGCCGCCATGGCGGTGGGGTTCGCCGCTTCGCCCGCTTTCGCGGAAAACGCGATGCAAGTGTGCGGCGCCAAGTATCAGGCCGCGAAGAAGGCCAATACGCTGCCCGCCGGGCAGACTTGGAACCAGTTCCTCGCCGCTTGCCGCGCGAGCATGCCCAAGCCGGCGACGGCGGCGGTCGCGCCGGTCAAGCCGGCCCCGACGATGGTTGCCTTGAAACCCGCCAAGGCCACCAAACCCCGCGGCGAGCCCAGCGCCGCGCAAAAGGCGATGTACGCGCGCGAAAAGCAGTGCGGCGTGCAATGGCGCGCCGACAAGGCGGCGGGCAAGGTCGCCGCTGGCATGAAGTGGCCGCAATATTGGAGCGCCTGCAACAAGCGGATGAAGTAGCCGGCAGTCTCGATCGTCACCCCGGCCTCGAGCCGGGGTCCCGCTTTCTTCAAGTTGAAGAAGCGGAATGCCGGATCAAGTCCGGCATGACGGTGGTCGGAAGCGCCAATAGCGGACTGTTTGACGTGCGCGGAAATGGCGTTAGCGTCGCGCCCTATGGACACACCCTCCCCCGCGATGCCGCGCTCGCTCTTCATCTATTCGATCCTCTATGGCGGCATGGTCTGCATTGCGGGCGTGCTGGGGGTTAAGCAAGTCGCGCTGGGGCCGCTCGCGGTCGAGGCGGGTATTTTCGGGTTCCTGATCCTCGTCGTGCTGTCGAGCGCGATCGCCGAACTGCATGGGCAACGGGCCGCAACCTCGCTCGTCCGGCTGGGCTTTGTCCCGCTGTTCGTCTCTGCCGCGTTGATCCAGCTCGTGCTGCATCTGCCGGCCGATCCCGGCATGTACCCGCCGGCAGTACCGGCCTTCCCGATCGTCGTCGGGCAAAGCGTGCGGATGATGCTCGCCGGGTTCATCTCCTACGGCACGTCGCAGACGCTCAACGTCTTCATCTTCTCCAAGCTGAAGGGCCAGGAAGGCCAGGGCCGCCTCGTCTGGCTGCGCGGCATGATCGCCAGCGTGATCAGCCAGATCGTCGACACCGTATTGTTCATCACCATCTCGTTCTACGGCGAGCGCCCGATCCTGGGGCTGATGGAGGGGCAGATGCTGGCCAAGGTCGTGCTGTCGATCGTGCTGGTGCCGTTCCTGATCACCGGGTTCGTCGCGCTGGGCCGCTGGCTGGACGGCACGCCATCGCGAGCCTAACGCGCGGCGGATGACCGACCACACCCCCTCGCCCGCCTTGCTCGCCAAGGCCGAAACGCTCGTCGAGGCGCTGCCGTACCTGCAGCGCTACGCGGGGCGCACGTTCGTCGTGAAGTACGGCGGGCACGCGATGGGCGACCCGGAGGCGCAGCGCGACTTCGCCGAGGACGTGGTGTTGCTCAAGGCGGTCGGGATCAATCCGGTCGTGGTGCACGGCGGGGGCCCGCAGATCGGGTCGATGCTCAAGAAGCTCGGTATCGAATCGCAATTCGTCGGCGGGCTACGCGTCACCGACGCCGCCACCGCCGAGGTCGCGGAAATGGTGCTGGCGGGCAAGATCAACAAGGAAATCGTCGGCTGGATCGCCGCGCTCGGCGGGCGCGCGGTGGGCATTTCGGGCAAGGACGCCAACCTGGTGCTGGCGGAAAAGGTCGCGCGCCACGAGCCCGACCCCAATTCGGGGATCGAGCGCCACGTCGATCTCGGCTTCGTCGGCGAACCCGTGAGCGTCGACCCGTCGATCCTCAACAACCTGGCGCGCGACGGGTTCATCCCGGTCGTCGCCCCGGTCGCGCTCGGCGCGGACGGCGAGACGTACAATATCAACGCGGATACGATGGCGGGGGCGATCGCGGGGGCGCTCGGCGCGACGCGCTTCTTCCTGCTGACCGACGTCGCGGGGGTGCTCGACAAGGCGGGCGAGCTCCAGACCGACCTCGACCGCGCGAGCATCGAGGCGATGAAGGCCGACGGCACGATTTCGGGCGGGATGATCCCCAAGGTCGACACGTGCGTGAACGCGGTCGAAGCGGGGGTAGAGGCCGCGGTCATCCTCGACGGCCGCGTGCCGCACGGCATGCTGCTCGAAATCTTCACCCGGCGCGGCGCGGGCACTCTGGTCAGAGCGTAACAACTGTACTATATACCTAAAACACTGAGTCGATGGAGAGCGCGTTGATAGAGCTGCTGGGCCTCATTCAGATGCTGCTGCTGATCGTGTCGCTGATCGTCATCGCGCAGGCGGTGATGTCGTGGCTGATCGGGTTCAACATCATCAACACCTACAACGACACGGTGCGCGACATCTATCGCCTGCTCAACCGGCTCACCGACCCGCTGTATCGCCCGATCCGGCGGATCATGCCGAACCTCGGCGCGCTCGACCTGTCGCCGCTGATCGTGCTGCTGATCATCCAGGTGATCAACAACTGGATCATCCCCGCCATCGCGCGGTCGGTGCTGGGCTCGGGACTGTCCTGATCGACTGGCGCCAAAGCCCGGGTCGCTCTATCAGGCCGGGCCATGACGGCTGAGATCATCGACGGCAAAGGCTTCGCGCTCGGCTTGCGCGAGCGGATCGCGGCCCAGGTCGCGCATTTCCACGAAGCGGCGGGGCGCCCGCCCGGCCTCGCGGTCGTGCTGGTCGGCGAGGACCCGGCGTCGGCGGTCTATGTCCGCAACAAGCACAGGGCGACGATCGCTGCGGGGATGGGCAGTTTCGAGCACAAGCTTCCCGCCGACACCTCGCAGGACGATCTGCTCGCGCTGATCGACACGCTCAACGCCGACGACCGGGTCGACGGCATCCTCGTCCAATTGCCGCTTCCCGACCATATCGACGAGCGCGTCGTCACCACGCGGATCGACCCCGACAAGGACGTCGATGGTTTCCACCCAGTCAATGCCGGGCGGCTCGCGACCGGGCTGTACGGGTTCGTGCCGTGCACGCCCTATGGCTGCCTGATGCTGCTGAAGGACCAGCTCGGTGACCTGACGGGACTCGACGCGGTGGTGATCGGGCGGTCGAACATCGTCGGCAAGCCGATGGCGCAATTGCTCCTGAAGGAAAGCTGCACCGTCACCGTCGCGCATTCGAAGACCAGGGATCTGTCGAGCGTGGTCAAGCGCGCCGACATCGTCGTGGCGGCGGTCGGCATGGCGGAGCTGGTCAAGGGCGACTGGATCAAGCCCGGCGCGACCGTGATCGATGTGGGCATCAACCGCGAGGCACCTGCGATCGAGGGCAGCAACGGGCGGCTGGTCGGCGACGTCGATTTCGCCGGCGCGATGCAGGTCGCGGGCGCGATCACCCCGGTGCCCGGCGGGGTCGGGCCGATGACGATCGCGTGTTTGCTCCGAAACACGCTGATCTCCGCGCACCGGCGGGCGAAGGTGCCGTATGACAAGGACGCGCTGTGAAGCGGGCGGCTGTCGCGCTGGCCTTTCTCCTCCTTACCGTTCGCCCTGAGCTTGTCGAAGGGCGTGTGGCGGGCGATATGCCCAGTCCACCTGCTTCGATAGGCTCAGCACGAACGGTGGAGGGACAGTCCGCCCTCGACGCCGAACACGCCTTTGCCGCCGACGCGAAGACGCTCGGCCAATGGACCGCGTTCCGCAAATGGTCGACCGACGACGCGGTGATGTTCACGCCGCAGCCGGTCAACGCGCACGAATGGCTGAAAGGTCGCAACGACCCGCCCAAAGCGATCGATTGGTGGCCGACGGCGAGCTATATCTCGTGCGATGGTAGCCTTGCGGTCAACACCGGCGGCTGGAAGCGGGCCGATGGCAGCGTTGGGTATTTCACCACGCTTTGGCAGCGTCAGAACAATGGTGATTGGAAGTGGACGGTCGATGGCGGCGATGCGTTGAAAGTCTCGCGCCCTCGGCAGCGCCCCGCCGTGATCAAAGCCATCTGTAGTAACCCACCCGGAATGGGAATGAGGGAAGGCTATCCCGACGGTGGTGGCGGCGTTGATTCTTCGGAGGACGGAACGTTGCGTTTCGAGTTTCGCGTATCGCCGGATGGCGGCCGCTCGGTAGCGGCCCTACTGTGGGACGGTCGGAAATTCCGACGTGTGATCGAAGATAAAACCGCCGGATCGCCACCCAACAAATGATCGAGCTCTACCTCTCCGCGCTCGTCACGTTCTTCATCGTGATCGACCCGCCCGGCTGCGCGCCGATCTATGCCGGGCTGACGCACGGCGCGTCGCCCGCGCACCGCCGGTCGATGGCAATCCGCGCGGTGTTCGTCGCCTCGATCATCCTGTTCGTGTTCGCCGCGGTGGGTGAGGGCATCCTCAACGCGCTCGGCGTCAGTCTCTCGGCGTTCCGCATCGCGGGCGGGATCATGTTGTTCCTGATCGCGCTCGAAATGGTGTTCGAGAAGCGCACCGAACGTCGCGAGGACCGCGCCGCGAAGGTCGCCGCGACGCCCGAGGTCGAGGACGTGTCGATCTTCCCGATGGCGATGCCGATGATCGCCGGGCCGGGGTCGATCGCCAGCGTCATGCTGATGATGAGCCGCAACCACGGGGTCGAGCGCGTGACAGTGGTGCTCGCGGCACTCGCGACGATCTTGGTGCTGACCCTGCTCGCGCTGCTCGCCGCGGGGCCGCTGATGAAGCTGCTCGGCGCGCGGATCGAGGCGGTGATCACGCGCATCCTCGGTGTGCTGCTCGGCGCGCTCGCGGTGCAGTTCGTGATCGACGGGATTCGGATCAGCCTCGGCCTGACCTGACGCTTGCAATGTAGGATTTCGCCTGACAGCGTCCGGCTCGGCTCTTTGGATCGGCTGGTATTTACAGCGCTCGGCGCGCCGCGCTCATCGGCCGCGATAGTGTCAACCTAGTGTCAACTTCCGCGTCCGGTCAGGGAGCGATGCGGAACAGCCGCAGCGGCGAATTGCGCGGCAGCGGGAGCGGTTGGAGGAACGCGAATTTCTCGCCACGCGCCAGCCGGTCGTAGAACCCGCCCGGGTTGCGCGCGCGATAGATCGTCGATTCGGCCATGTTGGGGCACACGAGTAACAGGGTCGCGCCGTGCCGCGCGGCGATCGCGCGGAATTGGTCGGGGCTGCCACCGAACGCGTGCTGGACGTCGAGGATCGCGTCGCCGTTGCGGTGATACGGCCCCGCCACCGCCTTGTGGTGTGTGACGACGATGATCCGCGGGCCGAGGTCGACGAAGCTCAGGATCGTCGCCGACGGATACTGGTTGAGCGGCGCGAGATTGCCGTATGCCGGGCAGCGCGCTCCGGCCAGGTTGATCGCCTTGCTCCGCGCATCGGGCTTGTCGACCGGCAAATATTGCACCGCCAGCGCGCTGAACGCGCCGCTCGCGAACAGCACGACGGCGGCGGTCCCGAATACGCGCACCAGCATGTTGCCGCTGCCGAGCAGCAGCGGAACAGCGATCCAGATCAGCGCCGCAGCACCCGGCACCGCGAGCAGCTGCGCGGCGGGTCCGGCGCGCGTCTGCCACAGCAGCATCAGGCAGGCGAACAGCGTGAACAAGGCGACCGCCGCCCAGCCCACCATGTTGGGCAAGCGGGCATCGACCGCGCGCTTTGTCGCGACGAAGGCGCCGAGCAGCCCGATCAGCGGCAGCGTCACGATCGGGAAGGCGACGCGGAACGGGTGCGTGTAGATCGGCTTCGCTTCGCGCACGTTGTTGAGCCAGTTGCGCGCGAGCTCGTCCGACACTTGCTCGGGCCGCCCAAGACATTGCGGGAAGAGGAGCGCGAACCCGGCGACGATCACCGCCCCCGCGACCACCGCCAATCCGAGCCGCACCACGCGCGACGCCGGGCTGAGCCGCGCCAGCGCGAACAGCAGCGCGCCCGCGGCGATCATCACGGTCAGGTAGACGGGCGTCAGCGCGTCGCACCGCGCGACGGTGTTGGCGTAGGAGGCGAACGCGGCGTAGCCGAGCGCGGTCCCGCCGCCGAGCGCGAGCGCGTAGCCCTCGACCCGGCGCGCCTCGCCCCGGTCCCAGATCCATTGCAGCGTGATGATCGCGCCGGCCATCGCGGCATAGGGCATCATCTCGAGCCCGATCGAGAGACTCACCGCGCTCGCCGCCCCGACGATCACGCCGCCGCGCCCGTGCCGGGGGTCGGACAGCCCGGCGACCGTCAGGCTCAGCATCGCGAGTTGCCAGCCGTGATGGTCGATCCGTTCGGGCGCGAACATCAGCATCGTCGATCCGCACGCGAACACGAGCAGTGCGATCGCGAGCGGCCACGCATGCTTGCCGATCAGCCGCCGCGCGGTCGCGCCGAGCCCGAGGAACGCGATCGAGAGCGGCAGCAGCGGCGCGATCCCGCACGCGATCCGCTCCGCCTCGGGCGTGCCGACGAACGGACGCAGCAGCAGGATGATCCCCGCGATCGGCAAGTCGACGATGCGGCTCCAGTGGATGTCGAACCCACCGGGCGGATTGAGATAATAGTTGCGGAGGTCGAACCAGCCCTGCCCGTCCAGCAGCGCGCGGACCTGCATCAGCCGCATATTGTCGTCGGTATCGCCGAGCGCGAGCGACTGGATCCGCTCCCAGTCGGAACCGACAGACCACAGCAGCACGAGCAGCCACGCGAATAGCGCGTAGCGCATCCAGTGGCGGTCGATCTCGTCGAGCAGGTCCGCCCCGCGCTGTTCGATACTCGTCAAAATGCTTCCCTCACGCCCGAACGCGCATTAGGGCGGCGCACGGTTTTTAGGCAAGCGCGTGACGGCAATCCTCAAACAATTCGGTTCGTGGCGCGACAGCGGACTGCTCGGCCAGCTGGTCCGCTTCGGCATTTCCGGCGGGCTGTCGACGCTGATCTACACCGCGGTCTATGCCCCGCTGACGCTGTTCGTGTTCAAGGGCGCGCACGCCGTATGGGCGGTGCCGTTCGCGTTCGCGGTGGCGGTGACCGCGGGCTATTTCCTTCACAGCCGCTGGAGCTTTCGCGGCCACGGCACGCGCGATCCGGGCGCGACGCAAAAAGCCAAGTTCGTCGCCGTCCAGGCATCGGGCATGGCGCTGAACGCGCTGATCACCTGGATCGGCACCGCGTGGTTCCACCTGCATCCGCTAATACCGCTGCTTCCGGCGATTGCCGTGGCGACGGTCTTCACCTTCATCCTCAACCGCTGGCTGGTTTTCTCGTAATGGACCGTATCGTCTACGACCGCATGGCCGAGCATGATTCGACGCACTGGTGGTACACCGCGCGCCGCGATGTGCTGCACGATTACGTCGCGCGTTATGCCGATCTGCCGAAGAACGCGCGGATCCTGGAGATCGGCTGCGGCACGGGGCACAATCTGGCGATGCTGCAGGAATTCGGGACGGTCGATGCGATCGAGATCGACCCCGCCGCGCGCGACATCGCCTCGAAACGGCTCGGCAAGCCGGTCAGCGACGCGCCGCTTCCCGCGCTGCCCGGGATCGCGCGGGCTGCGTACGACATGATCGCGGTGCTCGACGTGGTCGAGCATATCGAGGACGATGTCGCCGCGCTGACGGCGATGCGCGAATGCCTCAAGCCCGGCGGCAAAATCCTGATCGCGGTGCCAGCGCACCAATGGATGTGGTCGGCGCACGATGTCGTGAACCACCATTATCGTCGCTATTCGAAAGCCGGCTTGAAGGCCGCGATCGACGCGGCGGGGCTCGCGCCGAAGAAGCTTGGTTACTTCAACTCATTGCTGTTCCCGCTCGCCGCCGCGGCGCGCGTCGCAGGGCGGATGACCGGGCGCGACGACAGCGACGATTCGCCGCCGGCGAAACCGCTCAACAAGGCGTTCGAAGCGATCTTCCGGCTCGAGCGCCACTTGGTCGGGCGCGTCCCGATGACGCCCGGCGTGTCGATCCTGACGCTGGCGGTGCCGAAGCCCTGAGCCTTATTCGGCGGGCTGGTCCGGCGCGGTCGGCGCAACCGACACGTTGTGACCATCGCCGGCGCGATAGCCGAGCTTTGCGGTCCCTTGTACCGGCCCCGCGATATCGCTGACGAGGTAGAGCGGCCGCCGCTTGCTCTCGACATAGAGCCGCCCGAGATACTCGCCGATCATCCCGAGCACGAACATCTGCGCCGCGCCCAGCAGCACCACGATGAACGCGAGACTGGTCCAGCCCGGCACCGCGTGCCCCGAAAAGAAACCGTAGGCGATGTACAGCAGCAGCAGGAACGAGAGGCCGATCAACGCCAGCCCGAAATGGCTCGCCATCGTCAGCGGCTTGGTCGAAAACCCGGTCATCGCGTCGAACGCCAGCCGCAGCATCTTCGACAGCGGGTAATTGGTCTCGCCCGCGAAGCGCTCGGCGCGGTCGTACGGGAACGGCACTTGGCGGAAGCCGATCCACGCGACCATCCCGCGAATGAACCGCGCCTGTTCGGGGAGCGACAGGAATGCATCGAGCGCCCGCCGGCTCATCAGCCGGAAATCGCCGGTGTCGAGCGGGATCGGCGTGTCGGTGACGCGGTCGAGCAGGCGGTAGAACGCCGCCGCGGTCGCTTTCTTGAAGAAGGTCTCGCCCTCGCGCGACCGCCGCACAGCATAGACGACATCCGCTTCGTTCGATGCCATGCTCGCGCGCATCCCGCCGAGCAGTTCGGGGGGATCCTGCAGGTCGGCGTCGATGATCAGGATCTGTTCGCCGCTGCACAGGTCGAGCCCCGCGGTCAGCGCCAGCTGGTGGCCGTGGTTGCGCGACAGGTTGATCGCGACCAGCCGCGGGTCGCCCGCCGACAGCCGTTGCATGATCGGCCAGCTGTCGTCCTTCGACCCGTCGTTGATCAGGACGAGCTCGTAATCCTCACCGACCTCGGCCTTGGCCGCGGCGCTGACGCGCGCATGGAGCTGCGGCAGCGACAGTGCTTCGTTATAGCAAGGGACGACGATCGAAAGCGTGGGACGGTGCATGGCCGCGGCTTCTAGTCGTCCGCGCGGCCCGCGTCATCGGGTTTCGTGATCGGCACCGATGCGGCCCCACGCGCCTGTTCCTTGCGCCGTTTCAAATTGGCGCGGAGCTGTGCGGCCAGGCGCGCCGCCCGTTCGTCATTGGCTGGCATGACGCACGCCTAAACCCCCTTGGCGCGCCTTGACAATATGGGGAGCGGCGGCGATAGGCGCGCCTCCGTTGTGGACCTGCGGTCCGGACGTGAGTGCTGCCGTAGCTCAGTGGTAGAGCGCATCCTTGGTAAGGCTGAGGTCGTGAGTTCAATCCTCACCGGCAGCACCATTTTTCAATGACTTAGCCCGCGAGGCGGGCCCTCGGCCCAGGTCCGGCTATCACCGGGCTATCACGGCACCGGCGCACGGGGCCGCCAAGGACACCTCGGTTCTTTCCGCAAACCGTCGATAACATCGCATCCACCGACGGGCGGGTGGGTTGCGCGAAGTGCAAGTTCGTCGCCGCCCTGCGGATCCAGATCATACCGTGGTGCCGGCGTAGCAATACCGACGCCGTTCTCTTGTTGCCGCGGCCTACAGCTTTACTCCTGCCATTGTCGCGATGTCCTCAAGCGCTCGGGACAAGTTGCGAAGCAGGATGGTCTTCTGCGGATCGCCGCTCTGCAGTTCGCGAACCTCCGCCATGGGCGCATTCTTCAGCGCTTCGGTCGCCCGCTTGATGTTGGCGAACAGGTCGCTGCCGATGGTCGGATCCTTCGACGCGAGCACGGCCTCGCCAGCCGCAAATCCTGTGGTGCTGAGCGCCGCCTCAGCATCGGGGTCAAGGAGGATGTTCTCGAGGCGACGCACGTGACCGGGCTCATGGAGCCGCTTCTTGGCGACCCACTCGAAGAACTTCGATCGGAAATCGTCAATGTCCTCATCGAACCTCTGCTTCAGGCCCTTCTTGCGCACCATCTCGTGAAACAGCGAAAACCGGGTGATGTAGCTAGGATCGCTGTGCACCTGCAGGAAGGCGGTCATCGCGTCATAGGCGGCCAGGAACTCCGACACCTTCGAACGGCTGAGGCGAAGATTCGCGACCAGCCAGTCGTATGTCTTACCCGAGACGTTGTGGAGTTCGTGGATGCTCTTCGCCTGCGAATAAGGATCCCAACTGATCTTCTTAGCGACATGCTCGTTCGCCATCATCACCGCGACGTCGTCTTCGGTCAGGTTGGCGTCGAAAATCTTGGCCGGGATGCGGTCGAAGCGGTTGTCGCCCTGATTCTGCAACTTCAGCTTCTTGCTGCTGGCGGTGCGGCAATTGCCCTCGCGGACAACCATCTTGCCGTCGGCAAGGCGCTGCACGATTACGTGTTCGCGCACACCGCCGTTGGCGAAGATCGAGTCCGCCAGCGCCTTGACCTGATCCTTCTCCCACAATGCCTCCAGCACATCCGTCTGGCTCGGGTTGTCCCCGAATCGGTGACCAAGCAGGTAATCGATTCGTGGATTCTTAGGGTCCAGCAGTAGGTCGTCGACGTCGATTCGCGCGATCTCGTATGGAACCTGCTTGCCCTGAAGGGTGATATGGTCGGTGATCGCCAAAGGTCTTCCTCGGTCAGTTGGAGCCAACGGCTCCAATAGCGCCGAAAAACGAGAGTATCAAGCGGTATCGGGCGGTATCACTTGCGAAATCGATACCGTGCGGTATTAACCGTGTTCTGCCAGCGCCCTGGCAACCAAGGAACACGACAATGACCTATCAATCCCCCTTTGAACGACCGCTGCCCATGCCGACGCCGGCGGACGCGATGCTGATGGACGTGGCACGCCGGGTCCAGCTCTCGCCGACCAAGCATGACGAGGCGCAGCGCCATCACCGCGCGCTATGCGAGCACGTCGACCGACTCGGCAGCCCCCTGGAGGGTCTGGTCGTGGCGTGCTACCCGGGAGGCAGCTTCGCCACCGGCACCGCGATCGCGTCGAGCGTGTCCAAGGACCAGCACGACGTGGACGGTGTCATGGAGCTCGATCTCCCGCCCCTCAGCGATCCGAAGTGGGTGCTCCAGCTCCTGTTCGAGGCGATCAACGGCGACCCGGGCAGCCGATACCACGGGCGCGTGGCCCTCAACAGCCGCTGCGTCACCATCACCTACGACGACGGCGTGCGTGTCGACCTGATGCCCATCGTGCGCATCGCCGGCCAACCCGAGAAGGCCGGCAACCTCTTCCACTCGCGACCGGAATCGGGCGAGAGCTACCACAAGCCTGTTAACCCCTGGGGCTTCGCCGAGCACTTCAACGCGGAGACCGCGGTGGATCCCGTCTTCGCGGCGATTTTCGAGTCGCGTGCCGGGCGGGACGGCATGGTCGTCGCCAAGGCGCAGACCGACCCGGTGCCGGACCACGTGCCGCTGTCGGAGAAGGCGGCCCGTGTCGTCGCCCTTCAACTGATCAAGCGCGCGCGCGATGTCCGCTTCCGCCGCCGCGAGGGCCGTAAGCCCCCTTCCATCGTGCTGGCGGCGCTTGCACTGGAGGTCGCGCCAGCCGGGGCCGGGCTGCTCGAAGAAGTCGCTTCGATCGCCACGCACATCGCCGACCGCCTCGAACGCGAGGGGAAGCTCGGACGCGTGATCGACGTCCGCAATCCCGCCTTCACGCCGGATATCTTCAGCGACCGCTGGCCCAAGTCCCTCTCCGCTCAGAGCATATACGCGCAGGACCTGCGCTACCTCGTCCGTCAGCTCGCTCGCCTGCGCAACGAGAACGCGTCGCTCACCGAGACGCGCTCGATCCTCGACGACCTGTTCGGCGAGACCGCCGCCGGCTTCGCGGTCGAGCGGCTGTTGGAGTCGACGCGCCGGGCGATGGAGGACGGTTCGATGCGCTTCGGCACGACCGGCCGGGTGCTGACCGGCGCGGCGGCGACCGCTGCGGCCGCCACGGCGACTCCCGCACGCGCCAGCACGAACATGGGGGGCGGGGACCTGACCCCGTGATCGGCATCGACGAGCAGATTGCCGCGATGGCGGACCGGTGGCCTTCCTTCGCGGTCACCGCGCAGGACGGCCGGCGGGTGGAATGGGAGGGCACGCTGGAGCCGGTGCAGCGACGATACCGCGTGCGCATCGGCTACCAGCTGCCATACGCCATCGAGATGTTCACGATCGTCGAGGTCCAGCCGCGCGTTCAGGTCCTCGCGCCCAAGCTCGAACGCCATCCTGAATTCGAGGAGGGGCCGGTGCCGCACGTCTACGGCAACCCGCAGGATCGCAGTCTGCCGTTCCTTTGCCTTTTCGACCCCTATTCGGGAGAATGGTCGCCGGGCGACCTAATCGCGGCCACGACGGTACCATGGACGAGCCGATACCTTTATTTCTACGAAGGTTGGCTGGTAACCGGCAAATGGCTCGGCGGCGGCCGGCACCCGACCGACGAGGAGCTTGGCGATGACGAACGCAAGATCATCGCGGCGGTCTGAGGGGACGCTGCAGCGCCGCCGGGAGAAGCTGCCATGGCCCCGCGACCGGCGCTTCCGGATCCTATCGATCGACGGCGGTGGCATACGCGGCATCCTTCCGGCGACGTTGCTCGCCGACATCGAGCAGCGTTATTGCAACGGCGTGCCGATCGGCGAACATTTCGACCTGATCGCTGGGACGTCGACCGGCGGCATCATCGCGCTGGCCCTGGCGATCGGATTGCCGGCGTCGAGGATCGCTAGCGTGTATGCCGAACACGGCGATGAGATCTTCCCCGCGCCCAAGCGCTTCCGGGCCGCGCGGCGACTGATCGCCGGGATCAGCTCGTTGCGTAGCTACAAGTATGACCGCGAACCGCTGGAGCGCGAACTGCGCCAGGTCTTCGGCAACGCGACAATGGGTGACGCAACGCGCCGGCTGTGCGTGCCCTCGTTCGACGGCTTCACCGAGGTGAACGTGTTCAAGACCCCGCATCACCCGGACTTCAAGCTGGATTGGCGCGAGGAACTGGTCACCGTCGCGCTGGCGACGTCGGCGGCGCCGACTTTCTTCTCCGTATATGCTAACGGCGACAGGCGGTTCGCGGACGGGGGCGTTTGGGCGAACAACCCGGTCATGATTGGCCTGGTCGATGCGCTGACCTGCAACGAACTGGATGCCGGTCAGGTCGACATCCTATCCCTTGGCTGCGGGGAGTCCGAGATGATCATCTCAGATCCGCAGGTCAGGTTGGGCGGCCTGTGGCATTGGCGCGGCGTGATCGCCTCGGCGATGCACCTGGCGAGCCAGAACGCTCTCGGCCAGGCCGGCCTGCTGATAGGTCGGGATCGGCTGGTCAGGGTGGACGGCCCGCTGATGGACGTCCCGATTGCCCTCGACGATGTCACGCGGGCCATGTCGGAATTGCCGGTGATCGCGCATGGTCTAGTGGATAAGTTCGGCGACCAAATCGCCGACGTGTTCTTGCGGACCTTGGCCGACCCCTATTCCGCGTTTCACGGGCCGCGTGCCTGACCTACCACATCCCCGCAAGCCGAGCCCGAAAACACCCGCCCAGTAATTTGGGCGACAAGTAGGTCCTATGCCAATACGGGCAATATCACGCGTCCCCGACCGGCCTGCATGAAGGGAAGTCCAGTATCCGGTCGCGGTTCAGCCAGCTGTGGTATCCGCCCTCGAAACCGAGATAGTCGAGGATCAGGCGCGTGGCGATCTCGCGCGCCCAGATCACCTGCCCCGGAATCCCGCCGCCGTCGCCGACCCCGACTGGCAGCGCGCCGGTGTGGATGATGTGGTTGCGGGTGCGGATCATGTCGGCGAGCCAGCCGTCCGGGAAGTCAGTGGTCACGATCGCGCGTTCGGCCAGCAGCGCCGTCAGCTTTTCGCGGAAGCTGCGACGGTTGAGCTCGGGTAGCTTGTCGACCATGCCGGGGTCGACGCCGGCATCCTCCAAGTGCTGGCGAACTGGCCGAACGGTGCGCCTGAATGCCCTTTCGGTCTGGAACGTCTTGGCGAGACCGGGAAGTTCAACCTCGAGCAGGTTCTCGACTGCCGTCATCGCGTTCACCAGCTCCGTTTCCCAGGTCGGTCGCGGCATCGTCAGCCACCTGATCGCAGGGTCGATCCGGGCGATCTCGTCAACGCGCCCGGGAAACGTGTCGCAGGCCAGCCGGAAGATCGGCTCCATGTGCACCCAGGAGAAGGGAGCGAGGTTGGGGGGCGGAGCGGCGACCCGGCGGACGACCCGCAGGCGCTCGCGCGGTCCATCGAACAGGCGCTCGACGACGGGCGTCAGATATGAGCCGCAGGCGAATGAAAGGATGCGCGAGACATGCGTCAGCAGTCGCTCGGATCGCTCCATCCATTCGTCGCCGACGACGCCATCCCGATGGAGGAGGTGGATGAAGCCGCTCGGCCTCTGGGAATTGGCGGCTTCGTCCATGCCGCCGATCACGACGGTGCCGAGTTCGGTCTCGCGCGATATCCGGTGGACGGTGCTCAGCCTGCGCACGTGCCAGAGCTTGCTGCTGCGGGCGTATGGCTCGGCCGGGCCCCGCGTGATGTCGGCGACCGCGCACTGACCCTGATAGTCGAGCTCCTGTCCCGGAAGCGAAGTGTGGCTCTCGCTCAGGATGCTGAAGCTGTCGGAGAAGAAGGTCGCCCCATCCGCCGCTTCACCTTCGAGCGTCAGACGGTCGAGCGGCTCGGTGGGCTCGGGAAAGTGCAGCAGCCCGTGGGCCGCGTCCGTCGAGGGAAGCCGCCCCAACCTCACCGCCAGAACGCCGTCGCGGTCCACCTCGGCGGTGAACGCGATCGGCTGCCTGTGGCCGTGACCCGACAGCGTTCCCTCGAAGCGCGTCTGCTCGAACATCTGGCGACAGTGTTGTCGCCCGCGTTCCCGATCAAGGGGCCAGCGCCGCCGACGGCCGGCCCGGGACCGCTCCACCTAGTCGCGGGCCCTGCAACCTTTTCCGCGCCCGCACCCCTATCGCCCATGGATGTCGAGCGCATTGCGGTGCACCCGGCGTCCGAGTAAAAGTGTCTGGTCCGAAGACAGCCGTGTCCGCCCTGGGGGTGGCCACAGCCAGGTTGAGGAAGAGAAATGAATAACGATGTGACCGAGGCGGTCCTGCGTCTGCAGGGCGGCCTCATGAGTGGCCGCCTGCAGCCCTGGCGTGCCGAACAGACCGAGGAGGCCCTGAACGCGCTCCTCGCCAAGCCCCAACGCACCGGTGTCCCCTTCCACCTCGCCCGCAATGCGCTCAGCGACGCGCGCAAGAAGCTGCAGCGCCGTTCCGACCTGCTCGCCGACCGTGCCGCCGAGATCGACGTCATGGCCGAGACCGGCTCGACCGGCGGCGCGCCCGGCGCCGGCGGCTACGAGGTGCTGCGTCGCGAGGTGATCGACACCGTCAACCGCCGCAGCACCCCGGCCGACCGCGAGATCCTCGCCGTCGCGCTGGAGGGCGGAACCGCCGGCGACGTCGCGGCGGCGTTGGGCGTCGACTACGACATCGCGAAGGTCCGCCTCAGCCGGGCGCGCAGCCGCGCCCGGGCCGCCTGGGTCTGACCGCAGTCCCGCCCCGCGCGGCGCGCGCGGCGGGAATCCCACTGTTCAACCGCGGCCGGGACGGATCGAAGACCGCTCCAGCCAGACAAGGAGAAGAAGAGATGGCCGACGACAAGAAGGGCGTGAAGCACGACTTCCCGCACGCCCCGCTCACCCAGGCGGAGCAGGCGCTGGAAAGCTCGCGCGATTCCGGCTTCGACCTCAGCGCCGCCGCCGGCGAGCTGGTCGACAATTCCTACGAAGCCGGCGCCCAGCACATCCGGATCGCGACGATCCGCGACGACGACGGATCGATCGTGGAGCTCGGCGTCGCGGACGACGGATCGGGGATTCCACCAGACCTGCTCGCAAGCGTCCTCTCGCTCGGATACTCGAGCCGATACAACAGCAGGCAGAGCCTCGGCCGCTTCGGCATGGGCCTGAAGCTGGCGTCGCTCAGCCAGGCGCAGCGCGTCGAGGTGCACACGAAGGTGGCGGGCGACGACCGCGTCTTCAGCACCCACCTCGACCTCGCAGAGGTCAGGTCCGGCGAGCAGACCGACCTCAATGTCACCGACTCGGCCGCCTGGCCGGAGGAATTCGTCGAGCTGATGAAGAACCCGGCGACGGGTCAACCGTTCGCCTCCGGCACGCTCGTGATCTGGCGGGACATCGACCGCCTGCAGGAGGGCGGCCGCTTCGGGACGTCGGTGTCGGAGAAGGTCGTCGCGCTGCGCAAGTTCCTGGCGCGCGCCTACCGCCGGTTCATCGACAAGGGCCTGCGGATCGAGCTCGACGGCCAGGAGGTGACGCTGCACGACCCGCTGTTCCTGCTCGACAATCCCCGGGTGACGCAGAAATTCCCGGACGTGCCCAAGGCGCAGGTCATCGACAACGACGAGTTCCCGATCGACGGGAAGATCGTCAAGTGGACGGTGACGCTGCTCCCGAAGGAGTTCCGCGAGAAGCCGAACCTCGGCGGGCGCGCGACGAAGGGACGCGAGGCGTTCGCCGACCTCAACATCCCCGACAACGAGTCGAGGGTGAGCATGCTGCGCAACGGCCGCGAGATCTACTACGACCTGGTGCCGAAGCTCTACCCGGGCGGCGGCGAGAAGATCGACCGCTACATCGGCGTCGAGATCGACTTCCCGGCGACCCTCGACGAGTATTTCCAGGTCCGAAACGTCAAGCGCGGGGCCGAGCCCGTCAGCAAGCTGCGCGAGGAGCTGCGCAAGGCGCTCGAGAAGCCGATCAAGCGGGCGCGCAAGGACATCCGCGCCTATTGGCAGGAGGTCCAGCAGAAGGAGCAGGTCAAGACCGGCGACGAGCACGTCTCGGCGCACGACATCGCCGACGGTTTCGAGCAGACGGCGCCTGCCGGCCGCGCCAACCTCGACAAGACCGAGGAGGAGGTGAACCAGGCGCTCGTCGAGATCGTCGCGGACATGGGGCTCGACCCCGAGGATCCCGCGTCCGCCGAGAAGGCGAACTGGGTCCGGGACAGCTTCGACAAGCGCGCCGTGACCATCCTCAACGGGCAGTGGCCCGGCAAGGACATGCTCGACATCCGCCACCTGAGCGGCAAGGCGATCGTGTCGGTCAACGACCGCCACCCGTTCATGTCGGAGCTGGTCGCACCGCTCAAGGCGATGGCGAAGGTCGACGCCGAGGAACTGGACCTCGCCGAGGTCTCCACCCTGCTCAACCGGCTGAGCGTCGGCGTCGACCTGCTGCTCATGGCCTACGCCAAGGCGGAGAACATGCACGCCGATCCGGACGACGCATACGGCGAGCTCAGGACCCACTGGGGCCTGTTCACGGCGGGGCTGATCCGCGAGGCCGTCAAGCGCTACGGGTGAGCGTAGGGGCGCGGCCTCCGGGCCGCGCCCCCCATTCCCTTCAGGCAGGGCTCAGGCAGGCTCGCGGGTCACGCTGCGGGCCAGCGTCTTGAAGCGCACCCCGTCGTCCTGGCGAACGGTGATCGTCTTCGCGCCCGTCTTGCTGGACTTGAGGTCCTCGACGGTCCCCGCCTTCCCGGCATGGGTCCCCGCCACCACCCGGCAACGGTCACCGTTGCGTATCTCGTTCACGTCGGCAGCCACAAGCACCTCCACAGCCGTTGTCGGTTAGTCACGCTAGAGCGTCAGGCCCTCCAGCGAAGGTAGCAGCGCGGGATGGACCTCGACGCTGAAGACTCCCGCGCGGACAGAGGGGTCGGCCGCGACGATCCCCCGCGCAGCCTCGATCGACGGCGCCGACAGGATGATGATCCCCGCGATCCGGTCACGGTCCGTCAGCGGTCCCGCCAGCTTGTAGACGTGCTCGCCGACCATGCGCCTGATATAGGCCATGTGCTGCTCGAAAAGTGCGTCGGGCATCGGACCCCGGCCCGGCGCTCCGATGAGGAACACCATGAAGTAGCGCTTCATGCCGGGTGGCGCATCGTCCTGCGCCAACGCCGGTGCGCTGAAGACGAGGCCGGCAATGCAGGCCATCCGGCAAAGCCGGATCCGCAGCGCGCGTCCCCAGGCCCACCTGCTGGACGCCCGGGCGCCGACGCTACGCATGTCGTCGGTATCTGAGCACATAGGTCACGGTCCAGGTCGCACCGGCGTCCTCGGAATGCTCGCCGACCTGCTCGACCGAGGAGTCCGCGTTCCGCCGGTAAGTCATACGCCACCTCGGCTGGCCCTTGCCGGCCTCGAAGACCAACCGGTCCCCTTGCCATCGGCCGGTATAGAACTGGGTCTCGCCGCGGTTGTCGATGTAGAGCTGCCGCCAGATCCCGGCTGCCGGGTCGTAGGCGCTGATGCTCTCGCCGATGTATTCTCCCTTCGGGTCCCCGGGCGCGCGGTAGCGTTCCCGGATGCCGCAACCCTGCGATGCGGCCTCGATGACGCTCTCACCGGCCGTCCGCCGCTTGCGGACGTCGAAAACGTCCCAACGGCCGAGCCAGAAGTCGAGCCGCCGGAACTCGGCGCCCGCGCAGTCGCGCGACGGAGGGGGTCGATCGAAACCACCCGCCGCGGCGGGCTGGGCGGACTGCAGCGATAGTGCGGTCAGCAACGCAGCCGTAGCGGCGGATCTGATCGCTCCTCCGGTCAAGCGTCGCATGACCAACCGGCGTCCGCCGGGCGCAACCGGGCGCGGGCCATCAGCTGAAGAACTTGACCACCGCTCCGCCCGCTGCGCCAGCAGCGGCCGAGCCGAGTGAGCCCAGCGCGATCAGCGTTGCAGGGACGTCGCCGAGAAGATAGCTGACGCCGATGCCGATCAAGGCGCACACCCCGCCGGCGACGGCGCCGCCCAGCAGCGCGCCGGACCAGGTGTTAGCGCCGGCGAGCCAGGCGAAGCACACACCGGCGACAAGGGAAATCGTCATGCCCCCCGGCCCGAACATCGACTTAGCAGCTGGCACGTTATGCCCGATCACAACCATGACCACCTGCAGCACCACGCCCACGGTCGTCGCTATGAGAATCGAACGCATCACTTGTCCCCTCCCTTGAATCGGTTCGCCGCCGACGCCGCGTCGAGCTGGGGCTCACCCTTGGTCCAATCGACGGGGCCCTGCTCGAACCGGCGACGCAGTCCCGCCAGCGAGTAGGCGTCGCCCCACTCGAACAGCTTGTAGATCTTGTCGAAGTCGGGGCCGGGACCGTAACCCGAATTGGTCATCGTCACGCGCGTGTGGCTCGGATCGATCGCCGCGAACTCCACGATCGTCACGGTCTTCTGGAACAGCTCGGGATGCACGAAGGTCCTGGGCGCCTGCACGTTGCGCAGCACGATCAGCCGCGAAGGGACGTAGGCGACGATCTCGTTCTTGATGTTGTCCCGCTCGCCCATCCTGGCGGCCGGGTTGTAGTTCGACTCGATCATCCCGCCGATCCGCAGGTCCACCTTCGCGACCGGGACGGCCCAGCTGGCGAAACCCTCGGACGTGGCGAAGGCATCGAAAACAGCGCGCTGAGGTGCAGGCACGTCGATCGACAGCTGGATCGCCCTGTCGCCGTTACCTTCGACGAAGGACGTGTTGGTCACTCCTGCGAAGTCACGCCACGACCGCTCGCGCTCCTGTGCCGACGCCGAGCCGGACGCCGCCACCAACGCGGTCGCGCAAACCGCCAATCCCCACCTTTTCGCCATTGCATTCTCCCACTTGATCGTTCATTCAAGACACAGCTTGATTGAAAATTCAAGCAAGATGTTTCCTTCGGATGGGACGGCAGATGTCTGACGGGACAACGTGGTCCAAAAACACCCGATGGCTGCGGAGCGGCGGCGCCCTCCTCGCCGCATGCGCGCTGAATGCAAGCGGGCAGGCGAGCCAGGTTTCTGATGGGAACGCCAACGTCGCTCCGGCGTGCGAGTTGGCGCCCAGTGACAGACAGTGGATCGCCCGGGGCCTCGACGCCTGGCGCTACGCCTCCGCCAACATCACGAAGTTCAAACCCTCGCGTTCTGTCAAGGGCGTCTTCTTTGACACCAATTGCACGGTCATTGTCGACGACGCCCTGGGAACCGGCGTAGCCACTGAAGTCGGCGACACGCGGCGCCACGGAGATACCGTCCCCCTACCCGACGGCACGAAAGTGCCCGTGGCGCCCCTCTCCTTCGCGCGCGCGAGCGGCGCGACGCTGTATTTCGCGATGTCGACCCCAAGCGTCTGGCGCAGGTCAGGTGTCACGAATCCGGGCCTGGGGCTTGAAACGATGATGGTCGCCGTCCTCATCCATGAGAGCAGCCACCTCGCCCAGGCTGACACCTATGGCCGGCGCATCGAAAGACTGGCGGTCCGGAACCGGCTTCCGGAATCCTTCAATGACGATTCTCTGCAGGAACGATTCGAGGGCAACCAAGCCTTTTCCGCATCCGTGCGAGCGGAAACGAAGTTGTTGCTCTCCGCGGCCGAGGCTCGCGAAACGGCAACGGCCAGAAGGCTAATACGTCGGGCCATCGACATGATGCGCAGCAGGTCGCGGCATTACTTCGTAGGTAGGGACGCCTACTACCGGGAGGCCGAGGACGTCTGGCTCACGATGGAGGGATCCGCTCAGTGGGCGGCATTCCACTGGATCGTGGATCCTCGCGGCGGCGCATTCACCCGACAGGTCGCCATCCCGAATTTCGCGAAACGCAGCAAGTGGTGGTCGCAGAACGAGGGACTGGCGCTCTTTCTCGCCCTTGAGCGGATCGATGGTCAGCGACTTCGCGACAGCGTGTTCGGACGCGGCGACCTGACGATAGGCCAGCTGATTGAACGGGGCCTGAGCACCCCTTCGAAAATAGCGAAACCGCTACCCGACGCCGGCCGGCCGGCATCGGTAGGAGCTCGATAAGTGATCCATGGAAGGAGGATTGAGATGGTCCCGAAAGCGATGTTGGCGCTTATGGCAGTAATGGGAATAACCTCGACCGCCGCGAATGGCGCGACCGTCGCCAAGTATCCCACCGTCGAGGACACGTCCTTCGCATCGCGCGACGGGACGCGGGTTCTGCAGGAGGAGATAACGATCGACGCCCCGGCGTCCACGCTGTGGCGCGCCTACATCGATCCGGTCGAGTTTGCGCGATGGAATGCGCCCGTCTCGTCGATGGACCTGCGCGTCGGGGGCATCATGGAGGCCAGCTACGATCCCAAGGCGAAGCTGGGCGATCCGGGCAACATCCGCAACCAGATCATCACGTTCGTGCCGGAGCGGATGATCTCGTTCCGCAACGTCGCGGCGCCCCGCAACTTCTCGGCGGCGGCGGTCTTCCAGCGGACAGTCACCACCGTCCTCTTCATCCCGCTCGACGAGGGCCGCACTCGCGTGGTGGTCTCGACCTCGGGATGGCAGCGGGGCGCCACCAGCGACCAGTTGATCGGTTTCTTCCGTGACGCGAACGCCCAGCTGCTGCACCAGATGAAGCTGACCTATGGCAAGTGAGCGCCATCCGCCGCATTCCCCGACATAAGACCATTCGACAAGGAATTCCCAATGCCTGAAGGCAGAAGCCCGCTGGACACCCGCCACCGCATCCTCATGACGGCGATGGAGCTTTTCGCATCGAAGGGATACGGCTCCACTTCGGTTTCCGACATCCTGTCGCGTTCGCAGGCGAACAGCGGAAGCCTCTATCACTTCTTCCCGGGCAAGCAGGACGTCTTGGTGGGCGTGCTGGAGATGTATCGCGACGGCATCAGGCAGATGCTGCTCGACCCGGCCTGGGCCGGCATCGAGGATCCAATCGACCGCATCTTCGCGCTCCTCAACGCCTATCGGACGATGCTGGTCGAGTCCGACTGCCTATACGGTTGCCCGATCGGCAGCCTGGCCCTCGAGCTGCATGAGCCCGACCTCGCGGTCCGGCAGCTGCTCGCCGAGAACCTCGCGCAGTGGACGTCCGCCATCGTGGAATGCCTCGACGCCGCCGCCGACCGCCTGCCGACGGACCTGGACCGTCGCGCGCTTGCGGAGTTCGTCCTCACCACGATGGAGGGGGCGGTCATGCAGGCGCGCACGTATCGTGACATCGGCTTCTTTGACCGGAACGTCGCGCACCTACGCGCGCACATCGAGTCACTTGCGAACAGCCGGGGAAAGGTGGCGTCGGGCTAGAGGAGGTTCCCGGTGACAATTCGCCGCAACCTGCCGGCACTGCCTGCATGCGTGGTCGCGTTGACGCTCGCCGGGGCGCCATCGGTCGCAACCCCCTTGCGAACCGATGGCGCAGTCACCCGCCAGGCCGATGCGGAACGGATGACGTTCGCCCTTCCTTCCCTTTCGGTCGCAATCAGTCGGCCTGGCGAGGAGCGGCTCGCGGCCACGGGCCTGGCGAACATCGACGACAAGGCCACCGCGACGCCGCGGACCATCTACCGGTTCGGCTCGATCACGAAGCCGATCACCGCCGTCGCCGTCCTGCAGCTCTACGAGCGCGGACGGCTCGACCTCGACGCGCCGATCCAGCGCTATTGCCCGGACTTCCCGGTCAAGGCCCAGCCGATCACGGCCCGCCTGCTGCTCGGCCACCAGGCCGGGATCCGCGACTACGACTACAAGCGGTTCAGGGAGGAATTCCTCAGCTCGACCCCATACCCGTCCATCGCCGCATCGCTATCGATATTCGCGAACGATCCGCTGAAGTTCGAGCCCGGCTCGAAATTCCTCTACAGCAGCTGGGGCTACGTCCTCCTCGGGTGCGTCGTGGAGGGCGCGGCGCGGATGCGGTTCCAAGACTATGTCAGCCGCGAGATCCTGCGCCCCGCTCGGATGACGGATACCGGGTTCACCGAGCCCTCTTCGCGGGCCGCGACGCCCTACGGCCGGGACGGAACCGGCTTCAAGGTCAGCCCAACGGTAGACCTCAGCGATCGGGTCGCGGCCGGAGCCCTCCGCTCGACGCCCCGCGACCTGGCCCGGTTCGCCCAGGCGCTGATGGCGGGGCGGCTTCTGCGTCCAGCAACCGTCGCGCTGATGTGGACCGAGGGGCGGACCAGCGACGGCAGGCCGACCGGTTACGGCCTCGGCTGGCGCATCTCGGACGGCGGGGCTGCGGTCTGGCACGGGGGCAGCAGCGTCGGCGGCTCTTCCTTCCTGCTCATCCATCCCCGGGAGATGGCGGCCACCGCGTTCGCCACGAACGTCGACCTGTGGACCGAGGGAAGGGAACAAGTGGGAGCCCGACTCCTCGCCCTTCCCGTCGGTGCGTCGAAGGTGCCGCAGGGCCGTTGAACGAATTCGCCTCGGCGGGCCGTCCGTAGGGCATTCTTAACCCGTCGGGGCCACGTTCGCCCTCGACGAGATCCGGAGCGAACGATGAGCTTCACCGAAGAAGAGAGAGCCGCCTGGCATGCAGCGCGCCGTCGCGGGTCCGCGGCGACCATCGATGCGGAGGGCCCGCCGCGGCACGTCTGCCTTCATTGCGGCAATGCGTTCGGCGTCAATGAAGGGACCGTGACCGAAGAGGCGGCCCTATGCGACGTATGCAACGGCGACTAGCGGTTCCGTAGCTCGGCGTGCTGGCACCGAGGCACCTGCCTGGCCTGGGAATGCCGCCACGCGTGGCATCAGGCGAGTGCCCGGATGCCGTCGAGGAGCACGATGGTCGCGCGGCAGTCGTCCTCGTTGTAGTCCACGATGCGCTGACGCACCGCGGTGTCGCCGGTCTCGACCCAGCGGTGATACCACTCGATCGACGCGGCCCCCGACGGATCGGTGTCACGCCACGCGAACCCGAGATACTTGGCGAGCGTCTTGATCGAGTGGTTGCGCGTCGGCCACTCCGTGGCCTTCGTGACCACGTCGAAATAGAGATCGACCGACCTGGGATACGTGAAGAGCGCCTCCACCTCATCGGGCCCGCACACATCGGGGTAGCGGGACTGCAGCTTGCGATACATCGTCCGCTCGTATTTCGAGTAGTAGTAGACGACGGCCTCGGGTCGCGCCGCGAGGAACGCCATGGCCTCGGCGAAGGCGCGGCGTTCGTCCTCGGCGGTGGCCCCCTCGGCGAATATCCCGGTGAACCGGTCCGTAGCCGGATCATGGTCGCGGCGCTCGACGAACCCATGGAGGTAGACCAGGTCTCGCATCGGATCGGCCTCGATGTCGAAGAACACCTCGAGCGGACTGACCGGCAGCTCGACCGGCGCCCGCAGGTAGGGTCGGGCGTCGGGGTCTGAGAGCAGGCGGGCCCTCGCCTGGAACAGCCGCAACCGCTCGGGACCCAGGCCCGGAAACGCCGTGCGCTTCCCTTGGACCAGGGCGTCTGGATCGCAGGTCGCGAACGCGCCGACGGAACTTACCACCGGCATCATCCTGTCGCGCAGCGCCCGCCCCAGCGACGGGATCAAGGTCAGGTCGTCGGCCGCCTCGAGTTCGCGGCGGCACACCGAGTGCCAGTGGCAGAGACCGCAGGACGCGGCCAGCGCGCCCCGCGTCTCGACGTCGCCGGCCAGCGCCGCGCGGACCTCGCCCAGACGGCGGCTGTAGAAGTCCCACCAGGTCTGCGGGTCGCGGCTCCCGCGCGCCTCGCCGAGCTCGTATCTGACCCGCTCGCCGCGAACGTCCCAGATCTCCGCGAAGCGCCCGGCGGAACGGCCCATCCGCTCCAGTATGTCGACGTAGAGGGAGACCTGGACCGCATAATGGGGCTTGAGCTTGGCACCGTCGCCGTCCCCGTCCTCGCCCCTCCCGGACTTGACGTCCGCGGGCATGTAGGCGTCGCCGACCCTGATCAGCAGGTCGGGATCGCCGAGCAGGTCATCGACCGCGATCCGACCGCCCTGGATCATCGGGACACCCGCGTCCATCGCCGCGAGCGTCGCGGCTTGCCGGTCGCCCTCGCGATCGCCGAGCAGCGCGGTGCCGCCGGGCAGCCGCGAGAAGACATCGCCCTCGAACGCCGATCCCCGTTCCCACAGCATGCGCACGAAAGGGCTGACCGCGTCGCGCTCACCCTGATCCCCGAAGGCGTCGAGCGTGACCCGGCGGGGACAGGAAACGTGGTCGTAGAGCTGGCTGGCCGTGATCTGCATTCCACCCGCATCCCTTGAGCTTTCGCCGCCATAGGGGCGCAGGCGGGCAAGAGGTTGCAGCGTCGCGGAGGAACATGTCGCCGGTGCGTCGAACCGGTCGCCGAACGGCTAGTTGCCCAGCTGGGAGGCGTCGACGTAGAATCGGGTCGCCAGGTAGGAGATCGCCACCGCCGCGACGATCACCCAGGGGACGGCGCGGCGCGCGGCCCTGTCGCGCGCATGCCGGAGTGCGAACTGATGCATGTAGAAGCGGCCCCCGGCCACGGCGCGGATGATTCCCGCCTCGAACAAGCGTCCGAACTCCCGCGCATGTCGCCGGGTCGGCGGTGCATACGGGATCGCGCTCTCCGGCCAGACCGCCTCGCGCTCGAAGAAATGATCGCGGATCCCCCGCCTCGTGCCCCGAACGCGGTCTAGCAACGTCATGAGGACGCTGCGGACGTAGGCACCGCCCATGGTGCGCGACCCGTTCACAAGGATCCCGCCGCCGTCGCGTGAGGGAGCAGCACCAACGCGTCGTAGCCGTTAATGACGGCCGACGTGCGCCCGTCGAGGCCCGCGCCACCGGCGCCGTTGACCACGGGTCGCAGCGACACAAGGTCGAACACGGTGGCCGTGTCGCCCGCCACCTCCGCAAAAGCGTCCAATGCGTAGTCGGTCGCCCCCGTCGCGGGCTGGGGCATCGAACGGAAGCTCGCCGGATCGACGACGGAATGGACGGAGCCCCTACCAGCCAGGACCGCGACCTGGAGGCAGCGCCGGCCTTCTGCCGCCGCGAGCTCGGGCACGAGTGTTCCGAGGTCGAAGACCCTCGCGTCCCCCAAACCGCGTCTGAGATGGTTTGCGCCATACTTCATCATCACCCGCGCGGAACGGCGTTCGGCCCGGATGCCCCGATACAGGCGGAGGAAGTTGGCGCGCTGGAAGTCGGCACGCATCTGGTTCGACCGCCAGCGCTGACCGCCGACGAACAGACGGTTTATCTCCATCGTCGTCCGCAGCGTCTCGAGCAGCAGCTTCGCCGCCGGAGGCGCCGACGGCCACGCGCGCACGATCGAATCGACCGGACCGGGATCGCCGCCGAAGCCCAGCAGCCTTCCCACGTCGCGCGACGCCGCCGCATCGGCACGCCGACGAAGGGCGTCGTCGAGGACCGCGGCGATCATGGCCGCCTGCGGCGTATGCTCCGCCAGCCTCTCCAGCTCCTCCAGGATCCGCCGCGTGGCGAACGGCTCGTAATCCGTTCCGTAGACGACGCGCCTGTCGCGGGGCGCATTCGCCCTGACGCGCGCGAGGAATTCCGCCTCCTGTCGCCATCCGTAGAAGGCAACCCCGAAGGCGTCGCCGTCGATCCACCGGGCGAGACGCCCGACGCCGCCGTCGGCGAGGGCGAGGTCCATCATCCGCGCGGCTGGATCGGAGACCTCGATGAACAGCCGCGCGTCGCCACGCGCCGCCAGTGAATCGAACAGCTGGCCGGCGAACGTCGGGATCTCGGCGACGCCGTGCTCCTCACCCAAGAGCACGAAATCAGAACCCTTCGCCGCCTGCTCGATGAACGACCATCCGCTACCGCCGAATACGCCGCCGGCCATCCTCATCGGATAGCTGCTTCGACGAATGGCCTGCAGCAGGCCACCGCCGGCATCCGCGACCTCCGCGGCATGCGCCCGTCCCGCCACCGCTAGCGGAAGGGCGAGTCCGATCGCGAGGAGCTCGCGCCTGCTCGCGTCGCTCACCACCGGCGAGGAAGCGCGCAAGATGCGAGGATCATGTAACATGACGTCCGCCGGTTTCCGAAGTGCAAGGGGTATTCCTTCGACGTCGTTCGTGGCCACCCGCGGCGGACGACCACACATTCAAGATCTACGGCTCCAGCCGCGCCTGCATTCCCCAGCCCCCGCCGTAATCCGACAGCGCCACCATCAGCTCGTTCCGCCCGGCGCGCAGCGGCAGGGCCACCTTGTCGCTAAGGCTGATTCGACCGGCGTGCCCCGCTTCGCGGTAGCCCAGCGCGTTCGCACCGGTGTAGAGCGGTCGCCCGTTGAGGAAGACGGTGACGTTGTCGCTGTAGCCGAGATCGAGCGCCCGCACGCGCGGACGGTCCGAACGGATCGTCGCTCTTGCGAAGACCAAACGTCCCGGCGCGCGTCTCGCCTCGATGTCCGCCCGCGTCGGCGGGAAGCCCGTGTAGGACGCGTAGATACGGTTCACCACAAGTATGCCGGACGGGTCAGACCGCAGGTCCCGCCAAGTCCAGTTGTCGGTGGCGGGATAGCTTGACGGATCGATCTTGCGCACGTCCAGTGAAGGCGACACCTGCCAGTCTACGATCGTGCCTTTTGCCGGAGCAGGGGTCGCGGACGGTCCCGCCGTCCCTACGAGCGGTGTCAACCTGAGGTTCGATACATAGCCGCCATCGGCTAGGGAAAAGACGCCGATCTTCCCACTTACGGGCATCTCCGACAGGTTCGGCACTACTAGCGTCGGCTTCGAGGCATCGCCGACAAATATTTTCGCGCGTGTCCCGGCGAAGACGATGCGCAGGTGGGTCCAGCGGTCGGAAGGCAACGCCGCCGCTGCCTGCGCCTCGGGATGAAGCTGCCAGGTTATCGACCCATTGAGGAAGGGATCATACTGCACGGCGTCCGCCTGCCCGCTGTGCCCGAACCGGACGTAGACCAGCTCGAAGTGCTCGCGCGACTGGACGCGGAACGCCAGGCCCAGGAATCCGCCGTTGGCCGCGGTGGGACGAAGGTCCGCTTCCAGAACGCCATCCCGGGTCTGGCCGCGCTCGAAAACGGCAACACCGCGACGAAGATGAATTGCTCTACGCCCGTCGATCTCAACGAAGGGAGAGCCTGATGGGGAGGCATCCTCCACGGTCCACTCCGGCCCGTCCACCATGACCGGCACCACGGGATCCGACCCCTCGCCCGTGGACGGAACCAGCGCCCCTCCAATTGCGATCAGCGCCGCGGCAAACCCTCCCCAGGACATTTCACACAACCCTCCACCAGGAACATGAGCTTGCAGTGTATTGATCGTTCAATCAAGTAGTTGTGTGCATCGGTGTGGTTCGCCACTTCCGATGTCACGGGTTCTCATCCGACGGACGGACGGACGCGAAGGTTTGGACGATGCCACCCACGACCGCGCCGATCACGATACCAGCGCCTGCTCCAACTAGCAGGCCATGGTTCAACGCGAGGTAGCTCGCGGACAGGGACCCCGCCAATGCGGCCGCGATGGCGCCGATGGATAGTCTCATTGTTCCCTCCCAATAGATGGCCAGCCGACCAGCCGGCGGCTCTCCGAACACCGCAGCTAAACCCGCTTGAACGATCATTCAAGTTTATTTAGCTTCGGCTTCCTCAAGGGGTAAGCTGTCACCCACCGGAACCGGGTCGCCTGCATCCCAGCGAACTTCCTGAAAGGGCTTGAATGGATAAGCGTATCTCACTGGCCGTTGCGCAGGCGACCGATCTTGCGGATCCCTCGCCGCAGCTGGAGCGCGGGATCGCGCTCGGCTTCGCGGATGGGGCGGACGGCGCGGCGGAACTGGCGGACGTGTTCGCGGCCTTCGAGCGCGTCGAACGGGCCTATCCGTGGCATTCCTGGTGGGGCGTCGCCGACGATGCTGGGATGGTCGCTGGCCTGTGCGGGTTCAAGCACTCCCCCGATCGGGACGGCCGGGTCGAGATTGCATACTTCACCTTCCCCGAAGTCGAGGGGAACGGCGTAGCGACGGGCATGGCGCGACAACTGATCGAGGTGGCGCGGGCTAACGGGGCGCGCGAGGTGATCGCCCACACGCTGCCGGAAGAAAATGCATCGACTCGCGTGCTCGACGCCAACGGATTCGCATTCGGCGGCGCCGTGATCGATCCCGAGGACGGCCCCGTCTGGTCTTGGCGGCGTTCGCTCGCCGCCCCGCCGGTCGCCAAGTGAGCGTGGAGTTGCCCCGAGCGTCTTGGATAAACGTCCGCCAGCGAAGACTGGCTTGCGTAGAAGTCGAGCGCTGACATTTTCGGCCCAGTTTCCATTGCGCTCGGCACATTTCGAGCGGGGCCCTCACCCTAGCGGACGGCTTGAGCAATCCTCGACGTTTTGGCCGAACACGGCAACCTTGCGCCGCGCTCGGCCAGAACACTCAGAAGTGGAAGCCCAGCCCCGCCGCGAGCTGATGGGATTCCAATCCCAGTTCGTAGTTGGTGTAGCGGTATTCGCCTTTTAGCGAGAGCTTCCGGGATATCGGGAACTGCACGCCTGCACCCACCCGACCGCCGTCGATCCACCGGCGGTCAAGCAACGTGCCGCCTGGCGCGTATATGGTGACCCGGGTCGTGGCGTAGCCCCCCTTCACGTATAAGAGTGTGCCCCCGGGCAGTGCCGCGCCCACTCGCACGCCGAGCGAAGCGGCATCGAAGAATTCGGCCTCGGCTCCGAGGACGACGCCACCAGTCCGTAGATCGTAACCCACGGACGCCCCTCCCTTGACGTTATTGTCGACCCGGTCTTCTCCCACGCCCGTTCCGACGAGAGCGTCCAAGTGGAAGTCATGCTTCAACTCCTGCGCGCGCGCCGGCGCGATCGCGAACCAGGCAGTGAACGCGCAAGCGACTAATACAGATTTCACAGCGGTCTCCAAAACTGGCCGCCGCGACGTGCGACGACCTCCCGCGAAGATCGAACAACTTGATTGAATAGTCAATCAAATACCGGTAGTCAGGCTCTGTAAGCGGCCATTGGATGGGGAAGGGCGTGGCTCTCCGATTGGAGCCAGTCCTTCAAGGGCTGATCGGTGTGAGGAAGGACAGTTGAGAAGCCGTGCCGATGTTTCGAATGACCGCTCCATCGAAGATGAGGAAATGCCCGGAAGTGGTCGTGTCCAAATCGACTTAGAAACACTATTCCGCTTCTAACAATCTGCGCTAGACCATTAATTCGCCGCACGGGGGTGTCGGCGCGGGGGGAATAGGTGACTGCTGAAGAATTTCTGCGCGGCAAGTTCGACGCCAAGGGATTGCCTGCCTTCGCTCCCGATGACCTCTATGAAGAGTGGTCACATTCCGCCTTTCTCAACAAAGCGACGCCGCCCACGGCTAATGGCGACCTTGCGCGGATTGCGGCCCAGCCAGACCTGAAGCGCCACTTAGCAACACTCGACACAGATTTTAGGAAGTTCAAGTTCGGCGAGGTTCAGCTTGCAGACTGGGACAAGCGCTATCAGTTCCCCCGGCACCGGACCATCAAGGCGTTCATGCGAAGACCCGATCATCGGGGCCTGTCAGAGGGAGCGATTGTCAACCGGAGCAAGGACACGATCGACGGGTGGGTGTCGGACGACTTGATTCCTGCCATCAAAGCCCGGGTCGACAGGATCACCGTGCTTATCGGCGATGTCGGGTCAGGTAAAACCACTTTCAACAAGTTGCTAAAGACCCGATATCACCCCGTGTTTCGCGGCGAGCGCATAGTCGTGAGCCGCGTTGAATATCGAAAGCTCGACGTGCACGTCGGCAAGCATTACAACCATCAGCCGAACGCGGATCAGGCTCGACGCGAAAAGCTACGTAGCTTGATAGAGCAAGTCGTCTTCTGCTCCATGTTGCGCGACCTTTTCCACGCTGGCTGGTCAGAGCTACATCAGGATCCTGAATCGACCGAGGGCGCCGCCACCTTCGCACCAACGCAGGAGTGCGCCTGGCCCGAAATCGATCTTCGCGACGCCAGCGTCCAGAACAAGCTAGTCGCGTTCGCCGAAGACCGATACGGGCCGGAAGATGAGCAAAAGGCGGCGGGCATCGACCTCGCCAAGACGATCCAGGAAGTCAAACGCGCGATCCGTGAGTTCACCTCTCCACAACTCCGTGACCGGAGGCGCTGGTATTACGAGGTGCTCGGCGATCCAGAGCGGCAGGCGCGCTTAGAACCCTTCGCGCAGTTCGTCGAGGCCGAAGGCATACAGACGTTTGTGATCTTCGACGGGCTCGACTACGTCCAGATCAGCGACTTCATTGGCTACACCCGGCATCGCGAAAACCTCGAGGCCATCGCGAGTTGGCTCACCGACGGCAACAAGGTCTGCCTGCCCCGGACGAGGGGTCATCTCTATCCGGCGTTCCAAGTAACCATGCGCCCAAACACGCATGAACTGTTCTGGCGCGACTATTCCCAAGCCTTGATCGATCTCGAGACTCCGACCTACTATATCGTCCCCGCCGAGTTCCGGGACATAGTGCGCAACGCGACCCGTGCCCCACTCTTTACGAGTGACGACGGGGTCGCCAACGTCGCGAAGGACGAGATCCTCGAATTCTTCTCCAAGATCCAAGTGCAGCTCGGCCGGGTGCTGGGCCTCCGTCCTCGCCAGATCGATGACCTATTCATGCAGAACGTGCGCTACCGGGTGCACTTCGCCCGCAACGTGCTTGAAGAACTATTCCAGCCCGCCCTCGAAACGCTGGAGAAGAGCGGCAGGGAGCGGTCGCGGGAAAACCTGCTGGAACGGTTGCGGCACGAGACCACGGAACTGCTGGAGCGCAAAGAATACCGCCTGGTCGATATGCTGCTCCACGCAAAGAACGAGCGCTTCGCCAACTTCATCAGGATCGAAGGCGACGGGATCGACCTGACGCTGCATCAGGCCGATCCCAGCTACCTTCAGAACGTGCTGCGCGACAACAACACGAAGTCCGGATACGTCGGCAACGTCTTCAACTACCACATCCCCTACGAGGGATACGACGACATCGAGTTCCTGCTCGAGAAGCTGCGGATCCTGGACCTGCTGATCGAGAGCGGGCCGGAGCCGCTCCGCGTCGAGGAGATCGTCCGCAAGTTCGAGAAGCGCGGTTGGCGCACCTCGCCGTTCTTCGATTTCTCGCTCGCGATCCTCATCCGCGAGAACATGGTCGCGGGTCACCACTTCGAGGCCGGTTCGTATGGCTACGAGGCCACGACGTTCGGGCGAATGCTGCGCGCACACCTGGTTCCGAACATGATCTATCTTGAGAACGTGTTCTTCGGCACCTTCCTGCCGCGCGGAGTCAAGCGGTTCGCGAAGGACGTCTATCGGCGCTCGTCGCAGCGGCACGAATGGGTGGCGGCTTCGATCTACCACTGCTGGCTGTTCCTGCGCCTCATCAGGACGGCGGAGCAGACAGGTCACTCCCGGTTCTTCGAGGAGATCCGGGCATCCGTCGCCGCAACGGTCGAGAGGATCATCATGGCCAAGAACGCCGACCCGAAGATCGCGGGATTCGCGCGCCGCTACATCGAGGACTTCCTCGCGCGAGCCGGCCAGTGATGGCCCCCCTGGGTATCCGGGCGTGCCGCACTGCGCTTTCAGCTGCGGCGCTGTTCGCGACTTGTGTGCTGGCCGGGACATCGAGCGCCTGCACGATCACCGCCGCCGACCGCACCGTGGTCGTGACCGGGGCGACGCCGGCAACCGCAGGAAGCCTGTGCATGTCGACGGAGGGTGGCCGAGACTGCCGCGCCGTAAGGGCCGACCCGCAGGGCGTGATCGTGGCGGATAGCAATGCACCGCTGGCAGGGCCCAGCTGGATGGAGGAGGCGCCGCGCCCCGGCATCACGAACGCCGCCGCCTGCAGCGTCCTACCGCCGACCGGTGCGGACGGACTGAAGCCGCTGGTGATCGCCCTGCTCTCTGCGTTGTTCGCATTCCTCTCGGGCATGACCGTCGCAATCTTCCCGAAATGGCTGGAACGCCGTCACCACTCGCGGGAGCTGGCGATGGGGTGGGTCGGCGAATACCTCCAAAGACTGAGCGCGTTCGAAAGGAGCGCGAGCGCGAATGCCGATCCCCTCCCTTTGCCGTTGCTAGGCAATCGGGAGGCTCACCGCCTGTCGGCGATCGCGACGCGCGCTGGGGAAATCCTGGGCGCCGCGGGGTATCTGCGCGCCTCGAGTGAGCAGGAGCGTCGAGCGCTGGTCGCCCCGATCGTTGCCGGACTGCGCCGCTATCCGGGCAAACTAGCAGAGGGTTCGGAGACGGCGGGGGCATCGCGGACAGCGGCGCCAACGAAGCCCTAAACGGCTCCGATGGAAGTCCTGACCTCTACATGAAGAATCCACACCGACCAGCTGAAGCTCAGACGTATGCTAAAACTCGGCTTCGAGGTGGTTCGGAACATCGCAGCAGGTGGTGCCCTCGACGCATCTATTTTCCGCAGATCCCGCATCTCGCGCCCGGCGACGGAAGCCGAAGGTCAACTGCAATTGCGCGGCTTGACTTTGACCTCATCCGTTGGGCGCCCGGCACGATGCCCGAGCCCCGCCTAAGGTAGGGAACGTAGGCGTCCCTCGGGAACGGCCGAGCATGCATGCGCCGGGATTACGTGGACCTGGCCGGCGCCGCGAGGTCAGCCGGGCCTGCTCACCACAAGCGTCTGCCACTTCACGTCGTCGCGGCCGAGGAGGTCCGGCTGGACCCCGAGATCGGTCACCACGACGCCCCGTGCGGACGCGAGCCCGCGCACCTCGTCGGCGTCGACCGTCCACATGGCCCGGTCCACATCCGCCGGACCGAGCCGCAGCGTCATGTAGATCCGCCCGCCCGGCGCCAGCAGATCGACCAGGCGTGAGAACGCCGCCCGGCGGTCGGCTGGCGGGACGTGCATCCAGACCGCGCTAAGCAGGACGACGTCGTAATCGCCCTGGACCTTGCCGAGCGCCGGCATCGCGTCGATTAGCCAGCGGATGTCCAAATCGGGATGCAGCGCCCGGGCCAGTCGCAGCATCTTGGCAGAGGGATCGACCGCCGTGACATGGTGGCCGAGCGCCGCCAGAGCCGCCGCGTCGCGGCCAGTCCCAGCGCCGACATCGAGGATCCGGGCACCCCTGACGCCACGCAGCATCGCGAAAAGCCTCGGATGGGTCTTCTCGGCGTCGAGCCCCTCGTAGCCATCAGCCAACTCGCGGGCATGCGCATCATACCAGGCGACGACGGCCTGGGGCGTGGCCCTCGCGGGATCGTCGGTCACGGTTGTCATCGTAAGATAGCATAGCACGGCGCTGATCAGCGCGGCAGACCCCAACATGATCTGGAACGACAGCTTGACGATGCGCGACGAGTTATACCACCGGTCGCCGGGCGCGGCGACGTGGCCGGCGGGCAGCGCGGTTCGCAACCACGTCAGATACTCGCCGATGATGTGCCTCAGGCGCTCAAGCACCACGATCAGGAGAAGGTCTCCGACGGCGGCCAGCAGCAGGAGGCCCGGCCGGAGATAGGCGAGACCGCTCTCCCTCGACAGGCTCGACACGCCGAACCACAGGCCGCCGGTCAGCGTCATCGCGATAAGGGGAATCTGCCACATAAGCGCGTTGAGCGCCCTGAACGTCTCTGAATTCTGGTTGTAGGCGGCGAGCTCGAGCTCGCTCTGCCCCAGCGGCTGCGGCGACACGGTGGGGCTGACGACGGTCGGGCCGCTCACAGCGAATGCCTCAGCACCAGATGACCCAGATCGTGGGGACCCGCGGCCACCATCTTCGACGACATCGCTACGTCGGGCGCGAAGCCGGCCGCCGACTCGACCCGGCGAAGCGCGTTGACCTCCGGCTGCCAGAGGTCGAGCCACCGGGCGCCATGGCGACGCGGCGCCACCGCGGGTCCGTCCGGGAAACGCACCACGAGCGCCAGCGCACCCTCGTCATCCACGTCGACCGCCGCGCAGACCGGGCAGCCGTCCGCCCGGAGCGCCACCTCCGCGTGCGCGGCGTGGAAGTCGGTGCTGTCGCGGTCCAGCTTCTGCACGTTGCAGAGGCTGCAGAGCGCCTGCAGGTTGGAGAGGTCGTTCGATCCGCCCTGCGACCGCGGAACGATGTGGTCGACCTCCAGCGCGCGCACCTCGCTGCTGACGCCGCAGGCCTCGCACCTTCCCCGCGCGCGGCTGATCACCTGCCAGCGCAGGGTTCCCGGCACCGGGTCGGCGTTCGCGGCGCGATGGGACCAGACCGTCGCCTGGCGCCGGGACACGTATTCGGCGACCTTGGCGTCGCATAGCGCGACGAGCTCGGCACGCTGCCACTCGTCCATCCGCTGTAGGCCCGCAGCCAGCCGGTATACGCCGCGCTCGTGGTCGACGATCCCACGCCTGCGCAGGACCGGCCCGGGATAGCGGCCCACGACGTTCTCGTAATACTCGAGCTGGCTTAGGTCGGCCACCAGGAACGCCGCGGCGATCTGCCGCCGCGTCGCGGCGCCGCCGCCCTGCAGTATCGTCCGGATCATGACCGGCTGGTAGACGTGGCTCATCGCCATCTCGGTCCCGAGGAACGCCTTCAGCCGCCCGACCGCGTCAGCCGTCTGCGCGCGCCCCCCGTCCGCCTGCTCCGCATTCGCCATCGACACCCCGCCGTATTTCCCAAGCAACGGAAGAATAGCGGGAAATGCAGTCCGCGGGAAACACTGTGGCGAAGCTGCCGCGCGAGAACAAAAAGCGGTCCAGGGCAACTTGGGGGATTCATCTGGGCAAGGTTTGGGGCTAACATCGGGAATGGGAAAACGGGCATGAGCAAGGGCACGGGGAAGTTGGACGGCAAGAGCCTGGCGTCGTTGCGCGCGGAAATCCGCGAAATCTATCTCGCGGACAGCCGTCCGTGGGTGATCGGATACAGCGGCGGCAAGGATTCGACGACCGCGCTGCAGCTGGTCTGGACCGCGCTCGCCGACCTACCGCCGGAGCAGCGCCTCAAACCGGTCTACGTGATCAGCTCCGACACGCTGGTGGAGACCCCGGTCGTTTCGCGCTACATCGACGTTTCGCTCGAGAGGATCGGGACAGCCGCCGCCGAGCAGGGGATGCCGTTCGAGCCGCACAAGGTCGTTCCCGACGTTGACCGCAGCTTCTGGGTCAACCTGCTGGGACGGGGATATCCGGCGCCGTCGCGCAAGTTCCGTTGGTGCACGGAGCGCCTGAAGATCGAACCCGCCAACGAGTTCATCAAGAGCCGCGTCGCCGAGTTCGGCGAGGTCGTGATGGTGCTGGGCGTCCGCTCGCAGGAATCCGCGACCCGCGCGCAGGTCATGTCCCTCCACAGCATCGCCGGCTCGCGCCTGTCGCGCCACTCGTCGCTGCTCAACGCATTCGTCTACGCACCGATCGCCGACTTCTCGACCGACGAGGTGTGGACATACCTGCTCCAGGAACAGTCGCCCTGGGGCAACGACAACCGCGACCTGGTCGCCATGTACCGCAACGCCGCCTCAGCGGGCGAGTGCCCCCTGGTCGTCGACGACACCACGCCTTCGTGCGGCAACTCCCGGTTCGGCTGCTGGGTCTGCACGGTGGTCGAGCGCGACCGCGCGATGGAGGCGATGATCGACTCCGGCGAAGAGTGGATGACACCGCTGCTCGAGTTCCGCGACGACCTCGCGCGCACGCAGGTGCCCGACGACAAGCTCAAATACCGCGAGGCCCGCCGGCGGTCCGGCTCGGTCGCCTTCATCGGCCAGACCGCGCGCCCGATGCCCGGCCCCTACACGATGGCCCACTGCCGCCAGATGCTGCGCCAGCTGCTCGTCACGCAGAAGGAGATCAAGGCGAGTGCGCCCGAAGGCGAGAACACGACGCTGATCACCGAGGCCGAGCTGCACGAGATCCGTCGCCTTTGGCGGACCGAGCGCGGCGACTGGGAGGATTCGGTCCCGCGCATCGTGCGCGAGGTGCTCGGCAAGGAACTGGCCTGGGTGTCCGAGGACGCGGTCGCGTTCACCGCCGACGACGGCGAACTGCTCGACCAGGTCTGCGCCGAGAACGGCGTCCCAACCGAACTCGTCGTCCGCCTGCTAGACGTCGAGCGCGCGTCGCACGGCCTAAAGCGCCGGCACGGCGTCCACACCGGCATCGAGAACACGTTCCGGCGCGAGTGGCGCGACATCGACGAGATCATCGCCGAGCGCCGGGCCCTGCTCGGCGACAGCGGCCAGGACGTCGACGACGCCGTGGACGAGGCCGAGCTCCTCGACGGCGGGCAGGACTGAGCCGATGATCCTGCGCACCATCACGCTCGAGAACTTCGGCCTCTACTCGGGACGCCAGACCCTCGACCTCGTGCCCGGCCGCGACGCCGAACGCGACCGTCCCGTCGTGCTCGTCGGCGGCAAGAACGGCGCCGGCAAGACGACGCTGCTCGAGGCAGTCCGGCTGGCGCTCTACGGCAAGCGCGCGCTCGGGACGCGCGTGGGACAGGCCGAATACGAGCGGCACCTCGCGTCGCGGGTCCACGTCGCGGCCGACGGGACGACACCAGAGCACGCCGCGGTCGGGCTCGAGTTCGACTACGCCGAGGCTGGCGTCATCCACCGCTACCGTGTCGAGCGCCGCTGGCCTTCGCGCGGCAGCAAGGTCACCGACACGCTCGACCTCTACAAAGACGGCGAACTGGTGAGCTCGGTGCCGCCCGAGGAGTGGGCGCAGTTCCTCCAGGACCTCGTGCCGCCCGGCGTATCGCAGTTCTTCTTCTTCGACGGCGAGAAGATCGCCGAGATCGCCCACGACGGTTCGCACGAGGGTCTGGCCGAGGCCGTCCGCGGCCTGCTCGGCATCGAGCTCGTCGGTCGCCTGCGCGTCGACCTGGCGCTCTACCTCGCCCGCCACTCCCGCAAGGGCGACAGCGGCGCGGCGCGCCGGCTCGAGACCGCCGAGCGCGAGCACCAGTCTCTGCGCCGCGACGTCGACCAGATGGCCCAAGACCTCGCCGACCTCGAGGCGGCGGCCGCCAAGGCCACGGACCACGCCGCCGACACCCGCCGCCGCTACTTCGCCGAGGGCGGCGACGCGGCCACGCGGCGAGGCCAGCTCGAGGCCGGCCGCGACGACGCGAAGGCGCAGCTCGACCGCCGGACCGCCGAGCTGCGCGAACTGGCCGGCGGCCTGCTGCCGCTCGCCGTCGCGCCCCGGCTGCTGAGCCGCATCGGGCACGCGCTCGGGGCATCGACGGACGCGACGGCGACGAAGGAAGCGGAGGCGCTGCGCGAGCGGCTGCTCGCGTGGCGCGCCATCGGTGAGCCCGAACGCGAGGCGGCCTGGAAGCCCGGCCACTGGCGTGACATCGAGCGGTTCCTCGCCAGCGAGGCCACCCGCCCCACCGCCGCCGGGTCGGTGCTGAAGTCGTTGCCGATCGCCGACCGGCACGCCCTGCTCGACGCGCTCGGACAGGTGAGGGACGCCGTCGCGCCGCAGGCCGCGCTGCTCGCCGCCGAGATCGAGGCCCAGACAGAGCGGCTCGCCGCGATCGAGGCCGACCTCCAGCGCGCACGCGGCCACGGCGCGGGCATGCTTTCGCAGGAACTGGCGCTCGCCGACCGCGAGGCGGAGTCGGCGGAGGCCGCCGTCCGCACCAAGGCAGAGGAGTTCAAGCAGCTCGAGTTCCGCCGGCTCACCGCGGAGCGGACGCTCGACAAGCTGACGCGCGCGCAGAACGAGGCAAAGGCGGCCGACGGACGAGCGACGCTCGCCCAGCGCGTCGGCGTCGCGCTGGAGCAATACGAGGAGCGGCTGCTTGAGCAGAAGCTGGCCCAGCTACAGGCGGCGTTCGTCTCGCGGTTCAACCACCTCTCGCGCAAGGACGACTTCATCGCCGACGCACGCATCGACCGGTCGACGTTCGAGACGACGCTGATCGACCGCAGCGGGCGCGAGATCCCCAAGTCGAGCCTGTCCGCGGGCGAGAAGCAGGTCTACGCGATCGCCATGCTCTGGGCACTCGCGCGCACCAGCGGGCGCCCGTTGCCGATGATCATCGACACGCCGCTCGCGCGCCTCGACCTCGATCACCGGACGGCGCTGGTCGAGCGTTACTTCCCCGAGGCTAGCCACCAGGTGATCGTGCTGTCGACCGACACTGAGATCGACGGGCCGCTGCTCCGAAAGCTCGGCGCCAGCGTCAGCCACGCCTACCGGCTGGACTACGATCCCGAGCAGCGCGCGACGTCCGTCGCCGCCGGATACTTCGCCGAAGGAAGAAAGGGGGAAGTGCGTGCGCTACACAAAACTTAACGCGTCGCTCGACGCCACCAGCCGGCTGCGCTCGCTGCAGCAGCGGACCGGCCTGACGCCCAACCTGCTCTGCCGGATCGCGGCGATGATGTCGCTCGAGGAGGGACCCGTCGGCACCATCCGCGCGCCCGACGATAAGGGGAAGGAGTTCAACTCCTACACCCTCACCGGCGAGCTCACCGGCGTGTTCGGCGCGATGGTCCGTTTCGTCGAGGAGGACGAGGGCCGGGGCGAACCGCTCGCCAACGACGAGCTGCTCCTCCGCTTCGCGGCCCACATACACCGTGGCGTGGGGCTGCTGTCCGTCCGGGCGAAGTCGCCCGCGGACGTCGTCCGCCTCGCGATCGCCGCATGAGCGCGCGGCAAGCGCCTACCTACCTCGACCACAACGCCACCACGCCGGCCGACCCCCGCGTCGTCGAGGCGATGCTGCCGTTCTTCACGTCGACCTTCGGCAACCCCTCCAGCGTCGAGCACATCCACGGTCACGCCGCGCAGACGGCGGTGGGCGATGCGCGGGCGAAGGTGGCCCGCGCGCTCGGCGCGCGCGACAACGAGGTGGTGTTCACCGGGAGCTGCACCGAGGCGAACAACATCGCGATCCTCGGCGCCGCCCGCGCCCAGCCCGACCGCCGGCACGTCGTCACGACGGCGGTCGAGCACCCCGCGGTGCTCGAGCCGATGCGGCAGCTCGCTCGTGAGGGCTACGAGCTAACGGTGATCGGCGTCGACCGATTCGGGCAGGTCGACCCGGGGGCGGTCGCCGCGGCGTTGCGGGACGACACGCTCCTCGTCTCGGTCATGGGCGCGAACAACGAGGTGGGCACGACGCAACCGCTCGCGCCGATCGGTGCCGAGTGCGAGCGGCGTGGCGTGCTACTCCATTCCGACCTGGCGCAAGTCATGGCGCACGGACCCTTCGACGTCGGCGCGAGCAACGTGCACCTCGCGAGCGTGTCGGGCCACAAGGCCTATGGGCCCAAGGGGGTCGGGGCGCTCTACGCCCGGTCGCGCGGACCGCGCGCACGGCTCGCGCCGGTCCTGTTCGGCGGCGGGCAGGAGCGCGGCCTGCGCTCAGGAACTCTAAACGTGCCCCTGATCGTCGGGATGGCAGAGGCGCTCGCGATCTCGTCGAAGGAGGGGCGCGCCGACGACCACCGCCTCGCCGGCATGTGCCGGACCTTCGCCGCGCGCGTCATGAGCGCCCTCGACGGCGTCGAGCTAAACGGCCATCCGACCGACCGCATCGCCGGCAACTGCTCGCTGTCGATCGCCGGGGTCGAGCCGCTGGCGCTGATGCACAACCTGCGGGAGGTCGCCAGCTTCTCGGCATCGAGCGCTTGCGCGACGGACAAGGTGGAGACGAGCCACGTGCTGCTGGCGATGTTCGGCGACACGCCGCGCGCGAGGCAGGCCTTCCGTGTGTCGCCCGGCCGTTTCACGACCGAGCAGGAGATGGAGCGCTTCACCGACGCGCTGATCGGCGCGGTCGGCGAGCTGCGGCGCTTCGCCGCCTAACCCATCAACCTATCCCAGCAATGCGAGCCGGCAGTTTGACGTCGTCGGGATCCTCGCCGATCGCCTCCGCATATGCCTTGATCAGCTGCACCTTGTCGCGGTCCGTGAAGCCGAGCATGTGCTTCAGCAGCCGGATCGTGAGCGTCACGCGTCCAGGTAGGATCTTCTCCTCGGCCACGCTGTATAGAACGTCGCGGTAGGGCTTGTTGGTGAAGGCGCGCGGGATCTTAGAGAGCACCGCGATCGCGGCCTTGATGGAACCCTTCTCCTCCACCAGCTTGGGCGTCAAGCGCAGGAAGATATCCAAGCCGACGGCGCGGAATAGGACGTTCCTGTTCGTGAATCGTTCGCCCTTCACGACGGCCTTCGCTGCATCGCCGGTTTTCGAGAAGTAGCTTTTCAGTTCCGGAATCGCGGCGATCAGTTTCTCGAGGAAATCGACCACCCTTATGTAATGCTTCTCCAGTTCGTCGTCCTTGGGACGGACGTAGCGCAACTCGATACGAGCTTCCCGCGTCAGGGAATTCACGACGTAGCCGAGCAGGTAGGTGACCACGTCGTAGAGCTTGATGATCGTCATGAAGTGTTCGGCGTCGGTTGCCGATAGGTTGGTGGTGCCATACTTCGTCAGCACCTGCCCGCGCGAGAAGTAGGGATGCTCCTCGACGAGCCGCCGCGTGATGATGGCGCCCGTGTCGGACTCGTCGAGCGCGATGATTTCCGACTTGTTGACCGCAACCGCAGTCTTGTTCAGCGTCGTAAACAGCTTGCGGGTGCGGCGGCGGCCCGCATCGGTCTTCTTGTGTGAGACGACGATGACAGACACCAGTTCATCAGCCAGCTCAGGCTTGTCCGCAACCGCCAGCTTGATGCCCGCGAGCCGATGCTGCCCGTCGAGAGCGAACAGCGTCTCAGTGCCGGTGAGATGAAGGTAGCCGAAGGCCGAACGAGCCCACGCGGGCACTGGATCCCCGCCGTCCTTAGATCGCGTGCCGGCGGTCGGGCTTACGTTGAATTCCATCCACTCCGGCTCGCCCCCGTAGACGGCCACAACCAGCGCATTGAAGAAATGGTCGGTCTCCCCGACTAGATACTTGGCGATTTCCGCGGCCCGTCCCTTGGTCAGCGCACGCTGGATCAAGTCGGAGAGCTGCCGTCCCGGCCTGATCTCGGCGACCTCGTCGGCGAACTCAATCCAGACCTTCGCGTCAGCGAGCCGCATTACCGTGGTGTAATAACGCCAGTCTCCCATCCGCGCCGACAGCGCGGGAAGATGGATTGGTCCCTTTTTCATGAGAATGCCCGCCTTATCCTCGCCACGTCGGCGTCGAAGTCGTTGATATTGCCGTCAGGCCAGAGCGCGCTGATCAGCATCATCTCCATGGCCTTCAGGTCGTTGGCTGCGGGGTCGAGTTCGCAATAGTAGAAGCGGACGTAACCGCGGTAGCGATAGATGAAGGTGCCCACCTTGGCACGAATGCTCTCCTCGAGCTCGTTGAGATATTCCTTATAGCGCTGCCAGAGGGTCCGCTTTTCCGAGCCAGTTGCACCTACTTCTCCCACGTAGAACAGCCAGGAGCTCGGCGGGAAATCGGCATGGGGCGGTTGAACGGCGAACGCGTAGAGTCCGGGCTTTTTCGGAACTAGCGCCCGCGAAGTCCGGTTGAAATCGACATGCTGCCACTTGAGCGGAAGCGCCGATCGATAGTTCCTCCAGCTCGGCGGATGTAGGACATAGTCCTCCATGTGCCGCTTGATGTCGGCGACTGCGGCTTCGTGCTCAGCCGCAGAAACCTTCTTGCGCTTGGACTTGGACGCGCCCGTGGCGCTAGCCTTGACGCCAGCTGGCAACTGGATTTTCCTCCCCCATCGACAACCGGTCGACTTGAAAGACTAACAATGGCCAAGTGAAGCCGCAATTCAACCAGTTAAACCACCTTCGGCAAACTCCCTCCACTTTGGATGTTCCCGTGGACAACGAGTGCTGGATTTCCATCGACGAAGCTGAGGATGTCGCAGGGTCGATCCGCTATGCGCTGGCCGCCCTCCATATGACCGCGACCGATGGCCTGGCTTGGAAGTGGGTCGCGCTTGCTCTTCACTCCGCTCTTCAGGGCGCCTGCGTCTGCCATCTCACCACGACCGCGGCGCCCGTCGGCGCGCTGACCGGGAAAAGCACGGCCGAATGGCTGACATTCCTGCAAGCGCCGCCCGGCGACGGTCCCCTCCGCGCGCCAAAGACCGTTCTGCTCGCGCTTCCCGAACTGGTCAAGGCGATCCGTCGACCGCATTCCGCTGGCGATCGGAGCAATGTCATCGGCATACCGGTCAGCGACCGTGAATTGGCATGGTTGCGGCGCTTCCACGAGACGATCCGCAATCAGTTCATCCACTTCGCGCCGATGGGCTGGTCGATAGAGGTCAGTGGTATCCCTGCGATAGGAGTCCTCGTCGCGAGGATCGTCGGCGACGTCGCTGACGCGGGCTGGGCATTTCGACACAAGGATGCGGCATGGCTCCGCACCCTGAAGCTGGACCTATCCACGCTCGCACTACGGATCCGCGGGTGACGCCGCCGCGTCGCTGTCTTGCCCCTCTCCGTTGTGCCATTGTCCGAGCATGAGTCTCAACGATCCCTTCGGCGGCGGCCACGCGAAGATGCTCCGCGACCTGCAGCGCCGGACTCGTCCGCAGCTCGATCTCGCCAGCAACGCGCTGGACCACGCGGCGAGCATCAAACAGATGTTCGACCGGATCGACGGCCCCGCACGCATACTGAAGGACCTGCAGCGGGACCCGATCCGCGATACGGCCGTCCAGCTCTCCCAGCGGTTCCGCGACGAGGACAGCCTGCGCGCCACCGCGCGCGCGATCGCCGAGGCGCAGCGCGGACGCGACCTGGCGCTCCGCTCCATCGCAGGCGGCGAGCTGCTGCGTCAGCACCAGTTGGCGATGACGGCGTTCGACTCCGGCATCCTCCGGACAGCCGAGATCATGGCGCGGAACAGCGGCACCATCGCGAGCGCGATCGCAGCCACCCGCCGACACGACGAACTCGCCGGCCTGGCGTCGTCGATAGTCCGGCAGTTCGACGCGCTCCGTCTGGTCGAAATGGGCCGCAACGCCTTCCCGAAATACCTGGCCCAGCAGTTCGCCGAGCAGTTCTCGACCATGCGCGACGCCGCCGAGCGGATCGAGGCGGCGGAGACCGACGAGGAGCGGGTCGCGATCCTCGCCACCCTGCTGACCGCGATGCTCGCGATGCTCAGGGCTGTGGCCCGGAACACGAAGCGCGAACTCCTCGGCGCCGGTCTGATCATGCTGTTCGGCCTGTCGGCCGACGTGAACTCGTTCATCCCGCGCGAGCCGCCGCCGGGCATGACGCCCGCGCAGGTGCAGATGCTGCAGGAGACGCACCGCGCCGCCGACGAGCTGCGCGCCGAGTTCAGGAAGTTCGCCGACAGCGAGCACCGGCTGAACGAGGCCTATGTGTCCAACATGCCGCGCGCCGAGCTGAGCCGGCCCGCCGTAATCCGCGCCGAACCCCGGAAGCAGGGGAAGACGCTGTGGCGGGCGCCTGCGGACACCTTGCTCGCGATCGCCGGAAAGCAAGGCCGGTGGCACCTTGCCATATACCGCGACCCGCTAACCGACGAACTGGCGCAGGGCTGGATCTACGGGAACGCGGTCAGGATGCTCGACGCGCGATAGCGCCGGCGGCAATCGCGGACGGAGGGCACACGGCGACGCGGCATGCACCGCCGAGCGCCGACGACCACCGCAGCGTCAGCAGGTCAAGCCGGGTGGAGAGGAAAAGCGGAGGCCGGGCCCGGCCCCGCGGCTACGCCGTATCCGACCGGGAGTTAAGAAATCGTTGAAGGCCCGCCTCGCCGACGCGCTCGGCGCGCGGGCAAAGGCGGCCGGCCCGCTGGCCGGTCAAGGTTCCGCCCGGCGGCTGCGCCGTCCGGGCGGGCCGGGAGCCCGTCGGCCCCGGCGACCAATGCGACCCAGCGTGGTCGCGTCGGGATGTCCCCTCGATGGGAGGGGAAAAAAGAGCGTGCGCAGCACGCGAGCCTAGGAGCCTTCAATGTTTTCCACCACCGGTGAACAGCAAATCCAAAAATTCCTCGCCGCCACGCGCCGCATGATCGATCCGCACCGGACGATCCTCGCGGCGTCCACGCCATACATCGTCGCCGGCTCGTCCGGGCCCGCCGGGATCACCCTCATCGCCGGGATGCAGGCGGCCGACGGCGTCGGGGCGGACTACATCCACCTCGAGTTCGCGCCGGGCCGCGAGCACGAGGGGCCGGTCAACGTGGCGGTCGGCATGATGCGCGAGGGCGTCGGGCACATCCGCCGCACCTGCAGGTTCTGGATCGGCGAGGACGGTCGCGTCGAACTCGTCGCGACCGTCGCCGGGAAGCACGCGACGATGACGTTCGACCCGGACGGCATGGACACCCGGCCCGGGAAGCCCACCGGTGACCTGGAGGCCGGATACGGGTGCGCGGCGACGCGCCTGCGGGAACTGGCTGCAGTGACGCCCGCGGCCGCCAACGGCGTGATCGTCAGGATGGCCCTCGCAGCCTGACGCATCGGCGGCGCCGCTTCCTCCAGGCGGCGCCGACCCTTCCTGCATCGTGCGTCAGTCCGACGTGCGGCGGCGTTGGCACCTGCGACGCCAACGCCTATCTCATGCGACCATGCACAGGGGCATCATGGAACAGCCACCGGCGGACGACGCGTCCGCGCCCTACCTGACGCAGGCGCTTTTCCTCGCCCGGACGATGCGCGCGCCGGCCGGTGCGCGCCTCCTGAATGCGAAGCGCGCGCGGGTGTTCGCGCTCGCCACCGCCTCGGCGGCGCCGGAGGCGGACGTCGAGTTCGCAGGCATGAAGCTCCGGTTCGCGATCGCCGCGCTCGCCAGGAAGTGCGGCACGCTCCCCGCCGACCACCACATTCCCGAGACCGTCCTGGTGTCGGCGTGCGGCCGACTCGACGACGCCTACCCCACCGCGACATCGGCGCGGGCCGCGATGTTGGAACTGCTGGGACCGGTCGCCCCCTACATCGACCCGCACGAGACCGAGACCGTCCTGCGGGACCAGATCGTCGCGCGCCGGTCCGAGCGCTACCGCGTCATGCGCGACGTCGGCGTCCGCTAGCGCCTTCGATTAGCCAGACAGCCGGCTCGTCCGCACCGAAAAGATCCGTCCCCAGCTCGATGAACGCCGCGTCGGCGTCACGTTCCGGCGCTATGCCCAGGGCATCCAGCTCGGTCCTGGCGGCCAACGCGATGCGCCGGGGATCAACGACGTAGAGCGCGGCCGACCCCCTAGTGAAATCGTCGCGCCACGAGTCCAAGGTTGTGGCGTCCACTGCCCGAAGGCGGTCCGGCGACGGCCGGTCCGGGTCCTCCGGCATGCCAAGCTCCTCCAAGGCGCGTGGCGCCAGGGCGAGGAAGATCGGCCGGGCTCCCTCGAACGCCGCACCCCAGCCGATGACGAGCGCCCGGACCGTCTGGTCCCATCCGGTGCGAAGCAGCCGCACCACGCGCAACGGCGGCAGTCCCAGCTCCAGCAACTCGAGCGCCAGCATCAGCGCGAGCAGCTGCTCCAGCCCGTATCCCGCCCGCGAGCCCTGACCCTTCGCGCCGCCCGGCGGCCAATCGAAGCGCTGCAGGTACTTGAGCCGGCCGAGCAGCGCCGTCGGCTTCGCGCCCGGTCCGTGGACCGTCCGCACCACCGCCTCGACCTCCCCGTAGCTCAGCTTCAACCCACACCCCTCGATCCGAAAGGACACCCTAGCATGGCCGGACCATTACGCCACGCGCCGCTCACGCTCGTCTCGATCGACCTCGAAACCGCCCCCGATCCGCAGGCGATGGACATGCTCGCGAACACCAGCCGCAACGTCGCGGTGCACCGCATCTCGGCGGCGGCTTGGCTGGTCATGGCCGAGGGGCAAGGAGGGGAATGGCGCGTCGAGGAACTGGATTCGCTCGGGACGCCAACGGAGGAATTCGACATCCTGCTCGCGCTCAACCGGGTGCTGCGGATCGTCGCCGACCGCGGCGGCGAGCTCGTGACCTACAACGGACAGCGGCACGACCTGCCCATCATCCGGGGCCGCGCGACACGCAACTGGATGTTTGAGCTCGACGGCCTTTTCCCGCCCAGCCCCATCACGCATGTCGACGTGATGCGCGCCGCCGGCCTTGGCGCCGGAGACTGGCCGAAGCTGCGCGAGGCATGCGCGGGACTGGGCTTCACCTGCGACCCGGACCAGGATCCGGTAGGCGGCGGACGCAAGCTGATACCGCGGCGGCGGAAGGCCGAGGTGGATGCCGTCGCGACCATGATCCTGCGGCTGCACGGACTAGCTGCTGAGCGGCGGGATGCCCGAACGCTCGCCGGCGGCTGGTCCGCGCTCGCGGAGCATATAACGCACCACGCCGCTGCCAGACCGCACCTGCTGCAGCTCTCCACCAGTCCCGACCTGGAGGCGGCAGCGAATCAATACCGCATTCGGTAGCTGGCACTGGCGAGAATTGCGGGAATTTCCCGGACACTAGACCTCTGTAGAACAAACAGTCGTTGTTACATACCCTGATGTCCGGGAAATTCCCGACTAGTAAAGTCTCATAAATCCAACGGCTTATAGGCCAGGAAATCGCCGTCGCGCAGAAGAGGCTTAACGGCATCGACGCCGCGTTCTCCAATACTATATGAAGATCGTTCTTCTAAGGGTAAAAGCCATGCGTATCGTTCTAGGGAAGGTCGGCCAGCGGACGGTCGTCCGCGTGAGCTCCGGCGTCAGCCGGCAGGCCTCATTGCTGATGACCGCCGTCCTGATCGGCTACAAGAAGTCGGGGCGCGACATGTATCGCACGCTGCTCGAGCGCTTCCTCAACTTCCGGATGGACCCCGACGAGCCGGACTGGGCCTGCCTCTTCGAAAGCAACGCCAAGGCCGTCATGCGCGTGATCGCGTGGCTCGAACAAGACCTCGGCCTCCACCTCGAGCTCACCGAGTTCGGAGACGGCAGCTACTACGTCAGCAAGCTCAAGGGCCCCCTCAACTACTGGATGCGCGGACCGAGCGTAGTCCGACGGCTCTTCGACATCCTGCGCAGCCCCAAGTTCCAGCTGCGCGGCGGGCAGAACCCGACGGTCGTCAAGGACTGGGACAAGAAGACCAGGGACGAGCGCATGGAGCACCTGGTCAACGTCTACGGTCCGGAGATGGCCAAGCGCCAGATCCGCAACGCCGGCACGCTGTTCATCTCCAGCGGCGCGGAGGTCTACACGCCGTCGGGCCAGGATCCCGACACGCTCGCCGAGAAGCAATACCTCGCCTGCCGCGCCCTGCTCGGCGACCACGCTGTCACCAACATCGCTTGCGTGAACCGCGACGACGGGCAGCGCTGGGCCGACCTCAACTTCACGACCTTCGCCTTCTACGACCTCGAGATCGACATCCTCGGCTCGAACAAGGGCGGGGTCGAGGACGAGGAGGGCCGGCGCCAGCCGAGCAAGCCGGTCACGTTCTCCGAGGAAGCCCGCGACGGCATCCACCGCTGCATCGAGGCCCGGCACGCAGCCGACCCGTCCTTCCCGAACCTGGCGACGCTGCGCCGGTGGTGGGACGAGGAGAACTATGACGAGCTCGACAAATGGTATGTCTTCTTCCAGCCCGGGACCAACGAGCACTATTCATACAACGGCTACCACCGTCTCGAGGTCAAGGCGCTGACCGCCGCGAAGGTGTTCGTGTTCCGGCGCGGCAAGCTCCGGCCCGCCACGTCGCGCTGGGCGCGCCGTGCGCTTCACGAGCGCGAATACCTGCGCATCCACCGCACCAACAGCGACAAGAAGGTGATCGCCTACCTGGAGCAGAAGCTCAGCGACGAGCGCGGCCACAAGTCGCCGCAGCACCACAACTACGCCTCGCACGCGAAGTGGGTGTTGGCGCGCGAGGAGAAGATCAAACGGATCGCCGAGGACAAGGCACGCCGCGAGGGCAACGACCCCGCGCCCCGCCCGATCCCCGGCGCCACGCGCGGCGTCCTCGCGAGGCAGAAGGCCCGGCGCAGCCCGGCGACCTCGAAGTTCAAGCTGGCGGCCACGATGCGGGGCAGCGCGCTGTGACGGGCCCCACCCGCGCCGTCGCGGATCGGAGGAGGGACCGAGATGAGTGAAGGCCAATACGACTGGAAATACCCTGTCAACTTCCAGGGAGGCATTCGCGACTGGGACTGGCACGCCTCCGACGTCGAGCCGGACGGCCGCATCCTGATGCCGCTCAACCTGCTGCATCCCGACGACGGCCACGTCGCCGACGCCGAGGGCATGGTGGACATCACCGGGCTCCAAGGGACCCTCGTGCGCATGCGCCGCTACGGCGTCATGCGGCTGCTCCACCTCCATTGGGCGCGCTGGCCGATGCTGGAGAGCGTCCACCCGATGCCGACGTCCGGCGGAGGACGGAAGGTCTTCCACCACTTCGATCCCGCGACGCGGATGTCGGACATATACGACGCCTGGGAGGGTCGGCTGGAGGAGCCGACGACGATGGCCGCGTTCGCGTTCGCGCGCGACTTCCACCGCTACGCCAACCCGCCCGACGAACGCCTGCCTCCGCGCGTCGTGCTCACCGCCGCGGCGCGGGCGATGACCCACAACCCCGTCCGCGGCGGCGACCTGCGCCAGTTCATGCTCGTCCGGAGAGGCCAGCTGCCGAGGCTGCTGGCGGCGATCCGCGCCGAGCGGGAGGACATTGCGGCCGCCGGCAGCGCGCCGAAGTTCGACGCCGTCACCGAGGCGCAGATGGCGGGGCGGGCGTCCTTCCTCGCCGGCCTCGCCAACAGCTGCCTCGACCCCGAAGCCGACCAGGAGCGGTTCGTCGCGCCGGACGCCACGTCGCTCGCCCGCCTCGACCGGATCACCGTCGGCTTCGCGGCCGCCGCCGCCTTCGTCTATTCGAAGGCGCCGGTCATGCGCAGCCCCGCCATGCTGCCGCGCTACCTGCGGGGCTTTCACCGGTTCGTGACCGAGGCGGTCGCCGAGAACCCGGCGTTCGACATCGCCGTCGTCGCCGACATCGACCGCGCGTTCGAGCACGTCGCGTTCGGCGAACTGCGGGCGATCTCAGGAAGCCGCGGCTGGCGCGACAGGATGGTGCAGGACGCCGCGAGCGTCATGCGCCACGCGCGCCGCGCGATGACGACCTTCGATCCGGACGGCACGAAGGGCGTCGCGCCGCTGGCTCCGGCCGAGCAGTCCGACCGGGACGGGTTCCTGCAGCGGGTGAAGGACGAATACGCCGCCGACCGCGCGGGATACGGTGCGAGCCGGACCAAGTTCGCAAACCGGATCAAGAACGCCTACGACCGGGTGATCGACGCGGCCGCCCACCGCATCCTGCAGATTAAGCACGACGGCGAGGCGGGCCGGGCCGCGATCGACCACCTGTGCAGCGCCGGCGGGCAGCAGCTCGCCTACTGGGACGTCTTCGTGCCCGGCCCCGAGTTGTCCGAGACCGGCCACCCGACCGGAAGGCTACAGGTCCGCAGATACCGCTGGTGGCGCCTCAAATGCGCGTGGCGCTCGCTGCTGCACGACCGCCACTGGTCGCAGGAGCCGGCACCCGACGTCTGGCACGACCGGCAGGCGAACGCCGGCGGCGATCCGGTGAAGGTGCGCAACATACCCACGGACTTCCCGTCGCCCGACTTCCACGGCGGCGAGTTCGTCTGCGAGCATCTCTCCACGACGGTCGCCGAGCAGCCCGGCATCCCGTCGATACCGCCCCTGCTCGCGACGCTGGCGACGCATCACATCCTTGCGGATCCCGGATACCTGGACGTCGACCAGCGCGAGCTCCGCGAGAAGTTGCTGCGGAGCTGGCGGATCCCGCGCCCCCACACCCAAGCGCGCGGCCTGCTGCAGTTCGATTCCGGCCGCGCGCGCCTCGCCAGGCTCGCGTCGCGTTCCGACCGCGAGCACCGGCGCACATTCGTTCCGCACGAGGAGGCGGAGCACGCGCTCCGTCTCGCGGCGCACGGCGTCGACGCGACCGCCCAGACCTGGTGCCGGCAGTCGGAGTTTCTGCAGCAGGTGGAATACGCCGATAGGTGGGAGGATCCGGCGGGGACCGGCGTATTCGGGTGGTTCGCCAGCCGCAAGCTCCACCGCCGCGACCCCATCGGGCTGGAGCAGTTCCTCGAATGCGACGAGGACCATTACCTCGAGAGCGTCGAACTGCTCGGCCTGACCACGAGGCGGTGCCGGCTGGCCGAGCCCGAAATCGTTCCCCCGTTCAAGTCCCTCGCATGGAAGCTCGACGACGGCCCCTATGTGTTCGCCTTCGACGGCGCGGTCGTGACCCCCGTCCTGCTGCGTGGCTACCTCAACATCCTGCTGGCGAACGTGGCCGAGGCCCGTTTCCACGACCTGCGCGCCGGTGCCTCGAACCGCTCGCGCATGAAGAACGCGCCGCTGGCCGCGATCGGTGAGGGACTGGGACAGCGCAGTGCGGGATTCATCGAGCTCTATTCCGGGCTGACGCCCGAGCAACTGGAGGAACAGGCGGACGAGGTCCGCACGCAGAAGGTCGACCGCATCGAGGCCGACAGACAGAGGAGGACGGTGTGACCGAGGACGAGGACATCGAGGCGGGAGGCGACGCTCCCCGGATCAGGATCGGTAGCGGGCCCGGCGGTCCGGACCACATGGAGGAGGTCCGCGACGAGCAGCGGGAGCTGCGGCGTTCGCGCGTCGAGGCGGCGATCGCGGCGCTCGAGACCGCCGACGACAGGCGGTTCCCCGACGTGCACGCCATCCTCGAGCACGCCGACGGCGGCCTCAGCAAGAACCGGGTCTACGACGAGCAGGACCTGATGTATGCGGCGCAGTCGCGCTGGAACGCGCGCGAGAAGGCGGCCGGCCGCCCGACCAGGAAGTTGCGCGGCGGGAACCGCGACGAGCTCAAGGACTGGGTGCCAAAGGTCGACCACGACCGCGTCTGCGCCCAGCTCACCGCCGCGCTGGCCGAGATCAAGAAGCTGAAGAAGAGCAACAGGCGCTTCAGCAAGGAGAACGAGGGCCTGAAAGAGGACGTGCGCCGGCTCGAGTTGGGCGTCATCGACGAGATCTGGCCGCCGAAAGCGACCGGGATCTGCGAAGACCCGAATTAGGGGGAGCGGCGACGACCCGGATCGCGGCCTCCCACGTGCCAAATCGAGTCACACGCACCCGGCGACGGGGACGCGGATGTCGGAGATGTGGTCCTCGGCGTCGACGCCACCGTCGGATCGCGGCTGGTCGACGTAGTGGACGTGCGTCGGCTCGTCCCGGAAAGCTAGGCCGTCCTCGATAATCGCGAGATAGAGATCGTCGACCGCCCCAGGCAATGACGCGTAGGAACCGTTGTGCCGAAGAACGGCGTGCAGATCGTGCGGCAGCACGCGCTCCGCAACGCCAGTCAGCCCTGCGGCGGAGCGGCCCAGTGCCATGCAGCACTCGAAGCGATGCTCGCTCGGTTCGACGTCGCGCGGATCGTCGATCGGGATACCGAAGACGCCAAGCACACCGTCCGGGCCGATGGCCGACGACAGCGTCTCGAACAATGCGGCATATCCCCGGTTTAGCGCCTCGTAGGGCCCCACGTAGGTCCTTGCTGCGACCCTCATCGGTTGCAGCGAGACCAGTTCGAGGCCGTGCCGCCTTCCCGGACGAAGATCGAGGGCGTCGCTCGCGGCAGGCAAGTCCCCCCGATCGAACTGGGTGGCGGTTACACCGGTCTCCGCCTTCAGCGCCCGGCCGAAGCTCTGGCTCGAGGAATATCCGGCCCTCTGGGCCGCAGCGGTGACGCTCGCTCCCTCCTCCTCCATCGACCGGACACCCACTGCAAGGCGAAGGCGGCGGACGGTCTGCGCGACGCGCTCGCCTGTCAGCAATCGATAGACCCGGTGGAAGTGGAACGGGGAAAGGGCGGCCGCCCCGGCGAGCGCCTTCAGGTCGGGCACCGTCTGGTTTTCCAGGCAGTCCTCGATGAGAGCGGCGACGCGCGCCATGCGGACGCCGTAATCTGTGGTCGAACTCGTCATGATGAACCTCCAATTCCTGGGCCGATCATACTCGTCCCATCGCCGGAGGCGTTCCCGAACTTGCTTAGTTGAACTTGGCCCCCAACAGGCGGCTCTCCGGGCACCACCGGATCAGTTGAGAAAGGTCGGACCGGAAATCGAAGTCGCGGCATGTCCTGAACCCGAGCCGTCGTCCCGCAATGTCAATCACCTGACGTCTTCATCTCCGCACTCGCCCGAATAGCCGCAGCCAGGATACGGTCCGCATCTGCGTCGGACACCAGTCCCCGACGCGCGGCCGACCGGAGCGATGACCGCAGGCTCGCTACCAAGGCCTCCGCCTCGATAGCCCGCTCGATCGAGGACCGCCACGCGCTGACGCGCATCGCCGGAGGCAAATCGGTGCCTGCTGCCAGCCACGCGCGGATGCCGGCCGCGCTCGCATAGACGGTCGAGTGGTCGCCGACCGTAACGCGGTATTCGCCATTGACCGCGTCTCGTCCGAACTGCTCGACGATACGGAGGGTCGATTGCACGTCTTCAACGACGGCGGAGAAGCCCGCCACGGTCTCGCCACGACTGACCCGCCAGTCCAGCAGGATGTGGGGCATCGCTCAATATGCGATGAAGTCGAGCGCGGCCTTCCGCAGGCTGCGGATCCACTCGACGGACGAGGACATCGCGTCGATCGGGCTCATCCCCCCCATGGAATCGCGCGGCCGCCGCAGCCACAGGCAGACCTTGACGCCGTCCGCCAGAAGGGCGTCGAGCGCCACGCCCAGGTCGATGAGCAGGCGCATGCGCTGCTCCATGCTGGCGGCGCGCCAGCTCGCTACCTCGCCGATCGGCCCCGCCAGCACCGCCCCGCCGAGCAGCCCCGCCTCCTCGTCGGCATCAAGCGCCCAGCGCTCGCGCAGCGCATCCCACCGCGCCATCACGGCGCGCATCTCGATCGCGTCTTCCCTGGCCATACGGCCCTCCCTTCCTGGTGGTCCCCTCGCGCGCGCGGCGGGCTTGCCGCCGCAGACGCTTGGCATCCCGGTGGCGGCGGTCACTGCGGCAACTCCGCCGACAGCATGGTGCGGATGCGACGCAGGCGGTCGGTCGAGCCGACCAGGTCGTCCAGCGGGGAGGTGCCGAGCACCCCGGCAACGCGTGACCGGACCCAATGGCGGATCTGCCTCGCGTCCATGTGCGCGCAGAGCAGCCAGTCGATCTCGACGACCAGCGCCATCCGCTCGCTGATGAACGCCGACCGGCGGCGGCCGCCGCGCCCGGCGAGGGCGTCGCCCCTGACCGCGTCGCGCTCCGCGCCCGACAGTCCCCAGGCGTCCGCGACCTCCTCGAACATCTCCTCGAGCTGACGGGTGTCGGTGACGACGACCCGCATCTGACGCATCAGCACCGCTTTCACCGGCCCCTCCCGCATCGTCGCCTGCGACCCGAAGGCCGGGGACTTAAAACACCCATAGGGGTGCGAGCGGAATCAATGTTGCCCGCCCTTGGGGCGGCACGGCCGAGATGCTAGCTTTCGCCCATGTCGGACGACATCCTCCCGGCGCTCGGCGCCCGCGTGCGCAGCCTGCGGCGCGCGTGCGGCCATACGCAGGAGGGCTTCGCCGCCAAGGTCGGCATGGACCGGGCCTATTACGGCCGGGTCGAGCGCGGCGAGAAGAACGTGTCGGTGGTGACGGCGGCCCGCATCGCCGAAGCGCTGGGCGTCGCGCTGAGCTCGCTGTTCGAGGGCGTGCCGACGACCGGAAATACCCGGTCGACCGGCCGGCGGGGCAGGACGACCGCGGACACCGGCTAGGTCAGCCCTCGACCGTCTCGATGACGGCTGCGGAGAGCAGCGGACCAGCGCCCGCCTCAAGTGCGCCGTCCAGACGCGGGACGGCCGTGGTGCCGGCCATCACCTGACCGACGAGCCGTTTCTGGTCGGCCTCGTCCAACCCCTCCCACCAGCTGGGGCGCAGGAAGATGTTGTCGGTCTGCACGAAGAGCAGTCGTAACAGCGCGTCCGCCTTGCCGTCGTCGGCGATCGCCGCGAACGACGACACCAGCCGTGCGGCCGGGCCATCGGCATCCCCGATCCATCCGAAGACGGCGACGGTGCGGCCCTGGAAGGCGGTCACCGTCAATGTCACCAGCTCGAACGGCGCGTCCCCGTGTCCGAGCCGCTGAAGCCGGTTGCCGTCGAAGTCCAGCTCGGCGTGGAACGAGGTGCACGCGACCATCGGTAGGAGGCCGTCGAAGCGCACGGCCAGGAAGTGGAACCCGGACCGGTCGCCGCTCATCAGCCGCCGGTCGAACTCGTCCTTCGTGCGCGCGATGTCGGCATAGCCCATGCGGATGCCGAACAACGTGTCACGTAGCATCCGTTGCACGATCGCCTGGTTGAAGAGCGGACGGCCGCCGTCCATGTCGCGCTGTAGCTCGGTCGCACGCAACTGCGCATCCTTGGCATGCCGCTCGTAGGCAATGGCCCGATAGGCCAGCAGGAAGGCGTGCTCGGCGTCGAGCGGCAGCGTCGATCCCTCGACGGGCTTGAACAGCTCGCGGTCGTGGCGCTCGCAGAAACCGGGGAACACGGAGGCCTTGCCGGTCCCGACCGGACGCGGCCAGGCTTCGCCCTGCATTTCCATAAGACCCTTCATCAGCGGCTTGACGGTCAGGACGTGCCCGTTCTCGGCGATCTGCTTCAGCCCGCCATTCCGCTGCACGGTATGCGACCTGATGACGTCGCCCTGGCAGGGGTCGGCGACGGGGTCGGGATGGGAGCAGCCGCCCTCACGCGACGCCTGCGTTATCCGCTGCTCGATCTCGAACGGGTTGATCTTGGGCGCCTGCTCCCTCCGGTGATGGCACCACTTGTATTTGGTCCCCGATCCGCACCAGCAGGGCTTGTAGGGGTCCATCGTCGCCACAGGCCTGAACGGCGGCAACTCGACGCGTGGCGCGGTCAGGGACGGATGGTCCGGCACCGCCGCGATGTGGTGACGCCCGGCGTCCGTGAAAAGCCATGGTCCGCGATGGCGGCCGCGGCGTCCGTCCTATCGCTCGGTTTTCACCGAGATACGTCCCTGCGCGTCGGCGGTCACGGTCACCGTGCCATCCCAGCCGGTGCCATAGACGGCCCTGTCCATGCGCAGCGTCTCGAAGCTGCGGACGGCATTGGCGACACGCACGTCCTTGGGCGCGCGCGACCCGCTGACGGCACCACGCAGGAGCTGCACGGTCTTGAGCCGCGGATGGCCGTAGGCGAACGCCGTCCACTGCCCCTGCACGCTCTCGGGGCCCATCGACATCACCGCGACTTCGGGCGTGACGGCGGCGAGCAACTGCGGCGTCGTGCCGTTCTCGGCGCCATGGTGACTGACCTCAAGCACGTCCACGTCCAGGAGGCCCGATGCGCCATACTGCGACAGAAGATCGGTAATCCCCGCGTTCTCCAGATCACCGGGGAAGAGGAACGACGCCTCGCCATAGTCGATCCGGATCACGATGCTGTGGTTGTTGCCGTTATCGAAGTCGTCGTTGGACCAACCCGGATTGTCCGAGCGCTCGCGGCCGCCGCTCAGGACGCGGATCCGCGGGTCCACGCCGGCGCATGACACCGGATCGATTACCGCGCTCGTCAGGCCCTGCGCGCCCGCAGCCCGGACATCCTTCTCGAGGACGATCGCGCGCTCGACCTTCGGCGTCGCATCGCGCGCATACGCCGCCATCCAGACCGCGTCCTTGTCGCCGGACCCGACGAGCCTGCCGTTGTCGATGTATGCTCCCACACGGTAGTTGTAGATCAGCGTGCCGAGCGTGGTGTTGTGGTCGAGGTGCGTGTGCGTGACGTATACCGCCGCGAATCGACGCCCCAGGTCGGTGCGACGGGCGAAGAACGCATCGAGGTTCGCCTTCAGCCGACCGGCGGCGACGGGATCGCGGCCGCCGGAGTCGATCAGCACCGCCGCGCACGGGAACTCGACGATCGCCGCGTTGCCCTGGTCCATGTCGAGATAGTGCACGGTCATCGCGCTGCCGCCGGTCAGTGCCTCCGGCGCCGACGCTGGCCCGGACACGAACGGTGCCGGCGGGGAGGGTTCACGGTGGACGAATGTCCGATAGACCCAGCCCGTCCGGCCATCCGGAAGCCGGACATGGTAATAGCCTGATTGCTGCTGGCCGTCATCGAGGAGCTCGAGCCGGTCGCCGATGGCCGGGAACTCGACCCGCTCGGACTGCCTGGCGGGCGCCACCCGAATCGTGACGTTGCGCGTGACCACGAGATCGTCGGCGTGCGCTGCCGAGGACGAGAACAAGGCAAGCCCGGCGAGACACACGGTGAAGAAGCCAAGACCTCGTGCCACGATCGTCCCCTTCGACGGGTGTCTGACCAATTCAGTCTGGGAGCGGAAAGACTTCCCGTCAATCAGGGGTGGATGTTGAACCAAGTCGGACCCTTCGCCGTCGCCGTTTCGTCACTTGAAGGCGCTTCGAATATCCATCTTGATCGCTCATCGAAAACCTCGCTGGTCTTCATTCCTCGTTCCAATCGCGGCGCCTCTGCGCAACATCTCGGCCCGCTCGTCGCTGTTCCCAAGCCATGTGTTGTGTAAGTTCGCGAACACGATCTCGCGCAAATTGCCTCACCCGATCACGCGTATCATCCTGATAGCGTCCGATGAGCTCGCGGCGGGCGGCGTGGACCTCGACAAAACCGAATTCCCCGCTGACGACGCCGGTTTCGCCCAGGACCGCAGTCACCCGATCCAACATTTTGTCGCCCGGTTCGAGGCGAGCCACCACGTCCATGCAAACCGGATAAATCTGCGCGGTCCCCTCGTAGGGGGCCAGTGTTTTCAGCACGAACTTAAGGTCATCCTCGTCGCCCTCGCGCGCGAGGCCCGAGAGCAGTTCCGCCACTTCGACTGGGAGTTCGGGGAAGACATGGTGGATTAGACGACCTCCGCGATACTCGTGCAATCGGGGCATCGCGCGATACCATTCGCGGGCCGCCGGGACGAGCAGGCCGGCGTGAGGCGAAAGCGTCGTGCCGATGTCGTGGGAATGAAAGGGGATCGGCTCGAAGCGCCCGGCCGCCTCGCCAAGTTCACGGGTGATGCGGTTCCCGTAGAAGTCGATGATCAGCTTCGGGAACCGTCGCCCCACGGCAATTAGCAACCGCACCGCGCGGTAATCTATCTCCGCCGCCCCGACGAACGATGCCAGCAGTTCAGAAGACCGGTCTTCGTTGAGGTCGCGAACGATGCCGGCGTCGCCGGGGGTCCAGAACTGGCTAATCCACTCGGGGATTGCCCGTTCGATCGCGAAGCGCACGACCGGCATGAGGACCGTCTCGATCAGCGCCTCGTCCGGCTCGCGCTGATACCAGACGGCAGCGACGGTCGCCGCCGCAATCGCGGAGCGCGCGTCGGCGACGGAGACCGCCTTCTCGGTGAACTCGCGCAGCCTTTTAAGGTCGGCGCACGGCCGCATCTGCAGGTAGTCGCCGACCGCGGGGAGAAGCGTGCCGGAGCGGATCCAGCCATCGACGATTTCGAGCACGTCACCGCCCCTGCCGGCGCGATCAAGGCCTCCAAGCATTGCCGCCCCGAATGCGGCGCGTTGCTGGCTCACTTCCCCCAGCATGCAAACCGCAACGTCGGGTCTGTATTCTGCGAGAAGGCCTAGGAACTCGCGCATGGGCGCGAAGTGCCCGCCGTCGTTCCCCGCGGCGTCGACGTAGCGGTCGATCTTCGCCATCCAGTCTGACCGGGTCGCGGCCGATACGCCTTCGATGATCTCGGGAAAGCGCGCGCGACGCCACAAGTCGGTCGCCTCGAAATCGAAATGGTCTCCGTCCCAGGCGTCCGGGCGCACCGTATCGTGACCGACAAGCGTCTTGTAGAGCACGTAATCCGCGTCTTCAGCCAAGGTGTCGCGGATCGCGAGCAGCGCAGCGAGGAGCCCCTGCTGGGCGGTGACGAGTTCGGGCTGCTGCGCCAGGTCGGAACGGAGCCCGAGAAAGCGGTAGTGGGTGTGCAGGGCATCGACCTCTCGCCCGCGTCGGAGCTCGAGTCCCCACTCCGACACACGCGCGAGGACGAGGCGCGCGACGCGGGTGCCGTCTTCCAGCAGCATCTGCATCAAGCTCCCCTCTTCTCCGATGTGCATGGGCGCCGCATCCGCCCTCCCGAGTGCCTGCAGGACGGACAGTCGGGTGACGTCGTCCTCGGCCTCGTCGAGCCACCGCTCAAGCCAATCGATGGCCTCGCCCCGGACCGCCCTCAAGTCATCCGTCGCGAGCACCGACCCCTGGTGGATCGTAACGCTGTCGGATCGCCAGGTGGCGCCTTCGAGGTCGGCGGACAGCACCTTGGCGAGCATTGCGACCAGTAGCGGTCGAGCCGCTCTCGCGTCTCCGGACCCAAGCCTGCGCAGTTCGTCGAGCACGACCCTCTGCGCGACGGGGCCGAAGCGCTGCCAGACGTCGAGGTTGTGCTGGGCAAGTTCCCCGGCCGCTTCGACCCACAACTTTCGCTCGTCCTCATCCCCAGCACCCACATAGAGCCTGACCAGGGCATGGAACGTGCGATCCGGTTCCCAGTAGCGATGTGAACGGATGAGACGCGCGACATGTCTTGCCGCGTCCAACGCCGACTTACCTGGATAATCGCCGAACTGCGTCTGGATCGGCGTGATCGGAAGATCGCGCGCGCGTTCGACCGTGCCCACGAACATCTCAAGATGGCGAGAGAACTCGGCCGCAGGTTCGTCATAGTGCGGGAGGACTAGATCGACGAACGTCTCGAGTGCCTCATCGAGCTGGTTGATGTCGGCACTGTCCCGGATCGTCGCGAGCGTCGCGTCCGCCGCCCCGTCAGCCTCCAGCAGCCGGTGGAAGTCGCGCGCGATCTTATCGAAGTCGTGGCCCGCCGGGACAAGGTGGTCCTGCATGACCTTGTTCATGCGCTCGCCGATCCGAGTCATCCTCGCCGCGCCTAAATGGACCAGCTTCGGCTCCTTGTAGATCGTGTCGTGGCCCATCTCAGCCCATGCATGGTTGAGCAGGGTCTGAACCTGAATCTCGATCTCAATCCCGTCAAACGCGCGATATTCTACGAGAGCCAGACGCTCGGGCTTGAGGCGCACTAAGTAATTCGTGCTGTCGAAGAGCTTGGTTTCCGTGTCGGTGCCCGGAACGGGGTGGTGCACGTTGACGCTCACCACCTCGAAGTTTTCGTGCAACGCTCCCGTTCGATTGAAGGCGTCGACCTGCGAATTGGTGAGAAAGACGATGCGGCATCCCGCCAAGTCTTTGATTTCGTCCATCGGTTGATCGAGTGGAATACTACGGTCGGCGAGCTTCTTACGCAGCGACTCCACGTCCTTCGCTCTGCCTGTGACAGAATGGGCCGACAGTCCTGCGTGGACGAGCGCTTGCCGGAGGATGTGCTGCGCCGACTCAACCAGCGCTTGATACTGGGTTCGCCCGTCGCGCCGGTAGTCCTCGAATGTCATAGCTTGATGTGCCTCGCTCGCAGTGGCAGCGAAGCTAGCGTTGCCGTGTCGGCCGTGTCGAGCGAGCGCCCAACGACGTCGTCACTTAGCCGCTCTGGTCACCGCTGTTAGCAGGCTCGCGCGAGCTCGCGCGTAGTAGCGCATTATCGATCTGTGGTTCACGTGCCGTGTCTGCCAGCCGGTATGGGCGGCCTCCGCGTCGCCGCTGACCCGTCGCGGTCGCCACCGCTCACCGCCCGCGACGGTCGGGAGCAGCGGCACCAGACTGTTGCCCAATCCGACTATCAGCGCCTCGTCACCACGCGAGACCGCGACGGCGAAGACGATCTTCGCGTCGCGCCCGCGCGGGTCCGCGGAGAAGACGGAGCACAGATCACCTGCCCGGCGTCCAACCAGCGCCTCCGCGATGGTCGCGGGAAACGCACCCTCGAAGGTCGCGTTGAGACGCGGCCCATCCATCGCAAGCCTCGCGACGTGCCGCCCGCCGGCGTCGACAATCCTGGCGCTCTCCAGCGTCAGCACCCCCTCCCGGCCACGGAAGAAGGCATCAACGACGTTCCCGCCGTCGGGAAGCCGTAGCCTGCGGTCGCTATACCGTAGCCAGGCGAGCGGGTCCGCCGGGTTCGGCAGAGCCGAGCCGGACGCGGCGATCAGACTGGCCACGACCGGGTGGACCGACCACCCGGTCGGGGGCACGGGGGTCTCGGAGTGGAAGGCGAGGGCGACGTTCCAGACCATCTCATCGACGGCCTTCCTCACCTTGAACGACATCCGGGCGTTGCTGTCGTAGAACAGCCCGACGTCCCGGCGCTGCGCCATCCCTCTCTGTCCCGGACGGGACCCATACTCGACGGCGACGGCTATACTGTCGCCACCCGCGTCAACGCTGACGTCGAACAGGAAACGGCGCCTGTCCAGGCCGAAGGCGGCGCAGCAGCGGCGCAGGGCCGACGACGCTGCGCGGAGCGCCGCGCCCTTCGTCCGGTCGAGCGTGAGTGCCATGAAGGGATCCGGATCGGCGACTGCGACGCTCATTGCGCCGCTTCCTCACGGAGCTTGGACAGGCGCCGCTCTCCGCGCGCGATGAGATCGAGCGTCGCGGCCCGGTCGGCCCATGCGGATTGCAGCACGTCCGTCTGGCCGATGACGGAGGACTTGAGGCCAAGGCCGTAGCCCCAGGCGGCCAGCCGCTGGTTGAGGCGCGGCTTGGCCGCATCCGTGCCGATGAACTGCTTCCAGCCATCGACCGGCGGCGGCGTCTCGATGTAGTCGAGGTGGCTCTGCAGGCGCATGCGCTCCAGCGGACCGACCTGCTCGCCGTCGTCCACCGCCAGCAGGGCGCGGGCGCGTTCGAAGTAGGGGCCCGTGCCGAAGAAGCCACTCGCGACCCGGCTGGGAACGACGGGCGGGGCGCGTTCGGCCGGCGTGTCCCAGCCGAACGTCCGCTCCAGCTCCCCATAGGCGGCGTCGAGCGCGCCAGAGACGGCATCGTGGCGCTCGGCGATCACAGCCAGGAGGTCGACGATCGTCTGGCAATCCAGCACGAGGTGGCTGATCCCCTCGGGACCATCCGAAGAAGCAGTGGCGAACGACGCGGGTCCCGGCTGGCCATCGACCGTGTCGGGCGCGAGCGCGTCCACGTAGATGCGCAGGGTCGGCTTCCAGGCCGCGGTCTCCGCCGCCCCGTGCGCCTTGAGGCAGGACCGGGCGATCTCGGGCCAGTTGGCCACGACGAGGTCGACCGCGTGCCCCAGGGGGATGGCGAGAGCGTTGAGGCTGTAGACCGCACCGATCGACAGGACGCGGCTCAGATCGTAGCCGATCCGCGTTCCGGGCCTCGTGAGAAGGCCATCCGGCGCGAACTTGGGGCGCAGCTTGCGGAAGCGCGATGCGATGGGCGCGAGCGGCGCGCCGGTGAGCTCCAGCAAGAACTCCTCGACGCCGCCGTAGCTCAGCGTGAAATCGGGCACTGCGTCCAAGCGGGCCGCTCCTTGGATTCATCGCCCGTCAGGGCGCGACGGGATCAGTATTCGGTCGTCGACAGGTAGCGCCGGCCACGGCGCCATTCCACGAGGTCGGGGCGCAGATAGTAGATGCCCTTCCGCTTCCACCTCCTGTTGTAGGGCGGGCCATCCCCCAGCTGCCTGAGATTCTGTAAGTAGCCGGGACTGCAGCCGAGGAATTCCGCAGCCTCGACGGTATTGAACTCGGTCTGCGACGCGAACGGCGTGCCCTGGCTGTGATCGACTCCCGCATTCATGGCGCACTTTATAGTATCCTATAGGATACTTGTCAATCTTCGCATACTCCGCCGCGACGGCGACGTTCGCGCCGCTTCGCCCGCCGCGCCGGATCCATGGCGCGCACGGCCTCGACATCGCCTCGCCGGAACGCGGCGACCGCCTTCTCGACCAGGTCGCCCCACTTCTCCAGCGCGACCGCCTTCTCGTCATAGTAGTCGTAGAGGTGATAGACACGCGCGGCGCCGGACGCCTTCTTCCCGATCACGTGGTTCAGTATGGCTTCGGTGTGCATGAGGTCGATGCCCATCGCCTGGCAGCCGGTCGACAGGGAGCGGCGGACGTCGTGGACGACCCAGTGCGGCAGGGCGTCGCCGACGAGCGCGCGCGCCGCCTCGCTCTCGGCGAGGAGGTCCGCGATGGCCGCATCGATCTCGGCCTTCATCTTGCTGAAGCCGGAGATGCCGACCGAGCCGTTCGTCGTGAACACGGGTCCGCGGCGCCGCCTGGGATCGGGCTGGATACCCTCGAGCAACTCGATCGCCTGTTCGGACAGCGGGACCAGATGGTCGCGCTTCGACTTCGTCCGCGACGTCGGCAACAGCCAGTCGCCGACCTCGAGGTCGAACTCGCTCCAGGGCGCGTCCGATGCCTCACGCAGCCGTTGCCCCAGCAGGATCAGGAAGCGGTAGTAGGTCCGGAAGGGTTCGACGATCCGGTCGAGCGCGACCCAGAGCACGACTAGCTCGCCGAGCCGCAGGACCCGGTCGCGGCTCGGCTCGGGGAAAGGCCTCTCCACCTTGTCGACGGGCGAATGCTCGATGTCGCCCTGGCCGATCAGCCAGTTGAAGATCTGCCGGATCCACTTGTGCGCCTTGTTCGCGGCCGATCCGCTCCGGCGGCCGATCGCGGAGAGCGCGCGCGTGACGTCCTTGCGCGTGATCTCGTCGATCGTCCTTCCCGCGAACGCCGGCTTCAGGTCGCGGTCGATGACGCCGCGGATGTCATCCTCGCTCCGCAGCTCGTCCCGTTGGACGTGGTCCTCGAACCACTGCTCCACGACGACCTCGAAGAGCCTCTCCTCACGGCGTGCGAACTCCTCCTTCTCCTCGACGCGCAGAGCCTCCTTCTCCGCCACGATGTCGCGCCCGCTACGGACCTCGGTCAGCAGCTCGGCCGCGCGTCGGCGCGCCTGGTCGGCGGTCCAGGGCGACCCGTGCTGGCCGATCGTCACGGTGCGGACTGGCGTGTCTCGCCCGCCCATCCGGTATCTGAGGATGTAGGTGCGGACGCCAGTCGAGGCGACGCGCACGCCGAAGCCCTTGATCTCGCGGTCCCATACGGTGGTGCGCGACCCCTTGGGCGGCAGGGGAATGGTATCGACCACGCCCTTCTTGATCATTATCGTCGACCGTCGGCCGCGGTTTCCAGTCTCGTCGTCCGCCATGCGAATACTTCGTCCCCAGCGACCCCAATCGGGTCATCACCGGGCCATCACGGGAATGTGAAGTGCGATGCGCGGTGATTAGCTAGGATGAGGAATAATCCAGCATCGGCAGCGAGTTACATGCACTACGATGAGTTCTGATGAAGTCTGATGAACTACGATTATGTGCGATTATCTGTGCAGCGATTCTTGGTAGGGCTGAGGTCGTGAGTTCAATCCTCACCGGCAGCACCATTCATTACAAGTCTCCGGGCCATATTCGTGGTCTTGGAGACTGACCGCAAAAAACGGCGCGATTCTGCGGGCTTTCTCGGGCATCTAGCCTACGGTGAGGCCAGAGACCGGGGCGCCCATCCCCATCCGGCGCCGATTGTAGGTGCAAGTCTCTCGGTCCCGAATTGCTGTCCTGAGTCTTGTGATGGCACAGAAGAGGCCATCGCTGACTTCAGCAAAATCCTAGTATAGATCGTTGCTCGCTCCAACTGACGGAGGCGTTCCGCCTTTGGCCGCAAGTAGTCGAAGCTGCGGTGGGCGCGGAGCGCCGCGTCAAATCCGGCCTGGGCGCGAATGAGTGCGTCCCACGCGCGATCCGGCTCCTCCAACTTCAACAGGCGGTATAAGTTGAGTTCCTCGGCTAGCCCGCTCACCACCGACTTGAAGCCGAGTAGGATGTTGGCAGGGTTTTCCGCACCTTGAGCTTCAGCATGCGCCCGATAGATCTCCAATATAGCGTGATACGACTGGAGCTCATCCACCGCACGCGCCTGAAGGCCGCTGTCCCGCGTTAGTATCAGGAGCGGCTCAACTTCCGCAGTCCGGCGGTTGAACTCCTCAACAACCTCCTCGAACGTCATGCCGAGCGGTGCACTTTTGTGACCATATCGGCGACGGTCCCTAGGCCTGCGACGTCGCCTTCATAGGTGACCTTCTGGTAGGTCCGCTTTTCGTTGCGCTCGACGACGACCTCGAGCTTCACCCGTTTGTCGGCGCCGCTGCCCTTGAAGATGCTGAGCGCGTAATCGCGGATTAGATCGATTGCGGCGGCGATCAGGTCCGGGGAAGTCTTCATAAGCTCAGCGCTGACAAAGATGATTGGGACGGCCCAGTCGTGGCTCTTGTTGTGGATGAAGCCCGGCGGCTGGCTCTTATCGGCCGCAAGTGTTCCGGTCGGCACGCCGCCGCCCTCGATCACCTTGCGTATGGTGGTAACTTCGCCCCGGATCACGAAATCGTCGGCCGACGCCGCGTCTTCGAGGTTGCCGGGCAGGAACGTGAGAATTGGCTCGAGTCTAAATGCAGAGCCTTGGCCCGCTCCCTGACGTCCATATAATCTTGCGAACTGAGCGATGCGTCATCTGTCATGCACTGATATTGTCTAGTGGGAACCCTAACGGGAAGCGCGAAATGATCCGTTAGGAGGCAGCGCACGGATTCCGCTCATCAAGATGGCCGCCGCCCGACAGGATGCTGCGTTCAGAAGGTATGGCGGAATGGCAGGTTTCAGGTGCCCGCGGGATCTTGCTGAATGGCCGATATTGGGGCGCAAACCGGTCGTTCGGCAAGCTATGTCGAGCGTGCGGTCTTCGGAGCTCGAAACAAATCGCGGTACCGCCGGGGTTGCGATCGAAGATACTGTTCGGGTGCCACAACCTGAGCGCCGAGTTCGGCCGCGGCGTGCCAGGGCCAGCGCGGATCGTAGAGCATGGCACGCGCGAGTCCGACCATGTCTGCATCCCCTGTGCCGACTATCGCCTCAGCATGTTCGGGCTCGGTGATCATGCCTACCGCGACTACCGGGATCGATCCGGCCTGCTTCACCGCGCGCGCAAGCGGGACCTGGTAGCCGGGCCCGACCGGAATCTGCTGGCGCGAGTCGAGCCCTCCGCTCGAAACATGAATGGCCGAGCAGCCACGGGCTTCCAGCGCGTGCGCGAAAGCGATCGTCTGGTCGATGTCCCAGCCGCCATCCACCCAGTCGGTACCGGACACCCGCATGGTGATCGGCATTTCCGCGGGGACCGCCTGCCTTACGGTATCGAACACCTCGAGCGGGAAGCGCATCCGATTTTCGAGGCTTCCACCATATTCGTCGTCGCGCCGGTTGGAGAGCGGCGAGAGAAATTGATGCAGCAAATAACCATGCGCGGCGTGGAGCTGCACCGCGTCGATGCCGAGCCGGCTGGCTCGGACCGCGGCGGCCGCGAATGCGTCACGCACCCGGTCGAGCTCTTCACAGTTCAGCGCCAAAGGCGGGTTGTCGGTTTCTGCGAACGCTAACGGCGAAGGCGCAAGAGTCTGCCAGCCATTCTGTTCTGAAGGCGCTATTTGCTGGCCGCCAAGCCAGGGCAAGTTGGTCGATGCCTTGCGTCCGGCATGGCCGAGCTGGATCGCGACCGGCATGTCCGAATGGGCTCGCACGCTACCGAGCACACGCGCCATCGCCGCTTCGGTCGCATCGTCGTATAGCCCGACATCGCCATAGGAGATACGCCCTTCGGGCAGGACGGCCGTCGCTTCGATCGTCAGCAGGCCCGCGCCAGACAAGGCAAGATGGCCCAAGTGGATCAAATGCCAGTCGGTCATGCAACCATCGACGGCTGAATATTGGCACATCGGCGCGATCACGATGCGGTTCGCCATCGTCAGCCCGCGAACGGTAATGGGCTCGAATAACTTAGGTCCGCTCATCATGGAGTTCCTGTTCGACTTGGCTCTACCGCGGCATCACGTCCCGGCCATTGCCCCGACAACACCCCCGGGCGGCAACCTTGGGCGAGGCCCGGCGTTGTGAACATATGGCTCAGCGCAACCATGGGACGCACGGTGCTGAGCGCGGGCTCAAGCGCTTCGAAGGTTTCAGCGACGCGGTTTTCGCTATCGCGCTGACTCTGCTGATCGTCGAGATAAAAGTCCCGGGTTCTCCCGATGGCCCGCACGGATACAGCGACCTCGCAAGCGCCATGGCGGAGCAATGGCGCGAACATCTCGCGCTGATCGTCTGCTACGGCGTGATCGGCGCCTACTGGCTGCAGCATCATTATTCGGGACGCATCTACGCCAGGAGCGATCACTGGTTCGGCGCGCTCAACTTGCTGTTCCTCCTGGCAATGATCGTGATTCCCTATCCGATCCGCGCCTGGTGCTTTCACCTCGGCACGTCCTTCGAGCCCACCGCGGCGATAACGCTGGTCGCGGCGCTTGCCCTCACCTCCTGCACCTGGATGGGCAAGTGGTTCTACGGCATGCCGGGTCGCCGAGTGATGGACGAACGGCTCGCGCCCGATTTCCTCCGGCAGATGACACGCCGCTACGGCATTGCGACGTTGATCCAGATCGCCGCGATTCCGGTAGCGATCGTCGCACCGCGCGTCGGGGTGGCCATGTCCATGCTGTGCCTCGCCTTCTTCCTGCTCCCGCAACCCAAACCGCGTTACAAGCCCGGAGAGGAGCCGGACGCCAAAGAGATAACGAGCGACTGAGGCGCTCAAGTCGGTCCGCTCTCAGTTGGGTGCGGCGACCGCCCCCCACCAAGGGCGCGTGCGAGATAGGGTGCGGTTCGGCTGGTCTGGCAGGCGGCGACCTTTGCCGGCGGGCCGCTCGCGACGATCCGCCCGCCTTCGTCGCCGGCGCCCGGGCCGATGTCGATCACCCAGTCGCTCGCCGCCGCCACCTTCATGTCGTGATCGACCAGGATGACGCTGTTGCCGGCGTCAACCAAAGCGTGGAGCTGGCCGAGCAGACGCTCCACGTCGGTCGGATGCAGCCCGGTGGTCGGCTCATCGAGAACATAGAGCGCGCCGCCGCGCTGGGCGCGCTGCAACTCGGTGGCGAGCTTCACCCGTTGCGCCTCGCCGCCCGAAAACTCGGTCGCGGGCTGGCCGAGGCGGATATAGTTGAGCCCGACTTCGCGAAGCACCTTCAATGATCGGCAGACGTTAGGCGCGTCGTCGAAGAACTCCCAGGCACCCTCGACCGTTAGCGCGAGCACCTCAGCGATGGTCTTGCCGCGATAGCGGATCTCGAGCGTCTGGGGATTGTAGCGGGTGCCGTGACAGGTCGGACAGGGTGCGTAGACGCTCGGCAGAAAGAGCAGTTCGACCATGACGAAGCCTTCCCCCTCGCAGCGCGGGCAGCGGCCCTTGGCGACGTTGAACGAGAAGCGGCCGGCATCGTAGCGGCGTTTCCTGGCCTCGGGCGTTGCCGCGAACAGCGCACGGACATGGTCGAACAGGCCGGCATAGGTGGCGAGGTTCGAGCGCGGGGTGCGGCCGATCGGCTTCTGGTCGACTTCGATCAGCCGCCGGATCCCTTCGAGCCCGCCCAGGATCCGCCCCTCGGTCGCGCCGGCGGGGCGGTCCTCGAGCGCGGCTTCGGCGTCCGTTTCCTCTTCGACGGCGACGGGCGCGCCGAGCGCAGCGGCGACCAGCTCGACCAGCGCCTGGCTGACCAGGCTCGATTTTCCCGAGCCGGAAATTCCGGTGACGGTGGTCATCACGCCGAGCGGGATCGCGCAATCGACTGCCTTCAAATTGTTGCGCGAGACCCCCTCCAGCTTCAGCCAACCGGCGGGCGTGCGCTGCCGGCTCGGAGTCCCGCCGCCTTCGTCGAACAAATGGCGTCGCGTCTCCGACGCCGCGACCTTGCGCAGCCCCTCGATCGGACCGCTATAGAGGATCTCGCCGCCCTGCTCGCCGGCGGCGGGGCCGACATCGACGATCCAGTCGGCGCGGCGCACGACATCCATCTCATGCTCGACGACGAACAGCGAATTGCCGACCGCCTTGAGGCCGTCGAGCGCGCGGAGCAGCGCCTCGGTATCGGCGGGGTGGAGCCCGGCCGACGGCTCGTCCATCACATAGACCACGCCGAATAGGTTGGAGACGACCTGGGTGGCGAGCCGCAGCCGCTGCAGCTCGCCCGGCGACAGCGTCGGGGTGCTGCGCTCCAGCGTCAGATAACCGAGGCCGAGGTCGAGCAGCACCGACAGCCGCCGGCACAGGTCACCGGCGATGCGCTCGACGACCAACGCCTTCTCCGGGTGGGTCTTGCGCAACGCCTTGAGCTTGCCGGACTTGGCCTCGGCATAGGGGGCGAAGATCTTCGAGAAGCGGGCCATCGGCAGCCGGCTTATCTCGGCGAAGTCGAGACCCTCGAAGCGGACCGACAGGGCTTCTCGGCGCAGCCGCTTGCCGTCGCAAACCGGGCAGAGCCGGGCGATCATGAAGCGCGCGGCGCGCTTCTTCATCATCGCGCTCTGGGTGGTCGCATAGCTGTGAGTGACATGGCGTTTCGCGCTCGAGAAGGTGCCCATATAGGCGGGCTCGATCTTGCGCCGGATCGCGCGCTGGATCTCGTCATGACTCCAGCCGGGATAGACCGGGACCTGCGGCTGTTCCTCGGTAAACAGGATCCAGTTGCGCACTTTCTTCGGCAGGCTGCGCCACGGCGTGTCGACGTCGATTCCGAGGCTGATCAATATGTCGCGCAGATTCTGCCCACCCCAGGCCAGCGGCCAGGCGGCGACGGCGCGCTCGCGGATCGTCTTCGAAGGATCGGGCACCATCGAGGCCTCGGTAACCTCGTGGATCCGGCCAAGGCCGTGGCAGCGCGGGCAGGCGCCCTCGACCGTATTGGGCGAGAAGCTTTCGGCATCGAGATGGGGCTGGCCCGGCGGATAGTCGCCGGCGCGCGAGTAGAGCATGCGCAGCAGGTTCGAGAGGGTGGTGACGCTGCCGGCCGACGAGCGCGTGGTCGGCGATCCGCGCTGCTGCTGCAGCGCCACTGCCGGCGGCAGACCCTCGATCTCGTCGACCTCGGGCACTTCCATCTGATGGAACAGGCGGCGGGCATAAGGCGAGACCGATTCGAGATAGCGGCGCTGGGCCTCCGCATAGAGCGTGGAGAATGCGAGCGACGACTTGCCCGATCCCGATACGCCGGTGAACACGACGAGCGCATCGCGCGGGATGTCGACATCGACATTTTTGAGATTGTGCTCGCGCGCGCCGCGAACGCGCACGAACCCGGAGGCCTTGGTATCTCGCATGCGCACCTCCTGGATCCCGGATACGCTTGGGCGTTCAAACTCGGTTGCGCGGACTTACAGCATCGGGAGCCGGGACGGTCTCGGGCCGAGCGGGATTACCGCGTCGATCCGGGCGAGTTCGGCCTGCGTCAGCCGCAGCGCGCCAGCGCCGGCATTTTCGGTGGCGTGATCCATGCTGGAAGCCTTGGGGATCGCGAACACATTGGAGTGCCGCGTCAGGAAGCGAAGCGCGACCTGGCGCGCGGTAGCGCCGTGGTTTGCCGCAATCTCTTCCAACACCCGGACGCCGGGCGTGCGCGGGCCGGGGAAGTCGCCATGGCCGAACGGGCTGTAGGCGACCACCGCGATATTGTGCGCCTCGCACCAGGGGAGCACGGCGTGCTCGATCGCGCGCTCGCCGAGATTGTAGAGAACCTGGTTGCAAGCCATCTGGCCCTCGCCGCCGGCGCTCCATGCTGCGTCGAGATCGGGCACGTCGAAGTTGCTGACCCCCCAGGACAGAATCTTGCCCTGTTCGCGGAGCCGCTCGAAAGCGGCAAAGGTTTCCTCGAGCGGATGCGAGCCCGGCCAGTGCAGGAGGTAGCAATCGAGCCGGTCGGTCCGCAGGCGCGCGAGCGAGCGCTCGCACGCTGCCACGGTCCCACTGCGAGAAGCATTGTTGGGGAGCACCTTCGAAACGAGAAATACCTCGTCCCGCCGCCCCGCGATGACCTCACCGACCACGAGTTCGGCGTCGCCGTACATCTCGGCAGTGTCGACGTGCGTCATGCCGAGATCGAGACCGCGGCGCAGCGCAGCCACAGCAGTCGGTCGGTGCCCGTCGTCGATGTACCAAGTGCCCTGGCCGATCACCGGAACGGGTCGCGACACGATACCGAACGGACGCCGCTCCATGCTGCGCGGTTCTCGGGAGGAAGGCGCCAGCGGCGCGGGGTCGGCTTCGGGCCTCACTCGGCAGTCGCCTGCAGCCAGCGCTGGCCGGGTCGCATCACTCGGGGACCTGCCCGCTGTCGTTCAGCAGCTTGTAGGCGAGGACGTGGCCGTGCTCGATCTTGGGCATGCCCTCGAGCAGCTCCGGGGTGCGCATGACCAGCGCGCGGCCGACCTTGCCGGCAAGATGGGCGAGACGCCCGCTGTTGTGCGGAAAAGTGTCGAAGATCGCGAAGTCGTGGTCGCCGAAGCGCAAGGCGTACCACGTGGTCGTATCCTCCTCTTCCATGACGGCCGCGAGGCCGTCGCGAAGGAAGGCCTCGACCTCATCGCCTTTTCCGTCCTGCGCGGTGAGGCGAACAAATAACGCCTTCACCACCGATGCTCGTTGTTCTTCGGCCACGGATCACCTCCTGAGGACAGGCGGGCTAGCGCAGCCCAAGCGCGCGAAACCCAAGCGCTTGGCTTGGCCGATCGTGACGGATAGCTGAGGAACGCTTCAGATCTCGTCTTGGGTGCAATCAAATCTTTTGAATGTCAGCCGAGCAAAAACGGCTATGTCTCCATGTCGGTAGCGTCCGCATCGCTATAATCCCTAGAGAACTCTATTAGGCCGCTTCTGCAGCGGCACTCGCATCAGTTCCTCTCTCTCTCATCGATCTCGGGCAGCTTCATTTGCTGTAAGCTCACGCGCCGACGTGAAACCGCTGCCGATAGAGCCGCGGCCTAGATATAACTGATAGGCACAGCGGACGAATGGCTGCTTTTAGGTCTGCCGACGGTCGGGACAGATGACCGGAATCAGGGCGCAATTCAGACGCCCGGTTGGAGAGCAGTGGGTTCAAGCAGGATTGATATTGCCTAAATTGCGATCCCGCCATTCGCAGAAGTAAGGTCCGAGTTTCGCGGAACGGTGAAGCAAAAATCCGAACCGCCGCGGCTATTGCCTTCAACCCAAATCCGGCCCCCATGATTTTCGACAATGGTCCTGCAAATTGAAAGCCCTAGGCCCATGCCCTGAGGCTTTGTCGTGAAGCTGGCTTTGAAGATGTCATCCTTCAGGGCATCGGGGATGCCGCCCCCCCATCGCTCACCCGAACCGGCACCATATTCGCGTCCCCGATGGAAGCGGAGACAATGATTTTCTTGATCGAGCGCGATGATTCACTGGCCTCGCAGGCATTGCGAAGCAGGTTGAGGACAACTTGCTCGATCTGAACTCGATCGATGAGAACGGAATCAGCGGCTTGGTCGACCTCCAGCCCGATCTCGCGTCGCCCCTTGCCTCTCGGGCCGTATAGCTGGATCGCTTCGCTGAGCGTCTCGCGCAGGCTGTCGGGTCTCCGCTCGGGGGCAGCGTCACTCGCCTGTTCGCGCAGCTTGCGAACGATCTCCGCTGCATAATGCGCGCCACGTTCGGCACCATCGATCGCTTGCAACGCAGTATCGCGCTCGCGCGGTTCCCCCGCTTCGACATAGCGCCTGACCCCGCCCATGAACCCCGCGATCGCGGTCAACGGCTGGTTGAGTTCGTGCGCCAGCGTTGTCGCGAGCGCTCCCATCGCGCTGAAACGCGAAAGGTGCATGATCTCCGACTGCATCCGCTGAAGTGCAAGCTGCGCTTCCATGCCGTTCGTGATGTCGAGGTTCAATCCGACGAAGCGAGCTGATCGGCCGCGAGCCCCCCGGAACGAGACTGCCCAGCCCTAGAATCCACCGACAACGCCCGCCCGTCGCGACGGTACGATATCGTACGCGAAGGTCCGTTCCGGTGCGTACCGCTTCGTTGAGTGCCTCACGCGTGCTAGCCACGTCATCGGGGTGCAGACAGGTGCTCCACTCGTCATCGCTCAACTCGGGCGCGCCGTCGGGCGACAAGCCATGCATTTCGCGGCTGCGCGGGCAGAGCCGGAGCCGGTAGTTGTCCAGGTCCAAATCCCATGTGCCAGCGCCAGCGTTTTGCTGGGCCAGCGCGATACGTTCCAACGCCTCCTTCGCTTCGGCCTCCTCGGCCTTGCGCTCGCTAATGTCGCAGGCCGTGCCCACCATCCTCAAGGGAGCGCCCGATTGCGGATCGCGCATGACGACGCGACCCCGATCGAAATTCCAGCACCAGCTGCCATCGCGCCGGCGCAGCCGATATTCACAGGAGAAAGTATCACTTCGCCCATCGAGATGATCCCGCAGGCGTTCTTCGAGAAGGGGCCAATCATCCGCGTGAATCAGCTCCCGAATTGCCTCGATGTCCCCGCGAACCTCGCCCGGCGCGTAGCCGAGGTGCTGGACGAAGCGGCTCGACATGGCGATCTTGCCGCTTTCGAAATTCCAGTCCCACGCACCGTCACCGGTCGCGTCCAGCGCCATGCGAAGCGTCTCTTCGCTAGTTTGCAACGCCACGCTCGTCTGGCGCTGCGCGGTGATGTCGCGGAACGCGATTTGCAGACCACTCGCGATGGGAACGACATTTACGTCAAACCAACAATCGACATCGGGCTCAAAAAACTGAAACCGCGCGATGCTCCGTTCGGCGGCGGCGCGATGAAGCTCGGACCAGCCGAGCGTATGTACCGAATGGGGGAAACTGTCCCAAATAACAGTCCCGATAAGATTGCGATCTTGGCCGATTTTCTCCGCAGCGTTGCGGTTCAGGTAGGTGAAACGCCACTCATGATCGAGCAGGAAGATGCAGTCTATGGCACCCTCGAGCAACTCGTCGGCAGGAGGAAGAGCGCCGGTGCCGATGACATTCGTGTCTGGTTCGGTCCGCGGCTCTTCGCTGGCGCGCGGCAGAAGGCTCACGGGCTCCGACGGTCTCGCGGCAAGCGGAGTGAGCCCGGCATCGAGCGCGATGCGGACTGCCTCGGACAAGCTGCCACAGCCCAGATCCTCCATCATCGTGGCCCGGTGCATTTCCACGGTGCGATGGCTGAGATCGAGGTGCCGCGCGATGCCCTTGTTGCTGAGCCCACCCAGCAGCCCTTGGAGTATCTGGAGCTCTCGTGGAGAAAGCTTGCCGATCTTGACCAGCGCGTCCGACCGGCCCTGGGTACGGCGGCGTTCCTGAGCGCGCAGATCGAGCGCACGCGCAACCGCGGCGAGAAGCTCCTGCTCCTTGTAGGGCTTTTCAATGAAGTCGACGGCGCCGAGTTTCATCGCTTGAACCGCGGTGCAAAGATCGCCGTGCCCGGACATCATGATGACGGGCACCACCGCACCTCGCTCGGCTAGTCTCGCCATGGTGGCGAGCCCGTCGACGTTTGGCATGCGTAGATCGAGAAGGACGCAGCCTCGCTCGAGGTCGGCGTAGTTTAAAAACTCTTCGGAGCTTGCATAAACCTGGGTCGGATGACCTCGGCTGGTGAGCAGATAACTGGTCGCCGCGCGAACGTGAGCGTCGTCGTCGACGATATGGATCAAGGGCACGCACTTACCTTACGAGAACTCAGGGCCGATACCTCATCCAAGCTCTAGATGAACCAAAAAAGTGAGGCTTACCGTAATCTTACGGTAACAACACGCAAATGGGTGCGTGCCGCCGCGATTGCTATGATGCCTCGGCGGTGCATCTTGGTTTTGGGTAAACAATTTCCTGCCCGCGCCACCGTAGCCCATACGAATTGTTGTTTTGACCGCCCCTTGCGACTTGGCTCGCAGGAGCAAGGGGAGCATCAATATGGACACGAAGGACGATTTCGATCGGCTGCGGCCCGCTGCGCAGAACGGTGGATTGGTTGGAGATGTCCGACTCTCGACCGTGAACCGAATCGCTCGCCTGCACATTGCGGGGGAAGCAGGGCTGGCGAGGGTTCATACCTTATTTGACGGCGGCATTGAACTGTCGTCGATCATGGATCTGCGGATGGGGCAAGCAATCCGGGTCGATTTCTCAGAGACGGTTTCCCTCACCGCAACCGTGGCGGGGAAGGCCTGCAACCGCTACGCTCTGGCGTTCCAGCGCCCCGTCAATTGCGCTGAGCTGCTGAGGCGGCTAGTGGCCGAAGCTCGGTCCAAGCGGGCTCGGCCGTTGCGTCTGGCTACAGGGCGAGTCAGCGCCAATGGGCGCAGCGCAGAAGGCGTTCACAAGCTCGAAGTCGACGACATTTCGCAGCGTGGCATGAAGGTGCGGCACGACGGCTCCTTCAAGGCGGGGCTGCGCGTCAGCGTCCAGCTGCCCAACGGGCGCGAGTGCCAAGGCGTTGTTCGCTGGACGAAGGAGTCCTCCGCAGGCCTGCAACTCGTCGACATCTTGTCCGCGGAAGAGTTGGGCGCGGTGAGTTTTCTTGGCGACGGAATCGAATATCAAGCATCGAGAGAGGGATAAATGACAGTTCATTCAGTGGGTAGCGATCGCGCCGCACTGTTCGATCGGGCAATTGGCGATCAGCGGGCCGAACTGCGGCACCGCACGGTCCTCCAGGTCGCCAGGCTCGCCACGGCGCGGGGCGACGAGTTGTGTATCCTGCGAAACGTGTCCGCGGGCGGATTGCGTGCTGACATCTATTGCGCGCTCGCTGTGGGAGAAACGGTGGAGTTTGAACTGAGAACCGGGCGCAGGATCGCGGGGCGCGTGATTTGGGCAGAGGGCGGGTCGATCGGCGTAAAGTTCGACCGGAAAGTGCCTATCCTTGCTTACCTGGCGCACCAGACACTCGGGGAACTGGGGCGACGCGTTCGCGCGCCTCGTGTCCAGCTCAACGGGGAAGCAACGGTTCGCGTAACCGACCGCGAATTTGCGGTACATATCGCCGATGCCTCGCAGGCGGGGATGTGCATCAAAACCGATCGCCTTCTTCTCGAAGGCGCGTCGTGCGACATCAATGCCGCGGGTCTCGACGAACGCGGCGCGATCGTCCGCTGGTGCCGTGACGGCGCGGCTGGCCTTCAATTCAAACGCCCGCTTAGTTTTCGCGAATTCGCGGCTTGGCGAACACGAGGACGAGCGCCGCAAGTTCTGAACTAGGCTGTGATTACGACTGCTTTTGGGTCCGTTGCCGCTCGCTCTGAACGACCGAATTTAGGGCGCAAACCGGTCGGAAAATGCTAGGTGCAACTGCGCGAAAAAGCTGAAGCCGATCCTCATCCCATAGTTATCCCCAGAAAACGACGCACCACAACGGATTGCTGCTAAAGCCCTGTTGTAATGTTGGATTCTGGCACGCATTCTTTTTTGCAGGGGGATGCAAGATGAGCCGGAAAAGGGTTTGGCTTCTGTCGTCGGTGGCGACGGTATCCGTCATGGGTGGCGCAGCCGCCGCCCAGGAAACCACGACATACACGTACGACGCGCTCGGCCGACTCACGGGGAGCTCCATCAGCGGCGGCCCGAACGATACGCGCAAGACCGGCACCTGCTTCGATGCGGCGGGCAATCGTACGCGGTACGATGTTGCGACGAGCGCGCCTGCCGCTTGTCCGACGCCAACTCCTACCCCGGCGCCTACGCCAACCCCCACTCCTACGCCCAGCCCGACGAATCAACCGCCTGTCGCGGTCCATGATACGGTCAGCTTCAATTGCGCGACGACGCAGTCGCTAAATCTGGTGGCGAACGACACCGATCCCGACAACGATCTACCCCTGTCGGTTGCATCGATCGATGTGAGTTCGACCAATGGGTCCGGCAGCGCCTATGCCACCATCACCAGCAGCACGACGGTGAACTTCAGCGCATCGTCCACCGGCACCTTCACGTTCGCCTATACTGTCGCGGATGCACTCGGTGCCACTAGCACCGGGTCCGTTACGATCACGGTCACGGGCAACAGCTCGACGTGCGTAGGCGAGCCACCGAATTACGCACGCGTAGCTTCCTGACGCGATCGAGAATGATCAAGCCCATCGACCGGAGAAGAAATAGATGAATCGGGCCCGAGCCGCCTGCGCCACTGCCGGGGTATTGTCCGCGCTTTTCCTGTTCAGCGCGCCCGCGGCTGCGCAGGAGGAGGACTTGCCGCCGCCGAAGGTTCAGACGATCATGGCGTGGAACATGAGTCCCAAAACCGGGACAATGCAGGTCAGCAATACGGATCTGACCATCGCAGGTCTGTCGCTGGAGCGTTTCAACCAGGGCTATCCCGGCAAGAACAAGAGCCGCGGTCAGAACAATCCTGAGCACGCGCAGTTCGGCTTCAGAATGACGAGCAATTTCGACATCTATGTAATGCCGAGTGTGGAGCCTGCCACCAAGGCTTTTGTCGCCTATGACGGCAACACTTATACACTCCCGTTGCGGTACCACGATACGGTCCATATCGGGAGCGGTGCAAGCGGTCTTTACCAGCAGCAGTACAGCACGACGAACACGACCTTCGACCTCCTGAACGGCGATGCATTCTCGGGCGTGCTCGGGCTAGTCGGAAGCGCCTACGTCTATATCGACAGCGCGGGGGACATCTACACGTTCAATCCGTCCGTCGATGCCGGTGGAACAATCGGCGGTGGCATCTACTCGCAACGAGTCGACAACATTCTGTTCGCGGACGGCCGCATTCAGAAATTCTACTATGACGCTAACAAGAACCTGAAGCTCGTCACCGATTCGACGGGCTATGCAATTCTCTTCGATATCGGCAGCAACGGTTATGTCGCCGATGCGTGTGCCATCGATCTGGCGCGAACATATGTGGACGCCTCGTCCACCTGCGATCTTAGGCCGCGCAAGGTCACTTACCAGTACGATGGGACGCCGCAGCTATCGAGCTTCACGGACGCGCTCGGCAGGGTAACCTCTTATACCTATAGCGGCATTGAAAACCCCGGCGACCTGACGTGCGTCAAGCCACCCTCGTACAGCGTCTGCCAGGCAAGTCTGGGCACGGACTCGAGCGACATTCCCATCGAAACACTCGCCGATGGAAGCGTCTGGAAAATCGCTGCTCCGGAGGACGCTTCCTGGCGCAACTACGACTGGGATTTTCCCAACTGGACCGATCTGGACAGTGCTCAGGTGACTGACCCGTCAGGCCCGTCAGGCAAGACAACGACGATCAGCTATTCGAACTCGAGCCCGTTGACCATCACCGATCCCTACAATCGAACGACGACATACAAATGGGCCGGTGGCAAAAGCGCCGAGCCCAGTCCCAACAACCCGTCGCAGGACGGGACGATGCTGACCGAAGTCGACTACCCCGAGGGCAACAAATATCTCGCCACCTACTCCGCGGCGAACTTCAACGCGATCGCCACAGAAACCGTCAGGGCCAAACCCGGGAGCGGACTGGCGGATCGCGTCGTAACCTTTACATACGGCACGGCGGGTTCGAGCGGCGTCACCACGCAGAACCTGGCAAAACCGCTGTCGCGGACTGACCCGAAAGGCAACGTCACGAACTGGACCTACGCCGCTTGGGGCGGGATGCTGACCGAGATGAAGCCCGCGCCGACGGCCGGCGCGGCGCGGCCGCTCAAGGTCTATACCTATGTGCAGAAGGCGGCATACGTCCTGAATTCGGGAGGGGCGTTGGTTTCGACCGGGCAGTCGATCTGGATGCCGGACACGATGACCGAGTGCCAGACCGCGGCGGGCAGCAGCCCGACCCCGGTGTGCGACACGTCAGCGCCGCAACGCGTGACCTCGTACGAATACGGCGCGGACGGCACGGTAGATAATCTGCTGCTGCGCGGGACGGCGGTGACAGCGTATGTTGGCAGCACGCTGACGACGTTGCGCACCTGCTATGGTTATGACGCATACAGTCGAAAGATCAGCACGACGACACCCGGCGCCGCGCGGACGACGTGCCAGTGATGGTCCGTCTGGCTCAAGCGCTGCTCGCGGTCGTCGCGCTCGCGCTCCCCGGCGCCGCCGTCGCGCAGACGTCGGCTTCGCCGTACCTGTCAGCGGTCCGGTACGACGACATCGACCGGGTGGTAGGGACGATCGCGCCCGATGCCGATGGTGTAACCCCATTCAGTTATCCGGCGACCCGAACGACCTACAACGACACGACGAACACGGTGACGGTCGAAACCGGCGCACTATCCGCTTGGCAGTCCGAAACGGTGGCGCCGTCGGACTGGACCGGGTTCACGCCGTTCTCGAAAGTGGAAACGACGAACGACCTGCTCGACCGCAAGTCGGTGGTTACGGTGTGGGGATGGGACGCCAGCCTGAGCGCCCCCGCCTGGGTCGAAAAGTCCATGACTCAGTACAGCTATGACTCGGTCGGTCGCGCCGAATGCACCGCGGTCCGGATGGATTCATCGACCTGGGGCTCGACGGCGACGCCGGCGTGCATGCTCACCACCGCCAGCACCGTGCCGAATCCCGACCGCATCACCCAAAACAAATATTACGATGACGGCCAGCTCAACAAGGTCATCAAGGCACTCGGCACGCCGCTACAGCAGGACTACGTCACCTACACCTACAGCGCCAACGGCAAGCCCCTGACCGTCACGGACGCCGACGGGAATGTGGCCGGCTATACGTATGACGGATTCGACCGCCTGGTTGCCTGGGCGTTCCCGTCGAAAACGGTGCCCGGCGGTATCGCGACGTGCGCGATCGGCAACATCACCGAGACGACCGATGCGTTCGGGGCGTTCGTCACCGGGCCGGACGGCGCGTCGGTCAGCGGCAACGATTGCGAAAAATATTCGTACGACCGCAACAACAACCGGACCAAGCTGGTCAAGCGCGACGCGCGCGTGTTCACCTACGCCTATGACGGGCTCGACCGCCCGATCGAGAAGACGGTGCCGGGCGCGTGCGTGGCCAGCTTCGCGTGTACGACGCCGCCGGCTTCCGCGGTGCGCAACGTCTATTACGGTTACGACCCGCGCGGGCTGCAGCTCTACGCGCGGTTCGATTCGGCGAGCGGCGCGGACACGGTCGACACCGCCTATGACGGGTTCGGGCGGCAAAGCTCGCAGACGGTCGCGATGGGCGGCGTCGCCCGCACGGTGACCTCGGGCTACGACTTTGAGAGCAACCGCAAGCGGCTCAATTTCCCCGACAGCGTGTTCTTCATGTACAATTACGACCAGCTCGCGCGCCTGTACCTTGTCAGGCTCGGCAACACGACGTCGATCGCGAGCATGACCTATGACGCGCAGGGCCGCCCGTGGACGGAGACGCGGGGCGCGGTGACGACGACGTTCGGGTACGACCTTGCGTCGCGTCTGGCGAGCCTGGCCGACGATCTGTCGGGGACGGCGGGGGACGTGACCAGCACGTTCGGCTACAACAACGCGAGCCAGCTGGTGACGAGGCTCCGCAGCAACACCGCCTATGCGTGGCCCGGCTATACCGATGTCAGCCACTCTTACGCGGTGAACGCGCTCAACCAGTACACCGGGTCGGTCAGCACGGTGAGCGGCGCGCGGACGTATGGCTACGATGCGAACGGCAACCTCGCTTCGGACGGGACGCACAGCTTCACCTACGACGCCGAGAACCGGCTGGTGGCGAGCGGCACCGGCGCGACCTTGGTGTACGATCCGCTGGGGCGGCTGTACCAGGCGAGCGACGGCGCGAGGACGGAGACGTACCTCTACGCCGGCGACCAGCGGATCGCGGAATATGACGGCACCGGCGCGATGACCGCGCGCTACGTGCCGGGTGCGGGCGAGGACAACCCGCTGCTGTGGTACGTGGGCAGCGCCACCACCGCCCCTCGCGCGTTACAGGGCGACGAGCGCGGCTCGATCGTGTCGGTGGCGGACGCGAGCGGCGCGCTGCTCGGGATCAACGGCTACGACGAGTACGGCGTGCCCTCGTTGGACCGCACGACCGGGGCCAACCTCAACATGGGGCGCTACCAGTACACCGGGCAGCTGTGGATCCCGCAGCTCGGGCTGTATTACTACAAGGCGCGGTTCTACTCGCCGTTCCTCGGCCGGTTCCTGCAGACAGACCCGATCGGGTATAAGGATCAGAACAATCTGTATGCCTATGTCGCCAACGACCCCGTAAATGGAAATGATCCAAGCGGAGAATGCGCAATTGGCGAAAGCTTTGTGGCGGTAAATGGATGCGGCATCTCATATGCGGAGCCTAACGACCCAACGACCCCGGCAATAAGCAGCAACATCGAAATGCAAAGAGCCTTTGAGTCTAATAGATATGCCGAAAAAGATGTTCAATTCTGCGTCGGCTGCTTTGGTATCGGTACCGAGCAAAGTCACGGCCAAATTGTGCGAGATGCGGCTGCTGGGTATTATCCTAATTCTCAAATTCCCAAAGCAATCGCTCAGGCGGTCAGAACAGGTCAGCCAGCCGCTGTAAGATTTACTACATCTTCAAGCCCCACGAATCTCGTAGGTTATTACCGTATTAATTGGCAGGGCAGCGTCAGTGTAAAAAACGGTGTTTATACTATTAAAGCTTACGGGCAGGTAGCAAGACAGCCATATGACTGGAAACCAGACTCCAGTGGCACGAACTTGATCCGTGATGTCGGCGTAGCGCTGGTCGACAAAGGCTTAGTACCAGGCGTCGATGGCAAACATCCAACTATGTATTTGGTTCCAGATAGAGATATATACGGAACATTTAGGGGAATGGTAAAATGAGGAATTTTATTTTACCCGTAATATTTTTGGTAGTTATAGTTATAGTAGCGTTCTTAGTTTCAAATTCTTACAAAAAGCTCGATCCTATCGATATGGTCAATAACTGCCTTAGTCGTGAGAGTGGACATTGTTATTATAAAGAGATTGATAGACGTAGTTTGTCAAATGTAGTCTACCGATCACATCCTTATTACAAAATTGAAGGGCCATATATGTATTCATATAAGTTTGCCGACGCCACTAATAAGTATTGTGCGTACGTTGAAACAGCAAAGGGGTGGTTGGATACTGATAATTACAGCGTCGGATTCTATCTGTGCTCTCACGAAAAAAATATTCAGCTAGGTATAGGATAAGATTTCCGCGATTACGGATTATGGAGCTACGCTCATTACTGATCACATATACGCACGCGTAGGCCGCCACATGGCGTCGGCTTTGCTCTTAAGATGGGCTTGCGAAGAGAGCCGCGGAGAACCGGCTGGTGGCGAGCGGCACGGGCGCGACCTTGGTGTACGACCCACTGGGGCGGCTGTACCAGGCGAGCGACGGCGCGGGGACGGAGACGTACCTCTACGCCGGCGACCAGCGGATCGCGGGATATGACGGCACCGGCGCGATGACCGCGCGCTACGTGCCGGGCGCTGGAGAGGACAACCCGCTGCTGTGGTACGTGGGCAGCGCTTCACCCTAATTCGGCTGAGCGGAAGCTCCGGCATAGGGGTCGTATGCCGCGGTCGGCACCGGCGAAGGCCGCACCACGGGCGGCGGGGCGCTATAGGGTGGAACAGCTGGTGCCGCGATCGCATCGCCCGTTGTTCCCCGCACCCCCGCGACAATGCTCGTTGCCCCGAACAGTACAAAACATCCGACGATAACCGTCACCCCACGCCGCCAATCCATCCGTCCGCCGAGCATTAAAAACCCGACCGCCGCGACCGCGATCACCGCCACAGTCGTCGCAACGGTGCCCAGCAACGCCCCCTGCAGCCATTGCACCGCCGCGACCAGCGCGGTCGCACCGTCGG
>NZ_SSMY01000013.1 GCF_004799495.1 Sphingomonas sp. | reverse complement strand
GGTCGCGGTGCACGCGGCGGTCGCGGTGCCCCACGCGCTCGCGTTCATCCGCACCGCGACGCAATCGGGGCGCCCGGCGCTGTCGTAGCTGTATTCGGTGACGCCATAGGTCGTGCCGCCCGCGGTCAGCACGCTGCGCGTCGTCCGTCCCGCCGCGTCGAGCGTCGCGGTGACCTGTTGCGCGGAAGCGAACGCCGCCCAGTCGGTATCGCTGGTGCTGGCAACCGTGCCGAGCTCGGTCTCGGTCACCTGGCCCTTCGCGTTATAGGTCGTCCGGGTCGCGGCGCGCGCGAGGCTCCCCGACCCGTCGGGATCGGGCGCGATCGTCCCCACGCGCTCGCGGTCGCCGTCGTAGCGATAGGTCACCGTGTCGTCGCTGCCGCTCATCGGACCGTCCACGCTGGTCACGTTGCCGACCGAGTCATACGCCACGCTCGTCGTCGCCGACAGCGAATTGTCGCCCGCCTTGGTCGTGGTCGAGACGGGCAGCAGGTTGTTGCCCGTGCCCGTGGTCTGCGGGCCGTAATCGACGGTGGTTACCGTCTCGTCGGAGGTACCCGAACAGCTCGCCGTGGTGCGGCATACCGAAGTGCTGGTCAGCCGATAGACCGGCTCTCCCGACGCGACGATCCCGCTGCCCGTATCGAAATACGCCTGGAGCGAGGTGTAGCCATAGGTCGTCTTGGGCCGCGTCGCGCCGCTCGTCGGTGCCGGCGCCGTTACGGTCAGTACATTCCCGGTGGTCGCGTCGTAGGTGTAATCGGTGACGTTGCCGAGCGCGTCGGTGGTCGTGTTGGGCCGGTTGCACGTGACGGGGTTGGAGCAGGTCGAGTCGTAGCCCGCGTAGGTCGAGATCGTCGACGTGCCCGCCTTGTCGACCGTGTCGGTCTGCGTCACGTTGCCGCGCGCGTCGTACGTCAGCTGCGTGTAATTGCCCTCCTGCGCCGTCGTCTTGGTCAAGCGACCGCTGGTGTCGTAATCCCAGCTCGTCGTGCGGCTGGTGGCGTCGGTCATCGACTTCATCCGTGCCGACAGGATGTCGAACGTATAGGTCGTGACCTTCGACGCCGGGTTGGTGACCGTCACCGTGCGCACCCCGCTCGCATCGCTATAAGCGTACGTCGTCGTGCCGATCGGCGTGGTGATCGACGACACCTTGCCGGAACTGTAGGTGACGGTCGCGTCCTCGCTCGAGCTCCGGGCAGCTTGACGCCCATCAGCACGCCGGCGGTGCTGCGGAAGACCGTCGCGCGGCTCATCGCGTCGGTTACCGTCAACAACGTGTCGCCGCCGCTCGTGGTCACAGCGAAGCTCTGGCCAGGCGTCGCTCCGCCCGACGCCGCCAGGTTGGACGCGGTGACACCAAGCGGAGTCCCCCACACGTTGAAATCGGGCAGGTCGATATCGTCCGGGTCCCACATATATTCATCGTCGTACGCCAGCGTCATCAGGTAGCCGTAGGAGTTGCGGACGGTCGAAACCCGATAGGCGTCTGCCCAATGCGCGCAGGCGAGCCCGCTGGATGTCTTTTGTGAGCAGTAGTGCAGGCTCGAATAGGTAAATGTCAGCTTCTCGCCGGACGGGCTGATGATGTCGGTAACTCGCCCATCGCTCGCATGGTAGGGAAATGGCGTTGCTTGGTTTTTGTTAAAATGCGCGACCGTGCCGTCACTGGTCGTATAAGTGTAAACCAGCGTCGTACCGTTATAGGTCAGCGTCGCGCCATTGCCCTCGGTCGGCGTATACGTGCTCCCCGACACCGTGAACGTATCGGTCTTCCCGCCCAAGATCACGGTCATCGTGGTGCCAGTTAGGTCCATAGAACCGGTGAGATTGTCGAACCAGCCGCCGCCGCGACTAAGCTTGTAATAGCTCAACCCTTGCGAAGCCCCGATCGTCAGCGCCGGCGCGTTGACGTTGAAGGTGCCGAGAAACAGATCGATCCCGTTGCCGTCGATCGATTCCCGCACGGGCGCGGGATCGGCTAGCTGGGCCGAGGCCGGTACCGCATAACAACTTCCGACGAGTGCCGTGGAAGCCAAGGCGACGCGCAAAATCTTCTGAGCGAACATGAAACCCCCGTTTTTCCGTGCAGATGGCAAGCAGTCGGAAAAAAGGGTCAGGGCGCCCCGCTCACGTTGAGGTTGGTTCGGTTGTCCGCGTGATCGAACGTGTAGTTCGCGACGACGTTGCTGTTGACGCTGCCCGAATGCTCCACCTTCACCAGGCGCCCCTTGGCGTCATAGGTATAGTTCTGGGTCTCGGAACCACCCGCCACGCCCGTGAGCGCGATCAAAGCGGCCAGGCCCGAACCCGCAACAATGGCAACTCTTGATCTCGTGAGCATAACAATTCCCCCGCGAGTCGTGTGGATGACTCCTCGGAAGCAATGGGCACCTCGAAATCCAACATTACAACAATCGTTTGATCGTCGAGTTCTTATAAACGCGCTTTTCTGGGGATAGTCGGCGGCACGGAACGGTCTTCAGCGCGCTTCCGCGAGTGCAACGGCATCAGGCCCCGCCGGGAAGCGGAGCCGACCTTTGGTGTCCTGCACGGCGTTCCACACACCCTCAGCCACGTCGGTCTCACGAATGGTCAGCGCCGGAGCAGCGAAGCCTTCCATGATTGGCTTGGCGAAATCGGCGTACTCGCCCGGTAGCGGCTGATCGAACGGAATGATGGCGTTCGCGCCGAAGTTTGTGGTCGGCGCGTAGCCGGGCTCGACGAGCTTCACCGCGATATCGAATAGGCGAGCTCATGAGCAAGCGAGCCCGTGAAGCCCTCGATCGCCTGTTTGCTCGCGGTGTAGGCGGCAGCCAGCGGGAAAGCGCCGAGTGTGACGCTCGAGGTCACATTGACGATGATGCCCGAGCGTCGCGCCCGCATCTGGGGAATTACTGCCTGGCACATCGCCATCGTGCCGATCGTGTTGGTCTCAAGCAGCTGGCGTACCAGCGACATAGGCGTCGCTTCGAAAGCCCCGACCGCCCCGATGCCGGCATTGTTCACCAGTACGTCGATCGGATCAGCGGTTTCGAGCAGCGCCGCTATGCTCGCTTCATCGGTGACGTCGAGCGGCAGAACCCGCAGGCAGCTGGTATCGCCAGCAAAGTCCGCAGCCGCTGCCCGCCGGGGAAGTTCGCGCGCGCCGCAGGTTGACCCGGCGCGCACAGCAAATGCTGCGATGCCTTTTCGAACGGCCGCTTTCGGGCGAGCGGCCCGCTGAACCGAACGGCTTGAACTAGGGCGCGCTGCTGCCACTCGAATTAGCGGGATGCGGAAGGGCAGTTCGTCTCTCAAAAAGCCGACATCTGCTCGACCGTTACAGCAGGCCGAGGCAACGACGGGCGACCATTCCGATCGATCTTGCTCGCGCTAGACCCCCATCAGCCGCTCCGCGGTCGAATGCCACCACGGTTTGTCCCAAGCGAACGCGACCAACGCCGCCGCGGGCAAGTAGATCATCAGCCACACCTTGTACGCTTCGTGCACACGTTGATTGCGCACGAGGTCCCACACAAACATAGGCGATACCGCCAACAGGATGTAGACGTCTGTCGCCCAAGGGGATGCTGGCATGCTCGAGGGCAGCCACAACATCCGATCGATTGCCGCACCAAGCGGCACGGCTGTTGCCAAGAACATCATTCTCTTGTGCATGCCCGGCAAGGTCGATCGCGCGCGAAGCGCAACGCCGATGAATACGGCAAACAGCACGCCGGCATTGATCTGCAGCAACAAGATGTTCTCGATTACTGGCACCATCGGCATCAGTGCCTTTTGCGCCGCCGGTGGCCCGAAATGGGCGCCGCCCCAGACCTGGTGGAACATGGTAGGAGCCAAGATCAGTCCGGCGATCACCAGCGCCGGCACCAGCACGAACGCCGCGATGCCGACTCGCTTGTGAAGCGAGCACCGATCCGTGGCCACCATCAACGTCTGGGCCAGCAAGAGCAGAAGGAAAGATCCCATCAGCACCGCATGGATGTGAAGTCTTGCCGGGAACGGCGCCCGCGCGCCGGCCTTCACCATCGCAGTCTTCATCATCGAATCCGGCACGAAACCAACGAGGACGATCAGGATGAACCAGACCGCCATCCCCACAAAGATCCAGCGATCGATCGAATGCGCTCGCGCCGTCCCGGACAGATTGTCCGACTCATGCGGTCGCGAGAAGCCCCTTCCGGCAACTGTAGCCATATAGATCCCCCCTCAGCGGCCGGCGCCCCCGCGCCAACCGACCCGCGCCCCATATCATCATGCAAGTCCGTGGGGGAACCCTATCTTTCGTCGAATAAGGAGCTGCCGCTGAGGCGTGTGCAATGGAACGAGACGTTTCAAAAGGTTACACGTGAGCTCGTACGACTGATCGGAGTTCTGCAGCGATCGGATCGATGCGCGCACGTATTAGCGTCTGCTTCTCGCTAAAAAAGGGGCGTTCCGGGACCGATCGTGGAACGACAGCTCTTGGGCGAGCGGCCATCAACGCTAAACGGCCGAATTAAGGGCGTAGCTCAATGGCCGGTGCCAAGTCTAGCTCTCGCGCCTCAGGTCTGTCGGAGCCGCACGGTGCGTCCCAGGCGGGCGGATAGAAAGGAACCGCCCGGCTGCGCCGATTCGAGCTGAAGAACACGATCAACGTCATGGTCGATCAGCTCAACGGCCTCGCCATGCCGGGGATCGACGATTGCGAGAGGCGAGCGTCCGGGCGCCTACAACTCGTGTGGCGCTGATAACCGGCTATGCCGATAATTTCGAGCTTGGGTACAGCTAGTCGATTGCTGTGAACGATCGACGCTCTCTCGCAAATTCACTTCTGGTCGCCGCGGTGATCGGGGCCGTGATTATCGTCGCCGCGTTCGGCTTCGCCGGTCGGGTGGCTGTGCTGATCCTGGGCGTGGCAGGTCGCAGCCGCACGGAGCTGACTCGCCTTGGTAGCTCCGCCCGACGCCTTTCATTCACTCTTGTGAGAATTAGCGTTGAAGTTTGTCGTCCATTGCGGCACATTCCCCCAATCGGCGCCGCAGAGCGTTATGTAGTCGTGGGAGGGGTTATGAAGAATCTGGCCGTTTTGCTGAGCGCATCGGTGCTCGCGGTGGGTTGGTGCAGTCCAGCGATGGCGCAGACTACGCCCCCGGCGAGCGACACTGCGGCGACCTCCGATGACGCCGGTGCCGGTCCGGACATCGTGATCACGGCGCAGCGCCGTTCCGAAAACCTGATGACCACACCGGTCTCGGCGTCGGTGCTGACCGGGAACGATCTGTCGAACAAGGGCGTCACCAATGTCGACGCGCTGCAGTTCGCGATGCCGTCGGTGGTGGTCAACAATTTCGGCCAGGGGAATGATTTTAACGTCCGCGGGATCGGCAAGGCCGAGCACAATACGCAGACGACGACGGGCGTTATTACCTATCGCGACGGCGTGCCGACCTTCCCGGGCTATTTCCAGATGGAGCCCTATTACGACATCGCGAACATCCAGGTGCTGCGCGGCCCGCAAGGAACGATCGTCGGCCAGAACGCGACGGGCGGCGCGGTGTTCGTCAACACCAACGACCCGATCATCAACGGCGGCATCCACGGCTATGCCAACGCCAATTACGGCAATTACAACGATTTCGGCTTCCAGGGCGGGATCAACATCCCGATCAGCAACACGCTGGCGGTGCGCCTCGCAGGGTTCTTCGACCGCCGCGACAGCTTCTTCCATGTCAAGGGACCGGGCGGCACGGCCTATCCGTACGATAGCGGGAAAATGGGCTATCTCGCGGGGCGCGTGAGCTTGCTGTGGAAGCCGAGCAACAATTTCTCGGCGCTATGGAAAACCGATCTCGATTACCTCGATTCGGGCGCTTATCCCGCGTCGCCGTTCTGGCAGCATAGCAGTCTTTACCCGACCTACCGCCGCGACCTCTACAATATCGAATTGAACGCGCCGCAGGATGCGCGCGACAAGTTCATCCGCTCGGTGCTCAAGCTCGAATACGACACCAATGGCGGCGTGAAGTTCCGTTCGGTCACCGGATACCAGACCGGTAATACGATGTACCGCGCCGACCTCGACGGTTACGGCTCGAACTACGGCGATCCCACGACGATCACGGCGGCCCTGCCTGCCGGCACGACTAAGAACTGGAGTTTCTACGACACCGTCAACGAGCGGCAGTTCAGCCAGGAATTCAACATCATCTCGCCCGATAACAAGCGGTTCACCTGGCTGCTGGGCGCGTTCGGAATGTGGAACACCTACAAGTTCCCGGCGCCGTTCAGTAATTTCACGATCAACGTTTGCTATCCGGTGACGACGGTCAACGCCTGTCTCTATCAGCTGTACGGGCGCAATCCGGAGCGCAACCTCGCGGCGTTCGGGCAAGTCGGGTTCCAGATCACGCCGAACCTGAAGCTCGAGCTGGGTGGCCGCTACACGGCCAGCCGGTCGACCAACTACGTCAACGTCCAGCAGTACGGCGCGCTGATCAGCCAGACGCAGACGGTCAAGTCGGACAATTTCTCGTACAAGGCGTCGCTCGGCTGGAAGCTGAGCAACGACCAGTATCTCTACGGCTTCGTCGCGACCGGCTTCCGTCCCGGCGGGCTCAACGTGCCGGTCGGGCTCGGCAACCCGGCGCCGTTCAAACCCGAAAAGATCACCTCATACGAGGCGGGATGGAAGGCGAACTGGGCAGGCGGCCATGTCCGCACGACGGTGACAGGCTTCTACAACGACTATCGCGATTTCCAGGTCATCATCGGCTATCCGACCTTCCCGACCTTCGGGATCGAGTTGAACGTGCCGCATTCGACCAAGATCTACGGGTTCGAGGCCGAGATGGACGTCAGCCTGGGCGGGTTCAAGTTCGGCACTGGCCTCAACGTGCTGCACAGCGAGCTGGGGCAGTTCTACGCCAGCGATCCACGCATCGCGGCGACCGGTGCGTGCGACCCGCTGACCGGCGGAAACGCGGCGGCGACGAACTGCATCAACCTGCTAGGCCGTCGCCAGACCTATGCGCCCAACGTGACGTTCAACGTCAGCGCCGAATATGATTTCAAGATGGGCAATGGCGACACGATCACGCCGCGCGCCAACTTCGGATACGTCGGCAGCCAGTGGGCGACGTTGTTCCAGAACGTCTCTCGCGGCGACTTGCTCGATGCGCGCAAAATCCTAAACGCGCAGCTCGCCTGGACGCACAAGACGCTGACGATCACGGCCTACGGGACCAACCTGACCGATCAGCACTATGTCGCGGCGCTCAACAGCGGGCTCTATTTCGCCGGCGCGCCGCGTCAGTACGGGATCAAGGTGCTCAAGGTCTTCTGACCTCTCTCCTGGCTGGCCGCCACCGCCCGAAAGGCCGGCGGCCAGCCGATTTTTGCCCTGATCCAAAGAGTCCATCGTCATGCAAGCGTACGGCCTGACCGTCGACAAGTTCCTGGACCATGCCGCGAAATGGTTTCGCGACCGCGAGGTCGTGGAGGCGGGCGAGCAGAGCGTGGCGCGGATCGGCTATGCGGCGCTGCGCGAGCGCAGCAACCGGATGTCCGGCGCGCTGATCGCACTGGGCCTCCGACCGGGCGACCGGATCGGCACGCTCGCCTGGAACACGCAGCGGCATTTCGAAGTCTATTATGCCGCGATGGGCGTGGGGCTGGTGTGCCTCACGCTCAACCCGCGGCTGACCCCCGCACATCTCGCCGCGATGATCGACGAGGCGGAAGACCGCGTGCTGGTGGTTTCGGCCGACCTGTTGCCATTGTGGCGCCAAGTCGCGCCGCTGTGCCGCGCGGTCGAACAGGTGATCGTCATCGACGGCGCGGCGGGCCCGGTCGGCACCGTGCCGACTTGGCAATATGACGCCTTGCTCGAGCAACATGGCGCCCCCACCGCTTGGGGAGATTTCGACGAAAACGCGCCCGCCGGCCTCTGCTACACGTCGGGGACGACGGGCAGCCCGAAGGGCGTCGTCTACACGCACCGCTCCAACTACCTCCACACGCTGCGCGCGCTTCAGGCCGATGCGCTCGGCCTGACCGCCGACGACGTGCTGTTGCTCGGTGTGCCGATGTTCCACGCCAATGGCTGGGGCCTGCCCTTCGCAGCCCCCGCGGCGGGGACCAAGCTCGTCCTGCCCGGGCGCGCGCTCGACGGCGCGAGCCTGGCGAACTCGATGCGCGACGAAGGCGTGACGGTCGCGGTCGGTGTCCAGACGGTGTGGCTGGGCGTCGTCGACCATCTCGACGCGACCGGCGGCGATTTGCCCGCGCTTCAGCGGATCGTGATCGGCGGGTCGCCCTGTCCCGATTCGCTGATCCGCAGGATGGAGGATCGGCTCGGCGCGCACGTCCAGACCAGCTGGGGGATGACCGAACTGTCGCCGGTCGGCACGATCGCGCCACCGTACAGGCCGGCCAAGCCCGGCGGGTCGTCGGGCCGCCCGTCGATGGGGGTCGATCTCAAACTCACCGATGCCGAAGGGGTCACGCTGCCGTCGCAGATCGGCACGCTCGGGCATCTCAAGGTCAAGGGCGCGAGCGTGATCGACCGCTATTTCAAGGCGGACGAGGACGCGCTCGATGAGGAAGGCTATTTCGACACCGGCGACCTCGCGACGATCGACGCCGACGGCAACCTCACGATCCGCGGCCGCGCCAAGGATTTGATCAAGTCGGGCGGCGAATGGATCAATCCCAACGAGATCGAGACGATCGTCGGTCGCCATCCCGACGTCCGCCACGTCGCGGTGATCGGGCGTCACGATGACAAATGGGGCGAACGCCCGGTGCTGATCGTCGAGACCGAGAGCGAGGTGGGCGACCCGCGCGCGCTGATCGAGCTGTTGCGCGGCAAGGTCGCGGCGTGGTGGATCCCCGATCGCGTCGCGCGCGTGCGTACAATGCCGCTCGCCGCGTCGGGCAAGATCGACAAGATGCGGCTGCGCGCCGATTACGCCGCTGGTACGATCGCCTCGGCGCGGGTCGGCTGACCGATCAGGGGCAGGCGGCGGACCGGGACGGCAGCTTCGGCGAGGCTAGCCCGACGTTCCAGTTCCAGCCAGCGCCGGCAGACGCCTTTCGGCACATCGCCGCTTCGTTGAGCACGAACATGCCCGGCATCAGCCTGGCCTCCGCGACGGGCGTCGCCGCGAAGTGCATGTACGCCTGCGCCGATCCATAGGCAGGCCAGGCCGCGGCATTGGCGGACGACGGGCGGCCATCGCGCGCAAAGCTCGCCCAATAATCGAGCATCGCATCGGACAGGGCGCGTTCGGACGCCGCGTCGGGCACCTTCGGCCAGAGCGGCGGCGTGCGGTCGTAGGTCCCGAACACGAACGGCAATTCGCTGGCGTGGAACGCGTGCAGCCCCGCGTCGTCCATCGCGGGATAGCCGTGATCGAACATATAGAGGAACGCCGGCTGGCCGATCGCGGTTTGCTTCCTCGCCATGCGCTCGGCGGTCCAGCCGTACAGCGCGTCGCGTGTCGTAGCCAGGATGCTCTGCTTGTAATCGGCCGAGGGATAGAGCCGCAGGAACTCGTCGGCGAGGTCGCCGTAGCGGTCGCGGATCGCCTTCTCATAATCCGCCGCGCTGGCCGGCGGCTTGGGCGCCAGGATCATCAGCGAGCGGATCTCGCCCTGGTTGAACCCGACGAGCAGCGGCACCGGCGCCTGCTTCCCCTGATCGAACGCGGTCGTCATCTGTTGCGGGAGCACGAGGCCGTCGACATTGCCGAACGGCGCGAACCCCAGCTTGGCCGCGCTGTCGGTGATCGTCTGCGCATCCATCCCGCGCAGCGTGGCGACATCGGGCGCCTGGAGACCACCCGCGACCATCTGGCCCAGCGCCTCGCCCGACGGCGCGCCGAACACGCTCTTCTTGAGTTCGGCCATCGAAACCATGTACCCGCTCTGCGCGATCGCCTTGGCATAGAGACCGCGCGCGAGCGGCGATTCCATCAGGTACATGACGCTGAGCGCGCCCGCGGATTCACCGGCGATCGTGACGTTGCCGGGATTGCCGCCAAATGCGCCGATATTGGCGCGTATCCATTGCAGCGCCGCGATCTGGTCGAGCAGGCCGTAATTGCCCGAAACGTGCGCCTTCGATTCGGCGCTCAGCCCGGGATGCGCGAGCCAGCCGAGCACGCCGAGACGATAGTTGATCGACACGACGATGATGCCGCGATCGGCGAGCCGCTTGCCGTCGTAGATCGGCTCGCGGCTCGACCCGCCGACCAGCGCGCCGCCGTGGATCCATACGAACACCGGCGCATTCTTCGCGTTGGCGGGGGTCCAGATGTTGAGCGTCAGGCAATCCTCGCTGACCGGCATCGGAGATGCGGGCGAATAGACCGAGGTGGGCGTCTTGCTCTGCGGCTGGACGCAGGCCGAGCCGAAATCGCTGGCCGTGCGCACGCCAAGCCATTTCGGCAGCGCAACCGGCGGGCGCCAGCGCAATCCGCCGACCGGCGGCTGCGCGTAGGGAATGCCCTTGAACATGCGGACGCCTCCGTCGGTCGTCCCCTTTACCGAGCCGGACGGCGCCGCGACGACCGGCCCGGGATCGGCCGGTTGCGCTGCCAGCGGCAGCGCGAGCATCAGACCGGCGATGGCGGTGAGGTGGCGGAGCATCATGCGAAACCCTTTGCGGCTGAGGGGTCATCCCGGCGCAGCACGCGGGCGAGCCAGAGGAACAGGAGAATGGCGACCGGGTAGGCCGGCGCGAGCGTATAGAGCGCGACCTGGAGCGAATGCGCCGATCCGTGCGCGGCAAACCAGTCGCTCGCCGCCCCCACATAGGTCGGACCGAGCCCGAGTCCGATGAAGTTCATCACCAGCAGCAGCAGCGCCCCCGACAGCACGCGCCGGTTCGGCTGCACTTCCTCCTGCACCAGCGCGACCGAAGCCGAGAGATAAAAGTAGTTGAGCAGCATTACGATGGTGAGCAGCGCAAGCGCCAGCGGCCAGGCCGGCGCCCAGACGAAGGCGAGGTAGAACGGCAGCGCGAGTGCGAGCGACAGCGCCGGACCGATCGCATAGACTTGGCGCGAACGCTTGACGAAATGGTCGATCACGCGCCCCGAGATCAGCATCCCGCCGCCCATCCCGACCGCCGCGACGATCGCGTACCAGACCGAGATCTGATTGAGCGTCATATGCTTTTCGCGAATCAGGAACAGCACCGCGAAATTGCCGAGGCCATAGGTCACGAACTGCGTCGCGCCGCTGCCGAGCGCGGCGAGCAGCAGCACGGGGTTGGTGATGAACGCGCCGACCGTCGGCCAGAATTCAGCCTTCTCCACCGGCGGTGCGCCAGCGGCCGCGTCGAGCGCGCCGCGCGCCGGCTCGCGCAGCACCACTCGCACGAGGATCGCCGTCACGATGCCCACCGCGCCGATCGCGATGAACGCGTCGCGCCAGTCGAACCTCGCCGCGATCGCGGCGCCGAACGCGATGCCGATCGCCGCGCCAATCGGCGGCCCGCAATTATAGATGCTGAGCGCGGTCCCGCGCGTGCCCGGCGGAAAGCTGTCGGTAATGATCGCATAGGACGGCGGCACGCCCCCCGCCTCGCCGAAGCCCACGGTCATGCGCGCGACGACGAGCTGCGGATAGGTCACCGCCAGCCCGCACGCGACCGTCGCCCCGCTCCAGATCGCGCAAGCCAGCGATACCACCGTCACGCGGTTGGTGCGGTCGGCGAACCAGCCGACCGGGATCGCGATGAAGCAATAGAAGAACGCGAAATACAGCCCGCCGATCAGCCCGAGCTGGCCGTCGGTAATGTGAAGCGAGTCCTGGATCGGTTTGGCGAGAATACCCAGCAACTGACGGTCGAGGAAATTCAGGACGTAGACGAAGGTCAGCGCGACCAGCACCACGCCGCCGCGCATTCCAGCGCCGCGCGGCACATTCGACCCGTTAGCCGCCAAGCTCTGCATGCATCCTCCCAGCGTCGATTTTTCGACATCGCCGAGCCGGACAATGCGGGTAAAAACGCGAAGCTGTCAATTGACACTCTCACGAGTGTGAATGTCTTTGGAGCCACGGTACTGGCTTGACGCTCGGCCACTCAAGCCGGAAGACGCAGGCGTGACCAAGCCAGTAAAATCGCGTAAAGCCGAACAACGCGCCGAAACGATAGAGCAGATTCTCGACACCGCCGAGGAACTGTTTTCGCAACACGGGCTGTACGGCGTCACGCTGAAGGAAGTCGCCAAGCGCGTCGGCGTCCATCATACGTTGCTCAATTACTATTTCGCGGACAAGAAGGCGCTGTTCGACGCGGTGTTCACGCGCCGCGCCGCGGTGACCAACGAACGGCGGATGAAGGCGCTCGACGATTATGAGAAGGCGTCGAACGGCAAGCCGACCGTCGAGGGGGCCTTACGCGCGTTTCTCGACACTGACCTCGATCTCTACATCACCGGCGGCGATGGCTGGCGAAACTACGCCGCGCTCGGCGCGCAAGTCGCCAACACTCCAGCCTGGGGCGCCGAAATGATGGATCAGCATTTCGACCCCGTCGTGTTGCGGCTGATCGGCTTGCTCAAAAGGGCGCTGCCCGATGCGCGCGAGGCAGACATCTTCTGGGGCTATCACTTCGTCACCGGCGCGCTGATGCTGACGCTCGCGCGCACCGGGCGGATCGACAAATTGTCGGGCGGGATTTGCCGGTCGGAAGATTTCGGCGCGGTCAAGGAACGCATGGCGTCGTTCATGGCGGCGGGGTTTCTGGAGATCTGTCGCTGATGCCGGACTTCTTGTTATGCTGCTGAACGTTGCTGATCCTATCGACCCGACTGCGCAATGGACTCAAAGTCGTAAGTTCGCCTGATCCTTTGGGAGCGTGCTAATCGGATTGAGCAGAGTGGCGGAAGCTCGCCCGCGCCATAGGCCACGATGTCTGTCAGACCAAATGCACCGCTCCTTAGGAACTCAGCGATAGCGCGCGGGAATGCCTCGCCCTCGTAAGCCAGCAAGCCCATTTCGCTATTTCAACTCATCGCCTGAGATGATCCGCCTGGTGGTGATGATGTACGTCCGGTTCCCGCTGTCGCTGCGAAACGTCGAGGATCTGCTGTTCGAACGCGGCATCGACAAGGAACGCCGCTCGGCTGCACTGGCCGAGTGCAAATGGCCGCGAGCTAGGCAACCGCTCTCAAAGAGCGAGCTCCATCGTGGAGAGACGAGTTCACTTTAGACTGACAGCACCGCCATCCGGTCTGCAGTTCCACGGCCTGACCAGCAAAGCGGGGCGTTACCGAGATGGGTGCGGGCGAGACAGTCCTGGTGATCGATGACGAGCCGACCGTGCGGATGCTGATCGTCGAGGTGCTTCGGGAGGCCGGCTACGTTGCGCTTGAGGCCGAAGACGGCCCGTCCGGCCTGAAACTGCTTCAGTCGGACGCGCGGGTCGATCTCCTCATCACCGACGTCGGGCTGCCCGGCGGCATGAACGGCCGTCAGGTCGCGGACGCGGCCAGGCTGAGCCGACCAGCGCTGAAGGTGTTGTTCGTCACCGGCTTCGCGGAGAACGCAGCGGTGGGGAATGGTCAGCTGGACGCGGGGACGGCCGTGATCACCAAGCCTTTCGTCATGACGGAATTGGCGAACAAGATCGTCGAGATGATCGAGGGGCGCAGTATCGGCGCTTGATCGTTTGTGCGGCACTCGTCCGCGTTGGCAGTGGAATGGTCACGAGCGAGGCCACGATTTCAGACGGGAACCCGGCAGCTCGGCCAGCGTTAGGCCGCATTGCAAATGGGGCCTATGCGAACCGCCGCGCTTTTAGCATCTGCACTGCTGTCGAGCGGCACTGTTCCTGCCGACAGACCAGAAGACCTGGCGAACATCAAGGCCGCGCGCTCGGTTGTCGCGGAGTGGGATCTGATCGATCGAAGCGTCGCCGCGGGCCTCGTTTCGAAGCGGTACGCCGCGCTGATGCAGCGCGAAGCGCGAACGCAGCTGACCACCACGCTGCATGCCTTCGCCGATCCGCACTCCCCTGCTGCGACAGCGGTGGCAGGGGTGTTGCGGCGTTCCGAACCGGGCCCGCTCCGAAAGGACGTAGCCACCCTAATCCGGTTAGAACATCAACTTGAAGATCGTTGAGCTCACCCTCGGCATCATGACTGCGGTCGGCGGTTTCGTCGACATCAGCGAGCTTGTTTTTGCCGCTCAAGCCGGATCGCGATTTGGATATGCCCTGATCTGGGTATTCGTATTCTCGACGATCGGCATCATGGTGTTCGCGGAAATGAGCGGCAGGGTCGCGGCCATCGCAAAGCAACCCGTATTCAATCTGATGAGGCATCGGCTTGGTCTGCGGACTGGCCTCTTCACGCTGCTCGCCTCGCTGTTGAGCAACCTCATCACCTGCGCCGCGGAAATTGGCGGGATCGCCTTGGTCCTCCATCTGTTGACGGGGATCGGCTACGCGCCACTGGCCGTGATCGCGACGGCCGTGCTCATCGCGTCCGTCTGGGTCTTGCCTTTCAAGTGGATCGAGCGGACATACGGACTTCTCGGCCTGTTCATGCTCGTCTTCGCGGCCGCGTTGGTGGCAATCCATCCGACCTGGGCGGATGTCGCCCGCGGCGCGATTCCGCAAATCCCCCAACGCATGAGCGCCCGCGATACGTTGGCCTTCGCCTATTTCGCCGTCGCCATCGTCAGCGCGGTCATGTTTCCCTACGAAACCTATTTCTATTCCTCGGGTGGGATCGAGGAGAAATGGGGACCGAAGGACCTCGGCATCAATCGATTGACCACGATCGTCGGTATGGCGCTCGGGTCGCTGCTCGCGATTTCGCTATTGGCCAATTCGGCGCAACTCTTCGGCCCGCTCCACATCGACCCTCGGATGCCGGGGACCGTCGCCATGGAAGCGGCGATACCCTTCGGTCAGACAGGACTGTTGCTGGCATTGCTCGGCATGTTGTTCGCGATCGGGGGCGCCGCCGTGGAAACCTGTCTTTCGAACGCTTACAGTCTTGCCCAGTTCTTCGGGTGGGAATGGGGACGGTACGAAAAGCCGTGGGCCGCGCCGCGCTTCACGATCGCGTGGATCGCCGTGTTCCTCTTGTCGCTCCTGATCGTCCTGACGGGCATCGATCCGATCGAACTCGTCGAATACGCCGTCCTGTTTTCCATCCTGGTGCTGCCGATGACGTACCTGCCGCTGCTGTTGCTCGCCAGCGACAAGGCCTACATGCGCGAGCATTCCAACGGATCGATCGCGAAAACGCTGGGGTGGGCATATTATTGCATCATCGTGATCGCCGCGATTGCCGCGCTTCCCCTGTTTCTTCTCACCAAGGGAGGTCAGCTGTGAAGGCCAGCGGCTCGCTCAAGCTCCTCAGCGGGCTTCGCGATCTTCAAATCGTCGATGCCGATGGCGTGAAATGCGGCATCGTCGACGAGATCGAGTTCGATGGCGAGCCGGGTAAGCGGCTTGCGATCGCTAACCTTGTCGTCGGCCCCGGTGCGCTACGCTCGCGCCTTTCCGCCTGGATATACAAGATCGTCATAGCGCTCGCGGGCGAACGCGCGGTGCGCGTTCCCTGGGCGCAGGTCGAAAGCGTCACCAGCGTCGTCAAGCTCCGGGCTTCGGGGCGAAGTCTCGGGCTGACCACGGCCGAGGATAGAGCCCGTTCGTATGTCCCGCGCCGAGGAGCATTATGATCAACGCATCGGATCTCTACCGCAAACCCATCTACGACATCTCCGGACAAAAACTCGGCGTTGTTCACGAAATCCGCGTGGCGGACGGGGTCGTGGATGCGCTCTATTTTGGCCGCGGTACCCTGCTGGAACGGTTTACCGGCAAGGGGCGGGGCAAGCGTCTGCCTTGGGCTCAAGTGAGGCGTGTCGAAAAAGAACGGATCATTGCCGATCGCGGCAAATGATTACGGTCGCGAGATGGCCTGCCGCTTCTGGAGCGCCACGCCCCGCCGCCGACGAGGCCAAGGCGTAGCGCTCACTGTTTCGCGTACAGGAACGCTGCGGCATCGCGCGCTTCCTTTTCGGTCAGGCCCATTTCCGGCATGCCGCTCCCGGGGTGAAGCTGTTGCGGGTGCATCAGCCAGCGCACCATCGTCTCGGGATCGTTGGGCAGGCTGCCGGCGATCGTCACGCGCTTGCCGATATCCGCCAGATCGGGCCCGACCATCCCGCTGGCGCCATCGATCCCGCTGATCTTGTGGCAGCTACCGCAATTGTACCGCGTCACGACCTGCTTGCCCGCGCGCCAGTCACCGCGCGTGATCGCATCGGCCTGCGTCTCCGTCTTGCGGCTGGTTTCGGTGTAGAGGACCATACCCGACACGATCGCCGCCCCGACCGACAGCGCGATCAAACCGGCCAGGAATATCATGCTGGATGACGGCGGGCGGCTAGGCATGAGCAGGCCTCAACAAACGGCGCATGACGAGAAGCGCGGCGCCCGCGTGGACGAGCCCGCCGGGCACCCACATCAACAGCCCCGCGACTTGCTGGTCCTCGGCCGGGGTCAGGCCATAAGGCGACAGGCCGAGCCGCGCATAGCCGGCATACCAGGGGCTGGTCGCTAACGCCATCAGCGCCCCGAGCGCGCCCGACACCACCGAGGTCGCGACGAGGCACAGCGCCGCCACGCCGACAGGGGTGCGCCGGCTCAGCATCGCACTCCAGAAGAACAGGGCGCTGACCAGGAACGACAGATGCTGCGCGGCGTGCCAGCCGTCGCTCGCCAGCGCGAGATCGAACAGCGGGGGCGCATGCCACAGCCACAAGGCAGCGGCCTGCACCAGCGTGGCGACGAGCGGCGCGGACAGGAAGTGCCACGTCGCCTGAACCAGCCGTGCAGTGGTGACCGCGCCGATACCGCGGCGCCCGCCCGCAGGAAACGCCCAGAGCATGATCGCCAGCGGTTCCGACAGGACCAGCAACGGCGCGGCGGCAAGCATGATCAGTTCGTGCTCGAACATGTGCGCGGCGAACGACCGCTCGCCTGCTTCGTGGAGCGGGGAAACCAGCGCGGCGGCGAGCACCAGCCACCCGGCACCGAACAGCCGTGCCCGATGCGCGAGGCGGTCGGCGCCTAGGTTCGCTCGCGCGCTCAGCCGCTTCCAACCGATCGCAAATAACGCGAGCACGATCAGCAACGGAACGACGATCCATGGATCCAAGGTCCAACCGGGCGGCTCCTGATGGCTGGCGCCGGTATCGTGCGCCCATGCGGCGCCCGCCGGGCCGAGGCCGAGCGCCAGCCCCGCCGGCCACCTCAGCGCAGGCATGCCGGCACCATCGAAATCGCCAGCGTCTGAAACGCGATGGCGAGCGCGAACAGCCCCGCCGTCACCAGCGCCAGCCGCGCGAGCCAGATGTCGGCTAGGCCTTCGCGCGGCTGCCGCAACGGCCAGGCGATGCGGAACGCGACGCCGCACAGGGTCAAGCTGACGATGCCCCAGGCCAAGCCGATGCCCCATTGCGTGCAATCGGCATGGAGCAGGGTCGACAGCCCTTGTTCGAACACGAACCAGCTGACCGGCGGCAGCAGCAATGCGGTCCAGGCACGCCCGCGGATGCTCATGCCAGCCTCGGCGCCCAATAGATCAGGGCATAGATCGGCACCCAGACCAGCACGACGAAGGTCCAATAGTTCGAATTGTCTTCGACATCGGCGAAGCGGTCGTCGTCGACATGATGCGTGAACAGCCACGCGCTGATCACGATCGTATCGCCCAGGTCGGTGACGATGTGCGTCGTGTGGAGGATCAGCAGCGCCCACAGGATCGACCCGTAGCCGTCCGCGTACCAAGGCGGGCCGATGGTCGCGAACTCGAGCCCGCGCGGGATCAGGATGAGCACGCCGATCACTGCCATCGCGAGCACGCCCCAGCGCACCCCCGCCAACTTCTTGGCGCGCGCGCAACGCAGCACCCACAGGTTCGGAATCTCGCTGAGCAACAGCATCGCAGTCAGGACACCGCTCCACGTGAGCCCGGGCAGCGGATCGCCCTTGGGCGGCCACGCCGGCGCTTGAGTCATCAGATAGAGATACGCCGCTGCGGCGAGCAGGAACCCCGTGCCCTCGATCACCATGAAGCCGATATTGCCCCACCACACGAGGTGGCGCGCGCCGGTCTCGCTGACGGGCAGGCTCTTCAGGTCGCCGACCAGCTCGAATTCGCGCGGCGCCGTCATGATGCCTCCCGCTGCGAGCCGGCCTCGGGCCGGGGCGCCGGCCAGAACCAGCCGGTCAGCGCCGCGCCGATCGGGATTGCGCCTGCCACGATCGCCCAGGGCGTGAAGATGCTGCCGATGAACATCGCCGACACGGCGAGCGCGGTGACCAGCGGCCAGACCGATGGTTCGACGCTCTTCTGGCGATAGAGCGGCGCCGCATCGGTGACCGACGTCACCAGCACTTCGCGCATATCGGCCGACAGCCCGTCCATCGCACGCAACGCAGGCCGGTCGTCCCACATCGGCGTCAGGCTGTCGACCACCGGCGTATAGGCGATGTTCCAGGGCGGCGGCGGCGACTCGCTCGCCCATTCGAGCGTCGATCCGCGCCACGGGTCGGCGCCCGACGGCTTGCCGCGCCAGTAGCTGATCACCGCATTGCCGACGAACACCAGCCCGCCCAAGACCGCGATGACGCTCCCCGCCGTCGCGACCTGGTTGAGCGTGTCCCACCCCATCCCGGCGGGGTAGGTATAGACTCGCCGCGGCATCCCCATCAGCCCGAGGAAGTGCATCGGAAAGAAGCCGAGGTTGAACCCGCCGACGATCAGGCCGAACGCAATGCGGCCCCATCCTTCGGACATCAATCTGCCCGTCGCCTTCGGGTACCAGTAGCAGAACGCGCCGAACAACGGGAATAGCGCGCCGCCGATCAGGACGTAGTGCAGGTGCGCGACGATGAAATAGGTGTCGGTCAGTTGCAGGTCGAGCGCTGCCGACGCAGTCATCACCCCCGACAGCCCGCCGATCACGAAGGTCGCGATGAACCCGATCACCCACAGCATCGGCGTCGCGAGCCACGGCCGCCCGTTCCACATCGTTGCGGTCCAGCAGAAGATCTGCAGCCCCGCCGGAACCGCGATCGCCATGCTCGCCGCGGTATAGAAATCGTTGCCGAGCCGCGGCAACCCGACCGCGAACATGTGGTGGACCCACAACCCGAACGCGAGCGCGCAGATCGCGATGATCGACAGGACGAGCACGCTGTGCCCGAACAGCTTGCGGCGCGAGAAGGTCTCGACGATCGACGACACGAACCCCGTGGCGGGTATGAAGATGATGTAGACCTCAGGGTGACCGAAGAACCAGAAGAGGTGCTGGAACAGAATCACGTCGCCGCCGCCCGCGGGCGAGAAGAAATGCGTCGAGACCATCCGGTCGGCAATCAGCATCGAGGTCACCAGCATGATCGCCGGCATCGACAGGATCGTCATGATCGACGCGATCAGCATCGCCCACAGGAACACCGGCATCCGCGCCAGCGTCATTCCCGGCGGACGCATCTTGAGGATCGTCGCGGCGACGTTGACCGAGGCGGCGAGCGCCGCGACTTCGGTGAAGGTGATCATCTGCGCCCAGATGTCGGCACGGTGGCCGGGAGAATAGGTCGGCCCGGCGAGCGGGGGATATTCGAACCAGCCGAGATCGGGCGTGATGTCCATCACATGCGCGATCCACAGCGTCAGCACGCCGCCCAGATAGAGCCAGAAACTGAACGCGCCGAGCCGCGGGAACGCCATGTTGCGCGCGCCGAGCATCAGCGGGACGAGCCACAGCGCCATCGCTTCCATCAGCGGCACCGACACGAGGAACAGCATCGTCGAGCCATGCAGCGAGAAGGCTTCGTTGAAGACCTGCGGCGTCATCCGCGTGTTTTCGGGGATCGCCAGCTGGAAGCGCATGTCGACCGCCACCATGCCGGCGAGGAACAGCAGCAACAGCGCGGTCACGACGTAGCGCGCGGCAATCCTTTTGTGATCGACCGTGGTCAGGAAGCCCCACAGCCCCGGCGCATCGCGCCACGTGAGCGACAGCCGCTCGATCTGGTTCCGGTCGGGGGTCATTTGAGCGTCATCAGATAGCGGGAGACCGCATTGAGATCCGCTGGGGCGAGGACCACGGTCGGCATCGATGTGCCCGGCTTGACCCCCTGCGGCTGCGCCACCCAGCCCTGCACCCCGCCACGCGACATCGTCAGCGTTCCCGCCGCGATCGAACGCCGCGAAGCGAAATGCGTTAGGTCGGGCCCGGCGCGCCCGGCCGCGCCGGTGCCGCGCACGACATGGCATTCGGCGCAGGGACCCGCGAACACCGCTTGGCCGCGCGCAGCCGCCGCGTCGGCGGGCGCGGTGGCGTTGGCAGCTTGCGCCGCCAGCCACGCGTCGAACACGGCTGGGCTCTCGACCTTGACGTCGAACGCCATGTGCGCGTGCTGCGCCCCGCAGAATTCGGCGCACTGGCCACGAAACCAGCCGTCGGTGCGCGGCGTAAGGTCGACGACGTTGCGGCGTCCGGGCACCATGTCGATCTTGCCGGCGACATTGGGCACCCAGAAGCTGTGGATGACGTCCGCCGAGCCGAGCAGCACGCGCGCGGTGCGCCCGCGGGGCAAATGAAGCTCGTTCGCGGTCTCGATCCAGCGGCCGCTCGCCGGATCGCGATATTCGATCCGCCACCACCATTGATGGCCGGTGATCCGTATCTCGAGCGTTTCCTGGCTGCGCGACACGAACAGCGCGCGATCGGCGACGAAGCTGCCGACGATCAGCACCGTCAGGCCGACGACGATCACGCCCGCGGTTACCCACAATCCGCGGTCGAGCACCTGATCGTTCGCGGCTTGCTCGTCACCCGACCGAATCCGCCGCCGCGCGCGCCACAGGCCCCAACCGATCCCGCCGAGCACGATCAGATAGACCGCGCCGCAAACGACCGTCATCAGCACCAGCAATTGGTGGAGCGCACTTGCCTGATCGCCGGCGGGCGCGAGCGGCGACTGGATGCCGACGCACCCGTTGAGCAGGAAGAGCGGCAGGAGGACCGAGCGCTTCATTGCGGCCCCGACCAGGTCAACCCCTGCGGCTCGGCCTGCGCGTCCTTCTGAACGCGGCGGCGCTTCTCGGGGTAATGCTGCGGCAAGTCGCGGACGTAGGCCGTCAGTTGCCACAATTGCTCGATCGGAACGCGCGATCCGTAAGCCAGCCGGCCGTGCCGGTCGGCGATCGATCCGAACACCTGAGCGAACCCGCCGCCATATCGCCAGCGCCCGTCGGGCAAATTCGCGGCGCCCTTCGCATTCTCAGTGTGGCAGCCCGAACAGCCATACCAGGAGAAATAACGTCCGCCCTGCGACACCTGGTTATAATTGTCCTGGTACGCCGTAATCCGCGGGTCGTCGTCACCCACCGGGCGGGTCTGCGGAAGCGACGGGCCCAGCGTGCGCGCTTCGTTGGTGCACCCGCCCAGGCACGCGGCGACCAGTAGGATAGCCGGCCCGCGCGCCATTCAGGCGACGATCCGCACCGGCACGCCCTTGGCCGCGGGCGTTTTCGACTCCTCGTCGTGGTACCAGAGCGGGATCAGCGGGTTCATTTCGGGATAATAGGCCCCGATGCAGCCGCGCGGCAGCAGGAACGGCGTGACCGTCAGCCCGCCGACCCGGCGGTCGACACCATCGTCCGCGTCGCTGGCCAGCGCGATGACCTGACCCTTGGACAGCCCCGCCGCAGCGATATCCTCCGGGTTCATCAGCACGACGTCGCGCGTGCCCTCGATCCCGCGCAGGCGGTCCGAATAGCCGTAGATCGTCGTGTTGAACTGGTCGTTCGACCGCAAGGTGATCAGGCGATAGCGGCCTTCCTTGTCCGCGAACCCGATCGATCGCATCGTCTTGGGCACGGTGAATTGCGCCTTGCCGCTCTCGGTCTTCCACACACGTTCGCGCGCCGCATTGCCGCGGTAGAACCCGCCCGGCGTAAACACCCGGTCGTTGAAGTCGTGGAATTGCTCGGGATAGGTTTGCTCGATCAAGTCGCGGACCTTGGCATAGTCGGCGGTCCAGCCATCCCAGTCGACCTTGGGGTTGGGCGGCAAGGTCGCCTTGGCGATCCCCGCGACGATCGCGACTTCGGATTTGAGATCCTTCGACGCCGGCTTGTTCTTGCCGAGCGAGCCGTGGATGCACGACAGCGAATCCTCCATCGTCACCGCCTGCGCGCCGCTTTCCTGCCTGTCCTCCTCGGACCGGCCGAGGCACGGAAGCAGGTACGCGACCTCGCCGTTGATCAGGTGGCTGCGGTTGAGCTTGGTCGCGATCTGGACGGTCAGCCGCATGTTGCTCCACGCGGCCTCCATCTTCTCGCGCTCGGGGATCGCGCGGACGAAATTGCCGCCCAGACTGACGAACGCCTTGACCTCGCCCGACAGGATGCCTTCGCACGCCTTGACGGTGTTCATCCCCTCTTCGCGCGGCGGCTCGAACCCGAACTGCTCGGCATATTTGTCGAGCGGGACGAGTTCGGGTTTTTCGGAAATGCCGACGGTACGCTGGCCTTGCACGTTGGAATGACCGCGCACCGGCGAGATGCCGGCACCGTCGCGGCCGATATTGCCCTTGAGCAGCCAGAGGTTGGTCAGCATCGCAAGACTGTCGAAGCCGTGCACGTGCTGGGTGAGGCCCATGCCGTACAGGCAGATCGAGCGTTCGGCCTCGATGTAGATTTGCGCCGCCGCTTCGATATCGGCGCGCGCCAGGCCGCTCTCGCGCTCGATCTCGTCCCAGCTCGTCGCATCGGCCTTGGCCTTGACCTCCTCGAACCCGATCGTGTGCTGCTTGATGAAATCGACATCGAGGACGTGGAGCTTCTCCTCCGCCCATTTCTTCTCCTCGGCGGCGAGCACATGCTTGATCATCCCCATGATCGCCGCGATGTCGCCGCCCGATTTGACCTGAAGATAGAGCGTCGAGATCTTAGTCTCCTTGGGCGTCAGCATCTCGGTCGGGCTTTGCGGGTTCTTAAACACCTCCAGGCCCTTTTCGCGGATCGGATTGAAGGTGACGATCTTGACCCCGCGGCGCACCGCTTCCTGGAGCGGGTGGAGCAGCCGCGGGCTGTTGGTCCCGGGGTTCTGGCCGAAGAAGAACATCGCGTCGCACAGGTGGAAATCGTTGAGCACGCACGTGCCGACCGGCGACCCGATCACCTTCTTCAAGGCGACCGAGGTCGTCTCGTGACACATGTTCGAACTGTCGGGCAGGTTGTTGTGGCCATAGAGCCGCGCGAACAAAGCGTAGAGGTAGCTCGTCTCGAGGCTGGCGCGGCCCGAGGCGTAGAACACCGCCGACCCTGGATCGATCGCCTTCAATTCACGACCGATGCCTTCGAACGCTTCCTCCCACGAGCAGGGAACATAGGTGTCGCTGGCATGGTCGAAGCGCATCGGGTGCGTCAGCCGGCCCTGCTGCTCGAGATCATGATCCTTCCACGTCTTGAGCTCGGTGACCGTGTGCTTGGCGAAGAAATCGGGCGTGCAGCGCCGCGTGGTCAGTTCCCACAACGTCGCCTTGGCGCCGTTTTCGCAGAATTCGAACGTGTGCGGGTGCGCCGGCTTGGTCCAGGCGCACGACACGCACATGAACCCCTTGACCTTGTTCTGTCGCCGTAGCGTGTTGAGCGCGGCGGGCGTCGAGCGTTCGCGCCACGCGGTTTCGACGATCCCGCGAAGCGAGCCCCAGCCGCCCTCGGCGCCATCGTAATGAACGGTCTCTTCTTCGTCGGCCATCGAGCATACCTTTCGGTCGGACACCGCGGAGTCGGACAATGTTATTGCCCCAAAGGGCCGGCCAGCATTCACCTGGGTTAAGCCCAGCTAGCCTAACGACCCGACGCCACTGCGCCAACGCAGGGAGAGCAGCGCATGTTCACTTATCGCGGCGTATTTTTGTCGGTGCGTCGGCCGAGCCCACGATCGGCGCGACGCTTACGCTATGGCCTGCTCAATCGGGTTGATGGCAACTCCGTCGCGGTGCACACGTTGAGGCCGACATGCACGGGCAAATGTCCCAGAGGCTCGAGCCCTGATTGGCGGCGCGCCCGACCGCGCGACGTGCGCCATTGCGGTGGAACGGATCGCGGCAGTGGGCGACAGGAAGGTCGAAGATCGCATCCTCGCGCAAGAATGCCCGGTCGCGATCGAGCTCAACGGCATCGGGTACGCCGTGCTGATGGCGACGCCCGCCGACCTGGTCGATCTGGGCTATGGTTTCTGCCGGAGCGAAAGATTGATCGACCGGGCCGACGATCTCATCGACGCAGACATTCATGACGTCCCCGACGGCATCATCCTGCGCTTGACGCTGGCCGATCACGTCGCCGATCGCATCGTGGCACGAACGCGCCATCGCACCTCGGACTCGTCGTGCGGCATCTGCGGGATCGAAAATCTCGAGCAGGCGATGCGGCCGCTGCCGCGTGTCCCGCAATGGCAGGGCGACGACGCCGCAGTATTCACCGCCGCGTCCGCGCTGGGTACGTGCCAGCCGCTCAACAAGGCGACGCGCGCCGTCCACGCCGCGGCGTGCTGCACGCGGTCGGGCGATATCGTCATGGTGCGCGAGGATGTCGGCCGGCACAACGCGTTCGACAAGCTGATCGGGGCGATGGCGCGTAGTGGCGCCGGCTGGGACGGCGGGTTCGCGTTGCTGTCGTCGCGCTGTTCGTATGAGCTGGTCGAAAAAGCCGCCCTGGCGGCTTGCCCGATGCTGGCCTGCGTGTCCGCCCCCACCGCGCTGGCGGTTCGCCGGGCAGAACAAGCGGGCTTGGCGCTACGCGCGGTCGTGCGTGCCGACGCCATGCTCAAGGTGCCGGCATGATCCTCGGAGCTATCCTGGCCGGAGGCGCGGCGCGACGCTTCGGCAGCGACAAGGCGATGGCGCGGCTGCAGGGCCGCGCGCTGATCGATCATGTGCGCGATGCACTGGAGCCTTGGGTCGACCGGGTGGCGGTGTGCGGAAGGAACGACGGCAGCCCGCTGATGCTATCGGATCGACCGGCGCCCGGCCTCGGCCCGCTGGGCGGTCTGGCGGCGGCGTTGCACTTCGCCGACGCGCAAGGCTTTGCCCGCGTGCTGACCGCCCCGTGCGATACGCCGTTCATCGATCGGCGGGTGTTCGAAACGCTCGTCGCGGCCGACGGCCCCGCCTTCGTGGAGTCGTGCCCCGTCATCGGCCTCTGGCCGGCACGTCTGAGCCATTTGCTCGACGATTATCTTGCCGGCAGCGAGGATCGAGCGATGCGCGCCTGGGCAAGGCACATCGACGCCGACTCGCTCGACCTGCCCGTTCCGATCAACGTGAACCGCCCCGCCGATCTCGAATCGCTTGGCGCCTGACGTGACGAGAATAACCGCTATCGCCGCTTGCGATGCGGGCGCTTCGCCGGCTGCGGCGCCGTGGCGGCCGGCGGTGGCGGCGCGGCGAACAGCGCCTGGAACGACGGCTCGTCGTCGGCCAGGCCGGTCATCGCGTCGAACCGAGTCCCCATCGCAGCATCGAGCCGCTCGATGCGGTCGAGCGGTGACGGGTGGGTCTTGAGCTCGAGCGCATATTCGCGCGTGGCGGGGGCGCCGCTGAGGGTCTGGAGGACGCCGATCAACCCATAGGGCGAATAGCCCGACCGCGCGGCGATCACCACGCCCATCCGGTCGGCCTCGAACTCGGCATCCTTGTTGAGGCCACGCGTGTAGAGCGTCTTTCCCGCCGATAGCAGCGCCGAGGCGAACGTGCCGCCGAGGCCACTGCCGCCGATGCTGAAATATTTCTGCATGTCGCTGGCGCCCTGGCCACGCAGTGCCTCTTGCAGCGCTTCGATGTGATGCCGCTTCACCACATGCGCGATTTCGTGCGCGAGCACGCCGGCCAGCTCGGATTCGCTGCGCATCCGGTCGAACAGCCCGCGCGTGATCAGCACATAGCCGCCGGGCATCGACAGCGCGTTGAAATCCGGACTTTCGATGATGCCGAACTTCCATGGCAGTTCGGGCCGTTCGCTGTGCAGCGCCAGCCACATCCCGAGATCGTTGACGTACCGTTGCTCGGCGGGGTCGTCGATCAGCGGTGCAGCGCCGAGGATCATGCCCGCAAGATCGCTGCCGATGCGGATTTCCTCGGGCTGTCCGATGCGCCGGAAGCTGTCGCCGACCTTCTTGAGCGAGCGCGCCTTGCCGAGGATATTGCCGATATCGACCGACTGACCGGCGACGGGCACGGGCGCCAGCATGACGGCGGTGCCGGCCGTGACGGCCACGAAGCGCCGGATGAAGCGAGGGGCGGGGCTCATTTGTCCTTACCCTTGCTCTTGCCCGGCTTGAGATAGTCGACCTTGCTCTCGACCAGCTTCTTGCGCGCCGCCGTGCCGCGTGCCGTGCTTTCGGGCACCGCGAGCGTGGCGAGCTTCGCAAGCTGCACGGGATCCACCGACGCGTTGCGAATCTGCTCTTCGTCGAGTCCCTTCACCCCGGTGGTGACCGTTTGACCCGAGCTGCCGGTGCGAAGGTTGGCCGCCGAGCGGCTGAGCGATCCCGACGTGCCGGGCGCTAGCCGCAGGTTGAGCGCGCGCAGCCAGCCGGTCTTGCCGCCGACCTGAACGTTGACCCAGCCGCCGCGCCGCTGGAGGATGACGACCGGCTGGTTCGCGGTCACCGGTGCGACCTTCGCGGCATCGATGAACGGTTGCGCCATCAGGTCGCCCGCGCGGATCACCAGCGCGCTTTCGGGGGGGGCCGCCGTCGCCGGCCGCGTCACGAGCATCAGGAGCGGAAGCGTCCATTTCAAGCGCATGCGCCGGTTCGCCCTCTCGCGCCGGGATCCCTCCCGACACCGCCATCCTACACGGCGGACCGGTATGGCGTAAACACTTCAGCGCGTTCGGGATTGGCGAAAAGCGTCGCGGCCTCGGGCTATGCCGCGTTGGGCGCAAGCGGCTCGAACAGGCGAACCTGATGGTCACGCCCGCGCACCTGATGCAGCCCGCAGTCGCGCCACACGAAGGCGTCGCCCGCCGCCTCGCGCGTCGCCTCGGTCACCAGGATGCGCGCGACACCCTTGGTCAGCCCTTCCACCCGGCTGGCGAGGTTCACGGTGTCGCCGATCGCGGTGTAATCGAGCCGGTCGTTCGAGCCGATGAAGCCGACCACGGCGTTGCCCGTGTGCACGCCGATCCCGATCGCCAGGTCCTTGCCCAGATCGCCCAGTTCGTCGCGCAAATCGCTGAGCGAATCGGCCATCGCCAGCGCGGCACTCACCGCGTCGCGTGCGCTGGTCGGGTTCGCGACCGGTGCCCCCCAGAACGCCATGATGCCGTCGCCCATGAACTTGTCGAGCGTGCCGCCGTGCGCGAAGATCAGGTCGACCTGTTTCGAGAAGTAGACGTTGAGCATCGCGACGACCGCTTCGGGTGGCGATTCCTCCGACAGCGAGGTGAAGCCGCGAATGTCGGAGAACAATACGCTGATCTCGCGCAGTTCGGCTTCGTTGCGGTAATCGACCTGGCCGCGTTCGATCAGGCGGTTGACCATCCGCGTGTCGAGAAAGCGGCGGAACAGGATGGCGGTGCGCAGCCGCGCCCGGCGCTCGCCGAAATAGGCGATGGCGCTGGCAGTGAGGTAGAACACCCAGCCGAACGCGAGCGGCGCGTAGAGCGGCACGAACCAGCCCGAGCGCAGTTCCAGCCAGCCGACCGCGATGCCGATCGCGGTCAGGCCGAGCATCGCATAGCCGAGCCGGTTGGCACTGACGTTGCGCGCGAACCCGATGCCCAGACCGGCGAGGATTGCGAGCGCCAGCGGCAGCATCCACGGGCGCGGCACCTCGCGCAGCCAATCGCCGGCGGCGAGATTGTCGATCGCCGTCGCTAGGATTTCGACACCCGGATAGGTGCTGCCGAGCGGCGTCACGCGCAGGTCCATCAGCCCCGGCGCCGACGTGCCGATCAGCACGATCTTGTCCTTGAACTCGTCGCGCGGGCGAATCGGATGCTGGCGCAGCGCGTCGAGATAGATGTCGGCGTAGGAAACGTGCCGCCATCCTTCGCGCCAGTTGAGCAGGATCGACGATTGGCCCGGCGGCGACCGCCCGGCGACGCGCGCCGCCATCGACGGGAAGCGCCAGCCGTTGCGGTCGAGATAGAGCGGGTAGCGCCGCCCGACACCATCGCCGTCGGGGGTGAAGTTTATCAACCCGCCGCGCATCGCTTCGGGCCGCGACAAAATCGCGAGCGGCAGCATCAGCGGCACGCGCGCGTCGACCGGCGGCCGTTTGAGCGGAATCGCGCCGACCGCGGGCGGCATCTTACTGATCCACGCGCCCTGGCCGTCCTGGTTGAGCGTCATCGCCAGCCATGTTTCGGGATGCCGCGCGACCGCGTCCGCAAGCGCGCGGTCGTCCTCGGGGCGGTAGACGTCGAGCTCGTTGAACAGCAAGTCGAACACGATCGCGCGCGGGTGCTGCACGGCGATCGCGTCGATCAGCTCGCCGTGCACCGATCGTGGCCACGGCCAGCTACCCGCCTGGTCGTTCATCGCCTCGAGCGAGCGCTGGTCGATATCGACGATCACGACGCGGTCGGACACCGGCCGCTGACGCGCGTTCACCTTCAGCAGGACATCACCGGCACGATCGGCGATCCGTCCGGTATCGAGCGCCAGGAAATCGACGCAGGCCAGCGCCATGAACGCCATCGCCAGCAACAACCAGCGATGGCCTGGCCGCAATGCTCGGGCAAGGCGGGCGGTGCCCCTCATCGGGACGCGACCGTGGCGAAGTCACCGACGCTTGGCAATCGGCGAAACAGCGAAAGGTCGGCACGCAACGATGCCGCTCCGGCCATCAAGGTCCGAAGCGGCCATCGTGAAGCGTGCGCCAACCGACAAATGGCGCCATCCAATCGAGCGACGTGCGAACCTAGCGCACGCCGCTCGATCGAATAGCCGGCTTCATCGAGCCGTCAGAGCATGTACTCGTACGCCGGCACTACGCTCAGCCCGATATGGTCGAGGAAATGAGTCGCCCCGACACCGGCCATCATATGGTCGTTCCCCAGCAGACTTTGCAAAGCATCCACGCCCTTCGACTCCACCTGGGCGGGACCGGCCGCAATGATGACATCGCCCGATTGTAGCTGGGCCGAATGCACGCCGGTCAAGGTCACGGTGTCGCCGCTGCCCAGGTCGATCACGGCATTGCCGTTGACGTCGTCGTGCGTCGCCGACTGAACCGCCGCGAAGTCGGCAAAGCCGAACGCCGACAGGTCGAGCTTATCGGTGCCCGAGATGAAGTCGGTGACCGTGTCCTGGTTGGTGCCATGGTCGAACACGAACTTGTCGACACCGGCGCCGCCCGACAGCGTGTCGTTGCCCGCGCCGCCCTTGAGCGTGTCGTTGCCGTTACCGCCGCGCAGCAGGTCGGCGCCGTTGCCGCCGTCGAGCACGTCGTCGCCGTCGTTCCCGACCAGCGTGTCGTTGCCGTCCATCCCGCTCAGCGTGTCGTTGCCGGTCGCCCCGATGATCTTCTCATTGGCGGCGCCGATACCCGTCAGCGTCAAATTGCCCATGAAGCCGTCGAAGTTATACGCCGTGAACCCGCCGGTGTAGGTGTTGCTCAGCGTGAAGATGGTCACGAAGCCGTTGGTCGCGCCGGCACCGTCGCGGTCGGTTTGCAGCAGCATGTCGGTGCCCGACTGGACCAGCCGTATATGCCCGTCGGCAAACGGGTTGCTGTTCGCCGTGTAGCCGGTCAGTCCGAGGTTCAGGAAGCTCGTCATCTCGAACTTGTCCCCCGCGTCGCCGACCTGGAAGTCGGTCACCACGTTGGTGCGGGCGGTGGCCGCCACGTCGGTCGACGTCGCTGCCGTCGCGCCCACGCCGAGCTGGATGATGTCGGCACCCGCGCCGAGCGTGATGTTGTAGTTGTTGACGGTGGTCGCCCCGCGCATGCTGATGCTGACGGTGTCGTTGCCGGCCCCGGCATCGACCGTGGCGCTGGCGACGCCGGTCAGGATGATGCGATCGTTGCCGTTGCCGCCGGTGACATTCACGACATCAAGGTTGCGATCGGCCGACGTCGCGCCCAGCGGCTCATAGGTCTGGCCGATCAGACCGAAGGTCTGCGTCGCCGCCGTATAGCCGGTCAGCGTGCCCGACCGCAGCTCGATCACGTCGTCGCCGTCGCCACCATCCATGTTGATGTTGGTCGCCACGGTACCGGCGGCGCGCGTTACGAACATGGTGTCGTTGCCGCCGTAGGCAAACAGCGAGTCGGTCTGGCTGAGCGCGGTGGCGCCGGCGCCGACGCCGCTGTCGACGATCAGGTTGAAGTCGTCTGTGCCGCGCAACGTGTCGCCATAGGCCGAGCCGGTCAGATATTCGATGCCGCTCAGCGTATCGATGCCGGCGCCGCCGGTATCCTGGGCGATGCCGTCGATCCGCAGATCGACGTTCACCCCGGCGGTCGCGGTCGAGTAGCTCGCGGTATCGACGCCTTCGCCACCGATCAGCGTGTCGTTGCCCGCACCCCCTTCGAGCAGGTCGTTGCCGTACCAGCCGTCGAGCACGTCGTCGCCGGCGCCGCCGAACAGGTTATCGGCGTTGCCCGTGCCGCCGACCGTATCGTTGGCGGTGGTGCCGCGGAAGATCACGGTTTCGATGCTGGTCAGCGAGCCGACGTTGACGCCGCCGTAGGTGATCGCGCTGTTCCCGGCGAGGCTGCGGAGATCGAACGCGATACCGGCAGTCTGCCCGACCGGCACGACGGTCGTGTCGTAGACCATGATCGCCGTGTCGCTGCCGTCGCCGCCGTCATAGGTGTCCATGCCCGCGTCGATGCCCGAATAATATTGCTTCGACGTGTTGCCGACGCCGCCGACGAGCACGTCGTCGCCGTCGCCCCCGTAGAGGAAGTCGTTGCCCATGCCGCCGGCGATATAGTCGCTGCCAGCGCCGCCATAGATCGTGTCGGAGCTGCCATCGTCCAGCGCAGCGCTCGTGCCGCCCAGCAGGATGTCGTTCCCGGCGCCGCCGTAGATCGTGTCGTTGCCGTTGTTGCCCTGGATCGTGTCGATCCCGGCGCCGCCGGTGAAGACGTTGGCCACGGCATTGCCGGTGAACGTGTTGTTCGCCGTCAGCGAGCCGACCACATTTTCGATGCTGGTCAGCGTGTCGATGTTGCTGGTGCTGACGGTCTGCGTTGCAGTATTCAGGTTGACCGTCACCGCGGTCGCGATGTTGCTATAGTCGACCGTGTCGTTGCCGCCGGCACCGTTGTAGGTGTCGTTGCCGCCGCCGTCGAAGAACGTGTTGTCGTTGCCGTCGCCGGTCACGTTGTCCGCGCCCGAACCGGTGCGCACGTTGGTGAAGCCGGAGATGGTGTCGTTGCCCCACCCCGTGGCCTGCGCCGTCGTGGTGGCCAGGTTGACGGTCACCGCGGTCGAGCCGCTGAACACCAACGTATCGATGCCGCCGCCGCCGACGAGCGTGTCGTCACCGAGGCCACCTTCGATGGCATTGTTGCCCGCATCACCGGTCAGGACGTCAGCATACTGCGACCCGGTCAGGTTTTCGATACTGTGCAAGGTTGCGATGACCTGCGCGCCGGCGAAATTATTGATCGCCGATCCATCCGTCGCGCCATTCAGCGTCGCGATTACTCCGCCGCTCGAATAGGCCGCGAAGGACGCCGTATCCGATCCGTTGCCGCCGTCTAGCAGGTCTGCGCCGCCGCCCGCAGTCGTACCAATGAGAAGCGTATCGTTGCCATCGCCGCCCGACAGGGTGTTTGCGTTGTCGTCACCGGTCAGCGTGTCATTGTAAGCAGAGCCCAGCAGGTTGGTGAATCCGGTGAGCGTGTCGGTACCGGCGCTGCCCGTGTTTTGCGCGAAGCCCTGTCCGCCCAAGTTGACGGTCACGCCCGCCGCGGCGCCGGCGTAGGACGCGGTGTCGACGCCGCCGCCGCCCACCAGCGTATCGTTGCCCAGGCCGCCTTCGATGACGTTGTTGTTGGCGTCGCCGGTGAGCGTGTCGTTATATTGCGAACCGACCAGATTCTCGATGCCGATCAGCGTGTCGTTACCCGCCGCACCCGTGTTCTGGGCCACGCCTTGGGTGTGCAGATCGACCGTGACGCCGGTCGCAGTGTTGCTGAACGCCGTCACGAACGACGCGGTGTCGTTGCCGGCGCCGCCATTCAGGATGTCGTCGCCGAGCGTGCCCTGCAGGTAATCGTTGCCGTTGCCGCCCTTCAAGGTAGCACTGCTGGTGTTGCTGGCCGACAGCGGCGTGGCGTTCACCGTCGCCGTGCTCAGCGACATGTTGAGCGTGTAGGTGGTGCCGGCCGCCAGCGGCTGCGCGACGGTATCCGAATTCTGCGTCCACCGGCCGACGCGCAGGTAATAGGTGCCCGCGCTGGCGAAGGTGTAGGTCAGATAGCTGTTGCCGGTGTTGCTGCCCGGATCGGTGATGCTGTCGTCGTTCTGCGCCAGGATCGTGGTGCCGGTGCTGTCGACCAGTTCGATCCAGGTGTCGATGCTGCTGCCGTCGATATCGAAGATCGCGGTCGAGCCCGCGCTGGCGTCGACGCGATAATATTCCAGCCCGCCCCCGGCCGACGTCGCATTGATCGTCGCGTGCGGCGTCGTCGTCGAGTTCGTCGTGTTGGGGTCGGAGAGCAACGTATAGGCGTTGAGCGCCTGCGGATCGATCGCCGTCCCGACGCTCGTGTTCGCGGTGGCCTGCGCCTTGGTGATGATCGCGTTGTTCACGACCGAGAAGGTGCCGCCGATGAGGCGGTCGTCGCCGTCGCCGCCCGACAGGCTGTCCGCGCCACCCGAACCGCCGGTCAGCGTGTTGTTCTGAGTGTTGCCGACGATCGTGTCGTTACCGGCGGTGCCGCCGATATTCTCGATGCTGCGCAGCGTGTCCGTCTCGCCGTCGTGGTTCACGACGACGTCCGCCGCCGTGTTGTTGAGCACGACGGTCACGCCCGTGGGGTTGGTGAAGAGCACCGTATCGCTGCCGGCGCCGCCGTCGAACGTGTTGTTCGCGGTGTTGCCGATGAAGATGTCGTTGCCGACGCCGCCCTTGGCGTTTTCGATCAGCGAGCGCGTGTCGTTGTTGTAGAGCAGCGACATGGCGATGTTGCCGGGCGCCAGGTTCGTCAGGTTCTGATAGGCCAGGTTGTTGGCCAGCTGGTTCTGGTCGAACGTGGAGAACTCGCCCGGACGCAGGTCGATGGTCACGCCGGTGGTGTAGTTGCTGGCATCGATCGTGTCGTTGCCGCCCCCATCCCAGATGGTCATGAAGATCTTGTTGCCCGCCGGCGCGCCCTGACCGACGCCGTTGATGAACTCCTCACCGGTGGTCTGGCTGAAGGTGTAGGTCGTGTCCTCGGAATGCGTGTTGTAGTTCGCGCCGTACAGATACTGCAGCGCGGCCACGTCGTACTGCATGTACGTCTGCGGCTGGTTGATCTTCTCGCCGGCGAAGTTGCTGTTGGTGAACGGCGCCGGCGTATAGGTCATCAGCGACCAGGCCTGGCCGTCGCGGTCCGGCGTCAGCGACTGGGTGCCGTAACGCGGGAACGTCCCGAGATAGCCCGACAAGTCGCTGTTGGTGTAATCCTGGTGCCCGTGCTTCAGCCCCATCGTGTGGCCGATCTCGTGCATCATGGTGGCGTAGCCCCACGTACCCTTATAGGCGAGGTCGTAATACGGCTGGTTGTTGCGGCTGAACCAGATGTCGCCCGCCATACCCTTGGTGTCGGACGCGAAGTTGCCGTAGGCGGAAACGTCGTCCTGGTCCGCGGTCTGCGAGATGCGGATGTCCGCGTGGACGGTGTCCGTGTCGGTGATTTCGGTGAAGGTCAGTCCGGTCAGCGCCGACAGCTGCGCGAAAGCCGCGCGCGCCGCCGCCTGCTGCTGCGGGCCGAGGTCGACGTGGTAGAGGCTGACGCCGTTGGGGTCGTAATTGTTGCCGTTATAGTTCGAACCCGAGGTCGGGAAGCTGTAGGTCAGGTCGGTGGTACCCCACTTCGAACCGATCAGCGTCGCATCGATGTTGCGGTTGCCGGTGAAGAAGTGCGTACCGTCCGGGTTCGTGCCGAGGTTCAGCAAAACGCCGATATTGCCCGTGCTCGGGTTCGCACCGGTCGGGTCGCTGCCGCCACCCATATAACCCTTGCCGCCAATGACGTCGTCGTCGTCGGTCACGCCGACCTGGGTGGGAATGTCGATCCCCGCACCGAGCGGGCCGAAATCCAGATTACTGTCCGAGTCGGAACCATTGGCGGCCGCGACACCACCCGTTGCCGCTTCCGGAACAGCGACCCCGGTGGAGGTGCCCACGGTCGGCGCGATCGGGGGCAAATCGGCAAGGCCGGATCCCGTATGGAGGGCAGTAAGGCCATTCAAGTCGGCCCCCGTGACACTGCTTGCCGCCACTTCCTTCACGGCAGTCGACGCGCGCGTATCCGCCATCTGATTCAGCAGGCCCGAAACCATGTCGTCGAGCGACGCGCCCGCGCCGAGATTATAGGTGCTCATTGATATTCCCCCCTAAATTGCGACATGCACGCGCCAAGCCGTGCACCCTTCCGTCGCATAGACTCGATAATTGGCTTGTTACCCTATGTATTTACGGTGCGTTGACTATGGTCAAGAGGCAAAGCGCGGTCAGTTCGGTATCGAAATTATCTTTTTTATCCGAACGATAACAGCAGCGCGGGCGAGCGGCGACCGTGCTGCATACTCAAAGTTGCGGTTTGGGCAGTTCCGGACGGCAGCCGTCGTGAAAGTCCCGCGCCATGGACACCGGCGATGCGTCGACTCGACCGCGATGGCCACCCGGCTCATGACACGGGACCATGGTTCGGGTATCACGAGTTGTGTTGTTTTTTCCGGAGCGCGCGATGCTTCGCCTACTGCTATCAGCCTCGTCGTTGCTCGCTGCATGCACTCCGTCGCCGCAGAAAGCCGCGATGTCCGGCGCGGTCTCGGGGACGGCCGTCCAAGGTTCTGGCCGGTCTGGCGCGGAGCGAACCGCGCCACGCCCGCTGACCGATTCGCCCGCGGAGGCGCTGGGGCGCCGTATCCTTTCCACGGCCTTCGTCAGGGTGGGGCCCGACGGACAGCTGACGGTGGAGTTGCACGACGGGCGTGTGCTGGTTCTTCACGACGTGGTCATGGGCCCTCGGGCCTATTGTGGCGCGCAAGTCGGCGGCGACCCGGCCCGCGCCAAATATTGCGGTGGCTATGCCGAGGTCGCCGCCGCGCGGGCTGGCGGCGGATGATCGCCTGGTCGCGGCTATTGGCGCCTGAAGCGGATTCGCTTCGCCATAAGCAGTAGCAAGGATCGCTTTCTGGGCGTCGGAAGTACCACCTCTTGCTGGCGGGCACTGTCGGGCGACCGCGACAATTCGAGCATCAGGCGAATGATCGCGGTGTCCGGCGGAACAATGTTGTCCGCTTCGAAAACGCCTTGCAGCAGCTGACCGACGTCGCTCGAGCCGCGCGGTTCGGGCGAGGTGCCGTTAGCCACAGTCGCCTGAACCCGGCCGACCGATTACGGATGCCTGTCACGAAGCCGGCCGCCGATCGCGCCGGCGACGCTGCCGATGAAAGCCCCCACGATCAACGACAGGCCAGTGAAGGCAGCGAACGTCGCGGCGACCTTGCGCGCCTCGTCAACGGCCTCCTTCGACGACGCGACGTCGACTGGCCCGGTCGCCAGGCTAGACAGCGCTGTCGCTCCAACGGCAACGATTGCCATGATGACCGTCGCGGTCGCCCAGGTCAGCAGGCCGTGCGCCGTGTCCCGAAAGAACACCTCGTCGGTGTGCAGGCCATGCCACCGCGTCCGCAGCCGGCCGGCGAGATAGCCGCCCGCCGCAGCCGACACCCATTGCGTGACGATCAGCCAAATTCCCGTTCCGATCGTGAACGTGGTGGGGTGCGCCCCAACCCCGGGCCATGGCGACGCCGACGCCAACCCGAACGCGGTGCCTAGCGTCAGCAGCGCGATCGTCAGCGCGATGGCCGCGACCGTTCCCGCGGTGACGGCCGACCACGCCACGGCGGAGACCGATGGTCCGGGACTGGCGCTGGCTGGGTAGAGGTCGGGATCGACCTGACTGTAAGATCCTGTCGCCATGATCAGTGCCAAAACAGCAGCAGGAGAATGATGATGGGCAGCGGAATGCCCAATAGCCACAACAAGATGCCTTTTCCCACAGCCTCTTCCTCCAACTATTGTCGCGTTAGGATTGCCGAACGAGCGATGTGCGTCGCGGTTCCCGCGAACGCGCCATCGCCAGACGGCACGACTTGTCAGGCGAAAAAAGCCGCGACGCGGCTGCGGCAGCCGGCAGGTTGCAGCTGCCGACCGGCGCCGCGATCAAAGGCTGTGTTCGTATGCCGAGGGCAAGATCGGACCAATAAGGTCCGTGAAGTGGCCGTGGCCGTCATGCTCAACGAGGCTGCCGATCTTGAGCAGCGGATGCGACTGGCTGCTGTTCGACAGGATGACGTCGCCCGACTGGAGCTGCGAACTGAGGAACCCGGTTAGGGTGACCGTGTCGCCGCCGCCGAGATCGATCACCGCATTACCGCCGACGTCGTGCGTCGCTGCCTGTACGTCGGAGAAGCTCGCGAACCCGAACGCCGACAGGTCGAGCCTGTCGGTGCCCGAGACGAAGTCGCCGACGCTGTCCTGGCCCGTGCCATGGTCGAACACGAACGTGTCCGCGCCAGCACCGCCGAACAATGTGTCGTTGCCGGCAAAGCCCTGCAGCACGTCGTTGCCACTGCCGCCCGTGAGCACATTGGCGCCCGCATTGCCCTGGATGTCGTGGCTGTAGTCGTTGCCGGTCAGGTTAATCGCGGTCGTCGCGCTCGTATCGATCGTGAGCAGGTGTTCGACCTGCGCCGCCGCGCCTAGCGTGTAGCTGACCGCCGCCTTCGCGGTGTCGTTGCCGTCGCCGGCGATCTCGACGATCGCGTCGGCCGAGCTGCGGATGATGTACGTGTCGTCGCCCGCGCCGCCCTTCATCCGGTCGCCGCCGCCGCCGCCATCGAGCGTGTTGTTGCCGGTATTGCCGATCAGCACCTGGTGGAGCTCGTTCCCCGTCAGGTCGAGGTTGGCGCTCCCAATCAGCCGCGCGGTCTCGATCTCGGCCCCCGCGGTCAGCGTATAGCTCACGAACGCCTTGACCGTGTCGTTGCCCCCGCCGGCCGCCTCGACGATCGTGGTCGCGGCATCGGTCACCGAATAGATGTCGTCGCCAGCCCCGCCGATCAGCGTGTCCGCGCCGCCGTTCCCGGCCAGCGAGTCGTTGCCGCTACCCCCGGTCAGCACGTTCACGCCCGCATTGCCCTGGATGTCGTGGCTGTAATCGTTGCCGGTCAGGTTGATCCCGGTCGTGGCCGAGGCGTCGATCGTATACAGATGCTCGACCTGCGCGGCCGCGCCCAGCGTGTAGCTCACCGCCGCCTTCACCGTGTCGTCGCCGTCGCCCGCGAGCTCGACGATCACGTCCGACGCGCTGCGGATGACATAGGTGTCGTCGCCCGCCCCACCCTTCATCCGGTCGCCGCCGCCCCCGCCGTCGAGCACGTTGTTGCCGGTGTTGCCAATCAGGATCTGGTGGATGCCGTTCCCGGTCAGGTCGATGTTCGACGTCCCGATCAGCCGCGCGGTCTCGATCTCGGCGCCCGCGGTCAGCACGTAGCTCACCGACGACTTCACCGTGTCGTTCCCTTCGCCGGCGTTTTCGACGATCACGGTCGACGCATCGCTGACCGTATAGATGTCGTCGCCCAACCCGCCGATCAGCGTGTCCGCGCCGCCACCGCCGACCAGTGCGTTGTTCCCGCTGTTGCCCGTGATCACATTGGCCAGCGCGTTGCCGGTTGCGGCGGTGTCGCCAGTACCGGTCAGCGTCAGGTTTTCGACATTGGCGCTCAGTGCGTAGCTGACCGAACTCAGTACCGTGTCGGTGCCTTCATTCGCGTTCTCGGTCACCACATCGCCGGCATCGTCGACGATAAAGGTGTCGTTGCCGGCGCCACCATACATCGTGTCCGCGCCGGCCCCGCCGTCGATCTGGTCGTTGCCGCCGCCGCCGTAAAGCGTGTCGGCCTGGTGTCCACCGGTCAGCACGTCGTTGCCGAGCCCGCCATACACCAGGAACGAACCATCGAGTTCCGCCGCGCCGTTGAAGGTCAGCGTCTCGTTGGCGTGGAGCGAGCCGCCCTGCACGATCAGTTGCTGGCCCGCCGCGACGTTCGCGTCGTTGGTGGTGATGTTGTAGCTGTAGGGGAAGCCGAAGACATCGCCGTAGCTCGGGTCCGAACCGGTCAGCAGCGTCACTTGCTCGACCCCGGTCAGGCTGGTCGCGCCGAGCGTGAGCGTGGTATTGCCCTGCGCGATCACCTGATCGGTGCCGGTGCCGCCGTCGATCGCATCACCCGCGTTCCACGCCGCGCCCATGTAGAAGGTGTCGTTGCCGTCCAGCCCCGACGCGGTGTCGCTGCCCCCCTGGCGCAGGTCGAACATATCGGCGTGCGTCGTGCCCGTCATCGTGTCGTTGCCGCTGCTGCCAAAGCCGGGCGCGGTCGAGTTGGGCGATCCCGTCACGGTGATCGTCACCGTCGCGCTGTTGCCGTTGACCAGGCTGTAGGTGAAGCTGTCGGTCCCGGTCCGGTTGGTCGCGCCGCCGATCGCGGTCAGCGAATCGAAGGCGTGGTTCGGATTGTAATCGTATGTTCCGTCGGCACGGAGCGTCAGCAACGCGCCCGACGGCAACGTGATCTGCGACCCGACGTTGCCGGCAACACCATTGACCGTCGCGACCTGCAGCGCCGGTCCGTCGACATCATGGTCGTTCCCGAACACGCTCGCCGCCATGATCGACTGATCGGCGATCACCGCATTGGTGTCGTTCATCGCCACCGCCGGATCGTCGACCGGCGTGATGACGATCGTCGCGCTGCTCGCGCCGTTCGCATTGTGATCGTCGGTCACCGAAACATTGAGCGTGACCGACGCCGGCGGGGCGTCGGTGTCGGCATAATAGGTCGCCACGCTGGTCGGGTCGCTGCCGAACAATGCCGCCAGCTGGCTGATCGTGCCGCTGACCGTCACGGTGGCCGCGTCGTTGGCGGTGATCGTCGCGCCGCTGGTGCCGGCATCGAGGTGCAGAACCCCATAGCCGACCGACAGGGTCACCGTCTCTATCGGGTTGCCGCTGTCGACATCGCCGATCGCGACCTTGCCCTTGAGGTCGTACGTCACCTGTTCGGTCGCGTTCATCCCGCTGGCCAGTGTCGCGGTCGGCGCGTCGTTCTGGCCGGTGATGTTAAACGTCAGCGTCGCGGTGCCGGTGCCGTTATGCACGTCCGCGACGGTGTAGCTGAACACGTCGCTCGCGGTCTGGCCGAGCGCAAGCGCTTCGGCTGCCGGGCTGTTGGGCGTGTAATCGTAGCTGCCGTCGGCGGCGATGTGGAGGTCGCCATAGGCACCGTGTATCGTCGTGTTCCCCGATGCGGCGACGGTGGTGTCGGCGGCGGCACCGAAATGCGCCCCGATCACGCGGAGAGTCGCGGTTTCGCCGGTGTCAACATCGCTATCGTTGGCGAGCACGCCCGTCGCGGCGTTGGCGCTGACGGGCGCATCCTCGTTGACCGAGCGATTGTCGTTGGCACCGACCGGTGCGTCGTTCGTACCGGTGATATTGAACGTGACACTGCTGGTCGAGCTCTGCCCTTGCGCATCGACGATCGTATACGAGAAGGCATCACTCGCCGACTGACCCTGCGGCAACGCCTCGGCTAGCGCGGTGTTCGGCGTGTAATCATAGGTGCCGTCGGCAGCGAGGTGGAAATCGCCATAGGCGCCGTGGATCGTCGTCTTGCCGGACGCGGCTATGACCGTGTCGGCTGCCGCGCCGAAGTGCGCACCGGTAATCGTGAGCGTGGCGGCCTCGCCATTATCGACGTCGGTGTCGTTGCCGAGTAGCCCGCCCGCGCGGGTGTCCGACGACGAGGTCGCGTCCTCGAGGGTCGAGCGAACATCCGCCACCGCGACCGGTCCGTCTTCCTGGCCCGCGATGGTGAAGGTCAGCGTCGCGGTGCCGTTGGCGCCGTGGACGTCGGTCACCGTGTAGCTGAACACCTCGGTCCCGGTCTGCCCGACCGCCAGCATCTGCGCCGTCGCATTGTTCGGCGTATAGTCGTAGGTGCCGTCGGCGGCGATGTGCAGATCGCCGTACAGACCGTGGATCGTGGTCTTGCCGCTCGTCGCGACCGCCGTGTCGGCGGCCGCACCGACATGCGCGCCCGTCACGGTAAGGCCGGGCGTTTCGCCGACGTCGACGTCGCTGTCGTTGGCGAGCACGCCCGCCGCGCGCGTCGCCGTGGTAACCGTCGCGTCCTCGTTGACCGCCGCGGCGTCGTTGGCGCCGACCGGCGCGTCGTTGGCGGAGGTCTGCGTGATGGAGGCCAGGTGGTTGACCACCGACCCGCCCGCGCCGTCGTTCACCGCAATGGTGAAGTTCATTGTCTCGCTCGCGCCGACGACAAGGCGGTTGGGGGTCGGTTGATAGACCAAAGCGTCGATCGCCGTGGTGGCTTGCGCCGCCGTACCGGTGAAGGTGTACGACCCGTTGATCCCGCCGCCGACGAAGCCCGACGCGGTCAGTGACGCGGCGGTGAACCCGCCCTTCGCGGGATCGTCCGGGGTGATCGTCACCGTCAGCGTCTGCGCCGGTGCGTCCACGTCGCCGATGACGACGTTCTGGAACGGATGATTGGTCTGTTGATCGGTGATCGCGGAAGCCGCCGCGTTGGCCACCGTCGGCGGCGAATTGTCGATCGGCGAGAAGCTACCCGGGTTCGAACTGTTCGGGACCTGCGTGTCGGTCAGCCGCATCGTGCCCGCGACCGTGCCGTTCGATTCCCACAGCTCGTAGCCGTTGGTCGAATCGTAATGCTGGTAATAGAGCACGCCGTTGACGACGCTGGCGTTGGCGAACCCGGCCGTGTCGCCGACCAGATGCGTCCCCGCGTCGGTACCGTCCGAATAGAACAGCCCGCTGTCGCCGGTGAAGAAGAAGTGCGTCGCGTCGGCGGCGATGAAATTGCCCGCACCGCCGGTCGAACTGCTGTCGCCCGGCGCTATCTTGTGAACGGTCGTGCCGTCAGTGACATAGGTGTGCCAGCCGCCGTCATTCCCGTCGTACGCCGCGAAATAGAATTTGCCGCCGAACGCGAAGTTCGAGCCGTAACTCGTGCCACCCGTGCCGTTGAAATCATTGAGCAAGTGCGTGCCCGCCGGGGTGCCGTCGGTGACGAACAGCTCGTTCGCGCCATGCACGCCGTCGTCGGCGTAGAAATAGACCTTGCCGCCGCTGAACACGAACCCGGTCGCGTTCGAGCTGTTGG
>NZ_SSMY01000012.1 GCF_004799495.1 Sphingomonas sp. | reverse complement strand
CGGCGGCGGTCTGGGCGGCTTCCCGCATCGCGACCGCCGATTGCTCGGCAGCGGCGGCGACTTCGCTGGTCTTGCCGATCATCCCTCGCGCGGAGGTGGACGTGCGAACCGACTGATCGCGCAACGCATGGCTTTCCTGGCTCGAGCGCTCGACCACCTTGGCGATGCCATCGCGGAATTCGGCGGCAAGCGCTTCGCGCGCGGCCTGCGCGGCATGCTCGACGAAGCCATTGTACAAGGCGACGGTGATATCGCCTTCCATCGCCGACAGGCGCAGCAGGGTGTCGATCATCGTCGGCAAGCGCGGGTCGTCGCGGTCGACGCGGCGCATCAGGCTGTCGAGTGCGGCGCGATCGCTGGCGTTGATCATCGAGAGCAAGGCTTCGGGTTCGACCTTGCCGGCATAGGCGGCGGCGACCGAACGGGAGATCGATTCGACCCAACCGCGCTCGCTGGTTTTGAGGAAGCGGAGCTTGAGGAAATCGACCCCCAAGTCGATCATCTTGGCGGTCTCGTGCGGCGCCCACACGCGGTCGTCGGCGAAACAGCGCAGCCATTGCTGCCAATAGGCCTCGGAGATTTCGCGAATATCGGGCTCGATCACCGCCCAGACATCGCGGCTTGCAGTAGCGAGCGATCCGTCGAAATCGAAGATGCGCAACCGTTCGGACAGCCGGACCTTCGCGGCCATCATATCGGACGAGGGCAGATCGGTAGTGCTCAAGATCGGATGCTCCGGGCTAACGTCTGACGACGACGCAACAATTTACCGTCATGGGCTAGCCCGAGGTTGGTTAAAGAGAGGTTAGGATTTGGCGGACGACTTGCATCCCAAGGCACGAGGGGTAAGAGGGCGCACGCTTTCTTTTCTGGGGTATTTTCCTTGGCCACCACACCGCCGAAACCGGACCGCCCGCTTTCACCTCATCTCGGCCATTACCGGATGGGCCCGCACATGCTGACCTCGATCATCCACCGCATCACCGGCGACGGGCTCGCGATCGTCGGCGGGCTGCTGTTCACCTGGTGGCTGGCGGCGTTGGCGGCGGGCAAGGACAGCTACGACTGGTTCCTGTCGTGGTTCACCGGGCCGAGCTGGAACATCCTCGGCTATATCGTCGGGGTGGGGCTGACGCTCGCCTTGTTCCAGCACATGATGAGCGGCATCCGCCACCTCGTGCTCGACACCGGCGCGGGCTATGAGCTCAAGACCAACAAGACGAGCTCGATCCTGACCTTCGTCGGCGCGGTCGTCCTCACCATCCTGTTCTGGGGTCTGATCCTCAAGGACGTCATTTTCGCAGGGGCAAAGTAATGGGCGACGGTACCGAACTCGGCCGAGTCCGCGGCCTCGGCAGCGCACATGAGGGCGCGCATCATTGGTGGCGCCAGCGGCTGACCGCCGGCTCCAACCTGTTCTTCCTCGCCTGGTTCATGATCTCGCTGACTCGGCTCAACGGGTTCGATTATCTGTCGATCCACAGCTGGATCGGATCGGCCTGGGTCGCGGTACCGATGATCCTGCTCGTCATTTCGACGTGCTGGCACGCCCGCCTCGGGCTGCAAGTGCTGATCGAGGATTATCAGGAAGATGAAAGCCGCGTCGTCGGGATCGTCCTGCTCGAATATTTCCTCGCCGTGATCGCTGTGACCGCGATCTTCGCGATCCTCAAGGCGGCGCTGACGCCGGTCGCGGGATGAGCGACGCCTACAAGATCATCGACCACGCCTATGACGCGGTGGTGGTCGGTGCCGGCGGATCGGGACTGCGCGCGGTCATGGAATGCGCGCAGCATGGCCTGAAGACCGCGTGCATCACCAAGGTGTTCCCGACGCGCAGCCACACCGTCGCGGCGCAGGGCGGGATCGCGGCGAGCCTCGGCAATATGGGGCCGGATCACTGGACCTGGCACATGTTCGACACCGTCAAGGGGTCGGACTGGCTCGGCGACCAGGACGCGATCGAATATATGGTGCGCGAGGCGCCCGCCGCGGTCTACGAGCTCGAACACGCCGGGGTGCCGTTCAGCCGCACCGACGCGGGCAAAATCTACCAGCGCCCGTTCGGGGGCATGATGCAGAACATGGGCGAGGGGCCGCCCGCGCAGCGCACCTGCGCCGCCGCCGACCGCACCGGGCATGCGATGCTCCACGCGCTGTACCAGCAGTCCTTACGCTTCGACGCCGACTTCTACATCGAATATTTCGCGCTCGACCTCATCATGGAGGGCGGGGAGTGCAAAGGCGTGATCGCGCTGTGCATGGAGGACGGGAGCATCCACCGCTTCCGCAGCCATGCGACCGTGCTGGCGACCGGCGGCTATGGCCGCTGCTACCAGTCGGCGACGTCGGCGCATACCTGCACCGGCGACGGTGGCGGGATGGTGCTGCGCGCCGGCCTGCCGCTGCAGGACATGGAATTCGTCCAGTTCCACCCGACCGGCATCTACGGCGCGGGCGTGCTGATCACCGAGGGCGCGCGGGGCGAGGGCGGCTACCTCACCAATTCCGAGGGTGAGCGGTTCATGGAACGCTATGCCCCGTCGGCGAAGGACCTGGCGTCGCGCGACGTCGTCGCCCGCTCGATGGCGGCGGAAATGCGCGAGGGCCGCGGGGTCGGCCCGAACAAGGATTATATCTATCTGCACCTCGATCACATCGACCCGAAGGTGCTGCACGAACGGCTCCCGGGCATTACCGAGACGGGGAAGATCTTCGCGGGCGTCGACCTGACGCGCCAGCCGCTCCCGGTCACACCGACCGTGCATTACAATATGGGCGGCATCCCGACGAACTATCATGGCGAGGTCGTCCACCTGAAGGATGGCGATCCCGATGCGGTCGTCCCCGGCTTGTTCGCGGTCGGTGAGGCGGCGTGCGTTTCGGTCCACGGTGCCAACCGGCTGGGCTCGAACAGCCTGATCGATCTCGTCGTGTTCGGCCGCGCGACGGGCAAGCGCATCGCCGAGATCCTGCGGCCCAACACCAAGCACGGCGCGCCGATCACCGCCGCCGACGACAAGGCGATCGGGCGGCTCGATCATTTCCGCAACGCCAAGGGTGCCAGGCCGACCGCCGAGATCCGCGGCGACATGCAGCGCACGATGCAAAAGCATTGCGCGGTGTTCCGCGACACCGCGCTGCTCGACGAAGGCGTCGTCCACATGAACGCAGTGTACAAGTCGCTCGGCGACGTCGGGATCACCGACCGCTCGCTGATCTGGAACACCGATCTGGTCGAAACGCTCGAACTCGACAATTTGCTCGGCCAGGCGATCGTCACGATCCGCGGTGCGGCCAACCGCAAGGAAAGCCGCGGCGCGCACATGCACGAGGATTATCCCGAGCGCGACGACAAGAACTGGATGAAGCACACCATCGCGACGTTCGACGGCTGGGGCGGCAAGGGTGGGAGCGTGACGCTCGATTACCGCCCGGTGCACGACTACACGCTCACCGACGACGCGGAGTATATCAAGCCGAAGAAGCGGGTGTATTGAGCTTGGCCGAGGCGATTAGCGAGAGCTAATCGCCATCGCGCGGCCAAGCCTGGCCGGCGCTGCAAGGCAGCGGCCGACGGCATGGGCTTTGCCCATGCCACGTTGAAATCGCTTCGTCCCCACTTGACACTGCCCCGCCGCTAACCCCCTGATACGCGCGACAACCGGGGCCAGAATCAATGCGTAACCAGCTTTTTCGCCGTCTTTCCGCCGCCGCGCTGATCGCGGTCAGCGGCCTTGCGCTCGCCGGGTCGGCGACGGGCCAGTCCGCCACCTATACCCCGCCGCAGCACACCACCGGCTTCCCCGGGCTCGTCGGTGGCGAGAATCAGGCCGAGGTCGCGGCGTCGCTCGCGCTCGGGCCGGAGCTCGAACGCGACCGGTCGCCCAAATGGCTGCTCGACGACCAGCGCAAGCTCGACAAGTCGCTCGCCGCATTGGGGCCGCAGAAGCCGGGGCAGGTCGATGCCTATGTCGTCGTGGTCGGGCTCGACAGCGATCCGATCTTCGGGCGCGAGGCGCGCGAAGCGGGCAAGGTGCTCAGCCGCCGCTACAACGCGGTCGGGCACACGATCGTGCTCGCGGGCACCGAGGGCAGCGGCCCGTCGGCATTGCCCAACGGATCCCCGCGCAACCTCGCGGTCGCGCTCGCGCGCGTCGCCGAACTGATGGACAAGCAGCAGGACGTCGTCGTCCTCTATACCGCCGGGCACGGCGCCAAGGTCGGCCTGGCCTATCACGACGGCGACGACGGGTTCGGGATCATTCCGCCCGAACGGATGGCGCGATTGTTCGACGAGCTCGGGATCAAGAACCGCCTGCTGATCCTGTCGGCGTGCTTTTCCGGCATCTTCGTGCCGACACTGTCGAACGAGAATACCGCGCTGTTCACCGCGGCGTCGGCCGACCGGACGTCGTTCGGGTGCCAGTCGGACAAGGACTGGACGTTCTACGGCGACGCGATGATCAACCATGCGATGCGCGAACCCGTGCCGCTGGCAAAGGCGGGCGAGGATGCGCGTACCTTGGTCGCGCAATGGGAGGCGATGGGCGCGAACATGGGGATCATCCCGTCGCAGCCGCAGATCGCGATCGGCAGCAAGGTCGATACCTGGCTCAAGCCGCTCGAGGCGCGCATGCCCAGAACCGCAACCCCGATGGTCGGGCGGCCGGCGATCACGATCTTCACCGACGCGCCAAAATAACTCCGGCGAAAATGCTTCCAATGTAGGATTTCGGGTGTCAGCGTCCCGGCCTTCTCTTTCCCATCGTTGACGCAAACGGTCCGTCGCATGGTGTTGGTGACGTGGCGTGACTTTCGTGACCTTCGGTCCGCTCAGCCGCCCGCCTTCACCTCGGCGACGAGTTCCTTGCGGCTGAGCTTGCCGACCAGCGTCTTGGGGAGCGTCAGGCGGATATCGACGCGATCGATCCGCTCGTGATGCCCGAGTTGCGGGTTGAGCCAGTCCTTCAGTTCCTCCGGGGTCGCGGCCATGCCGTCGTTGAGCGTGACATAAGCGCGCGGCTGTTCCCCGCGATAGGCATCGGGCACCCCGATCACCAGCGCCTCCTTCACCGCGGGATGCTTGTAGAGCACCGCCTCGATCTGGCTCGGGAAGACCTTGAAGCCTGAGACGGCGATCATGTCCTTCAGCCTGTCGACGACGCGGATGAAGCCCTCGCCGTCGATCTCTCCAACGTCACCGGTGCGCAACCATCCATCGACAAACACCTCGGCATCGGCGTCGGGGCGGTTCCAATAGCCCTTCATGATCTGCGGCCCGCGCACGACGATCTCGCCGGACTCGCCGTCGGGTGGGGCGCGCGTCGGGTCTTCCTTGTCGACCAGCCGCACGTGCGTTCCCGGGATCGGCTGGCCTATCGTGCCGAGTTTGCCGTCGACGGCGTATGGGTTGCACGAAACGACTCCCGAACTCTCCGACAGCCCATACCCCTCGATCACCCGCGCGCCGGTCGCCGCCTCGAACTTCGCCTTGACCTCGGCGGGGAGCGGCGCGCCGCCCGAGATGCAATATTTGAGGCTCGAGAGATCAGCGCCCGCGAGCTTGGGGTGGCTCAGCAGCGCCTGGTACATCGTCGGCACGCCGGGCAGCGCGGTCGCGCGCGTGCGCTGAATCGCGGCGAGCACCTGCCCGCCGTCGAAGCGCGGCAGCAGAACGATCGTCCCGCCGTTCGCGACCGTGCGGTTCATCACGCAGGTGTTGGCGAAGACGTGGAACAGCGGGAGCACGCCGATGATGCGGTCCTCGCCGCCCGGATCGGGGTCCATCCCCTCGACCTGCCGCGCGTTCGCCGACAGATTCTGGTGCGTCAGCATCGCGCCCTTGGGGGTGCCGGTGGTGCCGCCCGTGTACTGGATCACCGCCACGTCCTTCAGCGGATCGACCGCCGTGTGGTCGCCCGTGCCGTCATTGGCGATCAGCTGGGAGAAAGCGATGATGCGCGGGTCGTCGGGGCGCTTTGTCGTCTCACGCCCCCGGAACAGGCGGTAGAAGAGCGACTTGGCGGCGGGGAGCACGCCCGCGACCGACCCGACGATCAGCCGCTCGACGCTCGACTGGTCGAGCACCTTGAGCGCGGTCGGGAGCAGCGCCGACGCCGACAATGTGAACAGCGCGCGCGTCCCCGAATCCTCGACCTGGTGCGCCAGTTCCTCGACCGTGTAGAGCGGCGAGAAATTGACCACCGTCGCGCCCAGCTTGAGGATGCCGAAATAGGCCGCGAGATAGTGCGGCACGTTGGGCAGGAACAGCCCGATGCGGTCGCCGGGGCCGTAGCCGAGCGCCTTGAGCCCCGCCGCCACCCGGTTCGCCCCGTCGAGCGTCTCGGCATAGGAATAATGACGCCCGAGGAAATCGATCAGCGGCTTGTCGGCATGGCGCGCGGCCGATTGCTCGAACATCGCGCTCAGCGACAGCGGCGGAAACTCGGTCGTCCATGGGGTCGGGTGACGATAGGCGGCTCCGCGCCAAATCTCTTCCGGATCGGTCATCGACGCCGGTGTAAGCGCGACCGGTTTAAGAGGCTACCCGGCCGGCGGTCCAGGTCAGCAGGAAGTTGATCGCGACGATCCCAAGATCGACCACCGCGTGCACGCGGTGCGGCGCGGGGTCGCTCGCCTGATGCGTCAGGATTTCGATGTCCGCGCTCGGATGCCGCGCGACCGCGACGATCGCGAGCAACGCCGCCGCTATCAGGATGGTCCGACCCCGCCGCATGCGTTCACCATAAGCGACGGCGAGCGCAACGACAAAGGGAATTTCGACGGAAAATCAGGCGGCGCGCGCGAACCGTGCGCGGTCGCGGCCGGCCTGCTTGGCGTCGAACAAGGCGCGGTCGGCACGGCGGTACATCGCTTTCCAGTCGGGCTCGCTGATCATCGGCCCGCTGCACGCGCCGATGCTGGTAGTGACGCTGATATCGAACGGCATCCGCGCGGTGCGCAGCCGCTCGAGCACCGTTTCGGGGGCCACCGGGCGATCGGCCGGGCACAGCATCGCGAATTCCTCGCCGCCCATTCGCGCGATCAGCGCGCCGGCGGGGGCCGCCTGGCGCAGCACACGGGCGAACACCCGCAGCACTTCGTCGCCGCCGTCATGGCCCAGCGTTTCGTTGACGTGCTTGAAATGATCGAGGTCGGTCAGGATCAGCACTTGCTCGCCGTCGCGCCCGATCGCCTGGCGCAGGAACGCGCGGCGGTTGAGCAGCCCGGTCAGCGGGTCGATATCGGCGAGGCGCGCGGCGATGACCTCGCGCTCGATCGCTTCGTCGCGCTCGACGCTGAGCAAGCGGATACGGTACGCGATCGCGAGCGTCGAGACGATCGCTTCGAACGCCATCGCCAGGATGGTCGAATTATCGATCCAGAAATTCCATCGCACCACCGCGATATTGGCGAGCAGGCGAACGGCGGCGAACAACAGCGGCGCGGCCCAGGCGATCGCGAACAGCCACAGGTGCGGGCTCCGCTCGGCCCGGGCGCGAATGATGATCGGCAATACCGCGACGATCAGTATGACGAAGCTCGCAGCATAGAACGCATCGAGCAGCTTGATCTGCCACGGCGCGAGCAAGGCGAACAACGCCATCGCGCTCAGCGCCAGCGCGGTCAGCCGGTTGGCCCAGCGCGATACCCAGCCGGCGGTGACCGACGGCGGGAAAAACGCCCGCGCGAACATCAGCGCGGTCGCCGCTGCCGCCGCCAGGAAGATGTAGTTGAAGCGCAGCCGGTCGTTGTTGAGCATCGCCGGATTGACCCACGCCAGCGCGCCCGACGAGGTGAAAGCGTAGCACAGGAGCGAGAGCACCATCGCGCAATAGGCGAGCTGGAAGCGGTGGCGTAGCGCCCCCCACATCGCGAGATTATAGATCAGCAGCGCGACGCACAGCCCGACGAACCCCGAATAGACTGCTGCCATCGCGATGTTCGCGCGCGACGCTTCGGACGCCGTCGCGAGCGTCGGCGCGATCAGGATGCCACGCAGGTTCGCGCTGCCGTCGACTCGCCACAGTAGCCGTGCCGGGGCGCCGAACCTGGGGTCGAGCCGCCACTGGATCATCGCGCCGAGCTGGAGATGGCGGCTGGTGGCATGGCCGTCATACGCCCAGCCGCGCACCTGACCGTTCGGGTAGAGTGCGTAGAGCGTGATGCGCTCCTGCCACAGGCTGGCGATCCGGACGCGTTCGCGGATCTGGACATCGGGGATCGTGCCGAGCGGTTGCGACAGGACCCAGTAATCGCCGTTGCCGAACCTGGTCTGCGGCGTCGCGCAGTCGAACCGTCCCGCGGCGCCAAGCATCGCCGCCGCCGTGTCGCCTGCCGCGACGCGCGCCACGCATACCGACAACGGGGCGCCGGTGACCGCGCTCTGCGCCTGGGCTGGCCGCGCGGCGATGCTCATCGCCAACGCGATCAGCACCGCGAGCAAGAGAAAAGGATGGCCGGCGCGCCGCATGGACCGGGCCTAACCCCGATCAACAAATTATTGGTAAATCACACGGTTGTCATAATGCGGGACGGCACGCGGCCGCCCCGGATCACGCTAGTTACTTGGCCTCGGCCTTGACGGGCTTGCCGCCCTTCTTGCCCGGCTTCTTCTTGGGCGCGGCGGCCTCGATCGCAAACGACAACGCGCCGTCCTTCATCTTGATCGTGACCTCGCCGCCATGGACGAGCTTGCCGAACAGCAGTTCCTCGGCGAGCGGCTGCTTGATCTTTTCCTGGATCAAACGGCCCATCGGGCGTGCGCCATAGAGCTTGTCGTAGCCCTTCGAGGTCAGCCACGCCTTCGATTCGTCGTCCAGGTTGATGTGGACGTTGCGGTCGGCGAGCTGGAGCTCGAGCTGGAGGATGAACTTCTCCACCACCCGCGCGACGACTTCGGGCGGGAGGTAGCCGAACGGGACGATCGCATCGAGGCGGTTGCGGAACTCGGGCGTGAACATCTTCTGCACCGCCTGTTCGTCCTCGCCTTCGCGCGTCAGGTTGCCGAAGCCGACCGTCTCGCGCGCCATGTCGCTGGCGCCCGCATTGGTCGTCATGATCAAGATGACGTTCCGGAAATCGACGGTCTTACCGTGCTGATCGGTCAGGCGCCCATGGTCCATGACCTGCAACAGGATGTTGAACAGGTCGGGATGCGCCTTCTCGATCTCGTCGAGCAACAGCACGCAATGCGGCTGCTGGTCGACCGCGTCCGTCAGGAGTCCGCCCTGGTCGAACCCGACATAGCCCGGAGGCGCGCCGATCAGCCGGCTGACCGAATGGCGCTCCATATATTCGCTCATGTCGAAGCGCTGGAGCGGGATGCCCATGATCGAGGCGAGCTGGCGCGCGACCTCGGTCTTGCCGACGCCGGTCGGGCCGGTGAACAGATAATTGCCGATCGGCTTTTCGGGATCGCGCAAGCCCGCGCGGCTGAGCTTGATCGCCGAGGCGAGCTTCTCGATCGCGTCGTTCTGGCCGAACACCACGCGCTTGAGGTCGGTCTCGAGCGTCGCGAGCGCCTGCGTGTCGTCCTTCGACACCGATTTCGGCGGGATGCGCGCCATCGTCGCGATCACCGCCTCGATCTCCTTGGTGGTGATCGTCTTCTTGCGGCGCGACGGCGGCACTAGCATCTGCATCGCGCCGACCTCGTCGATCACGTCGATCGCCTTGTCGGGCAATTTGCGGTCGTTGATGTAGCGCGACGACAGCTCGACCGCGGCCTTGATCGCGTCCGGCGTGTACTTGACCGAATGATGCTCCTCGAACGCCGAGCGCAGCCCCGCGAGGATCTTGATCGTGTCCTCGATCGTCGGCTCGTTGACGTCGATCTTCTGGAACCGGCGCAAGAGGGCGCGGTCCTTTTCGAAATGGTTGCGGAATTCCTTGTAGGTGGTCGACCCGATGCAGCGGATCGTGCCGCCCGACAGCGCGGGCTTGAGCAGGTTGGAGGCGTCCATCGCCCCGCCGCTGGTCGCGCCGGCGCCGATCACGGTGTGGATCTCGTCGATGAACAGGATCGCGTCGGGCAGCTTCTCGAGCTCGTTGACGACCGCCTTCAGCCGCTCCTCGAAATCGCCGCGATAGCGCGTGCCCGCGAGCAAGGCGCCCATGTCGAGCGAGTAAATGACGGCGGGCTTGAGCACGTCGGGCACGTCGCCCTCGACGATCTTGCGCGCGAGACCTTCGGCGATCGCGGTCTTCCCGACGCCGGGATCGCCGACATAGAGCGGGTTGTTCTTCGACCGGCGGCACAGGATCTGCACCGTGCGGTCGACCTCGGCCATGCGGCCGATCAGCGGGTCGACCTTGCCGGTCTTGGCCTTTTCGTTGAGGTCGACGGTGAACTGCTTGAGCGCGCTTTCCGACTTGCCCTTGTCGGACTTGCCCGGCTTCTCTTCCTCGCTCGTGCCCTTGGGCGTGGTGCTTTCGGCCGGCGCGCCGCCCTTGCCGACGCCGTGACTGATGAAGCTGACCGCGTCGAGCCGGCTCATGTCCTGCTGTTGGAGGAAATAGACCGCATAGCTCTCGCGCTCGCTGAACAGCGCGACCAGCACGTTCGCCCCGGTCACCTCGTCGCGGCCCGAGCTTTGCACATGGAGGATCGCGCGCTGGACGACGCGCTGGAAACCGCTGGTCGGCGATGGATCGGTCGCCTTGTCGACCTTCAGCGCATCGAGTTCGGTATCGAGGTAATTCGCGACCGTGCTGCGCAGATCATCGAGCTCGACACCGCATGCCGACATCACCTTCGACGCATGTTCGTCGTCGATCAGCGCGAGCAGCAAATGTTCGAGCGTCGCATATTCGTGACGGCGCGACGACGCGGCTTCGAGCGCCTTGTGGAGGGTGGTTTCGAGCGCGGAGGCGAAACTCGGCATTACACTATTACTCCTGACGGGCCGCAGGGACGCGCGGCCCTTTCCCTGAATGTTGGGATGGTCGGGCCTCGCATCAAGCGCTGGCCAGTGTCCGCATCGTCATGTCGGCGAGATGCCGGCGCGAAGATGCGGTTCGCGCTCATCGCTTGAATAATTCGTCGGCTATTGCGCGATGGTTAACGGCGCGTTGTTTATGTTTTTTAATTCGCTCGATCTCGCCCTCCAACGCGGCGATGCGCGCGTCGAGCTCGGCGACCGACAGCGGATCGAGATCCTGTTTGACCAGGAGCGCGAGCGGTTCGCCGGGCCGCGGCAGATTCTCGTCGGAATCCATGGGGCCCAGCGTTGACCGTGCGGACTCGCGTGTCAATAAAGATGCGATGACCGACGGGGCGATTCCGATCACGATGCGAGCGATCGACCCAGAGACGCCAGGCGGCCCCGACGTGCTCCGGATCGTCGAGCGGCCCGTGCCGACGCCCGGTGAGGGCGAGGTACTGATCAAGGTCGCCGCCGCGGGCATCAACCGCCCCGAACTGCTCCAGCGCGCCGGCATGTATCCGCCGCCGCCCGGCGCGCCTTCGATCCTCGGGCTGGAAGTCGCGGGGACGATCGTCGCGATTGGCGAGGGTGTCGAGGCCGAGCTGGTGGGCCAGCCGGTCTGCGCGCTGGTCGCGGGCGGGGGTTACGCCGATTACGCGGTCGCGCCGTACGGCCAGTGCCTGCCGGTGCCACACGCGCTGACCATGGTCGAAGCGGCGGCGATGCCCGAGACTTTGTTCACCGTGTGGACCAATCTGTTCGAACGCGGCTTCGCGGCGGAGCGTGACACGGTGCTGGTTCACGGCGGCACCTCGGGCATCGGCGCGATGGCGATCGGACTGTGCAACCTGTTCGGGGTGACGATCATCGTCACCGCCGGCTCCGACGAGAAATGTGCCGCGGCGCGCGCGATCGGCGCGGACCATGCGATCAATTACAAGGCGCAGGATTTCGTCGCCGAGGTGAAGGCGATCACCGCCGGCGCGGGCTGCGCGGTGGTGCTCGACATGGTCGGCGGCGACTATGTCGCGCGTAACATGCAGTGCCTCGCCGACGACGGCCGCCACGTGTCGATCGCGGTGCAGGGCGGGCCGATGGCGACGATCCCGGTGTTCGAAGTGATGCGCCGCCGGCTCACGCTGACCGGGTCGACGCTCCGCCCGCGCTCGGTCGCATTCAAGACCGCGGTCGCCGACGAACTGGCGCGCACCGTCTGGCCGCTGGTCGCGGAAGGGAAATTGAAGCCGGTGATCGACCGCACCTATCCGCTGGCCGACGCTCCGCAAGCGCACCGGCGGATGGAAGCGGGAGACCATGTCGGCAAGATCGTGCTGACGATGGAGTAGAGTGGGAGATCATGGGGGAAGAAGAAGTCGCGCTGCCGCCGCGGTGGCCGCAAATCGTTCTGGCGGTTATCCTGGTCGCGGTATTTCTGGCGGCGCAAGGGCTGTCGGATCGGCCACAATTGCCGCTTTACCGGCCGTGGGTCGATCATGTCGCCGACCTTCCGGCGACGGCCGATCGCGACCGCTACACCGATTATGTCTATGAGGGGACCGCAAGCTTTCCCACCGGACGGCGTTTGACCTTAACGCGGCTCGCTGACCGGGCGAAGCCGTCGTCCGTGGGCGATTGGTACCGCAACAATCCGACCAGGCTCGGTTATTCGATCAAGGAATTCGTCGTGCTGTCGATGCCGTTCTTCGCGACGAAGGATTATGGCTACACGCTGTACGTCGACGGGGACTCGACGATGTTCTTCTACCCGCTCGACGACGATATGCTCCACAAGCTGCGTGAAGAGGTGAAGGCACCGGTCGGCGAAGGCTTCACCTTCCGCTGGTGGAACCACATGTGGGGCTGGATTCCGCTGCTCGCGCTGGTCGGCATCGTGGTGCTGGAAGTGCGCCGCGCCGTGATCAAGCGTCGGCAATCGGGGATTCTATAAGCGGGGTTGATCGTCGGCGCCGGGGTTTCGATTGGACGGCGGTGCGAGAGCCGGGCATCGGCCGACCGAGGGAGCATGCAATTGGCCAACCTGATCCTGCACGAATACGCCCAGTCGGGAAATTGCTACAAGATCCGCCTGACCGCGGCGCATCTGGGGATTCCGATCGAGCGGCGCGAATATGACATCATGGCGGGGGAAACGCGCTCTCCCGCGTTTCTGTCGGGCGTCAACGCCAACGGCCGCATTCCCGTGCTCCAGGTCGGCGACGATTTCCTGCCCGAAAGCAGCGCGGCGTGCTTCTATCTCGCAGACGGGTCGGACCTGATCCCGACCGATCGCTTCGACCGCGCCGACATGCTGCGCTGGATGTTCTGGGAACAATATAATCACGAGCCCAATATCGCGACGTTGCGTTTCTGGTACGGCTGGCTGGGCGAGGGCAATTTGAGCGAGGCGCAACGCGTCCAGCTCGGCCCCAAACACGAAGCGGGCGAGGCGGCGCTGACGCTGATGGACGAGCATCTCGCGCAGACCCCGTTCTTCGCCGGCGGGCGCTTCAGCCTCGCCGACATCGCGCTTTATGCCTATACGCACGTCGCCGAGGGCGGCGGGTTCGAGCTGCACCGCTACCCCAACGTGCAAGCCTGGCTGGCGCGCGTGGCCGCGCTGCCGGGGCATATCGCGATCACCGACTGACGCGGCGCGGCGCGCTGCGCTATACCGAGCGTTATGAGGCGACGCCGCAAGACGACCAGCGCTCGGCCGCTGCGCGACGCGAGCGAGCTCGACCGAGTCCGCATCGCGATTGTCACCGATGCGTGGCTGCCGCAAGTCAACGGCGTCGTCCGTACGCTGCAATCGACCCGCGCCGAGCTGAAGAAGATGGGGCACGACGTGCTGGTCATCTCGCCCGACCTGTTCCGGTCGGTGCCGTGCCCGACCTATCCCGAGATCCGCCTCGCCTTCGCCTCGACCGGCAAGGTCGGCGAGATGCTCGAGGCGTTCAGCCCGCAAGCGGTCCATCTCGCGACCGAAGGACCGGTGTGCCTGGCCGCGCGGCGCTGGTGTTTGCAGCGCGATTTTCCTTTCACCACAGCGTACCACACGCAATTCCCCGACTATGTCGCGGCGCGCACCGGCGTGAACCCGGAGTGGGTGTGGCGCTACATCAAGTGGTTCCACGGGCCCGCGCAGGCGATCATGGCCGCGACGCCGTCGATTGCCGAGACGCTCCGGGCGCACGGGCTGACCAAGCTGCGGCACTGGGGCCGGGGAGTCGATCTCGCGACTTTCGCGGGGGCCGCGCCCGATCCCGCGATCCGCGCGCTGCCGGGGCCGGTGATGCTCTATGTCGGCCGCGTCGCGGTCGAGAAGAATATCGAGGCGTTCCTGACCGCGACGCACCTTGGGAGCAAGATGGTGGTCGGCGACGGCCCTGCGCTCGCCGGGCTGAAGGCGAAATTCCCGAACGTCCATTTCCTCGGTCCCAAATTCGGGCCCGACCTCGCCGCCGCCTATGCCGCTGCCGATGTGTTCGTCTTTCCCAGCCGCACCGACACGTTCGGGCTGGTGATGATCGAGGCGCTGGCCGCCGGCACCCCGGTTGCGGCCTATCCCGTTACCGGCCCAATCGACGTCCTGACGCCCGACGTGGCCGGGATGGCCGACGACCTCGACACCGCCATCGCCGAGGCGCTGACCCGCGACCGCGCCGCGTGCGCCGCTTATGGCCAGAGCTTCACCTGGGCGGCCAGCGCAGGCCAATTCCTCCAGGCGCTGGTCCCGATCACGGAAGAGGCGGTCGCCGCGTAACGCTTGCCCTAGGCGACCTTCCGCATTAAGTCCCCTTCCACGACACGGCCGCTCCGCGAGGGGCGGCCCTATTTATTTCCGACGGAGAAATTTCGTGGCCCAGCCGCTCATGCCGCACGCGACCGCTTCCTGGCTGGTCGACAACACCTCGCTCTCGTTCGACCAGATCGCCGAGTTCTGCGGGCTGCACATCCTCGAAGTGAACGCGATCGCCGACGATACCGCCGCGACCAAGCTGACCGGGCGCGACCCGGTGCGCGCGCACGAGCTGACGCAGGAGGAGATCGAAAAGGGCCAGGCCGATCCCAACCACGTGCTCCAGATGCTCAAGGGGCCGGAGCAGGTACGCCGCACCAAGGGGCCGCGCTACACGCCGGTCAGCAAGCGTCAGGACAAGCCCGACGGCATCGCCTGGATCATCCGCAATCATCCGGAGATCACCGACGGCGCGATCTCGACGCTGATCGGCACGACGCGGACGACGATCGCGGCGATCCGCGACCGCAGCCACTGGAACATCGCCAACATCACCCCGAAAGACCCGGTGACGCTGGGCCTGACGACGCAGCGCGAACTCGATGCGGCGGTGGCGAAGGCGGCGAAGGCGGCGGGTCTCGAAGCGCCGGTCGACACCCGGCTGGAAGGCGACCGCGAGGCGCTGATCGCCGAACTGCGCGGCCAGCGCGACCAGGCCGCGCGCGATGCCGAAGCGCTGGCGGCGGGCGAGGGCGAAACAGCGCCTGTGGAGCATACGGCGGAGACGCTGTTCAAGAACTAAGGCAAAGGCGCGGCTGCGTCCCCAGCCAAGCGAATGTTCCCAATGTTCGCACTGACCACGGGGCTGCATCGGCATGCCTTGGCGGCCGGCGGGGAGCGACATATCGTCGCCGGCTCACGATGAGAAAGAGCGGCGACAGGCTGTCAGGCCAAATCCAACATTGCGAGCATAATCGCTCAGTCCCGCTCGCACAGCGCCTTGTAGACTTCCTTCGGTCCGCCCGACAGGCATGCGGCGATGATGAACCCGATCCCGAACGGCGTCAGCAGGATCGCCATGCCGATATTCTTCAGCATCGAATTCTTGACCGGAGCGGGTTCCATATCCGTCCTCTACCAGCTCCGATTGCCGCTCGGCAATTCCGTTGCTAGTCGAAACCCGATGGTTGCTCGCACCCCCGATGCCGCGTTCGTTGCCGACGAAAGTTTCGTGCCGACCAGCCATAAGGGGCTGACCTACCCGTTCGGTGGCGCCGAACCCGCCGAGGGCGACGCGATGACGGTCGCGCCGGGGGTGCGCTGGGTACGCCTCAAGGTCCCTGGGCCACTCAAGCACGTCAATTGCTGGCTGGTCGACGATGGCGACGGCATCGCCTTGGTCGACGCGGGCATGAACCGGACCGAAACGCGCGAGGCGTGGAAATCGGTGTTCAAGGGACCGATGGCCAGCGTCCGCGTCACGCGGATGATCGGTACGCATTTCCACCCCGACCATATCGGGCTCGCCGGCTGGATGTGCGATCATCACGCCGCGCCGCTGTGGATGACGCGCGGCGAGTGGCTGACCGCGCAGATGCTCGTCGCCGACGCGCGGCCGGAGACTCCGCGCGAGGTGAGCGATTACCGCCACGCCGCAGGCTGGTCGGCGGAGCAGATCGACATCGCCGCGCAGCACGGCTGGGCCAATTTCGGGCGGATCGTGCGGCCGATGCCGATGTCGTACCGCCGGATGGTGGACGGCGAGGCGATCCGGATCGGCGGGCGCGAGTGGCGCGTGATCGTCGGCGCGGGGCACAGCCCGGAACATGCCTGTCTGCTCGACGAAGCGAACGGGGTGTTCATCGCGGGCGACCAAGTGCTGCCGCGGATCAGCCCCAACGTGTCGGTCGGGATCACCGAGCCGCAGGCCGACGCGCTCGGCGAATGGTTCGCCTCGATCGCCAAATTGAAGCGCGAAGTACCGGCGGACGTGCTGACGCTGCCCGGGCATGGCGACCCGTTCACCGGGCTGCATACGCGGCTCGACGCGATGGACCGCGAGCATCGCGAGCGGCTGAACGAGCTCGAAGCGTTCGTGCGGGTCGAGCCGCGCCGCGTGGTCGATTGCTTCGGCCGCCTGTTCCGCCGCGCGATCGGGCAGGACATGCTCGGCATGGCGACCGGCGAGGCGATGGCGCACCTGCGCCGGCTGGAAATCGAAGGCCGCGCGGTGCGCGAGACGGGCGACGATGGGGTATGGCGGTGGCGCGGGGTCTAGGGATTGTCTGCTGAAGGTGGAAAGCAGATTTCTCTGCTTCGCCAAGGAACGCTACAAGCCCAGAAGGTGGCGCGTCCGCTGCCACCACGAACCCTGCCCCGAAGAAGCTGCTGCCAACAGCCGCTTCGCTTGCGTTGCGGTGACGCCAAGTAGAAGCGCGATCTCCTCCACTGAGATGTCGGGCCGTTCCCTACGCAGATCTTCCGCAGTCCATACCAGCGATGGAGATAGTCGCTCTAAGAAGATGCAAGGTCGAACGCGCAAGGCGTGCCCTGTTTTGAGCACGCGCTCGTAGCTAAGAAACTCGACCGGCCAGTTGGCATCGATGGAGATGCGCCTAGCCTCATCGACAGTCAATCGCCGCATGAAGTGCTCATCGAAAATCCGTTCTTCTTGAGCAATCATCCAATGCTGGCCGCAGGTGCGGCATTGCGAAAGGTGTAGCCACCAAGCGTCTCCGCCATGATCGACAACGTTATCGATGGTCGCGAACACTCGCTCGTCGAGACCATCGCCGCCCATTGGTACTGCGGCCAAGTCAGGAAGGGATGCGCAACAGCAAGCGCTTGGGGTTTCATTCATTGATGCATGATGCGGTCAGGAATGAATGTCCGCCACTGGGTAGACAATGGCCGGCCACGCACGCTCGCTTTTCCCCGAGCGCAATCGCCCTTAGTCTCGCAGCCGTCGGGGGCGACTCAGGAGAGACACGATGTGCGACGACCATACCGCGACCGAAAACGAGCAGTTCCTCGCCAGTGTGCATCCCTCGCGGCGGCAGTTCGGGGCGCTCGCGGGAGTCGCCGGGCTGATGGCGATGCTCCCCGTCCCAGCCAATGCCGCGGCGATCAAGGGACGCGACGTTTCGATCAAGACCCCCGACGGCACCTGCGACGCCTATTTCACCGCGCCGATCAGCGGCAAGCATCCCGGCGTGCTGATCTGGCCCGACATCATGGGACTGCGCCCCGCGTTCCGCCAGATGGCCGACCGGCTCGCGCAGTCGGGCTATGCGGTGCTGGTGGTCAACCAGTTCTACCGCTCGACCAAGGCGCCGTTCCTCGCCACCGGCGAATCGTTCGACCAGCCCGAGGTGCGTGCGCGGATCATGCCGTGGACCAAGCTGCTGACCGTCGACACCGAGTTCGCCGACGCGCTCGCCTTCACGACCTTCATCGATACGCAGAAGGAGGTCGACACCAAGCGCGGCATGGCGACCACCGGCTATTGCATGGGCGGCCCGATGGTGTTCCGCACCGCCGCGGTGCGTCGCGGGCGGATCAAGGCGGGGGCGACTTTCCACGGCGGCGGGCTCGTCAGCGACAAGCCCGACAGCCCGCACCTGCTGATCCCCAAGATGAAGGCATCGTGTCTGATCGCGATCGCCGCGAACGACGACGCGCGCAGTCCAACCGACAAGGATACGCTCAAGGCCGCGTTCGCCGCCGCCAAGCTGCCCGCCGAGATCGAGGTCTATACCGGCACGATGCACGGCTGGTGCCCGCCCGACAGCAAGGTCTACAACGCCGCGCAGGCCGAGAAGGCGTGGGGCCGGATGCTCGCGCTGTTCGAAAAGGCGCTCTGAGTCAGCAATTTACGGTCGCGGCATTGATCGCGCTTGCATTGTTGGATTATGTCTGTTCCCTATTTGTTCACGGAGAGAGCGATGAGCGAGCTGATTCTGTACACCAATCCGCAATCGCGCGGCCGGATCGCGCGCTGGGCGCTCGAGGAAGTCGGTGCGGACTATGAGGTTCGCGTGATGGCCTACGCCGACAGCATGAAGTCGCCCGACTATCTCGCGGTCAACCCGATGGGCAAGGTCCCGGCGATTGCTCACAAGGGCAAGGTCGTGACCGAATGCGCCGCGATCTGCGCGTATTTGGGCGATGCGTTCGCGGACAAGGGGCTCGCGCCCGCGCTCGACGACCGGGCGGACTATTACCGCTGGCTGTTCTTCGCCGCGGGGCCGGTCGAACAGGCGGTGACCAACCAGGCGGCTGGGTTCTTGCCCAAGCCCGAACAGGGCCGGATGTTCGGCTATGGCAATTTCGACGCCGCGATCGACGTGCTCGAGGGCGCGGTGGCGAAGGGGCCGTACATCTGCGGCGAGAAATTCACGATGGCCGACGTCTATGTCGGCAGCCAGGTGATGTGGGGCACGATGTTCGGGACAATGCCGAAGCGGGACGCCTTCGTCGCCTATGGCGAACGGCTGCAAATGCGCGAGGCCCTGAAGCGCGCCAACGAGCTCGACGATGCGCTGGTGGAGACCAACCAGATCGCCTGAGCGGCGCCAATGGAGGGGGCATGGCATTCTACAAGGACGATGCGACGCTGAAGGCCGCTGCGCTGGCGCCGACGAAACCGGTCAAGACCCTGCCACCCGCCGGCACGACATTGGGGAGCGTCGTGCGCACGTACAATACGATCGGCGGACTGGTCGACCGGCTGTCCGCGGTGACGGGGATCGAAACGCTCGCGGCGCTCGCGGTGTGGATGGTGGAGAGCGGCGGGCGGGCGTTCACGCCGGGCAAACCGGTGATGCGGTTCGAGAATCACGTGTTCTGGGATCGCTGGGGGTGTGACCATAGTGTGACCTTCGACGCGCATTTCGTGTTCGGGGGGCACGGCGCCGATGGCAGGCGCTGGGAAAACCACAAATGGCGCGCCAAGCCCACCGACGCCTGGGCGAGCTTCCACGGCGATCAGGCGAAGGAATACGACGCCTATCACTTCGCGCGCACGCTGTCGGGGGTCGAGCTTGCCGCGCAGTCGGCGAGCTGGGGCGGGACTCAGGTGATGGGGTTCAACCATCCGCTGATCGGCTATGCCTCGGCGTTCGACCTGGTCAACGCGTTCGCGCGCGGCTTGCGCTGGCAAGTGCTGGGGTTCTTCGACTTTTGCCGCTCGGCGGGGCTGGCCGACGAAATCAAGGCGCACGACTGGGTGAAGTTCGGCGACGGTTACAACGGTGCGGGCGGCGGCGTGGTGTACGGGCCGAAGCTGAAGGCGATCTACGATTTGAAGAAAGCGTTCGACGCGTTGCCGCGTTGAGTCTTCATCGGTCGTTCAGCCGCGGCGGCGCTCAGTGCCGCCAGGACAGGCAGGGAGAGTCGCGATGAAACGAGCCATGATTTGCGTCGCGATGATGTCATTCGTACCGCCTGCATTGGCACAAGGCTATGGCATCCGCACGATGCCGGCGCCGCGGGTCCAGCCCATTCCCAAGGAGCGTCCGGGCTATAGAGGCGCGTACGACCGCGCCGACGACGCGTGGCGCGCCGAGCGGCACGATTGCCTCTATGGCCGCGCCTCTTCCTCGACCACGCAGCGTGCGTGCAGCGACACACTGCGCAACCGGCAACCGCTGCCGTCGGATTTCATCAAGGCGCCCGCCGCGAAATAGCGGCTAGCGTCCCGGCAATTCCGCCATCACCGCATCGCGTTCGGCGGGCGTCATGCTCGTCCAGCGCGCGATTTCCTTGGCGGAGCGGCGGCAGCCTTCGCACAGCCGGTCCTTGCCGATAGTGCAGACGTTGACGCACGGGCTGACGATCGCCTGCACCGGCACGATGCTGATGAAATCGGGCAGCGACACGCGCGGATTTAGTCGGCGGTCAGCTTCGCGCTGAGGAAACCTGGCATCGGGCCGTTCCACCCGTCATCGGGGCCGTCGTCCGCATCGTGGCCGCGTGCACGCGGCGCAGGTTCGCGGCGCGGCGGACGAGCTTCGCGCGCCGGGCGTTCCGCGCGCGGCGCACGTTCTTCGCGAGGGGCGCGCTCGGGCCGTTCTTCGCGCTCGACACGCGCCGGCTTGGCTTCGGCTTCCTTCTTCGCCGCCGGCTTGCGCCCGCGCGAGCTGCGCGGCGCCGGGGCTTCGTCCGCCGCGCCTTTGTAGCGCTCGATCGTCATGCCGGTCAGCTTTTCGATGTTCGCGACGTTCTCCGCGTCTTCCGACGTGGCGAGCGTGAACGCGACCCCCGTGGCGCCCGCGCGGCCGGTGCGGCCGATGCGGTGGACGTAATCGTCGGGGTGCCACGGCGCGTCGAAATTGAAGACGTGGCTGACGCCCTTGATGTCCAATCCGCGCGCCGCGACGTCGGACGCGACCAGGATGTTGACGTCGCCCGCCTTGAACCGGTCGAGCTCGGCGATGCGCGACGATTGGTCCATGTCGCCATGGATTTCGGAACTGCGGAAGCCTTGCCGCTGCAACGCCTTGTTGAGCTCGCGCACCGTCGTCTTGCGGTTGGAGAAGATGATCGCGGTGCGGACATCCTCGCCGCGCAGCAGTTCGACCAGTTTGTCGCGCTTCTTCGACGACGACACCGGCACCAGCCATTGCTTGATGTTGGTGTTGGCGGTCGCGGGGCGCGCGACCTCGATCGTCTTGGGATTGTCGAGGAAGCGGTCGGCGAGCTTCTTGATCGGCGGCGGCATGGTGGCCGAGAACAGCAAGGTCTGGCGCTGCTTGGGCAGCTTGGTGCAGATTTCCTCGATATCGGGGATGAACCCCATGTCGAGCATGCGGTCGGCCTCGTCGATCACCAGCAGGTTGCAGCCGGTGAGCAGGATCTTGCCGCGCCCGAACAGGTCCATCAGGCGACCCGGGGTCGCGATCAGCACGTCGACGCCCTTTTCCAGCGCCTTGACCTGATCGCCCATTTGCACGCCGCCGATCAGCAGCGCCATCGAGAGCTTGTGATACTTGCCGTATTTCTCGAAATTCTCCGCCACCTGCGCGGCGAGCTCGCGGGTCGGCTCGAGGATCAGGCTGCGCGGCATCCGCGCGCGGCTGCGGCCGTGACCCAGGATATCGATCATCGGGAGGACGAACGCCGCGGTCTTGCCGGTGCCGGTCTGCGCGATGCCGATGATGTCGCGCATCATCAGCACCGAGGGGACGGTCGCGGCCTGGATCGGCGTCGGCTCGGTATAGCCCGACTCCCCGACGGCGCGGAGCAATTCGTCGGAGAGGCCGAGGTCGGCGAAAGGCATTCAGAACGTTTCCGAAAAAATGGCGCGACAAGGCGTCGCGCGCGTCCCTCGCGCGCTTGCCGATCAGAGCCGCAAAGTCAAGGTTTGCGGTGTTTGTCGGGCCGGGGGACGAGCCGCTTGAACTTGCCGATCGAGCACGATTCGCCCGTCCGCGTGCGGATCGTATCGCGCTTGGCGCACACCTGGCCGTCGGCGGCGGTCTTGAGGTAGAAGCCGCCATAATAGCCGAGCGCCGCGCAATCGTCGTCGAGCAGCGCGCGCAGCCGCGTGCCGCCCTTCAGCACAAGGTCGACGCTGTCGGTATCGTTGACGATCGCGCCCGAGAGCTGGCTGACGGCGATGCATTTGGGGCCACCCTTTTCGATCCAGCGCACCGGCACCGGCATTGCGCGCAGCGTGGCCTCTGGCGCCGGCGCCGATTCGACTCGAACGACGATCCGGCCGGTGATCGACACCTGGCCCACGCCGTCGCCATCGACCGGCGCAGCCGGTACCGGCGTACTCGCGGCAATGGCGGGCGCGAGCAACAGCAAGAGGGCGGCGGACGGATGCGGCATGAAGCGCGCCTTGGTAAGGCCGAATGTTGAATGGTCAATGAATTGGCGGTCGCGCGGGCAGCGTGGTAGCGGCTGCGGGTATGACACCGGCCCAGCAGAATCTGATCGACGCGGTGCGCGCCAGGCTCGGCGACAAGGCTGTGACGACCGACCCGGGCGATATCGCGCCGTGGCTGAGTGACTGGCGCGGACGGTTCCATGGACAAGCGTCCGCGATCATCGCGCCCAACACCACGGAGGGCGTGCAATTCGCTGTCGGGCGCGCGCACGAGCTTGGTGTGCCGCTGGTGCCGCAGGGCGGGAACACCTCGATGGTCGGTGGCGCGACGCCGCCAGCGGACGGGTCGGCGCTGATCCTGTCGCTCAGGCGGATGAACCGGGTACGCTCGATCGACCCGGCAGCCGGGCTTGCGGTGGCCGAGGCCGGAGTGATCCTCGGCAATTTGCACGCCGCGGCGGAAGCCGAGGGCATGCGCTTTCCGCTGACGCTCGGCGCGTGGGGCAGCGCCACGATCGGCGGGCTCGCGTCGACCAACGCCGGGGGCACGCAAGTGCTGCGCTTCGGGACGATGCGGTCGCTGGTCGCGGGGGTCGAGGCGGTGCTGCCCGACGGGTCGCGGCACGATGGGCTCGCCGCGCTCAAGAAGGACAATCGCGGCTACGATCTCGACCATCTGCTGGTCGGGGCCGAGGGGACGCTCGGCGTGATCACCGCAGCGGCCTTGCGGCTCGTACCCGCGGTGGCCGACCGAGCGACGGGTTGGCTCGGGGTCGAATCGCCTGCCGCGGCGCTGAAACTGCTGCGCGCGATGGAGCGCCAGTCGGGCACCGCGATCGAGAGCTTCGAATTGATGCCGAAGCTCGCGCTCGACCTGGTGCTCAAGCATATTCCGGGCACGCGCCCACCGCTCGCGGGATCGCATCTCTGGCTGGTGCTGGTCGATTACGTCGCCAGTTCGCCCGACGCCGCGAGGCCCGCGCTCGAAGAGCTGATGGCGGCGGCGCTCGCCGACGGCCTCGTGCAGGACGCGGTTGTCGCGGCGAACGAAGCGCAGGGCGCTGCCTTCTGGCGGCTGCGCGATTCGATCTCGGAAGCCGAGCGCGCCGAGGGACCGACGATGGCGCACGACATCTCGGTCCCGGTCGACGCGATGCCCGGGTTCATGGAAAGCGCGTCGGCGCGGGTCGAGGCGGCGTTCCCCGGCGTCCATTGCAGCGCGTTCGGCCACCTCGGCGACGGTAATGTCCACTTCCACGTCAACGCGCCGGCGGGTGCCGACCCCGACCGCTGGCGTGCCGAGATCGGCGAGGCAGCCAGCCACATGGTCTACGACCTGGTCGTCGCGGCGGGCGGCTCGATCTCCGCCGAGCATGGCATCGGCCAGATGAAGCTTCACGAGCTCGAACGCTTGTCGCCGCCCGCGCGCATGGCGGCGTTGCGTGCGATCAAACGTGCCTTCGATCCGCACGAACTGATGAACCCCGGCAAGCTGGTGAAGCTTGCGCCGGTCGATCCTATTCCCTAGGGCGCTCGGCGATTAGCGGCGGTCCGCCGCGCTCACGAGATTCGATGGAGTCAAGGTAATGGCCAGCGCGCCGCAGTCGCTTCCCCTGTTCTACAACACGCTCGAGCCGCTTTCGAGCGAGGCCCATGCCAAATTCAAGGTCCGCCCCGCCGAAGGCGCCGATTTCCTGAAGAACCAGCATGCGATCCCGATCACGGTCGACGAATTCCCGCTGGTCCAGCGCCAAATGCCGATCATCTTCTCGCAGGGCGAGGATTCGGTGCCGCTGGCGCTGATGGGGCTCAACGAAGGCATCAACGTGTTCCTCGACGAGAAGGCGCAGCTGCGCGACCCGTATACCTATGTGCCTGCGTACATCCGCCGCTATCCGTATCTGCTCGCCCGGCTGAGCCCGGAAGCCGAGGAACTGACCTTGTGCTTCGACCCGACCTCGCCGACGATCGGCGATTTTGAGGACGGCGATCCGCTGTTCGAGAACGGCGAGGCGACTCCGCTCGTCAAGAACATCCTCGATTTCAACCAGCAGTTCGAGGAAGCCGGCGCACGCACCGGTGCGTTCATGGCCGAGATCAAGGAACTCGACCTGTTGATGGACGGCGAAGTGTCGATCCAGCCCGAGGGCGCGGACAAGCCGTTCGTCTATTCGGGCTTCCAGATGATCAGCGAGGAAAAGCTGACCGCGTTGCGCGGCGACCAGCTGCGCAAGATCGTTCAGTCGGGGCTGTTGCCGCTGATCTACGCGCACCTGTTTTCGCTGTCGGTGATGCGCGAGATTTTCGCGCGCCAGGTGCAATTGGGGCTGATGCCGGCGCCGCAGCTCGAGCCGACCAACTAATGGCGAGGGACTGGCGGCAGTCGCCGCCCGCCCCTTGAAACCAAACCACCGGCTTCTTAGTTAATAGAGTGCGCGGTGTCGTGTTTCCCCCTTTCACGGGGCCGTGCGGCGCACCTTCGGGTGCGCCTCCTCCCTGAACCTAGGCCGCCTCGGGTAACCCCGGGGCGGTTTTTTTATGCGGGCGGATCCCGAATTGGCGTTCGCCAATTCGCAACGCGCCACGGCGGGCAGCGAGGCCGCGTAGCGGGCTCGTCTGACGGCGCGGCGTTATTCGGCGGCGATCGCGATGTCGTGGCCGAGCAGTTCGTCGGTCGCCGCATCGATCAGGCGGCGGAGGAGGGCGGCAGTCCCAGCCAGCCCCTTGCCCGGCATATTGAGCCCGGCATCGAGGTAGAGCCGGCGATCGATTTCGACCTGGATCGCATGGATATTCTCCTGCGGCCGGCCATGCCGGTTGAGGATATGGCCCCCCGGGTACGGCGCGTTGAGCGCAGCGATCAGCCCCGCCGCGACGATCTCGCCCTCCAACCGATGCACCAATTGCCCCCCCGCGCTCCGCCCGAAGCGGTCGCCGAGCACCACGCGCGCCGACAGCGGACCGGGGAGTGGCGGCATCGAATGCAGGTCGATCAGCAACGCCGACCCGAACCGGTCGCGCGCTGCGCTCAGCGCCTCATCCAGAGCGACATGGTATGGGCGATGATCCTCGGCGATGCGCAGCCGCACTTCGTCATCGCCCAGCCGGCGGCGCCACAGCGTCACCCCCGGTGCGGCGCGGCGCGGCACCAAGCCGAGCCCGCTGCGCAACTTGGTCGCCGCCGCACCCGCTGGGATCGGCCGCGCGCCGTCGTCGATCAGCGGGTCGCGCTCGTCTTCGCCGCGGTTGAGGTCGATCCAGGCGCGCGCGCGGCGCTGGATGATCAGCGTCTCATCGCCACGCGCGGCGAGCGCCAGCGTATCGGCGTGGCGATCCTCCAGCGCGAGCATCGACGCGACCGGCACCGCGGCGGCGGCGCGCAATGGCAGCGGATAATCGCGCCCGGCATGCGGCACCGACACGACCACCGGACTGAGCGGCGGGATCGGTCCGAAGCGATCGAATGAAGGAGCGCCCATCGCGCGATCTTATGCGCCACGACGGGACGCCGCAATCGCTGGAAAATGTTAAGTCCTTGGCGCATAAAATGGCGGCAGAACATACAGCGGGACGGCGATGATCAGGATTCTTCTGGCCGAAGACGATAATGTGATGCGCGAATATCTGACGCGCGCGCTGGAGCGGTCGGGCTATGCCGTCACCGCGGTCGATCGCGGCACCGCCGCGCTGCCGCTGATCGAGACCGAGCATTTCGACCTGCTGCTGACCGATATCGTGATGCCCGAAATGGACGGGATCGAGCTCGCGCAGAAGGTGGCGGAGATCGCGCCCGCGACGCGCGTGATGTTCATCACCGGGTTCGCGGCAGTCACCCTGCGCGCGGGCAAGCAGATGCCGCAGGCGCGCGTCCTGTCCAAACCGTTCCATCTGCGCGACCTGGTGCTGGAAGTCGACCGCCTGTTCGAATCGGAAAGCGCGAGCGGGGGGTTGTAGGCGGCGGCGCCCTTCGCTAGAGGCGCCACCTTCGTGGGCGTATAGCTCAGTGGTAGAGCACTGTGTTGACATCGCAGGGGTCGCAAGTTCAATCCTTGCTACGCCCACCATTAAAAGCCCGCCAGGTCAGCGACTTGGCGGGCTTTTTCGTATCGAGTGCCTTAGGGTGTTCCGGGCAGCGTCGGGATCGGCGGCGCGGCCGGGGGCTGCGGTTGGGGCGCGGCGCTCAGCTGATAGGTCAGCATGAAGCGGAACGTCCGCCCGCCTTGCCGGTCGAAGCGCTTGTCGAGGATGAACGGCGTGCGGTTCTGGCTGTCGTACGACACGCCGCCGAACATCGACACGACCGACGTGATCAGCGACAGCCGCTTGGTAAAGCGGTGTGTCCAGCTCACGTCGGCATCGACGAAGTCCGACCGCGAATATTGGAACTGGTGCACCGGCCCTTCGTAGCGAAGGTTCGCGGTGACCTGGTCGAAGCCCGGATCGGCCGCCTTGCCGTCGGTGTAGTCGAGCTGGAGCTTGCCGCGATATTGCGCGTCGCGCTGGCGGTTGCCGAGCGTGCCGATGTCGCGCGACACCGCGGTCAGATTGCCCGTCAGCGTGTAGCGCAGCGGGGTGAAGATGCGTCCGCGGAACGCCGCTTCGATTCCCTGCTCGAGCCGCGTCCCGGCGTTGATCGGCGACGTCACCACGACACCGTCGGGATTGAGCGTGATGAGGCGGTCCGAACTGTCGTGGGTGATGCGGTCGTAGAAGGTCAGGTCGAAGCTGTGGATCTTGCCCGCGAAGCTCACCCGCGCCTCGAACGCGTCGGTCGTCTCCGGCCGGAACGCGGGGTCGCCGCGCACCGCGCTGGTCGGCGACTGATAACGCAGCACGGGCGACAGGTCGCCGATGTCCGGCCATGAAATCCGCCGCGAATAGCTGAGCGTCGTCGTCACGCGCTTGCCGATCTTGCGCTCGACGAACATCGACGGGAAGAAATCGACGCGAGACGGGCCGTCGCCGTTGAGGTCGTCGAGCGAATAGTTGCGGCCCTGGACGCGTAAGCCCGGGAGCATCTTGAACCCGCCGATCACCGTCTGGAACGTCGCATAGGCGGCAAGCTCGCGATAATCGCCGGCGAAATCGCTCGCGGTGTTGCGTGACGGGCCGAGCAGGCCGCCGCCCACCGCAGCACTCGTCAAATGGCGCCGCCGGTAATCGAAGCTCGCGCCGAGCGACAATTGCTCGGTTTTCCCGAGCGGCCGGACGTAATCGAGCTTCGCCGACGCCAGCCGGTCGTTCGCGCCGGTCGCGATCGCCAGCAACGAGGTCGGCCCGCCCGACAGCGCGGTCTCCCGAAACGCGCTGTCGCCATCGTAACTGAATAGCGTGCCGCTGACCGCCGCGGTCAGCAATTCGCCACGGCGGTTGCCTTCGGCGCGGTAATCGAGCGCGAGATTGCCGGCATGCGTCGTGTAGCCGGCAAAGCCGCGCTGCGCGAACGGCGCGAACTCGCCGGTGCGCGGCGTGATCGTGTCGAAGGTGTCGTTTTCGACCCGCACCGCGCTGACGCTGAACGCGGCGGAAAAGCTGCGTTTCTGGTCCGGGCGGAACACCGCCTGCGTGCGCGCGCCGAAGCCTTTCAGGCTTTGCTCGCCGGTGGCGTCCTCGAAGCGATCGGAAATACCGTCGGGCGCGCCCGTCAGCTGCTGCCGCTCGATCCGGTATTCGGTCGGGCCGCGCTGGCGGAAGAAGGTCGGGGAGGTCGACAGCGACCATTTGCCCTTGGTGTAGGTCGGCGCGATCCGCGCGACGCCGCCCCCGCGGGTGTCGACCCCGCCGGCGATCGACCCGGCCAGTCCGTCGCGCGACGATCGGCGCGTGATGACGTTGATGATCCCGGCGGTGCCGTCGGCGGGGAACTGCGCAGACGGGTTGGTGATGACCTCGATCCGCGCGATTTGCGCCGCGCTCATGCTGCGCAGGATCGACAGCGCGTCGGGCACCGGACGCCCGTCGATCAGGATCTTGACGTTGCCGTTGCCGAGCAGCGAGATTTGCCCGGCGGCGTCGACCGATACCGACGGTAAGTCCTTCATCACCTCGATGCCAGTCGCGACCTCGGCGGCGGGGCCGGGCTTCACGACATAGCTCTTGCGGTCGATCGACTGGCGGTCGCCGGCTTCGGCGACGATCAGGATGTCGCCGTTGTTGGGCTGCTGCGAATCCTTCGGAGCGGTCGGGGCGGCAGGTGGAGCGGCGGGGGCCGCCGTGGTTTGCGCCATTGCCCCTACCGGCGTCGCCATCGCACACGCCGCCAACCATACGCTCCGCTTACGCATTACTACTCCCCACCCTTAGTGTGTTATCGTAGTAAGTCGGTGCCGCACCAAAGGAAAGCCGAAAAATTCGTCGCGCCCGAAGCTTGCAATTCGGTGGAGGGCAAAAGCTTGCCAATCACGCGCCGCCCACCGACATTGGATCGATGCACCGCTATCACGTCTTCGAGACCGCGCACGGCTTTGCGGCGATCGCGTGGAGCGGGCGCGGGATCACCGCGTTCCGCCTGCCCGCGAGCACGCCCGCGGAGGCCGAACGGTCGCTGTTTCGGCGCTTGCCCGACGCGGTGCGGACCGATCCGCCGGCGGAGGTCGCTAGTGTCATTGCGTCGGCGCAGCAGTATTTTGCGGGCGAGCGCGTCGATTTCGCGAGCGTTCCGATCGATCTGGGCGAGCAGTCGCCGTTCTTTGCCAAGGTATACGACGCCGTCCGCACGCTCGGCTGGGGCGAGAGCACGACCTATGGCGCGGTCGCGAAACAGCTCGGCGCCGGTCCCGAATTCGCGCGCGACGTGGGCCAGGCGATGGCGGCGAACCCGATCCCGCTGATCGTGCCGTGCCATCGCGTGCTCGCGGCAGGCGGCAAGGTGGGGGGCTTTTCCGCGCCCGGCGGATCGGTGTCGAAAGCACGGATGCTCGCGCTCGAGGGCGTCGAGACGGCCGCCACGCCCACGCCGCCTGCGCCCTCGCCGCAACGATCGTTCGGCTTTTGACCTTTGCCCTTTTCGCGCTAGAGGCGGGCTGTGACGGGAAAAGGGAAGTCCGGTGATGAGACCGGCGCTGCCCCCGCAACTGTGACCGGATAGCGGTCGCCTCGATGTACCACTGGCTTCGGCTGGGAAGGTGAGGCGAACGCGGTGACCCGGGAGCCAGGAGACCTGCCCGCCACGGTCGATCCTTCGCGCGGACGGGGTGTGCCGGGCGGACGAGGGGAGCACCCCTCGCGTGAACGACATGAACCGGGCCGCATGGCCGGGTGCGTGTTGCATCCCGGTGAGCGGCCCCTCGAAGGGGTCATGTCCAATGTTGAAATCCAGTCTGTTCGCCGCGACGGCCTTGCCGCTCGCCTTGTTCGCTACACCCGCACGCGCGCAGGGCGCGCCACCCAAACCCGACCAGACCGACCAGCAGGTGGTCGACGAGACCAGTCAGGACATCGTCGGCGTCTTCAGCCTCCCGCTCGAATCGCGCAAGGACATCGTCATCAGCTCGACCGGGGTCGCCGAACTGTCCGACCGGGTCGGTCAGGCGGTGACGGTGATCGACCGCGACACGATCGAACGGCGCCAGACGGTGGCGCTTAGCGACCTGCTCGCGACGACGGCCGGCGTCACTGTCACGCGCAACGGCGGGCCCGGCGGGTTCACCGCGGTGCGCATCCGCGGCGCGGAGGGCGAGCAGACGCTGACCTTGATCGACGGCGTGCGTGTCAACGACCCGTCGTCGCCGGGCGGCGGTTTCGATTTCGCCAATCTGCTCGCCGGATCGATCGACCGCGTCGAGGTGCTGCGCGGGCCGAACTCGGTGCCATGGGGCAGCCAGGCGATCGGTGGCGTCGTCGACGTGATCACCACCAAGCCGCGCTACGGCCTGCAAGCGCGCGGCAACATCGAATATGGCAGTTTCGACAGCGTGACCGCCAATGCCGGCGTGTCGGGGCGAAGCGGAATCTTCTCGGGCGCGCTGGACGCGGGCTACCTGCGCACCGATGGCATCTCCGCGGCGGCCAACGGCACCGAGCGCGACGGATACCGGCAATATGGCGCGACCGGGCGGATCGGCGTCGATCTGAGTGACGATGTGGGAATCGACGTGCGCGCCTATTACGCCGACAGCCGCGTCGAGAATGACGGCTTTCCCGCGCCCGCCTATGTGCTCGCCGACACACCCGAATATTCGACCGCCAAGGAATTCTACGGCTACGCGGGGTTGCACGCCAAGGCGTTCGGCGGCGCGGTGAGCAACCGGCTGGGCTTCGCGATCGCCGATATCGACCGCGACAATTTCGCCTCGCCGGTCACGCGCGCGAAGACCTCGCTCGCGCGCGGGCGGACCGAGCGGTTCGAATATCAGGGCGATTGGCAGGTCGCCGACCCGCTGCGGCTGGTGCTCGGGGCGGAGCACGAGCGCACGCGCTTCCGTGCGCAATCGTTTGGCGCCTTCGGCAGCAACGACGCGCACGCCAGCTGGACGACGAGTGTTTATGGCGAGGCGATCGTTACCCCGCTCGACCGGCTGACGTTGACCGGCGGGGTGCGGTACGACGACAACCGCGATTTCGGCGGGCACACGACGTTCGGCGCCAATGCCGCATATAATTTCGGCGGAACGACGCTCCGCGCGAGCTATGCCGAGGGGTTCAAGGCACCGACTTTGTACCAGCGCTTCGCCGCTTTCTACGGCGTGCCGACGCTCAAGCCGGAGAGCGCGCAAAGCTACGATCTTGGTATCAGCCAGACGTTCCTCGGCGAGCGGCTCCGCGCCGAGGTGACGTGGTTCCACCGCGACACGATCAACCAGATCGACTTCGATCCGGCGACCTTCACCTACGCCAATATCGCCCGGACGCGCGCGGAGGGGGCCGAGGTCGAACTGGAGATCAAACCGGTCGACGGGCTGACCGTCAGCGGTAATCTGTCCTACATCGACGCGACCAACCGCGCGCCGGGCGCTTTGTTTGGGCGGTCGTTGCTGCGGCGCCCCAAGCTAGCCTCCAACATCTCGGTCGATTACCGCCTGCCGGTCGGGCTATCGCTCGGCGCGACGGTGAGCCTGGTCGGCGACAGCATCGACGTCGACGATTTCGGCAATCGCGTGCCGCTCGACGGCTATGCGGTCGCGGGGGTGCGCGCGGAGATGCCGATCGGCAAGCGGTTCGCGGTGTACGGTCGCGTCGATAACCTGTTCGACGCCAAGTATCAGACCGTGCGCGGCTACGGCACGCCGGGCCGCGCAGCCTATGGCGGCGTGCGGTTGCGGTTCGAGTGAGGGTAGCGGTTGCCTTGATCGCGCTGGCGCTGGCGGGGTGCGGCAACGCTCCCGCCACGCCGTCCATTTCTGGCGGCGGGATCGTGTCGACCAATCCGTGCGCCGACCAGTTGCTGCTTGCGCTGGCGCCCCGCGGGCGGATCGCCGCGATCAGCCATTATTCGCAGGAAGCGAGCGCGACCTCGATCCCGCTCGATGTCGCGCGCTCGTTTCGCGGGACGGCGGGCACGGCGGAAGAAGTGATCGCGCTCAGGCCCGATCTGGTGCTGGCGTCGAGCTTCACCCCCGCCGCAACGCTGCGCGCGTATCAGACGCTTGGGTTGAAAGTGCTGCTGCTCGATTCGCCGACGACGATCGCCGCGAGCCGCGACCAGATCCGGCAAGTGGCGGCGGCACTTAGCGAGAAGGCGGCGGGCGAGCGGCTGATCGCGCGGATCGACGCGGCGGTCGCGGCGGCTGCGCCCCACGATGCCGCGCGGCCCAAGGCGTTGCTGTTCATCTCCGACAATTTCGCCAATGGCGGCCCGACCCTGCTGACCGAGATGCTCGGCCACGCTGGGTTCGCCACCGACGGCAAGGCGACGGCGTCGGGCGCGATCCCGATCGAGCGTGTCATGCGCTGGCCCCCCGACGTGATCCTCGACCCCGACCTCGACGGGCGCACCGCGACGCTGCGCCGCCGCGTATTGAAGCGCGCCGGCGTGCGGGTCGCCGAAGCGGCGTTTCCGCGCTCGCTGATCAATTGCGGCGGTCCGACGATCATTCTTGCGATGCGGCGGCTCGCCGAGATCCGGGCGGGGATGACAAGATGAGCCGCCCCGCCCGCCTCGTCTTGCTCGCCGCGCTGACCTTGGCAATGGTCGGCTTGTCGCTCGCGGCGGGGAAGCAATGGTTGCCGTGGGATGCCTGGACGGGGCACGACCCGCGCTGGGCGATCGTGATCGAACTGCGTGTGCCCCGCGCAGCGTTGGGTGCGCTACTCGGCGCGGTGCTCGGGCTGTCGGGGGCGGTGTTGCAGGGGTATTTGCGCAACCCGCTCGCCGACCCGACGGTGATCGGCGTGTCGTCGTGCGCGGCGCTCGGCGCGGTCGCGTCGATCGTGCTGGGGCTGGGTGGAGGCGGACTGGCGCAGTTCGGCTGGGCGATGGCGGGGGCGGCGGGCGCGATGGCGCTGCTCGGCCTGCTCACCGCGCGCGCGCAGAGCCCGGTAGTGTTCGTATTGGCGGGGACGGTGCTGGCGAGTCTCGCCGGCGCGCTGACCGCGTTCCTGATCTCGATCGCGCCCAACCCTTATGCGGTGGCGGAGGCGATCGACTGGCTGATGGGCGCGCTGACCGACCGTGGGATCGACGACGTGATGCTCGCCGCGCCGTTCATGGTGGCGGGGATGGCGTTGCTGTTCACCACCGGCCGAGCGCTAGACGCGCTGGCACTGGGCGAGGATGCGGCCAGGTCGCTCGGCGCGAACCTGACGCGGTTGCGTTGGACGGTCGTGCTCGGCACCGGCCTCGCGGTCGGCGCGGGGGTCGCGGTGACCGGGGTGGTCGGGTTCGTCGGGCTGGTAGTGCCGCACCTGCTCCGCCCCGTCTTCGGCGCGAAACCCTCCGCGCTCCTGCTGCCTAGCGCACTCGGCGGTGCGGCGCTGACGCTCGCCGCCGACAGTCTGTGCCGCCTCGCGCCGGGGGCGGGAGAAGTGCGGCTGGGCGTGGTGATGGCGCTGATCGGCGCGCCGTTCTTCCTCGGGCTATTATTTCGTGAGGGAGGCCGGCAATGGCGCTGACGCTCCACGGTGTGACGCTGGACCTCGGCCGTCGCCGCGTACTCGACGCGGTGTCGGTGAGTATCGCGCCGGGCCGCGTCACCGTGATCCTCGGCCCCAACGGCGCGGGCAAGACCAGCCTGCTGCGCGTCGCCGCGGGCCTCGTGCGCGCCGAAGGATCGGTCGCGATCGACGGGGTCGAAGTCGCCGCCGTGCCGCGCGACGAGCGAGCGCGGGCGATCGGGTACCTGCCGCAACAAGGCGATGTCGCGTGGAATATGGTCGCGCGCGATGTCGTCGCGCTCGGGCGCCTGCCGCATCGCAATGCCGGCGACGAGGCGGCGATCGCGGCGGCGCTGGCGGCTACCGATACCGGGGCATTGGCCGTTCGTCGCGTCGGTGAGCTCTCCGGCGGCGAACGCGCGCGCGTGTTGCTCGCACGCGTGCTGGCGGGTGAGCCGCGATGGCTCCTCGCCGATGAGCCGCTCGCCAGCCTCGATCCGGCGCATCAGCTCGATCTCCTCGACCGGCTGCGCGCCGTGGCGCGTGCGGGGGCGGGCGTGGTGACCGTCCTCCACGATGTCGCGCAGGCGGCGCGAGTCGCCGACGACGCCATCTTGATGAAGGCCAGCCGCATCGTCGCCGCGGGGCCGGCAAGCACCGTCCTGACCCCCAATCGGCTCGGCGACCTGTTCGGCGTGCGCTTCGCCGCCGTCCCCGGTCATCCGGTCGGGATCGCGGTGGAGCGACTTGACCGCTGACGCTGCAAGGCGCTTAAGCAATTTAATTACAGTGCAATGCCCGGGCCGCCGCTGCCCGCGAGGAGACCCTATGCGTATCATCGATCATCACATCGTCGGCCATCAGGGCGGGGCGGGCGGGCGCTCGGGTGACGTGTTCGATCCCAACACCGGCCAGGTCCAGGCATCGGTGGCGCTCGGCACGCAGGCCGACCTCGACCGCGCCGTCGCCGCCGCACAGGCCGCGCAGCCCGCCTGGGCCGCGACCAACCCGCAGCGCCGCGCGCGCGTGATGTTCGAGTTCAAGCGGCTGGTCGAGGCCAATATGGAAGAGCTCGCGCACCTGCTCGCGTCCGAGCACGGCAAGGTCGTGGCGGACGCGCGCGGCGACGTGCAGCGCGGGCTCGACGTGATCGAATTCGCGTGCGGCATCCCGCACGTGCTCAAGGGCGAGTATACGCAGGGCGCCGGCCCCGGGATCGACGTCTATTCGATGCGCCAGCCGCTCGGCATCGGCGCGGGGATCACGCCGTTCAACTTCCCCGCGATGATCCCGATGTGGATGTTCGGCGTGGCGATCGCGGTCGGCAACGCGTTCATCCTCAAGCCCAGCGAGCGCGACCCGAGCGTCCCCGTGCGGCTTGCCGAACTGATGCTTGAAGCGGGCGCACCCGCGGGCATCCTGCAGGTCGTCCATGGCGACAAGGAAATGGTCGACGCGATCCTCGACCATCCCGCGATCGCCGCGGTCAGCTTCGTCGGATCGTCCGACATCGCGCATTACGTCTACAAACGCGGCGTCGACAACGGCAAGCGCGTCCAGGCGATGGGCGGGGCGAAGAACCACGGCATCGTCATGCCCGACGCCGACCTCGACCAGGTCGTCGCGGACCTGTCGGGCGCGGCGTTCGGGTCGGCCGGCGAGCGCTGCATGGCGCTCCCCGTCGTCGTGCCGGTCGGCGACAAGACCGCCGATGCCCTGCGCGAAAAACTGATCCCCGCGATCGACGCTTTGCGCGTCGGCGTCTCGACCGATGCCGAGGCGCATTACGGCCCGGTGGTCAACGCCGCGCACAAGCAGCGCGTCGAAAACTGGATCCAGACGGGGGTCGACGAGGGTGCTGAGCTCGTGGTCGATGGGCGCGGCTTCAAACTCCAGGGCCACGAGGAAGGCTTCTTCATCGGCCCGTCGCTGTTCGACCGCGTCACCACCGACATGCAGTCGTACAAGGAAGAGATTTTCGGCCCGGTCCTGCAGATCGTGCGCGCCAAGGACTTCGAGGAAGCCGTCCGCCTGCCGAGCGACCACCAATACGGCAACGGCGTCGCGATCTTCACGAGGAACGGCCACGCCGCGCGCGAATTCGCCGCGCGCGTCAACGTCGGGATGGTCGGGATCAACGTGCCGATCCCGGTGCCGGTCGCGTATCACACCTTCGGCGGCTGGAAGCGTTCGGCGTTCGGCGATACCAACCAGCACGGCATGGAAGGCGTCAAGTTCTGGACCAAGGTCAAGACGATCACCCAGCGCTGGCCCGACGGATCGCCCGACGGCGGCAACGCGTTCGTCATCCCGACGATGGGGTGACCAAGCATCGGGATCGTTACTCGCGCGTTATGGCCTTGAGCCCGGCGCCCAGCTAAACGACCGAATGATCAGATCGGGAGAATGACAGTGAAGCGACTCCTCATCCTTGCCGTGGCGCTGGCGGCGGCTGGCTGCCACAAGAACGAGGCTCCCGTCGCGGCCAACGAGGGCGCCGCCAACATCACGAGCGTCGACGCCAATGCGATGCCCGACGACGCCAACATCACCGACGTGCCAGCCGATGATGGCGATGCGCCCGCCGAAGAACCGGCATCCGCCAAGCATCCGGCCAAGACGCCCACAAAGAAGTGATCGCATCGAGACCGCTATGACCAACCAGTTCGACCTGACCGACGACCAGCGCGAGATCCAGGAGCTCGCGCGGCGGTTCACTGCCGATCGCATCACGCCGTTCGCGGCGGAATGGGACGAGAAGTCGCATTACCCCGTCGATGTGTGGAAGGCGGTGGGCGAGCTCGGGTTCGGTGCGATCTACGTGTCGGAGGAATCGGGTGGGATCGGGCTCGGGCGCTTGGAAGCCGCGCTGATCATGGAGGCGATGGCGTACGGCTGCCCCGCCACATCCGCGTACATCTCGATCCACAACATGGCGACGTGGATGATCGACCGCTTCGGCGGGCAGGAGGTCAAGGACAAGTTCCTCCCCGCCCTGGTCAGCATGGAGAAGATTGCCAGCTATTGTCTGACCGAGCCGGGGTCGGGATCGGACGCGGCGGCGCTCAAGACCTCGGCGAAGCTCGACGGCGACCATTATGTACTCAACGGCACCAAGCAGTTCATCTCGGGCGCGGGCTATAACGACATCTACGTCTGCATGGTGCGCACGTCGGAGGAGAAGTCGAAGGGCATTTCCTGCCTGGTGATCGAAAAGGGCACGCCGGGCCTGTCGTTCGGTGCGCCGGAGAAGAAGCTCGGCTGGAACGCATCGCCGACCGCGCAGGTGATCTTCGAGGATTGCCGCGTCCCGGTCGAAAACCGCGTCGGCGCGGAAGGCGACGGGTTTCGCTTCGCGATGGCGGGGCTCGACGGCGGTCGGCTCAACATCGGCGCGTGCTCGCTCGGCGGGGCGCAGCGCTGTCTCGATGAGGCGGTCAATTATACCAAGGAGCGCCAGCAATTCGGCTCGCCGGTGGCCGATTTCCAGAATACGCAGTTCATGCTCGCCGACATGGCGACCGACCTCGAAGCAGCGCGCGCCTTGCTCTATCTCGCCGCGGCGAAAGTGTCGGCTAACGCCCCCGACAAGTCGCGTTTCTCGGCGATGGCGAAGCGGCTCGCGACCGACAACGGGTCGAGCATCGTCGACCGCGCGCTCCAGCTGCACGGCGGCTACGGCTATCTGCGCGACTATCCGATCGAGCGTTTCTGGCGCGACTTGCGCGTCCATTCGATCCTTGAGGGCACCAACCAGGTGATGCGGATGATCGTCGGCCGGGACCTGACGCGCCAGTGACTAACAGCACGACCGACACGATGCAGGGCGCGGCGGCGCTGTGGCAGGACGCGCTTGCCAACATTTCGCACGCGTTGACCGAGGCCGCGCGCGCGCCGATCCCGGCGGTGACGACGCGGCCGTACGATCCGCTCGCCTTGTTCCAGACGATGTCGGATTTCGCGACCGGTTTGGGGCGCAACCCGCAGCAATTGCTCGAGGTGCAGCTTCAGGCAGCGCGCGAATGGGGCGATTTCTGGTCTTCGGCATTCCTGCCCAAGCCCGAGGCCGAAAAGCCGCGCGACCGCCGCTTCGCTTCGCCCGAATGGCAGGACAATCCGTATTACCGCACGCTCCGCGACGCCTACCTGCTCGCGTCGAAGCAGATCCGCTCGGTCGCGAGCGTGGCGGAAAAAAACGATACGGCCAACGCGGCGATGATCGATTTCCTGACCGATCAATATCTCAACGCGATCGCCCCGACCAACTTCGCGATGACCAACCCCGACGTGGTCAAGCGCACGGTCGAGACCGGCGGCGCGAACCTGGCGCAAGGCTTCGCGCACCTGATCGAAGACGTCGCGGAGGGGAAGGGCATCGTCCGTCGCCGTAGTGACTCGCAAGCGTTCGAGAAGGGCAAGACGATCGCCGCGACGCCGGGTAGCGTTGTGTTCCAGAACGACCTGTTCCAGCTGATCCAGTACGATCCGGCGACGAAGGACGTGGCGGCCGAGCCGTTGCTCTACGTCCCGCCGCTGGTGAACAAATTCTACATGATCGACCTCCAGCCGCGGTCGAGCCTGGTCAAATGGCTGGTCGATCAGGGGCGGACGGTCTTCGTCATTTCGTGGATCAACCCCGACGAGCGCCACCGGGACATGGGAGTCGAGCAGTACGTCCTCGACGGCATCGTCGAGGCGATCGGGCAGGCGCGCCAACGCAGCGGAGCGGATAAGGTCGACCTGTTCAGCTTCTGCCTCGGTGGCACGCTCGTCTCTGTCGCGCTGGCATGGCTCGCGGCGAAGGGTCGCGCCGACGAGGTCAACACCGCGACGCTGATCGGCTCGATGGTCGATTTCGCCGACATGCGCGACTGGGCGGCGTTCGTCCACGAAGCGCATCTCGATGCGCTCGAAGGGCATCTCGAGCGCCAGGGCTTCATCGACTCCACTGAGTTGCAGCAGCTCTTCGCCGCGGTGCGCTCAAACGACCTGATCTGGTCGTCGGTGATCAACCACTATCTGCTCGACAAGGCCGCGCCGCCGAGCGACTTGCTCTATTGGTTCGAGGACGGCGCGCGCATTCCGCACGCGTTCCTGAAGAGCTACAATCGCGGGTTGCTTGCCTCGAACGCGCTCAAGGAGAAGACCGGGTTCGCGGTCGGCGGGGTCGAGATCGACCTGGCTGCGGTGAAGACGCCGATCTTCCTGATCGCGCTCAAGGACGATCACGTCTCGGCGTGGAGCGCGGTGTATGATGGCGGGAAACTGTTCGGCGGGCCGGTGACGTTCGTGCTCGGCGGGTCGGGGCACAATGCCGGCGTGATCAACCCGCCGACTGCCAACAAGCACGGCTACTGGACGAGCGACGCTAAGCCCGAAGGTGCGCAGGATTGGCTCGCCGGTGCGACCCGCAACGAAGGCTCGTGGTGGCCCGCTTGGGATAAGTGGCTGGCCGACCACGGCACCGCCAAGCGCGTTCCCGCACGCACGCCCGCCGATGCGATCGAGCCGGCGCCGGGCAGCTACGTTTCCATCACGCACTAGGGGGCTTTGCGTGAACCTGATGACGACCGACGACGTGCGGACCTATGTGGACAAATGCGCCGGGCGGCTGAGCCTCAACCGGCCCAAGGCGCTGCACTCGCTCAACCTCGACATGGTGCAGGCGATGACGCGTGCGCTGCTCGACTGGCGAAGCGATCCCGACGTGCGGATCGTGCTGATCGACCATGCCGAGGGACGGGGGTTCTGCGCGGGCGGCGATGTCGTCGCGATCGCCAACGACGTGCCGAATGGCGCGAGCGTAGGCCGCGATTTCTTCTTCCACGAATATCGTTTGAACCACCTCATGTACACGTATCCGAAGCCGGGCGTGGCGTTCATGGACGGCGTGACGATGGGTGGGGGCGTCGGGATTTCGTGCCCATGCCGTTATCGCGTCGCGACCGAGCGGACCTTGTTCGCGATGCCCGAGACGACGATCGGGCTGTTCCCCGATGTCGGTGGCGGGCGGTACCTGTCGCGGCTGCGTGGGCGGAGCGCGCAATATCTCGCACTCACCGGCGCGCGGCTCGACGGCGCGGACTGCGTCGCGATGGGGCTGGCCAATTTCTACGTGCCGTCGGAGGCGCTGGACGAGGCCAAGGCGCAGATCTGCGCGACGCCGGAGAAGACAGAGTCGATTCTCGCGGGGGCCGCCGTGACGCCGCCGCCCGCGAAGATCGTCGCGCAGCTGCCCGAGATCGACCGCCTGTTCGCCTCGGACGACTACGAGACGATCCTGTGCGACCTCGAAGCCGATGGCGGCGGGTGGGCGACCGCACAACTCGCGACGCTCGCGCAGCGCTCGCCGACCTCTTGCAAGGTGTCGCTCAAGATGCTGGTCGAAAGCCCGCGCCACCTCCATTTCGTCGACGAGATGCGGATGGAATATGCGATCATGATCCGCATGTACCAGTCGCCCGATTTCGCCGAGGGCGTCCGCGCGCTGCTGATCGACAAGACCGGCAATCCGCGCTGGACCCCTGCTTTGCCGGCGGACGTTACCGATACGATGATCGATAGCTATTTTCAGCCGCTCCCCGCCGACCAGGCGTGGTCGCCGCTGCCCCCGAAGGAATGATGTGATGGCTAGTTACGAAACCCTGTTGGTCGAACAGCGTGAGGGCGGCGTCACGCTGATCACGCTCAACCGTCCGCAGGCGCTCAACGCGCTCAACAACCAAGTCCTCGGCGAGCTGGTTGCCGCGTGCCAAGCGTTCGACGCCGACCCGAGCCAAGGCTGTGCGGTGCTGACCGGCAGCGAGAAGGCGTTCGCGGCGGGGGCGGACATCAAGGAGATGCAGCCCCAGGGCTTCGGCCAGATGTACGGCGACAATTACTTCGCCGGGTGGGAGATGTTCACGCGCACGCGCAAACCCGTGATCGCCGCAGTCGCCGGGTTCGCGCTCGGCGGCGGGTGCGAACTGGCGATGATGTGCGACTTCATCCTCGCCGCCGACACCGCGAAGTTCGGCCAGCCCGAGATCAAGCTCGGCGTGGCGCCGGGGATGGGCGGATCGCAGCGCCTGACCCGCGCGGTCGGCAAGGCCAAGGCGATGGAGATGTGCCTGACCGGGCGCTTCATGGACGCGGAAGAGGCGGAGCGCGCAGGGCTGGTAAGCCGGATCATCCCCGCCGCCGACCTCATCGAGGAAGCGGTGAAGGTCGCCGCGCAGATCGCCGGGATGGCGCCGCTCGCGGTGCTCGCGAACAAGGAAATGGTCAACGCCGCGTTCGAGACGATGCTCGGGCAGGGGGTGCAGTTCGAGAGAAGGCTTTTCCACGGGCTCTTTGGTACCGAGGACCAGAAGGAAGGCATGACCGCGTTCGTCGAGAAGCGTCCGGGGACGTGGAAGGGGAAGTGACCCTGCTTCCCTCTCCCGTCGCGAGAGGGTTGCGAAGACTTGGCAGCTTGCTGCCTGGTCGTAGCCGGGTGAGGGGATCACCCTATCGAGAGAGTGGCAGGTAAAGACTGCCCCGCAGTCTTTAGGCCTTGCCGGGGGCAAGGCCGACCTGCCACTCCCCTCATCCAACTTCCGCTAGGCAGCAAGCTGCCAAGCTACAGTATCCTTCTCCCTCTGGAGAAGAATGGAGAGTGAAATGGCACGCGTCGCATTCATCGGGCTGGGTAATATGGGCGGCGGGATGGCCGCGAACCTGGCCGCCAAGGGGCATGACGTCCGCGCGTTCGACCTGTCGGCGGAAGCGCTCGACAAGGCCAAGGCGGCGGGGTGCCTGGCGTCCGCGAGCGCGACGGAGGCGTGCGACGGCGCCGAAGCCGTCGTGACGATGCTCCCCGCTGGCAAGCATGTCGAAAGCGTCTACACCGACAGCGTGTTCGGTGCGGCGCCCGCGTCGGCGATCCTGATGGACTGCTCGACGATCGACGTCGCCACCGCGAAGCGCGTCGGCGAGGCGGCGCTGGCGAAAGGCCTTACGATGGTCGACGCTCCCGTCTCGGGCGGGATCGCGGCGGCCAATGCTGGGACGCTGACCTTCATGGTCGGCGGGTCGGCGGAAGGCTTCGACCGCGCGCAGCCGTTCCTCGCCGACATGGGCAAGGCGGTGATCCACGCGGGCGGATCGGGCGCGGGGCAGGCCGCGAAGATCTGCAACAATATGGTGTTGGGCGCGGAGATGATCGCGACGTGCGAGGCGTTCCTGCTCGCCGACAAGCTCGGCCTCGACCCGCAGAAATTCTTCGACATCGCCAGCGTGAGCTCGGGGCAGTCGTGGTCGCTGACCAGCTACGCGCCGTGGCCGGGGGTGGGGCCGGAGACCCCCGCCGACCGGGATTACCAGGGCGGGTTCGCCACCGCACTGATGCTCAAGGACCTGCGGCTGGCGATGGAGGCGGCGGCGTCGGTCGATGCCGACACGCCGATGGGGGCCAAGGCGGCGGAACTGTACGCGGCGTTCGCCGATGCTGGCAACGGGGGCCTCGATTTTTCGGCGATCATCAAGGCGCTGGGGAAGAAATGAGCGTCGCGTTCCGCCGCGAGTCGGACGAGGAACATGAGGAACCCCGCTTCGAACTGCCGATCCCGGCGGGGCCGAACCTCGTCACCGAAGCCGGCCCCGCGCTGATCGACGCACGCATCGCCGCGCTCGAGGCGGAAGCGGTCGACGCCGACGAACCGCGCCGCGAGGAAATCGCCCGCAGCCTACGCTATTGGCACACGCGCCGAGTCACCGCGATCGTCGCCCCGCCGCCGCCCGCCGACGAAATCGCGTTCGGATCGCGGGTGCGGATCGGGATGGATGGCGTAGAGCGCGACATCCGTATCGTCGGTGACGACGAGGCCGATCCGGCGGCGGGGTTGATCGCGTTTTCCGCGCCGCTCGCCCGAGCGTTGATCGGCGCGGGGGAGAGGGAGACGGTAGAGATGCCCGGGCGCGACGGGGCGGTTGAAGTGGTGGCGATCCTCTAGAATCCTCCCCGTTCACGGGGAGAGTGCGGGCTTTGGCTTGCCCCCGGCAAGCCAAGATCATGTCCGGGGGACATGATCTCGCTCGCACTCGCGAAGCGCCGGAGGGGGTTCGCCTCCCCGGTGTCGCCTGCCGCCCACCCCCTCCGTCAGCGCTCCCGCGCTGTGTTTGGCGAGATCGTGCCTCCCAGGCACGATCTTGGCAGGCCGGGGGCCTGCCAAAGCCCAAACACTCCCCGTGAACGGGGAGGATTTGTCGAACGTCGAAGCGCGGCTTTTTGTTGAAATGTAGGAAAATCAGGCAGAATTGGATCGGTCCCCGCTTCACACCGGAGGACCGATGCCGAACCCCCTTTCGCGTACCCAGCAGCTCGAAAACGCCGCGTTCCTGCGCCATCTGCGCCGCACCGGCAACGCCAGTACGGCGGCGCGCGCGCTCGGGTTCGGGCGCGGGCGATTCATCGTACGCCGCAACAAGCATCCCGCGTTCGCGCTGCAATGGGATGCCGCGCTGGCGATCGCGCATGCCGATCTGATGAAGGGGCGCGACGGCGCGCCGGTGCCGCCGCCGCACGAACCGTATATCCGCCGCTCCAAAAGCGGCCGGTTGCAATTGCGCCGCTCCCAAGTGGGACTGATCGATCACGCCGGGCGGCAGCGCTTCCTTGCCGCGCTCAGCGCGACGGCGAACGTCAGGCTGTCGGCTGCCGCGGCGAGGTTCGATCCGGGCGCCTTCTATCGCCTCCGCCACCGCGACCCCGGCTTCGCGCGCGAATGGCTGCTCGCGCTGGAGATGGGGTACGAACGGCTCAAGATGGCGCTGGCCGCGAGTTGGCTGGTCGAATCGCACGCCGACGACGATTGGCGGCACAACGAACCGCCGGAAATGCCGCCGATGACCCCGGCGCAGGCGCTGCACCTGATGCACCTGCACCAGAAGGAGGTCGTGCTGGGGTCGAAGCCGCTCACCGGGCGGCTGCGCCCCGGCGAAACGAGCGAGGCGCGCTCGGCGATGCTCGCTTTGCTCTACGAAGCGCGGCAGGAGCGCGAGGAACTGAAGTACCGCATCGCGGAGGCCGAGCGCCAGGCGCGCGGCGAGCCGACCTACCACCGCTGGGAGCCGGGCGACCTGCCCGACCTCGCCCAGGTGACGGGATGGTCGCAGGCGAACGGCAAGCCAGGGACCGATCCGGGGCGGGCGTGGTCGGGGGATGGCGGTTGGAGGATATTCCTGTGGGGAAGGGGGATGGGTGAAGGACGGGCGAGTAATGGGAGAGGGGTTTGCACGTCAAATGATCCGCTAATAAAAGCATTTGACGCGCCCTCATCTATCGATGTGCAAAGTCTATTGGTCGATAGGTAGCGCGATATTGAATGGGCGGGGGTTCAAATGGCATTTAGCGGGGACAAGGCTGATCGGCTGCTGAAGATTCTCGCCGTGCGGCTCAACGTAAAGAGCGACAAGATATGGCTGCATTACCTTGGCTATGCTGCCCCCAGCAGTCTTTCCAGGATCCGCAGCGGGAAGGCAGTGCTCCCCGAAGCCAAATTGAATACGCTGTGTGACTTATGTGAAATCGACCGCTCGGACCTCGATCTTCCGCCTGCCGAACTCGCCGCGAAACTGGGGGTAGCCAGCAAGCTCCCCAGCGAGCTTCTCACTATCGATAAAGAAGTGCCTGCACGACGGGTGCATGACGATGAGCACATACTCCTCGGTCATTATTTTCTCATTTATCCCGGTCGTGATTATAGAACGGATACATCCGATGTCTTTGTAATCGAGCGACTTTCATTCGCGAGAAAGGGAAACGAACGGGTCGTCGAGATGGTCGAGAATTTTGTGACGGACGCTAGCTCGACGGGACGGTGCAGCTTTCACGGCGAGATTGGTTACATCTCCATCGGCTACGCAAGCGATTATCCGCCATCCACGATCATTGCCAGACCGATGCTGGTAAGCGCGCGCCGCGAAATCCATCACGGATTATATCTCGATGTATCGCCCCGCCCCAACATGACGACGTTCGCTACGGAATGCTGCATTTTCAGAGCGACGGAACCGCTCGACATGCCGCGCCTAATCCATTCGGGAAGCGCTCAGCATGCTGCATGGCAACTTGCTTTGCCTAACGACATGAAGCATCGGCGAAAGTTGGTCTCCAGCTATTCGGAGGAGACATGCGAACGGCTCAGGGCAGCAGTCATACTGACGGAAGAGAGTTTTAACCTCGGCCTTGCCGTTATTTGACGCCCGAACCCGGACAGCGAACTTTGATCATCTCATTTTCCTTGGTTTGCGCTGCGGGTTGCAACGCCCAGATTATCTTCTGCAAGCCAGCACCAATTTCAATCGAGATGTTTTGCGCAAATTTGCCTAATTGTGCAACAAAGTAGCGCGCAAGTGGTTTATCAGCGCTGAAATTTGTGCTGCAAATGGACGCAAGTATAAATTCTTGCATATACTCAATTCGGACACGAACATATTGATGTCTCGGAAGGGTGGTCTTTCCGGGATTTTGATGGAGAAGAACCGTGGACCGTAACTATCATGACAAGGGGCAGACCGATCGCTCCAATGGCGAATATGACAATCCTCATGGGCTGATCGACAGCTTGGTCAACTTCTGCACGGCGACCGACGACGAGTGGAAGGCGGACATCAAGGAAAGCGAGGATTACGACAAGGGCTGGAATCACACCGACAAGCAGCTGAACAAGGGTTTCTTCGGCTTCTAGTCGACGGTCCCAACCCCGCCGGGCAGCCCAGCGCCGGGCGCTGATCGCGACACGATCGGCGCCCGGCTTGTGTTTGCCTCATGTGTTGATATGCCTTCGTGATCCAGCCAGGCGGAGCTGATCCGCCCCATATTCCCCTCCCCACCCCGACAGGATAGGACACCTCAAAGCACACAGGGGAGGGCATCATGGCAACGCTGGCACCGGAGGAACTCCGTCCCGATCCGTCGCCCGCCGACATTCGCCTCGTCATCGCCGCCTCGTCGCTCGGCACCCTGTTCGAGTGGTACGATTTCTTCATCTACGGCACGCTCGCCGCGATCATCGGCAAGACGTTCGTGCCGTCGGACAACGAGCTGGTGCGCAACCTGCTGGTGTGGGCGGGGTTCGCGGTCGGGTTCGGGTTCCGGCCGCTGGGCGCGGTGTTGTTCGGGTTCCTCGGCGACCGGCTCGGGCGTAAATACACCTTCCTCGTCACGATCACTTTGATGGGCGTCGCGACCGCGGGGATCGGGTTCATTCCGCCCGCGGCGCAGATCGGGCTGTGGGCGCCGGGGATCGTCGTGCTGCTGCGCGTGCTCCAGGGGCTCGCGCTGGGCGGCGAATATGGCGGGGCGGCGATCTATGTCGCGGAGCATTCGCCGCCGGGGAAGCGCGGTTTCTACACCAGCTTCATCCAGGCGAGCGTGGCGGGCGGGTTCATCCTGAGCCTCGCGATCGTGCTGCTGACCAAGCTCGTCGCGGGGGACGCGGGCTGGGCGGCGTGGGCGTGGCGCTTCCCGTTCATCTTCTCGCTCGGGCTGCTCGCGGTGTCGCTGTGGATGCGCCTCAAGCTCAGCGAAAGCCCGGTGTTCCGCGCGATGAAGGAAGCGGGCGAGACGGTGAAGAACCCGTTCGTCGAGAGCCTGCGCTATCCCGGCAACGCCAAGCGGCTGTTCGTCGCGTTGTTCGGGATCGCGGCGGGGCTGACGGTGATATGGTACACCGCCTTGTTCTCCACGCTGACCTTCCTCACCACGACGATGCGAGTCGAGGAGACTGCGGCGCAGCTGATCGTCGGGTTCGGCGGGCTGTGCGGGCTGTTCTGGTTCGTGCTGTTCGGGCGGCTGTCCGACCGGGTGGGGCGCAAGGCGCCGATCGTGATCGGCTATGCGCTGACGCTCGTCATGCTGTTCCCGATCTTCTGGGTGATCGGCGGGGCGGCGAACCCGGCTTTGGTGCACGCCAACAAGCGCGCGCCGGTGATCGTCAGTGGGCCGCATTGCAGCTACGACGTGTTCGCATCGAAACAGGCCGACGAATGCGGGCAATTGCTCGACTATTTCTCCAAGAAGGGCGTGGCCTACACCAAGGGGACGACCCCGGCGGTGGTGGTGATCGTCGGCGGGGAGGCGGTGGCGGACACCAGTCCCAAGGGGCTCGACGCCGCGCTGACCGCCGCGGGCTACAGCCTCGACAAGGTGCGCCCGACCGCGTGGGGCATCGTCGGCATCCTGTTCGCGATGCTGCTGATGTCGGCGCTCGCGGGGGCGACCTACGGCCCCGTCGCGGCGTTGCTGGCGGAGATGTTCCCACCGCGCATCCGCTATTCGTCGATGTCGATCCCCTACCATATCGGCACCGGCTATTTCGGCGGATTCCTCCCCTTGATCAGTCAGTTGATCGTCGCCAAGACTGGCAATCCGTACGCCGGGCTATGGTACACCTGGGGGGTGGTCCTGGTCGCGCTGCTGGTGGCGCTGTGGGGACTGAAGTGGAAAGGGGAGGCGGTTCCGGCATGACGCGCGCAATTGTAACCGGCGTAACGATGATCGGCGCGGCGCTGGCCGCCACGCCGCTGGCCGCGCAGAACGCGCCGCCGCCGCTCGCGCCGCCCGCGATGGTCGCGCCGCCCGTGTCGACGCCGCCGGCGGAGGATCCGCTGGCGTCGTTCGTCATCGCGCGCGGCGAGGTCGAAAGTCCCAAGGGCAGGATGCCGGTGCAATTGCTCGTCAAGGGCGACGACGCCGCGGTGCGCGGGGTCGTGCCGGGTGAGATGCGCTGGCGCTACCTGCCGATCGGCGACCCCGACACCGCGCTGCGGCTGCTCGCCGACCGGCGGCTCGCGTTCCTGTGGGAGCCGCTGCTCGCCTGGACCGGGCCTGATCTCGGGCTGTTGCGCCAGCGCACGATCGACAAGGCCGAGCGCGCCTATGCGATGGCGTCGCCCAACGCGCCGACGAATTCGGCCGACTCGACGGTCCGCCCGCCGACCCGCGCGCTGCTCCAGTTCGCCAACGTGCTGTACCGCGCCGGCTATTCCGACCGCGCGCTCAAGCTGGTGGAGGACGAGCGCGCGAAGCGCACCCTCAAGGCGAACTGGGACCAGATGGAATGGGTGATCCTGACGATCCGCGAGGGCAATTTGCTGATCGGGCTGGGGCGCTACGACGAAGCGATCAGGCTGTTGGCCGAGGCGCGCGAGCGGATCGGGCGTGAAAACGTGTTCGGGGTCAATATCGACGTCAATCGCGCGGCCGGGCTCGCCAATGTCGGCCGCTATGCCGAGGCGCTGGCGGTGATCACCGAGGCGCGCGCGCAGTTCGACGGCGGCAAGGAACGCGGTAAGCGCGGCGCCGAAAAGCTCGACGGCAGCGACCGCCAGTTCGAATGGATTCGCGGCTGCGCGCTCAAGGGCCTGGGCCGCGCGGACGAAGCGCGCCCCGCCTTCGCGACGGTGCTCAACGCGCCCGAGCCGGCCGACCCGTTCTTCAAGACCGAGAACAACGACCAGCTGCGCTTCCGCGTCTATTTCTGCACGCGCGATTCGGCGGCGCTGGCGACGTACCTCAAGTCCGATATCGATACGTCGCTGATCGCGCCGGGCAGCTTCCTGCTGCTCCAGCCGGCGTGGCGCACGACCAACGACCCGGGCAAGCTGTACGACGCGGTGCGTGCCGACCCGGGCTTGCGGATCGCCGCGGCGCGATGGATGCGCGAGCTGCCCCCCGCCTTGCTGCCGGCGCTCAATTACTGGCGCTGACGCGGCTGGCGTCGCGGCGGCGCCAAGGGTAGGGGGCGGCATGACCGCCGCCCCGTTACGCCTGCGCCGCGACGCCGACGCGCTGACCGCGAATTGGCGCGCGCTCGCGCGGATGAGCGGCAGCGCAGCGTGCGGCGCGGCGATCAAGGCGGACGGCTACGGGCTCGGCGCCGCGTGGGTGGCGACGACGCTGGCGAAGGCAGGTGCTCGCGATTTCTTCGTCGCGACCTGGGCCGAAGCCGCGGAGCTGGCGCCGCTCGGCCTGCCCGCATTATCGGTGCTCCACGGCGTGCGCGACGAGGACATGGCAGCGGCGCTGTCGGGAATCGCGACACCGGTGATCAGCACCGCAGCGCAGGCCGTGCGGTGGCGAGCGGCAGGCGGAGCCCCATGCCACGTGATGCTCGACACCGGCATGAACCGAATGGGGCTGGGCGGCGACGACCTTGCGGCCGGCGCGCTCGATGGCCTGACGATCGACGTGCTGATGAGCCACCTGGCGTCGGCGGACGAGGATTCGCCCAAGAACAGCGACCAGCGCGGCCGCTTCGTCGCGATGGCGGCGGGCGTTACGGCCGAGCGGCTGAGCCTCGCCAATTCCGCCGGGATCGCGCTGGGTGGCGACTATGCATTCGACCTGACTCGCCCCGGCCTCGCGCTCTACGGCGGCGTGCCGCGTCCCGAACTGGCCGGCGCGATCGCGCAAGTCGCGTTCCCGCAAGCGCAAGTGCTGCAGCGCCGCCGCGTCGCGGCGGGCGAGACGGTCGGCTACAACGCGACCTGGACCGCGCCCGCCGACACCGATGTCGCGATCCTCAACATCGGCTATGCCGACGGCTACTGGCGCGGCTTTTCCGGAAGAGGCCAGGCGTTGCTCGGCGGCGCGACGCTGCCCGTGCTCGGGCGCGTGTCGATGGATTTGATCGCGGTCGGCGTGACCGGCCAGCCGGTCGCCGAGGGCGACTGGCTCGAGATCGACTACGACCTGCCGCGCGCGTCGGCGGCGTCGGGCATGTCGCAATATGAATTGCTGACGGGATTGGGCAGCCGCTTCGATCGGACGGGCTGAACGCGAGGCAAAAAAAGGGCGGGGGTTTCCCCCCGCCCCATGCAACCGATCGTGACCGATCAGAAGTTCGCCTTGAACCCCGCGTAGAAGCTGCGGCCACGATATTCGAAAATCGCGCTGCCGGTGCCCGTCGCCGTGGTCGCGCCGTCCGGCACGCCCTGGTTGAGCACGTTGTCGATGCCCATGTAGAACTTCAGCTTGCCGCCGGTACGACCCTTGCCGACATCGATGTCGAGACGGATGTCGTTGTAGAAGACGCCCGGATACTTCAGCGTCGGGAAGGCATCGATGTTGCTCGGCGGCAGGCCGTTGATCGTGTGCGTCGTCGCATAGGCGGCGCGCCACTGCGGCCCGATATAGTGCATCCGGTAGCCGAAGGTGAACGGCTTCACGCCGATCGCCACATCCCACCGGAACTCGTCCTGCGGATCGCCGAGCTGGTCGAGGATACGCGTTTCGAACGCCGGGTTGGTCGGATCCTGATAGTTGCTGTTCGTCAGGCTGTGGACATAGACGAGGCTGGTATCCAGCGCGACCCCGCCGAAGTCGTGGCGATAGTCGAAGTTGACGTCGATGCCGCGGCGGACGCGCTTGGCGAAGTTGAGCGGCACGTTGGTCAGCGAGTTGCCCAGGATGCGTCCCGGCACTTCGCCGAGCGGGCCCGGGCCGGTCCCGCGATAGCGCGTGAACAGCGCACAGTAGATGTTGTTCAGCGTCGCCGAATCATAGCATTGGTTGACGATCGTCTGCGGCGCGATCGTCGCGATGACCCCGTTCACCTTGATGTTATAATAGTCGACCGACAGGCTCATCCCGCGGATGAAACGCGGCTGGACGACCACGCCATAGGTGTATGAATCGGACTTTTCGACGTTCAGGTTGGGGTTCGACCCGCTGACGATCGGCAGCGACTGGGTGATGTCCGTCAGGTTGGCGAGCAGCGGGCCCAGATCGGTCTGACAATTGGTCTTGCGAATGCCGCTGCCGATTTGCGCCGGGTTGCACGGATCGACGAAGCCGTTCGAAAAGTTCGGCACCAGCGGGAAGCCGGTTTCCGACACGTTCGGCGCGCGCACCGCGCGGCTGTAATTGGCGCGGAACCGGATGTCCTTGATCGGCGCGTAATCGACGCCGGCGTTGTACGTCCAGACCGTGCCGGCCTTGCCCTGATACCCCGACACGCGGCCCGCGCCGCTGATCGTCAGTTCATCGAAGAACGGCATATCCTTCAGCACCGGAATGCGAAGTTCGCCATAGGCTTCCTTCACTTCGAACGGCTTCGGCACGAACGGCGGGATCGACACACCGTTGGTAAAGCCGCCGACGACGAACGGATCCTGCTTGTAGAAGGCCGTTTCACGCCGATACTCGCCGCCGATCGCGAAGCTGACCGGGCCGCCGGGCAGTTCGAACAACTGGCTCAGGTCGCCTGACACGAAGCCCGAACCCACGAACTGGCTCAGGCCCGCCCGGACCGTGAAGGTCCGCGAGAAATAGTTGATCGAGGCGGTGTTGTCCGGCGTGCCGAACGGATTGTACGGAACGCAGGCGGCGATGTCCGCCGCGAGGCGCGCGGCGTTCGCCGCATTGTACGCGGCCGTCGCGGCGCTGGCGGGATCGGGCGACGGGGAGAAGCCCGACAGCTGGACCGCCGACGCCGGATCGAATTGCGAGCGGCACTGGATCTGCCCGGTGACCGGGTTGCGGCCGGCGTCCATCGCCAGCGCGAACCGCTGGCGGTCGATATAACCGCTGGTCGTGGTCGATTCGCGGAACTGGCCGTAATTGGCCGACAGTTCGTAGCTCCAGTCGTCGTTGAACGTCCCGCGGAAGCCGGCGACCACGCGATAGGTATCGCGCTGGAAGTGCTCGTCGCGCAGGCCCACGTCGAGCAGATTGCGCGCATCGACGAAGCGGAAGCTGCCGTTGTTGATGTTGGCGATGTCGGTCGCGGTCAGGTTGCCAGCCGCCGGGCAAATCACCTGCAAGTCGGTGCGACAGCCCGAGGCGAGGATCAGGTTCGCCAGCGTGGTGCGGTCGGCCGGGTTGAGAAACGGGTTGTCGAGCCGCGGGCGCTCACGGAAGTCGGTCGTGCCACCGGTGCCCTGGTTGAACGACGGGCCGGCGTTGTTGCCGACCGTCTTCACGCGGTTCCACTTGGCCTCGACGAAGAATTCCAGCGCCTTGTCGAACTCGTAATGGCCGAGCAGGTTGAAGCCGTAGCGCTGGTTCTGCGGCAGGACCGACACGGTCTCGGCCTCGCGGCCGGTTTGACCGTTGCCGCCGTTGATGCCGCTGTTGAGGCCCGTGCCGAAGCGCGTGCCCGTCTGCGCGATCAGGCGGCCGTTATCGGCGAACAGGTAGGTGCAGTTGAACGCCGTACCGGCGGTATTGGGCGGGCCATTGGCGGCGGTCGTCGCATTGCCGCACGCGCCGGCGTTCGGCACGTTGCGCTGGTTGATCGGCACCAGACCACCATAATAGATCGTCGTGCTGCGCAGGTCGTTGAACAGCGCGTTATCGGTGTAGCCGTCGCCGCCGTTGACGATGCCCGAGCCGCCGTCGGCATCGACCGTCGCGAAGTTGCGGTTGACGCGGAAGGCGTCGACGTCGGACGCGAACACGCGCTCGCTGCGCGTATACTCGCCCTGCAGCGTGATGTTGCCGCGGCCGTCGGCGAAGTTCTTGCCGTACATCGCCGAGACGAACTGGTTACCGCCATAGCCCTGGCCAGTGACGCCGGCCTGGCCGCGCACCTGAAGCCCGTTGAAGTCGCGACGCAGCACGAAGTTGACCACGCCGGCGATCGCGTCCGAGCCGTACACGGCGGAGTTGCCGCCCGTCACGATATCGACGCGCTCGATCAGGTCGGCGGAGATGGAGTTGGTGTCGACCGACACCGCGTTGTTCAGGATGTCCGCCGGGACGTGGCGGCGGCCGTTGACCAGCACCAGCGTGCGCTGCGTGCCGAGGCCGCGAAGGTCGAGCAGGTTGAGGCCGGCGATACCGATGCCGAGTCCCGGGTTGGTCTGCGCGAAGGTGCTGCGCAGCTGCGGCAGTTCGTTCAGCGCATCGCCGATGCTGGTCTGGCCGTTCTGGAAGAACGATTCGCCCTGGACCGACGTGATCGGCACGGTCGATTCGAGGTTCGGACGGCGGATGCGCGATCCGGTGATGACGATTTCGGCGTCGGACTTGTCGTCGGTCGCTTGGCAGTTCGGATCCTGCGCGGGATCGCAATTGGGCGTGGTCTGCGGCGCCGGCGCGGCCGCTGCCGGACCGGCGGGCTTGTCGGCGCCGTAAGCGAATTGCGGCGCGAGCAGGCCGCACGATACGAGCGCCGTCGCCGACAAAAGGCGTGAAATATTCATGCTGAAACCCCCTGAAGGTGAAATCGGTACTCCCCCAGTACCGTCAGCGTGAACCAGAACCGTTTTGGCTTGCAGGCGCAAGCCCAAGCCCAGACATTATGTCAGAGATGTCGTAATTTGTATCAAATTGTAGCAATTATGCCACGATAGGACAGCTGAACTGGCGAATTACAAGCAAGCTGCTGTAATATAGCGGTATTCTCTTACCGCTCGATGCACATCGCGATGCCCATGCCGCCGCCGATGCAGAGCGTCGCCAAGCCTTTCTTCGCGCCGCGCTTCTGCATTTCGTAGATCAGCGTCGTCAGCACGCGCGCGCCCGACGCGCCGATCGGGTGGCCGATCGCGATCGCGCCGCCGTTGACGTTGACCTTGTCGGCGTCCCAGCCGAGTTCCTTGCCCACCGACAGCGCCTGCGCGGCGAAGGCTTCGTTGGCCTCGATCAAATCGAGATCGGCGATGCTCCAGCCGGCCTTTTCGAGCGCGCGCTTCGAAGCGGGGACCGGGCCGATCCCCATTATCGACGGGTCGACGCCGGCCGACGCCCACGACTTGATGGTCGCGAGGATCGGCGCGCCGCGCCGCTCGGCTTCTTCGCGACTCATCACGACTAGCGCGGCGGCGCCGTCGTTCAGCCCCGATGCGTTGGCGGCGGTGACCGTCCCGTCCTTCTTGAACGCGGGGCGAACGCCCGACACGCTGTCGATTGTCACCCCGGCGCGGATATATTCGTCGTCCTCGACGATCGTGTCGCCCTTGCGGCCCCTCACCGTCACCGCGGCGATTTCGTCCTTGAACTTGCCGCTCCCACGCGCCGCTTCGGCCTTGTTCTGGCTGGCGACCGAGAATTCGTCCTGCTCGCCTCGGGTGACCTGATATTGCTCGGCGAGATTCTCGGCGGTGATCCCCATGTGATAGCCGTTGAATACGTCGGTCAGGCCATCCTTGATCATCGTGTCGACCAGGCTGACGTCGCCCATCTTGGTTCCGCCGCGCAAATTCTGCGCGTGCGCCGACAGCGACATACTTTCCTGCCCGCCCGCGACGACGATCGTCGCGTCACCGGTCGCGACCGCCTGCGCCGCCAGCGCGACCGCGCGCAAGCCGGAGCCACACACCTGGTTGACGCCCCAGGCGGGCACTTCCTTGGGCACGCCCGCCGCCATCGACGCTTGCCGTGCGGGGTTCTGGCCCTGCCCGGCGGTCAGCACTTGCCCCAGGATAACTTCCGATACTTCGGCGCCGCGCACGCCGGCCTGCGCCAAGGCTGCCTCGATCGCGACGCGGCCGAGCTCGTGCGCGGGCACGCTCGCGAACGCGCCCAGAAAGCTGCCCACGGGGGTGCGCTTGGCGGCGGTGATGACGACATCGGACATGGGAGGCTCCTCGGGTTGCGGCGCGTCTTCTAGCGCCGTCGCGGCGTCATCGCCAGCGCAGTTGCACAATGGCGGCCCGGCATGGTTACCGCAGCGTCATGCTGCACCCATGCGGCGCAACATGTTGCGGTGCGTCAAACATCGGCTATAACCGGTCCCGACATCTTCAGGGGCGGTCGACCATGAAAAAGCACGGTGCGGGTGACGGCCCGGTGATCATCAAGAAATACGCCAACCGGCGGCTCTACAACACCGAAAGCTCGTCCTACATCACGCTCGATCACCTCGCGGCGATGACGCGCGAGGGGCGCGACTTCAAGGTGGTCGACGCCAAGACCGACGAGGACATCACGCACAATGTCTTGACCCAGATCATCATGGAGGAGGAAAGCCGCGGGCAGACGATGCTGCCGGTCAATTTCCTCCGCCAGCTGATCGCGATGTACGGCGATTCGATGCAGGCGATGGTGCCGGGCTACCTCGAAGCGTCGATGGAAAGCTTCCGCCGCAACCACGAACAGTTCAAGACCGCGGTCGAGGGCGCGTTCGCCAACTCGCCCTTCGCGGAGATCGCCAAGCGCAACATGCAGATGTTCGAGGCCGCGACCAAGGCGTTCAAGCCGGGTGCGGGCGCCGAACCCGCCGCGCCGGCGACGGGCAACGGCGAGGATGTCGCCGCGCTCAAGGCCGAGCTCGCACGGCTGCAAGAAAAGATCGAGAAGCTCGGCCACTGAGTCGATGGATTGGTCGGGGAAGGAGATCGCCGAAGGCGCGGTCGCGCTCGCGCTCGTCGTTGCTGTGATCGCGGGGGTGATCGACTGGCGGCACCGGAAACGCGACGACCTCGACCGCGTGGCGTTGCTCGACTGGCGCAGCGTTCAGGTCTTCGCGCTGATCGCGGCGATCATCGCCGTCAGCGTCGCCTTCAATCTCTAGTAGAAGTTCCTGAGCGTCAGCGCGCGGACCGGGCCGCCGCACAGTCCGAGCCGCACCACTCGCCCGGGGGCGGCGACTTGCCACAGGGCGATCGGGTCGCGCGCATAGGCTGCAGAGATCGCGGTGCCGTCGACGCTGCAGATTTCGTCGCCTGCCTGCCACCCGCCCGCCGCCGCGGGACCGCCGCGCATCACGTGGAGCACGCGCAACCGGTCGGGCTGGGTCGAGAGCAACAGTCCGCTGGTCGAGCGCAGCGGCGGACGATCGGTATCGGGCGTCGGCGCCATCACCATCCGTCCGGCGCGCGGGTCGAGCAGTACGCGAAAGCGCTGGAGGAACCCGATCCCGATCCGCCCCGACGCGCCCATCCGCGCCGAAAAACCGCCGCCGGGCTCGATCAGCGTCTCGGCCTGGCGCAGTGCCGCATCGCCCACCGCGACCTCGGGCAGCACCGCAAGGCCGGACTGCACCGCGCCGGCGACGCTGTACGACACGGTGGTCGTCGTCGCCGGCCCCGCCGCGCCGAGCGCCCCCCACGCTTCCGCCGACACCGCGATCGTCGCCCCGTCGCCGGTGTCGACGATCATCGGGCGCAGCCGCGTGCCGTCGACGCGCAGTTCGCTGATATACAGCTGGTCGCGGCCCGACAGCGACAGTGGTGCGCTCTGCCCCGCAAAGGGCAGGCGCCCGCTCGGCAGCAGGCGGAACCGCCGCGCGGAAAAATCGATATCGAGCGCATAGGCGCGCAGGATGTCGCTGCCGATCACCGCGTCGATCGCGGTATCGCCGCCAGTCGCGCTGTCCGGCAAATCGAGCACGCCGAGCCGGCCGCCGGTCCTGGTAAGGCCACCGATCACCAGCGTGCGCCCGTTGACCTGGCCCATCGCGACCGATCCGCCGACCCCGACGCCGACCCCGCCATTGGCGATGCGCAGCCCCGCGCTGGTCGCCCAGCGACGCGAGATCACCGATTGGCTGAACCCGGTGTCGAGGATTGCGGTCGCGGCGCGCCCATCGACCGTCATGCGGAAACGGATCTGGTTGCCCGGAGTCAGCTCGAACGGCACCCATTGCGCTTCGGCGTCGGGTGCGAGCACCGCGCGGTCGGGCAATGGCGGCCCGGGCATCGCGGGCGCCATCGCCGCGCCGAGCGGCGCCGGAAGGAGGACGAGCAGCGGGAGCAGCCAACGGCGCATGCCGCCGGCTTAGCGGCAGTGCGGTCGGGTTAGTAGCGCGTTAACCTCGTTTGCATCGCCGCTGGTCAAGTGAGGCTGCGGCAACTATCCGATACGGGAAAAGGGGGGCATATGAAGCGCTTCGCCGTCATCGCTGCCGTCGCGGCCCTGTTGATCGTCGATACCGCTGCCGCGGAGGATCGCTTTGATTGCCGTAACCCCAACGAGTCGGCCAACATCGTCAATTTCGATCGCGCGGCGAAGGCCGTGACGTTCACCAGCGACCTGGACGGCAAGCCGTTCGACCACCTTGCGCCATGCGCCGCGCTCGACATGGTCATACACAGCGCGCTAGGCGGCGACGTCCGCGCGAACAGACTGCTCGCCAGCGCGCGATGTGGATCAGCCGTCGAAAACGATGTGATGGTCGCCAATTTGGTCGGCGCCGATCAGTCGATCGATGTGGTGGTGACGCTGGTGTTCGATGCCGTTCGGTTGCGGCTAACCACGTCCATGCGGATCGCCAACCATGCGACTGTTCTCGAACGGACGTGCAAGCGGCTTTGACCGCTTACAAACAAGCTTCCAGAAACGCCTGGTCGAACCCGTATTGCCGCGCTTTTTCAAGCGTGTAGGGGCGCAGGCCCATCGCGCGATATTCACCGACGATCTTGCCGTCCGCGCTCTCGTCGAGATACTCGAACTTGAACAGTTCCTGCGTCACGATGACGGGGCCTTCCATGCCGATCACTTCGGTGATGTTGGTGACTCGGCGCGAACCGTCGCGCAGGCGCTTGACCTGGATGATCATGTCGACCGAGTCGGCGATCTGGCGCGAGATTGCTTCCTTCGGGATCTTGATGTCGCCCATCAGCACCATGTTCTCCATACGGCCGAGGCATTCGCGTGGGGAATTGGAGTGGAGTGTACACATCGACCCGTCGTGGCCAGTGTTCATCGCGGCGAGCAGGTCGAAACACTCGCTCCCACGAATTTCGCCGAGGATGATGCGGTCCGGACGCATACGCAGCGCGTTCTTGACGAGGTCGCGGATGGTGATCTCGCCCTGACCCTCGAGGTTGGCTGGGCGCGTTTCGAGCGGGAGCCAGTGCGGTTGCTGCAAGCGAAGTTCCGCCGCGTCCTCGATCGTCAGCACGCGCTCGCCCGGGTCGATCATCTTCGACAAGGCGTTGAGCATCGTCGTCTTACCCGAGCCCGTACCGCCCGAGATGACGACGTTGAACCGACACGCGCCCGCGATCTTGAGCGCGGTCGCCATCTTGACCGACATCGACCCGAACCCGGCCATCATGTCGAGCGTGATCGGCTTGTCGGAGAATTTGCGAATCGAGATCGCGGTGCCGCGCAAGCTGAGCGGCGGGACGATTACGTTGACGCGGGAACCGTCCTTGAGGCGAGCGTCGGCGAGCGGCGTAGTCTGGTCGACGCGGCGGCCGACCGAGTTGCAGATGCGCTGCGCGATCTGGAACAGATGCTCCTCGTCGCGGAACTGGATCTGCGCGAGTTCGAGCTGGCCCTTGCGTTCGATAAACGTCTGGTCCGGCCCGTTGACCATGATGTCGGAGATGTTCGGATCGGCGAGCAATTCTTCGAGCGGCCCGAGGCCGAGCAATTCGTCGACCAGCACCTTTTCGAGCGCGAACTGCTCGCGGCGGTTGAGCGTCAGCTTCAGCTCGGCGAGCACCTCGCCGATGATCGGGCGGAATTCCTCGGCCAGCTCGTCCTTGTTGAGCGTGGCTGCGGCTTCCGGGTCGACGCGTTCGAGCAGGCGCGGCAGCACCTGTTCCTTGATCTTGTGAACCGACGCCTCGAACCCTTCGCCCCGCGAGCTGCCCGATTCGGCGCTGGCGTTCTGGCGGTCGGCGAGGCGCTGCATCGCGTCCATCTGGACGCCGGGCATGTTGCCCAGCGGCGCATCGCTCTCGGACGGCGCGACTAGCGGGTCCTGTCCACCCGGGAGCGGCGGGAATTGCTCGGCGACATCGGGCTCGGACCGCGCAGGTGCACCACCCTGCATCGGCTTGGCGACGCCGAACGCCGGCCGTCCGGCCGCGCCGCCGCCGGCTCCATTACGGCGCCCGAACGCGCTCATGCCCCGAATTCCTTCATAGTCACGGAGCGTCGTAGGGGCGAAGCTTTGACAAAATGCTAACCAACGTGCGGCGCACTTTATTCCCCTCCCTGACTTCAGGGAGGGGTTAGGGGTGGGTGCGCGGCCCACTTGGGTCGCGCTCCGTCATTGGCCGAAAGAGCTCGCTGTGCTCGGCGCCCACCCCCCGCCCCTCCCGGAAGACCGGGAGGGAGCTTTAAGCGGCGACCGCCTCCAGCTTTTCGCTGGCTTCGAGCCACGCCGCCTCGGCCGCCTCAATCCTGGTCTCGACCTCTGATCGGCGCTTCATCAAGTCGGTCATCGTCAGCCTGGCGAGCGTGGCGTCCGCCGATGACGGGTCGAACATCGCACGGTCGATCGCGCTGCGCTCGGCGTTGAGCTTGGCCAGCTCGGCTTCGGCCGCCTGCGCCGCCTTGCGCAGGCCCTGGCTCGCCTCGCGCGCCTCTGCGGCGGCGCGCCGCGCTTCCTTCTTGTTGAGCTTGGAGACTTCCTTGGCGGTGTCGGACGCGTCCTTCGCCAGCACGAAGGCGATATAATCGTCGAGGCTGCCGTCGAATTCCTTCGCGGTGCCATTGTCGACCAGCACCAACCGGTCGGCGGTCATCTCCAGCATGTGGCGGTCGTGGCTGACGATGACGACCGCGCCGGAATATTGGTTGAGCGCCTGGATCAGCGCCTCGCGCGCGTCGACGTCGAGGTGGTTGGTCGGCTCGTCGAGGATCAGCATGTGCGGCGCGTCGCGCGTGATCAAAGCGAGCGCGAGGCGGGCACGCTCACCGCCCGACAGCTTGCCGACCCTGGTCGTCGCCTTGTCGCCCGAAAAGCCGAACCGGCCGAGCTGGCCGCGCACCGCGCCCGGGGTCGCGCCCTTCATCTGCACGGTCATGTGCTGGAGCGGGGTTTCGGACGCGTCGAGTTCCTCGACCTGATACTGCGTGAAGTAGCCCACGCGCATCTTGCCCGACGCTGTCATCGCGCCGTCCATCGGCGCGAGCTGCGCGGCGAGCAGGCGGGCGAGCGTGGTCTTGCCGTTGCCGTTCCTGCCGAGCAGCGCGATGCGGTCGTCGGGATCGAGGCGCAGGTTGAGGCGGCTGAGGATCGGTTTGTCGCCATACCCGACGCTCGCGAGGTCGAGCGTGATCAGCGGTGGGCGCAGTTCGGCGGAACTCGGGAAGTCGAAGCTCAGCGACGGGTCGTCGACCAGCTCGGCGATCGGCTGCATTCTCGCTAAAGCTTTGGCGCGGCTCTGCGCCTGTTTGGCGGTCGAGGCGCGGGCGGAATTGCGCGCAACATAATCCTGCAATTTCTCGCGCTCGGCCTGCTGCTTCGCGCGCGCGGAGGCGATCTGCGCCTGGCGCTCGGCGCGCTGGCGCTCGAACGAATCGTACCCGCCGGGATAGAGCCACAGCTTGCCGCGCTCGAGGTGGAGGATGTGGTCGACGACGTTGTTGAGGAAATCGCGCTCGTGGCTGACGATCAGGATCGTCGCGGGGTACGACTTCAAGAAATCCTCGAGCCACAGCACCGCTTCGAGGTCGAGGTGGTTCGACGGCTCGTCGAGCAGCAGCAAATCGGGCTGCGAGAAGAGCAGCGACGCCAGCGCGACGCGCATCCGCCACCCGCCCGAGAAACTGTCGAGCGGGCGATGCTGCGCCGCTTCGTCGAAGCCCAGCCCGACCAGGATCTGCGCCGCGCGGCTCGGCGCGGTGTACGCGTCGATCGCCATCAGCCGGTCGTGCACTTCGCCGAGCCGGTCGGGATCGTGGCTGGTCTCGCTCTCGTGCATCAGCGCGGCGCGCTCGACATCGGCGTCGAGCACGGTCTGGAATGGCGTTGACTGCCCGGCTGGCGCCTCCTGCGCGATGTAGCCGAGGCGAGAGCCGCGCGGCATGTCGGCGCTGCCGGTGTCGGGGTCGAGCGTGCCCGCGATCACCTTGACCAAAGTCGTCTTGCCAGCGCCGTTGCGCCCGATCAGCCCGACGCGGCTCTTCGGCGGCAGCTTCGCGGTCGCGCCGTCGAGAATGGTCCGCCCGCCAAGGCGGACCGTGATGTCGGTCAGGTTGAGCATGATGCGCGGGGCCTTAGCAGCGGTGTGGCCGATTGCCTATCTGCCGAGCGTGACAAGAAAATCGTCACCCCGGCCTTGTGCCGGGGTCCACCGGGGGGCAAGCGCTGCGCCAGAGGCTCTAGCGGGATCGTTGGCTGCACAGTGGATCCCGGCACAAGGCCGGGGTGACGGAAAGAGAAGACGATGACCGACCTCGCGATTCTCTACGAACACCCTTTATGGTTCGCCCCGCTGTTCGCCGCACTCGATCGGCGCGGGATCGGCTACTCCGCATTCGGCCCGGACGGCCACTGGAACCCCGCCGACCCCGCAATCCCGGCGCCCGTCATCCTCAACCGCATCGCCATGTCGAGCTTCCTGCGCAGCGACGAGCATCCGATCTTTCACACGATGGCGCTGCTCGATCATTGGCGGCGGAACGGCGCGCGCGTGGTCAACGGCACGGACGTGCTGGCGATCGACGCGTCGAAGGCGCGGCAGCTTGCGCTGATCGCGTCGCTCGGGCTGGCGATCCCCGACACGCGCGTCGTCCATCGCGCCGCCGATGTCGAAACCGCCGCCGCGACGCTGTCGTTCCCGCTCGTCGTGAAGGCCAATATCGGCGGCTCCGGCGCGGGGATCGTCAAATTCGACAATATGACCGAACTGCGCTGGGCGGTGGCCGAGGGCGAATTGCCCAGGAGCGTCGACGGCGTGCTGCTGGTGCAGGATTACGTTCCCGCGCGCGGCGGCGAGATCACGCGGATCGAGACGCTCGACCGTCAGTATCTCTACGCGATCGATATCGCCGGGGGCGGGGCGTTCGATCTGTGCCCGGCGGATGCCTGCGTGGCGGATTCGAACATCAAGATGGTCGCTACCCAGCCCGACCCCGCGTTGATCGATGCCGCCGAACGGATCGCGCGGGCGATGAACCTCGATGTCGGCGGGATCGAGGCGATGATCGACGACCGCGACGGGACGCCGCGCTTCTACGACATCAACGCGCTGTCCAATTTCGTCGCGAAGCCGCTCGACGTGCTCGGCTGGGACCCGCACGACCGCCTGATCGATTACCTCGAAACGCTGATGGAGGCGCGTTGATGCGCTACGGTTACTGGATGCCGGTGTTCGGCGGCTGGCTCAGGAACGTGCCCGACGAAGGGATGGACGCGAGCTGGGATTACACCAAACGCCTGACGCAGCGCTCCGAACAGCTCGGCTACGACCTGACCTTGATCGCCGAGCTCAACCTCAACGACATCAAGGGCGTCGAGCAGCCCGCGCTGGATGCCTGGTCGACCGCGGCGGCGCTGGCGGCGGTGACCGAGTCGATCGAGCTGATGGTCGCGGTGCGGCCCAATTTCCACCACCCGGCGCTGTTCGCGAAGGCGGCGGCGAACATCGATCGCATCTCGGGCGGGCGGCTGGCGCTCAACGTCGTTTCGTCGTGGTGGGCCGACGAGGCGAAGCAATACGGGCTCCAGTTCGACCAGCACGACGACCGCTATGCGCGGACCGAGGAATGGCTGACGGTGGTCGACGGGCTATGGACCGAGGAGCGTTTCTCGTTCGACGGCCAATTCTACCAGACCGACGCCGCGATCTGCTCGCCCAAACCAGCCAAGCGCCCGACCGTCTATGCCGGCGGCGAGAGCGAGAAGGCCAAGGCGATGATCGTGAGCCAGTGCGACGCCTATGTGATGCACGGCGACCCGGTCGAGGCGATTGCGCCCAAGATCGCCGACATGGCGGCACGGCGTGAGGCCGCGGACGGCAAGCCGATGCAATACGGCATGGCCGCCTATGCGATCGTCCGCGACAGCGAGGCCGAGGCGAAGCGCGAGCTCGAGCGGATCACGACCGTTACCGGGGTGCCCGCGGGCTACGATAATTTCGACCAATGGCTGTCGGGGACGCAGCTCGAGCGCGAGCTCAAGATCCAGGAATATTCCGTATCGAACCGCGGGCTGCGCCCCAATCTCGTCGGCACACCCGAGCAGTTGAAGGAACGGATTGCAGAATATGAAGCCGCCGGCCTCGACCTGCTCCTGCTCCAGATGAGCCCGCAGGCGGAGGAAATGGAGCGCTTCGCCGCGCAGGTCATAAACTAGATACTATCGGGCTGGGGGAGTGCCACAAAGGGGTGGGCTTTAGTGAGACTTCCCCCAACCCGTTACCCCTTCCTCTGCCGGGAAGGGTATAAGGGGTTCGTGATGCATGCCGCGGCCTACCGCGCGTAACCGGCGGTACGCGCGACGGGACCTGTCGGTTCGAGCAAATCGACCACGCGATCGGGTAGCGCGACGGGATCGAACGGCTTGGCGATCACGGCCTGCGCGCCGGCCGAGCGATAGCTTCGCCGGTCCGCGTCGCCGGCCCTGGCCGCCAGCAGCACGATCGGCACCGGTTCGGGCGACCATTGCCGCATCGTCGCGACCAGCGCCGCCGCGCTCATGTCGCTCAGTTTCATGTCGAGCAGGATCACCTCGAACTTCTCGATCCCGCGGCGCAGCACGTCGGCGGCATCGAGCCGCGACACCGCGGTCACCGCGAAGCGCGGGTGCAGGTCGAGCGCGAGCGCGACGATCGCACGCGTATCGGGGTCGTCGTCGACCAGGAGCGCATGGATCGTCATGCCGCCATCGCCCGACTTGCCGCGCGCACACTGGCGAGCCCGCCGCGCGTGACGATGAGGTGATCGATCAGCGTGATGCCGAGCGCGTCGAGCGCGTGTTCGAGCGCGACGGTGTAGGCGATGTCGGCGTCGCTGCTCTGGCGCAGTCCCGAAGGGTGGTTATGCGCGACGATGACGTTCATCGCCCCGACCTCGAGCGCGCGCGCCGCGATGGTGCGCACACAGAACGGCGTGCTGGTCGGCGTGCCGCTCGAATGGAGCTCATCGACGATCAGCCGGTCGTACCCGTTGAGGTAGAGCACGCGGACATGTTCGTTGGGCTCGTCCGCCAGATGCGCCATCAGATAGTCCCGCAACGCGCGCGACGTCGGCAATACCGGCCGCTCGTCGAGGTCGGCGCGCGTAACGTGGCGCACCGTCTGCTTGACCGCCTGAAGGAGTGCCACGACCTGGGGGTCGCCCGCCGCGCGCAATTGCCGCGCGGGCTGCGCGGCCAACAGCAGCGGCAGCGAGCCGAATTCATCGATCAGCGTGGTGGCGATGCGCCGATCGCTCAATCCGGCGGGAGCGAGGAGTTGCTCCAGGACGGCTCTGGCCCCAGCCGCCTGACTCGATTGTGGTGCCGGACGGTACCGAGCACCAACAGGAGCAACATCGGATAAGCCCAGACCACCGCGCTGATCCAATAGACCACGTGCAGCATGGCGGGATCGGTCAGCTTCAGGAAATGCCCCAGTACTTGCAGCAACTGCATGGCCGCCATGGCCAGCGTCCAGTACCGGTTGGCGCGAAGCGCAATCGCCAGCAGCAGGACGAGCATCGCCGAATCGATCGCCAGGATGATCCACTGCACCCCGCGCCAAGGATCCGGGATGTACGCGACCAGGCATAACGGAACCGCCACCAGGAAGATGACGGCGACAAATCGCTCGGGCTGTCCGCCACGCCATAAGGCATAGCCGCACGACCCGAGCCACAAGAAAGCGAACAGGAAAAATATCACCTTCGATGTCGACCATCGCGGCGTGTCTCCGTCAAGCTGATCAGGCGACGCGACGGAGCGGCGCGCGCTTCGGCTTGACGGCTTCCTCGACCGTGTAGCAGGGCCAGGTCGGACCCCAACCGTCGGCGGTCGCGCCGAGTGCCTTGGCGGCGCGGCCGAACTCGCGGTGCGCTTCGGTGAGCAGACGGCGGCTTTCGATCTGCCCCGCGATCGACGAGGCGAGCTTGTCGAGCGCACGCTGCGACAGGCCGGCGGGCAGGCGGGCTTCGGCGAACTCGTCGATCGTCGTCGACACGAGCTGGCTCAGCGCCTTGATCGACGCATCTGTGTCGCGCTCGGCCGCCATCACGGCAGCCGCGACGGCAAGAATGGTATCATATTGCGGATGATTGGTCGGATCGACGCGCATAGTGCCTCCTTCGCGCAGGCCCCCGGCCGGCGCGTTCGGTTTGAAACAGCGAGCGTCAGTGAGAAAGCGAACGAAGAAGTGTCGCCAGACCGTACAATGCGCCAACCCCGGCGCTGACCACGAAAAAGGCAAAGCCAATAATCACGGTGGCAGCTAGGATCAGCACTCCTCTGGTCGTCGTTGACAAATCACTCGGTCTCGCCCCTTCGAGGATTTCCCGGAACGTTCCGGACCATGTGGTCCGTACCGGAAAATCGCCGAAGCGCCGCTGACCGAGGACGACGTCCTGAAGGTTTGGGGAGAGACGGTCGCCCTCGATCGCCGACGACCATGACGGGTGGCGAGAGGCAGCCGCCAGCCCCAGATTCTCGTATGCGAGATTCTGGGGGGTAGGTTTCTGGGGGGCGAGCCCGGCTTCGTGCTCGGCGAACAGCATCGCGGCATGCTTGCGGTCGCGCGCGCCCAGCTTGACCTTGGCGGTGCCGAGATAGGCATCGACTGTGCCGGTGGCGATGCCGAGCTCGCGCGCGATCTCGCCCGACCCCTTGAGCGCGCGCACGCCGCGCAGGCAATCGCGCTCGCGCGGGGTCAGGGAAGCGAAGGCGGCATCGTCCATAATCGTATTAAACCACCTTTTTAGAACGAATCACAGATGAGTCGTTGTCCCACGGCATTTGGCCGGATCCCCGCCGTGCTACTGCACGGCTGATGTGTCGGCGCGAAGACTGCGAAAGGTCACTGACCATCGCCGCACGTCCATCGCGGCGATGCTATGTTCCCAATCGTGACGCACCGCGCCGCTGAGATGATAGAGCGAGCCCGGCGCCAGATCGAGCGATGCGCGATCGAAGCCGCTGGATGTGCGGCGGCGCAGTCTTAGCGTCGCCGGCGCTTCGAGCGACAGGCCCACGACGTGCTCGAAGACCGGGCGGTCGCGATGCCATCCTATCCCGGCCCCGGGGTCGTAACGGGTGACCAGCGCCTGTACGAGGTCGTCGGCGGCGAGGCCGGCGGAAGCAGCCGCCCGGTCGCGAACAGGCAGCAGAAAATCGGGGATGGGCGCCGCGGCCGCGAACCTGCCCCGATCGAAATCGTAATGCCAGCCGAACGACGCGGTGCGACGCTTGCCCAGCCACCCCTGAAAGCGGAACGGCGACACGGGTACGTCCGCGAATCGCCCGATCAGCGCGGCCTGCTCGGCCGGAGCCATCCACCGTTCGACATAATCCAGGCCGGCCGGCAGCTTTGCCGCTTCGCGTCCGAACAGATCGGCTTGGCCGCCGGGCGTCGATCGTACCACGTTATTTGAGCTGACTGTCTTTGCTGCCGCGCCGATTGATCCCGGCGCTTCTGACGGCCGCGTCGCGGCGCGCCTGGCAAACGACGCAGGTACGTGCGCCGGGGAGTGCCTCGCGCCGACGGGCGGGAATGTCCTCGCCGCAATCCTCGCAATAGTCCAATCCGTCGCCCGCCGGCATGCGCGCGCGCGCGCCGCTCACCGCATCCGCGACCGTATCGTCGATCTGGTCCTGCACCGCGCCGTCGCGCGACCAACCGCCGGCCATGCAACCTCCAAAACATTGTGGTTTCAATGATATAGGGAGAGGCAGGCGGCGTTTCCAGACGCCACGCGATTGAACCAAAGGGCGCAGCGGCAAAGCCGCATCGTCGGCCTCCGTTAGGAGCCGCTCATGATCATCGTATAGCCTTGATGGTCGAGCGTCAGTGTCGTCGCGCCCTGAGCCGTCGTCACCGAAAGGAGGTGGGGCGCGCGCAACTGCCAGGTGAACAGCGCCGCGCCGGCTTCGTTATCAAGCACGAGGTCGCATTGCTGCCAGCTCTGCACCAATCCCGCACTGGCGCGAAGGCCGGCATTGGTCGTGCGATCACCGGGTCTCGTGATGGTGCCGCCCGACAGTGTCACATTTTCGTATTTTTGTGCCTGCGGAAAGAAAATCCGTTTCCCGCTCCCCGAGCGGATAGCATCCTCGGATAGCTGGGTTTGCAGGCCCTGAACTTGTGCGAAGCGGCCGATCAGCGATCCGTCGCAAGTCAGCGCGTAATGCTGCGCCGACGCGTCGGCCACCTTGTCCGCCGGGGTCACGTACACGATCTGATAGTTGGCGCCGCCATTGGCCTCGATTTGCACCCATGAGCCCGCGCGCGAGCCGCGATAGGCGGTCACCCAGGCGGGCTCACCGCTCGCGACGATCGTCCATCCGTTCTGCTGGAGCTGCGCCTTGTAGCTGGCGACGATCGAAGCGGCGGTCGGCGTTACGGCATTGTCCTTGAGTGCATAGGCGATACGACTCTTGGTGCCCTGGATATCGGTTTGCGATGCCGAACCTTCAGCGAAGACGTAATGATCCGGGCCCGCGGGGTCGCATTCGTTGATGTAGAAGCTCGGCAGCCGGGCAAGCGCACCGTCGCGACAACCCTCGGAATCGGTCTGTGCGGCGGCGGGTACGGCGGGGACGCCGATCGCGAACAGCCCAACGATCGCAAATGCGACGGCGAACAGCAAGCTCGGGCGCATGGCTTCTTCTCCTTTGGCCGCGATCATAATCTGGGCCGCGCGTTTGGGAAAGCGCGCCGCGGCGAAGCCGCGTCGTCGGACGGCGCTTTGCGCGCCGCCGGCCGTTCTCACCTTCGGTTCGAATTGGTCGGGGCGACAGGATTCGAACCTGCGACCCCCACACCCCCAGTGTGATGCGCTACCAGGCTGCGCTACGCCCCGACCAGGCGGGCGCCGGCCAGATGGCGGCGTCCGAAGCGCGGGCCTCTAGGCCGTCACGTCGGGCGATGCAAGCACGGTGCGGTGCCCGCGCTGCACGCTCCGATGTTGCGTGCGCGCGCCCATGGTGATAGCGCGCGGCGCTTGACGCTGGCGCCCGGTTTTCGGGCACGCCGGCACGCCCAGTTCAGGACGACCATGCTCATTCCATCCGCTTATGCCCAGGCCGCCGGCGCCGCCGGTGCGGGAACCGACGCCACCGCCAGTATGATTTCGACCATCCTGCCGCTGCTGCTGGTGTTCATCGCTTTCTACTTCTTCATGATTCGCCCGCAGCAGCGCCGCGTGAAGGACCACAACGCCACGCTGGCGGCGGTGAAGAAGGGCGACGAAGTGGTGACCGCGGGCGGTCATATCGGCAAGGTGACGAAGGTGTCGGACGCCGAGGTCGAGGTGGAATTCGCCGCCGGTCAGCGGCACCGGGTGGTCAAGACGACGCTGGCCGAAGTGCGGCCGCTCGGCGCCAAGCCGGCGAACGACTGATGCTCGATTTCCCGCGCTGGAAGGTGCTGTCGATCATCGGCCTCCTGGCCGCATTGTGCGCGCTCGCCATTCCGAGCTTCCTGCCCGAAAGCACGGTCGCGAACTGGCCGGTCCATCCGCGCATCAATCTCGGGCTCGATCTCGCAGGCGGCAGCTACTTGCTGCTAGAGGCCGATACCGACGACCTGATCGCGCAGCGGCTGAAGCAAAAGAAGGCCGAGGTCGCGACCGACATGCGCCGCGCCAAGATCGAGATCGGCGAGATCAAGCTCAGCGGCAATCAATTGACCTTCATGCTGCGCGACGTGGCGCGGCTTGAGGATGCGCGCCAGTTGCTGAGCCAAAAGACCAACGGCGTCGGCACCACCGGGCAGCGCGACTGGGATATCGCCGTCGTCAACTCCACCCAGTTCGTGCTCACCCAGACCAAGGCGGGGATCGACGCCGCGATCGACGGCGCGATGGACGGCGCGACCGAAGTGGTCCGCCGCCGGATCGACGCGCTCGGCACGCGCGAGCCGACGATCATCAAGCAGGGCTCGACCCGCATCGTCGTGCAGGTGCCGGGCTTGCAGGATCCGACCGCGCTCAAGGCGCTGCTCGGCAAGACCGCCAAGCTCGAGTTCAAGCTGGTCGATATCAACGCGGATCCGGCGCAGCTGGCCAAGGGCATCGCGCCGATCGGCGACGTGATCCTGCCCTATCCCGAAGGCGCGCGGATTGGTGCTCCCTATATCGGTAAGCTGACGCAGCCGATGCCGTCGGCGAACGACCCCAAGGTCGCGTTATCCGCTGGTACGCCCGTTATCGCGGTCCGCGACGAAGCGATCATCACCGGCAAGAATTTGACCGACGCGCGCGCCGAAACCGATTCGGACAATCCCGGCGCCTGGGCGGTCGGATTCCAGTTCGACACCGAAGGCGGGCGCAATTTCGCCAAAGTGACTCAGGCCAACGTCACGCGGCCGTTCGCGATCATCCTGGATAATAGCGTGATCTCGGCACCTAGAATCGAAACGCCGATTCTGGGCGGCAGCGGCCGAATCACCGGCGGGTTCGATGCCAAGGCCTCGAACGACCTGGCGATCCAGCTCAAGTCGGGCGCGTTGCCCGTCGCGCTCAAGGTGGTCGAGGAATCGAGCGTCGGCCCCGACCTCGGCAAGGATTCGATCAACGCCGGCATCAAGGCCTCGATCATCGCCGTCGTGCTGGTCGTGCTGTTCATGCTCGTGACCTACGGGCGGTTCGGCATCTATGCGAACTGGGCGGTGGTCATCAACGTGATGGTGATCATGGGCGTGCTCGCGCTGATCAACGGGACGCTGACCTTGCCCGGCATCGCCGGTTTCGTGCTGACGATCGGCACCGCGGTCGACGCCAACGTGCTGATCAACGAACGCATCCGCGAAGAGCGGCGGCGGGGGCGGAGCGTCGTCCAGGCGGTCGAGCTCGGCTACAAGGAAGCCAGCCGCACGATCTTCGAGGCCAATATGACTCACGCCATTTCGGGCGTGATCATGTTCCTGCTCGGCTCGGGCCCGGTGAAGGGTTTCGCGGTCGTGCTGCTGATCGGCATCGCGACCTCGGTGTTCACCGCGGTGACGTTCACCCGGATGCTCGTCGTCCTCTGGCTGCGGAAGAACCGTCCGCAGACGATAAACATATGACCGCCCCCTTCCTCGTCATTCCAGCGCAAGCTGGAATCTCGTGCCGTGAGGGCGCGCTTTGCAATGGAAAGACCCCAGCTTTCGCTGGGGTGACGGGTTAATCATGCGCCTGCTCAAGATCGTTCCCGACAACACCAATATCGACTTCGTCCGGCTGCGCTACTGGGCGTTCGGGCTGACCGCGCTGCTGACGCTGGCGGCGATCGCGCTGGTGCCGTTGAAGGGCCTCAACATGGGGGTCGATTTCGCCGGTGGGCTGATGATCGAATACAAGTTTGCGACGCCGCCCGGGCTCGACAGGGTGCGTGGCTCGGTCGATCGGCTGGGCTTGGGCGAAGCGCAATTGCAGCAGCTCGGCGACCCCAATCGTCTGTCGGTTCGCCTGCCCGTGCAAAAGGGGCCGAAGGGCGAGGATCTGACCAACGTCGCGGTGACCAAGGTCACCAACGAACTGGCCAAGGACTTCCCGGGATCGAGCTTCCAGCGGCAATCGACCGTGTCGGGCAAGGTTTCGGGCGAGCTGGTGCGCAACGGCGTGCTCGCGGTCGTGCTCGCCGTGATCGGCATCTGTCTGTTCGCGATCTTCCGCTTCGAATGGCAATTCGGCGTGTCGACCGGGGTCGCGATCATGCACGATGTGCTGATGACGATGGGCTTCTTCGCGCTGACCCAGTTCGAATTCGACCTCAACATCGTCGCGGCGGTGCTGACCATCATCGGCTATTCGATCAACGACAAGATCGTGATCGACGACCGCATCCGCGAGAATATGCGCCGATACCGCAAGATGGACATGCGCGAGATCATCAACCTGTCGGTCAACGAGACACTGCCGCGCACCGTGATGACCTCGCTGACGATCCTGCTCGCGTTGTTCTCGCTGCTGATCTTCGGCGGGCACGTGCTGCGTGGCTTCACCGCGGCGATGATCCTGGGCGTGTTCGTCGGGACCTATTCGTCGATCTACGTCTCGTCGTCGCTGCTCATCACGCTTGGTCTCCGCGCCGAGCCGGTCGCGACGTCGGACAAGCCCGCCAAGGCGGGGATCGCGGGCGCCGAGCGAGTCTGATGCGGGCGGCTAGATGAGAATGGACCGCGACCGCGCCGACGGGCCGGTCGTCAGCGGGATGTCGCCCGCCGGGTTCCGCGTCGACGACAACATCTATCGCGCGCTCGCGATCACGCCGCTGCGCGCCGACGCCTGGACGCCGCCGCCGCTCGACGCGCTCGATGAGGCGGCGCTGGCCCCGTTGCTGAGTCTCGACCCGCCGCCCGAGTTCGTTCTGCTCGGCACCGGCGCGACGCTCGTCCGCCCGCCGCTCTCCCTGGCGCGCGCGCTCGAAGCGCGGCGGATCGGCGTCGAGGCGATGGATAGCCGCGCCGCCGCGCGCGCCTGGGGCATGCTGCGCAGCGAAGGGCGCTGGGTCGTCGGCGCTTTCTATCCGATCTAGCACCCTCTTGATCCCTGCGCGCGGGCGGATACGCTAGCGTTCGAATCCGATCGGGGGGAGAGCATCGATGAAATACCTGCTGACGACCGCTGCCTTGCTGGCCGCTGCACCGACCGCCGCGCAGACGACGCCTGCCGCGCCGCCCGCACCCGTCGCCCCGATGGCTGCTCCCGCCGCACCGCCGCAAGTCTTCGCGCCGATCCCCGCGCCCGATTACAACACCGATGCCGCGTGGCTGTGCCGTCCCGGCCGGCAGGACGCCTGCGCGGTCGACCAGAACGTCACCGTGATCGCCGCCAACGGCAAGGCAAAGGTCGTCAAGTTCCGGGCCGAGCCGGCGCCGCTGTACGACTGTTTCTACGTCTATCCGACCGTGTCGCTCGACCCCAGCCCGAACAGCGACCTCAACATCGGCCCCGAGGAAAAACAGGTCGCGGCCTCGCAAGCCGCGCGCTTCACCTCGAAATGCCGCGTCTTCGCTCCGATGTACCGCCAGGTCACGCTGACCGCGCTGCGCGACGTGATGGCGGGCAAGGCGACCGCCGCCGACCGCAAGCTCGCCTATCTCGACGTCGAGGCGGCGTGGTACGATTACCTGAAGCGCGACAATGCCGGCCGTGGCGTCGTGCTGATCGGGCACAGCCAGGGCGCCGGCATCCTCAAGCAGCTGGTCGCCGGCGTGATCGAAAAAGACCCCGACATGCGGCGCAAGCTGATTGCGGCATACCTGATCGGCACCAATGTCGCGGTGCCGCCGGGCGGCGATGTCGGCGGCGACTTCCAGCGCGTCAAATTGTGCAAGTCGATGCAGCAATTCGGCTGCGTCGTGACCTACACGACCTTCCGCGCCGATTCGCCCCCGCCGGCAAACAGCCGTTTCTCGCGGGTCGAGATGCCTGGGATGGTAGCGGCGTGCACCAATCCCGCGGCGTTGGGCGGCGGCAAGGCGGTGACCGACGCGATCTTCGGCGCCAAGGGCGCAGGGCTCGCCAGTGCCCCGATGGGGCCGTGGACCACCGACAATGCGCCGGTGAACACGCCGTTCGTGTCGGTCCCCGGGCTGATCTCCGCCGAATGCGTGTCGAACGGCGGGTTCACCTACCTCGCGGTGACGGTCAACGCCGACCCCGCCGACCCGCGCACCGACACGATCGTCGGCGACGTCACGGTCAACGGCGCGATCCTCAAGGATTGGGGACTCCACCTGATCGACATGCCGGTCGAGATGGGCAATCTGGTCAGCCTGAGCGAGTATCAGGCGGCGTCGTGGCGTGGCGTTCCGATGAAGGAGCCTAAGCGCTAAAGGGGTTTCGTCGGGTTCGGTTCCGCTGAACCAGCCCCTTCAGATGCTCGTACAACCCGGCGGTGTTCGCTTCCCAGGTGAAGCGTTCGGCGCCCGCGCGCACGGTAGCGGCGGGCGTACGGTCGGCGAGCACCGCGGCGATTCCCGAGGCAAAACCAGCGGCCGAGCGCCCGACGATTCGCCCGAACGCGCGCTCGGTCACCACTTCGCCGGCGCCGCCGACATCGGGGATGACAACCGGTGTGCCGCACGCCAGCGCTTCGACCCAGGCGTTGGCGAGGCCTTCGTTGGTCGACGCCAGCGCCATTGCGTCGGCGGCGGCGAGCAGCGCGGGCATCTCGGCGTGCGGTACCGCACCGAGCAGGCGGACGCGGTTCTCCAGTCCGAGCGCGGCGATCTTCGCCTCGAGCGCCGGGCGGTAGGCGCCCTCGCCGGCGACGATCAGCGTCGTGTTGGCCAATGCCGCGATCGCCTCGATGACGATGTCGTGCCCCTTGCGCTCGATCAGCGCGCCGGTCGAGACGACCAGCGGCCCGGCGACGTGCAGCGCTGCCTTGGCCGCCGCCCGGTCGCGCGGCGCGAACTGGCCGAGGTCGACCCCCGTGCGGTGGACGCGGATCCGCTCGCCCGGCATGCCGAGCGCCACCATGTCGCGCTTCATCGCCGCCGACACCGCGAGCAGCCCGTCGGCCGCGCGGCCGGCGTCGCGGACCTGGCCGCTGGTCGCGGCCGCCATGCCCCAATGGTGGACATCGCTGCCGCGTGCCTTGATCGACACCGGCACGCCGAAGCGGTTGCCGAGCGCGACCGCCGCGGGGCCATCGGGAAAGAAGAACGACGCGTCAATCACGTCGAAGGGAAAGTCGCGCCGCAAGTCGGTGAGTAACGGCACGAGCGCGCGGGTTAGCGCGCCGGCGTGAAACCGCCCCGCCGTGCCGGGAACGCTCCGGAAACGTGGACGATAGACGTCGATACCCTTCCACTGCTCGCCGAGCGGTACCTTGGCCAGCTTGGCGTGGCGTCCGCGCAGCGGGAGCGGAAAGGGGGGCAGGCCGATCGGGGCGACGACGCGCAACTCGACATCGGGGTGCGCCGCGAGCCCCAGCGTCTGGCGCTCGACGAACACCCCGAAATTGCGCCGCGTGGAGTCGGGGAACAGGGTCGACAGAGTCAGGACGCGCAGCATAGCGTCTTCCTTAGCGCGCGTTGGTTAATAGCGGTCGAACCTAAATCCGCTCGGTGCCCGGATAGGCGAACAACAGATCGCTGCCCGCACTTGCGTGGAGGTGCGCCCGTCCCGTCACCGTCACGCATTCGCCCGCGCGCCACGCAACGCCGTCGACCACGCCCTCTCCCTTCAATGGGGTGAGCCAGCCCGTCACGCCGTCGGGGAGCGTCACTTCGCGGTCGCCCCCGGCCCAGCGTTCGAGCACGAACTTGGGTCCCTCGCACAGGATCGTGCGCCCTTCGCTGACCTCGCCGACGATCGGTTTGGGCGTGAACGGGTTGGGATCGGCAATCGCCAGCCCCTGATCGAGATGCAACTCGCGGTCGCTGCCGTAATCGTACAGGCGATAGGTCAGGTCGACGTTCTGCTGCACCTCGACCAGCGTGATCCCGCCGCCGATCGCGTGGATCGTGCCCGCGGGCGAGTAGAGGAAATCGCCCGCCTTTACCGGTTTCCAGTCGAGCATGTCGACGATCGACCCGTCCTCCGCGCCCTTGCGCAGCGCCTCGCGCGTCGTCGGCTCCTTCGTTCCCATTGCGATCGTCGCGCCGGCGTCGGCCGCCAGGATCACCCAGCATTCGTCCTTGCCGCGCGGATAGCCCGCTTCCCGCGCCGCCTCGTCGGTCGGGTGATCCTGCACCGACAGCCGTTCGCCGGGGAACAGATATTTGATCAGCAGGTCGGGCGTGCCGGCGTCGGGGGTCTGGAACCACACTTCGCCGATCGGCGGCGCGTCGGGCGCGGGGTTGTCGAACCCCGGCCACAGATCGTGCCGCCCCCACGGCTTTTCGACGCGTTTGGTAGCGAGCAACGTGGCGGTCATCGGTAACGGCTCTTTCCTGTCTGGATCGCCGCGCCAACGCGTGGGCCAAGCGATGCGATCCGTTATTGCGTGCCGCGAAAAAGCCACAAGCGAAAATCATTGTTCGCACGCGTCCCCCTCGGCTAAGGCTCGTTTTCCATGCGTATGATCCCGTCCCGCCCGCTCGCCCTCGCGCTGATCGCTGCTCTTGCCATTCCCGTCGCCGGGTGCGCCGGCCGCGGCGGCGGCCTGAAGAAAGGCGACGTGCCCTATATCGCCCGCGACGTCGGCACGCTCTATTCGCTCGCCAAGCGCCGGCTCGATCAGGGCCAGTACAAGCAGGCTGCCATCTTGTTCGATGAGGTCGAGCGCCAGCATCCCTACTCGATCTGGGCGCGCCGTTCGCAGCTGATGAGCGCGTTCAGCTATTACATGGATCAAAGCTACACCGAGTCGATCCAGTCGGCGCAGCGCTTCATTTCGGTCCACCCGGGCAACCGCGACGCGCCGTACGCTTATTACCTCGTCGCGCTGGGCTATTACGAGCAGATCGCCGACGTGACGCGCGACCAGAAGATCACCACGCAGGCGATGGACGCGCTCGGCGAGCTGGTCCGCCGCTATCCCAATTCAAAATATGCGTCTGATGCGCGGCTGAAGATGGACCTGGTGCGCGACCATCTGGCCGGCAAGGAAATGGAGATCGGCCGGTTCTACGAAACGCGCGGGCAGTGGCTTGCGGCGACGCTGCGCTTCCGCACGGTCGTCGATCAGTACCAGACCACGACGCATATTCCCGAAGCGCTGATGCGGCTGACCGAAACCTATCTCGCGCTGGGCGTGCCCGAGGAAGCGCAGAAGGCGGCGGCGGTACTCGGCGCCAATTACCCCGGCACCGACTGGTACAAGCACGCGTACAAGCTGATGGAGGATCATCCTTGGAAGCCCGCCGCGCCGCTTGCCGCGGGCGAGTTGCCGATGCCGGTCGGGCTCAAGGATGCGCAGCCGATCGCGCCGGGCACGCCCGGTGTCGCGCCGAAGGATCAAGGCTCCGATTCGACCGGTACCAGCAACACCGGCGGCGCTGGCAGCAAGCCCAAGTAAGGCCCACTCAACTAAGGGATGACCCGGCGGCGGCTTTGCCGTTAAGGAAAGCGCGATGCTGACCGCGCTCGCCATTCGTGACGTCGTGCTGATCGAAGCGCTCGAGCTCGAGTTCGACGGCGGCCTCGGCGTGCTGACCGGCGAGACGGGCGCGGGCAAGTCGATCCTGCTCGACGCGCTCGGCCTCGCGCTCGGGAGCCGCGCCGACAGCGGGCTGGTGCGGCAGGGCGCCGCGCAGGCGGTGGTCACCGCGAGCTTCGACACGCCGCACGCCGATGGCCCGCTCGCCGCGTTGCTTTGCGACAATGGCTTCGACATCGATCCCGGCGAGCCGCTGATCATGCGGCGGATCGTCAAGGCCGATGGCGGCAGCCGCGGCTTCGTCAACGACCAGCCCGCGTCGGCGGGGCTGCTTCGCGACCTCGCCCAGCATCTGGTCGAAGTGCACGGCCAGCACGACGACCGCGGGCTGCTTGCGCCTACCGGGCATCGCGCGCTGCTCGATGCGTTCGGGCGGACCCAGGCGACCGCGACGGCAACGGCGCATGCGGCGTGGCGCGCGGCGGAAGGCGCGCTGGCCGCCGCGCGCGCCGAGATCGAGACCGCGCAGCGCGACCGCGAATGGCTCGAGCATGCGGTCGGCGAACTCGCCGCGTTCGCGCCCGAGCCGGGCGAGGAAGAGACGCTCGCCGACCGCCGCCGCACTATGCAGCGCGCGGAGAAGATCGCCGACGACCTCGCGGCGATCGACACCTATCTCGAAGGGTCCGATGGCGGGCTGTCGCGGCTGCGCCAGGCGGCGCGCGTGCTCGAACGGATCGCCGATGCGCATCCCGCGCTCGCCGATGCCCTCGCGGCGATCGACCGCGCGGTGATCGAAGGCGCGGTCGCCGAGGACCGGATGAAGGAAGCGCGCGCTGCCTTGTGGTTCGAACCGTCCCAGCTGGAGTCCGATGAAGAGCGGCTGTTCGACTTGCGCGGCCTCGCGCGCAAGCATCGCGTTCAGCCTGATGACCTTGCCGAATTGGCCGATGAATTGCGCGGCAAGCTCGAGCGGTTGAATGCGGGCGAGGAGGGGATCGCCGCGCTCGAAGCCAAAGTGGCCACGACGCGCTCGGACTATGAGAAAGCCGCCGACGCGCTGTCGGCCGAGCGCCACATCGCAGCTACGCGACTCGACGCGGCGGTCGCGAGCGAACTCGCCCCGCTTAAGCTCGACGCCGCGCGGTTCCGCACCGTGGTCGCGCCGCTCGCCGAGGAGCAATGGAGCGCGGCCGGGCGCGACCGCGTCGAGTTCGAGATTTCGACCAATCCGGGCGCGCCATTCGCCGGTCTGACCAAGATTGCGTCGGGGGGTGAATTGTCGCGCTTCATCCTCGCGCTCAAGGTCGCGCTGGCGGAAGAAGGCGGTGCGGCGACGATGATCTTCGACGAGATCGATCGCGGCGTCGGCGGTGCGGTCGCAAGCGCGATCGGCGAGCGGCTGGCGCGGCTGGCCGAGCGCACGCAGGTGCTCGTCGTGACGCACAGCCCGCAAGTCGCGGCGCGCGGGAGCGGGCATTTCTTCATCGCCAAATCGAGCGACGGCACCGTCACGCGCACTGGCGTCCATGCGCTCGACGAGGCCGAGCGCCGCGAGGAAATCGCGCGCATGCTGTCGGGCGCGACGATCACCGACGAAGCGCGCGCGCAAGCCGAACGATTGCTGGAAGCGGCCTAGAACGGGACCTTGAAAGTCACCACTGCGGCGGGCGCGCAGAACCCGCCGACGCAATGCTCTTTCGCGCGACCGTCGATCGTGCCGTTGCCGAGCTTCGCGGTCATCGGCGGGAGCGGCTTGCCGCCGGGCGGCGGGCCAAGCGGGCGGAGGCGGTACTGGTCGGGATCGGTCTTGCCGCAAATGACGATGTCGTCGCCCGACGGGTCGCAACGCGCGGTCACGCGTAGCGCCTTGGGCAAGACCGGGCCGGTGACAGGCAGTGGCGCCGGGCTGGGCAGCGCCGATTGCATCATCAACAGGATTGCTCCCAGCATTACAGGCTCCCTGTTCGCCGCCGCCTTGCTGCCCGCCAATCATAGCCAAATTGGGGCAGTGCTTGATCGCCGCGCGCGCCGCCGATAGCTGATCGCATGGCCGCGCCGCTTCCCGCCGACGATTCCACTGCCGCCGCCGAGCTCGAGCGGCTCGCCGCCGAGATCGCGCATCATAACCGGCTCTATCATACCGACGACGCGCCCGAGATTTCGGACGCCGATTATGACGCGCTGATGCGGCGCAATACCGCGATCGAGGCGGCGTTCCCGCACCTCATCCGTGCCGATTCGCCGAGCGTGAAGGTCGGCGCGGCCCCCGCCGGGCACCTCGCCAAGGTGGCGCATGCGCGGCCGATGTTCAGCCTCGACAATGCGTTCGACGACGACGAGGTGCGCGACTTCGTCGGGCGTGTGCGGCGGTTCCTCAACTTGCCCGAAGACGAACCGATCGCGCTGACCGCCGAGCCCAAGATCGACGGGTTGAGCTGTTCGCTGCGCTACGAAAACCGCAAACTCGTCCAGGCGCTGACCCGTGGCGATGGACAGGTCGGCGAGGACGTCACCGCCAATGTCCGCACGATCGCCGACATTCCCGCGACCCTCCCGGCGGGTGCGCCCGACGTGTTCGAGGTGCGCGGCGAGGTCTATATGGAGAAATCGGCGTTCGCCGCGCTCAACGCGCGATTGCTCGCGGAGGCCGAAGCGGCAGGCAAGGAAGCGCGCCAGTTCGCCAATCCGCGCAACGCCGCCGCCGGGTCGCTGCGCCAGAAGGATGCGGCGGTTACCGCATCGCGGCCGCTCGCTTTCTTCGCCTGGGGGTGGGGCGAGGCGAATGATTTGCCCGGGGATACGCAGAGCGCGGTCATAGCGGCGATCCGCGACTGGGGCTTTCCCGTCGCGCGCCAGTTTCAGCCCGGCGGCACGCTCGACCAAGCACTCGCGACCTACAAGGCGATCGAGGCCGAGCGCGCCGATCTGCCGTTCGACATCGACGGAGTCGTGTACAAGGTCGACCGGCTCGACTGGCAGGCGCGGCTCGGGTTCGTCGGGCGCGCCCCGCGCTGGGGACTCGCGCACAAATTCCCCGCCGAGCGAGCGCAGACGACCCTGCTCGCCATCGACATTCAGGTCGGGCGCACGGGCAAGCTGACTCCCGTCGCCAAGCTCGAGCCGGTGACGGTCGGCGGCGTCGTCGTGCGCAACGCGACGCTGCACAACGCCGACGAGATCGCGCGGCTCGGCGTGCGCCCCGGCGACCGTGTCGTGCTGCAACGCGCGGGTGACGTCATCCCGCAGATCGTCGAGAACCTGACCCGCGACGAACCGCGCGATCCCTGGACCTTCCCGACCCATTGCCCGCAATGCGACAGCGAGGCGGTGGCGGAGGAGGGCGAGGTCGACGTGCGCTGCACCGGCGGCCTGATCTGCCCGGCGCAGCGGCTCGAACGCTTGAAGCATTTCGTCTCGCGCGGCGCGCTCGATATCGATTCGCTCGGGGTCGAGCGGTTGAAACTGTTCCTCGACCTGGGCTGGATCGCCGAACCGGGCGATATTTTCCGGCTCGCCGCCCACCGCGATGAATTGCTCGGCATGAAGGGGTGGAAGGAAACCTCCGTCGACGGCTTGCTGGCGGCCATCGAGGCGAAGCGCACGCCCGACGCCGCGCGGTTGCTGTTCGGGCTCGGCATCCGCCATGTCGGCGCGATCACCGCGCGCGATCTGATGAAGATGTTCGTCGATCTGCCTGCATTGCGGACGGCTGCCGAGGCCGCGCATGCAGGCGATGCCGAAGCGGTCGATCGCTTCGCGCTGATCGACGGGGTTGGGCCGGTGGTGGTCGAGGCGCTGGGCGATTTCTTCCACGAGCCACACAACCAGCACGTCTGGGACGACCTGCTCGCCGAAGTCTCGCCCCCGCCGTTCGTGGTCGAAACGCGCGAATCGCGCGTCAGCGGCAAGACGATCGTGTTCACCGGCAGCCTGGAGACGCTGAGCCGCGACGAGGCCAAGGCGCAGGCGGAGGCATTGGGCGCGCGCGTCGCCGGATCGGTGTCGGCGAAGACCGATCTGGTCGTCGCGGGTCCGGGCGCGGGATCGAAGCTCAAGAAGGCCGCGGAGCTGGAGATCGAGGTCATCGACGAGGCCGGATGGGCGGCGATTGTCGCCACGGCTGGCTGATCTGGTGGTGATGCTTTTTTGCAACGCAACATCATGATTCCGAAACTGTCCACAGCCCCGGCTTGCACTGTCATCTGAGCGACATATTCTGTCGCCAGGGACGTCCGGGAAGGTGCGCGGATTCGACGCATCGGGCGATTTACCGCTCATAGGGGAATACCATGCGAACTCAATTGCTTATCGGCGCGGCCGCAGTCGCGATGCTGTTTCCGGGCGCGGCCTACGCGCAGTCGACCGGTTCGACCGACTTCGACAATAACGACATCGTCATCACCTCGACTCGCACGCAGGGCGGCGTCGGCGGCGTGCAGATCCCCGACAGCAGCAAGGCCAAGGGCGTCCTGACGCAGGAGTTCATCTCCAAGCAGACCCCGGGCAACTCGATTCTCGACACGATCAACTCGCTGCCGGGCGTCAGCTTCCAGAACAACGATCCGTTCGGCTCGGCCGGCGGTACGCTGACGATCCGCGGCTTCGACTCGTCGCGCATCGGGCTGACCTTCGACGGCGTTCCGCTCAACGATACGGGCAACTATGCGCTCTATTCGAACCAGCAGCTCGATCCCGAACTGATCCAGCAGGTCAACGTCAGCTACGGTTCGACCGACGTTGACAGCCCGACCGCTGCCGCCTCGGGCTCGACCGTCAACTATACGACGATCGTCCCGACCGACGATTTCGGCGCACGCCTCCAGGGCTCGGTCGGCGACTACAACTTCTTCCGCGTGTTCGGCCTGCTCAACACCGGCCGCTTCACGTCGTTCGGCACCAAGGCGTGGATTTCGGCGAGCAACGCCAACAACGACGTCGTGTTCAACAACTTCGGCAAGATCCGCAAGTCGCAGTACAATGCGCGCATCTATCAGCCGATCGGCTCGAACGGCGACTTCATCTCGCTGGCCGGCAACTATAACGTCAACCGCAACAACTTCTTCGGCTCGGCGCCGTTGCGCATCGACACCACCATCAGCCCGACCAACTTGACGTTGCGCACGCCGGGCACGGGATCGAGCAATCGCTTCCCCTATAGTCAGAATGAACTGCCATATACGATCGCGCGCTGCCTGACGACGCCGGCCGTCGCGGGCACCGCGCAAACCACGGGCACGGTTAACGCGCCCGGTGCGTCGAACAACGGTGTCACCTGCGGTAGCAGCTTCGACGAGCGCTACAATCCTTCGAACACCGGCAGCATCCGTTTCGGGTCGCGCTTTACGCTGGCTCCCGGCCTCGTGTTCACCGCCGACGCCAGCTTCCAGTACGTCAAGGCGAACGGCGGCGGCACGGTGACGGGCCGCGAGCAGCTGCGCGACATCGACCCCACGGCCGGCGTCAACAACCAGCCTGGTTTCATTGGTGGCAGCTATTATTTCGGCCGCGATCTGAACGGTGACGGCGATACGCTCGACCAAGTTACTCTGCTCGCGCCGAGCCAGACGGTCACGCACCGCTACGGCCTGATCACCTCGCTGCGTTACGACATCGACAGCAACAACACGCTGCGCATCGCCTATTCGCACGATTACGGCCGTCACCGGCAGACCGGCGAGCTCAACCAGCTGGCGCCGGACGGCTATCCGACCGACGTCTTCCCGATCAACAACCCGCTGCGCGATTCGAACGGCAACATCGTCGAAAAGCGCGACCGCCTGTCGTTCGCCATTCTCGACCAGGTGGCGGGCGAATATCGCGGGACGTTTGGCCATTTGACCGCGAGCATCGGCGTCCGCGCGCCGTTCTTTGTTCGTAAGCTGAACAACTTCTGCTTCACGACCAGCTCGAGCGGTTTCCTCGACTGCTTCGGCCGCGGCAATACTGCGGCGAACACCGCTTATGCGGGCTTCAACCCGTACAGCTTCAACTCGACGACGAACGTCGTCACCGGCTTTGCGCCGCCGCAGTCGCGGACTTACCGCTATAATCGCGTGCTGCCGAACATCGGCCTGACCTACAAGTTCGGCGGCGGTGCGACCGTGTACGTGAACTATTCGAAGGGCCTGCAGGTGCCGGGTACGGACAATCTGTACAACGCCTTCTACTACCCGGTCGGGTCGGCGCAGGCGAAGCCGGTGCCGGAAACCTCGGACAATTTCGATGCCGGGTTCCGCTACACGACGAGCAAGATTCAGGCATTCGTGGGACCGTGGTACACGCGCTTCACCAACCGGCTGGCCAGCGCGTACGATCCGGACACGCAGACGACGTTCTACCGCAACCTCGGCCGCGTCGATAAGTACGGCATCGACGGCAGCATTTCGTACAAGCCGATCCCCGAAGTCGTGGCCTATGTCTTCGGCTCGTACATGAAGTCGGAAATCAAGAACAACGTCGTGCTCGGCACCTGCACCACGGTGACGACCGCAAACTGCACGGCAATTGGCCAGACGATTTATGCGCTTACCGCCGGCAAGCGTGAATCGGGCGCGCCGGTGTATACGTTCGGCGGCCGTCTTCAGGGCACGTTCGGACCAGTGTCGCTGGCGGTGCAGGCCAAGCGGACCGGGCCTCGCTACGTCAATGACCAGAATCTGCCCAACTTGCAGTGCACGGGCACCGTCGTGAATTCGGCCTGTCCGACCGCCAGTGTTTCCTACCAGGTGTATCCGGCCAAAACGCCGGCCTACACCACGGTCGATCTCGACGCTCGCGTGAGCCTGGAATGGCTGGGTCTCAACAAGACCACCTACTTCCAGTTCAACGTGCAGAACGTGTTCAACGAGTTCTACGTTGGCGGGTTCTCGGGTGGTGCTACCACTCAGTACAGCGTGCCGTTCGCGCAGATCGGCAGCCCGCGGGCCTTCATCGGAACGCTCAACGTTCAGTTCTAATCGATCTCGCAGTCAAAAATCGGCCGCCGTTCCAACCGGGACGGCGGTCTTTTTTGTGTCACAGCCGCACCGTCAGATCGGCGTGGAACGTGCGCTGCGGGAAAGGGTGGAACAGGAAGTATTTGTCGTTGCCGACGTTATCGACGCCCAGCCCGAGCGTGTAGCGCTTCGCCACCGTGAATTGCGCGCGCAGGTCGACGACCAGATAGTGGTCGAACCCCTGATAGGTGTTGCCGACCAGGTCGCTATTGTCGAGCGTGCCGTAGAGCCGGCTGGCGTAGCGCCCGGCGGCGGTCAGCGCGATGCCGTCGACCGGGCGCCACGTCGCGACGAGGCTCGCTTTCCATTCGGGCACGGTCGGAATCCGCTTGCCGATCGCGGCAGGGAACGCGGCGTCGGCGCGGGTCGTCGCGTCGGCATAGGTCAGGCTGCCCGACAGGTCGACGCGCGGGACCAGGTCGGTGCGCGCAAACGCCAGTTCCAGCCCCCTCGCACGCGTCCGCTCGACATTCTGGACGAAGGTCGCGAGCATGGGGCCGCCGTTGAGCGGGCCGGTCTGCGAGACCAGCGCGTCGAACACGATCTCGTTGAACAGCGACAGGCGAAGCGAGCCCTTCGCATCGACGCGCTCGATCGCGAGCTCCTCTGATCGCGCATGCTCTGGGCGGAGGTTGGGGTTGGGCACGGCGGCGACCGGCGTGGTGACGATCTGATAGAGCTCGCCGACCGTCGGAAAGCGCCACGCGTCGCCGAACGACGCGCGCGCGGTCCAACCCTTGGCGAAGGTCCACGCGAGCGTCGCCTTGGGCGAGAATTTCGCCGCCGCCAGCGCCGGCTGGGTCGTTGGGGGGGCGGGCGGGCCAGGAAAGTTAAAGCCATCGGACGCGCGCCACCATTCATAGCGCCCGCCGACGGTCAGCGTCAGTGGTGGCGTGATGGTCCAATCGTCCTGCGCCCAGATCGCCGCGGTCCGGGTCTTGCCCGCCGATTGCTGGTTGAGCGCGCCGGCGCTACCTGCGATCCAGTCGGTCGCGGTGTACCGGTTGCTCGACAGCGTGAAGCGGTCCCAATGCGCACCGGCGCTCAGCGTGTCGGCTGGGCCGACACGCCACGCCGCCTTCGCATCGAGCGTCGCCCAGCCGGTGCCGTTCATCCGCATAATCGTCCCCGCGCCGCCGCTTAGTGCGGACGGTAGGACGGTCGTCGCGATGCGCTGCTCGTCGCGGTCGACGATGTAGCGCGTGCCGATCACTTGCCAATCGACCGCGCCGCTCGATCCGCCGAGCGACAGGCTGTGCGACCAATGGCGCTGGTCGGTGCGGTACACCCCGCTGCTCAGCGCAAGCGGATAATTGGGGGCGCCCGTCGCGACCGTCTTCAGAAACGTGTCGGACCGCGCATCGGTGCGGTTGAGGAATAGCGCACCGACATAGGTCAGGCGGACCGCCCGAGTCAGGTCGAGCGCAGCCTTCAGCTTCAACCGGTCCTGGCGCTGGTCCTCGATCCCCGTTGCGCCGAGCACGGCGATCCGCTGGCCGAAGCGGTTGACGTCGGCGATGGCGCCAACGGTCCCCGCGGGTGCGGCTGTCGCGGTCGTATAGCCGAGCGGCTGGCCGCGGCTCGCGACATGGTCGTAACTGGCGAACAGCGACAGCGGGCCGAACCGGTCGCCCAGCGTCGCGCCGAACTGATACGCCGGATAGGTGTCGCGGCGCCCGTACAGATCGAACGTCTGCACGCTCGTACCTGCGGTGACCGTGCCTTCGAAATTGTCGGGCATCCGCGTCGTGATATTGACCACCGCGCCGATCGAATTGCCCGGATAGGCCGCCGAAAACGGGCCGTAGATCACGTCGATGCGAGCTATTTCCTGCGGGCTGACGAGACCCCATTTGGGCGAGGCGGAGGTATTGTTGTTGCCGATCAGCGCGGACAAGAGCGCGCCGTCGGCGTAGATCAGGCTGCGCGCGCTCGCGCCGAGCCCCGAGGTGCGTGTCGCGAGCGGCGCTTGCGTGTCGCCGATATGGCGTTTGCGGACGATCAGGCTCGGCAGATATTTGACCGTGTCCTCGACGTTCATCGCGTTGACGGTGCGCGCGATCGTGTCGGCGTCGGTCGAGGCGGCGGTGCCGGGCGAGGGCGCGATCGGGCGCTCGCGCTGGCCGGTGATGGTGATGTCGTCGCGGCGCTGATCCTCGTCGGGATCGGATGCCCAGGCGGGCAGGGCGACGGTCGCCGCGAGCACGGCGAGCGAGGCGCGCCACAGCGCGCGCTTATCGGTGAACACGAAAAATTCCCTTGCTGAAACACGAATAGCCGCAGGTGCGGCAGTGGTTCAGGCGAGGGCTGGCGGTCCGGTCGCGGGCGGCGGCGGCGCGGCGAGACCGCGGCCAGGCGTGGCGATGATCTTGGCAAGCGCCGGAGCAGCGTCGACCGGTGATGGCGGCGCGACGATCACCGGCACTGGCGGCGCTGCGTCGGCGATGCCAAGCCCGGCGAAAGCGCACGGGTGATCGCCGCTTTGTCCGTTCGCCGGCGCCTTGTGGTGCAGCTTGCCGTCGGGCGTCAGCACCATTGTGTCGTCGGGACCCATGCCGTTGCACAGCGCGATCTCGATCCCGCCCGCCGCGCCCGCCACAGGCATCCACCCCTCGGGCGTGAGCCCACGCGCCAGCAGCACGCCGACCAGCAGCATCAGCCAGGCGAACCGGCGTGCAGGGGAGGGCGAGCGGATGGTCATCGTGGCGTTCCTTAATCGCAGGACGCGGCGCCGACCAACATTATTCCCCGCGCCTTTCCCGATTCGCGCCATCGCGTATAAGGGCGCCGCCCCATGGCCAGCCTGCCCGCCCCCGCCGATCCGCCCGATGCGGTGACCAAGCCCAGCTTCTGGCGCCCCGCGATCTTTTCGCGCCCGTTCTTCGAGGACAGGAGCAAGGCGTTCTGGCGGCTCCAGGCGGTGGGCTGGGGCGGGTATGTCCTGCTCCGCTCGGTCTCGACCTTCTCGATCGCCAATACCCTGTCGGGCCAGGCGTTCGTCACGATCCTGCTCCAGGCGATCGTCGGCTATTGCGTGACCGTCCTGCTGTCGACGCTCTACGCCTATTACCGGCGGCTGCCGCGGCTGCGCGAGATCCTGTTCACCGTGCTGACGCTCGGCGTGGCGACGTTCCTGATGGCGACGATCAACGCGCTCGCGCTCAGTCTCTTCACCCCCGGCGACGGGTTCAGCGGGATCGTGGCGGCGCCCGGCGTGACGCTCAAGAGCATCGTCAGCCAGCTGTTCCTGACCTTCACCGTGCTCGCCGGCTGGTCGGCGCTCTATTTCGGGATCAATTTCTACCTGATCGTCGAGGAGCAGAACGACCAGCTCGAACGGCTGGGGACGCAGGCGTCGTCGGCGCAGCTGGCGATGCTGCGCTACCAGCTCAACCCGCACTTCCTGTTCAACACGCTCAACTCGATCTCGACGCTGGTGCTCTTGAAGGAGACCGAGCGCGCCAATGCGATGTTGTCGCGGCTGGCGGATTTCCTGCGCTTCACCCTGGTCTACGAGCCGACCGCGCACGTCACCGTCGCGCAGGAAGTGCAGACGCTAAAGCTCTATCTCGAGATCGAGAAGATGCGGTTCGAAAACCGGCTGCGCCCGGCGTTCGAGATCGACCCGCGTGCCGAACGCGCGCGATTGCCGTCGCTGCTGCTCCAGCCGCTCGTCGAAAACGCGATCAAATATGCGGTGTCCCCAAGCGAAGAGGGGGCGGAAATCGCGGTTTCGGCACGGCTTGTCGGCGAACGCGTGCGGATTACCGTGTCGGACTCGGGGCCGGGGTTGATCGAGAACAAGTTAGGCCCAAGCCTTTCAACCGGCGTGGGGCTCGCCAATATAAGAGACCGGCTGGTTCAGGCGTACGGGCCTGACCACCGTTTTGACAGTCGATCGACGCCAGGGGGCGGCTTTGTCGTGGAGATCGAGATTCCGTACCAGTTGGACGATCCGAATAGAGAGGCCGCATGACGATCAGAACGATTTTGGTGGATGACGAGACGCTGGCGATCCAGGGACTCGAACTCCGCCTGCAAGCGCACGAGGATGTCGAGATCATCGACCGCTGCGCCAACGGCCGCGAAGCGATCCGCAGCATCAAGACCAACAAGCCCGACCTGGTGTTCCTCGACATCCAGATGCCGGGGTTCGACGGCTTTTCGGTGGTGCAGGGGCTGATGGAGGTCGAGCCGCCACTGTTCGTGTTCGTCACCGCTTTTTCGGAGCACGCACTGCGCGCGTTCGAGGCACAGGCGGTCGATTATCTGGTCAAGCCGGTCGAGGAATCGCGGCTCGCCGACACGCTCGAGCGCGTGCGCCAGCGGCTGGCTGAGAAGCGCGGCGCGGAGGAAGTCGAGAAATACAAGGAAGCGCTGGCCGAGGTCGCGCCCGAAGCCGCGGACGAGATCGCCGACGGCGGCGGCGACCATTCGTCGAGCCGCTTCGAAAAGCTCATCAACATCAAGGACCGCGGCAAGATCTTCCGCGTCGATGTCGACACGATCGAAGTGGTCGAGGCGGCGGGCGATTACATGTGCATCAAGACCGGCGACAACACGCTGATCCTGCGCCAGACGATGAAGGACTTGGAAAAGCGCCTCGATCCGCGCCGGTTCCAGCGCGTGCATCGCTCGACGATCGTCAACCTCGACCTGGTGCGTCAGGTCAAACCGCACACCAACGGCGAATGCTTCCTGGTGCTCGATTCGGGTGGACAGGTGAAGGTCAGCCGTAGCTATCGCGACGTGGTGGCGCGGTTCGTTCACTAAAAAGCCGGGGAGGACACGATGAGCAGCCAGTACGAAACCTTCGCCGCGCTGCACATCCCCGGCGACCCGCTGATCATCTACAATTGCTGGGACCCGGGCAGCGCGGTCGCGATCGCCAAAGCAGGCGCGAAGGCGATCGCGACGGGGAGCCACGGCGCGGCGGAATCGCTCGGCTTTCACGACGGCGAGGAACTCCCGCTCGACCTCGCGCTCGACAACGCGCGGCGGATCATGGGGGTGGTCGACGTGCCCGTCTCGATCGATTTCGAAAGCGGCTATGCGACCGATCCTGAGGGCGTCGCCGCGAACCACGCCAGGCTCGCCGCGACCGGCGCGGTCGGGTGCAATTTCGAGGATTCGGTGATCGGCGGCGAGGGTGTCTATCCGCTCGCCGTAGCGGCCGACCGAATAGCGGCGGCGCGGCGCGGGGCGGGCGATGCGTTCTACATCAACGCTCGCGTGGACCTCTATCTGCGTACCCCCAAGGAACAACACGACGCGTCGCTGGTCGACCACACCGTCGAGCGCGCGCAGGCCTATGTCGCGGCGGGCGCGAGCGGCATCTTCGTGCCCGGTTTGCGCGACGTCGCGACGATCGCGGATATCGTCAAACGCACGGGTGCGCGGATCAACATCATCCCCGGCGCGACCCAGCATGCCCGCGAGTTCGCCGACGTCGGCGTCGCACGGGTCAGCTATGGGGGCGGGCCGTGGCATGCCGCGATGGCGTGGCTGGAGGAACAGGCGCGCCCGGCGATCAACTGGCGCTAACGTGTGTCCCCGCGAAGGCGGGGACCCAGACTGGGCTCCCGCCTTCGCGGGAGTACAAGGAACCTTAGTCCAATGGCCGCCGATCCTCGTCGGTCACGCCCAGATCGGTCGCGGTGAACAACGTGTGGAGCGTGATCCCACGCTCCGCCAGCATCCTGCTCGCGCCCTGTTCGCGGTCGAGGATAACGATCGCTTCGGTCATCACGCCGCCCGCCTCGGCGATCTGGTCCGCTGCCTTCAGGATCGACCCGCCGCTCGTTGCGACATCGTCGATCAGCACGACGCGCTTGCCCGCCAGGGTCTCGCCGCCCGCATCGTCGAGTCCCTCGACCATCAGCGACGTTCCATGCGCCTTCGCCGCCTTGCGCACGAACACCGCGCCGATCGGCCGCCCGGCCTCCCAGCTCGCCGCGGCGATCCCGCCGAGCAACGGCACCGCGCCCATCTCCAGCCCCGCCACGTAATCCGCCTCCAGGCCAACCAGCACCGACAATAGCCCGCGCGCGCATTGCGCCGCGCCCTCGGGCGTCATCATCGTCGCCTTCATATTGAAATAGATCCGGCTGCGCTTGCCCGACACGAGCAGGAACTCGCCGCGCTTGAAGGTGCGCTGGGCGAGCAAAGCGCGCAGCGCCTCGCGGTCGTAAGCGGCGGCCATTACGGTCTCCTCATAAGGAAAGGGCGCCGCCGTCGCCGGCAGCGCCCTCCCTTCGATCAAGCCTAGCTTAGCGTCAACCGGCGTGACCTGCCGCCAGCGCCGCAAGCAGCAGCAGCGCGACGATGTTGGTGATCTTGATCATCGGGTTGACCGCCGGGCCCGCCGTATCCTTGTACGGGTCGCCCACCGTGTCGCCGGTGACCGCGGCCTTGTGGGCTTCGCTGCCCTTGCCGCCGTAATTGCCGTCCTCGATATACTTCTTGGCATTGTCCCACGCGCCGCCGCCCGAGGTCATCGAGATGGCGACGAACAGGCCCGAGACGATCACGCCGAGCAGCATTGCGCCGACCGTGGCGAAGCCCTGCTCGCGATCCGCTACCGCCTGGACGACGAAGAACACGACCACGGGGCTCAGCACCGGGAGCAGCGACGGGACGATCATTTCCTTGATCGCCGCGCGGGTGACGATGTCGACGGTGCGGCCGTAGTTGGGACGGCTGGTCCCTTCCATGATGCCCTTGTCCGCGGCGAACTGCGCGCGGACATCCTCGACCACCGAACCCGCCGCCCGGCCGACCGCGGTCATGCCGAACGCGCCGAACAGGTAGGGGAGGAGCGCCCCCAGCAGCAGCCCGACAATGATGTACGGGTTGCTGAGCTGGAAATCGATATGGCCGATGTTGAGCGCCGCCGCGTAGCGGTCGAGGTCGGTCGTGTAGGCGCCGAACAGCACCAGCGCCGCGAGCGCCGCCGAGCCGATCGCATAGCCCTTGGTCACCGCCTTGGTCGTGTTGCCGACCGCGTCGAGCGCGTCGGTGCGATGGCGGACATCGTCGGGCAGCCCCGCCATTTCGGCGATGCCGCCGGCGTTATCGGTGACCGGGCCGTAGGCATCGAGCGCGACGACCATCCCGGCGAGCGCGAGCAGCGACGTCGCGGCGAACGCCACGCCGATAATGCCCGCGAGCTGGAACGTGGCGATCACCGCGACGACGATGACGAGCGTCGGCAACGCGGTCGACTCAAGGCTGATCGCCAGACCCTGAATAACGTTGGTGCCGTGGCCGGTGGTCGACGCCTTGGCGATCGACTTGACCGGGCGATAGTTGGTGCCGGTGTAATATTCGGTGATCCAGACGAGCAATCCGGTAACGACCAGGCCGATCATCATGCACCAGAAGAGCTTGGCGCCGGTGAACGTCTTGGCGGCGGTCACGATCGGCGTGGCCATATCGCCGAGCACGTACTGCGTCGCGAAGAAGATCGCCGGAACCGACAGGATGACGGTGGTCCAGAACCCCTTGTACATCGCGCCCATGATCGACTCTTTCTTGCTGAGACGGACGAGATAGGTGCCGATGATCGAAGTGATGATGCACACGCCGCCGACGATCAGCGGAAGCGTCATCAGCTGAAGCAAATTGCCGGCGTCGGGGAGCAGCAGCGCGATCGACACCATGGTGAGGCCGATCGTCACGACATAGGTTTCGAACAGGTCGGCCGCCATGCCGGCGCAGTCGCCGACGTTGTCGCCTACGTTATCGGCGATCGTCGCGGGGTTGCGGGGGTCGTCCTCGGGAATGCCCGCCTCGACCTTGCCGACCAGGTCGGCGCCGACGTCGGCGGCCTTGGTGAAGATGCCACCGCCGAGCCGCGCGAAGATCGAGATGAGCGAGGCGCCGAACGCCAGCGCGGTCAGCGCAGCGACGATCTCATGGTCGCCCGGCGCGAGGTGCTTGACCCCGACCAGGTACCAGAAGATCCCCGAGATCGAGAGCAGGCCGAGCCCCGCCACCAGCATCCCGGTGATCGCGCCCGAGCGGAACGCCATCGTCAGACCGCCCTGCAAGCTACCGCGCGCGGCCTCCGCTGTGCGGACGTTGGCGCGGACCGAGATGTTCATACCGATGAAGCCGGCGATGCCCGACAGGATTGCGCCGATCAGGAAGGACACGGTCGACAGCCCGCCAAGCGTGAAGAACAGCACGAGCGCGACGACCACACCGACGATCGCGATGGTGGTGTATTGCCGGCCGAGATAAGCCTTGGCGCCCTCCTGCACCGCGGAGGCAATGTCCTGCATCTTTTCGTTGCCGGCGGGTGCGCGAAGCACCTGCATGCTGGTGATGATGCCATAGGCCACGGCGATCAGGCCGCAGACGATGGCCGCATACACGATCGTCATTCTTGTTTCCCCTTTATTGCGCCGACTTGGTGCCCGCGCGCTTCCCTAGGTGGCGCTTGCTATACCGGTGCGGGCGCGGCGTGCAAGCGCGTCGGATCAGTGAAGAAAGCCGAGGCTGGCCGGGAGCGGGACGGGCTCCGCGCCGTCCTTGAGAGTCAGGCCCGCGCCGGCGGCGAATGCGCCGATCCGCGTGGCGGCGACGGGCGGGGTCCGGTCGGCGGCCGCTGCGAACAGCAATTGATAATCGTCCCCTGCCGTCGCCGCTGCGATCCGCGCGGCGCGGTCGTCTCCGGCGAAGGCGCGATAGGCGGCGGATAGGGGCACGAGCGCGAGGTCGATCGCCACCGCGAGGTCGCTCGCCTCGGCCATCCGTATGGCGTCGAGCAACAGGCCGTCGGACACGTCCATCATGGCGTGGACGTGGGCGGCCAGCGCGCGGCCTTCGGCGAGGCGCGGAGTCGGGCGGCGGTATGCCGCGAGCAATTCGGGCGAACCATCCTCACCGCGCGCGATCCGCAATCCGGCGCCTGCATCGCCGATGGTGCCCGTCACCCAGAGCGCGTCGCCGGCCTTCGCTTCCGACCGCAGCACTGCGGCGCCCTCGCGACCGAACGCCGTCAGAGTCAGCACGCGCGGCGCGCCCAGCGGCCACGACACGGTGTCGCCGCCCAGCAGCGGGCACCCGAATGCGGCCAGCGCTTCGCCGAATCCGGTGAGAAAGCCGCTGTCCCAACCCTGTGCTGGGGAACCTATAGGATAGTTGAGGAGCACGCCCTCCGGCCTCGCCCCCTTTGCCGCGAGGTCGGACAGGTTTACCGCGACCAGCTTCCACGCGACATCCTCGGGCGGGTCCTCGGGAAGGAAATGAACACCCTCGACGATCGTGTCGGTCGTGATCGTCAGCCCAGCCAGCGTCGCCGTATCGTCGGTCAGCCCGCGCGCGCCCTCGTGCAGCGGCAACGAGCGCAACGCGGCGAGGAACTTAGCCTCGTGCATCCTTCGCCACCGCATCCAGCAGCCCGTTGACGAACCCCGCCTCGCGCCGATCATAGAACGCTTTCGCGACATCGACATATTCGCTGATCACCGTCCCCGTCGCGGTGTCGGCGCGCGCGAGCAGTTCGTAGGTCGCGGCGCGGAGCAGCGCCTTCATCGGCTTGTCGAGTCGCTCGAGGTTCCAGTCCTTGGACAATTTGGCGGCGATTAGCGCGTCTATCTCCCCCGTTCGCGCCAGCGTTCCCGTCACGATATCGTCGAAATAATCCTCGTCGGCCGGCGCGTATTCGGCATCCTCGATCGTCGCGCCGAGCCGGTGCTGGTGGAATTCGTGGAGCAACGGCGCGAGCGCCATGCCCTCCATCTCGTGCTGATAGAGTGCTTGCGTGGCGGCGAGGCGCGCGGCGGCGCGGGCCTTGGATCGGGCGGCAGTTCGGCGTGACATTTGCGCGTGCCTATCGGTCAGCGGACGCCGAGGCGCAAGGCCACAGATTGGGCGTGCGCGGGCAGTCCTTCCGCCTCCGCCAATGTCACCGCCGCCGGGCCGATCGTGGCGAGCGCGGCGTCGCTCAGCGACAGGAAGCTGGTGCGCTTCATGAAATCGAGCACCGACAGCCCGCTCGAAAAGCGCGCGCGGCGGCCGGTGGGGAGGACGTGGTTCGGCCCGGCGACGTAATCGCCGACTGCCTCGGGGGTGTGGCGGCCCAGGAACACCGACCCGGCGTGCTTGACCATGTCGAACAGCGCTTCCGCGTCGTCACACGCCAGTTCGAGATGCTCGGGCGCGAGGCGGTTCACCAGCGGCATCGCTTCGGCTAGATCGGCGGCGACGATGATCGCGCCGTTGGCGTCCCACGACGCGCGCGCGACTTTCGCGGTGGCGAGCTCGCCGATCTGGAGGTCGACCGCGTCGGCAACCGCGCGCGCGAGGTCGGCGGAGTCGGTGAACAGGATCGATTGGCTCGACGGGTCGTGCTCGGCCTGGCTCAGCAAATCGGCGGCGATCCACTGCGGGTCGTTGCGCCCGTCCGCGACGACGACGATCTCGCTTGGCCCCGCGACCATGTCGATCCCGACCACGCCGTACAGCTGGCGCTTGGCCTCGGCGACCCAGGCGTTGCCCGGGCCGCACACGACATCGACCGGCGCGATCCGCCCCGTGCCGTAAGCGAGCGCCGCGATTGCCTGCGCACCGCCGATCCGCCAGATCTCGTCGACCCCGGCGATGTGCGCGGCGGCGAGGACCAATGGGTTGACCTTCCCGTCGGGCGTCGGCGTGACCATCACCAGCCGCTCGACCCCCGCGACCTTGGCGGGAATCGCGTTCATCAGGACCGAACTGGGATAGGCCGCGCGGCCGCCGGGCACGTAGATCCCCGCCGCATCGACCCCGCGCCACCGCGATCCCAGCCGCGCGCCGACTGCGTCGGTCGTGTCGCTGTCGGCGGGCTTCTGCTTGACGTGATAGGCGACGATCCGCTCGGCGGCGAGTTCGAGCGCGGCGCGCAGATCGGGCGCGAGCGCGTCGTGCGCGGCGAGCCACTCCGCCTTCTCGATCCGCCAGCCGGTCTCGTTCAGATCGTGATTGTCGAACTTGCGGGTGAAGGCGTGGACCGCGGCATCGCCCTCGTCGCGCACGCTGGCGACGATCATGCGCACGTCGCGTGCGACATCCTGGTCGGTCTCGCGCCGCGCCTCGACCAGCGCCTCGAACTGGCGGTCGAAGCCCGGTTCGGAGGTCGAGAGCTTGATCACGCCACTGCCCCCCGGAACGCATCGACCAGCGGGACGAGCTCGGCCCGCGTCTTGAACGCCGCGCGGTTGACGATCAGGCGGCTGGTGACCTCGGCGATCACTTCGACCTCGACCAGCCCGTTTTCCTTGAGCGTGCGCCCCGACGAGACCAAGTCGACAATCCGCGGCGCGAGGCCGAGCGTCGGCGCCAGTTCCATCGCGCCGTTCAGCTTGACGCACTCGGCCTGCACCCCGCGCGCTTCGAAATGGCGCTGCGTGAGGTAGGGGTATTTGGTCGCCACGCGAACGTGGCTCCACCCGCGCGGATCGTCGGTCGCGGCGAGCTCGGCTGGCTCGGCCACGGAGAGCCGGCAATGGCCGATGCCGAGATCCACGGGCGCGTAGAGCTCGGGATAGTCGAACTCCGCGAGCACGTCCGACCCGACGATGCCGAGCTGTGCCGCGCCGTGCGCGACGAAGGTCGCGACGTCGAACGCGCGGACGCGGATCAGGTCGATGGAGGGGTTGCTCGTCGCAAACCGCAGCGCGCGGCTGTCCTCGTCGGCGAACGCCGCTTCGGGCTCGATCCCGGCGCGCGCGAGGAGCGGCGCGGCCTCGGCGAGGATACGGCCCTTGGGGACGGCGATGACGATGGGCGCGGCCATGCGCGGGGCTTTACTTGTGCACCTGCGAAGGCGCAATGCACCGCGACGGAGGTGGCGATGGCGGGTGAAGAGAATAATCGCGCGGCGTTTCGCATCCAGGAATTCTACTGTCAGAAGAACGGCGCGCCGATGTACGCGCGGCTGTGCGCGGCGATCGCCGAGGGGCTGAGCCGCGAGAGCGAGGTCGGGCGGCGCGTACTCGACTGGCCCGGCGAGCCGACGCGCGATGCCTTGCCGTTGCGCTTTATCGGCGGGCTGCACGCGTTGGTGCGGGCAGGGAAGGATTCCGGGCTGGCAGCGATCTTCAGGGGGGAGGCGACCGTTCCGGCGGCAATCGCGGCCGATCTCAACGCCGCCCTCGTCGCGCACGACGCCGAACTGCTGCCATGGCTCGACGGGCCGCCGCAGACCAACGAGCCGGGGCGCTCGGGGTCGCTGATGACCGGGCTGCTCGAAGTCGCGCGGCGCTTCGGGCCGAAAATCGAGCTGCTCGAGATCGGGTCGAGCGCGGGGCTCAATCTGCTGATCGATCGCTATGCGTTCGACCTTGGCGGAACGAAAGCGGGTCCGGCAGGCTCGCCGGTGACGCTGACGCCCGCGTGGACCGGACCAGCGCCCGAGCAGGTCCCCGTCGATATCGTGTCGGTGCGCGGCTGCGACATCCAGCCGCTCGACGCGACCGACCCGGCGGTGGCGACGCGGCTGCTTGCGTATGTGTGGCCCGAAATGCCGGTGCGGTTCGGGCGGATGGAGGCCGCGATCGCGATGCAGCGCGAGAAAGCGGTCGATCTGGTGCAATCCGACGCCGCCGACTGGGTCGAGGCGCGGCTCGCCGAGCCGCAGGCGGCAGGCGTGACGCGGGTGCTGATGCACTCGGTGGTGTGGCAGTACCTCCCCGAGGACACCGCGAACCGCATCCGCGCGGCGATGGCGGCGGCAGGCGCGGCCGCGACCGCGGAACGGCCGCTCGCCTGGGTCATGGTCGAGCCCAACCGCGCCTTCGCCGAGCACGTCATCCGCGTGCGGAGCTGGCCCGGCGGCGAGTGGACCGTGCTCGCGACCGCGCATGCCCACGGCGCCTGGATCAAATATGGCGCCGCCGCGGAAGCCGATCGCGTAAATATCAACCTGCCGGAGATGGCCAAGGTCGAGGTCTAGGCACCTTGCGCCGCTAACCACTCACGCATCGCGCTGGTCACCGCTTCGGGATTCTCCCATGGCACGAAATGCCCGGCATCGACGCGCTTGAGCGTCATGTTGGGCACGTACTGATCGAGCCCGTCGAGGTTCGACGGCAGCAACGCCTTGTCGCCCGTCCCCCAGATCACCAGCGTCGGCGTATTGAGCGGCGGGAATGGCCCGTCGAGATACGCCGGCCGCTCGGGCGTATCGTCCATCCCCGGCACGACCAGCGCGCTCGCGCGGTACCAGTTGAGCATCGCCGGCATCGCGCCGGGCTGGCTCCATTGGTCGAGATAGGTCGCTTTCTCGTCACGCACTTTCTCGAAATCGGTGTGCCGCATGAAGCTGCCGTCGAAAAATTCGCTCAGCCCGATGCTGTCGATATGCGCGTCGATCGCCGGGTTGCGGAACGCGGTGATATACTGGCTCGCCGCGCGCTGCTCCATGTCGTCGAACAGCAGGCGCTGGAAGACGAATGGGTGCGGCGCGTTGACGATGATCAAATGCTTGATGCGGTCCTGGTTCTGCAGCGCCGCCATCCACGCGATCGCGCCGCCCCAATCGTGCCCGACGAGCGTGAAATCGCCGATCCCGAAATGGTCGGCGAGCGCGAGCAGGTCGGCGACCGGCTTGTCCGGCGTGTAATTCTCGACCCCTTCGGGCTTGGACGAGCGCGCGAATCCGCGCTGGTCGGGGGCGAGGACGAAATGGTCCTTGGCCAACTCGGGAATCTGGAACCGCCAGGTGCGATGCGATTCGGGGAAACCATGGAGCAGCACGATCGCCGGGTTGGCGGGATCGCCCGCCACCGCGACATCGAGTTCGACGCCGGTGGACAGCGCCACGCGTTGCAGGTCGAACTCGCTCATCCCGCTCTTCCCCTACGGCCTAACTTCACACTTGCTTCACACTGGCGCGGTCGTTTTCGACTGCTCGCTTTTTCTGCTCGCGCGCATGACACGAGGTCATGGCGCCCGGCGACGCTGTCCGACAAAATCCTGCATTGCAAGCGCTCTTTGCGCGGCCGATACCCGGCGCATGCCCCGCGCCGACCAGACCGAAATCCGCTTTCGCATCGTGATCGAGCAGCCGGTACCGGGCGTGCGCCACAGCCTGCAAACCGGCGACACGGGGGTGCTCGACCCAAAGGAGTCGAAAGCGGGCGAGCCGCTGACCTTCGACTTTCCCGTCCGCGTCGCGCCCGGCCCCAAGTTCTTCGGCGATCAGGTGCGGCGCGAAGGGCCGGTGCGCCGCTTCGTCTATATCCGCATCGGCCAGTCGGCCGGCGACCATGGCTCCGAATGGACGCGGCGGATGAAGATCGACGTGCAGGACACGCCCCAGGAGTTGCTCGACCGCGCGATGGCCGGGGAAGGTGCCGTCGAGCTGACGGTCGGCGGCACGGGGAAGGACGGGACTCCGGCCTGCGCGACGGTGAAAGTGCGCCAGCGGCGCATCGCGCGATGATCGGGGCAACGCGGACGGTTTCGGCTCACCGCACAATGTGCTCCGATGATCCTTGCATTCGCGGGAGTCGCGGGTTCTGTTCATCTGAGCGAAAGGTTGGCCCGAACACCGGGTCCCACCAATTGCCTTGCGGCGCACGCAAGGCGGGCCGCCGGATGACGCTGTGACCCCCGCAGCGCCGGTGGCCGAAAATCGAGAGGAGAACGCGATGCGTTTCATATCCACGAGTTCCAAAATCCTGTTGGCGCTTGCTACGGCTTCGGTGTCGGGCAGCTTGTATGCGCAGGACACGCCTGCCCCGGCTCGCCCCGGCGATATCACCATCACCGGCACTGTGCCGGTGCCTGCCGATTTGGCCGGGATGCCGGCGGGGCCCGAGGTCGAAGGCTTCATTTCGGCACGCCGGGGCAACAAACTGCAAGTCACGAGCGCCAGCGGAAAGACGATCGTGTTCGTCAGCGACGCGACGCTGATCCGGTCGAGCGGCGGCTTCCTGGGTGTGAGCACGACCAGGCTTGACAGGGACTCGCTGCTCAACGGCCTGCCGGTCAGCATCCGGACGGTGCAATGGGAGGGCGGGCTGGTCGCCAGCCGCGTGACGCTCAAGAGCAAGGACCTCCGGACCGCGTCGATGATCCGCAACGGCACCGACCAGCGCTTCGACGAACAGACCGCCGCGACCGAGGCGCTGCGCGGGCGCGTCGCCGATATCGACAATTACATCGTCAAGGCCACGACCAACGTGAACTTCGACACCGGCAAGGCCGATCTGTCGCCGCAGGCGAAGGCCGATCTGTGCGCGGCGGCGGCCTCCGCCCAGGCGACGAACAACGCGCTGCTGCTGGTGCTCGGCTATACCGACTCGACCGGGAGCGAGGAGGTCAACCAGGCGCTGAGCGAGAAGCGCGCCGCCAAGGTGGTCAATTACCTGCAGCAGTCATGCGGGTGGAAGCCGTACCGCATGCTCACCCCGACCGGCATGGCGACCGCCGATCCCGCCGCCGACAATAGCACGCCGCAGGGCAAGGCGATGAACCGCCGCGTCGCGGTGAACGTCATGGTCAGCAAGGCCGTCGACGGTATGTGAGGCGTTGCGGGGTGGGCCGCGCTCACCCCGCGCTGCTGCTTACGGATAGGTCGCCGTCATCGGCACTTCGGGAATCGGGATCCACTCCTTTTCATCTCCCGGCACCTTGGCGAACCGTCCTGCCTTCCAGTCGGCCTTGGCCTGGTCGATCCGGTCCTTCCGCGAACTGACGAAGTTCCACCAAACATAGCGTTCGGTCCGGAACGCCTCACCGCCGCATAGCATGACTCGGCCGCCGGTCGCCGACCTCAGCGTCATCGCGACGCCGGGTTGCAGGACGTAGAGCGTATTGAGCGCCATCGGCATGCCGTCGACGCTCGCCTCGCCGAGCGCCAGATATACCGCGCGTTCGTCGGCGCCCATGTCGATCGGAAGGCTCGCGCCGGGCTCCAGCAGGATGTCGGCGTAGATCGTTTCGGCATAGGTCGTGGTCGGTGCGGCGCTGCCCCACAAGCTCCCCATGATGACCCGCGCGGTCGCACCGTGGCCCTGAATCACCGGCAGCGCAGCCTTTTCGACATGCTCGAACGCCGGGTCGATCTCCTCCTTGTCCTCGGGCATGCCGAGCCAGGTCTGGATGCCCGACAGCTCCGGCCCCGCCGCGCGTTCGTCGCCGGGCGAGCGTTCGCTGTGCGCGATGCCGTGGCCGGCGGTCATCAGATTGACCGCGCCGGGCTCGATTCGCGCGAAGGTGCCGAGCGAATCGCGATGGTCGATCGCGCCGGCGAACAGATAGGTGACGGTCGACAGGTTGATGTGCGGGTGCGGGCGCACGTCGATCCCCGTCCCGACGTCGAGCTGCGCCGGCCCCATCTGGTCGAAGAAGATGAACGGCCCGACCATCTGGTGCGGCTTGGACGGCAGCGTACGGTGAACCTTGAACCCGCCCAGATCGTGTGTCGTGGGCGTGATCGTGCGCAGGATGAGGTCGTCGTTGGTCATGCCAGCACCTTTGCGAGGATGGGAATCAGGTCTTCGGGGAAATAGGGCTCGCGCAAGGCCGCGAGGTCGGCGGGGGCGAACCAGCGCCATTGCTGCATCACGCGTCGTTCGAGTTCGGTATGCGCTGCGGTGTCGATCTCGCGCGCGCCGGTGCGGACGAGGAAATAGCGTTCGTCAGCGGTGACCTCGACGCCCTCGATCGTCAGGAACTCGACCGTGCGTTGCAGGACTTCCGGCCCCGGATCGGCGATGATGCCGGTTTCTTCGTACAGCTCGCGCCGCGCGGCGTCGGCATAGCTCTCGCCCGGATCGACCGCGCCGCCGGCGGTGCACCAGAAGGGCGGGCGGCCATCCTCGGGCGTGAAGCGGAACAGCAGCACGCGTCCGGCGTCGTCGACCAGCAGGATGCGCGCGGCGGGGCGGGGGGTGCGAGTCATCGCCGATTGTCTTGGCCGAGCGCGGCGGCTAGGCCAAGCGCCATGCCGCTATCGATGATGGTCGTCGACGATTTCCTCGAAGAGCCCGGGGCGTTTCGCGACACCGCGTTGCGGCTCACCTATCCCGATCAGCAGGGCCTGTTTCCGGGCCGCAATTCGCTCGAGCGGCTCAAGCTCGACGGGCTGACCGAGGAAGTCAGCCGGCTGACCGGCGAGCGGCTGATTCCGCTCGATCCGCCGCAATCGCACAGCAAATGCCGCATCACGCTCGCAGCGGACGTGGGCCGGGGTCGCGTGCATATCGACCCGGGTTACTGGTCGGGCATCCTCTATCTCAGCCGGCCCGAGGATTGCCGCGGCGGCACCGATTTCTTCCGCCACAAGCCCACCGGCACCGACCGCGCGCCGGTGTCGAGCGCGGAGCTGGCCGCGCTCGGCTATGCGTCGTTCGACGAGATGCGGCACGGGCTGGTCGAGAAGGACTCGATGGACGACGGCAAGTGGGAGCTGACCTCGACTGTGCCGATGCGGTTCAACCGGCTCGTGCTGCTGCGCCCGTGGCTGTGGCACACCGCGGGGCCGGGGTTCGGCGACAGGTTGGAAAACGGGCGGCTGATCTACGTGATGTTCTTCCAGCCGGCGCGCTGATCACGCTTCGCCCGGTGCGTGCGTTTTCATCGCCAGCGCGTGGATGCGCGTCGCGAGCAGATCGGCGAGCGCGGTGTTGACCAGCCGCTGCCGCGCGACGCGGTTCAGGCCGACGAACGCCGCGCTTTCCACGACGACCGTCCAGTGCGATTCGCCGGTCCCGTCGTCGCCCGAATGGCCCGCATGGTGGTGGCTGTCGTTGATCACGTCGAGCGCGGTTGGCCTGAGCGCCGCGGTCAGCCGCGCGGCGATTTCGTCGGCCAGGGGCGTGGAAGTGGTGGTCATGCCGCCTATATAGGCCGCTTTTGCCGGAGCCAGGAATCCTTGTCGCGTCGTGATCCCAAAGATCGGCCCAATGCCCGTTTCCACGGTCGCGTCGAGGGCACCGGGCGGACGTGCGACGAGCCGGGATGCGATGCGCCGGGCGAATTCCGCGCGCCGTTGCAAGACGGGCCGCGCAACCGCGGCGACGGGCCGGGCGGCTATCGCTACCTGTGCCTCGACCATGTCCGCGCGTTCAATGCGAAGTATAATTTCTTCACGGGCATGAGCCCGGACGAGATCCACGACGCGCAGCGCCCCTATGCCGGGTGGGAGCGCGAGACGCGCGCCTTCGCGCATTCGGGCGCCGACGTGCCGCCGCGCTGGGCCGATTTCAGCGATCCGCTCGACGCGATCGGCGCGCGGTTCCGTGAGCGCAAGGCGATGGAGCGCAAGGACGGCAAGCCGCTGTCGGGCGAGGACCGGCGTTCGCTGAAGGTGCTGGGTCTCGACCACGATGCCGACCGGCGCGGGTTGCGGACGCGCTATTCGGAGCTGGTCAGGAAGTTCCACCCGGACCGCAATGGCGGCGACCGCAGCATGGAAAGGGCGCTGCAGGAAGTGATCGCGGCGTATCAGCAGCTCAAATCCTCGCCCGCCTTCGCTTGACCTCGCCCCCTCTCTCCCCGCAAAGCCGCGCGAGATGAAACGCCGCACCGGACAGGACCGCGCGATCACGCGACACTGGCGCCCCGCGACGCAGGCGGTGCGCGGCGGCACTGCGCGGTCGGAGTTCGGCGAGACCTCCGAAGCGCTCTTCCTGACCTCGGGCTATGCCTATGATTGCGCGGAGGACGCCGCCGCGCGCTTCCGCGGCGAGCAGGCGGGCATGACCTATTCGCGGTTGCAGAACCCGACCGTGCAGATGCTCGAGCAGCGCATCGCGCTGATGGAGGGCGCCGAGGCGTGCCGGACGATGGCGTCGGGCATGGCGGCGATGACCGCGGCGCTCTTGTGCCAGCTTCAGACCGGCGACCATGTCGTCGCGGGGCGCGCGGCGTTCGGGTCGTGCCGCTGGCTGGTCGACACGCTGCTGCCCAAGTTCGGGATCACGACGACCGTGATCGACGCGCGCGATCCGCAAGCGTTCGCCGACGCGACCCGGCCAGAGACCAAGGTCTATTTCTTCGAGACCCCGGCCAATCCGACGATGGATATCGTCGACCTGAAGGCGGTATGCGGCATCGCGCGCGAGCGCGGGATCGTGTCGGTGGTCGACAATGCCTTCGCGACGCCCGTGCTCCAGCGCCCGCTCGAGTTCGGCGCCGACGTCGTGGCCTATTCGGCGACCAAGCTGATGGACGGGCAGGGCCGCGTGCTCGCGGGCGCGGTGTGCGGGACCGAGGACTTCGTCGAGAACACGCTGCTGTCGTTCACCCGCAACACCGGGCCGACGCTGTCGCCGTTCAACGCCTGGGTGGTGCTGAAAGGACTCGAGACGCTCGACCTCCGCGCGCGGCGGCAGAGCGAGAGCGCGCTTCAGGTTGGCCGGTTCCTCGAAGGCCGCGTGCCGCGCGTGCTTCATCCGGGGCTGCCGAGCCATCCGCAGCACAACCTCGCCATGTCCCAGATGGACGCCGCGGGACCGATCTTCGCGTTCGAGGTCGATGGCGGGCGTCGCCAAGCGCACGGCCTGCTCGACGCGCTCGAGTTGATCGACATCTCGAACAATATCGGCGATTCGCGCTCGCTGATGACGCATCCCAGCTCGACCACGCACGCTGGGGTCAGCGAAGAGGTGCGGCTCGGCATGGGCGTGACCGAGAACATGCTCCGCCTCAACGTCGGCCTCGAAGACCCGCTCGACCTGATCGACGATCTCGACCAGGCGCTCAGGAAGGTCGGGCTGTGAGCGACGCGATGAAAGCGCTGTTCCCCAACGTCGCGGAAACGCGCGGCGTCGTGGTGCGCGTGTCGGTCAGCTTCCTGCCCGAACAGTCCGAGCCGCAGCGCGGGCGCTGGTTCTGGGCGTATCACGTGCGGATCGAGAACGAGGGGCCGGCGACGGTACAGCTGCTCACGCGCCACTGGGTCATCACCGACGGGCGCGGCGCGCGGCATTCGGTCGAGGGCGAGGGCGTGGTCGGCGAGCAGCCGGTGATCGCGCCGGGCGGGTCGTTCGATTACGTCTCGGGCTGCCCGCTCGCGACGCCGACCGGGCAGATGCAGGGCAGCTATCACATGATCGCCGAGGACGGGTCGGCGTTCGATGTCGATATTCCGAAGTTTGCGTTGCTCGCGCCGGCGGTGGGGGTCTAATTCCCCTCCCGCTTGCGGGAGGGGTTAGGGGAGGGCATGTGATTTAAATGAGCGATGGACAGGCCCTCCCCCTGCCCCTCCCGCAAGCGGGAGGGGAGCAGAAGTGAAGCGCACGCATCTGCCCCTCAACGGCCTGCGCGTGCTCGACGCGGCCGCGCGGCATTTGTCGTTTACTCGCGCCGCCGACGAACTCGCGGTGACACCCGCCGCCGTGGGCCAGCAGATTCGCGCGCTCGAGGATACGCTGGGTGTGGTGCTGTTCCGCCGCACGACCAAGGGCCTGGAATTAACGCCCGAAGGCGAGGCGGGGCTCGCCGCGCTGCGCCACGGTTTCCTTCAGTTCGAGGAAGCCGTGCGCGCGATGCAGGCCGGACAATCGTCCAAGTCGCTGACCATCGCCGCGCCGCGCGACGTGCTCCATTGCTGGCTGATGCCGCGGCTCGCCGAGATCGCGCGCGTCGACGGCGAGCTTCGCTTCGTACTAATCGCGGCCGACGAGGACCTCGACTTCACCCAGGCCAACCTCGACCTTGCGGTGCGCTGGGGCGAGGGGCCGGGCGAGCATGAGGGCGAGGCGCTCGAATCCGACGGGATGGTGACGGTCGAGCGCCCCGGCGGCGGTGCCGACACGCGGATTTCGTGGCCCGGCTGCCTCAACGACGATGCGGTGTCGCTGGTGCGCGTCGCCGATGCCGGGCTCGCGATCGACGCCGCGGCCGAGGGGCTGGGCCGCGCGACCGTCCCCGAACTGCTCGCGCGCCGTGCGCTCGCCGCCGGCACTGTCGCCGCGGTCGGCGAGGCCAAGCCCTATCGGCTTGGCTATTGGCTCGTCGCTCCGCTCCCGCAATGGCGGCAGAAGAAGGTCAAGGCGCTGGTCGAGGCGTTGGGGGCGTGACGCTCCCGGTGATGGAGACCGAGCGGCTGGTGCTGCGTCAGCTTCGCGCCGACGACGCCGACGCGCTTCACCCGATGTATTCGGATGCCGAGGCCAATATCTATGGCTCGCACCCTGCGACGACGTCGATCGAGGAGACGCGCGAACAGATGGCGAAGCGAGTCGCCGACACGGCCTGGCGCGGCTGGGCGATAACGCTGAAGGGCGACGACACCGCGATCGGCAATGTCGCGAGTTACGAGAAGCGCCAAGGCAAGGTAACCGAGATCGGTTATATGCTGCGCCGCGACCATTGGGGCCATGGCTATGCCACCGAAGCGGTCGCGGCGATGATCGAGCTGCTGTTCGCCGAAGGCCAGCGCCGTGTGTTCGCCGACACCGATCCCGACAATGCGCCGTCGATCGCCGTCGTGACTCGGCTCGGCTTCACGCTGGAGGCGCGGCTGCGCGCCGAATGGGACACGCATATCGGCGTGCGCGACAGCCTGATCTTCGGGCTGCTGGAGGACGAGTGGAAAGCCCGCCGCCCCAAAAGCTGAACGATCCGATCCACGCCTTCATGGCGCGCGTGCTGGCCGACCCGGCGGCGCTGGCGCGGTTGGCGGTGCCCGTCGCGACGAACGATTATGTCCCGCTCGCGATGCAGATTGCCCGGGACTATGGCATTGCGCTGGACGAAGCCGATCTCGCGGCGCTTGTGCAGCCCGACATGCTCGGGCTTGGACGGTTCGCGCCGGCCCCGGTGACGCTCGACCGCTGGCCAGGTGAGGGATGGGTGCCCGTGCGCTCGGCTCCCGGCGGTGCCGCCCCGGCATTCGATTGGGCGTGGTTCGGCGACGCCACGTATTCCGGATCGTTCTTCGAAGAGAGCGTGCGCTACGCGACCGAGTTGCCGTTCAACCGCATGTTTCGCACGCGTACGTCGCTGGAGGCGCTGGTCGCCGACGCGGCGCATCATGCCGTGACGCCGCCGAGCGGGTTCGTCTTTCACATGTCGCGGTGCGGATCGACGCTCGCGGCGCGGATGCTGATGGCGGTGCCGGGGCATCTCGTCGCATCGGAGCCCGAGCCGCTCGACGCGGTCGTGCACTGGGCGACGGTATCGGGCGCCCCGCGCGAGGACCGGATCGCTGCGCTGCGCGCGATCGTCGCCGCGCTGGGACGTCGGAGCGGCGCCGGGCAGCGGCGTTTCTTCGTCAAGCTCCATGCCTGGCACACGCTGGCGCTGCCCTTGTTTCGCGCGGCGTTTCCCGATGTGCCGTGGCTGTTCCTGTACCGGGACCCGGTCGAGGTCCTGATGTCGCAAGTGACGCAGCCGGGCGTTTACATGACGCCGGGCTCGCCGCCACCGGGGGTAGCGGACGGCGACCTTTCCGCCGCAACCTCCCCGGCCGGCCATGCGGCGCGCGTTCTTGCCTTGATGTGCGGCGCGGTGATCGACCATTGGGGGCTCGGCGGCGGGCTCGCGGTCGACTATCGCGACCTTCGATCGGCGATGACTGGCGATGTCCCTGCGCATTTCGGGTTTCGCCCAGACGCATCCGAATTGGAGAAGATGGCCGCGGCAGCCGGCGCCGACGCCAAGCGTCCTTCGGCGCCGTTCGTGCCCGACGCGCAAGACAAGCGTTCGCTGGCATCGGGCGAGATCCTGGCCGCCGCCAGAAACCTGAACGCCCTTCTGGCGACGCTCGACAAGCTTGGCCGTGATGGTATATCCGATGTGAACGATCGCGACTCTGCGGCCCGTTGAGTTTCGTGGCATCGTCGGCGGCGGCTCGGTAGAACCGGCTGGCAGATATAGGGGGTAGAGATGTCAGAGCCTTTTCTCGGCGAAATTCGCATTTTTCCGTACAATTTCGCGCCGCGAGGCTGGGCCACCTGCTCCGGCCAGATCCTGTCGATCGCGCAGAACACGGCGTTGTTCTCGCTGCTCGGCACGACCTATGGCGGCAACGGCCAGACGACGTTTGCGCTGCCCGACCTGCGCGGCCGCGCGCCGATCGGTCAGGGCCAGGGTCCGGGGCTTAGCCCCTACACGCTCGGGCAGATAGGCGGTACCGAGACCACCACGCTGTTGACGACCAACATGCCGATTCACACGCATGCCGCGACGCTGAACGCCACGACGACGAAGGCGACGTCGCAAGTCGCCGCGGCCGGGTCGCAACTCGCGAAAAGTGTCGATGCCGGCGGGACCGCGGTGCCGGAAATCTACGTGCCCAGCGGCACCGGCGGCACGCAGGTCGCGCTGGGTGGATTGACCGTCGGGACGGCCGGCGGCAGCCAGCCGTTCTCGCTGCTCAATCCCTATCTGGTGCTCGAGCCGTGTATCGCGCTGGAGGGAATTTTCCCGTCGCGTAACTGACCCGCTGCGCTGGTCCGGCCGCCTGCGGGCGGCCGGTCAGTTGAAGACCGCCTGGTAATAATATCCCGGCGCCGCGCCCGGCGCGGCGACGGTGGGCGCGATGAAGATGCTGTCGGGGCCGAACCCGGCGCTTTTCATGACATACAGCCCGTCGACCAGCAGGATGTCGGGCGTCGAATGGAAGATCAGCGTGAACGGTGGTCGGTCGTCGAACGCGCGCTGACGGCCGGGGATCGCCTTGATCAGCGTGAGATGCACATTCCGGGGATCGCAATGCACCTCGAACGTCTTGTCGACGAGCGGCAGGAACTCCTCGATCTTGATCTGGCGCGGAAGCGGCTGTGTATCGGTCATGGCGTGTCGCGTAATCGCATGCCGGCGAGCGATCAAGCATTCAGCGTCTCGACGGAAAGGGCGGGCCAGTGACGAACGACGACGCCGAACGGATGTTCGACCGGTCGCTCGTGCGCCACGCGCCCGGCCTACAGGTCGCGGTGGAAAACGAGGCGCACCGGCCGTTTCTCGACGCGCTGTTTATCGCTTGCTCGCCGATGCGCGGCGTGTTGCCCGATCCGATGATGCAGCAACAGGCGGCGCTGCGCGAGACGGCATATCGAACCGATCACCCCGTGGCGATGCGACGTGTGGTGGTCGCGAAGGGCGCGCCGATCGGACGGATCATCGTCGATTGGGGGTTCGACGGCGCGGCCCTGCTGGTCGATATCGCCGTCGCCCCGGAACGGCAGGGGGCGGGCATGGGAACGGCACTGCTGCACGCGTATCTCGACGTCGCCGACCGGCGCGGGCAACCCGCCATGCTCCACGTCATGCGCGATAATCCGGCGCTCCGGCTTTACGCGCGGCTCGGGTTCGCACCGGTCGAACCGCAGGATTTTGCGCCCCATCTTGCCATGATCCGCGCACCGCACACCGGCGGCTAGGGCAGCGGCACGTTCGACGCGAGCACCAGCGCACGGGTCATCAACTGACTGAACGCCAATTCGTCGACCCTGGCGTCGGCGCGGTGCCAATTGCCGGCCACCGCCAGCCAGCGCCCGTCCTTGCGCCGGACCAGATAGTTGAGCGTGATAACCCCGGGCTCCGACCCGCCCTTGAACCCGACATAGTCGAACCTGGCGCGCGTCGCGGCGTCGGTGCCGGGGTTGATCGCGAGGATCGCCAGCGCGGTCTCGCCGCCGCGACGGCGTAGCATGTCGAGCACGCCGACCACATCACCCGGGCTGGCGAACCATTCGAGCGTATCGATCGCGACGGGCCTGCCACTGAACAGGCTGGTATCGACGGCGGTGGTCGCCAGTCGCGCGGCGCTGTCGTCGAGTAACTTGCGCCGCGTTGCCGGCGCGAAGGTTGCGGCCCAACGCGCGGCGAGGTCCGCATTGGCCGGGCTTTTCAACGCGAACATCTGACGCGTGGTCGGGACCGGTCCGAGCCCGAACGGACCGAAAGCGTCGAGTTTCGTTCCTTCGAGTGTCACCAATGTGTCGGTCGCGGTGTTGTCGCTGATCGAGATCATCAGCGTGGCCAGCGTCTGGAGCGTGACCGGGCTGCCGGCCGGCCAGCTTTGCGTCATCCCCGATGGCAACGACGGTGGGCCCAGCGGCACGACATCGGCCCAATGCCGCTCACCGGCGTTGATTTCGCGCGTGAGCTCGCCCAGCACCCATAGCTTGAACGCCGACCCGAGCGGTGCACGCTCGATGCCATTATACTCGACGATATCGTGCGGTGGCACGCGATCGTCGAGCGGATGGACGATAAACCCGCTCTTGCCCGGCAGCGCCCGGAAATCGGCCTTGAGCTTGTCGAAACTGTCGTCGGCGACCTCGCCGCCGGTGAACAATAGCGAAGTGACGGCATGCGGCGCGGCCGGGTCGACCGCAATCTGCGCGTTGACGATGCCGCGCTCGAACTTGAGGCGCAGATAGGCAGTGAACGGCGTAACCGGCGTGATCGTCACGACCGCCAGCGGTTTGCCCATCTGCCCGGTCATCGACGCGACCACCGCGTCCCATTTGTCTTTCGACAAAGCGGCGTGGAAGCTGGGCGAGAAATAGCCGTCGAAGTCGCCGGTTCCCGCGACGATCCCGATCAGTTCGTTCGCGCGCGTGGTCAGCGCCGGATCGGCCGCCACGGCCGCGGCGGGCGGTGCAGGCGGCGGCGTCTGCGCGACGCAAGGCTGCGCGATTCCCAGCAAGATCAGGGCAATCAACCCGCGCATCGTTCTCCCTCCCGGTACATGATGTCGCGCGGTATAGGATCAAATAACCCTTGCGATCCATTGGATTGCGCAACATGGTCCACGCCGACCGGGCGCGGGTGTCCGACGAGTCTTTTTGCAAAGGGGTGGATATCCATGTCGGACGTGTATCTCGGCCAGATCGTGCCGTTCGGTTTCCAGTTCGCGCCGGTAAACTTTGCCTATTGCAACGGCGCGATCCTACCTATTTCGCAATATACCGCCTTGTTCTCGCTCTTGGGCACCTATTACGGTGGCAACGGCACGACGAACTTTGCGTTGCCCAACCTGAGCGGCCGCGCGGCGATTGGACAAGGCCAGAGCCCCGGCACGTCGAACTATGTGATCGGTGAGCAAGGCGGAACCGAAAACACGACGCTGACGATCGGCAATTTGCCGGCGCACAACCATACTGCCACGCTGAACGCCACGACGGCGAAGGCAACGTCGCAGGTCGCGGCGGCGGGGTCCCTGCTCGCGAAAAGCGTCGATAGCGGCGGGACCGCGGTGCCGGATATCTATGTTCCCGCGGGAACGAGCGGCGCCCAGGTCGCGCTGGGCGGCCTGACCGTCGGCGTTACCGGCAACAACCAGCCGTTTTCGATCCTGCAGCCGTACCTGGCGATCAATTATTGCATCGCCACGTCGGGTATCTACCCGTCGCGCAACTAAACGGATCGCCAGGCCGGCCGGCGACCGGCCGGCTCGCCCTCAGGCGTCGATCGCTTCCTCGTCGAGCCGCGCGGCATTTTCCTGGATGAACGCGAAGCGGTGCGCCGGATTGGTGCCCATCAGCCGGTCAACCAGGTCCTTCACCCCAGCGCGCTCTTCATATTCCTGCGGCAGCGTGATGCGCACGAGGCTCCGCGTCTTCGGGTCCATCGTCGTTTCCTTGAGCTGCCCGGGATTCATCTCGCCCAGCCCCTTGAAGCGCGACACTTCGACCTTCTTGCCCTTGAAGATCGTCGCCTCGATCTCCGCGCGGTGCGCGTCGTCGCGGGCATATTCGCTCTTCGCGCCGACGGTCAGGCGATAGAGCGGTGGTTGGGCCAGATAGAGGTGCCCGCGCCGCACGATGTCGGGCATTTCCTGGAAGAAATAGGTCATCAGCAGCGTCGCGATATGCGCGCCGTCGACATCGGCGTCGGTCATGATGATCACGCGCTCGTAGCGCAGGTTATCGGGCTCGCAGTCCTTGCGCACGCCGCACCCGAGTGCGAGCGTCAAGTCGGCGATTTCCTGGTTGGCGAAGATCTTGGCCGACGTCGCCGACGCCACGTTGAGGATCTTGCCGCGAATGGGGAGGATCGCCTGCGTCTTGCGGTCGCGCGCCTGCTTGGCCGAACCGCCCGCCGAATCCCCTTCGACGATGAAGATTTCGGTGCCCTCGGGCGCATCGGCCGAGCAATCGGTCAGCTTGCCGGGGAGGCGCAGCTTGCGCGCCGAGGTCGCCGACTTGCGCTTGACCTCGCGTTCCTGCTTGCGCGCCAGCCGCTCGTCCATCCGCTCGATCACATAGCCGAGCAGCGCCTTGCCGCGCTCCATATTGTCGCTGAGGAAATGGTCGAAATGGTCGCGCACGCCGCGCTCGACCAAGGTCGCCGCCTCGGGACTGGTCAGCCGGTCTTTGGTCTGGCTCTGGAATTGCGGGTCGCGGATGAACACGGAGAGCATCAGCTCGCACCCGGTCATCACGTCGTCGGCGGTGATGTCCTTGGCCTTTTTCTGCCCGACCAGCTCGCCGAACCCGCGAATCCCGCGCACCAGCGCCGCGCGCAGGCCGGCCTCGTGCGTCCCGCCGTCGGGGGTCGGGATGGTGTTGCAATACCAGCTGTAGCTGCCGTCCGACCACAGCGGCCACGCCACCGCCCATTCGACGCGGCCCTGCTGCTCTCCCGGAAAATCCTGCGCGCCTGCAAAGAATTGCGCGGTGGCAGTTTCGCGGTCGGCGATCTGTTCCTTTAGGTGGTCGGCAAGCCCGCCCGGAAACTGGAACACCGCGTCGGGCGGCGTGTCGTCGGTGATGAGCTCGGGCGCGCATTTCCAGCGGATCTCGACGCCCGCGAACAGATACGCCTTCGACCGTGCGAGCTTGTAGAGGCGCGCCGGTTTGAAGTGCAGCTCCGGCCCGAAAATCTCGGGGTCGGGGGTGAACGCGACCGAGGTGCCGCGGCGGTTGGGCGTGGCGCCGAGATGCTCGAGCGGGCCAAGCGTGTGCCCCTTCGAAAAGCGCTGGCGATACAGCTCGCGATTACGCGCCACCTCCACCACCGTGTCTTCGGAGAGCGCGTTGACCACCGACACGCCGACGCCGTGCAGCCCGCCCGACGTCGCATAGGCCTTCCCGTCGAACTTGCCGCCCGAGTGGAGCGTCGAAAGGATCACTTCGAGCGCCGATTTTCCCGGAAACTTCGGGTGCTCATCGACCGGCATCCCGCGCCCGTTGTCGACGATCGTCAGCCGGTTGCCGATATCGAGCGTCACCTCGATCCGCGTCGCATGCCCCGCGACCGCCTCGTCCATCGAATTGTCGAGCACTTCGGCTGCGAGGTGATGGAGCGCTCGCTCGTCGGTCCCGCCGACATACATGCCGGGGCGGCGGCGGACGGGCTCCAACCCCTCCAGAACCTCGATCGAGGAAGCGTCGTAATCGGTGCTGGACTTGGGCGAGGAAGCGAACAGGTCGTCGGACATGGCCGGCGTATAGGGTCGGGAGATTCCGTGACGCAAGGCCGCGTGGCCTGCCGCGGTTACGCTTCCTCAACCATCGCGAGCCTATCATCCTGGGTGCCGGGGCGGCAGGCAGAGGTCGCATGGACAAGGATAGGTTCCGGAGTTTTATCATTCGCTACCGTTTCACCATCCGCGACTCGCTCCTGCTCCTGCTCGGGCTGGCGCTGCTGATCTATTGCACCTGGGCGTACGACCTGTTCACCAACGAAAGCGGGATCAGCGAGCATCAGGCGGTGGTCGAGCTCGACGAGGCGCTGTTCGTCGGCGCGGCACTCGGGCTTGGGCTGGTGGTGGTGATCTGGCGCTTCTACCGCGCGCACTGGCGCGAAATGGCGCGGCGCGCCGCCGACCGTCGAATCCGCGAAATGGCGTATCAGGATACGCTCACTGGTTTGCCGAACCGCCGCAAGTTCGACGACGCGCTGAAGGTCGCGGTCGGCTCGCCGCCACGCAGCGGCGCGGCGCACGCCGTGTTCCTGCTCGATTTGAACGGCTTCAAGGCGATCAACGATGTCCACGGCCACGGCGTCGGCGACCAGGTATTGATCGAAGTGGCGCGACGCCTGCTCGGCGCGATGCGCGAGGGCGATCTGGTCGCGCGCTTCGGCGGCGACGAGTTCGCGGTGCTCGCGATGCATCTTTCCGGCCCGGAAGCGGCGACCAACGTCGCGCTGCGCGTGATCGAAGCGATCGACCCGCCGATCGAGGCGGCGGGCGCGATTCACCGCGTCGGCGCCGGGATCGGCATTGCATTGCTGCCCGCCGATGCCGACACGCCCGCCGAGGCGCTGCGCCGGGCCGATGTCGCGCTCTATCGCGCCAAGGCCGAGCGCCGGTCCGCGTTGCGCTTCTTCGAAGAGGAAATGGACGCGCGCGTGCACGATCGCGCCGCGATGGAGGTGGCGCTGCGCGCGGCGATCGACGCCGACGAGATCGAGGTCGCGTTCCGCCCGACGATCAATCTGCGCACGCACGACGTGACCGGCTTCGAGATCGAACCGCGCTGGGGCGACGTGCCGACCGAACGTTTCCTCGCGATCGCGGAGGAGACGGGGCTGATTCACGTCCTCGCCGAACGGTTGCTGCGGCAGGGGTGCGCGGCGGCGAAGGAGTGGCCGGCGCACGTGTCGCTGTCGGTCGATCTCTATCCCGGCCAGCTCAAGGACCGGCTGCTCGCCGCGCGCGTCGTGCGCATCCTGAGCGAAACGGGCATGGACCCGCGCCGTCTCGAAATCGAAGTCACCGAGAGCGCGCTGGTCGCGAACATCGACGATGCGCGCCCGTTGCTCGGCGAGTTGCGCGCGGCGGGGATGCGCATCGCGCTCGACAATTTCGGTACGGGCTATTCGACGCTCTATCATTTGCGCTCGCTCAAGCTCGACAAGATCAAGGTCGACCGCAGCTTCGTCGATGCCGCGGGCAGCGGCGACGAAGGCGAGGGCATCGTGCGGGCGCTGGCGGGGCTCGGCCATGGCCTGGGACTGACGATCGTCGCCGAAGGCGCGGTGCGCGCCGACCAGGAAGATGCGCTGATCGGTTCCGGTTTCGACGAAGCCCAAGGCGCCGGGGACGGCCGCGCGATCAGCGCGCAGGAGGCCGGGTTGCTGGTGCGGCGCGAGCACAAAGCGCGCGCGTAAGTACACGGGGAGTCGGGCGCGCGAGCCGGGCTCCCGACGCTAGATCCGCAACTGGCTGCCCAGCTCGATCACGCGGTTCGTCGGCAGCTTGAAATATTCCATCGCGCTTTCGGAGCTCTTCACCATCCACGCGAACAGGCGTTCGCGCCACAATGCCATGCCCGGCACTTCGCGCGCGGCGACGAGCTTCTGACGGCCGAGGAAGAAGCTCGTCGTCATCATGTGGAACGGCGCACCGCACGTTTCGACGTGGCGCAGGTCGCGCGGCACGTCGATGTCGTCGACGAAACCGTAGCGCAGCACGACCCGGTAGAAGCCGTCGCCCAGCGCCATCACCTCGGCGCGGTCGCCGAGCGCGACGTGCGGCACGTCCTCGACCTGGACGGTCAGCAGCAACACGCGTTCGTGCAGCACCTGATTGTGCTTCATATTGTGCAACAGCGCGGTCGGAACGGCGTTGGGCGACGCCGCGAGGAACACCGACGTGCCGCGCACGCGGTACAGCGATTCTCCGGCCGACTTGATCAGCGCGGGCAGGGGGATCGCGCCGTCCTCGAGCCGTTCGCGCATGATCCGCCGGCCCGTCGCCCACGTGCTCAGCAGCGTGAAGATGATCACGCCGACCGCGATCGGCAACCACGCCCCTTCGAACAGCTTGGTGAGGCCCGACGCCAGGAAGATCAGGTCGATCGTGATGAACACGGCGAAGCCCACGCCCCCGCGCCACAGCGGCGCGCGCCAGATGCGGAAGACGACGACATATTGCATCAGCGTGGTGATGAGCATCGTGCCGACCACCGCGAGGCCGTAAGCCGGCAGCATCGCCGCCGAATGCTGGAACGTGACGACGAGCAATGCCACCATCGTCGCCAGCGCCCAGTTGACCGTGGGAACGAAGATCTGGCCCCTCGCCTGTGCCGAGGTATGCGTGATCTGCACGCGCGGGATGAAGCCGAGCTGGACCGCCTGTTGCGTCACCGAGAAAGCGCCCGAAATCACCGCCTGACTGGCAATGATCGTCGCCAGTGTCGCGATCACCAGCAGCGGGATCGTCAGCGACGGCGGCACCATGTGGAAGAACGGGTTGTCGACGAATTCCGGATGATCGAGCAGCATCGCCGCCTGGCCCATGTAATTGAGCATCAGCGCCGGTACGCAGATCACGAGCCAGGCGATCGTGATCGGCTTGCGTCCGAAATGACCCATGTCGGCATATAGTGCTTCGGCCCCGGTCACTGCGTAGATCACCGCCCCCAACGACAGGAACGAATAAAACGGGTGCGCGGCGAAGAAGCCCCAGATGTAAACCGGGCTGAGCGCCTCCAACACCTGCGGACGCTGAACGAGATGGCTGATCCCCATCGCCGCGATCGCCACGAAATAGACCAGCATCACGGGGCCGAACATCTTGCCGACGCGCTCCGTGCCGTGGCGCTGGATCGCGAACAGTCCGATCAGGATCGCGAGCGCGATCCACACGATATACGGCTGAAACGCGGTGCTGACGACGCCGAGGCCCTCGACCGCGGAGATCACCGAAATCGCCGGCGTCAGCATCGCGTCCGCGAAGAACAAAGCCGTCGCGAACAGCGCGCCGATCAACAGCCACTTTTTGGGCGCGGACGCCCCCAGTTCGCGGCGGATGAGCGCATAGAGCGCGAGGCTGCCGCCCTCGCCGCGATTGTCGCAGCGCATGACGATGAACACGTATTTGACCGTGACCACGAACACGAACGACCAGAAGATCAGGCTGACGATGCCGTACAGGTCGGTCACGTTGATGCCGAGGTGATAGCGCGGATCGAGCGTCGCCTGCAGCGCGTAGAGCGGGCTGGTCCCGATATCGCCAAACACCACGCCGATCGCGCCGACCGTCAGCGCGGACATCGAATGGGCGGGAAGGTGCGCCGCGGCGCCGGGCCGGGCATCGTGAGCTTGGGCGATTTCCGTCATGCGCGGCGTGTGCGCGGCGCGGGCATTAAGATTCCATGTGCATAAAGCTTTCGGGGGCGAAGGAAGGCGGTGGATCGTCCGAGAACCCCTCGACGTGCCTGATCGGAAGGGCCAATTTACCGCAATGGGCATGCCTGTACCTCACTCCGAAACCGCATCGGCCCGGCTGGGCGGTTATGTCGGTGCCGCCCTCTTGGTCGGCGTCGCGACGCTTGCCGGTCTCATACTTTCGCCCGGGTACGGCACGTCGGCGATCGACCTGCTGTATCTGCCCGCCGTATTGGTCGCGGCGATCGTCGCGGGCCGGCGAGCGGCACTGTTCGCCGCGGTCGGATCGGCGCTTGCTTATAATTTCTTTTTCACCGCGCCCCGCTTCACCTTCCACGTCGATGATCCGAACGACATCCTGACGATCGTCGTTCTCTTCGCCGTCGCGGTGGTGGTCAGCTGGCTGGCCGGGTCGGTCCGCGAGCAGGCGCGCCGGGCCGACGCGCACGCCGCGCGCAACGCGACGATTGCGGGGTTCGCGCGCCGCTTGCTGGGCAGTTCGACCGAGCATGAGATCGCAACGGCGGCGATGGATCAGTTGGCGACGCTTTTCGCCTGCAACGCTGTTCTGGTCGACGATGGCGATGGGGGGCGGTTGGTATCGGCGGCGCCGGCGATGGCATCGCTCACGCCCGCCGACATGGCGGTCGCGAGCTTGGTGCTGAGGAACGGCGAGCGCGCCGGGCGCGGTCTCGAACGCGCGGTGCCGACCGAATGGCAGTTCCATCCGGTGCGGTCCGATCAGCCGGTGATCGCCGCGGTGGGGCTGGCGCGCGACGACGGCGTTCCGCCGGTGCGCAAGGAGCAGCTTGCGTTGCTCGACAACCTGCTCGACCAGCTGGCGCTGGCGCTGGAGCGCAGCCGCTACGAACTGGCCGCCCGCGCGGCGGGCGAAGAACGCGAGCGCGATCGGTTGCGGTCGATGCTGCTGGCCACGATCGGGCATGACCTCAGGCCGCCCATAGGGGCGATCACCGGCGCGGTTGCCGGGCTGCGGCGCGAGGGCAAGGCCGACAAGGCACTGCTCGGCACGGTCGCGGCGGAGACGGTGAAGGTCGAGCGCTATCTCGGCAATCTGCTGCACCTGACCACGCCGTCCGACCAGCGGCCTGTCATCGCGGGCGACGTGACGATCGATCTGTTCCATCGCACCGTCACGCGCGATGGCGAGCCGGTACATTTGGCGCCCAAGGAATATGCGGTGCTCGCCGAACTGGCCAAGTATCCCGGCCGCGTCATCGGCCACGATCACTTGCTCCGCACCGCCTGGGGGCCGGCGCAGGCGACGCAGGTCGACTACCTTCGCGTGGCGGTACGCGGGCTGCGTCGAAAGCTGGAGCGCGATCCGACGGTGCCGCGGATCATCATCAACGAACCGGCGGTCGGCTATCGGCTGGTCGCGGCTTAGCGAACCCGCGGCCCGCCAAAGGGGAGAGGCGGCGGGGGACGGCGGTCGCGGCGCGGCAGCTGCGCCTGGTAGGCGTGGCCGCAATGCTGGACGCAATAGGGGAAGCCCGGGTTCACCTTTTCGCCGCAGAAATGGAAATCGGGCTCGCCGGGGTGGCCGAGCGGCCATTTGCAGATCTTGTCGTTGAGATCGAGCAGGCTCGTCTTGTCGGCCATTTCGGGCGACGGCTTGGCCGGGACCAGCCGGCGCGGCGGGGCGGGGGTGATCGGCGGCTGCTGCTCGCCCGGCGCCTGACGCACGAACCCGCCCGGGCCGACCGAGCGCAGGATCGGTTGCGGGGCCGCCGGCGAGGTGTCGGTGGTGATGTTGATCGGCGCGGCCGAAATCGGCGTCGGCGCGGGCGTCGGCGCCGGTGCCGCGGCGGGGGCCGGGGCGGGGCGCGGGGCTGGCTCGGCAACGGGCGCCGCCGCCTTCTTCGCGAGGGCGGGGGCGGGCGTGTCGGAATCGTTGGGCTTCACCGGCGACGGGCGCGACTGCAGCCCGAGGCGATGCGCCTTGCCAATCACCGCGTTGCGGCTGACCCCGCCCAAAGATTCGGCGATCTGGCTCGCGGTCTGTCCCGCTTCCCACATCTTGCGCAAAGCGTCGATCCGCTCGTCGGTCCAGCTCATGGTCGTCCTTTTCACATCATCATGCGGGCGGTTGCGGCGGCCCGCGTCCCGGCCTACCTGCGAAGCCGATGGACATGCCCACCACGCCGCCCGAAAAAATCCCGGCGATGCCGCCCTTCGGCGTTCCGGTGATCCGGAGCGTGAATTGGGGTGGCTTGAGAACCCTCTATGTGAAGGAGGTGCGCCGTTTCTTCAAGGTGCACCTGCAGACTATCTGGGCGCCGGCCGCGACGACGTTGCTGTTTCTGGTCGTGTTCACTATCGCGACGGGCGCCAAGCGGCCCGTCACGGTCGGGGGCGTGGACATCCCGTTCGCCGACTTCATCGCGCCCGGCCTGATCATCAGCCAGGGCATGATGGGCCCCGCCTTCGCCAATTCGAGCTTCTCGCTCCTGGTCGGCAAGATCCAGGGGACGATCGTCGATTATCTGATGCCGCCGCTATCGACGATGGAATTGCTGTCGGCGCTGGTCGGGGGGGCGATGACGCGAGCTTTCATCGTCGGGCTCATCGTATGGGCAGCGATGGCGCTCTACGGCATCGGGGTGTGGCCGCAGCATCTGTGGGCGGTGGTGTGGTTCGGGTTCCTCGGCGCGATGTTCCTGTCGTTGCTCGGCGTGCTGACGTCGATCTGGGCGGACAAGTTCGACCATGCCGCGGCGGTCAGCAATTTCGTGATCATCCCGCTCGGGCTGCTGTCGGGGACCTTCTATTCGGTCGACAAGCTCGCCCCCGCGTTCCGCGCGTTCAGCCACGCCAACCCGTTCTTCTACATCATCTCGGGCTTCCGCTACGGCTTCCTCGGCACCGCCGATTCGCCGATCCTGGTGGGCGGCATCGCGGTGTTCGCGCTCGACGTGGTGCTCGCGCTGACGTGTTATCTGCTGCTCAATTCGGGGTGGAAGACCAAGAGCTGAGCGTCAGCTATCGAGCGTCTCGGCGAGATCGTTGAGCACGCCGGCGGGGTCGGCTTCGATCGGGTCGCCGTGCGACACGATGATGCGCTGGAGGTCGGGGGTCGCCGCCCAGTCGCGGAACTGCCGCGCCAGCGCCTTCGGGTCCTCGACCAGTTTGTGGCGGATGACGCGAGGCACCTGCGGCTCCGCCACCCCGAACCCCATCAGTCGCCCCACGATATGCTGCAGGAGGCCGTCGGGGTGGTGCAGATTGCCGATCAGGTCGTTGACCACCAGCGTCGTGCCAGCATCGCGCTTCACGACCAGTGCGCCTTCATGCTCACCGGTGCCTGGCATCGTCACGAAACGCACCGCGGGATCGCCGAGCACATCGGTCGTGGCGTCAACCGGCACCGCTTCTCTGACCGCGTTCTTCGCGCCCGGCGGGGTGAGCACGCGCAAATCGGGATAGCGCTGCTTCCAGATGCCGGCGTCGAGCCGGTGATGATCGCTCGGTACGATCAGGAAGGCGGGAGTGCCCATCGCGTCGATCCGCGCCATCTCGGGCTCATTCAGCGCCACCGCGCTCCAGATCGCGGTGCCGCCGCTCGCCAGCCGCACCACCGTCATGCGGCGCGGGAAGCTGCCGAGCGGCATCTTGATCGTGCCGGCGACGGTCAGGATGCCGTCGTCGATTTCTTCGAGCGGGCCATGGTCCATCACTTCCCAGCGTTCGAGCGTGTCGGGCATGTTTCTCTCCTCAGCCTCCGAAAAAACCGATACGCCGCCGATTCGATCCCGGTGTTGACGGTGTTGGGCGCTCCCAAGTAAATGCACCCTCCGGGCGGCCTTCGGGCCGCCTTTCTCGTTTGAAGGAGCCAGCCCCGTGACCATCACCGCCCTCATGCCCGTCTATCCGCGGTGCGGCGTGCGGCCGGTGCGAGGCGAGGGCTGCTATTTGATCGGCGAGCGCGGCGAGCGCTATCTCGACATGGCGGCGGGGATCGCGGTCAACGCGCTCGGCCACGGGCATCCCAAGCTGGTCAAGGCGATCGCCGACCAGGCCGCGACCCTGATGCACGTGTCGAACCTCTACGGCAGCCCGCAGGGCGAAAGTTTGGCACAGCGTATCGTCGACATGTCGTTCGCCGACACGGTATTCTTCACCAACTCGGGCGTCGAGGCGATCGAGTGCGCGATCAAGACCGCGCGGCGCTATCACGACGTCAACGGCAACCCCGAGCGCCACAAACTGATCACCTTCAAGAACGCGTTCCACGGCCGCTCGCTCGGCGCGATCTCGGCGACCGACCAGCCCAAGATGCGCGACGGGTTCGAGCCACTGTTGCCGGGGTTCGACTATGCGCGCTTCAACGATCTCGAAGGTGCGCTCGCGCTGATCGACGATGAGACCGCGGGCTTCATGGTCGAGACCGTGCAGGGCGAGGGCGGGATGACCGCGGGCACGCCCGAATTCATCAAGGGCCTGCGCAAGGCGTGCGACGAGCATGGGCTGCTGCTCATCTTGGACGAAATCCAGTGCGGTTACGGCCGCACCGGCAAGATGTGGGCGTACGAGCATTACGGCATCACCCCCGACATCATGACCGTGGCCAAGGGCATCGGCGGCGGCTTCCCGCTCGGCGCGTGCCTCGCGACCGAGGAAGCGGCCAAGGGCATGGTGATCGGCACGCACGGCTCCACGTACGGCGGCAACCCGCTGGCGATGGCGGCGGGCGAGGCGGTGCTCGACGTGATGCAGGAGCCGGGGTTCCTGGAGCACGTGACCGCGATGGGCGACCGCCTGCGCGCGGCGTTCGAGCAACTGATCCCCAATCACGATCACCTGTTCGAGGAAATCCGCGGCAAGGGCCTGATGCTCGGGATCAAGATGAAGGAGCCGGCGGTCAGCCGCGATTTCGTCGCGCACCTCCGCGACAATCACGGCCTGCTGACGGTCGCGGCGGGCGAGAACGTGTTCCGCGTGCTGCCGCCGCTGGTGATTGAGGAAGAGCATATCGCCGAGTGCATCGAACGGCTGAGCGAGGGCGCGCGGACGTTCGGGATTCCGAGCGATGACTAGCGCGCGGCAGATCCCCTCTCCCATCGGGAGAGGGGCAAGCTGCGCAGCAGCGCGGGGTGAGGGCAGGGTCGAATCGCTCCTTGCTGCCCTCACCTTTCCGTCGCTTCGCTCCTCCCTTCCTCTCCCACAGGGAGAGGAATTGTGAGGCACTTCCTCAACCTCTCCGACGCCGGGCCCGACGGGATCGCCGCTATCCTAGCCGATGCGATCGACCGCAAGGCGGCGCGCGCCGGCTGGCCGAAGGGCAAGGTCGACGCCGACGCGCCGCTCGCCGGGCACGTGCTGGCGATGATCTTCGAAAAGAACTCGACCCGAACGCGGGTGAGCTTCGACATGGCGATCCGGCAATTGGGCGGACAGTCGATCGTGATGGAAGCGGGGCAAATGCAGCTCGGCCGCGGCGAGAGCGTCGCCGACACCGCGCGCGTGCTGTCGGGGTTCTGCGACGCGATCATGATCCGCACCGACGACCACGCCAAGGTCGTCGAGATGGCCGAATACGCGAGCGTACCGGTGATCAACGGCCTGACCGATTATTCGCACCCGTGCCAGATCGTCGCCGACCTGCAGGCGATCATCGAGAGCGGGCACAATCTGCCGGGCCTCAAGGTCGCGTGGCTCGGCGACGGCAACAACGTGCTTGCCTCGCTGATGGAAGCGGCCGGGCTGATGCAGTTCGACGTGGTCGCGGCGTGCCCGCAAGGCTTCATGCCGCCCGACGAGGACGTGGCGCTGGGCAAGGGCCGCGCGCGCGTCGTCGGCACGGCGCAGGAAGCGGTGGAGGGCGCCGACGTGGTCGTCACCGACACGTGGATCTCGATGGGGCAGGCGCACGCCGACACCAAGCTTGCGGCGATGATGCCGTTCCAGGTCGATGCCGCGCTAATGGCGGCGGCGAAACCCGATGCGAAATTCCTCCACTGTCTCCCCGCGCACCGCGGCGAGGAAGTGACCGCGGAGGTGATCGACGGCCCGCAATCGTTGATCTGGCACGAGGCCGAGAACCGGCTCCACGCGCAGAAATCGATCCTGCGCTGGTGCTTCGGGCAGATCGGTTGAGTTGCTTCGCCGCCGCCAGCGCCTATGTCTGGCGGCGATGACTTCCCCTGAAATCGCCGACATCGACGAAGCACTCGGCTTCACCATTCCGGAACGCCACGCGCGCGGGCGGCTGGTGCGGCTGGGGCCGGTGCTCGACGAGATTCTCGACGCGCATGCCTATCCGCCCGCGATCGAGGCATTGCTCGCCGAGGCGCTGACGCTGACCGCGCTGATCGGGTCGACGCTCAAGGATCCGTCGGGGCAATTGACGCTCCAGGCACAGACGCAAGCGGGCGTCGTGACGCTGCTGGTGTGTGATTATCGCGGCGGCGAATTGCGCGGGTACGTCCAGTACGACGCCGACAAGCTCGCCGAGGCGCCGCAGGACCCGACGCTGTTCGCACTGTTCGGCGAGGGATATCTCGCGATCACCTTCGACCTCGCGCAGACCAAGGAGCGCTATCAGGGGATCGTGCCGCTCGACGGCGAGACGCTAGCGCAAGCCGCGCAGAGCTATTTCGTCCAGTCCGAGCAGATCCCGACGCTGATCCACCTCGGCATGCAGCGCGACGGCGCGGGGCGCCACGTCGCCGGGGGCCTCTTCCTCCAGCATCTGCCCGAAGGCGAGGACGGGCGCGAGCGGCTGCACACGCGGCTCGACCATCCCGAATGGGAGCATGTCGCGATTCTTGGGGGCACGATGGGCGCGGACGAGCTGGCCGATCCCGATCTGCCGCTCGAAACATTGATCTGGCGGCTGTTCAACGAAGAGGACGAGGTGCGCGTGCTCGCGCGGACGCCGCTGGCCAAGGGCTGCCGCTGCGATGCCGATTACATCTCCAGCGTGCTCGCCAAATTCACCCCCGCCGACCGCGCCGAGATGGCCGACGCCGACGGGATGATCCAGGTCGGCTGCGCGTTCTGTGCGAAGTCGTTCCCGGTCCCGGCGGACGTTTCCGTCCAATAAACACTGCCGCGGCCCTGCCATAATGTGGTGGCAGAGGCGCCGCATGGGGACGGGGAATCGATACATTGCGGCGGCGCTGGCCGTCGGTCTGACCGCCGGGGTCGCGGCCGCGGCGGGGCCGTTCGGCGCGCTCGCGGGGCTCGATCGCGGGCGCTGGCAGTTCGGGATGATCGGCGGCGGCATGGGGCGCGTCGCGTGCGTTCCCGATCCGCTGCGGCTGATCCAGTTCAACCATCCCGGCCCGCCGTGCGCGCATTTCACGATCCAGGACGCGCCCGATCACGTCACCGTCCAGTATAATTGCGGGCCGCGCGGGTACGGCAAGACGACGATCACGGTGCAGGACCCCGGCCAGATCCGCCTCGACACGCAAGGGATTTCGCCCGAGGGGCGGCCGTTCGATGCGAGCTACGATGGTCGATTCGCCGGCCCGTGCGCCCCGCCACCGCCGCCGCCGCGTTAAGCCGCCGTTTATCGTTGGGCGCGTACAGGAACATTGCTCGTTTCGAGCGCGTTTTACTCCCTGGTTGACGCATGGAAGCGTCCAAACTGGGCCACCCGTCAAACGGTGGCCCGTTGTTTGGGGATCTTGCAGAAGCACGGTGCCGGCCCGCTCCCCCGCCCATCGAATATCCTGATTGGGTGGTCGGGCGAGGGAGCGGGCTGGTACCGCATCCTCGCGTGAGCGAGGCGAACATCGTTGCCAGCGGCGCGTGCGACGCCTAGCGACGCGCAAATCATGCAAAACTCACCCCTGGCGGTCGCCCTCGTGTCGGGCGGGCTCGATTCGATGGTCGCCGCCGCGTCGATGAAGGCGAACGGCTATCGCCTGCTCGCACTGTCGGTCGACTACAACCAGCGCCACCAGATCGAGCTGGCCGCGGCGCGCCGGATCGCGCATTTGCTCGGCGCCGAGCACCATGTCGTGCTCCCGCTCGATCTGCGTGCGTTCGGCGGGTCGGCGCTGACCGCCGATATCGACGTGCCCAAGGGGGGTGTCGGCGACGACATTCCGGTCACCTACGTGCCCGCGCGCAACACGATCTTTCTCAGCCTGTGTCTCGGCTGGGCGGAGGCGGCCGACGCGCGCGACTTGGTGATCGGGGTCAACGCGCTCGATTATTCGGGCTATCCCGATTGCCGGCCGGAATTCGTGGCCGCGTTCGAGGACATGGCCGCGCTCGCCACGAAGGCGGGGGTCGAGGGCGAGCGGTTCCGCGTCCACACCCCGCTCCAGCACATGTCCAAGGCCGACATCGTGCGCGAGGGGACGCGGCTCGGGCTCGATCTGGGACTAAGCTGGTCGTGCTACGATCCCGCGCCGGGAGGCTTGCATTGCGGGCTTTGCGACAGCTGTCGGCTGCGCGCCAAAGGTTTCGAGGAAGCTGGGGTCACCGATCCGACCGCTTACGCAGTCACACCATGAGTTACGCAGTCAAGGAGATGTTCCTGACGCTGCAGGGCGAGGGCGTGAATGCCGGGCGCCGCGCGGTGTTCGTGCGCTTCGCCGGGTGCAATCTATGGTCGGGGCGCGAGCAGGATCGCGCGACCGCAATCTGCCGGTTCTGCGACACCGATTTCGTCGGCACCGATGGCGAAGGCGGCGGCAAGTTCGCCGATGCGGGGAGCCTCGCGGTGGCGGCGGCCGATTTCTGGGGACCGGACCGGGCCGAACGGTTCTGCGTGCTGACCGGGGGCGAGCCGATGCTCCAGATCGACGATGCGCTGGTCGACGCGCTCCACGCCGAGGGCTTTGCGGTTGCGATGGAGAGCAACGGCACGTTGCCCGCGCACCCGGGGGTCGACTGGGTGTGCATCAGCCCCAAGGCCGGAAGCGAGGTGGTCCAGCGCGCCGGCGACGAGCTCAAGCTGGTCTGGCCGCAAGCCGGCAGCGACGTGGAGGCGATGGAGCGGTGGGATTTCGCCCACTTGCTGGTGCAACCGCTCGACACCGGCGACCCCGCCGGCAACGCGGCAAGCGAAGCCGCGGCGATCGCGCTGGTGATGGACCGTCCGCGCTGGCGCCTGACGCTGCAGGCGCACAAGCGGTTGGGACTGCGCTAACTACTTCTTCTTGCCGCAATAGCTGATGTTGTACTTGCCCTTACGCCAGCATGTCGGCTGGAAGTCGGGGAGGAACAGGTACGTGCGCGAATAGAACGCGCCTGGAAATTGCTGCTCGCCGAACGGCACCAGGCTGTTGCGCAATTCGCGCATGTAATTGACCGCGACCTCGCCCAGCTGACCGCGCGGTGCGAAGTTCGCCGCGCTGCCCACCTTGGCGGCGGTCTGGCAGAAGCCCAATTGCGCGTTGACCGTCGAGAACGCCGAATAGGTGCGCGTGCCGAACCGGTCGAACGCGGTCTGGCCGGCGGCCTTGGTCTTGGCGGTGCGGACGAAATAGCCGTTCAGCGTGTCATACGCGTTCTTCAATTCGGCGTTATGGTCTTTGAGCACCGCATTGTAATGGTCGGCCGTCAGCAGCATCGGCGCGAAGTTGCACTGTAGCGCGGCGACGTTGAGCGCGGAGCGCAGGTTCCACACCAGCCCCGCGCGGATTTCGGCCGGGGTCGCGCCGGGGAGCGGCATGCCGAGCTCGGGCTCGAGCCCGGTGACGGGGCCCCCGCGGAAATCGTACGATTTGAGGAAGAATTGCGCCGATGCCGGTGCGCCGACGAACAAGCCGGCAGCGGGCAGGGCACCCGCCAAGATACGCCTGAAACCAAACCCCACCATCTTCGTCCCTTCGACCTCGTGTTCAACCATGTCTAAAAGGGTTTCGGCGCGTGCCAAGTGGTTTTGCGCTGCGATCGCGCGCCGCCGGAATCGAAAGGGGCCGCCCGGCAAGCGGGCGGCCCCTCGAAAACCGACCATCCATCCCCGAAGGGAAGGACGACCAGCGCGATTACATCGCGTTGCCGGTCGTGTTGGTGGTGACCGTGGTGTTGGTCGTCGACATCGTGTCGTTGGCCATCGTGCCGGTGTCGTTCATGGCGCCGGCGTCGGGCGCGGTCATCGTGTCGTTCATCGTCTCCGTGGTGGTGTTCATCTCGGTGACGTTGGCAGTCTCGGTCTTGGCGCACGCCGAAACCGCGAGCGCAGCGGCGGCGATCATGCTGCCCTTGATGATGAAAGAACGCATTTGGAAGCTCCCTAGATAAAGGATTTGGTCGGCTTTTTCCGGCCTTAATAACCCAAATCGACGTGGACATTAATCGGTAATGACGCTTTGCTCAAGCCGCTTTGTGCTCTGCGCCAGTTGGTCGAGGAAATCGGGAAGGCGCGCGGCGAGCGCGGTGTCGAACGCTGCGGGCGGAACCGGCACCCCCAAAGCCCCCGCGCTGGTCACCGCGAAATCGGGGAGGCCGCACGGCACGATCCCGCCGAAATGCGTAAGATCGGGGTCGAGATTGACCGAAAAACCATGCAACGTGACCCAGCGCTTCACGCGCACGCCTATCGCGCCGATCTTGGCTTCGGCGGCACCGTGCCCGGTCCAGATGCCGACGCGCCCCGGTTCGGCGCGCGCGGCGATGCCGAAATCGCCCAAGGTCGCGATCAGCCACTGCTCCAGCGCATGGACGAAACAGCGCACGTCGCGCCCGCGCTTGTTGAGGTCGAGCACCAGATAGCCGACGCGCTGCCCAGGCCCGTGATAGGTGTAACGCCCGCCGCGCCCGGTATCGAACACCGGGAAGCGGGGATCGATCAGCTCGGCCGGATCGGCGCTGGTTCCCGCGGTGTAGATCGGCGGGTGTTCGAGCAGCCAGACCAGCTCGCGCGCCTCGCCCGCGCCGACCGCGGCCGCGCGTGCCTCCATCTCGGCCAGGCTGTCGGCGTACGGCGTCAACCCCGGTGAGACGCGCCATTCGATGTCGTGGATGAGCACGCCCGCCGCGTTACGCCGCCCACGCCGCGCGGCGCAAGCCATTGGCAAGCCAATCCGCGCTGCGCTAGAGCGACGCTCACGCGATAACGGGCGTGGTTCGGAAGGGGTCGGGATATGGTCAATATGGGCAACGTCTGGGACCGGACGACCGAATTCCTGAGCGACAACGCCCGCGCGCTGCTGCCGATCGCGCTGTTCGCGATGCTGATCCCGCACGCGATCAACGCGCTGGTCGGTCGCGCGGGAAATACGGTCCATCCGCTTGCGGCCTCACTGATCGGTCTCGCTTGCGTGTTGGCCGCCTTGTGGGGACAGATCGCGGTGGTGGCGCTCGCGCTCGATCCGGCCGGCGGCCGCGCACGTGCGGTGGGGGCGGCGACGGCGAGTTACGGACGCGCGCTGTTGGCGATGCTGTTCGTGCTGGTCGTGCTGTGCGTGCTCGCGCTGCCGATCCTGGGTGTGTTCGCGGCGAGCGGTGCCGATCTGTCGGCGTTGCGCAACGGCGGGATGGCGCATGCCGACCTGTCCGGCGCCGCGACGACGTTCGTCGTGATCTATTTCCTCGCGCTGATTGTGCTGGCGATCGTCGCCACGATCCGGCTGGTGCTGCTCTATCCGGTGATCGTGGCGGAGGGCGGGGTGATCCGCGCGATCCAGCGCTCGGCGGCGCTGACCGGCGGCATCTTCTGGAAGACGCTCGGGGTGTGGTTGCTGTTCACCGTGGTCTATCTGGTCGCGTCGATGGCGGTCACCTCGGCGCTCGGCGTCGTGGTCGGGCTGTTCAGTCCGCTCGCTCGCCCGTTTTCGGCGGGCAGCATCATCGTCGCGATCCTGAGCGGGATCGTCACGACGGTCTTCACGCTGGTCGTCGCGGCGTTTTCGGCCAAGCTCTACCAAGCCGCGCGCGGTGCGCGCGAGGGAGCGGCGGCCGCCGCGTGACGCTGCGCCCGGCGACGATCTATGCCGACGCCTGGGCAGGCTGGCGGCGCGACTGGCCCGTGCTGACCGCCATTGCGGGGATGTTCGTGTTTTTGCCGCAGCTCGCGCTGCTGCTGCTGGTGCCCGACTTGCCCGATATGTCGACGGTTACCGGGACCGACCCCAACGACCCGACGATGCAGGCCTATATGACCGCGTTGCAGGCGTGGGTCGGCCATTACGGCCTGATCTACCTGTGCGTGGTCCTGGCCGCGATGTACGGCCAGTTCGCGATCGTCGCGGTATATCTGGCGCCGGGCCGGCCGACGGTCGGCAGTGCGCTCGGCACCGCGCTTCGGCTGCTACCGCGGCTGGTACTCGCGTCGATCGTGTGGATGCTGCCGCTCGGGCTGGCCGGCATGATCCTGATCCGCTTGCCGTTCCTGATCTTTCCGATCTTCGCGCTGATCCTCGCGCGCACGCTGCTGGTCGGCCCCGCGATCCTGGCGGCGCGGCCGATCGGCGCGGTCGCCGCGATCGGGCGGAGCTTCGTGCTGACCCGCGGGCATATGCTGCTGCTGGCCAGTGTCGTGCTCAGCGTCGTGCTCGCGCAATATCTCGCCGCGCTGCCGTTCGTCGCGGTCGACCAGTGGATGGCGAAGCACGCCCCCAATCCGATCGCGCGCGCGATCGTCGACACCTTCGCCGCCGGCACCGCGGCCTTGGGCGCGACCGCGATGGCGCTGGTGCAGGTCGCGGCGTGGCGAAGGCTTAGCCCGCGCTAGGAAACCCGGTCTGCCGCAAGGCTTCGCCGAGCGTCATGGCGGCCGCCACCGCCACGTTGAGCGAGCGAAACCCCGCTCGCATCGGGATCGTGACTCGCAGATCGGCGCGGTCATGGACCCGATCGGGGGCGCCCGCGCCCTCGCTGCCGAACAGCAATATGTCGTCCGCCGCGAACCGCGTGTCGTAGAGCGACGACGCCCCCTTGGTCGTCAGCAGCACCAGCCGCCCGCTCGCCTGCGCCTCGAACGCGGCCCAATCGGCGTGACGCACGACATCCGCCACCCCCGCATAATCCATCCCCGCGCGCGCCATCGCGCGGTCGCCATACGCGAACCCCATCGGCTCGATCAGGTCGACGCCCACCCCCATGCACGCCCCCAGCCGCACGATGGTGCCGACGTTCCCGGCGATGTCGGGCTGATAGAGAGCGATGCGCATCAAAAACCCGTTGGCAAACGGGCGCGTCCCTGTCTATCAGGCCCGCAACCTTCGTGGGGACGGAGGGCTTATCGGCGGGCGCGGCATCCCAATGCTGCCTCAAAGCGTTCCGCCACCGGATTTTTGACGTGCAAGGGCTTAGCTGAATGGCGACCGACATGGCTGCAACACCGGGCGAGTCGCCCGATCACGTGAGCGACCCGCGCCGCCGCGACTTCCTCAACATCGCCGCGGTGGCATTCCCCGCAGTCGGCGGCGGAGTCGCGATCCTCTACCCGCTGATCAACCAGATGAGCCCGTCGGCCGATGTGCTCGCGCAGTCGACCACCGAAATCGACCTGTCGAAGATCCAGCCCGGCCAGGGCGTGATCACGACGTTCCGCAAGCAGCCGTTGTTCGTCCGCAATCTGACGCCCAAGGAAATCGCCGAGGCCGATGCGGTGCCGGTGTCGTCGCTGCGCGACCCGCAAACGTTGGAGCAGCGCACCAAGGACGGGCACAAGAACTGGCTGATCACGCTCGGCGTGTGTACCCACCTCGGCTGCATTCCGCTCGGGATCAACGAAGGCGACAATCGCGGCAAGTTCGGCGGCTATTTCTGCCCGTGCCACGGCTCGCAATACGACACGGCGGCGCGCATCCGCCAGGGGCCGGCGCCCAAGAACCTCGCCGTTCCCGATTACAAGTTCACGTCGCCGACCGCGGTCGTGGTCGGTTGAGGGGGTAAGAGAAAATGAGTTTCCCCTGGGCCAAGCAGTACGAACCCAAGGCGCCGCTGATGCGCTGGCTGGACGAGAAGCTGCCGTTGCCGCGCCTAGCCTACAACGCCGTCGGCGCGGGCTATCCGGTGCCGCGCAACCTCAATTATTTCTGGAACTTCGGCGTCCTCGCGGGCGCCGCGCTGGCGATCCAGATCGTCACCGGTATCGTGCTGGCGATGCATTTCCACTCGTCGGCGGCGGGTGCGTTCGATTCGGTCAACGGCGGGATCATGCGCGACGTCAACGCGGGATGGTTCCTGCGCTATGCCCACGCCAACGGCGCGTCGATGTTCTTCATCGTGGTCTACACGCACATTTTCCGCGGGCTTTATTACGGGTCGTACAAGGCGCCGCGCGAGATGGTGTGGCTGCTCGGCGTGGTCATCTTCCTCCTGATGATGGCGACCGCGTTCATGGGTTACGTGCTGCCGTGGGGCCAGATGAGCTTCTGGGGCGCGCAGGTCATAACCGGCTTCTTCTCCGCGATCCCCGTGGTCGGCGAGAATATCCGCGTCTGGCTGCTCGGCGGCTACGCGCCCGACGACGCGACGCTCAACCGCTTCTTCTCGCTCCATTACCTGCTGCCGTTCGTGATCGCGGGCGTGATCATCCTGCACATCTGGGCGCTGCACATTCCGGGGTCGAACAACCCGACCGGCGTCGACGTGAAGGGCGAGCAGGACACGGTGCCGTTCCACCCGTACTATACCGCCAAGGACGGGTTCGGGCTGGGCGTGTTCATGACCGTCTTCGCGGCGCTGATCTTCTTCTACCCCGACTATCTCGGGCACCCGGACAATTACATCCCGGCCAATCCGCTGGCGACGCCGGCGCACATCGTCCCCGAATGGTATTTCTGGCCGTTCTATGCGATCCTGCGCTCGTTCACCTCGGACTTCATCCTGCCGGCCAAACTGTGGGGCGTGCTCGCGATGTTCGGGTCGATCCTGCTCCTGTTCTTCCTGCCGTGGCTCGACAATTCGCCGATCCGTTCGAACAACTACCGGCCCAAGGCGCGGACGGCGTTCTGGGTGCTGGTCGCCGACGTGCTGATCCTGGGCTATTGCGGCGGGTCGCCGGCCGATCCGCTGTACGTGATCCTCGCGCAGATCTGCACGGCCTATTACTTCCTGCACTTCCTGGTGATCCTGCCGCTGATCGCGCGCAGCGAACGGCCCGTGCCGCTCCCGAATTCGATCACCGAAGCGGTGCTCGCCGGGCATGGCGGCACCAGCCCGTCCGAAACCGCGCTGGCGCACTGAAGCGAGCTATAGGGGATATTTGAGACATGGTTCGCGGCATTGCATTCCTGGTCGGCGCAGCCTTCGCGGCGGTGGTCGCCTGGGCGCTCCTCTGGACGGTCCAGGGACTGTTGACCGACCCGACCCCGAAGACCTGGACCGGCGCGCCGCAGACCGCGGAGAGCGAGTTCCACCTGCACCCGCGCGCCGCCAACCTGGCGTCCGACGGGATCATGGGCAAGTTCGACCAGCAGCAGCTCCAGCGCGGCTTCCAGGTCTATAAGGAAGTCTGCTCGGCGTGCCACTCGCTGCGCTTCGTGGCGTTCCGCGACCTCAAGGGAATCGGCTATAACGACGGTCAGGTGAAGGCGATCGCGCAAGGCTTCGACACGATCCCGACGACCAACCCCGACACCGGCGAGCCCGCGACGCGCAAGGGCACGCCCGCCGACCACTTCCCGCTGCCGTTTGCGAACGACATCGCGGCGCGTGCCGCGAACAACAACGCGATCCCGCCCGACCTCAGCTATATCACGCGCGCACGGCATGGCGGGCCGGATTACGTCTATTCGCTGATCACCGGCTATCGCCCGCAATCGGCGGAGATGCTGGCCAAGTTCCCGGATATCAAGACGCCCAAGGGACTCTATTCGAACCCGTATTTCGCGAACCTCAACATCGCGATGCCGCCGCCGCTCAAGTCGGAAGGGCAGGTCCAGTACGCCGACGGCACCAAGCCGACGGTCGACCAGATGGCGAAGGACGTGGCGGCGTTCCTGGTGTGGACCGCGGACCCGAACCTCGAGACGCGGCACCAATACGGCTTCTTCGCGGTGCTGTTCCTGCTGATCTCGAGCGGGCTGGCGTTCGGTGCGTACCGCAACATCTGGCGCGACGTGAAGCATTGACCGGACGCGGTTGGCGCCGCGTCTCACGAATCTATCGACGGGGCAGCCCGCGAACGGAACCAGCCGTTCGCGGGCTCGTTTCGTCTCCGTCGCGGCGCGTTCGGCCGCTCGTCCCAGTGGAGACGGACATGAAACTTCGCACCCTTGCACTCGGCGCGGTCGCGCTCGCTTCGCTCACCGCCTGTGTCGATGACGGCTATGGCTATTCGGGCCTCAGCGTCGGTTATGGCCCGGCGGGTTATTATGGCGGCCGCGGCTATTACGGCGATTTCTACGACGGCGCGTACGGGTCGCCCTATTACGGCTGGTACGGCGGTTATTATTATCCGGGCAGCGGCTATTACGTCTACGATCGCGACCGCCGGCCGTACCGCTGGAACGGAACGCAGCAGCGCTATTGGCAGAGCCGCGGACAATATTGGCGCGGCGACCGGCGCGACGAGTGGCGCGGTTTCGCGCGCGGACCGCAACGCGGCGGCGGCGACGGTTATCGCTGGCGCGGGCGGCGTTGATCCTGATCGGCTCGCGCCGATAGGCGGCGCCGCACGTCAGCGTCAGCTGGCCGAGCCAGCACGCGTCCGGATCAGCCCGTTGGCGACGAAGGTCATCACGGGTTGGTCGTGCTGGTTGAACACCGTGGTCCGCCCCTTGGTGATCCCCATGCCGGGGCGGCTTGCCGACAGGCGTTTGTCCAGCAACTCGCTTTCGCAGCGAAGCGTGTCGCCGGGATAGACCGGGCGCAGCCACTTGAGTTCGTCGATTCCCGGCGATCCCAGCCCGGCCTGGCGGTGCTCGCGGAAATGCTCGACCGTCATCCGCATCGTCATCGCCGCAGTGTGCCAGCCCGACGCCGACAGCCGCCCGAAGAAGGTCCCGGCGGCAGCTTCGTCGGACAGGTGGAAGGGCTGCGGGTCGTACTTTTCGGCAAACGCGATCACTTCGTCGCGGGTCACCTCGTACCGGCCGAAGTTTGCCTTCGACCCGACGATCAGGTCCTCATAGTACCGCAGGCCGTCGTTCACCGCCCCAGCGCCGCGCGGAACGGTGCGTCGTCGCCGTCGAGGTCTCGTCCCGCCGGCAGCCCGAGCAAGTCGCGCAGCAGCGGCGCGATATCGACATTGTCGAACGTCGCCAGCTTGCCGAGCGGCTTGATCGCCGGTCCGCTGGCGATGAACAGCGCGAGCATATCGGGGGAGAAATTGTCGTAGCCGTGCGCGCCGCCCTCGATCTTGAACTTGGGCGGGTGCGCGACGACGGTCCAGCCGGTGTCGGGCATGCACAGGATCGCCGGCACGCGCGCGTTGTGGCCGTAATGGAAGCGTTCGGGCACCTCCGCCTTGCGGTAACAGGTCAAATGCGCGCCGTGCGCCCCGAGCAGCGCCTTTTCGACCGCCGCTTCCTTGCCGGGCTTGGGATTGACCGACGCATACACGCCGTCCTCGACGACATCGTAATCGTCGGTGTTGCTGAACGTGTCGAGCACGATCACCCGGTCGGCGGAGATCGCCGCCATGCCGTGGTCGGCAACGATGACGAAATTGACCGGCTGGCCAAGCCCCGCGATTTGCTCGCGCAATCGCCCGATCGCCTTGTCGACCGTCGCGACGGCGTCGGTCGTGCGCGGGTCGGCGGGGCCGTATTCGTGCCCCGCGGTGTCGACCTCGTCGAAATAGAGCGTGACGAAGCCGGGCCGAGTCGCCGCCGGGCGGCGCAGCCAGTCGACCACGCCGTCGACGCGCTGCTTGTCGCTGACCGCCTGGTTGAACTGCATCCAGTCCTGCGGACGGATCCCGCCAACCATTGGGTTGGGCCAGTCCTTCGACCGCGACCCGCCCCAGGCGACGTTGCTGCCCGGCCAGAACATCGTGGCGGTATGGATCCCGGCCTTCTCCGCCGTCACCCAGATCGGCTCGGCCGCGTTCCACCAATAGGGGTCGTCGGACTGCATCGTGAACGGCGCGGGCTGACTGGCGTCGACCATCTTGTTGGCGACGATCCCGGTGCGGTCGGGGCGCAGCCCGGTGACCAATGTCCAGTGATTGGGGAAGGTCTTGGACGGATAGCTCGGCCGCATCGCCGCGCTGATCCCGCCCGCCGCGAGCGCGTTGAGGTTGGGGGTCACGCCGCGGTCGAGATAATCGGGCCGGAAGCCGTCGATCGAGACGAGGATCGTGACCGGCGCCGGCGCGATCGTCGGCTGCGATACGTCGGACGCCGCCGGCACGCCGCGGTCGGGCGGGAGCATCAAATCCGATGTCGTCGAGCATCCCGCCAGCGTCAGGCCGGCGGCGAGGAAAACGGTCCGTGCGATCCAGCGCATCATCGACTCCCTAAGCGGTCTCCAACTGCATGCCGGAAATCGCGGCTATCCGCCAAGGGTCTATTTCTGCAAGGGCTGGCCAGCCACGCTCAGTGCACGCCGGTGCGAAGCGATTTCTCCTTGGACCGCCATTGCGCGAATTCGTGGAAGCACAATGGGCGCTTGAGCTGCAGGCCGATTTGGCCGTCGCGGCACCAGCGCACCAGCGCACCGCGTTCGCCCAGCCCCTCGGCGACGACCTTGCAGGTGCCGCCCGGCGACAGTGCGCGGTTGGTGCGAAGGCGCATGCCGCCCTGCGACGCATCGACGATGTCGGCGGGGAAATCGCCCTCGGGCACGCGCAGGATGCCCGGTTCGCCGATCCGCACGCGCGGCGCGCGCACGCGGCGGCCGAGCTCCTGCATCGCCTGATGCGCCAGATAGGAAAGGATCGGCACCTTGCGGTCGAATTCCACGCCGATCGACGACCCGCTGGTCCAGACCACGCGGCCCCGCATTCCGCGGCCGGTCCTGAGCTCCAGCTGGACTCGGTCGCCGACCGAAAGGTGGCAATACACCTCGGCGCGCAATCCGCCGGCCGATACGTTGCGCAGGATGCACAATTCGTCGCCGCGCTCGGTGACGAGCTTGGCGACTTGCAACACGGTGCGATGCCGGACATCGGCCCGCTGGTCGCCCGCGGGCCTTGCTACGTCGGGTTCCGCCCCTCCCGATCGGCTGCCTAGAGTTGCTGGCATTTCCTCCTCCGTATATCTACAGAGCGCAACATATCTAAAATAGAATTCGTTCCTGATGAAGTATAGTATAAAGGCCGTTAACTATCGTAATGGGCATAATATCGTCCATAAACAGCCATTTTGGTGCGTTTTCGCCATGTCTTATACTGTATTATTGCTCCGCATCAGGTAAACTTTCTTCAACTACCTATGCTTAACTTGATGAAACCGGTCCAGCCGGCGGGCGCGCGGCCATAGGCGGCGTCGAGCGCGCGCGGCTTGGCGATCACGAACCCGCTACCGCCGACCGCGGCGTCGAGCGACCCGACGAGCTTCAGGCGATAGGCGTAACCCGCCTCGCCGCGCGTCACGCGGAACGGACGGTCGTGCAGCGGGCTGGCGGGGTCGGGGAACAGTTCGTCGTTGGCGACATTCTCGACCCGTCCGAACAGCGCATGGTGCACGCCCAGATTCCAGTTCGCCTCGCCGATCCATGCAGTGAGAGCGCGCCCCGGCAGGCGATTCTTTGACGAGAAACCCGCGAGCGCGGAAAAGCCGCCGCGCGCATATTGCACGCTCGCGGTGGTGCGCGCTTCGTCCACGCCGGGCTCGAGCGCCTCCGGACTCTTGAGCCGGCCGTAGCTGACCTGCGCCGACCAGTAGCGCGAGGGGTTCCACGTCGCGCGCACGCTCCACGAATCGAGCCTCGGCATCTCGATGTCCCAGCGGTGCTGGTCGGGCTCGCGCCCGCGAAATGCCGAGCCTTCGAACTGCCACCGGTCGCTCGACACGCCGGCGGTGATTACGCCGAAGCTGATGTGCGTGCTGTCGAACCAATGGTGCGTGATCGGCGCGAGCGGCAGGAATTGCGCGGAAGCGCGGTGCATGAACGCCGAGGGGCCGAGCGCCGGCTCGGCGACCGGGCCGCCATAGACGAACCCGGTGACGCCGCGCCCGAGCGGTACGTCGACCCGCGCCGACAGCTCCATGAACAGGTCGTGCGGATGCTGGCGGTCGATCAGCGGCGTCGCGCCGTCGGCGGTCTCCCCGGTCGCGAACAGGTTGGGATAGCCGCGCGCGCCCATCAGCGCGTCGAGGCTGAGCATCGATCGCAGCGTCAGCTTCGCGCCGCGCCAGTCGCGGCTCGCCTCGACCATCGCCATCGACGTGACGAACGCCTCGCGGCTGCCGCGCGGTCCGCGCTGATCGGTATACGCGCCCCAGACATAGCCGTGGAGCATCAGCATCCAGTTGCCGGCGGTCAGGTGCAGCCCGTGCATCGCGCCCTCGGCCCCCGGATTGCGCGCGGTGCCCGATCCCGTCGCGAACGCGGTACTGCCCATCGCCATGCCCGGCATTGCCGCCGTTCCCACTATCGGTTTGCCCTTCGGCATCCCCATTTCCGGCATCGCTGCACCGGATGCGGGGGAGGGCGGCATGGCCATGTCCGGCATCGCCGGAGCCGGCGCGCGCGGCACGGCAGCGGGCGCCGGCATTTCCATCCTCGGCATGGCGGGGGGTGCGGGCATATCCATACCGGCCATCGGATCGGCGCGTTTCGCCGGGACGGAAGTCTTGCGCACCGGTGCGCGGCGGACGGCCGGCTTCACCTCGCGTTTCGATACCGGCTTGGCCTTGGGCGCGGGCTTGGCGGGCATTGTCATCCCCGGCATCGACTGCGCCAGCGCCGGTGCGGGCGCGAACGCAACGCCCAGCATCAACAATGCGCGCATCATTTCGCCACCATCCATGCCGCCATCGCGACCATCATGAGGTTTTCCGTCAGGGACACTAAACCCAACGGCACGTTGCTCGACCCGCCGACGCACGCGCATTGGAGGTCGCGCCGGTCGACATAAACCGCTTTCACGACCGACACCGCCCCAACCGACCCGATCAACAGCGCCACAGCCACCGACAGCCACATCGCCGCGCCCGCCGCCATCAGCACGCCGGCCAACCCTTCCAGGAGTGGGTAGAGATACGCATACGGTACCCAGGCCCTCGCGAGCAGATCGTAATTAAGGAACATCGTCGAGAAGCGCTCGACATCCTGCAGCTTGAGCATCGCCAGCAGGCACATCGCGAACGCGACGACCCACTCGCCCGCGCGCACCGTCAGCGGTGTGCCGTAGGCGGCGAAACTCGCGGCCAGCGCCATCACCGCCGCCATACCGAAAACCGCGATCACCGGCTGATAGCTCGTATCGCCCTTCGCCGGTGCGGGCAGCCCGAAGAAGCGGCGCAGATCGTCGTTGCCGCCGATCCGCCGTCCATCGATGAACGTCTGCGGTGTCGTTTCGACATGCTGCTCGGCCTTGAACGCATCGGTTTCCGCGCGCGTCTTCAGCCAGTGATCGTCGACCGTGTAGCCGTACCGTTCGAGCAGCCATTTCGATTTCAGGCCGTAGGGACAGACATGCTCGGGCATGACCATGCGATAGAGCGTCGCGCGCTTTGATTCGGTCGCCATGTCCCCTATCTAGCATCCGTACCGTGGTACGGAGTCAAGCGATGTCCGGGATGACGATCGGAACGCTCGCCGCGGCGGGCGGGGTGGGGGTGGAGACGGTGCGCTATTACCAGCGCCGCGGGCTGCTCGCGGAACCGGCACGCGCCGGGGGCGTGCGGCGCTACGACACGGAAGATGCGCGACGACTGCGCTTCATCCGGACGGCACAGGCGGCGGGGTTCACGCTCGACCAGATCGCCGAACTGCTCGACCTCGACGCGCGCGATGATCGGTCTCGCGCGCGCGAACTGGCTCGCGAGCGGATCGCGGCGCTCGACGCGCGGATCGAGGAGCTGACCGTTGCGCGCGATGCGCTGACCAGGTTGGCACGCGAGTGTGGCAAGGGCGGCACGGGGCCGTGCCCGATTATCGCGGCTTTCGATCAGCCCTGACCGAAGACCGATGCCATGCGTTTGACCCGCCTCATTACCTATTGCTACGTATAACCCTTTGACTTTCCCCCCGACCACGGCATCTTCGCGACCGGGAAGACGGGGCGCGCGCCAGCGCGTCCTGATGGGGGGACGCGGGCATGCAGCGCGAGCAGGCGGCAGCCACGGAGGACGCGACGGGCACCTCGGTGCGCATTCGCCTGCCCGACGAACGGCTGCGCAGCTTTGCGACCTTCTACTATTTCGTCGACTGCTTCGAGCCGCTCGAGGATTTCCTCTATCCCGAATGGGGCAATGTGCGCTTCACAACGCGCGGCGCGTGGATCATCCAGCTCGGACGGCACTATCCCAGCTATCCGATGACCACCGCGCTGTTCGGTCCGACCGACCGCGCCGCGAAGGTGACCAGCCAGGGGGGCAAGACGGTCGGGTTCGGGCTGACTCCGCTCGGCTGGCAGCGGCTGGTCGGCGTGTCGGCGGAAAAGCTCGCCAATCGCGTGATCCCGCTGGGCGACGCGATGGGGCGGCCCGATGGCGAACTGCTCGCCGAGCTGATCGCGGCGGGGGACGACGACGCGGCCGCCGCGGCGATCTTCGACCAACTATTGCTCGAACGGCTCGAACAAACGCCACCCAACCCCGACTGGGCGATCCAGCTCGACCATGTCGTGCGCGAGCGGCCGCACGACGTCGAGGCGTTCGCCGAGCGGGTCGGCGTACCCCACCGCACGCTCGCCCGGCTATGCCGCCGCGTGTTCGGGTTCGGGTCGAAACGGCTGCTGCGGCGCCAGCGCTTCCTCGCGACGCTCGGCCAGATGCGCGTCAACGAGCAACGCCATTACGTCTCGCTGATCGACCCGGAATATTTCGACCAGGCGCATTTCGTCCACGAATTCCGCGAGTTCATGGGGCTGAGCCCGACCGAATTCCTCGCCGCCGCCCGCCCGCTGATGGGGCAGGCCGCGCTGGTCCAGATGGCGCAGGGCATCCCGCTGTCGTTCGCACTGCCGCCCGCCCCGCCGGAGGAGTAGGGGCGTCCGTTAGTCGGCAGGTGGATCTATCGAGACCAACCGGTCGGTCACCAGCGTGACGATCACGGCGCTGAGAACGATCGGCGCGATCACGACCCACATCAGTATGTACTCGACGCCTTGGAGGTCGCCGCCCCTGCCTTCACTCTCGGCTCCGCTGATCCCCAGCCATATCTCTATGACAAACAATGGCACGCCGACGGCGACCGCCAGCATCTGTCGCCGCGAACCTCCCGCCATTCGCCATGCCACGGCGGGCAATTGCAGGAGAAGCAAACCGCACACGAGCCCGGCTATTCCGACCGCCGAGCCAAAGGCCCCGATACCGAACATCCCTGCAGCGAACACGATCGCCAGCACGACACCGACGCGAACAATATCAGCCACGATCGCGCGCCGCGCATCAGCTATGCAGGAAGTGCATCACGTCGCCGTCGTGGACGACGTAGGCCTTGCCCTCGGCGCGTAGCTTGCCGGCCTCGCGCGCTTTCGCCTCGCCGCCCAGCGCAACATAGTCGTCGTAGGCGATCGTTTCGGCGCGGATGAAGCCCTTTTCGAAATCGGTGTGGATCTCGCCCGCCGCCTCGGGCGCGGTGGCGCCGGCGTGGACGGTCCAGGCGCGCGCTTCCTTGGGGCCGACGGTGAAGAAGGTGAGGAGGTGGAGCAATTTGTAGCCCGCGGTGATGACGCGCGCGAGGCCGGTTTCGTGCAGGCCCAGTTCGGCAAGGAATTCGCCGCGGTCCTCGGGCGGCATCGTCGCGATCTCGGCCTCGATCGCGGCGGAGACCACGACCGCTTCGGCGCCTTCCGCCTTGGCCTTTTCGAACACGCGCGCCGAATGCACGTTGCCGCTCGCGGCGTCGCCCTCATCGACGTTGCAGACGTAGAGCACGGGCTTGGCGGTGATGAGCTGCGCCTGGCCGAACACGCGCGCTTCCTCGGCGTCCTTCGGCTCGGTCAGCCGTGCGGGCTTGCCGTCGCGGAGCAGGCCGAGCGCCTGGCCGAGCACGCTCGCCGCGATCTTCGATTCCTTGTCGCCCTGCGCCGCCTTCTTGGCGAGGTTGGGGACGCGCTTTTCGAGGCTTTCGAGGTCGGAGAGCATCAATTCGGTCTCGACCGTCTCCGCATCCGCGATCGGATCGACCTTGCCCTCGACGTGCGTCACGTCGCCATTCTCGAAACAGCGCAGCACGTGGACGATCGCGTCGACCTCGCGGATGTTGCCGAGGAACTGGTTGCCGAGGCCCTCGCCCTTCGACGCGCCGCGCACGAGGCCGGCGATGTCGACGAAGGCGAGCTGCGTCTCGATGATCTTCTGCGAACTGGCGATCGCCGCGAGCTTCTGCAGCCGCGCGTCGGGCACGCCGACGTTCCCGACATTGGGCTCGATCGTGCAGAACGGATAGTTCGCCGCCTGCGCCGCCGCGGTTTCGGTCAGCGCGTTGAAGAGCGTCGACTTCCCCACATTGGGAAGCCCGACGATGCCGCATTTGAAGCCCATTGTTCTCGCTCAGGGATAGGAAAGCGGCTCCTGTAGGCGGCGGCGCGGCAAAGCGCCAGCCGCCCGGGGTTCAGGCGTCAGCCGTGGCCGTGCTTGCCGGCGCCACCGCCACCCTTGCCGCCAGCCCCGCCGCCGGGGTTGCCGCCGCCATTGCCTCGGCCGGCACCGCCGCCACCGTTGCCACGCGGCTGAGGAGCAGGCGCCGCTTGCGGTTGGGGGCGGGGTGCCTCGACCCGCGGCGCCGACGGGGCTCGGAATTGCCGGGCTTCACCGCCGCCGCCGTGCCCACGTCCTTGCGCCTGCGCCTGTGGTTGCGGGCGTTCGACCCGCGCTGGCGGTTGCGGTCGTTCGATGCGAACTTGTGGTTGGGGTCGCTCGACGCGCGGCGCGCGGTCGGGCTGGGCACGGAGGGCGCTGCGGACATCGGCGCGCCGGCCGGCGCCGTGATCGGGGCGCGGCTGGGCGACGCGCGCGGGCGCTGCCTGTGGCACATTGCCGCCGCCTTGCGGCTGGCGCATCGGGGCCGCGAAGCGCGCGCCCTTGCCGTGCTGGTCGGGGGCGATCGCAGCGCGGCGCGGATCGGGCGCCGCCATCGCAGCCGGGTTGCCGCGGTCGCGCCCGTCGCGCGCCACAGGCGCCTGCGGTGCCGCCGCAGCAACAGCCTGCCGCTCCACCCGCGCCGGCTGGAAGCGCTTGTCGTCGCGCGCCCATTTGGCGTTGCTCCACGCCGCCGGGATCGCGCGCGGCGGGGGCGGGGTGCGGAAGGCTTGCGCGCGCCACTGGTCGAAGCGCTGCGTGTCGGCCTGGCGCCGCACCGCTTCCTCGCGCCAATAGGTCGCCTGGCGCGGGGCTGCCGCCGTGTGGAACTCGCTCCACAGCGGCTGGCGCGCGCGCGCCTCGCTCCAGGTCGTGCGCGCGGCGACGATCGTCGGCTGACGCGCGGCCCAGGCGGCGGCGCTCACCGCGCGCCGGTCCTCGCGATGCGACGCGGCATACATGTCGCGCCCGCGCAGGTAATAGCGCGCGGCATAGTCGCGGCTCGCGCCGTAATCGGCATAGGGTAACACCGTGCCATAGCGGTCGTAGATCACCGCCAGCCCGTCGCCGTCGTAACCATAGCCATAGTCGGGATCGCGCACGAAATAGGGCGCGTCGGCGCCGGGGCGGTAGTAGTAATAGCGATAGCCCTGGTCGAGCGGTTCGAGGAACACGACCGACTGGTCGTACCCCTCCCACGCCCAGGGATCGACGCCGTCATAGTCGAAATAATAATCCGGCGGCGCGTCGCCGAGCACGTCCTGGTAGTCGTACGCCGCATCGGCATAGCCATAATAGTCACGCGGATTCGCGACGCGCACGGTACGCAACGGCGCCGCCGTCGGCAGCGCCGCGACTTCGGGCGCGGTCGGCCACGCGGTCGACCCGCGCGGATCGAGCGGCAGGGTCGCTGGCAAGTCGGGCAGGCTCGACGCCGCGGTCATCTGGCTGTCGGTGGCCTGGCGGCCGCACGCGCCGAGCGAGGCCGCGATCGCGATCGCGGCACTTGCGCCCAGCATGCGGCGGAATATCGGGTTGCTCATGGCGTCTCTCCGGTCGTCTGTCCCCCGGAACGGTCGGGAATAGCGCCCCGTTCCTGAATTCATGCTGGCCGGCCCGTTCATCGGGCGGTTCGCCCCACGCTGGGGCGCCCGGCCGCGCCAAGGGATTGCGTGGCGTGCGACGTCATGCCACCACCCTTTGTAGGAGAGTCGCGCCTCGGGGGAGGCCGCTGTCCGTTGGGGGGCAAGGGGATGAACAAGGCGATTTGCGCCGCTATCGCGCTGGGCGGCACGGTGTGCGTCGCGCTGCCGGCGACGGCGGCGCGGCATCCGCAAAAGCGCACCGTCGCGGAGGCGCGGTTCGGGCTGATCAGCGGGCGCTCGCCGCGCATGGGGCCGCAGGTCGTGCGGCGCGGCGGCTATACCGCGCTCACCGACATGGTCCGCCCGCGCTTCTTTCGCGGGATGACCGACATCTATCCGGTTTCCGGCGCGGGCTTTCACGTGTCGATCGGCAGCCGCTATTTCGCGCGGCCCAATTTCTGGGCGACGGCGGAACAAGCGTCGCGCGGCGTGCTGTTCGACCCACACTGGCGCGGCGGCGGCGGGGTCGCGGTTGGGTTCCGGCGCCGTACCTGGGCGCTCACCACCGGCTACGACGCCGAAGTCGCGCCGCGGCTGGTGATCGGAATCGAGGGCGGGGCGCTGAAGGGACGGGCGATCAACCCCGGCCCGCGCGGCGGGGCCTATCGGCTGAGGGAGGGCAGCGCCAATCGCGCCGGGCTCAACCCGATCGCGACGCTGGCGGTGAGGTTCGCGTTCTGAGGCTGCGTTAGCGACTTCGCAACCACGGCCCGCGCACGATGCGGCCATGAACATTCGCGAAATGATTGCCGCGGTGCGCGACGATTATGTCGAGCAATTGCGCGATTTCATCACGGCGGAACGGCTGCGGTACTCTGACGTCTTCGCCGAACGTCGGGTCGAGGCACCCAACAGCAAGATGTTCGCGCGCGCCTACGTCGCCGATGTCAGTTTCGGCGATCCGGTCACGCGCATGTCCGACCTGGTTCCGCGCCCGCGCGCAGGCAAGCTGCCGCCCGTGACGCTGAATACGCCGGGCATCGCGATCACGTTCGACGAATTGTGGTGGCACGATGTGCGGATCGAGCATGACGGCAGCTACGACGGGCGCTCGATTTCGCTGTGGTTCGACCGCTGGTTCCCGCGCGCCGACCCCGCGCGGGCCCGCGAGCATGACGGCGCAGGCCTGATCCATAGCGTCACCGTCGACGAGAAATGGATCACGGTCGACTTCGGATCGGCGGCGATCGGCGCGCTGTTCGAATTGCTGACCGTCACGCAACGGTGCGGCGCGAAGACAGCGTGGGTGTCGGCCGGAACGACCGAGCCGGGGGTGCGCGCGGCTAGCGGTAATTGAAGCTGATGCTGATGCGGTCGTGGTTGGCCGCGTTGGGCATCACCTCGTGCCGCAGCCAGCTTTCCCACAGCAAGACCCGGCCCTCGCCAGGTTCCACATAGACGAATGTGTCGGGCCGCGACGGCGCCGCCATCATCAGCGGCAGGCGCGGATCCTCGAGCCGCAGCGCCCCCGATCCCGGCGGCACCAAGATATAGAGCGTCCCCGACACCACCGAATGCGGGTGGATATGTCCCGAATGCGTGCCTCCAGGCTTGAGGACGTTGACCCACAGGCTGTCGAGCTTGAGCTTCTTGGCGAGCTCGAACCCGCAGTCCCGCGCGAACGCCGCGACGTGCTTGTCGAGCAGCTTGACCAGGTCGCCGAAGCGCGGGTCGCGGATCGGCAGATCGTCGAGCGATGCGTAGGAGGTATAACCGCGATAGCCATGCTCCTTCGACCAGTTGCGCCCGGCGCGATCCTGTTCGGCGAGATCGCGGCAGGCATCGGCCAGTTCCGCGACCAGCGCGTCGTCGCCGAGCGCCGCGTCGTAGAACCGGGTAGCGAAAAGGGTGTTGATAGTCATCGATTGCCGTGAAGCATGTCGGAGCCTGACTAGCAAATCACGACGTACGTTATCCGCAATGTCGCAAGAAAGCGTACCGAATTTGGCTATTTGCTTTTGCCGCAGCAGTACCGAAATTTCCGGCCGGTACCGCAGCCACATATCCTATTTCCCGCGATGCGCTCCCATTCCGGTTCGAGCGATTTCAGGGTTTCGAAGCCAATGTGACGAATATAGGCCTTCTCCAAGTGCTCAAGCGGAAAGGATTCACCGTTGACGGTGCCAATCCATCCGGCGGCATTCTCGTTCGCGATCCGATGAAACTGTTCATCGAGTTCAGGATCAACGTGGGCGCCGCCAGCCTGATTGGCGACAAACAGCACGAAGCCGTTACGCTCCATGACTTCGCCTTCAGCGGTCCGAAATACCGGCTGCTCCCACCAAGCCGGCAAGGCAAGCACGCTTGGCGGAAAAGGTCCTTCATCGAGCAAGGGCCTATAAGCGATGTCTGCGCCTATCTGCACCATCACGAGCGGCGCCTCGCTGAGTAGGTTGGCCGGATTTAGTGAGGGGCAATAGGAGATGAATGGAACGTTCGTGAGACCTAATTGGCTTATGACTGATTGCGACTGTCCACGGTCATAAACTAGTACACGAATAGCTAGCGCGATCCGTCGAAATTCGTCAGTCTCGCCGCGGTCATATGCCTCGCACGACGACCGAAGAAAACCAAGCTGGGCTCGAAATTCTTCTTCGATCGCAGTGAGTGGTCGCACAACTCGCGAGCGTTTGGTCGACATCATTCGGCTTTCATCAATGATGCAAAGTAAATAGGTAGCGCAAGCTTGCCAGCAAGTACCGCGTTTAGGTCTCGCTCTGAAGCCGCAGCGCGATGTCGTTCATGAAGCGCACGTCGTCGCCCTGCGCCAGCCAATCCGCTTCCGCCGCAATCGCGCCGAGCAGGTCGGTCAGCGGTTCGATCTCCACCTTGGCGTAATTGCCCAGCACGTGCCCGGTCACGCGGTCCTTGTGCCCGGGATGGCCGATCCCGATCCGCACGCGGCGGAACGCATCGCCGATATGCTGGACGGTCGATCGCATGCCGTTGTGCCCCGCGGTCCCGCCGCCGCGCTTCACGCGGACCTTGAACGGCTCGAGGTCGAGCTCGTCGTAGAACACCGTCACGTCCTCGGGCGTGAGCTTGTAGAAGCGCATCGCCTCGCCGATCGAGCGGCCGCTCTCGTTCATGAAGGTCGCGGGCTTCAAGAGCAGCACCTTCTCGCCGCCGACGCGCCCTTCCTGCGTCCAGCCCTGGAATTGCTTCTTCACCGCGCCGAAATCGTGCACCTCGGCGATCGCGTCGACCGCCATGAAGCCGACGTTGTGGCGATGCATCGCATATTGCGCGCCGGGATTGCCCAGGCCGACCCAGAGTTGCATGGCGCCTTCCCTAGACGCGAAAGGGGCGCGCGATCCAGCGGATCGCGCGCCCCAATCGTTTTCGACAATGCGAAGCCGGTGTTACTCGGCCGTATCGCCCTCGGCGGGAGCTTCGGTCGCGGCAGCTTCACCCTCCGCGTCGGCGGTCTCGGCCGGCGCCTCGGCGCCACCCGCTTCGGTCTCGTTATCGCCTTCGGTCGACTTCAGCGCCGACGGGGCGATGATCGTCGCGATGGTGAAGTCGCGGTCGTCGATCGCCGACTTGGCGCCCTTGGGCAGCGCGACGTGCGAAATGTGGATCGAGTCACCAACCTCGAGACCCTTGAGCGAAATCGCGATTTCGCCCGGAATGTCGGCGGCATCGACGATCAGTTCGAGCTCGTGCCGCACGACGTTCAGCACGCCGCCGATCTTGATGCCCTTGCACTCTTCCTCGTCGGTGAAGTGCACCGGCACGTTGACGTGGACGGTCGCGTGCTCGCTGATGCGCAGGAAGTCGACGTGGAGCGGACGGTCGGTGACGACGTCGAACGCCACGTCCTTGGGCAGCGTGCGGGTCGGCTTGCCGTTGCCGGTGTCGACCATCACGACGGTGTTCATGAAATGCCCGGTCATCAGCGCGCGGACCAGCGCTTTCTCTTCCACGTGGATCGAGATGGGGTCCTGCTTCATGCCATAGATGACGGCGGGCACGCGGCCGTTGCGGCGCAGATCACGCGAGGCTCCCTTGCCTCCACGGTCGCGCGTCTCGGCGGCGAGCGTCAGTTGGTCGCTCATTGATAGTCTCCGAAATACGTTTGGTTCAGGATATTTCCGCGCACGCCTCCAGGGATGACCACGCTGCGGAAGCGCGCGCCACTAGCGGAAAGGTGCTAAGGGCGCAAGCCACGCCTGACACGGAGACGGTATGCCGCCCCACGAAGAACGACCGTTGCGCGACCAACTTGTCGAGGCGCGGGCGGGGATTGTTGCGCAACTGCGCGAGCTGGAGTCGCCGCACTATTTCGTTGCGGGCAACAACCACGAGATCATCGCCACGCTTCGGGCCGAATTGAACGAAATAGACCAGTTATTGAGTGGGGATGGGGACGGAGAGACTAACGGGCTCTACTGAACGCGCTCGACCTTGAATCCCTTGGCCGCGAGCATATCGACGATCGAATCCTTCCCCACCAGATGCCCCGCGCCGACCGCGACGAGCAGCGTGGCCTTCGGCCCCATCTGGTTCGCGATCCACGCGGCCCAGCGGCGATTGGCGGCGGTGACGAGGAACGGGCGGAGTTCCTTCGACGCGCTCGCCTTGTCGAGCGCGGCCAGGTCGCCCTGTTCCCACGCGTCGAGCACGCTTTCGTAACGCGGCCCGCCGAGCGATTCGTCGAGCATGCGGTGCTGGAGCTGCGGCGGCAGGATGTCGAGCGCGCGGATTTCCGCGCCGGGTTGCTCGAGCGCCTCGCGATGCTTGCCGGCGAACGCGGCCCACAGCATTGCGTCGACCCCGTCCTTCGCCGTCGCACCCGCGTCGAGCGCGTCGCCGGTGCCGAGCATCACCGCGGCGGCCCAATCCTTGTACCCGTCGAACGCGTCCGCCGGCTGGCCGGTCCGCGCGATCGCCTGGTCGAGCGCGTCGCGCCGTTGGGGGCCGAGCCGCTCGGTCAGCGGGCGCAGACCGGGCGCCTTGGCGATCGTGGCGAAATCGTCCCTGGCATCGGGATCGCTCTCCAGCACCAGCGTGTCGGCGTCTGCAATCGCGCGCTCGACCGCGGCGTCGCGCCAGTCGGTCCCGGGCGGGAGCAGATGCATCGACCCGAGCAGGTAGACGGTCGTGTCGCCGTCGCTGACCTTCCACATCGGCGGCGTCGCCGGCTCGGACGCGAGCGAACACCCACCGAGCGCCGCCAGCGCGACAGCGATCAGGGCGCGGGCGCGGATCAATAGGCGACCCGCGTCGCGGTCAGGTTCAGGGCCTTCAGCTGCTCGATCACGCTTTGCTTGCCCGCCAGATGCCCCGCGCCGACCGCGATGAACACCGTCCCCGGCTTGGCCAATCGCGCCTTGATCCACTGCGCCCAGCGCGCGTTGCGGTCGAACAGCAGCGCCTTCGCCAGTTCGGGCGAATCGGTCAGCCCCTCGTTCATGATCTCGCCGAGCGCGGCCGGGTCGCCGCGCGACCAGGCGCCGACCATCTTGTCCATGTTCTCGGCGGTCTTGGGCAAGTCCTTGAGCGTCGATTCGAGGAAGGTCAGCTGGACCGGTTGGGACAGGCCCGACAGGAAGCCGATCTGCTGCTCCGCGGTCTCCAGCCCCTCGACCGGCTTCTTCTCGGCGGCGGCCGCCTCGGTCAGCACGCTTTCGGGCCCGCTCTTCGGGTCGTAGCCGAGCTTCATCAGCGGCAGGATCGACAGCGTCGTCGCGGCGAACCACGGCCGCGCATGGTCGAACGCGGCGGCGGGCAAGCCGTTGTCGGTCAGCGCCTTGAGGTACATCGGCTGCTCGTCGGCGGGCAGTTGCGACGACAGCGTCGGCCCGGTCATGTCGAACCCCTTGGCCATCACCAGTCCCTGCATCGCCGCGGGATCGGGCTGGACCAGTTCGAGCACCAGTTCGTCGGACGAATCGAACGCCTTCTTCACGCCCTCGTCGAACCACGACAGCCCGGGCTTGAGCACATGGACCGTGCCGAACAGATAGATCGTCGTGTCGGCATCCTTGACCACCCACAGCGCGGGATCGGCATCGACCATCGCCGGCGCCGCCTTGAGCTTGTCGAGCGCGTCCTGAATGGTGACGACCGCTTTCGCGGGCGGCTGGGCCGGCGTTGCGGTCTGTGCTGCGGCGATGCCGGCGGCGGTCAATCCGAGCAGGATAAGCAGTTTACGAAGCATGATGGTCCTTTGGTTCGCGTCCCGACGACAATTAGGTAGCTCCAGCCAAATGACCAAGAGGTGAAGCGGCATTGACCCTCCGCGCCCCCTGCGCCAGAGGCTTTTGCACTGCACCATGACCCAGCCGCTCTCCTTCCAGCGCATGATCCTGACGCTCCACGATTATTGGAGCGAACGCGGCTGCCTGATCCTCCAGCCGTACGACATGCGGATGGGGGCGGGGACGTTCCATACCGCGACGACGTTGCGCGCGCTCGGGCCGGACCCGTGGAACGCCGCGTTCGTCCAGCCATGCCGCCGCCCGACCGACGGGCGCTATGGCGAGAACCCCAACCGGCTGCAGCATTATTACCAGTATCAGGTGATCCTGAAGCCCAGCCCGCCCGATTTGCAGGACCTCTACCTCGGCAGCCTCGCGGCGATCGGGATCGACACCGCCAACCACGACATCCGCTTCGTCGAGGACGATTGGGAAAGCCCGACGCTCGGCGCGTGGGGACTGGGCTGGGAAGTGTGGTGCGACGGGATGGAAGTCACCCAATTCACCTATTTCCAGCAGATGGGCGGGTTCGACTGCAAGCCGGTCGCGGGCGAGCTGACCTATGGGCTCGAACGGCTCGCGCTGTACCTCCAGAACAAGGACAGCATCTACGACCTCGCGTACAACGACGCTGGCGTGACCTATGGTGACGTGTTCCTCGAAAACGAGATCGAGCAATCCACCTGGAACTTCGAGGTCGCGGACACCGAGACTTTGTTCGACCTGTTCCGCAAGGCCGCCGCCGAGTGCGAGAATTGCCTCGCGCACCAGCTCCCGATCCCGGCCTACGAACAGGCGATCGAGGCGAGCCACATCTTCAACCTCTTGAACGCCCGCGGCGTGATCTCGGTCGCCGAGCGACAGGCTTATATCGGTAGGGTGCGCGACCTCGCAAAAGGCGCGTGCGCGGCGTGGATGGACAAGAACGGGTGGGTGGCGTGATGGCGACATCAGATCCTCCCCGGGACGGGGAGGTGGCGCGAAGCGCCGGAGGGGGCTCGCGATCGCTCCGCCGGCCCGACGTCTACGAAGCGCGTAGAGCTCGGCGCGAGATGAGCTTGCCCGAAGTCCTGCTGTGGCAACGGCTGAAAGGTTCACCGCAGGGGGTCGCGTTTCGCAAGCAGCATCCGATCGGCGGCTACCGCGCCGATTTCTACTGCGCGTCGGCGGAGCTGGTGATCGAAGTCGACGGCATGGCGCACGATATGGGCAATCGGCCCGAGCGCGACGCCGAGCGGACGGCGTGGTTGGAAGCCCAAGGCTATCGCGTTCTTCGCATTCCGGCGGCTGACCTGCTGCGTGACGCCGACGCTGCGGCCCAATCGATCGTATCGTTTGCGGCCCGCCCCCTCCACCGTCCTTCGGACGGTCCCCCTCCCCGTGCCGGGGAGGATTTGTGACCGATTTCCTGCTTGAACTGCGCTCCGAGGAAATCCCCGCGCGGATGCAGGACAGGGCGCGCGACGATCTCGCGCGGCTGTTCGCGGGCGAGCTGGAGAAGGCGGGGTTACGCGCCGACGCGATCGTGACGTTCGCGACCCCGCGCCGCCTCGCGCTGATCGCGCGCGATTTGCCGGCCGAAACCGCAGCGACCGCTGAGGAAGTGAAGGGCCCGCGCGTCGGCGCGCCGCCGCAGGCGCTCGACGGGTTCCTGCGCAAGACTGGCTTGTCCGAGGATCAATTGGTCGAGCGCGACGGCGTGCTGTTCGCGGTGATCGACAAGCCCGGGCGCAAGACCGCCGACGTGCTGGCCGAGGCAATCCCCGCGATCGTCCGCCAGTTCCCTTGGCCCAAATCGATGCGCTGGGGCGAGGCGTCGCTGTCGACCGAGAGCCTGCGCTGGGTCCGCCCCTTGCACGGCATCGTCGCGTTGCTTGGCGAGGATGTGGTGCCGTGCGAAGTTGCTGGCGTGCAATCCGGCGCGGCCACCTTGGGGCATCGTTTCCACCATCCCGGCGTCATCACGATCGGCAGTGCGGCGGATTATGCCGAGAAGCTCCACGCCTGCCACGTCATCGTCGACCAGGACGAGCGCCGCGCGATCATCCGCGACCGTGCCGCCGCGTTGGCGGCCGACGCCGGATTGGAATTGATCGAGGACGAAGGGCTGGTCGCCGAAAACGCCGGGCTGACCGAATGGCCCGTGCCGCTGCTCGGCCGCTTCGACGAAGCGTTCCTCGAAGTCCCGCCCGAGGTGATTCAGCTCACCGCGCGCGTGAACCAGAAATATTTCGTGTGCCGCGACGGTGACGGCAAGCTCGCCAACGCGTTCGTCTGCACTGCCAACATCGACGCGGCGGACGGCGGCGCGAAGATCGTCGAGGGCAACCGCAAGGTCCTCGCCGCGCGGCTCAGCGACGCGCGCTTCTTCTACGACACCGACCTCAAGGTGCCGCTCGAGGAGCAGGCGACAAAGCTCGAGAAGATCGTCTTCCACGAAAAGCTCGGCACCGTCGCCGACAAGGTCGAGCGCGTCGCGACGCTTGCGCGCTGGTTGGTCGAGGAGGGGATCATATCCCCTCTCCCCTCGGGAGAGGGGCAAGGCGCGCAAGCGCCGCGAGGTGAGGGCGGGGTCGATGCGGCCAGCGGTTCGACCCAGCCCTCACCCCTCGCGCCTGGCAGCGCTCGCCCCTCTCCCGAGGGGAGAGGGGAATTGGCTAACCTCGCCGAACGCGCCGCGCGGCTGGCCAAGGCCGACCTCGTCACCGGCATGGTCGGCGAGTTCCCCGAATTGCAGGGCCTGATGGGCGGCTATTACGCCGCCGCGCAGGGTGAGGACGCCGCGGTCGCCGAGGCGGTGCGCGATCATTACAAGCCGGTCGGGCAGGGGGATGAGGTGCCGACCGCCCCGGTGACGGTGGCGGTGTCGCTGGCGGATAAGATCGATACGCTGGCGTTGTTCTTTGCGGTGGGATTGCCGCCTTCAGGCTCAAAAGATCCGTTTGCCCTGCGTCGGGCTGCTCTCGGCGCTATAAAAATTATCACGATGAACGACATTCGCGTTGATCTGCGGGAATTGGTCACAGCCTCAATCATCATCGCGTCTGAGTTGCCGGAAGTAAGTTGGCGGATTGGCGAAGCTGGGGTCTCACTGTCTGTGGGCCTGCTCCCGTTTCGCATGCCCGAGCCTGAAATTGTGGATGCCCTTGGCGAGCGCTTTTATGCGAAGGCGGTTGCCGACTTCTTCGCCGACCGCCTCAAGGTCCAGCAACGCGAGGCCGGGGTCCGGCACGACCTGATCGACGCCGTGTTCGCGCTCGGTGGGGAGGACGACCTCGTCCGCCTGCTCGCCCGCGTCCGCGCGCTGCAATCGTTCGTCGGGACCGAGGACGGCGCGAATCTGCTCGCGGGGTACAAGCGCGCCGCGAATATTTTGAAGAAGGAAGGGTACACCCCTCTCCCATCGGGAGAGGGGCAAGGCGCGCATGCGCCGCGGGGTGAGGGCAGGGTCGATACGGCCAGCGGTTCGACCCGGCCCTCACCTCTCGCGCCCGACGGCGCTCGCCCCTCTCCCGGGGGGAGAGGGGATTTTTCCCTTTCCTACACGCCCGAAAAGGCAGAGGCTGACCTGATCGCCGCGCTCGATGCAGCCGGGCCAGCGGCCGCCGATGCGGTGGCGCGGGAGGATTTCGAGGCCGCGATGGCGGCGCTCGCGACGCTCCGCTCGCCCATCGACGCGTTCTTTGAGGCTGTGACCGTGAACGATGCCGATCCGGCGAAGCGCGAGGCGCGGCTGGCGCTGCTCGCCCGCGTGCGCGACGCGGTCCATTCGGTCGCCGACTTCTCGAAGATCGAGGGATAGCCTCGTCACTGCGAACATTCGGAACATTCAAACTCGCCTCCCCAGCGAAATCAGATACTTAGAGGACGGCCATGACTCAGTACGTGTATCGCTTCGGCGGCGGGGTGTCGGACGGGGGACGGGGCGACAAGAATCTGCTCGGCGGCAAGGGCGCGAATCTCGCCGAGATGGCGTCGATCGGCCTGCCGGTGCCGCCGGGGTTCACGATCTCGACCGAGTTTTGCGCGGTCTATTACGACGAAGGTGCGAAGTTTCCTGAGAGCTTAAAGGCCGAAGTCGCGCAGGGCATCGCGCATATCGAGGGCGTGACGGGCAAGACATTCGGCGATGCAGCGGACCCGCTGCTCGTCTCGGTCCGCAGCGGCGCGCGGGCGTCGATGCCGGGAATGATGGACACCGTCCTCAATCTGGGGCTCAACGACGAAACGGTGGTCGGCCTCGCCACCGCGTCGGGCGACGAGCGGTTCGCGTGGGACAGCTATCGCCGCTTCATCCAGATGTATTCGGACGTGGTGCTCGAACTCGACCATGATGCGTTCGAGGATGCGCTGGAGATCGCCAAGGAAGACAAGGGCTATTACCTCGACACCGACATGACCGCCGCCGACTGGCGTGCGCTGGTCGACAAGTACAAGGCGCTGGTGGTCGAACTTTGGGACAAGCCCTTCCCGCAGGACGTCCACGACCAACTGTGGGGCGCGGTCGGCGCGGTGTTCGGCTCATGGCAGTCGGAGCGCGCCAAGGTTTATCGCCGGCTGAACGACATTCCGGCGTCGTGGGGCACCGCGGTCAACGTCCAGGCCATGGTGTTCGGCAATATGGGCGACACCAGTGCCACCGGGGTCGCCTTCACGCGCGACCCGGCGAAGGGCGACAACGCCTATTACGGCGAGTTCCTGATCAACGCGCAGGGCGAGGATGTCGTCGCGGGAATCCGTACGCCGCAATATCTGACGAAGGCCGCGCGCGAGGCGGCGAACGCCAAGCCGCTGTCGATGGAAGAGGCGCTGCCCGAGGTGTACGGCGAACTGGCCGGCGTGTTCGATACGCTCGAGACGCACTACCGCGACATGCAGGACATCGAGTTCACGGTCGAGCGCGGCAAATTGTGGATGCTCCAGACGCGGAGCGGCAAGCGGACCGCGAAGGCCGCGCTCAAGATCGCGGTCGACATGGCCGAGGAAGGGCTGATCAGCCGCGAGGAAGCGATCGCGCGGGTCGATCCGGCGGCGCTCGACCAGCTGCTCCACCCGACGCTCGATCCGCAGGCGGCGCGCGATGTGCTGACGCGCGGGTTGCCCGCCAGCCCCGGCGCGGCAAGCGGCAAGGTCGTGTTCGACGCCGACACCGCGGAAAAGCGCGCGGGCGCCGGCGACGCGGTGATCCTGGTGCGGACCGAGACGTCGCCGGAGGACATCCACGGCATGCACGCGGCGAAGGGTATCCTGACCGCGCGCGGCGGGATGACCAGCCATGCCGCGGTGGTCGCGCGCGGCATGGGCCGGCCGTGCGTGTCGGGCGCGGGGTCGCTGTCGATCGACGCCAAGGCGCGCGTGATGCGCTGCGCGGGGCGTGAGGTGAACGAGGGCGACGTCATCACGATCGACGGCGCGTCGGGCGAGGTGATGATCGGCGAAGTGCCGACCATGCAGCCCGAGCTGGCGGGCGATTTCGGCACCTTGATGGCATGGGCGGACAAGGTGCGCCGGCTCAAGGTGCGCGCCAACGCCGAAACCCCGCTCGACGCCAAGACCGCGCGCGAGTTCGGCGCCGAGGGCATCGGGCTGTGCCGCACCGAGCATATGTTCTTCGACGCCGCGCGGATCACCGCGGTGCGCCAGATGATCCTCGCCGAGGACGAGAAGGGCAGGCGGGCGGCGCTCGACAAGTTGCTGCCCGAACAGCGCGGTGATTTCGTCGAGATTTTCGACGTGATGGCCGGGCTGCCGGTGACGATCCGCCTGCTCGATCCTCCCTTGCACGAATTCCTGCCGCACGAGGAAGAGGAGTTCGCCGAGGTCGCCGCCGCCGCCGGGGTCGAGGTCGACCACCTCAAGCGCCGCGCCGCCGAGCTCCATGAGTTCAACCCGATGCTCGGCCATCGCGGGTGCCGGTTGGGCGTGACCTATCCCGAAATCTACGAGATGCAGGCGCGCGCAATCTTCGAAGCGGCGGTGAGCCTGACCGAGGCGCCGGTGCCCGAAATCATGATCCCGCTCGTCGCGACGCGGCGCGAGCTCGAGCTGATGAAGGCGGTAGTCGACAAGACGGCGGAAGCCGTGTTCGCGGAGACCGGCAAGCGTGTCGACTACCTCGTCGGCACGATGATCGAACTGCCCCGTGCCGCACTGCGTGCCGGCGACATCGCCGAGGTCGCCGAGTTCTTCTCGTTCGGCACCAACGACCTGACGCAAACCGCGCTCGGGGTCAGCCGCGACGACGCCGCGCGATTCCTGCAGAGCTATGTCGACAAGGGGATCTACGCGAAGGACCCGTTCGTCAGCATCGACGTCGAGGGCGTCGGTGAGTTGATCGAGATCGCTGCCGAACGTGGTCGCGCGACGCGACCCGAGATCAAGCTCGGCATTTGCGGCGAGCATGGCGGCGACCCCGCCTCGATAGCGTTCTGCGAGCGCGTTGGGCTCGATTACGTGTCGGCATCCCCCTACCGCGTACCGATCGCGCGGCTCGCCGCTGCCCAGGCCGCACTAGCAAAAGCTTGACGGATTCGCGCAGCCACGACACTCCTGCTATCATGAAGCGGGTCGGGGCATTGGTGATCGCGACGCTGGCGCTGTCGGCGTGCAGCGGGCTGGGGCAGGACGGGCCGTCGCAGGACGAGATGTCCGATGCGCTCGCGCGGCGCGGCGAGAAGGTCCAGTCGACCGAGCGGATCGCGTGCAAGGCGGCGCCGTCGCTCCCCGGCTATATCTGCGACTTCAAATCGGTGGCGTGCAGCGCCTTCACCAAGAAGTGCGACAAATCGTCGCAACGCACCGGCCGCTTCGTCCAGGTCAGCGGCAGCTGGATGTACATGGGCGACGTCAGCGATCCGTCGCGCGGCGTGATCCCGCCGCCCGAGTCGACGCCGGCCGCGCCGCCGGTGGTGACCGACCTCGGCGGCACCGTCGCCAACGCGGTCGCGCCCGAGCCGTCGCCCACGCCCAGTGCGGCCCCGAGCCCCAAGCCGTCACCCACGCCCAAGCCGAGCCCGACGCCCAAGGCCACGCCGACGCCCAGCGCGACACCGTCTCCCAAGCCGACCCCGGGCGGCGTCAACAAGACGTGGCTGACCGGCCGCTGGGGCGCCGCCGACGGCGATTGCACCGCGCGCCGCGCGGTCCGCTTCGGCGAGGGCGGCGGCTTCTACGGCAAGCGCGGGATGGGCAGCTGGAGCCTGAAGGGCAAGACCGTCACCGTCACCGGCAAGTATATCGAGGACGGCAAGGACTTCACGCAGACGCTGGGGGTCGAGCGCACCGGCGACGATGCGATGACGATGGAAGGCAAGCGCTACCACCGCTGCACCAACTGAGGAGCGCGCGATGCAGCCCTGGGTTCAATATCTGATCTGCGGCGTGGCCGGGCTGGCGCTCGGCGCGGGCGCGGCCGTACAGCGCGTCCGCACCGGCGCGTTCGGCGCGAGCACGACGATCGGGCCGTGGAGCACCGGCAAGGATTTCGGGACGACTGGGGCGAGTGCCTATACCCGCGCGGTGGTGTCACTGCGCGGTATCCTCGCGCTCCCGGCGCACGAGGCGCGCTATTACAATGCCGCGGTCGACAGCGCGGGCCAGCCGCTCGACGGCAAGTGCCGCTATCGCGTGACCGGCAAGGCGATCCCGGCGAAATGGTGGAGCCTGACGCTCTACGACCACCCCGGCTATCTCGTCGCCAACCAGGCCAACATCTTCTCCGTCGCGAGCGCCAAGGTGTCCAACCCGGCGAGCTGGTCGGTGATCGTCGCCCCCGCGCAGCAGGCCGGGCTGTGGCTCCCGACCGGACGGATCGACCGCTTCGAGCTGACGCTGCGCACCTACCTTCCCGATGACGGCGGGGTCGGCAATTTGACGCGCGACCAATTGCCCTCGATCGTCAAGGATGGCTGCTGATGCGCCGCTGGGCCTTGCCGCTGCTGCTCGGGCTGATCCTCGCGGTCGCCGGCTACATCGTCGCGATGATGCAATTCCCGAGCGTGCTGATGGGCTTCGCGACGACGCGGATCAGCAAGGCGGCGGGGTATAATGCGCTCTATGCCGCGCCCATGGCGACCGACAAGGCGCGCGCGATCGTGCGGCCGAGTCCCGATCTCGCCTATTCGTCGTGCCCGTTCGACCTGTCGAACGGCCCGGTGCTGGTCGATGTCGAACCGGTGCCCGCGCCATACTGGTCGCTGTCGGTGTTCGACCACCGCACCGATGTCGCGTTCGTGCGCAACAATCTCGACGCCAGCAATCAGCCGATCCGTATCGCGATCGCGCGCGACGGCCAGCCGGTGCCAGACGGGATGCAGGCGGTACGCGTCAGCGGGAATACCGGGATCGCACTGATCCGCATCCTGGTGCAGGACGGCTCCCAATTCCCCGCGATCGACGCCGCGCGCCAGAAGTCGAGCTGCAAGCCGCTCAGCTAGGCCGCTCGGCCTTCAGCCGCGCATTCTCGGCTTCCAGATCGCGGACATAGGCGTCGCGGTTGGTGGTCAGCGCCTCGCGCTCGCGCCATTTGGTGTCGGCCTCGGTGCGATAGGCGGCGTGCGCGTCGCGCTCGGCTTCGTACTGGCGCCGCCATCTGGTGCCCTTGGGCGCTATCAGCAGGCCGAGGACGAGGCCCAGGATCAGGACCAGTCCCAGCACGGCGAGTTGCGTGACGTTGGTGAAAAGCATGAAGCGCGCCTTCCGGTTCGTTATGCCGGAGTAACGACGCGCCCGTGCCGCGTGTTCCCTAGACGCCGCCCTTGAACGCGTCGCTGATCGAACACGATGCCGGGCCCAAGATGACGATGAACAAGGTCGGCAAGATGAACAGGATCAGCGGGATCGTCATGATCGCGGGCAGGCGCGCGGCTTTTTCCTCGGCGCGCATCATGCGCTCGTTACGGAATTCGGCCGACAGCACGCGCAACGCCGATGCGAGCGGGGTGCCGTATTTCTCGGTCTGGATCATCGTCGTGACGACGCCCTTGACCGCATCGAGGTGGACGCGCGTCGCAAGGTTCTCGAACGCTTGGCGCCGTTCGGCAAGGAAGCCGAGTTCGATCGCGGTCAGCGCGAATTCGTCGCCGAGCTCGGGATAGGCCTTGCCCAGCTCCTTCGACACGCGGTGGAACGCGACGTCGACGGTGAGACCCGCTTCGGCGCAGATCACGAGCAGGTCGAGCGCGTCGGGCAGGCCCTTGCGGATCGCCGCCGAACGCTTGGTGATCTTGTTCTTGAGATAGATATCCGGGCCCTTGTAGGCGAGGATGAAGGTGCCCGCGACGAGGCCATAGGCCTTGAGCGGCGACCAGGTCGCGAACATGTCAGTGCCGTACACGAGGTACAGCATCGGCCCGCCGAGCACGATCGGCAGGACGAGCCGGCCGAAGATCACCGCGACGGCATATTCCTTCTTGCGGATACCGGCCTGGAGCAGCTTGGTCTGCGCGACCTTGAGCTGGCTGTCCTGCAGCACCTTGAGCCCCGACAGGAACGAACGGATCCGATCGGTCGTGTCGTTCTGGCGCACCAGCTTCGCGCGGCGCTTGCTGGTCGAGGCGGTGATGCCCGCCTTCAACTGCTCGCGGCGGTCGTTGAGCGCCTTGATGCGCTTCGACATCGGGTCGCGCACCGTGGTCGCGGCATAGATCGCGAGCAGCACCGCCATCGCGGCGACCGCCGCGAGCAGCGTGCCGACCCAGATGACGTCGACGCCGAGCAAGGTCGGGGTGTGCGGTGGAGGAACCTGCATCATCAAATCTCGAAATTGATCATCTTGGCCATGATGAAGGCGCCAAGCCCCATCCAGATCATGCCGCCGACGCCGGCGACGATCAGGCGTTGATCGATGAAGAAGTTGCCCATGTACCCGGGGCTGATCCACATGATCAGGCCGAACACGATGAACGGTAGCGAGCCGACGATGTACGCCGACGCCTTCGATTCCGACGCCATCGCCTTGATCTTCAGCTTCATCTGGCTGCGCTGGCGCAGCACGGTGGCGAGGTTGGACAGCGTTTCGGCCAAATTACCGCCGGTCTCGCGCTGGATCGCGATCGAGATCACGAAGAACTGGAATTCGGGCGTGCCGAGCCGATCGGCGGTTTCCTGCAGCGCCGCGTCCATCGTCCGGCCGATCTTCATCTTGTCGCTGATCGAGCGGAATTCCTCGCCGACCGGGCCAGGCACTTCGGCGCCGACGACGCCCATCGTCTCCGAAATCGGCAGACCCGAGCGCAGACCGCGCACGAGCAATTCGATCGCGTCGGGGAATTTCGCGGTGAACTTGTTGCCGCGCTTCTTGATGAAATAGCCGACGACCATGTGCGGCAGGCCGGCCCCGACGATCACCGCGATCAGCAGCGACACCAGCAGCGGTGCTCCGCGCATCAGCAACAACCCGCCGATCACCACCAGCAGCCCGACCGTGGCCATGCCGTATTGGCCGACCGTCCAGTTCTTGCCGGTCATCGCCAGGCGTTTCTTGAGCAGCGCGGGACGCGGCAGCAGCCGCATCATCCAGCTGTCCATGTTGCTGTCGCGCTTGCCGGTGATGCGGCGCATCTGCGCGGCCATCGCGGCCTCGCTGGCCGCGCCGCTGTGGCGTTCCTTGAGCGAGGTCAGCCGGCGCACCTGGGCCTTCTCCGCGTTGGGACCCGCGAAGGCGACAACGAGCAGAAGCAGCATCAGGCCGCCACCGACTACGATCGAGATCAGCGGCACCAACGGCATCGCTCAACGCTCCACAAATTCGACGCCGTTCCGGGAAAGAGCGGCCACGATCAATTCGACTTCGCTGCCTTCTTGGGCATCAGCGATTTCAGGTCGGCGAACTTGCCCATGATCGACTGCGCCTTGCCCGCTTCCTTCTTGCCGCTGGACGTCGCAGGGATCTCGGCGTTGTCGCCGATCGCCATCAGCCGCGTGGCCAGTTCGGTCAGCGGCACGACGGTCTTCGACCCCTTGCCGGCCTCCGCCATCGGTTTGCCCAGCTTGGCCGCCTGCGCCGCCAGTTTCTGATCGTACGGCACGAGGAAATCGATCTTGCGCTCGATCGAGCCTTCGAAATCCTTGCGCGCGATTTCCAGCGCGCCCTGCGGCACGCGGTTGGCGACCACGACAACGTTGGTCTGCGGCGCGTTCGACTTGAGCCACGACAGGATGCGGATCGTGTCGCGCGCCGCCGCCAGCGTCAGTTCGGTGACGACCACCGCGGTCTGGATGTCGGAGATCAAATGCGGGTGCTGGACCAGCATACCGCGCGGAAGATCGACGACGGTGCATTCGAACGCGGCGCGCATCTCTTCCTGCAGTTGGTAGAATGCCGAGCCGTCGGTCATCATCGGCGAGTTGATCGGCGCTTCGGCCGACAGCACCGCGAGCCGCTCGCTGGCCTTGACCATCGCGCGTTCGATGAACAGCCCGTCGATACGGCTGGGGTTCTCGATCGCGTCTGTCAGGCCGCGGCCCGGTTCGAGGTCGAGCGCCAGCGCGCCGGTGCCGAAATGCACGTCGAGGTCGAGCAGCGCCGTGGTGCGGCCGCCCTTCTCGCTCATCAGCCACGCGACCGAGGTCGCCAGCGTCGACGATCCCGCACCGCCGCGCGTGCCGATGATCGCGGTGGCGCAATGCGGGCGATCGACAGACCCTTCGGCGAGCTTGGGCGCGTTGAGGATCGCCTGCGCGTTACCGAACGCTTCGCGCAGCATGTCCGCGGTCAGTGGCTTGAGCAGATAGTCCTGGATGCCGCTCGCGGTCAGGTCGCGATACAGGCGCACGTCGTTGACCTGGCCCGCCGCGATCACGACAGTGCCTGGCTCGCAGACTTCGGCCAGCGCGTTGATGTCGTTGAGCGGGTCGCCCGACTCCGACAGATCGACGAACAGCACCTGCGGGCTCGCGGAGACCGACAGCGACTGAACCGCGTTGCGCAAGCCGCCCTTGTTCACCTTATCGGCCGACCAGCCCATTTCGCTGGCGATCGGACGCAATGCCTCGGCGGTCGTTTCGTCGCAGACATAGGCGACGAAGGGCTCGCGATGCGCGGCGCCGGCGGGTTTCCACGGAGCGTTCATATCACTTGCTTCCCGTTACGCTGACGCTGGTGACGCCGCCGGGCAGACCGGCCTTACCGGTCGTGTCCGCCTTGCGGTAAGTGTCGATGGCCTTGCCCGACACCTTCGTGTCGAATGTCTCGGTACCCGGTTGGCCGCGGACCAGATCGAGCGGATCGGCGACCATCGCCGCGAGGTTCGCCTGCGTCGCGCAACCATAGTTGGAGGTCGTGCTGCCTTCGAACTCATCGGTGCCGGTCCGGCTGAAATCCGGACAACCCGGCACGCGCGCAGACGAGCGGCTCACCACCACGCGCGCCATGCCGGCGGCGATCGGCGCCGGCGTGATCGGCGCGCGATCGTCGATCAGGATGCCGTAGCGCGCGGCGATCGCGGCGACCTGGCTGGTCGCGGCGCCACCGTTGCGGTTGGGGTCGTCGACCGAGACGTGATCGCCGTAATGCAAGCGCATCGTCGATAGCCAGCCGGCGACGCGGTCGGCTTCGCCGGGGGCGAGGCCAGTAGGCGTCGTCTGGACGTCGAACACGTAATCGGTGCGGCTGACGACCGGCTGATAGACCGTATCGACGCCGCGATTGAGCGTGCCGCAACCGCCCAGCATCAACGCGGGGGCGGAGAGTGCGGCGAACAGGATCTTGCGCATGATGTGATGTCCCTCGCTGGCGTCTGTCACAGGCTGAAGCCGGGCGCGGGCGAACCGGCGTCCTTCTTCGGTTTCTTCGGTACGACGGCCTTGTCCTCGTCACGCCGTGCGTCGGGCGTCGGGGCGGGAGTGCTCGGGCCGACCGGCACCAGCGCATTGGCGCCGACCGACGGTCCCGCGACATTGGGGACGGCCATCGTCGGCTTGGCGCGTTCGCCACCGCTGACGCCGCTGCCGAGCTTGCCCATGAAGATACGGCCGAGGTCCGTCGGCGCCTGAACGCCATCGGTCGGCAGCACGATCTCGTTCGCGTTGACTGGCTTCACCAGGTACGGTGTGACGACGATCATCAGCTCGGTTTCGTCGCGCTTCCACCCATTCGAGCGGAACAGTGCGCCGAGGATCGGCACGTTGCCAAGGCCGGGGGTCTTGTCGATCTGGTTCTGGGTGCTGTTCTGGATCAGTCCGCCGATCACCATTGACTGGCCCGATCCTAGCTCCACCGTCGTTTCCGCGCGCCGCGTGGTCAGTGCGGGGATGATCGTTCCGCCGAGCGTCACGGCGCCGGCGGAGGACAGCTCGGACACTTCCGGGCGAACTCGCAAGGAGATGCGACCGTCCGACAGCACCGTCGGAGTGTAGGCGAGGCTGACGCCGTAGCTCTTATATTCGACCGACACCGCGCCCAGCCCCTGGCTGATCGGGATCGGGATTTCGCCGCCCGCCAGGAACGAGGCGGTCTCGCCCGACAGCGTCGACAAATTGGGTTGCGCGAGCGTCACCACCTGGCCGTTGGTCTCGCCCAGGTCGAGCGCGCCCAGAATATCGAGCCCGAACAGCTTGCCCAGACCACCGATCGTGGTGCGCTGGGTGCCCGGCGTGATTGCGGTGCCCGGAATGGAGCCCGCGCATTGACCGGTAGGCGAAATCGGCGGCAGACACCGAGCCGCGGTCGAGCCGATCCCGAGGGGGCCACCCAGTGCGTTGAACTGCGACGTTATGGTTCGGCCACTGCCGACCCCGAACTGGAAACCGCCGGTACCGTCCAGCGTGGTCAGGTTCGCGCCGATGTTCTTGGCGAAGCTTTTGGTTACTTCGGCGATCTTGACCTGCAAATTGACTTGCAGCGGCGTCGCCGTCCGGATCCGGCTGATGACCTTGGTCTTGTCGCCGACGAACGCCTGGACAAGGCTTTCCGCCTGCTGTGCGTCATCGGGGCTCATCACCGTGCCGGTCAGCAGCACGACGCCGTTCAGCGTGTGGCTGGTCACTTCCGCATCGGGCATCGCCAGCTTGAGCATCTGGTTGATCGAGCTGAAATTGTCGCCGACGCGGATCGTCGCGGCGAACACCACTTGCCCGGTCTTAGTCGTCGCCGAGACGGTGGTCTCGCCCGCCGACTTGCCGAACACGTAGATCTGGGTCGGCGATCGCACTTGGACGTCGGCGATCGTCGGACTGGCGACGAACACGTCGCTGATCGGACGCGCGAGCGTGATCAGCCGGCCCTGGTTGGTGTCGACCTCGACTACCCGGGCGGAGGCCGATTGGGCGGGTGCCGCGGCGGGCGTGGCGACGCCGGTGGCGGCGATCGCCAGCGCGGCGGCCATTGGCCAGCCGGCGCGATTGAGACGGTTCAACATCAGTTCTTCCCCCCGACCGGAACTTCGGTCACGTTGTTCCCGCGGGCGATCCGCACCGTGGGTCCTGCATTCGCCGGGGCCGCCCCCGGATAACCGTTGCCGCCACCGCTGTTGCCGGCATACGGCGACGCGCTCTTGCCGGGCACCGTACGGCGCTGGAAGCGCGACACGTCGGCGCCCGTGGCGAAGGTCGTCTTGTCGGCAGTCGGCTGAGTCGAGGCGGCGTCGAGCATCGCGCGTTCCGCCTTAGGATCCTTGCCGTCGGGCACCTTGACGCTGCCGTCCGCGATCGCCGCGTCGAGCTCGCTCGCACTGTCGGCGAGCGGGCGCAGCACGACCGACAGGTCGCCGAGCGCACGTGCCACCGAAATCTTCTCCGCGATCGACGGCGTCGCTTCGATCGTTACCATCGAGATGTTCTTGACCACGGTCTTGCCCTGGTCGTCGACGTCGGTGGTGGTGCGCTGGTCGGTCGCCAGCACGCGAATGTTCTTCATGATTGTCTCGGCGACGCTGAGCGGCGGGCCGTCGCCGCCGCCCGCGACCTTCTGCGTCAGCATGATGTCGATGCGGTCGCCGGGGAACACGAAGCCCGCGACCGAATTCTTGTTTTCGACCGGGAAGGTCACCGCGCGCATGCCTGGGGTCAGCGCCGCGGCGAGGAAGCCGCGATCGCCGGGCTTGACCAGCGACCCTTGGGTCAGCGGCTGGCCGGCGGTGATCACCGTGCGCACGACGGTGCCCTGCAGCGTCTTGGGATCGAAGCCGTCCTTCTTCACGAAGTACGCGCCTTCGACCATTTCCTTGGGCCAGGGCTGGTACTTGAAGCTCGTCGCGTCGAGGATCGTGCCGACCGGCAACGTCTTGGTCGCCACCAGCACTTCGGTGCCCGTGACCATCGGCGGCGCCATCTGGGCGCTCGCCACCGGTGCGCTCGATCCGGAGATCAGGCTGCGCGCCATGAATGCGGTGATGGCGGCGACGAGGAGCGCCCCAACCAGCAGAAAGATCTTCCGACTATCCATGTCGTTCATGCCCCTTTGCCGGCCGACTGGCCGGTTGACCCACCGTTAATCTACGTAAACTGGTTAAATATTGGTTCACTGAGCGCGATCATCGACGCCATCGCGATCGCGACGCCGTACGGCGTTTCCACCGCACCCGGCGCCTTGCGGCGCCAATGGTCGAGCATCATGATCAGCGTCAGCACGCCGCCAATGACCGACATGGCCATCAGCATGAACAGCAGGGCCTGTCCCGGCAGCCACAGCGCGAGCGCGCCGATCATCTTGACGTCGCCGCCACCCATCCAGCCGAAATGAAAGGCGCCGACGAACACCGCGAACACGGTAAGCGCGATGCCGAACTGGATCGCCGCATCGCCGAGGCCATAGCCCTGAACGTACCACCAGGCCGGCGCCATCAATGCGATCGCGGCGTTCTTCCAATTGGCGATCTCGCGGGTGCGCGCGTCCTCGATGCCCGCCGACAGCAGGATCAGGACGAGCGCCGCAACGAGCGCGTAAGACAGAATTCCCCAGCCCATCGGACCATAGCCCTAGACGTGAGGGCTTTCCAAAAAGTAACCAGCAGCATGATCGCCGCCGAAAACGTCCGCCGCGCCTATCCGCCGGACAGCCAAATCTCGTACTGGACCGCGCCCGACGGATGGCAGCTGCGCCGGTTCGACTGGCCGTCGGCGGCCGTCAGTCCGCGCGGGTCGATCCTGTTCCAGGCGGGGCGCGGCGACCTGTTCGAGAAGTATCTGGAGACGTTCCAGCACTGGCACGCGCAGGGCTGGTCGATCAGCTCGTTCGACTGGCGCGGGCAGGGCGGGTCGGGGCGGTTGTCCGACGATCCGCATGTTGGCGATATCGACCGGTTCACCACTTACCTCACCGATTTCGGGCCGTTTTGGAATCAATGGGCCGCGACGGCGCCCAAACCCCATGTCGTGATGGGGCATTCGATGGGCGGGCATCTGGTGTGCCGCGCGCTCGCCAAGAGCCTAGCCGAGCCCGCGGCCGCCGTGCTTGTCGCGCCGATGATGGGCGTCCACGCCCCGATCAGCGCGGGGTTCGGTGAATGGCTCGCCAATTTGATGATGCGGCTCGGCGATCCGCGGCGCCGCGCATGGAAGGGCAACGAGCGACCCGCGACGGTGGGCAGCCGCCAGTCGCTGCTGACGCACGACGACGATCGCTACGCCGACGAACCGTGGTGGTGGGAGCATGATCCGTCGCTCAAGCTCGGCCCGCCGAGCTGGCGCTGGGTGGTCCGCGCGTTCGAATCGACGCGGCGCTTGCGGCTTAGCCGGCGCGTCAGGCTGATGAAGGTGCCAGTGCTGATGCTCGTCGCCGACGCCGACAAATTGGTCACGCCGAAGGACGCGCTGTCGGTCGCGGGCAACATCCCCGATTGCCGCGTCGTGCGCTTTGGGCCCGAATCGGCGCACGAGATATTGCGCGAGGTCGACGCCGTGCGGAACCGCGCGCTCGGCGAGATCGACATCTTCCTGTCCGCCCGAGCCCAGCAGGGCGCCCAGCAATGACCTACGACATCGCCATCGTCGGCGCCGGGATCGCCGGCGCGAGCCTCGCCGCCGAAGTCGCGCCGCACGCCAATGTGTTGATCCTCGAAGCGGAGGACGTCGCGGGTTACCACGCGACCGGGCGCTCCGCGGCGTTCTGGGAAGAGACGTATGGCGGGCCCGGCGTCCAGCCGCTTACCGCGGCGTCGCGCCGGCTGTTCGACGACGGCGGGTTCCTCCAGCCGCTGGGGTCGCTCCACATCGGGCGCGAGGAAGAGCGCGGGCTGATCGACGGCATGCTCGCGCAGTTTGCCGGCACCGGGGTCGACCTCTCGCTGGTCGATCCGCGCGAGCGCATCGCAGGGCTACGGCCCGAGTGGAACCTCGCGGTGTGGGAGCCGAGCTGCGCCTATATCGACGTCGCCGGACTGCACGCTGCGGCGCTGTCGCGCGCGAAGAAAGCGGGTGCGGAGCTGGTGCTCGACGCGGCGCTGACCGGCGCGACGCGGGCGGACGGTGTCTGGCGGCTGGAGACCAAGGCGGGGTCGTATGAGGCGAAGGTGCTGGTCAACGCGGCGGGCGCGTGGGTGGATCAGGTCGCGAAAATCGCCGGCGTCGCGCCGATCGGGATCGCGCCGTTCCGCCGCACGCTGATCCAGCTCCGCGTCGATCCGCCAGTGCCCGACGACGCGCCGCACGTCGCGCACATCGGCGGCGATTTCTACTTCAAGCCCGAATCGGGCGGGCGGCTATGGCTCAGCCCGCACGACGAAATCCCGAGCGAGCCCGGCGACGTCCAGCCCGAGGAGCTCGACATCGCGATCGCGATCGACCGGCTCGAACATGCGGTCGACTGGCGGATCGAGCGAGTCGAACGGAGCTGGGCGGGGCTGCGCAGCTTCGCTCCCGACCGGCTGCCGGTCTACGGCTTCGACGGCGCGGTGCCAGGGTTCTTCTGGTGCGCGGGGCAGGGCGGCTTCGGCATCCAGACCGCCCCCGCCGCGTCGCTGGTCGCAGCGTCGCTGCTGCTCGGCACCACGCCTGATCCGCTCGTCGCCGGGATCGACCGCGAGCGTTATTCGCCCGGCCGGTTCCGCTGATACTGCCCTAAGTTTACACTAAGTTGACACTAACGCGGCCGTTTCCGGCTGACCCTTACCTTTGTAAAACAAGGGAAAATGGTCGGGCCACGACTCGCATGCCACCCGCAATCCAACATTGTCAGCGCTATCGGCGCTGCGCGTCGGCCGCGTCGCTCGCCAGCCGGTCGGCGCGCTCGTTGTCGGGGTGGCCGGCATGGCCCTTTACCCAGACCCACTCGACGCGGTGCGGGGCGGCGGCGTCGAGCAGAGCCTGCCACAGCTCGGCATTCTTGACCGGTTTCTTGTCGGACGTGCGCCAGCCGTTCCGGCGCCAGCCGTGGATCCATTTGGTGAGGCCATCCATCACGTAGCGGCTGTCGGTCGACAGCGTCACGCGGCACGGCCGCGTGAGCGCGTTCAGCCCCTCGATCGCGGCGGTCAGTTCCATCCGGTTGTTGGTGGTCAGCTTTTCGCCGCCCGACAGCTCCTTCTCGCGCGCGCCCATCCGGATCAACACGCCCCAGCCGCCCGGCCCGGGATTGCCCTTGCACGCGCCGTCGGTGGCGATCTCGACATGGCTGAGCTCGGTCATGCGTATAGGTCGCCCAAACCGGTATAGATCACATAGCGGCGGAAATAATCGAGCGGATCCTTGCGCGTGACCAGTGCATCGGCGGGCGTGTTGAGCCAGTCCCACGCGCGCGACAGGAAAAAGCGCAGACAGGCCCCGCGCGCGAGCACCGACAGTGCGCGTAACTCGTCGTCGGTTATGCTGTGCGTGTCGCCATAGCCGCTCACCAGCGCATGCCCGATATCGCCGACATAGGTCCGTCCGGCATCGGCGAACGACCAGGCGCTGTGCATCACCGCGAGGTCGTAGGCGCGGATGTCGGTGCACGCGAAATAGAAGTCGATCAGTCCGGCGACCGTATCGCCGCGCATCAGGACATTGTCGGGGAACAGGTCGGCGTGGATCGTGCCGTGCGCAAGGTCGCACGGCCATGCCGCTTCGACGCTGTCGAGAGCGTCTCCCACGTGGTCGTAGAGGGAAGGCTCGATATCGTCGAGCGCACGGCCGCAGCGTTCGAACAGCGGGCGCCACGTCGCGACCCCCATCGAGTTCTCACGGACCGGCGCGAAGTCGGCCGCCGCTTTGTGCACGTCGCCCAGCGCACGTCCCACGGCACCGGCCTGGGCAACTGTCGGATGCGAGATCGACACGCCCGGTAGAAATTTGATCAGGCACGCCGGGCGGCCTTCGAGCTCCTGTATCTCGAGGCCATCCCCATCCTTGATCGCCGGCGGTACCGGCAGGCCCTTGGCGGCAAGATGATCGAGCAGCGCCATGAAATAGGGCAAGTCGTCCGCCGCGACGCGCTTCTCGTAGAGCGTCAGGAAATATCGCCCCTTGGTCGTGTCGACCAGGTAATTGGAGTTCTCGACCCCCTCGGCGATGCCCTTCGCAGACACCAGTTCGCCGACGTCGTACCGCTTGAGGAATTCCCCCAACGCCTCGGCCGACACGTGCGTGTAGACCGCCAAGTGTCAGGCGGCCGCGTTGAGTTCGCGCGGGAGCTTGAACACGACCTTTTCGGCGACGGTTTCGACTTCGCGCTCGCGCACGTCGAACCGCGTCGCGATGTGGTCGACCACCTCGCGGACCAGCATTTCGGGGGCCGAGGCGCCAGCGGTGATGCCGACCGTGCGCACGCCATCGAACCACGCGAAATCGATGTCCTCGGCGCGCTGGATCAGCGTCGCGCAGGTGTCGTTGCGCACCGCGACCTCGACCAGCCGCAGCGAGTTGGACGAGTTGGGCGCGCCGATCACCAGCACCAGGTCGCATGCCTGCGCTATCGCCTTGACCGCGGCCTGGCGGTTGGATGTCGCGTAGCAGATGTCGTCGGGCCCTGGCGCGAGCATCGCCGGGAAGCGCCGCTTTAGCACCTTGAGCACCGCGGCAGTATCGTCAACCGACAGCGTGGTCTGCGTGAGAAAGGCCAGATTGTCCGCATCGGGCACCGTCAGCGCCTCGGCGTCGGCGACCGTTTCGACCAGCGTCATCGACCCTTCCGACACCTGGCCGAACGTGCCGATCACTTCGGGGTGCCCGGCATGGCCGATGAACAGGATGTGCCGCCCCGCCGCAACCAGCCGCTCGGCCTGGCGATGGACCTTGCTGACCAGTGGGCAGGTCGCGTCGAGATACGACAGGCCCCGCTCCGCCGCCTTGGCCGGCACCGCCTTGGGCACGCCGTGCGCGGAAAACACCACGGGCACGCCGTCGGGCACCTGGTCGAGATCCTCGACGAAGATCGCACCCTTCGCCTTCAGCGTATCGACCACGAACTTGTTGTGGACGATTTCGTGCCGGACGTAGACCGGGGCGCCGTACTTCTCGATCGCCAGCTCGACGATCCGGATCGCGCGATCGACGCCCGCGCAAAACCCGCGCGGCGCGGCGATCAGCAGGTCGAGTTGCGGCCTTATTGCGGACATGGCGCGCCTCTACGCGATTGCTTGCGTGAGGCAAAGCTGGTTCCTATGGAAGGCGAGGCTTAGTTTCCAGCGTTGAGAAGGTCATCCCGCCCGTGTCATTCCGCATTACCGCCGCTCCGATCGCCGTCGCGCTGATTCTCGGCGGCTGCGCCAGCAAGGGCGACCTCGACATTTCGGAAGCCGGCGCCGGCGTGACCGCGGTGCGTACCGCCTGCCCGACCGTCGGCGTGCCGGCGGGGACCGGCGACGTCACGCTGTTCGACCCCGCGACCAGCCGCGATGCGACCGCGATCGACGTCGTCGCGGCGATGACCGACGTGCGCTCGACGTGCGGCGATGCGGGGGACGACGTCGTCACCGACGTGACGTTCCAGGTGCTCGCGCGCCGCGCGAACGCCAGCGGCCCGCGCGACGTGACCCTCCCCTATTTCATCACCGTGGTACAGGGCGGCAGCGCGGTGGTGGCCAAGCGCGTCGGGCGCGTGGTGGTGCATTTCGACGCGGGGCAGGCGCGCGCGAGCGTCAACGGCTCGGCCCGCGCCAGCGTGGTCCGCGCCGCCGCCACGCTGTCCGATGAGGTCAAGCGCCGCATCACGGCGAAGCGCAAGGGCGGCAGCGAGGCCGCCGCCGTCGATCCGCTGTCGGCCCCGGACGTTCGCGCCGCAGTGCTCCGCGCGAGTTTCGAGGCTCTGGTCGGTTTCCAGCTGACCGACGACCAGCTGAAATATAACGCGACACGTTAAGCCGCGTTGACTCGCTTGCCGGGCGGCGTCACAGGGTCGTCCAGTCGCTGACGACGCGGGAGAGCGCAGGTTATACCTGCCGCCGAAGGAGCAACCGCCCCGGAATCTCTCAGGCAGAAGGACCGCGTTCTGTCGGTAGCGACGCTCTGGAAAGCGTGCGGGGCGACCCGTGCCACCGAAGGGGTAAGCCGGGCACCTGCCCAGTGAAAGCTCTCAGGTTCCGTGACAGAGGGGGCGGCGGATATTCGGCTCGTGCGGGCCGTTGTCGCGCCGTCATCTGTTTGCGGGAGTTGGACCTTGAGCGACATCGATCTTGCCAACGACTATGTCGAAGTGGAGCTGCAGACGCTCCCGCTCGACGCGTGGCACCGCGCGCGGGGCGGGCGGATGGTGCCGTTCGCGGGCTATCACATGCCGGTCCAGTACGAAGGGATCATGGCCGAGCATCTGTGGGTGCGCGAATCGGCCGGGCTGTTCGACGTTTCGCATATGGGCCAGCTGCTGCTGTCGGGCGATGCGCTCGACGACGAACTCGAAAAGCTGATCCCGGCGGATGTGAAGGGCGTGCAGCTCGGGCAGCAGAAATATTCGCTGCTGCTGGCGGAAAATGGCGGGATCCTCGACGATCTGATGTTCTCGCGCTGGCCGGGCGGGATCTACATGGTCGTCAACGGCGCGTGCAAATGGGACGATATCGCGCATCTGCGCGAGCATTTGCCCGACGCCATCACGCTCAACCATCTCGAGGACCGCGCGCTGCTGGCATTGCAGGGGCCCAAGGCGTTCGACGCGCTCAAGCGCCATACGATTGGCAGATGGCCGCTCGACGCGCTGGTGTTCATGCGCGGCGGGCTGTTCGAGATCGCGGGGGTCGAGGCGTATATCAGCCGCTCGGGCTATACCGGGGAGGACGGGTTCGAGATTTCTATCCCCGCCGACCAGGCTGAAAAGATCGCCGACCTGTTGTGCGGCGAGCCGGAGGTGAAGCCGATCGGGTTGGGCGCGCGCGATTCGCTGCGGCTGGAGGCGGACTTGCCGCTCTACGGCCATGACCTCGACCCCGAGACCACGCCGATCATGGCCGCGCTCGGCTTCGCGGTGGCGAGCAAGAGGCGGCGCGAGGAAGCAAACTTCCCCGGCGCGACCCGCATCCTGATGGAGCGTGAGAACGGCCCGGTGTCGAAGCGAGTCGGCTTGCTCGTCGAAGGCCGCCAGCCAGTCCGCGAGGGTGCCGCGGTGCTCGACGCCGATGGTTCCGAGGTCGGCAAGGTGACCAGCGGCGGGTTCGCCCCGACGCTCGGCGCGCCGATCGCGATGGCCTATGTCCCCGCCGCGCTCGCCGAAGTCGGTACCAGGATCCAGCTCAACCAGCGCGGCAAGGTCCACGAGGCGACCGTCGCCGCGATGCCATTCGTTTCCCACCGCTACGTCCGAGGAGCCAAGTAACATGCGCTACTTCACCGAAGATCACGAATGGGTCGATGTCGATGGCGACATCGGCACGGTCGGCATCACCGACTATGCGCAGGGCCAGCTCGGCGACATCGTGTTCGTCGACGTGCCCGAAGAGGGCAAGACGGTCGCGAAGGGCGACGAGGCCGCGGTGGTCGAAAGCGTCAAGGCGGCTTCGGACGTCTATTCGCCGGTGTCGGGCACGGTGATCGAAGGCAACGCCGCGCTCGGCGACGAGCCGGGCCTGGTCAACGAGGATGCCGACGGCGAAGGCTGGTTCTTCAAGCTGACGCTGAGCGACCCGGACGAGCTCAAGGAATTGATGGACGAAGCCAGGTACGAGGCGTTCGTCGCGAAGCTTTAATCCCCCTCCCGCTTGCGGGAGGGGCTAGGGGTGGGCCTGTCACAGGCGACACTCTGGAACAGGCCCACCCCCGACCCCTCCCGCAAGCGGGAGGGGAGAAGGAACAAGATGCGCTACCTGCCCCTGACCCAGCCCGACCGCGAGGCGATGCTTGCCGTGATCGGCGCTAAGACGATCGACGACCTGTTCGTAGATGTGCCCGCCGTCGCGCAGCTCGACGGACCGATCCATGACCTGCCGCTCCACGCAAGCGAGTTGGCGGTCGAGCGACACATGACCAAGCTCGCCAAGAAGAACCTCGCTGCGGGCGACGCGCCGTTCTTCCTCGGCTGCGGGGCGTACCGCCACCACGTGCCGGCGTCGGTCGATCACCTGGTCCAGCGCGGCGAGTTCCTGACCGCTTACACGCCGTACCAGCCCGAAATCGCGCAAGGCACGCTGCAGATGCTGTTCGAGTTCCAGACGCAAGTCGCGCGGCTGCTCGGCACCGATGTCGCGAACGCCAGCATGTACGACGGATCGACCGCGTGCTGGGAAGCGATCGGGATGGCGCGGCGGATCACCAGGCGCGGTAAGGCGATCCTGTCGTCGGGGCTGCACCCGCATTACGTGTCGGTCGCGAAGACGATGGCAAAATATACCGGCGACGCGCTCGACACCGCGCTGCCGGGCCTTAGCGCGGACACCGATATCGACAGCCTGATCGCGCAGATTGACGACGACACGTCGTGCGTCGTGGTGCAGTACCCCGACATCCTCGGCCGCATCGCCGACCTGACGCCGCTCGCCGATGCGTGCCATGCGAAGAAGGCGCTGCTGATCGCGGTGGTGACCGAGCCGGTGGCACTGGGCGCACTCAAGTCGCCGGGCGAGATGGACGCCGATATCGTCGTCGCCGAGGGCCAGTCGATCGGCGTCGGGCTGCAATTCGGCGGGCCGTATGTCGGGCTGATGGGTTGCAAGGAAAAGTACATCCGCCAGATGCCCGGGCGCTTCTGCGGCGAGACGGTCGATGCGGAAGGGAAACGCGGGTTCGTGCTGACGCTGTCGACGCGCGAGCAGCATATCCGGCGCGAGAAGGCGACCAGCAACATCTGCACCAACAGCGGTCTCTGTGCGCTGGCGTTCTCGATCCACATGACCTTGTTGGGCGAAGCAGGACTGCGCGCGTTGGCGGCGGCCAACCACGCCGGCGCGGTCGCCGCGGCGGAACGGCTGGCCAAGGTGCCGGGGGTCGAGCTGGTCAATAACTCGTTCTTCAACGAATTCACGCTGCGGCTACCCAAGGAAGCGCGGCCGGTAGTCCGCGCGCTAGCCGACAAGGGCATCCTGGCGGGCGTGTCGCTCGGGCGGCTCTATCCGGGCGCGGGCGATCTCGCCAACGGGCTGGTCGTCGCGGTCACCGAAACCACGACGCCGGAGGATGTCGAGACGCTGGCTTCAGCGCTTGAGGAGGCGCTGGCATGAGCAACATCAACCAGAGCGGCTGGCGCCCCGAAATGACGCCCGAGCGGCGCAGCGACAACGCGACCTTCACCGGCAACCGCGCGCTGATGCTCGAGGAACCGTTGATCTTCGAGATCGGATCGACCGAGACCACCGGGGTCGAAGTCGCTGCGCCGGCGAAGGTCGCGTCGAAGCTCGGCGGGCTGGAGCGCGCGCAGCCGATCGGCCTCGCTGGCCTGTCGGAGCCCGAAGCCGTCCGCCACTACACTCGCTTGTCGCGACAGAATTACGCGATCGACCTCGGCCTGTTCCCGCTCGGGTCGTGCACGATGAAGCACAACCCGCGGCTCAACGAGAAGGTCGCGCGGCTGCCAGGGTTCGCCGACGTGCACCCGCTCCAGCCGGTCGAGACCGTGCAGGGGGCGTTCGAAGTGATCCATCAGCTCGCGCACTGGCTGGTGACGCTGACCGGCATGCACTCGGTTGCGATGAGCCCCAAGGCCGGGGCGCATGGCGAGCTCTGCGGCATCCTCGCGATCAAGGCCGCGCTCGAGGCGAAGGGCGAGGGGCACCGCAAGGTCATACTGGTCCCCGAAAGCGCGCACGGCACCAATCCGGCGACCGCCGCGTTCGCGGGCTACAGCGTCGAGGACATTCCCGCGACCGCCGACGGTCGCGTCGATGTCGCGGCGTTGAAGAGCCGGCTCGGGCCCGACGTCGCGGGGGTGATGATCACCAACCCCAACACCTGCGGGCTGTTCGAGCGCGAGATGCGCACGATCTCCGACGCTGTCCACGCCGCGGGCGGGTTCGTCTATTGCGACGGTGCGAACTTCAACGCGATCGTGGGCCGCGTGCGCCCGGGCGACCTCGGCGTCGATGCGATGCACATCAATTTGCACAAGACCTTCTCCACCCCGCACGGGGGCGGCGGGCCGGGCGCGGGGCCGGTGGTGTTCTCCGAAGCCTTGACCCCGTTCGCGCCGCTGCCGTTCGTCGAGCAGCAGGGCGATCATTTCGCGCTGGTCGAGGAAGAAAGCGCAGGCGAGCATCACGGCAAGAGCTTCGGCCGCATGGTCGCATTCCACGGCCAGATGGGCATGTTCACGCGCGCGCTGACGTACATCCTCAGCCACGGCGCCGACGGGCTGCGCCAGGTCGCCGAGGATTCGGTACTCAACGCCAACTATATCCTCCGCAGCCTGGAGAATACGCTCGACGCGCCGTTCGCCGCGAGCGGGCCATGCATGCACGAAGCGATCTTCAGCGACGACGGCCTGCCTGAGGGCTTCTCGACGATCGACATCGCCAAGGGGCTGATCGACGAGGGCTACCACCCGATGACGATGTACTTCCCGCTCGTCGTCCACGGCGCGATGCTGGTCGAGCCGACCGAAACCGAGAGCAAGGCAGCGCTCGACCAGTTCATCGGGGCGCTGCGGTCGGTGGCGGAACGCGCCAAGGCGGGCGACGAGGGCCTCAAGTCGGCCCCGCACTTCGCGCCGCGCCGCCGCCTCGACGAAACGCTGGCGGCGCGCAAGCCCGTGCTGGTATGGAAGGACCCGCAATTGGCGGAGGCGGCGGAATAATGAGCGGGCAGGCAGGCGGGCCGCACGGGATCATGCAATATGTGATCCCGCTCGCGATCTTCATCGTGATCTTCGGGTTGCGCGCGCGGCGGATGACGCAGATGCGCCCGCTCAAGCTCGGCCTGCTGTGGGTGGTCCCGGCGCTCTACCTCGCGATCACCATCCTCAACGTCTTCTTTAAGGCCCCGAGCTTCGCCTTCACGATGCCCACCCCGGCGGCTTGGCTCGCGTCGGCGATCGCGCTGGTGGTCGGGTGTGCGATCGGCTGGCAGCGCGGGCGGCTGATGCAGATTCACGTCGACCCGCAAACGTATGCGCTAAGCCAGAAGGGGTCGCCGCTCGCGATCCTGTTCCTACTCGCGATCATCGGGGTGAAGATGGCGGCGCAGGGCGAGGGGCGTGCGCTGGGCTTCGATGCGCAGTTGGTGACCGATGCCGCGTTCGCGCTCGGGCTCGGCATGTTCACGGTGACTCGAATCGAGATGTATCTGCGCGGCAAGCGATTGCTCGAGGAAGCGGGCGCTACGCGCTGATCGCTTGCTGCGTCTCCGCGCGACGGCGGACGTGTTCGCGCCAGACGATGTAGAGCCCGCTCGCGATGATCACCGGCGCGCCGACCCAGGTCCATGGGGTCGGCAGCATCCCGAACAGCGTCCAGCCATAGAGCGTCGCCCAGATCAGGCTCGAATAGTCCATCGGCATCACCGCCGAGACCGGCGCGTGTTTGAGCGCGGCGGTGAAGGCGATCTGCCCGAGCCCGCCGAACAGCCCCATCGCCGCGAGGATTGCGAACGTTGCGGGGTCGTGGGCCTGCGCGAAGAACGGGTAGAGCAGGACGAGCGGGATCATCGACAGCGTCGAGAACCAGAATACCGTCGTCACTGGCCGGTCGACCTTGCCGATCTGACGCAGCTGGATCGCGACGATCGCGACGAACACCGACGATGTCAGCCCGACCGCGGCGCCGGCCAGCGGGAAGTGCCCGCTGCCCGGCTGCGTCACGATCAGCACGCCGAGGAACCCGACGACGACCGCGCTCCAACGATGCCACCCGGTCGGCTCCTTGAGCACCACCGCGCCCAGGATCGTCGCGAAGATCGGCACGGTGAACGCGAGCGTCGTCGCTTCGGCGAGCGGCAGCAACAGCACCGCGCCGAAATTGAATGCCATGCCGGTGACCCCGATCGCGGCGCGGATCGCCTGTCCGCGAAACGCATTCGACCTGACCGCGCCGAGGCTACGATCGGTCAGCGCCATATACGCCAGCACCACCGGGATGGCCGCGCCCTGCCGCCAGAACATGATCTCGACCAGCTTCGCGCCGCGCGTTTCGGCCAGCTTGATCAGCGTCGACAGCGTCGCGAGCAACAGCACCGCGAGCAACCGCATCGCGATGCCGAGCATCACACGATCGCCACTTGCTGCCGTCGGTTCCCCCATTGGGATGCCATGCGTCGCGCGGCGGATCACGGCAAGCGTTACCGGGGTCGGCGCAAATACCATCAGCAGGCAGCAGGGGGGGGCGTGAAAAGTACATCCATAACGGATTGGATTGAATCCATTATGGAGATTGATACGGTAAAGCCATCGCCAGGAACCGGTCAAATATAGGTCGAGGATATGCCTCTGGATCTACTTGTTCACGCGCGAAAAGCCTGTTTTCCTCGGCCCGAGTTCAGTCGCGATCTGGTTACATATGACGTAATCACACCCCTGACTGCGCGGATTGTTTTCGATCAAATCTATCATCCGGGCAAATTGCGCTGGGAGTTGCGGCGCATCGAGATGCTGAAGCCGGTCGAGCGGGCATGGGAGCCGGCTAGCGACATCAATCCCCGCATCCTGATGTTGAAGGACGTGGCCTATCGTCTGTCCGCGGCGTTGCTCGATCGAGCGGGCCGCGATTGTTCGCAAGATCACGCAGCGCCTTTCGCGCAAAGGCTGTCGAGCGCGAACCAGAACCTTTCGCTCCATTTGGGGTTTCGCGATTTTGCCGCCAACGTCCTGCCCGCGCCGCCCCAACGGTATCGCAACCGCGTCGGCCGGCTCCGCGACCTCGGGTGGATGCCGTTCGATACCGGGGAGAACGAAGACGCGATCACGCTCTATTTTCACGCGGTGTCGATCGACGGCGTCATCGACCTGACCAGCCTTGGACCCTCGTCGCTGGCAATGTAACGTGGCGGGTTTCGAAGGCGGGTCGCAGTTTTTCTGGCATCGAACAGCGTGATCGGGCTATCCGCCGCGCATCATGATCAAGCACGCCTTACCCGTCACGCGCGCCGAAGATTTCGCGCAATGGTACCAGACCGTCATCTCGGAGGCCGACATGGCCGAGGAGAGCGGGGTGCGCGGGTGCATGGTGATCCGGCCGTGGGGATACGGCATCTGGGAGCGCATCCAGCGGCTGCTCGACGATCGCATCAAGGCGACGGGGCACGAGAATTGCTATTTCCCGCTGTTCATCCCGCTCTCGAACTTCGAGAAGGAAGCCGAGCATGTCGACGGTTTCGCCAAGGAAATGGCGGTCGTCACACACCACCGCCTGATCCCCGACGGCAAGGGCAAGCTGATTCCCGATCCCGCCGCCAAGCTGGAGGAGCCGCTGGTCATCCGGCCGACGTCGGAAACGGTGATCGGCACCGCGTTCTCGCGCTGGGTGCAGTCGTGGCGCGACTTGCCCGTGCTGATCAACCAATGGGCCAACGTTGTGCGCTGGGAAATGCGCACGCGGATGTTCCTACGCACCGCCGAATTCCTGTGGCAAGAGGGGCATACCGCGCACGCCAGTGAGGCCGAGGCGCGCGACGAGACGCTCAAGATGCTCGAAGTCTATCGCAGCTTCGCCGAGGAATGTGTCGCGCTGCCGGTGATCGCGGGCGAGAAGCCCGAGAACGAGCGCTTCCCCGGCGCGGTCGAGACCTGGTCGATCGAGGCGATGATGCAGGACGGCAAGGCGCTCCAGGCCGGCACGTCGCACTTCCTCGGCACCAATTTCGCGCACGCGCAGGACATCAAGTTCCAGAACGCGTCGGGCGAGCTCGAATACGCCAACACGACGAGCTGGGGCGTGTCGACGCGGATGATCGGCGGGCTGATCATGGTGCATGGCGACGACGACGGCCTGCGCGTGCCACCCCGCCTCGCGCCGTGGCAGATCGTAATCGTGCCGATGCTGCGCGACATTGACGAGGACGTCGCGATCGTCGACTATTGCAAGGGCTTGCAGGGCGACCTCGCCAAGCTGTCGGCGTGCGGGGAGCCGGTGCGCGCATTGCTCGATTTGAAGGCGGCGAAGTCGACGACCAAGCGCTGGGGCTGGATCAAGAAGGGCGCGCCGATCGTGATCGAGGTCGGCGGGCGCGACGTCGCGGGCGGCAACGTCAGCGTGATCCGCCGCGACCAGCTGTACCGCGAGGACGGCAAGCTCGACAGCGCGGTGGTCGCGAAGGCCGAGTTCGTCGGCGGTGCGGCGGCTACGCTCGAAGCGATCCAGTATGGCTTGCTCGCCGAGGCGAAGGCGCGGCTCGATGCCAACATCGCGCGCGACGTGACCGACATGGCGGGCCTCAAGGCATTCTTCGCCGATGGGATCAAGAACCCCGGCTGGGTCGAGGCGAACTGGTCCAAGCCCACCGGCGCGGCGCTCGACAAGGTGGTCGAGACGCTCAAGTCGCTCAAGCTTACGCTGCGCAACGTGCCGCAACGCGCGGCGCCCGCTAGCGGCGCATGCCTGTTCACTGGCGAGCCGGCGGTCGAGCGCGTGCTGATCGCGCGGGCGTATTGAATCAGACTTCCGTTCGCCCTGAGCTTGTCGAAGGGCACGCGCTACAACCGTGCTTCGACAGGCTCAGCACGAACGGTGAAAGGAATGCGCGATGATCTGGTTTGACAACCAGAAGCCCGACCCGGGAGCGCTCACCCAGATGGGCGCCGCGTCGATGCCCGGGCATATCGGGATCGAGTTCACCGCGGTCGGCGACAATTGGCTCGCCGCGCGGATGCCGGTCGATGCGCGCACGCACCAGCCGTTCGGGCGGCTCCACGGCGGCGCGTCGGTCGCGCTGGCGGAAACGGTGGCGTCGGTCGGCGCGACGATGACGCTCGACCCGGCGACATCGGTCGCGGTCGGGATGGAGATCAACGCCAACCACATCCGCCCGGCGATGAGCGGGTTCGTGACCGCGGTCGCCACCGCCGAATCGATCGGCCGCACAACGCAGGTGTGGACGATCCGCATCACCGACGATGCGGACAAGCTGGTGTGCCTGTCGCGGATCACGCTAGCGGTGATAGTCGTCGGTTAACGCGAAGGGTTGTCGTCGCCGCGCGCGTTAAGATCCTGAAGTTCGCTTTTGGGAGGGACGCGATGCGGTGGCTGCTGATGACGATGCTAGCGCTGGGAATCGCGCTGCAATGGCCGATGGCCGCGCCGGCCGCCGACAATTCGTTGCAATCGTTCTCGGTCATGGTCGGCGACGCCAGGCGCGACTATCTGCTGTTCGCGCCACCGGATCGAGCGCCGATGCCGCTGGTCATCGCGCTCCACGGCGGCGGCGGTAACGGAGCGCAG
>NZ_SSMY01000011.1 GCF_004799495.1 Sphingomonas sp. | reverse complement strand
GCAGGTCGCCGTGTCCCCCGGACACGGCTAAACCGTCCGGGGGACGGTTTACCTGCGCATCGTCACTTGCTTGCGCGTAGCTTTGGCTACGCGACTGCGCTGCGTTACTTGCCAGCGGGCTTCTCCGGGCGATCACGATCCGCTCGGCAACTGAATACGGACCCTGTTCCACGCGATCCCCGAATCGGCAATCCCGTAGCGCTCGGCGAGATAGGCCGGAAAGCGGTCGAGCGAATTGGCCGCGATCCACGTTCGTGCCTCGTCGATCTTCGCGTCGATCAGCACGAAATACCAAAAGCCCTGCATGAAATGCCACACGAACCCGAGCCGCCCGTCGAGGAAGCCGAGCCGCAGGAAATAGCGCTGCAGGAAATAGAGTACGGCGCGAAGATAGAGCGGCGCGCGCGCGTAGCGGTCGCGCATGCCGCGCCCGCGCCTGGCCGACGCGGTGATATCGCCGTCGCCGGCCCCGACCAGCCCGTGCTCGCGCGCAACGAAATCGATCATCTGGCGCGTGGCGTAATTGTTATGCTTCGCCACCCACCAGCCGATATCCTTCAGGCTCGCGTCGACCAGGTCGCCGCCGGTGACCCGCTCGGCGCGGCCGCGCGTGATCAGCAGCCGCTCGTCCATCCAGCGCTGTTCCATCCGCGCCGCACCGGGCCGCCACAGCCGCGTCAGCCAGGTGCGGTAATAGCCGCCCCAACGGATGAACTGGCCGCGAAACAGCACCTTCAATTTCAGGTCGAGCGCGGTGACGTCGGCGGGCAGGGCGGGAAGCTTTGTCTTCAACCGCTCGATCAGCCCGGGCTCGAGATATTCGTCGCAGTCGACGCGGATGATCCAGTCACTGTCGATCGCGATGCTATCGAGCGCCCATTGCAGTTGCGCGGCCTGGTTGGTGAAGGCGTGTTGGTGCACCTCCGCGCCCTTGACCTTGGCGATCTCCACGGTGCGGTCGGTCGAGAAACTGTCGATCACGATCACGCGGTCCGCCAGCGGCGCGATACGGTCGAGGCAGCGGCCGATATGCACCTCTTCGTCGAACGAGAGGATCAGGGCGGTGACGCTGGCGGTCATTCCGCCCCGGCGATGTCCAGCGTCGCGGCGCTGACCGCGATCAGCTCGTCGAGCGCGATCGGGGCGGGGGCGCCGTCGCGCGCGGCGGCGTAGAATGCCTTGACGAGGCCCGCCTGGCCCTTGTCCTGCGCCGATGCCTTGGTCGTCGCGGTCTTGCCGCCGCGCGTGACGTGCAGCTTGCGGAAGTCGTTGAGCCGGATGACGAGGCCGCCGGCGAAGATTTCGAGATATTCCTTGGGCAGCGCAGCATCGCCGAGCGAGGAATAGAGGATCGTGCCGGTCGACCCGTCGGCGAAGCGCAGCACCGCCGATACCGTGTCGCCCACGCCCTCGGGGCTGAACGCCTCGACCGCAACCGGCGGCCCGCCCGCCAGGAAGGTCAGCGCATCGACGAAATGGCAGGCCTCGCCGACGATCCGGCCGCCGCCTTCGCTGCCGTGGAGCCAGGAGTCGCCGGGGACGTGCCCGGCGTTGATCCGGTAATGCATCGCGATCGGCCCGCCGCAATTGGCGAGGGCCGCCTTCGCCGCGATCATCATCGGTGCGAAGCGGCGGTTGAAGCCGACCGTCAGCACGCCTGTCGAGGCTTCCGCTGCCGCCTGCACTTCGGCAAGCTGGGCGCGGGTCAGCGCGAGCGGTTTCTCGACGAACGCATGCTTGCCCGCTTCGAGCGCCGCGACCGCGAGCCGCGCATGGCTGTCGTGCCGCGTCGCGATGAACACGCAATCGGTCTCGGCGTCGCCAAGGACGGCCTGCGGATCGGTCGCGGCGTACGCGAAGCCCTGGCGCTCGGCGGCGTCGTGCGCCGACAGCCCGGTCGAGGTGACGACGGTGGTCAGGCGCTCGTTGCCCGCCTTCTTGAGCGCGGGGAGCAATACCGCCTTGGCGTAATTGCCGAACCCAATGAACCCGGTCCCGCGCGCCCCGCTCGTCGCCTTCTTGCTCGCGACCGGGATCGACCGCGCGATCGCGGTCGGCGTGTCCGGATAGGTCAGCAGGATCGCGAGATACGATTCGTCGCCGTCCATCAACTTGTACGCGGCTTCGGCCTGTTCGATTGGGAAACGATGCGTGACGAGCTTGAGCGGCGTGACGCGCCCGTCGGCGACGAGTTCGAGGAACGCCTGCATGTTGCGCTGCTCGGTCCAGCGGACATAGGCGAGCGGGTAATCGTGGCCGTCCTGCTCGTAGGCCGGGTCGTGCCGCCCGGGGCCGTAGGACATCGACAGCCTGAGATCGAGCTCGCGTTTGTAGAAGGGCTCGCGGTCGATCTCCATACCGGTCAGCCCGACCATCACCACGCGACCCTTCATCCGGCTGATCTCGGCGGCCTGGTTGGGCGGGGCGGAGGACTTGGCCGAGGCGGTGACGATCACCGCATCGGCGCCGTGGCCGCCGGTGAAGCCGCGCACCGCATCGTCGAGGCCCGCGCTGACCGCGATGTCGGCGCCTATCTCCAGCGCGAGTTGGGCGCGCGCCGGGTTGGGATCGAACCCGAGCACGCGGCAACCGTTCGCCTTGAGCAACTGAACGGTCAGCTGGCCGATCAGCCCGAGCCCCATGACAACCACGCGCTCGCCGAGCGTCGGATTGGCGACGCGCACGCCCTGGAGCGCGATCGCGCCGATCGTGACGAAGCTCGCCGCCTCGTCGTCGACCGCGGCGGGGATGCGCACCGACAGGTTCTTCGGGACGGCGTTATATTCGGCGTGGTTGGCCACCGCCGCGCCCGCGCAGGCAATCCGGTCGCCTACTGCATAGCCGCCCGCATCGCTGCCTGCCTCGACCACGGTGCCGGCGAGCGAATACCCGAGCGGGATCGGCGTATCGAGCTTGGCGAACACCTTCTGCACCGTCGGCAGCAGGCCTTCATTGCGCACCTTCTGCAGCGTCTTCCTGACCAGATCGGGCCGCGCCATCGCCTTGCCCGCCAGGCTCGATCGCGCGAGGTCGATGATCTGCTTCTCGGTCCCCGCGCTGATCAGCGACACGCGCGTCGCGACCAGATTACGGCCGCCGCCCGCACGGGGCACGGGCGCGTCGATCAGGCGCAGCACGCCGCTCCGGTAATTCTGCTCGACCTGTTTCACGCTTACTCCGTCGCCGTGTCGGCGGCCCCGATCTCGAATGTCGCCTCAAAGCAATCGGCCGGGAGTGTCAAGCACAGCCGCCGCGTCGCGACCTCTATCCCCATGTCGGGCCACCAGGAAGTCTCCTCGACGCGGAGTGGCGCCGAGCCGCGAATGCCGAGGGCGATCCCGCCGCGGCTGACGATCGCGGTGTCGCCGTGCAATTCGACGCTGCAGTCGGGGTGGAGCAGCAGGCGCGAGGTCGCCGGATGCCATGTCTCGCACAGGATGCGGTCGTGGAGCGTGATGCCGTTCGCGCCGACCTCGACCCGCCGTTCGACCTCGGGCTTGCCGGGCAGGTGCGCGTAGCCGTCGTGATGCCCGCGCAACAACATGCTGTCCTCGCCGCCGACATATTGCATGACGGTGACCTTGGGCCGTCGCCCGCAGCGGAACGCGCCGAAGAAATCGGCCGGCTCGGCACGATGGATCGCGAGGCAATTGTGGCTGTGCGCGCTCCGCGAGGCCTGGCGCTTGTCGCCTGCGACATATTCGAAGACGCCTTGGTCGACGATGAACCGCAAGCCCCCGACCGACAGCTCGACGCTGCCGATGTCGCCATGCGCGTGCGCGGGCAGGTCGTCGGGCCCGATCGCGCCCATGTCGGCGATCAGTGCGAAGCCGGGGGCGTGGAGCCCGAAATAGCCGGCGGCGGGCAAGCGGAATGCGCCGTCGGCGGTCGGGATTGGCTGGCTCGTGACTTGCGCGTAGGCGGTCAGGCACTGCCCGGGCGGATAGGCCATCGTCAGCCCGGCATCGTTGAACTGCGCCGGCCCGCCGTCGGGGTGCGCAAGCTGCGCCGCCGCCACCGCCATCCGCTGCAACGCCTTGTCGAGCGTGACCGTCGCCGCGCCGAACCCGAGCGCCGCACGCGTTTCGATCAGGTCGGCGAACACCTGTGCGTGGTACGACGACGAACGCTCGTAATGCATGCCGTCGCGCAGGATCTGGCGCGGCAGCTCGCGGTTGAGCAGATCGGTCGCCAGCGCGCGCCACGCATCGCTTTCGGGCGCGGCAAACCACGCACTCGCCCAGGCCAGCGCCTTGATATTCTTGATCAGATGATTGCCGCCGAGATCGGTTTCGAGGTTGCGCGCCAGGAAATCGATCTGCGTGGCGATACTCGCGCGGATGCCCTTCGCCTCGTCGGGATCGACGCCCCACACGGTCAGCCGCTGCATCCACACCACGACGCGCAGCGACAGCGCATAGCTGTTCCACGCATCGTGCCAATAACCGGGCTGGAAAGGCGGGTTCGCCGCGATCCACTGGCGGATCAGCGCGAGCCCGGCGTCGCGGTCGAGCTGCTCCAGATACTCCATGTAATGGAGGTTCATCCGCCAGAGTTGGTCACCGTCGGCGTGCCAGTCGATCGTTTCGCCCATCGCGACGGTGCGGCCGACGAAGGTGAAGCGCCAGCCGTCGGGGGTGCGCTCGATCATGTCCGAGCGCGGCGGAAAGACGGGCTGAGGCGGGGCCTCGGCCTGCCGCCCTTCGCCGGCCAGCATCGGCGGGCGTTTGAGCGTCCAGCGTCGCTGCGCCGCGAGTTTCAGCCGGGCGGCGATCTGGCGCAACGGGATGTGCCGCGCGAAAGCGATGTTGCGCGCGATGCTCACGCGACGAGTTTCTCGAATTCGGCGAGATAGGCACGCGCGAGTGCCTCGCGGTCGAAATGCCCGCGGACATACGCCCGCGCTGAGGCGCCGATCGCCTGCCCAAGCGCGCGGTCGTCGGCCAGTCTTTCGATCGCTGCGGCGAGTTCGCCATCGTCCTCGGGCGTGATCGCGATCCCCGCACGCCCCGCGTCCATCAACGCCTTCGCTTCGCCCTCGACCCCCAGGATCATCGGCACCCCCAACGCCATCGCCTCGAACATCTTCGACGGGATGACCGTTTCGAACGTATCGACTCGCTTGAGCAGCACCAAGGCCACGTCGCTCGCACCCCATACCGCGGGCATCATCGCCTTGGGCAATTGGTCGAGCATAAGGATGTTGGTCAGCCCGCGCTGGTCGCGGATCGCACGAATCCGCTCGCGGTCGCTCCCGCCGCCGACCATCAGGATTGCGATATCGTGGCGGTGCGCCAGGCGCTCGGCGGCGGCGATCACCGTGTCGAGCCCATGCGCCATGCCGTGCGTGCCGACATAGCTCGCGACGAACTTGCCGGTCAGGCCGTGCTCGGCACGGAACGCGTCAGCGGCGTTGGGGTCGGCGGCGAAGTGCGACAAATCGACGCCATTCTTGATGACCGCGATCGGCTCGCTCGGGCGGCGCGCGCGGATGTGCGGCACGAAACCGTCGGTGACCGATACGACGAGGTCGGTATGGGCGTAGGCGAACGCCTCGATCCGTTCGAGCAAGCGGATCGCGAACCCGCGCTTCATCGCGCCGACGGTGACGATGCTTTCGGGCCACAGATCGCGGATTTCGAGTACCCATGGCCGCGTGCGGCGCTTCAGAAACCATCCCGCCAGCCCGCAGAAGAATTGCGGGCTGGTCGACATCACCACGTCGGCCTTGGGCAGCCGCCACATCCACATCAGCACCGACAGCAGATAGCTGACGTAATTGATGATGCGTGGGAGGAAACCTTCGTTCGCGGCGAGCCATGTCCACAGCCGAATCACGCGGATGCCGTCGATCGTCTCTTCCTGCCACAGCCGGTTGCGATAGCCGGGGTAGAGCTTGCCCGCCGGGTGGTTGGGCGCGCAGGTGACGACGGTGACGTCGTGTCCCGCTTCACGCCACACGCGCGCATGTTCGGACAGCCGCGAGGCGGGTGCGTTGACCTCCGGCGGATAATAATGGCTGAGCGCGAGGATCCTCACCGCGCGAGTGCTGTGACGCTCTGCAACGAGCGTTCGGTCGCGACCTTCGCCCAGCCGCGCGATGCGCGCCGGTCGGGCGTATGCACCGCATTGCCCGCCAGCCAGTCGGCGACGGGGACCGAAAACCCCGTTTTCGAGCGTTCGACGATGGCGCGCGGGACGGGGTTCGCGGGTGCGGCGGCGAGCAGCCGCTTGCCCTCGCCGGGTTGCAGCGTCGCGATGCGCGGCGCGAGCGTCTTCAACAATGTGAAATCGACCAGTGGCACGCGGATTTCGAGCGAGTGCGCCATCCCCGCCCAGTCCGAATCGCGCAGCAACTGGTTGCGCATGTAATTGCCTGTCTCGAGCGCGCAGACGCGGCCGTTGTCGGAGCCGGGATCGGGGGTGATCGACCGCTCGAGCGCGCCGAGCGGGTCGAGTTCGCTCAGCCCCTCGCGCGCCATCGCCGGATCCATCGCCGTGTCGAGCTCGAACGGCATCAGCACCGCGCGACGCAGCAGGTACGCACCGGCCCAACTGCCGGCATAGTCGAGCACGGTCGCGGCCTTGGGGTTGCGCCGCGTCACGCCCGTCAGGCCGAGCAGCAAACGCGCCATCGTGCCGGAGCCGGGAATCGCCCCGAGCGGCCCGAAACGCCGCCGCATCTGGGGCACGGTGCGGAAGGTCGAATAGCCCGCGAGCAGTTCGTCGCCGCCCAGCCCCGACAGGGCCACCTTCAGACCCATCTCGCGCACCGCCTTGCTGACGAACCAAGTGTTGATCCCGTCGATGCTCGGCTGGTCCATCGCGTCGAAGATCGCATCCATGTCGCCGTGGAACTCGGCTGCGCCGACGCGGCGGATGTGGTGGTCGACCCCGTACTGCTTCGCGACCGCGGCGGCGCCGGGAGTTTCGTCCTGGTGCTGGCCCTCGAACTCGCCGAACGCCAGCGTGCAGGCGCGGATCCGCTCCTGTCCGCAATCGCGCATCAGCCCGATCAGCGCGGCCGAATCGACCCCGCCCGACAGGAACGCGCCGACTTCGACATCGGCGACGAGGTGATGCGCGACGCTGTCGCGCAACGCGCCGGCGACATCGACGCTGGCCGGGTCGGCGGCGCGGCCGTCGGCGAGGATTTGCGCGACATTGGCGTAGCGGACCGGCGCGCTTACGCCCGCGGCATCGACCCTCAGCCAGCTTCCGGCGGGCAGTGCCTTGATCGCGCGCCACGCGGTGAACGGCTCGGGCACCGATCCCGTCAGGTGAAACCCGGCGAGTCCCGCGGGCGACGGTTCGCGCGAGACGCCAGGATCGACCAGCAACGCCTTGACTTGCGAAGCGAACGTCAGTGCGCCGCCGGTGTCGGAATAATAGAGCGGCTTGATCCCGAGCGGGTCGCGCGCGAGCAGCAGCGAGCGGTCGCGCGCGTCCCAGATCGCCAGCGCGAACATGCCCCTCAGCTTGCCTAGCATCGCCGCGCCGTCGCGCGCATAGAGGTGGAGCATGACCTCGGTGTCGCTGTCGCTGGCGAACGCCACGCCCGCGGCGGTCAGCGCGTCGCGCAACGCGCGGTAATTGTAGATCTCGCCGTTGAAGACGATCGTCAGCCGGCCATCGGGCGTCGCCATCGGCTGATGCCCGCCTTCCGACAGGTCGATGATCGACAGCCGGCGATGCCCGAAGCCCGTGCGGCCGTCCTCGGCGATCCACAGCCCGCTCCCGTCGGGCCCGCGCGCCGCCATCCGGTCGCGCATCGCGATCAGCGTGTCGCGGCTCACCGCCCGCGCTGCCGCGGCGTGAGCATGGAAACCGGCGATGCCGCACATGGCCTAGGAAACGAACCTGCGTTGCAACGCCGGAATGCGGGGCAGGAAACGGTTGGCGAGCGTGCATGCGACGTGAATCGCCAGCACTGCGGCCAGCGGCCCGACCACGTCGGGGACGAGAAAGCCGTCGATCCGCGTGCCGATCCGCATCCCCAGCAGAACCACGAGCAACAAGTGCCAGGCGTCGCGGTCGAACACGATGGTCGAATAGATCGACCACAAAGTCAGCACGACGCTGAGCAGCGCGGCAAACAACGCGACGCCGAGCCAGCCGGCGTTCCAATATCCCTCGGACGGCATGCTGGGGCTGGTGGAGGAATCGTAATTGCCGACGGCCATCACCGTGAAATCGCGCCCGACATCGGTGATGATCGGCTTGTCGGGGTAGATCGCGCGGGGAATCCACACGATGAAGATGTCGCGGAGCGAATTGCCCTCGAGTCCCTGATCGTAGAAGTTGATCGCGAGCGTGCCGGCATTGACGTAGTTGAGCCGCGCCCACGCCAGCTGATATTCGGGCCGGTCCACATTGCCGTTCCTGCCCGCGAAGATATCGCCGATAACGACGAGCGTGTCGGAGAACACCGCCCGGTTGTTATCGCCGGCATCGCGCAAGACTCGGCTGCGCGCTTCCTCAACCACCGAAGACACGAAGGCGTAATAGGGAATGATGAAGGCGAGCGTGATCAGGAGTCGCCGTAATGACGACTTGTGGTAGATGAACCCGATCGGGATCATCATAACGGGAAACAATGCCATCGCCTTCGTTAGCTGGAAAATGCCGGCGACCGAATCGATGGCTGCGAGGATCATGATTGCTACGACCCACGAGTATTTCTTGTTCGCAAGTCCCCAATACGTGAGCAGAAAGTAGCCGATATAGGCCATCTGCCCGAACTGGATCAGGGCATTGGGTACCGTGAACCGCAAGATGCCCAAAGCAGCAGGATAAACGATGAGATAATTGAACGATACGCCTACTGCGAGGAACACCAGCCCCACGGCCTTCAAGGGGATGCGGCAGGTGTCGATCGCGACTTGCTTGATAGACACAGGGCTCCGGCTGCTGCGGTATATCCGGATGACCAGCCAGGACACCGCCATGAAACACATATGGAACGACGCGTTGACCATGTTGAACTTGAGCAGTTCGGCCGGCGAAAACGCGAAGAACGCATTGATCAGATCGCGCGTGTCGGCGTTGTAGAACGAGGTCAGGCTGGACCCAATTCCCATATAGACCACCATCGCAACCCGATACCAGAACACGGGAGTCCAGATCGCGTGGAGGTTGAGCCTGGTCAGCCGAACCGCCGCAAATCCCACGATAACGATGAACATGAGCGGACCGATGATATTGACGGCGTCGACGATGCCGTAGCCATCGGCCATCGCCAGGGCGTACATCACCATGAGGAAGCCGATACCGAAGAACTCGGTCGGATGAGGTGCGAGCCCTTCGAACTGATCGCCCAAGTCACGATTGCTCACGTCGATGCGCTGCACCGAACGCTGCGCGCGCCGCGGGAAAAACGTACTGGCCATCAGTGCGGCGACCCGTGGAGCGCGTATGCGCTCCCGGTCCATGGAATGGTCGAAACGGGTAAACTGCCGTGACGCTGCTTCAACACTGACCTTGCCTTACTCGGAACGCGGATGGCGATGTGCGCTCCCGTCGCACGTCTTTATGCGCGAACGCACGCGGACGCCACCCTAGGCCATCCCGCGTCAGGCGGCGAGCGCGCGTACCGTGCCGCGCGTCGCGCGCGCGATGCATTCGGTGCCGTACCAATCGACCGCGATGTCAGTAAAACCGCGCGCGGCCAGCGCGTCGAGGAAGCGCTTCACGTCGCCGCCCGAATTATGCACCTCGATCGCCAGCCTGTCGGTGATGTCGAGGATGCGGCTGCCCGGCTCGATCATGAAATATTCGCTGCCCTCGATATCGCATTTGAGGAAATCGATATGCTCGATCCCGTAGCGGGCGAGGAACTCGGCCTCGGTCAGGTGCGGCGCATCGGCATAGGCCGGATTGGTCTTGATGTCGTTCAGCTGGATGCTGGTGAAATCGCCGACGAAGGCGCGGCACAATTGCGCGCGATCGGTGAAGCCGTTGATCAGCATCGTCGCCATCCACTTTTGGCCGATCCGCGCATTCGGTTCGACCGCGATCAGCCGCGCAGTCGGGTTGGCCGCCAGCGCCTGGGCCGAAAAGTTGCCCATATTGGCGCCCAGGTCGAGCACCACGGCATGGTCGGGAATTTGCAGGAAACCATCCTTGGCATAGACGTCGCGTACCCAGATTTCGCGAACGCCGCTGAATACCTGGCTACCGACCAGCACCGCGTCGCCGGTGGCGTGGTGGACCTTGAACGGCCCTTTCCCCATCCGCCGATCCGCCGCCATCAGGTTGCGCGTGCGAAGCACGGCGGGCAGCGTCAGGGCAACGCTGGCGGCCCAGCGTAGCGCCGTCCCCATCCCGCACACACGCGCAATGCCGCGAAAATCCAAAAATAACTTGCCGATCATCGCCTTAACGCAAATCCTGCTGTGCCGAGCGGCGGGCTATAGACGCGCAATCTCTCGCTTGCCACCGGGTCATGAGCGAAACCGCTCACGGCGCGCCGCCGTCGCCGCCGGCTGCCGCCAATCTCGGTTCGGCTCCGCGTCGGTGCGTGCGCAGACGGTCGAACAGCGGCAGTTCGACAAACAGGTGGAGCGCGAGGGCGGCGGGGAGCGCGACCGCCAGGGTCATGGCGAGCAATGCGGCGAACTGACGATAGAGACCCCAATCGTGCGGCAGCAGCGGGTAAAGCAGCACGGCGATCGGCAGGTGGATCAGGAACAGCGCGTAGGACGCGCGGCCCAGAAGCGGGATGATCCCGCGCGTCGACCCGAACCAGCGCGCGCCGCCGAGCGCGAAGATCAGCAACGATCCATAGAAGACACCAAGCATCGGTTCGGCGGCGAACGCGATGCCGCTCGCCTTCGCGCCGATCCCGATGATCCCCGCGGGCACGATCAGCCATTTCGCATAGCGCCGCGCCCGCGCACTGTCGGTGCCGGCGATCCACATGCCGATCGCGAATTCCGCGGCCCGGCCCGGCAGGAGATTCATCAGGAAGGTGTCGAGCGCGAGCCCGCCGGAGGTCGCTTCATGGCCCCCTGCGAGTTGGACGATGACGCGGAACACCAGCGACAACATGATCGCCAAGATCGCGAACCGGTCGAGCCCGATCCACCGTGCCCACCGCAGCAGCAACGGCAGCACGATGTAGAATTGCACCTCGGTCGCCATCGACCACAGCGCGCCGTTGAGCGACAGATTATATCGTTTGACGAAGCCGTGCAGGAACAGCAGCACGACGGCGACCTCCGGCGCGGTGACCGCGAAGCCGAGCACGGCCATCGCAACCGCGGAAAACAGGACTGCGACGAAATAGAGTGGGTAAATCCGCGCGAGCCGGTTGCGATAATAACTCAGCAACGGTTGCGGGTTCGCCGACAGCGACCGGTACATGCAATAACCGCTGACGACGAAAAACAGGCTGACGCCGGTCGCGCCGAACGAAAACGGCGACGGTAGCCAGTCGATCGTGTGCCCGAAGACGGTGAACGGCGGAAGACGAAACTTGGGTACCTGCGCCGCGCCCGACGCATGAAAGATCAGGACGCCGAGCGCCGCGGCCAGGCGGGCGATGTCGATTACCGCAATACGCTGGCCGCCTGAGGTGGAGTTCACGCGTCATTACCCCTCAAACGCTCGTCCATCGCCGCGACCAGCTCTTCCGCGCGCGCATGCAGCGAATAGGCCGGCACCGTGCGGGCGTGGCCCGCATCGGCGCTCGCGCGGCGCTCGGTGTCATGCGCCAAATAGTGCCGGATTTTGGCGACCAGTTCGTCGGAGTCGGCAAACACGTCGATCTCGCGGCCCGGTTCGAACAGCGTGCGGATTTCGTCGTTGTCGATGTGCAGCATGAAGCCGCCGCACGCGGGTATCTCGAAACTGCGCGTCGACACCCGGTCGGCCCAGCCTTCCGCGCCGCCGGCGCCGTGGTGGACCGCGATGTTGATCCGGCTGTGCTCGATCGCGCGCGCGAACTGGTCGCCGACCAGCGGCCCGCCGAAGACGTAGGGCGCGACCGCGGTGCCTGCCGCCAGCTCGCTCCAGCGGTTGCCGATCACGATCATCCGCGCATCGCCGATCGCGCGCGCCACGGGCTCGAGCCACGCCAATTTGTCGGGCGACGCATTGCCGATGAAGCACACGTCCCACAGGTAGCGCGGCGCCTCGCCGGCGGGGGTGCGGCGGCGGTGGACCTCGGGCACATAGCCGTGGTGGATCATCGCGACACGATCCGCGCCCAGCCGCTTCTCCAGATACGATATCTGATACGATTTGGTCGTCGCGACCAGGTCGAACTGGTCAAGCGCGTCGGCGGGCATGCCGTCATGCTCGAAATCGCGGTCGGGGTAAAAATTGACCGTCGCGATCCCGCGCCGGCGCAATTCATTCAAGGTGGCGGCGGTGATGAAATTGCCCTTCACCGTCAGCATCACCTGCGGCTTCACACGATCGGCGGCGGCGAGGATGTCGGCATTGTGGCTGCGCCGCGCCGCCGGATAAAGCAAGCGGCCCGCGGCGCGCAGGGCCAGCTTGCGCGAATGGAGCAGCGCGTCGTTCGACGACACCTCGGTCACGTCCCAGCCGAGCTTGCGGAACCCTTCCGCCAGACCGGCGGCGGTCTGCCACACGGTGAAGTCGCCGACGAACAGCATCGAGCGTGCCGAAGTCCCGAGCGGAGCGAAGATCGATTCGGCCATCGCGGCCTCTCTCCCCCGCTTCGCCGCCCGGCGCAAGATTGCGGGAATGCGCCCAAGCCTCTATCGCTCCTGCACAAATGGGGGCATGTGTTTTTCCGGCCCCGCGTATGATTGGACGGCGCGTTGGCGATTTCGGCATTGAAACGGTTGTTCGGCGGGTCGCCGGCCAGCGACGGCGCGCGCGGCGACGCGAACGTGCCGGCGGGCCAGCGCGTCTATGCGATCGGCGACGTGCACGGTCGGCTCGACCTCTTGACCGAATTGCTCGATGCGATCGACCGCGACGATGCGGGGCGCGACCCGGCGAAGACGACGATCGTGCTGCTCGGCGACCTGGTCGATCGCGGACCGCAGTCGAAACAGGTGATCGACCATCTGATTGCGCGCGACTGGCGCGGACGCGACGTTGCGATGATCAAGGGCAATCACGAGGAAGTGTTCCTGCTGACGCTCGCCGGCGACCTGGAGGCGACGCGCTTCTGGCTGCGCATCGGCGGGGCGGAGACGATGATGAGCTATGGCACGCCCGCCGAGTTGATCGATCGCGCCGGGCCGCTCGACATCGCCGTGGATTTCATGGCGCGCGTGCCGCAGGAGCATGTCGCGTTCCTCCAGTCGATGGGGGATACGCTCGTCGTCGGCGGCTATTGCTTCGTCCACGCCGGGATCAAGCCCGGGGTGCCGATCGATCGCCAGAAGCCCGCCGACCTGCGCTGGATCCGCGACCGCTTCCTCGATTACGAGGGCAGCCATGGTGCGACGATCGTCCACGGCCATTCGATCGCGACCGAGGTCGAGAGCCTCCACAACCGGATCGGAATCGACACCGGCGCTTATGCTTCGGGCAAGCTGACCGCGGTCGGGCTGGAGGGCGAGCGGCGCTGGTTCCTGGCGACGTGACGCGCGCGCGCGGGGAACCGTCGGCCGAGTTCCGGCTGGTCGCGGCGTGTTGCCGCTGGCCGACCGACGTCGCGGCGATCCGCGCGGCGGCGTCGGCCGAACCGCTCGCATGGCCGAGAGTCGTGCGGGTGGCGCGGCGGCATCGCGTGATCGGGTTCGTCCGGCGCGGGCTGACGATGGCAGGGCTCGACGTGCCGCGGCGGCTCGACGAGCTTTACCGGCCGATGCTGCAACGCAACTTGCTCCATTATGCGGAGGCAGCGCGCTTGGCCGGGCTGCTCGCCGACGCCGGAATCCCGGTCGCGTTCCTCAAGGGCGTCGTGCTCGCCGAGCTCGCGTATGCCGACCAGGGCGTGAAGCAGACGGTCGACAACGACATTCTGGTCGCACCGCACGATGTGCCCCCGGCGCTCGCGCTGCTCGACCGCGCGGGATACCGACTCAACGATCCCCGGAACATCGACGGCGCGCGGCTGCCGCTGATGATCGACCTGTTCCGCGAGTGCCAGTTGGTGCATCGCGACACCGGCGCGCTCGTCGACCTCCACTGGCGGATGCAGTCGCTCGAGCAATTGGCACCCGAACCGGTCGTCGCCGACGAGGCGCGGATGGTGACGGTCGAGGGCAAGCCGCTGCCGACGATCCTCGGCGAAGCGATGATGATCTATCTCGCGATCCACGGCGCGCGACATTCGTGGGCGCGGATCAAGTGGCTCGCCGATTTCAACGCGCTGCTGGTCAAGATGGACGACGCGAGCGTCGCCGCGATGCGCGACCGCGCCGCGCGTGACGGCGTCGGGCCGTGCATCGATTCGGCGCTGATCCAGTGCGAACGGCGGTTCGGCACGCCGGTGCCGCCCGAGGCGTATCGCTCGCGTCGCGCGCGCGCGCTGGTGTGGCTCGCCGACCGGTTGATCTTCGGGCCCGACGAGACGGTCGACCAGCATCTGGTGCCGGGCCGCTACATGCGCGTTTGGCTTGCCTCGGCGGCGATGATGAAGACTCGCCCGCGCTTTCTCGCGCACGTCGCGTGGGACATCTGGGTCGCGCCGCGCGACATGCTGGCGATGCCGCTGCCCCGGCCGCTGCGTCCGCTGTACGTGCTGATCAGTCCGGTGCGACGGGTTGGGCGGCTGGCCGCGCGGGGCTTTGCGCGGGCGCGCTCGAAGACTATGCGCGCGCCTCAGGAGAAATGACGTGACGATCAAGCCGCTGCGCAAGGCCGTATTCCCTGTTGCCGGGCTCGGCACCCGGTTCCTGCCCGCCACCAAGGCGATGCCCAAGGAAATGCTGACGATCGTCGACAAGCCGCTGATCCAGTATGCGGTCGAGGAAGCGCTGGAAGCGGGGATCGAGCAGATCATCTTCGTGACCGGGCGCGGCAAGTCGGCGCTCGAGGATCATTTCGACATTTCCTACGAGCTCGAAGCGACGATGACCGCGCGCGGCAAGTCGCTTGAGGCGATCGCCGGCATCCGCCAGCAGCCGGGCTCGCCGGTTTACATTCGGCAGCAGGAGCCGCTCGGCCTGGGCCACGCCGTATGGTGCGCGCGCGAAATCGTCGGTGACGAGCCATTCGCCGTGCTGCTCCCCGACGAATTGATGGTCGGGAAACCCGGTTTCCTCAAGCAGATGGCCGATGCCTATTACCGCGTCGGCGGCAATCTGATCGGGGCGCTGGAAGTGCCTGCCGACCAGACCGACAAATACGGTATCATCACCCCCGGCGCGGTCGACGGGCGGCTGACCGAAGTGCGCGAAGTGATCGAGAAGCCCAAGCTCGGCACCGCCAAGTCGAACCTGATGACGCCGGGCCGATATATTCTGCAGCCCGAGGTGATGAAAATCCTCGACAATCCGACCAGGGGCGCGGGCGGCGAAATCCAGCTGACCGACGCGATGGCGCAATTGATCGGCAAGCAGCCGTTCCACGGCTTCATGTTCGACGGCCAACGCTACGACTGCGGCGACAAGGCCGGCTATATCGAAGCGAATTTGGCGCTGGCGATCGCCCGCGACGACATCGGCCCGCACGTCCGCGCCTTCGCCAAGGCGCTGATCGGCTAGCCGCTACAGCTGCAGCCAGGGTCCTTGGGCAGCGCGATCGTCCGAAACCGGAGCGACAGCCCGTCGGCGAGCAGCAGCTTGCCTGCGCTGTCCTCGCCGAACGGCACGATGCAGCGGATGACCTCCAGCGCGGCCAGGCTGCCCATCACCCCCACCATTGCGCCGAGCACGCCGACTTCCGCGCAGCTAGCGCCCTCGCGGTCGGGGTCGGCGCCGACGAAGCAGCGGTAGCAGGGCTTCTCCGTTTCCCACCCGCGATAAACGCCGAGCTGGCCCTCGAACTGGCTCACCGCCGCCGAGACGAGCGGAAGGCGCAGCCCAAGCGCCGCGTCGGCGACAGCGAGGCGAGTCGCGAAATTGTCGGTGCCGTCGAGCACGACGTCTGCCCCGGCAAGCATCGCGCGCGCGTTGGCCGTATCGATCCGCACCGCATGACGCTCGATCGTCACCGCGGGGTCCATCCGCGCCAACGCCGCCGCGGCCGCGTCGGCCTTGCCGGCACCGACATCGCCCACGCCGAACAAGGTCTGCCGCTGCAGATTCGACAGGTCGACGCGGTCGTCGTCGATCAGGTCGATCCGCCCGATCCCCGCCGCGGCGAGATACTGGAGCGCTGGCGATCCAATGCCGCCCGCGCCAATCATCGCGACGCGCGCCCGCCGCAGCCGAGCTTGCCCGGCGCCGCCGATTTCCTTCAACACGATATGCCGGGCAAACCGGGTCAGGTCGTCGTCGCTGAGCACGACTACCAGTTAAGCGTCATGCCCGTCCGATACCAGCTGTCGCTCGCGGGCGCGGCGCCGGCCAGATTGCCGCGCGCTGCCTTTTGCACCACCCCGGCGGCAAACTGCTCGACGGTCGGGCAGTTGATCGCCCGCGGCACGATGCGCAACACGTCGCCGGTCTTCGAGACGAGCAACGCCAAGTCGATCGTGACCGCGCTCTTGCCGCCGGTCGGGCAGCGCCCGCCAGCGACCTCGCCGTGCACGAACGGTGTCATCAGCGCCGCATAATCGGGCGTGGTGGTGAGGCGGAGCGGCGGCAGCGCCGACCAATCGGCGGGCGGCGCCGGTGTCGGCGCCGCGGCCTGCAAAGCCAGAAACAAACCGATCATACGCCTGTCGAACCGAAACCTCCGCTGCCGCGGTCGGTCTCGCCGAGTTCGTCCACCTCGTCCAGCACGGCGCGTTGAACTGGGGCCGGAACAAGCTGGGCGATCCGTTCGCCGCGCGCGATTTCGAACGGCTCGTCGCCGAGATTGGCCAGAATGACCTTTACCTCGCCGCGATAGTCGTGGTCGATCGTTCCCGGCGTGTTGAGGCACGTAACGCCGTGCTTGAGCGCGAGGCCCGAGCGCGGGCGGACCTGCACCTCGTACCCGTCGGGGATCGCGATCGCGAAGCCCGTCGCGACGGCATGACGCCCGCCCGGGGCAAGACGCAGGCTTTCCGCCGCGACGACATCCATCCCCGCCGCGCCCGCGGTAGCATAGGCCGGCAATGGCAACCCGCCGCCATTGGGCAATCGCTTGATTTCAATGCGAATCGGGTCGGTCATTGCGGCTGCGTATCGTATTCGCGGTTAGCGCGCGACTCAGGGATTTGGCTTATTTGGGGTTAGCCATTTGCAAGCGCGGCGTCGATCCGCTCGGCGAGCCGCCGAGCGACCTCTTCCTTCAAAGCGTCGTCCCAACTCTCGACCCCGGTCGCACTTACGATGTGAACCGCGTTGCGCTCGCCGCCCATGACGTCTGCCGATACGTCGTTGGCGACGATCCAGTCGGCGCCTTTCTTGGCGAGCTTCGCCTTGGCGTGATCGACGACATGTTCGGTTTCCGCCGCGAAGCCGATGACGAGGCGCGGGCGGCGCACGCTACGCGCGAGTGTCGCGAGGATATCGGGGTTCTCGACCAGGTGCAGAATGGGCGGGCCGCCTGCGCCTTTCTTGATCTTGTGCTCTGCGCTCTCGACGCGCCAGTCGGCGACCGCGGCGACCATTACTGCTGCGTCGGCGGGGAGGGCCGTTTCGACAGCAGTCCCCATCTCGATAGCCGTCTCGACGTCAATGCGCTCGACTCCCGGCGGTGTGTCGATCGTCACCGGTCCGGCGATCAGGGTCACGCGCGCGCCCAAGGCCGCCAATGCCCCGGCAATCGCAAACCCCTGTTTTCCCGAGGAACGGTTGGCGATGTAGCGGACCGGGTCGATCGGCTCGTGCGTCGGCCCTGCGGTGACGATGATGTGCTTGCCCGACAGCATTCAGCCGCCGAGCTTGGCCTGGATCGCCTCCAGGATCGCCTCGGGCTCGGGCAGGCGCCCCGGGCCGAATTCGCCGCACGCCATCGGGCCTTCGTCCGGCTCCATCACCGTCACGCCATCGCCGCGCAGCGTCGCGACGTTGCGGACGGTCGCCGCGTGCTGCCACATGCGCACGTTCATCGCGGGCGCGGCGAGCACCGGCTTGTCGGTCGCGAGCAACAGTGTGGTGGCGAGGTCGTCGGCGATCCCGGCGGCCATCTTCGCCAGCAGGTCGGCGGTGGCGGGGGCGACGACGATCAGATCGGCCTCGCGGCTGAGCTGGATGTGCCCCATCTCGGCCTCGTCCTTGAGGTCCCAGAGCGAGGTATAGACTTGCTCCTCGCTCAGCGCCGCGAGCGTCATCGGCGTGATGAACTGCGCGCCGCCCGCGGTCAAGACGCACTTCACGCCGATTCCCGCTTTCCGCGCCAGCCGGATCAGCTCGCACGCCTTGTACGCCGCGATGCCGCCGCCGACGATCAGCAGGATGCGCTTCACGGGGTCAGCCTCGTCACGGTGATCTTGCGCCCCTTCGGGAATGCCGCGGCGATCAGGTCGCGCAACCCGTCGGGCGCGAAGGCCAGGCCGACCAGGATCGCGGGCGCCACCATCAGCCCCCAATAGAAGGTGTCCACCCGCCCGAACAGGCCGATCAGTGCGGCGTAGAGCGCGAAGGTCGCGAGCGCGCGGATGCCCGCGCCGTCCTTCCACGCCGCCCAACCGAACAGGGTGAACCCCATGAGGAGCGCCGCTAGCCACATCGGCGCGAGGCGCAACGCGGTGGAGAGCGTCATCGCCTCGACGAAGAACCCGAACCCGAGCATCCCGCTCCACCCGGGCGAGGCGGGGTCGAGCGGGCGGACGACCTGTGCGACCGCATGCGCGTGCGCGACGACGGCGATCGCGAGGAGCGCGACCCCGGCGGCCCAGCCCATCGCCTCCTTGCGGTTGCCCTCGAGCAGCGCGAGGATGAACATGACGGCGACGTACAGCGCGGCGGTCTCGCGGATCAGCATCGCGAGCGCGCCGATCCCGGCGGCGGCCACCCAGCGGTCCGAGCGGCGTAGCGCGAGGCTGAGCGCGATCAGCAATCCGGCCCAGACCTCGTGGAAACTCGCGAGTTCGCTCTGCACGAACGCGCCCATTCCGCCCATCAGCAACACCATTGCGAGAATCAGCGGCGGCGGTCGCGCAAAGGCGGGCTTCAGGCGGGTGAACCAGGCGAACACGACGCCCGCCGCCAATGCGTAGAGCATCGCGATCACCGCCCAGACCGGCAACATCGCCTGCACCACCGCGAGCGTCGGCAGGCGGAACGTGACGAACGGCTTCATCGGGTAATCGCCGGTGCGCAGCGCGTTGGCCGCGACGCTGTAATAGTTGCCGCCGTGCCGCACGCCGTCGACGATCGACTCGTACAGCATGACGTCGGCCTGGTCGTCGCCGCGCTTGGCTGCGTCGCCGCTCACTGCTGGCGGTGCGGGGACCATCAGCGCGCTCAACGTTGCGACGAGCAGAACGAGCAGTAGCACGAGTCCGAGCCGCGCGCGGCCCTTCGACAGGCCGGCGAAGCGCGACGGCTCGGCGGACCAAATCATGGGTGCAGGAACCACCACATCGCCACGATCGCGACGCCCGCGCTCATCATCGCGACCGCAAGGTAACGCCACCCGCCACCGATCCGCACGACCTCGATCTCGCGGAGCGGCGGAGCAGGGGGGGCACCTCCCGGGGCCGGGTAATGCGCCTCTATCCGACGGATCAGGTCGGGCAGCCGCGCGAGCGTGCGCAGGTCGGTGATCAATTTGTCCGCGACATACGCCTCCGGCCCCAGTTCGGTCCTGATCCATTCGCGGATGAACGGCGCGGCAGTGTCCCACATGTTGATGTCGGGATCGAGGCTGGTCGCCACGCCCTCGACCATCACCATCGTCTTTTGGAGGAGCAGGAGGTGCGGCTGGGTCTGCATGTCGAAATCGCGCGTGATCTTGAACAGCCCGTCGAGCATCATCCCGACCGACATGTCCTTGACTGGCAGCCCGCGCATCGGCTCGCCGACCGCGCGCAAGGCGGTCGCAAACTCGGCCACGTTATGATGCGGGGGCACGTATCCCGCCTCGAAATGAATCTCCGCGACGCGCTTGTAATTACCGGTGATCAGCCCGTAAAGGATCTCCGCCAGCCATACCCGCGCGCGCCGGTCGATCCGCCCCATGATCCCGAAATCGATCGCCGCGATCTTGCCGTCGGGGGTCGCGAACAGGTTCCCCTGGTGCATGTCGGCGTGGAAGAACCCTTCCGAAATCGCCTGGCGCAGGAACGCATTGACCAGGATGTCGGCGAGCTTGTGCGTATCGTGCCCCGCCGCGATCAGCGCGTCGCGATTGGCGAGCTTGACCCCGTCGACCCATTCGAGCGTCAGCACGCGCCCGCTGGTGCGCTGCCAGTCGATCGCGGGGACGATATAATCGGGTTCGGCGTGCATCGCCTCGGCGAGTTCGGAGGCCGACGCAGCTTCGCGCCGCAAGTCGAGCTCGCGCGCGGTCCAGCGCTTGAACGTCTCAATCACGAGGCGCGGGCGGAGCCGCGACAGCTCGCCGCCCATGGCTTCGGCCTGCGCCGCGGCCCATTGATAGGTGTCGATCGCCTTGGCGAACTCTTCCTCGATCCCGGGGCGGAGTACCTTCACCGCGACGTCGGCGCCTTCGGTCGTGACCGCGCGGTGGACTTGCGCGATCGACGCCGCGCCGACCGCGACCTCGTCGATCGACGCGAATACGTCGCCGACCGGCTTACCCAGCCCGGCCTCGATCGCGCGGCGGATCGTGTCGAAAGGGAGCGGCGGGAGCGCGTCCTGCAACCGCATCAGGTCGTTCGCGGCCTGCTCTCCGACCAGATCGGGCCGCGTCGCCAGCGTCTGGCCGAGCTTGATCGCCGCCGGGCCGATCGCCTGGAACGCATCGGCGTAGCGCGGCGTTTCCGGAACGCGCGCGCCGAACCGCGCGAGCTTGACCAACCGCCGCAGCCGGGGTGGCGTGTTCGAGTCGCGCTCGATCCCGCGCAACGCGCCGTGCCGCGCCAGGATCCGCCCCCATTTGAGCAGCCGCCACGTATGAACGATGGGAGAGGTCAAATCTTCCAGCCCGAATGGATCGCGACCAGCCCGCCGAGCATCGGCTCGACCTTGGTCTGGACGAACCCCGCTTCGCCGATCATGGCCTTGAACCGGTCCATCGTCGGGAAGCGCCGGATCGATTCGATCAAATAGCGATAGCTCTCCTCGTCGCCCGCGATCATCTTGCCGACCTTGGGCACGATGTGGTGCGAGTAAGCGTCGTACACGTCGGCGAACCCCGGCCAGAGCGTCGTCGAGAATTCGAGGCAGAAGAACCGTCCGCCGCGCTTGAGCACGCGATTAGCCTCGCGCAGCGCCTTCGGGATGTCGGTCACGTTCCGGATGCCGAACGCGATCGTATAGGCGTCGAAGAACTTGTCGGGCCATTGCAAGGTCTCGGCGTTCGCCTCCGACCACACGAGCCCGTCGATTCCGCGCTTGGCGGCGCGCTCGATCCCGACCTCGAGCATCGCCGGGTTGATGTCGGCAACGGTGATTGCGGCGCCTGACTTGGCTATCCGGAACGCAATGTCCCCGGTGCCGCCCGCCATGTCGAGGATCGCTTCGCCAGCGCGCGGCTTCACGCGGCGGACGAACACGTCCTTCCACACGCGGTGCAGCCCGCCCGACATGGCGTCGTTCATCACGTCGTAGCTGGAGGCGACGCTGGCAAAGACCCCGCCGACGCGGCGGGTCTTTTCCTCGGGAGCGACGTCTTCGTAGCCGAAGGAGACGGTCTCAGTCATGGCCGAGCCTCTAGCAGCGCTTGTGGCGGGCGCAAACGCCACCTAGCTGGAAACCGTGCCGGAACTTCCCGAAGTCGAAACCACCGTGCGCGGGCTCGAGCCCGTGCTGAAGGGCGAGCGCCTGACCCATGTCGTCACGCGGCGCGGCGACCTGCGGCGGCCGTTTCCCGACGACCTCGCGCAGCGCATGACCGGGGCGACCGTCACGGGGCTCGGGCGCCGCGCCAAATACGGGCTGATCGATACCGACCGCGGCGACACGATGATCTTCCACCTCGGCATGTCGGGGCGCTGGCGGGTCGATCCGACTGAGCTGGAGAAACACGACCATCTGGTGATCGACACCGCGAGCGGGCGGCGCGTCGCGCTCAACGATCCGCGGCGGTTCGGGTCGGTCGATCTGGTCCCGACCGCCGACCTCGCCGAATTTCCCGCATTCAAGGCGCTCGGTCCCGAACCGCTCGGGCCCGACCTGACCGACGCGTATCTCAAGCGCGCGCTCAAGGGTCGTGTCGCGTCGATCAAGCCGATGCTGCTCGACCAGCGGATCGTTGCGGGGCTCGGCAACATCTATGTGTGCGAAGCGCTCTACGCCGCGCGCATTTCGCCCAAGCGCGAGGCAGGGCGGATCAGCCTCGCGCGGCTCGACCGGTTGGTCGTCGAGATCCGCGCCGTGCTCGAATCGGCGATCGCGGCGGGCGGATCGTCGTTGCGCGATTTCGCGCACCCCGACGGCAACCTCGGCTATTTCTCCAAGCAATTCCTCGTCTATGGCCGCGAAGGCGAACCATGCGGGTGCGGCGGGACGGTCAAGCGCTACACCGAGGGCGGCCGGTCGACCTTCTGGTGCCCCGCCTGCCAAAGCTAGGTTGACCGAATCCCCGACCCTCGCTAAGGGCCACCGCTTCCGGGCGCGGCTTTGGCTGTGCCCTTTTACATTTTTTGCGAAACCCAGAGGACTTTCATGGCGAACACGCCGCAAGCGAAGAAGCGTATCCGTCGCAACGACCGTCGCGCCGAAATCAACGGCAACCGCGTCGGCCGCATCCGCACCTTCGTCAAGAAGGTCGAATCGGCGCTGGCATCGGGCGACAAGAAGGCCGCGACCGAAGCGCTCGCCGCCGTGCAGCCCGAGCTGCAGCGTGGCGTCGCCAAGGGCGTGCTTCACAAGAACACCGCGAGCCGCAAGTTCTCGCGCCTGACCAAGCGACTCGCTGGCCTCTAATCCATCCGTTTTAGTAACGGGGCAGTGCCCGTCGGCGAGCCAATCGCCGGCGGGCTTTTTGCATTCGGCGGGTTAAGCATGCCGCTTCGGACCCGCGGCCATACCGGGCTTTCGAAACACGATCCCGACTCTCGCGAATCCGCGCGATTCGCATAAGTTAATGCGAAATCAAACTTGAAATCCGTATGATTTCAGTAGCTTAAAAAAGAAATCCCGCTTTTTCGGGCCGTTCGGCGAGTCAATCTCTTTATTTCGATTTTATTGCACGCCGGACCCTTGATCGACTCGTAAAGCTGTTTCTAAACAGGCTTCGTCACGCCGGTTCAGGCCGTGGCCGACCAAATATCTGGCGCACGTCCGGCGGGCTTTCATTCCCGCTGAGGGAGGCGCTTGTTGTGTACGGGGGCGACCCGCGCGGGGGTGCGCGGTCGACATGGGAAGAGGGATTAGCGTTGGCGGTTTCGGCGGGGATTGATGGGGGCACGCCGGGGGAAGTGCTCAATGCGTGGGCGCGCATCCGCAAGAATCTTCGCGAATCGGCGGGCGCGCGGCTGTTCGAGCAATGGCTCAAGCCGATCGAGCTCGGCGATAGCGACGATTTCGCAACCGTTCGGCTGACGCTGCCGTCGGCGTTCACCGCGAACTGGGTTCGGAATCATTACGCCGACCGCTTGCTCCAGGAATTCCGCCACGCGGTCCCGGCGATTCGCACCGTGTCGATCGAGGTCCGCTCGGCGACCGCGCCGGTGCGCGTCGTGGCCGAGGAAAAGGCCGAGCCGACCAAGATCGCCGCCGCGCCCGCCGACCGTCCTGCGCTCGATTCGCGGCTGACCTTCGATCGCTTCGTCGCAGACCCGTCGAATCGAGTCGCGCTCAACGCGGCGCGCGCGCTCGCCGAGCCGGGCACGCCGCGGTTCAGTCCGCTGTTCCTCCATTCGGGTACGGGGCTCGGCAAGACGCACCTGATGCACGCGATCGGCCACGCCTATCTGGCGGCGGTGCCCGAAGCGCGCGTGATTCTGATGTCGGCCGAGCGTTTCATGTTCGAATTCGTCGCGGCGATCCGCGCGAACGACACGCACGGCTTCAAGAACCGGTTGCGCTCGTCCGACCTGCTGATGATCGACGATCTGCACTTCATCTCGGGCAAGAAGCCGACGCAGGATGAGTTCTTCCACACGATCAACGAACTGACCGCGGCGGGCAAGCGGCTGGTCATCACCGCCGACCGCCACCCGCACGGGCTCGACGACGTCGAGGCGCGGATCGTGTCGCGGCTGTCGATGGGGCTGGTCGCCGACATCAAGACGCCGAACGCCGACCTGCGCCGCGCCTTGCTCGACCACCGGCTGAGCGAGCTGCCCGACGTGCATGTGCCCGAGGATGTGCTCGACCTGCTCGCGCACAAGATCACCGGGTCGTTGCGCGAGGTCGAGGGCGGGCTCAACCGGCTGGTCGCCTATGCGCAGCTGACGGGGGAGGCGATCAACCTCGACTTCGCGCAGGCGACGCTCGGCGACGTGCTGCGCGGCGGGACCAAGCGGATCACGATCGACGAGATCCAGCGCGCGGTCTCGGTGCATTTCGATTTGAAGCCGGTCGACCTCGTCTCGGCACGCCGCGCCGTCGTGGTGGCGAGGCCGCGCCAGATCGCGATGTACCTCGCCAAGCGCCTGACCACGCGTTCGCTCCCCGAAATCGGCCGCAAGTTCGGCGGCCGCGACCACTCGACGGTGATCCACGCCGTGCGCCGCATCGAGGAACTGCGCGGGAGCGACCACGAGATCGACGGCGCGGTGAAGGCGCTGATCCGGCAGCTCGAGGGCTAACTTACTGTGCTCCGGCGAAGGCCGGAGCGTTGGCGGTCAACAACTTCGCTTGCGGCCAGCGCTCCGGCCTTCGCCGGAGCACAGCCATTAGGCCTGCAACCCGATCGCCTTTTGCGCCGCGCGCAGCGTCGGCGCGGCGAGTGCGCGCGCTTTTTCCGCGCCGCTTTCGAGCACCGCCGCAACCGCCGCGCGATCGTTCAGCAACGTCGTCAGCCGCTCGCGAATCGGGCCGAGCCTGGCGACCGCCAGATCGGCGAGCGCGGGCTTGAACTGGCCGAAACCCTGGCCGCCGAACTGCGCGATCACCTCGGCCGGGGTGCTGTCGGCGAGCGCGGCGTAGATCGTCACGAGGTTCCTCGCTTCTGGCCGCGTGTCGAGCCCATCGACACTCTCCGGCAGCGGCTCGGGATCGGTCTTGGCCTTCTTCACCTTCGCCACGATCGTATCGTCCGAATCGATCAAATTGATCCGTGAGGCGTCCGACGGATCGGACTTGGACATCTTCGCCGCCCCGTCGCGCAACGACATGATCCGCGGCGCGGCCTTGGACACGAACGGCTCGGGAAGGGTGAACAGCTCGACCCCGAAATCCACGTTGAACTTGGTCGCTATGTCGCGCGCGAGCTCGAGGTGCTGCTTCTGGTCCTCGCCCACCGGGACATGCGTCGCCTGGTAGAGCAGGACGTCGGCGGCCTGGAGCACCGGATAGTCGAACAGGGCCACGCTCGACCCTTCGCGGTTCTTGCCAGCCTTGTCCTTCCACTGCGTCATGCGGTTGAGCCAGCCCATCCGCGCGGTGCCGTTGAGCAGCCACGCCAGCTCCGAATGCGCCGGCACGCGCGTCTGGTTGAACAGGATCGAGCGCTCCGGGTCGATCCCGCACGCGAGCAGCGTTGCGGTCATCTCGACCGTGGCGTTCGCCAGTTCGCTCGGCACCACCGGGAGCGAGATCGCGTGGAGGTCGGCAAGGAAGAACAGGCACACGTCGTCGCTGCCCATCGCATCCTGCATCGCGACCCATTGCTTGATCGCGCCGAGGTAATTGCCGAGGTGGAGGTTGCCGGTGGGCTGGATGCCGGAAACGACGCGCATCATTCAGATCTCTCGGGTCAGCGGGCGCGCTTGCGCCGGAGGAAGGCCAGATCGTCGCGGCTGAACGCGCCGAGCACGAAGGTCGCGACCGCATAGACCAGCCCGCCCGCCGCGACCAGCACGGTCATCGCCGCGGTGCGCGCCAGCCAGTCGCCGTGCGTGTACGGCATCAGCCACCCTTGCAGCAGCCACAGCACCACGCCCATCGCGACCGCCGCCAGCGCGAGCCGCCACGCGCGGCGGCGCAGGCGCTGGTCGGGCTCGAAATGGCCGCGTATGCGCAGCGTGCGGTAGAGCAGGAACACGTTGAGGCTCGAGGCAAGCGCGGTCGCAAGTGGCGGGCCCATGTGCTTGAGCGGGACGATCAGCGCGAGGTTGAGCAGCAGGTTCACGACCATCGACATCGTCGCATATCGCACCGGTGTCTTGGTGTCGGCGCGCGCGTAGAAGCCGGGGGTCAGCACCTTGACCAGAATGTAGCTCGGCAATCCGACCGAGAAAGCGGCGAGCGCCTGCGCGGTGAGCGCGGTATCCGCCGCCCCGAACTTGCCGTGTTCGAACAGGGCGGCGACGATCGGCGCGCCGCACACCACCAGCGCGACGGTGGCGGGGAGGGTGAGCAGCAACGCCAGTTCCATCCCGCGGTTCTGCGTGGTCATCGCGCCCGCGTCGTCGCCCTCGCCGAGCTGGCGCGAGATCAGCGGGAGCAGTACGGTACCGAGCCCGATCCCGATCAGCCCGAGCGGCAATTGGTTCACGCGGTCGGCGGTGTAGATGTACGTGACCGACCCCGCCGCGAGCAGGCTGCGCGCGAGCGCGCTCGACACGACGAGGTTGATCTGCACCGCGCTGGTCCCGGCGGCGGCGGGCCACAGCAGGCTCAGGAAGCGCTTCACGTCGGCGTTCATCCGCGGCCGCCCGGGGAACAGCCGCACCCCGGCGCGGTGGCATGCCCACCACAGCCAGGCGAGCTGCAGCACGCCCGACACCGACACCGCGATCGCCTGGTTGCGCGACGTTCCGAGCGGGTTTGTGTGGAACACGAGCAGCGCGACGATCAGCGTCAGGTTGAGCAGGATCGGCGCCGCGGCGTTCACCCAGAATTTGTGCAGCGAATTGAGGATCCCGCCGAGCAGCGAAACCAGGCTGATCAGCATCAGATACGGGAAGGTCAGCCGGCACAGTTCGACGACATAGGCGAATTGCGCGTCGGTCACGCCGCGCGTGCTGCCCCACAACACCCACGCGACCGGGTACGCCGCGAGCTCGACCAACACGGTCATCGCGATCAGCACGGGGAACAGCACCGACAGCGCGTCGCGCGCGAACGCGATGCCCGCGGGCAGCCCGGGGCCTTCCTTGTCCGCGACCTTCTTGTTGAACATCGGGATGAAGGCGGAGGCGAACGCGCCTTCGGCGAACAAAGCGCGGAACATGTTGGGCAGGCGGAAGGCGAGCAGGAAGGCGTCCGACGCGAACCCCGCGCCGACGAACCGCACGAACAGCGAATCGCGCACCAGCCCCAGGACGCGGCTGGCGAGCGTCAGCCCGCCGACCGATCCCAGCGCTTTGGTCAGGTTCATGGTCTAGCCCCCGCCGGTCTGCCGTCAGGCGTTGCCGGCGGCGCCCTCGGCCTCGGCCGCTTCCTTCGCCTGGAGCTGCTGCAGGTAGAGCGAGCCGAAATCGATCGGGTCGAGCATCAGCGGCGGGAAACCACCGTCGCGCACGGCATCGGCGACCACACGACGCGCGAACGGGAACAGCAAGCGCGGCGCTTCGCCGAGCATGAACGGCTGGAGCTCGGCCTCGGGCACGTTGCGCACGCCGAACAGCCCGGCATAGGTCAGGTCGACGATGAACGCGGTCATCTCGTCGGTCTTGGCGCGAATCTCGATCTTGAGCGTGACCTCATGGACTTCGTCGCCGACCTGGTTGGTGCCGATGCCGAATTCGACCTCGATATTGGGCTGGACCTGCGCCTGAAAGATCGCCGGCGCGCTCGGGCTCTCGAACGACAGGTCCTTCACGTACTGCGAGATCATGCCGATCGCCGGCAGGTTGTCGGCGCCGTTGGCCAGCGTGGGCTCGGTGCCGGCGTCGGCCGGGGCGGCGGTGTCCTGATCGTCCATTTTGTTTAATACTTCCCTGTATCGAATGAAGAAATCGCGGCCGCGCGGCGGGCGGGATCGCGTGGTGCGCGCCGCCTAGCAGGGGCGCATCGCGAGTTCAACGCCGGGGCATGGACCCGAGCATTTGAATCGCGCGTTTCTTGTGCCTATGTTGGCACCCGGTCAAGGTGGAGTTCCAGTGCTCGTTTATATCGTCATCCTCGCGATGGTCGCCGTGTTTTTGGGGCTGCGGCTGTACGCGGTGCTGGGCAAGCGCACCGGTCACGAACAGGTCTTCAGGCCCGTGGAGGACCGCGCGACCGCGCCGCTGACGATCCCGCGCGTGGTGGAATCCGCGCCCGAAGCGCGCGACCATGGGCCGAGCGCGATCGAGGCACGCGCGCAAAGCGGCTTACGCGCGCTGATCGCCGCCGACCCGAGCTTCGACGTCGCCGGGTTCCTCGACGGTGCGAAGAACGCCTATCGCATGATTCTCGAAGCATTCTGGAGGGGCGACGAGGAAACGCTCGACTGGCTGGCCGAGGACCATGTCCGCGACGCCTTCGCCGAAGCGATCAAGGCGCGCGGCGAGGCGGGCCATGTGCTCGACAACCGCCTGGTGTCGATCGAGCGCGCGTTGATTACCGAAGCGACGGTCGCCGGGCGGATGGTGCGCATCACCGTCGCGTTCGATGCCGACATCGCCGCGATCACGCGCGACCGCGAAGGCACGCTGATCGCGGGCTCGACCAGCGACGCGGTGGTGACGCACGACGTCTGGACTTTCTCGCGCATGCTCAAGAGCGGCGACGGTCATTGGAAGCTTGCGGATACGGATGAAGCGTAGGCGCCGGGATTTAGCGTAGCTAAATCGCAAAAAAGCGCCGAGCCGGCCGGCCTCGCGTAGCGAGGACCGACGACGCGGAATTTACTTCCGCGTCCGCGCCCATCGTCACCCTGAACTTGTTTCACGGTCCATGTCCCGTCATTAGCCGGTAGCTCGCCGCCAGTGGCGTGCATAGATGCTGAAACGAGTTCAGCATGACGGGGAGTAGGGTGGGCGTGCCGAATAAAAGCTTCGTCATTATCGTGGCCGTCGCCTTGTCCGCGTGCGGTGCCCGCATCGTGCCGCCGTCCGGTCCCTCCGCACGCCCCGCGACGCGCCCGCCCGCGCCGGTGCGCCAGCCGACCGCCGCCACGCCCTTGCCGCCGATCGTTAATTCGGTCGCGGTACCCGCCGGCGCGAACGCCGCGGGGGCAGGGCTGGTCGCGGGGCCGCCGGTCGCGTCGCTCGGGATCGACCCTGGTCGCGCCGCCAAGGCGCTCGCCGCGTTCCGCGCGAGTTGCCGCGAACTGATGCGCCGCACCGATCAATCGGGCCTCACGCGCGGCACCGACTGGCAGCCCGCCTGCACCGCCGCGCAAACAACGCGCGATAGCGACGCGGCGGATTTCTTCGCGGCCAATTTCGAAACCGTCCAGGTCGGCGACGGCAAGGCGTTCGCGACGGGTTACTACATCCCCGAAATCCAGGGCTCGCGCGAGAAACGCGCGGGCTACGACGTGCCGATCTACGGCCGCCCGAGCGACCTGATCGATGTCGATCTCGGCAAATTCTCCGACACGCTCAGGGGCAAGTCGATCCGCGGCCGCGTCGACGGCAAGAATTTCGTGCCCTATTACGACCGCACCGAGATCGAGAGCGGGGCGATGACCGCCGCGCCCATCATCGGCTGGGCGGCGGATCCGGCCGCGCTGTTCTTCCTGCAAGTTCAGGGATCGGGCGACGTGCGCCAGCCCGACGGGTCGAGCTTCCGCATCGGCTACGATAGCCAGAACGGCCGCGATTACACCGGCATCGGCAAGCTGATGAAGGATCGCGGGCTGCTCCAGCCGGGCCACGCCTCGATGCAGGACATCGTCGCGTACCTCCGCGCCAACCCCGACCAGGGCCGCGAGATCATGCGCGAAAACAAGTCCTACGTGTTCTTCCGCATCCTCAATGGACCGCCGCTCGGCGCGCTGGGCCTGCCCGTCACCGGCGGGGTGACCGTCGCGGCGGACGTCAAGTTCGTGCCGCTCGGCGCGCCGATCTTCCTGTCGATGGACCGCGTCGACGCGACCGGGCTGTGGGTCGCGCAGGACACCGGCGGCGCGATCAAGGGCAGCAATCGGGTCGACACCTTCTGGGGCAGCGGGCGCGAGGCCGAGGCGATCGCCGGCGGCATGTCGGCGCGCGGCACGGCGTTCCTGCTGTTGCCGATCGGCACCTTGGTGCGGTTGCAGAGTGGCACGACGTCTCAGCCCTGACGAAGCGGCGCTGTGGGCGCGTGTGATGGCGACGGTGACGCCGTTGCCACCAGCGCCGCGCGCGGCGATCGCCGCAGCGCCCGCATCACACGCTAAGCACGCCGGGGCCGCCGCACCGCGCACAGCCGTGCCGACGCCACCGCCCGTCAAGCTGCAAGCACCCGGCACCACGCTCGACGCGAGCTGGGACCGCAAGCTCATGCGCGGGAGCGTCGAGCCCGACGCGACGGTCGATCTGCACGGCCACACGCTGACGTCCGCGTACACGATGCTCGACCAAGCGCTCGAACGGTCGCGGCTGCGTGGCGACCGGGTGATCCTGTTGATCACGGGCAAGCCACCGCGCCGCGACAGCGAGCGCCCGCACGCGCGCGGCGCGATCCGCGCGGCGGTGGGTGACTGGCTGCATGCTTCGCGCCATGCCGGCGCGATCGCCGCGGTGCGCGGCGCGAGCCCGCGCCATGGCGGGGCGGGCGCGCTCTACATCATCCTGCGACGCGCCCGCAGCGGACCGAAATCTTAACCCTTTCCCGGCAATATCCGCCGCAATCGCGTGCATTCGCGCGGGTGGGCGGGGTTGTTTTAGGCACCATGGAATCGGCATCGCTGAAAGGCCGCGCGATTACCTTCGCGCTGTGCGCCGGTGCGGTGGTGTTCATCCTGGCCGTGCTCGCGACGTCGCACGGCTCGATCAGCCTCGACAACCTCGCGCGTGCGCTCATCCCGGCGCTGGTCTGCGCGGTCTTTTCCTGGGCCGCGGCGGAGCGCGCGATCGGCACCACCGCGAGTGCGCTCGACGCCGCGATCGGCCGCATCGTCGAGGCGGCGAGCGGCGATCTCGACAGCCCGATCCCCGACGAAATCGACCATGTCGTCCCGCATCTGTCGAGCGCGATGGGCACCTTGTTCCAGCAAGTCGCCGCCAACCTCGACAGCGTCCAGCGCCTCGCGATGTACGACCCCGTAACCTCACTCCCGAACCGCACGCACTTCCGCCGCGCCGCCGAACGCCAGCTCGCCGAGATGCCGGAGGGCGACGTCGCCGCCTTGCTGTTCATCGACCTCGACCGTTTCAAGGCGGTCAACGACACGATGGGGCATGCCTGCGGCGATATCCTGCTCGGGATGGTCGCCAACCGGCTGCGCGCCGTGGCCGACAGCGTCGCCGCGTCGAACGGCACCGCCAAGCCGCTGATCGGGCGGCTCGCGGGCGACGAGTTCACCATGCTGTTCCCCAAATTGCGCGATGCGAACGAGGCCGCGCGGATCGGGCGCGGCGTGCTCTACGCGCTGACCGAGCCGTTCGATCTGGCGGGCACCGAGGTCGAGGTTGGCGCGTCGATCGGCATCGCGATGCGCCCGGCGCACGGCACCACGCTTCACGACCTGATGGGCGCGGCGGATGCCGCGATGTACCACGCCAAGGCGAACGGGCGTGGCCGTGCCGAGCATTTCTCCGACGCGCTCGCCACGCAACTCGCCGACCGCGCCAAGCTCGAAGTCGACCTGCGCAGCGCGATCGAGCGCGGGCAGTTCGCATTGGTCTATCAGCCGCAAGTGTCGCTGCGCGACGGCCGCATCGTCGCGGCGGAAGCGCTGCTGCGCTGGCGCCACCCGTCGGACGGGATCAAGCTCCCCGCCAGCTTCCTGCAATGCGCCGAGGATACCGGGCTGATCGTCGAAATCGGCGACTGGGTGATCGGCGAAGTCGCGGCGACGATCCGCCGCTGGGCCGATGCGGGGATCGAACAGCGCCTCGCGATCAACATCAGCCAGCGCCAGCTCGACCATGCGCTGTTCTTCCGCCGCCTGCGCGACGCGATGCTCGCTGCGAACGCCCCGGCGCGGCTGCTCGAACTCGAGATCACCGAGACGCTGGCGATGCATTGCAGCGCCGACGTGATCGAGGCGATCGCTGCGCTGCGCGCCGATGGCGCGACGATCGCGATCGACGATTACGGCACCGGCCATTCGAACGTGTCGCGGCTGCGCCAGCTGCCGATCGATCGGGTCAAGCTCGACCGCAGCCTGATCGAGCATATCACCACCGATGCCGAGGCGCGCCAGATCGCGCAGTCGGTGGTCGGGCTGATCCACGGCCTGGGCTGCGAGTCCGTGGCCGAGGGGATCGAACTGGCCGACCAGGTCGACATGCTCAAGGTGATCGGCTGCGACGTGGCGCAGGGCTATGCCGTCGCCGCGCCGATGGATGAGGATGCGTTCGTGGGGTGGTCGCGCGGCGACCAAGGCGAGCGGGCGGCGGGCTAATCACCCCTCTCCCCGTGGGGGAGGGGCAAGCCGCGAAGCGACGCGGGGTGAGGGCAGGGTCGAACGGCTTTCGGCCCTGCCCTCACCCTTCCGTCGCCTTCGGCTCCTCCATCCCTCTCCCAAAGGGAGAAGGAATTACGCGGCCAGCTTCCGCAGCACGTACTGCAGGATGCCGCCGTTGAGGAAATATTCCAGTTCGTTGACGGTATCGATCCGGCAGCGCGTGATGAACGTTTCCTTGCTGCCGTCGGCGCGGGTCAGTTCGACCTCGACGTCCTGGCGCGGGCGAAGCCCGGCGACGTTGCGGATCGTGAACGTCTCGTCGCCGGTCAGCCAGAGCGTCTGGCGCGTCACCCCTTCTGCGAATTGCAGCGGGAGCACGCCCATCCCGACCAGGTTGGAGCGGTGGATTCGCTCGAAGCTCTCGGTGATCACCGCACGCACGCCGAGCAGGTTGGTGCCCTTGGCCGCCCAGTCGCGCGATGATCCCGTGCCATATTCCTTGCCCGCGACGATCACCATCGGAACGCCCTCGGCCTTGAACTTCATCGCGACATCGTAGATCGGCATCGTCTCGCCATTGTAGCGCGACATGCCGCCCTCCACGCCCGGGACCATCTCGTTCCTGATGCGGATATTGGCGAAGGTGCCGCGCACCATCACCTCGTCGTTGCCGCGCCGCGCGCCGTAGGAGTTGAAGTCGGCGCGGCTGACCTGATGCTCCTGCAGGAACGTGCCCGCCGGGCTGTCCGCCTTGATCGATCCGGCCGGCGAGATGTGGTCGGTCGTGATGCTGTCGCCCAAAATCGCGAGCGGCCGCGCGTCGACGATGTCGGCGACCGGCGCCGGGGTCATCGTCATCCCCTCGAAATACGGCGGGTTGTGGATGTAGGTCGACCCGGCGCGCCAAGTGTAGGTGTCCGATCCGAGCACGTCGATCGCGCGCCACTTCTCATCGCCCTGATAGACCGCGCCGTAGCGGCTATCGAACATATCGCGGTCGATGTTCGCGGCCATCGTGTCGGCGACTTCCTGGTTCGAGGGCCAGATGTCCTTCAGGAACACGTCGTTGCCGTCCGATCCTCGCCCGATCGGGGTTTCGACCATGTCCTCGGTCACCGTGCCCTTGAGCGCATAGGCGACGACGAGCGGGGGGGAGGCCAGGAAATTTGCACGGACGTCGGGACTCACGCGCCCCTCAAAATTTCTGTTTCCGCTGAGGACGCTTGCCGCCACCAGATCGTTCTCGTTGATCGCACTCGACAGCTCTGGCGCGAGTGGCCCTGAGTTGCCGATGCACGTCGTGCAGCCATAGCCGACCAAGTTGAACCCGATCGCGTCGAGGTCGGCGGTAAGGCCGGCCTTGGTCAGGTAATCGGTCACCACCTGCGATCCGGGCGCGAGGCTCGTCTTGACCCACGGCTTGGGCTTGAGGCCCTTCTCGCGAGCCTTGCGCGCGACCAGCCCCGCGGCGACCAGCACCGACGGGTTCGAAGTGTTGGTACAGCTCGTGATCGCCGCGATCACCACGTCGCCGTCGCCGATATCGTGGCTGCGGCCCTCCACAGCAACGCGCGCCGGGCGATCCTTCATGTAGAGCTTCGACAGGTCACCATTGAACACCTCGTCGACCTTGCCGAGCGACACGCGATCCTGCGGCCGCTTCGGCCCAGCGAGACTCGCGACCACATCGCCCATGTCGAGCTCGAGCGTGTCGGTGAACACCGGGTCGGGTGCCGCCGCGTCGCGCCAGAACCCCTGCGCCTTGGCATAGGCCTCGGTCAGCGCGATCGTCTCCGCCGGCCGCCCGGTCAGCCGCATGTAATCGAGCGTCGCGTCGTCGACCGGGAAGAACCCGCACGTCGCGCCATATTCGGGCGCCATGTTGGCGATCGTCGCGCGGTCCGCGAGCGTCATCGAATCGAGGCCGGGGCCATAGAACTCCACGAAACGGCCAACGACGCCCTTCTGCCGCAGCATCTGCGTCACGGTCAGCACCAGGTCGGTCGCGGTGATCCCTTCGTTGAGCGCGCCGGTCAGCTTGAACCCGACCACCTCCGGAATCAGCATCGACACCGGCTGCCCCAGCATCGCCGCCTCCGCCTCGATCCCGCCGACGCCCCAGCCGAGCACGCCCAAGCCATTGACCATCGTCGTGTGGCTGTCCGTCCCCACCAACGTATCGGGATACGCGATCGTCGCGCCCGCGCCCCCGGCATGCTCCCCGCTCTCGACCGACGACCACACCGCCCGGCCGATATATTCGAGGTTCACCTGGTGGCATATCCCCGTCCCCGGCGGCACCACGCTGAAATTGTCGAGCGCCTTCGACCCCCATTTGAGGAACTCGTAGCGCTCGAAATTGCGCGCATATTCGAGCTCGACGTTGTCCTCGAACGCCTTGGGCGTGCCGAACTCGTCGACCATCACGCTATGGTCGATGACCAGATGGACGGGCACCAGCGGATTGATCTTCGCCGCGTCGCCGCCCAGCTTCGTGATCGCGTCGCGCATCGCCGCCAGGTCGACCACGCACGGCACGCCGGTGAAATCCTGCATCAGCACGCGCGCCGGGCGATACTGGATCTCGCGGTCGGGCGCGTGCGGGTTCTTCTGCCAGTCGATCACCGCCTGCACGTCCTCGACCGTCACGGTCTTGCCGTCCTCGAACCGCAACAAATTCTCGAGCAGCACCTTCATCGAAAAGGGCAGCCGCGACACGTCGCCGAGCTTCGCCGCCGCCTTGGCGAGGCTGAAATAATCGTAGCTCTTGCCCCCGGCGGTGAGCGTGTCGCGCGTGCCGAGCGTGTCGTGGCCGATGGCGGTCATGCGGGTCCTTTCCCCAGATGTGCGGCCGGTCCGGGGCGCTGGCTGGGGAGGCGGGGGTGACGGCGTGGCGCCCCCCTCGCGCGAGCGCGCCCGGACGGGCGAATGCGAGTGTCGAGGGGGCCGATAGCAGGGGGAAGGGGGAGGGGGAAGGGTGGGGCGTTCCACCGGATTGGGCGGTTATTAGCTTGTAGGGTTGGAAAACTAATGGCAAGAAATTAGCGGGGGCTATGAGCACAGTCGGCACGCTAATCGAACGGATGATGCCACTAGGCACCAATCCTGCCAGTAATAAAGGCGCTTGGGACACGATCCCGCGCGATCCTGTAGATGTGTTTGCAGTAACCGCGACTCTTGTAGAGCGAAGCGGAGCCTATCGCTATGTCGTCAGTCCCCCGATTGGAGGGAACAGTTCCTTTCCTGAATATGCTTTCGATCTTCAGGCGCTTCAAACCGACAAGAAATGGCCAAAGATCGCAAAAGCCTGGGCGATGGGTCTGTCGCCCAACATGGTTCGCGAGGGGACGGTCTGGGACGAGTTTGAGACAGAGATGCTCGCGCACGTTCCGGAGAAAACCGCTGATGAAAAGGCGGAATATGAACGAATTTTTGAGGTCCCTTATTATTCTTTTGCCGACTTAGAGAAGGTCGATGTCAATCCGCTCCAGGAGTTATGGAGCGTCCTTATCGCCAAGTATCATGACGAAAAAATCGTTACGCCTGATGTGGGTCCGGCTTGGTGGAGTGCAGCGCTTTATCTCATGATTCTAGCCGACATGTCCTGTGTGGGCGTGGGTTTCAGGAAGCGAAAAAGAGAAGGCGTCTATTCGGTAGAATCCGTGGTGCAACAGCGCATTATCAAGCGTGCGCTAGACGCCAACAATCAGGGTCGGCCATATCTCACGACGATTGCAAGTGATGATGTGGACGGCGATTTTTGCGCCGTGCTGCCCAAAACGAGGACTGCGTCGGTTGGCTGTACGTTGCGGTCGCTCTCACATAATCTTGCGCTCTTGCCATCACCTGGCCTGGTGGAAACGCATTGGCGAATTTCTGGCCAAGCACCGCCGCGTGCAGTCGCCGGCGGCAATGACGATAAGGGCTTACCCCTTAACTTGCTGCTGGTGCCGTTTCCGTATCGCATAACGTCAAACTGCTTCGTTGGTTTGAAGGACTCCGAGGAAGAACAGCGAGACTGGTCTTTCTTCAAAAGCGAGCAACGATGGCTGAACAAGTCGGGTCATACGTCGTCCGAGGTGACGGGGCACGACGACGGAAGCGCGACATGGCTAGGGCGTTTTGTTGCCGATCTCGTTCAACGAGCGGCAAGCGACATGGGCAAAATACATGGGGTGGTTTTACCGGAATATGCCCTTGACGCGTCCACGTTTGAGGCCATTTGGAAGGAGTGTATCTCTCATAGCGCGCAGACGGGGTTGGAGTTCATCGTCGCAGGATTGAGCGAGGAGCCAGGGAAAACCGATAGCGCCAAACCTCGTCACGGAAATTTTGTCGCGGTTCGCGGCGTCAAGCAATCCGGAAATGCACAGGCCAATTCGCACGCCGACTATGACTTCAACAGCTACAGGGAAAAACACCACCGCTGGAAATTGAATAAGCCTCAGATCGAGCGGTACAGCCTTTCGTCACAACTCGCGCCGGCCAAAAGTTGGTGGGAGGCCATTCCGCTCGGCCGCAGAGTAGTTGAATTTTTCGAACCTCGGGCTGGAACGTCCATGACGGTTCTGATATGCGAAGATCTCGCTCGTTCGGACCCTTGTCAGACGGTCGTTCGCTCTATTGGCCCTAACCTCGTCCTTGCGTTGTTGATGGACGGCCCGCAACGGAGATTTCGATGGCCGGGCCATTACGCAGGCGTGCTAGCCGATGATCCGGGTTCGTCGGTTTTGACGATGACGTCATATGGCTTGATCGCGCGCGGTGCCGCCGCTGATGAAAGCCAAAGCCAGAGCATTGCGTTTTTCCGAAATTCTCTTGGCAGGGATCGAGAATTGTTTCTCCCCGCTGGCTTTCATGCGCTCGCCGTGTCGCTGCGGGCTGAACCCAAGACCGAGCATACGTTGGACGGGCGGGGCGACGCTGCGGCGGCATTCATTTGGGGCTTGCACGATGTTAGCGCCGTAAAAATTCCGATCACCGACGACAATCGGTGGATCGTGGAAGGCGTGCGGTGAATGTCGCAACTTTCGTTACACTTTTTCGCTATTTCGTGACCTGCGAGGAGGCTAGGTAGGCGCCATGGCATTTTCAGAACGTGGTAAAGCTGACGCTGCGGCGCTTGAGTCGTACGTAAGTGATTTCTCGCACGTGATCGATTTATGGGGACGAGTAGAAATCCGACCAGTCCTTGTTCACAAAATTGTGCCGAAGCGGAAAAAAGAAAAAAAGAAGGCCGTTGCGGAATAGCGGCCAGTGATGTGTTCTATCCTTTCCGCAAAAGCCCCCGCCTTATGCGCCGCCCGCTTCCCCTCGTCCGTCTCCACGATAAACTCGGGATTGTCCTTCGACGCGGCGACCTTGTGGTCCTTGATCCGGGTCGGACCCTTCCAAGGGCAGCGACGCGGAACTGAATTCCGCGTCGTCGGTCGGCGCTCGCAGCGCCGCCGGCCGGTCGCGCCTCGAGGCGGAAATTAGCAGCGCTAATTTCTTGCCTGGCGCGACTTCTCCACGACCTTGCCGTGCGCGGTGCCGCCGTGGCTTTTCCAGCTGACCTTTTCGCCGGTCTTCGGGTCCTTCGTCATGCGCGCCTCCGTGGGTGGGTGAGGTGACAGCGCGCGAGCGGGGCGGGGCGTTCCCGCACATTCCATTTTCCTACACGGTGGCATCTAGGATAAATGACCCGCTCCCTTTTCTCCCGGAGCGCCCTATGCCGTCCTCCCCACGATCCTTTTCCCGCTGGACCGTCGACGCCGAGATCGCCTTTGTCGTCGCGCTCAAGCTGCACGGGCGCGCGCATGCCGCGGCGGCGGAGATCGGGCGGACGGTCTCCGGCGCGTATCACCGGCGCAAGCGGCTGCCCGATTTCGCGGCGAAGTGGGATGCGGCGATCGAGGACTGGCGGCGGCGCATGGGGGCCGACCGCGCGCCGCCCGCGCCCGATCGCGACGATCTGCCGATCGTCGAGCGCTTCGACGGCTTCACCAAGCAACGCCGCCGCGCCTTCCTGCGCAAGCTCACCGATACGGGCGATGTCGAGGAAGCGTGCGCCTATGTCCGGCTGTCGGTTTATCAGGCGCGGCAGTTGCGGCGCGATCACCCGTCGTTCCGCGCGGCGTGGGACCGCGCGCTGGAGCAATCGGTCGCGACGCTGGAACAGGCCGCGATCGAGCGCGCGCTGCACGGTGTGGAGGAGCCGGTGTGGCACGCCGGCAAGATCGTCGGCACGCGGCGGCGCTATTCGGACGGGCTGTTGCGCACGATGGTGACGCGCGGCGGTCCGGCGCAGCGCAAGGACCCGGCGGCGCCCAAGCGCCAGACGAGGCAGGAGCTGATCGCCGCCGCCCAGGCAGCGGCGCGGCTGGCCGGGGGGCACTTCGCGTTCGGAACGCGCCAGCAGTTGTGCGACGACGCATTCGAGACCCTGCGGGTCAAGCTCGAGAAGATGGAGGCGCACTTGAAGCGCAAGGCGGCGGAAAAGCGCGCGGCGGACAAGGCGAAACGCGCGGCGGCGCGCGAGGCGAAGCTGGCGGCGGAGCGGGCGAAGCAGGAAGTGCTGCCGCCGCTCGCCGACGGCGAGGAGGGGCCGGCGGTGCGGGTGGGGTAGATCCTCCCCGTTCACGGGGAGGGGGACCGCCAGCGCAGCTGGGGGTGGAGGGGCGGGCCGGAGCGCGTCACTCGCGGAAATCCCCCTCCGTCGCGCTACGCGCGTGTTCGGGCGAGATCGTGCCTCCCAGGCACAATCTTGGCAGGCTGGGAGCCGCCAAAACCCGAACACTCCCCGTGAACGGGGAGGATTTCAGAAGAGCGTCGTCAGCCCGTAGAACAGCGCGCCGACCGCGGCGCTCGCGGGGATGGTGATCACCCACGCGACCACGACGTTCTGCGCCACGCCCCAGCGCACCGCCGACGCGCGCCGGGCGACGCCCGCGCCGATCACGCAGCCGGTGATCGTGTGCGTGGTCGACACCGGGATGCCGAGGAGACTGGCGCCGAAGATCGTGATCGACCCGCCGGCCGACGCGCTGAAGCCCTGGTGCTGCGACAGCTTGGTGATGCGGCTGCCCATCGTCTCGATGATCTTCCACCCGCCCGACAGCGTGCCGAGCCCCATCGCGAGGTAACAGCTGATCGCGACCCAGTGCGGGATCTCGAACTTGCCCGCGAGATGTCCGGTCGAAAACAGCAGAACGGTGATGATCCCCATCGTCTTCTGCGCGTCGTTGAGGCCGTGGCTGAGCGAGAAAGCGGCCGAGGAGAGCAGGTGGAGGTAGCGGAACGACGTCTCCGCGCCCTTGTTGCTCGCGCCCCTGAACCCCCAGCTCGACACCAGCATCACGAGCATCGACACCGCCATCCCGATCAGCGGCGAGAGCACGATGAACAGGAGCGTCTTGTTGAGCCCCGCCCACTGGATCGCGCCGAACCCGGCATGCGCGACGCCCGCGCCGATCACGCCGCCGACCAAAGCGTGGCTGGAGGAGGAGGGAATACCCTTGAGCCAGGTCACCACGTTCCAGAACATCGCCCCGACCAGCGCGCCGAACACCACGCCGGGGGTGACGAGGTTCTTGTCGATCAGCCCCTTGCCCATCGTCTCCGCGACCTTGTGCAGCGACGGGAAGGTGATCGTCAGGAAATAGGCCGCGAAGTTGAAGAAGCCCGCGAAGATCACCGCGTGGACGGGCTTCAAGAGCCGCGTGGAGACGACCGTCGCGATCGAATTCGCCGCGTCGTGCAGGCCGTTGAGGAAATCGAACGCCAGCGCGACCACGATCAGGCCGATCAGCAGCGGGAGGGCAAGCTCGTGCATCTGGGCGGCCCCTTCAGGCGTGATCGATGACGATACCGTCGATCTCGTTCGCGACGTCCTCGAACGCGTCGACCACGCGCTCGAGGTGCTTGAACACTTCGCGCGCGACCATGAAGCGGATCGTGTCGTTCCCCGCATATTGCTTGAACATGCGCTTCAGGCCCGCGTTGTGGATTTCGTCGGCCTGGCTTTCCATGCGGACGATGCGCTCGGTCAGCTCGTGGAGCCGCTGGCCGTTGCCGCCGACATCGCGGAGCAGCGGCATCGCTTCGGCGGTGAGCCGCGCGGCGTCGACGATGATCGCCGCCATGTCCTTCATTTCCTGCTCGAAGGTGCGGATCTCGTACAGGTCCATCGCCTGCACCGCGGCCTGCATCTCGTCGATCGTGTCGTCCATCGCGCCGATCAACGCGGTGATCGCGCCGCGGTCGAACGGGGTCAGGAAGGTCTCGCGCACGGTCTTGAGCACCTCGCGCGTGATGTTGTCGGCGTCGTGCTCGCGCTCGATCACTTCGCGGATATGGTCCGCCGCCGCGCCATCGTCCGCGACCAGCCGCGCCATCGCGTCCGCCGCGCTGACGATCGTCACCGCGTGCGCCTCGAACTGGTCGAAGAAATTGCCCTGCTTGGGAAGAAGGCGCTGGAACCATGCGAACATAGGACTGATCCTGGACTGAGTAGCGGCGATCACGCCGAGCCGCTTGGTCGCGGCCTTGAATTCGGACGGGCCGAACGAACGGATGAGGTCGGCGAGGTCGGGCTCCTCGACCATGTCGGCGGCGTCGTTGAGGGAGACCCAGCGGCGCTCGCGCTGCGACTGTTCCTTCCAATGGTCGAGCTCGCGATTGACCGCGAGCGGGAAGACGTCGACGTCGACCATCAGCGAGGCGCCGTTGCGCTGGCGCTTGCGGTAGCGGTAGCTGCCGAGCGGCGTCGGACACACCAGCCCGCGCACGCCCGCTTCCTCGTCGGCTTCGATCGCGGCGGCGGCGTGCGGCTCGTAGCCCGACGATGGATTGCCCTTGGGGATCACCCAGCGCTTGTTCTCGCGGCTCGTGATGAGCAACACGCGCACGGCCGCATCCGACGCGGTTCCGTCGGTGCGATAGGGCAAGGCGGCGATCTGGCGAATGAAATAGCTCCCCGGCGCCCGCGAATCTCCGGGGCGGCGTATCGGCTCTATTGCGATAATATGACAGTGCTGTGAAACAGCGACCATGCGGTGGTGGCTCGCCTTGCTGATGCTTTTCGCGGCGCTTCCCGCGCACGCCCAAACCGCGCCCGAGCCGCCGCCGTGCCGCCGCGTCGGCGACGTTCCGAGCATCCGCTTCGATCCCGCGGCCCTGACGCGGCTCGCCGAGATCGGGCTCGACCGCGCGGGGATCTTCGCGCGGATGGCGGAGACGTCGATCCCGGAGACGATGGGGTGCTGGGCGATGCCGACCGGCAATTTCGACAGCCAGTTGATCTCGGTCGGGATGGCGCAGTGGAATTTCGGGACGGGGAGCCTGCAGCCGGTGCTCGCGGCATGGCGCGGCCAATTCCGCCACAAACGCGATTTCAAGCGCGCGCGCGACACGCTGATGCCGGCCTATGGCAAATTGCTGTTCTCGAAGGACTGCCTCGCGGTGCCGGTCGCCGACAAGTGCCGCACCGCGATCCTGGCGGCGGAGGACGAGAAAGGCCGGCTCAACCCCGTTCTTGCCGCCGAGTTGACCGCGTTGTTCGAAAGCGATGCGATGCTCCAGGTGCAGGCCGACACCTATGTCGTGCTGCTCGACAAGGTGCGGCTCGACCTGCTGCGCGTATTCCCCGCCGGCCCGATGACGCTACGCAAGGTGCGCTGGGCGATCGACACGCGCGTCCAGCAAGGGTTCCTGCCCGGCGACGAGGATGTGGCACGGCTGCGAGCCAAGCTGGCGGCGATGCCCGAAGCCGAGCGCTGGCCCCGGCTGCGCGCGATCATCGACTGGTACGGCGCGCTCGCGCGGACGATCGACGAGGACGGTGTGTCGCGCGACGCGCCGTGGAACGTCGCGGCGTGGAACTGTCTGATCGACGCCGGCCGCATCGACCCCGAGCAATACGAGCTGATGAGCCTGACCTTCCTGCGCAGCCGCACCGCGATCGGCAATTCGGGCCGCTGGCAGGCGCTGGCGTTCGAACGCCGCGCGAAGATCGTGCTCGGCGTGGGCAGCGTCAGCGGGGTGCGCGACGGAATGTGCCCGGCCTAAAGAAACGCTTGGTCGCGATGCCGCCAGCGCCGCGCTAGCTTGGCCGGCGACGGGAGGGACAGGAAGATGGGAACCGCCGCCGCCAAGCTGCCACGGCCCGGGCCGGTCACGACGGGCGAAGCATTCCGGGTGTGGCTCAGGATCGCCGCTTTGTCGTTCGGCGGCCCCGCCGGGCAGATCGCGGTGATGCACCGCATTCTGGTCGAGGAAAAGCGCTGGATCGGCGAGCAGCGTTTCCTGCATGCGCTCAACTATTGCATGCTGCTGCCCGGGCCCGAGGCGCAGCAACTCGCGACCTATATCGGCTGGCTGATGCACCGGACGCGCGGCGGGATCATCGCGGGCGTGCTGTTCGTGCTGCCCGGCGCGGTGGCGATCATGGCGCTCAGCTGGGTGTACGTGCTGTACGGCAAGCTGGGCATCGTCTCGGCGCTGTTTTTCGGGTTGAAGGCGGCGGTGCTGGCGATCGTCCTGCAGGCGGTGGCACGGATCGGCAAACGGGCGCTGGGCAACCCGGTCATGCGCACGGTCGCGGCTGTGGCATTCGTCGCGATCTTCTTTCTCGGGGTGGGGTTTCCACTCGTCGTGCTGGCGGCGGGGGTGATCGGTTTCGTCGGTGCGCGGCGCGGCGTAGCGGGATTTGCCGGGGGCGGCGCGCACGGACCCGCCGGCGGCACAACGGTCGCCGACGCCGATACGCTGCTCGGCGAGGACCTCCCCGGTCATGCCAGGCCTGCGCTCGGGCAATCGCTGCGTACCGCGCTGCTGTGGCTGGCGCTGTGGCTGGCGCCGGTCGCCGCGTTGCTGGTGCTGCTGGGCCACGGAAACGTGTTCAGCCAGATCGCGACGTTCTTTTCCGCGATGGCGGCGGTCACGTTCGGCGGCGCCTATGCGGTGCTCGCCTATGTCGCGCAAGAGGCGGTGCAATCGTACCACTGGCTCAGCCCGGGGGAGATGCTCGACGGGCTGGGCATGGCGGAAACGACGCCCGGGCCCCTGATCATGGTGCTGCAATTCGTCGGCTTCCTGGGCGCGTACCGTCACCCCGGGGCGTTGCCGCCGTTGCTCGCGGGATCGCTCGGCGGGTTGCTCGCCACCTGGGTGACCTTCGTGCCGTGCTTCCTGTGGATTTTCCTCGGCGCCCCGTTCATCGAACGTCTGCGCGGCAACGCGGCGTTGGCGGGCGCGCTGTCGGCGATCACCGCCGCGGTGGTCGGCGTGATACTCAACCTGGCGGTGTGGTTCGCGCTCCACACGCTGTTCCATGCGACGATGCCGGTCGTCGCGGGGCCGTTGCGGTTCGATCTGCCGGTCGTGGCCAGCCTTGACCCCTGGGCCCTGGTGCTGGCGGTGGCGGCGATCGTCGCGATGTTCCGGTTCAAGGCCGGCGTCATCGTCACGCTGGGCGCGAGCTCGGCGTTAGGGATCGGGCTTTATCTCACAGGATCGATCGCGACGTAGAGGGTAGCGGTGGCTCTCGACGGCGGCTGGTGTCGCTCATCTGGTCGATATCCCGACCTGCGACCGCCACGTCGTCAAGCCGTGGTTCGACGGCAAGATCGGCTTCTCGCCGCCGACGCCCGACCTGACCGCGCAGGGGTTCCCGCTGGTCGGCGAACGGCTTGGCTTATTACGCGGTCTCCGACGTGGCGCCGGGCGACCTCGCGCAGCTCGAGCAGCGTTTCCGCGCGGCGCCCTGACCTCAGGCACCTAATCCACGTTAGCGCGTTATTGCCCGCGCTGCGGCGTCTGCGCCGTGGCCTGTACCCGCGTGAAAAGGGGACCGACATGACGACATTTACTCACAAACTCTATCTGTTCGGCTGCAAGGTGTCCGATCGCGGCGCCAATTTGTCGGGGCATCCCGCCGCCATCGCGCTCGTCGCGATCTTCTGCGCGGTATGGTTCGTCGAGGGCGGTCCCAAGGGCGTGAATACGCTGACGCTGATCCTGTCGGTGCTGGCGATCACGCTCACGCAGATGGTGCTCAACCAGCAGCGACGATCCGAAGCGGCGCTGCACATGAAGATCGACGAACTGATCCTGGCGAAACGCGGCGCGCGCGACGAGCTCGCCGGGATCGAGCGCAAGACCGAGGACGAGATCGAGAAATTGCGGCGCCACGACGAGGTGCCGCGCGATTGCGACGCCGATGTCGACCAGCCGCGCCCCTCGGCCGTGGCGACGACGGTCGTCGCCTGATCCGCGCGGTTACTTCTTCTTGCCGTTGCGGTTGAGCGCGATCGCTGCCTTGACCAGGGCGGACAACGCGGCTTCGTCGACCACGTCGCCCTCGTGGAAATCGATCGCGCGGCGGACGTTGCCCTCAAGGCTCGAATTGAACAGCTTCTTCGGGTCGTCGAGTGCCGCGCCCTTGGCGAACGTCATCTTTATCGCTGCCTTGTAGCTTTCCCCGGTGCAGACCAAGCCGTCGCAATACCAAGTCGGCACCCCGCGCCATTTCCATTCCTCGACGATATGCGGGTCGGCTGCGAGCACCACCGCGCGCACCTTGGCGAACATGTCGCCGCGCCAGTCGCCGAGGTCCGCGATGCGCTGGTCGATCAGCTCGGATGGGGTCTTGTCGGTCATCACTTCCTCGCGTGTTGGTGCTTGCGGAACCGCTCTAACCGGCAGAGGGTTGGACGCGAAACGAAATCAAGGAGGGCGGTATGCGCGGTCTGGCGATGGCGGGAGTGGCGCTGATGGCGCTGGTGACGCTGGCAGGATGTTCGCACGAGGAGGAGCGGGTCGGCGCGCCCGTCGCGGGCGGGCGAGTTGCGGTGGCGATGCTGCGGACGCCCTCGGGTCAGGATGTCGGCCGCGCGACGGTGCGCGAGGTGGCGGGGGGCTTGCGCGTCACGATCGACGCGCGGCTCCTGCCGCCCGGCATGCACGGCGCCCACCTCCACACCGTCGGGCGCTGCGAGGGGCCGGACTTCGCCAGCGCCGGGCCGCACTGGAACCCGACCGGCATGAAGCACGGCTCGATGAACCCGCAGGGACCGCATGAAGGCGATTTGCCCAATCTGGTCGTCGGGGCGGACGGGCGCGGGACGATCGGCGTCAATATCCCGGGTGCGAGCTTCGACACGTTGATCGACGCCGACGGCGCGGCGATGGTCGTCCATGCCGGGCCCGACGATCTGATGACCGACCCGTCGGGCAATTCGGGCGGGCGGATCGCGTGCGGGGTGTTCGTCGCGGGGTAGGATTCTCGCGAAACGCGGCGTTAACGCCCCTTCGTCAAACCCTTGGCGCTTCGGACGGCGCAGGGGATCGCGACGATGAAGGGGTGGGTGCCGGCGTCGGTCGCAGCGGTGGCGTTCGGGCTGGGCTGTTTCTGGTATGTCGGCTCGCCCTGGGTGACGCTCTACGGGTTGCGCACCGCGATCGAGAAGCACGATGTCGAGGGCATCATCGGCTATGTCGATTTCGCCGCGCTGCGACAGAACCTCAAGGCGCAGGTCGGTGCGGGCCGGACGGCGCCCACCCCGCGCACCGACGCCAATGGCTGGTCGTTGCCCACGCGGGACACCTCGCGGCTCGCCGCAATCGACGAGCAGATCGACACCTATATCACGCCCGAGACGGTGCGCCTGGTGCTCGCCAGGGCCGGGCCGCCCGAAGACGGGCGCAGCTTCACCGGCGCGGTCAATCCGGCGGGCGAACTGGTTCGCGATGTCGCGCTCGATCGCACGGGGCTCGGCACCTTCGTGGTTCATGCCAGGAATAGCCCCGGCGGGGTCGGCTTCGTGTTCAGCGCGCATGGGCTAAGCTGGCGATTGTCGGGGATCGACGTGCCGGCGAGCATGACTCAGTCCATCGGGAAGCGCATCACCGCCTGGTAGCTTGCGCCGTCGCGGCCGAGCCGGCTTTCGTAGAGGATTAGCGCGTCGAGGCCGAACGGCTCGCTCGTCAGCGCGGCGTTGCGCGCGCGCCATTGCTCGATCGCGGGATCGTTGCCGGCGCTGCGCGGCAGCCGCGCGAGAGTGATGTGGGGCAGATAGGCACGGCGCTCCGGCTCCAGCCCGACCCGTACCAGCGCCTGGTCGACCTTCCTGTGCAACGCCGCCAGCGCGTCGTGCGGCGCGACCCCGGCCCAGAGCGCGTCGACGCGGCCCTGCTTGTCGAACGCGCCGACGCCCGCCAGTGCGACGGTCGGCGCGGGCGCGCAGACCTGGCCTAGCGCGAGCGCAATATCCTCGGCCGCGGGCCGTTCAACCTCGCCGATATAGCGCACGGTCAGGTGAAGCTGATCGTCCTCCTGCCACCGCGCGTGCGGCACCTCTCCTTGCACCGCGGCGAGGGCGCCACGGATCGCAAGCGGCGGACGGAGCGCGACGAACAGGCGGTGCATCGCCGCGCCTTAACCCATTTCGGCCACCCACGTCCCGTCGTGTTTCGCTTGAACAACGCACCCGAACCCACGATATTGTCCGGAAGCGGCCATTGTGGCCGTGCAGAGGAGTTTTTCGATGGCCAACTGGTCTGATCCCCGTCCCGGTCTCGCGCCCGTCGGCGCCGCGACCGATGCGCGTAGCGTCGCGTACGACGCGGGGCTTCGCGCCTACATGCTCTCGGTCTACAATTACATGGCGTCGGCGGTGCTGCTCACCGGCATCGTCGCGATGGGCGTGTTCTATTCGGGCGCATACACCGCGCTGATCAACGCGACCGGGCGCGGCCTGTCGGGGCTGGGCTATATCGTCGCGTTCGCCCCGCTGGGCATCGTGTTCGCGATGAGCTTCGGACAGAACCGGATGGCGACCGGCACGCTCCAGGCGCTGTTCTGGGCCTATGCCGGACTGCTCGGCGCGTCGCTGTCGACGATCTTCCTCGCCTATTCGGGTGCGTCGATCGCGGGCGCGTTCTTCGCCACCGCCGCGGGCTTCGCGGGGCTGAGCCTGTACGGCTACACCACGCAGCGTAACCTGTCGGCGTTCGGCAGCTTCCTGATTGTCGGGCTGGTCGGTCTGATCGTCGCGATGCTGGTCAACGCGTTCCTGCACTCGGGGCCGATGGCACTCGTGATCAGTGTGCTCGGCGTGCTGATCTTCGCCGGCCTGACCGCGTACGACACGCAGCGCACCAAAAGCATCTACAGCTACGTCGCCGGGACCGAGGGCGAGGGCCGCGCCAAGATCATGTCGGCGCTCAACCTGTACCTCGATTTCATCAACATGTTCCTGTTCATCCTGCGCCTGTTCGGCAGCAGCCGGAACTAGGGTTTCGAACACGGTATCGAACGGGCCCGGCGGAGCGATCCGCCGGGCCTTTTCTTTTGCGCGGGAACCGTCCCGCAGCGGCAGCCGTTTTGTACCCGAAACCATTTCAGGAGGCCGAGATGGGCGACCATCCGACGAACACCACCGATGAGGAACGCGTCGCGCAGGACCCGCGGCAGGACGCCGGCCAGGACACGTCGATCGAAAAGCGGCTCAAGAAGGACCCCGAGAACGAGGACGCGCAGCTCGACCGCGGGCTCGACGAATCGATGGACGCGTCCGACCCGCCTTCGGCGACGCAGCCCGGCGACAGCGGCGAGCCGCCCAAATCGTCCGGGTTCGACGAAGCGGCGGAGGCGGAGCGGCAGCAGGATAGCTGATTTTGATCGGCTCACGCCGATGCGCGGTGCCGGCCCGCTCCCCCGCCCGGCCGCCCATAGAATATCCTGACTGGGCGGCCGGGCGGGGGAGCGGGCCGGCACCGCCCTTGCCGACGCAGATGTTGCCTAAATCCCTCACTCGTTAACCGATCGGCACGGCGGACTCGCTTTGTCGCAATCCGCGTTGCGCCGCAGCACGATCCGTGATTCCATCCTGAACGCGGGGCGACTGATGCGTTAAGGCTTACGTTAACCATATCGGCGCATCATCCTCCTCGTACTTGTAGCGGGTGGGGTGTTCGTATGGGTGCCAGCAAGAGACCAGCCGACGGCGCGATGACGCTGTCCGAGATCAAGGAGTTCGCGGGCTTCGCCTCGGCGACGCAGCGCTACATCCGCCGCAGCCTCGACGTGGGCCTCGAGCGTGAGGACGCGATGCTGCGCTGGTCGCGCGACGCGGTCGAGGCCGCTAGCATCCGCGCCCAGGCCCGGATCTACGACCGGCTCGAGGAAATCCGCGCGATGGTGCCCGACGACAGCGGGCTCGACGCGATCGAGATGTTCATGGCGCCGCTGGTGACGGTGACCGCGTTCGACCTGGGGCAGGGGCGGTTGACGAGCTTCTCCGCATATCGCTTCCTGTACGAGCGGTTGATCGGCGCCGAGGTGCGGCCGTGGCTCCCCGGCGCGTTCTGCGCGGGCGCGGCGCTGCCGCATCTCCACCCCGACCTGCGCCGCAAATTGCTGCAATCGATCAGCGAGGCGGCGGCGACGGCGTCGGGCTGGTCGAACCGCCAGCCGAGCTTCTTCCCGGCGTGGGTCGAGAAGGTCGATACGGGGACGGCGCTGTCGAACTGACTCAGCCGCGCAGCGCGCCGGTCAGTTTCTCGCGCGTCACTGGGTAGCCGAGGTCGTCGGGGATGCAGAGGTAGGGCACGCCGTCGCGTTCCTCCGCGAACGGGGTGATCGTGCGCGGCGGGTGCGCCAGCGCGTCGGCGACGGCGTGCGCATAGTCGCTGTATTGCGCGAGCCGTTCGAGGTTGCGGCGGGTCGGGAAGATCACCGCCGCGCGGCCCGCGTCGCACTCGGCCAGCACCTCGGCGGCGCTGGCCCAGAGCAAGCGCACATTCTCGGTATCGTCGACCACAGGCTCCGCCGCGCCGTCGGGCCAGGCGGCGAGGTAGAAGCGCGTGTCGAAGATCCGCATATGGCGGTGCGCGGGCAGCCAGCGCGCGAAATAGGTGAGCGCGGCGAGATCGAGGCTCAGGCCGTGCGCGTCGAGCAGCGGCCCCAGCGCTTCGCCGGCATGGAGCCCGTCACGTAGCGCGGCGAGTGTGGCGGCATCGGGTGCGGGGGTCAGCCCGACGGGCACGCCGGCTTCCTCGATCGTCTCGCGGATCGCGGCGATCCGCGCGGGGCCGTCTTCGGGCTCGAGTTGCAAGGTGGCGGCCAGCGTATAGTCCCCTGGATCGATCCGCCCGCCGGGAAACACCAGCGCGCCGCCCGCGAACACCATCGCCTTGGCGCGCTCGACCATCAGCAGGTCGGGCGCCGCGCCCGCGCGGTCGCGGATCAGGATGAGCGTCGCGGCGGGGATGGCGGGCTGCGGGGCGTCGGACATTGGCCTGCCCTATCAAATCCTCCCCGGGACGGGGAGGGGGACCGCGAAGCGGTGGAGGGGGTGGGCAGCTAACGGGACGCTCGCGGCCACCCCCCCTTCACCACCGACCTGCGGTCGGCGGCCCCCCTCCCCATGAATGGGGAGGATCAGAACAGCCCCGGCGTCTCGCGCTGCGCGGTGCTGGCGTCCTGCGGGACGAGCAGTTCGCGCGGTTGCGCCACGACCGCCTGCTTGCCGCCGAGGCCCGCATTGGCGGTGATCTTGCTGCACGCCTTGCCTTCGAGGAAATCAAGCGCCGAACGCGTCGAGGCCTCGCGCGGGTCGCCGAGCTGGTACGTCACGTCGTCGCCCGCCTGGCAGCTCGCTTCGACGAAATTGGCGAGCCCGTCGTAATAATCGCCGCGCCGGTTGGCGTTCTGCAGCGCGAAGGCGATCACGCGCAGCCGGTCGTCGCATGCCGATTTGTCGATCGCGATCTGGCCGACCGGCTTGCCATAGGTGTTGGTGCCGATCAGCGCGGCGTTGGCGTGGAGGTAAGGGACCATGCCGTTGATCACGAGCTCGCTCGCCGACGCGGTGCCGCCGGTGCCGATGAACGCGACCTTGGTCGGCGCGATCGCCTCGGGCTGGGTCGTGAACATATGGGTCGAGTTGTTCGACGACTTTTCGGGGCGGAAGGTGGTGTATTCGAACACCTCGCTCGACGACCGGTTGCGCCCCATCAAATCGCCCATCAGGTCGGCGATCGAGATCAGCCCGCCGCCGTTGTAGCGCAGGTCGATGACGATGTTGGTGATGCCGGCGGCGCGGAAACTGTTGAACGCCGCGCGCAACGCCGGGTCGGCGGTGGTGATGAAGGTGCGCAGGTTGATGTAGCCGTATTGCTGGCCGCCCTCGGTGATGACCTTCGCGCCGTAGCGGCTCGACACCGGGGTCAGCGAGTAGTCGGTCTTGGTCACGGTGACCGTGCTGGTCACACCGGCGGTCACCACCTTGAGCACGCGCGACGTGCCAGCGGTCGACGGCCCGAGCGCATCGCTGACGCCTTGCGCGCCCGACGACGTGAAGATGTCACTGACGTTCTGGAGGTTCGCGGTGGTCGTGCCGATCGCGATGATCTCGCTCCCGCGGTCGATCCCGGCGGCTAGCGCGGGTGCGCCCTCGAAGCTTTCGGCGACGAACAGGCGTTTGGCGACGCTGTCGTACGACAGGCGCACGCCGAACCCGGCACTCGACCCGGAATTATAGTATGCGTCCTCGCTCGCGATCGAGGTGAGGTAGGTGAAATAGCGGTCCTTGTGCTGCGCGCGCGCGGTCGCGGTCAGCGCATCGATATAGTCACCGACGGTGGTGTACGGCGTCGGGTCGAGGCTCGCCGGGAGCGTGTCGGGGAAGAGATACCATTCCTTGAGCTGCGCCGCGGCCCAGTCCTGGCGCTCGCGCAGCGTGCAGCCCGTCGCAGTGGTGCCGCCGCCACCACTGGTGCCGGTCGAGCCGCCGCCGCCCGAAGCGAGCGTGCTGCCGCTGCCGCCACCGCCGCAGCCGCTCACCATCGCCAGCGCGGCGACCGCGCTCATCGCCCGGCCCAGTCTATTCCCCATAACACCCTCTTTTAACACGCCGAATCCCCACCGACCGGCATTGCTGCCCTAGTCGATCGCGCGGGCAAAGTCACTGATCTGCGACAGCACATTGCCAAGCCCGACCGCAACCGGCATTCCCGCTCGCGTGACGCGCAAGATCATCCACGTCGACATGGATGCGTTCTTCGCCTCGGTCGAGCAGCGCGACGACCCTGCGCTCAGGGGCAGACCGGTCGCGGTCGGATCGGCGACCGGGCGCGGCGTGGTCGCGGCGGCGAGCTACGAAGCGCGCACGTTCGGCGTGCGGTCGGCGATGCCGTCGGTGGTCGCGCTGCGGCGCTGTCCCGACCTCGTGTTCGTGCCGCACCGCTTCGACGTCTATCGCCATGTGTCGCGGCAGATCCGCGAGATCTTCCACGATTACACGCCACTGGTCGAACCGCTGTCGCTCGACGAGGCCTATCTCGACGTGACGGCCAATCTCAAGGGGTTACCGTCGGCTACTGCCACGGCAGCTGAAATCCGCGCACGCATCCTCGACGTGACGCGGCTGACCGCGTCGGCGGGGATTTCGTACAACAAGTTTCTCGCCAAGCTCGCGTCGGACCAGAACAAGCCCAACGGCCAGTTCGTCATCCCGCCGGGGCAGGGGGCGGATTTCGTCGCGACGCTGCCGGTCGGGCGGTTCCACGGCATCGGACCCAAGACCGCGGAGAAGCTCAACCTGCTCGGCATCGCGACCGGCGCCGATCTGCGCGCGCGCGACCCGGCGTTTCTGATCGCGCATTTCGGCAAATCGGGGGCCTGGTACCACAAGATCGCGCACGGCGAGGACGATCGCGAAGTGACGCCCGACCGACCGCGCAAATCTTCAGGCTCGGAGACAACGTTCGAACACGATCTTGAGACACCGGATGAGGTTCTGGCGGCGGTGCGGCGCATGGCCGACCAGGTGTGGGACTGGGTCGAGCGCACGCGCACGTCGGGCAAGACGGTGGTGGTGAAGGCGCGCTACGCCGATTTCCGCATCGTCACGCGGTCGAAAACGCTGACTGCGCCGGTCGCGAGCCACGCCGACCTGATCGCGGTGTCCGAACGGCTCGTCGCGACGCTGTTCCCGTTGCGCACGGGCATCCGGCTGATCGGTGTGACGCTCGCCTCGATGGCGCCGCTCGACGAGGCGGATCAGCTGGCGTTGCCGGTTGCGTAACGCTGTCCCCTCCCGCTTGCGGGAGGGGCTAGGGGAGGGCAAGGGCGCTTTGTTGGGTGACACGCCCTCCCCCGGCCCCTCCCGCGAGCGGGAGGGGAGTTAAGAAAAGCGGTGCGGGTCGAAGCACCCGGCATCGCGATCGGGTTTCCCTGCCAACTCCCCCGCGATAATCTCCGCCGCGAGCGCGGCGAACGACACGCCGTTGCCGCCGAACGCGCTAGCCAGCCGGAGTTGGTCTCGGCCCTTGACCCGCCCGATCGCGGGAAGGCCGTCGGGCGAGCCGCCGAACGCGGCGCTCCACGCGCAGTCGATTGCCACATCGGGCACGCCGATCATCGCGGCGAGCTTGCCCGCGATCGTCCCGCTCTTTGCGCCGATCAGCGCGTCGCGTTGCCGCGCGTCGGCGAAATCCTCGTCCTCGCCGCCGGCGATCACGCGGCCGTCGGCGGTCGCACGGGTGTAGAGATAGGGCGCCGACGCTTCCCAGATCATTGCGTCTTGCCGCCACAGCGGCGCGGTGCCCGGTGCGGTGGCGATGGCGTAGCTCGACCCGAGCGAGAAGGCGGGCGGCAGGAACCATGTCGCGCGCTCGTAGCCCGAGGCGAGGATGATGTCGGTCGCCTCGATCCGGCCACCGCCGTCGAGCATCAGCGCATTGCCCTCGATCCCGACGACGTCGCACGGGAAATGGACCGACGCGCCGCGGGCCCGCGCCCGGCGCAGCAGCCCGTGGGTCAGCCCCACCGGATCGACTTCGTAGCAGCTGTCCGACAGCAACGCGGCGCGTGGTGCGATGCCGAAGCGCTCGGCGACGGCCGGCGCATCGAGGAAGGTCGAGGGCAAGCCATGTGCGGCGCGCATCTCGCCCTCGGCACGCAGCGCCTCCTCATCGAGCAGCGTGCCCGCGAGATACAGTTCGGGCCGGTCGATCCGCGTGCAGTCGATGCCGCTCGCGTCGATGTGCTCGGCGAGCCGCCGCATCGCGTCGCGCACTCGCCGCCAGCGCCGCGCGGCCTCTTTCTCGCCGATCGTGCGCGCGAGGTGCGTCAGCGGCATGTCCGCCGCCCACATCACCAACGCGGTCGAGGCGGCGGTGCTGCCGTGCGCGGGCGGGCGGCGGTCGAGCAGCAGTACGCGGCGCCCCTCGGCGGTCAGCCGGTCGGCCAGCATCGCGCCGACAACCCCCGCGCCGACGATTGCGATATCGACCGCGCCATTCGGCAACGGGTCGGACGGCGGGACATCGTCGATATCGGCGGTCCAGCACGGGCAACCCCCGCGCAAGTCGCGATGCTCGGTCAGCCCGAGCGTCGATCGGCTCACTTGAGGAACGGCTTGCCCTCGTGCGCCACCAACAGGTCGTGCATGTCGGCGGCGTGATCCTCCTCGTCGGCGAGGATGTGTTCGAGCATGATCCGCGTGGTCGGATCGTCGTCGCCAAAGTGACGGATCAATTCCTGGTAATGCTCGATCACCAGCCGCTCGGCGACGAGGTTGTCCTTGAGCATCTGCACCAGATTGCCGCCGTTGCCGTATTCGGTCGCGGCGCGGCTCGCGAGGCCGGCGGGGTCGAAATTGGGCACGCCGCCCAGCTGGTCGATGCGGTTGGCGGCCATCAGCATATGCTCGCGCTCGCTGTCGGCGTGCTCCTGGAATTCCTCGGCGACGCTCTTGCTGTCGATCCCCTCGGCGGCGATCGCGTGCATCTGATAGCGCAGCACGCAGACCAGCTCGGTCGCGACCACGGTCTGGAGCAGCTCGATCGTCTGGTCGACACTGCCCTTGTAGCTCGGCATCACCGGGCCGTCGTCGAGCGATTGCTTCGCGCGCGCCCGCAGCGTCTTCACATCGGTCAGGAAAGCGGTTTCGGGTTTCGTCGTGTCGGCCATCGCGCGCTCCAGCATTCGTTACGGTGCAGATACGAACCATGCGTGGGGAAGTTCCCCTAACCCCTGTTAAGTTCGAAGCCGCATCCCCATCATGGGGTGATCAACCGAAGGGAGCTCGCCCGTGACCGATGCCGCCGACTATGTGCCGCCCAAGGTGTGGACCTGGAACAAGGAGAACGGCGGGGCCTTCGCCGCGATCAACCGGCCGATCGCGGGCGCGACGCACGACAAGGACCTGCCGGTCGGCAAGCATCCGTTGCAGCTTTATTCGCTGGCGACGCCCAACGGGGTGAAGGTGACGGTGATGCTCGAGGAGTTGCTCGCGCTGGGGCACGCAGGCGCGGAGTACGATGCGTGGCTGATCCGCATCAACCAGGGCGACCAGTTCGGCAGCGGGTTCGTCGCCGCCAATCCCAATTCCAAGATCCCGGCGCTGGTCGATCATACCGATCCCGCCGCCCCGGTGCGCGTGTTCGAATCGGGCGCGATCCTGGTCTATCTGGCGGAGAAGTTCGGGGCGTTTCTGCCCGCCGACTATCCGGCGCGTGCGGAAGTCCTGTCGTGGCTGATGTGGCAGATGGGGTCGGCGCCGTTCCTGGGCGGCGGGTTCGGGCATTTCTACGCCTATGCGCCGACCAAGCAGGAATATCCGATCGACCGCTATGCGATGGAGGTGAAGCGGCAGCTCGACGTGCTCGACCGCCGGCTGGGCGAGAGCGAGTATCTCGGCGGGCCGGACTATACGATCGCCGACATGGCGGCGGCGCCGTGGTACGGCGCGCTGGTCAAGGGGCTGGCCTATGATGCGGCCGAATTCCTGTCGGTCCACGAGTACACGAACGTCATCCGCTGGACCGACCAGATCTTCGCGCGCCCGGCGGTCAAGCGCGGGCGGATGGTCAACCGCGTGATGGGCGACCCGGCGAGCCAGCTCCACGAACGCCACGACGCGAGCGACTTCGAGACGAAGACGCAGGACAAGCTCGCGCCTGCGGAGTGACTCGCGCTAGCGCGGCATCCCGCTCAGCCCGCTCGCGTCGCGCAGCGCTTGGCCCTTCAGCCGGTAGCCGTCGAGGAACACGGTTTCGACGTGCCGCAAATTGCGGAGATCTTTCGACACGTCGCCGTCGACCAGGATGATGTCGGCCGTCTTGCCCACCGCGATCGACCCCACGCGGTCGGCCATCCCGGTCATCCGCGCCGGTATGATCGTCGCGGTCTGGAGCGACTGCGCGTTGGTCAGCCCCGCGACCTGGTACAGTTCGAGCTCGCGCACCAGTTCGAGCCCGTAGCCGTCGGTTCCGGCGACGATCCGCACGCCGGCCTGGTGGAGCCGGCCGACCAGTTCGACCATCTTGTCGAAGCTCTTGCGGAAATCGTCGCGCGTCAGCCCGCCGAACAGCGGGTAGCCGCCGATCCGCCAGCCGCGCACGACCGACGGCGGCGCGACATCGGCGAACGGCGCATATTCGGGCGACAGCGCGCTGCCGTCGGAGGTCATCAGCGGCTCCCACACGGTCAGCGTCGGGTCGATGATCGTGCCGCGCCGCGACAGCTCGGCATAGAACGCCTTCATCATCGGCGAGTCGAGGTCGACGTCCTTGCCGTATTTCGCCGGGCCTTCGAGCCGCGCGGCGGTGTTGGCCTTGTCGACCACGTCCTGCGGCATCGCCTGCATCATGATGAAGTTGATGTGCGTGACCTCGTCATACCCCGCGCGCACCGCATCGAGCGGACGCATGCCGGCGGGGACGTGGCCGTGGACGTGCAGGCCCAGTCTGTGCGCTTCCTTCGCACCCGGCGCGATCCACGCCGGGTTCATCGAGGTGTAGAACTTGGCCCCCCACAGACCGGCCTTCTTGATCTTGTCGACCGCCGCGATCGTTTCCGCCGCCGACGACACGGTCAGCGCGCCCTGCGCCGCGAGCGGGTCCTTGCGGTCGATGATCACGGAGATCTTGCCGTCGGGCGCGAGCAAATCGCCCGCCGCGCGGCGCTTGTAGATGCTCAGCGCGTCCTCGATCAGCGAGCCGGGGCTGCGATAGTTCGTCATGCCGGTCGCGACATTCTGGAGCAGGTTCCAGTCGTCGCCGACATGCTGGTGCGAGTCCCACAGCCCGGGGAGCAAGGTCTTGCCGCGCCCGTCGATCCGCGTCGTGCCGGCGGGCGCCTTGATCGTACCCGCCGCACCGACCGCGGTGACCTTGCCGCCCGAAATCAGCACCGCGCGGTTGGGCAGGTACCGCCCGCCGACCGAATCGAACAACAGCACATGTTCGACCAGCGTCGGCGTGTGGTTGGCGGGCGCGAGGAAACGATGCGCGATGTCGCGGACCATCGCCGCGGTCGCCTTGTCCTGGATATCCTTCAGCTTCGGACCGTCGGCCTCATACCCTTCGGGCAGCAGCGAGATCGTGCCGGCATTGCCGAAGAAACGGTTGTTCGCGTCGAGCCACACCGGGCTGGGCGAAAAGCCGTAGCCGCGGATGAAGGCGAGTTTGAGCGTCTGCTTGCCCCTGGGCCCGTCGATCTGCATCGGCTGGCCGATGCTGATCGCGGCGTGGCCCGACGGGAGCAGGTCGATCCCCTTGTCCCCCGCGGCGACCAGCGCCTCGACGTCCATTTCGCTCGCGAGCCACGGCCCGCCGTAGCTGTTGTAGCGCTTGCCCGCGAACGGTGCGGAGCCAGCGTCGACCGCGGTCTTCCACTGCGCATTGCCGGCGCCGTCGACGCTGAAATTCTCGGTCGCATCGCCCGAATCGGTGAAGCCGCGGATCGCGAGATTGGTCGGGCGCTGGTCGGGGCCCATCGTCACGACCTCGTCGGTCTCGGTCACCCAGCCGCGCAGCGACATCGACATCCGATAGGCGATGCGCCCGTCGGGCAGTTTCCACGACCAGACGTCGCCATGCTTCCCCGCGGTCGAACTGATCGTGAAATGCCGCGCGCCGGCCGGCGGGGCGAGCAATTGTTCCTTGGGCGTGGAGGGAGTCTCGGCGGGGCGCCCCCCGGCAACCGCGGCTGACGTGACGAGCAACGACGCGAGCAGGATTCGGCGCATGATGTCCCCCTTTCGACCCCCTAAGGCGCGGGGAGACTGCCAAGCCGATTCGTCTTGCGCAAGGTCGGCGCAGGGCGACTGCGCTCAGAAGGCGACGTACGGCCCGTTGACGTTGCCCGCCGGCCGGCCCTCGATCGCGGTATAGACCGTCCGCCCGAAGAAGAACGGGATGCCGAAATCGAAGCTGTTCGCGAACGGCAGCGGCGGTTTAACCAGCGTCGGGTTGACCCCGAGCCCCGGCGCGACGGTTGACGTGCCCGAGACGTCGAGCGGGCTGTAGAGCGTGAACGCCCCGCTCGCGGTCGCGCCGTTGGTCGCGGTCAGCAACGGTGACAGCGGTGTCGGCGCGGCCGGGCAGTAAAAGGCGATCAGGTCGGCGTCGGTGCAGGGATTGAGGCTGGTGTCGATGAAGAAATAATCGTTGCTGCCGCTGTCGAGAAAGCTCTGGGTCAATTGCTTGCCGTTGTAGGTCGCGGTGAGCAGGCCCGCGCCCAGCCGGCTCGACGAAGTGGTTAGCGGCAACACGTTCGTCGCGGCGAGGCTGTTGTCGCCCTGCGTACCGATCCCGAAAGTGACGCTACCGGTCAGCGAGGGCAGGCCGTGCTGCGGCACCGTTGGGAGCGTGATGATCGTGCCGTTGTTGTCGGTCGGGAAGGCCGCGACCGGATTGGGCAATTGCTGGAACGGCGCGGTGGCGTTGGCGGCGCGGCCGATGATGCTGCTGCACCCGCTCGACGGACAATCGTAATAGATCGCCCCCGAGGAGCCGCCGTTGACCGTGCAGAAGCTGCCGCAGTCGGTGGTCGTCGTGCCCACGCCGATGATCCCGTTGGCGCCGAAATCCTGCACCGTCGCGATCGAGGTGCCGCCGCCCGACGAGCAACTCGACGGTACGCTCGCGAAGGTGCCGCTGTCGCCGATCGCCTGAAACGGCATGTTCGCGACCTTTTCCCCCGCGATCGAGAAGTCCGCCGTGCGCACCGACCCGAACGCGTAGGAATTCACATATTGATAGCATTCGCCGACCGCGTTGTTCGACGTGTCGCTCTCGGTCGGGAGCGCGGCGAGCAGGCTCGCGTTGAGCACCGGCTGGATGATGCGCAGGCCGACCGATCCGGTGTCGAGGATGATATGGTCGATCGTCTGGCAATTGGTCGCCGAGCCCGGCGCGCAGATCGTGACGGTGACATAGGGCTCGTTGAACGCGGTGTACGGGTTGAGGCCCTGGTTGAGCTCGGCGGGCCCGGCGTCGAGCGTGAGCGTCGCGGTGTTGGCCGTCGCGGTGGGCGTCGGGGTCGGGCTGGGCGTTGGCGTGGGTGTCGGGGTCACGACGATCGGCGCCGCGGATGTCGTGCCGCTGCCGCCGCACGCCGCGAGCGCCAGCGCGAGGAACAGGCCGCCGAGCGGCTTGCGGACACTCATGGCTGCACCGCCAGGTCGCTGGTCGAGAAACCGGGGGGTGCGAGCGAGGGCACATACGCCACGCCGTGGAACCAGCCCATATGGCCGCCGGCCTGGATCTGCAGATCGGTCCGCGCGACCTGCGGCGGATGGCGCAGCGAATGCATCGCGCGCGCGGTCGCGGCGCTGTCCGCCTGGAACGCCGCGAAATAGCGGCCGAGCAAGGTGCTGAGATCGGGCTTGCCCGGCCCCGACCAAGTCACCGCGAAGACGACGCCGTTGGCGTTCGTGAACTCGCGCACCATGCCGCCGTTCGGGCGCGTCAGTTCGTGGCGTATGAACCGCCCCATTGGGAACGAGGCGATGCGGGCGTTCATCCGCGCCTGATCACCAGTGACGCTGGACGCCGCTTCCCCCAATTTCGCCTTCGCGACAGGGGAGAAGAAAAAGCAACTTGTCGCGATAGCGGCTGCGGTGATGCGAGGAGGTAAAGACACGGCCGGGGGACCTTTCAAACGCCGATCGCCGCTACCCTCCCAAGCGCTGCGGTCGACGTGCAGCCTATTCCTCGCCTGAAGCATGTCAACGGCCTTGTTCGGCCACGACAATAACTGCGCCTCTGACCTATCGGAAATTGCGGTGAATAGCTTGACATCGCAAAAACAAAGGACTTTTGTAAGGCCTTAAGTTGAGCGTGAATAGACATCCTGAGGGGTAGCACGCCATGAACTTCACTATTAGCAGATTTGGCGTATTGGCAGCGCTCGTGGTTACGGCGAGTCCTGTTCTTATAGAGGCACGGCCGTTTCCCGGTGATGGCGTTGAGACTCACACTGATGAGGTCAGATCCCGCCCGGCAATCACCCGCAGCTCGCGCACTGCACCCCGTCAACATCTGTTCAAATGGCCATTACCTATAACGCTACGCAGTGGGATTTGGAGCGGTTCCTACGCGCAGCGAGTCAAGGGCCTATCGTTGACGGCAATTGAACAAATAGACCGTAAAAGCAGAAGCCATTCTACTTCTTATATAGTCGATTTCGATTATTTTAATCAAACAGAGGACGACAAAGGAAACCAAAATAGGATTTGGACCTTCAAACTATTCAATAAGAATGGGATAGCAGTTGATAACTTTACGATAGACGTTGAGGCAATTTGCAGCAAACAAGGATATCACCATTTTAATCAGGCTGTGGACTCGAGAAAAAACTTTTTCGAAATTATCACATACGTTACTGTGATGGGCACCAAACCGCGCGGCTATGAAGGGGGGTGCGGCTACCCTGGCGGCGATTAGCGGCGGCTCGTAAATCGCTCCGAGCAGCGCTCGCATTCCACTGCCGCCCCGCGAATGATGCGCGCCGATCTCGTTTCCGGCCGCTGGAAAGGTTGGTGGAGCTGAGGGGAATCGAACCCCTGACCTCTGCAGTGCGATTGCAGCGCTCTCCCATCTGAGCTACAGCCCCGCTCCACCCCCGAACGGCGCCTGGCCGCTTGGGAGCGGTGGCCTCTAGCGATCCTTTGGAGCCTTTGCAACACGCGCCTCGTCGCGTGCGCGCGTCATATTTCGGCGAGCCGTTGGGCATGCGACGAACCGTGGGAACTTCGCTGATTCTTCCGTCGTTTGGTACGACAGGTGGGCGCGGTCTCCCCCCTTGCCGCGCCCGCCATCGAACCCCGGAGTGAAGGAGCTTTTCGATGGGCTATGACCGCTATCCGCGCGGGCGCGCGCACGACGACTGGAACCGCAGCGACACGCGCTACGGCCGCGACGACGACGATGCCGCGGCGCGCGACTATGGCGCGGGCCGCAGCCAGACGATGGGCCGCGACGATTACGGCGAGCGCGGCTATTACAGCCGCAACCGGTTGCAGGATTACGGGCGGTCGGGCGGACAATCCGGCAGCCAGTACGGCGGCGACTATCGCGGCGACGCCGGCGGCTACGGCGACTATAGTTCGATCAGCTACGGCTCGGGCTATGGCGGCAATCGTGAATATGGGCGCGACCGCAGCTATGGCGATGCGGGCCGCGGCGGATACGGCCCCAATCGCGACTATGCCCGCGAACCGCAGGGCTACGACCGCGCCAGCCGCACCTTCTTCGACCGCGCGGGCGACGAGGTCCGCTCGTGGTTCGGTGACGACGAGGCCGAGCGCCGCCGCGTCATGGACCAGCAGAACGCGCGCGACCGCGACTATCACGCGTGGCGCGAGAGCCAGATCGATGCGCTCGACCGCGACTACGACGAATATCGCCGCGAGAACCAGCAGAAGTTCTCGAACGAATTCGGCAGCTGGCGGACCGAACGGCAAGGCCAGCGCTCGGCCTTGTCGAAGGTGACCGAGCATATGGACGTGGTCGGCGCCGACGGCGTGCATATCGGGACGGTCGATAAGGTGCGCGGCGACCGCATCCTGCTGACCAAGAGCGATCCCGATGCCGGCGGGCGGCACCATTCGATCCCGTCGCGCTGGATCGAAAGCGTCGACGACAAGGTGACGGTGCGCAAGACCGCCGACGAAGCCAAGGCGCACTGGCGTGACGAGGAGCGCAGCGCGTTCTTCGGCGACGACAAGGATCGCGAAACCTTCAGCGATGGGGACGGCCAGGGCCGCATCCTCAACCGGAGCTTCTCGGGCACGTACTGAGCGGCACAAAGCGTTCGCGGGGTGGAGCCCGGGCCGGACGGTCCGGGCTCCTTTTTGTTCGGGCGTTGACCGCGCCCGCCGCGCCATCTTAGCATCGCGCCATGAGAAATATCGTCGCGGCGCTCGCGCTGATTCCGCTATGGCCAACCGCCGCCATCGCACAGGACAAGCCGGCGGCGGCGGTTGCCAGCCAACCGCGCAACGCGGGCGACCCGCTACCCGACCCGGCGACGATCACCGTTCCCGACGTGACCCCGCCGACCGACCCGAAGGTTCGGGGCGACGGCTACAAATTCTATTATTTCCACAATCCCAACGTCACTTTTGCCCAGGCCTACGACGACATTGCCGAATGCCGCGCTTTCCTGGCGCATACGAGCGCGGGCCCGGTGCCGGGGTTCGTCCCCTGGCGCGTCGGGGTCGAACGCTCGAGCGCGAGATTGACCGACAAATCCCCAACCGTCGGGCTCAGCCCCTATGGCGTGTTGGGCGACGCGATGGGGGCGATCATGGCACCCAAGATGGAACGCGGCTCGCGCAGCAACATCATGCGCCGGTGCATGGGAACGCGCGGCTACGTCCGCTACGCGATTACCGAAAGCGCGTTCGATGAGCTCAACGACGGCCCCGACGAGGATAGGCTGATCCTGATGCAGGCCAAGCTGGCATCCGGCCCGAAGCCCAATGACGAGGAAGTGACGCGATGAAACGCGCGATTGCCGGATTGATGGCGCTGACGGTGATCGCCGCGCCGGCCCTGGCCGTAAAGGACACGGCGGGGACGACCGCACTGGTCGCCGCACCCGTCGCGTTGAAGAGCGACATGGCCTATCTGTTGCTCCGCACCAGCACCGCGAAGTCGGGCATGATGTCGATCCGGCACGTCCTGCTGCGCATCCCGTCGGCGCAGGAAATCGAGGATTATAAACAGGGCCGCAAAGTCGCATCCAACTCGTTCGTCGTCGATCAGGACAAATTCCTGGAAGACGGGACGATGCGCACGCTGCTGATCGAGGTGCCGCCCGGCGAGTATCTGTTTTACGGGATCACGATCGGCGGTGGGGGACTGGTGACGTGCAATTGCCTGGGCACGGTCAAATTCGCGGCGCGAGCTGGGGTGATTACCGATCTCGGCTCGGCTTATGCCGACAAGGTCCACAAGCCGTCGCCGATCCCGCATCTCGAGGACAATCTGGGGCCGCAGATGTTCCAGTACGGCCTGATCCTGGGCGAGGCGGTCGTGCCCGCCGACGCCGCGACGCCGGTGCCCGCCGCGCTGAAGTCGCTGCCGGTGGAGCGCGCGGCGTATCGCGCGGTCGGGCAGTTCACGGGCGGGTCGAGCGTCAACCGCCTCCCGCCGATCCCCGGCGTGCTCGCTTACGTCCGCGGCAAGCCCGTCGACCCGACGACCGGCAAGCTGCCCGACTGATCATTTCGGCCAGACCGGCGTGGGGCTGGGCGTCGGCGCCGGCGCGATGGCGTTGCGCCAGATCGGCGGGATTGCGACGTCCGTGATTCGCGGATAGCCGGGGAATCGCGTGCGCGCGGTCGCGAACAAAGCTCGGGCGGTCGCGGCGCCGGGCACCGCGGCGTTCACGCCGACCCAGCGCCAGTGCCACGGCTCCCACGTCACGCCCTGGGCGTTGCCCGGCGGAAACGACAGCTCGAACCCGAATTCGGTCGCGTGTTGGAGCAGCCATTGCCCGGGTGGCGTCTTCGCGATGCAGTCGCTGACGTCGCCGCAGCCCCTGGTCAGCGGGCGAATCCCGAAATCGAGCGCATAGCCGGTGGCGTGCTCGCTATAGCCCGGCGGGCCCGAGCTCTTGGCGCGCTCGGCGGCGTTGGCGCAGCGTTTCCTGGGGCCGATCTGGCTGCAGAAGATCTGGCGCTGGCGCTCGACCGTGCGGAAGCAGGATATGCCGCGCAGCTTGCCCTTCACTGCGGGCACGAGGTTGGCGGCCGCGATCAATTGCGCCATCGCCGCGGCGGCGTCGCGGTGCATCTGGCACGGCCGGCCCGCGCCGAAATCGCCCGGAATCGTGACCAGGTCGGCGGGGTTGGCTTCGGGATAGGGCAGGTGCCCGAGCATGCGCCCGTCGGGCATCGGCTCGACGTTCTGGCCGGGGCACAGGGTGACGGGGGTGAGCGCGGTCGCGGCGGCCGGGATCAGCATCAGCAACCACGCCAACCACCGTACCCGCATCACACGCTCCACATACTCGAAGGGACAGGGTCACTGGCATAGCGGCGCGCGCGGTGGCAAGGGGCGATCATGCTTGCGGACAAAGTGTTGTTTCTCGATGGCGAGGCGCTGGTGATCGACAAGCCGGCGGGGTTGCCGGTCGATCGCCCGCGCTCGGGCGCGATCAGCCTGGAAAACCATCTCGACAGCCTGACCTTCGGGTTCAAGCGCTGGCCGGTGGCGGTGCACCGGCTCGATCAGGACACGTCGGGCTGCCTGCTGTTGTCGCGCAATCCCAAGGCGCACGCGCGGTTCCAGCAGGCGTTCGAGCAGCATCGCGTGCAGAAGCGATATCTCGCGGTGCTCGAGGGCGTGGTCGCGGGTGAGGGCGTGATCGACCTGCCGCTCGCCAAGGTTTCCACGCGCGAGGCGGGCTGGCGGATGACGGGATCGCCCGAGGGGAAGTCGGCGCGAACGGCGTGGAAGGCGTTGCGCGTGCAGGACGGCCGCTCGCTGGTCGAGTTCCGGCCCGAGACCGGGCGGACGCACCAGATACGCGTCCACGCGCTCGAGGGGCTCGGCGCGGCGGTGGTCGGCGATCCCGTGTACGGCAAAGCCGACCCGAACGGCATGCTGCTCCACGCCGCCGAACTAACCATCCCGCGCGAGGGGAAGAAGCCGATCGCGGCGAAGGCGCCGTCGCCCAATCGCTTTGCCAAGGCAGGTTTCGGTGACGCCTGAGACGCTGGACGCCGCGATCGTCGAGGAGAAGTTCCTCGCCGCGACCGGGCCGGGCGGGCAGAACGTCAACAAGGTCGCGACCGCGGTGCAGTTGCGCGTCGACGTGTTCCGGCTCGGGCTGGCACCATGGGCCTATCAGCGGTTGAAGGAACTCGCCGGGTCGAAACTGACCGCAGGCGGCGAGTTGCTGATCACCGCACGGCGCTTCCGCACGCAGGAGGCCAACCGCGCCGACGCGCGCGAGCGGCTGGCGAAGCTGGTTGCCGATGCCCATGTGCGGCAGGCGAAACGCGTCAAGACCAAGCCGAGCAAGGCGGCGAAGGCAAAGCGCGTCGACGAGAAGAAGGGCCGGAGCGCGGTGAAGGCCGGGCGCGGCAAGGTCAGGATCGATTGATGTACCAGTTCGAAGTCGCCAGCGGCTCCAAGCCCGACCTCTACCGCGACATCCTGTCGGCGATCGACGCGATCACGGCGGGCGAGCCCGATGCGGTCGCCAACATGGCCAATGCCGCGGCGATCCTGTGGGAGTATCTGCCCGACCTGAACTGGGCTGGTTTTTACCGCAACCTCGGCGACGAACTCGTGCTCGGGCCCTTCATGGGCAAAGCGGCGTGCATCCGCATTCCGCTGGGCAAGGGCGTGTGCGGCGCGGCTGCCGCCGAGCGTGCCACGCAACTGGTGGAGGACGTCTTGGCTTTCCCCGGGCATATCGCGTGCGACGCCGCGAGCCGCTCCGAACTTGTCGTGCCGATCGTCGATGGCGACCGGGTGATCGGGGTGATCGATCTGGATAGCCCCAGTCCGGCGCGGTTCGACGCCGAGGATGCCGCCGGCGTCGAGGCGATCGCGCGGATGTTAAGCGACAGGGTTAACCGCTGATTCCCGACCCAGAACGGGACGCGATTCGAACTGTCGCAAAACTGGCGGAAAACCGCGACTTTTGGTAACACGGCCCATGAACGGTCCTGCGACGTTGGTTAACGGCGCCGGTGCGGAACAGGGAGTGTTAACCATGCGAACCCTTATGATTGCTGCGGTTGTGGCGGCGATGGCCCTTGGCGGAACCGCCGCCGATGCGCAGCGACTCGGGCCGCGCGGCAAGCCGCCGATGCCCGCGCCGATGCCGATGCCGCCGCAGGGTCAGCCGATGCCGATGCCCAAACCCATGCCGACGCCCAACCGGGGCGGCTGGAATGGCGGCGGTCAGTGGAACGGCGGTGGCCAGTGGCAGCGCGGCAACCGCGGCCAATGGAACGGCCGCAGCCGCTGGGGCGGCCGGATCGGCGGCTTCTGGTGGGCCGGTGTGCAGGCACCGGGCGGCTGGAACGGCTATGTCCGGATCAAGCGCGGGCATCGCCTGCCGGCCTATTGGGTCTCGCCCAACTATATCATCAACGACTGGCAGATGTTCGGCCTGGGCGCGCCGCCCGCGGGCTATTACTGGAGCCGCTATTACAACGACGCGGTGCTGATCGACGCCAACGGCATGGTCTACGACACGATCGGCAGTGTCGATTGGGACCGTTACCAGGGCGGCTACGCCTATGACGAGGATTATGCCGGCGGCAACGGCGGTCCGGGCTACGATGCCGGGCCAGCCTATGCCGGCCCGCAGGGTCCGGGGCCGGGCTATGGCGCGCCCTATCCCGCGCCGGGCTACGGCGACGGGTCGACCGTGACGCGGACGATGGTCGTTCGTCGCGACCTTGGTACTACCCCGGGCGGTGGCTATGCCGGTGGTCCGCCGCCGATGGGCCCGGGCCCGATGCCGCGCATCGCTTATGGCGAAACCTATTATGTCTCGCCGGGCTCCGTCGTGACGGTCACGATGCCGGGCGCGGTGACGACCACCACGACCACGACCACCGAATATGTCTATGAACGCCGCGTCGTCGCGAAGCGCGTCTGGCGCAAGCCGGTCCGTGTATGGCGCCCGAAGCCGCGCTGCACGTGTGTTCGCCGCGCACCGCGGCCGATCCAAGGCAGCTGATCGTTAGCCCTTGAAGGGGGGAAAGCCGCCCGTCTCCAGCGATGGAGGCGGGCGGTTTGCTATCGACGTGGCGCCGGCCCGGCGAACGTCACCAGGCTCTCCGACCCGTCCGCCGCGACCGCCGACACGCCGACGAAATTGTCGTCGATCGGCACGTTCTTGAGCAACAACTCGGTCGAACCCGACACGTCGCGCGCCATGCTCCAGTTCTGCGTGTCGGCGCGGCGCCAGTGGACGCGGTATCTGACCGCGCCGGGGACCGGCTGCCACCGCACCGTCGTGTCGCGCGACAGCGCACCGGCGACGGTCACGCCGTCGGGCGCGGCGGGGGCGCTCGCCAGGCGACGGATCGTCGCGATGTTGATCGCGGCGACCTTCGACAGATAGGTGAAGTCCATCTTGTCGATCGTGTCGCCGTACGCGATGCCGTTTTCGGTGCGGACGTACTGGTGCTGCCCATCCCAGCGCTCGGCGGCGACGGTGAAGCGCACCGCGGGATAGCCGAGCTCGAGAAACGGCAAGTGATCGCCGCCGCGGCCGAAGCGGTCGGGGCGCCGCACGATGAACGCGTCGAGCCCGCCGGGAATGCCCGCCGCGACGCCGTCGATCGCCTTGGCCAGCGCGCGGCTCGGCCCGTCGTCCTCGCCGCCGTTGGCGCGGCGTGCGAGGTCGGCCTTCAGGTCCTCGGCGTTGCGGATGCCTTCGGAAAACACGCGTACGGTGCGGTCGGCGACCACGCCGCCTTGGCCGACCGAATTGCCGACGATGTCGTTGTTGAGCATCGCGCTGACTTGCCAGCCGCGTTCCTTCGCGGTGTCGGCGAGCAGCTTGCCGCCCCACAGCCCCTGCTCTTCGCCCGAGAACACGGCATAGACGATCGTCGCCTTGAACTTGTGGCGGGACAGGATGCGCGCCGCCTCCAGCACGACCGACACGCCCGAGGCGTCGTCGTTGGCGCCGGGCGCGTCGGCCTTGGTATCCATCACGTCGCCGACGATCGAGTCGATGTGCCCGCCGACGATCACCACGCGGTTGGGGTCGCTGCCCTTCTGGATGCCGAGCACGTCGACGATATCGACGCCGTTGGGCGCGCGCGGGCCGGTGAAATTGCGGCTGATCGTCTCGACCGTGAGGCACCCGGCGCACGCCGCGCCGATCGCCTCGAACCGCGCCTTCGCCCAGGCGCGCGCCGCGCCGATCCCGCGCCTGGGGTCATTGGGGTCCGACAGCGAATGTCGCGTGCCGAACCCGACGAGCGCGGTGACGGTCGCCTTCATCGCGGCGGGGGAGGGCGCTTCGCTTGGCGGTGCGGCGGCGGCGAGCAGGAGCGGGGCGAACAACAGGGCTTTGCGCATCGGCCGAGCGTGACTCAACCGCCTGGCATGAGCAACCCCTGACGGGCGGCAGCGCCCGGCGGGGCCTTAATTTGGGACGGGCGAGATGCGCTTGATTTCAGTCACTTGCAATTTCCGCGAACTGGCTGGAGGAGAGGCCAAAGGGGATGGCATGGACGATCGTGCGAACCGGGCGGCATTGCTTCGCCCGTTGATGGGTATTCGGTTCATCGCGGTGATGGCCGTGATCCTGCATCATTCGGGGGCGAGCTGGCTGGCGTTGCAGAGCTGGACGCCGCCGCTGGTCGACAATCTGCTGCTCAACGGCACGCTGGCGCAGGGTTTCTTCTTCGTCCTGTCGGGGTTCATCCTCCAGACGCTCTATCGGCATCGCATGGCGGAGCCCGGCGCTTGGCGGCGCTACGCCGTGTCGCGGTTTGCGCGGATTTACCCCGTCTATTTCCTGGGGGTGATCGCGGTCGCGCCCTTCGTCGCCTCGATCGGCTGGGACGCATTGCCGCAATTCCTGTTGTTGCAATGCTGGCCGCGCGAGGGGTCGGTGACCTGGGACATCTGGAACGGGCCGAGCTGGATGCTGTCGGTCGAATTCGCATTCTATCTGGTCTTCCCGTTCGTCTGCCGCCTGGTCGAGCGAATGTCGCCGCGCACGATCGCCGGCGTCGTCGCCGCCGCGACCTTGTTCATTTTCCTGACCGGAAGCGCCGGCCCGCCCGGCGGTACGCTAGGCCCCGATTGGGTGCGCACGGTGCCGCTGCCGATCCTGCGCTTCCCCGAATTTCTCGCCGGTGTGGCGATCGCGGAATGGCAGGCGCGGCGCGGGATACGGCCGATAGTGTTGCCGCCGGGGACGGCGCTGATCGGTTTCGCGATCGTGCTGATGTTCCCGTCGTATCCGCAGCAAGCGGCGGTCGCGATCGTGTTCTCGACGCTGATGACGATCGGGCTCGCCAACAATCGGCGGGCGATGTTCACCCGGATGCTCGACGCGAAGCCTGCCATCCTGCTCGGCGCGGCGAGCTATTCGATGTACATGCTGGCGGTTCCGGTCCACGCCGCGCTGAGTGCGACGCGCCTCGGCCACGGCGTTCTGCTGCTGCAATATCCGTTGATCATCGGCGCGGCGATCGCGCTGCTGTTCGTGTACGAGAATCCGATGCGCCGGTGGATCAACGGGTGGTCGCGACCGCCGACGGTGGCGCCGCCGGTTACCGAAACGCTGGCGCTGGATATCGCGGAGACGGCGCCGGTGAGCGCCGCGAAGGCCTAACTCAACCGGTCGATCGCCTCGCGGTCGAGGCTGCCGGGGATGATCATGATCGGCACGCGCAGCGTGCCCGCGTCCGCGCCGGCGAAGTGCGCGACCAGCGGGCCGGGTGCGCCGCTCGCCGCCGCGCCGAGCACCAAGGCGGCGATTTCGGGATTGGCGTCGATCATCTCGTGGATGATCTTCGGCCCGTCGCCCTCGCGCACGGTGATCGCGGGCTTGAGTCCCGATTCCTCGAACAGCGTGCCCGCCGCGCCCGCGACCAGCGCCTCGGCGTGCTGGCGCGCTTCGGCTTCGATCGTCGCCTGGACGCCGCCGAACGCGATGAATTCCTGCGGCGGCATCAGCGCGAGGATCTCGACCCCGCCGCCGGTCTTGACCGCACGCCGCGCGGCGAAGCGCAACGCGACTTCCGCCTCAGGCGTGTCGTCGATCACCACCAGGTAGATGCGCATTGCCGATAGCCCCTCTTGCTGGTGCGATAGGTGGCGCGGAACCGTGCCTCGCGCAAGCGCGCGGTCTTGACCCGAACCTTGGGCGGGGCGAAAGCGTTGGGGAACGGTCCGCCTCCCCAGGACGCTGCCCCAAGAGGACGAAGAATGCCCATCGAGATCAAGATGCCCGCTTTGTCGCCGACGATGGAGGAGGGCACGCTCGCCAAGTGGCTGGTCAAGGCGGGGGACAGCGTCAAGTCGGGCGACCTGATGGCCGAGATCGAGACCGACAAGGCGACGATGGAATTCGAGGCGGTCGACGAAGGCGTGATCGCCGAGATCGTCGTGCCCGAGGGTACCGACAACGTGAAGGTCGGCGCGGTGATCGCGATCCTGGCGGGCGAGGGTGAGGATGCGTCGGCCGCGAAGGCGGCGCCTGCGCCGAAGAAGGACGACCCCAAAGGCCCTCTCCCCTCGGGAGAGGGTGGCGCGCCGAAGGCGTCGCCGGGTGAGGGCAAGGTCGAAGCGGCCAGCGGTTCGACCCAGCCCTCACCCCGAGCCGATGCTGGCGCATCGTCTAGCCCCTCTCCTGGGGGGAGAGGGGAAGGGCGCGTCAAGGCGTCGCCGCTCGCCCGGCGAATTGCGGCGGAGAAGGGGATCGAGATTTCGGCGCTGAGCGGCTCCGGCCCCAACGGGCGGATCGTCAAGGCCGACGTCGAGGGCGCCAAGCCCGGCGCCGCCCCCGCGCAGGCCGGCACGGTATCGGCGGCGGAAGCGCCCGTCGCGGCGGCCAAGCCCGCGACCGTTCCCGACATCCCGCACGAGGCGACCAAGCTCTCCAACGTGCGCAAGACGATCGCGCGCCGCCTGACCGAATCGAAGCAAACCGTTCCGCACATCTACCTGACGGTCGACATTCGGCTCGACGCGCTGCTCAAGCTGCGCGGCGACCTCAACAAGAGCCTTGAAGCTCGCCAAATGAAGCTGTCGGTCAACGACCTGATCATCAAGGCTCTGGCGGCCAGCCTGATCGCGGTGCCCAAGTGCAACGTGATGTTCACGCCCGACCAATTGATCAGCTTCAGCCGCGCGGACATTTCGGTCGCGGTATCGACGCCGTCGGGGCTGATCACGCCGATCATCGCGAGCGCCAACACCAAGGGCGTCGCGGCGATCTCGACCGAGATGAAGGACTTGGCCGCGCGCGCGCGCGACAACAAGCTCGCTCCGCACGAATATCAGGGTGGTACCGCCAGCCTGTCCAACATGGGCATGTTCGGGATTAAGCAGTTCGAAGCGGTCATCAACCCGCCGCAGGGGATGATCATGGCGATCGGCGCGGGCGAGAAGCGGCCGTATGTGATCGACGATGCGCTGGGCGTCGCGACGGTGATGTCGGCGACCGGCAGCTTCGATCACCGCGCGATCGACGGAGCCGACGGCGCCGAGCTGATGCAGGCGTTCAAGGCGCTGATCGAGAACCCGCTGGGCATGCTGGCCTGAGGGGGCGGGCAGCGTGTCCGGCCACACCATCGCCGAATTCTGCTACATGATCGCCAGTGCGGTGGTGACGTGGTGCATCGCGTGGTGCGCGGCGTGGAGCTATCCGCTCGGTGCCGACACGATCTGGCCGATCGCCTGGGTATCGATCGCGTTCGTCGTGGGCCTGGGGTTCAAGCCGTTCTGGGATTCGTGGACCGCCGACCGGCTGCGCGCGCGGCAGAGCGCGGATGACTGAGGCGCCACCGGACCGCGCGCCCGACATCCGCGTGACGGTGATGGCGGCCGACGCCAACCCCTATGGCACCGCGTTCGTCGGCTGGCTGTTCGGCCAGATGGCGCTAGCGGGCGGAAGTTTGGCGTCGCGCCTGACCGGCAAGCGCGCGCCGGTGGTCGCGGCGGACGGGTTCAAGTTCCTCGCGCCTGTCGATGTCGGCGATGAGCTATCGGTTTGGGCCGAGGTCGCGGGCGAGGGGAAGACCTCCCTCACCATCGCGACACAAGCATGGAAACGCGACCGGCATGGCGAATCGGTGGCGCGCGTTGCAGAAGGGCAATTTGTGTTTGTCGGGGTGGATCAATGAATCCCTCCCCCATTTCGGGGGAGGGAGGGGCCCGCCGCGCAGCGGTGGGAGGGAGAGGGCGCGCGCTCGCCAGAGCGCGCGAAATGCGAAAGAACCCTACCGAAGCCGAGCGTGCGTTGTGGCGATTGCTCCGCAACAAGCGGCTGGCGGGCTGGAAGTGGAAACGTCAACAGCAGCTCGACGGCTACATTGTCGACTTCGTATGTTTCGAAGCGCGGTTGATCGTTGAGGCAGACGGATCGCAACATATCGACAGCGCGTACGATGCCGCGCGTGATGCCTATCTGAGGGCGCAGCGATTCCGACTGATGCGGTTCTACAACAATGACATCTTGGCGCGGGCGGATGCGGTCCTAATCTCTATTCTCGATTCGCTTCAAAGCGACGAGACCGGCATCGAGCCGGCCTCGCCGCTGACCCCTCTCCCCCGGCCCTCCCCCGCAAGGGGGGAGGGAGAAGAAGGAACTCCCCAGTGGCTGACACCTACGACCTCATCGTTCTCGGCTCCGGGCCCGGCGGCTATGTCGCGGCGATCCGCGCGGCGCAGCTCGGGCTGAAGACCGCGATCGTCGAGCGCGAACTGCTCGGCGGGATCTGCCTCAACTGGGGGTGCATCCCGACCAAGGCGTTGCTGCGCTCGGCGGAGATTTTTCACTACATGCAGCACGCCAAGGATTACGGGCTCGCCGCGGAGGAGATTTCGGCCGACCTCGACGCCGTCGTGAAGCGCTCGCGCGGGGTCGCGAAGCAGCTCAACCAGGGCGTCACGCACCTGATGAAGAAGAACAAGATCGCGGTGCACATGGGGACGGGCAAGCTGCTCGGTGGCGGCAAGATCGAGGTCACGGGCGACAAGGGCAAGGAAACGATTGCTGCCAAGAACATCATCGTCGCGACCGGCGCGCGGGCGCGCGACCTGCCCGGCACGCCCGCCGACGGCAAGCGCGTCTGGACGTATCGCCACGCGATGACGCCCAGCGAGATGCCGTCGAAGCTGCTGGTGATCGGGTCGGGCGCGATCGGGATCGAGTTCGCCAGCTTCTACAAGGACATGGGCGCCGAGGTGACGGTGGTCGAAATGCTCGACCGGATCGTGCCGGTCGAGGATGCCGACGTCTCCGCCTTCCTGGAGAAAGCGCTCAAGAAGCAGGGCATGACGATCATGACCAAGGCCGGAGTCGAGAAGCTCGAGGTCGGCGCGTCGGGGGTCAAGGCGACGATCAAGGACAAGGACGGCAAGACCGCGACGTCCGAATTCAGCCACGTCATCGTCGCGATCGGCATCGTGCCCAACACCGAGAATACCGGGCTGGAGGCGCTGGGCGTCGCGATGGACCGCGGGTTCGTGAAGACCGGGCCCGACTGCCAGACCAATGTCCCCGGCCTGTACGCGATCGGCGACATCACCGCGCCGCCCTGGCTCGCGCACAAGGCGAGCCACGAGGGCGTGATCGCGGCGGAGGCGATCGCGGGCAAGCATCCGCACGCGATGGACCCGCGCAACATTCCGGGCTGCACCTATTGCCACCCGCAGATCGCCAGCGTCGGGCTGACCGAGGCGAAGGCGAAGGAAGCCGGGTACGAGGTCAAGGCCGGCACCTTCCCGTTCATCGGCAACGGCAAGGCGATCGCGCTGGGCGAGGCCGAAGGGTTCGTGAAGACCGTGTTCGACGCCAAGACAGGCGAGCTGCTCGGCGCGCACATGGTCGGCGCCGAGGTGACCGAGATGATCCAGGGCTACACCGTGGGCAAGACGCTGGAGACGACCGAGACCGAGCTGATGGAAACGGTATTCCCGCACCCGACGATCAGCGAGGCGATGCACGAAAGCGTGCTCGCGGCATACGGGCGGGCGCTGCACATTTGACCGACGAGACATTGCGCGCGTCCCAGTGGTGAAATAAGTTTGCGCGTCGATCGGTAGGGGGGACACAATGCGCATTGCATCACTGGTGATGGCATTCGCCTTCACGCTTGGCTCGCCGGCTTTCGCGCAATCGTCGGACGCGTACAAGGCTGGGCGGGCGGCCGCCGATCGGGGGGATTATGCGACTGCCGTCCCCAAGTTGAAACAAGCGTGCGACGGCGGCGACACATGGGCCTGCACCGACCTCGGGGTGATGTACGAAAACGGGCGGGGCGTGACCGCGGACCTTGCGTCTGCGGTTTCGTTGTACCGGCGCGCCTGCGACGGCGGCGACGCGCTCGGCTGCAAAAGCCTCGGGTACATGTACAGCAACGGCAGGGGCGTGCCGCGCGATTATGCCCGCGCGTTCGCGCTGTACCAGCAGGCCTGCACCGGGGGTGAGGCGGTCGGCTGCACCAATCTCGGATTTCTGTACGGCGCGGGCCGGGGCGTGCCCAAGGACGATGCCAAGGCGGTGGCGTTGTACGAGCAGGGATGCAACGGCGGCAACGCGCTCGGGTGCAGCAACGCCGGCAACATGTATGCCACCGGGCAAGGCGTCGCACAGAGCTATGCCCGCGCGGCGACGTTCTTGCAGCGGGGATGCGACGGCGGCGAGGCGGGCGCCTGCCACAATCTGGCCGTGCTGCTCGAAAGCGGCCAAGGCGTCGCCAAGGATGTGCCGCGCGCGATCGAGACGTACCGCAAGGCGTTGACGCTCAACCCGTCGGCGGAGCTTGCCGGCAAAATCAGGGCGCGGATCACGGCGCTGGGAGGGCAGCCATAGAAGGCGCGGACCGGTGTCGTTCCATCCCGCCACGCCGATATCGCGTCGCACGCTGACGGCAACGCGATATCTCGTGCCTTGCGCATTCTTGCTGCTCGGTGCCGCGCCCGCGCCCGATCTTTCCAGCGCCGATTACGCGTCCGACGCCAGGTCGCTCGCGAGGCTGATCGCCGACAATTACGCCTATCTCGACGATTTGCCCGGCGGCGCGGTGCCGTCGTCACCGCAACTCACCGCCGAGCGCGACGCGGTGCACGACCATGATTCGCTGCTCCATTACGCCGAGGACATGATCGCGGCGCTGGCCGATCATCACGCGCTGACCGGCAGCTCGTTCAAAGATGATTGGGGCATCGTGCCGAGCTACGCCGACATCTGGATCGTGAAATCGGGCGATGCGTACGTCGTCGACGCGGTGAAGGACGGGAGCATCGCCGCGAAGGCGGGCGTGCGCGTCGGCGAGCGGCTGGTGAAAGCCGACGGCCAGCCGATCGACGCGGCGGTGGCGGTGTTCTGGTCGCGAATGGGGTTGCAGCCCGTTGGCGAGCGTGCGCCGTTCGCCGCGCGTGTCATCGCGACCGGGCGACGCGACCGGCCGCGCGTGCTGACCTTCGCCGGACCGCAGGGCGAGCGGACGCTGACGCTCGACAGCCTCTACAAGGACCAGCCCGACCGGCCCGCACTGACCGTGACGACCGCGAAGGGCGTGACGACGATCCGCTTCAACAATTCGATCGGCGACCTCGGCACGATCAAGGCGTTCGACGCGGTTATGGCGAGCGTGCCTGCGAAGGCGCCGGTGGTAATCGACGTGAGCGACGTGCCGTCGGGCGGCACGACCGCGATCGCGCGCGCGGTGATGGGGTGGTTCGTAACGCGCCCGATGCCCTACCAGATGCACCAGCTGCCCTCGGAAGAACGCGAGACCGGGATCAGACGGCAGTGGGTCGAATACGTCCTGCCGCGTGTCGGCAAATATCATCCCGGCCCGGTCAGCGTGCGCGCCGGGCGCTGGACCGGGAGCATGGGCGAGGGGCTGGCGGTCGGTTTCCTCGCAATCGGCAAGCCGGTGTGCGGCGGGCGGATGGCGGGGCTGAAGGGCGCGGTGTACGATTTCGACCTGCCCAAGACGGGCTTGCGCGTGAAATTCCCGGCGGAGCGGATCTACACCGTCGCCGGCGCGCCGCGCGAGAAGGTCGTATTGCCGCGCTGCGGCTAACGCGCGGCGAATTCGCCCATCAGCTTCTGATAGTCCTCCATCGGCGGGAATTTCTCGTACGGGTGGGGCGATCCGGCGAGCGCCCAGGGAAGCGCCTCGCTGGTATAGGTCTCGGCGAACGGCACGAACCAGGACGGATCGTCGAGCATCGTCGCGCGGACGTTGACCACGCCCATCGCGGGCGGGACTTCGGTGAAGATCCAGCTCTTGCACCAGTCGCAATGCTGGTGCCGGCCCTGATCGCCGTGCATCCCGCCGACGACCGTCTCACCTCTAGTCACCGCGAACCCGTCGATCGGCACGATGACGGTCGTCGAAAACGCGCTGCCCGTCATGCGCTGACACCCGGTGCAATGGCAGATCGTCGTCATCATCGGCGGCCGCGTGATTTCAAAGCGCACCTTGCCGCAGCGGCAACCGCCCGCCATCGGTAACGTCCAATCGGGCATGGCAATCCTCCGTCTGATCGTGCAGCGTCGGCATATAACGACAGGGAGAGTTTGATGCAGCCGTTCGCCATCCTGTGGCCGACCTTTGCGCTGGTCGCGTTGATCGTCACGATCTGGTTCGTGCTGTTCCTCCAGCGCATGCGGCATATCCGGAGCAACCCGCCGACGGCCGCCAACCTCGCGAGCGGCGATGCGGCATCGCGTTACTTCGCGCCGGTCGAGATGCCGGCGAACAATCTGCGCAACCTGTTCGAAATCCCTGTGCTCTATTTCGCGCTGGTGCCGCTCCTGATGATCACGCACCAGGCGCACCCGGTGCAGATCGCGCTGGCGTGGCTGTTCGTCGCGTCGCGTGTCGCGCACAGCGTGGTGCATGTCGTGGTCAAGCGCGTGCCGCTGCGCGCGATGATCTATATCGTGTCGTGCGGGCTGCTCTTCGCGATGTGGATCGGGTTCTTCATCGACACGATCAATGCGGCGAGTGTCTACGATGCGGCGATGGCGAACGCGATGATTTGATAGTTACGCCGCTTCTTCCTCCGCCGCGTCGAACATCTTGAGTTCCTTCGGTCCGCCGAGCGCCGGGGTGACGACATTGACCGGCGCGCTGGCCAGCTTGGCGGTGTGGCGCAGCCGCCCGTCGATCTGCGCGCCATTCTCGATCGAGATCGATTCATAGTCGACGTCGCCCGCGATCCGCGCGCCCGATTCGACGACGAGCTGGCGGATCGCGACCGATCCCTCGATCCCGCCGGCGATCCGCGCATTGTCGGCGCGGACCATGCCCTGCACCGTGGCGTCGGCGCCGAGCACGAGGTTGCCGCAGTCGAGATCGCCCTCGATCCGCCCTTCGACATGCAAGTCCGCGGTGGCGCGGACGTTGCCCGTCACGACCATGTCGGGCCCGATCACCGAAAAGCCGCCGGTCGCCGTACGGCGCGCGCCGCCCGCCGGTGAAATGGTCGACGCCGGGGCGTCCTCACGCTTGTTGAACATAATGCCTCTCGCTCGCTTCCCGATTCGCGGGCATGCTATCAGGCGCGGCGGTCAGACCGGATAGGGATTAAATGGGTTAAGCGGCAGACCGTTGTCATTCGCTGGCGAGGCGAGGAACTTTCGTACGATGAGCACCATAGCGACAATCGTTGCGACGCCGCCAAAGGCCGGGAGCCCGATTATCGCCAGCACAAAACCCGCTACAACGGGCGCGGCAGCCGAATAGTCGCGGTGGCGGAGCGCCAGCACGACGCTCAATGCGACCGCGGGCAGGAAATCGACCGGTTGCATATAGGGAAGCAGTCCGGGAAGCGTCAGCGCGACGAGCAACCCCGCCGGCAACAGCGCATCGCCGCGCGGCGGCCTTGCCGAGAAATGCGCCGCGAGCCACGCACCGGCACCGATTGCCATCGCCATCGCCAACCCGGCAAGCGGGAGGTCGCCGAGCCACGGCAGCGTCTGCACGATCGCCCACACGTTCGGCGCACCGTCGGACAGCGGCGCCGTGTCGCCGACCGTCAGGAACTGCGGCATCACCCGCGCCACCGACCATCCCGGCACGAGCGCGCCTGCCGCCAGTACCAGCCACGCCCTATGTGCCGCGTCGCGCGCGGCGGCGATACCGGCGGGCAGGGGGATCGGTGACGGCTGCATCGCGCCGTGATACAGCAGGCCGGGTTAGCGCCGCGTAAAGCCGGGATTGCGCGCTTGGGCCGGTTGACCAGTTCCGACTCCCCGTCTATAGGCGCGCCCGCTCCACCGGCAGTTTTGCCACGTGGGGAGAGCTGAACGCTGCCGGAAGACGCGGGTCATGGGATGTGCCGAGAGGCGCCCAACGACCCTTTTCGTTTTTTCCAAAGGCTCCCGGCAAAGTAACCGCCCGATTTTCGGGTAACACAAAGGTGAAGGGCTTCATGCCAACGATCAACCAGCTGGTCCGCAAGGGCCGCGACCCGCAGAAGGCCAAGTCGAAGGTCCCTGCGATGGAACAGAACCCGCAGAAGCGCGGCGTCTGCACCCGCGTCTACACCACGACCCCGAAGAAGCCGAACTCGGCGCTGCGCAAGGTGGCCAAGGTCCGCCTGACCAACCAGCGCGAAGTCATCAGCTACATTCCAGGCGAGGGCCACAACCTGCAGGAGCACTCGGTGGTCCTGATCCGCGGCGGCCGTGTGCGCGACCTTCCCGGCGTTCGCTATCATGTCCTGCGCGGCGTGCTCGATACGCAGGGCGTCAAGGACCGCAAGCAGAGCCGTTCGAAGTACGGCGCCAAGCGTCCGAAATAATCAGCCAGAGTAAGCCCCGGACAGGGCTCCCATCAAAGTAGTACTTTGATGGGTTCCCACAGGTTCCGGACCCGCTGAAGCACAACAAGGAATTTTGAAATGGCTCGTCGCCGCCGTCCCGAAAAGCGGGAAATCCTGCCTGATCCCAAGTTCGGGGATGAGGTTCTGTCGAAGTTCATGAACAGCGTCATGCTGGACGGCAAGAAGTCCGTCGCGGAAGGCATCGTCTATTCGGCGATGGAAACCGTCGAGGCGCGCGCCAAGAAGGATCCGCTCGGCGTGTTCCATGACGCACTCAACAACATCAAGCCGGGCATCGAAGTCCGTTCGCGCCGCGTCGGCGGTGCGACGTACCAGGTGCCGGTCGAAGTGCGCCCCGAGCGCGCCCAGGCGCTGGCGATCCGCTGGCTGATCTCGGCCGCGCGCGCGCGCTCCGAGAACACGATGTCGGCGCGCCTGTCGGGCGAGTTGCTCGACGCGTCGAACAACCGCGGCAACGCGGTGAAGAAGCGCGAGGACACGCACCGCATGGCCGAAGCCAACCGCGCTTTCTCGCACTACCGCTGGTAATTTTCTTACCTACATAACTGGGAGCCGGTCATCGCCGGCTCCCGACATTTTCCAAGGAAGCACGTCATGGCCCGCAGCCATCCGCTCGAACGCTATCGCAACATCGGCATTATGGCCCACATCGACGCCGGCAAGACGACGACGACCGAGCGCATCCTCTATTACACCGGCAAGTCCTACAAGATCGGCGAGGTGCACGAAGGCACCGCGACGATGGACTGGATGGAGCAGGAGCAGGAGCGCGGGATCACGATCACCTCGGCGGCGACCACGTGCAAGTGGAAGGCGAATGAGGGCAAGGGCGAAGAGCACCTGATCAACATCATCGACACCCCGGGCCACGTCGACTTCACGATCGAAGTCGAGCGTTCGCTGCGCGTGCTCGACGGCGCGGTCGCGTGCTTCGACGGCGTCGCCGGCGTGGAGCCGCAGTCGGAAACGGTGTGGCGCCAGGCCGACAAGTACGGCGTGCCGCGCATGTGCTTCGTCAACAAGCTCGATCGCACCGGCGCCGACTTCTATTATTGCGTCAACTCGATCATCGAGCGCCTCGGCGCGAAGCCGGCGGTGCTGTACCTCCCGATCGGCATCGAGGGCGGGTTCAAGGGCCTGGTCGACCTGGTCGAGAACCGCGCGATCATCTGGCTCGAAGAGTCGCTGGGCGCGAAGTTCGAATATCAGGACATCCCCGATGACCTGAAGGAAAAGGCCGCCAAGTACCGCAACGATCTGATCGAGATGGTCGTCGAGCAGGACGACGATGTCATGGAGCAGTACCTCGAAGGTAACGAGCCCGACGTCGCGACGCTCAAGCGGCTGATCCGCAAGGGCACGCTCGCCATGTCGTTCGTGCCGGTGATCTGCGGCTCGGCGTTCAAGAACAAGGGCGTGCAGCCGTTGCTCGACGCGGTCGTCGATTATCTCCCGTCGCCGCTCGACATTCCGGACGTGCAGGGCGTGAAGCTCGACGGCACGACCCCGGATTCGCGTCCGGCGGACGACAATGCGCCGCTGTCGCTGCTGGCGTTCAAGATCATGAACGACCCGTTCGTCGGCTCGCTCACCTTCGCGCGCATCTATTCGGGCAAGCTCGAAAAGGGCCAGTACCTGAACTCGGTGAAGGACAAGAAGGAAAAGATCGGCCGTATGCTCCTGATGCATGCGAACAGCCGTGAGGACATCGACGAGGCGCGCGCGGGCGACATCGTCGCGATCGCGGGCCTCAAGGAGACCACGACCGGCGACACTTTGTGCGACATGCAGCACCCGATCATCCTCGAGCGGATGGAGTTCCCGGACCCCGTCATCGAGCTGTCGGTGGAGCCCAAGACCAAGGCCGACCAGGAAAAGATGGGCATCGCGCTCAACCGCCTGGCCGCCGAGGACCCGAGTTTCCGCGTCTCGACCGATCACGAATCGGGCCAGACCATTATCAAGGGGATGGGCGAGCTCCACCTCGAGATCCTGGTCGACCGCATGAAGCGCGAGTTCAAGGTCGAGGCCAATGTCGGCGCGCCGCAGGTGGCGTATCGCGAGTACCTCAAGAAGCCGGTCGAGCTGACCTACACGCACAAGAAGCAGTCGGGCGGCTCGGGCCAGTTCGGCGAAGTGAAGGTCCAGCTGAAGCCGGGCGAACGCGGTTCGGGGTTCCAGTTCTTCGACGAGATCAAGGGCGGCAACATTCCGCGCGAATATATCCCGTCGGTCGAAAAGGGCTTCCGCGAGACCGCCGAGACCGGGTCGCTGATCGGCTTCCCGATCATCGACTTCGAAGTGCATCTGGTCGACGGCAAGTATCACGACGTCGACTCGTCGGCGCTGGCGTTCGAAATCTGTGCCCGCGGCGCGATGCGCGAAGGCGCGCAGAAGGCCGGGATCACGCTGCTCGAGCCGGTGATGAAGGTCGAGGTGGTGACGCCCGAGGATTACCTCGGCGACGTGATCGGCGACATGAACAGCCGCCGTGGCCAGATCCAGGGTACCGACACGCGCGGCAACGCGCAGACGGTCGAGGCGATGGTCCCGCTGGCGAACATGTTCGGCTACGTGAACTCGCTGCGCTCGTTCACGCAGGGCCGCGCGAGCTACTCGATGCAGTTCTCGCACTATGACGAAGTGCCGCAGAACGTCGCTGACGAGGTCAAGGCAAAGCTGGCCTAACTCAAAAACACCCGCTATGGGGCCGCCTTCGCGCGGTTCCCCTGGCGGGCCCACGAAACGATTTTCCATAGAGGTAGGAAAAATGGCGAAGGCAAAATTCGAGCGGAACAAGCCGCACATGAACATCGGCACCATCGGTCACGTCGACCATGGCAAGACGTCGCTGACTGCGGCGATCACCAAGGTGCTGGCGGAAAACGTCGCCGGTAACGCGGCGGTCGACTTCGCCAACATCGACAAGGCGCCGGAAGAGCGCGAGCGCGGCATCACGATCTCGACCGCGCACGTCGAGTATGAGACCGAGAAGCGCCACTATGCGCACGTCGATTGCCCGGGCCACGCCGACTATGTGAAGAACATGATCACCGGCGCCGCGCAGATGGACGGCGCGATCCTGGTCGTGTCGGCGACCGACGGTCCGATGCCGCAGACCCGCGAGCACATCCTGCTCGCGCGTCAGGTCGGCGTGCCGGCGATGGTCGTGTTCATGAACAAGGTCGACCTGGTCGACGACGCCGAAATCCTCGAGCTGGTCGAGCTGGAAATCCGCGAGCTGCTGAGCTCGTACGACTTCCCGGGCGACGATATTCCGATCATCCAGGGCTCGGCCACCGCCGCGCTCTCGGGCTCGGACGACAAGCTCGGCAAGGATGCCGTTATGGCGCTGATGAACGCGGTCGACGAATATCTGCCGCAGCCCGAGCGTCCGCTCGACAAGCCGTTCATGATGCCGATCGAAGACGTGTTCTCGATCTCGGGCCGCGGCACCGTCGTCACCGGCCGCGTCGAGACCGGCGTGGTCAAGGTCGGCGAGGAAGTCGAGATCGTCGGCATCCAGCCGGAAGTCCGCAAGACCACCGTCACGGGCGTCGAAATGTTCCGCAAGCTGCTCGATCAGGGCCAGGCCGGCGACAACATCGGCGCGCTGATCCGCGGCGTCGGCCGTGAAGAGGTCGAGCGTGGCCAGGTTCTGGCCAAGCCGGGCTCGATCACGCCGCACACCGACTTCGCGTCGGAAGTGTACGTCCTGTCGAAGGACGAAGGCGGCCGTCACACGCCGTTCTTCGCGAACTATCGTCCGCAGTTCTACTTCCGCACCACCGACGTGACCGGCACCGTCGAACTGCCGGCCGGCACCGAGATGGTCATGCCGGGCGACAACGTCGCGCTGGGCGTGAAGCTGATCGCGCCGATCGCCATGGACGTCGGCCAGCGTTTCACCATCCGCGAGGGTGGCCGCACGGTCGGCTCGGGCATCGTCTCGGGCATCACCAAGTAAGATTGGTTCCTAGGGACTGAGCGGAAAGCCCGGCCTCGCAAGAGGCCGGGCTTTTTGGCGTTTGGGGCCTTGCTGTCGACTAGTTCCGGAGTTCGGCAATTTTCCGCTCGGTTCCATCTGCTGAGCGATAGCGCCAGTTAACCCAACCGTTCTCCGTCTTGGTGCCGGCAGCCTGGCTCAGTTCGTTGATGCTCTTTACGTCAATTTCTCGGCCATTGAGGGTCCACCGTCCATCCATCACAACGGCTCGAAAGTCTCGCCCAAGATAGCGCCGATAAATCTCAAAGCCGTGTGGGAACTCCACGCCATAACGCTTGTCGGTCCAGCTGCGGCCTTGCTGCAAGATTCCCTGCGCGGGAATTGATGCACCTCCCGCGACCTTTAGGAGGCGACGAAGTATGGCATCTTCGTCATTCTCGCCTTGCTCTCGCGCCGCCCAGATTGCGTGAAAAACGTCGATTGAAATTGAGACATTGCGCATCATTTCGAATCTCCTATGCTGAGATTCAGCTAATTCGCAGAGTTCCAGATAAGTCGCAACTTCTTTTTCACGCGTGATGCGACGAACGGGGGTTGATCCCGAGCGCCACCCTGTGTAGGGGCGCGCCTTCAGTTTGAGTTTGAACCAGCAAGAGGTGGCCCCCTTCAAGGGTTAGCTGCCCCGCTCTTTCGCATTGGCAGGAACCATGGACAGCAATATCCGCATTCGCCTGAAGGCGTTCGACCATCGCGTGCTCGATCAGGCGACCGGCGACATCGCCGACACCGCGCGCCGCACCGGCGCGATGATCCGTGGTCCCATCCCGTTGCCGACGCGCATCGAGAAGTTCACCGTGAACCGCGGCCCGCACATCGACAAGAAGTCGCGCGAGCAGTTCGAGGTTCGCACCTACAAGCGCATGCTGGACATCGTTCAGCCGACCCCGCAGACGGTCGACGCGCTGATGAAGCTCGACCTCGCCGCGGGCGTTGACGTCGAGATCAAGCTGGCCTAAGGGCCTGCGCACCGGCGGTCGACCCTAGGTCCTGCTGGTCGCTGACACATAGAGATACCGCTGATCTTCGGATCAGGCAGCGTCTCCCGTCACGTTCATAGCTTTGGCTACGGACAACCAGCCCGGGACGGGGGCTCGCTTCGCATTTCCGGGCTGACGGGTCCCATCGAAGTATTACTTCGATGAGTGCCCGGCACGCACCCGAGCAATTCCGCTGGGTGCCTCTGTGAGGAGTATGGATCATGCGTACCGGCGTGATCGCGAAGAAGTTGGGGATGACCCGCCTGTTTCAGGACGACGGCCGCCACGTGCCCGTCACCGTCCTGAGCCTCGAAGGCTTGCAGGTCGTTTCCCGTCGCGAACAGGATCGTGACGGCTACACCGCCGTCGCATTGGGCGCGGGCAGCGCCAAGGCAAAGAACGTCGCCAAGCCGCAGCGCGGCGCGTACGGCAAGGCCGAGGTCGAGCCCAAGGCGATCGTCCACGAATTCCGCGTCACCGAGGACAACCTCCTCGATGTCGGCGCCGAATTGTCGGCCGCGCACTTCGTCGCCGGCCAGATCGTCGACATCCAGGGCAAGACGCAGGGCAAGGGCTTTGCCGGCGGCATGAAGCGCTGGGGCTTCGGTGGTCTGCGCGCGTCGCACGGCGTTTCGGTCTCGCACCGCTCGCTCGGTTCGACCGGTCAGCGCCAGGATCCGGGCAAGGTCTTCAAGAACAAGAAGATGGCCGGCCAGATGGGCGACAAGTATCGCACCCAGCAGAACCTAGAGATCGTCGCGACCGACGTCGCGCGCGGCCTGATCTTCGTGAAGGGCTCGGTGCCCGGCTCGAAGGGCGGCTGGCTGTTCGTCAAGGACGCGGTCAAGGTGCCCGCGCACAAGGACGCGCCGTACCCGGCCGGCCTGCGCAGCGCCAACGACGATGCCGAGCCGCATGTCGGGATCGAGATCGACGAGGCCGCGGTCCACGAAATCCCCGCGCTGCCGGGCGATGACGAGGTCAATGCCGCCGTCGAGGCCGCCGATGCGGCTGGTGCGACCGACGCAGAGATCGATGCCACCGACAACGGCGGCGACACCGACAATTCCGGCCAGGAGGGCTGAACGTGAAGGTCAAGGTTTCCTCCTTCGACGCCAAGGCGAAAGCGGCGGACGTCGAGCTCAACGACGAGGTCTTCGGCCTCGATCCGCGCGCCGACATCCTGCACCGCGTCGTCACGTGGCAGCTCGAAAAGCGTCGCGCGACCGCACGCGGCACGCGCGAGCGCGCCGACGTTGCGCGCTCGGGCAAGAAGTTCGGCCGCCAGAAGGGCGGCGGCACGGCGCGTCACGGCGATCGCCGTGCCCCGGTGTTCGTCGGCGGCGGCAAGGCGCACGGCGCCCGTGTCCGCGACTTCAACCCGTCGCTGAACAAGAAGATTCGCGCGCTGGGCCTGAAGATGGCGCTGTCGAGCCACGCCAAGGCCGGTTCGCTGTTCGTGATGGACAGTCTGGCGGTCAAGGACAGCAAGACCAAGACGCTCAAGGGCGACCTGGCCAAGCTCGGCTTCGGCAAGTCGGCGCTGGTGATCGACGGCGACGCCGTCGAGAACAGCTTCGCGCTCGCCGCGGGCAATCTGGGTCACGTCAACGTGCTCCCGGCCGCCGGCGCGAACGTCTACGATATCCTAAAGGCTGATACGCTGGTGCTGACGCGCGCCGCGGTCGAGAAGCTGGAGGCGCGTTTCGCCCTTCCGGGAGGGACTAACTAATGGCTAAGAAGCCCAGCAAAGGCGCGGTCGACATCCGTCACTACGACGTGATCGTCGCCCCGCACATCACCGAGAAGTCGACGATGATGTCGGAACAGAATGCGGTGGTGTTCAAGGTCGCGCGCGACGCGACCAAGCCCGAGATCAAGGCCGCGGTCGAGGCGCTGTTCAACGTCAGCGTCACGGGCGTCAACACGATCGTCCAGAAGGGCAAGACCAAGAAGTGGAAGGGCGCCGACTACACGCGCTCGGACATCAAGAAGGCGATCGTCACGCTGAAGGACGGTCAGTCCATCGACGTGACGCAAGGGGTCAGCGCGTAATGGCACTCAAGCATTATAACCCGACGAGCCCGGCGCGCCGCGGCTTGATCCTGATCGACCGGTCGGGCCTGTTCAAGGGACGCCCCGTCAAGGCGCTGACCGAGGGCAAGCAGAAGACCGGCGGCCGCAACAACAAGGGCCATGTGACGTCGCGCGGGATCGCCGGCGGTCACAAGCAGAAGTATCGCATCGTCGACTTCAAGCGCCGCTTGTGGGACGTCGACGGCACGGTCGAGCGGATCGAGTATGACCCGAACCGCACCGCCTTCATCGCGCTCGTGAACTACGGCGCGGGCGAGGACGGCAAGGATCGGCTGGCGTATATCATCGCGCCGCAACGCCTCGGCGTCGGCGACAAGATCGTCGCGGGCAAGAAGACCGACGTGAAGCCTGGCAACGCGATGGAACTGGGCTCGATGCCGGTCGGCACGATCGTCCACAACGTCGAGATGAAGCCGGGCAAGGGCGGTCAGATCGCGCGCTCGGCGGGCACCTATGTGCAGGTCGTCGGCCGTGACCGCGGGATGGTGATCGTTCGCCTCAATTCGGGCGAGCAGCGCTACATCCACTCGAACTGCATGGCGACGGTCGGTGCGGTGTCGAACCCCGACAACCAGAACACCAATCTGGGCAAGGCCGGCCGCAACCGCTGGAAGGGCATCCGCCCGCTGACTCGCGGCGTCGCTAAGAACCCGGTCGACCACCCGCACGGCGGTGGTGAAGGCCGGACCTCGGGCGGCCGTCATCCGGTCACCCCGTGGGGCAAGCCGACCAAGGGTGCGCGCACCCGTCACAACAAGGCGACGGACAAGATGATCATCCGCAGCCGTCACGCGAGGAAGAAGTAATGGCTCGCTCGATCTGGAAGGGCCCGTTCGTCGAACTGAGCCTGCTCAAGAAGGCGCAGACCGCGCAGGAAACCAACGCGCGCGCGCCAATCAAGACCTGGTCGCGCCGCTCGACCATCCTGCCCGACTTCGTCGGCCTGACCTTCAGCGTCTACAACGGCCGCAAGTTCGTGCCGGTGTCGGTGAACGAGGACATGGTCGGCATGAAGCTCGGCGAGTTCGCGCCGACCCGGTATTTCCCGGGCCACGCCGCCGACAAGAAGGGCAAGCGTTAAAATGTCCAAGCCTAAATCCCCCCGCAAGGTCGGCGACAAGGAAGCCTTGTCGGTCGGCACGCAGATCCGCGGTTCGGCGCAGAAGCTGAACCTGGTTGCGGCGCTGATCCGTGGCCGCAAGGCCGGCGACGCGATGAACATTCTTCAGTTTTCGAAGAAGGGCATGGCGGTCGACGCGCGCAAGGTTCTCGCGTCGGCGATCGCCAACGCGGAAAACAACCACAACCTCGACGTCGACGCGCTCGTCGTCGCCGAGGCTTCGGTCGGCAAGTCGATCACGATGAAGCGCTTCGCGACCCGCGGCCGTGGCAAGTCCACCCGCATCCTGAAGCCGTTCTCACGTCTGCGCATCGTCGTGCGCGAGCAGGAAGAAGCATAATGGGTCACAAGAGCAATCCGATCGGCCTGCGCCTGCAGATCAACCGTACCTGGGACAGCCGCTGGTTCGCGGAAGGGGCGGACTATGGCCGGCTGCTTCTCGAGGATCTGAAGATCCGCAAGTACATCCTCGACACGCTGCCCCAGGCCGCGATCTCGAAGGTGGTGATCGAGCGCCCGGCCAAGCTGTGCCGCGTGTCGATCTATGCCGCGCGCCCCGGCGTGATCATCGGGAAGAAGGGCACCGACATCGAGAAGCTTCGCAAGAAGATCGGCTCGATGACCTCGTCCGACGTGTCGCTGAACATCGTCGAGATCCGCAAGCCCGAGATCGACGCCAAGCTCGTCGCGCAGGGTATCGCCGATCAGCTCGAGCGCCGCATCGCGTTCCGCCGCGCCATGAAGCGCGCGGTGCAGTCGGCGATGCGCCTGGGCGCCGACGGCATCAAGGTGATGTGCGGCGGCCGCCTCGGCGGTGCCGAGATCGCGCGGACCGAGAGCTATCGCGAGGGCCGCGTGCCGCTGCACACGCTGCGCGCGCACCTCGATTACGCCGAGGCGCAGGCGCACACCGCTTACGGTGTCTGCGGCGTCAAGGTGTGGGTGTTCAAGGGCGAGATCCTCGGCCACGACCCGCTCGCGCAGGAAAAGTTGATGATGGAGGCCCAGACCTCCGGCGTGCGCCCCGCGCGCGACGATCGTCGCTAAGGATATAAGAGATGCTGCAACCGAAAAAGTTCGCGCACCGCAAGCAGTTCAAGGGTCGCATTCACGGCGATGCCAAGGGCGGCGCCACGCTCAACTTCGGCTCGTACGGGCTGAAGGCGCTGGAGCCGGAGCGGATCACCGCGCGCCAGATCGAGGCGGCTCGCCGCGCGATCACGCGTCACATCAAGCGCCAGGGGCGGTTGTGGATCCGCGTGTTCCCGGACGTGCCGGTGACGTCGAAGCCGGCCGAAGTCCGCATGGGCAAGGGCAAGGGCGCGCCGGAATATTGGGCCGCTCGCGTCAAGCCCGGCCGCATCCTGTTCGAGCTGGACGGCGTGCCCGGCCCGCTCGCGGCGGAAGCGTTCAGCCGCGCGGCGATGAAGCTGCCGATCAAGGTCAAGGTCGTGGCGCGTCTGGGTGACACGTCGCACCTCGGAGGCGAATAAGATGGCGAAGAAAGAAACCAAGTCGTCGAGCAAGCTAGACGTCGCCGGCCAGAGCGACGACCAGCTGAACGAGAGCCTGGCCGAGCTGAAGCGCGAGGCGTTCAACCTGCGCTTCCAGGCGGCGACCAGCCAGCTCGAGAAGCCGAGCCGCGTGCGCGAGGTCCGTCGCGACATCGCCCGTATCAAGACCCAGCAGTCCGCGCGCGCGAAAGCGTCCGCGGCCGCGAAGTAAGGAATAGGACATGCCGAAGCGCGTGCTGACCGGGCAGATTGTCTCGGACAAGGGCGACAAGACGGTGGTCGTGAACGTGGAGCGCAAGGTCAAGCACGCGCTCTACGGCAAGATCATCCGCCGTTCGAAGAAGTACCACGCCCATGACGAGGGCAATGAATACAAGCAGGGCGAGACCGTGCGGATCGAAGAGACCGCGCCGATGTCCAAGCTGAAGACCTGGAAGGTGATCGAGCGGGTCAACACCCACGCGACGCCCGAGCGAGTTGACGTCGACGCGTAAGCGTCACTGGTTTTAGCGGAACCCCCGGGCGGATGTCCCGGTAGGCCAAGAGAGAAGGAAGCGGATCGATGATCCAGATGCAATCCAATCTCGACGTCGCTGACAATAGCGGCGCGAAGCGGGTGCAGTGCATCAAGGTGCTGGGCGGCTCGAAGCGCCGCACGGCCGGCGTCGGCGACATCATCGTCGTCAGCATCAAGGAAGCGCAGCCGCGCGGCCGCGTGAAGAAGGGTGACGTGCATCGCGCGGTCATCGTGCGCACCCGCAAGGACATTCGCCGCGCCGACGGCACGGTGATCCGGTTCGACAGCAACGCCGCCGTCCTGGTCAACAAGAACGAGGAGCCGATCGGCACCCGTATCTTCGGCCCGGTGGTCCGCGAACTGCGCGCGCGCAAGCACATGAAGATCATCTCGCTCGCGCCGGAGGTGCTGTGATGGCTGCCGCGAAGATCAAGAAGGGTGACCAGGTCATCGTTCTGTCCGGCAAGGACAAGGGCCGGACCGGCGAAGTCACCAAGGCGATGCCGAAGGACGGCAAGGTCATCGTGTCGGGCGTGAACGTCCACGTGCGCCACGTGAAGCCGAGCCAGGCGAACCCGCAGGGCGGGCTCGATCGCTCGGAAGCGCCACTGCACATTTCGAAGGTTGCCCATGTCGTGGACGGCAAGCCGACCCGCGTCCGTTTCGAAACGGCCAAGGACGGCAAGAAGGTCCGCGTCGCGGTCAAGACCGGGAAGAAGATCGATGGCTAAGGCAGACACCAAGTACACGCCGCGGATGAAGGGCATCTATGACGAGAAGATCGTCAAGGCGATGACCGACAAGTTCGGCTACAAGAACGCCATGGAAGTTCCGCGGATCGAGAAGATCGTGCTGAACATGGGCGTGGGCGAAGCGACTCAGGACAAGAAGAAGGTCGAGCAGGCCGCTTCGGAAATGGAGCTGATCGCGGGCCAGAAGCCGGTCGTCACCAAGGCGAAGAAGTCGATCGCGCAATTCAAGCTGCGCGAGGGCATGCCGATCGGCGTGAAGGTCACGCTGCGTCGCGAGCGCATGTACGAGTTCCTCGACCGCTTCATCACGATCGCGCTGCCGCGCGTTCGCGACTTCCGCGGGCTGAACCCGAAATCGTTCGACGGTCGCGGCAATTACGCGATGGGCCTCAAGGAACAGCTCGTGTTCCCGGAGATCAACTATGACCGCATCGACCAGGTGCGCGGCATGGACGTCATCGTCACCACTTCGGCAAACACCGACGACGAAGCGCGCGAGCTGCTCCGTCTCTTCGGCTTCCCGTTTCCGCAGGAAGCGGACGGCGAGCAGAAGCAAGCGGCATAAGGGAAAGAGAACTTAAGTCATGGCGAAACTGAGTTCCGTGAACAAGAACGAGAAGCGCAAGAAGCTGGTGGCGAAAACCGCTCCCAAGCTGGCGAAACTCAAGGCGCAGGCGAACGACAAGTCGCTCGACGATACCGAGCGCCTGATCGCGCGGCTGAAGATGGCCGAGTTGCCCCGCAACGGTAACCCGACCCGCATCCGCAACCGTTGCGAAGTGACCGGGCGTCCCCGCGCTTACTACCGCAAATTCCGTCTCTGCCGTGTGCAGCTGCGCGAACTGGCCAACAAGGGCCTGATTCCCGGCGTCACGAAGTCGAGCTGGTAAGGACCAAGAGATGGCTTTGACCGATCCCCTGGGTGATATGCTCACCCGCATCCGCAACGGCCAGCGCGCGCGCAAGGACAGCGTCCTTTCGCCGGCGTCGAAGTTGCGCGTCCGCGTGCTCGACGTGCTCCAGCGCGAGGGCTATATCCGTGGTTACAGCGAGGAAGAGATGGGTCCCGCCAAGGGCATCCGGATCGAACTCAAGTATTTCGAGGGCCAGCCGGCCATTAAGCATGTCGCGCGCGTCTCCAAGCCGGGCCGCCGCGTGTACAGCGGTTCGCAGGAACTGCCGCGCGTGATGAACGGGCTGGGCATCACCATCGTCTCGACGCCGCGTGGCGTGCTTTCGGATGCCGAAGCGCGCGACCAGAACGTCGGCGGCGAAGTGCTGGCGGAGGTGTTCTGATGAGCCGCATCGGTAAGAAGGCGGTCGCGATCCCGAGCGGTGTCACCGCCACGGTCGAGGGCGGCGTGCTCAGCATGAAGGGGCCCAAGGGCACTCTCTCCATGCCGATGGCGCAGGAAGTGACTTGGGACGTGCAAGCGGACTCGGTCGCGGTCCAGCCGGCCAACGACACCAAGCGCGCGCGCGCGTTCTGGGGCATGCAGCGCACGCTGGTGCAGAACCTCGTCACCGGCGTGACCGACGGCTTCTCCAAGAAGCTGCTGATCACCGGCGTCGGCTATCGCGCGTCGGCGCAGGGCAAGAAGCTCAAGCTTCAGCTCGGCTATAGCCACGATGTCGATATCGACGTGCCGGAAGGCCTGACGGTGGCGACCCCGGATCAGACCACGGTCGAGATTTCGGGCGCCGACAAGCAGAAGGTCGGCCAGCTCGCCGCCGAGATTCGCCGCTGGCGCAAGCCCGAGCCGTACAAGGGCAAGGGCATCAAGTACGACGGCGAGTACATCTTCCGCAAGGAAGGGAAGAAGAAGTAATGACCAAGGGTCTCTCTCTGTTCGAGAAGCGGCGCCGCCGCAATCGCACCGCGCTCCGCGCGCGGGCCGGCACCCGGGCGCGCCTGTCGGTGCACCGGTCGGGCAAGCATATCTATGCCCAGGTGATCGACGACGCGAACGGCACGACCGTCGCCTCGGCGTCGACGCTGGAAAAGGACGTGCGCGGCACCTCTGGCGCCAATATCGACGCCGCGACCGCGGTCGGCAAGCGCGTGGCGGAAGCCGCGGTGAAGGCCGGCGTGAAGCAGGTCGTGTTCGATCGTGGCGGCTTCCTCTACCACGGCCGCGTCAAGGCACTGGCTGACGCCGCGCGCGAAGCCGGATTGGAGTTTTAAGAATGGCTGACGACAACAACCCGCAGGCGACTCCCGCCGAGCAGTCCGAGCAGACGGCACTGCCCGAGGGCGGTCGTGGTCCGCGTGGCGGCCGTGGCCGTGGCGGCCCGGGCGGCGGCAATCGCGGTGGCCGTGACGGCGGCCGTGGCGGTCGCGACGGTCGTGGCCGTGGCGGCCCCGGCATGGACGACGGCGGCGAAGAGCTGATCGAGAAGCTGGTCCACATCAACCGCGTCTCGAAGACGGTGAAGGGCGGCAAGCGCTTCGGCTTTGCAGCACTCGTCGTCGTGGGCGACGGCAAGGGTCGCGTTGGCTTCGGTCACGGCAAGGCGCGCGAAGTGCCGGAAGCCATTTCCAAGGCGACCGCAGCGGCCAAGAAGACCATGGTCCGCGTGCCGCTGAAGGAAGGCCGCACGCTGCATCACGACGGCAATGGTCACTTCGGGGCTGGCCTGGTGACGCTGCGCTCGGCGCCGGCGGGCACCGGGATCATCGCCGGCGGCCCGATGCGCGCCGTGTTCGAGAGTCTGGGCGTCGCCGACGTGGTGACCAAGTCGGTCGGCACGTCGAACCCCTACAACATGATCCGCGCCACCTTCGAAGCGCTCGGCGAGCAGACCTCGCCCAAGAGCGTTGCGCAGCGGCGCGGCAAGAAGATCGCCGACCTGCTCGGCCGTGGTGGTTCCGCAACCGCCGAGGCCGATGCGGCCGCGATCGCGGAGTAAGACAGATGGCAACCGTCAAGATCACGCAGACCGGCTCGCCGATCCGCCGCACCAAGGACCAGCGCGCGACGCTGATCGGTCTGGGCCTCAACAAGATGCACAAGACCGTCGAGCTGACCGACACCCCCGAAGTGCGCGGCATGATCCGCAAGGTGTCTCACATGGTGAGCGTCGGCGAGTAAGAAAATCTCCCTCTCCCTTTACGGGAGAGGGCTGGGGAGAGGGTTAAGTCGAAGCGGCCCGTTCGGGCGCCATCGTTTCCCAGGAAGCGTTTCGACCCAGCCCTCACCCTGACGACCCTGGCGGGTCGTCGTCCCTCTCCCGAGGTGGGAGAGGGAAATTAAGCGCGACAAAAGCGAAAGCGAGTGCACGACATGAAACTGAACGATATCCGCGATAATGCGGGCGCCCGTAAATCCAGGATGCGCGTCGGACGCGGCATCGGTTCGGGCAAGGGCAAGACCGGCGGGCGTGGCGTCAAGGGCCAGAAGAGCCGCGAAGGCGTCTCGATCGCCGGCTTCGAAGGCGGCCAGATGCCGCTCCACATGCGCTTGCCGAAGCGCGGCTTCAACAACGTCTTCGCCAAGGATTATGCCGTGGTGAACCTAGGCGCGATCCAGAAGCTGGTCGACGCCAAGAAGATCAAGGCGGGCGCGACGCTCGATCACGCCGCGCTCAAGGAAGCCGGCGTGGCGCGCGGTGGCAAGGACGGCGTTCGCTTGCTCGGCAAGGGTGAGTTCTCGGCCAAGCTCAACTTCACCGTCGCCGGCGCGTCGAAGGGCGCGATCGAAGCGGTCGAGAAGGCCGGCGGCAAGGTCGACGTGATCCACGTCGTGCCGGCCGCCGAGAAGGCCGCCGCCAAGAAGGGCGTGGCGTACAAGGCGCGCAAGGCCGACAAGGAAGCCAAGCAGGCGGCCGCCGCGAAGAAGTAATCAGCTGTTCCCTGGCGAAGGCCGGGGTCCAGTCGCGAGCCGCTCGATGCTGGGCCCCGGCCTCCGCCGGGGAACAAATTGCTCCAGAGGTTAGACAACCTCTCAAGCGTGACTATATGAGCGGCGGGGGGCGGCAAACGCCCGTCGCCGTTTTGTTTTCGGGACGATTAATCCAATGGCATCCGCAGCCGACAGTCTCGCCTCCGGGCTCAACCTATCGAAGTTCGCGCAGGCGACCGACCTGAAGAAGCGGCTGTGGTTCACGGTCGGCGCGCTGATCGTGTTCCGCCTGTTGAGCTTCGTGCCGCTGCCGGGGGTCGACCCCACCGCGCTCGGGCTGCTCGGCGACAAGACGACAGGCGGCGTGCTCGACTTCTTCAACAATTTCTCGGGCGGGTCCTTGAAGCGCATGTCGCTGATCGCGCTCGGCGTGATGCCCTACATCACCGCCTCGATCGTGGTGCAACTCGCGACCTCGCTGTCGCCGACGCTCGCCGCGATCAAGAAGGAAGGCGAAAGCGGGCGCAAGCGGCTCAACCAGTATACGCGCTACGGCACGGTCGGGCTGACCGCGATCCAGGGCTATTTCATCGCGGTCGGGCTCGAAAGCTTCGGCGCGACGCAGGGTATTCAGGCGGTGGTCGAACCCGGCATGATGTTCCGCGCCGGCGCGGTCATCTCGCTGATCGGCGGCACGATGTTCCTGATGTGGTTGGGCGAGCAGATCACCAGCCGCGGGATCGGCAACGGGGTCAGCCTGATCATCATGGCGGGCATCGTCGCGAACATGCCGGCCAATATCTACAACCTCGTCAACGGCAGCCGCACCGGCAGCATGGACAGCCTGACGGTGTTCCTGATCGTGCTCGCGGTGGTCGGCATCGTCCTGCTGATCTGCTTCATGGAGCGTGCACAGCGCCGCATCCTGATCCAGTATCCCAAGCGACAGACGCAACGCGGCGTCCAGTCGGACCGCAGCCATTTGCCGCTGAAGCTCAATACCGCGGGCGTGATCCCGCCGATCTTCGCCTCGTCGCTGCTGCTGATGCCGCTGACGATCACGCAGTTTGCCGGAAACAAGGTCGCGGGCGACAGCTGGTGGGGCGACGTGGTCATCACGCTCAACCAGTACCTCCAGCACGGCAGCCCGCTGTACATGACGCTGTACGGCGCGGGGATCGTGTTCTTCGCGTTCTTCTACACCGCGGTCGTGTTCAACCCGGAAGAGACCGCCGACAATTTGAAGCGCTATGGCGGGTTCATCCCCGGCATCCGCCCGGGCAAGAATACCGAGGTCTATTTCGATTACGTGCTGACCCGCATCACGGTGATTGGTGCTGCCTACCTGGCGTTCATCTGTCTGGTGCCGGAGTATCTGGTCTCGGCGCTCAAGATTCCGTTCTACCTCGGCGGCACCAGCCTGCTGATCGTGGTCAACGTGACGATGGACACGGTGACGCAGATCCAGTCGCACCTGCTGGCGCATCAGTACGGCGATCTGATCAAGAAGGCGAAGCTGAAGGGTGGACGCTTCCGCTAGGACGGAGGCCGACACGACAGGGGAGGCGACTGCCGTGAACATCATCCTTCTGGGCCCGCCCGGCGCGGGCAAGGGCACGCAAGCCGAGCGGCTGGTGGCGGGACGCGGCATGGTCCAGCTGTCGACCGGCGACATGCTCCGCGCGGCGCGTAAGGCCGATACGCCGCTGGGGCATCAGGTAGCGGCGGTGATGGATTCGGGCGCGTTGGTCTCGGACGAGATCGTCTCCGCACTGATCGACGACAAGCTCTCGACGATGACGGCGGATCAGGGCGCGATCTTCGACGGCTATCCGCGCACCGCGGCGCAGGCGGAATCACTCGACGCGATCCTCAGCCGCCACGACCGCAAGCTCGACCGCGTGATCGAGCTCGACGTCGATGAGGACGCGTTGGTCGAGCGGATCGTCGGGCGCTATTCGTGCGCCAAGTGCGGGACCAACTATCACGACACGTTCCATCGACCGAAAGTCGACGGCGTGTGCGACGTGTGCGGATCGACCGAATTCAAGCGCCGCCCCGACGACAACGAGGAAACCGTGCGCACGCGGATGGCCGAATATCGCGCCAAGACCGCACCGGTGATCCCGATCTACGAAGCGCGCGGCATCCTGGTCCGGATCGACGGCATGGGCGACATCGACCATGTCAGCGCGGCGATCGCGGACATCCTCGACGGAAAATAGCGTTCGCGGTAAGGTGGCACTTCCTGAGGGGGGAACCGCCATGCTTCGTTTTGCCATTGCTACCGCGCTGATCGCGGGCGCCGCGTCGCCGGTCGCCGCCGACGTGGTCGATACGTCCGCCGCCGGCTTCACCGTGTCGAAGACCGTGACGATCGCCGCGACTCCCGACGTGGTGTGGGACACACTGCGCGCCCCGCAACGCTGGTGGGCGAAGGAGCACACCTGGTCGGGCGACAGCGCCAACCTCTACATCGACAGCCAGGCGACCGGCTGTTTCTGCGAAAAACTGCCGGGGCGAGGCAGCGTCGCGCACGCCCGGCTGATCTTCGTCGACAAGGGCAAGCTGCTCCGCATGGAGGGCGCGTTCGGGCCGTTGCAGTCGATGGCAGTGACTGGGGTGATGACGTTCGAACTCACGCCCGATGGCGACAAGGCGACGATGGTCAAGATGACCTATACGGTGGGCGGTTACGTCGCCGGCGGGCTCGAAAAGATCGCGGCGCCGGTGGACAGCGTGTTGAGCCAGCAGCTCGATGGGCTCAAGGCTGCTGCCGAAGTGCCGCTACCCCCGGCCAAATAGGTCCGATTCAACGTTCACTACGCTTGACACTCCGCCGACTCACACCTAGATGGGCGGCCTTCCGATACACCGGCTGGCCGGCGGCGCTCGTTTGCGTCCGCCGCTGTCGTGCGTTTCGGATGTAACGCGATGAGATGGGGACCGTGGCAGCCATGCCGTTCCCTGTGGAGCTAGGAGAATATAGTTCATGGCACGTATTGCGGGTGTCAATATCCCGACCAACAAGCGCGTGGTTATCGCGCTGACCTACATCCACGGCATTGGTTCGACCAAAGCCAAGGAAATCACCAAGAAGCTCGGTATCGCCGATGCGACTCGCGTGCAGGACCTGACCGATCAGGAAGTGCTGCAGATCCGCGAAGCGATCGACGCCGGCTACACCGTCGAGGGCGATCTTCGTCGCGAAACCGCGATGAACATCAAGCGCCTGATGGACCTGGCCTGCTATCGCGGGCTGCGCCATCGCAAGGGCCTCCCCGTCCGCGGCCAGCGCACGCACACCAACGCGCGCACCCGCAAGGGCAAGGCTAAGCCGATCGCCGGCAAGAAGAAGTAAGCTCGAGCTGCTTCGGCAGATCGCTTCCTTGTAGATAAGGTCAGGAATTACCAAATGGCACGTGAACCGCAGCGCATTCGGCGCCGTGAACGCAAGAACATCACCGCTGGCGTCGCGCATGTGAACGCCAGCTTCAACAACACCATGATCACCATCACCGACGCGCAGGGCAACGCCATTTCGTGGTCGTCCGCCGGGATGATGGGGTTCAAGGGCTCGCGCAAGTCGACGCCGTACGCCGCGCAGGTCGCCGCGGAAGACGCCGGCAAGAAGGCCGCCGAGCATGGCGTCCGCACGCTCGAGATCGAGGTCAAGGGGCCCGGTTCGGGCCGCGAGAGCGCGCTGCGGGCGCTGCAGGCGGTCGGTTTCCAGATCACGTCGATCCGCGACGTGACCTCGATCCCGCACAACGGCGTTCGCCCGTCGAAGCGCCGCCGCGTCTGATTTCGTTTTCGTGCCGGCGGACGCGCCGGCGCGCTTTTCAATACCTGGCCCCGCCACCCCGACGCGGCCCAACAGAGGACCAGAGCCTTGTCCGTCAACGCAAAGAACTGGCAGGAACTGAAGAAGCCCAATTCGCTCGAGAAAAAGGGCGGTGAGGGCAAGTCGAAGGCGACCTTCGTCGCCGAGCCGTTGGAGCGGGGCTTTGGCCTGACGCTCGGCAACGCGCTGCGCCGCGTTTTGCTGTCGTCGCTCCAGGGCGCCGCGGTCACCTCGATCAAGATCGAGAACGTGCTCCACGAATTCTCGTCGCTCGCCGGCGTGCGTGAGGATGTCACCGACATCGTGCTCAACGTGAAGCAGATCGCGCTCAAGATGCAGGGCGAGGGGCCGAAGCGCCTCCAGCTCTCCGCGACCGGTCCGGCCGACGTCAAGGCGGGCGACATCGCGGTGTCGGGCGACATCGAGGTGATGAACCCCGATCTCCTCATCTGCCACCTCGACGAGGGCGCGACGCTCAACATGGAACTGACCGCCGATGTCGGGAAGGGCTATGTCGCGGCGGTCGCGAACCGTCCGGCCGACGCGCCGATCGGCCTGATCCCGGTCGACGCGCTGTACAGCCCGGTGCGCCAGGTGTCGTACAAGGTCGAGAACACCCGCGTCGGGCAGGAACTCGATTACGACAAGCTGACGCTGTCGATCGAGACCGACGGCACGGTAACCCCGGAAGACGCGCTCGCTTATGCCGCGCGCATCCTGCAGGACCAGCTGGCGTTGTTCGTCCACTTCGACGATTCGGCGATCACCCGCTCGGCCCCGATCGGCCTTGCCGCCGCCCCCGCCGACACTGGCGTCACGGGCGACACGCAGCAGATCAACCGTTACTTGCTCAAGAAGGTCGACGAGCTCGAACTGTCGGTGCGTTCGGCCAATTGCCTCAAGAACGACAACATCATCTATATCGGCGATCTGGTCGGCAAGACCGAAGCCGAGATGCTGCGCACCCCGAACTTCGGCCGCAAGTCCTTGAACGAGATCAAGGAAGTGCTGTCGAGCATGGGTCTCCGCTTGGGCATGGAAATCCCGGGCTGGCCGCCCGAGAACATCGAAGAGATGGCGAAGAAGTTGGAGCAGGAAATTATGGGGTGAAGCTCGCCCGCAGATAAGGAGGGGATTGCGCAGCAATCGCCGAGTTAGATGCGGAGACGAGCAAATCCGGCCGGCCTCGCAAAGCGAGGTCCGACGACGCGGCTTTGCCGCGGCGGGCCTGCAAGGAAGGAAGCTGGGTCCCCGCTTTCGCGGGGATGACGAATTGGAGGGTGGTCCGCGTCGCCACCTGGTCTGGGGTACCTGAAACGGCCCCTTAACGAACGAAAGGACTATATTATGCGCCATAAAGTAGGCGGTCGTAAGCTTCAGCGTACCTCGGCGCATCGCGCCGCGATGTTTCGCAATATGGCGGCCGCGCTGATCAAGCACGAGCAGATCACCACCACGGTCGCCAAGGCGAAGGAGCTTCGCCCGTACGTCGAAAAGCTGGTCACGCTGGCGAAGAAGGGCGGGCTGTCGAACCGTCGCCTCGCGCACGCGCGGTTGCTCGACGATACGCAGCTGGTGAAGCTGTTCGACGTGATCGGTGCGCGCTACGCCGACCGCAATGGCGGCTACACCCGCGTGATCAAGGCCGGCATCCGCCTGTCCGACGCCTCGCCGATGGCGGTGATCGAGTTCGTCGATCGCGACGTCAGCGCCAAGGGGCAGGATTCGGGGCCTGTCATGATGGACGAGGATTACGATCAGGCGGCGTAAGCCGATCGCTAGCCGATAAGAGAAAGGGCCGCGTCTCCGGGTGGAGGCGCGGCCCTTTCTTTCTGTGTGGCCCGCCGCGGCGAAGCCGCGTCGTCGGACGGCGCTCAGCGCCGCCGGCCGCGCTTCGCGGTCTCGGGGCTAGCTTGCGCTAGCCCCGTGCCGCTCAGCGGCACCGGTAATCGGTATTCGACTGATCGACCGACTTGCCGATCAGCGCGCCGAGCGCGCCGCCGATCAGCGTGCCGGCGACGCGGTTGCGGCCGCCGTCGATTACGTTGCCGATGATCGCGCCGCCCGCGCCGCCGACGATCAGCCCGGTCGTGCCGTCGTTGCGCTTGCAATAATAGCGCCCGTCCGACCCGCGATAGATCTGGTCGCTCGAGGTCAGCACGCGCTCCTGATAGCGCGGATCGTCGCGATAGTAGCGCGCGGCATCGTAGTCGGTCGCGTAACGGCGATCGTAATCGTCGTACCGCGGATCGTTGTAGCGCGGATCGTTGTAGCTCGATCGGCGCTGATCGCGGCGCTGCGCATCGCGATAATATTGGAGTTCCTGGTTGTAGATCCGCTGTTCGTTGTCGAAGCGGCGCTGCGCGGCGTCGAACCGGCGTTGTTCGGAATAGGTCTGGGCCGTGCTGGGCAGCGAGACCGCCGACAAAGCGACGGCGGCAGCCGACAAGGCGAGAGGTAGGGTACGCAACATGGTTCTTCTCCTTGCAATTACCCCGTCACAACGCAGTAAGGCCGAAACGGGTCCGTTTCGATTTGACGGTGCGTGGTTGAACCTGCGCTGACGCCTGATAGACATCCGGGCTCACCCCTCGCGGAGTTTCCCGAATGCGCCGAGTCCTGCCGCTGACCCTGATCGCCCTTGCCGTTCCCGCCTTTGCCCAGACGAGTGCTCCCATCCCCATGACCTATCCCGCAACCGAGGCCGGCACGACCGTCGACGAGCAATTCGGCGTGAAGGTCGCCGATCCGTATCGCTGGCTCGAGAACGACGTCCGCACCGATCCCAAGGTCGCAGCGTGGGTGGCGGCGGAGAACAAGATCACCGACGCCTATCTCGCGACGCTTCCCGGGCGCGATATCTTCAAGGCGCGGCTGACTCAGCTGATCGACTACGAACGCTTCGGCACGCCATTCAAAAAGGGCGGGCGCTATTTCTACACGCGCAATTCGGGGCTGCAGAACCAGGCGGTGCTGTATGTGCGGGACAGCGCGAACGGGGCGGGCCGCGTGCTGATCGACCCGAACGGCTGGTCGAAGGACGGTGCGACCGCGCTCGGCGAATGGGTGCCGAGCGAGGACGGCAAGCGGCTGGTCTATACGATCCAGGACGGCGGCACCGACTGGCGCACGGTCAAGGTGCTCGACGTCGACACCGGCAAGGTGCTCGACGACGACGTCGAGTGGGTCAAGTTCTCCGGGCTAGCCTGGGCGAAGGACGGGTCGGGCTTCTATTATTCGCGCTTCCCCGCACCGCCCGAGGGCAAGAAGTTCCAGTCGACCAACGAGAATCAGGCGGTCTATTTCCACAAGCTCGGCACGCCGCAGGTCTCCGACCCGCTGATCTACGCGACGCCCGAACAGCCCAAGCGCGGGCACGGCGTGCAAGTGACCGACGACGGCAAATGGCTGGTCGTCACGACGACCGAGGGCACCGACAACCGCTACGAAGTCACGGTGATCGACCTGACCGCGCCGAAGCCGACGCCGCGTACGATCTTCAAAGGACTGGAGAACCAGTGGAGCCTCGCGGGCAATGTCGGGAGCAAGTTCTACTGGGTAACCAACAAGGATGCGCCGCGCCTTCGCGTCGTGTCCACCGACCTCGCGCAACCGGGCGACGTCGCGCTGACCGAAGTGATCCCCGAGGATAAGGCCGTACTCGACGGCGCCGGAATCGTCGGCGGCAAGCTGATCGCGACCTATCTGGTCGACGTGAAGAGCGAAGTGCGGACCTACGGCCTCGACGGGAAGCTCGTCGGCAAGGTCGCGCTCCCCGGAATCGGCTCGGTCGGCGGGTTCGGCGGCGAGGCGGACGACCCCGAGACGTTCTACAGCTTCACCAGCTACAACACGCCCGCGACGATCTATCGCTACGATGTCGCGACCGGCAAATCGACCGTCTGGGCGCAGCCCAAGGTCGCGTTCGATCCCGCGAGCTACGTCGTCAGTCAGGTGTTCTATACGTCGAAGGACGGCACGCGCGTGCCGATGTTCATCGTCCGCAAGAAGGGGACGAGCGGCCCGGCGCCAACGTTGCTCTACGCGTACGGCGGGTTCAATATCTCGATGGAGCCGGCCTTCTCCGCGACGCGGATCGCGTGGCTCGAACAAGGCGGCGTCTACGCCGTCGCCAATATCCGCGGCGGCGGCGAGTACGGCAAGCCGTGGCACGACGGCGGGCGGCTCGCCAACAAGCAGAACGTGTTCGACGATTTCATTTCGGCGGGCGAGTATCTCAAGGCCAAGGGCTATACCGGCAAGGACCAGCTCGCGATCATGGGCGGGTCGAACGGCGGGCTGCTGATCGGCGCGGTGGTCAACCAGCGGCCCGATCTGTTTGCCGCTGCGCTGCCGCAGGTCGGGGTGATGGACATGCTCCGCTTCGACCGCTTCACCGCCGGGCGCTATTGGGTCGACGATTACGGCTATCCGTCGAAGGAAGCCGATTTCCGCGTGCTGTACAAATATTCGCCGTACCACAATATCCGCAGCGGGCAGGCCTACCCCGCTATCCTCGCCGCGACCGCCGACACCGACGACCGTGTCGTGCCGGGGCACACGTTCAAATACACCGCGATGTTGCAATCGATGGACCTGGGGCCGAAGCCGCGCCTCGTCCGCATCGAAACGCGCGCGGGCCACGGATCGGGCAAGCCGACGACGAAGATCATCGATGAGACAGCGATGGACTGGGCATTCATTGCCAAGTGGACCGGGATGACCGTCAAGCCCGTACAATAACGACATCCGATCCGGCGCTCCCACCTTGCGCCGGACCATCTTTCGAAGATAGGGTATGGTCATGAACGATCCGACCCCCGTCCGCGCGCGCCTCGACAAGAAGGCGCTGCTCGCCAAGTACATCGCCGAGCGCGACAAAAGGCTGCGCGACGACGGCAACGATCAATACATCGACATGAACGGCGCGTTCGCGGACTATGCGATCGACCCGCACATGCCCGTCGTGCCGCGCGATCCGGTGACCGATCACGTCACCTTCGCGTTCGTCGGCGGCGGGTTCGCGGGGCTGGTGACCGGCGCGCGGCTCGCCGAGGCGGGGATCACCGACTACCGCATTATCGAAAAGGGCGGGGATGTCGGCGGCACATGGTACTGGAACCGCTATCCCGGCGCGCAGTGCGACACCGCGTCGATGATCTACATGCCGCTGCTCGAGGAAACCGGGCACCGTCCGACCGAGAAATACGCGCACGGCCCCGAGATCCTCGAGCAATGCCGGCGGATCGCGCGGCAATACGGGCTCTACGACAAGGCGCTGTTCCACACCCAGATCGACACCATCGCGTGGGACGATGCGGCGAAGCTGTGGACGATCACGACCGACCGCGGCGACGCCTTCACCGCCAAATATGTCGGGATCGGCACGGGGCCGCTGCACATCGCCAAGCTGCCCGGCATTCCGGGGATCGAGCGGTTCAAGGGGCATTCGTTCCACACAAGCCGCTGGGACTATGCCTATACCGGCGGCGACGCGAACGGCGCGCCGATGGCCGCCCTAGCCGACAAGCGCGTCGCGATCATCGGCACAGGCGCGACGTCGGTCCAGGCTGTGCCGCACCTCGCCCGCGCGGCGAAGGAGTTGTACGTCGTCCAGCGCACGCCCTCGTCGGTCGATGTCCGCGCCAACGCGCCGATCGACCCCGACTGGTTCGCGGGCATCGCGACGCCGGGTTGGCAACGCCGCTGGCTGGAGAATTTCACCGCGAACCAGACGCCCGGCATGATGGTCGAGGAGGATCTGGTCGAGGACGGCTGGACCGACATTTCGCGGCGGATCAAGGCGCGGATCGTGACGCTGCCGCCGAACGAGCGAAGCTTCGACAATATCCTGCGCGTGTGGGAGGATTCCGATTTCGAAAAGATGGAGGAAATCCGCGCGCGAGTGGATACCATCGTCGCCGACCCCGCCACTGCGCAGAATCTGAAGGCGTGGTACCGGCAACTCTGCAAGCGCCCGTGTTTCCACGACGCTTACCTTCAGGCGTTTAACGAGCCGGGGACGCACCTGATCGACACCGAAGGAAAGGGGGTGGAGTCGATCGACGAAACCGGCTTCACCGTCGCGGGCAAGCATTATGCCGTCGATTGTATCATCTACGCCTCGGGCTTTCGCGTGGGCGCGAACCTGTCGGCGCTGGTCGGGTTCGACGTGGTCGGGCGCGGCGGGGTGAAGCTGTCCGAGGCGTGGGGCGAGGGAATGCGGTCTAAGCATGGCATCCATGTCCACGGCTTTCCCAATTTGTTCGTCGTGACGCCGACGCAGGGCGCGAACCTGATCTCCAACGTGCCGCACAATTTGACCGAATCCGGGCGCACGATCGCGACGGTGGTGGAGGAGGCGGAGAAGCGCGGCGCGCGCGAGGTCGAGGTGACCGAAGAAGCGCAGGACGCGTGGTGCGACCTGCTGCTGTCGGGCCCGGGCCGATCTTTACGCACCGCGCCCGATTGCACGCCGGGCTATTACAACAACGAAGGGCGCGATCCCGGGCCGGCCGCGGCGCTGGCGGTCGGTTACCCGCTCGGCGCGCACGCTTATTTCAAATACATCGACGATTGGCGCCAATCGGGCGCGTTCGAGGGGCTGGAGTTCCGATGATCCTGGCGTTGGCGCTGGCCGCGGCGGCGAGCGATCGCAACATGGTCATGGAACGCTGCGCCGAAGCCGTCGTCGCGGCACGCCATCCCGGCGGCATGGTCGATGTGACCGGCGTCGGTTTCGAATGGCTGTCGATTTCCGGCAAGGGCGACACGCAAGTCGTTATCGGCTCGATCGTCGAGCCGGAGGGCGGGGCGCGTGTCGCGCGGCGCTTCGTGTGTCGCATGCGTGCGATGCGCTCCCCGCGCATTACCTTCGTCAAAACGATCCGACTCTGAATCTTCGCGGATATGGCGCCCGCGCCGAAATCCCGCTTCCCGGCGCCGTCGGTCCTCGCTAACGTGGCGGAAAGGCGGGCTTTTGTGCTTGCTGATCCGTGGGGGAATCATGCGTTATATTCTTTCGGCCGCAGGCGCGGCTTCGTTAGCGCTGGCCAGCGCTCCGGCTGCTGCCGCGCCGAGCGATTTCACGATGTGCGACGGCTATCCCGCCCCGACTAAAAAGGTCGACGGGATGAGCAAGGGCACGTGGCTGTGGGGGTTGGCCTCGCGCTCCGAAGACATCCGGCGCAACCAGAAGACGTTCGGTGCGACTGCGATCACGGCATGCGACGCGGCGCTCGCCGATCCGCTGCTGTTGCCGCAATATTGGTTGCGACACGCGCATTTGCTCCAGGCGAAGGCGACGCACCAGGTCGATGCTGGTGACGCCGACGGGGCGCTGAAGTCGCTCGCGGCGTCCGACGCGCTGGCACCGGCGGGCGATGTTTTCTTCGAGCGGTCGGTGATCCTGGGCAACCGTGCACTTCGCGCGATGGCCTATTTCAAGCAGGGCAAGAAGGATGCTGCGCTCGCCGAGCTCGACGCGGTCGACAAGGAGCGGCCCTATGCCGGCATCCTGCGTGACCTGACGCTTGAAATTCGCCTGGCCAATGAGGACGATCACGAACGGCAGCGGCGACTGATCCGCGAAAATGCCCGCCTCGCACCGGGCGACCTGAACCGCCTGTTCTGGCTGGCGATGTTCTATTCGGATTTCCGGACAGCGGCGGATATCGGGCAGGAAGTGAGCTTCGACCTGCCGCGCGGCCGCGGCGATTGGCAGATCGTGGGCTTTGCGGACCGCAAATATGACGCGATCGAAAAGCGCGCGGCGGTCGCCGGTGCGCGCGCCTATGCGCTGGCGGCGACCGGCGCCGACGAGGCATCGCGCGCGGCGATCGCGGAAGCGGAAGCCGATCTGGTCGAGGTGATGGCGCCGCTTCCGCCGCTCGCCGCCGGGGAGAAATACAAGAAGAGCCAGATCGCGGACCACGACAGCCGGATGCACGCCGGGCAGTCGGCGCAGGCCAAGCTCGATCGCTGGAAGGCGATGATCGCGTTGCGCGGCCGGATCGGCACGCTGACGATGACGACGCTGCGCCCGGCGGTCGATCTCAGGCAGATGGAGTCCGCGATCGCGCTTCCGGACCTGCTGGCGCATGTCAGGATCGACACACCGGCCGATGCGCAGACGCGCGATGCGGTAGTCAAGATGGTGGGCGCACAGATCGATGCGTCGATGGCCAAGGAAAACAAGCTGACCGTCGCCGAGCTGGTCGATCTGTTGCCGCGGCCGGAAACGCAGCCGATGGTGCCGGCGTTCCAGGGGACCGGCGACGGCTATTTCCTCAGCGATATGAACGGCTTCTACACCAAGCGCGAGCCCGGGTCCGACTATCTCAACATTCGCTACGGTGGTTATGTCGCCAACCGCGCGACGATTGAGGAACTGGTGCTGCTCGCGGCGGCCCAGCAGACGCGAAAGGCCGGGAAGGACGCGTTCCTGATCGACTCGCGGCTGTTCGTCGAACGCACGCTGACGACCTACGGCATGTACGGAATCAACTACGGGACGAGCAACAACGGCTACGAAGCGCGGGTTCGCATCCTGCCGGTCACCGAGCGCGCGCTGCCGTCGGGGTTCGAGCATAGCCGCTGGCGGCTGATCCGGGTCGCCGACGTCGAGGCATCGCTGGGCGGGATCTATCGCCGGGAGACGGCTAAGCACTAACCGGCTTTGACAGGCTGGAGCGCGGTTCCTATCCGGCGCCATGACCCAGACACCCGCAGCGTTCGGCGATTCGATCCTGATCGTCGATTTCGGCAGCCAGGTGACTCAGCTGATCGCGCGCCGCGTGCGCGAAGCGGGGGTCTATTCGGAGATCGCGCCGTTCAACGCGGCGGCGGAAGCGTTCGAGCGGATGAAGCCCAAGGGCGTGATCCTGTCGGGCAGTCCGGCGAGCGTGCTCGACGACGACAGCCCGCGCGTGCCGCAGGCGATCTTCGACAGCGGGCTGCCGATCCTCGGCATCTGCTACGGCCAGCAAGTGATGATGCACCAGCTCGGCGGCACCGTGGTGCTGGGCGATGCCGGCGAGTTCGGCCGCGCCTTCGTCGAGATTCAGGACGGGTGCGTCCTGTTCAACGGACTGTGGTCCGAAGGCGAAAGCCATCAGGTGTGGATGAGCCACGGCGACAAGGTGGTCGAGCTCGCCCCCGGTTTTCGCCCGGTCGCGACTAGCCCGGGATCGCCGTTCGCGGTCGTGGCGGACGATGCGCGCCGTTACTACGCCACGCAATTCCACATGGAGGTCGTCCACACCCCCGACGGCGCCCGGCTGATCGCCAATTTCGCGCGGCACGTCTGCGGGCTGACCGGCGACTGGAGCATGGCCGAGTTCCGCGCGGCCAAGATCGCCGAGATCCGCGCGCAAGTGGGCGACAAGCGCGTGATCTGTGGCCTCTCTGGCGGCGTCGACTCGGCGGTCGCGGCGGTGCTGATCCACGAGGCGATCGGGCACCAGCTGACCTGCGTGTTCGTCGATCACGGGCTGATGCGCAGCGGAGAGGCCGACCAGGTCGTCTCGCTGTTCCGCAATCACTATAATATCCCGCTGGTCCATGTGAACGCGGAGACGCTGTTCCTCAACGGCCTCTCCGGCGTCACCGACCCCGAGGCCAAGCGCAAATTCATCGGCAAGACCTTCATCGAAGTGTTCGAGAGCGAGGCGAAGAAGATCGGCGGCGCGGAATTTCTCGCGCAGGGGACGCTCTACCCCGACGTGATCGAGAGCGTGTCGTTCACCGGCGGGCCGTCGGTGACGATCAAGAGCCACCACAATGTCGGCGGCCTGCCCGAGCGGATGAACATGAAGCTCGTCGAGCCTTTGCGCGAACTGTTCAAGGACGAGGTGCGCGCGCTCGGTCGCGAGCTCGGCTTGCCCGATATCTTCGTCGGGCGGCATCCGTTTCCTGGGCCCGGCCTCGCGATCCGCATCCCGGGGGAAGTGACCAAGGAACGCTGCGATATCCTGCGCAAAGCGGACGCAATCTACCTCGAGGAAATCCGCAACGCGGGGCTCTACGACGCGATCTGGCAAGCGTTCGCGGTGCTGCTCCCGGTGCGCTCGGTCGGCGTGATGGGCGACGGTCGGACGTACGACAACGTGCTGGCGTTGCGCGCGGTGACGTCGGTCGATGGCATGACCGCCGACGCCTACCATTTCTCCGGAGAATTCCTGTCGCGCTGTGCGACGCGGATCATCAACGAGGTCAAGGGGATCAACCGGGTGACGTACGATTACACGTCGAAGCCTCCGGGGACGATTGAGTGGGAATGACGACCTAAACGTCGATGGCGAGATATCCTAAGTAATACCGCCCCGCATTCGCGCCATAAACCCCCGGCCCGGCGATGTTGAAGGCGCGGTTGTCGAATACGTTGCTGACCTGGAAGCGGAACGTCGCGCTCTTATTGGCGAGCTTGAACGCATAACGGCCGCCCAGATTGACGTTCGCGCGCGGCGGGAGCGACACGAGGTTATCGGTCGTCGCGGGTACCGCCGGGCGCTCGAATACTTGCGCGTCGAGCGACAGCCCGTCGATCAGCTTGGTGCGCCAGTTGACGTTCAGGTTGAGCAGATGCCCGGGCAGGCCGACCGGGCGCGGGCCGATATTGCCGAGCGCGAGCGGGTCGCGCCTAACCTGCGCATCGAGGAAGAACCCGCCGGCCACGACATTGAGCCGCTTGGTGACGTTGCCGGAGATCGAGAATTCGGCGCCCTTGACGCGCGTCGTGCCGATCTGCCGATAGACGTTGGTCGCGTCGAACCCGAAATACGGTTTGCGGAGGTCGAACACCCCGGCGATCAGCTTGATGTTCCCGGTCACGGTCCAGCGGAACCCCGCGTCCTTCTGCTGGGTCAGCACGGCGTTGAGCGGCTGGTTGCGGTTGGCGGCGTTGGGGGGAGCGACCCCGCTTTCCTCGAGTCCGCGGGCATAGCCGGCGTAGAGGCTGACCGACTTCGAGAGATAGGTGGCGGCGGTGCCGTTGTAGAGCCACGGTGTCGAGTGCGAGACGATCGGCGCGAGGCCCGGAAAGGTTGTGGTCTTGCGGTAGTCGGCGCGCGACACACCAAAGCTGATCTCGCCCACGTCCTTCCACCGCCCGTCATAGGCGAGCCCGACCGTCGTCTGGCCGACGCGGTCGCGCGACAGCGGGCCGAACACGAAATTCGGCTTGGGCGCAGTCACCGCCACGCCGATCCGCGTGGGGCCGAGATCGACCTCGTCCGACCCGTCATATTCGCGCCGCGCATCTCGCTCGCGCACGCTCAAATGGAAGACGTGGAGCCGCGGCCCATCGACGATGCTATGCGTCAGCCGCAGCTCGCCGCTCAGCGACACGTTCTTGTTGCGCGGGTCGGCGATGACCAGCCGGTCCGCCACGCTCCCGTCGGGCTGCACGCCGAGCAACAGGTTGGTGTAGCCCGTCTTGGTGTCGAACACCGATCGGAACGCACCGACGCGGACCAGCCAGTCGTTCGATGGCGCGTAGGAAGCGAGCACCCCGCTGTTGGTGCCGGTGTAGCGGAAATCGGCCCATTGCGGCCCGTCGAACTGGTGGCGCGGGGGGAGCGGCGGCAGGAACTTGCCCGCGGGGACGTAGAACGGCCCGGCCTCGTCGTTGTAATCGTTGTTGAGCGTCCAGAACGGCAGGATCTCGACCCCCGGCGCGGGCCGCCAGCGCAGGATCAGCCCCTGGCCGTGGTTGAAATTGTCGGTGCCATCGGAAAAGGCGACCCGGTTCGCGGTCAGGCCATACCCCAGCGACAGCTGCTTGTTGATCGGAAGCGATCCGTCGACCTCGATCCCGTACGACCCGAAACTGTCGCCGTTGATCAGGATCGACGCGCCGGCTTTGTCGGCGGGACGAACCAGGATCTGGTCGACGATCCCGCTCGGCGCGGTGAACGGATAGCCCTGCGCCGACAGCCCGACCTTGATGCTGGTCGAATCGTTGATGATGCTCGGCAGGCCGAAAGCGGGGTCGAAATAGAGTCCCTCGATGCGGACGTTGCCCGCGGCGCTGGGGGAAAAGCCGCGCGCGTTGCCGGCGCTGTAGATGCCGATCGATTCGCGCCCGGTGGAAAAGCCGAACGCGTCCTCGGCCTGCGTCACGGCATTGTCTTCGGTCCGGTCCTGCGCCGCCGCGGGGAGGCTGGCGCCCGCCATCAGCAACGCGAGCGATACGCAACCGAACCGTGCCATATTCCCCTCCCGATAGCGTTATAACGCCTTATCACACTATATCAGTATCCGGGCCGCTGAATAGCGGATGAACATCGTTAAATTGCTGTAGTAACGGGCAGCGTACACCGAGGAGCGATACATTCCGTGCTGACATTCCATGGCATTCCCAATTGCGACACGGTCAAAAAGGCGCGGGCGTGGCTCGATGCGCGCGGGGCGGCGTACGCGTTCCACGATTACAAGAAGGCCGGCGTCGAGGAGGCATCGCTGCGGCGGTGGATCGCGGCGCTTGGGTGGGAAACGGTGCTCAACCGTGCAGGCACGACGTTCCGCAAATTGCCCGACGCCGACCGCGCCGACCTCGACGCCGACAAGGCGGTGGCGCTGATGCTGGCGCAGCCGTCGATGATCAAGCGCCCGATCCTCGAAGGCGACGGCGTCCTGCTCGCCGGGTTCAAGCCCGAAGCGTGGGATGCCGCGCTCGGCTAACCTTGCCTTCGGGGCCTACCGAGCGCAGTCTTCCCGCCATCAACGATGAGGGGGGAGGGTGCAATGACCATCGGAGTAAAACCACCGGCATGGTTCTGGATCGTCGCGATCCTGCTCGTCGCGTGGAACGCGATCGGGGTCTATTTCTGCGTCGGCCAGATCCAGCACGGCGCGATGTCGGCGATGTGGGAGCAGACGCCGTACCACCGCGCGCTATATGCGACGCTGCCGGCCTGGTATAACTGGTGTTACGCGGTCGCGACGTTCGGCGGGTTGCTCGGCGCGCTGGCGCTGTTGCTCAAGGAAAAGCGCGCACGCGTGCTGTTCTGGATTTCGCTGATCGCGGTGATCGTGCAGTTCGGCTACACCTTCTCGATCACCGACATCATCGCGCATGAGGGCGCCGCGAAGGTGGTGCCGTTCCCGGTGTTTATCGCGCTGGTCGCAGCGTTCTCGATCTGGTTCGCCGGCATGGCGACGCGCAAGGGCTGGATCGGCGCGCGTTAGTTCGAAGCGCTCACGCGCGTAGGCGGTGCCGGCCCGCTCCCCCTCCCGGCCGCCCATTTCAGGATACTCTGTGGGCGGCCGGGAGGGGGAGCGGGCCGGCACCCCAGCGATCGGGCGGAGGCCCGATCGCCACTAATGTCCTTTAACCCTCCCACTGGAACACTTCGTCCAATGGTTTCCCGAACACCTGCGCGATACGGAACGCGGCCTCGAGCGTGGGGGAGTATTTCCCCGCTTCGATCGCCGCGATCGTCTGTCGCGTCATGCCGATCCGGTCGCCGAGGTCAGCCTGGGTCATCTCGTTCGCCATGAACCGCATCAGCCGGACCTGATTGACGACCTTGCCGGGCGGCGGCTTAGCCATGCCGCGCCCGCCGGTAGAACACGATCTGTGCGCCGTAATGCACGATCTCCGCGATCACGATCGCGCCCATGATGCCATAGGTCATGCCAACCGCCGTCAGCCCCAGATGCAGGCAGGCGGCCACGATCACCACCCCGCTCAATAGCACTGGATAAGCGATCGCCGACGATCCTTGCGCGATCGCCCGGTCGCGTTCGTCGATCCCGGCGCTGGCATCCTTGGGCGCGGTCGCCGCGGTGACGATGCTGGCGACGACGATCAGGATGACCTGGATCACCACCGCGCCGAAGAATCCGGCGAGATAGCTGTGCCCCGGCTGGTGGCCGTTGGCGACCGCAGACAGCAGCAACGCGAAGAAGGTACCCCACACGATCGCGGTCGTGACGACCGAAATCCACGCAATCTTTTCCCTGAATGACATAGCTGACCTCATGTTCGGCGCTGTAGACTCAATGTTATATATATCTAACATCAAGTCAACAAAAATGGCTAGGGCCTTCGCGGGTGCTGGCGAGGCCGAGGCGAAGCGGGTAGGAGCGCCGCCATGTCCACGACCTTCACGATCGATACCTCGACCAGCCGCGCCAACCCGACGCCGGCGCCGATGAAGCGGCTGACCGTGCCCGCGATCCAGCGGCGCAAGATCGAAGGACGGACCGACGAGCCGCTGGTCATGCTGACCGCCTACACGGTGCGGATGGCGCAGCTGCTCGACCCGCATTGCGACATATTGCTGGTCGGCGATTCGCTGGGACAGGTGGTGTACGGGCTGCCGTCGACGCTGCCGGTGACGCTCGACATGATGGTCGCGCACGGCGCGGCGGTGGTGCGCGGCAGTTATCATGCGGTGGTCGTCGTCGACATGCCGTTCGGCAGCTACGAGGGCTCGTCCGAACAGGCGTTCGCCAGTGCCAGCCGCGTGCTCGCCGAAACCGGTTGCGCCGCGATCAAGATGGAGGGCGGCGCGGCGATGGCGCCGACGATCAAGTTCCTGACCGAGCGCGGCATCCCCGTGATGGCGCATGTCGGACTGACCCCGCAGGCGATCAACGCGCTGGGCGGTTACGGTGCGCGCGGGCGGGGCCAGGAAGAGGAAGCGAAAATCGCGGCCGACGCCAAGGCGGTGGCCGATGCGGGCGCGTTCTCGGTGGTGGTCGAGGGCGTGGTCGAACCGCTCGCGCGCAAGATCACCGAGACCAGCGACATTCCCGTGATCGGCATCGGCGCGTCGGCGGCATGCGACGGTCAGGTACTGGTGGCGGAGGACATGCTCGGGCTGTTCGAGCGCACCCCGCGATTCGTGAAGCGCTTCGACGACATGGCGAGCCGGATCAGCGACGCGGCAAAGCGCTATGCCGAAGAGGTCCGCGCGCGGACCTTCCCGGGCGAGGAACAGGTGTATCTGCCGAAGCCCTAACCCTCGTTGCGTTTGCAGCGGGCATCGCTAAGGTCCCGCCGACCCAATTCCCACCACAATCGGAGCCTACCCCCTTGGCCGTGACGCCGAAAACCGATGAAGCTTTCCTGCGCGAGGTCGACGAGGAGCTGCGCCGCGACCAGATCGTCGACGTATGGACGAAGCACGGCCGGCTGATCGTCGGCGCGATCCTGGGCGGGTTGCTGATCTTCGCGGCTGTCCTCGGCTGGCGCTATTGGAGCCACAGCAAGGCGGAAGGACAGGCGGTCAAGCTGCAGACCGCTTTCGATTCGCTCGCCGCGAACAAGCCCGCCGACGCCAAGACGGCCCTCGACGAGCTCGGCGCGTCGGGTGCGCCGGGGTATAGCGCGGTCGCGCGGATGACCGAGGCCAACCAGCTGTTCAACGCCGGCAAGGCGAAGGAAGCCGCCGCGCAGTTCGGATCGGTCGCGGGCGATACGTCGGTCGGCAAGCCGATTCGTGACTATGCATTGATCCGCCAGACCAATATCGAGTTCGATACCCTCGCGCCACAGGTGATCATCGACCGGCTGAAGCCGCTCGCGGTCAAGGAATCGGCGTGGCTCGGCAGCGCGGGCGAGATGGTCGCGATGGCGTACCTCCGGCTCAACAAGCCGAACGAGGCGCGGAGCGTTTTCAAGACGATCGCCGAAACCGACGGCGTTCCCGAATCGATCCGTCAACGCGCGGTTCAGGGTGTGGATGCTGTGGATGTCGGCGGTGCCGACCAGAAGGGCAAGTAAATGACGAGCAAGTGGCGGATGCCGATCGCGGTGATGGCGTTGACCGCGCTCGCGGGCTGCGGCGTGTTCAAGGGCGGCGGCAAGAAGACCCCGACGGTCGGCGAACGCATCCCGATCCTGATGTCCGAAAGCGACGCCAAGCTCGACCCGGCGATCGCCGGGCTGCAAGTGCTGTTGCCCGAACCGGTCGTCAACGCCGAATGGGCGCAATCGGGCGGCAACGCCTTCAAGTCGATGGGCCATCTCGCGCTCGGCAGCAGCGTGTCGCGCGCCTGGAGCGCGACGATCGCCGCGGGCTCCAACCGTACCAGGCTGGCCAGCCCGCCGGTAATCGCCGGCGGCAAACTTTATGTCGTCGATATCGATGCGATGCTCCACGCCTTCGACGCGGCGAGCGGCGCGCAACTGTGGTCGGTGCCGATCGCCAAGGGCGACGGGAACAAGAACGCGCGCTTCGGCGGCGGCGCCAGCGTCGACAATGGCCGTGTTTATGCGACCGACGGGCTGGGCGATGTGGTGGCGTTCGACGCTGGCACCGGCGCCGAGGTATGGCGCGCGAAGCCGGGCGGGCCGCTGCGCGGCTCCCCATCGGTCGACGGCGACCAGCTGTACGTGTTGAGCCAGGACAACCAGTTGTTCGCGCTGTCGACCGCCGACGGCAAGCAGGCGTGGAGTTCGTCGGGCAGTCTGGAAACGCAGGGCGTGTTCGGCGTCGCTGCGCCCGCGGTCGCGCGCGGGACGATCGTCGCCGGCTTCTCGAGCGGCGAGCTCAATGCCTATCGTTACGAAAACGGCCGGACCTTGTGGGGCGATGCCTTGTCGCGCACGAGCATCACGACCAGCGTGTCGAGCCTGTCGGACATCGACGCCGACCCGATAATCGACGGCAACCAGGTCTATGCGTTGGGTCAGGGCGGACGCATGATCGCCGCTGATCTGTCGAGCGGACAGCGCATCTGGGAACAGAATTTCGCTGGCATTTCGACCCCGTGGCTCGCGGGCGAGTGGATCTTCGTCGTGACCGACGAGAGCAAGCTCTATTGCCTGCAGCGCTCGACCGGCAAGGTGCGCTGGATCAGCCAGTTGCGCGCGTTCAAGGTGCAAAAGAAGAAGTCCAAGAAGGGCCCGCTGACCTGGTACGGCCCGGTCCTCGCCGGCAATCGTCTCGTCCTGACCAACTCGATGGGTGAGGTGCTGTTCGTCTCGCCTGCCGATGGCTCGATCGGGCAAGTGATCGACAACAAGGAGGGCTTCGGGCTCGGTCCGGTCGTCGCAAACAACACGCTGTACACGCTTGACCTGCGTGGTCGGATCACGGCGTATCGCTGATTTAGGGCGGGGTGACGCGGGGCGTCGCCCCGGCTAGAGCGTCACCCCATGCCCTTACCCACCGTCGCCATCATCGGCCGGCCCAATGTCGGCAAGTCGACATTGTTCAACCGCCTGGTCGGCAAGAAGCTCGCGCTGGTCGATGACCAGCCCGGCGTCACGCGCGACCGGCGCGAGGGCGAGGCGAGCCTGATCGGGCTCGATTTTCGCGTGATAGACACGGCGGGATACGAAGACCTCGACGCCGCGACACTGCCCGGGCGCATGCGCCAGCAGACCGAGGCCGCGGTGGCGCTGGCCGACGTTGCGCTATTCCTGATCGACGCGCGCGCGGGGATCGTCCCGCTCGACGAGGAGATCGCGCGCTGGTTGCGCGGCTCGGCGACGCCGGTGATCCTGGTCGCGAACAAGGCCGAGGGGCGTGCGGGCGAGGCCGGGGTGATCGAGGCACTGGCGCTGGGGTTCGGCGATCCGGTGCAATTGTCGGCGGAGCATGGCGAGGGAATGGCCGACCTGTTCGAAGCGCTGCTGCCGCGGCTGCCCGAACCGGAGGAAGATATCGAGGACGACGACGAACGCCCCGACGCGCCGCTCAAGCTGGCGATCGTCGGACGGCCCAATGCGGGCAAGTCGACGCTGATCAACCGGATGCTCGGCGAGGATCGGCTGATCACCGGGCCCGAGGCCGGGATCACGCGCGATTCGATCGCGGTCGACTGGGTGTGGAACGACCCCAGGACCGGCCCGCGCCAGGTCCGGCTGATCGACACCGCGGGGATGCGCAAGCGCGCCAAGGTGCAGGACAAGCTGGAGAAATTGTCGGTCGCCGATGCACTCCACGCGATTGATTTCGCCGAGGTCGTCGTGCTGCTGCTCGACGCGACGCTGGGGCTGGAGGCGCAGGACCTGCGCATCGCCGACCGCGTGCTCGAGGAAGGCCGCGCGCTCGTCATCGCGCTCAACAAATGGGACGTCGCGGAAAATGCCTCGTCGCTGTTCAACGGCGTCAAGAAAGCGCTCGAGGACGGGCTGAGCCAGGTCAAGGGCGTCACCGTGATGACGGTGTCGGCGGCGACGGGGAAGGGGATCGACCAGTTGCTCGGCGCCGCGTTCGAAACGCGTGAGGCATGGTCGAAACGCGTCGGCACGGGCGAGCTCAACCGCTGGTTCGAACGCGCGATCGAGGCCAATCCGCCCCCCGCGCCGGGCGGTAAGCGCGTCAAGATGCGCTACGTGACCCAGGTCAAGACGCGCCCCCCCAGCTTCGTCATATTCGGGACTCGCGTCGACCAGTTGCCGGCGAGTTACGAACGTTATCTGGTCAATTCGATGCGCCGCGATCTCGGGTTCGGCGCGGTCCCGGTGCGGCTGACCTTCCGTGCCCCCAAGAACCCGTTCGATCGCGACAAGAAGTAGCGCAGACGGAAAGATAAGCGCGACAATTACTTAGATCGTCGTTTCGGACCCTTCATCAACGCATCGTTTACTTGCGCGCGTTACACACCCGTCATGGGCAGCGCGGTGCACGGCGCCGGCGGAGGATTGGGGTGACGATGGGCGGCGACCAACTGGTGGATTGGACCGCGTTCCAGGCGGCGCGCAGCGAGCTTGGCGCCGGGTTCGTGCGCATCCTGGGGTATTTCCGCGAGGACGGGGTCAAATCGGTCGCTGCGATCGAGGAAGCGATGCGCAACGGCAATGCCGCGGCGCTGGTGCTGCCCTCGCACACGCTGAAAGGCGAATCGCGCCAGTTCGGTGCCGAGCCGCTGTCGGTGCTGGCCGAGTCGATCGAGCATATCGCGCGCCAGTGCGTCGAGACGCGCGACGCGCCCGATCAGGCGCTTGAGCATGTCGTCAAGTTGCGCCCGTGCTTCGAAGCGACGCTGACGATGCTGGAGCGCGAAGCCAACCCGCTGGTCGAGCGCCGTCCGCAATTCGGCCGCCGCGCGGGTTGAGCCTTGCCGTCACCCCAGCGTAAGCTGGGGTCTCGTGAGACAGTGCCATATGGCTTGCGATCCCAGCTTACGCTGGGATGACGGACTTGGTTATTCCCCCTCTTCCGCCTTTGCGTTGAGCTGAATGTAATTCTCCAGCCCCATCCGCTCGATCATCTCGAACTGGCGTTCGAGCGTGTCGACATGTTCTTCCTCGCTGTCGAGGATTTTGCGGAATAGGTCGCGGCTGACGTAATCGCGGACCTTCTCGCTATGCTCGATCGCATCGCGGAGCAGGGGCAGCGCTTCCATCTCGAGCGCGAGGTCGGCCTTGAGCACTTCCTCGACCGTCTCGCCGATGCGCAACCGCCCGAGCAGCTGAAAATTGGGAAGGCCATCGAGGAACAGGATCCGCTCCGACAGCCAGTCGGCGTGCTTCATCTCGTCGATCGATTCGTGCCGTTCGAACTCGGCGAGCTTCTTGACGCCCCAATGGTCGAGCAAGCGGTAGTGCAGCCAATATTGGTTGATCGCGGTCAACTCGTTCTTGAGCGCCGAGTTGAGGAATTCGATGACCTTGGGATCGCCCTTCATGGCTAGCCGCCCCTTTGAAAGTGAGCGCGCACCATAGCGCCGATCGCCCTTGCGAAACAGCGAAATAATGGCGGATTTCTGCGGATTTTAGCGGCTGCGAACGCTACGCAGCAGCGCGCTCCTCATCGATAATGGCTCGCGCGAACGGCACGCATTGGCCGCACTTGGGCTGCATCCCCATCGCGCGATATGCTTGGCACGCGGTCATCGACCCCGAGCGCGCGGCATCGCGCACTTCGCGTTCGCGGATCGCATTGCAGACGCACACCATCATGAGAACGACTATCCCTATCGCGGATTACGATCGAGTTAGCGTTAGTGAGAGTGATTCGCAAGACTATTGCGAGGCGTTTGCAACTCGGTGGCGGCGGATGAATGGCTGGAGGTGTCCGCGCGCCGCGCTGCGCCACAGCCATTCGAACGGGCCATAGGCGAATCGGTCGAGCCACGGTTTCGACCAGGCCAGCATCAGCAGCCATATCGCGACGACGACAAACAGGCACTGCCAGCGCTGGAGGTAGCCATACCAGCCGAGCCCGTAGCCGTTGAAAATCAGCGTGCAGACGATCGAGGTGCCGAGATAGTTCGAAAACGCCATCCGTCCGGCCGCGGCGAGCCGGTCGGCGAACCACGCTGCGCGGCCGGATTGCACGAACAGGATGACGAGCGCGGCGTAACCGAGGCTGAGTAGCGGGCGCAGCACGCTCAGCTGGATCGCTTCGGTCGCGGTCATCGTCAGCTGCGACCAGTGTGTGGTGCTCAGCCAATTGGCCAGCGGGATATAGGCGATCCACAGCAATGGAATCGCGCCGGCCGCCAGCCAATAGGCATGTCGCGACCATGCGCCGGAGAAAAAGCCCCAACGGAACAGCGCCATGCCGATCAGCATCAGCGCGAGCGTGTCGACGAAGGCGATGCGGTTGATCACCGTCTGGAAGAAGATCGCGGCCTGGGTCCGCGCCGCGAGCGCGTCCGCGTAACTGCCGCGATACGCCGCCACGTCTTTCGCCGCGGCATCGGGCGCGATCGCCGATATTTCCTGATAATTGCGCCATTGCGCCACCAGTGCCGGATCGCCGTTCGGTTGTGCCGCCGCGACCCGCGCGGTCTCGAAATGTTGATACGCGACCAGCCCGTCGGCCAATTTGTAAGCGAGCAGCGCCATCCCGATCAGCAGCAGAATGCGCGGCCGCACGCGCCAGCCGACGAACGCGACCATGCCCGTCAGCGCGTACAGCACGAGGATATCGCCCGCCCAGATCAGATAGGCGTGGACCATTCCGAACACGAACAGCGTCGCCATCCGCGCATAATGGACGCGCGCCGGGCTCTGCCCGCTATCGAACGCGCGGCCCGCAACGAGGATGGTCGACGCGCCGAACATCATCGTGAACAGCCCGCGCAGCTTGCCGTCGCCGATCACGTATGCCACCGCCCACGTCCACCAGTTGGCGCCGGTCGCGCCGCCGTAGAAGCTGGGGTCGACCTCGGCATAGTCGGGCATCGCCAGCCCGTTGATGTTGAGCAACAGGATGCCCATCACCGCGAACCCGCGCACCGCGTCCAAGGTGCGCAGGCGCGGTACATCGACGATCACTTGCGGGCGAACCAGGCGATCGGGATCCCGACCAGCACGATATGGCTGAAGAACTGCTCGGCCAGCCCGAGCGGCTTGAACGGATGAAAACCGAAGCGCAGCGGCAGGACGACCAAGTTCATCACCGCCCACAGCCCGATCCCATAGGCGATCCCGGCCAGCACCCAGCGCGACTTGAGCACCGGCATGCGATCCGCGACGACGATGTAGAACGCCGCCATGACCGCCATGATCACGAAATGGATCAGCAGCCCGGCCAGCGCGATGTGAAGGCCGCCCGTCGCGGCGTCGTCACCCAGGACCGCGCTCGCCAGCCCCTTGAGCATATTGAGCGGCTGATGCCCCGCGATCAGCGTGTAGACCACCGCCGACAGGATATCGAGCGTCCCCGCGACCACCGTCGCACCCACGATCCTGCGCGAAACCGATTGCCCCATGCCCCTCTCCCCCGTCAGCCGCGCAATTCCTTGCGGATTACCAGCTTCAATCCCGACCAGATATCGTCGACCGCGCATACTTTCACATCGACCAGCCCGATCGGCAAGCAGACGTCGCGGATCGCTTCCTCGGTGATGTCCGTAGGCACTTTCGATGCCTTTTTAGGCCACGACACCCAGATTTGCCCGGCGGGCTGGATAAGGTTACGAAGCATCGCCAATTGGCGCTCAAGGTCGGCGCATCCGGTGACGAAGATGTGGGCGGCGTCGAGTCCCACGGTGGACGAATCTTGTTCGACCAAGCCGATCGCGGTGGGATCGATCTCGCCGCGCACGCTGGCGGGCATACCGGCGAACCACGCGCGCATCCCGGGTTTTAGCCCGAGCTTTTTCGCCAGCGGCGTGCCCGAATAGCCTGCGGTCATGACGACGGACGCTGCCACAACCGCCACGACCGCGCTAGGCGATCGTGTCGCCCATCAGTTTCGGGAAAAACCCTTCGTGCGCGGCGCGTAGATCGGCGAGCGGGATCGCCCAGTCGCCTTCGTCGAGTTCGAAGATCAACCGGTCCCTGATCGTCCGGCCGATCGGGTCCGCCGGGACGTCGGCTTGCGCCGCATCGGCGAGGAACTCGGCGAGATGGTCGTCGGGGACGGTGACCAGATACAACCCCTGATCCTCGCCGAAGAACGAGCCCGCGACGCCGAACGGTTGCGCTTCGTTGATGATCGCGCCGATCCCCGACGCCAGCGCCATTTCGGCGAGTGTCACCGCCAGCCCGCCGTCCGAAACGTCGTGGCACGCGCTGATTGCGCCCTTGGCGATGCAGGCACGAACGAACTCACCCGTGCGGCGCTCGGCGCGCAGGTCGACCGGGGGCGGGGGGCCGTCCTCGCGGCCGTGGACCTCGCGCAACCAGACCGACTGGCCGAGATGCCCGCCGCGCTCGCCGACCGCGATGATCGCGTCGCCGGTATTCTTGAACGCGATGGTGGCCGACTTGGTGTAATCGTCGAGCAATCCGACGCCGCCAATCGCGGGGGTTGGAAGGATCGCCGATCCGCCCCCGGTCGCCTTGCTTTCGTTGTAGAGCGACACGTTGCCTGACACGATAGGGAAGTCGAGCGCGACGCACGCTTCGCTCATCCCCTCAAGGCAGCCGACGATCTGGCCCATGATCTCGGGGCGTTGCGGGTTGGCGAAATTGAGGCAGTTGGTCACCGCGAGCGGCGTCGCGCCGACCGCGGAAAGATTGCGCCAGGCTTCCGCGATCGCCTGCTTGCCGCCCTCGAACGGATCGGCGAAGCAATAGCGCGGGGTGCAGTCGGTGGTGACCGCCAGACCCTTCTGCGTGTCGTGCACGCGGACCACCGCGGCGTCGCCGCCGGGGCGCTGGACCGTGTCGGCGCCGACTTGGCTGTCGTATTGCTCCCAGATCCAGCGGCGGCTGGCAATATCGGGCGAACCCATCAACGTCAGCAGGTCGGCAGCAAGGTCGATGCTCTCGGGATCGTCAGCGAGTTCCGCCGGCTTGGGCGTGGGGACATGCGGCCGGTCGTAGAGCGGCGCTTCGTCGGCCAGCGGCGCGAGCGGAATGTCCGCGACGACATCGCCGTGCCATTTCAATATCATGCGCCCGGTATCTGTCACCGTGCCGATGACAGCGAAATCGAGCTCCCATTTGCGGAAGATCGCTTCGGCGAACGCCTCGCGCCCGGGCTTGAGCACCATGAGCATTCGCTCCTGGCTCTCCGACAGCATCATTTCATACGGCGTCATGCCGGTTTCGCGCTGCGGCACGTCGTCCATGATCAGTTCGATCCCGACCCCGCCCTTCGACGCCATCTCGACCGACGAGGAGGTCAGGCCCGCGGCGCCCATGTCCTGGATTGCGACGATCGCGTCGCTGGCCATCAGTTCGAGGCATGCCTCGATCAGCAGTTTCTCGGTGAAGGGGTCGCCGACCTGGACGGTGGGGCGCTTTTCCTCACTGTCCTCGCCGAAATCCGCGCTCGCCATCGTCGCGCCGTGGATGCCGTCGCGACCGGTCTTGGAGCCGACATAGACGATCGGATTGCCGACGCCCGACGCCGCCGAATAGAAGATCTTGTCGGTCTGCGCGACGCCGACGGTCATCGCATTGACCAGGATATTACCGTCATACGCGGGGTGGAAATTGACCTCGCCGCCGACCGTCGGGACGCCGACGCAATTGCCGTAGCCGCCGATGCCGTGGACCACGCCTGCGATCAGGTGGCGCATCTTGGGATGATCGGGCGATCCGAAGCGCAGCGCATTGAGGTTCGCGACCGGCCGCGCGCCCATCGTGAACACATCGCGCAGGATGCCCCCGACCCCGGTCGCCGCGCCCTGATACGGCTCGATGTACGAGGGGTGGTTGTGCGACTCCATCTTGAAGATCGCCGCCTGGCCGTCGCCGATATCGATCACGCCCGCGTTCTCACCGGGTCCACAAATCACCCACGGCGCGGTCGTTGGCAGCTTTTTCAAGTGGATACGGCTGGATTTGTAGGAGCAATGTTCGGACCACATCACCGAAAAGATGCCGAGCTCGGTCAGGTTCGGCTCGCGTCCCATCGCATGGAGCACGCGGTCGTATTCGTCGGGGGACAGGCCGTGCTCGGCGATGATCTGGGGGGTGATGGCGCTCATGCCGGGGCGCATAGCGGTGCGGGCGGCAAACGTCACGCGCCGTTCAGGCAAGTCGTGCGTTATAGCAGGGATGGAAGGCTATCTTGGCCATGAGGAGCGCTGGAAGGGCGCGATTGGCGCGCTGCTGGTGCAGGGCGCACTGTTGTGGGTGCTGATCGCCGGTCTGGCGGTGAGCAACTCCCCCGTGTTGCGCGACAAGATCGCGCTGTTTTCGATGGCGAAAGACCAACCGCCGCCTCCGCCGCCTCCGCCGCCGCAGCCCAAGAGGAGCAGCTCGAAAGAGGGTGCGGCATCGCCCGCCAACCTGCGCTCGACCGCGACCGAGCTCGTCGCCCCCAAGCCAGTGATCCCGCCGCCGCCGCAGTCCATGGCCGCGGCGCCGGTCGCCAATACCGGCGTGCAATCGACCCAGGGCGCGGCGCCGGTCCCGGGGCCAGGGTTCGGCGCCGGCGGCACGGGCAACGGCTTCGGTAGTGGCGGGGAGGGCGACGGCGACGGCGACGGCGATGGCGCCGACACGCCGCCGCGCCAGACCGGCGGACGGATCAAGTCGGGCGATCTGCCCGACGAGCTGGACTATCTGGCGGAATCGGGGCGCGAGTTCGTCGTCGGTGTGATCTTCGCGGTCGAAACCGACGGCCGGGTCGATGACTGCCGGATCACGCGCTCGAGCGGCAATCCCGCGCTCGACCGGCTGACCTGCGAACTGATGGAGCGGAAATTCCGGTTTCGCCCGTCGCTCGACGAGAACAAGCAGCCGGTGCGGTCGCGCGTCACGCAGGATCAGTTCTGGAATTTCGAGGACGCGCGCCGGCACTGACGCGGCCTCTGCGGGGAACTCCGCCCGCGTAACGAACGTTGTGCAGCGGTTCCCCAACAGGAGAATTTGCATGCGTACCACCACTCTGCTGGCCTGCGCCTCGGCGCTGGGCCTGATCGTTGCGTCCGCGCCGGCTTCGGCCGAGGGCAAGATGGACCGCGCGCGCGCCGCTGTCGCCGAAGCGCGCGGCAAGGTCGAAGCCGCGGCCCGCGCCGGCACGGGCGGCGTGGCACCCCGCACGCTGACGCAGGCGCAGGACGCGCTCCGGATCGCCGAGGATGACCTCAAGGCCAGCCGCAAGGACAAGGCGATCGTGGATGCCCAGGACGCGTCGCGGCTCGCCGACCTGGCGCTCAACGAAACGCAGCGCGCGCGCGCCGATCGCGAGCGTGCCGACCGGGCCGCAGCCGACGCGCAGGCCGCCGACGCCGCGCGCGCCGCCGCCGATGCCGATGCGCGCGCTCGCGCTGCCGAGGCCGACGCCGCCGCCGCGCGCAATGCGCCGCCCCCGGCTCCGGTGATCATCGCCGCGCCGCCGGCCCCGCCGCCTCCGCCGCCCGCGCCGACCACGGCGGTGGTCACGACATCGACGACCACCGCGGCGCCGGTTGCCAAGACCGTCGTCGTAAAAAAACGCGTGCCCGTTCGTCGCGCGGTGAAACGCCGCGTCGTCCGCAAGGCACCGGCCCCCGCCGCCAAGACCACGACGACGGTGAAGGTCAAGACCGGCTGACGTCGCTGACGCCGGAGCGGCCGACATGCCGCTCCGGCGGATCACAGGATTTCGCGCACGCGCTCCGGCGGGCGGCCGAGCCGCACGCCCTTGGGCGTTTCGACCAGCGGGCGCTCGATCAGGATCGGGTGCGCCACCATCGCATCGAGGATTTGGTCGTCGCTGGCGCCCCTCAGCAGCTTGGCCGCGTCCTCGCCGCTGCGCAGCCCCTCGCGCGGGGTCAGCCCGGCGGCGGCGTAGAGTGCCTTGAGCTCGTCGCGGCTCGGCGGATGGTTGAGGTAATCGACCACCTCGACCTCGACCCCCGGCGTGTCGTTCAGGATCGCGAGCGTTTCGCGCGATTTCGAGCAGCGCGGATTGTGCCAGATCGTTGCCTTCATCCCTTGTTCTCCGTCGCCAGGAAATCGACGTCGGTGCGCTCAGGGCCGACGAGCGTCCAGATCACCAGCACGACCGCCGTGATGCCCGCGACCAGCGCCATCGCCAGGCCGTAATTTCCGCCATGCGCTTCGGCGATACCGGCCTGGATCGGCAGGTTGCGCGACGCGATCAAATTACCGAGCTGGTAGGCGACCCCCGGGAACATCCCGCGCACTAGAGCGGGCGACAGCTCGTTCAGATGCACCGGGACGATGCCCCATGCACCCTGCACCGCGACCTGAATCAGGAAGGCGCCGACGCCCAGTAGCAACGGCGTCGCGCTGAACGCCCAGAGTGGGATGACGGGCAGCGCAATCAGGCTGGCGATGACGATGGCGCGCTTGCGTCCGATCCGTTCGGACCAAATGCCGAAGCCGATCCCGCCGACGATCGCGCCGGCATTGCCGACCATCGCCAGAATGCCCGTCAGATGGGTGTCGAAATGGTGCTGTTCCTTGAGAAAGGTCGGATAAACGTCCTGCGTGCCGTGACTGAAGAAATTGAAAGCGGTCATCAGGACAATCAGATAGAGTGCGATCCTCCAGTTTCGCGCGAGTTCGCCGAACGGATTGGCGGGACGCTCGTGCCGCCGCGCTTCGAACGCCGGGCTCTCGTCGACGTGCATGCGGATCAGGAAAACGAGGATCGCCGGCGCGATCCCGACCATGAACATGCCGCGCCAGCCGATCCGATCGAACAGCAGGAAAAAGACCAGGCTGGCGAGGAAATAGCCCGACGGATAGCCCGACTGGAGCAGTCCGGAGACTGGCCCGCGCAGCTTCGCCGGGATCGATTCCATCACCAGGCTCGCGCCGATTCCCCATTCGCCGCCCATGCAGAACCCGAACAAGGTACGGATCACGAACAGGCTGGTCAGGCTCCACGCGAAGGCGGAGGCGAACGAAAAGACGGAGAACAGCAGGATCACGATCATCATGATCGGTCGCCGCCCGAACCGATCCGCCATCCAGCCGAACGCGAACGCGCCGAACGGGCGCGCGGCGAGCGTTAGGAAGGTCGCTTCCGAAACCTGCTTGATCGCTTCCGGTGTCGGCATGCCCGGCAGATATTCCTTCGCGATCGCCGACAGCATGAAGACGAGCAGGAAAAAATCGAACGCGTCGAGTGTCCAGCCGAGATAGCTCGCCCAGATCGAATGGACTTGCTTGCGGTTGAGCCCTTTCAATTCGGCGGCCAGCGACATGCACTTCTCCCCTTTGGTGGGGAGGGTTATGCCAAACGCCGCGTCCGCGCCACCCACCAGGCAAGCACCGCTAGCACGGCATAGGCGAACAGCCCGAGCCAGCCGGTCGCGGGCGGGGCGGGGGCGATCGCGTCGGGCTGCGGGGTCAGCCAGTTGACCGCCTGAAGCGCCGCCATCGCGACGGCGAGCGCCAGCGGCGACCATCGGCCCGCCGCGCCGATTGCGCGTGTGCGGCTGACGAAGAACCACAATCCGCCGAACGCGAAGGCCAGTTCGAGCGGGATTTCGACCCACGGATGGTTCCACAGCCCAAGCCCGAGGGCGGGCGGGCGGCCCGCCAGCGTCAGGTCGGGACGGTGGACGAGCAGGTCGATCAGCCAGTGCGATACGACCACCGCGCCGCCTATCGCTCCCGCCGTCCAGCTCCCGCGCATCGCCTTGACCGCCAACGCGAACAATACACCCCAGCTGATCGCGCCGGCCAGGCTGTGCGTCCACGGCATGTCGTACAGGTCCATCGCGTTCATCGCGGTCGCGTGGGGTACGAACCGCAAATGCTCGACGTCTAATATCAGGAAACTGAAGAACGCGATGTCGACGAGTTGCGCGGCGACGAACAAGGCGCCCAACCGCGGTGATTTGGGTGAGGTCGCCGCGACGAACGCTGGCGCGTAATGACCGATGAACATCGCAGTCCCCTCCGGTATCTACTCGACCTTGCCCGCCTTCCAGTCCTCGATCGCGCCCTTATATTCGTCGGAACCCTTGAGCCGCGCCATATAGGTGATCGGGCGCTTCGATGCGGCGGGGATGAAATCGTACCCGCTGAACGTACCGCGCGCGCCGCAATAGGCCTTGCAGGTGCCATCGCCGTCGTCGAGCAGCAGCTTGGCGCCCTTGACCGACACGGTCAGCGTGCACGGCTGCTTGCCTTCGTAAGCCGATATTTCCTTCTCGCGGTAGACCAGCGTGTTGCCGACCGCTTTCGCGATCGCGGAAATCCCGCATTGGTGGCCGTTGTAGAACTGCAGGTCGGCGCGGACATAGGCATGGGTCGCGTCGACCGGCACGATTTCGACGACATCGTCGGACCAGTATTTGGAGCCATCGACGAACCCGTTCTGGAAGTGCCTGGAATAGCGCCCGGCGAGCGCGGTGACGGGGGAGGCGGGCGCGGCGGCGATCCCCAGCGTCGCCAGAAGGAGAACGGTCTTCCGCATTGCTTCCCCCCTTCATGACGTCACGCGGCCGGGTCGGCGGCCTCCTGCTTCGCCAGCCATTCCTCGAGCCACTTGATCGTATACTGCCCTTCGAGGAACTCGGGGTCCTCGATCAGCGCCCGGTGGAGCGGGATCGTGGTCTTCATCCCTTCGATCACATATTCCTCAAGCGCACGGCGGAGGCGCCTGATCGCGCCGGCGCGGGTGGTGCCGTAGACGATCAGCTTGGCGATCATCGAATCGTAATAGGGCGGCACGCGGTAGCCGGCGTAGAGGCCGCTATCGACGCGGACGTTCATCCCGCCGGGGGCGTGATATTGGCTCACGAGGCCCGGCGAGGGGGCGAAGGTCTTGGGGTCCTCGGCGTTGATGCGGCATTCGATCGCATGGCCGCGGAAATGCACGTCTTCCTGCCGCAGCGTGAGACCATGACCTTCCGCGACGCGAATCTGCTCGCGCACGAGGTCGAGCCCGGTGATCGCCTCGGTCACCGGGTGCTCGACCTGCAGCCGGGTGTTCATTTCGATGAAGTAGAATTCGCCGTCTTCCCACAGGAACTCGATCGTTCCCGCGCCGCGATAGCCCATGTCGGCCATCGCCTTGGCGCAGATGCCGCCGATCCGCTGGCGCTCTTCGGACGACAGGACAGGGGAGGGCGCTTCCTCGAGCACCTTCTGGTGGCGGCGCTGGAGCGAGCAGTCGCGCTCGCCCAGATGGATCGCGTTGCCGTTACCGTCGCCGAATACCTGGACTTCGATGTGGCGCGGGTTGCCGAGGTATTTTTCGAGATAGACCGTAGCGTCGCCGAAAGCGGCCTTCGCCTCGCTGCCCGCCTGCTGCATCTGGGTTTCGAGCTCGTCGGGATCGTAGACGACCTTCATGCCGCGCCCGCCGCCGCCCGATGCGGCCTTGATGATCACCGGATAGCCGGCCTCGGCGGCGATCTTCTTCGCTTCCTCGACATCGCTGATCGCGCCGTCCGATCCGGGGACGAGCGGCAGGCCGAGCGCGCCCGCGGTGCGCTTCGCCTCGATCTTGTCGCCCATCGTGCGGATATGCTCGGGCTTGGGTCCGACGAAGATGATGCCATGCGCTTCGATGATCTCGGCGAACTTGGCGTTCTCGCTTAGGAAACCGTAGCCCGGATGGATCGCGTCGGCGCCCGAAATTTCGGCGGCGGAGATGATGCGCGGCACGTTGAGATACGATTCGCCCGCGGGCGGCGGCCCGATGCAGATCGCCTCGTCGGCCAGCCGCACGTGCATCGCATCGGCGTCGGCGGTCGAGTGCACCGCGACCGTCTTGATCCCCATTTCGTGGCACGCGCGGTGGATGCGCAACGCGATTTCGCCGCGATTGGCGATCAGCAGTTTCTTGATCTCGGGCATTCTTGATTCCTAGACCGCACCGGCCCGCTCCCCCACCCGGCCGCCCATAGAATAAACTGATTGGGCGGTCGGGTGGGGGAGCGGGCCGGTGCGGCGCATAAAAAAGCGCGTTACTCGACGACGACGAGCGGCTGGTCGAATTCGACCGGCTGGCCGGTGTCGACCAGGATCGCGGTGATGGTGCCGGCGCTCGGCGCGGTGATCGGGTTCATCACCTTCATCGCCTCGATGATGAGGAGCGTGTCGCCCGCGGCGACCTTTTGCCCGACCGCGATGAACGGCTTCGCTTCGGGGTTGGGGGTCAGATAGACCGTTCCGACCATCGGCGACTTGACCGCGTTGGCGGCGCTCGGCGCGGCGGGCGCTTCGGCTGCCGGAGCGGCGGACGCCGGCGCGGCGGCTGGGGCCGCGGGCGCCGGGGCGTAATGGACGGGCGCAGGCGCAACGGGGCCGCCTTGCCGTGCGACTCGGACCTTGCGGTCGCCGTCTTCGACCTCGATCTCGGTCAGGTTGGTGTCATCGAGCAACGCTGCGAGTTGGCGGACCAGCTCGACATCGACCCGCATCGCCCCACTGTTCTTGTCTTCTGCCATGCAACCCTCTTCTGCCCGTATTCGGGCTGAGTCAAAGGCGCGCCCATTGTCAGAGACGGGCGGCGGCTTCAAGCGCGAGCATATACGATAGCGCCCCGAACCCGGAAATGGTTCCGCGTGCGGCACGACCCACGAAGCTGGCGTGCCGGAAGGAATCGCGCGTCAGCGGGTTCGACAAATGCACCTCGATCACCGGCACGTTGATTGCCTTGATCGCGTCGAACAGCGCGATCGACGTGTGCGTGAAGGCGCCGGCGTTGAGCAGGATGGCCTTGACCCCGCGGTCCTGCGATTCGTGGAGCCAGTCGACCAGATGCCCCTCGTGGTTCGATTGCCGCACGTCGATCGCGAAGCCCAGTTCCTTGCCGCGCTCGGTCAGCCGCCCGGCGATGTCGTCGAGCGTGTCCGCCCCGTAAATCTCCGGCTCGCGCGTGCCGAGCAGGTTGAGATTGGGGCCGTTCAGGACGAGAATTGTTTCGGGCACGACAGCCTTTCCGTGTGGCGCTCTGGCCTGCGTCCCTATATCGCGAATTGCGATGAATACCATGCACACCGACGGCACCGTCTCGATCACCGTGAATGGCGAGCACCGCCGAGTCGCGGCTGACCTTTCACTCGCGCAGCTTGCCGCGGAGCTCGGACTCGTCCCCGAAAAGGTCGCGGTGGAGCGCAATCTGGAGGTCGTGCCGCGCTCGACGCTGGCGCAAGTGATGGTCGAGGATGGCGACGAGATCGAGATCGTCCATTTCGTCGGCGGCGGCGACCATGCGACGGTGAAGACCGACGACAGCTGGACCGTGGCGGGCAAGACGTTCCGCTCGCGGCTGATCGTCGGGACCGGTAAGTACAAGGATTTCGCGCAGAACGCCGCCGCGGTCGAAGCATCGGGGGCGGAGATCGTCACGGTGGCGGTGCGTCGCGTGAACGTCAGCGATTCGACCGCGCCGATGCTGACCGATTTCATCGACCCGCAGAAGATCACCTACCTGCCCAACACCGCCGGCTGTTTCGACGCCGACAGCGCGGTCCGCACGCTGCGGCTGGCGCGCGAGGCGGGAGGCTGGGAATTGGTCAAGCTCGAGGTGCTGGGCGAGGCGCGGACGCTTTATCCCGATATGAGGGAAACGCTCAAAGCCACGGAAATCCTGGTCAAAGACGGCTTTAAGCCGATGGTCTATTGCGTCGACGACCCGATCGCCGCGAAGCAGTTGGAAGAGGCCGGCGCGGTGGCGATCATGCCGCTCGGCGCACCGATCGGGTCGGGACTGGGGATCCAGAATCGCGTGACCGTCCGGCTGATCGTCGAGGGCGCGAAGGTGCCGGTGCTGGTAGATGCGGGAGTGGGTACCGCTTCGGATGCCGGCGTCGCGATGGAACTCGGCTGCGATGGGGTGCTGATGAACACGGCGATCGCCGAAGCCAAGGATCCGGTCATGATGGCGCGCGCGATGAAACTGGCGGTCGAAAGCGGGCGTTTGTCCTATCTCGCAGGACGAATGGGGCGGCGGATGTACGCCGATCCGTCCAGTCCGCTCGCGGGGCTGATTTGAGAGGAGCGCGCATGCGTCTGTGGATCCTGGCGGGCGCATCGCTGCTCGCCGCCTGCAACGGCGGCAAACCCGAGGTCGAGAACCAGCAGTCGCTGGTCAACGAAGGCGCCGCAAAACCTGCGCCCGCGCCGCAACCGGTGACGCTCACGGCGATCGACGGCGTCACGGTGTACGGCACCTATTATCCGGCGGCCGAGCCCAAGGCGCTGATCCTGCTGTTCCATCAAGCGGGGTCGTCGAGCGGCGAATATGCCGACATCGCGCCGCGGCTGGCGCGCGCTGGCTATTCGGCGCTGGCGATCGATCAGCGCATCGGCGGCAACCTCTACGGCGCCAACCGCACGATGGTGGGCTATACCGGCAAGACCGATTATCTCGGCGCGCTGCCCGACCTCGAAATCGCGCTCAAATGGGCCGATGCTAAAGGGTTGCCGGTCGTGTTGTGGGGATCGAGCTACTCGGCGAGCCTCGTTTTTCTGCTCGCTAATGCTCAAGATGCGAAGAACAGCGTCAAGGCGGTGATCGCCTTCTCCCCCGGCGAATATTTCGACGACAAGAAGATGGTCGAGGCCGCAGCCGCGAAGGTGACGGTGCCGGTCTTCGTCACCTCGGCGAACGCGCTGGAGGAGGAGGCTGCGGCCAAGGCGATCGTCGCCGCGACGGCCAGCACCGACCGTCTGCAATACGTCCCGCGCAGCGGCGTCCATGGGTCGTCGACGCTCAACCCGGCCAAGAACCCGGCCGGTGCGGACGAGAATTGGGCGGCGGTGCTGGGGTTTCTGAAACGCGTCTTCCCCTAGGAACCGCGCGCTCGGATAACCGTTTCAATTTCCGCAGCTTATACGCGGATACCCCCGTCCGCGCGAAGCGAAACGACAGGAGCGTTTCGATGGGTGAACTCACCGACAAGGTCAAAGGCAATGTCGACGAAGCGGTCGGCAAGGCGAAGCAAGCGATCGGCGGCCACCAGGGCGATGCCGAACTGCACGACGAAGGCGTGGCCCAACAGGGCAAGGGCAAGGCCGAACAGCTCATCGGCAAGGTGAAAGGCGCGCTGGGCGACGATATCTGATCGCTGCGCGGCTCGACGCCGTCATTTGGCTGATGTGGGAGGGGCCGCCTGGTACCGGGCGGCCCCTTTTCTTTGCCGACTCGACGCGGCAAGAGTGGCTTTCATCGGGGGAGCGGACATGCCGGATTACGAGATTGTCACCGACGGATTGCGCTTTCCCGAAGGACCGGTGGCGATGGCCGACGGTAGCATCGTCCTGGTCGAGATCGCCGCCGGCCGGATCACGCGCGTGCGACCTGATGGATCGAAGGAAACGGTGGCCGAACCCGGCGGCGGGCCTAATGGCTTGGCGATCGGCCCCGATGGCAAGCTCTACTGCTGCAACAACGGCGGGTTCAACTATGTCGACCGCAACGGCCTCCTCGCGCCGCACGGACAGGCCGATGATTATTCGGGGGGGCGGATCGAACGGATCGACTTAGCGACTGGCGCCGTCGAGATCCTCTACAAGGACGGGGATTTCGGCTGCGTGCTGCGCGGGCCCAACGACATCGTGTTCGACGACGCCGGCGGGTTCTGGTTCACCGACCACGGCAAGACGCGCGAACGGGAGCGCGACGTCACCGGCATTTTCTATGCGAAGGCCGACGGCAGCCACCTCGAGGAAGTGATCTTCCCGAGCGAGAATCCCAACGGTGTCGGCCTGTCACCCGACGGCAAGCGACTCTATGCCGCGGAAACCTATACGTGCCGGCTGATGGCGTTCGATGTGACTGCGCCGGGGCAGGTCGACGGCACCGCGGGGCCGGGTGGTCCCGGCATTCCGCTCTATCGCCCGGCGGGGTACAAATTCTTCGATTCGCTCGGGGTCGAGGAGAGCGGCAACATCTGCGTCGCAACGATCGGCGAATGCGGGATCAGCGTGATTTCGCCGGCGGGCGAGCTGGTCGAGTTCGTGCCGACCGACGACATCTTCACCACCAACATCTGCTGGGGCGGGACGGACATGATGGATGCCTATATTTGCCTGTCGGGCACCGGGCGGCTGGCGAAGATGCGCTGGCCGCGGCCCGGTTTGAAGTTGGCGTACAACGCATGATCCGCATCATCGGCAATCACGTCTCGCCCTACGCGCGCAAGGTGTTCCTGTCGCTCGACCACAAGGGCGTGGACTATGAAGTCGACCCGATCGTGCCGTTCTTCGGCAGCGACGAGTTCACCAAGCTCAATCCGCTGCGCCGTATCCCGGTGCTGATCGACGGTGACCTGGTGATCCCCGATTCCACGGTGATTTGCGAGTATCTGGAGGACCGCTACCCGGAGAAGCCGCTCTATCCGCGCGATCCGGCGGAGCGCGCGCGGGCGCGCTGGCTCGAGGAATTCGCGGACAGCCGGTTGGGCGACGTGATGATCTGGAAGCTGTTCTTCCAGCGCAACGTCCGCCCGCGCGTATGGCAGCAGGAATGCGATGAGGCGGCGGTCGTGCAGGTGCTGGCGCACGAATTGCCCGAGGCGATCGACTGGCTGGAGACGCAAGCGCCGTTTGCCGGCTTCCTGTTCGCAGATCTGTCGATGACCGACCTGACTTATGCCGCGTTCTTCCGGAACGCCGCGCTTGCGGGCTGGAGCCCGGATGCGGCCCGGTGGCCGCGCGTCGCGGCGTGGATCGACCATGTCACCGCGACACCGCTGTTCGCGCGGTCGATGGTGTTCGAGCAGATCATGCTGACCACGCCAGGCAAGGAAATTCCGGTGGCGCTGGCGGCGGCGGGGCTGAACGTGACGGCGCAAAGCATTCGCGCAAAGGAGCCGCGGCGCGGGCCGATGACGGTATGACGCGCGACACCGTCATCTTCGATTTCGGCGGGGTGATCACGTCGTCACCGTTCGAGGCGTTCAACCGGCTGGAGGAAGAGCGTGGGCTGCCGCGCGACATCATCCGCCGGATCAATGCGCTGGAACGCGACGGCAATGCCTGGGCACGGTTCGAGCGCGCGGAGATCGATGCCGCGACGTTCGATGCGATCTTCGCCGAGGAAGCGCGTGCGCTGGGTCACGAATTGCGCGGCGACGACGTGCTGGCAGTGCTGGCGGGCGATATCCGCCCGGCGATGGTCGCCGCGCTCGATTGGCTCAAAGCCAACGGCTACCGGATCGGGTGCATTACCAACAACGTGCCGACCGGCAGCGGGGCGGGAATGGCGCGGACCGCGGAAAAAGCCGCGGCCGTCGCGGCCATCCTCGCGCGGTTCGATCATGTCGTCGAAAGCTCGAAGGTCGGTATCCGCAAGCCCGACCCGGCGATCTACCACATGGCGTGCGATGCGCTCGGCGTCGCTCCGGCGCAGTGTGTCTATCTCGACGACTTGGGGATCAACTGCAAACCCGCCGCCGAACTCGGCATGGCGGCGATCAAGGTGATCTCGGAAGATCAAGCGCTCGCCGATCTCGAGGTAGCACTGGGCTTGGGCGCGGGAACGCTATAGCGTCGCGGCGTGGCGATCCGCAGGCATCACGAGGGCCATCTCGTCCAACGCATCGGCTGGTTGCGCGCCGCCGTGCTCGGTGCGAACGACGGTATCCTGTCGACCGCCAGCCTGATCGTCGGCGTGGCAGCGGCGAATGCCAGCCAATCGTCGGTGTTGCTGACGGGCGTGGCGGGGCTCGTCGCGGGGGCGATGTCGATGGCGGCCGGCGAATATGTTTCGGTCAGCAGCCAGGCCGACACCGAGCGCGCCGATATCGCGCGCGAAAAGGCGGAACTGGCCGACGAACCCGATGCGGAACGGCGCGAGCTGGCGGCAATCTACCGCCAGCGCGGCCTCGACCATGATCTGTCGCTGCGAGTCGCCGATCAGTTGATGGCGCACGACGCGCTTGGCGCTCACCTGCGCGACGAACTGGGAATCAGCGAGAATCTGGCGGCGCGGCCGATACAGGCGGCGCTGGCGTCGGCGGCCAGTTTCGCGGCGGGTGCGATCGTCCCGGTTTTGGCGACCCTGCTCTTCGGCGGCGAGCGGCTTGTCGTCGCGGTGATCGGCATCACGCTCGTCCTGTTGGCCATAACGGGCGGGATCGGCGCCCGCGTAGGCGGGGCGAACATCGTGCGTGGCGCGCTTCGCGTGGTGTTTTGGGGCGCGCTCGCACTCGCGGCGACCTTTGCGATCGGACGCGTGTTCGGGACGCGCGTCTAGCGATCGCAACCTCTGCGGCTTGCCCCGGCACCGCCGCGCTTCTATTCGCCGGAAATCATTAGGGAGTCCGCATGGCCCGTAAATTATATCCCGATGCCGCGTCGGCGCTCGACGGCGTATTGTTCGACGGCATGACGATCTGCGCGGGGGGGTTCGGCCTGTGCGGCATCCCGGAGCGGCTGATCGACGCGATCCGCGACGCCGGGACCAAGGAGTTGACGATCGCCAGCAACAATGCCGGGATCGACGGTGAAGGGCTCGGCAAGCTGCTGCGCACGCGCCAGGTCAGGAAGATGATCAGCTCGTACGTCGGCGAGAACAAGGAGTTCGAACGGCAATATCTGGCTGGCGAGCTGGAGGTCGAATTCTGCCCGCAGGGGACGCTCGCCGAGCGCTGCCGCGCGGGCGGGGCCGGGATTCCCGGTTTCTACACCAAGACCGGGGTTGGGACGCAGGTCGCCGACGGCAAGGAGGTCAAGAATTTCGACGGTGAGGATTACATCCTCGAGCGCGGCATTCGCGCCGATCTGTCGATCATCAAGGGGTGGAAGGCCGACGAGAGCGGCAACCTGATCTTCCGCAAGACCGCGCGCAACTTCAACCAGCCGATGGCGACCGCAGGACGCGTCTGCGTAGCGGAGGTCGAGGAAGTCGTCCCCGTCGGCAGCTTCGATCCCGACCAGGTCCATTTGCCGGGCATCTACGTCAACCGAATGATCGTCGGCGCGCCGTACGACAAGAAGATCGAGTTCCGCACCGTTCGCGAGCGGGCCGCGGCATGAGGCGCGCTTTCGCACTGGCGCTGCTCGCGGGCAGCATGTCGCTCAACGGCTGCATCGCCGCCGCCGCGCCCATTATTTCGGGCGCGCTGATCGGCAAGAAGAAGTTCTTCGACAAGAAGCGCGACGAAGACCTGCCGTCGTCATCGCGACGCGGCACGCCGGTTGCTGTCGCGGCGGCGGCACAACCCGCGACGCCCGCGGATGCGCCGGGCCAAGCGACGCCGCTTCCCACCGCTCCGCCGCCCGCGGTGCCGGACAGCGTACCGCCCGGGATGCAGTATCTCTACGGATCGGGCGAGGCGTCGGCAATCAGCATCCAGGCGTATCTCAGCCTGACCGATTTCCTGCTCGCGCGCGCCAGCGACTTTCAGGTCGGGCACCCGGTGCAGTCGGTGGTGCTCGCGCCCAACGCGACGCTCGCTGCGCCGAAATTCATGACGTGCGGGCCGAGCCAGCAGCCGGCGGTGGTCCTCGACATCGACGAAACCGCACTGCAGAACCTGGGCTACGAAGCCGACGACAGCCAGCGCAACGGCCCGTACGACCAGAGCCGCTGGGACCGTTGGGAAACGAGCGGGATCGGCGCAGTCGAGCCGGTGCCGGGCGCGCTCGAAGCGATCCGCGCGGCACAGCGTGCCGGAATCACCGTGGTCTATAATTCGAACCGTTCGGTGGCGACCGCGGATTCGACCGTTGCCGCGCTGACGCTCGCGGGGCTTGGCCCGGCGGTGCACCTCAAGAATCTGTGGCTCAAGGGTGATGCCGGCAATACGGGCGGCGGCAAGGACGCGCGCCGCTGGGCGATCTCTGCCAAATATTGCGTCATCGCGATGGTCGGCGACCAGCTCGGCGATTTCACCGACCTATTCAACGCGGGTGACATGACGCCGGCGTCGCGCCGCGCGATGACCAATTCGCCGCTGCTCCGCATGCTGTGGGGGCACGGCTGGTTCGTACTGCCCAACCCGGTCTACGGCACGGCGCTCAAGGGCAATATCGACGACGTCTTCCCGAAGAATCGGCGCTGGACCGATCCTGGGCCATCGATCGGCAACATGCCCGCGCCGGTCAGCCCGGCACCTCCGCCCGTCGTTGTCTACCCGCCAGCGCCGACACCGGGACAAACGAAATGAGCGACGACAAACCGATCCCGATCGATCTGGTACCCTATGCCGAGATGCTGGGCGGGGGGCGCGAGTTCCTGCGTGCCTGGGCCAAGGATAATGGCCCGGCTAGCTATTTCATCAACCCGCGCGCGCTGGGCGCCGACCCAGCCATGTTCGGTATCGCCTTGGTCGATGCCGCGCGCCATGCCGCCGCCGCGTGGGGCAAGGCGCTGGGGCGTCCCGAGGCCGAGATGCTCGATCGCATCTGGGAAGGAATGGCCGCCGAGCGCGATGCGCCGACCAATGATTTGCCGCTGCCGATCGCGGTGGCCAGAAAGGACGATTGATGGCCTGGACTCGCGACGACATGGCGGCGCGCGCCGCGAAGGAATTGCGCGACGGCTATTACGTGAACCTCGGCATCGGCATCCCGACCCTGGTCGCGAACCACATCCCGGCGGGCGTCGAAGTGACGCTGCAGTCCGAGAACGGCATGCTCGGGATCGGGCCATTTCCCTATGACGACCAGGTCGACCCCGACCTGATCAACGCCGGCAAGCAGACGATCAGCGAGCTGCCGCAATCGGTCTATTTCGGCTCGGAGCAGAGCTTCGCGATGATTCGCGGCGGGCATATCGACCTGACCGTGCTCGGCGCGATGGAAGTCGCGGAGAATGGCGACATCGCCAACTGGATGATCCCGGGCAAGATGATCAAGGGCATGGGCGGCGCGATGGACCTGGTCGCCGGGGTCAAGAAGATCATCGTCGTAATGGAGCACACGTCGAAGAACGGCGACCCGAAGTTCATCCCGTCCTGCACCTTGCCGCTGACCGGCAAGAACGTGGTCGATATGATCATTACCGACCTTGCCGTTTTCCAGCGGCCCGACCACCATTCGCCGTTCCGGCTGATCGAGATCGCGCCCGGCGTGACCGCGGACGAGCTCGCGGCGAAGACGACCGCGAGCTATGAAGCGATGGCGACAGCCTGATCCTTGTGATTGTCGGGAATGGCGACGAAGAGTAACGTTCCTGCATGTTCGCAGCGTTCCGCCGCCGCTATCTCGACGTGCTCGCGTCGATCTACATCTATAACGAGCACCGCGGGTACACGTCGATCGACCGCGTGCTGGAAGCGGTGCGGGTGCGCGCGCCCGACGACCATGTCTTCATCGCCGCGATCGAGAAACACCGCGCCGACGAGCGCAAGCATTACATGATGTTCCGCCGCTGGTTCGAATTGCAGGGTACGATGCCGCTCAAGGTCGACCGCGCGCTCGGCCATATCGACCGTTTCGTCGAGATCATCTTCGGGGTGACGATCGACGAGCTCGACACCCAAAAGGTGATCGATTCCCCCGATATGTTCGAGCGGCTGTGCCGCGTGATCATGCTGACCGAGATGCGCGGGATGTGGCAGGTCGAGAAGCTCTTGAAGTCGCCGCTGATCAAGCACGACCCGGTGATGCTGCGCATCTTCCGGATCGTCGAGAAGGACGAGCCGAGCCACTGGATGCCGTATCGCGACTGGCTGGCGCGGACCGGGCGGCGGCAGGCGAAATGGACCGAGCGGCTGACCGATTTCTGGATCCACCGCGAGTTGCTGTTTCTGAAAATCCCCTTCCTGTTCCTCAACCCGTGGCTGCCGCGCCGCACCGACTGGGCCGATGCGAACGAGAACGAGCCGGCGCCCAGGCCGCTCGTTGCCGCGTAACACCATGCGCATCCTGCTGACCGGATCGACGGGATGGCTCGGCCGCTATCTCGCGCCGATGCTGCGCGATGCCGCGCACGAGGTGACGGGGCTTGACGTCGCGCCGGGACCGGACACGCAGGTGGTGGGGACAGTCGCCGACCGCGCGCTGGTCGAGCGGACGATGCTGAGCCACGGGATCGAGGGCGTGATCCATGCGGCGGCGCTGCACAAGCCCGACATCGTGCGCTATCCGCGGCAGGCATTCGTCGACGTCAACGTGACGGGGACGCTCAACCTGCTCGAAGAAGCGGTCGCAGCGGGGGTCGAGCGGTTCGTGTTTACCTCGACTACGTCGCTTATGATCACCCAGGCGATCCGCGACGAAACGTCCGACGAAGCGGTGTGGCTGGACGAGACGAGCGGGCCGCTCAGCCCGCGCAATATCTACGGCGTGACGAAGCGCGCCGCCGAAGAGACGTGCCGGCTGGTGCATGCCGAGACCGGGTTGCCGGTGATCGTGCTCCGTACCGCGCGCTTCTTCCCCGAGGACGACGACACGCATCGCGACCTGTCGGGCGAGAACATGAAAGCGAACGAATTTCTCAACCGCCGCCTGACAGTCGCCGATTGCGCGGCGGCGCATGTCGCGGCGCTGGAACGGGCGCCGGAGGTCGGGTTCGGGACGTATATCGTCTCCGCGCCGACGCCGTTTGCGCGAGGTGACGCTGCCGAGCTGAAACGCGATGCGCGGGCGGTGATCGCGCGATATTTTCCGGATGCCGCGGAGCTTTACGCGGCGCGCGGCTGGTCGCTGCCGGCGAGCATCGGGCGGATCTACGATGCCGGGCTGATCGAGCGCGAGTTGGGCTTTCGCTGCGCAACCGACTTCGCGGCCGTTACCGCGGCGCTACGCGAAGGGCGCGAACATCCGTTCGAACACGACGCAAGCTACACCTCGCCCGCGCAACAAAATTCCTTTGTGGCTTGCGATTGAGCAACAAGCGAGTAGGGCGCGCAAGATGGCGGCTCCGCTCACCCTCTACGAAAAGATCTGGAACGCGCACGTCGTCGAGCGGCGCGACGACGGGACGTGCCTGATCTATATCGACCGGCATCTGGTACACGAAGTGACCAGCCCACAGGCATTCGAGGGGCTGCGCGCGGGCGGGCGCACGGTGCGGCGGCCCGATCTGACGCTGGCGGTGCCCGACCATAATTTGCCGACCACGCCCCGCGTTGACGCGACCGGCGCGCCGATCCCGATCGTCGATCCGGAGAGCGCCAACCAGCTCGAAGCGTTGCGCCGCAACGTCGCCGAGTTCGGCGTCCCCTATATCGATGCACTCGCCGCGGAGCAGGGGATCGTCCATGTCGTCGGGCCCGAACAGGGCTTCACGCTGCCGGGGACAACGCTCGTCTGCGGCGACAGCCATACCTCGGCGCACGGCGCGCTCGGCGCGTTGGCGTTCGGGATCGGCACCAGCGAGGTCGAGCATGTGCTGGCGACGCAGACGTTGTTGCTCCAGCAGTCGAAGACGATGGAAGTGCGCGTCGAGGGCGCGCTCGGTTTCGGCGTGTCGGCGAAGGATGTTGTGCTCGCGATCATCGGGCGGATCGGTGCTGCGGGCGGGACCGGCCATGTCGTCGAATATACCGGCGACACGATCCGCGGCCTCTCTATCGAGGGACGCCTGACCGTCGCCAACATGTCGATCGAAGGCGGCGCGCGCGCCGGGCTTATCGCACCCGATGACAAGACGTTCGAGTATCTGAAGGGCCGCCCGATGGTGCCGGGGGGCGACGAGTGGGACTGGGCAGTCGCGTGGTGGCGGACGCTGCCGAGCGATCCGGGCGCGCGCTACGACGCCACCGTCACCCTATCGGCAACCGACATCGCGCCCTCGCTGACGTGGGGCACCAGCCCCGAGGATGTCGTGCCGATCACCGGTGCCGTGCCCGACCCCGAAAGCTTCGCCGATCCGTCGAAGCGCATCGCCGCGCAGAAATCGCTCGATTACATGGGCCTGACCCCAGGCACAGCAATGCAGGACGTCGGGATCGAGCATGTCTTCATCGGCAGCTGCACCAACAGCCGGATCGAGGACCTGCGCGCCGCGGCTTCCGTCGCCAACGGCCGCCATGTCGCCGACGGCGTCCGCGCGCTGGTCGTTCCCGGTTCGGGCCTCGTCAAGCGGCAGGCAGAGGCCGAGGGGCTCGACCGCATCTTCCTGGCCGCCGGGTTCGAGTGGCGCGAGCCCGGATGCTCGATGTGCCTGGCAATGAACCCCGATAAAGTACCGGCTGGTCAGAGATGCGCTTCCACCTCGAACCGGAATTTCGTAGGACGGCAGGGGCCGGGCGCACGGACACATCTGGTTTCCCCGGCGATGGCGGCGGCGGCGGCGGTGATGGGCCGGTTGACCGACGTTAGAGAGTTGATGGGGGTTGAGTGATGAAACGCGTACTCGTTCTGCTGGTGATCGGTTCGGTCCTGAGCGGCGTGGCCGCCTATGCCGCGATGGCGACGCCCGTGCCGGCAGACAAGACGGCCAAGTGAACCCGGTCCGTCGGGTCGAAGGCCGCGCTTATCCGTGGGGCGCGAAGAACATCGACACCGACGTCATCATCCCGGCGCATTGGCTCAAGACGATTTCGCGCGCCGGGCTGGGCAAGGGCGCGTTCGAGACCGTTCGTAGCACACCCGGCAACATCTTCGACGATCCCCGCTACGCCAGCGCACCGATCCTGATCGCGGGCGACAATTTCGGCTGCGGGTCGAGCCGCGAGCATGCCGCCTGGGCGCTCAGGGACATGGGCATCGTCGCGGTGATCGCGCCGAGCTATTCGGATATCTTCTCGGGCAATGCGGTCAAGAACGGAATCGTGCCCGTGGTCCTGCCGCAGGACGCGATCGACCGGTTGGTCGAGGTGGCGCGCACCGACCAAATCACCGTCGATCTCGAGACGATGACCGTCACAACCCCCTTCCAGGATCGCTTCGAATTTTCGCTCGACCCGTTCCGCCGCCAATGCCTGATGGAAGGGCTGGACGAGATCGGGCTGACGCTGGCAAGGGATACCGCGATTTCGAAATACGAATCCGCGGTCGCTGCCGAGCGCCCGTGGCTCAGCCGGGAGACCAAGCATGCGGGCGTTGCTGTCGAAGGAACCGGGCGGCCCTGAAACGCTGGTGATGGACGAATTGCCTGATCCGGTCGCGGGTCCGGGTCAGGTGGTCGTCGCGGTCAAGGCGTGCAGCATCAATTACCCCGATGTGCTGATCATCGAGGACAAATATCAAATGAAGCCGCCGCGCCCGTTCGCGCCGGGCAGCGAAGTGTCGGGCGTGGTCGACAGCGTCGGCGAGGGTGTCACCAAGTTCAAACCCGGCGACCGCGTGTTGTGCACCACCGGATCGGGCGGACTGGTCGAAAAGGTCGCAGTGCCCGCGGCGAGTCTCTACCCGCTGCCCGACGGACGCACTTTCGAAGAGGGTGCGTCGCTAATCTTGACCTATGGCACGACGATCCATGCGTTGCTCGATCGCGGGCATTTGAAGGAAGGGCATTGCCTGCTCGTGCTCGGCGCGGCGGGCGGGGTCGGGCTGGCGGCGATCGAACTTGGCAAGGCGTTCGGCGCGCGCGTCGTCGCGGCGGTGTCGAGCGAGGAAAAGGCTGCGGCGTGCCGCGAGGCTGGCGCGGATGAGACGATCGTCTACGGCCGCGCGCCGTTCGACAAGGATCAGTCCAAGGCGCTCGCGGAAGCATTCAAGGCGGCAGGTGGCAAGACCGGCTACGACGTAATCTACGATCCGGTCGGCGGCGACTACGCCGAGCCGGCACTACGCTCTATCGGCTGGGAAGGGCGCTATTTGGTGGTCGGCTTCCCCGCCGGCATCCCGCGCCTGCCGCTCAACCTCACCTTGCTCAAGAGCTGCGACGTGTGCGGCGTGTTCTGGGGGGCCTTTGCAGCGCGCGACCCCAAGGCCAACGCCGCGCACATCGACCGGCTGTTCCGGCTGTGGAAGGACGGCAAGATCGCCCCGCGCGTCACCGAAAACTTCGCATTCGAGGACGGCGGCAAGGCGATCGCCAAGATGGCCGCGCGCGGCGCCATCGGGAAGCTCGTGGTGAAGGTGGCGGACTGACGGCCCTTCCCATAGCGCGCCCGCGACCTTATCTCCCAGGACATAATAACCGGCCGGGAGCGACCATGACCACTTTCGACGACCGCGAGCGCGCGCACGAAGCCAAGTTCGCCCGCGACGAGGAGATGGCGTTTCGCGTTGTCGCGCGGCGCAACAAATTACTCGGGCAATGGGCGGCGGGGCTGATGAAGCTGACGCCCGAAGAAGCCGATGCCTATTCGAAAGCAGTCGTCCATGCCGAATTCGAGGAAGCCGGTGACGAGGATGTCGTCCGCAAGCTGCTCGGCGACCTGACCGCGGCGGGGGTCGAGGTCGACGACGCGATGGTCAGGAAAGCGATAGACGATTACGCCGTCGAGGCGCGTCGCCAGCTGATGGAATCGCAATAATGCCGATGGCCGCGGCCGATATCGAAGCGCTGATCGTCTCGGGCATCCCCGATGCGCGAGTCGAGATCACCGATCTTGCCGGCGACGGCGACCATTATGCCGCGCGCGTCGTCAGCGCGTCGTTCGCCGGGATGCCGCGCGTTCGCCAGCATCAGGCCGTGTATGCCACGTTGGGCGACCGCATGGGTGGGGTGTTGCACGCGCTGCAGCTTACCACATCTGTCGAATAGGCGCCGCCGAGTGAAGGAGTTCTACCGATGACCGATCCCACCCACGACCGCATCGCCGGTATCGTCAACGGCGCCGACGTCATGCTGTTCATGAAGGGCACGCCGTTGTTTCCGCAATGCGGCTTTTCGAGCCGCGCCGTCGCGATTCTCCAGCATCTCGGCGTCGAGTTCGACAGCACCGACGTGCTGCAAGACCAGGAGGTGCGTCAGGGCATCAAGGCGTTCAGCGACTGGCCGACCATCCCGCAATTGTACGTCAAGGGCGAGTTCGTCGGCGGGTCCGACATCATGATGGAAATGTACGAAAGCGGCGAGCTCGCGCAACTCATGGCCGATCAGGGCGTTACGCACACGTAACCGATCGATCATGTAAGGCGTACGATGCTATACGAAGGCGAGCTGAAGCGCGGACCGGGGACGGGTCCGCTGATCCTCTGTGACCTGACGCAAAGCTACGCGCCCTCCGGCGGCGGCGGGATCAGTACGTACCTGCGCGAGAAGCGCGATTACGTGCTGACGCACACGCCGCATCACCTGCTGCAGATCGTGCCGGGGCCAGAGGACAGAATCACCGTCAACGGCCGCCACATCTTCGCGGAGGTCGGTGCGAAACCGGTGCACGGCAGCCCCAATTACCGTTTCATCCTGCGTACGAAGGTGGTGCGCGACATCCTGGCCAAGTACCGCCCGGACGTGATCGAGTCGCTGTGTCCGTGGGTGCTGCCCTGGACCGCGATCAATCACCGCAAGGCGTTTCCGGAAACCGCGCTGGTCGCCGGGTACCGCACCGATTTTCCCAATGCGCACGTCTATCGCGTGGGGAAGGAGAAGTTCGGCGAGCCAGTCGCGCGGGCGCTGCGCTGGCTGATCTACGGTTATGCCGAGATCACCTATCGCGAATTCGACTGGGTCTACACGCTGAGCGAGGACGCGCGCCAAGCGCTCGCCGCGCGCAAGGTCACGCGCACCGACGTGCTGCCGCTCGGTGTCGACACGAGCATGTTCTCGCCCGACAAGCGCGACCCGGTCTTTCGCCGCGAACTCGGCTTGGGCGGTACGGGGCCGCTGTTGATCTATGCCGGCCGGATCGACAACGAGAAGCGCGCCGATCGGCTGATCGCGATGTTCAAGAAATTGCCCGCCGATCTCGACGCGGCGATGGTGATGATGGGCGACGGCAAGCTGATGGCGCGGCTGCAGGCCGAAGCGAAGGGCTTGCCGATCGCCTTTCACGGTTTCGAGAAAGATCGTGCCGAGCTCGCCCGCGCGCTGGCATCGTCGGATCTCTACGTGTCGGCGATGGCGGACGAGACGTTCGGGATTTCAGTGATCGAGGCGCAAGCGTGTGGGCTGCCGGTGGTCGGCGTCGCATCGGGCGCGATGCCCGATCGCGTGCCGGCGGGGCTGGGGCTGCTCGGGCGTGTCGACGACACGACCGCGATGGCGGCGAACGTCGCTCAGCTGTGGCGCGGCGATCATCGCGCCGTCGGTGCCGCGGCGCGCGCGCACGTCGAGGCCAATTTCAGCTGGCGGCGGACCTTCGAGAATCTGTTCAACGACATCTACCCGCGCGCGATGATGCACGCCGCCGCGCGTGCGCGGTCGGGCCGAGGATGGCGCTACCGCAGTGGCATGCCGACCGACTCGATACCTGTCGCTGCCGAATAATTCTGGAAAAGCCGGGTGAGGGTGGACCGGCGCGAGATCGGGGGAGGCGCCGGTCCACCCTGCTGAAGCGGGAAACCGCTCGGGCACGCGATACGTTGCAGGGCGCGTGCCAAACGAAGCGCGGCGCGGTTTCCTGCGGCAGACGATGGTTAATGACCCGGCGCTGGCCTCGCGCGCTGTAAGTTTTTCCGACGATTTCAGGCACTTTCGGGGTGTCGATCGATCCCACTTGACCACAACCGTAATCGCTGCGATTACATACGTAGTCAAAGCGGGAGCGAATCGTGGCCGAACGAATCAGCGATGCCGAACATGCCGTGATGGAGGTGCTGTGGGATCAAAGCCCGCTCAGCGCCCAGGACGTCGCCGAGCGCGTCCCCGCCGAACGCGACTGGAGCGCCAACACCGTCAAGACGTTGCTCGGCCGGCTCCTCGCCAAGAACGTGATTTCGCACGAGGAAGAGGGGCGTCGCTACCTCTACCGCCCGATCGTCGCGCGCGAGGATTATGTCGCGGGTGAATCGCAGCGGCTGATCGACCGGCTGTTCGGCGGCAAGCTGACCCCGCTGGTCGCCCACCTCGCCGAGCGCGATCAGCTGACCGCGCAGGACATCGCCGAGATCGAAGCGCTGCTGAAGGATCTCAAGTCGTGATCGGCTGGGCGATCGAGGCATTGGTCGCCTCCGCCGTGCTGATGGCGATCGTGCTCGTCATCCGCGGCCCCGTTCGCCGCGCGTTCGGGCCGGGCATCGCCTACGCGCTGTGGGCGCTCCCGGCGATCCGCCTCGCGTTGCCGCCCTTGCCGCAGCTTCCCGCCTGGCGCGAAACCGCGGCGCCTGCGCTGGCGCAACGCGCGAGCGAAACGCTGACTGTCTACGTGATCGAGCCGCTCGGAGGCTCGGCCGTTGCGCCCACGTCCCTGTTTTCCTCGCTCGGTTTGCCCTTGGCCGTGCTGTGGGGCGTGGGCGCGGCGGCGTTCCTGTGCTGGCACGCGGTCAGCCACTGGCGTTTTTGCCGGCGGATGATCGCGGGCAGCACGCGAACCGAGCGCGCCGGCGCGGTCGAGGTGATCGAGACGGGCGCCGCTTCCGGCCCGCTCGCGTTCGGCATCTTCCGCCGCTACGTCGCGTTCCCGCGCGATTTCACCGAACGTTACGACGCCGAAGAGCGCGAGCTCGCGCTGCTCCACGAGCTCGGTCACCACCAGCGCGGCGATCTGGTCGCCAATTGGGTCGCGCTCGCGGTGCTCGCGCTGCACTGGTTCAACCCGCTCGCCTGGCGCGCTTTCCGCGCGTTCCGCAGCGACCAGGAAATGGCCAACGACGCCCGTGTGCTCGCCGGCCGTTCGGCGGTCGACCGTCACACCTATGCCTGCGCAATCGTCAAGGCCGCGCACGGCGGCGCCGTCTCCGCGGCGTGCCACCTCCACACGATAAACGACCTGAAAGGACGACTGAGAATGCTTACAACCGGACCGCGTTCGCGCGTCACCCGAGCACTGGGCGGTGCTGCCGTCGCTGCGCTGATGATCGGGGGGCTCGGCCTCACCGCGAGCGGCACCGCCGCCGCCGCCAGCGTGCGCGCCGGCGTGGAGAAAGCCACGGGCATCGATATCGCGCGGCTCGATGCGAAGTTGCAGACCGCGCCGCCCGCCCCCCCGGCAATGCCCGAAGGATCGGATTTGCCGGCACCCCCGGCGCCGCCCGCCGGGTTCGCGCCGCCCGAAGCGCCCAAGTCGCCGACGCGAGTGAAGAAGATCAAGATCATCAAGATCGACAAGGACGGCAAGACGATCAGCGAAGACGTGCGCGACCTGCCCGACATGCCCGACGTGGCGGTGATGCCCGACCTGCCGAACATGCCCGAGCTCAAGGACATGCCCGATATCCGCTCCGGCAACTGCATGCGCGGCAGGGGCGGCGACAAGGAAACCGTGGTGCGCAGGGTTGAGGGCGGCAAGCACGTCATGATCATCTGCACCGACCGCATCGAACGCATGGCGAGCCGCGCGGCGGATCAGGCGGTCCGCGCGCAGGACGTGCAGCGCCTGGCCTACGGCCGCGCGCTCGAAGGCTTGCGCCGCGCGCGCGAGCGAATGGCAAACGACAGCTCGCTGTCGGGCGACAAGCGCCGCGAAGCGCTCGAGGGGATCGACGAAGCGATCCGCGACATGGAAGCGGACATGGCCAAGCCCGATTGAGCGGGCCGGGGAGGGGAATGGGGCGGTGCCGGTCACGCATCGCCCCTGACCCCCACCCCCAAACCCTTGCCAAGGCGGGGGCCACGCGCCATTTCGCCCTGCGATGGATGAGCAACAGCCCGGCGTGCCGCAGGTCCTCGAACCGCTGGTGACACGGGTTCTAGCGAACAATCCGTCGCCGTTCACGCATACCGGCACGCAGACGCATCTGGTCGGGAAAACTGACCTCGCGGTGATCGATCCCGGCCCTGACGATCCCGCGCACATCGCCGCCTTGCTCGCCGCGATTGACGGCCGTCCCGTGACGGCGATCGTCATCACTCACACGCATCGCGACCACAGCCCCGGCGCCGCCCCGCTCAAGGCCGCGACCGGCGCGCCCATCGTCGGTTGCGCGCCGCTTGCGCTCGACGATCTCGGCCCACGCGCCGATGCCAGCTTCGACGCTGACTATGTACCCGATTCCGTGCTGGGCGAGGGTGACGGCGTTTGGGGCACGGGCTGGTCGCTGACCGCGCTCGCGACGCCCGGCCATACGAGCAACCACCTCGCGTTCGCGCTCCCTGAAACGAAGGCGCTGTTCACCGGCGACCATGTGATGGGCTGGTCGACCACCATTGTCTCGCCCCCCGACGGCAACATGGCGGCCTATATGGCGAGCCTCGCCAAGCTGCAGCACCGCGACGACCGCATCTATTATCCGGCGCACGGCGACCCGGTCGCCAAGCCGCAGCGGCTCGTGCGCGGGCTGATCGGGCACCGCAGGAAGCGCGAGGGACAGATCCTCCGTCTGCTCGCCACCGCGCCGCAGGCGATTCCGGCGATGGTCGCGAAAATGTATGTCGGGATCGACTCGCGCTTGCTCCCGGCCGCCGAGCGGTCGGTGCTCGCGCATCTGATTGAGCTGGAAGCGCGCGGCGCAGTGGCGAGGGACGTGGGAGGGTGGCGACTGCGCGGTTGATCGTCGCGCTGGCCGGACGCAAAACGATTTGATATCGTGCGCGGTAATATTCTTTTCGGGGGGAAAGATCATGGCCACTCTTGCCGAGCCGCTGCCGGAGCCGATGCCGACGCTGGGGCGCGATGACCGCTTTTTTCTGACGATGGCGCTGGTGATGATGGCGCTGGTTTTCACCGGCTTCAGCTTTCACCTCGCGATGGGACGGTCGACCTTCCATCGGCCGCTTTTGATCCACCTTCACGCGGTCACGTTCATGGGATGGATCGTGATTTACGTCCTCCAGAACATATTCGTTACTCGCGGGTCGATGGCGCTCCATCGCCGACTCGGCTGGATCGGCGCGGGATGGATCGCGGCGATGATCGTGCTCGGCACCGCGGTGACGGTCGGGATGGTGCAGCGAGGCGCGATACCGTTCTTCTTCTATCCGCTTAATTTCCTGATCTTCGATCCGATGACCGTGCTGACGTTCGCCGGGCTCACCTGGGCGGCGATCGCGATGCGGCGGCGGACCGACTGGCACCGGCGACTGCATTATTGCGGCACGGCGATGCTGATGGCGCCCGCGATCAGCCGGCTGTTGCCGTCGCCCTTGCTGATGCCGCGCGCGTACGAGGCGGCGTTCCTGCCGGTGTTGATCTTTCCGGCGATCGGCATCGTCGCCGATCTGCGCCGCGGCCGCCGAGTTCATCCGGCCTGGTGGTGCGGCGCTGCGGTCATGGCGTGTTCGATCATTGCTACCGAACTGCTGACCTTCAGCCCGGCCGGAACCGCGATCTACCGCGCGGTCACCGCAGGTACGCCGGGAGCCGCCGTTCCGCCACTCGCGTTCGGGTCGCCGCCGCCCGCGCCTTGATCCCACGGCTCGCGCGGGCCATTTGGCACGCATGGAACAGCATCCCAACCTGAAGGGCCTCGACCTGCGCGCCGAAATCGACCGGCTGCGGCAGGAGCGCAACGCGGTGATCCTCGCGCACTACTATCAGAAGCCCGAAATCCAGGACTTGGCCGATTTCGTCGGCGACAGCCTAGATTTGTCGAAGAAGGCGCAGGCGACCGACGCCGAGGTGATCGCGTTCTGTGGCGTGCGCTTCATGGCGGAGACAGCGAAGATCCTGTCGCCCGACAAGATCGTCGTGCTCCCCGACATGAACGCGGGTTGCTCCCTCGAGGACAGTTGCCCGCCAGACCAGTTCGCCGCGTTTCGCGCGCAGCATCCGGATGCGATCGCGTTGACCTACATCAACTGCTCGACCGAGGTGAAGGCGCTCAGCGACATCATCGTCACCAGTTCGTCGGCGGAAAAGATCCTGAGCCAGATCCCCAAGGACCGGAAGATCATCTTCGGCCCCGACAAGAATCTCGGCGGCTATCTAGCGCGCAAGACCGGGCGCGAGATGCTGTTGTGGCCCGGCGTGTGCATCGTGCACGAGGCGTTCAGCGAAACCGAATTGCTCAAGCTTCAGGGGCAACACCCCGGCGCGCCGATCGCCGCGCACCCCGAATGCCCGCCGTATATCCTCGACCATGCCGATTATGTCGGCTCGACCAGCGGCATCCTGAAGTTCGCCGGGGAGATGGCCGGCGACACGCTGATCGTCGCGACCGAGCCGCACATCATCCACCAAATGGAGCGCGCGGCGCCCGACAAGCATTTCATCGGCGCACCGGGCGCGGACGGTAACTGCAACTGCAACATCTGCCCGTACATGGCGCTGAACACGATGGAGAAACTATACGTCGCGCTGCGCGATCTGGAGCCGCGCATCGAGATCGAAGAAGGCTTGCGGCTGCGCGCGAAGAAGAGCCTAGACGCGATGCTAGCGATGGCGAGCGGGACCGTGGGAATGGGGGATTTGGGGCCGGTCAGGGTGACGGGGGATTGAACCTCTGACCACCCACAAAGCGGCACGGCATGTGCGCGCGGCGATCGCCAAGGGCACAATGTAAGGAGTTATAACATGCTGATCGATATCTACCGGAGCGCTAGTCACGGCGACAAATATCTAGCGGTTCCTGCAAACAGCGACGTTACAAAGGTCTCTCTTCCGGCCGGTACTGATCCCGATTATCATCAGGTTCGCCCATTTCCTCGGCAAGTGGATTTCAATCCGGGTGAAAACAGGATCGCGGTCGATAGCGATCAGGTCATCGCTGACATTCAAGATCATGGATATGCGCTTTTTGGCGCAACCATAACGTTCAAGATTGGATAGAACCCGCGGCTTAACGTTCCAACCGCCCGTCCTTCAGCGCTTTCGCCTCGAACGGAAACAGCACGTCCGGATCGGGCGCCTCGACCGTCTTTGCCACCTCGTCCGGCGCCAGATGCCGCAGCACATGCCGGATCACCGCCTTGTGCGCCTTCTTCTTGTGGTCCGCCCGCACGCAAATCCACGGCGCGATCGCGCTGTTAGTCGCCAATAGCATCGCGTCGCGCGCTTTCGTGTAATCGTCCCATTTGTCCTGCGCGACGGCGTCGAGCGGGGAGCGTTTGAGCGCCTTGAGCGGGTTGGTCGCGCGGTCGCCGAGCCGTTCCTTCTGCTCGGTCTTGGTGATGTCGAGCCACAATTTGACGATCTTGATCCCGCTTTCGACCAGCATCCGTTCGAAATCGGGGACGTCCTTCAGGAACTGTGCCTGTTCCTCGGGTGTGGAGAAGCCGTTGACCACCTCCACCCCGGCGCGGTTGTACCAGCTGCGGTTGAAGATCACGAGCTCGCCCGCTGCGGGGAGCTGCGCGACGTAACGCTGGAAATACCATTGCGATTTCTCGCGGTCGCTCGGCTTGGGCAATGCGACGACGCGGGTCGAGCGCACCGAGAGGTGCTCGGTCAGCGCCTTGATCGTCCCGTCCTTGCCCGCCGCGTCGCGCCCCTCGAGCACGATGATCGTGCGCTCGCCGGTCTTGGCGTGCGCGAGCTGCATCTGGACCAGTCCGAGCTGGAGCTTCTTGCCGCCGTCCTTCTTCGCCATGCGCGCACTCCGTCTTGGTATTTTATACCTGCCGTTCGCATCGAGCGAAGTCGAGATGCATTCCCCCGTCGGCGTGTCTCGACTTCGCTCGACACGAACGGATAGGATGGGGCCGTGAACAGTTTGATCTCCCGCCGCGAGGCGACCGCCGCGTTGGGCGCGCTCGCCGCGGCACCCGTGCTCGCCAAGCCGCCGCGCACCGACTGGCACGCGCTCGCCGCCGATGTGAAGGCGGAGATGAAATGGGCGTGGGCCAACTATCGCGAACGTGCCTGGGGCAAGGACGATTTCCTGCCGGTGAGCGGCGGCAGCCGCAGCTTCCCGCTCAAGATCCATCATCTGGGACTGTCGCTGATCGAGGCGATGGATACGTTGTGGGTGATGGGGCTCGACCAGGAGTTCGCCGATGCGCTGGCGTGGGTGAAGGCCAATGCCGATTTCGACGTCGATGGCGAGGTGTCGGTGTTCGAGACCGAGATCCGCCTCGTCGGCGGGTTGCTCTCGGCGCATCATGCGTGCGGCGATCCGGCGCTGCTGGCGAAGGCGCGCGACCTCGCCGACCGGCTGCTCCCGGCGTTCGATACGCCGACGGGGATGCCGTATCGCTACGTCAACCTGCGGACGAAGGCGGTGCGCGATCCCGCGACCAATCCGGCTGAGTGCGGGACGCACATCGCCGAGCTCGGCACGCTGTCGAAGCTGACCGGCGACCCGAAATATTACGAAGCGGCCAAGCGCGCGCTGACCGCGATGTACCAGCGCCGCAGCAAGATCGGGCTGCTTGCCGACAAGATCGACGTGCGCACTAGCCAATGGCTCAGCCGCCGCGCCTCGATCGCGCCGCCGTGCGACAGCTATTACGAATATTGCTGGGACGGGTGGCAGCTGTTCGGCGACCGTGACTGCAAGCGGATGTACGACGCGCTGACCGCAGCAATCGTGCAGCATCAGGTGCAGCATATCGGCGGGCATCTGTGGTTCGTCGATGTCGATTTCGAAACGGGCGCGCGACTGACGACCGAGCAGGACGAGCTCGCCAGTTTCTATGGCGGGCTACTAGCGCAGGGCGGCGCGGGGGCAATCGGCGCGACTTATACGCGCGCCTGGGCGAGCGTACAGGACAAGTTCGGCATCTTGCCCGAAGGCTACGAGCCGGCGACGGGTAAGCCGACCGCCGTCACCAACGCCCTCCGCCCCGAACTCGCCGACGCGGCGTTCAACCACTGGCTGCTCGACCGCCGGCCCGAATGGCGCGAGTTGAGCCGCACGCATTACCTCAACATGAAACGCTGGAACCGTGCGCCATACGGCTACACCGACATGGCCGACGTCACGACAAAGCGCCAAGCCGATTACTGCCCGGGCTATTGGTGGTCCGAGCAGATGAAATATTACTACCTGCTGTTCAGCGACACGCCGCGATTCAACTACCGCGACAACTACCTGTCGACCGAGGGCAACGTGCTGCGCGGGTTCATTCGATCGGCAGGTTGAACACCAGTTCGCGGACGAACCGCCCCGGGGGCGAGCCGTGCGCGAGGACGGCGTCGTTGTAGGTCTTGAGGTCGAACTTCGCGCCCCAGCGGCGCTTTGCTTCCTCGCGCATCGCCATATGCTCCTCGTAGCCCGAGAAATAGCTGAGCAATTGCGTCGACGACAGGCTGGCGCGGACCCATTTGCCTGCCGCCTCGCGCTCCTGCTGGAACGCGCCGTGCATCATCAGGTCCATCGCCTGGTCGCGAGTCATTCCCTCGGTCTGGATGCCGATGTCTAGCAGGGTGTTGGTGATTGACCGCAGCCGCATCTTGAGCACGGTCAGCTTGAACAACGGATCGCCGTTCAGATAGCCCTCATCGGCCATCATCCCCTCGCCGTACACCGCCCAGCCTTCGACGAACGGGCCCGACGACAGCACCGCGCGCAGCACCGACTTGTCCTTGTTCGAATGGTCGATCTGCAGCCAATGCCCCGGCATCGCTTCGTGGATGCTGAGGTCGTGGATCATGTAGCTGTTATATTCGCGCAGGAACGAGGTCGCCTGCGCGTCGGTCCAGTCGTCGGGGATCGGCGAGATCGCGAAGAAGGTGTCCTGGCCCTTGTCGAGCGCGCCCGGGCTGTCGCAATAGGCCACCGCATTGCCCTGCTGGAACTTGGGCATGGTGATGATCTTCACCGGCGCGGTTGGCATCGTGACGAGGTCCTTCGCGCGGACGAAATCGCTCGCGCTGGCGAGGGTCGCCTTGGCAGCGTCCATCAGGCCGTCGCGCGTCGGGCGCTTGGCGTAGGTGAGGTCGAGCGCCGCCTCGATCGCCTTTTGCTGCTCGGCGGCGGTCGGGTTGGCGGGGAGCGGCCCAGACAGCACCTCGCCGGCGAGCGCATACATTTCGGCGCGGGTCGCGGCGGCGGCGGCGGTCGCCTTCGCCTTCAGCTCGATCCTCGTGATGTCGGAGACGAGCGCGAATTTCATCTTCTGGTCGTAGAGCTTCGCGCCGAGCCGGAAGTCGCCCTTCGCCGCCGGGACCAAGGTCTTGTCGAGCCACACCTGCTGATCGGCGACCGCGGCCTTCAGCTTCGTCAGCGCCGCATCGAACCGTGCGCGGTCCGCGCCCGACAGCTCGCCGGCGTGCGGCGCGAGCATACCTTCGGCGATCTCGACGATGCCGCTATTCTGCTTCGAGACTGTGGATGCGTAGATCGCCGGCACCTTCGCCGCGGCCAGTTGCTTGCGGCTCTCGAGCAGGAACGCGGGCAGCGCCTCCATCCGCGCGGTCGCCGCGCGCAGCCGCTGCGGCCATGGCGCGAAATCGCGCGCCGCCAGCGTGTAGAGCGCGCCTGCCGCCGCATCGTTGTAGTTCTGCGCGTTCCACAACCAGCTCTTGAGCACGGTCAGGTCCCACAAATCGAATTCGAGCTGGTTCTTGAGCAGCAGGTAATCGACCTTATTGTCGCGGCTCAGCGCCTTGAAATCGACCGTGCGCAGGTTGCCTAGCATGGCCTGCTCGAACGCGATCTGGTTGCCGCGCCCACGCGGCGTGATGTCGGGCAGTTTGTCGTCGAAGCGGTGATCGCCGAGCTGCGTGCCGTAGCCCGGCTGGAACCGCGCGATGCTGTCGATGTAGCGCTTCGAGATCGCCGCGAATTGCGCGCTGGCGTTGACCTTCTTGACCGCGGCCGGCGTGGTGGCGGGAACGGTCGCGCCGAGCGTAGCGGCGGCGGCGAGCAGCAGGATGGCGGTGCGGCGCATGAATGATCCCCTCTTGTTTGGGGAGCTTTCTAGAGCGCGACGGCCATCTCCGCCAGCTTGGCGACGGTGTTCATGTTGCGCGCGGTGCCGGCCTTGGCGGCGGGAATGACGAGCTTCGACTGACCCATGCCATGGTCGGTGTAGCGGACGTAAATCTCGCGCTTGCCGAGCTTCACTTCCTCGCCGTCGATGTGACGCGCCTCGTCAATCGCGTCCTTGGGCGGCGCGGCGTCGAGCAGGATCGCGACGACGCGGTTGCCCGGTGCCTTCGCGAACGGATTGGCCTTGGCGATTGCCGCCATCTCGCTTGCGGTGCGCACCATCACACCGACCGGCTTGCCGGCGTAAGCGTGCATCGCCTTTTCGAGCGCGGCCTTGACCGCTTTCTCGCTCTTGCCGCTGGTGAAAACGACGTTGCCGCTTGCGATATAAGTCTTCACCTTCTCGAAGCCGGCCTCCTCGCACATCGCGACGAGTTCGGTCATCGGCAGCTTGCCGGTGCCGCCGACGTTGACGGCGCGGAGCAGGGCGACATAGGCGGTCATCCGGCGATGCTAGGTCGATCGCGCCGCGTCGGCAATCGCGATAGACTGTCGCCATGACCATGCGATTCGCCGGGATGCTGGCTTTCCTCTTCGTCTTGTGGGCGCCGGCGGCGCGTGCCGAAGATTCGCCGTATCGCTATTGCCGGATCGATGCTGGCGGGACGTCTCTCGTCCGCACGACATCGTCCGACGGCGCATTCGTCTATCAGGCGGCGTGGGGCGGGATCGTGCCGGGCAAGCGGCGGCGGTTCGAGGGCTATGTCGGCTGGCATGGCGCGCCATCGGCACCGCCCGAACTCCAGATCATCCAGGCGAACGGATGGTTCGATGACGAATTGACGATACCCGAAGGGTCGCGTGGCGTGCTCGATGGCGGATCTGACGCCGCGGCCTTTGCCGCCGACGCCGATCCGAAGCAGGACCTGATCATCTACCGGTTCGACCTGCCGACGGTGCTCGACCGGTTTCCCGGCGAGCGCCGGTTGCGGTTCCGCGTGTACGCCAAGGGTAGCACGATCCCGCGGGCCACGCTGACGATCGACCTGGAAGCCGCGCGCCGTGCAAAGGCCGCCGCGGTTCCGGCGGACGTCAAGATGACGGGCGCGGCCTGTGTGGCGCAGTCGACCGGACTTCCCGAGCCGATCGATCCCGGTCAATTCACCGATTGTTCGGCGACCATCGGCTCGGCCATGGTGAACTACACGCCATGGGCCGGCCATTATGCGACGAAGATCGATCTCGCGCCCGGCATCGAATTGGCGATCTCCAGCTGGCCCTATGCCAACGGCACGCGCGGTTTTTCGTTACCCTGGTTTCGCAATGTTCTCCGGTCTCCCTTTGACGGAGCGTTACCGGCCACGCTTCAGGTGATCATCGCGGACAAGGATGCCGACCCCGACCGAACGACATTCGCGCTGGTGGGCGCGTCGGGGCGAGTCGTCCTGCCCTGGCTTCCGGCGGCACCCGACTGGCGCAAGGTGCTGGCGCTCGATGCCGCCGGTCCGCTGAAGCTCGAGATCATCGACAAGTCCGGCAAGGTCATGCGGAGCGTCGACGTGCCGCCGGGTGCGCTCGCGTCGATCGGGCCGTCGCTCGCTCGCCTGGCCGATCAAACCGAGCTTTGGCTGACCAAGCCGATGCTCTATTGCAAGCCCCCGGAGCCCATCGTCATCACGTGACGTTTCGGCTGTCGCGCCGGGCCTGCTCTGCTACCACCGCGCCATGATCGATATTTCGGGATTCGACCTCGACGCTTTCGTGCGTTCCACCCTGGCGGAGGATCTGGGCGAGGGCGGGGACATCACCTCGACCGCGGTAATTCCCGCGGACGCGCGGTTCGGCGGCGTGATGGATAGCCGCGATGCGATCGTCGTCGCGGGGTTGCCGATCGCCACTGCGTTCTTTCGCGCGCTCGACCCGGCGGCGGAAATCGATATGCTGATGCCGGATGGGCATCGCGCCGCGCCCGGAAGCGACCTGATGCGCATCGCCGGCAACGCGCGTGCGCTGCTGACCGCCGAGCGATCCGCGCTCAACACGGTCCAGCATCTGTCGGGCATCGCGACGATGACCCGCGCCTATGTCGACAAGATCGCCGGAACCGGCGCGACGTTGCTCGACACGCGCAAGACCATCCCCGGCCTGCGCGCGCTCGAAAAATACGCGACGCGGATGGGCGGGGCGACCAATCACCGCATGGGGCTGTGGGACGCGGCGATGATCAAGGACAACCATGTCGCGGTGGCCGGATCGGTCGGCGAGGCGGTGCGCCGCGCGAAGGATGCGGGGATTGCGCGGATCATCGTCGAGGTCGACCGGGTCGACCAGATCGAGCCGGCGCTCACGGCGGGGGCGACGCATCTGCTGCTCGACAACATGGATGTGCCGACGTTGCGCGGCGCGGTGACGCTGATCGGCGGGCGCGTGCCGACCGAGGCATCGGGTGGCGTGACACTCGACACGATCCGCGCGATTGCGGAGACGGGCGTGACCTATGTCAGCGTGGGGCGGCTGACTCAGTCGGCGCCGGCGGCGGATATCGGGCTGGATTTCGCGCTAAGAGGCTGACAAACTGTTGAACTAAATAGGGGGACGCAATGCGACCGAAGTCGATCGTCACGTTCGAATATTGTTACCTCGGCTCGATCCTGCTCGGCGTCGTCAATGCCGCGATGACGTGGAAGGACGTCAACGGCACGGTCGAGGCGGCGCAGACGAGGGCGATGCTGGGCGACTGGTTCATGCCGCTCGCGATGGTGTTCGGGCTGACGATCTCGCTGCTGCTGTGGTATTTCACCGCGCGCTCGGCGAGCGTCGTCGCGAAATGGGTGGTGGTCGTGTTCTTCGGCTTGTCGCTTGCCGGCTTTCTGTTCACGCTGGCGCTCGGATCGCGGCCCGACGGGATCGCCGGTATCCTGTCGGTGGCGGTGTTGGTGCTCAATGCGGTCGCGGTATGGATGCTGTTCCGCCCCGACGCGCGTGCCTGGTTCGGCGAAACGGCGTGAAGCGCTTCGCGGCGATCGTCGCGGTAACGGCGGCGCTTGTGCCCGGCGTCGCCACCGCGCAGGCGTTGGTGTGCAGCGCACCTGCCAACCCGCCGCGGCCGGTCGCCGATCTGCCTTCGACCGACCAGCCGCAACGCGTCCTGCCGATCGGCGGTTACACGCTGGCGATCACGTGGAGCCCGGAGTTTTGCCGCAAAGGCGGGTTTACCCCGGCGGCGCGGTTCCAGTGCGGCGGTGGCAACCGATTCGGTTTCACGCTGCACGGCCTGTGGCCCGACGGGGTTGGCAAGGACTGGCCGCAATATTGCGCCGCCACGCCGCTGCTGTCGCCCGCGACGGTCAAGGGCATGATGTGCGCGACGCCCTCGGCGCAGTTGATCCAGCACGAATGGGCCAAGCACGGGACGTGCACGGGGCTGCTCCCCGCAGCCTATTTCGCCAAATCGAGCGCGCTATACGGACGGTTACGCTATCCCGATATGGATGCTCTGTCGCGCGGACCGCTGACCGTCGGTCAGTTCGTCGCGGCGTTTGCTGCGGCGAACCCGAGCGTGCCGGCCAATGCGGTGCGCGTGACCGCCAACCGCAGCTGGCTCGACGAGCTATGGCTGTGCCTCGACACGCGGCTCAATTACACGCGCTGCCGCACAGGAACCGGGGGCCTTGCCGCCAATGCCTCGCTCAAAATCTGGCGCGGGCGTCGGCGCTAGCCTTCGATCACCGCCGTCGCGGGGTGATGTTTGTCGAGGTGCTTCTTGATGATCTTCAGGTTGCGCGTGTTCGATCGAAAGAAGAAGTCGGGGATCGCGCCGACGAACGGGATCAGCCCGAGCAGGAAATCGACCCCGACATTGCCGAACATCCGTGCCATCTGCGTCTTCGACATGCCGAGGTTGCGCGCTTCCCACGCCATGTAAGCGCCCATCGCGGCGCCGATCACGTCGCCGCCGACGGGGACGATATCGAGGATGACGTCTAGCCCGACCTTGCGCTTGGTGCCGGGAATCGTGAACAGCCCTTCGAGCAGATGCTCGAGCGCCTCGATCCGGCGGCGCACCGATGCGGCATCGGAACCGATCGGAAGGTTGCTGAGCCCCGAAGGGGACATGCGAGTCGTGTTGGCCATCGTCCTGCTCAATTGGTGTCGGCGCGCAGGTGATTCAACGGGTGCCAGCCGCGCGCGTTCCCCTGCCACTGCTTGAGCCGCAGCGCGACCAGCGACCAGCGTAGTGGCGTCCCGATGGGGATGAACGCGACGTCGGACGCCATCAGTCCGTCGGCCTCCGCGATATGCTGGCCGCGGGTGCCCATGTCGGGGGCGTCGCGCGCCGCCTCCAGCGCCGCCTGCGCTTCGTCGCTGCACGCGACGCACGCGGTCGCGAGGTACCAGCGCGCGCTGTCGTACGGCGCGACCGCATCGACCAGCCGCAAGTCGGCGGGCTCGTTCATCGCCGCGCGCAGGGGCCGCACGCCGATCAGGATCAGCCGCGACGCGATCTGGCCGTAGAGCAGGGTGCCGCCGGGACCCGACGGGAGTGCGATCCGGACCTCGACCGGGCCGGGATTGGCGGCGCGGTACTTCGCGACTTCGGCGCGCGCGGCGGCAAGACGGGCGTCGGCCGCCAGCGTGGTCCAGGTAGGGGTCGCGGGCGGGTTAGCCGAATCGAGTTTCTCGGGCAACAGCCGCTCGACCGGCGCGCCCCAGTCGGGGGTGATCGCCGCGATCAGCGCGGTCCGGTCGATCGCCTGCGCAATCGCGGCGCGGCCCGCGGCGCTCGCCAGCAATCCCTCGCGCCGCACGACCGCCAGCCCGAACAGCCCCGCCGCCGGATCGAGCTTGATATTGGCGGGCGCGATCCCGGCGTGCGCAATCAGCGGGAAATCGGCGGCGGTGCCGCCGGCGACATAGTCCGACTGCTTGGCCGCAAATCGCACCAGCGCGCGCGACGCGGTTTCGCCGACCAGCCGCACGTCCTGCTCGGGCGCGGCCACCGGCCCGTCATCGTCGGACGACCGCGTGAGATCTGCCGCCGGGCGGAGCAGCACGCCGGTCCCGTCGGTCGAGGCGACGCGGAACGGTCCGCTGCCGCCCAGTGGATTCTCGCGCAGGATCGCGAGTTCGGGCTGCGCGAACAGCTTGAGCAAATCGGGACGAGGGCGGCTCAACCGGATCTCTATCACTGCATCGGTCATCACGGCGACATCGTCGATCGCACCAAGGAATGGCTTGAGCGGATTGCGCGAGCCCGGCGCGATCGCGCGTTTCAGGATCGTCGCGACGTCGGCGGCGCTGACCTTGGCCCCGTCGCTCCATTCCGCCTCGCGCAGGCGGAAGATGTAGGTGCGGCCGGCGTCGATGACGATCCAGCGCTCGGCGAGGCCGGGCTCGATCTGCCCTGCGGCGTCGAACCGCACGAGACCCTGCGCGGTCGAATCGAGCAACAGCCGCTGCGTGGCGTCGCCCACCCGCTTGTCGACATCGATATAGGATGGCCGCCCGCCGATGGCGGAGACGACCACCGCCCCCTTGTCGGGCCGTTGCTGGCATGCCGCCGCGAGGCACAGGACAAGCGTGGGAAGGAGCCAGCGGCGCAGCATCGCTGCGCTTCATGCCAAAGAAGGCGCCGCGGCGCCATGGTGCGGACGGCGGGACTCGAACCCGCACACCCAGAGGGCGAGGGATTTTAAGTCCCGTGCGTCTACCAATTTCGCCACGTCCGCGCGCTGACGAAGAGAAGGACAAGCGCAGCTTGTTCGCCACTTCGTCGAGCCGGCCGGCCTTGGCGCAGCCAAGGACCGACGTCACGCGATTTACTCGCGTGACGGCTCAGGAAGCTAGTGTTTTTAAGTAAGGGGAATTTCGGCGTTGGGCCGACCCGGCAAAGCCGGGTCGTCGGTCCTCGCTTTGCGAGGCCGGCCGGCGTGCGGCGAGTCCGACCCTAAGCTGCGCTTAGCCTCGGCCGCCTTCGCTCACACGTTGAGCTTAACCCGCATTTCCTTGCCGGGCTTGAAGTATGGCACGCGCTTGGCGTCCACCGCGACGAGTTCGCCGGTGCGCGGGTTGCGGCCGGTGCGGGCGTCGCGGGCGCGAGTCGAGAACGCACCGAACCCACGCAGCTCGACGCGGCCATCGGCGGCCAGCCGGCGAGCAATCTCGTCGAAAAAGGTCGTCGTGATCGCCTCGACGTCGCGAGCGGCGAGGTCCGGATTGGCCTCCGAAAGCTTCTGGATCAGTTCCGAACGGATCATCTGGACACGGTCTCCCCACCCCAAAAAAGACCGGGAAACCCGGCCGTGTACGGTCCCGCCGTCGCCACCCTTCCATGCGCCGACGGAATCATTGATCTACCTTAATCGTAAATCACGTTTCGCAATAGGACCGATTCGACACAACCAAGCCGAAAGTGGGTAGCGCCGGGACGACGCTACCCATTCCGGGTCTTACTTCTTGGTTTCGCGGGCCTTGAGCGCCTCGCCGAGGATGTCGCCGAGCGATGCGCCCGAATCGGACGAGCCGTATTGGGCGACCGCCTGCTTCTCTTCGGCGATCTGCATCGCCTTGATTGAGAAGGTCGGCTTCTTCGACCGGTCGAACCCGGTCACCATCGCGTCGAACTTCTGCCCGACCTGGAACCGCTCCGGACGCTGCTCGTCGCGGTCGCGGCCGAGATCGGTGCGCTTGATAAAGCCGGTCGCGCCATCCTCGCCGACCTGCACTTCGAGGCCCGCGTCGCGGACTTCGAGCACGGTCACGGTGACGATCGCGTTCTTGTGGAGTTTGTCGCCCGACGTCGCGGCCGCCGACGGGGCGCCCGACGGGCCACCACGCTCGAGCTGCTTCATGCCGAGCGAGATGCGCTCCTTCTCGGCGTCAATGTCGAGCACGATCGCCTTCACCGTCTCACCCTTGCGATGCAGGTTGAGCGCGTCCTCGCCCGAAATGCCCCACGCGATGTCGGACATGTGAACCATGCCGTCGACATCGTTGTCGAGCCCGATGAACAGCCCGAATTCGGTGGCATTCTTGACTTCGCCCTCGACCGTCGAGCCGACCGGGTGCGCCTCGGCAAAGGCTTCCCACGGGTTGCTGATCGCCTGCTTGAGGCCGAGCGAGATGCGGCGCTTGTCCTCGTCGACCTCGAGCACGACGACATCGACTTCCTGCGACGTCGAGACGATCTTGCCCGGGTGGACGTTCTTCTTGGTCCAGCTCATTTCGGAGACGTGGACCAAGCCTTCGATGCCCGGCTCCAGCTCGACGAACGCACCATATTCGGTGATGTTGGTCACGCGGCCCGACATCTTCGCGCCGACATGATACTTGGCGGCGGCGCCGTCCCACGGATCGCTCTCGAGCTGCTTCATGCCGAGCGAGATGCGCTGCGTGTCCTTGTTGATGCGGATGATCTGCACCTTGACGGTGTCGCCGATGTTCAGGACTTCCGAAGGATGGCCGACGCGCTTGTACGACAGGTCGGTGACGTGGAGCAGGCCGTCGATGCCGCCGAGGTCGACGAACGCACCATAATCGGTGATGTTCTTGACCACGCCGTCGATGATCTGGCCTTCGGCGAGGCTGAGGATGAGACCTGACCGCTGCTCGGCGCGGGTTTCCTCGAGCACCGCGCGGCGCGACACGACGATGTTGCCGCGCTTGCGGTCCATCTTGAGGATCTGGAACGGCTGCGGGATGTCCATCAGCGGCTGGACGTCGCGGACCGGGCGGATGTCGACCTGGCTGCCCGGCAGGAACGCCACGGCGCCGTCGAGGTCGACGGTGAAGCCGCCCTTGACGCGGCCGAAGATCACGCCATCGACGCGCGCCGACTGAGTGAACTCGGCTTCGAGCTTGTCCCACGCGGCTTCGCGGCGTGCGCGGTCGCGCGACAGCATCGCTTCGCCCATCGCATTCTCGACGCGGTCGACGAACACTTCGACTTCGTCACCGACCTTCAGGTCGGCCTTCTGGCCCGGCGCAGCGAATTCGCGTAGCGGCACGCGGCCTTCGGACTTCAGCCCGACGTCGATGACGGCCATGTCGTTTTCGATGCCGGTGACGGTGCCATGCACCACGCGGCCTTCGAAGCCGTCGGCATCACCCAGGGTCTGTTCGAGAAGTTTCGCGAAATCGTCGCGCGTCGGGGTTGCGGCAGAAGCCATAAAATAGAGTTCCTAATCAACGTTTTCCGGCCAACCGGTTGTCTCCGGTGGTCTTGGCCAAAACGCCGCGGCGACCGCATGTCGGCACGGCATCCGAACGAACGGGACGGCGGAGGAACGCTAAGCGCTAAAAAAGCGAAAAGGGCGCGAACGGAACTCCGTCGCGCCAACCTCCACGAGAACCTGCTCGCTGGACGGGCGCGCACATAGCGCCGGAGAGGCGTTAAGGCAAGGTGGCGCGGGCGTTGGCTTTTTCGCAGGCGCGCGCCTAAGCGAGCGCGGATGCCAATCACGCTCAACCGACGCTGGCGCGTGCTGCTCAGGCGGCACGGTCCGGCCTCCGCCGTCTGGCGGCGGCGGATCGCAATGGGCGCGGGCGCGGTGACGGTCGGCCTCGCCGCCTTGCTGTTCGCGCGAATGGCGGATGAAGCAAGCCGTGCATTTTCGGCGGTCGCGGCGAGCCATCATTATTGGCCGCTGGTGATCACGCCATTGGGGTTCGCGGCGATCGCCGCGCTGACCCGGCTGGTCGCACCCGAAGCGGCGGGTTCGGGCATCCCGCAAGTGATCGCCGCCGCGCACGACGTCAAGAAAGCGGCGCGGATATTGATCTCGTTGAAGGCTGGTTTGCTCAAATGCCTGTTCACCGTCGCCGCCTTGCTGTGCGGCGCGTCGGTCGGGCGCGAGGGACCGACAGTGCAGGTGTCGGCGGCGGTCATGACGGTCTATCATCGCGTGCTGCGCGCGCCGATGCGGTCGTCGATGATCATTGCCGGTGGCGCGGCCGGCGTCGCGGCGGCGTTCAACACGCCGCTCGCCGGTGTGACGTTCGCGATCGAAGAACTGGCCGACGCCTATGAACAGCGCGTCGCGCTGTTGGTGATGACGACCATCCTGATCGCCGGTGTCGTGAGCCTCGGCCTGTCGGGTGACTATATCTATTTCGGCGTCGTCGGGCAGACCATGAACGTCGGCGCGGTGTTGCGCGTGGCGCCGGTTGCGGGCGTTCTGGGCGGGCTGACGGGCGGGTTGTTTGCGCGCGCGATGCTCGGCGCGGGCGCGGCAAAGCGGCGCTGGTTGCCCTTTCTCGACAAGAGACCGGTGCTCTGGGCGCTGATCTGCGGTCTGGCGGTTGCGGCGATCGGCGTGGCAACGGGGTTGACGTGGGGGACCGGCTATTCGGCGGCGCGCGCGATCATCGACGGCACCAACGCGCCGTGGTGGTTTGGCCCGGCCAAGTTCGGCTCGACGCTGGCGACCGCCGCGGGCGGGCTGCCCGGCGGCATCTTCGCGCCGTCATTGGCAACCGGATCGGGGCTGGGCGCGATACTGCGCGTGATCTTCCCCGACGATCCGGGCGGCGCGGTGGTGCTGCTCGGCATGGTCGCGTACTTTACCGGCGTCGTGCGTGCGCCGCTGACCGCCGTCATCATCATCGTCGAGGCGACCGCCAGCCGCGGCCTGATCCTACCGCTGTTCCTCGCGGCGTTGATCGCGCACGCCGTGTCGGCCTTGGTGTGCAAGGAACGGCTCTATCACGGGCTGGCCAGGCCGTGGCGCGAGAAGCTTGCCGGCTCAGGCTGATTTCAGCCGAAGCTGCCGTTCGACCAGTTCGATCGCGCGGATCACCGCAGCCTCGATCGACAGGAAGCTGGTATCGAGAATGCCCGCGTCGGCCGCCATGATGAGCGGGGCGGCGTTGCGCCCGGTGTCGCGCAAGTCGCGCGCGCGGATGTCGGCGAGCACGCGGTCGAGGCTGATCGTCGAGCCGCGCTCCTTGAGCTCGGCGTGGCGGCGGCGCGCACGGATCTGCGGCGTCGCCTTGATGAACAATTTGGCGTCGGCGTCGGGCGCGATCACCGTGCCGATATCGCGCCCGTCGAGCACCGCGCCGCCGGGCTGATTGGCGAACTTGCGCTGACGCTGGAGGAGGGCCGCGCGGACCAGCGGATGCGCCGAGACGATTGAGGCGCGCTGCCCGGCTTCGTCGCTGCGCAGGATGTCGTCGTCGAGCAGGGTGTCGTCGAAATTACTCGCCGCGACCGCATCCGCTTCGATTTCCGGGTTTAGCTCCATTCGGCGCACATTTTCGGCGACCGCGCGGTAGAGCAGGCCGGTGTCGAGGTGCGGCAGCTTGTAATGCCTGGCGAGCGCGCGGGCGATGGTGCCCTTGCCGCTGGCGGCGGGGCCATCGACGGCGATGATCATGATTCTTCCTTCATTCGCGCGAAATTAGGCGAGCGCGTCCTGCCGCGCCAGCCATGCACGGACCAAAGCGATGGTTTCCTGCGGTCGATCGGAGAACAGGCCGTGCGCGGAACCGGGGACGGTGGCGAACTCCGCGCCCGGCACGCGCGCGGCAAAACCGGCGAGCGTGGCGGGGCGGGCCTCGTCGTACTGGCCGCCGATGAACAGCGTGCGCTTGCCGTCGAGCTTTGCCAACAATGGTTCGCCGTCATAGTCCTTGAGGCTGCCGGTCGAAACGAACTCGCTCGCGCCCCACATCGCGTTGTAGAGTTTCGGGTTGAACCCGCCCGGATGCGCGCGGGCATAGGCCATGGCGGGAATCGTTGCCGGCTCGCGGCCGTTGAACGCGCGGTAGAAGGCATTGGTCCCGGCGTCGCACACCGGTCCGGGCGCTGTGTCGCATTGCGCGATCTCGGCCTGGATCGGGGCGGGGAGCGAGCCGCGCAGCGCGTTAGCGTCGGCGATCCAGCTTCTGGTCGAGACGAGCGGGCTGGCGAGCGCAAGCCCGCGCAACGCCGCCGGCCGCCGCGCGCCATATTCGAGCGCCAGCGTGCCGCCCCAGCTGTGTCCGAGCAGGTGCCAGCGATCGACGCCGAGCGCCTTGCGCACCAGTTCCGCCTCGTCGACGAACCGCGCCACGCGCCAGTTCTTCGGGTCGTTGGGCCGGTCCGACTGGCCGCTGTCGAGCTGGTCGTAGAGGATCACCGCGCGTTCGTTCGCGAGCGCCAGCGCGGTCAGGAAATGCGCGTGCGTGCCGCCAGGGCCGCCGTGGAGCATGACGATCGGTGGCTTCGGTCCGCGCAGATCGCCGTTGACGCGGACATAGACGCGGCCGCCCTCGACCGGGACCATCTTCTCGAGATCGGGCGGCGCGTAGCCGTCGGGGTCGCGCGCGAACAGCGCGGTGGGCAGGGCGAGGCTCGCCGCCAGCGCGCCGCCCGCGAGCAGGAAAGCGCGCCGGTCGATCATGTCCTCAGCCCCTCGAGCGTCGCGAAGAAAGTCGGGTAGCTGGTCGCGACCGGTGTGGCGTCGTCGATCGTGATCGGTTGCTTGGCGACCAACCCCGCGACCGCCATCGCCATCGCGATCCGGTGGTCGAGCAACGATGCAATCGTCGCGCCGCCGGGGATCGGGTCACCGCCGGTCCCGGTTATCGCGAGCCCATCCTCGAACTCTTCTACCGCCACCCCGCACGCCCCCAATGCGGCAGCCATCGCGGCGATGCGATCCGATTCCTTGACGCGCAATTCGTGTGCGCCGCGTGCCACCGTGCGGCCCTTCGCGAGCGCGGTGGCGACGAACAGCACCGGATATTCGTCGATCATGCTCGGCGCGAGGTCGGGCGGTACCTCGACTGCGCTGAGGGCTGCGTGGCGCACGATCAGATCGGCGACCGGCTCGCCGCCGACAGTGCGCGGGTCGACCTCGGTGATGTCGGCGCCCATCATGCGTAGCGCGGCGAACAGCCCGGCGCGGGTCGGATTGAGCCCGACATTGGCGATCGTCACCTCGCTCCCGGGCACGATCGACGCCGCCACCGCCCAGAACGCCGCCGAACTGGGATCGCCCGGTACGACGATGTTCTGCGGTTTGAGTTCGGCCTCGCCCGTAATCGAAATGATGCGGCCGCGATTGGTCGACTCGATGATCAGCGTCGTGCCAAAACCCGCCAGCATGCGTTCGCTATGATCGCGCGTCAGCACAGGTTCGATCACCCGCGTCACGCCCGGCGTGTTGAGCCCGGCGAGCAGCACCGCCGACTTGACCTGCGCGGAGGCGACGGGGAGCGTATATTCGATCGGCACCGCCGGGCTCATCCCGCGCACCATCATCGGCAAGCGCCCGCCGGGGCTGGCGTTAATATCCGCCCCCATCAGCGACAACGGCTCGATCACGCGCCCCATCGGGCGCCTGCTGAGCGAGGCATCGCCGACGAAGGTCGCGGTAATCGGATGGCTCGCGACCAGTCCCGCGAGCAATCGTGTCGACGTGCCCGAATTGCCCATGTCGAGCGCGCCCGCCGGCTGGAGCAACCCGCCGACGCCGACGCCCCATACGCGCCAGACGCCATCATCCCCGCGTTCGATCGTTGCGCCCATCGCGCGCATCGCCGCCGCCGTCGCGAGCACGTCCTCGCCCTCGAGCAATCCCTCGATCCGGCTCTCGCCCACCGCCAGCCCGGCGAGCATCAGCGCGCGGTGGCTGATCGACTTGTCGCCCGGCACCGTCACGCGGCCCGTGAGCGCGCCGCTCGCGCAAATCTCGACCGGCTGGGGCGCGGGAAACGACATCGCCGGGGCTTTGACAGTGCCCTTGCGCTATGGCAAGGCGCCCGCCACTTTAGGGTTCACGACCCGAAAATCGCATAAATCGAAAGGTAGAAGTCGGCATGATCAAGCCGGAATGGGGCACGAAGCGCACGTGCCCGAAATGCGGAACGCGTTTCTATGACCTGGGCAACGAAGACCCGGTGGTGTGCATCGCGTGCAGCACCGCGTTCCACCCCGAAACGATCCTGAAGTCGAAGCAGCCGCTGCCGTTCGAGGTGATCAAGACCGACAAGCCCGAAAAGGACGATGCGGATCTGGAAGGCGAAGACATCGACATCGCCGAGGACGAAGAGCCGTCCGCGGACGACGAAGTCGATCTGGGCGGTGACGACGATCTGGGCGTCGAAACCGGCGGCAACGACGACGATCAGTGATTTTATGCGGCGAGCGGGGTAACTCCCGCTTGTCAAACAGGCGCCGCGTCGGTTAGGGGCGGCGCCTTCCTGCGAAGACGTGGGGCCGTAGCTCAGCTGGGAGAGCGCTGCAATGGCATTGCAGAGGTCAGGGGTTCGATCCCCCTCGGCTCCACCATTTCGCGCCGGGCAATAAAATAGCGAAGCTATTTTGAGCTTTCAGGCGCGAACGGCCGGCGGGGCCAAGGCCCCGGCCGACGACGCGGCTTAGCCGCGGCGCCCAGCCAAAAACTAAGCGGTAAGCGTTAACTGCGCAGCGTCCCAAACCCGCACACCGGTTAACCGTCAATAGCGTTGGTCCGAATCGTAAATGGCGCGTTAACTGCTGCCTATGTCACACGATTTCGCTCTTCGCCCGCGCGGCCGCCGTCATCACTTCCGCCAGCGTCTCGCGCTCCGCGCCGAGATGGCGAAGCGCAGCGACGATCAGGACTGGAAGCTGTTCATGCTGAGCTTCGCGGCGTTCTTCACCTGCATCTATACGCTGATTTTCTGATCGTAGGCCCTAATCGCACGCCTTGTGCAGTTTCCACGCGAGCCATGCGGACACCGGGCACATAAGGGCGACCAGATAAAGCATTTGCGCGGACCCGACGCCCCAGGCGGTCAGTAGCGACACGATTACCGACCCGACGGCCATCGCGCCCGAATTGACGACATTGTTGGCGGCGACGGTCCGCGAGGTTTCGTCCGGGTGCACCGTCGTCGTGAGGAACGCGTAGAGCGGCACGACAAACATCCCGCCGAATATCGCGATTCCGACCAACGCCGCGACCACCAGCCACGCGAACGGCACCGCGATGAACTCGCTCGTGGTGTAGAGATGCCCCACGGGGGCGGCTGGCCATGCCTGGCACAGGATCGAGAACAGGATCACGAACCCGCCCATGACCAACACCGTGGCGGGACCGAACTTTGCCGAGGTATGGCCCTTGAGCAGCGAATTGATCGCGACCGACCCGATCGCGATCCCGACCGAGAAAAGAGCGGTCAGCAGCGTCGCGACATGCTTGTCGGCGGTCAGCACGTTTTTGGCGAGAGGGGTGAAGATGACGATCAGCACGATCCCCATCGTCCAGAAAAAGCTGATCGCGCAGATCGCGAGGAACAGCCGCGGAATGTGCATCGTGCCGGAGATCAACCGCCACGATGAGGTAAAGGGGTTGTAGTTGATCTTGAGCTTAGGCCCCTGGCGTGGCGCGGGCGGGATGCGCCGCGCGGCGAGCCAGCCGATACCGGCCACCACCAGCGTCCCGATCACCGCGTGCTCGACCTTCATGAACCCGGCGAGCACGGTGCCGAGCAGGATCGCGATATAGGTCGCCGATTCGACGAGGCCGGTGCCGCCGAGCACTTCGTCTTCCTTCAGATGCTGCGGCAGGATCGCGTATTTGATCGGCCCGAAGAAGGTCGAATGGACGCCGAGCGCGAAGATCGTACCAAGCATCAACACCAGCCCGATATGGGTGTGCCCGCCCTTCGCCAGCAGCAGCCCGGCACCGCCCACCACCATGATCGCGATCTCAGCGGTTTTGACGATGCGGATGATCCGGGTCTTGTCGAACGCGTCGGCCAATTGCCCGGCGAGCGCGGATAGCAGGACGAACGCGATGATGCTGAGCGCGCTCGCGATACCGTTGAAACTCTGTTCCGCCGCTGGATCGTTATAGATCTGGTAGACGACGACCAGCACCATCGCCTGCTTGAACAGATTGTCGTTGAAGGCACCGAGGAACTGCGTGACGAACAGCGGCAGGAAACGGCGCTGCTTCATGAGACCGAGCGCATTCAGCATGAAATTCGTGGAGCCTCGTTCGCCGACATGAGGCGCGGCTCTTAGCCCAGCCGCCGCGTTGCCGACAATCGCTGTTTCGTATCTCCGGTTTGCCCGGCGGCACTTTGCGTTGCGGCAAGGCACGGTTAGGATGGGCAAAATGTGGACGCTTCCCAACATCCTGACCCTGTCGCGAATCGTCGGCGTGCCGGTGCTGGTCGCGTGTCTGTGGTGGCCGGGATGGCCGGCGGGCTATGCGATGGCGTTCGTGCTCTATGCGTTGATCGCGGTGACCGATTATCTCGACGGGTATCTGGCGCGCGCGCAGGGGACTGTGTCGAAGCTCGGCATTTTCCTCGATCCGATCGCCGACAAGATCATGGTCGCGGCGGTGATCCTGATGCTGGTCGCGACGCGCGACATCGGCGGGTGGCACCTGATCGCGGCGATGATCATCCTGTTACGCGAGATCATGGTGTCGGGGCTGCGCGAGTTTCTCGGTGGGCTTCAGGTATCGGTGCCGGTGTCGCAGCTCGCCAAGTGGAAAACGACGCTTCAGTTGCTCGCGCTCGGCGCGCTGATCCTCGCCGGCGCGATGCCGTCCGAGCCCTGGGTGCATTCGGTCGGGCTGGCGTCGCTGTGGGGCGCCGCGATCCTGACGTGCATCACCGGCTGGGATTATCTGCGCGTCGGCCTGAAGCACATGGACTGATGATCGAGGTGCTCTATTTCGCCTGGGTCCGCGAGGGCGTGGGAAAGGCGCAGGAGCGCGTCGATCCGCCCGCCGAGGTGAAGACGGTCAGCGATCTGATCGATTGGCTGAGGCACGAGGTGCTCGCTGACAAGGCTAAGCTTCGCGCCGCGATCGACCAGCGATTCGTGCCGCTCGATGCGCCGATTACTGGCGCGCGCGAGGTGGCGATCTTTCCCCCGGTGACCGGCGGATGATCCGCGTCCTCGTCAGCGAAACGCCGATCGACGTTGCGGCCGAACTCGAAGCGCTCGAAGCGAGCGGCGGTGGGGCGGTTGCGACCTTTACTGGGCTGGTCCGCGCCGATGACGGGGTCGGCGAGCTGCTGCTCGAACATTATCCCGGCGCGACCGAAGCGGCACTTGAAAAGCTGGCGGCGGAGGCCGTCGAGCGCTGGAAACTGGTGGGCGCGGCGATCGTCCATCGTGTCGGCGCGATGACGCCGGGCGAGCGGATCGTATTCGTCGGCACCTGCGCACCGCACCGCTCGGCCGCGCTGGAGGCGTGCAGCTTCCTGATCGACCGGCTCAAGACCGACGCGCCGTTCTGGAAGCGCGAGACGCGAGGTGGCGACGCAAGCTGGGTCGTTGAACGCGCGAGCGACCATGCCGCGGCGGAGAAATGGCGCTAGGTTGCTGCCTTCAGCACTTCGGCCAGCAGCTTGAAGTCGCGCTCGCGCGGGGAAGCGCGCCGCCACACGAGCGCAATCGTCCGCGTCGCATGCTCCGCCGCGAGCGGCCGGGCGGACACGCGCGTATGCTCCAATATCCCGGCGTCGATCGCCATTTCGGGCAGCATCGTCACGCCCAGCCCGTTATCGACCATCTGCACGATCGTGTGGAGCGACGTCCCCAGCATCATCGCCTGCGCGCCGAGCTCAGGGCGGTTGCACGCCGCCAGCGCGTGGTCCTTCAGGCAGTGCCCGTCCTCGAGCAGCAACAACCGAGTCTCGTCGATATCGTCCGCCGCGATCGTCGCGGGTGCCTGCGGCAGGTCGCCGTCGGGAAAGGCGACGAACAGCCGGTCGTCGAACAGCGGCGCGGCCGCGATCTCGCCGCAGGCGTACGGCAGCGCGAGCAACACGCAGTCGGTGCGGCCATTGTGCAGCCCTTCGCACGCCACGCCTGTCGTTTCCTCGCGCAGGAACAGCTTGAGCTCGGGATAGTCGCGGCGCAGCGCGGGCAGGATGCGCGGCAGCATGAAGGGGGCGATCGTCGGGATGACGCTCATCCGCATCTCGCCCGACAATGGCCGTCCGGCGGCGCGCGCCATGTCGGCCAGTTCCTCCGATTCGCGGATCACGCGGCGCGCCTTGTCGGCGATGCGGTCGCCGAGCGGCGTGAAGCGCACGACGCGGCGCGTGCGCTCGACCAGGGTAACGCCGATCAGCGTCTCGAGCTCGCGGATCCCCGCCGACATCGTCGATTGCGTGACGAAGCACACTTCCGCCGCGCGGCCGAAATGGCCGTGATCCTTCAGCGCGACGAGATATTGCAGTTGCTTGAGCGTCGGCAGGTAGGTCGTCATGTGACCGCTTTAGCCGATCGGCCCGCGAAAATCAGTCGGCGAGCGCCTGCCAGATCGAAAACGCCGACGTGATCGTCAGCAGCCCGCCGACCATCGTCATCAGCGGCCGCGCGGGCATCCGTTTCGCGAGCAACCCGCCGAGCGGCGCAGCGAGCAACCCACCGATCAGGACACCCAATGTCTGGAGCGTGAAAGCGGCCCAGCCGAGCTGCCAGATGAACGTCGCGGAGATCGTCGCGGTCAGGAAAAACTCGGCCGAATTGACCGTGCCGATCGTCTCGCGCGGGGAGGCGCCCTGGACCAGCAGGTTGCTCGTCACCACCGGCCCCCAGCCGCCCCCGCCCGCCGCGTCGAGGAAGCCGCCGACCAGCCCCAGCGGCTCGATGATCTTGGGCTGTCGGGGTTCGACCGCGCTGTGCCATGCACGGTACAGCAGATAGAACCCGATCGCGGCGAGATAGGCCATCACGAACGGCTTGGCGACCGAGGCATCGACGTTCGAAAGAACATAGGCGCCAATCACGCCGCCGATCATACCGGGGATCACCAGCCGCGCGAATAGCCGCCAATTGACGTTCTTGTGCAAGACGTGACTGATTCCGGACGCCGCGGTCGTGAAGCTTTCCACCGCATGCACGCTTGCCGAGGCGAGTTTGGGCGGTACGCCCATCACGCTGATCAACAGCGTCGAATTGATCAGCCCGAACGCCATGCCCAGCGCGCCGTCGACCAATTGCGCCGCAAAGCCGATCGCGATGAACGGCACGATCGCCTCGACGCTGGCGGCTGACAGGTCGAACATCGAGGCGTTTCTCCGTTATTCAAGCAGTCAGCATGCCGTTTTCCACCAAACCCGACAACAAAGATGGATTTTGCCCGTTCCAAGGCGAGACGGGCCGCTGCTGGAAATTGCTGGGCCAAACGCCTAGATGTGTCGTTCAAGGCGTAGGGGACATCGCCAATGGCCGGCCTCAGGGCATATCTCGATTCGATCCGCGCGCGCGATCCCGCGCCGCGGTCGCGCATGGAAATCCTGCTCTACCCGGGCGTGTGGGCGCTCGCCTATCACCGCGTGGCCCATACGCTCTACCGCGCGCGACTGTTCTTCCTCGCGCGCTGGGTCAACCACATCGCGCGTTTCTTCACCGCGATCGATATCCATCCGGGGGCGGTGATCGGGAGGAACCTGTTCATCGATCATGGCTTCACGGTGATCGGCGAGACCGCGGTGATCGGCGACAACGTCACGATCTACCAGTGCGTGACGCTGGGGGGGACCAACCCCGCCGACGGCGTCGCGGGCAAGCGGCATCCGACCATCGCCGACAATGTCATCATCGGGTCGGGCGCGCAGGTGCTCGGGCCGATCACCGTTGCGGCCGGCGCACGGATCGGCGCCAATGCGGTCGTTACCAAGGACGTGCCCGAGGGTGCGGTGATGGTCGGCATCCCGGCGCGCGCGACGATGGTCGAAGGGAAGGGCGAGAAGCCGTTCCTCGCCTATGGCACGCCGTGCAGCGAGCAGTTCGACCCACAGACGCAGAAGCTCGAACTGATGCGGTGCGAAATCGAGACGTTGAGGAAGCGGCTTGACGCGCTGCTCGCCGAGCAAGAGGATTTGCGCGACCGTGCGTAATGGCCTCCCGGCGGGGGCGTAGATGGGCACCGTCACGCCATTCCCGCTCCCCACAGGCCGCCAGCCGAGCCAGATCGGGTTCGAACGCGTCGAACTGACGCGCATCCTCGACCTCTACGGCCGGATGGTCGCCGCCGGGCACTGGCGCGATTACGCGATCGAGTTCAGCCGCGACGCCGCCATCTTCGCCGCGTTTCGCCGCGCGACCGAGCGCCCCGAAATCCGCATCGAGAAGCGCCCCGACTTGCGCAACAGGCAGGGTATGTGGGCGCTGGTCAACGAACAGGGGATGGTGCTCAAGCGTGGGCACGAGCTCGGCCCGGTCCTCGCGCCGGTCGAACGGCGGCTGATGAAGCTGATCGAGGAATGATCCTCGAGGCTGTCTTCGAAGCAATGTTCGAGGGCTGGGCGTTGGCCGTCGAGTGGGTCGCCGAACGATTTGGTCGCGCCGCTGGTGTGGCGGTATTCTTGCTGCCCTGGATCGTGATCGTGTTGACCATCTGGCTGATCGTTGTGCACGTGCGCGGCTGACACAAAAGACCCGGCGGTCGCGCCGACCGCCGGGCCAAGTCGTTCAGGTCTTTTCGGTCAGGCGGCGTGCGCCAACTGCACCGGCGGCAAGCGGTCGCCCAACCCGCCCAGCATCCCGATCACCGAACGGCGCATCGGCTGCCAGAACGCCGACAGCGACAGCAGTGCCGATCCGATCACCAGCGCTGTGAACGCCATCGACAGCTCGACCGCGCCGGCCTGATGGAACAAGGTCGACAGCGCGTAGAGCACGTAGGCCAGGCTCGACACGAGCAGTGCGCGGCGGTCGATCGCCAGCGCGATGATCGCGAACACCACGTACAGCGCCATCACGATAACGGCCTGGGCCACGCCGATATCGCCCTCGAACACGCCGAGCAGGTGGAACACCGGGTGCGCGATCATCGGCGCGGCGGCGAGGTGGAGCCAGAACGCCACGTCGCTGCGCCGTGTCTGGCGCCTGAGGTCGGTGCCGTCCCACCACATCGCGAGCGCGAAGGTGGCGAGGCCGCCAATCAGCACGAGCGGATAGATCGCCTGCTCGCTGGCATGCGTGATCGCGAAGAAGATGCCCATCGCCATCGCGACCAGCGCGGCCGCGCCGACCGCGACGGTGATCGGCACCATGAAGCGTTTCCAGTGCAGCCACGTCGCGCCGACCGTCACCAGCGCGATGCCCGATCCGACCAGCGCGTTGGTGCGGTCGCTCCAGTCGGGGTCGAGGTCGACCAGCGCGCCGATCATCGTCGCCGCAACGCCGCCGACGAAAGCGAGCAACAAGATGATGCTGGGGAGCGCCATATGGCGCCGGCGCGTGAAATATTCGGCCAGCGTCCACGCCGCGGCGGCGACCGCCGCCCCCGCCAGCGCGTGATCGACCCAATCGCCCAGCTGCGCCAGCGCGGCGAGCAGCAGCGCGATCGCTATACCGACGAAAATGTCGTTGAACCCGGTCAGCAGCCGGAAACTTTCCTCGTCCACCGCGGGCGTCGAGCGCGTGGTGGCAACGTGCTGGCGGAAAGCGTCGGCGGTGGTCAGGGGCATCACCCCCGCCGCCACCGCGCCCTCCAGATCGCTTTCACTATACATGGCAATTCTCTCCTCTCGGAGGATCGCCATAGCATAGGTGAGTTAGTGTAGCAATACACCAAGTGGGCCCGGCCCGGCGCGCATGGCGCCGACCCGGGGGCCGGTGTTACTTCGCAGGCGTGTCGATCTTGACGTTCGCGTCGACCGTCTTGCTGTTGCTCAGCAACCCCTGGCCGAACACCAGGAACAGCACTACCGCGATGGCGATGATCGCGATCGCGAGGAGGGCGATCGCGCCGCCGCCACCGCCGCCATTCCCCGTCTCGACAATCGTCGTCTTTCCGTCGTCGGCCATGATAATCCTCCTTACTCCTTGCGGAAGTGTAACCATCATGCCGAACGCGAGTTCCGCCGGCTGGCCGGATTAGCCCGCCGTCAGCGTCTTCATGATCGACATCGACTGCTCGCTGCCCGACGCCGGAACGATCTCGCCGGTGCGGTCGGTGATCTCCGCCCAGTGCGCCGCGACGCCTTCGGGCGACAGCTCGTCGCCGGTCAGTAGCTTGCCCGGGGTCAGCGTGACATAGGCCGCCTGGAATACGCCAGCGCCCGCGCCGACGATCGCGTTGGACGGTGCATCCTCGCTGACCAGATAGAGCGCGGCAGGCGCGACCTTGTCGGGGGAGAAGGCCTTGAACGCTTCCGCCGGGAACAGGTCCTCGGTCATCCGCGTGCCCGCGGTCGGTGCGATCGTGTTGACGCGGATGTTGTACTTGGCGCCCTCGAGGTAGAGCGTCTTGGTCAGCCCCGCGAGCCCGAGCTTGGCGGCGCCGTAATTGGCCTGTCCGAAATTGCCGAACAGCCCGGTCGACGACGCCGTCATCAGAATGCGGCCATACGCCTGTTCGCGCATGATCTCCCACACCGCCTTGGTGCAATTGGCCGATCCGTTGAGGTGCACGTCGACGACGAAGCGGAAATCGGCCGGCTCCATCTTCGCGAAACTCTTGTCGCGCAGGACGCCGGCGTTGTTGATCAGGATGTGGACGCCGCCCCAGGCTTCCTTCGCCTTGGCGACCATCTCGACCATCTGTTCGTATTCGGTGACGCTGCCGCCGTTCGACATCGCCGTGCCGCCTGCGGCTTCGATCTCCTCGACGACCTTGAGCGCGGCGTCGGAATGGCCAGTGCCGTCGCGCGCGCCGCCCAGATCGTTGACCACCACCTTCGCCCCGCGTGCTGCCAGCGCCAGCGCGTACTCGCGGCCCAGACCGCCACCGGCCCCGGTGACGATCGCCACCTTGTCATCGAAACGGATGGTCATCTGGTCGCTCCCTGAAATGATCTGGAGCGCTTCCTAGGCGAATGCGCAGGCCGCGCAAGTCCGGCCATACCGGAACCACGAAAAACATTGTGATGGTTATTTGGGGTCGTGGCGCTGCTTGCACTTGTCGAATTGGCCGGGCTTGCAGAACGGATAGTCGGGCAGCGGTGCGGGCGGGGGATAGGCCACCTCGGGTGGCGGAGCCTGGACAAAGACGATGGGCACGCCGGGCGGGCGCGGCACGGGTGGATTGGCCGGCTGATAGCCGCCGACCGGGTCGGTCGGCGCGGGCGTGGTTTGCGCATATCCCGGCATGGCGATCGCCGCGCACAGCAAGGCGAGGCACAATTTCATGGCCGTCTCCCGATTTTTGAGACCGCACGGCGCGAGGCGTCGTGCCCCGCGCCGCCAGCGGTCGACTTATTGGCCCGGGGGGCGCGGGGTCGAGTGCAGCCGCTCGCCGCGCGCATTCGAGCGCTCGGTGCAATGATCGACGATGGTCCTGGTGCACATCGGGTAATTGCCGTCGGTGGTTGCCGGCGGCATGTTCGGCGATGGCAGGGTGACCGGCGGGGCCACGACGACCGGAGCGGGCGGCGGCGCGGTCTGCGGCATATCCTGGGCGATGGCGGGCATCGCAAATGCGGCAAGCGCCGCGGCGACTAACAGTTTCATGCGACTCTCCTGAGTTCGATCACGCAGCGCGTGACAGGAGGCAAAACGCGGTAACCCCGAAATGGCTCCCTCGTTTCGGAGGCGATTCAACTTGTCGTGCTAAACGCCTGTGTCGAGGGAATATCCCGCCGATCTTACGGTGCGGATCAGGTCGGGGCGGTCACCCTTGTTGATCGCCTTGCGCAGCCGTCGGATGTGCACGTCGACCGTCCGACTCTCGATATCGCTGTCGTGCCCCCACACCGCGTCGAGCAGGCGTTCGCGGCTGAACACCCAGCCGGGATGTTCGAGGAAATGCTTGAGCAGGCGGAACTCGGTGGGGCCGAGCGGGATCACCTCGCCGCTGCGCCGAACCTTATGGCCGACCGTGTCCATCTCGATATCGGCATAGGTAAGCGCTTCGCCCGCCAGCGCCGGACGCACGCGGCGCAGCACCGCGCCGACGCGCGCGACCAGCTCGCGCGGCGAAAACGGCTTGGTCACGTAGTCGTCAGCGCCGGTTTCCAGACCGCGCACGCGATCCTCTTCCTCGCCGCGCGCAGTCAGCATGATGATCGGGATATTCGCGGTCTCGGGCATCCGCCTGAGGCGCCGGCACACCTCGATCCCGGACAGTCCCTCGACCATCCAGTCGAGCAGGACGATATCGGGCGCCGCTTCCTTGGCGAGCAGCAACGCCTCTTCGCCGTCGGGGGTATGCTTGACGTCGAAATCCTCGCGCTTGAAGTGATAGGCGAGCAGTTCGGCGAGCGAGGCGTCGTCCTCGACCAGCAGCATCTTCACGCGGCTCATGCGGCTCCCCCCGTCTTGACGCGTTCGGGCATCTGTTCGCCCGTTGCGGCGAAATAGACCATTTCGGCGACATTGGTCGCATGATCGCCGATCCGCTCCAGATTCTTGGCGACGAACAGCAAGTGCGCGACCTGACCAATCGTCTTGGGATTTTCGACCATGTAGGTCACCAGCATGCGAAAGATGCCGTCGTAGAAATCGTCGAGCAGCCGGTCGCGCTCGCACACCAGCACCGCGCCCTGCGCATCGCGCGCGGCGAAGGCGTCGAGCACGTCGTGGACCATTTCCGCCGCGATTCGCGCCATCGCCGGGATGACCGAGATCGGCTCGATCCGCTCCTCGCCGTCGATCAGCGGTACGCGCTTGGCGATGTTCTTGGCGTAATCCCCGATCCGTTCGATCACGCCTGCGATCTTGAGCGCGGCGACCACGTCGCGGAGGTCGCCGTCGACCAGCTTGCGCCCGGCGATGATACTGACCGCGAGCGCCTCGACCTCGGCCTGGAGCACATCGATGCTCTTGTCGCTTTCGCGGATTTGCGTGGCCAGCGCGGTGTCGGCGCGTTGCAGCGCGTTGATCGCATCGTGGATCGCTTGTTCGGCGAGGCCGCCCATCTGGCTCAGCATGCCGCGCAGCCGCCCGATATCGCGGTCGAAGGCGTGAGCGGCGAAATCGGTGGCCACGGTCGAATTTCTCCAACGATCGGGCGCGAAGAATCATCGGTGCCCGCCACCCGCCTGTGTGACGCGCGCGTTACCCTTTGATGACACCCTGTTCGGCGGGGAGCAGGATCGTGACGACGGTGCCGCGCCCGACCTGGCTGGCGATGTCGAGCCGCCCGCGGTGCCGCTCGACGACATGCTTGACGATCGCAAGGCCAAGCCCGGTGCCGCCGACCGCCCGGCTGCGCCCCGAATCGACGCGATAGAAGCGTTCGGTCAGGCGCGGGATATGCTCGGGCGCGATGCCGTCGCCCTCATCGCCGACCGACAGGCGGACCATGCCGTTGGGGTAACGCCACAGCTTGACCGCGACGGGGGTGCCCGCGCGGCCGTATTTCATCGCGTTGCCGATCAGATTGTGCAGCGCCTGGCTCAGCTGGATTCGGTCGCCCGCGACGGGCGGCACGTCGCCCGCCAGTTCGACCGCGATATCGGCGGCGCGCGGGTCGTGCGTGTCGGTCAGTTCTACGACGACTTCGTTGAGCAACGCGCCGAGATCGATCGAGGCGTCGGGCAGGCGGTACTTCTCGGCCTCGATCCGGCTCAGTGAGATCAGATCCTCGACCAGCCGCTGCATCCGCCGCGCCTCGTCGACCATCACTTTCAGGAACCGTGCGCGCATCGTCGGGTCGGCGCCGTCGTTCTCGCTCAGCGTCTCGGCGAACCCGAGGATCGACGCGAGCGGCGTGCGCAGTTCGTGGCTGGCATTGGCCACGAAATCGACCCGCATGCGCTCCGCGGCATAGCTCCCGGTCTGGTCGATCAGATGAACCACCCGGCGCCTGTCGGGGGTGTCGGTGACGCGCAATTCCCAGCGCTGGTCGAGCGTGCCCAGCCCGACCAGGTTGATCGGCCCCGCAGCCCCCGTGCCCGGCGGCGCGGTCAGCCGCTCGGCGGCGGCGGGGTGGCGGATCGCGAGGCGCACGTCCTGCCCGACGATATGGTTGCCGAGCAGCTCGCGCGCCGCGGTGTTGGCCGCCTCGACCTGCCCGTCGGCCAGCACCAGCACCGGCTCGACAATGCCTTCGAGCACGCTGTCGAGGTGAGGCGCGGTAGCGGCGGGCGGGGCGGCGTCCATCGCCGCCGCCCTATCGCAGCGCGGCGTGCGGTGCCAGCCGCCGATGATGTATAGCTGCGCGCGACTCGGGGGAGATCGACATGCGGGGATATTGGGGCGGACTGGCGTTGGCGGCTGTCGTGGTCGTGGGCATCGCGCACGCCGAAAGCGCGCAGATGCGCGGCAAGTTTCCCGCGGGCGTGCGCGAAGCGGGGCGGCTCGAGTTCGTCGCGGTCGACCGCTTCGACGGCCGCGACGGCCGGCAGGTTGAGACATTGCTCGAACAGGCGATCGGCGTGCCCGGCGGGCAGCCTGACGGTGTTCTGACCGGCGGCGTCACCACAGGGGTGGAGGAGAATCCCTACAAGGGCAGCGTCGAGCGCTGCGTCGAATGGAAGGACGGCGACCGCAGCAAGGAGTGCACCAAGCGCGCGCAAGTGCCGGTGCCGTGCACGCGCCGCGTCGTGGTCGTGACGGTCAGCGTGCGGCTGATCCGCACCGACACGCGGCTGTCGGTCTATTCGGACAACAAGTCGGGGCGTAGCGAGACCAGCTGGTGCGAGGGCGGTTCGCCGTCGATCGCGGTCGAGCAGATGGTGTCGGCGCAGATCCGCGACATCGCCAGCCGCATCCGCGCCGACGTGCGCCCGTCGGTCCAAAACTACAGCGTGCGGTTCCGCGAGGACCGCGACGGTATGCCGAAGGATCTGGGCAATCAGTTCAAGGCCATCGTGAAGCTGTCGAAGAGCGACGCGCGCGGCGCGTGTCAGCAATGGGCGGCGCTCGACGGGCAAATGCCCAACAACGCGTCGGTGCTCTACAACCTGGCGGTCTGTGCGGAGGCTGCCGGGGCGTATCCTGATGCGCTGACCCGCTATCGCGCGGCGCACGAGGCCAATCCGCGCAAGAAGGACGATGTGTCCGACTCGATCGATCGAGTCGACCGCCTGATGCTCGCACGCGCCGACGACGAGGAAATCGCGCGGCGGCGGTCTGGGCGGCGCTAGGGTAAGGAGAGCGTAGAATGAAACGGTTGTCGATCGCGATCGCGGCGGGGCTAGTGCTCGGCGGCTGTTCGATGGGCGCGGACGTGAAGGCCGGCGGCGATGCCGTCGCGGCGTTCCACAAGCAACTCGATGCGGGGCAATCTGCCGCGATCGAGGCAGCGGCCGGTCCCGAGATGAAGACAACGCCGGGCCAATTTATCCAGCTGCTCGATGCCGTGCACCGCAAGCTCGGCGCTAGCGGGGCCAGTCAGCAGGTCGGATTCAACGATGCGGTCAATCCCGGCGGGCATTTCCTGACGCTCAATTACCAAACGACCTTCGCCAAGGGACCAGCCACCGAGACGTTCGTATATCGTATCGATGGCGGAAAGGCGGTGTTGGCAGGCTACAACATCAATTCGCAGGCGCTGATCCTCAATTGATCCGCCCGCCATCGCTATGGCAATGGCAAGGTCTTCGTGGCAGGGCGCGCCGACGGAGATGCTGAACCGATGACCGATCCGATCGCCGCGATCATCCTTGCCGCTGGCATGGGCACGCGGATGAAATCCGACCTGCACAAGGTGCTCCACCCGATCGCCGGGCGGCCGATGCTGCTTCATTTGATCGACGCGTTCGACGCCGTCGGCGCGGCGGAAAAGGTCGTCGTGGTCGGCGCGCGGCGCGAACAGGTGGAGGCGGCTGTCGTGCCGCTCGGCGTCAGGATCGCGCCGCAGGACGAACAGCTCGGCACCGCGCACGCCGCGTTGATGGCGAAGAATGCCCTTGCCGGGTTCGACGGGATAGCGATCGTGTGTTTCGGCGACGTGCCGTTCCTCAAGCCCGCGACGATCGCTAGATTGGTCGAGCATGTGAGTGGCGACGAGGCGGCGCGCGTCGCGGTGCTCGGCTTCCGGCCGAACGATCCCAAAGCCTATGGCCGGATCATCGCCGACCGCGACGGGTCGATCGCCAAGGTCGTCGAGTTCAAGGACGCGAGCGACGACGAGCGCGCCATCACCTTGTGCAACGCCGGGGTCACCGCGGTGCGCTCGACCGATCTATGGCCGCTGCTCGAACGTGTCGGTAACGACAATGCGGCGGCCGAATATTACCTGCCCGACGTGATCACGCTCACGCTGGCCGACGGCGACCGCGCGGTAGTGGTCGAGACCGACCCCGACGAAGTGATCGGGATCAACAGCCGCGCCGAGCTTGCCTATGCCGAGAGCCGCTGGCAGGCCGCGCGGCGCGAGGCGGCGATGGCCGCGGGCGCGAGCCTGATCGCGCCGGATACGGTGTGGTTCGCATGGGACACGAAGATCGGCCGCGACGTGCTGATCGAGCCGAATACGTTCTTCGGTCCTGGCGTTACGATCGCCGACCGCGCGACGATCCGCGCCAATTCTCATATCGAGGGCGCGAGCGTGGGAGAGGGCGCGGAGGTGGGCCCCTATGCGCGGCTGCGGCCCGGCGCGGTGCTCGGCGAGAAGTCGAAGGTGGGCAATTTCGTCGAAGTTAAGAAGGCTACGCTGGGCAAGGGCGCCAAGGCTAACCATTTGTCCTATATCGGCGACGCCGAGGTGGGCGCAGGCGCGAACATCGGCGCGGGAACGATCACCTGCAATTACGACGGCTTCTTCAAGTACAAGACCGTGATCGGCGCGGGGGCGTTCGTCGGTTCCAACTCGGCACTGGTCGCCCCGGTGACGATAGGTGCCGGTGCCATCGTCGGTGCGGGATCGACCGTAACGCAGGATGTGGAAGCGGATGCATTGCGGCTGGTCCGACCGCCGCAGGAGACAAAGCCGGGCTGGGCGAAACGATTCCGCGATATGATGAGCGCGAAGAAGGCGGAGAAGAGTCAGTGAGTAGAGCGATAAATATGGTCCTGGCGGCGGCGCTGTCGATCGCCATGCCGGCATTTGGACAGGGTACCGCGCCGATGACGCCCGATCAGGCGATCGCAGCCGCTTCGGCGGCGAACTCGCACGAAGTGAGCGGCGTGTTCGAATTCACCGTCGGATCGACCGGTGCATCGGGCTTCAACGCCTATCTCAATTCGGCGGCCGATTATCACGACGCGGCCAATTTGTCCGCCGAACTCCACGCCGACGTCGTGAACAAGCTCCATGCGAAGCTGGGCGGCTTTCCGCAGGATCTGCTCAAGGGCAAACGCGTTCGGATCAAGGGTGTCGCGCGCCGCGTGCCGATTACCAAGCGCGACGGCACGCAATATTTCCAGACACGGATCGACGTCGATACGATCGACCAGATCGAGGTGCTCGGCTGACGCGAATGGGCGATGGCAGTTGACATGATATCGCGATATGATATCGCGATATCATGCGGACACTGGTAGATATTCCCGACGACGATATCGAATGGCTCGACCAAAGGGCGAGCCAAGAAGGCAAGTCGCGCGCGGCCGTCTTGCGGGAAGCGGTGTCGAGCTATCGCGCGGAAGCCAGCAAGGACTGGATCGCACGCGGTGCGGGGTATTGGAAGCATCGGCGGGACATCGGCGACGCCGTCGAGTATCAGAGCGCGATGCGCGAAGACCGCGACCCCGCCTGAGCCGTGGCCGACCCGTTCTTCGATACCAATATATTGATCGACTGGCTGTTCGACCGGCCACAGGCGATCAGTGAACTGGGACGATACCGCAAGCATCGTATCAGCCGGATCGTCTGGACCGAGTTGCTGGCCGGCGAGCCGCCCGAGAGTCGGCGGGAAGTACAATCGCTGCTTCACGCATTCGAAGTCGTTGAGATCGACCAGCGGATTGCCCAGGCGGCCGCCGATATCCGTCATCGCACCAAGATGAAGTTGTTCGACGCCTTCATTCTCGCGACCGCTCAGGTCAACGGCGCGATCCTCGTTACTCGAAACACCAAGGATTTCCCCGCAGCGATGCCGGGCATCCGCGTTCCCTACACTTTGTAAGAAAGCGTCCTAACCATGTGCGGAATCATCGGAATTGTCGGCAAGGATCAGGTCGCGGACCGGTTGGTCGAGGGACTGCGGCGGATGGAGTATCGCGGCTATGATTCCGCCGGCGTGTGCACCGTGCAGGACGGCCGGCTTATCCGCCGCCGCGCCGAGGGGAAGCTGGCCAATCTGGTCGCGGTGCTCGCCGCCGATCCGGCACCCGGGCATACAGGGATCGCGCATACACGCTGGGCGACGCATGGCGCGCCGACTACCTCGAACGCACACCCGCACGCGACCGGCGAGGTGGCGCTGGTCCACAACGGCATCATCGAGAATTTCAAGCCGTTGCGCGAAGCACTCCAGAGGCGCGGGCGGGTGTTCGAGAGCGAAACCGATACCGAGGTCGTGGCCCACCTGGTCAGCGAGCGCGTCGAGGCCGGCGCATCGCCCGCCGACGCGGTGAAGGCGGTACTCCCCGAACTGCGCGGCGCCTTCGCGCTGGCGATCGCGTTCCGCCAGCATGATGACTTGCTGATCGGCGCGCGGCTCGGGTCGCCGCTGGTGGTGGGATATGGCGACGGCGAGACCTATCTCGGCTCGGACGCGCTGGCGCTGGCCGGGCTGACCCAGCGGATCGCCTATCTCGACGAGGGCGATTGGGTGGTCATCACTCGCGACGGTGCGCAGATTTTCGACGCGGAGAACAACGTCGTCGAGCGCGAGATCGTGCTGTCGGGCGCGACCGGTGCGATGATCGAAAAGGGCAATTACCGCCACTTCATGCAGAAGGAGATATTCGAGCAGCCGATCGTGGTCGCCCAAACACTGCGCTCGTATCTGCGCGGGGTCGAGCAGACCGTCGCGCTGCCGCAGATGGACTTCGACTTGTCGGCGGTCAAGCGCATCACGATCGTCGCGTGCGGCACCAGTTTCTACGCCGGAATGGTCGCCAAATATTGGCTCGAGACGTTCGCGCGGATGCCGGTCGACATCGATGTCGCATCCGAGTTCCGCTACCGCGACCCGGTGCTCGAAGAGGGCGGGCTGGCCCTGTTCATCAGCCAGTCGGGCGAGACCGCGGACACACTCGCGGCGCTGCGCCACGCCAAGAAAGCGGGACAGAAGATCGCCGTGGTGGTCAACGTGCCGACCAGCACGATGGCGCGCGAGGCCGACCTGCTGCTCCCGACGCATGCCGGGCCGGAGATCGGCGTCGCCTCGACCAAGGCGTTTTCATGCCAGCTTGCGGTGCTCGCCGCACTCGCCGCGCATTTGGCGGTAGTGAAAGGCAAAATGACTCGCGAGGAAGAGATCGAGGTGGTGCATCACCTGGTCGAGGCACCCGCCGCGCTCAACGCCGCGCTCGACCATGACGAGGAAATCGCCGCGATGGCGCCGCTGATCGCCCCGGCGCGCGACGTGCTCTATCTCGGGCGCGGACCGGATTATCCGCTCGCACTCGAAGGCGCGCTGAAGCTCAAGGAAATCAGCTATATCCATGCCGAAGGGTATGCGGCTGGCGAGATGAAACACGGGCCGATCGCGCTGATCGACGAGAATGTGCCGGTGATCGTCATCGCGCCGTCGGGACCGCTGTTCGAAAAGACCGTCAGCAACATGCAGGAGACGCAGGCGCGTGGCGGCAAGATCGTGCTGATCTCCGACGCCGAGGGGCTGGCCGAAGCCGGCGAAAATTGCCTCGCAACGATCGAGATGCCGAAAGTCCACCCGCTGATCGCGCCGTTGGTCTATGCCGTGCCGGTGCAATTGCTCGCCTATCATGTCGCGGTGGCGAAGGGGACCGATGTCGACCAGCCGCGTAACTTAGCGAAGAGCGTGACGGTCGAGTGACCGCGCTCGCGCACACGTTCAAGGCCAACCCGCACTGGCTACCACGCGCGCCCAAGGATGCGCTCGCGCATATTCCGGGCGACAACGGCCTGCCCATCGTCGGCAACACGCTGCGCATGCTGCGCGACCCCGTGCGGTTCGGCACGCGGATGGTCGAGCGGTTCGGGCCGGTCTATCGCAACCGCTCGTTCGGCGAGACCAATATCGCCTTGCTCGGGCCCGAGGCCAACGAACTGGTTCTGTTCGACCGCGACAAGCTCTTTTCGTCCGAACAGGGCTGGGGGCCGCTGCTCAACCTGCTGTTCCCGCGCGGGCTAATGCTGATGGATTTCGATCATCACCGCGCCGACCGCAAGGTGATGTCGGTGGCGTTCAAGCCCGAACCGATGCGGCATTACGCGACGCAACTCGACGCCGGTATCGCCGCGCAGGTGGCGAGCTGGGGCGGGCGCCAGATGCGGTTCTACGACGCGATCAAAAAGCTCACGCTCGATCTCGCCGCGACGAGCTTTCTCGGCGTCGAGCTCGGCGCCGAGGCCAGCCGGATCAACCAGGCATTCGTCGACGAGGTGCAGGCCAGTATCGCGCCGATCCGCGTGCCTTTGCCCGGGACGATGATGCGCAAAGGCGTCCGGGCGCGCGCCTATTTGATCGACTGGTTCGAGCGCGAAATCCCCGACCGTCGGCACGGTGCCAAGGGCGGCAACGGCGAGGATTTCTTCTCGCAATTCTGCCGCGCGACCGATGACGACGGCCAGCCGCTCTCCGCCGCGGCGATCGCCGATCACATGAACTTCCTGATGATGGCGGCGCACGACACGATCACGTCGTCGGCGACGACATTGGTGATGCTGCTCGCGCGCAATCCCGATTGGCAGGAGAAATTGCGCGCGGAGATCGCGACGCTCGATTCGCAGGTTCCGTTCGCCGAACAACTCGATCGCCTGGTCCTGACCGAATACGCCTTCAAGGAAGCGTTGCGGCTGATGCCGCCGGTGCCGTCGTTGCCGCGCCGCGCGCTTCGCGATTTCGAATTCGGCGGATATCGGATTCCCGCCGGCACGCAGGTCGGGATCGGGATCACCTGGACGCACAACATGCCCGATATCTGGCCCGAGCCCACGCGGTTCGACCCGCTGCGCTTCACGCCCGAGGCGTCGAGGGGCCGCCACCGTTTCGCCTGGGTGCCGTTCGGCGGTGGCGCGCACATGTGCATCGGGCTGCATTTCGCGACGATGCAGATGAAGCTGCTGATGGCGAATTTGCTGTCGCGCTACCGGATCGAGGCCGACCCGAGCAGCGGCGCGGCGTGGCAATTCTTCCCGATCCCGCGACCGAAGGACGGGCTGCCGGTGCGGTTCGTGCCGCTCAGCTGACCCGCGCGATGATTTCGGCGTAGATATCGGTCAGCGTTTCGAGGTCGGCGAGCGCCACGGCTTCGTCGGTCTTGTGCATCGTCGCGTTGACCAGCCCGAACTCGACCGTCGGGCACAGTTGCGACAGGAACCGCGCGTCGCTGGTCCCACCGGTGGTCGAAAAGGCGGCAGCCACCCCGGTGACCGCGTCGATCGCGTCCGACACCAGATCCGATAACGGCCCCGGCTCCGTCAGGAACGCCTCGCCCGAAATGCGCGCGATCACCGTCGCCTCGGGGGCGTGGAGCGCGACGGTGCGCTCGATCAGTGCGACCAGATCCTCGCCGCGCTGCTCGTCGTTGAAGCGGATCGACAGCCGCGCCGACGCCTTGGCGGGGATGACGTTGGTCGCGGGATTGCCCACCGTCACGTCGGTCACTTCGATGTTCGACGGCTGGAACCAGCCGTTGCCCTGATCGAGTGCGATGGCATCGATCGCCGCCAGCGCCGCGACCAATTTGGGAATCGGATTGTCGGCGAGGTGCGGGTAGGCGACGTGGCCCTGCTTGCCCGGCACGTCGATCCAGATGTTGACCGACCCGCGCCGGCCGATTTTTATGGTGTCGCCGAGCCGCTGGTCGGACGTCGGTTCGCCGACCAGACAGAAATCGGGCTTGAGCCCACGCTCGGTCATGCGGTCGATGATCGCGCGCGTGCCGTAGGTCGCGGGGCCTTCCTCGTCGCCGGTGATGAGCAGGCTGAGCGTCGGCCCCTCCACGCGCGCCGCCGCCGCGGCAAACGCCGCGATCGCGCCCTTCATGTCGACCGCACCGCGCCCGTGGAGCAGGTCGCCGCGTACTTCGGGCGCGAACGCGCCGCTGCTCCAGCCGTCACCGGGCGGCACTACGTCGAGGTGCCCCGCGAACGCCAGGTGCGGTCCCGTCCCTCGGCGCAGTGCAATCATGTTCTCGACCGGGCCGTCAGGCTCCTCGCCCACCACAAAGCGGTCGATCTCGAACCCAATCACGCTCAGCGTCTGCGCGAGCACGTCGAACACCGCACCCCGCGCCGGTGTGACGCTTTCGGCAGCGATCAACGCCTTGGTCAGATCGACGACTTGGGGCAAGATGCGCTCCTGGCAAACCGCAATGGGGGACGCATTGCCCAAGCTCGATCTCGATACAATCCCGCAGACCAACAAGACCGGCTATCCGCCCGAACATGCCGGGGTGGTGAAGGAGCGCTGGTACCGCCGATTGGCCCCCGCCGGGGGGATTGGCGATTTCGGGTTCAGCCATGTCACGCTCAAGCCCGGCGCCTGGTCGGCGCAACGCCACTGGCACGAGGGTGAGGACGAAGCGGTGATCATGATCGCGGGCGAGGGGGTGCTGGTCGATAACGATGGCGAGCACGTCATGCGCGCGGGCGACATCGCGGCGTTCCCGAAGGGAGACGGAAACGGCCACGTGCTCCAAAACCGGTCGGACACGGATTGCGTGTTCGTTGCGATCGGCGGGACGGGAGTCAGCGACTGCCACTATCCCGACATCGACATGCACCTCTACGCCGGGGTCGGCGAGCAACGCCGCAAGGACGGCAGCCGGTTTTAGGCGGCCTCGGGTTGCTCGAACTTCTCGATCACCCATTCCTCTTCCTGCGCGGCAGCGATCCAGTCCTGCATGAACGAGTGGTTGAGCACTGCCTCGACGTACGGCACGGCGAAGCGCGCGACGGGGAGCTGGTATGTCACGATCCGCGTGCACACCGGCGCGAACATGATGTCGGCCGCGCCGAAATCGCCGAACAGGAAAGCCCCATCGCCGCCGAACCGCGCGCGCGCCTGCGCCCAGATTTCCATCAGCCGCGACAGTTCCTCGAGCACGTCGTCGTCGGGGCGTTGCGCCGGATAGACCTGACGGATGTTCATCGTGTGCTTGGCGCGCAGATTCTGGAAGCCCGAGTGCATCTCCGCCGCCATCGACCGCGCCATCGCGCGCGCGGCGTCGTCGGTCGGCCAGAACTTGGTGTTGCCGGTTTTGTCGTTGAGGAAATCGACGATCGCGAGGCTATCCCACACCACCACGTCGCCGTCCCACAGGATCGGCACCTTGCCCGACGACGGCGCGAACTCGTCGCCCTGGCGCCGCTTGTCCCAATCGTCGTCGTACAGCGGGACGACGACTTCCTCGAACGGCAGCCCCGACTGCTTGACCGCGAGCCAGCCGCGCAGCGACCACGACGAATAGGCCTTGTTGCCGATGATGAGCTTGAGCATGACCGCGGGCGTAGTGGCGATCACGCCGGCGGGCAACCGGCGCGTCGGTCGATCGCAGCGCCAGCCGAATTATTTCGGCGCGGGCTTGTCCTTGCGGCGGTCGCCGACGCGGCGCTCCGGACCGGGAAAATCCGGGTCCTCGCCTTGCCGCCGGTCCGTGCCGCCGCGTTTGTCCGCGGGCTTCTTCGCATCCTCGTCCATCGCTGGTCCCCTGAAATGCAGGGACGGTCATGCCATAGATTTGGTTAACGCGCGCTACCTAAATTGCTGATCGCGATCAGTAAAAGTGGCGAGGGCTTCAGAGCGTCGGGTTGATCAGGTATTTCTCGCCCGTCGCCTTGCGCTGCCAGCCGCGGATCGTGTCGGGCTCGATCGCCTGCGCGAGCGATATTTCGGAGGTGTAGCTGCTCGCGAACGTGGTGAGGATTTCGTCGGCGACGCGCTGGCGCAGTTTTTGCACACCCTCTTGCCCGATCTTCATCAGGAACGGGGTGAGCAGGAACCCCCCGACACCCCAGGCGAAGCCCATGTTGGGCGCGAGCGTGGTCGGCGACAGGTCGAGGCGGCCGTAGATGTAGACCTGCTTGTGCACCGGTGAGCCGTAGCCGCCGGTCGGCGGCGTCTTCCTGACCAGCGCCGCTTCCATCGCGCCGAGGATGTGCCCGGCGAGCGGTCCGCCGCCGACCGCGTCGAACGCGATCGTCGCGCCGGTTTCGAACAGCACGTCGGCCAGGTGCGCGCGGAAATCGGACTTGGACGAGTCGACGACATATTTCGCGCCGATATCGGTCAGGATTTTCGCCTGCTCGTCGTTGCGGACGATATTCACGAGGGTCACGCCGTCGGCGATGCACACCTTGTTGAGCATTTGCCCGAGGTTGGACGCGGCGGCGGTGTGGACGAGCGCGGTGTGACCCTCCAGCTTCATCGTCTCGACCATGCCGAGCGCGGTCAGCGGGTTGACGAAGGCGGACGCGCCCTGCGCCGGGGTCACGCCGTCGGCATAGGGCAGCACGGAGGCTGCGGGCACCTTGCGGTACTGCGTATACATCGCGCCGCCGAGCACGCCGACGGTCTTGCCGATCAGATGCTCCGCACCGTCACCCGCCGCGACCACGACGCCCGCGCCTTCGTTGCCGGCCGGGAGCGACGCGCCGTTACGCGCGGCGACCATGCCCGCCATCGCCTCGGGGATCGCCGCAGTGGTGACGCCGCCGCTGCTCGCCAGGGTCGAGAGGTCGGCGGGACCGAGCAACAGCGGCTGGTCGGAAGGGTTGATCGGCGCGGCTTCGATCCGGACGAGCACTTCGCCCGGGCCGGGGGTGGGGACCGCGACATCCTGCAGCGACAGTTCGAGCTTGCCGTCGGCGATCAGCGATCGCAGCTCGCGCATCGTGGCCGGTACCGTCATCGTGCCTCTCCCCAAATCGATTGCGTGTTGCAACCGATCTAGCCGGGTCGGCGATGGGGAGCAATCGGGCTTAGTTGACGCCCCACAGATCGGCGCTGCTGTTGCGGATCGCGTCGCCGAAGCTCGCGAGGTAATGGCCGAACGCGCGCGTATATTCACCGTCGAGGAACATCAGGTCCCCGACCACCGCGGCGAACAGCCCGAACAGAATGAAAAACCGCATGCCACGTGTCCCGCGCGCACCTCTGCGCTAGGGTAGGAATAGCGCTGCGGCGTTACCAACGCATTAAGAGCGAGGGACGGCGCGCCCTACCGGCTCCCGACGGGTTGCCCGTTCGCGGTCCATTGCGGCGTGAAATCGCCGTCGGCCAACGTCCGGATCGGCGCGACCAGCGAATTGATCGCTGCGGTCATGTACGCGATATCGAGATTCTCCACCGTGTCGGTCGGCTGGTGATAGGTCGGCCCGACCCACCCCGACAGCGTGTGCGCGACGATTCCCTTGAGCGCGAGCGAGTAATTGTCGGAACGCTCGAAGAAGTGCTGCTCCGGGTACGGATCGGGCGCGACCAGCGCGCCGTTGGCCTTGAGCATCGCGAACAGCGTCGACCGCTCGGCGCCGGTCACCATCAGCGCGCCCTTGGGCAGCTTGGCGTCCTGCGCGCCGATCATCTCGAGCTCGATATTGGCGACGATACGGTCGAGCGCGATCGGCGGATGCTGGCCGAACCAGGTCGAGCCGAGCCCGCCCAGTTCCTCGCTGCCATAAGCGACGAACAGGATGCTGCGCTTGGCCGGCTTCATCTTCGCAAAGGCGCGTGCGAGCTCGATTACCGCGACGGTGCCCGATGCGTCGTCGTTGGCGCCGGGCATCACCGTCCCGTCGGGCCGCACGCCGAGATGGTCGAGATGCGCGGAGAGCAGGATGACACCCGCCTTGGGATCGGTGCCGGGCAGATAGGCGATCGCGTTGGTCGTGACGCCCTTCTCGGACGCGAACGGCACGTCGAGCGATACGCTGCTGCCGGGCTTGATCCGCGCCAGCGCGTCGGCCGGCAGCGTCGCCAGCGCCACGCCCGACCAAGCGCCGCCACCCTCGAGCGTCGTGCGCAGCTGCGGCTTGCCGCCGCTCGCGGCGAGGTAGCGGCGCATCGCGTCGCTCTCGGCGGTCAGGATCAGACGGGCCTTGCCGCGCGCGGCGCGGCGCACCTGCGACAGGCGGTCGGGCGCGCCGGTATAGACCAGCACGGCGGCGTCGGGGATGCCGCTCTCGGTTCCGTCGATGATCGCGGTCTTGCCTTCGACGATCCCGCCGTCGGTCGTCACGACGCCGACTCCCGGCAGGGCGACGCCGTCGACCGTGAGCGTCGGCGTGCCCGCAGCGGTGCGGCGCACGATCGGCGCGATCTCGAGATAGCCGTCCATCCCCGGGGCGGGCTTGAGCCCCGCCGCCTTGAATTGCACCGCGACCCAGTCGGCGGCGCGCGCTTCGTCGGCGGTTCCGCTGCCCCGCCCGCGCATCTCGGGACCCGCCAGCGCGCGCTCGGCGGCGAGCACGTCGGCGCTGCTGATCGGCGCGGCCACACGATCGCGCGATGCTGCCGCCGTCAGCGGCAGCGCCGCCAATGTCGCCGCGAGAAGGATGCGCTTCATTCGGAAAAACTCCCTTGTTCGCCCGACTCTTACGACCGCGCCGCGCGAAAGCTAGCCGGCGATCGCCTCGATCACCGCGGCGCGCAGCTCGGCGATGCCGGTCCCGGTCTCGCTCGACGTCGCGATGATCTCGGGATGAGCGGCGGGACGCTTGCGCGCTTCCTCGGCGGTACGCACGGCGACATCGGTCAGCTCGGTCGGCTTGATCTTGTCGGCCTTGGTCAGGACGAGGCGATAGCTCACCGCCGCCTTGTCGAGCATGTCCATGATCTGGCGGTCGACGTCCTTGAGGCCGTGCCGCGCATCGACCAGCACCAGCGTCCGCTTGAGCACGTCGCGCCCGCGAAGGAAGTCGTTGACCAGGAAGCGCCACTTCTTGACGACGTCCTTGGGCGCCTTGGCGAAGCCGTAACCCGGCATGTCGACCAGCCGGAATGCCAGTGGCTCGCCCACGTCGAAGAAGTTGAGCTCCTGCGTCCGCCCTGGCGTGTTCGACGTGCGCGCGAGGCTGTTGCGGTTGGTCAGCGCGTTCAAGAGCGACGACTTGCCGACGTTCGAACGCCCCGCGAATGCCACCTCGGGCACGTCGGCGCCGGGGAGATGTTCGAGCTTCGGCGCGGACTTGAGGAACGCGATCGGTCCCGCGAACACCTTCCGCGCGGCTTCGATCGCGTCCTCGTCGAAGTCGCTCACCCTATTTGACCACCGGCTGCTTGAGCGCCGGGTGCCGTGCATAGAGCACCTTCTGCTGCAGCACGGTCAGCAAGTTGCTGGTGATCCAGTAGACCTGCAGGCCGACCGCGAACGGCGCCATCACGAACATCAGCACCCACGGCATCAGCGCGAAGACCTGCTTCTGCGCCTCGTCCATTGGCGCGGGGTTCATGCGGAACTGCAGCCACATCGAAATCCCGAGCAGGATCGGGACCACGCCAATCGCGATCCAGTGCGGCGGCACGAAATCGAGCAGTCCGAACAGGTTGATCGGGGTCAGCGGGTCGGGCGCGGACAAATCCTTGATCCACGCGACGAACGGCTGGTGCCGCATTTCGATCGTCAGCATCAGCACCTTGTACAGGGAGTACATGATCGGGATCTGGATCAGCGTCGGCAGGCACCCCGCCAGCGGATTGACCTTCTCCGTCTTGTACAGCTTCATGATCTCCTGCTGCTGGCGCTGCTTGTCGTCCTTGTAGCGTTCCTGCAGCGCCTTCATCTTGGGCTGGATCGCGCGCATCGACGCCATCGACGCGAACTGGCGCTGCGCGATCGGGAAAATGAGGCCGCGGATCGTGACGGTCAGCAGCATGATCGCCACGCCGAAATTGCCGACCATGCGGAACAGCCAGTCGAGATAGTAGAAGATCGGTTTTTCGATGATGCGGAACCAGCCCCAGTCGATCGCGTAATCGAGCATCGGTGCGAAGTGGTTGTCCGAATAATGGTCGATCATCCGCACTTCCTTCGCCCCGGCGAAGAAGCGGCTGGTCTGGGTCAGTGCCTTGCCGGGTGCGAGCGATGTCGCGGCGCGCGCGTAATCGGCGGCATAACCCTGGCCAGTCGGCGCGGTGAACTGACCGGCGAAGCTCGATGCCTGATCGGGGACCAGCGCGGTCAGCCAGTATTTATCGGTAAAACCGAGCCAGCCGCCATTGGTCGTGAAGGGCTTGGAGGCGGCGACGTCCTTCCAGTTGAGATTGTAATCAGCCTTTTTGTCATGGACCGACATCGGCCCGATCTGGATCGTCCAGCTGTCGAGATCCTTCGATTGCTGCGCGCGGCCGATCAATCCCGTCGTCGCCACGCTGACCGGCGCGCCGCTCTTGTTCACCACCGTCTGGCGGATCGTGAACATATACTGGTCGTCGACCGACAGCTCGATCCCGAACACCTGACCCTGACCGTTGGCGGCGGTCAGCGTCACCGGCTTGCCGGGGGCGAGCAGGTCGCCGCTCGCCTGCCACACGGTGTCGGTGCTCGGCGGCTTCAGGCCATTATCCTGCCACCCGAACTGCGCATAATAAGCATCGGCCGTGCCGACCGGCGACAGCAGACGGATCGCCGGCGAATTCTTGGCGATCGTTTCCTTGTAATCGCTCAGCACGAGGTCATCGATCCGTGCACCCCTCAGGTTGATCGAACCCTTCAGCGTCGGCGTGTCGATCGCGACGCGCTGTCCGGCGCTTTCGCCCAGCACGGCCTTCAGGTCGCGAGTCTTCGCTGGCGTGCTGGGGGAGGGCGCCGTCGTGTTGGGCACGACCTTGGTCTTGCCGCCCTCGATCCTCGTCACCGGCGGGTTGGCGGGCGGGAACAGCCGTCCCGCGATCACCGGCCAGCCGAACAGGATCAGCGCCGCGATCACCGCGAAGGTGATGAAATTGCGATTGTCGTTGCTCACGTAGGGGAAACCTTATCGATGATCAGGGAACGGGGTCGGGCCCGAACCCGCCCCAGGGATGGCACCGCCCGATCCGCTTGATCGCCAGCCACCCGCCCTTGAGCGGCCCATAGCGGCGAAGCGCGGTGATTGCATAGGCGGAACATGACGGCTGATACCGGCACGACGGCGGCAGAATCGCGGACGGGCCAATCTGCCAGAAGCGCACGAGCCTGATCAGCAGCCAAGTGAAGAAGCGGCCGATCATCGCGCGACCTTCGCCAGCGCCTTGGTGAGATCGACGCGCAACTGCGCGAAATCGCGGGTCAGGCCGCCGCTGCGCCCGATCAGGACATGATCCGCGCCCGCCACGCCGCTCACCGGCAGCACGTCGCGGACAAGCGCGCGAAAGCGCCGCTTGATGCGATTGCGCACCACGGCGTTCCCGATTTTCTTGGTGACCGTATAGCCGACGCGCATCGTCGCATCGCCGTCATCGCGCGCCTTCACGAGCAGCACGAAGGCCGGCATCGGAGCGCGCTTGCCGCTGTTAGCCGCCAGGAAATCGCGGCGTTTTGTCAACGTCGTCAGGACGACGTTGGAAACGGCACCAGCCCGCTCCCCCACCCGGCCTCCCATAGGGTACAATGACTGGGAGGCCGGGTGGGGGAGCGGGCTGGTGCCGCCATCCTGCGAAGCAGGATCAGACGTTACGCCGACAGCTTCTTGCGGCCGCGCGCCCGGCGTGCACGGAGCACGTTGCGCCCGCCCACCGTCGCCGTCCGCGCGCGGAAGCCGTGCCGGCGCGCCCGCACCAGGTTGCTCGGCTGAAAAGTCCGCTTCATCGCTCATTCCCTGATCGTCTGAATAGAAAAGGGCCGCCACGCAGGCGGCCTTGCTGGGGGCGCGCATAAGCGAGGTAGTTCGCGAAGTCAACGCGAGGGGGGCGAGTCCATGCATCGGTTCGCGATGTGGGTGTGGTGTGTTGGCTGCGCAAGACACGGAAACTTGCAATGTTGGAGTTCGCGTGAGACCCGTCGAGCGCTCATTGGCGATGGGCAGACGCGGGTCCGCCTCCCTCCATGCCAGTGCGAACATTGGGAACATTCGATGCGCTGATCGCTGTTCCAAAGTTGGTGCATGCTGTTACAAAATCGCCGAAAGCGGGGGCTGCATGGCGACACTGGTATCGACGGTCGCGTATCTGGGGCTGGAGGCGCGCGGGGTCGAGGTGCAGGTCAGCCTGATCGCCGGGCTGCCGAGCTTCACCGTGGTCGGGCTGGCCGACAAGGCGGTGGGCGAAAGCCGCGAGCGCGTGCGCGGCGCGATCGCCGCGATGGGGCTATCGCTCCCGCCCAAGCGGATCGTGGTTAATCTGTCGCCCGCCGATCTGCCCAAGGAGGGCACGCATTTCGACCTGCCGATCGCGCTGGCGCTGCTCGGTGCGATGGGCGTGGTCGATGCCGAGACGCTGAGCGAGTTCGTCGTGGTGGGCGAGCTCGGGCTCGACGCCCGGATCGCGCCGTCGCCGGGGGTGTTGCTTGCTGCGCTGCACGCGTCGGAGGAAGGGAAGGGACTGGTCTGCCCGGCGTCACAGGGTGCGGAAGCGGCGTGGGCGGGGTCGGTGCAGGTCGTCGCGGCTCCCGACCTGCTGTCACTGCTCAACCACCTCAAGGGCAATCAGCTGCTCGGCGCGCCGTCGCCGGGCGAGGCCGACGAGCCGGGCTTCGGTCCCGACCTCAAACAGGTCAAGGGGCAGGAGACCGCCAAACGGGCGCTCGAGATCGCGGCCGCGGGGGCGCATAACCTCTTGATGATCGGCCCGCCGGGCGCGGGCAAGTCGCTGATGGCGTCGTGCCTGCCGGGCATCCTGCCGCCGCTCGACGCCGCCGAGGCGCTTGAGGCGTCGATGGTGCAGTCGGTAGCGGGCACGCTCGAGGGCGGGCGGATCACGCGGACTCGGCCGTACCGTGCGCCGCATCACTCGGCGTCGATGGCAGCGCTGGTCGGCGGCGGGCTGCGCGTGCGGCCCGGCGAGGTCAGCCTCGCGCATCTCGGCGTGCTGTTCCTCGACGAATTGCCCGAATTCCAGCGCGCGGTGCTCGATTCGCTGCGCCAGCCGCTCGAAACGGGCACGGTCAGTGTCGCGCGGGCGAACGCGCACGTGACCTTCCCGGCGCGCGTGCAACTGATCGCGGCGATGAACCCGTGCCGCTGCGGGCATCTCGGCGACGCGAGCCTCGCCTGCGCCCGCGCGCCGAAATGCGCAGCGGACTATCAGGCGAAGGTTTCGGGGCCTTTGCTCGACCGCATCGATCTCCACGTCGAGGTGCAAGCGGTCAGCGCCGCGGACCTCGTCCTGCCGCCGCCCGCGGAAGGGTCGGCCGAGGTCGCCGCGCGAGTCGCGGCGGCGCGCGCGATCCAGACCGAACGCTATGCCGATCATGCGGCGCGCACCAATGCGGAGATCGACGGCGATCTGCTCGAAGCGGTGGCGACGCCCGACGAGGCGGGCCGCACACTGCTTGCCCAGGCATCCGAAGCGATGCGGCTGTCGGCGCGCGGCTACACCCGGATTCTGCGCGTCGCGCGTACGATCGCCGATCTGGCCGGTGCGGACGAGGTCGGACGCGTGCACATCGCCGAGGCGCTGAGCTACCGCCGCCGCGCGCCGATCAATTGATTGCTCAAGGGGAACGCCCGTGAAGTGGATGATATTGCCGTTAAAGAGATATGCCCAGTTCGCGGGGCGTTCCCAGCGGCAAGAAATATGGTGGTATTTCGTCGGGTATATCTTGTTGTGGGTCGTCATCCTCGCCGCAATCGCCGCGGTAGGTTTGAGCGCATCGGGCAGGATGCCCTATGCCGTGTCGTCGATCAGTGGGATAGATTTGGGGGCGGTCATCCTGTCGCTCAGCACGTTTGGCCTGGTGCTTTTTTTCCTCTGGCTTGGCCTGTTGCTTCCGACGCTGGCCGTCCAGGTACGAAGATTGCACGACCTCGACCGCTCGGGATGGTGGATAATGTTGTCCTGGGGGCCTTATCTCCTTTCGTTTCTTGTCGGGACGTTGGGGGCAATCAGTCAGTCGGGCCTGTTGATCCTCATCGGAAGTTACCTGAGTGGCCTCAGCTGGTTGCTGTTCGCCGTCCTACTGGTCATCTACTTCCTGCCCGGCATCAAGGGAGAGAATGACTACGGCCTGGATCCTAAGGGCGGCGGCGCCGATTTGGCGAACACCTTTCAATAGCACCGACACGGCAAGGCTCGGACCAATCTCCTCGTCCGGCCAGGTCCGTTCGCCGGGTTTGTAATTACGCCACGAAGGAATAGGCTGTTCCCCGCGACTCGGGGGAGTAAGCAGCATGGATCAACTGGCAACGCTGCAACGGGCGCCGCTCCCCGCGTCAACATCATGATGACCGATCGGTCCGCGCATCGCGATCGAGTCGCGACGATTGCCGGCAACATGCGCCGGCGCCGAAACCCAAACGGGGAGAACTAGAATGGAATGGATGCTGATGCCGCTGAAGCGGTATGCCGAGTTCAGCGGCCGGTCACGCCGCATGGAATTCTGGATGTGGGTGTTGTTCACCGTCATCGTCGGCTTCGTGCTCGGCTTGATCGACGGCATACTCGGACTCAAGTCGACGAGCACCACAAGCTTGGCTCCGGGCGGTGCCGGGATGGCGGCGATGTCGAGCGTTGGCGTCCTCGGGGGGATATGGTCGCTCGGGACGCTGATCCCGTCGATCGCCGTCGGTGTCCGTCGGTTGCATGATACCGACCGTAGCGGCTGGTGGATCCTCCTGCCGCTGGGACCTTACGGTCTGGGTATCGCGCTGATGTTCATGGGCTTGATCTCCGGTTCGCTCGCCATGGCCGGCCTCGCCGGTGTGTTGATGCTGATCGGGCTGGTCTGCGCCATCGTATTGTTGGTCTTCTATTGCCTGCCGGGGACGCCCGGACCCAACAAATACGGCCCCGATCCGATGGGCGGTGCCGCCAATCTGGCGGAAACCTTCCAGTAACCGCGACGCGGCTTGCCCGGACGAATCTCCTCGTCTAGGCAAGCCGCCGTTTCCTCACGCGGGCGTGGTGGAATTGGTAGACGCGCCGGACTCAAAATCCGGTTCCGCAAGGAGTGTGGGTTCGATTCCCACCGCCCGCACCATCGTTCAGGACTCGCGGATGCGCGGGGCGCATCCTGGCCTGAACGATCCTGAGCGACAGCGAAGGGCAGCCGGCCTAACGCCCCGCCTTGAACCGAATCGCCTGTCCGCCGCCGGGGGCGAGCGCGATGGTCAGCACGTCGCCTTTCTTGACCCTGCGCGTCTCGATCACGATCGAATGGCGCTTGTCGGTGCGGTAGTCCGCATCGTCGCCGTCGCGGTAGATTTGCGCGGTGTAGGTCTTGCCAGGTGACAGGAAATCGAGGCTGACGTCGAACTTGCGCGCGGTGTCGTCGCCGACCGATCCCAGGAACCAGTCGCCCGATCCCTTCGCCTTGCGCACGATCGTGACGTACTGCCCGACTTCGCCGTTCAGGACGCGCGTGTCGTCCCAATCGACCGCGACGTCCTTGATGAACTGGAAAAGGCCCGGATATTTCGCGTAATTCTCCGGCAGGTCGGCCGCCATCTGGATCGGCGAATAGATGACGACGTAGAGCGCGAGCTGCTTGGCGATGGTCGAGAGGATGTCGGTGTCGCCGCGCCCTTTCAGGCTCAGCACGCCGGGTGTGAAGTCGAACGGCCCGCCGAGCATCCGCGTGAACACCAGCTCGCTTTCCCAGTTGGGCGGGTTCTTGGGCACGCCCCAGGCGTTATATTCCATCCCGCGCTGGCCCTCGCGGCTGACCCAGTTGGGATAGGTGCGGCGCAGGCCCGTGTCCTTGATCGGCTCGTGCGCGTCGATCGCGATATGGCGCTTGGCGGCCTCGGTCACGACGAGCAAATGATGGCGCGCCATCACTTGGCCCTCGTGCCATTCGAAATGGATCTTGCCGTCGGCGCCCATCGCCTGGACGCCGCCGGCGTCGGAGACGTAGCCGGTTTTGACCGTGTCGATCCCGAGCTTCTGGTACAGGTCGAACGCGCCGCGCATCTGCTCCTCGTAATGCGCGATATTGGCCGAGGTTTCGTTGTGGCCGATGATCACGACATGCTTCGACCTGGCATAGGCCGTTACCTTCTGCAGGTCGTAATCGGGGTAGGGCTGGGTGAAGCTGAAGGTCGATCCGTTGGCGAACCAGTCGCCATCCCACCCGACGTTCCATCCCTCGACCAGCACCCCGCCGAACCCGTTGGCCGCGGCGAAGTCGATCATCTTCATGACGTTGGCGGTGGTCGCGCCGTGCTTCGGCCCCGAATTCCACGACTGGATATCGAGGTGCATGCCCCACCAGATGCCGACATATTTGCGTGGGTGGACCCACGATACGTCGCCGAGCTTGTTGGGCTCGTTGAGGTTGAGGATCAGCGGATTGGCCATGTAGAGCGACGGCGCGTCGGGCGCGATCAGCAGCACGCGCCACGGCGTCGGGAAGGGCGCCTCGCGGCTCACCTTCGGGCCGCTCGACGACGGCGTCAGCACCGCCTTGAGCAGTCCGCCCTGCACCTTGGCGACGTTCATCCCCGAATAATCGACCAGTGCCGCCTCGTGGATCGCGATGTGCAGCCCGCTTGCGGTCTTGAGCGTCAGCGGGGTCTGCGCGGTGCCGATCTCGGCGATCGGGGTCTGGTGTTCGAGCTGTTCCTCGCGGTTCGATTCGAACGCGGTCGACCACCACGCCGTGGCGGGCTCGGCGATCGAGAATTGGGTGAGTTCCTCGGCGATGTTGACCGATTTCCAGCCGTCCTCGAATTCGTAGCGAAACCCGATGCCGTTGTCGTAGACGCGAAACACCACGTCGAGCGAGCGGTGGAGCTTGTTCACCTCGCGCAAGCGTACGCGCATTTCGTTGTAGTGATTGCGGATCGTGCGCCACTCGCCCCACGGTTGGGTCCAGGTGTCGTCAAAGCTCGACCGCGTGACGTTGGTGATTTCGAGGTCGCGCGCGAATTGCGGCGCGTCCGTGAACAGGAAGCCGAGCAGCGACGGCGCGATCACCGGCTGGCCGTTGCGGGAGACGGTGTAGCTCGCGCGCGCCTCGGGGCCGATCGCGAGCGTGACGCTGAGCGTCTTGCCCGGCGATTCGACGGTGGCGCTGGGGATGGAGGTCTGCGCGAATGCGGGCAGCGCGATCAGGCTCGCCAGCAGCGCCAGCGCGAACGTCCATAACCGCATTGCCGTCTCCTTACATCGCCTGCGCGATCAGTCCCGCAAAACCGCCCAACCGCCAACCCTCGACCGCGCCGACGCTTTCGACCGTCCGCCAGCCCGCCGGCTCGGCGGGCGCCCAATCGACCGGCTCGGCCGCGAGGTTGAACGCGCAGAGCAGGGTTTCCGCCCCCGCGCGCCGCTCGAATGCCAGCACGCTGTCGGTCACTGCAAGCATCGTCACGTCGCCGGTCATCAGAGCGTCGCTCGCATGCCGGAACGCGATCAACCGGCGCGTCAGGTTGAGCAGCGACGCGGGATCGCCGTTCTGGCGATCGACCGCGAGGTCGAGGTGGTCCTGCCCGATCGGTAGCCACGGCGTCGCGGTGCTGAACCCGGCATGGTCGTTGGGGTTGCCGCGCCACGGCATCGGCGTGCGCGCGCCGTCGCGCGACAGCGTCAGCGGCCAGTTGCTGATCGCCTCGGGGTCCTTGAGCGCCTCGAACGGGATATCGACCTGCGTCAGCCCGAGCTCTTCGCCCTGGTAGAGGAAGAGGTTGCCGCGCAAAGACATCAGCAAGAGCAGCTTGAGCCGCGCGAACGCTGCGCGATGCTCGGGCCCGACCCAGCGCGAGATCGCGCGCGGCGCGTCGTGGTTCTCGAACGCCCAGCTCGGCCAGCCGGTGCCGGGCTCCTGCGGCCATTGCGCCAGCGCGTCGTGGACGAGCGCGGGGGTCAGCTTGTCGGCATAGAGGAAGTTGAAGCCGTACGCTGAATTGAGCCGCCGGTCGCCCGCGGTGAACGAATGCATCTCCGCCTCGGGATGCGCGCCGCCGACCTCGGCCACGGTGAAGGTCGCGCCGTAGCGGTCCGCGAGCGACCGCACGCGTTCCAGGAACAGCGGGATTTCGGGCTGGCTCTGGTTGTGGAGGTGCTGCTGGAAATCGAACGGGCGCGTGCGTTTGCCGCCCGGCGCGGGCGGATTGTCGGTCAGCGCGGGATCGTGCATCGCGAAGTTGATCGCGTCGATGCGGAACCCGTCGACCCCGCGGTCGAGCCAGAACTTGGCGGTCGCGAGCAACGCGTCCTGCACCAATGGATTGTGGACGTGCAACTGCGGCTGCGCGCCCAGGAAATTGTGCATGTAATATTGCCCGCGCCGTGCGTCCCACGTCCACGCCGGACCGCCGAACACCGACTGCCAGTTGTTGGGCGGCGATCCGTCCGCCTTGGCATCGGCCCAGACGTACCAGTCGGCGCGCGGGTTGGTGCGGTCGGCACGGCTTTCGAGGAACCAAGGGTGCCGGTCGCTCGAGTGCGAATAGACCTGATCGATCAGTACCTTGAGCCCGAGCGCGTGGGCCTTGGCGATCAGCGCGTCGAAATCGGCGAGCGTGCCGAAGATCGGGTCGACGCCGCAATAATCGGCGACGTCGTAGCCGAAATCGAGCATCGGCGAGGTGAAGAACGGCGATAGCCAGATGCCGTCGACGCCCAGGCTCGCGACATGGTCGAGGTGCGCGGTGATCCCCGGCAAGTCGCCGATCCCGTCGCCGTTCGAATCGGCGAAGCTGCGCGGATAGATCTGGTAGATCACCGCGCCGCGCCACCATTCGCGCGTGCTTGCCGTGGCCGGCGTCAGGCGCGCGACTTCGTTCATCCCGCGGCGCAGAGTACGAAATCGAGCGGGGCGAGCTTGACTTCGAGGCTCCCCGGCGCAGCCGGCTTCAGTGCGCACTCGCCATGGAGCGGCAGGAATGTCTTGGACGCCTGATCGACCAGCACGTTGGCCGACACCGGCGCGGTCGAGGTGTTGAACGCGATCAGCACTTCCTTGCCCGTGTCGGGATCGAACCGCGACACCGCGAACAGCCCGGGCTTGTCGCCCCACGCGCGCAGTTCCTGTCGCCCGCGGGTCAGCGCGTGGTGGCTGGTGCGGATGCGCGATAACTCGGCGATCAGGCGGAAGATCGGGTTGTCGGTGCCGAAGCGCGGCGTTGCGGTGGTTCCGGTCGTGCCGAGCAGCGTCTCGTCGTTATAGACCGCGACCTTGCTCCCGAACATGTCCTCGCGCGCCAGCTGATCGCCGCCCTTGCTGACGAAGCCCTGCTCGTCGCCGTAATAGATCGTCGGCACGCCGCGCAGCGTCAGCAGCATCGCGTGGCCGAGCATCACGCGCTTGAGAATTTCATCGTCGCTCGCCTTGGGGAAACCTGCTTTGACGAATTGCGCGAACCGCCCGGCGTCGTGGTTGCCGAGGAAGGTGGGGAGGGTACGCGCGCCGGCCTCGCCGTTTTCGTAGACCGGGTCGGCGAAGAACAGGCGGAACAATTCGCTGGTGGGGGCGCTGCCGCCGACGGTGTCGATCACCGCACGCATGAACGCGAAGTCGAGCACCGCGGGGAGTTTGTCGACGCGCGTATGCTCGGCGAGCCGCGCCGGGTCCATCTGGTCGGTGAATATCTCGCCGAAGATGTGGAAGTGCGGGATGCCCTTCGCCTTAGCACGCGCCAGCATCGCGGGGACGAACGCCTGCCAGAACCCGGCATCGACGTGCTGCGCGGTGTCGATGCGGAAGCCGTCGACCCCGAAATCGTCGATCCACTTTCCGTAAATGTCGATCATCCCCGCGATCACGCGCGGGTTCTCGGTCATCAGATCGTCGAGGCCCGAAAAATCGCCGAGCTGCGAATCCTCGGCGAGGAAATTGGAGTCGCCGCGATTGTGGTACCAGCGCGGGTCGTTGAGCCACGCCGGCGTCTTGGCGTTTTCCTCGCCCTTGGGCAGGTACGGCGTGTAGGCCCAGGTCGGGTCGGTCAGCTTGGCGTAATTCTCGCCGGTGAAGCCGGGGTTGATCGCCGGGCCGGTTACGCCGCCGCGCCGCGTGTAAGGATAGTCCGCGCGGCTGCGGTACGCGCAACGCGTGTCGGGCACGCATTCGCGGTACTTGATCACGTCGGCGGTGTGATTGGCGATGATGTCCATATAGACTTTCATCCCGCGCGCGTGCGCCGCTTCGACCAGCGCCTTGAAGTCGGCATTGGTCCCGAAATGCGGATCGACGCGGGTGAAGTCGGTGATCCAGTAGCCGTGGTACCCCGCGCTCTCGTCGCCCTTGGGCCCTTGCACCGCCTTGTTCTTGAAGATCGGCCCGACCCACAGCGCGGTCGCGCCGAGCGCCTGGATATAGTCGAGACGCTTGACCAGGCCCTTGAGGTCGCCGCCGTGATAGAAACCCTTGGCGGTGGGATCGAACCCGGTGACCAGCCGGTCGCCGGTCAGTCCGCCGCGGTCGTTGGCCGGATCGCCATTCTCGAACCGGTCGGGCAGGACGAAATAGATCACCTCATCCTCGGGCAGACGGTCGCGGTACGACGCCGCGGGCGCAGGCGCCGACGCTGCGGGCTGGACGAGCACGGTCACAAGCAGCGCGGCGATTGCGGCGCGGCGGATCATGCGAATTGCTCCAGCGCGCGGCCGGTCATCGTCGCGATGAACGCGCGGTGATCGGGCAGCGCCTCGGCCTTGACGCGGCACGACTTGGCGATCGCCTGGAGGAACGGGCCGATGTCCTGCGCGGGCACGTTGTCGGCGAGCGGCGACCAGCCGCGCGGCATGATGCCCTGGCCGATCATGACCTGCCCCCAGCTGTCGTCGAGGAACAGCTCGTCCTCCTCGCGCACGAACAGGCCGGCCTCGCGGAACAGGTCGATCTTCTCGGCCAGCGTCGCGGGCAATTCCATCGCGCGGCAATGGTCCCAGAACGGCTCGCCGACGCGCTCGTTCGCGACATAGTGCAGCACGATGAAGTCGCGGATCCGCTCCCATTCGATCGTCGAGAGCTTGTTGAACGTGTCGCGCGCCGCCGTCGTGTCGGTCAGGTCGCCCGCCAGCACGTTGAGCAACCGCCCGATCCCCGACTGGACGAGGTGGATGCTGGTCGATTCGAGTGGCTCCATGAACCCGGCGGCGAGGCCCAGCGCGACGCAATTGTGCGACCAGAATTGCTCCCGGTGCCCGCTGACGAAGCGGATCGGGCGCGGATCGGCGAGCGCTTTCCCCTCGACGTTGGCGAGCAATATCTCGCTCGCTTCGTCGACGCCCATGAATTCGGAACAGAAGACGTGCCCGTTGCCGACGCGGTGCTGGAGCGGGATGCGCCACTGCCACCCCGCCGGCCGCGCGCCGGACTGCGTGTAGGGGCGCATCGCCGGGACGTTTTCGCTGGGGACGGCGAGCGCGGTGTCGCACGGCAGCCAGCGGCGCCAGTCGACGAACGGCACGCCGAGCGTGTTGCCGAGCAACAGGCTGCGGAACCCGGTGCAATCGATGAAGAACGAGCCCGCGACGGCGCGGTCGCGGTCGAGCCGTAGCGCGCGGATATCGCCGCTCTCCGGGTCGCGCTCGACGCGCTCGATCATCCCCTCGACGCGGTTGACGCCGAGGTCTTCCGCGTAGCGCCGCAGCATCTGCGCGAAGAGGTGCGCGTCGAAATGATAGGCATAGGCCAGGTCGGGCGCGGCGCCGTCGCGGCCGTCGGCGATCGCGAAGCGCTCGAGCCGCGCGGCGGCGACGTTGTTGCTGTAGTCGCCGTAGTCGCCCGCTTGCCCGAGCTCACGCGCGCGCAGCCACAGCTGGCGGAACGGGATCAGCCCGACCCCGCGCCCGACCTGCCCGAAGCTGTGGAAATATTTGTGCCCCGGGCGCACCCAGTCGGTGAACTCGATCCCGAGCTTGAAGCTGGCGTTGGTATCGCGGAGGAACTCCGCCTGATCGAGCCCGAGCCCGACGATCAGATTATGAATCTGCGGGATCGTCGCTTCGCCGACCCCGACGGTGCCAATCGCATCGGATTCGACGAGCGCGACCGTCGCGTAATTGCCGAGGAATCGCGCGAGCGTGGCCGCGGCGGTCCAGCCAGCCGTGCCACCACCCGCGATGACGATCTCGAGGGGTGCCCGCTTACTCATGTACTGCCTTCACAACCGACGCGCCCCGCCGGTTATCCGGCGAGGCGGTTCGTGTCATCAGAACTTGAAGGTCGCCCCGGCGATGAACCGGCGCCCGTAGCTCTGATATTTCAGGTAGGACAGCGGTTGCGTCACGATGCCCAGCGTAGCCGATCGCGTATCGGTCAGGTTCTGGCCCGACACGTAGAGCGACAGGCCCTTGAGCGCGCCGGACGAGAAATCGTAGCCGACCTGCGCGTCGTAGATCGTCTCGCCCAGCACGGTCTGGCGATCCAGCCCGCCACTGTAGAGCGCGAAGTCACCGAGGTATTGCGAGCGATACCGCATGCTGCCGCGCGCGCTGAACCCGTATTTTTCGAAGAACACGGTCGCGCTGGCGACCCACTTCGAATAGCCCGGGATGACCGTCGGGTTGTTGTTGAAATCGAAGACCTTGGTCTCGGTGTACCCGGCACCTCCGGTGATCCCGAAACCGGACAGCGCGCTGGAGAACACTTCGAACGGCAACGTGCCGGCGATTTCGGCACCGTACATGTGGCCGCCATGCGTGTTCGCCTGGCCACCGATGATGCCGACCGTCGTCGGCGGGACCGGCTGGTTCGGCGGTACCGGCAGGCCGGCAAAGTCGAAAATGCCGTTTCCGCTCGCGATATAGGTATCGATGTTCTTGTAGAAGAGCTGCAGCGCGACATAGCCCTTCGTACCGAAATACTTTTCGAAGTTCAGGTCGAACGCGGTCGCGCGATACGGCCGCAGCTGCGGGTTGCCGCCGCCGCCCGAGTAGATCTTGAGCTGGGGATCGTAGCCGAACGAGATCACGTTGTTGAGGTCGGGCAGGCGCGGCCGCATCATTTCCTTCGACGCGGCGAAGCGGATGACGAAGTCGCTGTTCGTCCGCAGGTTCAGGTTCAGGCTGGGCAGGACCATCCAGTAATTGTCATGAACCGTCGGGAAGAGCACGCTGCTCGACGCGATGCTGGTGTGGATTCCCTGCACGCCGATGTTGCCCGTCAGCTTCGCCGAGCCGAGATCGGCATCGAGCGTCGCCATCGCATAGGGCGTCCAGACGTTCTCGGTGATGTTATAGCCCTTCTCCGTCCCGTAATTGACGCCCTTGCCGGCGTCGATATTGGGCGAGAAGACCAGCACGCCGTTGCTGATGATGGCGCGCGGATCATAGGCGATGATCGTCCCGAGACCCCGATCGAGCGTGACGGGGGCGAGCAGCAGGTTCGACGGGATGGCCGCGGTCGCAGCACCGCCCGGCGGGCTCAGGAAGCCTTCGAACCCGGTCAGCGCCTTGGTGCGCGTCGTATAGTCGGCGCCGACCTTGATCGACTTGACGAAGCCGCCGATGTCGCGCTCGACCTCTGCCTTGGCTTCGACGAGGTCGTCCTTCGTCTTGCGTGTGTTGCGATATCCGGCCTGGACCGGCGAACCGCTCCAGCCCTCGACGTCGGTCAGCACCAGCGCGGAGTTCGTGCCATTGTAATTGCTGGTGAACTGCGGCCCGTTCGGGGTCGTGGTGTAGCTGACGGTCCCGGTCGCATTGGGCAGCGCCCGGCCGAGGCCCGCCGTCGTCTGGATCGAATCGTCGACGCGATCGGTGCGCGACCAGTTCAGGTCGCCCATGACGCTCCAGCCGCGGTCGTTCTTCCACTTGGCATTCCAGCCGACCGAATATTGATCGGCGGTGCGATCGTTGGCGTAATTCTCGATGATCGGCGTGCCGGTAATCGTCGCCCCGGTGACGAGGCCGCCCGACGACGTGACGTTGCTGATCGCGTCGTGGCCGCACCCGCCGCCGCAATTGAACGGCATTTCGAACCCGCGCTGGTCGATCTTGTCGACGAAGTGCGAATAGAAAGCGTCGATCGTTATCGTCAGATTGTCGTCGGGCCGCACCTGGAACGTACCATTCGTGCCGAAGCGCTTCAGCTTGTCGGTTTCCAGCCAGGTCTTGATGCCGTTCATGCCCTGCGCACCGCCGGGATAACCACCAAAGCCCCAGGCGTTGAAGTCGCGCGTCTGATACGGGTCGTTGGTGTAGGCTGCCGACAGCGAAATGCCCGCCTTGCCGCCGGCGAACGTGTCGACGAAGGTCGCGAAGCCGCTATAGCCCTTGTTGCTCGAATTGGGGTCGAGCTTCTGGTCGACCAACGTGCCACGCACGCCGACAGCGAAGACGCGCTTGCCGACATCGAGCGGACGGACCGTGCGCAGGTCGATGCTGCCGACCAGCCCGCCCGCGGTCTTGTCCGCCTCGGCGGTCTTGTAGACGTCCACTCCGGCTAGGATTTGCGACGGATATTGGTCGAATTCAACCGCGCGGCTGTCGTTGGTGGTGGTCTGCTGCCGCCCGTTCAGCGTCGTGCTCGAAAAGTCCGGACCGAAGCCGCGGATCGAGATGATGTTCGCGCGGCCGGCGTTGCGCTGCGCGGAAATGCCGGGGAGGCGGGCGATCGATTCACCGATGCCGTTGTCGGGCAGCTTGCCGATATCTTCGGCCGACACCGACTCGACGACCTGCTCCGAATTCTTCTTCTTCGCGGTTGCGGTGCGCAGCGCGTTGCGGAAGCTCGAAATGACGATGTCGTTGCTTTGATCGTCGGACGCCGCCTGATCGCCGGTCGCAGGTGCAGGCGTCGTCTGCGCGAAGGCGGGCGACGCGGCCATTGCCAAGGCTCCGGCGAGCGCGATGCCGCTGACGCGGAGCGCCAGGTCGGTACGACGGAGCGAACGAGAAACGGTCATGAATTCCTCCCCTTGCGGCCGCGCCATATGTGGCTTCGGCACGCGCCCACACGGCGCGTTGCAGATGCAAGCGCTCTATGATGCGGGGCATAAGCGGCCAAGGCGGCCACATACGTATTCAGGATTATGCATTCGCCGGTGTTGCACGGCTGCATCGCTGACGATTTAGCGCGATGTCGCGAGCACGCGATAGCTCCACGGCGCGAGCTTGACGGTTGTGGCGCGCGTAATCATCAGCGCCGAGCCGTCGGCGAAGTCGACATAACTGCCGTCGCTCGGCCCGTCGGTGAAGCTTACCGTCTGCGGATCGCCCGACAGGTTGAACAGCGCGAACACCTTGTCGCCGTTCTTCGCGCGGACGAACGACAGCACCTTCGTGGGCGCACTGTTGACCACCGGCGTCATCGCTGCGCCCCACGGCGCGTTCCACAGCGCTGGATGGCTTTTGCGGAACGCGATCAGCCGCTTGAACAGATCGTTGTTGGGATGGTCGCGCCACTCGATCGGGTCGCGCTCGAAGAACTTGAGCCGCCTGGGATTGCCCGCTTCCTGACCGTTGTAGATCAGCGGCAAGCCCTCGCCGACGAACGACAGCACGATCGCGGCCGGCAGCGCCTTGCCGAAGCGTTCGAACTCGGTCCCTTCCCACGCATTCTGGTCGTGGTTCTCGGTATAGGTCATCCGCATCGCCTCGGCCGGCCACGCGCTCTGGACTTCCGAATAATAGCCGAACAGCGCGCCGACATCGGCCTTGCCCGCAGCGATATCGGCCATCGCGTTGTTCCATTTCCACGCATAGCTCGCGTCGAACGCCGCGCGGTGAACGTCGCGCTGGTCGAACTCGGCGAGCATGAAGACGGGCTTGATCGCGTCGAGCTCGGCCCGCGCATTCTCCCAGAAATCGAGCGGCACATACCCCGCGACGTCGCAACGGAAGCCGTCGATCCCGGCGGTCCGCACCCAATATTTCATCGCGTCGGTCATGTACCGGCGTAGCCCCGGTTTCGAATAGTCGAGGTCGATAATGTCGGACCAGTCCCACCACGGCGTCGGGCGGTTCGCGCCCTTCCAGTCGTGCTCGTACCAGTCGGGGTGCTGGGCGTGGAGCGAATTGTCCCACGCGGTGTGGTTGGCGACCCAATCGAGGATAACGTGCAGGCCCAGTCTGTGCGCGGTATTCACGAACGATTTGAGATCGGCGAGCGTCCCGAACTCCGGGTTCACGCCGTAATAGTCCCGAACGGAGTAGGGGCTGCCGAGCGTGCCCTTGCGGTTCTGCACCCCGATCGGGTTGACCGGCATCAGCCAGATGATGTCGACCCCCAGCGCCTTGAGCCGCGGTAATTGCTTCTCCGCGGCCCGGAACGTGCCTTCGGGCGTGAACTGGCGCGTGTTGAGCTGGTAGAGGATTGCGTCCTTCGACCAGGCCGGGTGCTTGAGCGTGACATAGGGTTTGGGCGCGTAGCGATCGGGCGGGGTCGCGGCGTCGGCGGCGACCGCCAGGCTCAGGCTCGCGAGCAACGCCAGCGCGATCGGTTTCAGCATCCCGTCCTCCCGTTCCGGTCCTTGTGCCACGCCCGCGCCACCTTGCCGGCTGAATACGTATGTTGCGATGTATCCGCCTCCGCCACGCCCGCTTAGCCTGTTTGACATAAGCATCCGGGGGAGGGGATTGATCTTGCCGAGCGAACCCTATCGCGCCGCTGCGAGCGCCGCTACACTCGTGCCGACCCGGCCGCGCTCGACGGCCGGCAGTGGGAGAGTCCGGCGCGCGATGCTGACCGATAAGCCGACATCGTTCGACATCGCGCAGCGCGCCGGCGTGTCGCAGCCGACCGTGTCGCGCGCGCTGCGCGGTGACCCGACGGTGAACGAGGCGACGCGCAAGCGGATCGAGGCGATCGCCGCGCAGCTCAATTACAAGGTCGACAAGAATGCCTCGTCGCTGCGCAGCCGCCACACCAACACGCTGGCGCTCTTGTTCTTCGAGGACCCGACGCCAGACGATTCGCTGATCAACCCGTTCTTCCTGTCGATGCTGGGGTCGATCGCGCGGACGTGCGCCTTGCGGGGGTACGACCTGCTCACCTCGTTCCAGCAGCTCTCATCGAACTGGCACGTCGATTACGAGGACAGCCACAAGGCGGATGGGATCATTCTGCTCGGTTACGGCGATTACGAGACCTACCGCGCGCGGCTCGAACAGCTCGAGGCGCAGGGCACGCATTTCGTTCGCTGGGGGTCGGTCCAGCCGGGGCAGCCGGGGACGACGATCGGGTGCGACAATTTCCGCGGCGGGCGCGATGCGGCGGCGCATTTGATCGGGCTCGGCCGCCAGCGGATCGCGTTTCTGGGCGAAGCGTCGAGCCATTCACCCGAGCTCGAGGAGCGCTATCGCGGCGCGTGCGCGGCGATGGCCGAGGCGGGGATTGTGCCCGACCCGGCGTTGCAGGTCGATGCGATCACCACCGAGGCGTCGGGATACGAAGCCGCGCAGACGCTGATCGCACGCGGGATTGCTTTCGACGCGATCTTCGCCGCGAGCGACCTGATCGCGATCGGCGCGATGCGCGCGCTTGATGAGGCCGGGCTCAACGTGCCGCGCGACGTGTCGGTGGTCGGGTTCGACGACATCCCGGCGGCGAGCCTGTCGCACCCGCCGCTGACCACGATCGCGCAGGATTATGCCAAGGCCGGCGAAATGCTCGTCGACAATCTGCTCCGCCGAATCCGCGCGCAGCCGACCGAAGCGATGATGCTCCCGCCGCGTCTGATCGTGCGCCGTTCGACCAGCGAGGCGAAGTGATGGACGCGATGACGGCGACGAAGCCGCGGCAGAACTGGCGCGGGCTGTGGAACATCTCGTTCGGGTTCTTCGGCATCCAGATCGCGTTCGGGCTGCAGAACGCCAACGTCAGCCGCATCTTCCAGTCGCTCGGCAGCGACGTCGGCAGCCTGGCGTTGCTGTGGATCGCGGGACCGGTGACCGGCCTGTTGGTGCAGCCGGTCATCGGCCATTTCAGCGACCGCACCTGGGGCCGATTCGGGCGGCGGCGCCCCTATTTCCTCGCGGGCGCGACGCTCGCCGCGCTGGCGCTCTTCGGCATGCCAAACGCGGGCGTGCTGCTCGTCGCGGCGCTGCTGCTATGGATGCTCGACGCGTCGATCAACGTGTCGATGGAGCCGTTCCGCGCGTTCGTCGGCGACATGGTCGCGCCATCGCAGCGTACCGCGGGCTATGCCTTCCAGACCGCGTTCATCGGCGCGGGCGCGGTAATCGGCAGCCTGGCGCCGTTCGCGCTGGCGAAATTGGGCGTCAGCAACGTCGCGGCGACGGGCGGCATTCCGGATTCGGTGCGCTATTCCTTCTACCTCGGCGGCGTCGCGATCTTCGGCGCGGTGCTGTGGACCGTGCTGACCACGCGCGAATATCCGCCCGAGCAAATGGCGGCGTTCGGCGATGCCGGGGAGGGGCATCGCGAAACGCCGGCCGTCGGCGGGCTGCCGGCGGTGCTGACCCGCGCCGGTCTCACGCTGCTCGGGCTGGGCGTGGTGCTGATCGCGGCGATCCATCATTGGTCGCTCGAACGCGATCTCTATGTCCTGGGCGGCATCCTGACCGGAGCGGGGGCGCTGATGCTAGTCGCCACCGCGATGATCCGCGGCGATCGGGACAATGCGCTGGTCCAGATCATGAGCGATCTGGTGACCATGCCCGATCAGATGAAGCGGCTGGCCTTGGCGCAATTCTTCTCGTGGCTCGCGCTGTTCATCCTGTGGATCTACACGACCCCGGTGGTCGCGCAATATGTGTTTCATTCGACCGATACCGCCGCGAAAGCGTATAACGACGGCGCCGATTGGGTTGGCGTGCTGTTCTCCGTCTACAACGGCGTGGCGGCGGTCGCGGCGTTCGTGCTGCCGCTGCTGGCGAAGCGGATCGGGGCGGCGCGCACGCACATTGTCTGTCTGCTGATCGGCGGCGCCAGCTTCGCCTCGCTATTGGTCATCCGCGATCCGCAGATGCTGTTGCTGCCGATGATCGGGGTCGGGTTCGCCTGGGCCTCGATCCTGACGATGCCGTACGTGATCCTCGCCAGCGTGCTGCCGCCGCAGAAGTTCGGCATCTACATGGGCATCTTCAACTTCTTCATCGTGCTGCCGCAGCTGGTGGTGGCGACGGTGATGGGGGCGATCATCCACGCCTTCTTCCCGAAGGAGCCGATCTGGACGATGGCGGTCGCGGCGGGGGTGATGATGCTGGCGGCGGCGGCGATGCTGCTCGTGCGCAACGAGACCGGCACCCGGCGACCGGCCGCCTAGCGCGGCAGCGTGATCGTCGCGGCGAGCCCGCCTTCGGGGCGGTTCGTGAGGCGAATGTCGCCGCCGGCTTCGCGCACGATCGCATGGGCCAGCGCGAGGCCGAGCCCGATCCCGCCGGTCTCCTTGTTGCGCGAGCTTTCGAGCCGCGTGAACGCCTCGAACACTTCGCCGATCCGCTCGGGCGGGATGCCGGGCCCGCTATCGCAAACAGTAATCTCGACCGAATGCAGGCCGGGCCGCAGGAACACTTCCGCGCCGCCGCCATATTTGACCGCATTCTCGATCAGGTTGCGCACCGCGCGGCGCATCAGCGACGGGCGCAGCCGCATCTTCAGCCGCTCGCTCTCGGCGAAATCGACTTGTTTCCCAAGGTCGCGGAAATCCTCGACCACCGCATCGACCAGTGCGGCGAGGTCGACCTCGGTCACCGGCTCGCTCGGCCGTCCCAGCCTGGCGAGCGACAGGATATCATCAAGCGTGCCGTTCATCTCGTCGATCGTGTCCGCCATCTTGGCGCGGTCGTCGTCGTCATCGACCGATTCGATCCGTACGCGCAGCGCGGCGAGCGGAGTGCGCAGATCGTGCCCGATCGCGCCCAGCATGCGGTCCTTTTCGTCCAGCATCGCCGTCACGCGTGTGCGCAGCTGGTTGAACGCGGTGATCAGCGTGCGGACGTCGTGCGGTCCGCTTTCCTCGATCGGACCCTCTTCTTCACCGGGATGGAAGCGCCGGGCGGCACTGGCGAGCTTGCGCAGCGGCCGCGCGATTCGCCGCGTTGCCCACAGCACCGGCAGCAGCACGATCGCGTAGAGGACGAGCGTCTGCCCGATCAGCCCGCGCAGGATCGACCAGTCGGAATCGTCCCACGCCACACCCTGCACCCACCAGCCAGCACCCGGTTGTTCCACCGCGATCAGCATTTCGGTGCCGGTCATGCGCAATCGTTCCGCGCGATAGCGCGGCAGGCGCGACAATCGCGGGTCATTCGGGCCGACCATGCGGATCGCGGCAATGACATTGGCGACCGGAATGCCAGCCTCGCTCAGCTTGCGGCGGATGTCGTTCTCGACATCGTGGCGCCGGGGCAGCCCACCCGGCATTGGATTGTCGGCTTGCGGGCGCGGGCGAAAGCGGTCCCACGGCGTCTCGCCCGGGCGCAGGATCGACAGGCGCGCATCGACCACCGGGTCGCGCCCGCGCGGGTTCTGCGTCGCGTCGATGATCCGCGCCGAGACCGGGCCGACGACTTGCTCGAGCCGGAATTGCTGGCGATCGTGGAGCGTGAAGCCGAAATTGATCGCTTGGGCCACGAACAATGCGAGCGCGACCAGCACCGCCATCTGCCCCGGCAGGTTGCGCGGCCACAGCATCAAAGGCGAGTCACCTCCGCCGCGAGTGTATAACCGCCGCCCCACACAGTCTTGATCAGTTCGGGGTTCTTGGGGTCGGTTTCGATCTTGCGGCGTAACCGGCTGACCTGATTGTCGATCGCGCGGTCGAACGCCATCGCCTCGCGCCCCTGGGTCAGGTCGAGCAACTGGTCACGCGTCAGCACCTGGCGCGGGCGCAATGCGAGCGCGTGGAGCAGATTGTATTCGCCGGTCGACAGCGGAACCGACACGCCTTCGCGGTCGACCAGCGCACGCTCGCCGGTCTTCAGCACCCAGCCGGCAAAGGCGTAGGACCCGCTTTCGGGCGCGTGCTGGCGGTTGCCGGTCGCGGCGGCACGGCGCAGGATGACCTTGGCGCGCGTTGCCAGCTCGCGCGGCGAAAACGGCTTCACGACATAATCGTCGGCGCCCATTTCGAGCCCCACGATGCGGTCGGTCTCTTCGCTCTTGGCGGTCAACAGGATCACCGGGATGTCGCCCGACGCGCGAATGTGGCGGCACAGGCTCAGCCCGTCCTCGCCCGGCATCATGATGTCGAGGATGACGAGGTCGATCGCATAGGCGGTCATCCGCGCGCGCGCACCCTCGGCGTCGCCGGCTTGCGTCACGCGGAAGCCCTGTTTGGTGAGATATTGCGCGAGCGGCTCGCGGATCGATCGCTCGTCGTCGACCAGCAGGATGTGGGGAAGGCCACTCATCGCGTTATGCTAGGCAAAGCTGATCTCCTTGGGAAGGCTAGCGCCGGGCGGGCGAGGAGGGGCGCCCGCCCGGCCGCCTGGGCAACTTGGGGATTATTGCCCGGCGTCTGGTTTCGGCGCGTCAGCTGGCAGGTACTGGGGCCGGAGGAGGTGGCGGCGGCATGTCGCCGCCGGGGCCGCGACCGCCACGCATGCCCATCGCATCGCGTGCGGCCTGGCGTTCGGCGGCGTCGATCTTGCCGTCATGGTTGGCGTCGATGCGGTCGAAGCGGCGCAGCGCCTGTGCGCGGAACTCGGCACGGTCGATCACGCCATCGCCATTGGCGTCGAGCCGCGCGAACATGCGGCCGCCCGGGGCGGGCGGCGGCACGGCACCACCGGCCGGCGGCGCGGGAGGCATGGTGCCGAGCGCGCCGACAGGACGCATCGCCGCCATTTCGGTCGCGTCGATCTTGCCGTCATGGTTGGCGTCCATCCGATCGAAGCGCTGGTCGGCCTTCGCCAGCGCGTCGTCGCGCGTTTCGATGCGGTCCGGATTGTCCTGCGGCGCGGGCGCGGTCTGCGCCGACAGCGGGCCTGCGGCGGCGAAGCCCGCAGTGGCGAGGATGGCGGCAAAAAGGAAGCGGTTCATCAAAGCGATCCTCGACAGGGAAGGTGTTCTTCCTAACGCCTTTGCTTATCGCCACCCTTCGTCACCCACGCGTGTCAGTCCACGCGGAAATTGTCGCAATTTGTCGCTATAGCTCACTTGCTAGGCGAAAATCGCCACGCTCTGCATCTGCTCCGCGATCGGCTGGCCGTCGGCGTTCCAGATCATCATTTCCTGGCTCGAGCTACCGCCCTTCGCATAATCGGCGTTGGTGCGGAGCAGCCACCAGCCGTCGGTGGTCGCCGGTTGCGGGCCGAGCACGTTGAGTTGCCACGTCATCGAACTGCACGGCGCGGGGCCGCCGACCAGCTTCAGCGCGGCGGGCGGCAGGCAATCGGCGATCGCGACCAGCTCGACCATCGGATCGAGTCCCGCGCGGTCCTGCAGCCGCACCCAGCGGAGCCATTCGGTCGGGCCGACGGTCGCGTCGCGGCGGTCGAGCAGCTCGAAATTCTGAATGAAGAAGTTGGAGTTCTCGCCCTTGTATGTTTGATCGTCGGGACCGGGACGCGCGAAATCGGGCGGCGATCCGACCTGATGATCGACCTTCGATTCGACCGCGCTCATGAACACGAAGGTCGCGCGCAGGCCGAGACCCGCCTCGCTTTCGACGTCGGCCTGGATGAATGCGGCGTTGCGCCCGCGGCGCAGCTTGCTCGCGCGGATCGTGACGGCGCCCGACAACGGCCCGATGAACGCGACGAGCGCCGAGCGCAGCGGCGGCAGGTCGGACTCCACCTGTTGCGCGGCGTGCAGCGCCAGCGCCGCCGACAGCCCGCCGTAACTCGTCCGCCCTTGCAGCCAAGTGTCGGGGATCGCGCCCTTCCACCCGCCGTCGACCGGCTCGAGCGCGTCGATGATCGCTTTCAAACTCTGCATCAGCCCCCCTGAGTCAGCCGGTCGCGCAACTCGCGCTTCAACACCTTGCCGATCGCGCTCCTCGGCAGCTCGTTGATCGCGTGGAGCGCCGACAGCCGCTGCGTCTTGCCGAGCTGGGCGTTGGTCCACGCCATGATCTCGGCCTCGCTCGCGTTCACACCCGTATCGGGCACGTAGAAGCCGACCGGGGTTTCGCCCCACGCTTCCGACGGCACGCCGATCACGGTGCAGTCGTGCACCGCCGGATGTGTTTTAAGCACCGCCTCGATATCGACCGGATAGACGTTGAACCCGCCCGAGATGATCAGATCCTTCTTGCGGTCGAGCAAAATGAGAAAACCGTCCTCGTCGAACCGCCCGATGTCGCCGTGGCGGATGAAGCGGTTGCCCTCGCTGTCGTACCATTCGGCATCGGCGGTGGCTTGCCGGCGGCCGTGATAGCCGGTCATCATCGCGGGCGAGCGGCCGACGACCTCGCCGACCTCGCCCTGCGGCACTTCGTTGCCCTCGTCGTCGATCAGCCGCATGTCGTGGCCGGCGAGCGGCTGGCCGACGGTGTGGAGCTTGTCGGGATGCTCGGTCGCGTTGAGCCCGGTCGATGCGCCGCCCTCGGTCATCCCGTAGAATTCGATCAGCACGCCCGGCCAGCGCGCGAGCACATCGGCCTTGAGCGCGGGCGCGAACGGCGCGCTGGTCGAGGTCTTGAGACGGAAGCTCGACAGGTCGAAGCTGTCGAAATCGGGCAGGCCCATGATCCGCTGATACTGCACCGGCACCAGCATGGCGTGCGTCGCGCGGTGCTTTTCCGCGAGCTCGAGGAAACGCCGCGCGTCGAACTTCTTCATCAGCACCGACGTGCCGCCCCAACCAAGCGTCGGGAGGAAGCTGACCAGCGTCGTGTTCGAATAGAGCGGGGTGGAGTTCATCGTCACCGCCTCACCATACCCGCCCGCCGAATTGCGCCCGATATGCGCCCAGCGCATCGCGTGGCTCTGGACGATCCCCTTGGGCGTGCCGGTGGTTCCCGACGAATAGATGATGTTGAATCCGTGACTCGGGTCGATCGTCACCGGCGCGGACTTGGCGCCCTCGGGAGCGAGCCAGTCGTGGAATGCCTGCGTGTCGAGCCGAACCTGCTTCGCCGCGATGTCCTGGCCCGCGATCGCGGTGGCGTTGTCGCCGTCGACGAACACAATCGGCGCGCCGCAATCCTCGATCATCGCGGCGAGCGATTCCGGGGTCGAGCTCGGCGCCAAGGGCGCGGCGACGCATCCGGCGCGGAGCGTGCCGAGGAACACGGCGGCATATTCGACCGAGGCCGAGGCGATGATCGCGACCGATTGGCCCTGCTCGACGCCGTCGCGCTGCAACGCCGCGGCGATGCGATCCATCAGCGCGTCGAGCTCGGCATAACTCAGGATCGTATTGTCGTCGGCGACCGCCGTCTTGCCGCCGCGCTCCTTGCCATGTTCGCGGATGATGTCGGGCAGCGTCGCGAAATCGGAGGTCAGGAGATCGGCCGCGCTCATGCCAATCCGCTAGGCGAAGCGCCGCCCGAATGCCATACGCCAAATTCGAAAACGAGAATCGGGAGCGGAAATCAATGCTGTTCTTCAACACCGGAAATCCGGCACCCAATCCGCGCCGCGTCCGCATCTTCGCCGCCGAAAAGGGGATCGAGCTGCCGACCAAGCAGGTCGAAATCTTCAAGCGCGAGCACAAGTCGCCCGAATATCTGGCGATCAACCCGATGGGCCAGACCCCGTCGCTCCAGCTCGACGACGGGAGCGTGATCACCGAAAGCGTGTCGATCTGCCGCTACCTCGATCACCTTCATCCTAAACCCCCGATGTTCGGTGCGGACGCGCGTGAGGCCGCCGAGATCGACCAGATGATCCGCCGCGCGGAAATGCGGCTGATGACGCCGATCGGGATGGTGTGGGTTCACACGCACCCGCTGACCGCGAAGGTCGTGCCGCATCAATATACCGAGTTCGGCGAGAGCAACCGCCCACGGATCGACCATGTCATGCGCGAATTCGACACGGTCCTCGCCGACCGAGCGTTCCTGGCGGGCGATGCCTATTCGATGGCCGACATCGTGCTGCTGACAACGATCGATTTCGGCAAATTCATCGGAGTCGAGATGCCCGACGAAGCGCTGCATCTGAAGGCGTGGCACGAGCGCGTGTCGGCACGACCGAGCGCCAAGGCATGAGCACGGGGTTTGAAGGCCGCGTCGCGATCGTCACCGGGGGCGGCACCGGCATCGGCGCGAGCGTCGTGCGGATGCTCGCTGAGCGCAGGGTGCGGTGTGTGGTCAACTATGCGTCGAGCAAGGACGATGCCGAGACGGTCGCGGCGGCGGCTGGCAACGGCGCGATCGCGGTACAGGCGGATATCGTCGAGGACGCCGCGTGCCGCGCGCTCGCCAAGGCCGCGACCGATGCGTTCGGGCGGATCGACTTCCTGGTCAACAACGCCGGTCGCACCAAGTTCGCCAACCACGAGGATCTGGACGCGCTCGACGCCGAGGATTTCGTCGACATCTACCGCCTCAACACGATCGCCGCGTTCCAGATGGTGCGCGCCTGCGCCCCGGCGATGCGCGCGCAGGATGCGTCCGCCGTGGTCAACGTCGCCAGCGTCGCGGGCATGTTCGGAATGGGGTCGTCGGTCGCCTATGCCGCGTCGAAGGGCGCGCTGATCACGATGACCAAGAGCCTCGCGCGGGTGCTCGCGCCGGCGGTCAGGGTCAACGCGGTGGCGCCGGGTTATGTCGGGACGGGGTGGTTCGAGAAACGATTGGGCGCCGAAGGGTTCGAGAAGCTTAACGCCAACATCGCCAGCCGCGTGCCAATGGGATTCGCGACGGGACCCGACGAGATCGCCGCGCCGATCGTCCACCTGCTCGACCCGTTGAGCCGCGCGATCACCGGCGAAGTCACGCTGATCGACGCCGGCGGCCACCTCGACATGGCGCTGACCCGGCGGCCGGGCAAGGAAGGCTAGGGCGCGGTCTCGACGTTGCTCGCATCGTCGACATAGCGCAACGGCTGCAGCCGGAACGCGATGATCAGCGCGGCACTCCCGATCAGCGCCCCGGCGACGACGAACGCCAGCCCGTCGAACCCGTGCGCCGCGCCGAACGCCAGGCTCTGCGCCGCGATCAGCGGCCCCAGGATCTGCGCGACCGAGTTCATGCTGCCGATCCCGCCCTGCAACGCGCCCTGTCGCGTCGCATCGACCATTCGGGACAGGATGCCCTGCATCGCCGGCCAGCCCATCTGGCCGAGACACCCGCCGAGGAACAGCACGTAGACCTGCCACCCCGCCGTCACGAAACTCAGCGCGAACAGATTGAGCGTGCCCGCGGTCAGCGCGACGATCGCGGTCTTGCGCTCGCCGATCGCCTTGATGAAGCGCTGCGTCACGAACGCCTGCACGATGACGCTGCCCAGCCCGACCCAGGCGAGGCTGAGCCCGATGTCCTTCGGGCCCCAGCCGAGCCGGATCGCGCCCCAGAACGACCAGACCGCGGGGTAGACGATCCCGCCGACCTGCCACAGGAACCAGGCGAGCAGCAGCGGTGCCGCGTTGCCCGCGGCAAACAGCGGCTTGAACGACCCGATCACGTGCGCGTCGCGCAGGTGGAACGGACGGCGGTTCTCGCGCTTGTGCGTTTCGGGGAGGAACAGGATCATCGCGATCGCATTGGTGCCCGCAAGAACCGCGGCGAGCAGGAACGGCATCCGCGTGCCGTAATCGGCGACCAATCCGCCGAGCGCGGGGCCGATAATGAAGCCGATCCCGAACGCCGCGCCCAGCCAGCCGAACGCCCCCGCGCGCTTTTCGGGCGGCGTCACGTCGGCGATCACCGCGCCTGCCGGCCCGAAGATCGCGCCCGCGGTGCCCGCGATGATCCGCCCGACGAACAGCCACCCCAGCGTCGGCGCCCACGCCATCAGCGCATAGTCGAACGAGAAGGCGACCATCGACGCGATCAGCACGACGCGGCGGCCATAGGCGTCGCCGAGATTGCCGAGCACGGGCCCGGCGAAGAATTGCGCGACGGCGAACGACGCGAGCAGCCAGCCGGCGATGCGCGTCGCCTCGGTCAGATTCATGTGGCCGAGTTGCGTCACCAGCCCCGGCAATACGGGCATGACGACGCCGAAGCCGATCACGTCGATGACGGCGGCCGCGAGCACGATCGGCACCGCGCGATGGTCGAAACGAATCATATCATCCCCCGGTCGGCCACTCGAAGGTTACGAAAGTCACCGGACGCGCGCTTTGAAATGCGATGAACCGAACGACGAACGGCCAGCACTTCGGCAACCGTGTCACAAGTCGCGGCCAGTAGGACAGCGAAAAAATGCGGAAGCGCTACGCGCCGCGCCGCTTCCCGCCATTCTTGAGCGCCTCGCGCTGGCTCAACCCGCTCAACCGGTCGGCGTTCGCGGCGACGTAGCGCGCGACTTCGTCGGGGTCGGTCCAGGCATATTGCCGAAGCGCCCAACCGATCGCCTTGCGCAGGAAGAACTGGGAGCGGCCGATCGACGGCTCGATGCAGGTGTAGAGCAGGTCGAGATCGGTCGCGGCCTTGGCGGGCACCTGGCAGATGATCGCGCTTCGCCGTTTCCACATGTCGGCGTCGGTCGACCAGCCGAGCATCGCCTTGCGCATCGCCGCGCGGTCGTTCTGCAGGATCGTCCACAGCCGGTGCGTCGCGATCTCGTCGACATGGTCCCACCACGCGCCGGTGACGATCATCTCCTCGTACATCGGCAGCGCGTCGATCGTGTGGAAGCGCCGGGCGGATTTGAGTGCGGCGAGCTCGACCGCGGCATAGCGTTCCTCGCGGAACGTCGCGCCGCGCCACAGCGCCAGCACGTCGGTTTGCCACGCCGCGGCGTCGGGCCACTCGATCCCGGCGAACACCGCTTTCAACGCCGCGCGCCGCGGCACGGTCGAGACGCCGAGATAGGGCATCTCCGACTTCATATACGCCTGCATCGCCGGCGCCCGCGCGGGGTCGGCGACGACCTGCAGTGCTCGGCGGACACGGTCGGGGAGCGATCCGGTGGTCATACGGTCGAAGTTACGCCGGTTTTTCCTGAGACGTAAATATCTTGACCCGCGCCATACGCATACCGCAGGTTCGAAACCCGGAGTCGGCAAAGCCGACCAGCGGGAGAGAGCGGGATGGCGGCGACGGTGGCGTCAGACGATGTGGTGCGTGGTGCGAGCATGCCGGCGGGCGCCGCCGTGCCCAAGATGGGGGTGCTCACCTGGCTGGCCTACGGCGTCGGCGCGGTCGCGCCTGGGGTAAAGGGTGGGGCGTTCACCACCTTCCTCCTTTTCTACTACAGCCAGGTCGTCGGGGTGCCCGCGACGATCGTGTCCGGGGCAATCGCGTTGACGCTGTTCGTCGATGCCTTTTCCGACCCGTTCATCGGCCGCTGGTCGGACGTCACGCGCAGCCGCTGGGGGCGGCGGCACCCGTTCATGTACGGGTCGATCGTCCCCGTCGCCTTGTTCTTCACGCTCACCTGGTTCCCGCCCGCGGGACTCGGCCACGCGGCGATGGGCGTATGGATCTTCGTCACCGCGGCGCTGACCCGCATGTCGCTCAGCGCGTTCGAGATCACGGGCAACGCGCTCGCCCCCGAACTGACCGACAGCTACAGCGTGCGGACCGGGCTGTTCTCGATCCGCTACTGGTTTGGTTATGCCGGGGCGTATCTGTTCAGCGCGATCAGCCTCGCGACCTTCTTCGCGTCGACGCCCAAATATCCGCGCGGCCAGCTCAACCCCGCGGGCTACCCGCCATTCGCGCTGACCAGTGCCGCGCTGATCGCGGCCGTGATCCTGATCAGCGCGCTCGGCACGCATAGCCGCATTCCCTATTTGCGACAGAGCACGACCACGCCGCGGACCGGCGCGTTCACGCACCTGCGCGAGATGTTCCGGTCGTTCAGCAACCGCGGCTTCCTAACGATCTTCGGGTTCGGTGTGTTCAAGTACAGCGCGATCGGGCTCTACACGGGGATCAACCTGTTCTTTGGGACGTATCTGTGGAAGCTCAACGGCGGGCAGCTCGCCTTCCTGACGCTCGGCGGCATTGTGGCGGCGACGATCGCCGCGCCGCTCGCTCCGGCCGCGGCGCATTATATGGGCAAGCGCACCGCCGCGATGGTGTTCGCGATCCTGGGCGTCGCCTGGGGGCTGACGCCGCTGTTCCTCGCGCTCAATCATATGTTCCTGACGCCGGGCGACCCGCGGCTGATGCCGACCTTGTTCTTCATCGATTCGACCTATGGCGCGATGGTCGCGATCTCGCTGATCAGCACCTCGGCGATGCTGGCGGACGTCGTCGAGGATTCGGCGGTACGCACCGGGCGGCGCGATTCGGGGACGTTCTTCGCCGCGTCGAGCTTCATGATGCAATGCTCGACCGCGATCGGGATTTTCCTGACAGGGCGCATCCTCGCCTGGTCGCATTTCCCCGACAAGCCGGCGCCGGGCACGGTCACCGGCGACATGGTGCGCAGCCTGCTGGTCCATTACATCCCGACCTCGATGGGGCTGTGGACGATCGGCGCGCTGATCCTGTGCTTCTACCCGATCACACGCCAGCGGCACGAGGAGAACCTCGACATCCTGCGCGCGCGCGAAGCAGAGGCGATCGCGCTCGAGCAAGCGAACCTGCCGGTCGGCGGGCCGTTGCGCTGAAACTCGGGATTGACGCGCGGACAGCCGTACCGCATCTTCAAATCATGGAATAGATACCGCGCCCAGGCGCGCGATAGGAGAGCATCGATGGCGACCTTGGCCGAACCGCAAACAAGCGCGGACCCGCTCGACGATTTCCGTGCCGAGGTGCGCGATTTCCTTGCCGCGAATTTCCCGCCGTCGCTGAAGGGCAAGGGCAACGCGCTCGCCAGCGTCGAAGGGCCGACCAGCGAAACGCCGGAGATGACGGCGTGGCGCGAGGCGATGGGCGCTAAGGGTTGGGGCGTGCCCACCTGGCCGAAGGAATATGGCGGCGGCGGGCTGAGCAAGGCGCAGGCGCGCGTGCTGGCTGACGAGATGGCGCGGGTCGGGGCGTGGAACCCGATCGGCGGGATGGGCGTGATGATGTTCGGCCCGACGCTCTTGGAGTACGGCTCGGAAGCGCAGAAGCACGAGCATATCCCGGCGATCGCCAAGGGCGAGATCCGCTGGTGCCAAGGCTATTCGGAACCCAACGCCGGGTCCGACCTCGCCAACCTCCAGACCTTCGCCGAGGACAAGGGCGATCATTATCTCGTCAACGGCCAGAAGACCTGGACCAGTGGCGGGCAATGGGCCGACAAATGCTTCTGCCTGGTGCGCACCGACAAGTCCGACAAGCACAAGGGCATCAGCTTCCTGCTGATCGACATGACCGCGCCGGGCGTCGAGGTGAAGCCGATCAAGATGATCAGCGGCATGTCGCCGTTCTGCGAGACGTTCTTCACCGACGTGAAGGTGCCCAAGGGCAATCTGGTCGGCGAGGAAGGGCAGGGTTGGACGATCGGCAAGCGCCTGCTCCAGCACGAGCGCACCAACCTGTCGGGCGGCGGGTCGCGGCTGCAGATGTCGGGGCCGAGCCTTGCCGATCTCGCCAAGAAGTTCGTCGGCGAGGAGGATGGCAGGATCGCCGACCGCGACTTGCGCGCGCGGATTGCCAAATGGGAGATGGACTGGCGCGCATTTCAGCTCACCGCGATGCGCGTGATGGCCGAATCGAAGGCGGTCGGAGGGGTCAGCGAAGTGTCGTCGATCCTCAAGACCGTCGGCACCAAGCTCGGCCAGGAACGCGCCGAATTGATCATCGAGATCGAGGGACTGCAGGGGCTCGGCTGGGAAGGCGAGGGGTTCACTTCCGAAGAACTCCACAACGTCCGCGCCTGGCTCTTCGGCAAGGCGACGACGATCTATGGCGGATCGACCGAGGTCCAGAACAACATCATCGCCAAGCGCATCCTCGGGATGCTCGACCACCAATAATCGCGTCAGCGCCAACGACTTTACGGGAAGAATTCGACATGGCCGTACTCAGCGAAGAACAGACGATGCTGCGCGACATGGCGCGCGAATGGACCAGCAACGAAAGCCCGGTGAATGCATGGCGCAAGGTACGCGACGCCGACGAGGCGGCGGGGTTCGATGCGTCGGTCCATGGTGAAATGGCGCAGATGGGCTGGTCGGGGATCATCGTTCCCGAAGCCTATGGCGGATCCGATTTCGGCTGGCTCAGCCTGGGGCTGGTGATCGAGGAGCTCGGTAAGACGGTAACGGCGAGCCCGCTCGCGGCGTCCGCCGCGGCGGCGTCGGCGATCATCCTCGGCGGAAGCGAAGAACAGAAGGCGAAGTGGCTGCCCAGGATCGCCAGCGGTGAGATCGTCGCTGCGCTCGCGATCGACGAAGGGCCGCGGCACGACCCGGCGGGCATCAAGGCGAGCGTCTCGGGCGGAAAGCTCAGCGGGGCCAAGGCGTTTGTCGCGGAAGGCGACAGCGCGGGGCTGTTCGTCGTGGCCGCAACGGACGGCCTGTATCTCGTCGCCGGCGACGCGGCGGGGGTGTCGCGTTCGCGCCGGCACCTCGCCGATTTCCGCAGCCATGCCGAAATCACCTTCGACGGCGCCGTGGCCGACAAGCTCACGGGCGGCGGAGCCGATCTGCTCGACAAGGTGCTCGACCGCGCGCGCGTGCTCGCGGCGGCCGAGATGCTCGGATTGGCGGGGCAGGGGTTCGAGACGACGCTCGCCTACCTCAAACAGCGCGTCCAATTCGGGCAAGTGCTCGCCACCTTCCAGGCGCTCCAGCACCGCATGGCGAACCTGTTCAGCGAAATCGAATTGATGCGCTCGGCGGTCGAGGCGGGACTCGCGGCGGTCGACAGTGGCGGGGACACGCGTCAGGCCGCGCTGCTCGCCAAGGTCAAGGCGAACGAGGTCGGCCATTTGATGAGTCGCGAGATGATCCAGCTCCACGGCGGGATCGGAATGACCGACGAATATGACGCGGGCTTCTACCTCAAGCGGATGCGCGTGCTCGAGGCGATGTGGGGCAACACCTCGGCGCTGCGCGACCGTTTCGCGACGCTCAACGGCTATTGATCGCGCGGAGCACTCATTCGGCGCTGAAATTTGTGATTCCGGTATCGGGTTTGGCCTGATCCGGGACCATAAGCCAATGACATTTCCGCCACACACCGAGACAGATGGCGATTTGCAACGCGAAGAACGCTTGACGTAGCGGAAATCGCAGTGCCTATTCGATTTCCGGGTATGGTGCCGTCAAGCGCACTGGCTCGTTGGGGAGAGGCTCATGATCAAGACACAGCTGCTTTGCGCGTGCGCGGCGTCGGTACTGGCGATCGCGGCAACACCGGCCATGGCGCAGACCGCGCCCGCAGCAGGCGACACCACCGCCGACTCGCAGGACAATGGCAAGGACATCGTCATCACCGGCTCGATCATCCGCGGTACGCCCGAGGATGCGGCGCTGCCGGTCAACGTCATCGGCGCGGCCGATCTGGAGAAGCAGGGCTCCCCGTCGGCGGTCGAGCTCTTGAAGGCCTTGCCGACCTCCAGTGGCGTGCTCGGCGATTCCAACCAGTTCGACAGCCGCTCGCAGGGCGCCGAAGGCATCGCCACCGCCAATCTACGCGGCCTCAGCCCGCAACGCACGCTGGTGCTGCTCAACAACCGCCGTCTGGTCACCGCCGGCAACGGCGTACCGTCGGTCGATATCAACCTGATCCCCTCGGCCGCGATCGGCCGGATCGAAGTGCTCAAGGACGGCGCCGCCGCAACCTACGGCTCCGACGCGATCGCGGGCGTCGTCAACTTCATCACGCGCACCGACCAGGAGGGTTTCCGCGCGGCGGGGAGTTACAAATTCGTGCGTGGGTCGGATGGCGATATCGATGCATCGCTGAGCTACGGCCATGTCGGTGACAATTGGCGCTTCCTCGCGGCCGTCAGCTTTGCGAAGCGCGGCGAATTGTCGGTACGCGACCGGCCGTATCTGACCAAGCCGTATACCGAAAACCCGCAGGGTGGCTGGACCGGCGGCGGCAATCCGGCGACCTTCCTCGGCATCGCCGCGAGCGGCGCGCCGACCACCGCACTGATGGCTGACACCAGCTGCGCTCCCCTCGGGGGCTATGTCGGGGCGAACGGGCGCTGCTACAATCAATATACCAAGTTCGATAACCTCGCCGATCTCGAAAAGCGCGGCACCGCGTTCGTCGATTTCGAGGTCGATCTGTCGAGCAGCACCAAGTTCGAGATGACCGCGCTGTACGGACGCAGCACCGTCCCGCACTATCTGACGTCGCCGTCGTACCTGCTGACGCAGTCGCCATCGATCATCGCGCTCGGCGGGACGAACCCGACGCCGTTCGTGACCGGCTTCTACGTTCCCGCGAGCAACCCGGGTTTTATCGCCTATCGTGCGGCGAACCCGACGCTGTTCCCGGCAACGACCACCGGCGCGGTGTTTCCGCTGCTGCTGTTCCGTCCCTATCTGGCGGGGGGCAATCCTTCGACGTTGGGCGACCCCGATGAGCCGGGGTCGGCACGCGGCATGCGCAAGTCGGAATCGACTCGCATCACCGCCGAACTGTCGGGCAAGCTCGGCAGCGACATCGACTGGAGCGTCTCCGGCACGTATCATGATTATTATCGCTACATCGACGGTTACGACGAATACGGCGATCGTGTTCAGCTGGCGTTGCGCGGCCTCGGCGGTCCGAACTGCAACTATCTGACGGGCACGCCGGGGGTCGGCGGCTGCATGTACCTCAACCCGTTCGGCAACGCCGTCGTCGCTGGCGCGGTCAACGGCACGACCAATCCGCAGGGTAACGCGGCGCTCGCCAACACGGCTGCGCTGGCCAACTGGATATTCGTCAAGGGCACTACCCAAGTCGAATCGCAGCTGTTCGTGGCGGACGCTTCGATCAGCGGCAGCACCGGGCTCAAGCTGCCCGGCGGTGCGATCCAGTTCGGCGTCGGTGCGCAATATCGCTACAACAAGTTCAGCACCGTCTACGGCAACAACAACAATATCCTGACCAACCCGTGTCGCGATTCCTCGATCACCGGCAACCAGAATCCGGCAGCTTGCGCACCAACCGCGTCGCCGGTCGGGCCGCCGAGCGCACCCAACGGCGCGTTCGGATTTCTCGGCACCGGCCGCAACTCGTACCAGCGTGGCGGCAACTACGCGGTGTACGGCGAACTCCAATTACCGGTGTTCGACACGCTCAACGTTCAGCTTGCCGCGCGGTATGAGGATTATGGCGGGGGCGTCGGATCGACCTTCGACCCGCAAATCCGTGCGCGCTGGCAGGTGACCGACTGGCTCGCGGTGCGTGGCGGTTTCGGAACCACCTTCCGTGCGCCGACGCTGGCCAACATCACCACCGGCTTCGTGACCTCGTTGCAGCTGATCGGGTCGACCTTCACCCCGGTCGACGTCAACGGAAATCCGTCGCTCAAGCCCGAAAAATCGAAGAACTATTCGGCCGGGCTGCTGCTCAAGTTCGGCGGCTTCCATGCCAGTGTCGACTACTTCCGCTACGACCTGTCGAGCGTGATCGTGTCCGATCCATTGGCGGCGATGGTGGCGACGCTGTTCCCGGCGGGCGCCCCCAATACCTGCGCGACCAACCCGACGCTGGCCGACCGGTTCACCTTCACCACCGGGGCGGGCCATGCCGGATGCTCGGCGGCGACCACCGTCGCGCAGATTTCACGCGTCAACACGTTCCTCCAGAACGGCGCGACCCAGTCGAACTCCGGTATCGATTTCAGCGCGGAATATCGCACCAGCCAGTTCCTTGGGTCGAACTTCCGGTTCGGCGTGGGCGTGGATGCGACCTATACGATCCATAACCGGATCAGCGCGATCTCGGTCGCCGGGGTGAAGGTCGCCAATCCGTTCGACGGTGTCGGACTGCTCAACTACCAGTCGACGCTGTATCCGCTGCCCAAGTGGAAGGGGCAGGCGTTCGTCGATCTCGGCTCCGGCCCGGTCGATGCGCGCGTGACCGTCTATTACACGGATGGTCTGCACGACCAGCGTTTCGACACGAAGAGCGGCCCGTTCGCGCCCGACGCGTCGTTGCGCAATCCCGACGGGACGATCCCGGCGACGCCGATCTCGCTGCTGACGGGGGCCGACATCAAGAGCTTCCTGACCACTGACTTCAACTTGCAGGTCAAGCTGCCGTGGAACGTCGTGCTGACGGGCACCGTGATCAACATCTTCGACACCAAGGCGCCGTTCGCGCGCGAAGACTACAATTACGAGCCGTTCATCGGCAATCCGTTCGGCCGCGAGTTCAAGATCGGCGCCTCGGTAAAGTTCTGACCGATGACGGATTGACGCCTTTATCGGCCCCGCCGCGCCCATCGGCGCGGCGGGGCCTTGTTTTGGTACTCGCGTAGAAAGGGACCGCGTTGTCCTCCCCGACCAGCCTCCCCGAAGTTCAGGCCACGTTCGTCGCCAGAAGGCGCGGGCTGACGCTCCTCTTGCTCACCTTCGCCTATTTCTTCAGCTACATGGACCGCCAGATCCTCGCGATCCTGAACGAAGACATCATTCGCGACCTGCACCTCAACGATTTCCAAATGGGGATCATCGCGGGGTTCGCGTTCGCCATCTTCTACGCCGGGCTGGGATTGCCCGTCGCGTGGCTCGCCGATCGGTACAACCGCGTGCGCATCATCGCCGCGGCGCTCGCGATCTGGAGCGCGTTCACCGCGGCCGGCGGGCTGGCGATGAGCTTCTGGCAATTGCTCGGCGCGCGGATCGGCGTCGGGATCGGCGAGGCGGGGTCGAGCCCGCCGAGCCATTCGATCATCGCCGACCTCTATCCGCCCGAAAAGCGCACCAGCGCGATGGCGACCTATTCGCTCGGCGTCGGGTTGGGCGCGGCGATCGGCACGACGATCGGCGGCACCGTCGCGACCTTCTACGGCTGGCGCGCGGCGATGTACGTGATCGGGTTGCCGGGCCTCGTACTCGCGCTGATCATCTGGGCCGTCGTGCCCGAGCCCAAGCGCGGGCTGTCCGACGCGCAGATCGCGATGGACACCGCCAAGCCGCGGATCATCGACAGCCTAAAGGGCCTGATCAAGACCCGCGCGGCGCTTCACCTGATCATGGGGTTCACGCTGACGTCGATGATCGGATATGGCCAGACGGCGTTTGGCCCGAGCTATCTGCAGCGCTCATTCGGCTACACCAAGCTCGATATCGCCTGGATCGTCGCGCCGATCGCCGCCGTCGTCATCCTTGCCGGCGCGCTCGGCAGCGGGCGGGTTGCCGACCGGCTGGGGCAAAAGAAGGGGCTGTACGCGCAATCGCTGATGGTCGCGGTGTTCAAGACATGTGCGCTGCCGTTCACCGTACTGTTTTTCTCGGCGTCGAACTCGACCGTCGCACTCGGCGCTTATCTCGCGTCGCTGTTCTTCACGAGCTGCTATCTCGGCCCGACCTTTTCGCTGATCCAGGGACAGGCGCCGGTCAAGCAACGCGCGATGTGGGCGGCGATCACGCTGCTGATCAACAATCTGATCGGGCTGGGGCTGGGGCCGCCGTTGGTGGGGGCCGTGAGCGTGATGCTCAAACCGCATTTCGGCGCCGAATCGCTCCGCTACGCGATGTTCATCCTCGCCGCGATCACGCCGTGGGCGATCTTCCACTATTGGCGGGCGGGCGTGCTGCTCAGCCGGACCGAGCGGTTCGGGAAGGTGGCGACAGCCTAACCCGCCGCCGCGCGATCGTCGAACAGCCCGAACGCGAGGGTCGACGCGTACATCGCCACCGCTTGTTCGCGCGGCATCGTGCTCGCCCATTTGCGCATGTCGAACGCGGCGTTCTGGAGCGCCATCAGCGATTGGCTGACGATCAGCGGGTCGACCGCGCGGATCGACCCCTCGGCGGCGCCGTCCGAGAGCATCCCGGCATAGCGTCGCGCGATGCGGTTCGATCGGTCGATCATCGAATTGCGCACCGGGCGCGGCAGGCCGGTCAGCGCGGTCGTGCGCAACAGCGGGCCACGCACCGAGAATTGCACGTCGAGCAACGTCGCGATCACGCTCGACAGCCGGTGCCACCAATCGCCGCCCGCCGCCTCGCCGGCCTGCTGCACCTCGATGATCGTGTCGAAGCTGCGCTTGTAGCATTCGATCACCAGGTCGTCCTTAGCGTCGAGGTGGTGGTAGAAGCTACCCTTGGTGACGTTGAGCTCCGACGCGATGCGCTGAACGCTCGCCCCGCGATAGCCAAGTTCGTTGATCAGCCGCGTCGCCGCACGCAGGAACGCCTCGCGTCCCGGCTCGGCTTCCCCGTGCTCGATGTCGAGCATCGTCGGCGCCCATTTGGCGCCCTTGGTCGCGATGCCGTGGCGGAACATGTCCATCAGCCGGGCCTCGACGCGCTCGAACTGGTCGAGGTCGTAGCGGTTGATCCACGCGGGGATCCAGAAGGTATTCTCGAGCAGCACGTGCGCGCGCGCGCCGTTCAGGTCCTTCTGCCGCCCTTGCGCGCCTTCGCCCCACAGCGCGCGCGTCCGGCGGAAGATGTCGCGCCAGCCGGCCATCAGCCGGCCGAGCATCGGCTCTTCCATCGCGCGCAGATCGCTCAATCCCGCGAGCGCGCGCTCGTCATGCTCGCGGATGCGGGCGAAGCGGCCCATGTTGAGCGAGAGGTATTTGGCGACGCGCGCTTCGGGCGTGGGCTCCGCCTGCGCCTCGTCGAGCATGTCGCCCAAGGTCAGCAGCGTGTGTTCGAAGCACGCCTGCGCCAAGTCTTCCTTGCGCTTGAAATAATAGGTCACGCTGGTGGTGTTGAGTCCGACCCGGCGCGCGACGTCGGCGAAGGTCATGCCCTTCGCGCTCTGTTCGTTGATCGCTTCCGAGGCCGCCGCCAGGATCGCGTTGCGTTTTGCGCGGAAGCGCTTGGTTCCGGTCGCTTCTTCCGCTTCGATCGTGTCACTTTGCCCCATGATGCGAAGCTTAACAGCTTCGACGGTCAGGGCTAGCGGTTTTGCGTAACGGAATGTGGCATTTTCCTATCTCGCGCGGATCGCCGCAAAGAGGAAATCCATGGCTTTACCGAATGTGCGGTATGGTCTAGCCGAGTCCGCGACAGCCACAGGAGAGAGTCAAAATGGACTTCACGTTGAGCGAGCGCGAGACCTATTTCCGCGACCGGGTGAAGGCCTTTATCGACAAGGAGATCCGCCCGCGCCACGACCAATATCTGAAGGCCGCGAAGGCAGGCGAGCGCTGGGGCGTCAACCCGGTGATCGAGGTGGTCAAGGAGATCGCCAAGGCGCAGGGGCTGTGGAATTTCTTCATGCCGCCGCATTCGGGGCAGGTGCATGTCGACGACAGTTTCGAGTTCGAAGGGACGCAACTCACCAACCTCGAATATGCACTCTGCGCAGAGGAGATGGGCAAGCTCGGCTGGGCGTCCGAGTGCTTCAATTGCTCGGCGCCCGACACCGGCAACATGGAGGTCCTTCATCGTTACGGTACGCGCGACCAGAAGGAGCAATGGCTCAAGCCGCTGATGGACGGCAAGATCCGCTCGGCCTTCCTGATGACCGAGCCGGCGGTCGCCTCGTCCGACGCGACCAACATCGAAACCAGCATGGTGCGCGACGGCGACCATTACGTCATCAACGGGCGGAAGTGGTGGTCTTCGGGCGTCGGCGACCCGCGCTGCGCGGTGGCGATCGTTATGGGCAAGACCAATCCCGACGCCAAGCGTCATGCCCAGCAAAGCCAGATTCTGGTGCCGCTCGACGCCCCCGGCGTGAAGATCGAACGCATGCTTTCGGTTTATGGGTATGATCACGCGCCCCACGGGCACGGCGAAGTATCGCTGACCGACGTGCGCGTGCCTGTCGAGAATCTGCTGCTCGGCGAAGGCCGCGGATTCGAAATCGCGCAGGGCCGGCTCGGCCCGGGGCGAATCCACCATTGCATGCGCACGATTGGCGTAGCGGAGACGGGGATCGAGGCGATGGCCAAGCGGCTGTTGTCGCGTGTCGCGTTCGGCAAGCGCATCGCCGACCATTCGATCTGGGAACAGCGTGTCGCGCGCGCGCGGATCGATATCGAGATGACGCGCCTCCTGTGCCTCAAGGCCGCCGACATGATGGACAAGGCGGGCAACAAGTCGGCACAGCAGGAAATCGCGATGATCAAGGTGCAGGCGCCCAACATGGCGCTGCAAATCCTCGACGACGCGATCCAGGCGCACGGCGGCGGCGGCGTGTCGAGCGATTTCCATTTGGCGAGCGCGTGGGCGAGCATGCGGACTTTGCGCTTCGCGGATGGGCCGGACGAAGTGCACAACCGCGCGATCGCGCGCAACGAGTTCGGGAAATACGCCGATTACAAGGCCGACATCGCGTCGAGCGGGGATATCGGGGTGAGCCGCTGAGATGAAGGCAGCCGTATTGTTCGAGCCGAAAAAGCCGCTCGAAATCTGTGACGTCGATGTAGCGAAACCGGGTGCACACGAGGTGCTGATCCGCACCGTCGCGTGCGGGGTGTGCCGGTCCGACCTGCACTTCGTCGACGGTGCATACCCCACGCCGCTACCGGCGATCCCAGGGCACGAGGCGGCGGGGATCGTCGAGGCGGTCGGTGAAGAAGTCCGCACGGTGAAGGTCGGCGATGCGGTCGTCACCTGCCTCTCGGCGTTCTGCGGGCATTGCGAGTTCTGCGTCAGCGGCCGGATGGCGCTGTGCATTTCGAGCGACGTCAAACGCGCGAAAGACGCGGCGCCGCGGCTGACGATGAACGGCCAGCCGGTGCATCAGATGCTCAACCTGTCGGCCTATGCCGAGATGATGCTCGTCCACGAGCATGCCTGTGTCGCGATCGACCCCGACATGCCGCTCGACCGCGCGGCGCTGCTCGGCTGCGCGGTGACCACGGGGGCGGGGGCGATCTTCAATTCGACCGACGTGACGCCCGGCGAGACGGTGTGCGTGGTCGGGTGCGGCGGCATCGGGCTCGCCGCGGTCAACGCCGCCAAGATCGCCGGCGCGGGCAAGGTCATCGCGCTCGATCCGGTGCCGGAAAAGCGCGCGCTGGCGGAAAAGCTCGGCGCGACGCACAGCTACGACGCGCTGGGCGAGCATGTCGTCGCGGAGGTGGTCGAGCTGACCAAGGGCGGGGTGCACCACGCGATCGAAGCGGTCGGGCGCGAGGCGTCGGCCGACACCGCGGTCAAGGTGCTGCGGCGCGGCGGCACGGCGACGATCCTCGGCATGATGCCGCTCGGCAGCAAGGTCGGGCTGTCGGCGCTCGACCTGCTCGGGTCGAAGAAGCTGCAGGGGGGGCTGATGGGCGGCAACCGCTTCCCGGTCGACATCCCGCGGCTGGTCGATTTCTACCTGCGCGGACTGCTCGACCTCGACACGATCATCGCCGAGCGGATGCCGCTGGCCCGCATCAACGATGCGTTCGACGAACTGCGCAAGGGCGACGCCGCACGCAGCGTGATCGAGTTCGCCTGATGAGTGACGACGCACCCAAGACGATCGAAGTGGCTGGGAAGGATCGGCTCGACCTCGATAAGCTTGGGGCGTGGATGCAGGCGAACGTCGAGGGGTTCGCCGGGCCGCTCAGCTACACCAAGTTCGCGGGCGGCCAGTCCAACCCGACTTACAAGATTGAGGCGCCGTCGGGGCAATATGTCCTGCGCCGCAAGCCGTTCGGCAACCTGCTCCCCTCCGCACACGCAGTCGACCGCGAATATCGCGTGATCGCCGGGCTCTTCCCGACTGGCTTCCCGGTTGCGCGACCCTATGGCTTGTGCACCGATCCGGATGTGATCGGCACCGACTTCTACGTCATGGGCTTCGCCGACGGGCGCAACCTGTGGGACGGGACGCTGCCCGATTACGCGCCCGAAGAGCGCACGGGTATCTACAACGCGATGTGCGACACGCTCGCCGCGCTCCACAACACCGATTACGTCGCGGCGGGGCTGTGCGAATACGGCAAGCCGGGCAATTATTTCGAGCGCCAGGTCGCGCGCTGGACCAAGCAGTATAAGCTCGCCGAAACCGAGCATATGCCCGCGGTCGAGAGCTTGATCGATTACCTCCCGCGTACGATCCCCGAACAGACGCGCACGTCGGTGGTGCACGGCGATTACCGCATCGACAACATGATGTTCCACAAGACCGAGCCGCGCGTGATCGCGTTGCTCGACTGGGAATTGTCGACGCTCGGCGATCCGCTGGCGGATTTCAGCTATTTCCTGATGTCGTGGGTGACCAAGCCCGAGGGACGCTCCGGCGTCGAGGGCGTAGCGGGCGGCGACAGTGGCATCCCGACGATCGACGACATGGTCGCGCGGTATTGCGCCGCAACCCGGCGCGACGGGGTGCCCGATCTCAACTGGTATTTCGCCTATAACCTCTTCCGCCTGACCGGGATCGTTCAGGGCATCAAGAAGCGAATCGTCGAGGGCACGGCATCGTCGGCACAGGCGGAGAAATCGGCAGCGAACGTGTACCGGCTGGCGGACTCGGCCTGGGCCTTCGCGGAAAAGGCGGGGGCGTGAAACTGGGGAGAGTGCCATGTCGCTGTTCGATCTGACCGGCAAGGTCGCGGTCATTACCGGATCGTCGAAAGGAATCGGGAAAGCCTCCGCGTTCGAGCTCGCGGAGCACGGCGCGAAGGTCGTCATCTCCAGCCGCAAGCAGGATGCGTGCGACGCGGTCGCCGCGGAGATCAACGGTAAGTACGGCGAGGGCACCGCGATCGCCGTCGCGGCGAACATCTCCGACAAGGCGGCGTTGCAGAACCTCGTCGACGAAACCCGCGCCGCGTTCGGGCGGATCGACGTGCTCGTCTGCAACGCCGCGTCGAACCCTTATTACGGCCCGCAAGCCGACATCACCGATGAGCAATTCCGCAAGATCCTCGACAACAATATCGTCTCCAACCATTGGCTGATTTCGATGGTCGTTCCCGAAATGCGCGAGCGCAGGGACGGATCGGTGATCATCATCTCGTCGATCGGCGGCCTGCGCGGCTCGACCGCGATCGGCGCCTATTGCGTGTCGAAGGCGGCGGACATGCAGCTCGCGCGCAACCTCGCGCACGAATACGGGCCCGACAACGTTCGCGTGAATTGCATCGCGCCGGGCCTGGTCCGTACCGATTTCGCCAAGGTGCTGGTCGACGATCCCAAGCGGCAGGAGGCAGCGAGCCGATCGGTCCCGCTGCGCCGCATCGGCGAGCCGGAGGATATCGCCGGCGGCGTGGTGTTCCTCGCATCGAAGGCCGCCGCCTTCACTACCGGGCAGGTAATCGTAATGGATGGGGGAGTGACGATTTGATGGCACGTTTCACCGACAAGTCGATCATCGTCACCGGCGCCGGATCGGGCATCGGCCGCGCCACCGCGTTGTTGTTCGCGCGCGAGGGCGGACGCGTCGTGGTGGCGGACAAGACCGATGGCGCGGATGCCACCGCGAAGACGATCACCGACGCCGGCGGCACCGCGGTCGCGATCCAGATGGATGCGGGGCTGGAGGAGGACGTGATCCGCACTGTCCAACTCGCGGTCGATCGCTTCGGCGGGCTCGACATCATCTTCGCCAATGCGGGGATTTCGGGCGGAATGGCGAACATCTTCGACACCGACGTCGCGCTGATCACCGAAGTGCTCCGCGTGAACCTGATCGGGCCGTATCTGGCGATCAAGCACGCCGCGCCGAGGATCGCCGAGCGCGGCGGCGGGGCGATCGTGCTGACCGCGAGCGTCGCGGGCATCCGGTCGGGCGCGGGATCGCCGGCCTATTCGGCGTCGAAGGCGGGGGTGATCAACCTCGCCAAGACGTCGGCGCAGCAGCTCTCCGGATCGAACGTCCGCGTCAACGCGATCTGCCCCGGGCTGACCGAGACGGGCATGACCAAGCCGACCTTCGATTATGCGCGCGAAGCGGGGAAGATGGACCGCGTCGGCCGCCTCAATCCCTTGCGCCGCGGTGCGCAGCCCGAGGAACTGGCCGAGGTCGCCGCCTTCCTCGCCTCCGATGCCGCGAGCTACGTCAACGGCCAGGCGATCGCGGTCGATGGTGGGCTGTCGTCGAGTCACCCGGTGACCAAGCAGGAATATGGGCGGACGGCGGTTTAAGCCCGCGGCTCGCGCTTGCGGATCAAGCCTTCCTGCGCGACGCTCGCGACCAGCCGCCCGTTGCGCGTGAAGATGCTCCCGCGGTTCATGCCGCGGCCGTGCCCGGCCCACGGGCTGTCCATCGCGTAGAGCAGCCAGTCGTCGGCGCGGAAATCCTCGTGGAACCACATCGAATGGTCGAGGCTGGCGGTCTGCATCCCCGGCGTCATCCAGTTGACCCCGTGTGGCATCATGCTCGTCGCCATCAGCCCCATGTCGCTGGCGTACGCCAGGATCGCGCGGTGCATCGCGGTATCGTCGCCGAGCGGGGCGAGTGCCTTGATCCAGCTATAGGTCACCGGGTCGCGCGCGACGGGCGAGAACCAGTTGCGCGGATGGAGCGGGCGGACATCGATCGGGCTGGCCCAGCGCAGGAACCGCGCGCGGTGCTCCTCGGGCATGTGCTGCGCCGCTTCGACGCGGAGTTCGCTTTCGGACTTGAGCTCTTCGGGCGGCGGGATGTCGGCGGGGAAGGCGTCCTGGTGGTGCAGCCCGCCCTCGGCGATCTGAAAGCTCGCCGCCATGTTGAGGATCGGCTGGCCGTTCTGCGTCGCGATCACACGCCGCGTCGCGAAGCTCTTGCCGTCGAAATCGCGCACCACGCGGTACACGATCGGCAGCGCATCATCGCCCGCGCGCATGAAATAGGCGTGGAGCGAGTGCGCGTCCTTGCCCTCGGTCGAGCGCTGCGCCGCCTGCAGCGCTTGGCCGATCACCTGGCCGCCGAACACGCGCCCGCGCCCGCCGGGCAGCTTCATCCCGCGATACAGATCGGTGTCGAGCTCCTCGACGTCGAGCAGCGTGACGAGGCCCGCGACGAGTTCCTCGGGCGAGCGTTTGCGGGGGGCGGGGTCTTCTTCGGCCATCAGTAACCGGCGTTACGCGCCAATTTGTCGGCATGGAAGTTCGCATCGCCGAACATCTCGGCAAGCACGCGCTGGCGCTTCATATAGAAGCCGATGTCGAACTCGTCGGTCATCCCGATCCCGCCGAACATCTGGACGCCCTCCTGGACGGCGAGCATCGTCGCGAGGCCCGCCTGCGCCTTGGCGACCGAGACGGCTTCGTCGGCGCGATCAGATGCGCTATCGAGCATCTGCTGGGCGCGAAGCGTGGCGGCGCGGGCGACCTCCATCTCGCTGTAGAGGTGCGCGGCGCGGTGCTGGAGCGCCTGGAAGCTGCCGATCAGGACGCCGAACTGCTTGCGCTGCTTGAGGTAGTCGACCGTCATATCCATCGCGCCGCCGCCGACGCCGAGTAGTTCGGATGCGGCGCCGGTGCGGCCCGCACGCAACAGGCGATCGAGCGGGTCGCGCCCAGCGTCGACTTCGCCGATCACCGCATCGGCGGTGACTTCGACGCCGTCGAACTCGAGCCGCGCGGCGAGGCTTGAGTCCGCCAGCCGTTCGGCCTCGGCCGTGAGGCCGACGGCGCCCTTGTCGACCGCGAACAGCGTCACGCCGTCTTGGTCATCGGCCGCCCCGGCGGTACGCGCGGCTACTATGATCAGGTCGGCGACATGGCCGTGGGTGACGAACTGCTTCCTGCCCGACAGCTTGAACCCGTTGCCCGATCGCTCGGCCTTGAGCGCGACCGAATCGCGGAACTTGGCTGCCTCGTCGATCGCCAACGCCGCCACGGTCTCGCCCGCCAGGATACCTGGGAAATATTTGCCCGCCTGCGCGGTGCCCTTGAGCGCTTCGACCGCGGCGACAGCGGTGGCAAGGAACGGGGAGGGGGAGAGGTTGCGCCCGATCTCCTCCAGCACCACGCCCGCCTCGACATGGCCGAGGCCGAGCCCGCCATCGTCCTCGCCAATCAGGATGCCGGTGAAGCCCATCTCGGCAAATTGTTTCCACAGGTCGCGCGAAAAGCCGGTCGCGTCGTTGGTGTCGCGTAAGCCCCGCATATGCTTGACCGGCGCATGTTCGGCGACGAAATCCCTCGCCGTGTCGCGCAGCATCGCCTGTTCGTCGTTCAGATACAAAGGCATATGAGTCTTTCTTGTTCGTCTACGCGAAGGTGGCGATCAGGACGGCAATTCCAGGATCCGCTTCGAAATGATGTTGAGCTGGACCTCGCTCGTGCCACCCTCGATCGAATTAGCCTTGGTGCGCAGCCATGCGCGCGGGCCGCTGCCTTTGTTCGACCGCTCGCTTTCCCATTCGAGCGCGTCGGAGCCGCCCGTCGCCATCAGCAGTTCGTGGCGCGACTTGTTCAGCTCGGTGCCGTAATATTTCATCATGCTGGGCTGCGCGGGGTGCGCCTTGCCGGCCTTGAGCTCGTCGATGAACTTTTCCGACATCGCATTGAACGCCTTGGCACGCACCTCAAACAGCGCGATCTGGCCGCGCAGGATCGGGTCGGCGCCCTTCTTGGCGGCCTCGACCAGCGGATTGCCGCCCGCGGCACCGAGGCCCATGCCGCTGATCATCTCGCGCTCGTGACCGAGCAGGTATTTGGCGACGTCCCAGCCCTTGTTCTCTTCATGAACAAGGTTTTGCTTGGGGACTTTAACATTGTCGAAGAAGGTCTCGCAGAACGGCGAATAGCCGGAGATGAGCAGGATCGGCTTGGTCGAGACGCCTTCGCTCGCCATGTCGAACAGCAGGAAGCTGATCCCGGCCTGCTTGACCGATTTGTCGGTGCGGACAAGGCAGAAAATCCAGTCGGCCTGGTCGGCGTAGCTCGTCCACACCTTCTGCCCGTTGACCAGGTAATGATCGCCCTTGTCCTCGGCCGAGGTTTGCAGGCCGGCGAGGTCCGACCCGGCGCCCGGCTCCGAATAGCCCTGGCACCAGCGGATTTCGCCGCGCGCGATCTTGGGGAGATGCTCGAGCTTCTGCTCCTCGGTGCCGTATTTGAGCAGCGCCGGCCCGAGCATAGAGATGCCGAACGAATTGAGGGGGTTGCGCGCACGGATGCGCTGCATTTCCTCGCGCAGGATCTTGGTTTCGGCCGGCGACAGCCCGCCGCCGCCATATTCCTTCGGCCAGTCGGGCACGGTCCAGCCGCGCGCGCCCATCTTGTCCATCCACTCCTTCTGCGCCGGGCTCAGCATCGACTGGTCGCGGCCGCCCCACACCGCATCCTTGTCGCTGCGCACCGGCTCGCGCATCTCGGGTGGACAATTCGCCTCCAGCCAGGCGCGAGTGTCGGCGCGGAATTGGTCGAGGTCGCTCATTGCATCACTCCGTGCGCCAGCCGCGCGACGGCGATGGCGGTGTGGTCCTTGTACGTGTCGGCGATCGCCTGGACACCGATCGGCAGGCCGTCCGGGTCGGTACCGATCGGGAAGCTGGTCGCGGGCAGCATCGGGAAGGTGGCAAGGCCGGGATAGGCGAACTGCAGCCCGAACGGCGTCGCCTCGCCGTCGATGTCGATCATGCGCTTGGGCAGAGGCGTATCGTCGTGCGCGAAGGCGGTGATGCCGAGCGTCGGTGCGATCACCGTATCATACTGGCCGAACAGCCGGTTCCACGCGCGCTTGTTGCGGGCCTGTTGGTCGCGCAGGTCGAACCATTCGATCAAGGTGGTCGGCGCGGATCCATCCTGCGGCACGCCGCGCGCGATCGTGATGTTGAGCATCTTCATGTAGTTGCGCTGCTGCGCCTCGAGATCGGGGATCAGGTCGCTGGTGCGGTCGACCTTGGCGCCCGCCGCCGCCAGCGCTTCGCCGAGCCGCGCGAGGGCGTCGGCGATCGGCGCGGCGACCTTCGCGCCGGGATGCTCGGCGAGCAGCAGGATACGGTACTCGCTCGCGGGCCGCGTGCCCGCCTGTTCGAGCGGGTGGTCGGCGAGCACGTCGAGCGCGAGCGCCAGATCGTCGGGGTTGCGCGCCATCGGGCCGATCACCGACAGCTCGCCCGGCGCGCCGTCGGTGCCCGGAAAGGCATGGCCGTCCCGGCCGAGCGCGGCGAAGGTCGGCTTGTGTCCCCACACGCCGTTGAACGCGGCGGGGACGCGGATCGACCCGCCGATATCGCTGCCGAGCTCGAGCGGCACCATGCCGGAAGCCAACGCCACCGCCGACCCGCCCGATGATCCGCCCGAAACGCGCTCGGCGTGATGCGCGTTGACCGTTCGACCATAGACCGGGTTGTTTGCCTGCAGGTCGGCGAGCAGCGGCGGCACATTGGTCTTGCCCAGGATCACCGCGCCCCCCGCCTTGAGCCTCCGCACCGCCAGTGCGTCACGCTCGGGCACGAACTCACGCGCGGCCTCCAAACCCCAGGTGGTCGGCAAGCCAGCGACGTCGAAGCTCTCCTTCACCGTCATCGGCACGCCGAGCAGCGGGGCGGTCTCGCCCGCCGCCAACCGCTGGTCCATCTCACGCGCCTGATGCCGCGCCCGGTCGAAGTCGCGCACCACGACCGCGTTGAGCGCCCCGTCGCGCGCCTCGATCCGCGCGATCGCGGCTTCGCATTCGAGCAGGGCGGTGGTTTCGCCCGACCGGATCGCCGCGGCGGTCTCGATGGCAGAAAGTTCGGTCATCCGGAAATCCTCCCCGGGACGGGGAGGGGGACCATGCCGCAAGCATGGTGGAGGGGGTGGGCAACGAGCGCCTCGGACGGGGTGAGCCCTCTCCTTCGCGCTGCGCGCGCCACCTCCCCGTTAACGGGGAGGATTGATAACCTCATCATCAAAACTTCTCGCCCGCCTCGGCCTTCGCCTTCAGCAACGGCGCGACCGGCACGCCGTTCTTCTCCAGTCCCGCGACGACCTTGTCCAAACCTACGGTGTTCGCCCAGAACATCGGCCCGCCGCGATAGACCGGCCAGCCGTACCCGTAGATCCACACCACATCGATGTCCGATGCGCGCTGCGCCATACCTTCGTCGAGGATCTTCGCGCCTTCGTTGACCATCGGATAGAGCAGTGCGCCGATGATCTCGTCGTCGGTGTAGTCGCGCCGCGCCTGGTTCGATTTCGAGCGGAACTCCTCGATGATCTCGGCAACTTCGGGTGAGGGGGAGGGGTTGCGGTTTTCGTCGTAATCGTACCAGCCCTTGCCGGTCTTCTGCCCCCAGCGCCCCTTCGCGGCGAGCGCGTCGCGGATGCTCTCGATCCGGGTCGGGTCGCGGTGCCAGCCGATATCGACCCCGGCGAGGTCGCTCATCTGGTACACGCCCATCGGCATCCCGAAATCGACCAGCGCCTTGTCGATCCGCTCGGGCGGGACACCCTGCATCAGCATCGTGTTCGCGGGCGCGCCGCGTTGGGACAGCATGCGGTTGCCGATGAACCCAGGGCACACGCCCGAGACGACCGCGACCTTGCCGATCGGCTTGGCCAGCGCCATCACCGTCGCGAGCACGTCGGGTGCGGTCTTGGCGCCGCGTACCACTTCTAGCAATTTCATGACGTTGGCGGGCGAGAAGAAGTGCATGCCGATCACGTCCTCGGGCCGCTGGGTCGCGGAGGCGATCTCATCGACGTTGAGGTAACTGGTGTTCGACGCGAGGATCGCGCCGGGCTTGGCGATCGCGTCGAGCTTGCCGAACAGCTCCTTCTTGACGTCCATATTCTCGTAGATCGCCTCGATGATGAGGTCGCAATCGGCGAGCTCGTCGAGGCTGAGCGTGGGCGTGAGCAAACCCATCATCTGCTCCACTTTCTCTTGGGTGAAGCGACCTTTCTTCGCTGAATTCTCGTAATTCTTGCGGATCACGCCGACTCCGCGGTCGAGCGCTTCCTGCGCGGTCTCGACGATCGTCACCGGGATGCCGGCGGTCAGGAAGTTCATGCTGATCCCGCCGCCCATCGTGCCCGCGCCGACCACGCCGACTTTGTCGACGGGGCGCAGCTTCGTGTCGGCGGGGATGTCGTCGACCTTGGCGGCCTGGCGCTCGGCGAAGAACATGTAGCGTTGTGCGGCGGATTGCGTGCCCATCATCAGCTTCATGAACTCGGCGCGCTCGACCGCGATGCCGTCGGCGAAGCTGCCGTAGGTCGCCGCCTCGACGCAGCGGATGTTGGCGGCGGGGGCGTCGAAGCCGCGGAACTTGCGCGCGTTGGCCTTCTTGAATTCCTCGACCGCTTCGGGGTCGGGCGCGGCGGTCTTTTCGGACGCGCGGGGCAGGGGACGCGTGTCGGCCACCTCGCGCGCGAAGGCGATCGCATCGGCTTCGAGGCTATCCTCGCCGACGATCCTGTCGATCAAACCCGCCTCGTGGGCGGCCTTGGCCGGGATCGGGTCGCCGATCGCGGTCATCTGGAGCGCAAGCTTCACCCCGGCGATACGCGGGATTCGTTGCGTCCCACCTGCGCCTGGGAGCAGCCCGAGCTTGACCTCGGGCGTGCCGATCTTCGCCGACGGCACCGCGACGCGATAGTGGCAGCCCAGCGTTACCTCGCATCCGCCGCCCAGCGCGGTGCCGTGGATCGCCGCGACTACCGGCTTGTCCGACGCCTCGATCATGTCGATCACCGTGCCGAGCCCCGGCCCCTGCATCGGCTTGCCGAACTCGGTGATGTCGGCGCCCGCGAAGAAGGTGCGCCCGTCGCAACGGATCACCATTGCCTTGATCGTAGGGTCGGCGAGGCCTTCGTTGACGCCCGCCTCGAGACCCGACCGCACCGCCGCGCCGAGTGCGTTGACCGGCGGGTTGTTCGAAATGATAACGAGCACGTCGTCATGGCGTTCGGTGCGGATCGGGTTGGTCATTCTGGGTATCTCCATTTCCGTTCGCTTCGAGCGAAGTCGAGAAGCGTTTCCCGTCCAGCGTGTCTCGACTTCGCTCGACACGAACGGGTCGTTTGTTACCGGCTCAGGTCAGCGCCGAATAGATTAGCGTCTTCAATTCGCGGCGGATCGGATAGGTGCTGGACGGGCTCATCTGCGTCATGAACACCATGTTGAGCCGCTCGACCGGGTCGATGAAGAACGCGGTCGAGAACATCCCGCCCCAATAATATTCGCCGGCCGACCCCTGCACCATGCCGGGCGCCAGGTCCTTCATCACCGCGAAGCCGAGCCCAAACCCGGTCCCCGCCAGCGCCGCTTCGCTGAACAAGGATTTCGACATCGTCGCGAGGTCGGAGTCGCCCGGCAGATGGTTGATCGTCATCAGCTCGATCGTCTTGCGGCCTACGAGGCGTACGCCGTCGAGTTCGCCGCCGTTGAGGCACATCTGGCAGAAGCGGTTATAGTCGAGCGCAGTCGACACCAGCCCGCCACCACCCGACAGGAATTGCGGCGTGGTCGCCCAACCGCTTTCGGTCGCGCGGTCGTACATGATCCGCCCTTGGCCGGGCACGAAGGTGTAGCAATCGGTCAGCCGGTCGATCTTGTCCGCGGGCACGCTGAACCCGGTGTCGACCATTTTGAGCTGCTCGAAAATGCGCGTGCGGAAGAAGTCGTCGAGCTTCATCCCAGACACGCGCTGGACGACCGCGCCGAGCACATCGGTTGACACCGAATAATTCCACGCCTCCCCCGGCGAAAATTCGAGCGGGATCTGCGCCAGCTTGCCGATCCACGCGTCGAGGTCGTGCCCGGCGTGCCAATCGTCCATCTTTTCGTGGCGATATTGCGCATCGACGTTGGTGCGATGCTGAAACCCATACGTCAGCCCCGATGTGTGGCGCAGCAGATCCACCATCCGCATCGGCTGACCGGTCGCTTTCGTCTGGAACGGTACGCGCCCGCCGCCCGCCTCGAACACGCCGATTCCCTTGAACTCGGGGAGCACATGATGGACCGGCGTGTCGAGCGCGACCTTGCCCTCCTCGACCAGCATCATGAACGCGATCGAGGTGATCGGCTTGGTCATGCTGGCGATGCGGAAGATCGAACTTTCGTCGATCGCCTTCGCGCCGCCCTCGCGCGCTGCGCCCTGACTCGAAAAATGGACGATCTCGCCGTCGCGCGCGACCAGCAGCTGGGCGTTCGCCAGCTTCCCCGAATCGAGGTACCGATCCTTCAGGAAAGCCGGGAGCCGGTCGAGCCGCGCGGCGTCCAAGCCGTGACCTTGGGGGGCCTTCATCAGCATCGCTCGTCCATACCCTCGTTTCTAAACCTGATCCTCTATTGCCTTGAGCGGCGCGCGAATCAACTCTAACGTTACGGCAAATCGGCTGTCATGAAACCGCCGAACAGACAGACGGAGAGCATGTGTCAACCGAACCCGTGATCGCGCTGGACCCGAACTGGCCGAAGGTGTCGTTGCAGGACGCGACCGCCACGCTGACCGCGCCGGGATCGAAGTTCGAAATGGAGACGGTGACGATCCGCGGCGTCCCGACACGCGTGTGGAAGAACGCACCGCACGACCTGGGCCAGCTGCTCGACCTGTCGCGTACCCATGGCAAGCGCACCTTTACGATCCTCGACGACGAGCGCGTGACGTACGAGGCGAATTATCGCGCCACTGCGACACTTGCGCGCGCGCTCCAGGCCATGGGCGTGGGGAAGGGCGACCGCGTTGCCTTCGCGATGCGTAACCTGCCAGAGTGGCCAGTCGTGTTCTTCGCTATCACCACGATCGGCGCGATCGCGGTGCCGCTCAACGCGTGGTGGACCGGCGCCGAGCTCGAATACGGGATCAACGATTCGGGCGCGAAGGTACTTATCGTCGATGCCGAGCGCCATGCGCGGATCGCCGAGCACCTGAGCGCGATGCCGGGTCTGGAGCAACTGATCGTCGCTCGCTCGCCGCAGCCGGTCCCGGGCGCTCGCGCGCTCGAGGACATCGTCGGAGCGTCGAACAGCTGGGCGACGCTGCCCGATACCGACCGTCCGCGCGTCGCTATCGACAGCGACGACGATGTCACGATCTTCTACACCAGCGGCACCACCGGGAGTCCCAAGGGCGCCCTCGGCACGCACCGCAACATGATGACCAATATCATGTCGGCGGGTTTCTCGTCGGCGCGCAGTTTCCTGCGCCGCGGTGAGGCGATCCCCGACCCGACGCCGCGCACCTCGTTGACCGTAATCCCGATGTTCCATGTTACCGCTTGCTCGGCCGGGCTGATGGGCATGATGGCGAGCGGCGGCACGTCGATCTTCATGCGCAAATGGGAGCCGGTCCAGGCGATGGAGATCATTCAGCGCGAGCACGTCCATTTCACCGGCGGCGTGCCGACGATCGCCTGGCAACTGCTCGAGCATCCCGACCGCGCCAAATACGACCTCTCGTCGATCGAGGCGATCGCTTATGGCGGCGCGCCCTCGGCGCCCGAGCTGGTCAAGAAGATCTACGAGGAATTCGGCGCGCTTCCGGGCAACGGCTGGGGGATGACCGAGACGATGGCGACGGTCACGCATCACGCGGCGGAGGATTACCTCAACCGCCCGACCAGCGCGGGGCCGCCGGTCGCGGTCGCCGACCTCGAAATCCGCGCCGACGACGGCGTCACCGTGTTGCCGATCGGCGAAGTCGGCGAACTCTGGGCGCGCGGACCGATGATCGTGAAGGAATATTGGAACAAGCCCGAAGCGTCGGCCGAAACGTTTGTTAATGGCTGGGTGCGCACCGGCGACCTCGCGCGGCTCGACGAGGAGGGGTTCGTCTATATCGTCGACCGCGCCAAGGACATGGTGATTCGCGGCGGCGAGAACATCTATTCGTCCGAGGTCGAGAACGCGCTGTACGAGCATCCCGCCGTCACCGACTGCGCGATTATCGGCATCCCGCACCGCACGCTGGGCGAGGAACCTGCAGCGGTCGTCCATCTCGCCCCCGGCATGACGGCGAGCGAGGCCGAGCTGCAGGCCTGGGTGAGGACGCGGCTCGCGGCGTTCAAGGCGCCGGTCGCGGTGCGCTTCGTCCACGAAACGCTGCCGAGGAATGCCAATGGCAAGATTCTCAAGAAGGACTTGAAGAGCCTGTTCGAGGACCGCGAGGTTGCGGCCTAGAGTTTCGCCATTGCGAGCGGAGCGAAGCAATCCAGCGTCGGGTCGGCTCGTGGATTGCTTCGCTACGCTCGCAATAGCGGAAGGGCATTAACCACGCTCCCCCGGAACCGCGCCGCGCGCGCATCGTTATGCTGCCGGAACGGAGGAGTGTAACCATGGCCGATCTCAACACCGACGAGCGTACCGTCGTCGAGCGCAGCAGCGCCAGTTTCAACGTGGCGAACGTGATCGTCGCGATCGCGATCCTGATCCTGGTGTTGGGCGTGCTCAAATATTTCGGCGCGCTGCCTTTCTAGGCTGACGCAGCGGCCTTCGCCGGCGCTGTTTCGCGAGCGAAGGCCATCGCCGTCAGCCCGACCAATGCGGAGGCCAACATGTACCAGGCGGGCGCCAGCGGACTGCCCGTGACCCCGGTCAGCCAAGCGACGACGAACTGGGTCGACCCGCCGAAGATCGAAATCGCCAGCGCATAGACGATCGACACGGCGCCCGATCGCACGCGCATCGGCAGCGCTTCCGTGACCGCGATGAACGCGCTGGCCGTCGCGATCGCGAGCAAGAGGCGCAGGACGAAGCCGATTGCATATAGCATCGTCGCCGTCGGATGCCCGACGAGCAGCCAGAAGCCCGGCATCACCCCAAGCGTCATCGCCAGCATCGGCCAAATCATCCACGGCCGCCTTCCGTGCACATCCGACAGCCGGCCACCGAGCATCGCCCCGACGACGTTGCCCAGTCCGACTGCGATCGTCGCGCCGAGCGCCACGCTCGACGGCATGCCCAACGTCGCCTTTGCGAAAGTCGTCATATAGTTGAGCACGTACGTACCGATCGTCCCGGAAAGCATCGCCAGGAAAGCGAAGGTTAAGACACCGGCATAGCTTCGCAGCGGTGGCGGCCGGCTGACCGATTCCGCCGCGGGGAGCGTTTCGGGGAGCGTCCGGCGCAGCGCCAGCCCGACCGGCACGGTGGCGGCGCCGATCGCCATCGCGATGCGCCATCCCCAACTCGACAGGGCGCTATCGCTCATCAGCGCGGCAACGAGGACACCGATCAGTCCCGCGGACAATGTCGCGAAACCTTGCCCGGTGAACGGCATCGACACGTACCAGCCGCGCTTCTCAGGCGGCGCGGCCTCGGCGAGGAACGCTGTGCTGGTGCCGACCTCGCCGCCCAGCGCGAAGCCCTGGACGAGGCGGCACAGGATGATGGTGATCGGCGCCGCGAGCCCGACCGTGGCGTAGGATGGTGTGATCGCGACGCCCAGCGTCGAGAGCCCGATCAGCGCGAACGACAGCAACATCATCGGGCGCCGCCCGATCCGGTCGCCGAGCCCGCCGATCACCACCGCGCCGACCGGCCGGGTCAGGAACCCGGCGCCGAACGTGGCGAGCGCGAGCAGCAGGCTGGAATGCGGGTCGGTCGCAGGGAAGAAGCACTGCCCGATTTGCACAGCGAAGAAGCTGAACACGAGGAAGTCGTAGAATTCGAGCGCGTTGCCGAGCGCGACGCCGAATATCTGCCCACGCGTGATCGGCGGCGCTTCGCTCGTCATCGTTGATCCCCCCGGATAGCCGATGTCGGTTACGGACGGCTTTGCGGGGCAAGTCAATGAAGCTAGCGTTGCAGGATGACGCCGACCATCCGCGATGCCGTGCCCGCCGACGCCGCCGGCATCCTGCCGATGTACAATTATGCGGTTCGACAGACGACCGCGATCTTCGACACCGGCGAATCCGATCTGGCGGGGCGTGAAGCGTGGCTGGCGAGGCGGCGGGATGCCGGGTTCCCCGTGCTGATCGCCGAGGTCGACGGTACGATCGCGGGGTTCGCATCATACGGCGAGTTCCGTGCATGGGACGGATACCGTTTCACCGTCGAGCATTCGATCTATGTCAGCCCCGCGCGACACCGCGAAGGGATTGGTCGCGCGCTACTCGCGGCGCTGATCGAGCGAGCCCGGGGCGCGGGCAAACATGCGATGATCGCCGGGATCGAGGCGGGCAATGCCGGATCGATCGCGCTGCACAGCGCGCTCGGGTTCCGGGAAGTCGGGCGGATGCCACAGGTTGCGGAAAAGTTCGGGCGCTGGCTCGACCTGGTGTTTCTGCAGTTGTTGCTCGACGATCGCGCGCAACCCTGACACAGATTATGGTCAACAGGCCGTTTTCGGACATAACGCACCCATGCTGACCGATAATTTCCTGAAGAGCCGCCGCCGCCGCGAATTGAGCGACGAAGAGAAGGAAGCGCTTGAAAGCATCCTGACGGCGCCGGTCACCTTGCCTCGGCGCAAGGTCGTGATCAGCCGCGGCGACGTGGTGACTCGCAGCACCTTCCTGATTTCGGGCTTCATGTGCCGCTATATGGACGGTGCCGACGGGCACCGGCAGCTGGTAAGCGTCCAGACGCCCGGCGATTTCGTCGACCTGCACGGTTATCCGCTACAACGGCTTGATCACGACATCGCGACGTTGAGCGAGTGCCAGGTCGCCTATGCGCCGCACGACAAGATCACCGAGATCATCGAACGGCTGCCGCACCTCGGCCGGATCCTGTGGTTCTCGACGTTGCTCGATGCGGCCATGCACCGCGAATGGATCTTCCGGCTGGGGCGGCTCGATGCGGTGGGGCGAGTCGCGCATATGCTGTGCGAAACCTACGCCCGGCTCGACGCGGTCGGGCTGGTCGAGAACGGCACCTTCGCCTGGCCGCTGACGCAGCAGGATCTGGGCGAGGCGTGCGGGCTGACCTCGGTGCACGTCAACCGCACGCTCCGCGTCCTGCGCGAGGCGGGGATGGTCGAGGTGTCGGACCGTATCGTGACGATGATGGATTTCGACCGGCTGGCGCATACCGGCGAGTTCTCGCCCGACTATCTCTATTTCGACGACCACATCCGCACGCCCTAGCCCTTCAGGCGGACGCGACGACCGACTTCACGGCTTTTTCCCAACCTTCGAGCCGTGTCTGGCGGACTTTGTCGTCCATCGCCGGTGCAAACGTCTCGATCTTGCCTCGCATCGCCGAGGCTGCCGCCAGGTCGGCGAACAATCCGCATCCGACCCCCGCCAGCATCGCCGCGCCCAGCGCGGTGGTTTCGGTAAAGGCGGGTCGCTCGACCGCAACGTCCAGCAGATCGGCGAGGTCCTGTGCGATCCAGTCGTTGGCAACCATCCCGCCGTCGATCCTGAGCGTTTTCCAGTCGGCGCCGTCGGCGGCGAATGCGGTCTTCAAGTCGTGCGCCTGGTGGGCCATCGACTCCAACGCGGCGCGGATGACGTGCGCGCGGGTCGCGGTGAAGCTCAGCCCCGAAATGCTGCCGCGTGCTTCGGCTTCCCACCACGGCGCGCCGAGACCCGATAGCGCGGGGACAAGGTAGACGCCGGCGTTGTCGTCGACCGACCGCGCCAGCCCCTCGGTCTCCGGCGCGGTGGCGATCAGCTTGAGCGAATCGCGCAGCCACTGGATCAGGCTGCCGGCGACGAATACCGACCCTTCGAGCGCATAGGCGCGGCGGCCGCCGAGTTGCCACGCGATGGTCGCGAGCAAACGATTCTTCGAGGTCGGCTGTTTCGCGCCATATTGCGTCAGCACGAACGCGCCGGTGCCGAAGGTCGCCTTGGTGTCGCCGGGGTTGAGGCACGCCTGGCCGATCGTCGCCGCTTGCTGATCGCCGGCCATGCCGCAGATCGGGATGGGCGCGCTGAACAATGTCGTCTCGCCGTAGCGCCCGGCGCAATCGACGATCTCGGGCAGCGCGGCGCGCGGGGCTTCGAACAGATCGATCAGACCGTCGTCCCAATGCCCGCTGCCTATCGCCATCAGCGCGGTGCGGCTGGCGTTGGTCGCGTCGGTGACATGCAGGCCGCCCGTCAGTTTCCAGACGAGCCACGAATCGATCGTCCCGACCGCGAGCCGGTCGCCGGCTTCCTTAAGCTGTGGCCAGTTTGCCATCGCCCAGCCGATCTTCGGCCCGGAGAAATAGGGGTCGAGCAACAGCCCCGTGCGCGCCTGCACGGTCGGCTCGTGCCCCGCCTCCTTCAGCTTGCGACACATCTCCGCGGTACGGCGATCCTGCCAGACGATTGCGGGCGCGAGTGGCTCGCCGGTGGTCTTGTCCCAGAACACGATCGTTTCGCGCTGGTTGGTGATGCCGATCGCCGCGACCGCCTCGGCACCGCCGGCCTTCTCGACCATCGCCTGCACGCAAGCGAGCGTGCGGTCCCAGATTTCGGCGGCGTCGTGCTCGACCAGCCCGGGAGCGGGATAGTGTTGCGTCAGGTCCGCCTGTCCGCTGCCCAGGCATTTCCCGTCGGCCGCGAACAGCATCGCGCGGGTCGATGTAGTGCCCTCGTCGATGACCAGCAATTTATCGGACATGCCGCGACGCTAGCCGGGATTACTTTGCGATGGAATGCCGCTAGAAAAGCGGCATGGAAGACGCCGACAAGCTCAATATCGACGCTGCGTTGTCCGCAAACGCCGGTGGCGCGGCGGCCGTCGCACCCGCACCGCAGCCGGCACCGTCGATCCCTGTGGGCGAGGAGACCGCGCCGGTCATCGACGACCGCCGCGACCGGCTGCTTGCGGGGCTTACACTGATCGCGGGCGTGGCGCTGGTGCTCGGGCTGCCCTTTGCGCTCAAGGCGGGGGCCGAGTTTTTCCTGCCGGTGACGATTTCGCTGGTGATCGCGATCGCGCTGATCCCTGTGCTTGAATGGCTCGAACGGCGGCGATTGCCGTCGTGGCTGGCGTCGCTCGTCTGCGTGCTGACCTTTCTTGCTCTGGCCAACGTCGCGTTGGCGGCGATCGTGGTGCCGGCGATCGAGTTCTTCCGTCGTCTGCCCGAGCGGATCGACCGCATTCAGGCGAACCTCGCACCGTTGCTCGAGCTCTACACGACGCTCGAAAAGTACCTCAATCGCACGATCACGCACCTCGCCAACACCGGGCCGGTCAAAGCGCCGGCCACCGCCGCCGTCGCACCGCCGGGGTCGTTGCTTGAGCTCGCCGCGACCTCGGCACCGACCGCGATTATCCAAGTGTTCTTCGGAATACTCGTTGTCTTCTTCTTCCTCGCCGGGTGGAGCCGCACGCGGCGCAAGACGATCACCAGCCGCCAGAGCTTCGGCGGCGCGATGGCGACCGCGCGCGTGATCCAGGACGTGGTCGACGACGTCTCCGCCTATCTCGGCACGATCACGCTGATCAACGTGATGCTCGGCGCGATCGTCGGGACGGCGTTGTGGGCGGTCGGGATGCCCTATCCGGCGATGTGGGGCGGTATCGCGGCGTTGCTCAACTACGTACCCTATTTCGGGCCGATCGTCGCGGCACTGCTGCTCGCGATCGGCGGGCTGATGACGTTCAACGATTTCTGGGTCGCGATGATCCCCGCCGCGATCATGATCGGGTGCCATCTGCTCGAAGCGAACGTGGTGACGCCGCTGATCGTCGGGCACCGGCTGACGATCAACCCGGTGCTGATCCTGATCTCGCTGAGTTTCTGGAGCTGGGTGTGGGGCACCCCGGGGGCATTGCTCGCGGTGCCGCTGCTGATCATCATCCAGACGGTGATCGGCGCGGCGGGGAAGCCCGATATTGCGGGCTTTCTGTTCGAGCGCGGCACGCTGGTCAGCGAACGAAAACGCGGGCGGTTCGGTATCCGCCGCAATTAGCGGGACGGCGCTGTTGACAGGGTAGGGTGCCTCGCTTAGTGGCCGCGCCTCACGCTTCCAAGCGGGTGTAGCTCAGTTGGTTAGAGCGCCGGCCTGTCACGCCGGAGGTCGCGGGTTCGAGCCCCGTCACTCGCGCCATTGCGCAGTCTGAAAGACGCGCAAGCGAAGCTGGCGCGCACTCAGACAAGCACGGCCGGCGAGGCATCGCCTCGACCGACGACGCGGCTTCGCCGCGGCGCTTACCGCCGCCAGCGTCCCGTCTCCATCCAGCTCAGCATCCGCCGCATCGGCAACACCCATAGCCACACCACGCCCGCCGCGACATAAAACACCAGCTGCACCAGCGGATGCCATTGCCCGATCCATGGCGACAGGCTGGCGACACCCACGCACCACACCGCGATCAGCGCAAGAATTGCCAGCATCCCGACGGGTTTCTGCCAGCGCGGGCTGCTGCTCATCGCGTGATCCATCCTTGTTCGGTGACAACCGCGTGGAGCGATATATCCCATGGCTCGATGGGCAAATCCGCGACCTGCTGGCAACTCCACGCGACGCCGACCCGCCACGCCTCGGGGAAGCGCGCGAAGGCGCGGTCGTAATAGCCCGCGCCCTGGCCGAGCCGGTCGAGCTTCGCGTCGAACGCGACGAGCGGGGTCAGAATGATGTCGGGACGCAGTTCGATCGCGTCGGCGGCGGGCTGGCTGAGCCCGAAAGGGCCGGCTTCCAGCGCAGCCTCGGTTTCCCAGGCGAGGAAGCGCATCGGCTCGCTGCGGGCGGTGATGTGCGGGAGGGCGAGGACGCAGCCGGCCTCGGTCGCGGCGCGGGCGAGGGGGGAGGGGTCGGCTTCGCTGCCGATGGGGACGTAGGAGCTGATGGTCTGGCCGTGGGAGAGGCGGGCGCGGAATTCCTCGGGGACAGTGATGGGCGGTGGGTTCGCCGCCACGAACGCATCGCGGGTGGCGCGCAGGTGGGCGCGCAAAGCTTGTTTGTCGATCATCATATGCTCGCGCCGCGGCAAAGCCGCGTCGTCGGACGGAGCTTTGCTCCGCCGGCCGCGCTTGTGCGTCTGGCATTTAGCGCAGCTAAATGCCTGCGCACTTCGCGGGTGGCGGGACCGCCGTGGCCGTTGGCCGGGTTATCCTCTGACGCACGGTACGTCAGGTGGGGACCATATACGTCGGACCAGGATCCGGGCAGGGACAGCCCCCATGGATGATGAATAGCCTCAGGGATAATATAGGCTCGTACCGGGCAGTGCCCGCCATGCACAGACTTAGGCGTCCGCGGCCGGTTTCTCAAGGGCGTCGGCAATTCCTTCGAGGCGGTCGGCGAGACGGTTGAGGAGAACGGGGCTCGGCCCACCATCCGCCGCGGGACGATTCTCCGCGGCATCGAGGCTGTCGGCGAGCATCAGCGCGACGAGCAGCATCGTGCGCTCCGCGTTGAGTCCGCCGGATGCGCGGTTCGCTGACGGCCAGCGCTGGTCGAGCATCTCGCCCAATCGGCGCAGTTGCGCTTCCTCGCCGTCGCGGCACGTGACGTTGTGACGGCGGTCGCCGATAGTGAGCGTGACTTCAGCCATTTCTCGCCCCCAGCGCGTCGAGCGCGGAGATCGCCTCGCTTACTTTTGCACGCAAGGCGTCGTGACGCTGTTTCAGATCTTGCACCGACCGATCGCGCGTGGCGATTGCGCGCTCGATTCGCGCTAATGCGGCATCGATACGGTCGGTCGGGGATGCATCCGTCATCCGAAACGAAATAGCACGGGCGGACGGCGCGGCAACCTCGATTCGCCGTGGGTAACGGTTGACGCATCGCGCCCTCGTCCCCAAAGGCTCCCGCGACTGCTGGCCCCATGCGCGCGCCGGCACCAGGATGGAGCACTACACATGGCGGTGAAGGTTGCGATCAACGGGTTCGGGCGGATCGGGCGGCTGGTGGCGCGCGCGATGCTGACGGCGAAGGACACCGGGCTCGAGCTCGTCGCGATCAACGATCTGGGCGACGCCAAATCGAACGCCTTCCTGTTCAAGCGCGACTCGATCCATGGCAAGTGGGACGGCGACGTCCGTCATGAGGGCCAGGATCTCGTCGTCGATGGCCAGCATATACGCGTCACCGCAGAGCGCGACCCGGCGAACCTGCCGCACAAGGAATTGGGCGTCGATCTCGTGCTCGAATGCACCGGTTTCTTCACCGACCGCGAGAGCGCGCAGAAGCATATCGATGCGGGCGCGAAGAAGGTGCTGATCTCCGCCCCGGCGAAGGGCGTCGATCTGACGGTCGTATACGGCGTCAACCACGACAAGCTCGAGGCCGGGCACCACATCGTGTCGAACGCGTCGTGCACGACCAACTGCCTCGCCCCCGTCGCCAAGGTGCTGCACGAAGCCTTCGGGATCGAGCGCGGGCTGATGACGACGGTCCACGCCTACACCAACGATCAGAAAATCCTCGACCAGATCCACGGCGACATGCGCCGCGCGCGCGCTGCGGGCATGTCGATGATCCCGACCACGACGGGCGCGGCGCGCGCCGTCGCCGAAGTGCTGCCCGAGTTGAAGGGCAAGCTCGACGGCTCGGCGATCCGCGTGCCGACCCCGGACGTGTCGCTGATCGACCTGACCTTCACGCCCTCGCGCGACGTGACCAGGGATGAGGTCAACGCGGTGCTGAAGGCCGCGGCCGATGGCGCGCTCAAGGGCGTGCTGGCGTACACCGATGAGCCGCTCGTCTCGATCGACCTGCAGGGCGACCCCGCCTCGTCGACCGTCGACAGCCTGGAAACCGCGGTGATGGACGGCAAGCTGGTCCGCGTGGTCAGCTGGTACGACAACGAATGGGGCTTCTCGAACCGCATGGTCGACACCGCCAAGGCGATGGCGGCGCTGATCTAGTGAGCGGCAGGGTCGCCGGTATCGCCCGCCACGCGCGCCCCAGGGCGCCGATGGAGGTGATCGACCATGCGACGGTGACATTCGCAGGCGGCATCCAAGGCGACTATCGCGGTGCGATGAAGGGCAAGCCGTACAAGCGGCAAGTCACGCTGATCGAGGCGAGCGATTGGGCGACCGCGCAGGACTTGGTCGGCCACAACATCGCCTGGCAGGAGCGGCGCGCGAACCTGCTCGCGGAAGGGATCGACCTGCCGCAGCGGCCCGGCGCGCGATTACGCGTGGGGACTGCGTTGCTCGAAGTGACGCGCGAGACCGATCCGTGCGAGCGAATGGAAGCGCTGGCCGAAGGCTTGCGCGCCGCGCTGACCCCGGACTGGCGCGGCGGCGTTTGCACGATGGTCGTCGAGGAAGGCGAAGTCGCCGTCGGCGACACGATAAGGATCGAAGCATGACACGGCCGTTCAAGACGCTCGACGACATGGTCGACATTGCAGGCAAGCGCGTGCTGGTGCGCGAGGATCTGAACGTGCCCATGGCCGACGGTGCGGTGACCGACGACACTCGGTTGCGCGCGGCGGTACCGACCGTGGCCGAGCTGGCGGATCGTGGTGGCAGGGTAATCGTGCTCTCGCACTTCGGGCGGCCCAAGGGGCAGCGCAACCCGGAGATGAGCCTCGCGCTCGTCACCAAGCCGTTCGAGCAAGTCCTCGGCCGGTCGGTGCGGTTCGTCGATAGCGACGGCGCGGACGAAGCGATCGCGACGCTGAAGGATGGCGATATTGCAATCCTGGAGAACACGCGCTTCGACGCCGGCGAGGAAAAGAATGACCCCGCGACGGTCTCCGGCCTCGCGGCGCTCGGCGACCTGTACGTCAACGACGCCTTCTCCGCCGCGCACCGCGCGCATGCCTCGACCGAGGGCCTCGCGCGCGCGCTGCCCGCTTTCGCCGGGCGGCAGATGGAGGCGGAACTCGACGCGCTCGACAAGGCGCTGGGCGCGCCCGATCATCCCGTCGCAGCGGTCGTCGGCGGCGCAAAAGTGTCGTCCAAGCTTGATGTGCTCAAGCATCTGGTCGACAAGGTCGATCATCTGATCATCGGCGGCGGGATGGCGAACACCTTCCTCGCCGCGCGTGGGGTGAACGTCGGCAAGAGCCTGGCCGAACACGATTTGATCGGCACCGCGGAGGAAATTTTCGACGCCGCCGACCGCGCAGGCTGCACGATCCATTTGCCTTACGACGTGGTGGTAGCGACCGAGTTCAAGCCCAACCCGGCGACTCGCACGGTCAACGTCCACGAAGTCGCGCCCGACGAGATGATCCTCGACATCGGCCCTGCCGCTGCCGAAGCGCTGGGCGACGTGCTAAAGACGTGCCGCACGCTGGTGTGGAACGGTCCGCTCGGCGCGTTCGAGACGCCGCCGTTCGATGCCGCGACGATGGCGCTGGCGCGGACCGCCGCGGCGCTGACCCGCGAAGGTTCGCTGGTGTCGGTCGCGGGCGGCGGCGACACCGTCGCGGCGCTCAATCAGGCGGGTGTGGCGGGCGACATGACCTTCGTCTCGACCGCCGGCGGCGCGTTCCTCGAATGGATGGAAGGCAAGGAATTACCTGGAGTGAAAGCGCTCAGCGCTTCTTGAGCAGCGGTCCCACAATTGTGTCGAGCTTCGCCTGGTCGAACGATCCCGACTTGGCATAAGCGAGCTTGCCGTCGCGCCCGATCACATAGTTCATCGGTATTGCCCGCAGGCGATAATCCGGCCCGCCGACCCGCGCAGCTTGGGGGAAGGCGATCGTCGGCGACAGCCAGCGGCCATGCCCGTCCTCGCTCATGTCGGCGGCGACACCGATAATGACCAGCCCCTCGGCCCGATGCGCGCGATAGTAACGGTTGAGCAGCGGCAATTCCTGGCGGCACGGCACGCACCAGCTTGCCCAGAAATTGACCATAACGACATGCCCGCGCAGGTTGGCGCTGGTCAGTACGGCGCCATCGGGCAGCGTGAAGCGGAAACTGTCGATCACGTCCGCCGGGCCGGCGGCGCTCGGCGTGCTTGTGCCAGCCAATGTCAGCGCCGCCGCCGCGGCCATCACACGCCATGACATTGACCGAGCTCCCCTTCTTCCACCGAACCTGACGTGCCGCGCGTCCCGGGTCAATCCAGCCATTGCCGCGTCGCCTCGCGCTGTCTAACAGCCGCGCCACATACGTATGCAATGCTGGGAGCCCGCATGAACACCGCCGAGATGACCGCCAAGATCGCCGCCGGCCACGGCTTCATCGCCGCGCTCGACCAGTCGGGCGGTTCGACCCCCAAAGCGCTCAAGGGCTACGGTATCGAGGAAGGCGCGTGGTCGACCGATGCCGAGATGTTCGACCTGATCCACCAGATGCGCGTTCGCATCATCACCTCGCCCGCGTTCACTGGCGAGAAGGTCATCGCCGCAATCCTGTTCGAGCGCACGATGGATGGCGACGCGAACGGGACGCCGGTGCCGCAGGCGCTCCACGACCGCGGCGTCGTGCCGTTCCTCAAGATCGACAAGGGGCTGGAAGACGAAGGTAACGGCGTCCAGCTGATGAAGCCGATGCCGGGGCTCGGCGACCTGCTCGACCGCGCCGCCAAGCTCGGCATTTTCGGTACCAAGGAACGGTCGGTGATCAACGCCGCGAACCGCGCGGGGATCGCGGCGATCGTCGCGCAGCAGTTCGAGGTCGCGCAAACCGTTCTGGCGCACGGCCTGGTCCCGATCATCGAGCCCGAGGTCAACATCAAGAGCACCGACCGCGCCGACAGCGACGCGATCCTGACCGACGAGCTCAAGAAGGCGCTCGACGCGATGACCGGCGACGCGAAAGTGATGCTCAAGCTGTCGCTCCCTGCCAATCGCGGCCAGTACGATGCGCTGATCGCGCACCCGCGCGTGCTCAAGGTGGTCGCGCTGTCGGGCGGGTTCCACCGGCCCGAGGCATGCGCCGAACTGGCGCGCAACAAGGGCATGATCGCGAGCTTCAGCCGCGCGCTGCTCGAGGACCTGCGCTACCAGATGACCGACGCCGAATTCGATGCCGCGCTGGGCGAGGCGATCGACGAGATCTTCGCGGCATCGACCCAAAAGACGCCGGACGCCGCCTGATGGTCGAGCGCACCCAGCCGCAGGACGAGCGCTGGGCGGCGGTCGATCGGTATATCGGCGAGCATTTGCTGGGCGATAATGCCACGCTCGACGCGGCGCTAGCGGCAAACGCGGCGGGCGGCTTGCCCGATATCGACGTGTCACCGGCACAGGGGCGGATGCTCCACTTGCTCGCGCGGATGGCGGGAGCGCGGCGGATCCTCGAAGTCGGGACGCTCGGCGGCTATTCGACGATCGAGTTGGCGCGCGCATTGCCCGACAGCGGCGAACTGGTGACGCTGGAAATCGACCCGCACCATGCCGACGTCGCGCGCGCCAATGTCGCCGCGGCCGGATTGAGCGACCGGGTCGAGGTGATCACCGGGCCGGCGCTCGACAGCTTCGCGACGCTGACCGGGCCGTTCGATTTCGTGTTCATCGACGCCGACAAGGAAAACAACGCGGGCTACGTCCGCGAGGCGATCCGGCTGTCGCGCCCGGGCACGACGATCGTGGTCGACAACGTGATCCGCGAGGGCGGGGTGCTCGACGCCGACAGCGCCGACCCGCGCATCCAGGGCACGCGCGCGTTGTTCGATATGGTCGCCGCCGAGCCGCGTCTGACTGCGACCGCGGTGCAGACGGTGGGCGTCAAGAAATGGGATGGGTTTCTACTTGCGGTGGTGACCGGTTAGCGTTCGGCCTGCCGCAGCATTGCCTTGAGCGTCTGGGCGTCGTGAATGGCGTGCGCTTCGACGTCGTTGTTGAAATATCCCCAGACGGCGCGCCCGCTCCGCGCTTGCCCGATCATCCAGTCGGCCCAACCGAGCAGCGCCTCGTCGCGGTAGCGGCCCCAATATTTCCCGACGCCACCGTGAAATCGGACATAGGCCGCCGGACCGCTCGACCAGCGCGGGCTGGCGAGACCGGGCATGTCGTGGACGCAGAACGCCGCGCCATAGCGATCGAGCAGCGCCAGCGTTTCTTCGGTATACCAACTCGCCTCGCGAAATTCGAAGATATTGACGACATCGGTCGGCAGCAATCGGAGGAAGGACTCGAGCCGGTCGAGGTTGATCCGGAAACGCGGCGGCAGTTGGTAGAGGATCGGGCCGAGTGCATCGCCGAGATGACGCACCGGCGTCATCATCCGGTCGAGCGGCTCGGCGCAATCCTTCAGCTTTTTGGCCTGTGTCAGGAAGCGGTTAGCCTTGACGGTATAGCAAAATCCCGGCGGCGCCTGGTCGCGCCACGCGTCGAACGTCTCGGCCTTGGGCAGGCGATAGAAGCTGTTGTTGATCTCGACCGTGTCGAAATGCTCGGCGTAGAAGGCGAACCAGCGCTTGACCGGCAAGTCTTGCGGGTAGAAGGCGCCGCGCCAGTGCTGATACACCCAGCCCGAGCAGCCGATGCGGATCGCGGCGGGTGAAGAGGAAGACAATGGCGATCTCCGGCGACGATGATGGATACGAAACGGCGATCGGCGTCGAAGGGTTCGCCGACAGGTTCGTTCGCGACGATCGGCGCCCAGCGTGCCAGCTCTATCTCGTGTCGCCGCGCGATGTCGGCGGCGCGTTTCCCGACCGCCTTGCTCGCGCGCTCGACGCGGGGCCGGTCGCGGCGTTCCAGTTCCGGCTGAAAGATGTCGACCAGCACGAAGCGGCACGCCTCGCCGAACCACTTCAGCGGATTTGCGCGGACCGTGAGGTGGCCTTCATTGTCAACGACAGCGTCAGTTTGGCGAAGCGGCTCGGCGCGGACGGCGTGCATCTGGGGCAGGGCGATGGCGATCCGCGCGAGGCGCGGGCGCTACTTGGCCCCGACGTCCAGATTGGCGTTACGTGCCACGGCAGCCGACACTTGGCGATGGAAGCTGGCGACGCCGGCGCCGACTATGTGGCGTTCGGCGCCTTTTATCCTACGACGACCAAGGAAACGACGCATCGCCCCGACCCAGCGATCCTGTCGTGGTGGTCGACCCTGTTCGAGCTGCCTTCGGTGGCGATCGGCGGGATCACCCCGGCCAATGCCGCACCGCTGATCGCCGCGGGCGCCGATTTCCTCGCGGTGTCGAACGCCGTCTGGGGTGGAGACGAAGCGGCGGCGGTGCAAGCGTTCGCTGCCGTGCTTGCCGGGAACGGCGACGCTGGCTAAAGGCCGCGCTTCGCTATTCCCATCAGGCTGACACCATGAAAATCAACGCGGTCGAGATTCGTCCCGGCAACATCATCGAGTATGAAGGCAGTATCTGGAAGACCGTCAAGATCCAGCACACCCAGCCGGGCAAGGGCGGGGCGTACATGCAGGTCGAGATGAAGAACCTGCGCGATGGCCGCAAGAACAACGTCCGTTTCCGCTCGGCCGAAAGCGTCGAGCGCGTGCGGCTCGATACCAAGGATTTCCAGTTCCTGTTCGCCGACGGCGACGTCCTGACCTTCATGGACAAGGACACGTACGAGCAGACGACTCTGCCGCGCGACTTGCTCGGCGACGCCGCGGCGTTCCTGCAGGACGGGATGGACGTCGTAATGGAGCTGTACGACGAGGAGCCGATCTCGGTGCAGCTGCCCGACCAGATCGAGGCGACGATCGTCGAAGCGGACGCGGTGGTGAAGGGCCAGACCGCGTCGTCGAGCTACAAGCCGGCGATCCTCGACAACGGCGTGCGTATCATGGTCCCGCCGCATATCGGAACGGGCACGCGGATCGTTGTCGACGTGTACGAGCAAACCTACGTAAAGCGCGCGGACTAAAGCAGAAAATGCCTAGTCATTCCGGCCTTTTCACCGTCATCGAACGCGCCGCGCGCAAGGCGGCGCCGCGGTTGCGGCGTGACTTCAACGAGGTCCAGCACCTCCAGGTCAGCCGCAAGGGCCCGGCCGATTTCGTGTCGATGGCCGACAAACGGTCAGAGCAGACGCTGGTCGAGGAACTGCGCAAGGCGCGCCCCGACTGGGCGATCCTGGCCGAAGAGGGCGGGGAGCTGCCCGGCGACCCGAACAAGCCGCGCTTCGTCATCGATCCGCTCGACGGCACGAGCAATTTCCTCCACGGACTGCCGCACTTCGCGATCTCAATCGCGGTCGAGGAGCCCATGGCGAACAGCAAGCGCGAGGTCACGACGGCGCTCGTCTATCAACCGCTGACCGACGAGAGCTTTTGGGCCGAAAAGGGCCGCGGCGCCTGGGTGCAAGACCAGCGGCTACGCGTGTCGTCGCGCCGCGACCTGTCCGAAGCGCTGATCGCGACCGGCATCCCGTTTTTGGGACATGGCGATTTCGTGCAGTGGAGCCGTATTTTCGGCGCAGTCGCGCCTGAAGTGGCGGGAATCCGTCGTTTCGGGTCGGCGGCGCTCGACCTCGCCTGGGTCGCGGCCGGGCGGTACGACGGCTATTGGGAATCGAACCTGCAGCCGTGGGATGTCGCGGCGGGCATGTTGCTGGTCAAGGAAGCGGGTGGGTTCGTCACCGACTTCCGCGGCGGCGACAAGATGATCGAGCGCAGCGAATTCCTTGCGGCGAACGACGTGCTCCAGTCGAAGCTGCACAAACTGGTCGCAGGCGCTTTGCGCTGATGTGCGGGCTGGCGGCGCTGCTGCTCGCCGTCACGACCGCCGCACTGACGGTCGACAATCCGCCATCCGTGCATCGCCAGCACTAATCGTCCGCTTCGCATGCCATGATAGGACTAACCCGGCCTTAACGCTCCCCGGAGTATGCGCGGGGCATGGCAGATGCCGCCCCCATGCCGACCGACGACACGCTGCTACGGGCGCGGCTAGGCTCGGTGTACGCGCTCGCGGTGCCGACGATCGCGATGGATCTGCTCGGATCGACGTTGCTGGCGGGATATTTCTGGAGTCCCGCGCGCGCTGGTTGGCTGCTCACCTGGCTCGGTGCGACGGTCGTACTGTGCGCCGGGCGCGGCGGGGCCGCCTTCGCGTTCCGGACCGGGCGGATAGCGCACGTACCCGCGCGGTCGATCGCGAAACTGCTGGTGCTGTTCGCAGGGCTATCCGCGTTGTTGTGGAGCGGCGCGGTTGGCTGGATGCTCGACGTCGGAACCGACAACCAGGTGATGTTCGTCGTGTGCATCGTGCTTGCCGCCGTCAGCATGACGATCGCCAACGTCGCCTATTGGCCGGTCTATGCGATGTTTGCGATGCCGGTGACGTTGGCGGCGGCGTCGGGGCTGGCTCTATCCGGGCGGCCCGGGCACCTTGTCCTCGCCGGTGCGGGTTTTGCGCTGGCGCTCGCCATGCTGGCGATCAGCCGCCGCCTCGCGAACCAGATCGTCCATGCCTACCGTCTCGCCATCACCAACCAGGCGCTGGTCGATTCGCTCGGCGAGCGCGGGCGCGAATTGGAGCAGGCGTGTGACGCGCTCGAACGCGTCAGCCGCACCGATCCGCTGACGGGGCTCGCCAATCGCCGCTCGCGCGACATGCGGCTCGCCGACGAATGGACCCGCGCCGTCCGCAATGGCGGGAGCCTCGCGGTCGTTGCGATCGACGTCGACCGGTTCAAGAAATTCAACGACACGCACGGCCATGACGAAGGCGACCGTGCGTTGCAGGCGGTCGCCGACATGCTCCAGGCGGGCATCCGCGTGCCGATCGATCTCGCCGCGCGGCAGGGGGGCGAGGAGTTCATGCTGATCCTGCCCGGCGTCGACTTGGCCGGCGCGGCGTCGATTGCGGAGCGCGTTCGGGTAATGGTGGCGAAATGCGGCGCCGATCCGGCCTATGCGCTGCCCGACAAGGTTACGATCAGCCTGGGCGTCGCGGCGATGGAGCCCGCGGCCGGGCGGTCGGTGCACGAACTGACGATCGCCGCCGACGCCGCCCTGTACCAAGCCAAGATGGGTGGGCGGAACCGTTACGAGCTCGGGACGATCACTCCTGTCGCCAGCGCTGCCTAAACCGAACTAATTGCGAGTCATTCTCACCGCTAGAGCCTTGCTCGATAGAGGGCGGGGTCCTAGAGACGCGGCCAACGCTTCGCACCCGCGAGAGAGAGCTTTTGGTCGACCTGTCACAATATCTGCCGATCCTGCTGTTCCTGGGGGTCGCGCTCGCGCTGTCGAGCGCGTTCGTGTTCCTGCCGATGATCGCCGCACGCTTCACCGGCGCGCATCAGCCAAACCCGGAAAAGCTCAGCGAATATGAGTGCGGTTTCCCCGCGTTCGAGGACCCGCGCAGCCAGTTCGACGTGCGCTTCTACCTGATCGCGATCCTGTTCATCGTCTTCGATCTGGAAGCGGCGTTCATTTACCCTTGGGCGGTCAGCGTGTTCCAGCTCGGCTGGGTGGCGTGGGGATCGATGATGATCTTCATCGCCGAACTCGCGCTCGGTCTCGTCTATGCCTGGAAGAAGGGAGCGCTCGATTGGGAATGACCCCGCATTCCGGCCCGGTCGAATTGCCGATGAGCACTGGCGGCGGGATTATCCAGCCCGATCAGGCGTTTTTCGACGGCCTCAACGGTGAGCTGACCGACAAGGGTTTCCTGGTCACCTCGACCGAGGACCTCTTCCAGTGGGCGCGCACCGGCAGCCTGTGGTGGATGACGTTCGGACTGGCGTGCTGCGCGGTCGAGATGATCCACGTCAACATGCCGCGCTATGACCTCGAACGCTTCGGCGCCGCGCCGCGCGCGAGCCCGCGTCAGAGTGACGTGATGATCGTCGCGGGAACGCTTTGCAACAAGATGGCGCCGGCGCTGCGCAAGGTCTACGACCAGATGTCGGAGCCCAAATACGTCATCTCGATGGGCAGCTGCGCCAATGGCGGCGGCTATTACCATTATAGCTACAGCGTCGTGCGCGGCTGCGACCGGATCGTGCCGGTCGACATCTACGTTCCCGGCTGTCCGCCGACCGCCGAAGCGCTGCTCTATGGGATCATGCAGTTGCAGCGGAAGATCCGCCGCGTCGGGACGATCGAGCGGTGAGCGGCTTGTCGAGGAAGCGGCGGCTGATTGGGGTAGCGGCGATCCTGCTGGTCGACGCCGTTTTTATTGCGTTCAAACGGCGCGATTTCGGCGATTTGTGGGCGGAGAACCGGATTGCTTTCGCCCAGTTGGCGGGCGTGGTCGCCGGTGTCGCCATCATCGCTGGGATCGCCGCTGGCGCGATGATCTGGCGGGGCGAGCGGAGCGGGCCGGATGCGTAGTTCCGCGCCAGCCTACACTTCCAACGACGGCGTGATCGACGTCGCCGAGCGCGCGCTCGGCAAACGGGTGCTGTCGAGCCTCGAAGCGGCATACGAAGTGTCGTTCACCGTCGACCGTGAAAGCCTGGTCGAGACGATGACGCTGCTGCGCGACACGCCCGGGCTCGAATATCAACAGCTGATGGAGATCGCGGGGGTCGATTACCCCGAGCGGCCCGACCGCTTTGAAGTCGTCTATTGCCTGCTCAGTCTGACGCGCAACCACCGCATCCGCGTCCACGTCCAGACCGACGAGATCAAGCCGGTGCCGTCGGTGACGGGCATCTGGCCGGTCGCCGGTTGGCTCGAGCGCGAAGTGTACGACATGTACGGCGTGCTGTTCGAGGGGAATGCGGACCTGCGTCGCATCCTGACCGATTATGGGTTCGTCGGGCATCCGCAGCGCAAGGACTTCCCGCTGACCGGCTATGTCGAACTGCGCTATTCCGAAGAGACCAAACGCGTCGCGTACGAGCCGGTGAAGCTGGCGCAGGATTTCCGCACGTTCGACTTCATGTCGCCGTGGGAGGGTGCCGAGTACGTCCTGCCGGGCGACGAAAAGGCCAAGCTGCCGGAGGGAAAGGGCGCGCCGACGCCGCTCAAGGCCGACGAGATAATCAAGGCCGACGCCGCGCAATCGCCCAAGGCCGCGCCCGTCACGCCGAAGGTGACCGAATCCCCCGCGCAGACCGGTGAAGGCAAGGCCGAGCCCAAGCCGAAGCGTTCGCGCAAGCCGAAGAATCCGGACGTGGTGCCGACCAAGGGCAAGGGGCAGAACCAATGAGCGATGCCCTCGACCAGATGTTGGGCCGCGAGGACGCCGAAGACCCGGCCACGGGCGACGTGCAGATCCAGAACTACACGATCAATTTCGGGCCGCAGCATCCCGCCGCGCACGGCGTGCTTCGCCTCGTCATGGAGCTCGACGGCGAGATCGTCGAGCGCGTCGACCCGCACGTGGGCCTGCTTCACCGCGGCACCGAGAAATTGATCGAATATAAGACGTACGCGCAGGCGCTGCCCTATTTCGACCGGCTCGATTACTGCTCTCCGATGTGCATGGAGCACAGTTTCGTGCTCGCGGTCGAAAAGTTGCTCGACTTGGAAGTGCCCATTCGTGCGCAGTACCTCCGCGTGTTCTTCGCCGAGCTGACACGCATTTCGAACCACATGCTCAACCTCGGCAGCCACGTGATGGACGTCGGCGCGATGACGCCGAACCTGTGGATGTTCGAGTTGCGCGAGGACTGCCTCAACTTCTTCGAACGCGCGTCGGGCGCGCGGATGCACCACAATTACCTGCGGCCGGGCGGGGTGCATCAGGACGTACCGCTCAAGCTGCTGACCGACATCGCCGACTGGCTCGACACGCGCGTGCCACGATTGTTCGAGGACGCGATCAGCCTGGTCGCCGACAACCGCATCTTCAAGCAGCGCAACGTCGACATCGCGGTGGTCAGCCGCGAGGATGCGGTGCGCTGGGGCTTCTCCGGACCGATGATCCGCGGGTCGGGCATCCCGTGGGATTTGCGCAAGTCGCAGCCGTACGACGTCTACGCGAAGATGGACTTCGACGTGCCGGTCGGCACGCGCGGCGATTGCTACGACCGCTTCATGGTCCGCGTCGAGGAAGTCCGCCAGTCGGTCCGCATCATGAAGCAGTGCCTGTCGGAAATGCCCGCCGGTCCGATCGCGAGCGACGACCGCAAGGTCGTGCCGCCCAAGCGCGCCGAGATGAAGCAGTCGATGGAAGCGCTGATCCATCACTTCAAGCTGTTCACCGAGGGCTATCACGTCCCCGCCGGCGACGTGTACGTCGCGACCGAAAGCCCCAAGGGCGAGTTCGGCGTCTATCTCGTCGCCGACGGCAGCAACAAGCCGTATCGCTGCAAGATCCGCCCGACCGCGTTCAGTCACCTCCAGGCGATGGATTTCATGTCGAAGGGCCACATGCTGGCCGATACGACGGCGATATTGGGCGCGCTCGACATCGTGTTCGGGGAGTGTGACCGGTGATGCTTCGCTCGCGCAATAAAATTATTTTGATTGCCGTCGCTCTCGTCGCGTTGGTGGCGGGCGCATTGATCGCGTTCCTTGCGCCAACGTCGCATAAGGCCGGGCCGTCGAGCGGGCCGCACACGGTGTTGATTGCGCTGCTCCCGATCTACGTGTCGCTGATCCCGATTTATGCGGGCGCTGCGCGGCGCCGCAGGAATAAGAATAACGATGGCTGAAACCCCTCAAATCCCCGACGAAGCCGAAACCCGCGTGCGCTGGGGCGATTTTGCGTGGACCGACGCGAATGCCGCCAAGGCGAAGGAAATCCTCGGCCGCTATCCGGCGGGGCGTGAGCAATCGGCCTCGATCCCATTGCTCGATCTCGCGCAGCGGCAGGTTGGGGCGGAGACCGACACGCAAGGCTGGCTGCCGGTGCCGGTGATCGAGTTCGTCGCACGCCAGATCGGCGTGCCGTACATGCGCGTGTACGAAGTCGTCAGCTTCTACACGATGTTCAACATGGCGCCGGTCGGTCGCTATCACGTCCAGGTGTGCGGGACGACGCCGTGCCTACTGGCGGGGTCGGATGACGTGCTCGCGGCGTGCAAGAACCATGGGCTGGTCAAGGGCAGGACGACGCCCGATGGGCTGTTCACGCTGACCGAGGTCGAGTGCCTGGGCGTGTGCGCCAACGCGCCGATGGTCCAGATCAACGACGATAATTACGAGGATCTCGACTACGACCGCACGATCGGTGTGCTCGAGGCGCTGGCGCGGGGCGAAACGCCGCCCGCCGGATCGACCATCGGCCGCCGCGCGAGCTGTCCCGAGGGTGGGCCGACGACGCTGAAAGAGATGGTCGACGCCAACCACGATTATCGGGGGGAATGGTGATGCGCGGGCAAAACCCCATCATCGCATTGTTCGCGATCATCGGCGCGCTGATCGTGCTCGGTATCGTGCTGAAGGTCGCATTCGCGCTGATCGGGCTGATCGTCACGGTGGGGATCGTGCTGGTGCTGTTCTATTTCATCCGCGGCGCGATGGGGGGACGGCGATGACCTCGGCGCAACTTGCCGCCATCATCGCCGCGTTTAGTGGCGCGTTCGTGTGCATCGTCGCCGCCGCCAAAAAGCGGGGGCGCCGCTGATGCTCGCCGACAAGGACCGCATCTTCACCAACGTCTACGGGTTTCAGCCCTGGACGCTGCTGGCGGCGCGTGCGCGTGGCGATTGGGACAACACCAAAAAGCTGCTCGAGATCGGCGCCGACACGATCATCGACCGGATCAAGGCGTCGGGCCTGCGCGGGCGCGGCGGGGCGGGGTTCCCGACCGGCACGAAGTGGGGCTTCATGCCCAAGGAGCCGCGACCCGATCGTCCAAATTTCCTGGTGATCAACGCCGACGAATCCGAGCCTGGATCGTGCAAGGACCGCGAGATCATCCGCCACGATCCGCACAAGCTGATCGAAGGCGCGCTGGTTGCCGGTTATGCGATGCGCGCGCGTGCCGCGTACATCTACATCCGCGGCGAATATATCCGCGAGGCGGAGGTGCTCTTCGCGGCGATCGCCGAGGCTTACGACGCCGGGCTGATCGGCAAGAATGCGTGCGGATCGGGGTACGATTTCGACGTGTTCTGCCACCGCGGGGCGGGCGCGTACATTTGCGGCGAAGAGACCGCGATGCTCGAAAGCCTGGAGGGCAAGAAGGGCCAGCCGCGCCTGAAGCCGCCGTTCCCGGCGGGTGCCGGCCTCTACGGCTGCCCGACCACGGTCAACAACGTCGAATCGATCGCGGTGGTGCCGACGATCCTGCACCGCGGCCCCGAATGGTTCGCGAGCTTCGGCGCGGAGAACAACAAGGGCACCAAGCTGTTCCAGATCAGCGGCCATGTGAACCGCCCCTGCGTCGTCGAGGACGCGATGTCGATCCCGTTCCGTCAACTGATCGACGAGCATTGCGGCGGCATCCGCGGCGGGTGGGACAATTTGCTCGCGGTGATCCCCGGCGGGTCGTCGGTGCCCTTGGTCCCGGCCAAGGACATCATGGATTGCCCGATGGACTTCGACGGGCTGAAGGCGGTCGGGTCGGGGCTCGGCACCGCGGCGGTGATCGTCATGGACAAGTCGACCGACATCGTCCGCGCGATCAGCCGCATCTCCTATTTCTACAAGCACGAAAGCTGCGGCCAGTGCACGCCGTGCCGGGAGGGCACCGGCTGGATGTGGCGCGTGATGGAGCGGCTGCGCACCGGCGACGCCGACGTGTCGGAGATCGACACGCTCTACAGCGTGACCAAGCAGGTCGAAGGTCACACGATCTGCGCGCTGGGCGACGCCGCGGCGTGGCCGATCCAGGGCCTGATCAAGCATTTCCGTCCCGAAATTGAGCGGCGCATCGCCGAAGCGCAGGGTGGCGATCTGTCGCCGATGCAGGAGGCCGCGGAGTGACCAAGCGGCTGGCCGTCCTGTCGGCGCTTGCCGTGTGCTGGGTGTCACCGGCCAGCGCGCAATATGCGTTGCCGACGCCCTATGCCGCGATGCCCTCGGACCGGCCGCTGTCCGACAACGACAAGGCGCGCGAGATGCTGAACCAATACGGCTATTGCGTCGTGATGCAGCATCTGGGCGGCGTGCAGCGGGCGCTGGCGCTGGGCGACGATGCGGCAACCGACGGCGCGCTGCGCAAGCTCGCGACCGACGATTGCCTGTTCGCGGGCAAGCTGAGGATGTCGCCGCCGTTGTTCCGCGGCGCGATCTACCGCGCGATGTACGTGCGGGAGTTCGGCTATCTTTCGCAGGGCGCGCGCGCGGCGGTCATTCCCGCGAATGGCCAGCCCGGCGAGGAAGTCGACGCGGCGCCGTCGATCACGTTCGGCGGGTGCGTCGCCAAGCTGGCGCCCGCGGCGGCGCGCGATCTGGTAATGGCCACCCCCGCCTCGCGCAACGAAGACGCGGCACTGGCGACGCTTCGGCCGACCCTGGCCGACTGCCTGCCGCCCAAGCAGCAGGTGCGACTGACGCGCTGGGGATTGCAGGCGACGGTGGCGGAGGCGCTGTACAAGCGCACCGTCGCGTTGAGCGACAAGACCAGGGCAGTGGGGGCAAAGTGATGTCGAATCCGATTTTCCCCGCGTCAAGAACAGGAGGCCGCCACATGAAATATCCGCTTGTGATCGCCGCATTGCTCGGCGCCTTCGTCGCGCTGCCCGCGCATGCCAGCGATGGCTACGACGTCGCGCAATGCGTCGTCGACAACGACGCGCATGACGCGAAGATGCTGCTCGCGACCTTGCCCGGTTCCGAAAGCGAACGCCGCGCCGGCGCGAAGCTCATGGATTTGTATGGCGGGTGCAACGACAACCGGCGGATGGGCGGCCAATTCGCGTGGCGCGAGCGCGCGGAGATCGCCAACGCAGCGCTGATGAACTGGTTGGAGCGCGGCCGGTTCGACGCGGCATCGCCCCCGCCACGCGCGAGTTGGGCCCTCACCGTAAGCGAAGGCAGTTGGGGGTACGACCGCAACCTCGTCTCGATCCGCCAGTTCGGCGATTGCGTCGTGGCGCTCAACCCGGTCGGCGCGCTGGACCTTGCCCGCTCGACGCGCGGCAGCGTCGGCGAGCGTGCGGCGATCCGCGCTTTGACTCCGGCGCTCAACGACTGCCTGGCGCCGGGCAAGAATTTCACGGTGAAGCGCGACGACCTTCGGTTGATCGTCGCCGAGCCGCTCTATCACATGGTGTCCAAGTAAGACGTTCGCGATGAATACGCCCCACTTTCCGACCGGCGCACGCCGCCTGCCGCCCGAGATGGCGGCATGAAGTACGGCATCGCGTTGTTCGCCGTCATGGCACCCATACTGGGTGCGCCCGCCTTCGCGCAGCAGAAGGCGAGCATGGACGGGGAAAAAGTGCTCGCCAAGTTCGCGCAATGCGCTGTCCGCGCCGCGCCGCGCGAGGCCGCGATGGTGATCGATACCGCGCCCGACAGTGCGGCCGAGCAGGCTCAACTCGACCTGCTCTTCAAAAAGCATGGCAATTGCTTCCAATTCGGTCCGACGCTGGCGGCCGATGAACTATCGGCTGAGGTCGCGTTGGGACGCCTCAGCGTGGCGCAGGCGGCCGGTCAGCTTGCTGGGCAGCGCCAGCAAGTGGCGTTTCCCCGACGCGCGCTGCGCGGCGCGATCGCGACGCGGCTCTATCTTGATCTTGCGAAGGCCAGCCCACCCGCCAGCCCGGTGCCTGCGCCGGCCCTAGGCAATGCTGGGTTGCCGCCCGGCTATGTCGTCGTCCGCTGTGCGGCGGCACTGGATCCGGTCATTGCCGACCGGCTGGTGCGGTCGAAGCGGCTGTCGACGACCGAAGCCGAGGCCGGTCGGGCGTTCGCGCCTGTCCTCAACGGTTGTGCGCGGGGCATGGGGCGGATCGACATGACCGGTACGGCGATTCATGGCTGGGCCGCCGAAGCGCTGTATTTGCAACGCCGCCCTGCCGTGGCGGAAGGACGCTGAACGATGCCGAAGCTCAAGGTAGACGGGATCGATATCGAAGTCCCCGCGGGCGCCACCGTGCTGCAGGCGTGCGAGGCCGCGGGCAAGGAAATCCCGCGCTTCTGTTATCACGAGCGGCTGTCGATCGCCGGCAATTGCCGGATGTGCCTGGTCGAAGTGAAGCCTGGGCCGCCCAAGCCGCAGGCGTCGTGCGCGCTGCCCGCGGGCGACGGGCAGGAGGTGTTCACCAACACCCCGATGGTCAAGAATGCGCGCGAAGGCGTGATGGAATTCCTGCTGATCAACCACCCGCTCGACTGCCCGATCTGTGACCAGGGCGGCGAGTGCGACTTGCAGGATCAGTCGATCGCCTATGGCCGTGGTCATTCGCGCTACGACGAGAACAAGCGCGCGGTGACCGAGAAATACATGGGGCCGATCGTCAAGACGGTGATGACTCGCTGTATCCAGTGCACGCGCTGCATCCGCTTCGCCGAGGAAGTCGCGGGGGTCGAGGAAATCGGCGCGATCTACCGCGGCGAGGACATGCAGATCACGTCGTACCTCGAAAGCGCGGTGACGAGCGAATTGTCGGGCAATGTCGTGGACTTATGCCCGGTCGGCGCCTTGACGTCGAAGCCCTACGCGTTCGAGGCGCGACCGTGGGAATTGAAGAAGACGCTGGCAATCGACGTGATGGACGCGGTCGGGACGAACATTCGCCTCGACAGCCGCGGGCGGCAGGTGCTCCGCGCGCTGCCGCGCGTCAACGACGACGTCAACGAGGAGTGGGCGAGCGACAAGACGCGGCATGCGGTCGACGGCCTCGTGCGACGGCGGCTCGACCGGCCCTATGTGCGGCGCGGCGGGAAGCTGGTCGCGGCGAGCTGGGACGAAGCGTTCGCGGCAATCGTGGCGGTGAAAGCCGGCAAAAGCGTCGCGGCGGTGCACGGTGATCTCGTCGATTGCGAAACGATCTTCGCGGCCAAGGCGCTGGTCAAGGCGATGGGCGGGAGCCTGATCGAAGGGCGCCAGACCGGCGCGGACTATGACGTGTCGAGCTTGGCCGCGGTCAATTTCAACACGACGATTGCCGGTGTCGAGCGCGCCGACGCCATCCTGTTGATCGGGTCGAACGTCCGCTGGGAAGCGCCGCTGGTCAACACGCGGATCAGAAAGGCCGTCAAGAAAGGCGCGAAAGTCTTTGCGATCGGGCCGGAAACCGATCTGACGTACAAGACCGAATGGATCGGCGACGACCTGTCGCTGATCGGCAACTTACCCAAGGCGGCCGCGGAGGCGTTCAAGAACGCCAAGGCGCCGATGGTGATCGTCGGCGGCCTGGCGGTGAAGCGCGCGCACGGCGCGGCGCTCAAGTTCGCCGACACGTTCGGGCTGATCCGCACGCTGGAGGACGGCACGGCTTGGAACGGGTTCAACGTGCTGCATTTCTCGGCCAGCCGGATGGGTGGACTGATGCTCGGTGCGGGTCAGCCGGGCGGGATCGCCGATATCTACGCCGCGGCGCCCAAGCTGGTGTTCCTGATGGGCGCGGACGAGGTCGATTTTGCCAGGCTCGACAAGAGCTTCACGGTCTATGTCGGGCATCACGGCGACAAGGGCGCGGCGGCGGCCGACGTCGTGCTGCCGGGCGCGAGCTATGCCGAGAAATCGGGCACCTACGTCAACCTCGAGGGTCGCGTGCAGCGTGGCGAGCGGGCGGTCTTCCCGCCGGGCGATGCACGCGAGGACTGGACGATCCTGCGTGCGCTTAGCGACACGCTGAAGGTGACGTTGCCGTTCGATAGTCTCGAGGAACTCCGCGCGCAGATGGCGCTCGACACGCCGGCGCTCGGCCAGCTCGGTCTGGCCAAGTTCGACTGGAGCCCGCCTAAGCTCGACGCCAAGACGGAAGGCACGATCACCGGTTATCCGATCCAGGATTTCTACCTCACCAACGCGATCTGCCGCGCCAGCCCGACGATGCAGCAATGCTCGGCCGAACTCATCCACGGCCAGTCGTTCGCGGAGGCGGCGGAATGACCTCCTGGTTCACCTATCTTGGCATGGAATACGGCTGGGCGTGGTTCATCGCCACGATCATCGACATACTCGTCATCGCGCTCCCGCTGATGCTCGCCGTCGCGATGATCATCTACGCCGACCGCAAGATCTGGGCGGCGATGGCGCTCCGCCGCGGCCCAAACGTGGTCGGGCCGCTCGGGCTGCTCCAGTCGTTCGCCGACGGGCTCAAGGTCTTCCTGCAGGAAACAATCATCCCGTCCGCGGCGAACAAGGGCCTGTTCCTGATCGCACCGATCATCACCTTCACCGTCGCGCTGATCGTGTGGGCGGTGGTGCCGTTCCAGGCGGGCGTGGTGCTGTCCAACATCAACGTGGGTCTGCTCTACGTGCTCGCGGCGTCGAGCCTCGGCGTGTACGGGATCATCATCGCCGGCTGGGCGTCGAACTCGAAATATCCTTTCTATTCCGCGCTGCGTGCGGCCGCGCAGATGGTCAGCTACGAAGTGTCGATCGGCTTCGTCCTGATCTCGGTCGTACTGTGGGCGGGGAGCTTCAACCTCGGCGAGATCGTCGAGGCGCAGCGCGGGTACGCCTGGGGCTGGGTCAACGGCAATTTCATCAACCCGCTGCTGTTCCCGATGGCGGTGGTGTTCTTCATCTCGTCGCTCGCGGAAACGCAACGCGCGCCGTTCGATCTGACCGAAGCCGAAAGCGAGCTCGTCGCGGGGTACCAGACCGAATATTCGTCGATGAGCTTCGCGCTCTACTGGCTCGGCGAATATGCCAACGTGATCCTGATGTGCGCGCTGAACGCGGTGCTGTTCTGGGGCGGGTATCTGCCGCCGCTCAACGTCGGGTGGATGTACGCGGTGCCGGGGATCGTCTGGCTGTTCGCCAAGATTTTGTTTTTCTTCTTCCTGTTCAGCTGGGTGAAGGCGACCGTCCCGCGCTATCGTTATGACCAGCTGATGCGGCTCGGGTGGAAGGTGTTCCTGCCGCTGTCGCTGATCTTCGTGTTCGTCGTGTCGGGCTATTTGATGTGGCAGCGCGTGGGATTGCCGGGATGAGCGCCGCCGCCGCCAAATTGTCAGATGTGCGCGACTTCTGGGATGCCGCGTCGTGCGGTGAGGACTTGCTCCTCGCCGATGAGAGCGTTGCGGGGTACGCCGAGCAATCGGCCGAGCGCTATCGGCTCGAGCCATACATTCCGGCGTTCGCGGGGTTCGCCGACGCGGCGGGTGAGCGCGTGCTGGAGATCGGCGTCGGGCTTGGGGCGGATCACGAGCAATTTGCGCGCGGCGGAGCGCACCTCACCGGGGTCGACCTGACGCCGCGGGCGGTCGAGCATACGCGGCGGCGGCTTGCGCTGATGGGTCTGTCATCGGACCTTCAGGTCGCCAATGCCGAGGCGCTGCCGTTCGCCGACGCCAGTTTCGACCGCGTCTACAGCTGGGGCGTGCTCCACCATTCGCCGGACACGCCCAAGGCGTTCGCCGAGGCGCTGCGCGTGCTCCGTCCGGGCGGGCAGTTCCGCTTCATGATCTACAACAAATGGAGCCTGATCGGGCTGATGTTGTGGGCGCGCTATGGTCTCGCCAAAGGCAAGCCGACGCTGTCGCTGGCGGAGGTTTATAGCCGCTACCTCGAAAGCCCCGGAACCAAGGCCTACACCCCCGCCGGCGCGTTCGCGTTGTTGAACGGTGCGAGCCGCGACGCGAGCATCCAGATCGAACTCAGCCACGGCGACTTGCTCGAAAGCGGCGCGGGACAGCGGCATCAGGGCCGCGCGCTCGATATCGCCCGCAAGGTCTGGCCGCGCTGGCTGCTCCGCCGCGTTGCGAAGCGCAACGGGCTGTTCCTGCTCATGAAAGGCACCAAGGCGTGACCGTCGGTCAGATCATCAAGTCGTTCACGCTGTGGGAGTTCATCAAGGCCCATGCGCTGACCTTCCGCTACATGTGGAAGCCCAAGGCGACGATCAATTACCCGTTCGAGAAGAACCCGATTTCGCCCCGCTTCCGCGGCGAGCATGCGCTGCGGCGCTATCCCAACGGCGAGGAGCGCTGCATCGCGTGCAAGCTGTGCGAGGCGATCTGTCCCGCGTTGGCGATCACGATCGAGGCCGAGCCGCGCGACGACGGCAGCCGGCGCACGACGCGCTACGACATCGACATGACCAAGTGCATTTATTGCGGCCTGTGCCAGGAAGCGTGCCCGGTCGATGCGATCGTCGAGGGGCCGAACTTCGAATTTTCGACCGAAACGCGTGAGGAATTGATCTACGACAAGGCCAAATTGCTCGACAATGGCGACCGCTGGGAACGCGCGATCGCCGCGAACCTTGCCGCCGATGCACCCTACCGTTAATCGCGCTCCAACTCTTCGGGGACCCCTGATTCCGTGATCCAGGCAATCGCCTTTTACCTGTTCGCCGCGATGGTGCTCCTGTCCGGAGCGCTGACCATCACGTCGCGCAATCCGGTGCACAGCGTGCTGTGGCTGATCATGGCGTTCTTCAACGCCGCGGGGCTGATGCTGCTGGTCGGCGCCGAGTTCATCGCGATGCTGCTGGTGATCGTCTACGTCGGCGCGGTCGCGGTGCTGTTCCTGTTCGTCGTGATGATGCTCGACATCGATTTCGCCGAGTTGCGCGCGGGGTTCGCGCGCTATGCGGCGATCGGGCTCGCTTTCGCGGTGGCGCTGGCGTGCGAGATCTTCATCGCGGTCGGCGCGTGGGGCGCCGGCGGGCTGAAACTCGACCAGCGTGTCGCGCCGATGCCCACCGACCATACGTCGAATATCCAGGCGATCGGCCAGCTGCTCTATTCGCGTTATCTGTACGTGTTCGAAGGCGCGGGCCTCGTGCTGCTCGTCGCGATGATCGGGGCGATCGTGCTGACGCATCGTGCGCGCGGCGGGGTGAAGGGCCAGAAGATCAGTCGCCAGGTCGCGCGCCGTCCGCAGGACGCCACGCGCAACACGCAGCCGCCGGTCGGGCAGGGGGTGGAGCTGTGATCGGGCTGACGCATTATCTCGTCGTGGCGGCGATCCTGTTTGGTATGGGGGTGATGGGGCTGATCGCGAACCGCAAGAATTTGATCATCATGCTGATGGCGATCGAGTTGATCCTGCTCGCGGTGAACCTCAACCTCGTCGCCTTCTCGGCGTATCTGCACGATCTGGTCGGCCAGGTGTTCGCGATGTTCGTGCTGACCGTCGCGGCGGGTGAGGCGGCGATCGGGCTCGCCATTCTGGTGATCTATTTCCGCGGGCGGGGGACGATTTCGGTCGACGATCCCAGCCGGATGAAGGGGTGAGCGCGTGATCCAGCTCATCGTCTTCCTGCCGCTGCTCGCGGCGATCGTCGCGGGCCTCGGCAATCGCGCGATCGGCAACGTGCCGGCCAAGCTCGTCACGACCGGCGCGCTGTTCGCATCGTGCGCGCTCAGCTGGCCGATCTTCATCCATTATCTCGGCGGGGCGGACGCGACCGTCGCGCCGGTGTTCGAATGGATGAAATCGGGCGACCTCGACGTCGCCTGGGCTTTACGCGTCGACAGCCTGACCGCGGTGATGCTAGTGGTCGTCACCAGCGTCTCGGCGCTCGTCCACCTCTATAGCTGGGGCTATATGGACGAGGATCCGGACCAGCCGCGGTTCTTCGCCTATCTCTCGCTGTTCACCTTCGCGATGTTGATGCTCGTGACCGCGAACAATCTGGTCCAGATGTTCTTCGGCTGGGAAGGCGTGGGGCTCGCGAGCTATTTGCTGATCGGGTTCTGGTTCAAGAAGCCCAGCGCCAACGCGGCCGCGATCAAGGCGTTCGTGGTCAACCGCGTCGGCGACCTGGGCTTCATGCTCGGCATCTTCGGCACCTTCCTGGTGTTCGGCACCGTCTCGATCCCACAGATCCTGCACGACGCGCCGAACATGGCCGGGTCGACGATCGGATTCCTCGGCTACCGTTTCGATACGATGACGGTGCTGTGCCTGTGTCTGTTCGTCGGCGCGATGGGCAAGTCGGCGCAGCTCGGCCTGCACACCTGGTTGCCCGACGCGATGGAGGGCCCGACCCCGGTCTCCGCGCTGATCCACGCCGCGACGATGGTCACCGCGGGCGTGTTCATGGTGTGCCGTCTGTCGCCGATGTTCGAAACGAGCGAAGTCGCGCTGAACTTCATCGTGTTCATCGGCGCCGCGACGTGCATCTTCGCCGCTACGATCGGCACGTGCCAGAACGACATCAAGCGCGTGATCGCCTATTCGACCTGTTCGCAGCTCGGCTATATGTTCTTCGCGGCGGGCAGCGGTGCGTATGGCGCAGCGATGTTTCACCTGTTCACGCACGCCTTCTTCAAGGCGCTGTTGTTCCTCGGCGCGGGCTCGGTGATCCATGCGATGCACCACGAGCAGGACATGCGGTTCTACGGCGGGCTTCGTAAGCAGATTCCGATCACCTTCTGGGTGATGCTGCTCGGTACGCTGGCGATTACCGGTGTGGGCATTCCCGGTATCTTCGGCCTGCCGCAGATCGGGTTCGCCGGGTTCCATTCGAAGGACGGCATCCTCGAACTGGCCTATGCGTCGGGGCGCGGTAGCGGGGCGTTCTGGGTCGGCGTGCTCGCGGCGCTGCTGACCAGTTTCTATTCGTGGCGGCTGATGTTCCTGACCTTCTGGGGCAAGCCGCGCTGGGCGCGGTCGGAGCATATCCAGCATGCGCTGCACGACGCGCACGGCCACGGTCATGACGACGAGACTCACGGCCATAGCGACGCGGCAGCCGAAGGCGCGGGCAGCGACCCGCACGCTGGCCAGAGCGGTGCGCCCGAGATCCCGACGGGCACCGGCGGCTATCACCCACACGAAAGCCCGCCGTCGATGCTCGTGCCGCTGATCCTGCTAGCGACCGGCGCGGTGTTCGCCGGGTTCGTGTTCCACGGCTGGTTCATCGAGCCCAACGCTGGCGAGCATTACTGGCGCGGCGCGATCGCGTTCGACGAGCACCTCTATCACGCCGCACACCTGGTGCCGGTGGGGATCAAGCTGTCGGCGACGATCGTGATGCTGCTCGGGCTGTGGGGGGCGTGGCTGGCCTATATCCGCCGCCCCGACATCCCCGCGCGCTTCACCGCGACGTTCCGCTATCTGTATCGCTTCGTGTACAACAAGTGGTATTTCGACGAGCTCTACGACTTGCTCTTGGTCCGCCCCGCGTTCGCGATCGGGCGACTGTTCTGGAAGGGTGGTGACGAGGGCACGATCGATCGGTTCGGCCCCAACGGGTCGGCGTGGATCGTCGGCCTCGGCAGTCGTGTCGCCGGCCGCGCCCAATCGGGATATCTCTATACCTATGCCTTTGTCATGCTGATCGGCCTGACCGCCGCCGTTACCTGGGCGATCACGCGATGAGCGGCTTCCCGATCCTGAGCGTGATGCTCGCGGTGCCGGCGTTCGCGGCGGTAGCGTGCCTGTTCCTCAGCGCGAGCAACGCGCGCTGGCTCGCGCTGGCGGCGACACTGGTCGACCTTGCGTTCGGCGTGGTGCTGTGGAGCAGTTTCCAGATCGGCGGTCCGCAATGGCAGTTCGTCGAGAACGTGCCGCTGTTCGGCAGCTTCGGCTGGTCGCTCGGCATCGACGGCTTCGCGCTCCTCCTGATCGAGCTGTCGGTGTTCCTCATGCCGATCTGCATCGGCGCGAGCTGGACCGCGATCGAAAAACGCGTGCCCGAATATATGGCCGCCTTCCTGCTGACCGAATTGCTGATGATCGGCACCTTCGCCGCGCAGGACCTGTTCCTGTTCTACATCTTCTTCGAAGGCGGCCTGATCCCGATGTTTCTGATCATCGGCATCTGGGGCGGCGCGAACCGGATCTACGCGAGCTACAAATTCTTCCTCTACACGCTGCTCGGATCGGTGCTGATGCTGATCGCGATGCTGTGGATGGCGCAGCAGGCGGGGACGACGTACATCCCGACGCTGCTCAACCACGACTTCCCGGTCTGGGCGCAGACGTGGTTGTGGCTCGCCTTCTTCGCGTCGTTCGCGGTCAAGATGCCGATGTGGCCGGTCCATACCTGGCTGCCCGACGCGCACGTGCAAGCGCCGACTGCGGGGTCGGTGATCCTGGCCGGCGTGCTGTTGAAGCTCGGCGGGTACGGCTTCCTGCGTTTCTCGGTGCCGATGTTCCCCGAAGCGTCGTCGAGCCTCGTCTGGCTGGTGTTCGGCCTGTCGGCCGTGGCGGTGATCTACACCAGCCTCGTCGCGCTGGTGCAATCCGACATGAAGAAGCTCATCGCCTATTCGTCGGTCGCGCACATGGCGATCGTGACGATCGGGCTGTTCGCCTTCAACCGCCAGGGGATCGAGGGCGGGATGATGGTGATGCTCGGCCATGGGCTGGTGTCGGGCGCGCTGTTCCTGTGCGTCGGCGTCATCTATGACCGGCTGCATACGCGCGAGATCGACCGCTACGGCGGGCTTGCGATCAATATGCCGCGCTATGCCTTGCTGTTCATGCTGTTCACGATGGCGTCGGTCGGCTTGCCCGGCACGAGCAACTTTGTCGGCGAGTTCCTCAGCCTCGCCGGCACGTACAAGGTGTCGACCACGATCACCTTGCTGTGCACCACCGGGATCATCCTCGGCGCGGCGTACATGCTCTATCTCTACCGCCGCGTCGTGTTCGGCGATCTGGTCAAGGACGACGTGCGCGCGATGCCCGATCTCAACTCGCGCGAACTCGCGCTACTCGTGCCGATCGCGGCGGCGGTGCTGTGGATGGGCGTGTACCCCGAAAGCTTCCTCGCGCCGATGCGCGGCGACGTGAAGATCCTGCTCGACCGGGTCGACCGCGCCAAGCCCGCGGGTGACGCGGCACCGACCCCGGGCAAGCCGCTCACGGTTTCCGGGCCCGCCAAGACGGCGGAGGCGAAGTGATGGACTGGTCCACCGCGCTTCAGGCCACGATGCCCGAACTCGTTCTGTCGGTCGGCGCGCTGGCGCTGATGCTGGTCGCGGCATGGGGCGGGCAACGATCGACGCGGATGGTGAGCTGGACCGCCATCGCGGTGCTGATCGGCGCGGGCATTTCGCTCGCCGGGCCGGCGTCCTACGCCGGTGTCGTTTTCGACGGCCTCTATCGCGCCGACGCCTTCGCGGCATTCGCCAAGGTGCTGATCTACGTCGCCGCAGCGGTGTCGATCGTCATCGCGCCACGCTTTTTCGCGCGCGGCGACGGCGACGGTCTGCATCCCGAATATCCCGTGCTGATCCTGCTCGCGGTCGCGGGCATGGGGATGATGGTGTCGGCGGGCGATATGCTGACGCTGTACGTCGGGCTCGAGCTCAACAGCCTCGCGGCCTACGTGCTTGCCAGCTTCATGCGGCGCGACCAGCGCTCGGCGGAAGCGGGTCTCAAATATTTCGTCCTCGGCGCGCTGGCGAGCGGCATCCTGCTCTACGGCATTTCGCTGGTATACGGGTTCAGCGGTACGACGCTGTTTCCCGGCATCGCTACGGCTTACGCCGCCAGCCACTCGCTAGGCCTGACCTTCGGGCTGGTGTTCGTGTTCGCCGGCCTCGCGTTCAAGATGTCGGCGGTGCCGTTCCACATGTGGACACCCGATGTGTACGAAGGCGCACCGACGCCGGTGACGACCTTCTTCGCCTCGGCGCCCAAGGTGGCGGCGGTGGCGCTGGGCGTGCGGGTCGCGATCGACGCGATGGGCCCGGCGATCGCCGACTGGCGGCAGATCGTGATCTTCGCCAGCCTCGCCTCGATCATCTTCGGCGCGGTCGCCGCGATCGGGCAGCGCAACATCAAGCGGCTGCTCGCCTATTCGTCGATCAACAATGTCGGCTTCCTGCTCGTCGGGTTGGCCGCAGGGACGCAGGCGGGCGTGTCGTCGGTGCTGCTGTACCTCCTAATCTATGTCGCGATGACGCTCGGCAGCTTCCTCGTCGTGCTCCAGATGCGCGACGCCAACGGCGATCCGGTCGAGAGCATTGACAGCATGGCGGGCCTGTCGGTGACGCGTCCCGGCCTGGCCGCGGCGATGGCGATCTTCATGTTCAGCTTGGCGGGAATTCCGCCGTTGCTCGGATTCTTCGCCAAGCTGGCGGTGTTCCAGGCGGCGGTGCAGGCGGGGTTGTTCCCGCTGGCGGTGGCTGGCTTCGTCGGATCGGTGATCGGCGCCTATTATTATCTGCGCGTCATCAAGGTGATGTATTTCGACGCGGCCGCGCCGGCGTATCAGCGGAGCCGCGACACGGCGGTCGAATATGCGATCCTCACCGTCATGGCGCTATTTATCTCGCCGGTCGGCTGGTTCGCGCTAAAGCCGATCGGCGTGTGGACGGCGGCGGCGGCAAAGGCGCTGTTCTGAGCCACGCGATCCGAACGGTTGCGGAAACCGGGTCGACCAACGCCGACATAATCGCGCTCGCCGCGACGGGGCTGGAGGAGGGAGTGTGGCTGCGCGCCGAGCGCCAGACCAGCGGTCGTGGACGACAGGGCAGGGCGTGGGTATCCGATACCGGCAATCTCTACGCGAGCACGCTGGTACGGCCCAGACCGAGCGATCCGCCCGCGGCGACCCTCGCTCTGGTCGCGGCGGTCGCGCTGGAGGAGGCGGTCGGCGCTTACATCATGGGCGCGGCGGTGCTCAAATGGCCCAACGACCTGCTGATCGACGGCGCGAAGCTGTCGGGTATCTTGCTCGAACGCGCGGGCGAGGCGGTGGTGATCGGGTTCGGGGTCAATCTGGCGCACCACCCGACCGATACCGACCGCGTCGCGACCAGTCTGGCGGCGTACGATGTCGCGGTTGATCCTGTGGATTTCATCGAGACGCTGGCCGATGCGTTCGGTCGCTGGGTCGAGCGCTGGCGCGGCGAGGGGATCGACGTCGTGCGGCGCCGCTGGATGACCCGCGCGCATTCGATCGGCGCGGCGCTGACCGCGCGCTTGCCTGACGGATCGGCGATCGACGGACTGTTCGACGGGCTCGACTCCGACGGTGCCCTCATCCTGCGCTTGGCGGACGGCACGCGACGTGTCATTCACGCCGGCGACGTGTTCCTGCTGTAGTTTTTGTGGTCGCATCGTTTAGCAGAAAACCGGTTCCCACTTTTCTGCACGATGCTCTGAGAAGGCAAATCCATGCTGCTCGCGATCGATGCCGGCAACACCAATGTCGTTTTCGCGCTGCTCGATGGCCGCGCGATCAAAGGCCGCTGGCGCATCGCGACCGACCCGCGCCGCACCGCCGACGAATATGCGGTGTGGCTTAGCCAGTTGCTCAGCCTCGAAGGGTACGACCGCAGCGACGTGACCGGCGTGATCGTATCCACGGTGGTGCCGCGCGCGACGCACAACCTTCAGGTGCTCGCCGACAAATATTTCAAGACGAATGCGCTGATCGCCGGGCAGCCGCCGGTCGAATACGGCATGGCGATCGACGTGGCGGAACCGCAGAGCCTGGGCGCCGACCGCGCGGTCAACGCGATCGCGGCGCACGCGCTTCACGAAGGCGATCTGATCGTGATCGATTTCGGCACCGCGACGACGGTCGACTGGATCGATTATCGAGGGAGTTACAAGGGCGGGATCATCGCGCCGGGGATCAACCTGTCGCTCGACGCGCTCGTCGCAGCCGCCGCCAAGCTGCCGCGGATTGGGATCGAAGCGCCCGCCGACCCCACCGTGATCGGCCGCGACACCGTCAGCCAGATGCAGATCGGCATCTATTGGGGCTATATCGCGATGATCGAAGGGCTGGTCGCGCGGATGAAGGCGGAGGTCGGCCGTCCGGTGACCGTGGTGTCGACCGGCGGGCTGGCGGTTCTTTTCGAGAAGAACAGCCCCATATTCGATGCGATTGAGCCCGATCTGACGATTCAGGGGCTCGCGATGATGTGGGAACGTGCCCACGCGAACTGATGCGCGGCCGGGCGCCGCGCCAACGAATTTTTGAAAGTGACTAAGTGATACCGAAAAACGAACTGCTTTTCCTTGCGCTCGGCGGATCGGGCGAGATCGGAATGAACGTCAACCTGTACGGTTGTCAGGGCAAATGGCTGATGGTCGATATGGGCGTGACCTTCGCCGACCCGGCCTATCCCGGCGTCGATCTGATCCTGCCCGACCTGCAATTCATCGAGGAACAGCGCGATAACCTGCTCGGCATCGTGCTGACGCATGGGCACGAGGATCATATCGGCGCGCTGCCATACCTCGCCGACGATCTTGGCGTGCCGCTCTACGCGACGCGCTTCACCGCCGGGCTGATCCGCGGGAAGCTGGAAGAAGAAGGCGTCGCCAACCGGGTGAAGCTCAACGTGATCAAGCCCGGCGAGCGCGTCGATCTGGCGCCATTCGGCGTCACCTTCGTCCCGCTCGCGCATTCGATCCCCGAAGCGAGTGCGCTACTGATCGATACGCCGTACGGGCGTGTGTTCCACACCGGCGACTGGAAACTCGACGACAGCAACGCTGTGCTCGGCAAGCCATCGACGCCGGAGCAGCTGTCGGCGATCGGTGATGAAGGTGTGCTCGCGCTGGTGTGTGACTCCACCAACGTGTTCAATCCGGAGCCGTCTGGGTCCGAAGCGAGCGTGCGCGACGGGCTGATCGAGGCGGTCGGCAAGGCGAAGGGGCGGGTGGTCGTCACAACCTTCGCGTCGAACGCCGCACGGTTGCAGACGCTGGGTGAGGTGGCGAAGAAGACCGGGCGGCGGATCTGCGTCACCGGGCGCTCGCTCGACCGCATCCTGACGGTGGCGCGCTCGACCGGCTATCTCAAGAATTTCCCGGAGCCGGTCGATCCTGACGCCGCGATGGCGATGCCGGGCCGCGACGTGCTGGTCGTGGCGACCGGCGGGCAGGGCGAGCCGCGCGCCGCGCTCGGCCGGATCGCGGAGGGCACGCACCCGATCAAGCTGGCGGCGGGCGACACCGTGATCTTTTCGTCGAAGCAGATACCCGGCAACGAGCTTGCGATCGGCCGCATCCAGAACCAGCTCGCCGCCAAGGGCGTCGAGATGGTCACCGAGCGGCAGGAGCATGTCCACGTCTCCGGCCATCCGGGCCGTCCCGAACTCGAGGCGATGTACCGCTGGATCCGGCCGGAACTGCTCGTGCCCGTCCACGGCGAGATGCGCCATATGATGGAACAGGCGCGGTTTGGCCTATCGCAGGGTGTTCCACGCGCGCTGGTCCAGACCGACGGCGACATCGTCCGGCTGGCGCCGGGCGAGCCGGAGAAGGTCGGGCATGCCCCGGTCGGGCGGCTGATGCTCGACGGCGACGTCATCCTGCCCGCCGACGGCGCGACGATGAACGAGCGCCGCCGCCTCGCAAGCTTCGGCCAGATGTCGGTCGCGGTGGCGATCGACGGCAATTACCGGCTGGTCGGAACGCCCGAGGTTCGGCTGCAGGGCGTGCCGGTCGAGGAGGACAAGGAGGCGTTTCTCGACGAAGCATGCGACGCCGCGGAAGACGCGGTGCGCAAGCACAAGGGCGACCTCGAAAATCTGCGAGAATCGCTGCGGCTCGCGGTGCGCCGCGTCGCGACCAAATGGACCGGCAAGAAGCCCGTCGTCGACGTGCTGATCATCGAGGCCTGACGCGATGCGCTGGACCTCGCTGCTCGCGATCTACTTCCTGTTTTGGTCGTTCTCGGTCTTCCTCGTCCTGCCGTTCGGCGTCCGCACGACGCACGAGGCGGGGGGTGAGTACGTCCCCGGCCAGGCCGAAAGCGCGCCGCACGTCTTCGATGTACGGCGAATCGCAATCCGCGTGACGATCGTCGCGACGATCCTCTGGGCGCTGTTCGTGGCGAATTACGAATTCGGCTGGATCACGCCGAAGATGCTCGACCTGTTCGGCCGGCTCGATTAGGCGCGCAGCCGCTCGATCGCCTGGGCGAGCGCGACGTAGAGCTTGCCCATATCCGACGATAGCAAGGTGACGCCGATCGGCGCGCTGTCGCGCTGCGCGAGCACCGCGCGGAGCATCGCTTCGAAATCGTGGATGTAGCGGTTGATCTGATCGCGCAGCGTGTCGTCGTTTTCGTACGCCTGCACGATTGCGCGCATGTCGCCGGTATCGAGCAGCTTGACCGCGCGGCGGGTGAAGGCGCCGCGATCGCCCTTGAGATACGCGGCCCATGACGTGTCGGGCACGTCGCTTGCGTAGATCGCGGCGAGATCGATCGACGCCGAGTTGAGCGATTCGATCAGCGTCGATACGCGCCGCGCAAAGCCGTCCGCTTCGCTGGTATCGGCGAGCCGCGCCTCGATGTGCCCCGACGCGTCGGCGATCGCGACCATCTGCTGGTTGAGCTTGTCCGATGCTTCGGCGGCGGACGCCGCGGCGACGGTTTGCGCCTCGGCGATGGCGGCGAGGCTCTTTTCGAGCGCTTCCTTGCCCGCTTCCTCGATCGCGGCGCTCGCCTCGGGGACGATCCGCTCGATCGCTTCGCGCGCATGGTCGGCGGCGGCGTTGGCGGTGTCGCGGATCCGCATCAGGCTTTCGAGCAATTGCGGCGCCGCCTCGCCAGCGAAGCGTTGCGCGGCACCGCTGCTGTCCTCGATCGACCGCGCCATCGCATCGACTTGCGCCTGGCCGGTGTTGAGCACATCCGCGACATGGTTCACCACCGCCTCGATCGCCGCGATTCGCTCGGCGAGCGCCGTCGCGCTGTCGGTCGCAGTGCGGTCGAGCGACGCCTGGTTGGCCGACAGCATCGCCGCCATCGCGTCGCCCTGCGCGGTGATCCCCTTGCGCGCCTCGTCGACCGCGCTCGCGGTGCGATCGAGCAGGCCGTCGACCGTCTCGGACATGGTTGCGGTGACGCTTTCCAGCCGGGCGCCGGCGGTCTCACTGGTCGCTTCCATCCGCGCGATATTGGCGGCGAGGCGTTCGGCGGCACCGCTGGTGATCGCATCCGCTTCCTTGCCACGCTCGCCGAGCGCGACGAGTTGCGCATCGAGTGCAGCGGCGCGTTCGCTCGCGGTCAGCCCGGTCGCTTCGATCTTCGCGCCGAGCGCCTCGGTTTCGGCATGTGCCTTGGGCAGGGTGGCCAACAGGACGTTGAGCTTGTCCTCCGCCGTCCGTGCCGCTGCGTCGAGTCCTGCGGCCTGTGTCCCGGCCTGGGAAATCTGCTCCGCCATGCCGCTCGCCGCCGCCATCATCGACGTGATCTGGTCGCCCAGCATCAGCCGGTTGGCCTCGATCGTCTTGGCCATCGCGGCGATGACGGTCTGAAGGTGGTCGGCTTCGGCGCGCATCGACCGCGCGGTGGCGTTGAAGCGTTGCGCCTCGGCCTTGCTCGACCGAAGCGCGATGAGCCACAGCACGCCGATCCACGCGGGCGGCGCGGCGAGTGCGGCGGCGAATTGCGCCAAGACCATGGGTTGCGGATTGGCGAGCACCGACGGCCCGGCGTACCAGATGATGAAGCCCACCCATGCCGCCGCGAGCAGGAACGCGACCGCGCCGAATACCTTACCCCAAATACTGGGCGGCGATTCATATTGGTCGAGTTCGAGCGGCTCCTCGGCCGTTTCAGCCGGCGTCGCTTCGGTGAAATCCACGTGTTCCGCGACTGGCGATGTGGCGAAATCCACGTCGCTCACGCGCAGATCGACGATAGTTGAACCCCCGCTCATCGCTCACGTTTACCATGAAATCATGCAGATCAAAGCGATTACGCAACGATCCGTTAAAGCCGTGGCGGTTAGGACACGGTCATGGCCTATGATCCCGGAGCAATCGACGCGACCTTGGCGGCAGCCGTCGGCGACGAACCAGCATTGATCGCGGAGCTGCGCGTGGCGTTCGTCGACAGCGCGGAGCGCGCGATCGCGACGATCGAAAATGCCGCCGACGCCGCCGGCTGGGCGCTCGGCGCGGCGCGATTGAAGGGGCTGGCGGCGAGTTTCGGGGCGGTGCGGTTGATGGCGCTGGCGTCGGACGCCGCGTGCATGCCGCACGATGCCGCGATGCTGCGCAAGCTCAAGCAGGCGGTCGCGCGCCTCTAACCTTTTGCGTTGAGCGACATCACGCCGTAACAGCGCGGCCATGCTTGCGGGGCTCCTGTTCGCGACGGCCGATGCGTCCGATCGCCACGATACGCTCGCGGCGACACTGCCGATCGGCGGAGTCACGCTGATCGAGTTTCAGGCGCGGTTGCTGATCGCGGCGGGGGCATCGCAGATCGTCGTCGTGGTGTCGCGGCTGACCCCCGAATTGCTCGGCGCGATCAACCGCATGGGCAAGCGCGGAGTCGCGGTCGATTCGGTGCGCAACCCCAGCGAAGCGATCGCCAAGCTCCACCCGCTGGCGCGCGTCGTGTGGCTCGCCGACGGGCTGGTCACGACCGGCGGCGTGGTGGAGGCGATGCGTGAACGCAAGTCCGACACCTTGCTGGTCGCGGCGGAGGGCGACGAGCTCGAGCGGATCGAGCCGGGCGTGGTGTGGGCGGGCGTCGCGACGATCGACCCGCAACGCATCGCCGAGGTCGCGAAATTGCCGAGCGATTACGATTTCGCCTCGTCGCTGTTGCGCGTCACGGCGCAGCACGGCGCCGACCGCGTCGCATTGCCCGAAGCGGCGGTACGCGACGGGCACGGCATTCAGCGCGATTCGCGGGCGCTGGTGGCAAAGGGTCGCGCGACGCTGGTGGCGGCGATCGGCGCGCGGCCGAATTGGGTCGACCGCTTCCTGATCGCGCCGCTCGCACGTGTCGCGCTGCCGCCGCTGGTCGCGCGCGGGGTGCCGGCGGTGATGCTCGCCGTGGGCGGCGTCGCGGTGGGCGTGGCCGGGCTGGCGGGCGTGATGATGGGCTGGGCAGCACCCGGCCTCGCGGCGGTGATCGTTGCGCTCGGCCTGTTCGCGCTCAGCGACGTGCTCGCGTGGCTGCGCGACGAACGACGGCTGATCGCCGCGGTGAAGTGGCTGGCCCCAGGCAGCATCGTCCTCGCCACCTTGCTGTTCGGGCGCCAGGCGGGACTCGACGCAGGAACCGCGACGGTACCGTTGCTCGCGTTGGGGACGGTGATTGCCGGCGCCTTGGCGGAGCGCGCGGCAGGTGCGGTGCAACGACAATTGTGGTGGGCGACGCCGCCGGCCTATCTCCTGATCCTGCTCCCCGCGGCGATCGCGGGGCAGCCGCTGGTCGGGCTGGCGGCGGCGGCGGGATATGCGGTGGCGACGCTGGGGCACGCGATCGAACGGCTGCGCACGCGGATCGCCGGCTGAAGCATCTGGCTAACCGCAATTTAACGACGCGCCGTGTATGGATTTCCCATGTCGATCGACCGAGGCGACATTGACGACGGCGCTCGCCGCAGCGCCAGTCAGCTGCTCGCGCGCGCGGCGGCCTCGCTGGGTCGCGCCGATCGCCGATTGGCGCATGCGATCGACGATTTCTTCGTGCCCGACGACGACCGGCTCGACGACCGGACGCGCGCGGTACTGGCGGGTACGCTGAGTGCAATGATCGTCGCGGTCGAAAACGAGATGCGTCGCCACGTCGCGCAGACGCTGACGGCGGCGGGCGATGGCGACCGGGCGCGCTGGCTGAGCGAAGGCGAGCCGGTGGACGAGCGGCTGGCTGCTGCGGGTGTCCTGCGTGATCCCGACCTGATGCGCGAGCTGATCGCGCGGACGCGGCAGGATCTGCTCGCCGATGGCTTGCTATCCGGCTCTCTCGACGAGAGCGGGGCCAGTCTGCTCACGCGCTTGACCGCGAGCGCCGATGGCCATGTTGCCGCCGCCGCACTGGCGCTGATGACCGCGGAAGGACGACGCCGCACCTTTCTCGACACCGGGCGCCTGACCCACACCGAATTGCCTGCGGAGTTGCATCACCGGCTGGTATGGTGGGTGGCGGCCGCGATCCGCGAGCAGCTGACCGGTGCCGAGGCCGACCGTGCGCTGGCCGAGGCCGCGCTATGGGCGCTCGGCGCGCATGACGAGGGAGACCGAGTCGAGGGCGCGGCGACGCGTCTTGCCGCGGTGATCGACGCGCAGCCGGGGGAGCTGGCGGCACTCCTCACCCACGCGCTGGGCGACCGCAACGTCGCACTGTTCATCGCGCTGCTAGCGTTGCCGCTTCGTCTCGATTTCGCGGTCGCGCGGCACATCGTCGTGACCGGCGGCGACCCTTTATGGCTGGCGCTGCGCGCGCTCGATCTCGACCGCGCGACGATCGCACAGATCGGGCTTGCGCTGAGCGACGACGTCGAGGCGTTCGCCGACCAACTCGATGCGATTGCAGCGGTAACGGTCGCTGAGGCACGCGCCGCCTTGGCGCCGCTCGCGCTGCCGGCCGATTTTCGTGCGGCGATCGCCGTCTTGGCGGCAGCGCGATGAACGACGCGGCGGTCCCGGGCCTGGTCGATCGCGACGGCCGCCTGGTCGAGGCGGGCGGTCCCCTCGACGAGCTCAACCGGCGCGCCGGGGGTGCGATCGGGCAGCCCTTTGTCGTCCCGCAGATCGCGGTGCTGGCGCGGCTGGCGCAGCGGCTCGGGATCCCCGTGTCGCGGCACGCCGTGGTCGCCGATGGGCCCGACGAGGTCGAATTGTGGGTCGTCGCCACGCCAGTCGATGCCGGGGTCGCGCTCGCGATCAGCGGTTGGCGCGCACGAGCACCGTGGACGCCGCCCGCCGACACCGCGCGGCGCGAGCGCGACTTGCTGGTGCAGGGCGCCGACTGGTCGTGGGAGACCGACGCGACGCTCCACCTGACCGCGATCGGTGCCGACGCCGCGCGGCAGGGGATCGAGCCGTCGGGGCTGCTCGGCAAGCCGCTCGATGCGCTGATGACGCCCAAGCCCGATGAGCACGGCGCGATGCCGATGTTCGCCGTGTTGCTCGCGCATGGCGCGTTCGACGACCAGCCCGCGATGATCCGCTCGACCGGCGCCACGGTCATGCTGTCGGCGCGGCCGCGGCTCGACACCGCGGGCAAGTTCGCCGGCTATACCGGATCGGCGCGCGCCGTCGCGACGCCGTCCCCCGTCACGGCCGCCACCGACACGCTGACCGACGAATTCGGCGCGCGGCTCGACCGCGCGCTGCGTGCGCCGCTCGGGCGGATCATCGCCAATGCCGACAGCATCAATGCGCAGACCGATGGCCCGATCCGGCAGGATTATGTAGACTACGCCGCCGACATCGCCAGCGCCGGGCGGCACCTGATGGGACTGGTCGACGATCTGGTCGACCTGCAGGCGATCGAGCGGCCGGATTTCGCGGTCGCCGCCGAGCCGATCGACCTCGCCGATGTCGGCCGCCGCGCCGCCGGACTGCTGAGCGTGCGCGCGAGCGAACGCGGGGTGCGGATCGACAAGCCGCAAGACAGCGACGCCGCGCCCGCGACCGGCGAGTTCAAGCGCGTGCTGCAAATCTTGGTCAATCTGATCGGCAATGCGGTGCGCTATTCGCCCGACGGCGGGATGGTGTGGGTGCGCACGCATCGCGACCGCGGCGCGGTGGTGATCATCGTCGCCGATCAGGGCAAGGGCATCGCGCCCGAGGACCAGGCGCGCATCTTCGAGAAATTCGAGCGCGTCGACCCGACCGAGCCGGGCGGGAGCGGCCTCGGCCTCTACATCGCACGGCGGCTGGCGCGCGCGATGGGCGGCGACCTGAGCGTCGATTCGGCGCCGGGCGAGGGGGCTCGGTTCATGCTGAGCTTGCCGGGACGGAATGCCTGAAAAATAGGCAAAGTTGACACTAAGTTTACACTAGCAAGGTGGTTAGCCGCCCGGCTTCCGCGGTCTGCGTTGACGCGAAGACCAGCCGCTCGGTCCGATGACCGTGAGGAAGAAGGTAGTGCTGCATGACGCTACGATGTCATGCGAAACCCTGCATTGGTAGAGATATTCAGCGCCGCCGCGCCCAGCCGATCAGCGCCACGCCAAACAACGCGAGCAATCCGCCCCACAGCATCCAGATCCGTACGTCGAGCATGAAGCTCGACGCCGGCCAGTGGACGACGCCGGCGCCTTGCAGGAACCACAGCCCGCCCATCGCGACGCACAGGACGCCGACGATCTGGAGCAGCAGCTTCATCAGCGCTTGCCCACCGGCACGTAATCGCGCTGCGTCGGCCCGGTGTAGAGCTGCCGCGGGCGGCCGATCTTCTGCGCCGGGTCGCTGATCATCTCGTTCCACTGCGCGACCCAGCCGACAGTGCGGGCGAGCGCGAACAATGCGGTGAACATCGTCGTCGGGAAACCGATCGCCGACAGGATCACGCCCGAATAGAAATCGACGTTGGGGAAGAGCTTCTTGTCGATGAAATAGGGGTCGTTGAGCGCCATATGCTCGAGTTGCAGCGCGACCTCGAACACCGGATCGCTGACCTTCAGCGCGTCGAACACTTCGCGCACGGTCTGCTGCATCACCGTCGCGCGCGGGTCGTAATTCTTGTACACGCGGTGGCCGAAGCCCATCAGGCGGAACGGGTCGTTCTTGTCCTTCGCGCGCGCGATGAACTCCGGAATACGGTCGGGCGTGCCGATTTCGCGCAGCATGTTGAGCGCGGCTTCGTTGGCGCCGCCATGCGCCGGGCCCCACAGGCACGCGATCCCCGCCGCGATGCACGCGAACGGGTTGGCGCCCGACGAGCCGGCGAGGCGGACGGTCGAGGTCGAGGCGTTCTGTTCATGATCGGCGTGGAGGATGAAGATGCGGTCCATCGCCTTTTCGACCACCGGGTTCACTTCGTACGGCTCGGCCGGCACGCCGAACGTCATGCGCAGGAAATTGCCGGTGTAGGACAGGTTGTTGTCCGGATAGAGGAACGGCTGGCCAACCGAATATTTGTACGCCATCGCGGCGATCGTCGGCATCTTGGCGATCAGGCGGTGTGACGCGATCATCCGCTGGCGCGGATCGTGGATTTCGGTCGAATCGGGGTAGAAGGCCGACAGCGCACCGACCACGCCGCACATCACCGCCATCGGGTGCGCGTCACGGCGGAAACCGTGGAAGAACGAGGCGAGCTGTTCGTGCACCATCGTGTGGCGGCTGATCGTGGTGGTGAAATCGGCAAGTTCCTGCTTCGACGGCAATTCGCCGTTGAGCAGCAGATAGCTGACCTCCATGAAGCTCGATTCCTCGGCCAACTGCCCGATCGGATAGCCGCGGTGGAGCAGCACGCCCTCGTCGCCATCGATATAGGTCAGCGCGCTCTCGCACGACGCGGTCGAGGTGAAGCCGGGATCGTACGTGAACATGCCGGTGTCCGCGTACAGCTTGCGGATGTCGATCACGTCGGGGCCGACCGATCCCGACATGACGGCGTAGTCGTGGTTGCCGAGCTTGATCGTGGGGGCATCGGTCATCGTAACGTTCCTTCGAATTTTCAGGCGGCCATCGCGTCGGCGATGCGGCCCAGGCTTTCGTCGCGGCCCAGCACCGCAAGCACGTCGAAGATGCCGGGCGAGGTGCGCTTCCCGGTCAATGCCACGCGCAACGGTTGCGCGACCTGACCCAGCTTGACCCCGGCGCCTTCGGCGACCTGCCGAACCGCGTTTTCGAGACTCTCCGTATCCCAGCCGTCGAGCGCGTCAAGCGCAGTGTGCAGTTGCGAAAGAAGCGCGGGTGCGTCGCCCGTGAGCAAGGGCGCGGCGTCGGCGTCGATTGCAAGCGGCCGCACCGCGAAAAGGAAGGTACTCGCCGTCGCCAATTCGTTGAGATTGGCCGCGCGGGGCTTCAGAAATGGCATGGTGCGGCGCAGCAGGTCGCGCTGCGAATCGTCGATTGGCGAGGGCAGGCGAGCGGCGACCAGATCGGCCAGGCGGGCATCGTCGGCCTCGCGGATATAATGGCCGTTGATGTTCTCCAGCTTCTTGAGGTCGAACCGGCTGGGCGACTTGCCGACGCCCGCCAGGTCGAACCATTCGATCGCCTGGTCGCGGCTGATGATCTCGTCGTCCCCGTGCCCCCAGCCGAGCCGCAGCAGGTAATTGTCGACCGCTTCGGGAAGCAACCCCATTTCGTCGCGATACGCATCGACGCCGAGCGCGCCGTGGCGCTTCGACAGCTTCGCGCCGTCCGACCCGTGGATCAGCGGGATATGTGCGTAGACCGGCTCCGGCCAGCCCATCGCACGGTAGATCGGCAATTGGCGGAACGCATTGTTGAGATGATCGTCGCCGCGGATGACGTGGGTCACCCCCATGTCGTGATCGTCGACCACCACCGCGAGCATGTAGGTCGGCGTGCCGTCCGAGCGGAGCAGGACCAAGTCGTCGATCTCGGCGTTCTGGACGGTGACTTCGCCCTGCACGCGGTCGTGGATCGTCGTCGCGCCCTCGGTCGGGGCCTTGAGGCGGATGACGTGCGGCGCGTTGGGATCGTTGGGCGTACGGTCGCGCCATGGCGAGCGGATGCGGAGCGGCTTCTTCGCCGCAGCGGCTTCCTCGCGCATCTGGGCGAGCTCGTCGGGGGTGAGGTAGCAGCGGTATGCCGCGCCCTTTTCGACCATCTCGCGCGCCACCGCGGCGTGGCGGTCGGCGCGGGCGAACTGATAGGTTTCGTCGCCGTCCCAATCGAGCCCGAGCCAGCGCATCCCGTCGAGGATCGCGTCGATCGCCGGCTGGGTTGAGCGCGCGCGGTCGGTATCCTCGATCCGCAGCAGGAACTTGCCGCCGTGATGACGCGCAAACAGCAGGTTGAACAGCGCGGTGCGCGCGCCGCCGATGTGCAGATAACCGGTCGGCGAGGGCGCGAACCGGGTGACGACTGGCGTGACGGATGCGCCTGCGGGCGATCCGGGATCAGAACTTGCGCTCAACCGCGCGTGCTCCCAAGCTGAAGAACATATGGCGACGATCGCCGAGGGGGCCTCTAGCACGCACGTTTCGCGGCTTCAAACGCAGGTCGCGCGCGTTTGGCGTGTGCGTGACGCACTCGAGACGCGGCTGGAGGCGGAGCGCGACCAACTGCCGTTGTGGCTGCCGGTGGCGCTGGGCGGCGGGATCGCGGCGTGGTTCGTGCTGCCCGACCGTCAGGAGTGGATCGCGGCGATGTACGCTCTGGCGGCAGTGGCGCTGGCGGCAGTAGCGGTCGGGCGGCACGGGCGTGCGGGGCGGGCTGTGGCGATAGGCGCGATCGTCGCGGCGCTTGGGATCGGGCTGGCGTGGTGGCGTGCGAGCGATGTCGCGGCGCCGGTGCTCGCGCGGCCCGCGATCGTGACGATGACCGCGCGGGTCGAAAGCGTCGAGCCGCTGCCGGCGCGGGCGCTGGTGCGGCTCAGGCTGGCGCCGTTGTCGGTGATGGCCGATGCGCAAGCCTCCACCGCGACCGCACCCGGAAGACCGGGCGGGGGCACGTCGTATCAACGACCGCCTCCGGCCTTGCCGCCGCACATCCGCGTCAACCTCGCGCAAGCTGACATGCCGGCCAATCTCAGCACCGGCGCGACGATCAAGCTCCAAGCGCGCCTGATGCCGCCCAACGAGGCGACCGTGCCCGGTGCGTACGATTTCCGGCGTGTGGCATGGTTCGACGGGCTCGGCGCGACGGGGAAGGGAATCGCGCCAGTGACGGTCCTGACGCCGGGTTCGCAATCGAACGGGCTGCGCGCCGCGCTGGCCGCGCATATCGAGGCCGCGCTGCCGGGGAATGCCGGCGGGATCGCCGCCGCGCTCGCCGCGGGGGACGAGGGCGCGATCGACCAGCAGGCGCAGAGCGACATGCGCCGGTCGGGGCTCGCGCACCTGCTGTCGGTCAGCGGGCTGCACATCACCGCGGCGGTCGCCTTCACGATCTGGATCGTCACCCGGCTGCTCGCCTTGTGGCCGTGGCTGGCGCTCCGGGCGCGGATTCCGGTCATCGCGGCCGGGGCGGGCGCGCTCGCAGCGATCGGCTACACGATGCTGACCGGCAACCAGGTGCCGACGATGCGGTCGTGCATCGCCGCGTTGCTGGTCCTGACCGCGCTGGCGATGGGGCGCGAGGCGATCACGCTGCGGCTGGTCGCCGCGGGCGCGTTCGTCGTGATGCTGTTGTGGCCCGACGCGATGATGGGGCCGAGTTTCCAGCTGTCGTTCGCGGCGGTCGCCGCGATCGTCGCGCTGCACGAGCAGCCGACGGTGCGCGGCTGGTTCCTGAAACGCGACGAATCGTGGTGGCGCAAGGTGCTACGCGAGCTGGCGTCGTTGCTGCTCACCGGGCTGATCGTCGAATTCGCACTCGCGCCGATCGCGATCTATCACTTCCACAAGGACGGACTGTACGGCGCGCTTGCCAATATCGTCGCGATTCCGCTGACGACCTTCGTGATCATGCCCGCCGAGGCGCTCGCGCTGGCGTTCGACGCGGTCGGGCTGGGCGCGCCGTTCTGGTGGGTGGCGGGCAGGGCACTCGCGCTGTTGTTGTGGATCGCGCACATGGCGGCGGTCGCGCCGGGATCGCTCGCGATGCTGCCGGCGATGCCGGGCGGGGCGTACGGGCTGATGATCGTGGGCGGTTTGTGGCTTGCCTTGTGGCGGACTCGGGCGCGGCTCGCGGGCACGGTGCCGTTCGCGGTCGGCGCGGTGTGGGCGCTGGCGACTCCCGCGCCCGATTTGCTGGTGTCGGGCGACGGCCAGCATCTCGCGATCAGGACGCCCGACGGCGGCGTGGCGATGCTGCGCGACCGGGCCGGCGACTATGCGCGCGACACGATGGCGGAGAATGCCGGGGTCGATGGCGAAGCGTTGCTGCTGTCGGAGCAGCCGTTCGCGCAGTGCACCCGCGACGCCTGCCTCGCGCTCGTCACCTCGAGCGGTCGCACGTTCCGCATCCTCGCGACGCGCAGCCTATACCAACTCCCGATCGACCAGCTGAGCGCCGCGTGCCGCAGCGCCGATATCGTGGTGAGCGACCGCCGCTTGCCGCGCAGCTGCACGCCGACGTGGCTCAAGCTCGATGCGCCGACCCTGCGGCGAACCGGCGGCGTCGCGATCGCGCTGTCGAGCGGACGGATCGTCACCGTGCGGGCGCCCGGCGACCAACATCCGTGGGTGATCGCCGCGTCGACCGATCGCACGCGCGACGCGGGACTGGCAAATCGCCGCCCGATTGGCGAGAAGGCCCGATGACCGTGCCCGCCAATCCACTCGACCGCGTTTCACCCTATGCGATCCGCGACGATGTGCTGCGGCCCGACGACCTTGCCGACCTGCTCGCTTTCACCTTGGTACACGAGGCCGATTTCGCGTCGACGAAGGTCGGCGGGGCGGGGGTAACGCCCGACTTTCGCACGTCGCGCGCGCTGCCGCGGCGGATGTTCGACCCGTGGCGCGAGCGGATCGAGGGCTATGTCACCGCGCTGTTGCCCGGGATGCTGGTCGAGATGGGAATGGCGCCGTTTCCGGTCTCGCGCTTCGAGCTCGAACTCGCCGCGCACAACGACGGCGATTTCTACCGGACGCACATCGACACCAAAATGGGGCCGCGCGAGGGGCGGGGGACGCGGCTGGTCAGCATGGTCTATTATTTCCACGCCGAGCCCAAGGCGTTCAGCGGCGGTGCGCTGCGCATGTTCGCACTCGCGTCGAAAGCGACGTTCGCCGATATCGAGCCGCAGCAGAACCGGCTGGTCGCGTTTCCATCCTGGGCGCCGCACGAGGTTCGCCCGATTGCCTGTCCATCGGGCTCATTCGCGGATTCGCGCTTCTCGATCAATTGCTGGGCGCGGTCGAAGAAGCCCGCCGCGCCCGCCGCCGCTCAGTCGTAACGCCGCAACAGCCCCGCCAGCCGGCCCTGCACGCGCACTTGCGCGGGCGCGTAACGTTGCGGGTCGTAGGCGCGGTTGGCCGGGTCGAGCCGGACCATCGCGCCCTCGCGGCGGAAATATTTGAGCGTCGCTTCGTTTTCCTCGATCAGCGCCACGACGATCTCGCCGTCGCGTGCCACCTCGGTGCGGCGGATCAGCGCGTAATCGCCGTCGAGAATGCCGGCCTCGACCATCGAGTCCCCCGACACTTCGAGTGCATAATGCTCGCCATTGCCGAGCAACGCGGCGGGGACCGCGAGCATCGATGAGCCTTCGAACGCCTCGATCGGGACACCCGCGGCGATGCGGCCGTGCAACGGGATTTCGATCACGTCGTTGGCGGGCTCGGGCAGCGGGCGGAAATTGTTGGGCTTGGGGCTCGCCGTGCCGCGTTTCTCCGCGCGTTCGGGCATCTTGAGCACTTCGAGCGCGCGCGCACGGTTGGGCAGGCGACGCAGGAACTGGCGTTCCTCGAGCGCCGAGATCAGGCGGTGCACGCCCGACTTCGACTTGAGGTCGAGCGCCTCCTTCATTTCCTCGAACGACGGCGACACCCCGGTTTCGGCGAGGCGGTCGTTGATGAAGCAGATGAGTTCGTGCTGCTTCTTCGTGAGCATGATGTTCCTCCGTCCAGAACAGATATGGAACCAATATGGAACATCGCGATCCAAGTCAAGCGAGCGTAACGATCTCCACCGGATCGCCGATTTCGGCGGGCGGGGCGTGCGGCGCGCGTGCGATCAGACAGTCGGCGCGGGCCAGCGTGGCGAGCATCGAACTGTCCTGGATCGGCGCCATCGCGACACGCCCGCCGGCGGAGGTGCCGCGCAGATAATCCTCGCGATGGTCGTTGGCGGGAAGCGGTTCGGCGAGGATGGCGGTCACGGTGCGCGGCAGCGGATCGCGCGCGCCCGCCATCGCGGCGACCAGCGGGCGCAGGAACAGCGTCGCGGTAACGAATGCCGACACCGGGTTGCCGGGCAGGCCCAGTACTACCGCCTCGCGTAGTGTCCCCGCGAGCATCGGCTTGCCCGGGCGGAGCGCGATCCGCCAGAAATCGATCGTCCCGCCCGCCGCCTCGAGCGCAGGGCGGACGAGGTCATGGTCGCCGACCGACGCGCCGCCGGTGGTCACGACGATGTCGGCCTGCGTGTTGGCGAAGGCTGCGGTCAGTGCGTCGAGCCTGTCGGGGATGATCCCCAACATCGTCACATCGACCGGCAGATCGGCGAGCATTGCCGCCAGCATCGCGCTGTTGCCCTCGGGCAAGGCGAGCGGATCGGCGGACGGTGTGCCCGGCGCTATCAATTCGTCACCGGTCGCCAACACAGCGACACGCAGCCGCCGGTTGACGGTCAGCGCGCCGTGCCCGCCGGTCGCCGCCAGCGCGATCCGCGCCGGGGTTAGCCGCGTCCCGGCTTCGATCAGGACGTCGCCGGCGTCGAAATCCAGCCCCTTGCGACGAACGTTGCGGCCCTGGTGCGCGGGACCTTCGCCGGCGAGCGCCAAGGCGTCGCCCCCGGCCTCCGCCGGGGCGGGCTTGCGCGCGGCCTCTTCCTGCACGAGCACGGTGTCGGCGCCCGCCGGCATCGCCGCGCCGGTAAAGATCCGTGCCGCCTCGCGCGCGCCGACCTGCCCAGCGAACGGGCGCCCTGCCGCGCTCTCGCCGACCACCCGCCAGGGCCCGGGCATATCGGCGAAACGGATCGCATAGCCATCCATCGCCGACAGATCCGCGGCGGGTTGCGAGCGGCGCGCGATCACCGGATTGGCCAGCCAACGACCGGCCGCGCTCGCCAGCGGCACGGTTTCGGTGGTGACCTGTCGCGTCATCGCAAAGAGACGCGTTCGGGCGTCGGCAACCGAAAGCAACGAAGCGCGATCCATCCACCTCCCCTAGATTGCGGGGACGAGCGCGAAAAGCCCCGGGGCGAGAGAGGTTTAGGCCGATCGTATTTCGTACCGCCCGACGTTGCCCTAGACTGGCGCCGCCATGACGATGGGGAGGGCGTCCATGCTCCGGGTATCGCTTGCACTATGTTTGCTCGCGGCTGCGCCGGCGGGGCGTGGCAATCCGCACCCCGCCACCCTGGTCGGCACCTACGACGGCGGCCAGATGGAGATGGCGGCGGGAATCACGCTCAAGGCAAACGGCCGGTTCGAATACGGTCTGTCATACGGCGCGCTCGACGAGGAAGCGGCGGGGCGCTGGACCGCCGATGCTCGCCAGGTGTTGCTGACCAGCGACCCGGTGAAGGCGCCGCGGTTCAGCCTCGTCGGCCAGAAGACAGCCGTGCCGGGCATGCTGCGCGTCACGCTCGCCGGCCCTTCGGGAATCGACCAGCAAATGTTCGACCTCCATATCCTGTTCAAGAACGGGAGCGAGGATGAGCGTCAATTGGCCGAGGACGCCACGCTGGTTCACTTCGAACCCGATAACCCGCCGGTCAGGATCGCCTTGTCGCTCGATATATACGAACTGGCCGGCGATCCGATCGCGATCGACCCGGCGAAGGGCTATGCGTTCGATTTCCGGTTCGAGCCGAACGACATCGGCAAGGTCGATTTCCGGAGCACGCCGCTGGTGCGGTCGGGACCTGACTTGTTGCTCAACCGCTACGGGCGGTCGATTCGGTTCCGCAAGGTGACGAAACGCTAGCTTTCTCGCGTGTCCCTCGCTCCATCGCACGGTGCGAGGTGATTTTGCCGTTCGGGGCGCCTATGGTGCGTGGCACTGCGGCGGGAGGGGCAAGGCTTGCGCTTCATCACCGGTTTTTTCGGCTTTTTGTGGCGAATGTCGCGCCACGGTGTCCTGGGTTCCGACGTCGGGCTCCGCTGGGGCAGCGGACAGGCGGCGCTGTTCACCTTTTTGTGGCTGCTCTTCTTCGTCGCGGCGATCGTGCTGGTCGTCATGGGGTTCGATCTCGAGGCGGTCGACCGCTGGCTCAACGCGCGCGCCGGCCTGTTCGACCATATCGGCGATATCCTGTTCCGCATCTTTTTCGGCTTCGTGCTGGCGATGTGCGGGCTGACGATCTGGACGCTGGTCGATGCGATGCGCGCGCCCGCGCTGGCCAATGTCATCGACGTCAAGCATCGCAAGAAGGACGACGACGATTTGGACGACGGCCAGCCGCATGTCGTCCGGCGCAGCCTCGGCATCCTCGTGGCGCTGGTGATCGGCTGGTTCGCGTGGATGGGAGTGACGGCGCGGTACTGACGCCGGATCAGGGCCGCCGCCAGTCGCCCGACTTGCCGCCGCTCTTTTCGATGAGCCGCACCTCGCCGATCACCATGCCCTTATCGACCGCCTTGGCCATGTCGTAGATCGTCAGCAGCGCGACCGAGACCGCGGTCATCGCCTCCATCTCAACGCCGGTTTTGCCCGTCGTCGTCACGGTCGCGGTCGCGGCGACGCCGGTGTCGTCGATCGCCAGATCGATCACGACGCTGGTGATCGGCAGCGGATGGCACAGCGGGATCAACTCGCCGGTGCGCTTTGCCGCCATGATCCCGGCGACGCGCGCGACGGCGAGCACGTCGCCCTTCACCACCTTTGCGTTGTGGATCGCGGCGGCGGCCTCCGCGGACATCGCGACCCGGCCGATCGCAACGGCAATGCGTTGCGTGTCGGGCTTGGCGGAGACATCGACCATCCGCGCCGCGCCTTTGTCGTCGAGGTGCGTGAGCTCAGTCACCGAGTAACTCCCTCGTCGCCGCTTCAATATCGGTAGCGCGCATCAGCGCCTCGCCGATCAGGAAGCAGTCGACTCCATGTGCGCGCATCGCATCCAGATCGGCGCGGCTGGACAGGCCGCTCTCGGCGACGAAGGTGCAGCCCGCGGGCGCCTTGCTGACCAGTTCATAGGTGCGATCGAAGCTGACGGTGAAATCGCGCAAGTCGCGGTTGTTGACCCCGATCAGTCGCGATTTGAGGCGAAGCGCGCGCTCCATCTCGCGCTCATCGTGCACCTCGACCAGCACGTCCAGCCGGCAGTCGATCGCCGCCGCCTCGATCTCCGCCATCCGCGCATCGTCGAGCGCGGCGACGATGATCAGGATTGCGTCGGCGCCGAGCGCGCGGCTTTCGTGCGCTTGCCACGGGTCGATCATGAAATCCTTGCGCAGCAGCGGGAGCGGGACGGTGTCGTGGAGCAGCGCGAGATAGGAATCGTCGCCCTGGAAATATTGCTCGTCGGTCAGCACCGACAGGCATGCGGCGCCGCCGCGCTGGTACGCGCGGGCGTGCGCGGCGGGATCGAAATCCTCGCGGATGACGCCCTTGGACGGGCTGGCTTTCTTGACCTCCGCGATCAGCGCGGGACCGGTCTTCACCTTCTTGTCAAGCGCTTTCCGGAACCCGCGCGGGGTGTCGCGGCGCGCGATCATCGCCTCGAGGCTGGCGAGCGAGGTGGTCGCCTTCTTCGCGGCGACCTCGGCGCGCTTGGTTTCGAGGATGCGGTCGAGGATCGTGGTCACTTGTACGCGATCCAGCAGTCGAGCAGCGCGTTGGCGAGCCCGCGGTCGAGCGTTTCGGCGGCTTCCTGCGCGCCCTCGCTCAGGCTGTCGACATGGCCCGCGACGACGAACGCGGCGGCGGCGTTGAGCAGCACCGCATCGCGATACGCGCCGTGCTCGCCCTGCAGCAGGCGGCGCAGCGCGGCGGCGTTGTATTCCGGGTCGCCGCCGTGGATCGCGGCGATCGGATGGCGCGGCAGGCCGGCATCCTCGGGTTTGATACGATCGGGAATCGACAATTGCCCGACCGCCATCGCGACCGTCGGCCCGGCGCCCGAGACCTCGTCGAGCCCTTCCTCGCCCGACACGATCAGCCCGGCCTCGGTCCCCAGCGCGCCGAGCGCTTCGGCATAGGTCCCGACATAATCGGGCCGCGCGATGCCGATCAGCTGGCGCCTGACGTGCGCGGGGTTAGCGAGTGGCCCCATCAGGTTGAAGATCGTGCGCTTGCCGATGTGGCGGCGGATCGGGGTGATTCGCTTCATCGCCGGGTGGTGGTTGGCGGCGAACAGGAAGCAGATGCCGAGGTCGTTGAGCGTCGCCTGCGCGAGTGCTCCGGCGCGTTCCATGTCGAGCCCGAGCGCTTCGAGCGTGTCGGCGGCGCCGGCCTTGGACGAGGCAGCGCGGTTCCCGTGCTTGGCGACGGGCACGCCCGATGCGGCGACGACCAGCGACACCGCGGTCGAGACGTTGAGCGTATGGTGCCCGTCGCCCCCGGTGCCGCACACGTCGATCGCTCCGGCGGGCGCGTCGATCGGGATCAGGCGTTCGCGCAGCGCGCGCGCGGCTTCGGCGATCTCGATGCTCGTCTCGCCGCGGTCGCTGAGCGCGATCAGGAAGTCGGCGATCGCGTCCTCGCTGGTCTTCGCGTCGAGGATGTCGGCGAACGCCTGGCGCGCGGACTCGTGGCTCAGCGGAGTCGATGGGTCGGGCAGGGGCGCCAAACTGGTCACGCGATTTCCTTCGCTTTTAGACCAGCAATTTCCAGGAAATTGGCGAGCAATTGATGGCCATGCTCGGTCGCGATGCTCTCCGGGTGGAACTGCACCCCGTGGATCGGCAGGTCGCGGTGCCGGAACCCCATCGTGAAGCCGTCATCGGTGGTCGCGTTGACGACCAGCGCTTCGGGCACGTCCTCCACCACCAGCGAATGGTACCGCGTCGCGCGGAACGGCGAGGGGAGGCCGGCGAACACGCCGCTCCCGTCATGCGAAATCGCCGACGTCTTGCCGTGCATCAGCCCGCCGCGAACCACGCGCCCGCCGAAATGCTGGCCGATCGCCTGATGCCCCAGACACACGCCGAGCAACGGCCGCGCCGCATCGGCGCACGCCGCGACCAGATCGAGGCTGACCCCGGCTTCGTTCGGCGTGCACGGCCCGGGGGAGATCAGAAACGCGTCCGCCGCGCTCGCCAAGGCTTCGCGCGAGGTCAGCGCGTCGTTGCGCACGACCTGCACTTCCTGCCCGAGCTCCATCAAATAATGGACTAGGTTCCAGGTGAAGCTGTCGTAATTGTCGATAACCAGGATCATCGCGGTCGCGCTAGCGTGTCCGCGGCGCCGCGACAATCGACACAACGCCTTCGTTTCGCCGCGTTTCGGGCCGTTTCCCGCTGGATTGATACGGGATCGATCCTATCTCGGGGGCGTTGATAGCGTTCAACGAAAGGTCGCAGTCATGATTCGTACCGCGTTCGCCGCCCTGACCCTGCTCGCATTGCCCGTCGGCGCGATCGCGCAGGACAAGCAGGGGGAAACCGGCCAGCCCCCCAAGCGGATCAAGTCGGTGACGATTTCCGCGACCGAAAAATGTCCGCCCTCGACCGGGGACGAGATCGTCGTCTGCACCACGGTCGACAATCCCTATCGCATTCCGAAGGAATTGCGCGACAGCGGGCCGATCCCCGCCAAGAATCAGGCGTGGACCAATCGTGTCGCGGCCGACGAACAGACCAGTCGCGTGGCGGCGGGGTTGCCCGACACGTGCTCGCCGGTCGGGACGGGCGGTCAGACCGGCTGTGCCCGGGCGTTGGCTCAGCAGTTTAAGGCGGAAAAGCGCGCCCGCGCCAACGGTCAGGACCCCAACGCGCCGCCCGACGGGCAGTAATTACTGACCGAAGCGCGGGTCCTTTGCGCGCGCCACTGCCTCGCGCGCCGCCGCCAATAATGCTCCTGCTTTAGCCTCGCATTCGCGCTGCTCGTATTCCGGGGTCGAATCCGCCACGATCCCGGCGCCGGCCTGGACGTGCATGACGCCGTCCTTCACCACCGCGGTCCTGAGCACGATGCACGAATCCATCGACCCGTCGGGGGAGAAATAGCCGACCCCGCCGGCATAGGCGCCGCGCGCTTCGGGCTCGAGCTCGGCGATGATTTCGCATGCGCGGACCTTGGGCGCGCCGGAGACGGTGCCCGCGGGAAAGCCGCCGAACAGTGCGTCGAGCGCGTCCTTTCCTTCGTCGAGCCGCGCCACGACGTTCGAGACGATGTGCATGACATGGCTGTACATTTCGACCGTGTAGCTGTCGGTCACGCGCACGCTTCCCGGCACGGCGACGCGGCCCGCGTCGTTGCGGCCAAGATCGAGCAGCATCAGATGCTCCGCGCGCTCCTTGGGGTCGGCGAGCAAGGAGGCGCGGTTGGCCTCGTCCTCGCTCGCGGTGGCGCCGCGCGGGCGCGTGCCGGCGATCGGACGGATCGTCACCTCACCGCCGCGGACGCGGACGAGGATTTCGGGGCTCGATCCCGACAGCGCGAAATCGGGCAGATCGAGGAAATAGAGGAACGGTGAGGGGTTGATCCGCCGCAGTGCGCGGTACAGTTCGAACGGCGGCAGCGCGAACGGCGCGGTGAAGCGCTGCGCGAGGACGACCTGAAATACGTCACCCGCCGCGATATAGTCCTTCGCCTTGAGCACCATCGACCGATAGGCGCCATCGGGCAGAACAGGGGTGAGCGTCGGTTCGGGCAGGTCGGCACGCGGCGCGGGTGCAGCGGCGCTCGCCAGCCGGGCGGCAACCGCGTCGATCCGCTCTTCCGCCGAGGCGACTGCGCGCTCCGGCGTCAGCCCCGAATCCGGCCAGAGCGGCGCGACGAGGAACAACTGATCCGCCAGCCGGTCGAAGATCAGCACGACGGTCGGGCGCACGAACACTATGTCGGGCAGCGCGAGGCCTTCGCTTTCGGCGCGCGGCAGATCCTCGACCAGTCCGACCGTCTCGTACCCGAAATAGCCGACCAGACAGGCGAGCGCACGCGGCAGTTCGGGCGGCACCGCGTCCATTCGGCAGCTTGCGACGAGATCGCGGAATGCCGCCAGTGTTGGCTGGCCCGCCGGCGCGAACGCCGCGCGATCCGTCAGCCAGCGGCGATTGATCTCGGCTTGATCGCCGGTCGCGCGGAACACCAGGTCGGGCGCCAGCCCCAACAGGCTGTGCCGCCCGCGCACCGCGCCGCCCTCGACCGATTCGAGCAGAAAGTCGCCGCGCTCCGGCTCGATCAGCTTGAGCGCGGCGGCGACCGGGGTCTCGGTATCGGCGACCTGGCGCCGCCACACCAAAGCGGGGCGCCCGGTGGCAAGCGCTGTCAGCGCCGGGGCGGCCCCTTCGACCACCGCCGGTTTATTGGCTGCCGTCGGCCGAGTCGCCCTGGCCCAGCAATTGCGCGCGCAACGCAGCGATCGCGGCTTCGTTGCGCTTCACCCCGACCTGGTCGCGGATCGCGTGGACGAATTGCTGCGTATATTCGTCGCCGACCGTCGCGGCCAAGTCACCGCGCATCTTGGCGATCAGGTCCTTCTGGCCGCGCGCGTCGCCGCGCACGATCGTGTCGGCGACCACCACGAACCAGCCGCCCTTGAACGGCGCCTGCAGGATCTTCGCGGTGCCCTGCGCCATGCTGAACATCAGAATCGTCGGCGGGTTCTGCTTCGAGGTGAACAATTGGCCGCGATTGGCGGAAATCGGCTTGGTCGCGTCGAAGCGGATACCGGTGTCGGCCATCGCCTTGGCCAGCGGCACGCCCTTGTTGACCTTGTTCATGATGCCGTCGGCGATCGTCCGCGCCTGGCGCAACTGGCGGTCGACGGTGAAGTTCTTCTTCACCTCGTCCATTATGGTCGCAAGCGGGCGCGGCGCGGCGGGCAGCACCTTGTCGAGCTTGACCAGCGCGAAGCTGCCGTCCTTGTCGATCGGGGCGAGCTGCGGGTTGTCGTCGGGCTCGGCCTGAAACGCCGTCGCGCTCAGTGCGATGTTGAGCGGGTCGGGCTTGGCCGGGGCTGGTGCCTTGGCGTCGGGATCAAGCCCCTGCGCGTCGAGCGGCGGCGAGGATTGCAGCTTCAGCCCCAGCTTCTGCGCGATTTCGTCGATCGTCGCGCTGTTGGAGATCGCATCGCTGATCTGCGCGCGCATCGCGGAGGCGGCCATCACGGTCTTCTGCTCGGTGATTGCCTTGACCAGATCGGGCTTGGCCTGGTCGAGCGACTTGCCCGGAACCTTGGTGATCTTTTCGAGATGGATGACGGTCCAGCCGAGCGATGTCTTGACCGGGCCGATCACGGCGCCGCTCGTCGCCGAGAATACTTGGTCGGCGATCGCCGGTGAGGTTTGGCCGGCATAACCTGCCTTGGTCTGGTCGGCGAGCAGCCCGGCGTCGAGCCCGGCCGCCTTGGCCGCGGCCTCGATCGCGGTGCCGCCGCGCACCTTCGCGGCGAGTGCATTGGCGCTCTGCTGGTCGAGTAGCACGACCTGGCGCACCGACCGAGTCTCAGTCGGCGCGAACTTCGCCGCGTTTTCCTGATAGGCCTTGGCGATTTCGGCGTCGGTCGGCGCCGACTTGGCGCGCAGATCGGCGATCGAGACGGTCGCGTAACGCACCGACCGGCGTTCCGGCACGGTGTAGCGCGCGATGTTGCGCTTGTAGTAATCCATGGCCTCCGCGTCGGTCGCGGGCGCGCCTGCCGGGATCTTGCTCGTGTCGATGAACGCGACCGTCCCGGTGCGCTTTTCGAGCAGCATCGACGCGTACGGCGTCGCGATCGAAACCGGCGCGAGCGGACGGCCGAGCGATTCCGGCGCGAGCGGCCCGATCAGCAAGCGCGCCATCACGTTGCGCGCGATCTCCGTACGCAACTCGCTGTCGCTCATCCGCTGCTGCGCGAGGAATGCCTTGTAGGCATTGGGGTCGAACTTGCCGTCGATCCCCTTGAACTGCGGCTGCGAAGTCAGCTCGCTATCGGCCAGCGCCTTGCCCACGCGCATCCCCTGGCTCTCGCCGAACTGTTCCATCGCCAGCGTGTTGATCTTGTTCTCGAACGGCTGATCGAACCCGCCCTTGGTGATGTATTCCTCCATCGTCAGCGACGGATATTGCTGGCGGTACATCGCGACCATGCGTTCAGTGTCGGCCTTGACCTCGCCGGCGCTGACCGTCTGCTTGCCCACCGTGGCCAACGTCGAACTGGTCGTCCCGCCGCTCAGCGCGGTGGAGCGCAGCCCCGTGACGTCGCCGAGCGCGAAGGCCAGCCCAATCAACACCAGGATGCCCAACGTCAGCGGCACGCCGATGCGAGAGTTGAGGAAACGACGAATGATACCGAGCATGATGGCCGATCGATTGGGAAGAATGTGCGCTCGCTTTAGGATGCAGTGTCGCGTGCATCAAGCGGGTTGCCTGACGCCCCGTGCGCGCTATCGGGAGCAGCGAAAGCCAGGGAGGATCGAGTGGCACGGCGCAAGCTGATCGCGGGCAATTGGAAAATGAACGGCGACCTGGCGGCGCTGACCGAGCTTGACGGCATCGCGGCGGCGGCGGCGGCCAACCCGGACGTCGATGTTGCGGTAGCGGTCCCCGCGACGCTGATCGCGCCGGCGCATGCGCGGGTACCGGGGTTGAGCATCGGCGCCGAGGATATCCACGCCGCCGACAAGGGCGCGCATACCGGCTGCGTCTCGGCGGCGATGGTCAAGGAAGCGGGGGCGAGCTTCACGCTCGTCGGCCACAGCGAGCGCCGCGCCGACCAGCACGAGACCGACGCCGACGTGAAGGGCAAGGCGGCGGCGGCGCGGCGCAACGGCATCGCCGCGATCCTGTGTGTGGGTGAGACGCTGGGAGAGCGCGATGTTGGCGATGCCGAAGCGGTGGTCACCGCGCAGATCGCCGGGTCGCTCCCCGACGGCGCGGCGGCGGACTGGCTCTCGATCGCCTACGAACCGGTCTGGGCGATCGGCACCGGACGGACGCCGACAGTCGCCGATATCGCCGCGATGCACGGTGCGATCCGAACAAAATTGCGCTCGATAATTGGCGCGGAGGCGGACGCGATGCGCTTGCTCTACGGCGGGTCAGTGACGCCCGACAATGCGCAAGAATTGCTCGGCGCGAGCGATGTCGATGGCGCGCTGGTCGGCGGGGCGAGCCTGACCGCGGCGAAGTTCTTGCCGATCATCGCGGCGGCGGCCAAGATCCAGAGCACCGGTTAACTTCAAACGATGGCAAGGCGCTGTTCGGCGAGACGAACGGAAGACGATTGACGCGCCTTTAACGTCGTTCTTTGCGGAACCGGATCGCTTGAGATGTCTTTTTGCTGCGATAGTTGGCGTGATGGGGGCAACAGCGATGGTCGATTCGAAGAGCGTGCGGCATTTGCGCACGGCCACGCGGCATAAACTGTTCCAACCGACCGAAATGAGCACCGGCGACGCGGCGAAACGCGTTCATATCCTCGATCTGTCGACCGGTGGCGCGATGATCTACGCCAGTGATCCACCTTTGCCCGGTACGCTGGTTCGATTGCAGTGCGGGCATCGCCATCTTTGCGCGCGGGTCGCGTGGAACAAGGAGCGGCGCTTTGGCCTATCCTTCACCGTGCCGTTGGCGGACTGCGATGTTCTAGACGTCGTCACCGCGCAGGATGCATTGATCGCGGCAGCTGCCGCGCGCCTGAAGGCACGTAGACAATAGCGCAGCGGGCTACCCGTACCGCCCCTTCAGCATCGCCCAGCACGCGCGCAAGCCATATGACTCTCCCCCCTTGGGCCGCGCGTTCTTCGCGGTCGGGCGCCAGGCGAAGGTGTCGAGGTGTGCCCATGGCACGCCTTCGGGGGCGAAGCGGCGGAGGAACAGCGCGGCGGTGACCGCGCCGGCATAGCCGTTGTCGGGGGCGTTGATCAGGTCGGCGATGTCGGACTTGAGATACTCGTCATAGCCGTCCCAGAGCGGCAGCCGCCACAGGGGATCGTGGACTGCGGTGCCCGCCGCGAGCAGGTCGGTCGCGAGCGTTTCGTCGTTGACGAAGGTCGCGGGCAGATCGGGCCCGAGCGCGACGCGTGCGGCGCCGGTCAGTGTGGCGAAATCGATCACAAGCTCGGGCTTGTCCTCACCGGCCTTGGTCAGCGCGTCGCCGAGCACGAGGCGGCCCTCGGCGTCGGTGTTGGTGTTCTCGACCGTCAGGCCCTTGCGCGTGTTGAGCACGTCGCCGGGGCGGAAGGCGTCCGCCGAAATCGCATTCTCGACCGCGGGGATAAGCAGGTGCAGCCGCAACGGTAGTCGTGCGGCGATCACCAGTTGCGCGAGCGCCAGCGCGTGCGCCGCGCCGCCCATGTCCTTCTTCATCAGCCGCATGCCGCTCGCCGGCTTGATGTCGAGCCCGCCCGAATCGAAGCACACGCCCTTGCCGATCACCGCGATGCGCGGGTGCTTGGGGTTGCCCCATTCGAGCTCGATCAGGCGCGGCGCGCGGTGCTTGGCGGCGGCGCGGCCGACCGCGTCGATCATCGGATAACCCTTGGTCAGCGCATCGCCGCGCGTGACCGTGACGGTCGCGTGGTGCTTCTTGGCGAGCTTCTCCGCCTCCGCCTCGAGCTCGGCCGGGCCCATGTCGGACGATCCGGTGTTGACCAGATCGCGGACCAACGCGGTCGCCTCTGCCAGCCGTACCGTCTCGTCGATCCCGGCAGGGTCGTTCGACAGCAGGACGCGCGGGCCGCTGTCCTTGTCCGCCTTCGTGTACCGATCGAACCGATATTGCGCGAGCAGCCAGCCGAGTCCCGCCGCGCCGACCTCGCCTTCCTTCAACCGATACGTGCCTTCGGACAGGAATCCCGGCTGCGACGCGATTCGCCACGGCGACGACACGTCCTCGTCGCAGACCAGCAGCGCCGACCATTCCTCACCGTCGCGGGGCAGGATCGCCTTGTTGCCCGCCTTGCCTGTCACCTTGTTGGCGGCGAGCAGCGCGCGCGTGCGCTTGGGTTGGCCCTTGAGCCATTCCTCGTACGCGTCGGGATGAACGACCTCGATCGTGCGCGCGGGCTGGCCGCGGTCGGGCTGGAGCAGGGCGGCGAAGTCGGTCATTGGCCGGTCGGCGTGACCAGGAACTGCTCGATCTTACCGCTCGCCGGATCGAAGAAGGTGCTGAGCCGCAGCGTGCGGTCGGGGTATTTGATCGTATAGCCGCGGATCACGAACCCGCCACGCAATGCGGGCTTACCCGATGCGGTAAAGCTCTGCGGATCGCCGAGCGGACCGAGGCTGGCGCGGTAGTCGGCGATCGCGGTCGGGGTGAAATAATAATTTGCGTCCTCGGTCAGCATCGTGCGGTCGAGCGTCCCGTCGCGTAATTGGTCGAACACCTGGCGGGCCTTCGCCGCCGCCGCCTCGTCTTCAGCTGAAGCCGCGCTCTTCGGTGCAGGAACGAACGTCGCGGAAAGCTGATTGGCGATTGCGCTTGCCGCGCCCGCCGACCAGGAATTGGTCAGCACGACGAACGCCGCCTTGTCGTTGGGGTAGACGACATTCTCGGAAATGAACCCGACCGCTTCGCCGCTATGCTCGATCCGCAGCCGCCCGTCGCGCACCGCGGCGAACACGCCGAGGCCGTACCCGGTGTCCTTGCCGTCGGTCAGCTTGACCGGCGTTTCCTGCTCTTGCCAATCGTCGGCCGGGAGCAGCGAGCGGTCGATCCGCGCGATATCCCATTTGGCGAGGTCGGCGGCGCTCATCGACAATTCGCCCGCCGCGTACAGCCAGCCCGCGGCCGAGGGCGTTTCCGGCCGGACAGGGCCCAGCGCGAACCGGCCATAGCCTTGCGGGAAGGCCGGCCCGATCGCCTTGTCCTGGTCGATCGCCTTGATCCCGAGCGGCTTGAAGATCTTGTCCTGGAGGTAGGCGAGCAGCGGCTTGCCCGCTGCCTTCTCCGCGATCAGCCCGGCGACGACGTAGCCGGTGTTGGAGTATTGCCACTGCGCGCCGGGCTCGAAATCGAGCGGCTTCTTGGCCCAGCGGTCGACGATGCCCTGCGGCGTGGTCGGCTTGGCCATCGCGGCGAAGCTGTAATCCTGCGGCCAGTAGTCCTGCAGGCCGGAGGTGTGACTGAGCAACTGGCGCAGCTTGATCCTGTCGCCACCGGTGATCCCGGGGAGCCATTTCGCCACCGTGTCGTCGAGGCTCAGCTTGCCTTCGTCCTCGAGCAGCAACAGCGCGGCGGCGGTGAATTGCTTGGAGATCGACGCGATCTGGTACGGGCGGTTGGCGTCGGCATCCTTCAGCGTCTCGGATTGCTTGCCGTACGCCTTGGCATAGACGATCCGCCCGCCGCGGACGATCGCGATCGAGGCCGAGGGCACGCCCGTTTTAGCCAGCGTGTCGGTGACGATGCTGTCCACCTTGACGGTTTCGGCGGGAGTCAGGTCCTGCGCCAGCGCGGGCGCGGCGAGCAGGACGAGCGGAAGGGCGAGCAGGTGGAGTTTTTTCATGGCCGCGCACCATAGCCACGCGCGGCTCTTGCGCTAGCGCCTTTTCTTGCGCTTGCCCGGGCGGAGCGGTTCGGGCGGCGGTGGGCGGAGGCCGAGCCCCTCGATCGGCGCGCAGCGGTCCATCACGGTGCCGATCATTGCGAGCAATCGCCCGCGCGCGTCGCTCAGGCCGTCGGGCGTAACGCCGCGGTCCTGCGTCTCCAGATTGACGTAGGACAGCCCGCGAAACAGCGCGAAGTTGGACAGCGACCCGTCGCTGGTCGCGACGCGTTCGAACATGATGTTCATGTCGGCATCGACCAGGGGCCGCGCGCAAAAGCCGTCGGCGGGCACGCCGGTCGCGGGATAGGAGACGATCGCGACGCTGTCGGTATCGTCGAACGGCCAGCGCCCACTCGCCGACCGGCGCGGCGTATAGAGGTCGTTGCACAGTAGCACCGAAATCTCGCCTTTGCCGGTGTAGCCCTGCGGCGGCGGGCCGCAGGTCGATTCGGACGCGTCGTAGCCGGGCTCGTTGGTGTGGAGCGCGACGATCAGCCCCGATGTCTGGCGTAAGCCCGCGAGGATCGTGCGGGCATAATCGGGTGTATCGTCGCGGAAATTGCGGTTGGGGTCGATCGGCCTGCCGTACGCGACGTCGCCGTTCATCCGGCTGTCTGGACCGGTGAGCGAGCGTGCCTCCTCGATCGCGATTACCTGGCCGCCATAGGCGCGCACCGCGTACACTGCCGCCTGGAACGCGGCATTCTCGTTGTCGTGCGGGACGAACCACAGCGGGCCGACGGGCTTGCGCGCATTGTCGATCTTGTAGAGCCGCCAGAAGGCGCGGTCGTCGCGGAACTCGATCCGCGTGACGATCAGGCCGTCCCACAAGGCCGGGTCGGCAAGGCGGATGAAATCGTCGGTGCCCATTGTCAGCGGATCGACCTGGGTCACGATGCGCTGCGCGACCTGCGCGCCCGCCGCAGTCGCGATCGTCAAGCCGAACAGGATTGCCAGCAACCTCACCATCGCGAGCAGCGTAATTCAGCGGCGGAGTATGACCAAATCCGCCGAGTCCGGGAATGGGACAAACCAACCTCTCCCATCCGGGAGAGGGGCGAGCCGCGAAGCGGCGAAGGGGTGAGGGCAGGGTCGAAAACGTTTCGACTTAACCCTCACCCTTCCGCCGCGCTGAGCGCGCTCCCTCCCTCTCCCGGAGGGAGAGGGACTTCAGGCCGGCACACCGTACAAATCGTGGTCGTCGGCATCCTCGATCAGCACCGGCGCGATGTCGCCGACCGTGAGGCGCCCCGCATCGCGCAGGAACACTTCGCCGTCGATCTCCGGCGCGTCGGCATAGGACCGCCCCGTCGCGCCGCCATCCGCATCGACCGCATCGACGATCACGTCGAACGTGCGCCCGACCTTGGCAGCGAGCTTGGCCGCGCTGATCGCGGCGGTCTTTTCCATGATCCGGGCGTAGCGCTCTTCCTTGACCTCTTCGGGCACATGGTCGGGCAGCGCGTTGGCCGCGGCACCCTCGACCGGCTCGAAGCGGAACGCGCCGACGCGGTCGAGCTGCGCCTCGTCGAGCCAGTCGAGCAAATACTGGAAATCCTCCTCGGTCTCGCCGGGGAAGCCGACCACGAAGGTCGATCGGATCGCGACGTCGGGGACGACCTCGCGCCAGTTGCGGATACGTTCGAGCACCTTCGCTTCGTTCGCGGGGCGGCGCATCAGCTTGAGCACGTTGCGGCTGGCATGCTGGAACGGAATGTCGAGATACGGGAGGATCAGCCCTTCGGCCATCAGCGGGATGACGTGGTCCACGTGCGGATAGGGATAGACGTAGTGCAGCCGCACCCACGGCGCGATCTTGCCCAGCTCGCGCGCCAGGTCGGTCATGTGGGCGCGGACTTCATGGCCGTGCCACATCCGCGGGAAATGCTTGATGTCGACGCCGTAGGCCGAGGTGTCCTGGCTGATGACCAGCAACTCCTTGGTCCCCGCCTCGACCAGCTTCTCCGCCTCGCGCAGGATCGCGTCCGGACGGCGCGACACCAGGTCGCCGCGCAGGCTCGGGATGATGCAGAAGGCGCAGCGGTGGTTGCAGCCCTCCGAAATCTTGAGATAGCTGTAATGGCGCGGGGTGAGCTTCAGCCCGCTTTCGGGCACGAGGTTGAGGAACGCGTTGGGCGGCATCGGCGCCGCGTCATGGACCGCGCCGACGACTTGCTCATACTCATGCGCGCCGGTGATTGCGAGCACGTCGGGAAAGCGCGTGCGAATAACCTCGGCCTCTTTGCCCATGCAGCCGGTGACGATGACGCGGCCATTCTCCGCAATCGCCTCGCCGATCGCCTCCAGGCTCTCCTCCTTGGCGGAGTCGAGGAAGCCGCAGGTATTGACCAGCACGACGTCGGCGCCGGCATAATCGGGCGACATCTGATAGCCGTCGGAACGCAGCTTGGTGAGGATGCGCTCGCTGTCGACCAGGTTCTTGGGACAGCCGAGCGACACCATGCCGACGCGCGGCGGGGAGGGGAGTTTTGTTGCCATGGGAAGGCGCGGCACATAGCGATTGTCGCGCAATTTTCATAGGGTGTGCGAATGACCGAATATCGTCTCGTCCCGCATCCCGATTTCCCCACGCCCTACGTCAAGGGCGTGAGCGTGATCGCGAACCGTCCTGCCAGGAATGAGCTTGGATTTCGGTTCTTTATTGAAGGGGACATTCGCGAGCTAGAAATTCCCGCACCGGAACATCCGTCAGATCAGTTCCGCCGAGACGCATTGTGGCGGTCGACTTGCTTCGAGGCGTTTGTCCGCCCGAGTGGCGATTCTACATATTTTGAGACCAATCTCAGTCCGGCCGGCCATTGGGCGGCATATCAATTCGACGGTTACCGCGCGGCTATGCGGGATGCCGCAGCATCACATCGGTGGTTTCGGTCCGATTCTCGCCGTCCGAACCATTACAATATTAGCGGCGACTTCTTGTTCGATGACTTGAAATCGGATCGTGAACGATGGCGGGTGAATCTCACAGCCATCATCGAAGAAACCGACGGCACAAAATCCTATTGGGCGCTCGCGCACGCGCCCGGCCCGCCCGATTTCCACAACCCGGATTGCTTTATCGCGACGCTCCCGGCACCGGGGCGGACATGAACTTCGGTATCGATCGCCTGCTCGCCGACCCCGAACTGCGCAAGCCGCTCGAGGGCAAGCGCGTGGCGTTGCTCGCGCACCCCGCCTCGGTGACCGCCGACCTGACGCATTCGCTCGACGCGCTGGTGGCGAGCGGCCTCAACGTCTCGGCGATGTTCGGGCCGCAGCATGGCGTGCGCGGCGACCTCCAGGACAATATGATGGAGTCGCCCGATTACACCGACCCGACCTACAATATCCCGGTGTTCAGTCTCTATGGCGAGGTGCGGCGGCCGTCGGGGCAGTCGATGGGGACGTTCGACACGATCCTGATCGACCTGCAGGACGTCGGGTGCCGGATCTATACCTTTGTGACCACACTGCTCTACGTGCTCGAAGCCGCGGCGGAGAAGGGCAAGGCGGTGTGGGTGCTCGACCGCCCCAACCCGGCGGGACGGCCGGTTGAAGGCCTGACGCTGCTCCCCGGCTGGGAGAGCTTCGTCGGCGCGGGACCGATGCCGATGCGGCACGGCATGACGCTGGGTGAGCTTGGGCATTGGTTCGTCGATCACTTCAAGCTCGACGTCGAGTATCGCGTGATCGCGATGGACAGCTGGGTACCCGACGCTGCGCCCGGTTTCGGCTGGCCGCCCGAACGCGTGTGGATCAACCCGAGCCCCAACGCCGCCAACGTCAACATGGCGCGCGCCTATGCCGGCACGGTGATGCTCGAGGGCACCAACCTGAGCGAAGGACGGGGCACGACGCGCCCGCTCGAGCTATTCGGCGCGCCCGATATCGACGCGAAGGCGGTGATCGCCGAGATGCGCCGGATCGCGCCGCGCTGGCTCGACGGGTGCACCTTGCGCGACATCTGGTTCCAGCCGACCTTTCACAAGCACGCCGGCCAGCTCTGCTCGGGTGTCTTCATCCACGCCGAGGGCTCGGCCTACGACCATGCAGCGTTCAAGCCGTGGCGGCTCCAGGCGTTGGGGTTCAAGGCGATCCGGTTGCTCTATCCCGATTACGATCTATGGCGCGATTTCCCGTACGAATATGAGTTCGACAAGCTGGCTGTCGACGTCATCAACGCCGGGCCGGGCTTGCGCGCCTGGGTCGACGACGCGGGCGCGGAACCGGGCGATCTCGATGCGGCGACTGCGCCCGACGAAATCGCCTGGGCAGACGTTCGCCGGCCGCATTTGCTATATTGAGTCAATGATCGTCATGCGTTTTTTGCTTTCCGCCCTGTTGGCGATCGTCCCCGGCACGGCGTTCGCGCAGACCGCGGCGGATCAAAACGACATCGTCATCCGGGATCGCGCGCTGCCCGACCGCAAGGCGGCCGAGGCGTACGTCGCGAACATCTCGCTACGCAGCGACGGCCAGCTCGCGCGGTTTCATCAGCCTGTCTGCCCGAGCGTCGTGGGCCTCCCGGCGGAGCATGCTGCGATCGTCGAGCGGCGCATTCTGGCCGATGCAACGGCGGCGAAGGCGCCGGTGACCAAGAAGCTGCCATGCACGCCCAATCTGATCGTCATCATTGCGACCAGCGGGCGTGATCTGGTCAGCGACATGAAAACGAGCCGTCCCGGCTGGCTGACCGGCCTGAGCATTGCGGATATCGATGCGCTGACGGCAGAGGGACCGGCGCGGGCATGGAGCATCACCTCGTTACGCAACGAGGACGGCGAGGGCATCGGCCAACCGCGCGGCAGTTCGCAGCGCGATCCGCTGGGCGACGCGCCGGCGTTTCGCGTGCGCTCGGCCTCGATCGTGCGCCAACCCAACCGGCAGGACGTCGAGGCGTCGTTCGTCGTCATCGACCGAGCGGCGACGGTCGGGCTCTCGTTGCGCCAGGTCGCGGACTACGCCGCGATGCGTGGCCTCGCCCACACCCGGCCGCCCGCATCCGGTGGGCCGGTCGACACGATCTTGTCGGTGCTCGACGGCGCCGCGACTCGCCCGCGCGAGCTGACCGCGAGCGACTCGGCGTATCTCCGCGCGCTTTATGCGCGGGACGGACTCGATAGCGCGGTGGCCGAGCGCAACGCAATCGCGCGGCGCATCGCCAAGGGCAAATAGCGAAATTCGCGGTAATCCAACGCTTTGCCGCGAGTCGCTGTCGCTTAGTCCCAAAGCGGATGTATTCGCCGCCGAAATTGATACGAATCAGTCTTCGGGAATCGCGGGGCGGGGACACAGCCCAATGGAATCGGACATTCGTTTTTACGCTCGCCGTCTGGCGCAGGAGCAGGTCGCGGCGCGCAACGCGCTGACCGTCGAGGCGCGCGCGCGCCGGCTGGCGCTGGCCGCCAAGTTCGAGGCGAAGCTGGCATCGCTCAGCGCCTGAGGTTCACCGCTTCCGCGTCAACTCGCGCATCGCGTCGTCCAGCCCCGCCAGCGTCAACGGATACATGCGGTCGTTCATCAATTCGCGCATGATCTTGATCGACTGCGAATAGCCCCATTGCTCTTCCTTGATCGGGTTGAGCCAGGTCGCCGCGGGGTAGGTCGTGGTCAGCCGGTGCATCCACACCGCGCCCGATTCCTCGTTGAAATGCTCGACCGACCCGCCGGGGTGGGTGATCTCATACGGGCTCATCGATGCGTCGCCGACGATCACCAGCTTGTAATCGTGGCCGTATTTGTGGAGCACGTCCCACATCGGCGTGCGCTCGGCGAAGCGGCGGCGGTTGTCCTTCCACACGCCCTCGTACGGGCAATTGTGGAAGTAGAAGAATTCCATGTTCTTGAACTCGGACGTCGCGGCGGAGAACAATTCCTCGCACAGCTTGACCCAGGGATCCATCGACCCGCCGACGTCGAGAAAGAGGAGCAGCTTGACCGCATTGTGCCGCTCGGGCCGCATATGGATGTCGAGCCAGCCCTGCCGCGCGGTGCCCTCGATCGTCGCGTCCATGTCGAGCTCATCGGCCGATCCCTCGCGCGCGAAGCGGCGCAGGCGGCGCAGCGCGATCTTGATGTTGCGCGTGCCGAGTTCGCGCGTGTTGTCGAGGTTCTTGAACTCGCGCTGGTCCCAGACCTTCAGCGCCTTGCCGTGCTTCGACTCGCCGCCGATCCGCACGCCTTCGGGATTGTAGCCGCCATTGCCGTAGGGCGAGGTGCCGCCGGTGCCGATCCACTTGTTGCCGCCCTGGTGGCGTTTTTCCTGTTCCTCGAGGCGCTTCTTGAGCGTCTCCATGATCTCGTCCCACGAGCCGAGCGACTGGATCGCCTCCATCTCTTCGGGGGTCAGATATTTCTCGGCGATCGCCTTCAGCCAGTCGGCAGGAATCTCGGCCTGCGCGGTGCCGTAGGTCGTGGCGATGCCCTTGAAGACCTTGGCGAAGACCTGGTCGAAGCGGTCGAGCAGCCCCTCGTCCTTCACGTACACCGCGCGGGAGAGGTAGTAGAAATCCTCCGGCGTCCGTCCGATCACGTCCTTGTCGAGCGCCTCGAGCAGGAGGAGGTGCTCTTTCAGGCTAGCCGGAATGCCCGCGGCACGGAGCTCGTCGAGGAAGTTGAAGAACATCGCGCCAGCGTAGCGCGCGTTCGGACTCAGCGATAGGCGTCGATCAGCGCGCCGACATAATCCGGGTTCTTGCCGGTCAGTTCGGGTACGGCCTTGGTCTGGCGGCCGGGATAGATGAAGCCGTTGACGCGGTAGATCGTGCTGCCCAGCCCGTCATTGTCGCGGTACCACACGCGGACTTCGCTCCAATCGTTGTCGCGGCTGACGTCGTACACCGTCACGTCCTGCTCGGCGTGGCCGCGCTCGCCGTTCTGGCGCGACCAATTGGCGTGGGTCAGCATCAGCACGCGATTATCGACGACGCGGCTGACCACCGCGACATGGCCGAGCGGCAAACGGGCTTGCTTGGCGAAGGCGATAACGGCGCCGGGGCGGGGGGTATAGCCGCGCTGGTAGCGGCCCTCGGCTTGATCCCACCATGTCCACGCATCGCCGTAGATCTGGATGCCCGAGGCGGCGCGCGCGAACGGCACGCATTGGCCGACATAATCAAGCAAGGAGGAAGCTTGGGCGGTTCCGGCGAGACCCATCAGGCCAAGGGCGGCGGCGCACAGCCGAAACTTGATCGTCATCCCGCAAACCCCTTACGCACCGCTCACGCGGTCGAAGGGGTAGGGCAGCATGGTTGACGGCTTGGTTCGCGAATATCCCTAACGCGCCGGTAACCCAGTTTTTTCGGAACTTTCGCGGTGGATCAATGACACCATCACGAACGAGATGATCATCAGCAGATACCACGCGCCAAGCTTGGTCGGGCTGACCATTTCCCAGCCGTGGCGCTGGTTGGGATAGGACCAGGCATGCGCGAACGTGCCGATATTCTCCGCGAACCAGATGAACGCCGCAACCAGGAACCAGCCGAGCAGTAGCGGCATCCATCGCTCGCGCCGGAACGGCGTGAAGTACACGCGTGTGCGCCAGAACAGGAGCGCGGTCGCCGCGAACAGGCCGAGCCGGATGTCGGGCAGCCAATGGTGCGCGAAGAAATTGACGTAGATCGCGACCGCCAGCGCGATCGTCGTCCAGCGCGGCGGATATGGATCGAACCGGAAGCGGAAGATCCGCCACACGCGCGCGATATAGCTGCCCACCGCGGCGTACATGAACCCCGAATAGAGCGGCACCATGCCGATGTGCAGGTATCCGCCATCGGCATAGTTCCACGATCCGGCCTGCGTCTTGAACTGTTCCATGATCGTGCCAGTGACGTGGAAGGCGAGGATGACCTTCGCCTCTTCCCAGCTCTCCAACCGGAACGCGAGCATCCCGGCCTGGATCAGCACTGCCATGATCGTCAGGAAATCGTTGCGCGCGAGGCCCGCATCGGCGGGGTAGAAATAATGCGTGCCGAGCAGCAGCGCGAGCATCAGCGCCCCGAACAGGCAGGCCCAGCCCTGCTTGAACCCGAACAGCAGGAATTCATACAGCCACAGCCGCCACCCAGCGCGGGGCGTCCGCGCTTCGAGCGCCGCGCGGACACGGGCGAAGCGGGTCGCGCCATAATGCTGGGGGACGTCGCTCATCTGCCCGCCATGGCTGTGCGTATCGGTATCAAAAGGGGCTGGACATCATTTGATCGACGGCGGCTGACCGGCGGATTGCGGCAGGTCGGTATCGATGCTCGCCCAATCGGGCGCCGAGGCGACCCAGATCGTCTCGGTCGGTCGTACGGCGTTGGGGTCGTCGAGCGCGCCGACGCGGATTGCCAGAAACGGCGCGTCGGGGCCGTTACCGGTAAACAGCGGCGTTCCGCATACCGGGCAAAAGCCGCGCGACATCGGATTGCCGCTGTCGGCGACGCCGTCGAACCACGTCACTTGCCCGTCTATCGTCAGGTCTTCCCGGCGATAGGCGGCGTTGGTCGTGCCATTGCCCGATCCCCAATATTGGCAGTCGCGACACCAACACGTGCGCACGCGAACCGGGTCCCCGGCGATCGCGATACGGACCTGGCCGCAGCGGCAGCCGGCGCCGGCCGTCACCGCGGCGCGCCGCCCTGTTGCCGCTTCGCCATGAACGCGAGGCGTTCGAACAGCATCACGTCCTGCTCGTTCTTGAGCAATGCGCCGTGCAAGGGAGGGATCGCCTTGGTCGGGTCGCGGTTCTGCAGCACGTCGAGCGGCATATCCTCGTGGAGCAGCAGCTTGAGCCAGTCGAGCAATTCGCTGGTCGACGGCTTCTTCTTGAGACCGGGCACCTCGCGGACATCGTAGAAAATGTCCATCGCCTTTGAGACCAGGATCTTCTGGATGCCGGGGAAGTGGACGTCGACGATCGCCTGCATCGTATCGCGGTCGGGGAATTTGATATAGTGGAAGAAGCAGCGGCGCAGGAACGCGTCGGGCAATTCCTTCTCGTTGTTCGAGGTGATGACGACGATCGGCCGCTCGGCGGCGCGGACCGTCTCCTTGGTCTCGTAGACATGGAATTCCATGCGATCGAGCTCCTGGAGCAGGTCGTTGGGGAATTCGATATCGGCCTTGTCGATCTCATCGATCAGCAGGACAGGGACCTGGGGGCTGGTGAACGCCTCCCATAGCTTCCCCTTGCGGATGTAGTTGGAAATGTCGTGGACGCGCTCATCGCCGAGCTGGCCGTCGCGCAGCCGGGCGACCGCGTCATATTCGTACAGTCCCTGTTGCGCCTTGGTCGTAGACTTGACGTTCCACTCGATCAGCGGGGCGGACACCGCTTTCGCTATTTCGTGGGCGAGGACGGTCTTGCCGGTGCCGGGCTCGCCCTTGACGAGGAGCGGCCGGCGCAAGGTCACCGCCGCATTGACCGCGACTTTGAGATCGTCGGTCGCGACATAGCTTTCGGTGCCGGCAAAGCGAATCATGATGCGCCTAACTTTTCGAATGTCGGGTTTGGTTAGGCAGCAGGCCGAGCGCGCGCAAGTCCGTCCTCCGCCGCGGTCACCGCCAACCGGCGCGCCGCAGGTCCGCTGCACAGCTGCGACTCACCGGCGCCACGATCCCGCCGGCCAGCCGCGCTTCACCGCTGCCGCGTTTCCATCGGACCGCCTCGATCGCTTCGGCAGCCGCCCACCACGATCGATGCAGCCGATAGCCATAGGCGTCGGCCAGTTCGTCGAGCGCCTCTGAAAATCGCATCGCGAGCAGTTCAGAGCCGGCGTCGGTATGGACCCGGACATAATGATCCTCCGCTTCGACGGCGACCAGTCTGGCACCGCGCCGCCGCGCCGACAGGCGCAGACGAAAGGTTCGCTCGGCTTCCGGAAGCGGCGGCGCGATTATCGTGCGCGTTTCGACTGTGCGCCGCCACGCTAGCGCCCGCAACGTCATCACCAGCAGCGAAACGACGAACACCTGCCATCCGAGCTGCGGCATCAGCCACGCCCGCCGCGGCAGCCCCAGCATCACCGCGTTGAGCGTGTAGATGAACGGCGTCACCGGGATCGTCATCGCCAATGAGACCGCGACGATCCGGGGCCAGAAGCGCGCGATCCGCGCGCCCAGCGTCTCGTCGATCAGAATGCCGACAGTCCCCGCGCCGATCACCGCGATCAGCCAGTACACCGTCCGCACCGGTGCCGGGGTGTCGAGCGTGCGATAGGGGCCGAGGACCGCCATCAATGCGCCGAGGCCGACGAGCAGCAGCAGATCGATCGCGAGCCGCCGCCACGCCCGCGGCCGCACCACTCGCGAACCAGTCGCACCGTTCACGCAAAACCACCTTTTCGACGGCCGATCATCCGGGAAGACCCCTCCCGCATTGCTAACAGGAGCCGAGGATGACCGAAAAACTTGCCGTATTCTACGCCATAGCCTGGCGCAGCCTCATTGCCTTGTTCACCGTTGAGATCGCGACGGTTTCGGTGCTGCGCTACCTCACCGAGCACATGCCGCCGCCGCCGCCGATCGTCGAGAACGCCTTCGCGCACCCGTTTCTCATCCTCCATGTCGTGGGCGGAGTCACCGCATTACTGCTCGGGCCGCTCCAGTTCGTGCGGTTCGTGCGGACCCGCTGGCCGGGGTTCCATCGCGTGACCGGCCGCCTTTACGTGATCGCCTGCGCGATCGGCGCCCCTGCCGGCTTCATGCTGGCGCTGGGCACCACGGCGGGGCCGGTAGCCGTAGTCGGATTCGCGATCCCGGCGCTGCTTTGGCCAGTGTTCACCGGGCTCGGATGGCGAGCCGCCGTCGAACGGCGATTCGGCGATCATCGCGAATGGATGCTGCGGTCTTATGCGATCACCGCAACGGCGATCACGTTGCGCCTGATGCTCCCGGCCTCGGCGCTGCTCGGCTATCCGTTCTACCCCGCGTATCGCGTCATCGCGTGGCTCGGCTGGATCACCAACCTGGCGTTCGTCGAGTTCTACATCCGCCGCGCACGGCACGCGTCAGGCGAGCGTGCCGCGACAACTTTCGTCGCCGTAACTTAGTGCCGGTCGCGTGCCGACTTGCGCGCGTCGGCGAGATCCCACAACGCGCGGTGTTGCGCGAGCAGCTGCTGCGCGCCGAAGCTCATCGCGCGCTCGATCGCGGGGTCGGCGGCGATCGTCGCGGCGAGCGTCGCGGTGTCGGCGTCGATCGGCAGCGTCGAGGGGAGCGGGGCGAATCCGGCGCGGTCGGCGGCCGCCTCGAGCACATGCCGGATCGCACGCCAGTCGAGCACCAGTGCGATCGCCGCGCCCACCGCGCAGCCGGTCCGGTCGGACTGGGCGAGCATGTCGAGCGCGTGGAGCTGGTGGGTGACCGCGGCTTCGGATTCGGCCTGGCCGGGGGTCGAGGGAATCGGGCCGGCGGCGGCGGTCAGCCGGGCGAGCAGCGCGCGTTCGTCGGCAAAGGCATACGCCGCCTCGTCGAGCCACGATTCGGCGATCGCGTTGGGACCGTGCGCCAGCGCATGATCGATCACGCCGGGTTGGCGCCCGTGAAGCGCGCAGAGCAGGTGGATCGCATCGGCCAGGTCGCGCGTCGCCGCGCCACGAGCACTCATCGCCTGGACGAACGGGTGGTGTGCACTACCATCGGCTTCGGCCAGCGCCGCAAGCACGCTCCAGCTGCCGCTTTGGCGATCGAACGGGACGGATTCGACTGACATGTTTCCCCAATGGCCCAGTAATTTCGAACGCTGTGGAGCCAAGGGATATACCGAAGCACGTAAAGACGCGGTTTATGCGCGTTTAAGCATGTCGCAACGGGTTGGGATGCAAATTCAGTCGGTCGCCAGAATCAGCGCGACGACACCATCGATCCCATTTCTGTGACGGCGAGGTGCGAGGGCGACGGTGACGGGGCGCGGGTTGGCGCTGTCGATCAGCAGCAGGGCGGGACCCGATCGCGGCTCGCCGTCGGCGGCGACCGCGGCGATCATGTCGGCGATCGCGCCGCGCGTCGCAACGGTGAACAGCGATACGAGACGGAGGCTCGACAGCATGGCGGCGCCGATCCCGGTCAATGCGGCGAGCGCAGTATGCGGGCCGTCGAGAAAGCCGTAGCGGTCGATCCGCGCCACGGCGGCGCCGCGCGACAGTGCGAAGGTCTCGTCGAGCGAGGCGCGGTCGTCGTTGGTCGCGCCGCCCGTCTCGCGTGCAAACAGTGCAGCGCCGTCGGGATATGGTTCGATCGCGAGCGATAGGCGGGCGCCAGGCTCGCCCGCCAACGGCAGGTCGATCGCTTCGGGTACGGCCAGATCTATCACCCGCTGGATCGCTGCCGTGAGCGCCGCGGCCCCGTCGGGCGCGACGAGCATGGTTGCGGGTGCGCCGTGCAGATCGCCGCCGCCAAAGCGGGCGCGGACCGATCGGCTGGTGCCGACGATATCGAGCGCGCGGTCGACGATCACGATCATGTCGGGCGATCCGTCGAGCAAGGCGGTGAGGCGCCGCCCGTCGTCCTGTGGCCGGCACAGCATGTCCATCAGCTCGACCGACGCGAGAATCAGCCGCGGTCGCCCGCGATGCAGGATATAGATCGGCGCGCGTAGCGCTCGCTCGCGCCACGTGCCGAAATTGCGCACCAGAGCGGAAGCGGTGACGACGTCGCGCCGCTCGGGGTCGTCGCACTCCGACGCCGGGATGGCGGGCATGTCCATGCACGCTTATTCGACAGCGGACGGGAATCGGGCAAGCCCTTGCGACCGAAGCGGAGGCGTTTGTTGCTCCGCGCCGGTGCAACCCCTAGCGTAGGAAAAAATTCGGGGAGGGGTGCGATGCGGAACTGGTGGGCTTTGCTGGTGGCGATGGTCGGCGCCATCGTGCTGGCGATCGTCGCGACCACGCCGCCGGGACCGGCGGGCAGCGGCGCGGCGGCGACCGCTTTCTCCGCGACGCGCGCGATGGCCGACATCCGGGAGATCGGCCGCGCGCCGCACCCGACCGGGAGCCAAGAGGACGCGGCGCTACGCGCGTATCTGGTCACGCGGCTGCAGGGCATGGGGCTGGAGGTCGCGACAGCGGCCGGCGCGATGGATGCGGCGGGTGCCGAGCGGCTCGCAAACTGGAGCAAATCAAACGCGACGCCGCCGCTGACCAATATCGTCGCGGTGCTGCCGGGGCGCGACCGCGCTGCGCCCGCGGTGCTGCTGATGGCGCATCACGACAGCGTATGGGGCTCGCCGGCCGCCGCCGACGACGGGGCGGGAGTCGCGTCGATCCTGGAGACGGTGCGTGCGATCAAGGCGAGTGGGCAGCAGCCGCAGCGAGATTTGATGGTGCTGCTCACCGACGGCGAGGAATTGGGGCTGGAGGGCGCGAAGGCGTTCTTCGCGGGCGATCCGCGGCGCGGCCACGTCGGCGTGATCGTCAACCTCGAAACGCGCGGCGGCGGCGGTCGCGCGTCGATGTTCGAAACGGGCAGCGACAATGGCGCTATGATGGACCTGTTCGGACGGAGCGTCAGCCGCCCGGTCGGCACCTCGCTCAGCGTGTTCATCTACAAGAAGCTGCCGAATTCGACCGATTACACCATCGCCAAGAATCTCGGCGTGCCGGGGTTCAACTTCGCGTTCATCGGGCGACCCGAACTCTATCATTCACCGCTCGCGACGCCCGACCGGCTCGACCAGGGCGCGTTGCAGGACATGGGGCGGCAAGTGCTCGACCTGACACGCGGGCTGCTCGCGGCACCTGCTTTACCCGGGAAAGCGCCGGACCGTGTGTTCTTCGACGCGTTCGGGCTGTTCTTCGTGAGCTATGCGCCCGCGTTGGGCTGGCTGATCCTGCTGCTCGGCGCGGGCGGCTACGCGGTCGCGGCTTGGCGGCGTGGAACGGTCGGTGAGGTGGCCAACGGCGCGGGTGTGTTGCTCGGTCTGATCGTCGCGTCGGGATTGGCGCTGTATCTCGTCAACCTCGTGTCGGGGGCTGGAGGCCACACCAATTACTACGACCGGCTCGCGGCGATCCCGCGGCTCCAGGTGCAAGCGCTGTTGGTGTGCCTCGCGGTGCTTGTCACATTGCGCCGCTGGTTGCCGTCGAACGTCGGAACGATTGCCGGAGCGGCGGTGCCGCTCCTGGCGCTGGGAACGTTCGCGCAGGCGGCGGCGCCGACCGCGGCCTATCCGTTCGCGGTGCCGCTGATGCTCGGCGGGCTGGCGCTCGCGCTCGATCGCGTGGCGGGGCGCCGGGCCGGGCTGATCGCAACGATGATCGCCGCGATCCTGGGGGTCGGCTATATGCTCGGCTTCGGTTTCTTCCTGTTGCAGGCGGTGGGGCCGGGCATGCCGATCATCGCCGCGGTGCCGCTCGCGATCAGCACGGTCCTGCTGCTCCCGCTAATGCCTGCGGTCGAGCGCCGCCGCGCGACAATGGCGAGTGCCCTGCTACTCGCCTGCGCGGTCGGCATCGCGTTGTGGGTCCTGCTCGACCCGCTCGCGCCGAGCGTCGCGGTGTATAGCAGCGATCATTGATCCCATCGAAAAGGCCGCGCCGGTTTCCCGGCGCGGCCCATTCATTCGGTCGTCGAAACTTACTGGTCGAGGAACGACCGCATCTTGCGGCTGCGGCTCGGATGCTTGAGCTTCCTCAGCGCCTTCGCCTCGATCTGCCGGATGCGTTCGCGCGTGACCGAAAACTGCTGCCCGACTTCCTCCAGCGTGTGATCGGTGTTCATGCCGATCCCGAAGCGCATGCGCAGCACGCGTTCCTCGCGCGGGGTCAGCGACGCGAGCACGCGGGTCACGGTTTCCTTGAGGTTCGCCTGGATCGCGGCATCGACCGGGATCACCGCATTCTTGTCCTCGATGAAGTCGCCGAGGTGCGAATCCTCCTCGTCGCCGATCGGCGTTTCGAGGCTGATCGGCTCCTTGGCGATCTTCATCACCTTGCGGACCTTCTCGAGCGGCATCGACAGGCGCTCGGCCATTTCCTCGGGCGTGGGCTCGCGGCCCTGCTCGTGGAGGAACTGGCGGGAGGTCCGGACCAGCTTGTTGATCGTCTCGATCATGTGGACTGGGATGCGGATCGTGCGCGCCTGGTCGGCGATCGAGCGCGTGATCGCCTGGCGGATCCACCACGTGGCGTAGGTCGAGAATTTGTAGCCGCGGCGATACTCGAACTTGTCGACCGCCTTCATCAGACCGATGTTCCCCTCCTGAATCAGGTCGAGGAATTGCAGCCCGCGGTTGGTGTATTTCTTAGCGATCGAGATGACGAGGCGCAGGTTCGCTTCGACCATCTCCTTCTTGGCGATCCGCGCCTCGCGCTCGCCCTTCTGCACCATGTTGACGATGCGGCGGAACTCGCCGAGCGCCATGCCGGTCTGCTGGCTGATCTCGGCGATTTCGGTGCGCACGCGGTCGACCGCGGCGACCTCGCTGCCCGCGAACGCCGCCCATTTCTTGTCGACGCCCTCGACCGTCGACAGCCAGCTTTCGTCGAGCTCATGCCCGACATAGCGCGCCAGGAAGTCGGTCCGGCTCACCTTGTGCCGCTCGGCGAGGCGCAGCATCTGGCCGCCGAGCGCGGTCAGGCGGCGGTTGAAGCTGTAGAGCTGGTCGACGAGGTATTCGATCTTCGCCTGGTGGAACTGGACGCTCTCGACCTCGGCGGTGAGTTCCTCGCGCAATTTCTGGTACTTGCGCTCGTCCGCCGCCGACAGCTCGCCGCCCGCGCTCATCTGATCCAGGCGGTTGGCCTGCATCTTGGAGAATTTCTTGTAGATCGAGGTGATGTTGGCGAACCGCTCAAGCGCCATCGGCTTGAGTTGCTCCTCCATCTGCGCGAGGCTGAGCGTGTTGTCCTCCTCCTCGTCGTCCGAGATGCGCGGCGCACGACGCTCGGTCATGTCGTCCTCGTCCTCGTCGGCCGGGGCCTCTTCCTTGACGTCTTCCTCTTCCTTGAAGCTCGCGCCGGCGGTCGACTCGGTGATCTCCCCCGAATCGTCTTCCTCGGCATTCTCGACCTGCTCGGCCGACGGACCCTTGGAGAGCATCGCGTCGAGGTCGAGGATCTCGCGCAACTGCATCGTGCCTTCGTTGAGCGCGGTCGACCAGTCGATGATCGCGTTGAAGGTGATCGGCGATTCGCACAGGCCCAGGATCATCGTGTCGCGGCCGGCCTCGATCCGCTTGGCGATCGCGATCTCACCCTCGCGGCTGAGTAATTCCACCGCGCCCATTTCGCGCAAATACATGCGAACGGGATCGTCGGTGCGATCGACCGTTTCCTTCTTCTTCGTCTCGAGCGCGGGGGCGTTGTCGTCGGGCGAATCGACCGGATCGATATCGTCCTCTTCCTCCTTCGCCGCTTCGTCGCCGTCCTCGCCGGCTTCGTCGTTCTCGACGACGTTGACGCCCATGTCGTTCAGCGCCGACATGACGTCCTCGATCTGCTCGGACGACATCTGGTCCTGCGGCAGCATCTCGTTGAGTTGATCGACCGTGATGTAGCCACGCTTCTTGGCGCGAGCGACGAGCTTCTTGATCGTCGCATCGTTCAGGTCGATCAGCGGCGCATCGCTCACCTCGATGGTGTCGTCGCCTTCGCCGCCGTTATTCTTCGCCATCAATTGCCCTCAATCTCGAATTCGTCTGCGTCGTTATTAGCCTGGATCAGATTTGCAAGCCGCTCTTCCAAAGCGCGTTGCTCCCTGAGCAGTTCCATTTGCCGCTCGAACGCCGCGTCGGACGTCGTTGCTTCCAGCTCGGCCGTCGCGGTCGCCAGCGCCGCATCGACTTCGGGCCGCGCCACCATGATCGCGATCGCTTCGTCCAGATCGGCGCTGGCGCGTTTCGGATCGGCCCCGTCCTGCGTGAACGAGTACGGCATGGCGTCGGCGCGAAGCAGGTCGGTGGTGATCTGACCAAGTCCGGAAGTGCCCAATATGGTGACGAGGCGCGCGCTATCAAGCGCCCGGTCCTCCAGCGCGAGATCGACGACCGCCTCAAACAACCGCCCGAGCGCACCGTCGACCATTTTGAGGCCACCGAGCACCTCCATATGCCGCGCGATTTCGGCGGGGTGGCGGATGAGGCCCGCAAGGACGGCCTTGGCGAGCACGCGGTCGATCCCGGCAGCGCGGACGGCCTTGGCCTGTGCGGTCGCGGGCGGAATGGGGGGTGTCCATTTGCCGCCGGACTTGCGTGGCTGGAACGCGCGCGGCTGATATTCGCGCCGCGGGGTGGCGAACAAATCGTCCACGCGGCGGCGGAATTCGGCGAGATATTCTTGCCGCACGTTCCCGTCGGCGATCGTGTTGGCGTGGTCGGCGAGACGGCGCTTGAGCCCCGCGCGCTGTTCGGGCGTGTCGAGCAGCTCCGCGGCGTATTCATGCGCCCATAGGCGATCGACGAGGGGCTCGGGTTTCTGCAGCAGCGCCTCGAACGCCGCCGGCCCGCGCGTGCGGACGAGGTCGTCAGGGTCCTGGCCCTCGGGCAGCGTGACGAACGACAGGCTGCGGCCGGGTGCGAGGCTGGGGAGCGCACGCAACGCCGCGCGGATCGCCGCTTTCTGCCCCGCCGCGTCGCCGTCGAAACACAGCACCGGTACATCGACCAGCCGCCACAGCCGTTCCAGCTGCGCTTCGGTCAACGCGGTGCCGAGCGGCGCGACCGCCTCGCCGAACCCGGCCTGCGCCAGCGCGATAACATCCATATACCCCTCGACCACGATCACCCGGCCCGCCTTGCGGCTCGCGGGCGCGGCTTTGTCGAGATTGTAGAGCGTACGCCCTTTGTCGAAGAGCGGGGTGTCGGGGGAGTTGAGATATTTGGGCTCGCCGTCGCCGATCACTCGGCCCCCAAAGGCAATGACGCGTCCGCGCGGGTCGCGGATCGGGATCATCAGCCGCCCGCGGAACCGGTCGTACGGCTCCTTCTCGTCGACCTTGATCAGCATGCCGCTCTCGATCAGCAGCGGGTCGCCATAGCTTTTCAGCGCCTCCCGCAGCCGCCCGCGCGTGTCGGGCGCATAGCCCAGCCCGAACGCCTGCGCGGTCTTCGCGGTGACCCCGCGCTTCTCCAGCACCGCGCGCGCCTCCGCCCCCGCGATGCCGCTCAACTGATCGGTGAAGAACGCTGCGGCATCGGCCATCGCCTCGTGATGCCCCTTGGCCCGTTCGGCCTTTTCGGCGGCGCGCGGGTCGGGCGCGGGCATCTCCATCCCGGCGGCCTGCGCGAGTTCCTTGACAGCATCGATGAACGGCAGCCCGCGCTGCTCGGTCATCCAGCGGATCGCATCGCCATGCGCCGAGCAGCCGAAGCAATGATAAAACGCCTTGTCGTCGTTGACGTAGAAGCTCGGCGTCTTCTCATTGTGAAATGGGCAGCAGCCTTTGAACTCGCGGCCAGCTTTCTGGAGTTTTACCGATTTTCCGATCAGTCCAGAAAGCAACGTCCGCGATCTCAACTCATCGAGAAAAGCGGGCGTGAGGCTCATCGCTTGCGCCCCAGACGACCAAGCGTTCGCGCGCAGCAGCATGAGTACATTTCAGAAAAGTCAAGTGGGCGCGCCATACCCGAACCCTTAGCAGGAGTGCTATCGATTCGGATAGGACTAAGTAAAGCTATTGTATTTCAAAGGGATGGGCGAGATGGGCTAGCTCAAAGCCGCCTTCACCGCCGCGCTCGCCTTCGACATATCGAGGCTACTCGCATGCCGCGCCTTCAGTTCGGCCATCACGCGGCCCATGTCCTTCATGCCGCTCGCGCCCAGCTCAGCCTTGATCGCCTCGATCGCAGCGGCGGTCTCTGCGTCGCTCATCTGCGCCGGCAAGAAGCGTTCGATCACCCCAACCTCGGCCTCTTCCGCCTTAGCCAGTTCCTCGCGACCCCCTTTACGAAACATCTCGATCGATTCGCGGCGCTGCTTGACCATCTTCTGGAGCACTTCGACCACCAGCGTGTCGTCGTCGGTCGGCTGCGCCTTGGTGCGTTCTTCGATGTCGCGGTTCTTGATCGCCGACTGGATCAGGCTGATCGCGTTGCGGGATTCCTTGTCGCCGGCCTTCATGGCGGCGATCTGGGCGGCTTTGATATCGTCTCTGATCATGTTTGCTCCCTAGCGCCGGTTGACGCGCGGGGGGAGGGGCTTTAGCGACCGCCGCTTAGCGACATCGTTGCGAAACCCCAGAGGAGTGCCCGCCCGCGATGGCCGACGCGAAACCCTATGACGTGCCCGCCGGCGCCACCGGATGCCTCGTGCTGGCGTCGGGCGACGTGCTGTGGGGCCGCGGGTTCGGGGCGGAGGGGCAGGCAGTCGGCGAGGTGTGCTTCCACACCGCGATGACCGGCTACCAGGAGATCATGACCGACCCGTCGTTCGCGGGACAGATCATCACCTTCACCTTTCCGCATATCGGCAATGTCGGGGCGAACGCCGACGATGTGGAGGCGGATTTGCCCCACGCGCTCGGCATGATCGTGCGCGAGGACGTGACCGCGCCGTCGAACTTTCGCTCGGCCGAGCGGCTCGATGCGTGGATGAAGCGCCACGCGCGGATCGGGCTGGCGGGGATCGACACGCGCGCGCTGACGCGGCGGATCAGGGCGGGCGGTGCGCCCAACGGGGTGATCGCGCACGCGGCGGACGGCCAGTTCGACGTGCCGCTGCTGCTGGAGATGGCGCGGGCGTGGCCCGGGCTCGAGGGCATGGACCTGGCGAAGGCGGTGACCGCCGAGGCCGATTACGGCTGGGAAGGCGGGGTCTGGCGGCTGGGGTTCGGCTATCACGGCAAGGGCGCGGAGGCCGACCGCCCCCACGTCGTCGCGATCGATTACGGCGCCAAGCGCAACATCTACCGCAATTTGGTGAAGGCCGGCGCGCGGGTCAGCGTCGTGCCCGCCACCGCCAGCTTCGATCAGGTCATGGCGCTCCAGCCCGACGGCATCTTCCTGTCGAATGGCCCGGGCGATCCCGCCGCGACCGGGGAGTATGCCGTGCCGGTGATCCGCCAGCTGCTCGACACGGGCAAGCCGCTGTTCGGCATCTGCCTCGGCCATCAATTGCTCGGGCTCGCGGTCGGCGCGCGGACGACCAAGATGTTCCAGGGCCATCGCGGCGCCAACCATCCGGTCAAGCGGCTGGCAGACGGCGCGGTCGAGATCACCAGCATGAACCACGGCTTCGCGGTCGAGCGCGACAGCCTGCCCGCCAACGCCCGCGAGACGCACGTGTCGCTGTTCGACGGCTCGAACGCCGGGCTGGAGTTGACCGACAAGCCCGCGTTCAGCGTCCAATACCACCCCGAAGCGAGCCCGGGGCCGCAGGACAGCTTCTATCTGTTCGAGCGGTTTGTTGGCGTGTTGGGGAAGACCAATGGCTAGTCAGTGGGAGTATAACACGGCCACTCGCTATCTGTTGGCCGGGCGTTGGGACTGGGAAGAGCCGCAGCTCAAGCAAATGGCTGTTTACGAAGCGCTCGATGCGGTGGGACGTGAGGGATGGGAGCTGGTTAGCGCTGTGTCGCTAAACGAAAACGGCACAACGAACGAAGTTCAATACCTGTTTAAGCGGCCCCTACGCTAATGCCCAAACGCACCGACATATCCTCGATCCTCGTCATCGGCGCAGGGCCCATCGTCATCGGCCAGGCGTGCGAGTTCGATTATTCGGGCACGCAGGCGATCAAGGCTCTCAAGGAAGAGGGCTATCGCATCGTCCTGGTCAATTCGAACCCGGCGACGATCATGACCGATCCCGAGCTGGCCGACGCGACCTATGTCGAGCCGATCACGCCCGCGGTGGTCGCCAAGATCATCGAGAAGGAGCGCCCCGACGCGGTGCTGCCGACGATGGGTGGGCAGACCGCGCTCAACACCGCGCTGGCGCTCGCGCAGGACGGGACGCTGGCGAAGTTCGGCTGCGTGATGATCGGCGCCGATGCCGAGGCGATCGACAAGGCCGAGGATCGGCTGAAGTTCAAGGACGCGATGACCAAGATCGGCCTCGAAAGCGCGCGCTCGGCGATCGCGCATAGCGAGGCGGAGGCGCTCGCGGGGCTGGAGAAGGTCGGGCTGCCGGCGATCATCCGGCCCAGCTTCACGCTTGGCGGGACCGGGGGTGGGGTCGCGTACAATCGCGACGAGTTCATCGAGATCGTCCGCAAGGGACTCGACGCCTCGCCGACCACCGAGGTGCTGATCGAGGAATCGCTGCTCGGCTGGAAGGAATATGAGATGGAGGTGGTCCGCGACCGCGCGGACAATGCCATCATCATCTGCTCGATCGAGAATGTCGACCCGATGGGTGTCCATACGGGCGATTCGATCACCGTCGCGCCGGCGCTGACGCTGACCGACAAGGAATATCAGATCATGCGCAACGCGAGCATCGCGTGCCTGCGCGAAATCGGTGTCGAGACAGGGGGTTCGAACGTCCAGTTCGCGGTCAATCCGAAGGATGGCCGCCTGATCGTGATCGAGATGAACCCGCGCGTGTCGCGCTCCTCCGCGTTGGCGTCGAAGGCGACAGGCTTTCCGATCGCCAAGGTCGCGGCGAAGCTAGCGGTGGGCTACACGCTCGACGAGATCGAGAACGATATTACGGGCGCGACGCCGGCGAGCTTCGAGCCGACGATCGATTACATCGTCACGAAGATCCCGCGCTTCGCGTTCGAGAAGTTCAAGGGCGCCGAACCGTTGCTCGGCACCGCGATGAAGTCGGTCGGCGAAGTCATGGCGATCGGGCGCAACATTCACGAGAGCCTCCAGAAGGCGCTGCGCGGGTTGGAGACCGGGCTGTCGGGGTTCAACATCGTCGACCGGCTGGTCGGCGCGCCCAAGGACGAGATCGAAGCAGCGCTGGCGCTGCCGACGCCCGACCGGTTGCTGGTCGCGGCGCAGGCATTGCGCGAGGGGTTCAGCGTCGCCGAAGTGCATGCGATCGCCAAATACGATCCGTGGTTCCTCGAACGCATCGCCGAGATCGTCGCGGCGGAGAACGAAGTGCTCGAAAACGGCCTGCCGCAGGATGCGGTTGGGTTGCGGCGGCTCAAGGCAATGGGGTTCAGCGACAAGCGGCTCGGCTATCTCGCGCTGGCCTCGGCGGGGTTGCGCGACCGCTATCAGGCGCGCTCGGGGCTGATCCACGAGGCGGTCAAGGCGATGACCGGCGGGGTCAACGAGGACGAGGTGCGCGAACTGCGCCACCGGCTCGGCGTGCGGCCGGTGTTCAAGCGGATCGATACCTGCGCCGCGGAATTCGATGCGAAGACGCCGTACATGTACTCGACCTACGAGGCGCCGAGCTTCGGCGAGCCCGAGTGCGAGAGCGCCCCCTCGACGCGGCGCAAGATCGTCATCCTGGGCGGCGGGCCGAACCGGATCGGGCAGGGGATCGAGTTCGACTATTGCTGCTGCCACGCCTGTTTTGCGCTGGCCGACGCCGGGTTCGAGACGATCATGGTCAATTGCAATCCGGAGACGGTGTCGACCGATTACGACACGTCGGACCGGCTCTATTTCGAGCCGCTGACCGCCGAGGACGTGCTCGAAATCCTCGAAGTCGAGAAGTCGAAGGGCGAGTTGGTCGGCGTGATCGTTCAGTTCGGCGGGCAGACCCCGCTCAACCTGGCGCGCGCGCTGGAGAAGGCGGGGATTCCGATCCTCGGCACCAGCCCCGACGCAATCGACCTGGCGGAGGATCGCGAGCGGTTCGCGGCGCTCGTCAACAAGCTCGGCTTGCTGCAGCCGTCGAACGGCATCGCGCGTAGCGCGGAAGAGGCGGTCGCGGTGGCCGAGCGGATCGGCTACCCGGTGCTCATGCGGCCGAGCTACGTCCTCGGCGGCCGCGCGATGGAGATCGTCGACGGCCGCCCGCAGCTTGAAGAATATATCCAAACGGCGGTGCAAGTGTCGGGCGACTCTCCCGTCCTGATCGACCAATATCTGCGCGACGCGATCGAGGTCGATGTCGACGCGATCTGCGACGGGACCGACGTTGTGGTCGCGGGCGTGCTCCAGCATATCGAGGAAGCCGGCGTCCATTCGGGCGACAGCGCCTGCTCGATCCCGCCTTATTCGCTGGACGACGACATCGTCGCCAAAATCGAGCGCCAGGCCGACGCGCTCGCCCGCGCGCTCAACGTCGTGGGCCTCATGAACATCCAGTTCGCGGTCAAGGACGGCCAGGTCTATCTGATCGAGGTCAACCCGCGCGCGTCGCGCACCGTGCCGTTCGTCGCCAAGGCAATCGGCGCACCCATCGCCAAGATCGCCAGCCGCGTGATGGCGGGGGAGAAGCTGGCGAGCCTGCCCAGGATCGATCGCGACATCGGCTATTTCGCGGTCAAGGAAGCTGTCTTCCCGTTCAACCGCTTCCAGGGGATCGATCCGGTCCTCTCACCCGAAATGAAGTCGACCGGCGAAGTCATGGGAATCGATCAGGATTTCACCGCGGCGTTCGGCAAGGCCGAGCTCGGCGCGGGGACGGTGCTGCCCGAGGGCGGCACGGTGTTCGTCAGCGTCAAGGACACCGACAAACCGGTCATTCTGCCGGGCGTCCGCGCACTCGCCGACTACGGCTTCACGATCGTCGCGACCGGCGGCACCGCCGATTATCTGACCGAGCACGGCGTTGTGGTCGAGCGCGTCAACAAGGTCGCACAGGGCCGCCCGCACATCGTCGATCGCATCAAGGACGGCGGGATCGACATGATCTTCAACACCACCGAGGGTTGGCAAAGCCTGAAGGACTCGCAACCGATCCGCCAATCCGCGGTTGCGCAGAAGATCCCGCACTTCACCACCGCGTCGGCGTCGGTCGAGGCGGCCAGGGCGATCGTCGCGCTCGCCACGCGATCCCTTGAAGTCCGGCCGCTTCAATCTTATCATTCGCCCTCGCACAATTGATCCCCACATAAGAAACAAAGGTGCGGGCGGTCCGTTTTGGGCCGCTTGGGGTAGAGATTTTGAGTGGTTCTGACTTTTTTTGGGGAACAAAGGGATGGCGACCGTCGAGAAGATGCCGATGCTGCAGGAGGGCTATGAAAAGCTCCACGCGGATCTGCGCCGGCTCAAAGAGGAGCGCCCGCTGATCGTCGATGCGATCGAGGAAGCGCGCGCGCACGGCGACCTGTCGGAAAACGCCGAATATCATGCCGCCAAGGAGCAGCAGGGCCAGAACGAAGCCGCGATCTCCGAGATCGAGGATCGGCTGAGCCGCGCGCAGATCATCGATCCCAAGGAATTGTCGGGCGACAAGATCGTGTTCGGCGCGACCGTCACGCTGCTCGACGACGAGGACAAGCCGGTACGGTACCAGATCGTCGGCCAGACCGAGGCGGACGCCAAGACCGGGCGGATCTCGTACAATTCGCCGATCGGCCGCGCGCTGATCGGGCGCAAAGTCGACGACGAAGTCGAAGTGTCGGTGCCCGCGGGAGACCGCTATTACCTCGTCAGCAAGATCGAGTTCATTTGAACGGGATCGACTTGCCGCGCGGGCGCGTCACCGACGCGCTCGTCGCGTTCATCTTTGTCACCGCGATGCTGCAATTGGTCGTCGTCATCGCGATGACGGCGGCCCGCTACGGGTTCATGCCGTTCGACGTCGTGGCGGGCGCGTGGCGGCAGGATCCGGTCAGGACGCTGTTCTCGCCGCTCGTCTCGCAATTCCTGATGGCGAGCATCTTCGCGACGCTGTTGAACACAATCTTCCTGCTGATCGCCGGGCGCTACGTCGAGCGCTCGGTCGGGCCGGTCGGACTGATCGCGACGTTCGTCGCGGGGGCCTATGGCGGCGCGCTGGCGCGGCTGGCGCTGACGCCGCACTCGATCTTGGTCACGCAAAGCGCGAGCGCCGGGCTGTACGCGTTGGTCGGCGCCTATCTCACGCTCTATGGCGTGCCTACTATCCTGCCGGTGCCGCGACACTATGGCCGCTTGGCGCAGATCGCCGCGCTGGCGGGGTTCTGGATGCTGATCACCGTCGCCTTCATGCTGGCGTCGGGCGTGTTCGAACTGTCGCTGGGCGTGATCGATCCGCTCGGCGGATTGATCGCCGGGCTGCTGGTGGCACGCCCGTTGCTGCGCTGGCGCTACCGCAAGGCTTAGGCCGCCGGCGCCTGCAAGTCGGGGTCGGGCTCGAGCAGGCGGTGGAGGTGAACAACCACGAACTTCATCTCGGCATCGTCGACGGTGCGCTGCGCGGCGGAGCGCCATGCTTTTTCGGCCAGCGCGAAATTGGGAAAGATGCCGACGATTTCGATCGTGTCTTCGTCAAAATCGAGCGTCTGCGGATCCTTGACGCGGCCGCCGAACACGAGATGGAGCTTGCTCATGGCGGCCCCATATCGCGCCCCACCTCCAAGTAAAGGTTAATCGGCCTTTTTCGCGCGCGTGCGCTTGGCCGGCGCCCGAATGGGGGCGTCGATGCGCTTGGCAAGTGCGGCGTCGCCGCCCGCCGACATCGCCTTGCCGACCTGGTCGAGCAGTTTGTTGACTTGCGCGCGCGCCGCACCCTTGCTGAGCGGAAGCGAGCCCAGTTCGGCCTTGGCCGCCTCCTTCGCCGCTTCGGCAGCGCCCGCCGCCGCGCCGGTCAGGCGCTTGCCGACCGGTCCAAGCAATTCGGTTTCGCGCTTGCTCCTGGGCAGCAGCGCGCCCGCCGCCAGCCCGATCGCGATCCCGCCCACAACCACCGCGAGCGGATTGGCCTCGGCGGCCTTGCCGACGCGCTGCGCCGCCTTGCGCGTTTCGTGGAGCGCGTCGTTGGCCGCGCCACGCGCGCTGGTCAGCGCGGTTTCCATGCGGCCTGCGGGCTTCTTGGTGGTCTGCTCGGTCATCGGAGTAGTCCTCTTGGAAAACGTTGATTCAGGTATTGGTCGATCGGCGGCGGAACAGGCGGGCAAGCGGCTTGCGGACGAGGAAGGCGGTCACTGCGGCGACAACGCCCATCGTCGGCACCGGGTTGCGCTTTATCGTGTCGACGCCGGCCTGTGCGATGTCGCCACCGATTTCCTTCAGTTCGTCGATCGCGTCGCGTGCCAGGGCGCTCGGCTTGAGCCGCGATTGCAGCGCGACGACCGTGTTGGCCAGTTGCTGCCGGCTTTCCGCCGACTGCGCCTCGGCGCGGGCGAGTTCGTCATCGGCCAAGCTCATCGCCGCCGGTCCTTGTCCTTGATGTCGGTCGCCTTGAGCAACAGACGGTAGGCGAGGAACGCCAGCAATCCGGCGAGCGCCAGCCCGACGACCACCACGATCCCGGTCGCGCCGCCAGGGCCGATCAGCCGGGTCAGCACGATTAGCAGCCCGACCAGCGCCGCGACGATTACCGCCTGGACCAGCGCCAGTGCTATGACCGCGAGGATGATCGCGTTGCGTGCCTCATCGATCCGCGAAAACAGCCGCGCCCGATAGAGCTTGAGTTCCGCCCGGACGAATTCCTCGCCGTCGTCGATCAGCCGGCTGACCAACGCAGGGATGCTTTCGTTCTGGGGTGCCGGCTCCTCCTCCACGCGGGCGCTGCGCCGTCAGGCCTTCTTGTCGTCGGCGGGGGCGTCCAGCCCCGCCTTGACCAGCCGCGCCAGCACGAAGCCGATCGCCGCCGCGGTACCGATCGCGACCGCCGGGCTCTTCTTCACGAAATCGCGCGCTTCCTCGATGATGTCGTCGACTTGCTTCGACTGCAGCGACTTGGAGAAGTTCGCGACCGCGTCGGCGGCGGAGCGGGCGTATTGCCCGTATTGGTCGCCGACCTTCTCGTCGACCGTCCCCACCGCGTCGTGGAGCATCGCGGCGAGCTCGTCGAGCGCACCGCCCGCGCGGGTCTTGCCGTCTTCCGCCGCGGCCTTCGCCTTGTCGCCCGCATCGTTGGCGAACTTGATGACATTGTCCTTGAGCGTCTGGATGCCCGGCGCGGTGCCGGCGGTCGCGCCCGTGTCGTTATCGACGACGGTGCCAGTCGGGGTCGTGGGTGCAGTGTCGGCCATGAAATCGTTCCTTACTCTACCTCTTGCGACAACCAAGGCGGTCCCTGCCGGTTCCGTCCTCCCAAGCGAATTGCCCGCATCAGTCGAACCCGATAGAGCGCCGCCGCGACACCCCTTGCGGGTACCAATCTAGGAAGACCGTTCCATGACCGCAATCATCGACATGCACGCCCGTCAAATCATCGACAGCCGAGGCAATCCGACGGTCGAGGTCGAGGTGATGCTGGAGGACGGTTCGTTTGGCCGCGCGGCGGTGCCGTCGGGCGCCTCGACGGGCGCGCACGAGGCCGTCGAACTGCGTGACGGCGACAAGAGTCGCTGGTCGGGTAAGGGCGTCCAGAAGGCGGTCGACGCGGTCAACGGCGAGATCGCCGACACGATCCTGGGACTCGACGCCGAGGATCAGGCCGAGGTGGACAAGGCAATGATCGCGCTCGACGGAACGCCGAACAAGGCGCGGCTGGGGGCGAACGCGATCCTGGGGGTGAGTTTGGCGACCGCGAAGGCGGCAGCGGATGCGCGCGGTCTGCCACTCTACCGCTATGTCGGCGGGGTCAATGCGCACGTGCTGCCGGTGCCGATGATGAACATCATCAACGGCGGCGAGCATGCCGACAACCCGATCGATTTCCAGGAATTCATGATCGTGCCGGTCGGCGCGTCGAGTCTGTTCGAGGCGGTGCGCTACGGGTCGGAGATATTCCATACGCTCAAGAAGATGCTCCACGACAAAGGCCTCTCCACGGGCGTGGGCGACGAGGGCGGGTTCGCGCCCGACATCGCCAACACCACCGACGCGCTCGACTTCATCATGCGCGCGATCGAGGGCGCGGGGTACAAGCCCGGCGACGACGTGATGCTCGCGCTCGACCCGGCCTCGACCGAGTTCTTCGAGGACGGCAAGTACAACATCTCGGCCGAGAATAAGCTGCTCAGCCCGGCGGAAATGGCCGGCTATTATGCCGACCTCGTCGCGCGTTACCCGATCTTCTCGATCGAGGACGGCATGGCCGAGGACGATTTCGAGGGATGGAAAGCACTGACCGATCTGGTCGGCGACAAGGTGCAGCTGGTCGGCGACGATCTGTTCGTGACCAACCCTGAGCGGCTCGCCGACGGGATCGAGCGGGGCCTGGGCAATTCGATCCTGATCAAGGTCAACCAGATCGGCACGCTGACCGAGACGCTCGCCGCGGTGTCGATGGCGCAGCGTCATTCGTACACCGCAGTGATGTCGCACCGCTCGGGCGAGACCGAGGATGCGACGATCGCCGACCTCGCGGTTGCGACAAATTGCGGACAGATCAAGACCGGCAGCCTCGCGCGCTCGGACCGGCTGGCGAAGTACAACCAACTGATCCGGATCGAAGAGGAACTGGGCGATATCGCGGTCTATGCCGGACGCGGAGTTTTGCGGTCGGCGCGGTAAGTTCCACCGTCGGATTCGCTTTACCGCTAAACCGACTCGACTCACCGAATCATGGTTAATTTTCAGCTTGATCCATGAGTCGGCTTGCGCGACAGATGAAGTCGCAATGTCGCGCACCCAAACCACCTTCCGCTACGTCTTTCGCCGTGCCGCGTTCCCTGCGCTCGCGCTCGGAATCATGGCGTTTTTCGGCATCTACGCGGTGGTCGGGTCGAACGGCGCGCTGGCGTATGGCGACTATCAGCGAATGCTCGCGCGCCAGCAGCAGCACCTCGCGCAGCTCAAGCAACAGCAGGCAGTGCTCGCCAACCGCGTCCAGTTGCTCGATCCCCGCAAGGTCGATCCGGACATGGCCGACGAGCTGACACGCAAGCAGCTCAACGTGGTCAACCCCAACGAGGTTGTCATTCCGCTGAAATAGCGGAGCGCGCCGCGCGTTTTCGCGCGCCCACCACTGGCGTCGAACCGCGCAATCTGGCAGCACGCGTGCCAGAAAAGACGCGGGAGAGAGCGATGAAGGTAAAGCTGTTGAGCGCGGTCGCCATCCTGGCGCTGGCCGCCTGCACATCGTCGACCACGACGAACAACACGGCGACGGGCAATACCACCAGCACGTCGACGACGACCGCCGCGGCTGCAATGCCCTGGGCGCAGTTCCGCGATGGCTTCATCGACGGCTGGTTCAAGCTCGACCCCGCCAACGCGGTGTACGAGGGCAAGCACGAGTATGACGGCGGGATCGCCGACTGGAGCCCCGCCGGCCTGAAGGCGCAGAGCGATTTCTTCCACAAGGCGATCACCGACGCCGGCGCCTACGACAAATCTAAAATGTCGAAGCAGGATGCGTTCGAACGCGATTACCTGATCCAGGTCGCCAAGGGTAAGCTGTTCTGGCTGGAGGATGCCGACCAGCCGCACACCAACCCCGCTTATTACGTCGGCGGCGGGCTCGATCCCAACGTCTATATCGCGCGCCACTATGCCGATGCGCCGACGCGGATGAAGGCGATCATCAAGTTCTTCCGCCAAATTCCGTCGGCCGCCGCGAACATCCGCACCAATTTGAAAACGCCGATGCCGGCGAGCTTCATTAAATACGGTGTCGCCGGGTTCTCGGGCTTCGCCGATTATTACACCGGCGACGCGAAGAAGGCGTTCGCGAGCGTCCACGACAAGGCGCTGCAAAAGGACTTCGACGACGCGGCGGGTGCGGCGTCGAAGGCGATGGCGGATCTCGCCAAGTGGCTCGACGGCCAGAAGGGATCGGCGACGCAGGACTTCGCGCTCGGCGCCGACAAGTTTCAGCGGATGCTGCTGGCGACCGAGGGCGTCGATACCCCGCTCGACCAGCTCGAGGCGGCGGGGCGCGCCGATCTCAAGAAGAACCAGGACGCGCTGAAGAGCGAATGCGATCGCTTCGCGCACGGCAAGACGCTCCAGCAATGCATGGACAAGATGGCGGCGAACAAGCCTGCCGGGAACGATCCGGTCGCCGAGGCGCGGCGCCAGATCCCGACGCTCAAGGCGTTCGTGCTGGCCAACGACATCGTCTCAATCCCCGGCACCGAACAGGCGCTGGTCGAGGAAAGCCCGCCGTACAACCGGCAGAACTCGGCCTATATCGACCCGCCCGGACCGTTCGATAAGGGCATCCCGTCGGTCTATTATATCTCGCCGCCCGACCCGAGCTGGCCCAAGGCGAAGCAGCTTGGGTTCGTGCCGGGCAAGATGGACCTGCTGTTCACTTCGGTCCACGAAGTGATGCCGGGGCATTTCGTCCAGTTCCTCCACGCCAACCGCTCGCCATCACTCTTCGGTCAGCTGTTCGTGGGCTACGCCTTCGCCGAAGGCTGGGCGCATTATGCCGAGGAAATGATGTGGGACGCCGGGCTCGGCCGCGGCGATGCCGAGACGCACATCGGCCAGATCAGCAATGCCTTGCTGCGCGATTGCCGTTTCCTATCGGCGATCGGGATGCACGCGCGCGGCATGAGCCAGGCGGATTCGTTCAAGATGTTCCGTGAGCAATGCTATCAGGATGAGGGCAATGCCGACCAGCAGGCGGCGCGCGGGACGTACGATCCGGCGTACCTCAACTACACGATGGGCAAGCTGATGATCCGCAAGCTGCGCGACGACTGGATCGCGACGCGTGGCGGCAGGAAAGCGTGGAAGGCGTTCCACGACGAGTTCCTGAGCTTCGGCGGCCCACCGATCCCGCTGGTACGAGCGGCGATGATGGGGGGCGACGCCAAAGCCGTCTTTTAGCCGGAGCGGGGCGATTAGCATTCGCTAATCGCCGCTCGCGCAGCGACGCGAACGGCCGGCCGGCCGGCGCGGCACTGCCGCGTCCGACGACGCGGGATTCACTCTCGCGTCGGGCCGTCAAGCGCCGCCAACGCCTCATCGTGCGACGCGAAGTTCAGCGCGCACCCGGTAATGAATGCATCGACCTCCGTCATGTCGGTCGGGGGTAGTGGCGCGTTGCGATCGACCTGCGCGGGATCAGGGAACTGTCCGTACCCTGCGAGCAGGCAATGCCACGACGCCGCCGAGTAATATTTGCCGATATCCTGCCGCGCGATCTCTTCCTCCAGGTCTCGCCCGGTGAACCAGCAAGTGATGATGCCCTTCAAAGAATCAGACAGATCCTGATTGGCGGCATTATCGCGCCAATAGGACGTGTCGGTGCGCCGGTTCATGCGATAGTGCGCGACGATATAGTCGCGAATGCCCTCGTACCGCGCGGCGATCGTGCGGTTGAAGGCGGTGCGGTGCAGCGGGCCGAAGCCGCCGTCGCGCCATGCCGCAACGAACCCCTCGACCGTCGCCTGGACGATGTGGAGCGCGGTCGCTTCGAGCGGCTCGATGAAGCCCTGCGCCAGCCCGAGCGCGAGGCAATTGCCCGACCAGCTATCGGCGATCCGTCCGACCTTCATCTTGAGATGCCGCGCCTCGACCGGCGCATCGAGCAGGCCGAGATGCGCGCGCAATTCGGTCTCCGCATCGTCGGCCGAACAATAGCTGCTGGCATAGACATAGCCGTTGCCGGTGCGGCTGGTGAGCGGGATATCCCACGCCCAGCCATGGCGGAACGCGGTTGAGATCGTCTGGCAGTTGGTGCCGCTCGGGTCGCGCGGCGTCGGCATCACCACCGCGCTGTCGTTGAACAGGTTGCTGGCGAACGGGAGGAACGGAACGCCGAGCGCGCCCTGCGCGATGACCGAGCGAAATCCGCTGCAATCGACGAAGAAGTCGCCGGCGATCGTCACACCGTCTTCGGCGATCAGGTGCGTCACGTCGCCGTCGGTGACCGCGATGTCGACCACGCGGTGCTGCAGGTGGCGAACGCCGAGGCCGACCGCGTGATCGCGCAGGAACGCGCCGACCAGGTGCGCGTCGAAATGATAGCCGTAGCCGACCTTGAACGGAAAATTGTCGGGCACGAGCGGTGCCAGCCGGTGTCCGGCCAAGGCAGTCGGCAGGAAGAAGCGGTCGGGGTGCGCCCAGACATCGGCGTTGTGCCGCCGCGCATAGGCGTTGACGAAGAACGCGGGCGCGGTGAACCCGTCGAGGTCGGTCGCGAAGGGGTGGAAATAGCCCTCGAACCCCCATGCCTCCGACCAGCCGCGAAAGCCGATCCCGGTCTTGTAGGTCGCGTTGCAGCGCGGCATCCACTCGGCTTCGGCGATACCGAGCGTGTCGAAGAATGCCTTCAGCTGCGGGGTCGATCCTTCGCCCACGCCGACGATCCCGATCTCCGGCGACTCTACAACGGTCACTGCCACCGTAGGCCCGAGATGATGCGCGAACAGATTGGCCGCCATCCACCCCGCGGTGCCGCCGCCGAGGATGACGATGCTGCGCTGTGGGTCGCTCATCGGGTGGTCTTAAGCGTCGGCACGTCTTCCTGCACCTCGATTCGCGCCGGGTTGCGGATCGACGGGCGCAGGCGCGCGACGCTGCACAGCCCGGCGACCACCGCGAACCCGACCGACACGAGCGGCGGAACGCGACCGGCGCCGACGCCGAGCGCGAGCAGCATCGCAACGACGGTGGCGCCGGTGGTCTGGCCCACCAGGCGCACGGTCGACACCATACCGCCCGCCGCGGCCGCGCGATTGCGCGGGGCGCTGCCGATGATCAGCCGCGCATTGGGCGGCATGAAGGTGCCGAACCCCGACCCGCACAGCGCCATCCGCCACGCCACGTCGAAATAGCTCGGATGCGCCGGCAGGAAGGCGAGAAGGAGCAGCGCGATGATGCTGATCGCCATCCCGATTCCGCCGAGCAGCCCGGCGGGAATGCGATCCGACAGCCAGCCCGACAATGGGGCTACGATCATGTTGGTGAGCGGCCATGGCGCGATGCACGCGCCGACCATCGCCGCCGAGAACCCGAACTCCTGCGTCAGCCGGAACGGGGTCGACAGCAGCAGGGTCATCGACGCGATGAACGCGGTGTACGCGCCGATCGCCGACAGCGCGAGCACGGGACGCGCCAGCAGGTCGATCGGCAGGATCGGGCTCGCTTCGCCCTGTTCGCGCCGCACGAAATAATAGCCGATCGTCGCCCCCGTCAGGATAATCGCCGCCGACACCACGGGACTGTTGCCGTGCACCGCGCTCTCCGCGCCGCCGATCACGAGCCCGAACATCGCCGCGCACATGATCGCGCCGAGCAGGTCGAAATGGCGGTCGCGCGCCGGCGGGTTCGGCAAGGCACGCCCGAGGATCAGGCTCAGCACCGCGAACGGCACCGCGCACGCGAAGACCCACGGCCACGGCGCCACCGCCAGCACCAGCCCGCCGATCGTCGGCGCGGCGGCGGCCGAGCTCGACACGATCACCGAGTTGATCCCCAGGCCGCGCCCGAGCTGGCTCGCCGGATAGGTCGAGCGGATCAGCGCCGACGACACGCTGAGCGCACCCGCCGCGCCGACCGCCTGCGCCGCGCGCACGACGAGCAGGAACGGCAGGCTGTTGGCGAAGAAGCAGAGCAATGTTGCGATAGTGAAGATCGCCTGGCCGACTTGGTACATCCGTTTGAGCCCGATGCGCTCGCCCAGCCCGGCGAACGGCAGCAGCAGCATCACCAGCATCAACTGATAGACCGTGACGATCGATACGACCGAGCTAGACTCGACGTGCAGGTCGCGCGCGATGCTGGGCAGGGCGACGTTGGCGATCCCGCCGTCGATGATGATCAGCGCAGTGCCGCAGCACAGAGCGCCGATCGCGCCATAACGGCGGGGAAGGGGCAGGCCGTCCTTCATCCGCTCCCTCATGCCGATTTAGCGCCGTCGCGCAACGCCCCGGCGTCCGCGGAACCCATTGCGCCGGTCGCGGTTGTACCGCTACCGAAACCAATGAGAGGATTGGACCGTGGGCAAAGGTTGCATTCTGTGGCTACTCGGCGTGCCGATCCCGGTCATCATCCTGCTCTACCTGTTCGTCTTCCATCATTGAGCACTAGCGGCGGGCATGCTTTGATGCGGGGATGCTGACCCGCGCCCTTCGCCGCCTGCCCGCCGTCCTCGCCGGATTGGGATTGGTCGCGTCACCGATCGCCGAAGCTGGGACGCCAACCCCACGTGGCGCGGTCGATCCGTTCATCGGAACTGGCGGGGAGGGGCACACTTTCCCCGGCGCGGTGGCCCCGTTCGGGATGGTGCAGCTGTCGCCCGACACCAATACCACGTGCGAGATCCGCAAATGCTATTCACACGCGGCGGGCTATCGGTACGAGGACCCGACGATCCAAGGGTTCAGCCATACCCACTTTTCAGGCGCGGGGCATTCGGACCTTGGCGATTTCCTCGTCATGCCGGTGTCGGGCGATGTCGTCCCGCTCGAACCGGGCGACGCTGCCAAGCCGGGGAGCGGGTACCGCTCGCGCTTCAGCCATGACAGCGAGGTCGCGAGCGCGGGCTATTACGCGGTCACGCTGACCGACCCCGGCGTGCGGGCGGAGATGACCGCGGGGACGCGGATCGGGGTGCATCGCTATACCTTCGCGAAAGACAGGGCCGCGCACCTCGTGTTCGACCTGCGCACCAGCCTCTACAATTATCCCAGCAAGGTGTCGTGGTCGTCGATCCGGTTACGGCCTGACGGCACGCTGACCGGCGGGCGCGAGACGCGCGGCTGGGCGCCGGGGCGCAAATTGTTCTTCGCGATGCGTTTCTCGCGGCCGCTGACGGGTCACGAGTTCCGCAATACCGAGACCGACGTGCCGTATCGCGGGTTCAAGGGGCCGGGGCGTACGGGCAGCGACATCGCCGAGCTGAAGGGACGTGCAATCGTCGCGCGGCTCGACTTCGGGCGGATCGACGCGCCGCTCGAAATCAAGGTCGGCCTCTCGACGGTCGACGAGGACGGCGCGATCGCCAACCTCGCCAGCGAACCGGGCAATTTCGATGCCATCCGCCACAAGACCGAACTCGCCTGGGACAAGGCGCTGTCCGCGCTCGACATCCAGGCGGCTCCGAAGATGCAGCGCACGCTCTACACCGCGCTCTATCATGCGCTGATGGCGCCGAGTGTGCTGTCGGACGCCGACGGGCGCTATCGCGGGCCCGACGACCAGATCCACCGCGCCGATGGCTTCACCTTCCGCTCGACCTTTTCGCTGTGGGACACTTCCGCGCCGAACACCCGCTGCTGACGATCATCCAGCCGCCGTCGACCACCGCCGACGTCGTCCGCTCGCTCGTCGCCAGCCGCGAGGAGAGCCCGTACGGCATCCTCCCCGTCTGGCAGTTCCAGGGGCAAGAGACGTGGACGATGATCGGTTATCACGCCGTCCCGGTCATTGCCGACGCGTATCTCAAAGGCATTCGCGGGTTCGACGCGAGCAAGGCCCTCGACGCGATGGTCGCGAGCGCCACCTACGCGCCATACGGCGGGCTCGGCGATTATATGAGCCTCGGCTACGTGCCGATCGACCGCGAGCCCGAGGCGGCGTCGAAGACGGTCGAATACGCGTACGACGACTGGACGATCGCGCGGATGGCGCGGGCGATGGGGCGGATGGACGTCGCCGCGACGTTCGAGAAGCGCGCCGCCTATTGGCGGAACTCGTTCGATGCGAAGACCGGCTGGCTGCGCGCGCGCAAGGCGGACGGCAGTTTCCGCGTCCCGTTCGACCCGACCGCGATCAACTATGGATCGGACTATACCGAGGGCAATGCCTGGCAATATTCGTGGTTCGTGCCGCAGGATCAGGGCGGGCTGTTCCGCATGCTCGGCGGCGACGCGGCGACCGTGGCGAAGCTCGACGCGATGTTCGATTTCGACACTTCCAAGCTCGATTATTCCAAGTCCGAGGATATCGCCGGGCTCATCGGTCAGTACATCCACGGCAACGAGCCGAGCCATCACGTCGCCTATCTCTACGCCTTCGCCGGCGCGCCGTGGCGGACGCAGGCGCGGCTCAAGCAGATCGTCGACAGCCAGTATAACGACACGCCGCAGGGCCTGTCGGGCAACGACGATATCGGCCAGATGTCGGCGTGGCTGGTGTTCACGAGCCTCGGTTTCTACCCCGTCGCGCCGGGCAGCGGGCAGTATGTGATCGGCCGGCCGTTCGTCGACAAAGCGACGATGAAGCTGCCCAACGGCAAGCGCTTCACGGTCGTCGCCGACGGAATGAGCGACGCGAACCGCTATGTCGGCGCGGTCACCCTGAACGGCAAACCGCTGACCCGCGTCTACATCACCCACGACGAGATCGAGCGTGGCGGCGAGTTGCGCTTCGCGATGAGCGCGACGCCCAACAAGACCTGGGGGACAAGCATCGCCGCGCGGCCTTATTCGATGAGCGGTTACTAAGGTTTCTTGCTGCACCGCAACATGAATGATATATCAAGTTCATGGATATGAGCAGCAAGCCCGAGGCGGCGCCGACCGGCGCGACGCCGACGATCCTCCAGGCGATCGTGATCAAGCAATGCGTCGCCGCGACGTACAACCGCGGCGTGGTGGTGCTCGCGCCGCATGTGCTGTTCATGAAGAACGATGCGGTGCACGTCGGCGCGGTCACGCTCGAGCGCGACGGCGTGGTGCCCAAGGAATATAAGCTCGGCGTGTTCAAGCTCGACGGTTTGGGCGAGATCGCGATCACCGACCGTCCGTTCCAGACCAGCGAGCTGTGGGACCCGGCCGACGAGCGCTTCGCCGATGGCGCACTGATGACCGTCGAGCGCTAGCCCAAGCCGCCGCACTTGTGCCAAGGTCGCCGCAGTGACCGAGGACAATCCCAAACCGATAGTCTTCCGCCCGTGGCTGTGGCCCGCGCTCGGGCTGTTCGTGCTATCGCTCGCGGGGCTCGGCGCGTACCTCGCCGACGAGCTGATCGAGGGCGAGGGCTGGGCGATCGACCCGCGCATCCTGCTGGGCCTGCGCGTTTCCGGTCATCTCGATACGCCGATCGGGCCACATTGGCTGCTGCAATCGGCGGTGGACATCTCCGCGCTGGGCGGACCGACGCTGATGTGGCTGTTCGGCGTCTCGGGTCTCGTCTGGCTGCTGTACCAGCGCCGCCGCGCCGAAGCCGGATGGATCGCGGGGTCGCTGATCGGTGCCAGCCTGATCAGCAGCAGCCTCAAATATGCGATCGGCCGCCCGCGCCCGAGCCTCGTCCCGCACTTGGCGCAAGTCACCGACTCCAGCTTCCCGAGCGGCCACAGCCTCGTCTCCGCCGCGCTCTACCTCACGCTCGGACTGATGCTGGCCGAGGGGCAGAAGGGCTGGGCGCCTCGCGTGGCCTTGGTCGGGTTCTTCGCGCTGCTGGTGCTGCTGATCGGGATGAGCCGCGTCTTCCTGGGAGTGCACTGGCCGAGCGACGTGCTCGGCGGGTGGAGCTTCGGCACGGCCTGGGCGCTTTCCGTGTTCGCGGCGAACCGCTGGGTTCGGGCAAGAACCGAGCGCTGATCGGACCAATCTCGATCAAGGTTGCGCCTTTTTCGGGAACTCCGCGCGCGCTCCGCGATTGATCGGCCGAAGGAGGACGGAAAACATGGCCGATACCAAGCAGGATGCGATCGCATTGCTGAAAGCCGACCACCGCACGGTCGAGGAATTGTTCGAGAAATTCGAGGGCGCGACGGGCGACGGCGCTAAGGAGAAGATCGCCAAACAAATCTGCCTCGAGCTCACCGTGCACGCGCAGATCGAAGAAGAAATTTTCTATCCGGCGTGTGAGGGCAAGGTCGAGGAAGACCTGATCAAGGAAGCTTATGTCGAACATGACGGCGCGAAGGTGTTGATCGCCGAGATCGAAGCGGGCGGGCCCGGCGACGATTTCTACGACGCCAAGGTCAAGGTGCTGTCCGAACAGATCGAGCACCATGTCGAGGAAGAGGAAAAGCGGATGGAGGGCATGTTCAGCCAGGCGCGGCATGCCGGGCTCGACATGGACGCGCTCGGCGATCAGTTGCGCGCGCGCAAGGAAGAGCTGGTCGCCGATTATACCGCGAACGGCCTGCCCAAGCCCGAATTGACGACGATGACCGACGCGACCGTTTGACCGCGACGGCTATCGACGGTCCCAGAAAATCGGGGGCGGCTTGCGGGCCGCCCCCTTTTTCATGCGGGTCAGCGGCGGCAGATGCGGACCCAGCGATGGTGACGGCGCTCGTTATGGCACCAGCGGTTGCCGTTGCCCCAGCCGTTGTGGCGGCCGCGGTCCCAGCCATGGTGGCGGCGGTCATTGTCCCAGCGGCGATCGCGGCGGTCGTCGCGGCGATCCCGGCGCTCGTCGCGCCAGTCCCTGTCCTGCGGCGCGGCGACGGCGGGCGCGTTGCCGGCCGCTGCGGCGGCGGCGGGGGCCGCGCCGATCATCATGCCCGCCATCGCGGCGGCGATCAAAAAGCTCTTCATGGGTTCATCCTCTCGTGCCCGGAATAGGGCGACGTGGACGATACGCCCCTGCAACGACATGGTTCCTGAATGCGATGGTCGGGTGCGGTACAGGTGGCGCGCGGCCCATGCCGCCGTCGCCTCACAACGGTTGCGGCTCGTCCCCGCGTTGCGCAGCGGCCATCGCCGGATCGACGAGATCGACCTGCTCGCCCGGCTCGATCCCGAACAGCTGGGTGAACTTCTCCGGCCCCAGCAACAGCGCGGCCTGTTCGAGCATATGTCGGTGGTGGGCGTTGAGCATCTCCGCGTCGGGCGGAAGGAAACCGGGGACGCGCCGCGCGAGGAACGCCTGCATCTCGCCGCGCAGCGCCATCAGCGCTTGAAGTTTCTCCGGATCGTCCGCCAGCACTTCGCGCGCATGGTCGCGGAAATCGTCGGGAAGGGCGGGGGTCGGCGGCGCATCGGGCATGATCTTTTCGCTCCACTGCGGCAACCCGGACACCGGATCGCCCAGCCCCAGGCATCCTTGCAGTTTGGTGTGCCACGCCGACGCCTGAAGCCCATAGGTGCCAAATAGGAAGCTGCTGAGCGAATAGCCACGCGCGCCCTTGACGGTCAGCGGCGGGTTGCCCGGGCTGCCGGTCGCGTACAGCACCTGGTTGGCGAGCTGGTGGCACACGCCGTCGACGCCATAGGTGAAGATCGTGCCGCGCGCGGGCGCGCTGGTCGACGAATCGGCGTTGGGCTGGACCAGGCATTCGGCGAGCGCGCGATTGCCCGCGCGCGACGCGAGCATCCCCGGCGGGTTGCCGATGGGATGGAAGCTGCCCCAGCAATACCACAGATCCTCGCCCGCCGCGACGACGTCGGCGATCGCGGGGTAGGGGGTCAGGTTGCTGTTGTAGGTGGTGACCCAGGTGTGATCGAGCGGCGACCCGCTCCAGAAGGCGGGCGTTACCCAGGCAAACAAGGTGGTCATATTCCCCTCCCGATCCGCGATGTGACACCATAAGTATCATCGCGGCGAGGGAAAGTATTGCTCAATTTGATCCGGCGTGAACGAAGCTAAATCCTATCCATGCTGGACTACCCGATTACTGCCAGCGGATTTCGTGCTCCGGCTGAACGGCGTTCATCAATTTCTCCAGTTCGGAGATGAGCACGCGCACGCTTTCGGGTTTGAACACCAGTGGCAGTTCCACGCCGTCCTCGAGCGACAGAAAGAGCATCGGCTCGCCCTGTTCGGTTCGCCCGGTCTGCATGCCCGTCGGCCGGATGAATTGCTGCGCCCTGGTCTCGGCATTGAGCTTCTGCACCTCGGTCGCGAGCGACGCGGTGAGCAGCCCGGCGCATTCGGCGCCGACTTCGAACCGGTGCGTCTGCTGATCCTCGCGGAGCAGTTCGACGCGGACGCGGTCGTCCATCACCACGCATTCGACCACCCGGATGTACTTCAACGCATGCTTCCCTTCGCTATCGACGATGATCGTGCCGGCGATACGCCGCCGCTAGTCCTTCGGGAAGAGCAGCTTCGCCGGCCGGCGCTCGCGCGCGGTCTTGAATAGCGAATAGGTCTGCCCGACGAACTCGGTCACGCCCGAGATCGACGCCATGAAGCTTTCCAGCTCGGGCGTCTTCTTCGCCTCGATCAGCCGGATCGGTGCCGCCGGGTCGGTCCCTTCGAAGCGGACGTAGAACAGCGGCTCGCCGCGCCGCAGGATCAAATCCTTCGACGTGTCGTGCCATTCGAACGCCCACATCAAGGCGCGCGGCCAGATGTCGATCGGGAAGCGCCCGCTGATCGGAATGCCCGGCCGGCTGTCCCCCGAATAATGGAAGATCGGGGGATATTGGTTGATGTACACCGGGTCGTCCGTGACGAACACGAACGGCGTCAGCATCTGCAGCACTGGGCGCTGCGGGTGGCGCCATTCGTGGCGCGGCTGGAACACGATCCAGCGTTGCAGCGCGTCCGACCGGATCGGGCTCTTGTCCGCGAGCATGTTCTTCACGTCCATCGCGCCGCCCGACATGTCGAGCCGCAAGTGGACGTCGATCGGGCAGTTGATCGCGTAATGCCGCCGGTCGAAATCGAGCGCGGAGGGGCATTGCCCGACCGAGCGCGGGTCGCTGGACTGCGATTCGATCCGCACCGGTCGAGGCGTGTCCCAGATGATGCTGGACTGTTCGGTGTTGAGCAGCCAGCCGATCGTGATCGCGCGGGATTCGGCCGGGGCGGGCGCAGCGGCTTCCGACTCGGCCTCGGCGGGGGGAGCGCCCTTCGAAAACAGGTTCTTCAGCATAGCGGGACGTGCGGCCTTTCTATCGCCGCGCGGCGTAGCACGGCGGTCCCACGCTATGCTAGCCGGGGACAGGGGCGGGGCGCTCGCCGAAGGTCACGAAAGTCACGGTATGTCCGCGTTGGAATGCGACGAATCGAGGAAGGCGGCGAGCGTTGCGGTGCCGTCGGGCGCGGCGGGCCGCCAGTTACGCAGCGCGGCGATCAGCAGCCGATTGTCGTAGCGCCGCCGCTCGCCGACCTGCAGCCCGCGATAGAAGACCGGGACCACCTCGCCCTGCATCGCGCGCTCGATCGCGGTGTCGGCGGCCAGCGCGCTGCCCTGATCGACCGCCACGTCCCACGCCGCGGCAAAGCTCGCCGCATCGCCCCGCGCGCGCAGGCGATAGGCGGACTTGGGTGTCATCCCCACTTCGCGCGCGGCGGCGGCGACCAGCCCGCACTTGCCGAGCGCATCGATGAACGCACGCTGCCGCGTCGGCGTCCAGCCGTCGTGGCGAGTCGAGGCGGTGGGAACGGGATCGAACGCGATCGGATCGAGGTCGGGCGCGGGGTGCATCGACCAGCGTATTTCAGACGAAATCCTACATTGGAAGGGTTTAATTCCACGGGTTAGCGCGCATCGCTCGCTAGCGCATATTCACGCACGAGCAGACGTTCGGGAACATGCCATTCGCGTGAAATCCGGCGGATCATCGGCAAGGTCAGGGCGCGCCGCCGCCGTAGAATCTCGGACGCGCGCGATTTGCCGCCGATCAGCGCGGCGAGATCGGCGCGCGTATGGCCGTCATGCGCCATCGCGGCCTCGATAGCCTCGACCGGATCGAGCTCGGCGACCGGCCAGCGCTTGTCCTCATAGGCGTCGGCCAACGTCGCCAGCACGTCGAGCCGGTCGCCGTCGGGCGTTCCCTCCGAGGCGCCCCACAGCGTCTCGATCTCGCGCAACGCGGCCTCGTGATCGGCATCGGTTCGGATCGGGGCGATCTGCATACCAGTTCCTCAAAACAAATTGACCGACAACGCGTCGATCCGGTCGTATTCGGCGTGGGTGCCGACGAACTTTACAAAGGCGATACCGCGACGGAAATCGAACGCGGCGATCAGCCGGTAATCGCCGCCCGCGACCTCGAACCTCACCCGCTCGCCGTTCAGCACCTTCGCCTTCGAAAAGGCGGATTGCACCTCCGCCGCATTCGACCACGCTGCCGCCTTCACCACGCTCTGCCAGTGCGTCAGCGAGGCACGCGTTTCCGGATGCCTGTCAATGAACGCGACGAGCGTGTTTCGAGCGATCCACCTCACGATCCTTTATAGTTGTTCCCAAATTGGGAATCAAGTATGCGGCGGCCACGGCGATCAAGCTGCACCCGAGTTTTGCGGTCCATCCCGGTGCGTGGTTGGGCGCGGAGATGATCGAGCCGCATGGGCTGTCGGTGACCGACGCGGCGGCGAAACTGCGCGTGACGCGGCAGGCGATGAGCAACCTGCTCCGCGGCCGCGTCGGGCTGTCGGCGGAAATGGCGATCCGGTTCGAACAGGCATTTGGGCTGAGCGCCGACACGCTGATGCGGATGCAGGCGGCGCACGATCTGGCGCAGGTGCGGGCTAAGGGGGGATGTGGTTGGGGTGAAGCGGGTGGCGGCTTATTGATGGCTATCGCTTTCAGCCCAACTGCTTCCTATACTGTCAATGAGGAACCGTGAGGAGGATATTGTGTCGAAGCCCGGTCAACACGTCGTGCCAAACGGTAGCAAGTGGAGCGTTCGCAAAGCGGGCGCTTCGAAGGCATCGCGCGTTTTCGACACCCAGTCCGAAGCTATCTCGGAGGCAAGGAAAGCAGCCAAAAACCAAGGTACTGAGCTGTATATTCATGGTCGGGATGGCCGAATTCGCAGTCGTGATTCCTATGGTCCAGATAGCTATCCTCCCAAAGGCTAAAGTCTGTGGAGGATCCGGATTTCCACAAGTCGGTCTTTATCAATTGTCCATTTGACAAAGAGTTTGAGCCTATTTTGCAAGCGATGCTGTTTTGCATCGTCTATCTTGAATTTAAACCTCGTATCGCCCGAGAGCGCAACAACGGTGCTGAAGTTAGAATAGATAAGATTATAGAGCTGATAGAAAAATCAAAATACTCTATTCATGACCTTAGCCGATATAAGGCGCGAAAAGTTGGTGAGATTTATCGACTTAACATGCCGTTCGAACTCGGTGTCGACCAAGGATGCCGGAAATTCAAGGATGGCGTGTGGGCCGAAAAAAAGATGCTGATCACGGCCGACAAACAATACCATTATCAGAAAGCTTTGTCGGATATAGCAGGCAACGACATCGAATCTCACTCAAACAAGTTTGACATTGCCATCAAAAAAGTTCGGAATTGGCTGGTCAATGAGGCCGACGCCGAAAACGTAGGAGCTCAACGAATTATCGGCAAATATGCGGATTTTCAGGAATGGTATTTCGAGAAGCATCGTGCGGCTGGTGCTACCGATCGAGATATCCGACAGTACCCTACCAAAGAGTTTCTTGGTGGCATGGTGGATTGGAAGGTAGCGGGAGAACCTGCATCTTTCGACTGAACCCTCAGGTTTCACCCCACCGTCACAAAACTATCCATCACCCGCTTCCGCCCGGCCTGTTCGAACTCGATCTCCAGCTTGTTGCCCTCGATCTCCTCGATCGTGCCGTAGCCGAATTTCTGGTGGAACACGCGCATGCCGATCGCGACGTCGGATCGGCCCTTGTTGCCCAGGCTCACCGCGCTCGCGCGCGCCTCGACCACGCGGGCCGGTTCGCGGGTGAAGGTGCGGCTGGTGAAGCTGCCGCCCGGCTTGCTCATGTCCATGCCCGCCGCGCGCTGCCACCCCGGGCCGCGGCCCGTTCCGCGCGCGACGTCCGCAAACGGGTCGGCGCGTTCGCTCCAGTTGGCGCGCCACAGGCTTTCGCCGCCGGCCATGCTGCTCTCGCTGTCGATATGCGCGTCGGGCAGTTCGGCGACGAAGCGGCTGGGGATGCTCGACGTCCATTGGCCGTAGATGCGGCGGTTGGCGGCGTGGAGGATCGTCGCGCGGCGCCGGGCGCGCGTGATCGCGACGTACGCCAGGCGGCGTTCCTCCTCTAGGCTGGCGAGCCCGCCTTCGTCGAGCGAGCGTTGCGAGGGGAACAGCCCTTCCTCCCACCCGACCAGGAACACCGTGTCGTATTCGAGGCCCTTGGCGGCGTGGATCGTCATGATCGTTACCTTGGCCTCGTCGGCGCTCGCGTCATTGTCCATCACGAGGGAGACGTGTTCGAGGAACGCGCCCAGGTTTTCGTATTCCTCCATCGCGCGAACGAGTTCGGTGAGATTTTCGAGCCGCCCGGCGGCCTCGGCCGATTTCTCCGCCTGCCACATCGCGGTGTAGCCGCTTTCGTCGAGGATCTGGCGCGCGAGGTCGGGGTGCGGCATCTCGCCCGCCATGCTGCGCCAGCGCGCCATGTCGGCGACGAGGTTGCCGAGCGCGCGGCGCGCCCGCGGGGTCAGTTCGTCGGTGTCGAGGATACGCGCGGCCGCCGTCGTCAGCGGCACGCCCTCGGCGCGCGCGAGCTGGTGGACCTTCGCCAGCGCCTTGTCGCCGAGCCCGCGCTTGGGCGTGTTGACGATCCGTTCGAACGCCAGGTCGTCGGCGGGCTGCGCCACGACGCGGAGATACGCGAGCGCGTCGCGGATTTCCTGCCGCTCGTAGAAGCGGAAACCCCCGACGATGCGGTACGGCAGGCCGATCGCGATGAAGCGGTCCTCGAACTCGCGCGTCTGGTGCTGCGCGCGGACCAGGATCGCGATGGTGTCGAGGCTCTGGCCGCGGACCTGCTGTGCTGCCTCGATCTCGTCGCCGACGCGGCGCGCTTCCTCGGGCCCGTCCCACACGCCGAGCACCTTGACCTTCTCGCCCTCGGCCTCCTCGGTCCACAGCGTCTTGCCGAGGCGGCCGCTGTTGTTGGCGATCACCCCGGAGGCCGCGGCGAGGATGTGCGGGGTCGAGCGGTAATTCTGCTCCAGCCGGATGACCTTCGCGCCGGGAAAATCCTTCTCGAACTTCAGGATGTTCTCGACCTGCGCGCCGCGCCACGAATAGATCGACTGGTCGTCGTCGCCGACGCAGCACAGATTCTTGCGCTCCTGCGCGAGCAGGCGGAGCCAGAGGTACTGGACGCTGTTGGTGTCCTGATATTCGTCGACCATCACGTATTTGAAACGGCGCTGATAGTCGGCGAGCACCTCGCGGTGGGTGCGCAGGATGACGAGCATGTGGAGCAGCAGGTCGCCGAAATCGCACGCGTTGAGCGCCTTCAGCCGCGCCTGGTACGCGGCATAGAGCTCGGCCCCGCGGCCGTTAGCGTAGCGCTCGCTCTCGCCCGCCTGGATGTCGGCGGGGACGAGGCCCTTGTTCTTCCACTCGTCGATCAGCCCGCCGAGCTGGCGCGCGGGGAAGCGTTTCTCGTCCAAGTCGGCGGCCTGGATGATCTGCTTCAAGAGCCGCAACTGGTCGTCGGTGTCGAGGATCGTGAAATTGGGGTGCAGCCCGACCAGCTCCGCATGGCGGCGCAGCATCTTCGCGCCGATCGCGTGGAACGTGCCGAGCCACGGCATCCCCTCGACCACGTCGCCGACGATGTGCCGCACGCGCTCGCGCATCTCGCGCGCGGCCTTGTTGGTGAAGGTGACGCTGAGGATTTCCGACGGCCACGCTTTGCGGGTGAAGAGCAGGTGCGCGAGGCGCGCGGTCAGCGCCGCGGTCTTGCCCGTGCCGGCGCCAGCGAGCACCAGCACCGGGCCCTCGGTGGTCAGCACCGCCTCGCGCTGCGGCGCGTTGAGGCCGCGCAGATACGGCGGATCGTCGGGCAAGGTACTGGGGTGAGTCACGCGCGAACACTTAGGGAACGGCGCTTGCCCGGGCAACCGCGAGCGCGCATCATGCGGCGCGAAATCGGGGGAAGACCGCCATGCGCCGACTGATGCCGCTGACCGCGCTGCTGCTGGGGGCGGCCGCGCCCGCGAAGGTCAACATGGCCGCTGCCGTCCTCCCGCCGCCCGCCGCGCCGGGGAAGGCGGTGCTGCCGTTCGTGAAGGTGCCGGGTCCCAAGATTGCGATCATGCACGTGCGCGTAATCGATGGAACCGGCGCGCCGGCGGAGGACGACCGCACCGTGCTGATCGACGGCGGCAAGATCGTCGCGATCCATCCGGGCAACGACACGGGTCCGGCGGATTTCCAGCGCATCGACGGCACCGGCAAGAGCCTGATCCCCGGCCTGATCGGGATGCACGACCACCAATATTATATCGCGCGCCCCAACCTGACCGCCGAGGGCGGCAGCGAGCCGCCGCTGATGATCCCGCAAATGGCCTTCTCGTCGCCCCGCCTCTACCTTGCGTCGGGCGTGACCACGCTGCGCACGACGGGGTCGGTCGAACCGTACACCGACCTCAACATGAAGACGGCGATCGACGCGGGGACGTTGCCCGGGCCGCACATGGACGTGACCGGGCCGTATCTCGAAGGATCGGGCAGCCCGTTCCTCCAGATGCACCCGCTCAAGGGCGCAGCGGACGCCGTCGCGACGGTGAATTACTGGGCGGACCGCGGGGCGACGTCGTTCAAGGCGTATATGAACATCACGCGCGCCGAGTTGAAGGCGGCGATCGATGCGGCGCACGCGCGCGGACTGAAGCTGACGGGGCATCTGTGCTCGGTGACCTATCCCGAGGCTGCGGCGCTCGGGATCGACAATCTGGAGCATGGCTTCTGGGTCAACACGCAGCTCGATCCGGGGAAGGCGCCCGACACCTGCTCGAAAGGCACCGGCGGCCCGACGCTGACCGCGATGACGCCGGACAGCGCGGCGGCGAAGGCGCTGATCGCGCTGCTCGTCGCGAAGCACGTCGCCGTCACCTCGACGCTACCGGTGTTCGAAGGCGCGTCGCCGACCTACGCGACGCTGCCGCAGCGCCAGCTCGACCTGATGACGCCCGAGGCGCGCGCCGATTATTTCTACGTCCGCACGCGAGGGAGCACCGCGTCGCCCGAGGCGAAGGCGGCGCGGGCGAAGCAATGGGCCAATGAACTGGGGTTGGAACGCGCGTTCGTCGCGGCGGGCGGGCTGCTGATCGCCGGGCCCGATCCCACCGGCGGCGGGCAAGTGCTGCCCGGCTTCGGCGACCAGCGCGAGATCGAGTTGCTGGTGCAGGCCGGGTTCTCGCCGCTCGAGGCGATCCGCATCGGCACGCTCAACGGCGCGACCTATCTCGGGCTTGCCGGGCGGATCGGGTCGATTGCCGAAGGGAAGGATGCCGACCTGGTGCTCGTCGATGGCGATCCATCAACAAATATCGCCGATATCGAGCGCATCGTGACGGTGTTCAAGGACGGCGTCGGCTACGATCCCGCGGCGTTGCTGGCGTCGGTGCGCGGGCGGTATGGACAGTACTGACCGGGCAGGTTCACGCCGGTTTGCGGCACCAGAAATCGTACATCGCGGCGAACAGCGAGGGGTCGCGGCGCTCGCACGCCTGCCACCCGGCGAAGTCGCGGTTGTGTGGGTCGTCCGGTCGCTCGGCACGATAGCGCGTTTGCTCGTCCGGCGACGGTAGCACGAAGCGCAACAGCTCGAGCCCGTTCGCTTCGATCGCCGCTCGGATCCGCGGGATGTCGAACGGATCCTCATGCTCGTGGAAGATCAGGTCGTAGGCGCCGGCGAGACTGTAGAAGTCGGGCGATTCGGCGAGCGGGTTGTATGGCGCGGCGTTCAACCGCGCGCGTGCCTCACGGATCAAATCGTCGTCAACCGGGCGCGCCAGAAGATCGGCGAGTTTCCGCCGCGCCGCCTGCAGCGGCAGCCGCGCGGCCGTGCTGTAGAGTTGCACGTTCATCACGCCGCCGGGCCGAAGCACGCCGACGAGCGCCGACCAGCCCGCTTCGGGGTCGGGCAGATGGTGGAGCACACCGGCGGAGACGATCACGTCGAAGCTGGCGTTGAGGTCGGCCACTTGGTGCAGGTCGATCTGCCGGAAGTCGATGTTGTCGGCCTGCGCGCAGCGCTCTTGCGCATAACGCAGCGAGGTCGCGCTCAAATCGATCGCGGTGATCCGCGCCTCGGGCGCCATCCGCGCGTAGCGCAACGCTTCGGACCCCGTGCCGCAACCTGCGATCAGGATTTTGGGCCGCGCGGGCAAGGCCGTGGCGGCATCCGCGTCGATCCGGTCGAGCAATTGCCGCAGCGAGCGCCGGCGTCGCGTGATGCGTTCCCATGTCGGATAGGGCCACCCTTCATACTGCGCCGCGACGCGCGCGGTGGTCGACGACGCGTCCGCGTCGGCGAGTGGCGCGGGGCGGGGCGGGAGGTAAGCAGGCCGTAGCGCGTGCTCCTCGAACGCGGCCCGTTCGTCCGGTTCGAACGGCCATGCTCCTTCGTTTCGTATGGCTTGCGCGACGAACGCGGCGGTCGTTTTCGGGAAGTCGGCTGCGTGGCCAGACAACAGCAGCCAGCGGCGCAGCGCCGACAGCGCGCGCTCGGCGTCCGCCACGGCGACAAACGTCTCGGTCAGCAGGTCGCGGAGGAACGCGCTCGACTCCACCAGCGCCGCGCCTGCTGCGTCGGCCGTCGGCAATCGGCCGCATGCCGCAAGGTGGCGCCAACCGGCCGCGGCGAAGGGGCGCGGGTCGAGGTCGGGGTCGATCAGCAGCCGGTGCAGATCATCCGCGCGGCGCCGATCGATCAGCCCGCGATGTCGCGCGATGGCATCGGCGACGATCACCTTGTTGCGTTGCAAAGATGGATCGCCGTCGAGCGCGCGCCACGCTCCCTGCAACGCGTCGGCCGAGGGATCGTGCGAAGTCACCGCTGGACGCTTAAGGGTCGGGCGGGGCGCGGACAAGCGGGGCGACACGCGTCACTTTTTGCCTGCACGATTGCTAAAATCCGATTAGGTTCGCCCGCGAAAACAATGGAGTGGCGCGATGATCGGCAGGCGCGAAGTGATGGCGGCACTGGCGGGCGGCCTGGCAATGCCGGGGATCGCACTGGCGGCCGACCGGCGAGTGTTCACGTCGAGCATCGCGCTGGAGGACAATCGCGTGCTCGTCGCGGTCGGGATGAACGGCAAGGGGCCGTATATCTTCATGATCGACACCGGCACCTATGTCAGCCTGATCCGCCCAGACCTCGCCAAGCAACTGAAATTGCCGGTGCAAGGGTATGAAGGCTCGCGCGGCGTCGGTGGCAGGGGGTCCTACGCGATCTATCGCGCCGACAATTTCGTGATCGGCGGTGGGATCCGCCAGCCGAGCGTCGTACTCGAGGATTCGTTCGACTTCGGCTATCAAAGCGACATCTACGGCGCGCTCGCCGCGGGTATCCTGACCGCGACCGATACCGACCTCGATTTCGATCGGGGGGAGCTGCGCATCTATCCCGACGGGCACGGCGACCGGTCCGGCTTCGTCGCGCTCGATTCGGAAATCCCGCGCGCGGATCAGGCGGATCGCGGATCGCGCAAGATCATGGCGACGGTGTTGCTCGAAGGGCGCCCGATCCGCTGCGTGCTTGATACGGGGGCGCCGAGCGTGCTGATGCTCAACCAGACCGCGGCCAAGCGGCTGGGGCTGTGGGACAGTGGCCGCGCTTACGCGCCGCTTCGCCCGCGCGGGATCGGCGGGACGGGGCCGCTGGCGCGCACGATCCGCGTCGAGTCGCTGGAAATGGGCGGGGCGCGGCACGATCGCCCCTTGATCACGCTGCTCGGCGATACGGTGGGTGGCAATGTCGACGGTATCCTCGGCCTGTCGTTCATCCGCCGTTTCAACCTGTCGATCGACAGCCGCGGGCGCAAATTGTGGGTGCAGCCGAGCCGCCAATCGGTGCCCGAGGCGCGCTACGGCTTATCGGGTCTTTGGATCGAACAGGAAGGCGGCCATGTCACCGTCGTCGCGGTGGGCGCGGGCAGCCCCGCCGCAGCCGCCGGGATGGCGGTCGGCGACCGGATCGTCGATGTGCCGTGGGACAAGGCGCCGGCCGCGATCGGCGGGCCACCGGGACGCGTGGTGAAGCTGGCGGTCGAGCGCGGCGGGGCGCGGCGCGACGTGGAATATACGCTGAAGCCGTATTTGTAAGGTGAAGCGGGCGGCCGGCGAAGCCGTCGACCGGATCGGCTGCTAGCCGTCCGCCCGCCCTGCTCGGCGCTAGCGCGCCTGCGCATAAAAAACGGGGCGGCCCGGACGGACCGCCCCGCAGTTCGGGGAGATCGGCCAAGGGGGATAAGGCCGATCAAGGTCGCGGCCAGCAAGGGGAGGACTCACCGCGACAAGGGCTAGATAGGCGCGCTTTGTCGCGGTTCAATGTCGCTATTGTTGCAATTTGTCGCAGTGCAGCGAAGGGGCGCTCACCACGAATTGATCGTCGATACGGTCACCACATCGGGCGCTGCCGATTGCTCCGGATGTGGCATCGGTACGTGCCGTGACTTGGGCGCGGGCGTCGCGATGGCAACGGGTTCCACACTGGGACGTGCCAAGGGAACCGCGGCGATGGGCGATGGTGTCGGCGTAGGCGTCGGCGCGGGATCGATGCGGACCATTGCGGCCGTCGTTGCCGCGACCGGTTTGTGTCCCGGAGACGGGCCCACCAGACTGGCCACACCCATGCCGACGACGATCGCCCCGATCGCGCCGAGCGCCGTCAGAATCCAGCCGCGCCTGCCCATCACGCCGGTTACTGGATCGCGTCGCTCGACGGCGCGGCCGGCGGTGCCGCACTCGCTGCGGTTCCCGGCGGGTCGCCGCTGCCCGGGCCGCGCATTTCGGGCGGCTCGCCCGTCGGAACCGCGGGTTCCGCGTTTTGCGTGTTGTCCGGCGTTGGCGACAAGGTTGGGCTATCGGTCGATTGGGTCGTGAGTTCGTCCGCCGGCGAGGGATGCGGCGCGCCGTCGTTCGCGACCGCCGCGTTGCCCGCCACCCCAACCGGTGCACCGGCGGTCATGCGAAACGCGATCAGGCCCATGACGAGCCCTGCTGCCACGACCAGCGCCAGGATGACCGTGAACTGACGATCCTTCATTCGATTCCTCGTTCGGATAAGCCTTGCGCGCGATGCTAGCGCGCAGTGGTGAAGATTTCGGCAACCGGGCCGGGGAACCAGGGCGATGTCGACCGGTTATTCCGCTCGGGCCCTCCCCAACGAAATCTACGCTTGCTTGTTCGTTCGAACGAACTACATGGCGGCGCGTGGTTCAGCAGCGACTCCTCGATATCGCGATCGAACAATTCGGCCAGCACGGGCTAGACGGCGTCAGCACGCGCGAGATCGCGGCGGCGGCGGACACCGCGATGTCGTCGATCACCTATCATTACGGCGGCAAGGAAGGCTTGTACCTCGCCGCCGCCGACGAGGTCGCCAAGCAGATGGGCGGTCTTGACACGATCGCGACGTTCGATCGCGTCATCGCGGGCGGCGACCCGGCGGCGGCGCGCGGCGCGATCGCCGCGATCATGCGCAATTTCCTCGAGCGGCTGCAGCAACCGCAGAGCAATGCCTGGGCGCTGTTCATCATGCGCGAGCAACTCAACCCGACCGAGGCGTTCGAGCGCATCTATGCGGGGCCGATGGGGCAGACCGCGCGCGTGCTGGTCGAGCTGATCTGCGTCGCGACCGGCGGTGACGATCGCGCGGCGGCGCGGCTCGCGGCGATCTCGCTGTTCGGCCAGGTGCTGGTGATGAAGGCGGCGCGCGCGACGTGCCGCAAGATGCTCGAGCGCGAGACGCTGACCCAGGACGTCATCGACGATTACGCCGCGCGCGTCGTGGCCAATATCGACGCCATCCTCGACCGGATGATCGCCGAGCGACAGGAGCAATCATGAGCGACGAACAGCCCGCCGATGCGAATGACGCGCGTCCCAAGGACGACGCGGACAACGGCGAAAGGAAGACGCCGGTCTTTCGCAAACCGATATTCTGGATCATCGCGGTCGCGGTGGTCGCGGCGCTCGTGATCGGCGGGACGCTCTATTACCTCCACGCGCGCGAATTCGAATCGACCGACGATGCGTTCGTCGACGCGCATATCGTGCGGATCGCGCCCGAAGTGGCCGGCACGCTGATGCAGGTCGCCGACCTCGACAATCGCCACGTCAAGGCGGGCGAGTTGCTCGCGGTGATCAAGCCGAGCGGGCCCGAGGCGCAACTGGCGGAGGCTCAGGCCGGGGTCGACCAGGCGATGGCGCAGTATAGCCAGGCGCAGGCGCAGATTGCCGCCGCGACCGCCACTCGCGATCAGGCCCGCGCGCAGTCGCTCGTGCCGCTCGCCGCCGCGACCAAGGCGGCGCAGGATCTGGCGCGGTACGAAAACCTGGCGCGGATCGACCGCGCGGCCGTCGCCTCGACTCAACTCGATCAGGCGCGCGCCAATGCCCGTTCGACCGCCGCCGACGCCGCCGCGGCGCGGCGCCAGGTGGCGAGCGCCGACGCGCAGATCGGGGTCGCGCGCAAGGCCGCCGACGCGGCGGGTGCGGTCATCGCCGCCCGCCGCGCGCAAGCCAGTCAGGCGCGCATCACGCTCGGCGACCTGCGCCTGACCGCACCCGTGTCGGGCCAGGTGGTCAACCGCTCGATCAACGTCGGGTCGTACGTCGCGCCGGGCACGCAGGTCATGGCGATCGTCCCCGACACGATGTGGATCACCGCCAATTTCAAGGAAACCCAGCTCAAGGACATGCGGATCGGCCAGGAAGTCACGATCAAGGTCGACGCCTTTCCCGACGTGAAGTTTCGCGGCCGGGTCGATTCGATCCAGCGCGGCGCGGGGCAGGCCTTCTCGATCCTCCCGCCGCAGAACGCGACGGGCAATTACGTCAAGGTCGTCCAGCGCGTGCCGGTGCGCATCACCTTTCTGATCGGCAAGGATTATCCCGACCCGCGCAATTACCCGATCGGCCCGGGCATGTCGGTGGTCCCGACGGTCAAGGTCCGCTGACATGGCGAGCGCTGCGCAAGGCGCGGGCGCAGGCTCGAAGAGCAAGACCGCCAAGCCGGCGGGCGGGCAAGGCGGCTGGGATGCCAGCCGCTCGGCCGCGGGGCCGTACAATCCCTGGCTGATCGTCGGCATCATCTCTCTCCCGACCTTCATGGAGGTGCTCGACACCTCGATCGCCAATGTCAGCCTCGACCATATCGCCGGCGGGTTGTCGATCACGGTCGACCAGGCGACATGGGTGCTGACGAGTTACCTCGTCGCCAACGCGATCATCATTCCGATTTCCGGCTGGCTCAGCGACGCGATCGGGCGGAAGCGTTATTTCCTGTTCTCGATCGCGCTGTTCACGCTGGCGTCCTTTGTCTGCGGCATCGCGCCGAACCTGACGACGCTGGTGATCGCGCGCGTGGCGCAGGGGATCGGCGGCGGTGGGCTAGCGCCGGTCGAGCAATCGATGCTGGTCGATACCTTCCCGCCCGAAAAGCGCGGCATGTCGATGGCGGCGTTCGCGATCGTCGTGGTGGTGGGGCCGGTGCTCGGGCCGACGCTGGGCGGGTACATCACCGAGACGTGGAGCTGGCACTGGGTATTCCTGATCAACGTGCCGGTCGGGATCGTCGCGGTCGTGTTGAGCTACCTGTTCGTCGCCGAGCCGGACCAGGTGAAGAAGGACCGCGCGAAGCGGATCGAGGGGGGCTTGCGGATCGATTATGTCGGCGTGCTGCTCGTCGCGGCGGGACTCGGCTTCTTCGAACTCACGCTCGACCGCGGGCAGCGCGAGGATTGGTTCTCGAGCGGGTTCATCGTCATGACCGCGACGATTTCGGCGCTGTCGCTGATCAGCCTCGTCTTGTGGGAGCTCAACCACAAGGACCCGGTCGTCGACCTGAAGCTGCTCAAGAACCGCAGCTTCGCGGTGACGCTGCTGGTGATGGGCATCACCGGCGTGATCCTGTTCGGCACGACGCAGCTGATCCCGCAGATGCTGCAACAGGTGATGGGTTATTCGTCGTTCGACGCGGGGCTCGCGATGACCTTCGGCGGGTTCGCGACGTTGGTCGCGGTGCCATTCGCCGGTCGGCTGACGGGCAAGGTCGACGCGCGAATCCTGCTCGGCGGGGCGCTGTTCGTGCAAGCCGCGGCACTGTGGAACATGTCGCACTGGTCGGCCGACATCACCTTCGCCGACGCGGCGACTGGGCGATTGTATCAAGCAATGGCGCTGCCGTTCCTGTTCGTGCCGATCAACTCGGTCGCGTATCAGGGGTTGCCGCGCGAAAAGACCGCACAGGCGTCGAGCCTGCTGAACGTCGCGCGCAACCTGGGCGGGACGATCGGCATTTCGACCGCGCAAACGATGCTGGCGAACGCGGTGCAGCGGCACCAGTCCGAGCTCGTCCAGAAGCTCAACCCGCTCGACCCCAATTACACCGACTGGATGGCGAAAGCGAAGGGCGCGTTCGCCGGGGTCGGCGACCCGAACGTGCTGCCCCAAGCGGTGCTGTACCAGATCGTCGGGCGGCAAGCAGCGATGGCCGGGTTCCTCGACGTTTTCCGGTCGCTGATGGTGGTCGTCCTCGTGCTGACGCCGGCCGTGCTGCTGCTGCGGTCGGGCAAGGCCGGTGGTGGCGGAATGGGACATTAATATGCTGAAGAAACCGATCCTGTTCGTGTCGATGCTCGCGGTCACCGCCTGCACCGTCGGCCCCAATTACACGAAGCCCGGTCTGCCTGTGCCAGCTGCCTTTGCGGGCCCCGCGCCGGCTGGGCAGGCGATCGACCCGGCGCGCTGGTGGGAAGCGTTCGGCGACCCCGCGCTGACCGGACTGATCGACCGCGCGCTCAAGGACAATCCCGACATGGCGACCGCCGCCAGCCGGGTGCGCCAAGCGCGGCTCGGCGAGATCCAGGCGCGCGCGCAGTACAAGCCGACGGTCAACGCCGACGCCAACGTCACCGACGTGCGGTTCAGCAAGAATGCCGGTTTTTCGTCGCTCGCGCGCGCGTTTTCGGGCGGCGGCGGGAGCGGATCGGGCTCGGGCTCCGGCACGGCGGGCGGCGTGGCACTCCCCGGCGACAGCATCATGACCTATGCGGTCGGGTTCGACGCGAGCTGGGAACTCGACATCTTTGGCGGCGGACGGCGCGGGGTCGAGGCGGCGCTGGCGCGGACCGAGGCGGCCGAATGGAACCGCCGCGACGCTGCAGTGACGCTGGCCGCCGAGGTCGCCGACGCTTATTTCGCGCTGCGGCTCGACCAGGACCAGATCGCGGTGTTGAACAGCGAAATCGAGCGTCAGGGCCGCGCACTGCAAATCTCGGGTAACATCGCCAAGGTCGGACTGGTCCCCGCGATCGACGTGACGCGGCAGAACGGCAACATCACCGCGACGCGCGCGCGGCTCGAGCCGCTCAAGGCCGACCTCGACGTCCGCAAGCATGCGCTCGGCGTGCTGCTCGGCCAGAACCCAGAAGACCTGCTCGGCGAACTGTCGGGTACCTTGCCCGCGCTCGCCGCGACGCCCGCGATACCGGCCGGGTTGCCGAGCGACCTGCTGCGGCGGCGCCCCGATATCCGCGCGGCCGAGCGCAACCTAGCGGCCGCGACCGCCGATATCGGGGTCGCGACCGCCGATCTCTATCCCAAGTTCAGCCTGACCGGGATGGCGCAACTCATTTCCACCTCGCTCGCGACCTTGTTCACCGGCGACAGCCTGCAATTGACCGGCACGGGTGCCGCTACCTTCCCGCTGTTCGACTGGGGCCGGCGCAAGGCCACGGTCGGCGTGCGCAAGGAGCAGCGCGAGCAGGCGTACCAGGCGTATCGCGCGACCGTGCTCCAGGCGTTGCGCGACGTCGAGGATGCTTTGACGCGGATCGATGCCGAGCGGCGGCGCAACGCGTTGCTGCGCCAGGCGCTGGCCGATGCCGATCGATCGGCGGGCGCGGACCTCGCACGCTACAAGGCCGGACTGGTCGCACAGGACACGGTGATCAACACGCAGATCGACGTGCTGCGCGCGCGCGAGAACCTCGCGGCGAGCGACGCGCAACTGCGGCAACAGACCGCGGCGCTGTTCAAGGCGATGGGCGGAGGTTGGTCGGCGGAATAGGCCGCCGCCTATCGGGTCAACCTGTTGCCTGGACGCAACAATCGAAAACGGCCGTTTCAACGATCGTTAGATGGTTAACATCCGATTCGGAAAAGTTAACAAATAGTTAATTTTTAACGGCTTTCAGTCAGCAATGCTGCGGATTTCTACAGTGCCGGGACGCCGGATAAAGAGCGGCCCGCCTCCACCGGCATCCCGTTGTTAAAACGAGGAAAACCGGCGGGAAGCGGGCCGTCTAAAATCGCTTTACCAGGGGCGAATGGTGTCGCCGTGGATAAGCGCAATGATAAACGCGAGCATTGCTTTACTCCTTGTGCGCCCACCCCGGGCACAGCCCAATTATTAATTGAAATTTAACCAGAAAGCAATTCGCGTATAGCGGCTTATTCGCATGCGAGTGAGCCAATATGGCGCACTTAAGAGTTCCTTCAGTTCAGGAGGGTATTGCCCAGGGCATGGCGCGCGTTCGCACCTCGGATCATTCCTCGGACCTGTCGGTCGCCCGGCGCGGGCGTGCGGCTGGCGCGCGCGGGCGCGACCCGCGAGTCACGCCGACCGAAATCTCGCTCGCCAAGCCGTGGATCGCCCAGGCGCTGTTGCAGCTTACCAATCAGGCCGCGTTGCGCCGCTTGCTCGGCGTGGCGCGCTCGAACGACGTCGCGCTCGACGTCGCCGACCGGATCGTCGCGCTGATGCCCGATGCCGCGGTATCGGTGGTCGGGCGCTGGACGATCGAGGTCGAGACCTGTGTCGGCGACGCGGCCGACCTCGACCGTTTCGCCAAGGTGCTGGCGGGCGCGGTCGCCGAGCCGTTCGATCTCGACGGCGAGAACCATCCCGTCGACCTCGCGATCGGTGTCGCGGCGGGGCCGCCCGGCCTCATCAACGACGTACGGCTGGCCGAAGAGGTCGAGGACGCGCTTAATCAGTCCCGCCATGAGCACGGCCCCGTCGTCCGCGACCTGTCGATGCTCGACCCGATGGTCGACGTGATGGCACTCAAGCGCGACCTGACGCACGCGATCGACCGGGGCGAGATGTTCCTGCAATACCAGCCCAAGGTGCATGTGCGCCGCCAGGAAGTGGCGAGTGCCGAGGCTTTGGTGCGCTGGCGGCACCCGGTACGCGGGCTGATCCTGCCCAGCGACTTCATCCCGCTCGCCGAAAGCACGCGCGACATCGACCGGTTGACCCTATGGACGATCGAGCAGGTGATCGCCGATCAGCAACGGCTGCGCGCCGAGGGCCAGGACATCCCGATCTTCGTCAACATCTCCGGTCAGTTGTTGAGCAACGCCAAGTTCGTCAAGCGCGCGTGCGAGATCGTCAGCGCATCGGACGTGTCGCTGGGCTTCGAAATCACCGAAACCTCGGTGATCCGCGACCCCGTCAGCGCGATCGCCAACCTCAACGTGTTCGCCGACCATGGCATCGCGATCGCGATCGACGATTACGGCGCCGGCCTGTCGAGCCTGGCGTATCTGAAACAGCTTCCGGCGCGCGAGCTGAAGATAGACAAAATGTTCGTGCTGCAACTGACCAGCAGCAATCGCGACCCGCTGATCGTCCGCTCGACCATCGATCTTGCGCACGCGCTGGAGATGGAAGTGACTGCCGAGGGCGTCGAAACCCCCGCCGCGCTAGCGCTACTCAGCGTCATGGGGTGCGACATGATCCAGGGCTATCTGATCAGTCGCCCGCTCGAGATCGACGCCTTCTGCCATTATATGCGCGATCACAAGGATGCGGCGCTGGTCGATTCGGCGCGCGCGACATTTCGCGCCGGCGCCTTCCGCCGCGTCGCCTGACGTCAGGCTTAGCGCCGTCTTAACTCGCATCTGTCATGCGCTAGGCATGATTGCGGGATTTCGCCGAACACTGATCGTTTTGCTGATGCTCGCCGGGGTGCCGACGGGCGTGCAGGCGCAATCCGCCGCTTCGGCGCAGGCAAGGGTCGATGTGGCGATCGCCGATGCCCGCGCGACGATGCTGACCGACCCGCACAAAGCGATCGACCGCGCGCTTGCAGCGCGCGCCGATGCCCAGCGATTGACCGGCGTCGCGGGCGATATTGCACGCGCGACCGCGAGCTGGCTGCTCGGCGAAGCGTCCGTCCGCGACAACCAGATCCAGAAGGGTGGGGCGCTGATCAACGAAGCGCTTGCCAGCATCGTCCGCGTCGCGCCGGGCACCAAGCTGAACGCCGACGCCTTGTTGTCGCGGGGCAATTACAATGCGCTGACCGCCAATGTTGCCGGCGCGTTGACCGATATCCAGGCGGCGTTCGAAATCTACCGCAAGATCGGCGAGACGCGCAGCCAGGCGATTGCGCTGCTGACCATTTCGGCGCTGTACCTCGACGCGAACGATTACAACGGTGCGCTTAAATATGTCGACCAGGCGCTCGACGTGTATCACGGCGACCCGTTGCTGCTGGTGTCGATGCACAACAATCGTGGCGACATGCTGCGCGAACTCGGACGCTACCGGGAGGCTGAGGCCGAGTTCAACAAGGCGATGGACTTGGCGCGCGGGCTCAAGAGCCCAGCGTTGCTCCTGCCGATCCTCCGCAACGTCGCGCGCAATGAACTGGCGGCGGGCCTGCTCGACGATGCGGACCGCACGCTGGCCGAAGCGTTCCATTTGCTGGGGCCGACGGCCTCGTCGGAGGAACGCGCGAAGGTGCTCGCGGTGTCGGCGCAAGCCCGGCTGCAGCGGCATGACCTGAACGGCGCGCGCGCCCAGATCGAGCAGGCCTTCGCCGGCCTCGATAGCGCTGACGACACGCAATTCTGGCAGGCGCGCAAGACCGCATACGAAATCTACAAGGCGTTGGGCGACAAACCCAACGCACTAGCCCAGCTCGAAGCGCTCAAGGTGCTCGACGACAAGATCGGCAAGCTGCGCGCATCGACCAACACCGCGCTGATGGCGGCGCGGTTCGATTCGGCGAATCAGGACCTGAAGATCGCGAAGCTGCAGGCGGACGATGCCAAGCGCAAACTGGACTTCGAACAAGCGAAGGCGCGCACGCAATTCTGGATCTTCGTCGGGTCGGGCATCAGCGCGATGATCATCGTTGGCATGCTGGGCTTCGGCCTGGTCACGATCCGGCGCAGCCGCAACGAGGTGCGCGCCGCCAACGTCGATCTTGAATCGACCAACGCCGCTTTGGGCAAGGCGCTCGCCGCCAAGACCGAATTCCTCGCGACCACCAGCCACGAGATCCGCACGCCGTTGAACGGTATCCTCGGCATGACCCAGGTGATGCTGGCCGATCAGCGGCTCGACGAGGCGACGCGCGACCGGATCGGCGTGGTGCACGGCGCGGGCGTGTCGATGCGCGCATTGGTCGACGATATCCTCGATGTCGCGAAGATGGAGACGGGCAACCTCACGATCGAGCGCGCACCGGTCGATCTGCCTGCGATGCTCAAGGATGTGTCGCGGATGTGGGAGGAGCAGGCGCGGGACAAAGGGTTGGGATTCGAGCTCGACCTCGCCGCCGCGCCGCCGCGGATCGAGAGCGATCCGGCACGGCTGCGCCAGGTCGTGTTCAACCTGTTGTCCAACGCGCTCAAGTTCACCCAGTCGGGGACGATCCAAGTCTCGTCCGGCGTGATCGAGACGAGCGAGGGCGAGCAAATGACGGTCGTGATCCGCGACAGCGGGATCGGGATTCCCCGCGACAAGCTCGAACTGATCTTCGAATCGTTCCGCCAGGCCGATGCCGGCACGACGCGGCAGTTCGGCGGGACTGGGCTCGGCCTCGCGATCTGCCGCAACATCGCACGTGCCATGGGCGGCGACGTGACGGTGGCCAGCGAGCAAGGCGAGGGGTCGACCTTTACCTTCGCGTTGCCGCTGGTGCGGCTCGCCGAGGAAGCACCGGTTTCCGCCGCCAGCGATGCTGCTGCGTTGTTGATCGTCGACAAGAACCCGATCAGCCGCGCGATGCTCAAGACGCTGTTCGCGTCGCGCGTCGCCGCTTTGAAAATCGCCGGGTCGATCGACGAAGCGGTCGCGGCGCTCGCGGCCGGGGGGATCGGCCGTGTGCTGATCGACGAAGTCACCGTTGCGATGAACGGCGATGCGGAGGGTGGCGTCCGCGCGCTGACAGGCGTACCGGTATCCTTGTTGTGGACGAATCCGGAGGATGCCGATCGTGCCCGCTTCGCCGCCGCCGGGGTCGATCAGCTGATTGCCAAGCCGATCGCCGGCGCCGCGCTCGTCAACGCAATCGTTACGCATCCGACGAATGATGATATTGCTAGTCGGGCCGCATGATGGTTAGGGGAGTCGTAATGCTGCAACACACCCCCTCCGCCGCGCCGCGCGGGAATCGCTGATGAACGTCATCTTCATCGAGGACGATCCGATGAACCGGCGAGTCGTCGCCGACATGCTCGACGTAGCCGGCGCCACGATGGCCGAGGCCGAAAATGGCGAGATCGGTCTAAAGATGATCGATGCCCACGATTACGACATGGCGCTGATCGACCTGCGCATGCCCGGCATGGACGGGATCACCGCGATCAAGGCGATCCGCGCGCGCACCGACGCCAAGGCGAAGATGCCGATCATCGTCGTCACCGCCGACACCGCGCTCGACCTGCGCGAGCGGTGCATCGCCGCGGGCGCCGACGAAGTGCTGTTCAAGCCGGTCGCGATGGATGCGCTGTTCGAGGCGATGGGCCGCATCCTCGCGGGTGGCGAGGGGGATGTTATCCTCTAGCAGAGGCGCACACGATTAGCGCGTGCTAATCGTGAGACGCCGATCGGCCGGCCTCGCAAAGCGAGGTCCGACGGCGCGGGATTCAGTCCCGCGCCGGCAATTTGCAAAAACCTGAATGGATCGCTGATGATCGTGCTCGTTTAGGATGTTCGCCGTAACCCCTTGGAATCGTCCAAAAAGCGTAATTCTGCACATCGTGGGATACCCGCTAACGAGCTTCCAATCCGATGGCATACCCGCTTAGGGTATGCAGTCGGCAATGACAGTGACCTAAGCGGCCCGACCGGTCAGAAATCGCTGGGCGCCAATTTCATGAGGCGCTCGGCCTCGAGGCGCGGAAAGCCGAGCAAGGTTCGGGGCAGCTTGGCGCGCTGCAGTTCGGTGAAGCATTCGTGCGGGGTTCGGTCGGACCTAGCCGCCAGCTCGCCCGGTGCCACCCAGGTCTGCGCGGCGGCAATGACCGCCGCGGCCGCGATCCGGCCGTTTTTAATGACCGCGCCTCGGAAATGTTTTTCGCGAATCTTGGTGAACTTAGAATCGGAGATATTCAGAACCGTCGTCGCGTCCCTGGCGGTAAGGTATTCGTCGAAATCGAAAAGCGGATGATCCAGCCTCGAGAAGGCGACCGTGCGGAACGCCTCGGTCGCCCTTGGCGGGACGATGATCGCGCCGGTGGGCAGGTAGCCATCCCGCTCGCCGCCGCGCCAGAAGAATGGCAGCGACTGCTCGGTCAACAGCAGGGTGAATGCCGGCCCCCATGGTTTCTCCCTGCCGCCTATGGCCTTCATCGCTTGCGGGAGCGAGATCCAGCCATCCGGCTCGTGATCGAGCGACCGCCGGACGATCCAATCGACCAGGGCTACGACCGATCGGCGATCGACCTGAGGCGTCTTGTAACCCGCCAGGATCGCCGGTTCGTCAAGACGGTCAAGGTAGCCAAGGCAGACCATCTGCTCGATGCCGTGGATCGATATGCCGGAGCGGTAGGAAAGCGTGTCGATCGGGATCCGGTTGTCGATGAGGTCGGCCAAGCGTTCGACGTCGTTACGCGCGTAGCGAACGCGTGACTTGTGCGCGCCGAGCGCGTCAACCGGTTCCATCGTGCGGAGCATGCGCGATGTGTCCTGTATGGACGTTCCAAGGATGTGGCACGCCTGATTCATCGAAACGGAATCGGCAACGCGATCGCCGACGATCGTGCCCTCGCCGCCACGGGCCGCATACGCCTCGCGCCGCAATGATCGCTCAGAGGCGGTGAGGTTGACGCCGTGGGGCCGGCCCGAGGAAGCGGCCCGGGTCGCCGTCGCGCGCGGCGGCAGGATGGACCGGATACCCGCGCGCACATCGTCCGGAATCCGGGTCGACCGGGCAAGGGCTGCGAGACTGGTGACGGCCCGGCGCCGGTGCTCCGTCGAGGCGATCTCGGCGAAGGCCGCCTCGGCGCTCGCGGGCCAGTTCGCGAGCAGTCGGGCGGCGAGGTCGAGCGTTCGGATCTTGCAGTCGTCCGGCCAGTTGGCGGCATTGGCCTCCGGCCGCTCCGCGAAACCGATCGCAACGGCGGTCTGCCAGCCGATCTCGAACAGGCTGCCGCGGTTCATAGTCCGGATCGACGCCGGTAGCGCCTCGACGGCGGGAGCGTGCGTGGCCGTTCGTGGGTCGAGAAGGTGCGCCATTGCCGTCGCGCCATCGACGAACTCTTCGGGCACGGCGATGGATGGCGCGGTGCGCAGATCGGCGCCACAGGGGCAGCGGTAAAACGACCGGACGACGGTCCACGCTAGCCGCTTGCGGCATTCCGGACAGCGCGAGATTAACAAGGTGCCCGTGTCAGCATCGAAGGGCAGCAGCCGGTGCTCCGACAACAGGTGGTGGAACGGGCGATCCTCGAGCGCGGCCGGCGCGATCTTCCTCTCGCGGACGTTCAGGAGCGTCGCCGGGACCGACGCGCCCGCGAAATTCACGAATGTGCATCCGCGGCCCGAGTGGAAGGTCTCCGCGTAGATTCGGGCGCGGACCTCGTCTTCAGCGACGCCGAGCACGTAGGCGAGATCGGGCGCGCGTTGCAGTTCCGTCACTGCCATGTTGTATGTCTGGCGGTGGGGGTAGCCAGCAGACAGAATGATGTGCCCCGGCGTCAATTCCGTCCGTTCGGCGGTGCGATAGACGATACTCATCAGCGATTCGCGCTCGTGGACCGCCTTTAGGGGGAGCACCACGCGGCGGAGGTGCGGCTCGCGGCCGAAGCCGCGAGCCACCTCTTCGAAATCCGCCGTCACAGCTTGGCGCCGGTCCGGAACGGATTGTAGTCGACGACCTTCTGCGCAATCGCCCAGCGGTCGGTAGCCGCAGCCAGATCGAACAGCTCGATCTGCGTCGCTCCCCGCTCGAGGGCGTGGACGAGCGCCTGCTCGACGAGGTTGAAGACGCGTCCGATAATGCCCGAGCTGACGGCGTAGAGGCATCCGAGCGTCCGCACCTCGACCAGGTTCGCCTTCTCCGTGACGATCCCCCGGGCGAGCATGGCGTCGTCGAGGCGGCCGACGAATCCCTTGAACTCGCTGCGGTCACGCTCCACTCGCACGTCCAGCGGTTCGAGATCGCACGGCGGATCCATCCGGTTGGAGAGCTGGATGTTCTGCGACAGCAGCGGCGCGAGGTCCTGGTTGCCCACCAGCGCGATTGGGACGACGCCGTCGTCCAGCGCCTTCTTGAGGGAATCGGTCACGTCGTTGCGCGAGCTCGAACGGTAGGACAGGTGCTGCGCCTCGTCGATGATCAGCAGTTCCACGCTCTTTTCCTTGAGCAGCTTGAACGCGCGCCGCCGCAGCATGTCCTCCGATCCCTTGTCGCTGTAGTCGTCGCCGGCCTTCTCGTTCACCGATGCCCAGAGGCGCGCGACGGTGGATGCCTTGTCGAGTTCGACGTGCAGGACCGGGATCGTTCCTTCGGCCGCGTTCGCGTTGGCGTGCTTCTCGTATGCCTCCGCGTTGGCGGTCTTGCCGGATCCGGAATGTGCGCTGTTGCGGACGGCGCGCTGCGGCATCCCGGGCGTCGCCAGCCCGAGCGCGCGCAGCCGATCGAACGCCAGGTGGACCCGGCGATGGGCCGGGCTCCTGATGTAGATCGCGCGGTAGCGCGCGCGGCTGACGCCGACGGCCGTGGCGCTGGGCGTCTTGCCGGGATCGCCCGTGGCGGGGACGAGTTCTTGCGGCGCGAAGGGCGCGCGGGCGCGCTTGGGGTCGAAGCTCATGCGAGGTCCTCCCACTGGTCGTCCTCGTCGGGCGGCGAACTCCACAGCGGATCCTGGATCTCGGTCTCGACGTCCGACTCTCCGTCGTCACGGTCGTCGGCGTCGCCGCCGCGAGCGCCGGCTGCCGCCTCACCGTCGGTGTCAGCGTCGTCGGCGCCGTCGCCGGTCAGGGTGCCGGGCCGACTCAAGCTGACCTCGGCGTCGATGCGCTCGTCGGCAGCCAGGTCGTGCTCGATGACCGGCGCGAGACCGTCGTGCGTCGGCGGTGCTTCCGCGAAGTCGACCTCCGCATCGACAAGCGGCTTGCCCAGCATGCGCGCCATGGCGCGGCGTTCGCGGTTCTTCATCTCCGGCGCGAGTTCGAGGATGCGCTCATTCAGCAAGCGCCGGGCCTCGAGCCGCTCCTCGACGGTGTTGAAGGCGAGGTTCTCCTTCTCGACCCACTTGACGATCTGCCGGTGGCGCCAGAGCGGGAGCCCCTTGGCGTATTCCTGATCGACATTGTCGAGCCGCAGGTATTCGTTCGTGTCGGGGTTCAGCACCCAGATAGCGCCGAGGTCCTCGGGATCATACTTGATGTGGGCGGTGGCCGTGGTCCCGGCCCTGGTGCGGTTGCGGACCTTCTCGCGCGCCACGATGGCGTCGAGCAGGGCGGGCGCGTGCTGCGGATGCGTGAAGCGCATTCCGCCGAACGCGCGGACGCCCGCACGCGTGATGCGCCTCGTCATGGTGGCGTGCACCAGCACCGCCAGCTTGGCCGGGTTCGCGACGACGTTGCGGCCGTGCTTCTCGATCGACTTCTGCCAGGCGTTCGCGGGCTGCGTCCCGATGCCGCTGTGGACGACGATGTGGTAGGCGTAGAAGAAGTCCGCGATGAGGCTCTGGAGGTCGCTGATTGTGATCGCGGCTTCCTTTTCGGGATCGTAGCCGAACTCCCTCAGGATCGCGGGATTGAGGGTGTAGCCCGGCAGCTTCTCCAGCAGGAAGGTCTTGAGCGTGTGGAACAGCCTCTCGACCATGGCCTTGTGCCGCGGCGACCCGACCGGCATCAGCCGAAGCGTCGTGCCGATGTCGGCGAGCGCGTGCTGGAACGACGTCGACGCGTAGTTCTTGCCGTTATCTACGCCGATCTCGTCGAATTTGCCGTTCATCTCGAGCAGGACCGGGTAGCGTTCTGCGCGGTCGGGCCGAACGGGCATCCCGAACGCCGCGCGCCTGACGCACGCCGCCGCGGTCTGCACGGTGGGCGGAACGAAGCTCGTCACCCATCCGGGCGCGGCCCGCGTGCTGACGTCTAGCAGCACGCAGATGTAAGGGCGCCCCGCCGGCACCGCCGACCGTCCGTCGAACACGACGACGTTGTCGATGACGGTGTCGTCCATCAGACCAAGTTCCAGCGCGATGCTCGCCGAGAGACCCTTGCCGGAACCGTCCCACCGCGACTTTGCGGCCTTCTCGCCATACTTCTCGGCGTAGGTCTCGCGGCACAGGATGCGCTGGATCTCGCGGCGGAGTGTCTCGCGCGACGGGGGGCGGAGCGGCTGCAGGCCCAGCGCCTTGCGTCGGGCGTTCAACTCCTTCGTCTTCTTGTCCGCCTCGGTCACGACGTCCTGCAATCGGCGTCCGCGCAGGGCGTAATACCAGCGCGCGAGCAGCTCGACGATCTCGACCATCTCGGGATCGAGCCGGCGCGCGCGGGGCACGCGACCCGACCGCGACATCAGCGCCGAAAGGGTGGCCACATCGTTCTCGACCTTCTTCAGCCACGCGCGGGCGGTCGAGACCGGCGGCGTCGGGCCGGCCTTCTTTGCCAGTCCCTTCTCGGCCCACACAGCCTTCAGTTGGCGCGAGAGGTCGGGGTCGTTCGCGTGAGCCCCGCGCTCCCGCAGCCCGTCCACGACGATTACCCGAACCTCGGCCATCGGATCGACGGCCATGATTTCCTCGGGCGTCATCGGGGGTTCCGGCGGCAGCGCCCCGACGATCGGTCCGTTCTCGTCCGCGAGGATCTCGAGCAGGCCGCGGCGGTTCACCTCGTTGATGAATGCCTCGTCCGGCATCATGCGGTCGCCGGTTTCCTCGTTGATCGGGCGGAACGGCGCTCCGCCGGGCAATTCGATGATGTGCAGCAACCCGTCGCCGAGCGCCTTTTCGACGAATAGCTTCTGGCCATCGACCTTGATGGTGCGGCCGATCACGTTCTTGATCTTCACTTCATCTTCTCCGGGCGCGCGGGTTCGTCGCGGCGGCCGGGGCGCGCATCCCGGCAGCCGCCTCTGGAAGGGCGGATTGTCGGGTTGGCGGGAGGCTACACGTTGATGCTCGGCATCACGGTCGGGAGGGGCGGGACGGGGTCGACGCGGCTGTCGCGGCTGATTTCGCGACCGTCGAGGTCGATGGCCGCGATGCGGCGCACCATGAGTGCACACACGTGCGCGAAGCCGTTGCGGTGGTCGGCGGCCATGGCGTCGGCGAGTTCGCCGAGCGCGAGGGGGCCGCGTTCGGCCAGCATACGCGTCGCCGTCATCTCCTGGCGGACGGTGACGGGGACGAAGCGGTAGAGCTGGACGCGGTTGATGTTGGCGCGCCGGGTCTCGTCACCGAGGCAGGCGAGGGTCTTGCGCTCGTATATGAGGCCGAGTTCGTCCGCGACCGCGATGGCGAGCGTCGACTGGGCCTGCGCCTCCTCGCGCTCGAAATCCTTCCACTCGCGCTTGAACTCGACGATCGAGCGCGAGCCGTCGGCCATGAGCCGGATGCGGTCGGGCACGCTGCGGAACAGGACGCCGTCGATGACGGCCTCGATGCGGAACGGCTGCGGCTTCGACCGGACGATGTGCGTGACCACCTCGTCGTGCTTCGTGCCCGCACCCTCGGTCTGCGCTTCGGCGGGGTGCGCGCAGCGGTTCTTCTTCGAAGGATAGTTGGTCGTCACCACGACCTTGTTGCCGGTGATGATCTGGCGGATCGGGCCGGGGCCGATCGGCCGCACGATCCGGAGCGCGTCGATCCTGCCGAAGCTGCGGACCTGCGTCGCCTGGACGGATTTCGGGGGCTTCTGCAACCGCATGAGTTGTCATCCCATTGTTTGCAAATGAAGATGCAACATAGGACGGACCTCGATTTTGGCAACAACTTTTTATGCGTCTTCATTTGCAAATGGGTTGGCGCAGCCTCTTAACCATCGTATGCCGCGGAAATGGCCTCGACCCGCGTCCCCAAGTCCACCAAGCGCCCGCGCGCCGCCGCTATTACCGCCGTGGGGATCACGCGGGGCGAGGATGTCGCGCATGCCGAATCGGTGGCTGGCGAATCGGACATCGTGGTCGACCTCGAATCGCTGGTCGGACAGCGGCCGACGGCAGAGGAGAGGGAGGCCTGGTTGTCGATGTCGCCCGCGTTGCGGCGTCGCGCGGCAACACGCATCGAGCTTCTGCGGCGATGGGTGGGCGACCGCGGCGAGCTGACGGCGGTGACGGCGGCCGCCGCCGCTGGCGTCGAGCCGAACCGCTTCTACCAGATGGCGTCGGCCTGGCGCAGAAGGCCGGGACTTCTGGCCGTTGGCTCTTATGCCGCGGGCTCGCCGGATCGCACGCGCCGGATCGACCCGGCCGTCAACGCCGCGCTTCAGGCGGAGGTCGTGAAGGTGATCGCTGCAGCGGCTGAAGGGGCTCGTTCCGTCGAGGCGTTGCGGCGCGATCTCGAACACGCCGTGCGCGCGCGCGTGCCAGCCATCGGCAGGAAGGACGGCCCGACCATGCCGTCGCCGAAGACCGTGCGCGCCATCATCGCCCGCGAACAGGCTCGCGTCGCGGACATGGCGATGCTCGGCGAATCGGTCGTGCTCGACTGTTGCCCGGTGGCGATGCGTGACGCAGGCGGCAAACCGTTCGCGCTGTTCTGCCTTATCGATCGCGGAACGCTTCGCATCCTCGGCTGGGCGATGGGGTCGCTGGCCGATAGCGTCGGTGGCTACCGTCGCGCCGCCATAGGCGCACGGGAGGCGGTGAAGGATACGCCTCATCCGCTGCCGTGGGCCGCGGCCATGCGCCGAATGGACATCGTGGTTGGCGCCGATGGCGAAAGTTGGTCCCATCGGGTCGCAGACATGAAGGCGGCGCTCCGCCCCGCCGATGTCGATTTGATTACGCGCGAGCGTCGGTATGGATCGCAGCTGCGCAAGTATGTGGGCGAGCGGATCGGCGGCATATGGCTGCGACCGACGTGGGTTGCGAAGGGGCCGCCGCCGCTGACCCAAGGTGACGAGGTGTTCACCGAGGGCGAGGCCGAACTTCGCATCGCCCGCGAAGTTGCGACCTGGAATGCCACGAAGGTCATCGAACGTCGCGGCGGGGCCCCGACGCCGCCGGATGGGCTTCTCGACGCTTTGCGGATGCTCGCGGAGTGAGCCGGGGCGTCCGCGCCGCGGGCGAATGGGCTACAGCCGCAGGTTGTGGGCGTCGACCGCGCTGGAAACGGCGGTGTGGGCGTCTTCTAGGCTGACCGGCTGCCCCGGTGCACGACGCGTTTCGCCCGGCCGCGCCCGCTGGTGCCTTAGCGGGAGGGTGTCGAGGTGGCTGCCGAGGATGGATGCCAGCAGACGGGGCCCGCCGCCATGCTTGATGCCCTCCTGCGGCGAGGTGGCCAGATCCTTCGCGACGACGATCTCGCCCCGCCGGTCGGTCGGTTGCCCCTCGCGGACCTCGTTGACCAGTGAATCAACGGCGTTCGCCGATGGCGCGCCATGGATCGTCAGGCGATGTGCGATCACGCGGCGGCTAGCTTCCTCGACGGCGAGTAGCAGGGTAGGGATGCCCGCGCCGCCTTCGCCGTCGGAGACGGGCAGCAGGGCCTGCACATGACCGATCAGGAGCCGCGCTGAATCGGCACGCGCTCGGTGGGCGCCATCGCGACGCGCGCGCATGAGCAGGTAGTGCACCATGCCTTCCGACGCCTCGGGTGTCCCCGCGTCGCGGCAGCGACGCGCGGCCTCGTCGCGGACGGCTTGGAAGGCCGCGTCCGCACCCACGGTGGCGATGGCCGCGTCGATGGCGGCGCGCGTGGCAGCCGGCAAAGTGGTTGTGCCGGTGCTGGCTCCCCGCCGCCGGTTGCTGCCACTGATCCGAAGGGCATCGCCGTGTGCCTTCCAACTCGCGACCAGGCGGTTGAACTGTCCGACGCTGAGCCCCAAGCGGGTGGCGGCGGCGATGCCCTCGGCCTTGGTGTGGCGCGGCTTGGCGCACCACTCGCGGATTATCCCGACGCGGCGGCGGGTTTCGGCCCAGCGCGTCGGATCGACGCCGGACAGATCGATGTCCTGCATATCTTTTTCCTCTTTTTGATGAAGATTCCGAGAGCCCGCCAAGCCGATGGCGAGACGTGGTTCACCGGTCGTTCTCCGTCCCCGACCGATGGCGGCGCTGGACAAGCATCCGGAACAGGGGGAGAACGGACGGATGTCCGACCAGCCGGAAGACGACCGTCCGCTCTATGTCCTCGCCACACGGGAGGATTTCGCCGCCAGCGGCCTCGACGCGTTCCTTGCCGCGCGCACTTCGGCCGACGGCTATTCGGTGGAGAATGACCTCCGTGACGCGGCGGCCGTTGCGGCAGCCGCTGGGGAGGGATCGCGCGAGCGGGTGTTCGATCTGCTGGCGGGCCTGATGTCGTTCCACATGCGGCTGGACGACCCGGCCGAGGTGTTCGGCGCGAAGCTCGTCATGGGCGACCGCAGGTCGATGATTCCCTCAGACATCCGCGGCGAGCAGAACGACGTCGTAGCCGACATGGCGCCCTCGATCGCCCACGCGCATTTGCGCGCCCGGATGGGCGACGTCGCGTTCCTCAACGCCCGTCGCCATCACCGTGCCGGTCGGGCAGCGATGGAGGCGTATTGCGAGGTTGCGATGAGGGTCCTCGCCGGGACCGTTGTCCCGGGCATCCCCGGCGTCGCCCTCGGCATGCACGACGTCGTCAAGCCGATCGCGCGCGCCATCGACCTGATGCGGCTGCTCAATAAGAGGGGAGACATCGCCGCGACGGTGCGCGGAGCGTTCGAGCGCGCTTGGGATCAGGCTCGCGCCGATGCCGCATACGTCCAGCTCGTCGAGCTGGCCGATATCGGCATGGGGGTGGGATTGTTGACGCCGGACGATGCGTCGCGTGAGGCGGAGATTCTCGCGTCAGCCGCGCCCGCCAACGCCTATCCCGAGGCCGTCAAGCGCGCTTGGCTTCTGGCTGCCCGGTGCCACGGCTGGTCCCAGCGGCCCGACGACGAGGATCGTTGCCGTCGCGAGGCTGCGGAACAGACGCTGAAGATGCGCGACCAGTGCCATGGCTCGCTGGCGAAGGCGCATTGGACCAAGCTGGCGGTCGCCGAGCTACGCGAGGTGAAGGGGACGAAGGATCGTGTCCGCCAGCTTCTCGACGAGATGCGGCAGCTGCAGCTGTCGGCGCGCGACGAGATGGGGTCGACGCTCATCCCGATCGATCTCACCGAGGAGCGGGCGGCGGCGGTTGAGTTGTTCGAAGGCTTGAGCCTGCCCGACGCGTTCGCGCAGATGCTGATCCTCGTCGATGCACCGAAGCGGGACGAGCTTCGCGCGGCCGCGATCGCAGGTGCGAAGGGGTCGATCCTCGATGCGATCGGCGGCTCGGAATATCTCGACGGTGACGGCAAGACGGTGGCCCGGGTGGACGCTCTAGGTTTGGACAGCGAGCCAGACGAGGATTGGGTCAAGGCGAAGTGCGTCCGTCATATGTCGGTCACCAGGTTCCAGCAGGTCAACGGGCTGATCGAGCCCGCGCGCCGCACGCTTCTCGACCGCTTCAGTGTCGAGGAGCGCCATCTCGTGCCGATCACGCACACCACACCCTTCGTGCCCCCGGGCTATGGCAACATCTTCTCGCTGGGGTTCGCCCGCATGTTCCAGGGCGACTACGTCTCGGCCGCCCACATCCTTTTCCCGCAGCTGGAGAATTCGCTGCGACACATGCTGGTGCTCGGAAATGCCGACCCGACCAAGGTCGAGGCTGACCTGTTGCAGGGTGATCGTGCGCTTGGCGCGCTGCTCGACGTCAACCGTGGCGACCTGGAGGCGATGTGGGGCGTCGACATCGTCCACGAGATCGACCTGCTTTTCAATTTCCGGCCGGGGCCGTCGCTCAGGAACGAGCTGGCGCACGGCAAGATGCATTGGAACGCGTTCCACGCGCCCGAGACGGTTGTGGGGTGCTGGTTCATCTTCAATTTGGCGTGCCGGCCGTTGTTCAGCCGGTGGCGTAACGTCGTCGCTCCCGCGATCGAAATGGAACTCTGACGGCTAGGGTCTATCCGACTTTCCAACTGCGACCGCCGAATGGTCCTCGGCGACCGCCTTCAAGCCGGCGGCCTTCCGCTCGGAATATCTGTCGACCAACTGCACGGAGTGCGGACGCATCAGCACCGTGATGCGGACCAGCTCCTCCATCACGTCGACGATGCGGTCGTAGTAGCTGGACGACTTCATGCGCCCAGCCTCATCGAATTCCTTGTAGGCCATCGCGACCGAAGACTGGTTCGGGATCGTAAACATCCGCATCCATCGACCGAGCAGCCGTAGCGTGTTCACGGCGTTGAACGACTGCGACCCACCCGACACCTGCATTACTGCGAGCGTGCGGCCCTGGGTCGGGCGGCGGCCCTTCATCTCGAGTGGCAGGTGGTCGATCTGCGCTTTCATAATACCGGTGATCTGTCCGTGGCGCTCGGGGCTGCACCACACCATGCCCTCGGACCAGAAAGCGTGCTCGCGCAGTTCGTGGACGGCAGGATGGTCGTCGTTTGGGACCTGGTCTGGCAGCGGCAGGTCGGACGGGTCGAAGATCCGTGTGTCGGCGCCGAAGAACTGGAGCAGCCGCGCCGCCTCCTCAGTTGCCAAGCGTGAGAATGACCGTTCCCTGAGCGAGCCGTAGAGCAGCAGGATGCGCGGCGGCGGCTGGTCGTCGCCGATGCCAAGCGCCGGCCGGCGCTTGGCCAAGGCGGCGTCGAGCGCCGGCATGCGGCTGGGATCGGTGAGATCGCGGAGGCGTCTCATGCGAGTTCCTTGACGAGGTAGGTGGCGCTGCCGGGGCAGAGCGACGAGAACTGGGCGGTGCCGGCGATCGCCGGCGGAGCGTCGCTGCGCTCGCCCGGCCGGTATCCACGGGCGCGGAAGAAGTCGGCGACGCTGGTGGTGAGCAAGTGCAGCCGCTTCACGCCATTGCGCCGAGCGTGGGCTTCAGCATGGGCAACCAGCAATCCGCCATGGCCCTGCCGCTTCCGGCTCGGCAGGACGACGAGCGAGCGAAGCAGCCGATCGGCGCCATCGCCCTCGATGCCGATGAACCCGATCGGACCCTGATCGTCGGATAGTTCGAAGAACGCGCGGCAGGGCAGGTCGAGGTCGCCGGTCGGAAGGCGTGCCGCGTCGAGCGCGAGGCGGAGGACGTCGTGATGACCCTTCGGCAGGGGGGAAAACGTGACCCTGCTCATGCGGTCGCCGCTGCAGGTTCATCGAACAACGCGTGCGCCACAAGGTGGGCGGCGATCGCCCCCACGATCTGGGCGGCGACGAAGGCAAGAACGCTGGCCGGCGCGATCCCCGCGAAGCTGTCGCTCATCGATCTCGCGAGCGTGATGGCTGGGTTGGCGAAGCTGGTCGACGACGTGAACCAGTAGGCGGCCGTGATGTATAGCGCGACGCTGGCCGGCACTGCGGCGGGTCGCATGCGGGTCGTTCCCAGGATCGTGAGGATCAGCCCGAACGTAGCGACCGCCTCGCCGGTGAGCTGACCCGGGCCGCCGCGGATCTTGGACGACAGCTCGACGATCGGCTGGTCGAACATCAGGTGGGCGAGCCAGACACCGACGATGCCGCCGGCCACCTGCGCCGCGGCATAGGCGATCGCGAGGCGCGTGCTGAGATGGCCCCGCAGCCGCATGACGAGCGTGACGGCGGGGTTGAGGTGCGCGCCGGATACCGGGCCGAACATCGTGATCAGGACGAACAGGATTGCGCCGGTCGCCAGCGTGTTGCCCAGCAGCGCGATCGCGACGTTACCGCCAGCGAGCCGCTCGGCCATGATCCCCGAGCCGATGACGGCCGTGAACAGAAGCAGGCTGCCCAACGCCTCGGCGAGGAGCGCGCGCCGCCTCATTCTGGCGACACGCGGCGGCCGTCGGTGCCGACGACCTGCTCGCCATCCTCCTTGGTGAAGGCGCCCAGCTGCGGCTCAGGCAGGATGTCGAGCACTTCCTCCGACGGGCGGCACAGCTTCACGCCGACCGGCGTGACGACCAGCGGGCGGTTGATCAGGATCGGGTGGTCCATCATCGCGTCGACGAGCGCGTCGTCGCTGATGGCGTGATCGTCCAGACCGAGCTCGGCGTAGGGTGTGCCCTTCTCGCGCAGCAGCTGACGCGGCGTCACGCCCGCGCGTTCGATCAGCTGCACGAGCAGCGCGCGCTCCGGCGGCGTCTTCAGGTACTCGATCACGTGCGGCTCGATTCCCGCGTTGCGAATCATCGCCAGCGTGTTGCGGGACGTGCCGCACTCGGGGTTGTGGTAGATGATGACGTCGGTCACGGCGTGGTCCTTCAGCAGCAGGCGAGTTCGGCAAGGAGGGGCTCGCACAGTTCGGCGCGGCCCTGGCAGCAGTCCTTGGCGAGGAAGGTCATCAGCCCACGGAGCGTGTCGATGTTGGCGCGCTGGATTTGCTGGCGGCCCTGCTTTTCCGCCGTCACCAGTCCTGCCTTCGCCAGCACGGCCAGGTGCGTGGAGAACGTGCTCTGCGTCAGGCCGCTCGCATCGACGAGGGCACCCGTGGAGAGACCGGCCGGCTCGTGGCGAACGAGTTCGCGGAACGCGTCGAGACGAGTGGGATGTGCCAGCGCGCCAAGCGCGGCGAGCGCTTCACTGTTTTTCATGCATCGGGAATATACGATGGGTTTGGCTGCCGCAAGCCTGTCCCGACGTTACCGCGCGCGGTGCTTTGGCGCCTGGCGCTTATCGGAAGTCTCTCGCCTTGATTTTGATGCCTTCCACCGGTTCACCCGGGATAATTCCCGAGCCAAGACGCAGGTCGGCAATGTATATGTCACGCGCGCCCTTGCCGAGAGGCCGTTCAGCCGGGTCTCGCGGGTCGGGCCCCATGCCATGCTTCACGACATCGGCCCGGCTTACGCGGTAGACGTCGGCCACGTCGGCTCGCCCGCCAACGCTCGCGAGCAGCGACGACATGTCGTCGAGGCGGCGCGCGATGACATGGATCACGTCGCCTTCGCGCTGGACCTGTCCGCGCACGCCCATCATCGATGCGCCGAGCACTGTCCGCCGGTTGGCCTCGAAGATCTTGGTCCACACGACTAGGTTTGCGACGTCCGTCTCGTCCTCCAGCGTGATGAACATCACGCCCTTCGCCGACCCTGGCTTCTGCCGGACCAGCACGATGCCGGCGAGCTCGACGTATCGCCCGTCCTTCACGTCGCGCAGCTCGGCGCACGTGATCATCCGGCGGGCCCTCAGCTCGTCGCGCAGGAAGGCCAACGGGTGCGCGCGCAGCGACAGGCCGGATGCGCGATAGTCCTCGACCACCTCCGCGCCTTCACCCATCTCGGCAAGTTTGACAGCGGGTTCAATGGCCTCGCGTCGCAGCCGCCCGTCGCGCTCGTCGGCGGCGGCGAACAGCGGTAGTGGAGCATCGCCGAGGCCCTTTACCTCCCACAGTCCGGAGCGCCGGCTCGCGCCGATCGAGCTGAAGCCGTCAGCGTCGCCGATCCGGTCGAGCGCCCCACGTCCGACGCCGGCGCGGCGCTGGATTTCCTCGACAGACGAATACGGCTCATCGCCCCGGGCGGCCACGATTGCGGCGCCATCGGCGTTGGCGAGGTCGCGCGCCATGCGCAACCCTAGTCGCACCGCCCTGAAGCGACCGTTGCTGTGCTCGAGCGTGCAGTCCCAGCGGCTCGAGTTGACGTCGATCGGCCGCACCTCGACGCCATGCTGGCGGGCGTCCCGGACGATCTGCGCCGGCGCGTAGAATCCCATCGGCTGCGCGTTCAGCAGCGCGGCACAGAATGCATCGGGGTGATGGCACTTCATCCATGACGACGCGTAGGCGATCAGCGCGAAGCTCGCGGCGTGGCTCTCGGGGAAGCCGTATGAACCGAACCCCTCGATCTGCTTGAACGTCTTCTCGGCGAATGCGTGGTCGTATCCGCGCGCGACCATCCCGTCGATCAGCTTGTCGCGGAAGTGGCTGACGCCGCCGGTCAGCTTGAACGTCGCCATGGCACGGCGCAATAAGTCGGCCTCGCTGGCGGTGAACCCGGCGCACTCGATCGCGACGCGCATCGCCTGCTCCTGGAACAGCGGCACCCCGAGCGTCTTTTCCAATACCCTACGCAATTCCTCGGTCGGATAGGTCACCTCCTCCAGCCCCGCGCGGCGGCGTCGGTATGGATGAACCATGTCGCCCTGGATCGGGCCTGGCCTGACGATCGCGACCTGGATGACCAGGTCGTAGAACGTGGTCGGCGCCATCAGCGGGATCGACGCCATCTGGGCCCGGCTCTCGATCTGAAAGACGCCGAGCGTGTCGGCCTTGCGGATCATCGCGTAGGTCGCCGGATCCTCGGCAGGGATGGTCGCGAGATCCATCGTCACGCCCTTGTCTTGATCGAGGAATTCGAACGCGCGGCGCATGCAGCTGAGCATGCCGAGCGCGAGCACGTCGACCTTCATGAAGCCAAGCGCGTCGATGTCGTCCTTGTCCCACTCGATGACTTGCCGGTCTTCCATCGCGGCGGGCTCGATCGGGACCAGCTCGTCGAGCCGGTCGCGGGTCAGCACGAACCCGCCAGGGTGCTGTGACAGATGGCGCGGCGTATTGATCAGCTGGCGGGCGAGATCTAGCGTCAGGGTCAGCCGCTTGTCGCCGAGGTCCATGTTAAGTTCCTCGGCGTGCTTCTCCTCGACGCCGTCCCGGCTGAAGCTCCAGACCGACGATGATAGACCTGCCGTCATGTCCTCGCTCAGGCCGAGCGCCTTGCCGACTTCGCGCACGGCGCCCCGCGCGCGGTATCGGGTGACGACGGCGGTCAGCGCCGAGCGGGTGCGGCCATAGGTATCGTAGATCCACTGGATCACCTCTTCCCTCCGTTCGTGCTCGAAGTCGACGTCGATGTCTGGCGGCTCGCGCCGCTCGGCCGAGACGAACCGCTCGAACAGCAGTTCCGACCTGACGGGGTCGATCGAGGTGACGCCGAGCACGTAGCAGACCGCGCTGTTGGCGGCGGAACCACGGCCCTGGCACAGGATGCCGCGCCGCCGGGCCTCGGCGACGATCGAGTGGACGGTCAGGAAGTATGGGGCGTAGTCGAGCTCGCCGATCAGCCGCAGCTCGTGCTCGAGCTGGGTGCGGATCTTGCCCTCGATGCCTTCGGGATAACGAACCGGCGCGTTCTCCCAGGTCAGGCGCTCGAGTTCCTCTTGGGGCGTGCGGCCGGGCACGTTTATCTCGTCGGGATACTGATAGCGCAGCTCGGCGAGCGAGAAGCGGCAGCGGTCCGCCATCTCGACGCTGCGTGCGACCGGCGACGTGTCCTTCAGGTAGCGGCGGAACAGCCGGTCCATCTCCTCGGCCGTCTTGAGGTGGCGATCGGCGAAGCGTTCGCGTCGGTCGCCGAGGTCGTCGACCGTGCACTTCTCGCGGATGCAGGTTACCACGTCCTGCAGCAGGCGGCGGTCGGGCGAGTGGTAGAGGACGTCGTTGGTGGCGACGGTCGGGACGCGCGCACTGGCGGCCATCGCGGCCAGGTCGCGCAGCCTGATCGCGTCGCGGGGTCGGCGCCTTACCGTGAGTGCGAGATATGCGCGGTCGCCGAAGATCCGTCTGGTCGTGGCCAATGCCTGTTCGGTTGCGGCGTCGGCGCGGTCGGGCACCAGCATGGCGATCAGCCCGTCGTTCCATTCCTCGACGTCCGACCATCCGAGATGGCAGGCGCCCTTGCCGCCGCGCGTCTTGCCGACGCTCAGCAACCTGCACATACGACCATACGCTTCGCGGTCTGTCGGATATACGCACAGCGCCGTGCCGTCGGTCAGGTCGAGGCGTGCCCCCACGATGGCACGGACGCCCGTCGTCTTCTCACCATCCCACGCGCGCACCATGCCGGCCACCGATCCACGGTCGACCACGCCGAGCGCGGGAAGGCCGAGCAATGCGGCGGCGGCGAACAGTTCCTCGGGGCTCGACGCGCCGCGCAGGAAGCTGAAATGCGTCGTGACCTGCATCTCGACATATGCGGGCTCGTTCGCGGTCATGCGAACGCGCCATGGATGAACCAGCGCATCGGCCCGGTGGACGGGTTGACCCCGTCACCGAGGCGGAACAGCCAGTATCGCCCTCCCGTCGCCGTCTCGACCTGGTAATAGTCGCGCACGGTGTAGGGCTGCTCACCTTCGACGCCGCCGTCGCGCCACCACTCGCCGTGCAGCCGCTCGGGTCCATCGCCGCGGGTGACGGCGAACCGGCGGCCGCGCCAGACGAACATGCGCGGCGCGTCGTCCGGCAGCAGTGCGATCACATCGACCGGTTCTGGTCGCGCGAGCAGCCGCGCGGGACGGGGCAGGTCGTCGGCCCACGCGGCGTCGCGTGCCGGGGCGAGGGCGGCTGGCAGATCGACCGACCGCTCCGGCATCGCGCCCGGCCTCGGTGCCGTGCGGTGAAGGCTGCCGCCGCCGAACCGGTTGACGAGCGCGTCGACGAGTGCGGCGACGTTGGGGCCCCGTCTTCCGAAGGATTCCAGTCCTTCGCCCTGGTGCGCAGCCATCGCCTCCGCCAACGGCACGACCAGCGTCATCGCCTCGATTCCGAGTCCGGGCTCGACGGTTTCGATCCTCGCGCGCAGCAGCTTGGCCAAGTGGGCGGCGTCGCGCGACGGCGTCGCAGTGCCGACGCGCACGGCCTGCACGTGCCCGTCGACGCGGTGGAACAGGCAGTCGAGCCGCCTCGCGCCCTTACCGATGCGCACCAGCTGGTCGACGGCGTCGGCGACGAGGTCGGCGATGACGCGGCCGAATGCCTCCGGCGTCGCGATCGGCTCAATGAACCCACGCCGAGCGCGGGGAAGGTGTTCAGGGAAGACGGGCTCGATGGGTTCGGGGAGGTTGCCGAGTGCCTGGTCGAGGCGCCGGTGGAGACCGCGCCCGAAGCGCTTTGCAAGCGGGGCTCGCGGCGTGCCGATCAGTTGCTCGATCCGTTCGAAGCCGAGCTTGCGCAGGCCATCGACGGTCGGGGCGTCGAGCCTGAGCGCGGCGATCGGCAGGAGCGAGATCGCCTTGCGCGCATCGCCCGGCTCGACGGTCACCGGTCTGCCGGCAGGCACGTGCCGCGCTACGGCGTGTGCGCAGCCGGCGGTGTCGGCGACGGCGATCTGGACGGTGAGTCCGAACGCCGAGATGCGCCTGTGAAGGTCCTTGAGCAGCGCGCGTTCCGTGGAGAACAACGCCGCGCAGCCAGTGACGTCGAGCCAGATGCCGTCGGGCGGGTCGGGGGCGACCAGCGGGGCGTAGCGCCCCCCGGCCCACAGTGCGAGGCGACGCAGGCCTTCCGCGTCCGCATCCGGATCGGCATCGACGACCTGGAGGTCCGGCGCGAAGGTCTTGGCCTTCGTGACCGTCATGCCGGGCGTGACGCCCTGCGCGCGTGCGGTCGCGTCGACCGCCGCTACGACGCGCCGGCCGTGGTCGGGGACGGCGGTCGCGAGCGGACCGTCGGCAAGGGCGAAGCCGTCAGGCGGCGACTTGGCAATCTTCCTGCGTAGCCGGTCGGTCGACCAGTGCGGCAGGAAGAGCGATACGACCCTGCGCATCGCAACCCTCCACGATCCATGCGTGCGGGTTGCCCCCGCGGACGCGTTCGAGCTCCACCCGCCAGCGCGGACGGCCGAGGCTGGGGATGCCGAGATCCTCGCTCGGCGCCGCGGCGATGCGCCAGCGCGTGACGGCTGCCGTCCCCTCGGCCATCTGGTCGGCCTTCGCGGCGCGGCGGAACACGAACGCCGCGACGCCCGATCCCTCCGCCGCGAGCTGCAGCCGCTTCGACGCCGTCGTCGAATACTTGCCAACTTCGCCGACGACGCCGGCCAGGCCGGGATGGCGCAGGCATTCCTCCATCGCGAGCAGGACGTTCGTGTCGCTGCCCGCCTCGACGTGGATCACGCGGTCGGGATGCAGGCCGGCAAGGTGGAGCGCGGGCGCGAACAGGTCGCGCCACCGCAGGCACCACAGGACCGGCCCCTCGATGCGGGCGAGGATGCCGGCGATGAAGATCGTCGCGCTGGCGTCGTCCGAAAGCTCGACCCCGCCGGCGACCTCATGCAGAGCGCCTGTCGCAATACCGCCACCGGGAAGTCGAGCGTCCAATTCGGTGACACCGAACGGAACCACGCCGTGCCTTGCGCTAGTCCCCTCGATGCACGCGATGCGAGCACGCAGATCATCGAGGACGGCGGATTGGTGCATGGCATCGAACGACTCATGAGCGGGTTGATTCGTTCCCTGTTTGTTCCTTCGCGGCCGATCGTGTCAACTGGCTACGAGGTCGGGCGAGGGTTGGAACGGTTGGCGCAGGCGCGAGTCTAGGTCCCATGAAGGTCGCGACCTACAACGTGAACGGCGTCAACGGGCGCTTGCCGGTGCTGCTGCGGTGGCTTGCCGAGCGGCAACCCGACGTCGTCGTCCTGCAGGAACTGAAGGCGCCGCAGGATCGGTTTCCCGAGTCCGCCATGCGCGACCTCGGCTACGATGCGCTCTGGCACGGTCAGAAGAGCTGGAACGGCGTCGCGATCCTCAGTCGCGTGGGCGAGATCCAGGAGACGCGGCGCGGCCTCCCGGGCGATCCAGACCCGGCGCAGAGCCGCTACGTGGAGGCGGCGGTCAACGGCATCCTGGTCGGTGGACTATACCTGCCGAAGGGCAACCCGCGGCCAGGACCGAAGTTCGACTACAAGCTGCGTTGGTTCGACCGGCTGATCGAGCATGCCGCTGGCCTGCTCGAATCGGGGTTGCCGGTGATGCTCGCGGGCGACTTCAACGTCATGCCCACAGAACGCGATGTCTATAAGCCGGAGCGCTGGCTGGACGATGCGCTGTTCGCGCCCGAGGTGCGTGACGCGTTCTTTCGGTTGACGGGGCAGGGGTGGACTGACGCCCTGCGCGTGATGCATCCAGACGAAACGATCTATACGTTCTGGGATTACTTCCGGAACGCATATGGCCGCGACGCAGGCCTGCGGATCGACCATCTTCTGCTCAGCCCGGCGCTCGCCGACAGGCTTGTCGACGCGCAGGTGGATCGCGACGTGCGCGGTTGGGAGAAGACCAGCGACCACGCGCCCGTATGGATCGATCTCGCGGATGGGAAGGCGAAGCGATCCGCGCGCAAGCGGCGGAGCGGTTAGATCAGCGGCACCTCGGCTGCAGCGGCACGCCTCTTGACCCACGGCTCGTCGGTTCGGTTCATGACGATTAGATCGTCGGGAAAGCATCGTTCCTGGAACGCGAGTATGTCGTCGAAGCCGCCGTGCAGCCATTGGTCGTATTCGTCGCGGTGGAGCAGCACGGGCATGCGGTCGTGCACCGGCCGGATCGCCTCGTTGCAATCGGTCATCACGCCGGAATAGACCGGGCCCCACTCCGCACTGTCGCGCCATAGCCCAGCCCATGCGAAGATCGGCTCGTCCTTCACCGAGAACCACGTCCGCGTCTTCGAGCCCTTCTCACCTTCGGCCTCGGCGAACTCGGTGACGGGGATCAGGCAGCGCCATTCGGGCTTTCGGGCGAGGCCGATCCACATCCCCTTGCGGAGATCCGCGATGTTGTTGACGGGTTTCGGCTTGGCGGTCGGGCTCATCGTCTTGAGGCGCAGCGGGAAGCCCCACGTCATCGACTGCGCGACGCGCTGACCTGCGGTTTCGCGGACGACGACGCCGGGCGTGCCGGGATAGACTTCCTCACCGGCGTTAGACTGGACCGGGTTGGCGACGCCGAAGTGCGCGGCCACCTCGGCGGCGGACTTTCGGACGGTGTATAGGTTGCACATGCCGTCAATCCATGGCGGTCGGCGAAAGGGGCAACGGGAAATCGCGGAAGGGACCAACCGGTCAGTCTAGGCTTGCGGCCCGCCGACGCCCTTCGCCGGACAGCGTGCGGAACGTGATCGAATGCCTCGTCCGTTCCATCTCGGCTATGCTGTGCTCCCAATCGTGCCGCGCCTCGCCGCACAGATGGTAGGCGCCGCGCGGATCGAGGGGAAGGGAGGCTCGTTCGAACCCGCCGCCGACGCGCCGCCTGAACCGCATCGCGGCCGGCGCGCCGAGCGAGACGCCGATGACATGGCCGTATGCAGGCCGATCGCGGTGCCAGCCGATGCCGGCGCCTGGATCGTATCTGATCAACAGGCACTGAGCGACATCGCAGGGTTCGACGCCGGCGAACGTCGCGGCCCGGTTGCGCAGGCCGGCAAGCCAATCCGGAAGAGGGTCGCCGCGGCTGACCCGCCCCGTCTGGAAGTCATACTTGATACCGAAGCTGCGCGTCAGCCGCTTCCCCTCCCATTGCTGGAACTGAAATGGCGTCAGGGGTTCGGAATCGATCGCTGCGACGAGGGCGGCTTCCTCGTCGGGCGATACGATGTCCGCCACGGTGGCGATGCCGGGCAGGACGGGGGCGTCGAACAGGTCGAGCATCAGAATGGCAACTCGGCGATGAACTCGACCAGTTCGGCGAACGAGTCGTCAAAACGTGGGCCGTCGGCGGATTCGACGAGCGTCGCGCACGCCGCCGCTTCGCGCAGCGCGCCTTCGCCGACGATCATCGACGGGTTCCGCTCGCGCCAGGCGGTGAGCGCGGCGACGCGAGATGGGGGTAGGGGCGGCACCCGCGCCGTGACCGGATCCACGTCGCTCCGACCCGTCAGACAGTGAGGCCGGCGAGTGTCGCGCCGTCGAGCTTGCCTGCGAGGCCTGGAACCTCTTCGAGCTGCCGCAGGCTGTGGAACCGACCGCGGTCCTCGCGGTAGCGGACGATCTCATAGCCGTGGCCGCGCAGGCCTTCGACCGCGTCGAGCTCCTCCTGGCATGCGTCGTTGACGTTCACTGCTGGCATCTGTGGTCCTTCACTGGGCACTGCACGATGCACCGCTTAGATCAGCGGCATCTGGGCGAACGAGGGTGGAGGCCCACCGTTCCGCCATGCGTCGTCGGTGTGCATGACATCCATGCGGTCGGCCGCGAACGGCGGGCGGAACTGGAGTCGGATCACGTCTTGGATCGTGCCGTGCAGCCACGTGTCGATCTCGTCGAACTCGAGCAAGACGGGCATGCGGTCGTTGGTGGGTGGGATGGCGGCGTTAGCCTCCATGGTCATGCCCGCGTAACAGGGGCCGACGTCCGGGATGTTCCTGCAGAACCCGGCCCACGCCATGATCGGCTGGTCCTTCACCGAGAACCAGGCCCGGGTCTTGGCGCCGGCGTCACCCTCAGGATTGCCGAAGTGCGTGATCGGGATGACGCAGCGGTAGCGGGGATCCACGACGGTCTGCTCCCACATCGGGTTGGTAAGGTCGGCGACCAGGCCGATGATGTCCGCCTCCATGCCGACCTTCCGCGCGTCGCGGATGCGTCTTGGGAATCCCCACCGCATCATCCTGAGGCGGCGTCGTCCACCGGTTTCGAACATGACGACGCCGCTCTCTCCCTCGGTCACGTCCGCCGGGATCGAGAACAGCTCGCCAGGATCGGCGTCGAAGGTTTTTGCGACGTCGTCAATCGACGCGCGGAGGCTGTGTAGCCGGGACATACGGTTCATCGAGTCGTGTTCGTTCCCTTAATGTTCCATACCGGCGTTGGAGTCGAGTCCCCGATCGATCCGCAGCTCGGGCGGTAGGCGCCCGCCCCGGCTTCGGGGCGGGCTGAACAGGTCAAGCAGCTTTGGCCATCGGCTTAGCGAGGTCGTTCGCCGCGAGCTGCCGAAGGAGCTTCGCGCCCCGGGCAAGGCCCTTGGCGACGTCAGACTTCGGCCGCCCGGGCCGATAGTCCATGCCTTCCGGATCGAAGCTCGCCAAGCCCATCTTCTGTCCTTGCCTGGCAAGCAGGAATGGGCGACCGCGCGGGTCGGCCCAGACCTGACAATCCGACTTCACCTGGGCGATCCCGTCGCGGAACATGCCGACGGCGATGCGCTGCGGACCTTCAGCCTCGCGACCTGGCTCGAATTCGAGGTGTATGACATCGGCGTCGAACACTTCCGAGGCGGACCGCGCGAACTGGGCCAACTGGATGAGGTTGAGCGGCGACCCGCCAGTTACCACGACCGGCGAATTCTGATCGGCCTGCAGTGCGCGATGCGGATCCGCGACGCACTTCATCGCGCTGATAAAAGCCCTGATGTGACGTTCACCGTTCTCGTCGAACATTTCTTGTCTCCTTAGCCCGCACATAAGCGGAGCGCTTTTCCCCTCTCCCTGGGAGGACACTGGAGACGCCAAGCATGGGGTCTACGGACTGGTCTAAATCCTTGCGGCCGGCTCCCTTTACCAAGCCGCAAGACCGGAACACGCCGCCCTCTACCCTAGCGTTGGCGGCCGCTCGTTCCGGCTGGCCGCACTTGCTCGAATTCACGGCGGGCGAACCTTTGCGCGAGGCCTTCGGCATCCGCTTCGGAAACGGTCGCCCTCCGCAGACGGAGCGTCAACACGTTCGGCTCGCGCCCGTTCTGCCCTCGCGTCAGGATGATACGGGCGCGCCTGACACCGCCGTCGAGATCGATGATCGACGGCTGGAAGTGGGGGTCGTCGCGCAACGCCAGTGCCTGCGCAACCTGGGGATCGAACAGGAAGTCGAGCACGATACCGAGGAAGCTGACGCGAAGCCCGGAGACGCGGCCGCCAGCTTGGTGCGTGATCGGCGCGAAGCCGATCGTGTCATGCAGCAGGTCGCTGTCTTGCCCGACGTAGAGCCCGCAGCCCGGAGGGAGCCTGCCAGCCGTGAGCACGTCCGCGACGAGCGCATCGTCAACGGTGAACGCGTCGGCGGTCGACCGGCCGTCGGTGCGGGCGACATCGGCCTTGAGCAGCCCCATCAGGGTCTTGATCGCCCACAGCTCCAGCGCCTCGCCACTGATGATGCTGTGCAGCGTCTTGCGCGAAAGGGAGCGGCGCCAAACGTGGTTGAGCCCGTCGCGGATCGCGACCAGGGCGCGGTGCCCTTCCTGGTCGAGGGGGGACAGTGCGGAATTGTGCCTCGTGCATAGGATGTTCGAACGCAGTGCATTGCGGCCGACCCGTGTCTCACCATCGCCGAAGAACGGTAGCCCGGACGTCCGTAGTTCACTGAACTCGGCGAGGATGGCGGCCGAGATGTAATGCTCGCCGGAGATCTGCGTCGAGCAGTCGCGGGTCGAACGCATGTAGCAGCGCGGATTCGACAGACCCGTCCGGGGTGGTGGCGGCCGGAGCGATGAATAGCGCAGCACGGGCAGGCCGCCTGGGACGTCGCAGCATTCGCCGAATCGACGCCCCCGCCCGCATGGGCACGGCGCTTCGGGTTCCGCCGGTGGCTTCCACTGCTCGGGCGATCGGTTCACGTGCTCACGATAAGGGCGGCAGTTGGCCTGCGCCAGCCACGCGCGGCCGACCCGGGGTCTCGCAATTCGACGTATCGGCGGATCGACCGACTAAATTCGCTGCTCCGCATTACCAATCACTGGCTCGGTCTGCATGCGCTTGAGCATGTGCATGTGGAACTCGCCCGGCCCCAGATGCTCGGCGAGCGATCCCCATTCCTGCCAGCGATCGCGACGAACTTCCATCCAATCCAACAAGGCCGCCATCGACGGGGCGTCAGGAAGCTCCCATCGCCACAGCGGCGCGGCGGGCTCGGAAGTCGTATTCACCGATTGCGTGGTCGTGAGCATGACGCAGAGGGAATTCCCGGGGTCGACGACGACGCGGTAAAACTCGGTGTCGGCTAGTTCTTGATGCATTTTTCCAATCTCCGATGACAACCGCAGTCATCGACCTTCCGGGTTTCTTTTCCCTTACGCTGGAAGGGTCATCCCGGGGCGCCTTCAGCCGTGGGATCGGCCATGCTTCGTTCGGCTGGCCGGGGATCGGGAACCCCGAGGCGCGAGTGATGTTAGTCGGTCAGAGCAGGAGGAGAGATGTCATGGCCAGCGCACCGCCCGATCCCCACCCGGATTCAGTGCCTGACGGGGACGATCAGAACCCCGAGCAGCCAGCTCGTCCCGACGAGGACGGCCGCGATAGCGTGGAAGACACTCCACAGGGTGACTAGACCGTCAGTTACGGTTGATGGTCGGCGGACAGGCGCCTTTCCCCAACTTTATGGTTCGTCGGCACGCGCACCCGACGCCGACTTGATCGCGCGTGACGAGCGGAGGGTCAGGAATGTCCCCAGGCCGACGATCGCCGCGATGTCGTAGAGGCCGTAGCCTACGGCCGCGCCAAGCGCGCCAGTGGCCCACAGGCTTGCGGCGGTGGCCGTTCCGGATGCCTTGCCGCCGTGCTTCAGGATCGCGCCGCCGCCGATGAACCCGACGCCTGTCAGCAGGCCTTCCAGGATCCGTGCCTGGCTCTGGGATTCGGCGCCCAGCACCTTCACCGCGACCAGGACGAAGCTGCAGCTTGCGAGCGCGACGAGGGGGAACGTGCGAAGGCCCGCGCTCCGCTCTTCCCGCTCACGGTCCCAGCCGATGGGAAAGGCGAAGATGTAGGCGATTGCGAGCGAAGCCAGGTGGCCCAGCACCTCCCACATACTGGTTACGGTCAGCGGCAGCATGGGCGTCCACCATCCGCGGTGGTGTGTGCGGGCGCGACGAAGCCGGCCAGTCGAGTCATCGTCAGATTTTGGCCATCCACCGACAAGGCTCAAACTCCATGCGGACCATTACCGTCTCGTCCGGACGGCAGGTTGGGATTTGGAGCGGCGGCCGCATCGGCACGCGTGCTGTAGGCCTCGGCGATCGCCCGGTGGACGGCGGCGACTTCGGGAGCCGCGGCACGAGCGGCCATCGCCGCATGCTGGTCTGCGCGCCTTCGCCAATAGGCGCGATCATCCGCCTCCGTGGAGCGCCGGTTGTCGTCGGGCATGGTCAACTCCTTCCGATTGGCAGGCGGCGCTTGCGACGCGCTAGCCTGGCGCTCTGTGCGTTCCCCTCGTGCCTGGGCGGATGTTGATTTCGCCCCCGCGCGCCTAGGGGGAAGCAGCGCGCGGGGGCACGACGGCCGGGTTTTTCCCTAGATGCCGCCGCTAGACGGATCGTCAGGAAAGCTCCTCGATGAGCAGAAGGCCGAGGAACCCGACGAAGAACATTGCGCTGATGAGCGGCGTGTCCGGCTTCTCGTGCGCCTCGACGAGCAACTCCTCGGTGACGAGGTAGAGAAGGGCCATCAGGCCGAAGCTGAGGAACGCGGTGATCATAGCCGGCGACAGCGTCGCGACCGGGGTCGCGATGAGCGCGCCAACGGGAAGCAGCAGGCCGATGCCGAGCGTGGCGCCGATGATCGCGACCTTCGAGCGGATTCGATCCTGCAAGGCCTCGGTCACCGTCAGCCCGAGGAACAGCACCTCGAGCGTCAGCGCGATGGTGAGCAGGCGCCCGGCCTTCTCGCCGGCGACGAAGGCCAGCCCGAGCACGAGGCCGTCGACGAGGATGTCGATCCCGACGGCGCCGAGCATGGCCACCGGACCGGTCATCTTCGACCCCGCTGCCTTCAGCCCCAGCATCACCACGACTCCGACCGCTCCGCCGATCAGCGTCGCCGCCGGCGACCCGCCGTGGAGGACCTGCGGCAGGATCTCGGCGGCGGCGGCCGCGAAGACGACGCCGGCAGCGAGGTGCTGGACGCCGGCCACGACGGCCTCGCCGGGTCGTCGCCATACCGAGACCAGGGCGCCCAGCAGCACCGCCAGCACGGGTATGATCGTGCTTATCAATCCGGTCATCTCGGTCCCTTCCTGTTCATAGTACCTCGCGCGTTCATACGACGTCGTCCGGCTTCAGCACGCAGTCCGCGTTCGGGTCGGTCTCGATCTGCACGGTGGAGTGGTGGATGCCGAACTGCTCCTTCAGCGTCGCTGCGAGGTCGGCCGTGAACTGGTCGCCTGGATATCCCGCCGGCATCACGAGGTGCGCCGTCAGCGCGGTCTCCGTGGTGCTCAGCGGCCAGACGTGCAGGTCGTGCACGGCGTTGACGCCAGGCTGCCCGGCCAGGAAGGCCGTGAGCACCTTGGGGTCGAGGTCCGCGGGAGCGGCGTGCAGGCTCATGATCACCGAGTCCCGCAGCAGGCCCCAGGTGCCGATGGCGATGACGACCACGATCAGCAGGCTGACCACCGGATCGACCCACGACCAGCCGGTCAGGACGATGACGAGTCCGGCAATCACCACGCCCGCCGACACGGCCGCGTCGGCCGCCATGTGGAGGAAGGCGCCGCGGATGTTGAGGTCGCCCTTGCGGCCGCTCATGAAGAGCATCGCTGTCAGGCCGTTGATCAGGATGCCGACCGCCGCGACGATCATCACGGTCACGCCCGCGACCGGGGCGGGCTCGGAGAAGCGTCGGATCGCCTCGGCCGCGATGAGGACGATCGCGACGAGCAGCAGCAGGGCGTTGAGCAGCGCCGCGAGGATCGACGAGCTGCGCAGGCCGTAGGTGTAGCGGCCCTTAGGCCTGCGCTTCGCCAGTGTCGCCGCGCCCCACGCGATGAGCAGGCCGAGCACGTCGCTGAGATTGTGCCCGGCGTCGGCCAGCAGCGCCATCGACCCGGCGATCAACCCGTAGGTGGCCTCGACGGCGACGAACGCGACGTTCAGCGCCGTGCCGATCGCGAACGCCTTGCCGAAGCTGGCGGGCGCGTGGCTGTGCCCGAGTGCGCCATGATCGTGACCGGCGTGGTCGTCACCGGCATGGCCGTGACCGGCGTGATCGTCGCCGTGATCGGGCCGGTCCTTCGCGTCGCTGCTCATCGTCCTATTCCTTTCTGGTGTCGGTCGGGGCCGGGCCGACGCGGCGTCGGTCCGGCCATGCTCGCCTCTTCTCAACCGAACAGGCGGCCAAGGAAGCCACCGTGCCGCTTGCCGTAGTGCTTGCCGCCACCGTGGCCTCCGCCACCGTGACCCCCGCCGTGGCGGTCATTGCCGCCGAAAGGGCCGTCCTGCCGGTAGCCGGGACCGGCGTCACGCGGCGCTCCCCGGCCGCGTTCCGCGTCCTCGACAGCGCTGCGTTCGATGATCTTGTCGAGCTCGCCGCGGTCCAGCCACACGCCCCGGCACTTGGGGCAATAGTCGATCTCGATGCCCTGCCGCTCCGAAAGGAGGAGGTCGACCTTGCAGGTCGGGCAGGGCATGCCGGTGGTTCGGTCGTCTGTATCGGTCATGGGTTTTGCTTTCCGTCGGATGTTGGTTGTCGGCGGGTCCGGTCATTCGGGCGGGTCCTCGGCGGGCGTCACGACCTCGACCTTCTCGAGCGTCATCAGCCCGATTCCGGACAGGTCGCGTAGACCGGCCATGAAGGTCCGCAGGTTCGAATCCTCGTCGACGATCTCGATGAGGATCGAGCGCTCGCTTTCGAGGATGTGCCGGCGGTGCATGTGCGCGGACCGCCCGAACCCAAGCATCGCCTCCACCACCGTCGCGCCGGCCAGCTGGGCGTCACGTGCCCGCTCGGCGACGAGCTCGAAAACCTTGCGATCGCCCGAATAGGCGCGTTCGTCGGTGTATATCCTGAGCAGCATCATCTGCTTGGTCATCGTCTGGTCTCCTTTTGGATCGTGAGAAGCGGTCATCCGGCATCGACCGCCTTGAACAGCAGCCAAATCACGACCGTCGCGATCACGAAGATCGTCCACGACCAGGCGACGCGTTGGTCGAGCACCGTGAAGTGGGTGCCGCCGAGGACGCCACCCTCGCTCACCGCTTCCTGGTGCATGACGTTGGCGATGAGCAGCGAGATGGCGGCGCCCGCGGCGACCGACTTCACCAGAGACATGACGTTTCTCCTCTCATTTCCCGCTTCGGGTCGTCCCTCCGCATCACGCGACCTCCGTCGTTTCTTCGCGGGCGGCCGACCGCCGCCGCTCGATGGTGCCGAGCACCACCTTGGCGATCGCCGGCAGCACCAGCAGCGTGAGGATCGTGGCCGCGACCAGTCCGCCGATTACCGTCGTGGCCAGCGGCTTCTGGACCTCGGCGCCGGTGCCGTGTGCGAGTGCCATCGGCACGAACCCGATCGCGGGCACGAACCCGGTCATCACGACCGCGCGCATCTTCTCGCGCATGCCTTCCCTAATGGCATCGACCAGCGGCAGGCCTTCCTCGCTTCGGCGCCTTATCTCGGACATGACGACCAGCCCGTTCAGGACGGCGACGCCGGCGAGGCAGATGAACCCGACGGCAGCCGACACGGAGAACGCGATCCCCGTCACCGCCAGCGTGAACACGCCGCCGGCGAGGCCCAGCGGAACGGCGAGGAAAACCGCCGTCGCCCGACCGAGTGTGCCGAGCGCCATGTAGAGGAGCCCGAAGATGGCGGCGAAGCACAGCGGCACCACGATCGAGAGGCGTTGCGACGCCGCCTGGAGGTTCTCGAACTGGCCCCCCCATTCCAGGTAGTAGCCGGCGGGCAGCTTCAGCTTGGCGACCTTGGCCTGCGCTTCCTCGACGAAGGAACCGGCGTCGCGGCCCGCCAGGTTGACCTGCACGACGACGCGGCGCTTGCCGTTCTCGCGGCTGATCTGGTTCAACCCTTCGGTGAGCCGGATCTGTGCCACCTGCGACAGCGGTATCTGTGCGCGGGGACGCCCTTCCGCTGCAGGCAGCAGCACGGGGAGGGCGCGGATGTCGTCGAGGCTGGTCCGCGTGACGTCGGGGACGCGCACGGTGACGTCGAAGCGCCGGTCGCCTTCATAGACGATCCCGGAATCTCGGCCACCGAGCGCCGCCGCCACCGTGTCGGCGACCTCCTTCACGGTCAGGCCGAGCCGCGCAATGGCCACCCGGTCGAGCTGGATGTCGAGCGTCGGCGCCCCGCCGACCTGGTCGGCCTTGACGCTGGCGGCGCCGGGGATCGTCTGCAGCGTGCGGACGATCTCGTCGGCCGAACGCGACATCAGGTCGAGGTCGTCGCCGTATAGCTTGATGGCGACGTCGCCGCGCACGCCCGCTATCAGCTCGTTGAAGCGGAGCTGGATCGGCTGGCTGAGTTCGAAAAGGTTGCCAAGCTGTCCGCCCGACGCCTTCTCGATCCTGGCTATCGCGTCCGCCTTCGTCTTGACGCCGGCGGGCCACTCCTCCTGCGGCTTGAGGATGACGAAGCCGTCCGACACGTTGGGTGGCATCGGGTCGGTCGCCACCTCGGCGGTGCCCGTCTTCGAGAACATCGTCTCGACCTCGGGCAGCGCCTTGACCGCCGCCTCGACACGGCGCTGCATGGCAAGCGACTGTTCGAGGCTCACCGACGGCACGCGGGTTGACGCCAGCGCCAGGTTCTTCTCGTCGAGCTGCGGGATGAACTCGGACCCGAGCAGGCCGAACGCCGGGATGGCGAGCAGGAAGAACCCGAGCCCCCCTAGGATGAACGGCCATGGGCGAGCGATCGCCTTGTCGAGCAGCGGCAGGTAGCGCTCCTTCGACTTGCGGATCAGCCACACGTCCTTCTCGGCGACGCGGCCCCGGATCAGGATCGCGACGAGGGCTGGGACCAGTGTGATCGCCAGCACGAACGCCGCGACGAGCGCCAGCATGATGGTGATGGCCATCGGCGAGAACGTCTTGCCCTCGACGCCGGTGAACGTGAGCAGCGGTGCGAACGCGAGCAGGATGATGGCCTGGCCGAACACCGTCGGCTTGATCATCTCCTGCGCGGCACGCATCGTCTCCTCGAGCCGCTCGCGTATCGATAGCAGCCTGCCTTCGTGTTCCTGTCTGTGCGCAAGTCTCGCCAGGCAGTTCTCGATGATGATGACGGCGCCGTCGACGATGAGTCCGAAGTCGAGCGCCCCCAGGCTCATCAGGTTGCCGGGCACTTTGAAGGCGTTCATCCCCATCGCCATCATCAGGAACGAGAAGGGTATGACGAGGACGGCGATCAGCGCGGCACGCCAGTTTCCGAGGAGCAGGAACAGCGCCACGGCGACCAGGATGGCGCCTTCTGTAAGGTTTCGCTGCACGGTCGCGACGGTTGCGCTGACCAGCTTGGCGCGGTCGAGGACGACCTTCACCTCGATGCCGGGCGGGAGCGACTTGGTGATCTGGTCCAGCTTGGCGGACGCGTTCTCCGCGACCACGCGGCTGTTCTCGCCGATCAGCATCAGCACGGTGCCGATGACGGCTTCCTGGCCGTTCATGCTGCCCGCGCCGGTGCGCAGATCGCCGCCGATGCGGACGTTGGCGACCTGGCCGACGGTCACCGGGACGGAGCCGCGTGTCGCGACCACCGCGTTCTGGATCTGCTCGACCGAGCGGACGCGGGAATCGACCCGGACGAGATACGCCTCCGAGCCGCGGTTGTAGAAGTTCGCACCGACCGCGAGGTTGGCATCCTGCAGTGCCTGGCCGAGTTCGCTGTAGGAGATGCCGAAGTTCGCCAGCTTCGTGGCGTCGGGCTCGACCACGAACGTCTTCGCGTAGCCGCCGATGGAATCGACGCCCGCCACGCCCTTGACCGCCCGCAGCTGCGGACTGACGATCCAGTCCTGGACGGTGCGGAGGTATCCGGCCTTCGCGACGGCGTCGGTCAGCCGTTCCCCCTCGGGCGTGAGGTAGCTGCCGTCAGGCTGCCAGCCGGGCTGACCGGCGACGCGCTTGGCGCCGCGGCCGTCGGGGTTCTTGTAGCCGACCGTATACATGACGATCTCGCCGAGCCCGGTCGTCACCGGCCCGATCTGCGGCTGGACACCGTCAGGCAGATTCTCAGTCGCCTGACGCAGCCGCTCGCCGACCTGCTGGCGGGCGAAGTATAGATCGGTCGAATCCGTGAAGATTGCCGTGACCTGGCTGAAACCGTTGCGCGAGATCGAGCGCGTGGTTTCGAGGCCGGGGATACCGGCAAGGGAGATCTCGACCGGGTAGGTTACGAGCTTCTCGATCTCGACCGGCGACAGCCGGGGGTCGATCGTGTTGATCTGGACCTGCTTGTTGGTGATGTCGGGCACGGCGTCGATCGGCAGCTTGGTCAGCTGCCAGACGCCGAGGCCTGCCACGACGAGGAATATCATGAGGACGGCCCAGCGCGCGCGCACGCTGAGCGCCATGAGGTTGGCGATCATGGATTATTCCTCCTCGCCTGCGCCCTTGCCGAGTTCGGCCTTGAGCAGGAATGCGTTGCGGGTGGCGATCTGCTGGCCCGGTTTCAGGCCCTTGAGGATCTCGACGCGGCCGTTGCTGCGCTGACCGATGGTCACCGTCTGGGCGCGGAATCCCTGGCCGGTGCGGACGAAGACGACGTCGCGGCCCTCGAACGACTGCACCGCTTCGTCGGGCACGACGATCGCGTTGGATACGTCACCGCGGCTCGGAATGAGCCGGACGCGCACCGCCAGGCCGGGCTGCAAGCTGCCGGACACGTCGACCACGGCGGTCGCGGTCCGGGTTTCGCTGGCGAGCCCAGGCGTCACCGCGCGCACGCGACCTTCCAGCGTCCTTCCGTCAGGCAGTTCGACGATGGCGCGATCGCCGGCCGTCAGGCGCTGCGCGTCGTTGGCGCCGACCGATGCCTCGATCTGGACCTGGCGCGGATCCGCTATCCGGAAAAGCTCCGTCTCGGGCTGGACGAAGGCGCCGAGCTTGGCGGCGATCGCCGTGACGCGGCCCGTTATCGGGCTCGCCACCACGACGCCGCGACCGTCACTGGTGACATTGGCGGCGCCTGCCGCGTTGCGGGCCCGCTCCGCTTCCGCCGCTGCGGTGGCAGCCTCGGCCTGGGCGCGCTCGAAGTCGGCGCGCGAGGATACGCGCTGCTCATATAGGTAGCGCTCGCGCGCCAGTCCCTTCTGCGCCAGCGTCGAGCGGGCCGCCGCGACCTTGCGGTCGGCGGCGAACTGCGCGGCGTCGCGGCTCTCGACGATGGCGAGCGCCTCGCCGGCGCGGACCGGATCGCCGAGCCGCTTGAGCAGGCGCACGACGGCGCCGCCCGCTCGTGCGGTGATGATCGCCTCGCCCGTCGGGGATGCCGATACGGCGGCCTGCGCGATGACTTCGGCGGACAGACCGCCGGCGTTCACCGTCTCGGTGACGATGCCGGCCGTCTTAGCGGCCGTCTCGTCCATGGTCACCGTATCGGCAGGGGCATCGGCCTTCTTCGTCGGCGCCTCGGCCGTCGCCACCGAGGGTGTCGGCGCCGTCATGCGGGCGATTAGGAAGCCGCCGCCCGACGCGAGGAGCGCGACGGCGGCGGCGCCGCCAAGCAGGCGATTGTTTGTCAGGGTCATCGGGGATCTCCGGTCGGGTTGGTCGTCGGCGCGGGACTGGTCAGCCTCCGCAGGCGGGCGACAGCGTTATGGTAGGTGACGAGGGAATCGATCGCGGCGGCCCGCGTCTCGGCGAGCGTCCGTTCGGCATCGAGAAGCTCGATCTGGTCGAACTTGCCCTGCCCGTAACCGATCCTCGCGATCCGGGCGGCCTCCAGCGCGGCGGCCAGCGCTGGGCCGTTGGCCGCGCGGGCGCTCGTGGCAGCGTTGGCCACGTCCGCCACGGCGTTGGCGATCGCCCGGTCCGCATCGAGGCGGGCGAGGCGGAGCTGGGCCGCGAACTGGTCGCGTTCGGCCTTGGCCTGGCCGATCGCCGCGCTGCCGTTGTTGAACAGCGGGAGCGGGATCGAGATGCCGACGACGGCGGCCGTGTCCCGCGTCGCTTGCAGCCGCCGGGCACCTGCGCTGAGCGTTATGTCCGGGATCCGGTTGGCGCGGGCCAGGCGCACCTGTGCGTCGGCCGTCGTCACGTCGGCGCGGGCGAGCGCGAGGGCGAGGGTGCCATCGGCGCTCGGGGTGAGCGTCGGGCCGGGACCCGACACGCCGTCGAACCAGACCATGTCGAGAGGCCCGGTCACCGGACGGCCCATCACGCGCGAGAGGTTCGCGCGGGCCACTTCGACGGATCGCTCCGCGCGTTCGACCGCCGCCCTGGCGTTGATCGCGAGCACGTCCGCACGCTGCTGGTCGATCGGGGAGGCGGCGCCGACCATGACGCGGTCGCGGGCGACACGCAGGCCCTCGACCGCGATGTCCGACTGTTCGCGCGCAACGCGCAGTCGGCGTTCGGCGCTGACGGCCTCGACGTAAAGCTCGGTCACCTGCTGTTCCAGGTCGGCGAGCGCCACCACCGACACGATGCGAGAGCGGTCGATGCGGGCGTCGGCGACGGCGACGCGCGCCGACCGCTTACCACCGGTCTCGATCGGCAGCGAGAAACCAACCGTCGTCTCCGACCCGGCGAATCCCCGATAGGCGCCGGTGCCCCCGACGTTCTCGAGCTGGCCCTGCACCGATGGATTTGGACGCAGGCCCGCCACGGTGCGTGCGGCGACCGACGCACGGACGCCTGCGTCCGCGGCGTCGACGCCGGGTGAGTTTGCCCGGGCGGACGCAAGCGCGTCGTCGAGCGTTAGTGGTGCCTCGACCGCCGTGGTCGTGGCTGTCTGCGCGACGGCGGAGCCGGCGCACGCGGTCGCGGCGAGCAGCGCCGCGAGAGTTCGGGATATGATTGGACTTCTCCTGACAATCGCATGGAAGCCCGCGCGCGAAGGCGCGGGGGACGAGCGATGTCAGGCGATGGGCGGTCTCAGGTCGCGCCGCTCCGCGACGGCCGGCGGGGGTGCCAACGGTCCGCGGCCGACGGGTCGCGACGCGGGCATGTAATCGATGGCGGAGACCTCGGCCGCGGGAACGGCGAGCTCGTGGCTATGGCTGATATTGTGGTGGTGCGGCGTCGCCTTGTCGCCATCTGACGGCACCTCGTCCGCGTCGCCGGCCGAATGGCCGGGCGCGTTGTCGCCCACGACTGCCGTGGCGCAACCGTCAGGTCCGGTGGCGGCGAAAGCCGGCGCGGCCTGGAAGCCGGACACCAGTGTCAGCATCAGCATCACGGCTGCGATCGAGGCGAGCATGCGGCGCACGGCGGCAGCCCTTAGCCGATGCGGTGGCCGCGTCAAACGGTTCTGCAACCGGGTCATGTCAGTCGAACACCCCAGTGGGCAGCTTACCGCCGCTGCGCCACGCCGGCCACGCCGCCGAAAGGACGCGCCAGGCAGAACGTAGAAACACGATCGCGATGATGCAGCCTATTGCCACGTCCGGCCAGGCCTTGCCAGTCACTGCAACGAGACCGGCGGCAGCCAGCACACCGACGTTGGATACAACGTCGTTGCGCGAGCACTCGAAGGTGCTGCTCATGTTGATGCTGACGGACCGGAACCGCCACAAGAGCATCAGGCAAGAGAGGTTTGCTACCAGCGCGAGCGAGCCGACGGCGAGCATCAGCACGCTCGAGGGCGGCGTGCCGTTAACGAGCTTGTCGGCAATCTCGAAGATCACGGCGATCCCGAAAAGTAGGATGATGCCGCCCTTGGCCAGCGCGGCGCCCGCTTCCCAACGCGGGCCCTTGGTCAGTGCATACAGGCTTAGCGCGTAGACTATCGCGTCGCCCAGCATATCGACGGAATCGGCCATCAGCGCGGAAGATCGGGCGAAAAGGCCGCCGCCGAACTCCACGGCGAACATGGCGAGGTTCACGAGCATCACCACGACGAGGACGCGACGCTGCCGAGGGTCGACCGCGAGTGTCGCGATCACGTCACCTTTCCTGGAACAGCAGTCGTCCATCACGCTCTCCGATTCGCTCAGCGTGACTGTCCCTTGCACCCTGAAGCCGCTAGAGGGTCAAGGCATGAAGATCGGAGAACTTGCGCGGGCGACGGCGACGCGGGTCGAGACCGTCCGTTATTACGAGCAGATCGGCCTGCTGGGCGCTCCGGCCCGGACTAGCTCGAATTATCGGGCATACGGCCCGGAGCACTTGGCCAGGCTCTCGTTCATCCGTCGGGCGCGGGATCTCGGCTTCACGCTCGACGCGGTTCGCGAGCTGATGGCGCTCTCGGACGACAAGTCGCAGTCCTGCCAGGCGATCGACGACATCGCGGGTGCACATCTCGCCGAGGTCGATCGCAAGATCGCCGACCTGGAATCAATGCGCAGCGAGCTCGCCAAGGTATTGAGCGGCTGCCGGCAAGGGACCGTTGCCGAGTGTAAGATTATCGAGACCCTTGCTCCTCGCGAGAGTGGCGGATGAATGTCCCCTCGTGCGCCGACGGAAACCTATATAGGGTGAAGTGATGGCCACTCCGCTGCACGACCACATTTATTTCACCCGTCTCGAACTCGACAATGTGAAGTCGTTTGGCGAAGGCCAGTTCGTCGACTTCACCGTGGACGGCGTGCATCCCGCCCGCTGGACGTTGATCCTTGGCGAGAACAACACGGGCAAGACGACGATTCTGCAGTGCCTCGCCCGCATGCGTCCCGACGTCGCCAACAGGATCGAGGGCGATCCGACCGGCCAACGTGGCTTCCTACCCGAATTTGCGGCGGAGGACGACAACGCCCGCCTCGACGCACTGGTCCGCAACGGCCGTGATGTCGATTGCGGTATTCGCGCGTCGATGGTCGCCGGTTACAGTTTCGACGGACGCGGAGGTCGCCCGAACCGGATTACATCGACCGCGCTCATCCAGCGGAGGGGCGGCAAGCTGGACGACGCGAACTGGGCGGGCGACCGTGACCGCGAGTTCGGCTCGCCGATCCTGTTCGCTTATGGCGCCGGCCGTCACGTTGCCGTCGCTTCGGCCGACGAGGAGATTCCCGATCCAATCGCCTCGCTCTTCGATTCAACCGTCGAGTTGATCGATGCCGAGCGGATACTGCAGCGGCTCGATTACCACGTCGTGAAGTTCAAGGAGCGCCGTGCCACCATGCGGTTGCGCGCAGTGACCGAGATGCTGGCGACGATTTTGCCCGAAGTTAGGCGTCCGTCAGACATCGTCATAAATCCGCCGCCCACCGCAGGTCTCGGGCCCGTCCCGCATGGCGTCAGGGTAGAGACGCCGCACGGACAGGTTCCGCTAGATCAGCTGAGCCTTGGCTATCAGACTGTCACAGCGTGGACCATCGACATCGCCTGGCGGCTCTTCAATGCCTATCCCGACAGCGCGCGGCCGATGCGCGAGCCGGCCATCGTCATCGTCGACGAGATAGACCTCCACCTCCATCCCAGCTGGCAGCGTGAACTGCGGCGCAGCCTTACCATGCATTTTCCGAACGTGCAGTTCATCGCCACCGCCCATAGCCCGTTGATGGCCCAAGATCTGCTGGACCAGAACCTGGTGCTTCTAAGGCTCGACCCGGCTGAGGGCGCAGTGGAGATCGACAACGACCCCGCCGTCGTCAAGGACTGGAGCGTAGACCAGTTGCTGACGAGCGAGCTGTTCGGATTGGACTCCGCGCGAAGTCCTGCGACCAGCGCCGCCGTGCGCAGACGGCTCGAGCTGCTATCCAAGGACAGCTTGAACGATGTCGAGCTGGACGAGATGGCGGATCTCGACGCCAGGCTCGCGTTCATCGGGACTGACCCGGAAGAAATCGATGAGGACCGCCAATCGGTCATCGATCGCGCCCGCGCGATCTTGAGGATGCGCCGGGAGGCATGATCCGGATTCAAAGGCCGGCTGTGGCCCCGGCTGGGCTCGGGCCAGGCGCTGCCCTAGTGGCGGCCAAGTCGGCGCTTCATGATGCCGATCCCGCGCTCTACGCCACGCACAAGGGACGGTTCGACTTCGACGAAGACGTCTATGGGTGCGTCGCCGTGCGGGAGATTCTGCGAACGGCGCAGCATCGAAAGTGCTGCTTTTGCGAGAGCCGGGTCGAGCACGTAGGGTCCGGCGAGATCGAGCATTTCCGGCCCAAGGCGGCGTGGCGCCAGGCACCCGGCTCGAAGCTGACGCGACCAGGCTATTACTGGCTGGCGTATGAGTGGGAAAACCTGCTCTGGAGCTGCAAGACGTGCAACGGAAGGCACAAGAAGAACACGTTCCCGCTCGTCGACCCCAGCGTGCGGGATTGCGTGGGACGGTCGACGGTGGCCGAAGCTCCGCTACTGGTCGATCCCGTCGCGCTCGAGCCGCGCGAACACATCAGGTTCGAAGTCGAGCGCGCCTTTGCGCTCTCCCCGTTAGGACAGTCGACGATCGACGTGCTGCAGCTCAATCGCGAACAACTACTCGAGGAACGACGCGAGAGGGTCAATGCGATCATGCTGGCGCAGGAGTCGATCGAGAAGTCCGCACGGCTCGGCGAGCAACCGAGCGCCCGGGCGACGACGACGCTGGCCACTGCGACGCTGCCCGCATCGCCATACAGCTCAATGGCAATCGACTTGCTAGCCGATCTCGCGGCAACGGCGCCGGCGGACGCGTAGTCAATTTGACGCCGGATCGGCTCAACCTCGCGGTTGCGCGGGCGGCGCCGTTGAGTTAGACGGGTGGGGCATAAGGAGAACGCAATGCAGACCACCGACGACACCGTCGCCGTCCGTTCCAGCGTCATCAAGGCGCGCAGCGACAACCCGGCACTCCAGCGGTTGCAGGGCCGCGTCCTCGCCGGCGCGCAGGCGAGCGAAGTGATCACCAGCTACGATCGCATGCATCACCGGCACAGCCGCTCGTAAGGGCGAGCCCGTGTCCTCGGCGAGGATAACCTCCTTCCTCGTCAAGGTGGCGTCGAGGTGTAACCTCGATTGCGACTATTGCTACGTCTATCATCATGCCGACCAGAGCTGGCGCAGCATGCCGAAGCTGCTGTCTGCGGAGCATCAGAATCTGTTCGCCGAGCGCTTGGCCGAACACGTCCGCACGCAGCAGCTGAACCGCGTCGCCGTCATCTTCCACGGCGGCGAACCGCTCCTCGCAGGGCACCAGTATATCGTCGATTTCACCCGGCTGCTGCGTTCATCCGTCGGTCCGTTGGTGGAGGTGGACGTCGGCCTCCAGACGAACGGCCTGCTGCTGACCGACGACGTCCTCGACGCCTTCGAGGCTGAACGCATAGCCGTGTCGCTCAGCATGGATGGTCCGCGTGCCGCGCACGACCTTCACCGAACGACACGCAAGGGGCGCTCGAGCTTCGATCGGGTCGAGGCAGCTCTGCATCGCCTGGCGAAGCGGCCGACGGTGTTCGCCGGCGTGATCGCGGTCATCGACGCATCGGTGCGCCCGTCGATTTTGCTTGGGTATTTCGCCGACAAGGGCATTCCTAAGGTCGATTTCCTATTGCCGGACTCTCACCATCGCCGATCCCCACCGGGTCGTGATGCGGATCCAGGTCTCTACGAACGCTGGCTGGTCGAGGCGTTCGACGAGTGGCTGGACAACTACCCCGAACTGCCCGTCAGGACCTTCGAGGCCTTGCTTGACGCGATCGCCGGACTTCCGTCGGGCACCGATGCGTTCGGCCTGGGCGACGTGAGCCTGATCTCCCTAGAGACGGACGGCACCTGGCACGACCTCGACGTGCTGAAGGTGGCCGGTGACGGGGCGACGAGGCTCGTAGGGTCGGTCGTCGACACGTCGGTGGAAGAAGTCGCATCCTCCGTCCAGCTGGCCGCTCACCGACGCCTACTGACGAAATCAGGCCTGAGCGCGACTTGCCGCTCGTGCGATTTGGTCGAGATTTGCGGCGGCGGCTCGGTGCCGCACCGATTTGGCGACGGCGGCTTTGACAATCCAACAGTCTATTGCGGAGAGATGAAGGCCCTGATCGGCCACGCTAGGTTGAGGTTGTCGCAGAGTTTCGCGGCGCCGCAATCTGGTGACAATTCGCTTCCTGATTTCGATGTCGGCAATTTCGAGTTGGCGGAAACCAGTGCGGAAATCGTCGCGGAACTGCAGGACGACGCGCTGGCTGACGACGAGGCTGGGTTGCGGGACGCCATCGCGCGTTCGCAAGCGGACGTCGACATCGCTGACGGTGACACGTTGCGTCGCCTCGCCCGTCGCGCGGGAACGGTCGCTTGGCAGCGGGCGACGCGGTTGGGCGGTCAGGTCAGGGATATCGACGGCAAGCCGCTGGATGTCGATCCGGCTTACGTGGAGCTGGCGGCAAGCGACCTCACTGCCGCCGGCGACCTCGAAGTCGGCCGCGACGACCAATGGCTGCGCCTACCGTTCGGCGAGGGAATATATTTCGAGGCCGAAGAAGTTGCAGCAAGGGGCAGGGCGCTGGTCGATGAAGCGCTATCGCTTATAGACGCTTGGCGCCCAGCGGTCGCCCGCGAGCTTCGGCTGATCTGTTCGGCGATCCAGTTCGTCCGCGATCCTTCTGCGCATCCTGACAAGATCGTGTCGTTCAGCGACGACTCCGTGCCCGGCGCGCTTTTCGTATCGATCGTCCAGGGTGATGGCCTTATCGACGCCTACGACCTCGCCGATTCTCTAATCCACGAATACCGACATCAAAAGCTGTACCTGTTCGAGCGCCGCCGTCCGACGACGTCGCAGGGTGCTCTTGTCGTGTCGCCGTGGCGTGAGGATCTACGCCCCGTATCCGGGTTGCTTCACGCCGCGTTCGTATTCGTCGAGTTGGGGCGCTTTTGGGAACATGTGCGAGAGCACGGGCCGCCCCGATTGCATAATCGGGCGACGGCGCAACTACAGGACACCGAGCGCAATCTCGCCCAGGCCTTCTCGACGCTGCGCGATTGCGACTTGACTGCGGCGGGGCGGGCACTGGCTCACGTGTTGGAGGAAAGGGGGCGGCCGATGTCGCTTGCGGCGTGACGATCCTACTACCTAAGGATCGGCTGCCGACCGACCGGCATGCCCGGCACGGCCGCCTGCGCGACTACTTCTGCGACAAAGACGCAACGGCGACCGAGGTCGACGGCATGTGGAGACTTGAGCTCGGTTGGCCTGCCGGCATCGAGAGGCACGTCGATCCGCGCATCGTTGACGAATTGATTGCCTGGGACGGCATCGGTCTCGGCGGCATGGCCATGGCGCGCCGCCGGTCTGGGAGGGTGCTGACGGCGCTCTACGACACGTGGACGTTGCCAAGCTGGACGGAATGGGTGGCGCGCGCGGGCGTGCCCTCCGACGAGCCCATCACCATCCTTCATCTCGATGACCATCGCGATCTGGGTTCGCCGAGGCTGTCCATTACGGACGCCGGCCTGGTGGATTTGATAACGGGAAAGTCGTTCGATATCCGCGATCCGGACTCCGTGCTCGCCTCGTGCGCGAGCGGCGCCGTCGGAATGGGCAGCTTTCTAACGCCGTTCCTCAGGGCCTTCCCGAATTGCGACGTCCGCCAGCTTGGGCAGGCGCCAAAGATCACCGCGACCGAAGACTATTCGGTGGTCCAGGACATACATGCCGACGACCTTCTCCGTCCCGGTGCACAGCGACCGGCAGTGCGGCTCGACCCCCTGTCGGACGGAGGGACTGGACCAGGCCGATACCGCGCCACCGCAGACTTGGCCGACTGGCTCGCCGACATCGGGCCTGGCCCAGTGCTCCTCCATGTCGACATGGATTACTTCAACAACCGATACGATGGTGACGGCGATTGGCCGGATCGCGTTAGGCGGCACGATCCGCCGCTCGATATCGTGCTGGCGAAAGTGGATGCAGTGGCGGCAGCGATGCGTTCCGCAGGACTTGTCGAGCGGATCCAGGATGCGGTCGTCGCGTTCTCGCCGGGCTTCTTCCCCGCCGAGATGTGGCAGCCGGCGGAATTAAGACTCAGGGATGGGCTCGCCGAACTTTATGGCTGACGGGAAGACGCCAACGAAGCGGCCGCGCCGCAAGCCGGCGCATCCAACGCCTAAGCCGAAAGTGCCGACCGCCCCGCGCAACCGGCCCAAGGTCGCGGACGGCGATGTCGAGCTGGTCGCCAAGCCGGGCCGGAAGGGCAAGGGTGACGGACCCGGTGGCGAATACTGGGATGTGGTCGTCGCTGGAAAGCGGGCCGGCGAGGTGTTCGTGAACATCATCGACGAGCCGCCCATCGGGAAGCACGCTTCCCTACAGATATTCCTCAACAAGCCCGACCAGGCGCGCGGCATCGGCCGTATCGCTTATCGGAAGGCGGCCGATGCCAGCGCCCATTCGCCGATATATCTGCACATGCGCAAGGCAAACGTCGCTTCGCGCCTTGCCGCCGAGGCCGCCGGCTTCGTGGATGCCTCGCCGCCCGGCTTCACCCAGTTGATCCTCAAGAGGTCGAGAGGCGGCGGGTGACCTTGTTGCCGCCTTGGCTGCCGCCATCGGCGGCGACTGACATCGGCCTGCTGGTTGACGGATTGAAGCCGGCCGTCCGGATCCACGTCGGCGACAACCGACTAGAGATGCGCCGCTGGGCACGCCGGCTTGGTCTGTTCACCAGCACGGACAGGGATGGCTATGCCGTGCTTTCCCGAAGTGGCGTCGCTTCACGCCGTGCGCTCGACATCGACCGGCGGCCCGGCAGGCACACGATCGCGCTCGGTCGGATGCTGGGATATCCGGAATGCTGTAACCGCGCAGCCGCCCGGGTGGGCGACGAGGGCATCGATGCGCTCTGCGACGACATCGCCGCGCGTCGCTTTCGTGGCAGGTTTAGGGCGATCGACCCCGGCGCCTATGCCGCGGGTAGGGCGGCGATCTCGCACGTCCCCTGCTCGCACACATGTATCGCGTCCGCGGCCATGGCTGAGCGCCGGGTGGGATGCTGACCGTTGCGGTCATGCCTTGCCTTAACGAGGCGGACGTCGTGCGTGACGCTATCGGCTCGTTACTCCAATCGTTCGGCGAAGACGGCTGCGAAACTATCGTCATTGCCGTGGACAACGGCTCGAGCGACGGCACGCTGGACGTGCTGGCAGACATCTCGCGGTCACATCCGGGGCGTCTTCGGATCGAGGAGGAGAGCGAGCGCGGATACGTGCCGCCTCGACGTCGCGGGGTTGCCGTCGCGGCCCAGCTCGCCAGCGAGATGGGAGTGGCCGAGCGCGACGTCCTTGTGCTCCAGGCCGATGCCGACACCGTATATCGTGCGGGGTATGCCACCGCGATGTCGCGGGCGGCGAGCCAGGCCGAGGGTGTGATCCTGGAGGGGTCGATCCGGCGGCCGCCCGCGTTCGAGCTCGAGCATCCGCTCTATGTCGAGGCCGAGCGCACGGTCGACGCCGCCATCGAACCCCTCGAGGCCGCGGACGAAGACGACGTGGTCGTGGACGACAAGGTCTGCGCGTATCGGCTGTCCGACTACATGGCCTGGGGCGGCCTGTTCGAAGAGTGGTCAGACGCCGGTGACGCGATCCACGCGGAAACGACGCGCATGTTCGTCAGGGCGCGCCTGCGGCATGGCGTGAGCAAGGTCCGGGTCAATCCGGCCGGCGCGTTTCCATCCCGTAGGCGGGTATTCGAAAACGCCCGCTACCATTTCGCGACTCTGGGATTTCCACGCGAGCGGACGTGGGGTGATCGCCTGAAGCGGGGCTGGTCCCCTCTCGGCGTCGACGCGTTCGCGAGGGCCGTGCTGGATGGCGGCGAGGAAATGGCGGTTCGCTTGCGGGCCTGCCACCTGCTGGCGCTATTCCGCTTCCTGCCTGCGGTGATCTTGGATGCCACCGCGACGGACGCGCCGCTGCTGAACGAACCTGACGTTGCCGCCGCCCTGACGGTCATCCCCAGGCGCGGTGCCACCATCCTCGCGGAGCAGCCGGCGTTGGCGATCCTCGACGTGCTCGGTCTGATCGACACCCGGCCCGACCTGTTCGGACCTGTCGCGGTCGGCTGAACGCATGCCCCCGACGGCTTACGGTATTGCTGCCGGCCGCGCTCAGCGCGTCGCCGAAATGCTAGCGGCCGCAGATTTTAAGCTAGGCGCGGCGATCCAGCGAAGGGCAATGGGCCGGCCCCCAGCTGCGCCGGAGCATGAGCCGTGCTAGGTAACCTGCATGCTACGCAAGGACACCACCTTCGTGATCGGGGCCGGCGGCAGCCATGACTTCGGCTTTCCGCTCGGCGAGGGGTTACGCAACAAGATCACCGACCTTTTGGCCGTCGACGACGCGAACACCAGCATCAACGTGAAGGACCCGGTGATCGCCGCGATCCTGAAGGACCGGGCCATTCGTGAGGCGGGCGTAAACGACTGGACCGTTCGTCTGGAGGCTTACCGGCGGGCGGCCGCGACCATTCGCGCGGGTCTGCCATATGCTCGCAGCATCGACGGCTATCTGGAAGGGGTTCGGGATCTGCCCGACGTTGAATTCCTCGCCAAGCTCGCGATTGCGACGATCATCCTGCGTCACGAAGCCGGTTCGTCGCTCGTGCCCTATACGCAGCCGGCCGCGAACGCGGCGGACATCAGGGCCAAGCAGGTCGCCCAGTTGACCGGCAGCTGGCACGCTCAGCTCGGTCAGATCCTGTTCGACGGACACACGCGCGATACGGTCGATGGCGTGTTCGAGCGCGCGTCGTTCGTCATCTTCAACTATGACCGTTGCATCGAGGAGTTTCTGGTCACGGCGCTGCAACGGCGCTTCGCGATTGACCGGGGAAGGGCCGTGAAGGCGCTGGCCCGGTGCAACATCATTCATCCCTATGGTCAGGTCGGAGCCTTCTTCCCCGACCAGCCGGGTTACGTCCCATTCGGAAAACTGGATGATCAGCAGGTCTTGCCCGAGGTCGCCGCTGGCATCCGCACCTTCACCGAGGCGATGGAGGAGAGCATCGCCGACGCCGTGAAGGATTGCATCGCGGCTGCCGAGACCATTGTTTTCATGGGCTTCGGGTGGCTGGCGCAGAACATGGAGTTGCTTGGTGTCGGCAACCGAGTCACCAACGCTACGAAGGTTTTCGCGACGACGATGGGAATGCCGAAAGGCGAGGTGGACGTCGTTTCCGGCCAGATGGACGAGATCCTCCGTCGCCGTTCCCATTCGCCGCCCTATGAAAGCACGCCGCTACCGAGCGCCGACTTCACCAGCGAGAACGGTGATTGCAAGGCGCTCATGACGAACTGCTGGTTGCGGCTGACAAGCGATTAGGCGGTGCCGGCGCGGGGCGCGGTCCCCGCGGACTTGCAAGCGTCTAGATCGCTCTGGAGGTGCTCGCACACCCCCGTGCACCCGTCGCAGCATTCGCGGACCAAGAACACGGTCAGCTGCCTGATCATGTCGGGGTGCGCGGCGTAGAAGATGTTGCGGCCTGACCGTCGCGACGACGTCAGGCCTGCATGGTTCAGGACCGTAAGGTGCGCCGACATCGTGTTCGATGGCGTGCCCAGCTCGGCGGCCAGGTCGCCCGCGGTCATGCCGCCGGTGCCCGCACGGACAAGCAACGAGAAAACCGCCAGCCGCGTGGGCTGGGCGAGGGCGCTCATGACGGCGATGGCCTTCATATTTTCCATTCCTCCAGAATAACCGACAGAACCGACCCTTCAAGGCCGCTTCCGACCGAAGTGGACCGATCGTCGCGACTGACTCGAAGTGGGACAGAACATTTCCATAGCTCTGGAAAGGTTGAAACTACCTAAGGCTATAGCTACTACAGGGTTTGCGGGCCGTGGTGTCGGCCAGCATCGATGAACGACGGAAGGAACCCGACCATGGAAATGGCCACCTTGACCCGTAATCTCCCGGCAGTCGTGCCGCCGGTTCGCAACTACGATCCGCTCGACGAGGACGCCGTGTCCGACGCGGCCGTCCGCACGACGCGCCGCGGCTTGATCCGCCTCGCGCTCGTCGCCGCCGAAACTGGCGCCCGGTTCCAGCGCGAGGGCGTCGCGCACGATCCAATGAGCTGGCTGCTCGCGCCGCGGACGATGTTTCATGGCGCGAGCGCCATCGACGCGTGCCTGACGCGCGCCGGTTGCATTCGCGGCGTCCTCATCCATGGGCTGTCGCTCGGTCTCGACGCAGACCCCGGCGCGATCGACGAGCTCGTTGAGAACGTGGATGCGACCATGGATCGGGGCGCTGATACCGCAGGCGACAGAGCGGCCAACGGGAGGCGGGATCCGCGTGGTCGCGGTGTCCCGACACGCGGAAAGGAGAAGGGTCGTCCGCTGCGGCTCTTCACGGCCACGGTCGTCCACGACGACGGCTTCGAGACGGTCCACGCCTTTCACGCTTCGTTCGCCGTGGACGAATCGGAGATCGCGGGGCGTCTCTATGCGCGCATGGGCGCGGCGGCGGCGGACGCCGCCATCGTCACCGGCTTCGACCACACCTCCCCGATCGTCGAGGCGCTCGTGTCCCCGGCGATCTGCGACACGCTGATGATGGTCGATGCCGCGCCCAGCTCGCCGCTCGCGGCGGGGCTCGACCTCAACATCGAGCAGCGCTTCCTCGCCTGAACGTCGCTCCAGCGACCCGATCCGCACGTGTCGGCGGATCCGGTCGCCCGAGCCAACCAACATTGGAAATCACTGGAGGCAACATGCTGGACGGGATTCCAGGGAAGGACGCCCTGTGCGCGGTGAACGGCGAGGATGACTGGCGCCTGCTCCGCCGCCTCGATGTGCCCGAAGGGGAAACCGGCGTCGGTGGCCGCGTCGACACCGTCATCGGCGTGGTCGTGGATTGCGAGACGTCAGGACTGGGCGGCGACGATGTCATCATCGAACTGGCCTTGCGCCGGTTCCGCGCGGACCCAAACGGGGTGATCGTCAAGATCGACCGGCACTATTCGTGGCTGGAAGACCCCGGGCAGGATCTGGCCGAGGACATCGTTCGATTGACGGGCATCACCGACGCGGATGTGGCCGGCAAGTCGATCGACGACGAGGCCGCGGTGCGCCTGCTCCGTTCCGCCGACTTCGTCTGCGCGCATAACGCCCAATTCGATCGCGGCCATATTGAGAGGCGCCTGCCCGGCGCGGCGGGCCTCGCTTGGACCTGCAGCTGCTCGGATATCGATTGGCGAGGAAGCGGCTACGACGGGCGGTCGTTGGGCTGGCTGTTGGCGCAGGCGGGATATTTCCACGGTGCGCACCGCGCAGGTGACGATGTCGATGCGGTCATCGCGCTGCTGCGACAGGATTTGCCGTCCGGTCGCACCGCCTTGGCCGAGATGCTCGAAACTGCGCGCAGACCGACCTGGCGATTTCGTGCGGTTGGCGCGGCGTTCGAACTGAGGAACCAGTTGCGGATGCGGGGATACCGCTGGGACGGGGAGGGGGATCCCAAGTGCTGGTGGCGCGATGTGCCCGACGAGCGCCGCGCCGAAGAGGAGTGGTGGCTTGCCGGTCAGGTCTACTCCGTCTCCGCACGACCGAAGGCGCTCGGTCCCACGGTCGAGCGGATCACCTGGCGTGAGCGCTACGCGCCAGCTTCGCCATGAGCCGATCCTCGAACAAGCCAGACCTGCAGCCACCGAACCCGAACCAATTTTGCAAGGAGCGTGAAATGTCCAAGAAGCCTAGCAAGTCCACTTCACTTGCGCCCGCGAGCAAGCGCAGGACGCCCGCGGCTCGTAAGCCGGCGACGCTCGCAGTCGCGCCCGCCACGGCGGATACGCTGCTGCCCCTCCTGCGATCCGAACTCGCTGTCGCCAAGCTGGTCGGCACCGGGGGCGGGGTAGCTCGCGAGGACGGCGTGGTCCTCGTCACCGGCCGCGGCTACGCCACCAGCGCCGGCATCGTCCCCGCAGAGGAGATCTACTACGACCGGGAATCCCGGCCTGACGGCGACGGTGTGTGGCTCGGCGAGGCGGACAAGGTCAGCTGGCGCGACGAGGCCAGCGGCTACGACTGCATCATGCTCCGCGACTCGCGGCGCGGCTTCCTCTCCGGATACGTCGGTGTCCCGTCCGACCACCCGCTGTGGGGCTGGGATTCGGAGGCGGTGGCGCCCGACATCGGAATCGAGGTGCATGGTGGCCTGACGTATTCCCGGCTGTGCCAGGACGGACCGACCCCGGCCCGCCGCCTCGCTGTCGAGGCGCGCCGCATCTGCCACGTCGTGATCCGTCCGGATGTCTTCCACGAGGTCGAGCATGCCACCGACCACCGCGTCGAGGACAAGCACGCATGGTGGTTCGGGTTCGAGTGCGATCACGCGTTTGATCTGGTCCCGGGTGATGGGCGCGGATCCGTGGCCCCGTCGTCGTCCGAACTCGCCCGGACGTATCGCGACGACGCCTACGTCTTCCGCGAGACGACCGCGCTCGCCGCCCAGCTGCGCGCGGTCGCGGATGGTAGCGAGGCGCCCCCGCGCGACGGCCCGCCGCCGCCGGTCGGCCTCGACCCCACCCGGGGAGGCTGTCGTGGCTGAGTTCGAACGCCACCTCGGCGAATTGCCGTGGGGCTGGTGGCTGCGCGAGTGCCCCGGCGGGTTCGAGGATGCCGCGGGCCGCGTCTGGCCGAGCGTCAGGAACGCCTTCTGGGAAGGCGAGCTCGGCTTCCCGCCCGTGCATTTCGCGCGGGAGCAGCACGAGCTGATGCTCCGCGCCATGACCGGGATCGAGGCGGGTTGGCACGGCCGGGAGAGCAAGTCGGACCTGTTCGACGGCGACATGGCCTTTTGGCGCTTCCACCAGTGCTGGCTCGCAAGCATTGGCATGGTCGAAACTTCTCGGTCGTCGCCGTGGGCGACCGCCCTCGAGGCGGGGCTCAGCCCGCTCGGCCGGTCAGTGCTCATGATGCTGCAGGCCACGCGCGAACCGGAGTTCGAGCGCCTGCCGATGGCGGCGGTCGTCGCGGCGGTCACGGCGGCGAAGGGCCTGGAAGACGAGGCACGCGAGCGGGCGCTGCTCCGGTTCGAGCGCGAGGTCGGCTTCCGCCGCCACGTGTTCGCGCGCGAGGTCGTCGGCAGGCGCAGCGTGGTGACCCTGACCGGTATCAAGGTCGGCGCGAGGATGCCGACCCGCAACGTCGCCTGGTCGCAGTCCTTCGCCGACGCGCGGTCGCGCGACGACCTGTTCGCCTGGCTGGCCGAGCGCGTGCACCGCTGGGACGCCTGGGGTGAGATCGCCTACGAAAAGGGTGCCGACGCGCTCACCCGCCATCTCCTGTCGGTGATCGTCGCCACGGGCGGGCTGTCGAAATGAGCACCGCAAGACGGTTGGAAGCGGCCGTCGTTCCGTGGTCGCTTGACGCGCCGACCGCTCTTGACCGCCGTCGTATTCGCAGCGCGCGTCGCATGGCACTTGGCCGGTATCGCGAGATCGAGGCGGCGCGAGATGCCGCGCTGAACGACGCGCTTCGGGCGGAGCTGGCGGCGACCGTCAGGTCCGCGTCGCCGCTCCTCGTCTCGATGCTTGAGCTCCAGGGCCTGGCGCTCGACGAAGCGGTCATGTTGCTTCGGCCGCAGTTCGGTTGGCCCGCCCGACCCCGGTTGTCGGGCCCAAGCGTAGGCCGGCATCTGCGATCCCACCCGCTGCGATACTATCATTCTGCGACCCGACCGTCGCAATTTTCACAGCGGCCGCCGGCGCAGATGTCGCAGCCCCCGTTATTCTCGCGAATGTTCGACAGAGCAGATGGTGGATATTTCACGCTCCAGCTGGTCGATCACTCGCTTGAGATCGAGGCCAAGATCGGTCCGGTTACTATCGAGACGCGTTTTGGCGAGCTGAGCATCGAGCTCGGGTCTGAAATGCCCGAGACGATTTTCGCTGCATTGGTCGGCAGGCCATTGGACGAGATCGTCGAATACGAGGCATGGCGCGGACGCGGATGGCGCATCGCCGCTACGGTGGAAGAGGAATTCCCTTTCGATCGACGCCTGATCGTCATGACGGGATCAGCAAAATACGTCATGCCTTGGGCGCGATAAGGCGAATCCACTGCCGTGTTCCGGCGGCGCCAATCTGAGATCGCGGTCGAGCGACCACCAGATTTTCAGGCCCGTTTCGGCATATTTAGATCGTTAGCGGGTAAAATCAGCTCGTAAGAGCGCAATTCGCGTCCGCTAAAGAGCATGATCAGCTGAGCGCCGCTGGAGGCCCGACCGGGAATCGAACCCGGGTGCAAGGATTTGCAGTCCTCTGCGTCACCACTCCGCCATCGGGCCCCGATGCGGCAAGGCGCGGGGCTTTGCGCAAGGCTCTGCCCCAAGTCAACCACCGCCCCGCCAAACCACTGCAAATTAGATCAGTCTGCCGCTTGGCGTGGGCGCGCCCGCACCATATAGGGAACGCGCGGCATCTAGTGTGTTGCATAAGTAAAACAGTTATGCGAATGAGCGGGCCATGAGCGATCCGGCGGCGGACATCACCAGTTACGAAGCGATGCGCCACGCGATGGTGCAGAGCCAGTTGCGCACCAACGCGGTCAACGATCCGCGCGTGGTGACCGCAATGGCGACGGTGCCGCGCGAGAAATTCGTGCCCGAAGCCGCGCGCCGGCTGGCATACCGTGACACCGCGGTGGCGATCGGCAACGGCCGCGAGCTCAACGTGCCGATCGCGACGGGCAAGCTGCTGACCGAGGCGTATCTGCTGCCCGCCGACCGCGTGTTGCTGATCGGTGCGGCGGGCGGGTACACCGCGGCGGTGCTGAGCGGGCTGGTCGCCTCGGTCGTCGCGGTCGAAAGCGACAAGGACCTCGCCGCGCACGCCAAGGCGGCGCTGGAGGGCTATGGCAACGTGACCTTGATCGCCGGGCCGCTGGAAAAGGGTTATGCCAAGGGCGCACCGTACGACGTGCTGATCGTCGACGGCTGCATCGAGCAATTGCCCGAGACGCTCGCCAGCCAGGTCGCGCCGGGCGGACGGATCGTCGCCGGCATCGTCGAGCGCGGCGTGCGCCGGCTCGCCGCCGGCCGCGCGGTCAAGGGCGGGTTCGGGCTCAAGGCATTCGCCGATATCGATTGCGTCGCGCTGCCCGGCTTTGCCGCGCCGCGCGGCTTCGCGTTTTAACGAAGGTAGGATTTTGATGCGCGTTTCCGTACTGCTCGCCGGGGTGGCGCTGATCGGCGTGGTGGCGGGACCCGCCGCCGCCGACACACTGCGCGAGGCGCTGGTCAAGGCATATAACACCAACCCCAGCCTGGCGGCGGCGCGCGCCGGCGTGCGCGCGACCGACGAGAACGTGCCGATCGCCAAGGCCGCGGGACGCCCGTCGCTGTCGCTCAACGGCGGATACACCGAGAACGCGCTCAACAGTTCGAGCACGAACTCGCTGCTCAACCCCGATCGCGAGGTTCAGGCCAATACCCAGCTGACCGTGCCGATCTTCCGCGGCGGGCGGGTCTCCAATTCGATCAAGGGTGCCGAAGTTCGCGCCGACGCCGCGCGCGACCAGTTGCGTGGGACCGAATCCGACCTCTTCGTCGGGGTCGTCGGCGCGTACATGGATGTGATCCGCGACGAGGCGATCGTCGGGCTCAACAAGGAAAACGTGAAGGTGCTGGAGGTCAACCTCCAGGCCGCGAAGGACCGCTTCCAAGTGGGCGACCTGACGCGCACCGACGTTGCGCAATCCGACGCGCGGCTCGCACTCGCGCGCAGCCAGCTCGAGACCGCGCAGGCGCGGCTGATTTCGAGCAAGGAAAGCTATATCCGCTTCGTCGGCACGCCGCCGGGGGTGCTCGAGGATCCGCCCGCGCTGCCCAACTTGCCGGATTCGCCCGACGCCGCGGTCGACGTCGCGCTGAAGAACAACCCCAATCTGCTCGCCGCGGTGCGCGCGGGCGATGCCACCAAATATGACGTGAGCGCCGCGCGCGCGTCGCGCCTGCCGACGCTGTCGGGCGTCGTCGGTGGCAATTATTTCAACTATCTCGGTTCGTTCGGCACCGGCACCAACCCCAGACCCGGCCAGTCCGGCTCGGCGGGCACGGTCGGCGCGCAGATCACGCTGCCGCTCTATCAGGGCGGCTTGCCCTCGGCGCAGATCCGCCAGGCGCAGGAACGCCGCGCGCAGGCGCTGGAGACGGTGACCGACACCGAGCGCGCCGTGATCGCGCAGACGCGATCGGCCTATGCGATCTGGAAATCGTCGCTCGAGGTCATCGCGTCGGCGCAAAGGGCCGTCGAAGCCAACAAACTGAGCCTCGAGGGTGTCCGCGCCGAGAACAGCGTGGGCAACCGCACGATCCTCGACATCCTCAACGCCGAGCAGGAATTGCTCAACAGCCAGGTGACGCTCGTGACCGCGCAGCGCGATGCCTATGTCGCGGGGTTCGCGCTGCTCGCGGCGATGGGCGAGGCGGAGGCGCGCGACCTCGGCCTCGACGGCGGAGCGCTCTACGATCCGCTGACCAACTATAACCGCGTCAAGAACAAGTGGAGCGATTTCGGCGGCAACCCGGAATATAAGCCCACCGGCACCAGCACTCGCGCGACCCCGGCGCAGGACTCGAGCCAGAAGCGCCCGCTCGACCCGAGTTTGAACGCGCCGGTTGACATCGCACCGGATACTCAAGCAAACGGCACCAAGAAATAACCTCGCTTTCGCGGGGTTTGGCCGCGCGAGGAAGCTGCATATGGGGGATGTGAGCGCCGAACCGTCGATGGAGGACATCCTGGCCTCCATCAAGCGGATCATCGCCGAGGACGTCGAGAGCGGCGGCCCCGTCCGCGCGCGCCGCCGCCCCGTTCCGCCGCCCGCGCCGGTCGAGGCGTTCGTCGAGGAAGAAGACGATGTGCTCGAATTGAACGAGCCGGCGCCGGACCCCGTCGCCCAGCCGGTCGCGTTCGAACCCGCCGTCGATCCCGCGCCGATGCCGATGTCGCAGCCCGCCGCAGCACCGCCGATGTCGCAGCCCGCCGCAGCACCAACGCCAGAGACGATCGTTTCCGCGCAGACCGCCGAGGCCAGCCGCGCGCCGCTCGACACGTTGTCGAAGCTCATCGTGAAGCCCGAAACGCCCGGCGCCGACACGCTGGAGGGCCTGGTGCGCGACATGCTGCGGCCGATGCTGAGCGCGTGGCTCGACAAGAACCTGCCCGAACTGGTCGAATCGATGGTCGCCAAGGAAATCGCGCGGATCACCGGCGGGCGCTGACCGCGTCGGGCAGTTGCCCACGCAACAATCTTGCGGCATCGTCGCCGCCATGAAAAAGCTCCTGCTCGCGAGCGTCGCGCTCGCCATTGTCGCCTTTCCCGCAACCGCGCGTCAGCTCACGATCGAGGACGTGACGATGCTCAGCCGCGTCGGGGCGCCCGCGGTGTCGCCCGACGGGCATTGGCTGGTGTATCAGCAGCGGGAGACCGACATCGCCAAGGACAAGGGCCGGTTCGACCTGTGGCGGCTCGATCTGAGCGTGAAGGGCGCGAAGCCCGAGAAGCTCGTCGCCGACGCCGCGGTCAACGAAACCGCGCCGCAATTCTCCGCCGACGGCAAGACCGTGTTCTTCCAGTCGGATCAGGGCGGCGAGGATAATGTCTGGTCGGTCGCGATCGCGGGCGGGACGCCGGTGCAAGTCACCGACCTCAAGGGCGGTCTCGGCGGATTCAAGGTTTCGCCGACTGGCGACAAGCTGCTGATCTGGGCCGACCGCATTCCCGGTGCGCCGACGAGCGAACCCGCCGAGGTCAAGAAGGCGGCGGACGCGGGTAACGGCCGCACCTACGACCAGCTCTTCGTTCGCCACTGGAACGCTTGGGCCGACGGCACGCGCTCGCAACTGTTCGTGCTGCCGATGGCGGGCGGCAAGGCGAGTGGGTACGGCAAGGCGATCGAGGGTGCGCTGGTCGGCGATACTCCCTCCAAGCCGTTCGGCGGCGGCGAGGAAGTGTCATGGTCGGCCGATGGCAAGACCGTATTCTTCGCGCTGCGCGAGGCGGGGCGGATCGAATCCACGTCGACCAACCTCGACATCTTCGCCGCGCCCGCCGACGGGTCGAGCGCACCGGTCAATTTGACCGACGCGAACGACGGGATGGACAACCTCCCCACCGCATCGCCCAACGGCAAATATCTCGCTTATTTCGCGATGAAGCGCCCGGGGTACGAAGCCGACCGCCAGGTGCTGATGCTGCGCGACCTCGCCAGCGGGACGACACGCGCGCTGACCGAAAGCTGGGACCGCTCGGTGGGCTCGGTCGCGTGGTCGCCCGATTCGAAGACGATCTACGTCACCGCCGAGGACACGCAGGAAAACCCGATCTGGTCGGTTTCGCTGGCGGGCAAGGTCGCGCGGCTGACGGGCGAGGGCAACGTCTCCGCCGTCGTGCCGACCGCGAAGGGCTTGGTCTATTCGATGAACTCGCTCACCGGGCCCGACGATTTCTACTGGCTGGCGGGGAAGAAAACGACGCGGCTGACCAGCGTCAACGCCGACAAGCTCGCCGGGATCGACATGCCGACCGTCACGCGGTTCAGCTTCACCGGCGCGAACAACGACACGGTGTGGGGCTATGCGGTGAAGCCTGCGGGGCTCGCCGACGGCGCCAAGGCGCCGATGGCGTTCATGGTCCATGGTGGGCCGCAAGGGTCGAGCAACAACAGCTGGTCGTACCGCTGGAACCCGGCGCTGTTTGCGGGCGCGGGTTATGCGCTGGTCGCGATCGATTTCCACGGATCGACCGGCTACGGCCAGAAATTCAGCGACGACATCCGCAACAATTGGGGCGGCTGGCCGCTCGAGGACCTCAAGAAGGGCTTCGACGCCGCCACCGCCAAGTTCGGCTGGATCGACGGCAACAACGCCTGCGCGCTCGGCGCCTCGTACGGCGGCTACATGATGAACTGGATCGAGGGGCAGTGGCCCGACCGCTTCAGGTGCATCGTCCAGCACGACGGCGTGTTCGACGCGCGCGCGATGGCGTACGAGACCGAGGAATTGTGGTTCGACGAGTGGGAACATGGCGGCAAGGCCTATTTCCAAGATCCCGCCGCGTTCGAGAAATGGAACCCGGTCAATTACGTTGACAGGTGGAAGACCCCGCAGCTCGTGATCACGTCCGAGGGCGATTTCCGCATTCCCTATACGCAGGGCATCGCGGCGTTCACCGCGCTGCAGCGGCGCGAGATTCCGTCGCGGCTGATCGTCTTCCCCGGCGGCAGCCACTGGGTCCTCGCCCCGAAGGAGAGCCGGCAATGGTATAGCGAGGTGCTCGGGTGGCTGGGGAAATGGACGGGGAAGGGCGGAAATTAACTGTCACCCCAGCGAAAACTGGGGTCTCATGCGGCTCGAGACCCCAGCTTTCGCTGGGGTGACGAACTGGTTATGGGCAGCCGCATGACCGAGCTGCCCAAGACCTTCGACCCCGCCGAAATCGAATCCCGCTGGTACGCGCATTGGGAATCGAGCGGCCAGTTCCGCCCCGATCGCCCGGGCGCCGAGCCGTGGACGATCGTCAACCCGCCGCCCAACGTCACCGGCTCGCTCCACATCGGGCACGCGCTCGACAATACGCTGCAGGACGTGCTGGTCCGCCACGCTCGCCTCAAGGGCAAGGACGCGCTGTGGGTGGTCGGCACCGACCATGCCGGCATCGCGACGCAGATGGTGGTCGAGCGCCAGATGGCCGAGCACCAGCAGAAGCGCACCGATTTCTCGCGCGACGAGTTCGTCGAGAAGGTGTGGGACTGGAAGCGCGAGAGCGGGGGAGAGATCACCCAGCAGCTCCGCCGGCTCGGCTGCTCGATGGACTGGGCGAACGAGCGCTTCACGATGGACGAGGGCTTTTCGAAGGCCGTCCTGAAAGTGTTCGTCGACCTCTACAATCAGAAGCTGATCTACCGCGACAAGCGGCTGGTGAACTGGGACCCCGGTCTCGGCACCGCGATCAGCGACCTCGAGGTCGAGACGAAAGAGGTCAAGGGCAGCTTTTGGCAAATCCGCTATCCGCTGGCCGACGGATCGGGGTCGATCACCGTCGCGACGACGCGACCGGAAACGATGCTCGCCGACATGGCGGTCGCGGTGCATCCCGACGACGAGCGCTACAAGGCGATGATTGGCAAGCAGGTGAAGCTGCCGATCACGGGCCGCCTGATCCCGGTGATCGCCGACGAGCATGCCGACCCGAGCCTCGGCACCGGCGCGGTGAAGATCACGCCCGGCCACGATTTCAACGATTTCGAGGTGGGCAAGCGCGCTGGGTTCAAGGCGGGCGAGATGCTCAACATGCTCGATGCCAAGGCGCAGGTGGCGCAGACCAGCGATGGGCTGGTCCCCGACGATCTGCTCGGGATCGACCGCTTCTGGGCGCGCAAGCAGGTGGTCGAGCGGTTGAAGGCGGGCGGCTTCCTCGTGCCGTTCGTCGACAAGGAGGGCGTCGAACACGATGCCGAACCGCGCACGATCCAGACCCCCTATGGCGACCGATCCGGCGACGTGATCGAGCCGTGGCTGACCGACCAATGGTATGTCGATGCCGAGACGCTGGCGAAAGGACCGATCGAGGCGGTGCAGTCGGGCGCGATCAAGATCGTGCCGAAGAGCTGGGAGAAGACGTTCTTCAACTGGATGGAGAATATCCAGCCGTGGTGCGTGTCGCGGCAGTTGTGGTGGGGGCATCGGATTCCGGCTTGGTTTGGACCGGTTAAGGACGGTGCTGACAAGCTAACGGAAAACCCGAACGATCCCGCTGGCAGGAAGGTGTTCGTTGCGCTGAGCGAAGACGAAGCCGTGGCGCTCGCGCGTGAATATTATGGACAGGATTGGGCGGTCGGCACGTCCGATGCCGATCCTTGGCAAGCTCCCGAGGGCATGACGCACGAGTCCACCTATGGCGAAGGCGCGCTGAAATCTGTCGTGCTTCATCAGGATCCCGACGTTCTCGACACCTGGTTCTCCTCCGCGCTGTGGCCGTTCGCGACGATGGGCTGGCCCGAGGAGACCGATCCCAAGCTCCACGGCCGCTACCCCAACGACGTGCTGATTTCCGGCTTCGACATCCTGTTCTTCTGGGACGCGCGGATGATGATGCAGGGGATGCACTTCATGGGGGACGTGCCGTTCCGCACGCTCTACCTGCACGGCCTGGTCCGCGCCGCGGACGGGCAGAAGATGTCCAAGTCGAAGGGCAATGTCGTCAACCCGCTCGGGCTGATCGACCGCTACGGCGCCGACGCGCTGCGCTTCTTCATGGCGGCGATGGAGAGCCAGGGCCGCGACATCAAGATGGATGAGAAGCGGGTCGAGGGATACCGAAACTTCGCGACCAAGCTGTGGAACGCGGCGCGCTTCTGCCAGGCGAACGGGATCGGCGCGAGCCAGACGCTGGAGCCGCCCGCGGCGAGCCTCGCGGTCAACAAATGGATCATCGGCGAGACGATCCAGACGGTGCAGGCGGTCGACCTCGCGCTCGCCGATTACCGCTTCGACGGCGCGGCGAACGCGATCTACCAGTTCGCGTGGAGCCGGTTCTGCGACTGGTATCTCGAGCTGGTCAAGGGTGCGATCGACGACGAGACGAAGGCGGTCGCGGGCTGGGTGCTCGACCAGATCCTGGTGATGCTCCACCCGTTCATGCCGTTCGTGACCGAGGAACTTTGGTCGAAGCTCGGGGAGCGTGAGTACGATCTGATCGTCGCTAAATGGCCGATGGCGGACGCGCGCGCGATCGATCCGGAGGCGGGCAAGGAGATCGATTGGCTGATCCGGCTGGTGAGCGACGTGAGATCGAGCCGGACCGAACTCAACGTACCGCCGGGCGCCATCCTCCCGTTTTCCCATGCGAATGCTTCGGACGAAACGCACGCGCGCTTGGAACGGCACGTCGCTTCGCTCAACCGCTTGGCGCGGATCAGGCCGCAGCTTGACCCCCCGGACACGGCATCTGGTGCCGGCATCCAAATCGTGGTCGATGAGGCGACTTTTGTCCTGCCGCTTGAGGGCGTGATTGATCTCGACGCAGAGCGCGCCCGTCTGGCAAAGGCGATTGCCGCCGCCGAGAAGGAGCGGGACGGGTTGGCGAGCCGCCTCGGCAACCCCAGCTTCGTCCAGCGCGCCAATCCCGAGGCGGTGCTCAAGGCTCGCTCGGACTTCGAGGAAAAATCTGCCGAGGCGGAGCGGCTGGCGGCGGCGCTAGCGCGGCTAGGATAAGTCTTTCCTACAACGTGCCGATGATGCGATAGCCGCCAGATGCACGCCGACGACGAAGCGCGTATTGCAACCGACCCCGCGCGGGCGTCTCGGTCGTCCCAAGGCGATGCCCACGGTGACCGCGAACATTCGGAACATTCGCGCGGCCGCCGCCCCGGCCAGCGCGACCTCACCGTTGGCCCGATCGGTCCGACGCTGCTCGCGTTCGCGCTGCCGACGCTCGCCTCGAACATCCTCCAATCGCTGAACGGATCGATCAACTCGATCTGGGTCGGGCGATTCCTCGGCGAAGGCGCGCTCGCCGCCACCTCCAACGCCAACATCATCATGTTCCTGATGTTCAGCGCGGTGTTCGGGTTCGGCATGGCCGCGACGATCCTGATCGGCCAGTCGGTCGGCCGCGGCGATATCGAGGCGGCGCGGCGCGCGTTCGGCTCGGCGGTCGGGTTGGTGGTCGGCGGCGCGGTGGTGATCGCGGTGATCGGCTGGCTGTTCGCGCCGCAGATCCTGCGGCTGCTCGCGACGCCGGGCGAGGCGCAGAACATGGCGCGCGATTACCTGCGCGTGATCTTCCTCGGGCTGCCCTTTTCGATGCTCGGCGTCCTCATCCAGATGAGCTTGCGCGGCACCGGCGATTCGCTGACGCCGCTGTGGTTCATGGCACTCAGCGTCGCGATCGACAGTACCTTCAACCCGCTACTGATCGACGGGATCGGGCCGTTCCCCAAGATGGGGATTGCGGGGTCGGCGACCGCGACCCTGCTCGCCGGGATCGTCTCGTCGGCGGGGCTGCTGATCTATACCTATTGGCGCGACTTGCCGATCCGGTTGCGCGGCGCGGAGGTGCGCTACCTGATCCCCGAAGCGGCGCTGGTCCGCACGATCCTCGCCAAGGGCCTGCCGATGGGTGCGCAAATGCTCGTCATGTCGACCGCCGGGCTGACGATGATGGGGCTGGTCAACCGGCTGGGGGTCGATACCGCCGCGGCCTATGCCGTGTCGCAGCAGCTATGGACCTATATCCAGATGCCCGCGATGGCGATCGGCGTCGCGGTATCGAGCATGGCCGCGCAGAATATCGGCGCGGGCAAATGGGACCGCGTCGGCGCGATCACGCGGTCGGGGATCGTCTATAACTCGATCATCACGCTCGTCGTGATCACCGCGATCATCCTGTTCGACCGCCAGGTGATGGCGCTCTTCGTCGGCGCGCAGAGCCCGGCGATCCCGATCGCGCGGCATATCCAGCTGATCTCCAGCTGGACCTTCGTGATGTTCGGCGCGACGATGGTGTTGTTCTCGACCGTGCGGTCGAACGGCGCGACGGTGCCGCCGCTGATCATCCTGACGATCGCCTTCTACCCGGTGCGATTGGCGTTCGCGGTGTGGGGGCAGCACCTGATCGGTGCCGATGCCTTGTGGTGGGCCTTCCCACTCGGCTCGTCGGTGTCGCTGACGCTGGCGGCGCTCTATTACCGTTATGGCCGGTGGCGCGAGCAGGTGATGATCGTCCCGCCCGAGCCCGAACGCGCCGAGGAACAAGCGCACGGCGACGGCGAGCCGGCGGGGCGCTTGCACCCGACCGGTTGACGATCAGAAGTGCGTCGGTGCGGGCGCCGAGCGGTATTTGCTGCCCGTTGCCCGGTCGGTCATCTCGATATAGACCGTCGGCGGTGGCGGGGTGCCGCGTTCGACCGCGAACCAGATCTTGTTGAGATCGGCAGGGCTGCCAAGTGCGCAAAAGCCGTAGATCCGCTTACCTTCGGCAGTGAAGAAATCGACCCACGTCCGTGAAGACTTGGTGTTGGTTCCACATGGCGGCAGCGTCGGCGCAGATGCGAACATCTCGGCCGGATAGGCTGCGCTGTTCGGGACCAGAAAGCTGTAACGCACCCAATTCCTGCCGCCGGCAGTGTAGGCCTCCATCCGCCACAACTCGATCCGCGGCTTCGGCAGGTTTTGCGGCGTGGACGGCGGTGTCTGCCCCGCGCCCAGGGTCAAAAGCATCACCGCCGCCGCGATGATTTTGGTGCTCTTGGTCATTATTTCCCTCTCCCGCTATCCTGTCAGGCTGCCACCCTTGCGGCTCCGTTTCAACCGCACTTGCTTGATCGGGTGCGGGGCGCGATAGCGTCGCGATGAGCCAATTTCCCGCGCTTCGTCTCCGCCGCACGCGAGCTTCGGCGTGGAGCCGCCGCTTGCACGCTGAGACCGTGCTGACCCCCGCCGACCTGATCTGGCCGCTGTTCATTGCCGAAGGAGAGGGGGTCGAGGAACCGATCGCCAGCCTCCCCGGCGTGTCGCGCTGGTCGGTCGACGGGATCGTCGCGCGCGCGAAGGAGGCGCGCGATCTGGGGATTCCGTGCGTCGCGCTGTTCCCTAACACGCCGGCAGGCCTGCGCAGCGACGACGGCAAGGAAGCGCTCAACCCCGACAATTTGATGTGCCGCGCGATCCGCGCGCTCAAGGACGCGGTGCCCGAGGTCGGCGTGCTGACCGACGTCGCGCTCGACCCCTATACCAGCCACGGGCATGACGGGCTGCTCGACGACACCGGCTACGTCCTGAACGACGCGACGTCGGAGGTGCTGGTCGGTCAGGCGCTCAACCAGGCGGCGGCGGGCGCCGACATCATTGCGCCGAGCGACATGATGGATGGCCGCGTGGGGCTGATCCGCGAGGCGCTGGAGGCGGGCGGCCACGTCAACGTCCAGATCATGTCTTATGCCGCCAAGTACGCCAGCGGCTTCTACGGCCCGTTCCGCGACGCGGTGGGATCGCGCGGACTGCTCAAAGGCGACAAGAAAACCTACCAGATGGATTCGGCCAATGCCGAGGAGGCGCTGCGCGAAGTCGCGCTCGATCTGGCGGAAGGCGCGGACAGCGTCATGGTCAAGCCGGGCTTGCCCTATCTCGACATCATCCTGCGCGTGAAATCGGAGTTTCAGGTGCCGGTCTTCGCGTACCAGGTCAGCGGCGAATATGCGATGATCGAGGCGGCGGTCGCGGCGGGTGCCGCAGAGCGCGACGCGGTGGTGCTCGAGACGCTGATGGCGTTCAAGCGCGCGGGGTGCTCGGGCGTGTTGACCTATCACGCGCTGCACGCGGCGAGGCTGCTCGCGAAATGATCGACCTATGATCGAGACAGACCGCTTGATCCTCCGCCCGTGGCGCGAGGACGACAAGCCCGCGTTCGACGCGATCATCAACACCCCGGCGATGATGGAGCATTTCGGCGGGGTGCGCCCGCGCGCCGACATGGACGCGCTGATCGACCGACTAATGGCGAGCCAGGATCGCGACGGGCACACGATGTGGGCGGTCGGTCACAAGGCCGACGGCAAGCTCGCTGGCGTGTGTGGCGTGCGGCTGAGCGGCTATCCCGGGACGGGCGTGTCGGACGAGCTCGAGATCGGCTGGCGCATCGCCGAGGAATATTGGGGACAGGGCGTCGCGCGCGAGGCGGCGGAGGCTAGCATCGCGTGGGGCTGGGCCAATACGAACCGCCCGCGGATCGTCGCCTGGACCAATGCGCAGAATACGCGGTCGTGGGGGCTGATGCTCCGGCTCGGCATGGTCCGGCGCGCGGAGCTCGATTTCGATCATCCGCTGTACGAGGTTGGCGATCTGCTGGGGCGGATGATCGTTTACTCCATCGACCGTCCCGCATGATCGACACCGCGCGATTGATCCTGCGCGGCTGGCGCGAGGGCGACGTCGCGCCGTTCCATGCGATGGGCAACGATGCGGAGGTGATGCGCTATCTCGGCCCGCCAATGACGCTGGCCGACGCAGAGGCCGCGCGCGAGCGGATGGATGCGGTGCTTGCCGAGCACGGCTATTGCTTCTGGGCGGTCGAACGCCGGGCCGACGGCGCGTTCCTGGGCTTTTGCGGGATCAAGCCGGGGCCGGCGGGCACGCCGATCGCCGACGATGTCGAGATCGGCTGGCGGCTGCGACGCGACGCCTGGGGGCAGGGCTATGCGCGCGAAGCGGCGGAGGCGGTGATCGCCTGGACCTGGGCCAACACCGACGCGCCGGAAATTGCGGCAATCACCGTTGCCGGTAACACGAACAGCTGGGGCTTGATGGAACGGCTGGGCATGACGCGCGACCCGAACGGCGATTTCGATCATCCCGCGGTGCCCGACGGCAACCCGCTCAAGCGCCACCTGACCTACCGCCTCGCGCGGCCCTGATTACTGATCGCCGGTCAGCGCCCTGATCGCCGCGACCTTGGCCGCTTCGGCATCGGCCTGTGCCTGCGCCTTGTCGTGCAGCGCGTCGAGCGCGGGGTAGGGCGGCTGGCCCGCCTCGCCGCGCGCGGTCACCATGGTCTCCACATCGCTGGCCACGCCGAGCGTGTCACCCTGCAGTGCTTCGAGATCGGCCAGCGCGGTTTGCGCCGCGAGCCACTGGTCGCTCCCGGTCGTCTGCGCCCCGCGCGCCCGCGCCGCGGCATCGGCGCGCGCGGCAGCCGCGGTGAAATCGCTGTCGGTTTTGGCGAGCTTCACCGCGATCCCTGCGATCTGCAGGTCGAGCGCGGCATCGGGCGTCGCGGCGGTGACCGGCGTCACGACTTCGGCCTCCGGCCGCGATTCGATCGGCCGCGGCGCGAGCGAGGGATATTTGTCCGTCGCTTCCGCGCAACCAGCGGTGAGCAGGACGAGGAGGAGTAGCGAACGCCGGATCATGCCATTGTCCTAGGCGGCGGCATGCGGCGGCGCAACGCACTTGCGCTCCCCGAATGACGCCTCTAAGGGACGCGTCTTCCGCGCGCCCGTAGCTCAGCTGGATAGAGCATCAGACTACGAATCTGAGGGTCGGACGTTCGAATCGTTCCGGGCGCGCCAATGAAAGCCCCGCTGGTCAGACCGACCGGCGGGGCTTTTGTTTTGTGGCAGAAAAAAGGCGCGAGCACTCAATCTGGGCGAAAAGCGGCGAGACGTGCATTTTATCCTATCAAAGCGGTGGGGATTAAGGCATAGGCGGCGACGGAACACAGGACCGGTTCGCGACGCATGGTGCAGAGCGGGGGCAAGCGGCCTGGAAACCACGGAGTGAAGTCTATGAAGAAGCTTTTCATTCTCTCGCTGATCGCGCCCGCCGTCCTCGGCCTCGCCGCTTGCGGTGGCCAGAAGGACCAGGGCAACGTCGTGAGCAACGACGTCGTGCTGAATGCCGACGACGCCAACCTGACTGCGGACGTGAACGCGACCGACGCCAACACCGTCGACGCGAACGCGACGGTTCCGGTCGCGAACGTCGCCAACGCGAACTGATCCGGCGGCGCGCAAGCGCTGACGATCGGGGGCCGCGTCACCGCAGGGTGGCGCGGCCCTTTCGTTATCGGCTAGCATCGCGCGATGCAGGACGACGACAAGAAGCTGGCGGCGGAAGCCGCGCTGGCGGAAATCCGCGACGGCATGCGGGTCGGGATCGGCACCGGGTCGACCATGGCATTCGCGATCGCGGCGATCGGCGCGCGGCTCGCCGAATGGCCGACGGCGACCTTCTTCGCGACATCGCAAGCGACGTGGCGCGCCGCGCACGCAGCAGGAATCACGATCGGGCGGTTTGCCGACATGGCCACGCTCGATTTGGCGATCGACGGCGCCGACGAGGTCGACCCGCGGCTACGCGCGATCAAGGGGGCAGGCGGGGCGATGTTGCGCGAGAAGATCGTTGCGAGCGCAGCTGCCCGGATGGTAGTCGTCGCCGACGGGTCGAAACGCGTCGCGGCGCTGGGCAAGGCGCCGGTGCCGGTCGAAATCCTGCCGTTCGCGCGCAGCTTTGCCGAAGCGCGGCTATCGGCGCTTGGTGCCGACCCGGTGCTGCGGATGTCTCCGGATAAAGCGTATCGCACCAATCAGGGCAATCTGATCCTCGATTGCCATTTCGGTGCGATTGCCGACCCCGAAAAGCTGGCGGTCGACCTTCAGGCGATTCCGGGCGCGCTCGGCCACGGGTTGTTCCTGAGCGAAGTCGACGTGGCGTACGTCGCGCAGGATGGAATCGTTACGAAAATGGAACGCTGACGGCTGGTCCCGCGCCGCCGCGCGCCATATAGGGGCCGCAACCTCCGCGCCATGACGGCGTTATGCAGGCGAAGCGGGAGCTATGATGTCCGATACCGAAACCACCACCATCCGCGACGTCGACCAATTGCAAGAGGATGGATCGATCGAGCGGCTGACGATCGACACGATCCGCACGCTGTCGATGGATGCGGTGCAGAAGGCGAATTCGGGGCATCCCGGCACGCCGATGGCGCTGGCGCCGGTGGGGTACACGCTCTGGTCGCAATTTCTGCGCTACGACCCATCGAAGCCCGATTGGCCCAACCGCGACCGCTTCGTGCTGTCGGTCGGGCATGCGTCGATGCTGCTCTATTCACTGATCCACCTCGCGGGGATCGAGGAAATCGACAAGGACGGCAAGAAGACCGGCAAGGAAGCGGTCAGCCTCGAGGATATCGAGAATTTCCGCCAGCTCGGGTCGAAGACACCTGGGCATCCCGAATATCGCCACACCACCGGGGTCGAGACGACCACAGGGCCACTCGGCCAGGGCTGCGGCAATTCGGTAGGCATGGCGATCGCCGAGCGCTGGCTCGCCGCGCGCTACAACAAGCCGGGTTTCGACTTGTTTGACCACGACGTCTACGCGTTGTGCGGCGATGGCGACATGATGGAGGGCGTGTCGGCCGAGGCCGCGAGCCTCGCCGGGCACCTCAGGCTGTCGAACCTGTGCTGGATCTACGACAGCAACCACATCTCGATCGAAGGCGCGACGAGCCTCGCGTTCGACGAGGACGTCGGCAAGCGCTTCGAGGCGTATGGCTGGAACGTCATCCACGTGAACGACGCGAACGATTGCGACGCGATGGCGCAGGCACTCGCGGCGTTCCGCAAGACCGACGACCGGCCAACCTTCATCGTCGTCCACTCGGTGATCGGCTGGGGATCTCCCCGCGCCGGGAGCGAGAAGGCGCACGGCGAAGCGCTGGGTGAGGAAAACGTCAAGCTCACCAAGCAGGCGTACGGCTGGCCCGACGACAAGAGTTTCTACGTGCCCGACGGCGTGGTCAATCATTTCAGCGGTTGCGTGGCCGACCGCGGGCGGCCGTTGCGCGAGGCGTGGGAACAGACGCTGGCGAGCTATCGCGACACCTGGGGCGATCTGGCCAAGGAACTCGACCTGGTGCTGGCGGACAAGCTGCCCGACGGGTGGGACGCCGACATCCCGACGTTCGATGCCGATGAAAAGGGTATCGCCAGCCGCGACGCGGGGGGCAAGGTGCTCAACGCAATCGTCAAGAACGTGCCGTGGCTGATCGGCGGATCGGCCGACCTCGCGCCGTCGACCAAGACCGATATCAAGAGCGCCGAATCTTTCGAGCCCGGCAATTACGGCGGCGCCAACTTCCACTTCGGCGTGCGCGAACACGGCATGGGCGCGGTGGTCAACGGCATGGCGCTCTCGCACCTGCGCGCCTACGGCAGCACGTTCCTCGTCTTCCTCGATTACATGCGCGCGCCGGTGCGGCTGTCGGCGATCATGGAGATCGGCGCGGTATGGGTTTACACGCACGATTCGATCGGGGTCGGCGAGGATGGGCCGACGCACCAGCCGATCGAGCATCTCGCAACGCTCCGCGCGATTCCCGGGATCGACATGATCCGCCCGTGCGACGCCAACGAGACCGCCGAGGCATGGCGCGCGGCGGTGAGCGACGCCAATTATCCCACCGCGCTGATCCTGTCGCGCCAGGCGCTGCCGACGCTCGACCGCCAGAAGTATGCGAGCGCCGACGGACTGGCGAAGGGCGCCTACGTGCTCGCCGACAGCGACGATCCGCAGGTCATCCTGATCGCGACGGGTTCCGAAGTGTCGCTCGCGATCGGCGCCTACGAAAAGCTCAAGGCCGAGGGAATCGCGGCGCGCGTCGTCTCGATGCCGAGCTGGTTCCGTTACGAACGGCAATCCGATGCGTACAAGGAATCGGTGCTGCCGAAGAAAGTCACCGCGCGGCTCGCGATCGAGATGGGCGGCGAGATCGGCTGGGACCGCTACGTCGGGCTGTCGGGCAGGACGATCACAATGTCGACCTTCGGCGCGTCGGCCCCGCTCGCCAAGCTCGCGGACAAGTTCGGCTTCACGGTCGACAATGTCGTGAAGACCGCAAAATCGATGCTGGAGACGAAGTGATGGGACGCCTCAACGACCTCGAAAAGCTCGGGCAGGCCGTCTGGCTGGACTTCATCGACCGCAAGCTGCTCGCCGAAGGCGGGCTGAAGAAGCTGGTCGACGAAGACGGGATCACCGGCGTCACCAGCAACCCGTCTATCTTCGAAAAGGCGATGGGGCACGGCGACGCGTACGACGCCGAGCTCGCCGAGTTCGACAAGGCGCATCCAGGTGCTGCGACGATGGACCGCTACGAAGCGCTGGCAATCAGCGACATCCGCGACGCCGCCGATACCTTGCGTCCGGTGTACGACCGGCTCGGCGGCAAGGATGGCTATGTCAGCATGGAAGTGTCGCCGTACCTTGCGAACGACACCGACGACACGATCGCCGAGGCGGCGAAACTGTGGTCGATGATCGACCGGCCCAACGTGATGATCAAGATTCCCGGCACCGCCGCGGGCGTGCCCGCGATCGCAACGAGCATCGACAAGGGCATCAACATCAATGTGACGCTGCTGTTCGGGATCGAGGCGTACAAGGCGGTCGCGATGGCCTTCGTCGAGGGCCTCGAAAAGCGCGCCGCGCGGGGCGAGGCGATCGACAGGATCGCGAGCGTCGCGAGCTTCTTCGTCAGCCGGATCGACACCAAGATCGACGACGCGATCGACGCGGGCACCGGCGGCGAGGAGGCCAAGGCGCTGAGGGGCAAGGTCGCGATCGCCAACGCCAAGCTGGCGTATCAATGGTATCTCGATTTCATCCAATCGGACCGCTGGCAGGCGCTCGCCGCGAAGGGAGCGATGCCGCAGCGGCTGCTCTGGGCGTCGACCGGCACCAAGAACCCCGATTACCCCGACACGCTCTACCTCGACACGCTGATCGGCAAGGATACGGTCAACACCGTGCCACCCAAGACGATGGACGCATTCCGCGATCACGGCACCGCGGCCGAAACGCTGACGCAGGACGTCGACGGCGCGCGCCACGTGCTCGCCGAGGCCGAGCGTCTGGGCCTCGACCTCGACGGGGTGACGGCCGACCTGGTCGAGGAAGGCGTCGCGTCCTTTTCCAAGGCGTTCGACGATTTGCTCGGCGCGATCGCCGCCAAGCATCCAGCCGAGGCGACGTAAGGCCTTACCTTCACCCCGTTCGTGCTGAGCTTGTCGAAGCACGTATTCTGGACACGCCCTTCGGCAAGCTCAGGGCGAACGGTAGAGAGATTGGCACGGACATGAAACTTGGGATCATCGGCCTCGGCCGGATGGGCGGCAACATCGCGCGGCGGCTGATGCGCGCAGGACACGAAACCGTGGTGTTCGACCGCTCGCCCGAAACGGTGAAGGAACTGGCCGGCGAAGGCGCGATCGGCGTGGGGTCGCTCGACGAGATGAAGGGCAAGCTCGAGGGCCAGTCGATCTTCTGGGTGATGCTCCCGGCGGGCGATCCTACCGATCAGACGATCGAGGCGCTGTCGGGCATGGGCGCGCCAGGCGACATCATCATCGATGGGGGCAATACCTTCTACAAGGACGACATAAAGCGCTCCAAACATCTGAAGAAAAAGCAAATTCATTACGTCGATGTCGGCACGTCGGGCGGTGTCTGGGGACTCGAGCGCGGCTATTGCATGATGGTCGGCGGCGAGGCCGAGGTGGTGAAGACGCTCGATCCGATCCTCGAGGCGCTCGCGCCCGGACTCGGCACTATCCCGCGCACCCCCAACCGCATGGAAAACGAGGGCGAGGATCCGCGCGCGGAGAAGGGGTATATCCATGCCGGGCCGGCGGGCGCTGGGCACTTCGTCAAGATGGTGCACAACGGCATCGAATACGGCCTGATGCAGGCCTATGCCGAGGGCTTCGACGTGCTGTCGTCGAAGAACTCCGACAAGCTGCCCGAGGACGAGCGCTACGACCTCAACCTGACCGACATCGCCGAAGTATGGCGGCGCGGCAGCGTGATTTCGTCGTGGCTGCTCGACCTGTGCGCATCGGCGCTCGCCAAGGACATGGAACTTGCCCAGTTCAGCGGCCGCGTCGCCGATTCGGGCGAAGGGCACTGGACGATCGAGGCGGCGATGGAAGAGGCGGTGCCCGCGCATGTGCTGACCGCTGCGCTGTTTGCGCGCTACCGCAGCCGGGTCGAGCATACCTATGGCGACAAATTGCTGTCGGCGATGCGCTTCGGGTTCGGCGGGCATGTCGAGATGCCGCAATGATTCGACTCGCGGTGTCGGATGTCGACGGCACGTTGGTCAGGAAGGACAAGTCGCTCAGCCCGCAAGTCATCGCCGCGGTCCATCGGTTGCGCGACGCGGGGGTGCCGTTCACGCTGATCAGCGCGCGACCGATTTCGGGAATGATGCCGCTGATCGCGCCGCTGGGGATCGATATCCCGCTCGCCGCCTTCAACGGCGGGATCGTCTTCCGCCCCGACGGTGCGGTGCTGTCGGCCTGCCATGTCGATGAAACTGTCGTGCGCGGCGTGTTCGCGATCGTCGGCGATGCGCCGGTCGACCGCTGGGTATTTGCCGACGGGCACTGGTACGCGACGAGCGACCAGGGCGTGCATGTCGAGCACGAACGCATCGCGTCGAACCAGCCGCCGGTGCTGCGCGACGATTTCGCCGACCTTTACGGCCGCATCGACAAGCTCACCATCGTCAGCGACGATGCCGCGTTGCTCAAGGGGCTGGCCGACAAGGCGAAGGCAGCGTTCGGCAAGCAGGCGACGATCGGCCAAAGCCAGACCTATTATCTCGACGTGACGGGCGTCACTGCGAATAAGGGTGACGGCGTTGCGGCGCTCGCCAAAATGCTCGGCGTCGACATGGCCGATGTCGCGGTGTTCGGCGACATGGAGAACGACGTGCCGATGTTCGACCGCGCCGGCTTCTCGGTCGTGATGGGCCAGGCACCCGAGGCGGTGAAAGCCAAGGCCGACGAAACATCCAGCAGCAACGAGGAGGACGGCGTCGCGCATGCGATCGATGCGTTCATCCTGCCCAAGGTGACATCATGAAGAAGCTCATCGCATTCGACCTCGACGGCACGCTCGCGCTGTCGAAGCAACCGCTCGACGACCGCATGGCCAACGCGCTCGCCGACCTGCTCGATGTGGCGAAGGTCGATATCATCTCGGGTGGCGACTGGCCGCAGTTCGAGAAGCAGGTGATCGGGCGGATGATCGACCGCGCGAACCTCGCGAACCTGTTCATCCAGCCGACGACCGGGACCAAGCTCTATCGCTTCGTCGACGGCGAATGGAAGGCGATCTACGCCGAACTGTTCAGCGAGGGCGAGCGCCAGCACATCATCCAGGCGTTCGACAAGGCGATGCACGAGGAAGGGCTCGACCAGGGCCAGACGTGGGGCGACCGCGTCGAGGATCGCGGCAGCCAGGTGACCTTCTCCGCGCTCGGCCAGCAGGCGCCGCTCGAGGCGAAGGACGCGTGGGACCCCGACCACGCCAAGCGCAAGAAACTACAGGCGCGGCTGCGCGGCATGCTGCCCGACCTGTCGATCAATATCGGCGGATCGACCTCGATCGACGTGACGCGCAAGGGGGTCGACAAGGCGTATGGCCTGAAGAAGCTGTTTCCCGAAGCTGGCGTAAGCGCGGACGAAGTGCTGTTCCTCGGCGACGCGATCTTCCCGGGCGGCAACGATTATCCGGCGAAGGAGATGGGACTCGACACCATCCGGGTGGGGTCAGTCGATGACACGCTCCGCGTGATCGAGACGATCGTGCTGGTGTTGAAGGATTGACCGTTACGGGCAAACAACGATACCTTCCCGCTCCCATGGGAGGGGAACAGCCATGAAGACGATGCTACTTTTCGCGACCGTCGCCGCGCTGGCGGCATGCGCACCCAAAACCGAGAACAAGACCGATTCGGTCAATATGGTGACGACGACCGAAAACACGACGACCGAAGCGGCGACGACGAACACCACCGCGGCATGGACCGGGTTCGAGCCGGGCACCTATGCTGTTACCGACGCCAAGGGCGACAAGATGGAAGTCACGATCAATGCCGACGGCACCTATTCCGGCACCGACCCCGCCGGAAAGCCGGAGACCGGCACGTTCGTGATGAAGGGAGCCAAGGGCTGCTTCACCGCGAAGGGCGCCAAGGAAATGTGCTATACCAATTCAGCGCCCGCCGCCGACGGGAGCTGGACCGGGACCGGCGACGACGGTTCGAAGGCGACGGTGATGAAGAAGCCGGCCTGACGGTTTCGGTATGCGCATCTGAAGGGCGGCCCGTCCGGGTCGCCCTTTTTGCGTTAGCGGCAGGTCAGCGCCGCCTCGACGGCACCGTGGAACACCTTGATCCCGCCCTCCAGCCCGCCGAGCGTCAGACGGTCGATCGCACCCGACATCAGCCCTTCCTGCCCAAGTGCCGCCGCGCGGAAATCCTCGGCGCCGAACACCCCGCCGTCGAGCAGATTCCAGCTCTTCTCCCAATGTGCCAGCGCCTTGTCGGTTGTGGGAGCCTCGGGGATCAGCATGAAATCCTCGACCAGTACGCGGTCGACCCCGCGCGGCATCAGCGTCATCAGGTTAATGTAATCGGGGCTGACGATCAGGATCGTCGCGGGGAACATCTGATAGGTATAGGTGATCGCGCGGCGAAGCGTCGGCCAATCCTCCGCCGCGCATTCGATCGCCTCGACATCGCGGCCGACCGCCGATCGCTGGTGCGGCCCGATCAGGTCGCCCGACGCCACGCCGTCCTTGAAGAACGGGCCGATCGTTGCCGCGTGGAGTCGCTGGACGTGATAGCTCTCCAGGAACGCGTCCATGATCAGCTTCCAGTTCGCCGCGACATCGTGCGTGCGCCGCTTGAACAAATGCTGTCCGGCAAGGTCGAACGCGTCGAAATCGTGTCCCAGCGCTTCCGGCTCGGCGAAATCCGCGCCCTCGTCGAACGAAAACCAGATTAGCCCGCCAGCCTCCAGCGTCGGCAGGCGCTTCAACCCCAATGCGCTCTTGTCGAGTCCCGGAAACGCATCGGTGCGCGGCAGCGCGAGCAACTTGCCGTCGAGGCCGTAGGTCCAGGCATGATACGGGCAGACCAGCTTCGCCGCGCAGACCGTATCGCCGCCCTCGACCAGCCGTGTCCCGCGATGCTGGCAGACATTGAGGAAAACATGCGCGATGCCTTCGCGGTCGCGCGTGACGAGCAACGGCTTGCCGCAGCCGTCATGCGGCACCGCCATGCCCGGATCGGGCAGCAACGCGGACGGCGCGATCACCAGCGGGCGGCGCTCGAACAACTTCTCCCGCTCGAGCGCGAACCGCGCCGGATCGGTATAGGCCGATGCGGGCACATGCGTGATCGCCGGCTCGCGCCGCGCGCCGCCTTCCGCGAGCACCTTCGCCAAAGCGAGTTGCCCCGGCGTCGGCGCGATCCTGGTCGCCACGTTCATGGCTTCCTCTCCCCGTAATTAAAGCTAGTGTCTGCCGATAAGAAGTGGGGAGCAAGCCTGAATGAGTGCGGCGTCGGCACGGCCAAAGGGATTGAAGGTGTTCGCGGCCGCGCTCAGCACGCGCAAGTCGGCGTCGATGCTGGTGTACGGTTTCTCCTCGGGGCTGCCCGCGGCGCTCCTGGTCGGCACGCTGACGGCGTGGCTCGGCGAGGTCGGGGTCAAGCTCGCGACGATCGGGGTGCTGTCGTGGATCGGGCTGACCTATGCCTTCAAGTTCCTGTGGTCGCCGCTGGTCGATCGCGTCAAGCTGCCCGTGCTCGACCGGCTGGGGCGGCGCAAGAGCTGGATCGTCCTGTGCCAGGCGGCGATGATTCTGAGCCTGCTGGCGATCGTCACCACCGACCCGACCCAGCATATCGCGCGGTTCGCGATCTTCGCCTTCATCGGCGCGCTGGCGTCGGCGACTCAGGACGTCGCGATCGACGGCTGGCGGATCGATGTTGCCGACGAGAAGACGCCGGTCGAACTGCTGTCCTCGGTCTATCAGCTTGGAGCACGGAGCGCGTCGATCGTCGGGGGGGCGGTGGCGCTGTATCTCGCGGCGCGAATGTCGTGGCCGACCGTCTATCTGGTGATGGCGGCGCTGATGGCTGTCGTGCTGGCGCTGGGGCTCGGTGCGCCGGACACGCCGCGACCCGATAGCGTCAAGGCGAGCGCGTTGGCGCAACCGGGCGAGGTCAATCCGCGAATCCGCGCGTTCGCGCTGCTGATCGTCGGCGCGAGCTGGACCTGGGCGATCGTCACGCTCGTGATGTTCATGATCGGCATGCTCGCCGACCTGCCGCCCGGCGCGGTGCGGCCCTCGGCGGGCGATTTCCTGAAGAATTATGGCTGGCTGATCATTACCGCGACGGTGTTCGTGCCGCTGGCGGTCGCCGCGTTCATCAACCGGATGAAGGCGCGCGGGCAGAACGTCCAGACGGTCGAGGACACGACGCGATCGGGCGCGCGCACCGCCGCCAACCACCTCTACGGCGCGCTGATCGCCCCGCTCGCCGATCTCGCCGAGCGGCTGCGCTGGGGCGTGCTGCTGATCATCGGGCTGATCCTGACCTATGCGTTGTGTTACAATGTCTGGGCGTCGTTCGCATACCCGTTCTACCTCGATTTCATGCATTATTCGAAGGACGAGGTGGCGTTCGCGTCGAAGATCTTCGGCATCATCATGTCGATCGTCGGGGTGAGCATCGGTGGGTATCTCTTCCTCAGGATCGGCCGTTTTCCGACCGTGCTGATCGGTGCGATCCTGCCGATCTTCGGCAATTTCGTGTTCGCCGATTTGGCCGACGGGTCGCCCTATATCGACATGGTGCTGCACGCCACGCGGCTCGACCTGCTGGTGCAGGCTTTCGGCGGCGACCTGCGGATGGCGCGGCTGCTGCTCGCGATCTGTTACGAGAACATCTCGACCGGCATCGCCGGCGCCGCGCTGGTTGCGTTCGTGTCGGGCGTGGTCAGCAAGAAGTACGCCGCGGTACAATATTCGGTGTTGTCGTCGATGACCTTCCTGGTCGGCGCGCTGATGCGCGCGCCGGTGGGCGAGGCGATCCCGATCCATGGCTACGGCACGGTGTTCCGCTGGCTGTCGCTGGCGGGCGTGATCGCGATCCTGTTCGTGCTGCTAGAATGGTGGCGCACGTCACGCCTCGCGGCCGTGGCGGAGCCGGGCCACACCGGCGAGCCCGGCTGATGCTGCCATTGCTCCTCTACGGCGGGTCGATCCTGTGCCAGGTCGCATGCGTCGTCCATTGCATCCGGTTGGGGCGCAACCAGTTCTGGATCTGGCCGCTGATCTTCTTCCCCGTGGTCGGATGCCTCGCCTATTTCATCATCGAGGTGCTGCCCGGGATGCAGGGCAACCGCCACGTCCGCGTCATGAAGGCGCAGGCGGCCAAAGCGATCGACCCCGAGCGCGAGGTGCGCAACGCGCGCGATGCGCTGGGGCTGGCGGACACGATCGCCAACCGTATCCGGCTCGCCGACGCGCTGGCGGCGGTGCACCGGCCGGGCGAGGCGATCCCGCTCTATCGCGAGGCGCTGGCGGCGCAGCCGATGGCGGACCCGCGCACCGAGACCAAGCTCGCCAACGCGTTGTTCGAGGACGATCAAGTCGATGCCGCGCTGGCGACGGTCGAGGACATCAAGGAGCCGAGTGGGCAGAGTGAGCGCGACAAGTTGAACCTGTTGCGCGCGCGGCTGTACGATCATGTCGGGCGCCAGGACGAGGCGCTGGCGATCTATCGCGACATCGTCACGCGCATGCCGGGCGAGGAAGCGCGCTGCCGCTATGCCGCGCTGCTGATCGAACTGGGGCGCAAGCGCGAAGCGCTTGGTGTGCTCGAGGAGGTCGAGGACCGGATGAAGCGGCTCGACAGCTATCAGCGCCGCGACGATGCTGAGATGTACCGCTGGGCGGTCGACAAATTGCGCGAGTTGCGCGCGGGCTAGACCGGCGCCTCGTCGTTCGCGACGAGCGCTTCACCGGCGAGATAGAGCGACCCGGCGATGAGGACGGTCGGCGCGCCTTCCTCGTCCGTCGCCAGCCGGTCCACCGCCTGCTCGAGGCTGACAGCCGGATAGCAATGGCGCGGCGCCGAGCGCGCCTGCGCGAACATCGCGACGTCGCGCGGGTCGTGGTGCTCGTGCCCGGTCAGCGGCACGACATGCGCCTTGCGCACGAGTGGCGCGATCGGCCCGAGGACATCGGCGATCTTGCGGTTCTTCATCAGCCCGAAGATCAGGTCGAAAGGGGCGGACCCGGCCAGCGCCGCCGCGATTGCCTGCGCCGCATCGGCATTGTGCCCGCCGTCGACCAGCACGGTGCGGCCGGGCAGCTTTGTCGTCAGCGGCCCTGCGCTGAGCTTTTGCAGCCGTGCGGGCCAGATCGCGTGCTCCGCCGCCGCGACATACGCCTCGGGCGGGATCGTCAGCGCGCGCTGGTGCCGCAGCATCGCGATGGCGAGCGCGAGATTGGCCCGCTGGTGCGATCCGGCGAGCGCGGGGAGGGGTGTCACGACCCGGCCCGCGGCGTCGCGGTATGTCACGTGCGCCTCGTCCGCCGCCCAGAACCAGTGCCCGCCCTCCGCCGCAATCGGCGCGCCGGCGGTCCGTGCGACGCCGGCGATGCGCGCCTCGACCTTGGCCGGGTAACGCATCGTGACGAGCGGGACGTGTGGCTTGGCGATCCCGGCCTTTTCCGCGGCGATGCCCTCGATGTCGCTCCCCAGAAAGCGTTCGTGGTCGATCCCGAGTTGCGCGATCCCGGTAACGATCGGCTCCGCGATGACGTTGGTCGCATCGAGCCGCCCGCCGAGCCCGACCTCAATGATGCAAGCGTCCGCCGGCGTGCGCGCGAAGGCGAGGAACGCTACGGCGGTCGTCACCTCGAAGAAGCTCGCGCCGATATCGCCGCCCGCGTCGAGCACTTCCTCGATCAACGCGGCAAGCTGTGCATCGTCGATCAGCGTGCCGGCGAGCCGGATTCGCTCGTTGAAGCGGACGAGGTGGGGCGAGGAATAGACGTGGCAGCTATATCCCGCCGCTTCCAATCCCGCGCGCAGGAAGGCGCAGGTCGATCCCTTGCCGTTGGTCCCCGCGACGTGGAGCACGGGTGGGAGGCGATCCTGAGGATTGCCGACGCGCTCCAACAACGCGCTGATCCGCTCCAGCCCGAGAATGTCGGCGCCGGGGGACAACGCCGCTAGCCGGTCGAACTGGCGCTGGACGGCGGGATCGGCGGAGGTGGCGTGGTCGGGCATCAGTTCCCCTCCCGCTTGCAGGAGGGGCTAGGGGAGGGCGCGTCGATCAGCACGGGTCGGCACATGCCCTCCCCCGACCCCTCCCGCAAGCGGGAGGGGAGATTATGCCGCCTTCCGGCGCTCGCACAGATAGCCGACCACGCTCGCCAGCGTCGCCTTCAGCTCGGCACGCGGCACGACCATGTCGAGCATGCCGTGATCGAGCAGATACTCCGCGCGCTGGAACCCCTCGGGCAATTTCTCGCGGATCGTCTGCTCGATCACGCGCTGCCCGGCGAACCCGATCAGCGCGCCCGGCTCGGCGATCTGGACGTCGCCGAGCATGGCGTAGCTCGCGGTGACGCCGCCCGTCGTGGGGTCGGTCAGCACGACGATATAGGGCAGTCCGGCGTCGTGTAGCATCTCGATCGCCACGGTCGCACGCGGCATCTGCATCAGTGACAATATACCTTCCTGCATCCGCGCGCCGCCCGCCGCGGTGAAGATGATGTACGGCGCCTCCTCCTCGATCGCCGCCTCGACTCCGCGCACGAATGCTTCGCCGACCGCGAGGCCCATCGATCCGCCCATGAACGCGAAGTCCTGCACGCCGACCACCGCCTTGCGCCCGTCGATCGTCCCGCTCGCGTTGATCAGCGCGTCGCTTTCGCCCGTCGCGGCGCGCGCGGCCTTGATGCGGTCGGTATAGCGTTTCTGGTCGCGGAACTTGAGCGGATCCTCGGGCACCTTGGGCGCGGCGAGTTGCTCGTAGCTGTCCTCGTCGAAGATCTGCGCGAACCGCACCTCGGGCCCGATCCGCTCGTGATGTCCGCAGTTCGGGCAGACATAGAGGTTGTCCTCCAGCTCCTTCGCGAACACCATTTGCCCGCACCCCTTGCACTTGTGCCAGAGGTTGTCGGGGCTCTCCTTCTTCGGCATCACGTAAGAGAGCGCGTTGCGGACGTTGCTGAGCCAGCTCATGCTGTTTCCTTGCGGGCAGCGTGAATCGCCGCCGAGAGTGAAGCGATATAGGCGCGAACCGGTTCCGGTGCATCCCGCCCGTGCTCGCCGACCAGTTCGACGATCGCCGAGCCGACCACGACGCCGTCGGCGACGCGCGCGATCGCGGCGGCTTGCTCGGGCGTGCGGATGCCGAAACCGACCGCGACGGGCAGATCGGTCGCGGCCTTAAGGCGCGCGACGGCGTCCTCGATCGAAGCTTGCGCCGCTTGTTGCTTGCCGGTGATCCCGGCGACCGAGACGTAATAGAGAAACCCGCTCGCGCCATCGAGCACGCGGGGGAGCCGCGCGGCATCGGTGGTAGGGGTGGCGAGACGGATCAGGTCAACCCCCGCGGCGCGCAGCGCGGGACCCAGCGACTCGTCTTCCTCGGGCGGGATATCGACGCAGATCACGCCATCGACCCCGGCCTCGCGCGCGGCGGCGGCGAACCAGTCTGCCCCGCGGCGGGTCATCGGGTTGGCATAGCCCATCAGCACCAGCGGCACGTCGGGATGGCGCGCGCGGAAGTCTTTGGCGATACTCAGGATATCGGCGGTCGTCGTTCCCGCGCCGAGGCTGCGCAGATTGCCCGCCTGGATCGCCGGGCCGTCCGCCATCGGATCGGTGAACGGCATGCCGAGCTCGATCACGTCCGTGCCGCCCGCGACCAGCGCGTCGAGGACTGCCGCGGTCGGGCCGTCGCCTGCGGTGACGAAGGTCACGAGGGCAGGACGTTCTTTAGCGAAAGCGGAGGACAGGCGGCTCATTGTAGCATGCGGGGTTTTAGCGCGAGCCCAAATAGCAACGCGAAGATCAAGGTCGGCAGGCCCAGGTAGAAACCGAACACGATCAGGCCCAGAACGGGTCCTCCCTCTTCGCCCGGCGCCATCGACGTATTGATCGTGGTTGCTAATACAACCAGCACGATCGACAAGCCGAGGGCCCAAAACGCCCGATAAGGCCGCGACAGGCTGGCGGTGGCGAGCGAAATGCCTGTCGCAAACGAGATCGCGTAAAGGACGACGACAATGGTGTTCCCAAACGCCATTGTTTCACCGAGCGGGATCAGCGCAACGACTAGCGTCGTCATAATTACGAAGCCGATTAGCTGATTTTTGCTCTTCATATCGCAACCCCCAACGCCTCAGCGACGGTGAAGATGTCCTTGTCGCCGCGCCCGCACAGGTTGCACAGGATGATCTGGTTTTGATCCATTTCCCGTGCCTTGTGCACGACAGCTGCAATGGCGTGCGAAGGTTCGAGCGCGGGGATGATGCCCTCGGTCTTGCACAACAACTGGAACGCGCTGAGCGCTTCCTCGTCGGTTGCCGAGGTGTATTCGACCCTCCCGATTTCCTTGAGCCATGAGTGCTCAGGCCCAATCCCGGGATAGTCGAGGCCCGCCGAAATCGAATGCGCCTCTGCGATCTGGCCGTCGTCGTCCTGCAGCAGATAGGTCTTGTTGCCGTGGAGGATGCCGGGGAAGCCACCCGCAAGGCTCGCGGCGTGCTTCTTGTCGAGCCCTTCGCCGGCCGCCTCGACGCCCAGCATCTTCACCTCGGCATCATCGAGGAATGGGTGGAACAGCCCGATCGCGTTGGACCCGCCACCGATCGCCGCGACCAGCAGGTCGGGCAGGCGATCGATCCGGCTCAGCATCTGTGCGCGCGCCTCCGTCCCGATAACCGACTGAAAATCGCGGACGAGTTCAGGATAGGGATGCGGTCCCGCCGCGGTGCCGATGATGTAGAAGGTGTCGTGGACGTTCGCGACCCAATCGCGCAGCGCCTCGTTCATCGCGTCCTTCAATGTGTTCGCGCCGCTCGTCACCGGCATCACCTCGGCACCAAGCAATTTCATCCGGAACACGTTAGGCTGCTGCCGCTCTACGTCCTTAGCGCCCATGTAGATCACGCACGGCAGCCCAAACCGCGCGCACACGGTCGCGGTGGCGACGCCATGCTGCCCCGCGCCGGTCTCGGCGATGATCCGCGTCTTGCCCATCCGCATGGCGAGCAGGATCTGGCCGATGCAATTGTTGATCTTGTGCGCACCGGTATGGTTGAGCTCGTCGCGCTTGAACCAGATTTGCGCACCTTTGCCGGGGTCGCACCCCTCCCGCACCGCCGCGGTCAGCCGCTCGGCGAAATAGAGCGGGCTGGGGCGGCCGACATAATGTTCGAGCAGGTCATCGAACTGCGCCTGAAACGCCGGGTCCGCCTTCGCCGCGCGATATTCGCGCTCGAGGTCGAGAATCAGCGGCATCAGCGTCTCGGCGACATAGCGCCCGCCGAACTGGCCGAAATGCCCTCTGTCGTCGGGCTGCGCGCGGAAGGTGTTGGCGGTCATTGCGCCTCCCCTTAGCCGTTCGCTTCGAGCGAAGTCGAGAAGCGTTTCCGCCTGTTACCGTGTCTCGACTTCGCTCGACACCAGCGGACTAGATTTGTGCAACTGCCCGCAGGAACGTGGCGATCTTGTCCACATCCTTCACGCCCGGCGCGGTCTCGACGCCCGACGACGTGTCGACGAGCGACGCGCCGGTGCGCCGCGCGGCCTCGCCAACATTGTCCGCCGTCAGCCCGCCCGACAGCGCCCAAGGGAGAGGGTGCGGGAAGCCGTCGAGCAAAGTCCAGTCGAACCGCACGCCCATCCCGCCGGGGAGTGCGCCGTCCGGCGTCTTGGCGTCATACAGAATTTTGTCGCACGCACTCCGATAATTGGCAGCAGTGTCGAGGTCGGCGCGCGTCTTGACCGCCACCGCGACCCACACCTCACGCTTGCTGTGCTGCTTCAACGCCGCCGCGCGTGCCGGCGTCACCGAATGGAGCTGGATCGCATCGAGCGCTCCGCTCCCGATGGCCTGGTCGATCAGCGCGTTGCACGGATCAACGAATACGCCGACCCTGGCGACATGGCTGGGCACACGCTGGGTGAGACCGCGCACGCCATCGAACGACACCGCGCGGGGGGAGGGCGGATAGAGCACGAACCCGACATGGCTCGCCCCGCCCGCGATCGCGGCGTCGAGCGTTTCGGGCGTTGAAAGGCCGCAAATCTTGCCGGTGACGCGGGGCATCGCGGCGCTATGGCCGAAGCGGACTCGCCTTACAACGTCGCCCCGATTTCGCGCGCGGCCATGTCGGGGTCTTCGGCGCCGGTGATTGGACGTCCCACCACCAAGATCGATGCGCCTGCATCGAGCGCGGCCCGCGGCGTCACGACGCGCTTCTGGTCGCCGATCGCGCCGTTGGCCGGACGCACGCCGGGGACGACGAAGAACCCCTTGGGCCAATGTTTGTGCGCCGCGGCGACCTCGTCGCCCGAACAGACGATGCCGTCGAGCCCGGCGTCCATCGCGAGGTCGGTCAGCCGCAGCACCTGATCGTGCGCCGATCCTTCGATCCCCGTGGTTCGCAGGTCGTTCTCGTCGAGGCTGGTCAGCATCGTTACCGCGACGACTTTGGTGTCGATCGGCGCGGCCGCCTTGGCATCCTCCAGCATCGCGCGGCCACCCGCGCCGTGGACGGTCAGCACCGCGGGATCGAGCCCGCGCAACGACTGAATCGCCTTGCCGACGGTGTTCGGGATGTCGTGCAGCTTGAGGTCGAGAAAGATCGGCAGGCCGAGCTCGTGCATCTCCAGCACGCCGTGACGCCCGTTCGCCATGAAGAATTCGAGGCCCAGCTTGATCCCACCGACATGGTGGCGGACGCGGTTGGCGATCACCTTGGCCCGCTCGATATCGGGCGTGTCGAGCGCAACGTAGATGCGGCTGGTCATAGCAATTTGTCGACCGGCGGCGGCGATGGCGGTGCCGGCGGCGTCACCGGCTCGACCACCGCGACGCTCTGTACGGGCTTGAGGTCGGCGATGATCCGTTCCGACGTGGCGAGCCGCTGGGTCAGCCGCCAGCGCTGCGCGCGGAAATATAGCCAGGTCGGCAGCATCCCGGCGAGAAACATCAGCAGCATCAGGAACGGCAGGTTCACCTCCGCGACCAGCCCGCCCCACAGGTTGATCGTGACCCACGTCCAGTTGCCGAAGGTGAAGATCGCCGCGACGAAGGCGAGCAGGCACCACAGCAGGATTTTGAGGAATTGCATGGGAGGGAGGCTAGCGGGGAAGGGCGCCCTTGGCCAGCCTCAGCCGACTTCCTTGCGCAGCGCGCCGATCAACCCCGGCACCGCGCCCAGTCGCGGTTCTTCCTCGTCGAGGATCGCATGGAAAAGCTGGCGCTTGATCGCCGCCACACGTCCCGGCTTCATCCGCGTGCGCGGCGGGAGTGCGGAGACGACGATGTCGATCATCCGCTCGGCGCCGTGGAGGCGGCCCCACAGATAGTCGTTCTCGCGATACGCGCGGCTGAAGAACGCGCCGAACGCGTTGAACTGGATGCCCTTCAAGGTAGCCTCGGCGCCGCCCTGGCGGATCGACGCGGCGTCCTCGGGCGCGATCCGGTCGACCTTTATCGGGTCGAATTCATCGAGCCCTTCGCCCTGGAGCAGCGGCAGCGTCGCGACGTCGAAGAACGGGAAACCGAGATAGGCGAGGAGGAGTGGGCGCTTCACCTCCTTCGCCATGCCTTCGAATGCGACCGCCATCTTCCGGTCGGTCTCGTCGTCGAGCTGCTTGAGTCCGAGCGAGGCCGCCAATTGGTCGAGCACCGGCTGCGCGTCGCTCCGCATCACGCGGACCGCGCGGCGCAGCCCCGCGTGCGGGTCGGTGCGCTTGGCCTCGAGATACCCCGCGAGCGCGTCGTAGATTTGCGCGCGCGCGGTCGCGAGTTGCGTTTCGGTCAGTTCGTCCTCCAGCTCGGTGAGCCGGCGCGCTACCAGCCGAAGCCTGCGGATGCGGAAACCGAGATCGAACGAGCGCAGGAATGCGATCGCAGACGGGCTCGCCTTGCCGGCGAAGGTCAGCCCGCCGTCCATTGCTCGCACCGCCTCCTCGACGGCGCGGCGGATGCGGTGCAGCCGCTCGGGCGCCCCTTCGCCGCCGACCGCGTGGAGCAGGGTTGCGATCAGGTCGACGACACCAGCGACCTTCAAATGACCGTACGCCGCGTACCCGAACCCCGATTTGGCCGCCGCCGCATTCTGCGCCTTGGTCCGCCAAGCGGCGAGTCGCGCCGGCGTCGGCGAATCTAGAAACAAAGTATAACCGAACAACGCCTCGATCTGCGCCTCGACCTCGGGCCGAATCAGCCGCGTGATCGCGCGCATCCGGTCGATCCGCTCGCTGCGCTCCTGAATCGCTTCCAGATTGTCGCGGATCGGTTGTTGGCGCGGGATTTCGGAAATCGCGCCGATGATCGTCTGGAAGAACCCGGGCGTCGCTGCCGCGGTCGCGCCGAACTGGAAGCTCGGGCCGGGGGCGGGGTCGATATAGATGAAGCGGCGGTCGATCTCGCGCCTGGCGGGGCGTTCGCGCAGCGCGTCCATCGCCGGGCGGAACGGCGCGTTGACCAGCACCGAGCCGTCGATCAGCACTGCGCTGTCGGCCGCGTTGGCGGCGTACTGGCGCGGCAGCGCGCGTTCGAGGAACGCGGCGCGGGTCGGCCACGCCAGCGCGCGCTCGTCGAGCACGCTATCGAGTTCGCCGACACTGAACGGCGGGAAGGCGCCCGGGAAGCTAGAGGTCGCACGCGCGGCGAAAGTCAGCTCGGCGGGGTCGGCGAAGCCGCCCGTGCCATGGTCGCTGAACGGGATGACGAGGCGGTGCTCGGTCTCCATCACTTCGCTCGGCGAATGCAGTTCGAGCCGTTCGGGATGGCCGCGGAAATCGGTGACGGTGACGAACAGGTCGAGCGGCTGACCGTGGGGGAGCAACCGCCCGTCGCCGCCCGCGGCGTGCATCGCCTCCAGCGCGTCGAGGATCAGGTTGGAGAAGCGCTTCCCCCCGAACGGTGGCTCGAACCAGCGCGCGCGGACGAATTGCGACAGCTTCGCCTGCACCTCGCGCCGCGCGCCTGCCTCGACCAGCTCGTCGATCCGCGCGGCACCACGGCGTTGCGCCATCCACGCGATCGGCAGCGCCCATATCTTCGTCCAGGGATGCTGCGCCGCCTGGTCGGGATCGATCAGTGCCTCGACGTCGGCGGTGTCGAGCCACAATTGCGTTAGGGGCTCCAGGCTCTGCCCAGTCGCGATCGCCTGTGCCAGGAACACGCCGTTGATCCCGCCTGCGCTCGCACCCGCGATGATATCGGGCAGGATGCGCAGTTTCACGTCGGACTCGGTCTCGATTTCCGCGAGCAGCGCGTGATAGACTCGCTCGGTCGATTGCGCCGGCGGAGCGTGGTCGCCGTGAAACGCGCGCGAGGCGCGGGCGAGGCGCCAGATCTCTTTGGTGATGCCGTGCATGTACACCGCCAGGCTGATCCCGCCGTAGCAGACCAGCGCCATGCGGAGTTCCTTCTCGCGCGTCATGCGGCTTCGATCTTGGCCCAGATTGGTAAGTGGTCGGACGCGGTACGCGACGCTGGCGAATGGTGCACCCCGCAATCGGCGATGCGCAGATCGGGCGAGGCCATGATCCGGTCGAGCCGCCCGACCGGGCGCCGCGCGTGGAAACTGGGCCCGGTCGCCGCGATGGTGAAGCGCTCGGCGAAGTTCTTGAGGCACCCCGAATGCCGCGTCCATTCGTTGAGATCGCCCATCATCACCGTCGGCAAGCGATCGGTGCTCGCATCAAGGTGCGCGATGATCGCATCGGCCTGGCGCCGACGCATCAGCCCCGACAGATCGAGGTGCATCCCGACGATCCGCACCAGCGTGCCGTTGACCCGCAGATCCGCCATCACCGCGCCGCGCGGCTCGAGGGTGGGGAGGTGGATCGCTTCGCAATCGGCGATCGTCGCGTCCTTGCGCACCAGCAGGACGTTGCCGTGCCACCCCGCCGAATGCTCGCGCTTGCCGAACGGCACCGCCTTGTACGCGCTATGCTCGGCGAGGTGGTGCGGGCTGAGGATCGCCGCGCGCCCGCCGAAGCGGCGGTCGGCCTCCTGCAGCGCGATCACGTCGGCGTCGATTTCGTGGAGCACGTGCAGGATGCGGTCGGGGCTGCGGATGCGGTCGGTGCCGATCCCCTTGCGGATATTATAGCTCGCGACCTTGATCATTTTGGGGTGCGTAACGCCTTCCACGCGATGCGGGTTGCACCTAAGCCGAGGAACGGAGCGCGGGCAATGACCGACTCACCGATCGCCGATGTGGAGCGCGTGCGCGGTTTGCTGATCGCGGCGGCGCGCGAAGGACGGGCGGTTAGTTACAGCGAGATGCTGGGCGAACTGGGCCTGCGTTTTACGCGGCCAAAGATGCGGGCCTTGTGCAAGACGCTCGATGTGATCGACGAGGCCGCGATCGCGGCGGGCGAGCCGGAACTGGCGGTGCTGGTCGTGCGCGAATCGGACGGGCTGCCAGGCCAGGGCTGGTGGGGCGGCGCGCGGGCGTTCGTGCTCGGGTATGACGGACCGTGGACCGGGCCACGCGCGATAAAGCTGGTGCGCGAGCAGCAGCAGATCGCGTTCGATTATTGGCGGGATCGGTAGGCGGTGCCGGTTGCAGGAATCGAACCCGCGACCTTCGGTTTACAAATTCGCTTTTAGCGCACCGTAAGCAAGCGTCAAAAACCGCAGAAAACCGAGCTTTTCCGCCGCTTTGCGCGGCTACGAAGAGCGAATACGGGCACAATGCGGGCACACGGTTTCGGCGATTTCAGGCGAAATAAAGCGAATCAGGGCACCTTGTTGTGCCCGGCTTGTGCCCGTGAAACTTGGACCGCCTCGCTCTTCCTGATGAGGCTCCAATGACCAAAAAGCAGACCTTTACCCCTGCCACCATCGAAGCACTTCGCTCGGGCATGATGGCCGATCCGCAGACGCCCGGCCTGTATGTCGAAGCTCAAACGCGCGGCGGCTTCCGCCTCATGTGGAAGTATCGCCGCCGCGTTGCGGGCACGGGCGACGCCGCAAGGTTCGTCAAAAAGACCTTCGCCAAGTTCCCCGACAAGAGCATCGCCGATGCACGCGAATGGGCACAGACGCTCAATCGGGCGGTCGAGCAAGGAATTGATCCGGACGAAGCGACGCGTGCCGAGAAAGCCGCCTACATCACGGTCGGCGACGCGCGCGACCTTTACATGACCTACGTCCGCGCGGGCACGCGGCGGAAGCTCAAGCAGCGATCAATCGCCGACAAGGAATCGATGTGGAAGATCGACATGTGCGAGCAAATCGGCTCGCGCATCCTTCAAGAGATCACCGACGATGACTTGTGGTCGCTCGTGCTCGCCAAGGGCGCGAAGGCACCAATCCGCGCGAACCGGCTCGCGGGTGAAATGAAGGTGTTTTTCAAATGGTGCGCGTCCCGTGAGGGCAAGGCAGCGGGCATTGTGCTAAAGGCCGATCCCGCAATCTCCCTTGATGCCTACTACTACAAGCAGACCAAGCGCGACCGCTTCCTCAGCCATGACGAGATTGGTTGGTTATTGGCCGCGCTGGCGGATGAAGAGCGCATCTATCAACGGGCGATCTTGCTCCTATTGCTCACCGCGTTGCGCCGCGACGAAGTGCTCGGCGCAGCGATGAGCGAGATCGCGGGCAGCGTGTGGACGATCCCCGGTCCGCGTATGAAGAACCACATCACGCATGAGGTTTATCTTGGCGCATGGGGCACCGCGCTCGCCCGGACGAACGACGCTTGGCTGATCGCGAGCGACCGCAAGGACGGGCCACGCATGGACGGGTGGTATAAGATTCGGAACCGGGTCGCGAAGCGCATGGCGAAGATCGCGGGGCAGTCGATCCCCGCGTGGACCTATCACGACTTCCGTCGCACCTTTCGCTCGAACGCGAAGCGGCTCGGCATCGATTACGACACGGCGGAAGCGGTGATCGCCCACAAGAAAACCGGGCTGACGGAAGTCTATGACCGCTACGACCTCGCGGACGAGAAGCGCGACGCCTACGCCAAATGGGAAGCGTTCTTGATCGACATTGCGGTCAAGGTTGGCGTCGCGGATCGTCTCGGCGTTCCTGAACGTGCGATCACTCTTGAGACGGCGAAGCCTTCCACTCGGGATGATGCCACGCCGTCTTTCGCGTCAGTGCCCGACTCTCCACCCAATCCGCAACTTCGCTTGTTTTGAAAATTGGACGACCGGCGGGGCGGTATTCGCTCGGGAAGAGCGGACTCCGCTTCGCCCGCCAGTCGTTGAGGCTACGCACCTTCATGCACGCGTAGTCCGCAAACTCTTCGAGCGTCAGATACGGACGTTCCCAATAACGATCACGCAAGGCCACACTATCACCCTATCTCAGGGCGTCAGGGGCGGGCCGCAGTTCACCCCCGATAGCGTGATGCCATTTCGCACGTTGACGCATTGTCGCGCGATGCCGAGTATATACCGGCAAAAACCGGCGATAGGAATTGAAACCAATTCCGCTATCCTCGGGCGATGCCAGCGAAGCAGACTTTCAACCTATCCGCGTTCGCCGACCGGCTCATTGCTGAGAAGCGCAAGCTTGACCTCGCTTGGACGATCAAGAACATGATCGGGCTACAGTCGATTTCGGTTGATCTCCGAATTGCGCTTGAGGCGTGCGACGCCTTGGCCTTCTCGCTCGACACGCCGATGAACCAGCCCGCCGAGTTTCGCGAGACGAGCGAAGCCGCGCTCATGAGCTACATCGTGTTGCTCTATGCGCGCGCCGCGAAAACCTCATCGGAAGAGCGGAAGCAATTCGATCCGCTGCCATACCTCAACGACGCCGAGAAGATCGTGCACAAAGAGCTTTGCGATCTCCGCGACCGCGCCGTTGCCCATTACGGCACTGGCGGCTCTTACGTGGGCAATTGGGTTCGAGAAATCGCCGTCTTGGAAGTCGAAGGCATCACGGTTCGAACCGGCGCATTGTCGCGCCGTCAGATAATCGACCGACACTTGATCGCACGGGCGAAGACGCAAATCGAACGCGTCATTGAGATCGTTGATCCTATCGTCGCGCAGCGGATAGCGGGCGTGATGGAAGCGCTGAACGTCGAAGCGAAAGCGGACCCTGAGTTTTACAAGGAGGTGCACGCGCACCCCCTCAACGTGACGCTCTTTTTGGGCAACGCCGAGTCAGTGGTCGAAATGCAAAACACGCCGGATGGTGGACGTAACCGGGGTGCGTTCGGGCACAGTGGTTAGCAGTGGGAGATTGCCGAATGAAAACAATCCTTGCCGTGCTCTTCGCCACGATGCCGACGCTCGCCTTCGCGCAATCCGCTATCGAGCACTATGCGTGGCAAGACCCGCGTCCCTTGGTGCCGTTGAGCCGCACGGCACAGGCCATCACCGGTCCGGTGCGCGTCCGGCCTCAGTCGATCACGTTCAACGGCAAGGTTGTTCGGTCGCGGCTCGTTGGCAAGTGGTGGCGCGAGTGGGATGACACGGGCAAGAAAAGCACCGCCAGCGTCTACGCGCTATCGAGCGATCCCGGCGCGCTACGGCAAGGAAACACACTTTGCGGGGCTGGCGCGAAGGCGCGGTTCGTCGTCCTCTGGCAAAGCTATCAGGATGGCGTCGGCGGTGCCGTCAACATGTCGGTGTGGTCTTCCGCGACGAAGCCGGAAGACAAGGACAGTCCCGGCCTTTGCGGGACTTACAGCTACGTTTGGAACGTGCGTTAGCGCGCAACGCGGAATAATCGGGGCAGCAATTCGAAGAACAGCCCGATCAGTGCGCCTATCACGATTGCCTTGCCAACGATCCACCACGTCGCGCCCGCGATCACGAATTTGAGAATGACGCCGACGATCAACCCGAGCGTAGCACCGCCGCCGACGGCGTTGCGTCCGTCCGAGCGGTCATGGCGCGACGAGTCGCCGAGCACGGAAGCACCCGCGACGGCGAGCTTGCGGGCTTCGCTGTCCGGGTCGAGCCGCCCCGCTTCGACCTCACGCCGCGTAATGCGTTCGAGCACGACCGGGTTGATTAGCTCGCCGCCTTGCAGCGCCTCTTTGTTCAGGAAAAGCAGATATTCCGACAGGACGATTTGGTGAAGCTTCGTCGCCGTCTCGCCGTCGAAGACCTGATCGATCAAGAGCATGAGATTGAAGTGCGCCTTCAATAGCTCGACATACTCTTCCTCGGTGTTGTCCTGAGCGTGAAGCTCCGCGATCTCATCCCGAAACGCACGCCAATCGCCGCCTCGGCTCATCCGCTCGTGGAGCGTCGCAACCTCTTCCCGCATCGCTATCCCCCTTGTAGCAGGCAGGCTACGGCGCTCAGGCGATGAAGTCGAGATCGTCGGCGTAGCGCAGGCGGAAGGCCACGGCGTCGGCATCGTTGTCGAAAGCGAGAAAAGCCGCGACGCCTTCGAGAAAGGATATACGGGGACGCATCGATGCCAGTTGTTCGTCGGTGAACAGCGATTTGATGGTGAGCGAACCGTTGCCGGTCGCGATGCGGTTGGCAAGATCGGCGACGATAACCTCGCGCGAAGCAAACCGTCCGTCACCCAACGCCAAGATTTCCCCTATATCGCGATATGGAAGGCGGAAAACGAGCGTCGTCATGCCGCCTCCCGCTTCAACGCCGCGATCTCCGCGACGATCTCCCGCGAACGGGCAAACAGGGTGGCGATATCGTCCGCATGGGCGGTGAGTGCCGACGCCTCAACGAGTTCGTAGATGTATTCGAGTTCAGCTTCGCGGGCGATGATGAGGCGTTCGGTGCGGGTCATCACTTGCCCTCCAACTTCGGCATACCGAACAGCGGCGAATATGTCGGCGAGGGAGGCGCGCCCGACAGCGTTTCGCGAACGATGTAATAGGCGGCACCGCGACGAAGTCGTGCGACGGTCGGATAAGAATCGCGATCTTCAAATAGGTCGGGGAAGGTCAACTTCACTTGAACTGCGTCTTCGTCCATTATCTCATCGAACTCGACGTAGGTCTTTCCCCATTCTCGTTCGAAAGTGAGGACGCACTTGAGGCTTTCGGAGTCGCCGATGTTGCCTTCGAAATCGCCACCGGGTTCGTCAGGATCGGGTTCGAAAGCCGCGATTGCCGCCAACGCATCGATGATGCTGTCATGCGCACTTATGAAGTCTCGCCAACCATAGTTTTCATGAATGGCGGAAGTGGCGAATGCGAAATAACGACCGGGCATCACTTGCCCTCCCGACAGTGCGCCCAAAACTCATCAAGAGCTTCACGACGGCGGAAAGTGAACTCGTATGCGAGCCCGTCCCGCTCGGGCAGCGTGCCGTCTGGGTTGAAGAACCATTCGCCGTCGCCGACCCTGATTTCAATGAGATCGTCGCCCAAGAACTTCATGAAGGCGTTGGCACGACCAACGTCGATGAAAGTGTGTCGATAGACACGGCAAATCTTAGCGTCGGAGGCGTCGTTGGGCTCACCGGGTTTGAGCCATTGCGCGATTTCAGTTTCGAGCCAAAACAGCTTGGGCAACAGCCGTTCAACCGGCTTGGGAAAGGCAGGATCGGTGCGAAGCTCGTTGAGCTTGTCGCGTCCGATCTTTAGGCGGCTGCACAGTTCGGCAGCGGTGACGAGATCAATCATTGTGTGTCCTATCGGAACCCGTCGATAACCGTGGGTTCCGATAGTAGTTATCTTCGCGAATTAGGGGTTAGGTGCGGATTTAATGACGTTAAGATAGTGCAGCGTGGCAGCGCTCTGAATGGTCGCGTTGTCGAATCTGACGACCGCATTGAAGAATGATCGAAGAGCGTCATCAACGACGTAACCGTTCAGTGCCCGATTTCGCAACACGTCGCGTCGGTCGAAATCGAACACGCCCCGGCCCATCTCTTCATGCCACGCTCGTGCCTGAGCTTCGAGCCAACCGCTGAGGGCGTATTCTTTGGGGCGGATCATGCGTCACCACACTCGGCGAACAGGCGCTCACCAAGTGCTGACATCATAGTGGCCAAATGACCGGCAGTGATTGCGAGCACGCGAAAGCTGAACGATGTGGGGAAGCTGGCAGCGGGCGGTAACTCCCGAGCCGGATCGGCTTCGCACGCGGTGAGCAAAGCGTCGGCGACGTATTCCTTGAGCACGATCATGCCGCGCCGCCTTCGACCGCATCGCCGTCACGAAGGCGGTTGCCCCATTCGTCGTGTGCCCATCGGTCAACGATTTCAATGTCATCGCACCACGTCATGAAGAACGCTAACGCGGCGCTCTCATCCGAAAACGACACGCGATAGTGAAGGTCATGCCACATCGATACGCCGCGATAGATCGTCTGTGTTTCACGTAGCCGGTTGATCTCTTTCCATATCGGTGCGGCGTCGTCCGCGCGGACAAAGCGAATGCTGTAGTGTCGCTTGAGCGAGCCTGTCATGCCGCACCGCCTTTCGCGGCTGCCCGCTGAGCCCGCTGATAGTCGCGCATGTAGTCGCGCCGTGCCTTCGCCTTGGCTTCGATCTCGTCCGGCGAGAGGATGCGCGGCTTCCGCCCACGGGGCCGCTGAGCCGTCTCAACGCCGAGATCGACGTGTTCAACGGAGAGATCGGCGTGGGGCAAGGCACCGATCCGCTCGGCGACGTAATCGGCCTGAGCCCGGTCATACACGTAGAGGGTGACGGGCTCGGCTGAGGCGGGATTGCGCAGGCTCGTGCGCGTGAGGAATTGAAGCACGATCTCGTTTTCATTGGTCGCGATCCAATCGGCCTCGCTCACGCCATGGGTGGCAAGCAACCCGCGCACGTTCGGCGAAGCCTTGGCGCTGTAGATGATTGCGGCTTCGTTGCACGCGACGAACTCATTTGAACCCGCCTGTTTTGGCGGCTGGCGGTTCGCTGAGGGCAACGACGTGAAAGACCCGGCAAATGCCCCGTTCGTGCTCCAAATCGACGCTGTGCCCATCTGAGCGGCCAAATAGGCATCGATCCGCGTCAGATGCTCACGACCCGTCTCGGAAAGGAGATGGTAGCGCGATGCCCGGCGCTCGCTGAAATAGACGACACGCACCGAACGACGCTGCCACGCAATCGGGCGCGATGATGCGCGGAGCGTCCACCGGATATCGAGATCGCCCGCCGACGCCACGAGAAGCTTGTAGGACAGCGATTCCCGAAACCGGTTCGCGAGGATCGTCACCGTCTCGAACGCCGCCAGCGCGGACAGCGTGAAGAGACTTCCCCAAATCCACACCGGGGCGAGCTTGCCCGCCGTCGTCTCCACGGCTTGACCCATCTGCCCCCAATCGGTGAGATTGCAGACGACGCGACGATGATCGTGATCGGCGCTATCGAGCACACGGCTATGGAACGACCGCAAATGCCGGTGACTGTCATCTTGGTAGAGGTGACGAGAAGTGAGCGCTCGACCACGCGCGGTGAGCCCCACGACCGACCAGCCGTCATAGCCGTCGAGCTTTTCCAACGTGTAGTGGTCGGCGAAGAATGCGGTGTCCTTGAGGGTTTGGACTTCCTGAATGCTGAGCACATTCGGGACCTCATCAATGATGACGTGCCAGCCGGTGAAATCGCTTAGGTCGCTCATGAGAAGCGCCGCGTGCGTGATGATCGCAATGACGTGCGGCTCGTCACGGAAGTGGTTCGGCAGCGCTTCGACTTCCTCGCGCACACTGTTCCGGGACGTGGGGAGATTGTCAGCATCAACCGGCCAGACTCGAACGTGGCGATGCCGTTGAACGCCGAGTTCGCGACATTGACGTGTAATCGAGTGGATCGACTCCTTGCGTTCGGTGACGAACAGATATCGAGCCGGAAACGAGATCATGTTAGAAAGGGCGTTGTGTGTCTTACCGCTGCCCGGTGCGGCTTCGTCTACAGTGATCTTCATGTAAGCCTTGAATGTAGGCGGGAGCGCCTTCGTTCTTATTTATCAAGCTTACACGATTCGGGTGTCGGAAGTCGAAATTGAAATCGGCTGGCAGCCGCGTAACTCGACGGCCTAAAGGTTGTAAACTTCTATTCTCTTATAAAGCCTTTATAGGCTAAGCGTGTTTACACGAAGTGCTCTTAGAAATGCGAACGCGCGGTGTAGCTCGCGTGCTCGCACGTGAGCGAACAAGCGGTCGCTGGGCGAACGAGCAAAGCGAGTTCGATCACTCGATAGATGCGCGGCGTCCGCATTCGCGGCCACCGGCCTCATGGCTCCGCTTACTCACGTGCACGCACGTTCGTGCTTCGCCAATCGGCATTTCACCAAACACGAGTTTGAGCACGTGGAACGCGATCTTTGTCGGCTGATCTCGTGGGAGGAAAAGTTAGGTTCAATCTCCGAAGGACGCGTTAGACCGCGAAGTTACGCCAGATTGAGCCCGAATGATAAATAGCATGTCGCCACCGGTTTGCTCATTTGACGATGGCGACTCCAGTCCCGATCTCCCTCGGGTGCGATATGTGTAGGTGCCCCCGGTGATCTTGGTTCGCCGGGGGCATTTTTATGGGC
>NZ_SSMY01000010.1 GCF_004799495.1 Sphingomonas sp. | reverse complement strand
GCGTCAAAAGCGGCTTGAGGTACTGGCCGGTGAACGACCGCTTCTCACGCGCGACATCTTCCGGGGTGCCGGTCGCGACGATCTCGCCGCCTTTGACGCCGCCCTCTGGGCCAAGGTCGATGACCCAATCTGCCGTTTTGATCACGTCCAGGTTATGCTCAATGACGACAACCGTATTGCCCTGCTCGACCAGCGCGTGGAGCACCTCCAGCAGCTTGCGCACATCCTCGAAATGCAGCCCGGTGGTCGGCTCGTCGAGGATGTACAGCGTCTGCCCCGTCGCCCTTCGCGACAGTTCCTTCGCCAGCTTCACGCGCTGCGCCTCGCCGCCCGACAGCGTCGTCGCCTGTTGCCCGACCTTGATATAGCCGAGCCCGACCTCGACCAGCATCGCCATCTTGTCGCGGATGCCGGGGACGGCCTTGAAGAACTCGGCCGCGTCCTCGACCGTCATGTCGAGCACGTCGGCGATCGACTGGCCCTTGAACTTCACCTCCAGCGTCTCGCGGTTGTAGCGCGCGCCGTGGCACACGTCGCACGTCACGTAGACGTCGGGGAGGAAGTGCATCTCGATCTTGAGCACGCCGTCGCCCTGGCACGCCTCGCACCGGCCGCCCTTGACGTTGAAGCTGAACCGCCCGGGCTTGTAGCCGCGCGCCTGCGCCTCCGGCAGGCCAGCGAACCAGTCGCGGATCTGGGTGAAGGCGCCGGTGTAGGTCGCGGGGTTCGACCGGGGCGTGCGGCCGATCGGCGACTGGTCGATGTCGATCACCTTGTCGAGATGCTGGAGCCCGGCGATCTTGTCGTACTTGCCGGCGAGGATGCGCGCGCCGTTCAATTGGCGCGCGGCGGCGGCGTAGAGCGTGTCGATCGTCAGACTCGACTTGCCGCTGCCCGACACGCCGGTGATGCAAGTGAAGGTGCCGAGCGGGATGCTCGCGGTCACGTCGCGCAAATTGTTGGCGGTGGCGCCAGTGATGGTGAGCTTCTTGCCCGTGCCGGAGCGGCGGATCAGCGGGACGGGGACTTGGCGCGTGCCGTTGAGGTAATCGGCGGTGATGCTGTCGGTGTGCGCGAGCACTTCGGGCAGCGTGCCATGCGCGACGATCTCACCGCCGTGGACGCCCGCGCCCGGGCCCATATCGATAACGTAATCGGCGGTGCGGATCGCGTCCTCGTCATGCTCGACCACCAGCACGGTGTTGCCGAGGTCGCGCAGCCGCCGCAGTGTCGCGAGGAGCATGTCGTTGTCGCGCTGGTGGAGCCCAATCGAGGGCTCGTCGAGGACGTAGAGCACGCCCGACAGGCCGCTGCCGATCTGCGAGGCGAGGCGGATGCGCTGGCTCTCGCCGCCCGACAGCGTGCCGCTGGTGCGGTCGAGGTTGAGATAGTCTAGGCCGACGTTGTTGAGGAAACCGAGCCGTTCGAGGATTTCCTTGAGGATGCGCTCGGCGATTTCCTTCTGCTGGCCGTTGAGGTGGTTGGGCAGGTCGGTGAACCAGGCGAGCGCGTCCACGACGCTGAGATGCGTCGCGTAGCTGATGTCCTTCATCGCGACCTTGACCGCCAGCGCTTCGGGCTTGAGGCGGGCGCCGTGGCACACCTCGCAGGGTTGCGAGCTCTGGTACTTCGACAGCTCCTCGCGCATCCACGCGCTCTCGGTCTGGAGCAGGCGGCGGTTGAGGTTGCCGATCACGCCCTCGAAGGGTTTGCGCACATCGTACGACTTGCGGCCGTCGACGAAGGTCAGCGTGACCGGGCGGCCCTTGGTGCCGTGGAGGATGACGTCGCGGATCTCCTGCGGCACGTCCTCCCAGCGCGTATCGAGGCTGAACCCGAACTCGCGCGCCAAGGAGCCAAGCACTTGCATGTAATAGGGACTGGGCGGGTTCGATTTCGCCCAGGGGACGATCGCGCCCTTCTTGATCGTCAGGTCGTGGTTGGGGACGACGAGGTCCTCGTCGAAGATCATCTTTTCGCCCAGGCCGTCGCACGCCGGGCACGCGCCCTGCGGCGCATTGAAGCTGAACAGCCGCGGCTCGATCTCGGCGATGGTGAAGCCTGAGACGGGGCAGGCGAACTTCTCGCTGAACACGATACGGTTGGCGGGCACGCCCGCGCCCTTCATGTTCCCCTCCCGCTCGCGGGAGGGAGCATTCGGCCGCTCGTCCCCCGGACGAGCTGAAACAGCCGGGGGCTGTTTCACCGAATGCTGGGAGGGCATGTCCACCTGGAATGATTGCGGGGCTTCGTGGACGCTCGACGCAGGCCCACCCCCAGCCCCTCCCGCAAGCGGGAGGGGAGCAGGGCCGTCGACCAGATCCACATACGCCAATCCCTCGGCGAGCTTGAGCGCGGTCTCGAAACTGTCGGCGAGGCGGGTCGCCAGGTCGGGGCCGACCACCAGCCGGTCGACCACCACCTCGATGTCGTGCTTGTATTTCTTGTCGAGCGCGGGGGCCTCGTCGATCTCGTAGAGCTGCCCGTCGATGCGGACGCGCGTGAACCCCGCCTTCTGCCACTCGGCGAGCTCCTTGCGATACTCGCCCTTGCGCCCGCGCACGACCGGCGCGAGCAGGTACAGCCGCGTGCCCTCGGGTAGCGCCATCACGCGGTCGACCATCTGGCTGACCTGCTGCGCCTCGATCGGCAGCCCGGTTTCGGGCGAATAGGGGATGCCGACGCGCGCCCACAGCAGGCGCATGTAATCGTAGATCTCGGTGACCGTCGCGACGGTCGAGCGCGGGTTGCGGCTGGTGGTTTTCTGCTCGATCGAGATCGCGGGGCTGAGGCCCTCGATGTGATCGACGTCGGGCTTCTGCATCAGCTCGAGAAACTGCCGCGCATAGGCCGACAGGCTCTCGACGTAGCGCCGCTGGCCTTCTGCGTAGATCGTGTCGAACGCGAGGCTCGACTTGCCCGACCCCGACAGCCCGGTGATCACCGTCAGCGTGTCGCGCGGGATGTCGATCGAGACATCCTTGAGGTTGTGCTCGCGCGCACCGCGGACGGAAATGTGGGTCAGCATGAGATTGAATATGTTCCAGTAATGTTCCGCTGGCAAGTATGCCGCGGCGAAGGGGCGAAATGGGGTGTCGGACGCTGCGGTTCAACGCGCAGATCGTGGCTATGGTGTCACGGTCACGGTCGCGTGTGCAGTCAAGTCGTGAACATGGCCTGGACCGACAGGGAACAGGTGCGGGCCGCTGGTTGACTGCAGCGACTATCTCCTCCTCTGGCGCGCTCGTAACCTCGGGCTGCAATGCGGATATCGGATGTGTGAGCGCAGGCTAAGTGTCGGTCGGCAATCCATTGTCGAGCGCGACGATCTTGGCGCGGATACGGGTCAGGCAACGCGTGGCGCTGTCATGATCGTTAGGCATGTGTTCTGACGTAAAGATCCGAAGCGAATCGCATATCGCCGCTTTCGCGGTCTGCAGATTTGACAGCGGATCGAGTTGCGCGTCGGCCATGTTTTCCAGGGCTCGTCCGAGATTTCCCATGGTCTGGGCCCACTTGGCAGGCATGGCCTGCTCCGTACGAATGGTCAGCGCAGCCCGAAAAGCGTCAACGGCTTTTTCGAAGAGCACACCTTTCGCCGCACCTACCTCATGTTCGGCTTGCATTGCGAGTGCGTTGCCGAGATTGTTCTGGGTCATCGCCCACTGGGCGGGCATCGCGGATCTGGTACGCACGGTCAGCGCCGCGCGATAGGCATCGATCGCGCCGGCGAGTAGAGCCGATGTAGTCTGATCGTCAGTACGAACGCTCTGCGCCTTTAGTGCGTTGCCGAGACTGTTCTGTGTCATCGCCCATTCTATTGGCATCACTTGCTCGGTGCGAATAGTCAGCGCCGCGCGATAGGCATCGGCTGCCTCGGCCAGAAGCGCTAGCCCGGCTTCTCCGCCCGTGCGGTCGCCCAGCTTCTTAAGGGCGATGCCCAAGTTGTTCTGGCTCATCGCCCATTCGGTGGGCATCGCTCGCTCGGTGCGCACAGTTAGCGCTGCGCGATGAGCGTTCACCGCGTCGTTAAGGACAGCCAGCCCCGCTTCGCCATTTGTTCGTTCCCCTTGCGTCTTAAGCGCGTTCCCCAAGTTGTTTTGGATACTCGCCCATCCCTCGGGCACTGTTTGCTTGGTAAATACGGTCAGTGCGCTCCGATAGGCTTGCACGGCGTCAGCCAGCAAGCGGACTCCCGCTGAGCCACCAGTGCCTTGGCCCTGTATCGTCAGGGCTATGGCAAGGTTGTTTTGCAATCCGGCCGCCTTGTGCTGGTCGGGAAGCGCCGCATCGACCAAGTTTTTCCACTGCTCTATTGCTGCGTCGATAACCTCGGGCCGACCAAAAACTTGGCCGTGAACCGTAATTGCTTCAGTGTAATGCCACAGCATGAGCTCGGCGGCATCCGTATCGAACGGTGCCAATAGTGCTGACGCTTCGCGCCAGGCGCGTCCGGCACCTTGCCAGTCGAGCAACCGCAGCAATGCCTCCGCTCGAATATTGGCCAGACCTGCCGCAGAGCGGGCATCTGATTCGCGGCGCTCGTTGATCGCCGCCTCAGCTTCTATGAGAGCAGCCACAGTTGCTGTATCGTCGTTCGACCGCAGGGCCTCCTCGACGGCGGCCTGAAGCGCGCGAATCCGATTGTCTTCGGCAGCTATGTCGTGCAGCTCCGCGATCTGACGATCGCGGGTTGCGATGTTCTGGCGGACGATCTCAAAAATCTGTTCGGCGCTAGCGTCTGGGTCAACCGCGACGATGCGGTCGAACTCGGCATGAAGCGCGGCGGTTGAAATGGGCGTTGCCGCTCCGTCGCTACCGCCCGTCATCGCCAGCGCTTCGACGTGCTCGCGCTTAAGGAAATAGATCGCCAACCGGCCTATTGCCGTCGTAGCTTTCTTGGTAAAATCCTCCTTGCTCGAGAAAACCGCATAGACGCGCTCGACTCCCGAACCGGCGCGCGTTTTTTTGGCGCGATCGATAAATGCCTTTAGTTTTTTGCGCTTCGTCGAACTCGGCTCGACATCGGCTTGCTTCACATCGTGGTCTTCGCCCATCACGAACAACAATGTCGGCAGGCCCAGCTTCTGCGCTTCGTTGAACTCCAGTTCCGTGATTGATAATCCGTCGGGATTGCGCGTCGCATCGGCCGGCGTCTGACCGTATTTATGGCCGATCACTGCGACATAAGCGGCCGAATTACGGACGAAATCCAAACTCGATTCGATGACGTCGGCGTCAGCGCGCGCACCATCGTCTTCCATCACGTTCGCCTTGAAGTCGAAGCCATGTATCGCGTCGATGACTTCCTGCCGATGCGCCTCCAGGTCGGTGAAGGTGCTGGATACCATGATGGCCCGGTAGCTTTTCGGTTGATGTTCCAACGCCATAGACCCCCCAAGTCCACAATATGACGCGCGCTCGTCCCCGCTACAATGTCAATTGATTGATTGTGGCGCAGTGTTTTGGGGGAGGGGGCGCGATCGCCTCCTTCATGGTGCTCAACCGTTGCGCTGGTGCAACAACGCCGGCGACGCTAGGGTATGCCGGACCCCTCGGGAGAGCGACGATGAGCGAGCGCGCGGCGATCATTCCCGACATGCCGATCTTCGGGTCGGACGGCGCGCTGGTGGGCACGGTGCATCGCGTGTCGGGCGTGCGGATCATCGTCAACCATATCGGCGCGAGCGAGGCCGACCAGCATGCCATCCCGCTGGCGCGCGTCGCCGAGGTGACCGACCGGGTCACGCTCGACTGTCCCGCCGCCGAGGCGGGGCCCGAGCGTGCGGGCGGAGCGGACGCCAGGCGATCGTACGCGCCGTTCGTATGGCTCGGCGTCGGCGTGCTCGGGGTTGCCCTGGTCTATAGTGCGACGAGCCTGATTTTGCGCGGGCCGGCCGCGCCCAAGGTGCCGGCGACGCCGACCCCGCTCGCGACGCCGGGGAAGACCGCGCCCGCCGCGCGCGCTCCGTCCCGCACGCCGGCGCCCGACGCGACGCCAAGCCCGTCCGGCCCGGTCGAGGCGAACCCGGCAAGCCTAGGTGCATATCTGCGCTCCGACGCGCCGCCCGCGCAACGCTTCGCGCTCGACACGGCGTTCGCCGCGGGGTCGGCGACGCCCAATACGGCGGGGCTCGCGAGCATCCGCGGCATCGCGGGCGTGATGACGACGCACCTCAACACCCAGATCAAGCTGGCGGTGAGCGGCGGGCTCGGCTTGCGCCGCGCGGCAGCGATCAAGCGCGCGCTGCTCGGTTACGGCGTCGCGGACTATCGCATCGCGACCGGCGCGTCGCGGGTGCCGGTGAAAGGCGGATCCGGGGTCGAGCTCGTCGTGCTCGCCAAGTAACACCTTGCCCGTCGCGATCGGCCGGGCGTGCCGATTCGTTACGCACGACAGGCCAGGTTCATCTCGAGGATGAAATGATCGCGCGGATTGGCGGGCCGACGAAAGGGACGGGGATGAGCGAGCGTAAGCGGAAACTGGCGACCGGCAGCGCGATCGCGGCGTTGCTGGCGCTGACCGGCATGGCGGGCGCGCCCGCCGCCGCTGCGCAGCCCGCGGCCAAGAAGGTCGTCGCGAAGAAGGCCGTCAAGAAGAAGGTCGTGCGGAAAGCGGTAAAGAAGAAAGCCGCGAAGAAAGTGGTCCTGGTGCCGATCCCCGGGTCCGGGATCGTCTATGCCCCGCCCGCACCGCCGGCGCCGGCCTATCTGCCTCCCGCTCCACCGCCGCCTGCCGCCGATCCGGCGCTCTATCGCTACATCGACGATGCCGATGTCTTGCTCGACACGGTGGGCGCGTCGCCGCCCGACTACGGCTTTCGCTACGATGGGATCGATTGCTGGGCGTGGGAGCTGAGCGGCGGCGCGCTGATGCTGGCCGAGCCGGTCGGTGACCATTATCGCTTCTACGCCTTCGCCGGAGACGACGCGTATCCGTTCTTCGTCGGCGACGATGCCTATTCGTACGGTTTTGCCGGCCGCGCACTGGCCGCGGTCTATGGCGCCGATGCGCAATTGGTGGCGTGGCAGCCCGGCGATGCGATCGCCGACGGTGCGCTGTGGCTGGCGGAGCGCGGCCGCGCGATGCGCGCGTCGATCCGCACGCGCGCGCCGGTGGTCGCGTCAGACTGGGCCGACAGCCTGTATTATTTCGGCGGGATCACGCTGCGCTTCGACAGCTGGCGCGGGGCGCCGGGCTGGTCGCGCTACCGCACTGGGGCGGGCGCTCGCCACCACGGCGACTGGCGCGCGCGGCTGGGCGACGAGGGAAGCCGCCGCCGCGCGCGCGCCGAGCGGTTCGACCGCTGGCGCCGCGGCGGCTATCGCGGGGCGCCGCCGCCCAACGGTGGCGGCTGGAACACAACGCCAGGTGCGCAGCCGGGAGCTATCCCGGGCCGGCGCCCCGGATCGGGGCAGGGCGGCTGGAACGGCCGGCCACGACCGGGCGCGCGAGCCACGCCAGGCACGCCGGGAACGCCGCCAGCGCCGCCGCGCGCCGATCGGCCGGACGACGCAAGACCGGGCAGCGGAGCCGGCCGCCGGCCGGGGCGTGATGTCACGCCGCCGGGCGTCCCAGCTCCGACGCCGGGCGCGGGATCGCCAAGCCGCCCGCCGCGCGGTGGCACGGGCACTGTGCCGCCCGCGCCGCCCTCGCCACCGCCCGCTGCCAGCGAGCCGTTGCCGCCGCCCGTCTACGTCGCGCCGCCGGCGCCCCCGCGCCTGCGCTACGACCCCTCGGGCAAGCGCGATATACTGGGAAGCGGCCGGCCCGATACAGTGCCCGAGGTTTCCCCGTTGCCGCGCGTTGCCGCGCCTACTCCGGCGCCGGAGCCGCGCTATGTCGCACCGCCGCCGCCCGCCCCGGTCGAGATCGCGCCGCCCGCTCCGCCACCCCCGTTCGTGGAAGCGGCACCGCCGCCACCGCCGCCCGCGCCGGTGTATGTTGCACCACCACCACCACCACCACCACCTCCTCCTCCTCCTCCACCACCGCCACCTCCGCCGCCACCCCCGCCGCCGCCGCCGCCGCCGGATCCCGAGCCGCTGCAATCCACCGGTCATTTGAAGACCGATGGCTGAGGGCGGCTGCACCTGCGGCGCGGTGCGCTACGCGCTGACCAGCGAACCGATGGTGGTGCATTGCTGCCACTGCACCGATTGCCAGACCGAAACCGGCAGCGCGTTCGTGATCAACGCGGTGATCGAAAGCGACCGGGTCACCGTGCTCGCCGGGACGCCCGATTACGTCATGACGCCGTCGGCGAGCGGCAAGGGGCAGGAGATCGCGCGCTGCCCGTGCTGCCGCGTCGCCTTATGGAGCCACTACGCCAATTCGGGGCGCAAATCGTCGTTCGTCCGCGTCGGCACGCTCGACGATCCGGGGGCGATGCCGCCCGACGTGCACATCTTCACGCGGTCGAAGCTGCCCTGGGTCACCCTGCCCGAAGGCGTACCGGCGTTCGAGATCTTCTACCCGACGAGTGAAGGCATCTGGTCGGACGTGGGCCGCACGCGGTGGAAGGCGTTGCTGGCGGCCTAGAAGTTAGGCCGAAAATGGGCGGGAAAGAAATCGCAGGTGAAACGTTATCCCTGCCATCGGCCCCGCTTCCTCGATCGCGATCGAAGGGTTTGCGCGGTTTGGCCGTTAACCTCCGTCCGGCCGGTTTCGTCGGCCGGGCCAGTCAGATGAAAGGTCTTCATCCATGCGTAAAATCATGCTTTCGATGCTCGCCGCCGGCACGGTGCTGGCGACCGCCGCCCCCGCGCTCGCCGCCGACGGCTGTGGCCGCGGCTATCACCGTGGCTGGCATAACCGCTGCGTGCCCAACCGCGGCGACCGCGTCGTTGTAGCCCCGGTGGGCGCGCCCGGCGTACGCCTGGTGATCGGCAATTATTATCGTGGCCAAGGCTATTGGGATGGCCACCGCTACTGGCAGAACCGCTATCGCTGGCATGGCGGCTGGCGCTATCGCTGAAGCCTGAGGACGGCGGCGCGGAGTAAATCCGCGCCGTCGGTCGCCGCCATAGGCGGCGCTGGCCGGCCGAGCCTAGTTCGCTCGCGATTAGCAGTGGCTGATCGCGTCGCCGGCTTGGCTAGATGTGGATCGGCTTGCCCGTTACCCCCATCGCCGCTTCCTTGATCGCCTCGCTATGCGTCGGATGCGCATGGCAGGTGTAGGCGATGTCCTCGCTCGTCGCGCCGAACTCCATCGCTTGCGCGGCTTGCGCGATCATCGTGCCCGCGACTGACGCGATGCACCACACCCCGAGCACGCGGTCGGTATTCGCATCGGCGATCACCTTCACGAAACCGTCGGGCTCATGGTTGGTCTTGGCGCGGCTGTTGGCGAGCATCGGGAACTTGCCGACCTTGACCTCGCCGCGCTCCTTCGCCGCTTCCTCGGTCAGCCCGACACCCGCGATTTCGGGCCAGGTGTAGACCACCGACGGGATCACGTCGTGGTTCACGATGCCGTGCTGGCCGGCGATATTTTCCGCCACCGCGATGCCCTCGTCCTCGGCCTTGTGCGCCAGCATGGGGCCCGGAACGACGTCGCCGATCGCCCAGATGCCGGGGACGGCGGTGCGGAAATCATGGTCGATCTCGATCTGGCCGCGCTGGTTGGTGGCGAGCCCCGCGGCGTCGAGCAACAGGCCGTCGGTGTTGGGCTTGCGCCCGATCGACACGAGCACGGTGTCCGCCTCGATCGTCTCGGCATCGCCGCCCTTGGCCGGCTCGACCGTCAGCGTCGCGGTCTTGCCCCTGACGGCGACGCCGGTGACCTTGGTCGACAGCTTGAACTCTAGCCCCTGCTTCTTGAGAATCTTGTTCGATTCCTTGCGCACTTCGCCGTCAAAGCCCGGCAGGATCTGGTCGAGGAACTCGACCACCGTCACCTTCGCGCCGAGCCGCCGCCACACGCTGCCGAGCTCGAGCCCGATCACGCCGCCGCCGATCACGACCAGGTGCCCCGGCACCTTCGCCAGTTCGAGCGCGCCGGTCGAGGACACGACGATCTTCTCGTCGATCTCGACGCCCGGCAGCGGTGTGACCGAGGAACCGGTCGCGATGACGATATTCTTCGCGCGCACCTCGCGGTCGCCGACTTTCACCGTGTCCTTGCCGGTGAATGCGGCATGGCCCTTGAGCCACTCGACCTTGTTCTTCTTGAACAGGAACTCGATCCCGCCGGTCAGCTGCTTGACCGCGTCGCGGCGCTGGCCGTGCATCGTGTCGAGGTCGAGCGACATCTTGTCGATCTTGACCCCCATCTTCGCCATCGCGCCGTTCGCCGCATGATCGTAGAACTCGGACGCGTGGAGCATCGCCTTGGACGGAATGCACCCGACGTTGAGGCACGTCCCGCCGAGCGTCTCGCGGCTTTCGACGCACCCTGTCTTGAGCCCAAGCTGCGCCGCGCGGATCGCCGCGACATAGCCGCCGGGGCCGGCACCGATCACCAGGACGTCGAAATCATAGTCAGCCATGTTGGTCTCCGCTTCCTATGTAGGAAGCTTACAGGTCGATCAGAATACGGGTGGGGTCCTCGATCGCATTCTTGAGCGCGACGAGGAAGGTCACCGCCTCGCGGCCGTCGATCAGGCGGTGGTCGTAGCTCAAGGCGAGGTACATCATCGGGCGCACCACGACTTGGCCGTCGACCACCACCGGGCGGTCTTCGATGCGGTGCAGGCCGAGCACGGCGCTCTGCGGCGGGTTGATGATCGGGGTCGACATCAGGCTCCCGAACACGCCGCCGTTGGAGATGGTAAAGGTGCCGCCCTTCATCTCTTCCATCTTGAGGCTGCCGTCCTTGGCGCGCTTGCCGAAATCGCCGATCGCCTTTTCGATACCTGCGACCGACAGCTGGTCCGCGTCTCGGATCACCGGCACCACGAGGCCCTGCGGCGCACTCACCGCGACCGAGATGTCGGCGAAATCGTGATAGACGATTTCCTCGCCGTCGATCTGCGCGTTGACGCTCGGCACGTCCTTCAGCGCCATGCACGCGGCCTTCACGAAGAAGCCCATGAAGCCGAGCCGCACGCCGTGCTTCTTCTCGAACAGATCCTTGTACTTGGTCCGCGCTTCGATGACCGCCGACATGTCGACGTCGTTGAACGTCGTCAGCATCGCCGCGGTGTTCTGCGCTTCCTTGAGGCGCTTGGCGACGGTCTGGCGCAGCCGCGTCATGCGGACGCGTTCTTCCTTGCGGCCCGTGGAAGCGGCGACCGAGGGAGTCTGCGGCGCGGCGGCCGGCGCGGGAGCAGGCACAGGCGCGCTGGCCGCGGCCATCACGTCGTCCTTGGTGATCCGGCCGTCCCTGCCGGTGCCCTTGACGGTGCCCGGGTCGACCCCGGTTTCGAGCACTGCGCGGCGCACCGATGGCGACAGTGCCGCGGGCGCATCGCCCGACGCCGGCGCTTGCTGTCCAGCGGTTTCGGCCGGGGCAGGGGCTGGCGCAGCGGCAGGGGCAGGCGCGGGCACAGGAGCCGCCGCCGCGCCGCCGGCCTCAACCGTCGCGAGCAACGCGCCGACCGCGACGGTGTCGCCGACCTTCACAGCGGGCTGGCCCATCACGCCCGCGACGGGCGAGGGCACCTCGACCGCGACCTTGTCGGTTTCGAGGCTGACGATCGGCTCGTCCTGCTTCACCGGGTCGCCCGGCTGCTTGAGCCATTCGCCCACCGTCGCCTCGACGATCGATTCGCCCAGCGTGGGTACGGTCACTTCAGTCGCCATAATGTGTCCTCGAAGCGTGCATCATGCGCCGGCCTTGCCGGCTTTCTTGGTCGTCTCGCTCGTCCGCGCGCGGCGCACTTCCTCGCGCACGCTATGGCCGAGCGCATCCGCCACCAACGCGCCTTGTTCGAGCTGGTGGCGCTTAGCGAGGCCCGTCGCGGGGCTCGCCGCCGCCGCGCGGCCAGCGTAGCGCGCGCGCTTCGCCTTGGCCTTCGCGGCGTGGAGCGCTTCCTCGATCAGCGGCTCGACGAAGAACCACGCGCCGTTGTTCTTCGGCTCTTCCTGCGCCCACACCACGTCTTCGAGCGCGGTCATACGCTCGACGCGTTTGGCCAAAGCCTCGGTCGGGAACGGGTAGAGCTGTTCGACCCGGACGATCTGCACGTCGGTGTCGCCTGCCGCGTCGCGCGCGTCGAACAAATCGTACGCGACCTTGCCGGTGCACAGGACGAGACGTTTGGTCTTGGCGTCCGCCGCGGCATCGGGATCGCTCAGCAAGCGCCGGAAATGGCTGTCGCCCTGGAAATCCGCCGCCTTCGACACCGCGCGCTTGTGGCGGAGCAGCGACTTGGGCGTAAATATCACCAGGGGTTTGCGGAACGTGCGGTGCATCTGGCGGCGCAGCAGGTGGAAGATGTTCGCCGGCGTCGTGCAATTGGCGACCTGAAGATTGTCGCCCGCGCACAGTTGCAGGAAGCGCTCGACCCGCGCCGAGCTATGCTCCGGTCCCTGGCCCTCGTAGCCGTGCGGCAGCATCATCACCAGCCCGTTGGCGCGCAGCCACTTGGCCTCGCCCGACGCGATGAACTGGTCGATCATGATCTGTGCGCCGTTCATGAAGTCGCCGAACTGCGCTTCCCAGATCACGAGCGTCTTGGGGTCGGCGAGCGCATAGCCATATTCGAAGCCGAGCACGCCGTATTCTGACAGCGGGCTGTCGAGCACCTCGAAATCGCCGTGCTCGACGTTCCACAGCGGGACGTATTTGTGCTCGTCGTTCTGGTCGACCCAGACCGCGTGGCGCTGGCTGAACGTGCCGCGGCCGGAGTCCTGCCCCGACAGGCGGACGCCATAGCCTTCGGACAGCAGCGACCCGAACGCGAGCGCCTCGCCGGTCGCCCAGTCGAAATTCTCGCCGCTCGCGAACATGTTGCGCTTGGCGTCGATCACGCGCGCGAGCGCCTTGTGGATCGTAAGATCGGCGGGGACGGTGGTGAGCGTGCGGCCGAGCCCGTCGAACAGTTTCTTGTCGATCCCGGTCTCGACATTGCGCCGCGCGCTTTCCTCGTCGGCGGGGGCGTGGAGCCCCGACCAGCGGCCAGAGAACCAGTCCGCCTTGTTGGGCTTGTACGCCGCGCCGGCCTCGAACTCGCCCTCCAACAGCGTATCGAATTGCTGCGTGGTCCTGTCGATCCAGCCCTGGTCGACCACGCCCTCGGCGATCAGCCGTTGGCCGTAGATTTGGCTGACCGGCGCATGCCCGCGGATCGCCTTGTACATCAGCGGCTGGGTGAAGCTCGGTTCGTCGCCCTCGTTGTGGCCGAAGCGGCGATAGCACCACATGTCGATCACGATGTCGCGGTGGAATTTCTGGCGGAACTCGATCGCCATCTTGCACGCGAAGGTCACCGCTTCGGGATCGTCGCCGTTGACGTGGAAGATCGGCGCCTGGACGCCCTTGGCGACATCCGACGGATAGGGCGACGAGCGCGCGAATTGCGGGCTGGTGGTGAAGCCGATCTGGTTGTTGATGATGAAGTGCAGGCAGCCGCCGGTATTGTAACCGCGGATGCCCGAGAAGCCGAGGCATTCCCACACGATGCCCTGGCCGGCGAACGCGGCGTCGCCATGGATCAGCACGGGGAGCGAGTGGCTATGCTCCTCCAGGTCGTTGGCCAGCGTCTGGATCGCACGAGTCTTGCCGAGCACGACCGGATCGGCGGCTTCGAGGTGGCTGGGGTTGGCCACCAGACTCATGTGCACCTTGATCCCGTCGAATTCGCGGTCGGTCGAGGTGCCGAGGTGATACTTCACGTCGCCCGACCCGCCGACATCCTCGGGATTAGCCGATCCGCCGCCGAATTCGTGGAAGATCACGCGCAGTGGCTTCGCCATCACGTTGGCGAGCACGTTCAACCGCCCGCGGTGCGCCATGCCATAGACGATCTCGGTGACGCCCATCGCGCCGCCATACTTGATCACGCTTTCGAGCGCGGGGATCATCGCCTCGCCGCCGTCGAGCCCGAAGCGCTTCGTGCCGACATATTTCTTGCCGAGGAAGCGTTCCCACTGCTCGCCCTCGATGACTTTCGTGAGGATGGCCTTCTTGCCGTCGGGCGTGAAGCTGATCGCCTTGTCCTTGCCCTCCATTCGCTCTTGCAGGAAGCGGCGCTCCTCGACGTCGGCGATGTGCATATATTCGAGGCCGACATTGCCGCAGTAGTTCGCGCGCAGGATGTCGACGAGTTCGCGGATCGTCGCCCAGTCGAGCCCGAGCTGCCCGCCGAGATAGACCGGGCGGTCGATGTCGGCGTCGGAGAAGCCGTGATATTCGGTCTTGAGGTCGGCCGGCATCTCGTATTTCGAGAGGCCGAGCGGATCGAGGTTGGCGGCGAGGTGCCCGCGCACGCGATAGGTGCGGATCAGCATCATCGCGCGGATCGAATCGCTCGCGGCCTTCAGGATGTCGTCCTGCGACGCGGGCTTCGCGGGCGCGGCGGGGGCGGGGCCTTTGGCGGGCTTGGCCATGGGCTCCATCTGCGTCGGGTCGAGCGCGGCGGTCAGGTCGTCGGTCGTGCTCGGCGGCCAGGCCGGGTTGGCCCAGCTCGCGCCCGACGGGCCGTTCTCCAGCCCCTCGAACCAGCCGCGCCACGACGGCTCGACGCTGTCGGGCGATTCCTGGAAGCGCCGGTAGAGCGTCTCGACGAACGCCGGGCTCACGCCGCCGGCGATCTCGCTGAAATCCTGACCTTCGTAGCCCATAAGCACCTCTTTTCCCTCTCCCATCGGGAGAGGGTTGCGAAGACTTAGGTCTTGCGTAGCAAGGCCTTAGTCGTAGCTGGGTGAGGGGATCACCCTATCGAGAGCATTTCCCCTCATCCAACCTCCGCTAGGCAGCAAGCTGCCAAGCTGCGGTATCCTTCTCCCTCTGGAGAAGGTTTAACCCTTCAATACTTCGACCAGCGTCTCGCCCAGCAAGCTCGGGCTCGCCGACACTTTGATCCCGGCGCTTTCCATCGCGGCGATCTTGCTTTCGGCATCGCCCTTGCCGCCCGACACGATCGCGCCGGCATGGCCCATGCGGCGGCCCGGGGGGGCGGTGCGGCCGGCGATGAAGCCCGCCATCGGCTTCTTGCGCCCGCGCTTCGCCTCGTCCTTCAGGAATTGCGCGGCCTGCTCCTCGGCATCGCCGCCGATCTCGCCGATCATGATGATCGACTGGGTTGCCTCGTCGGCCAGGAACAGTTCGAGCACGTCGATGAAATTGGTGCCGTTGACCGGATCGCCGCCGATCCCGACCGCGGTGGTCTGGCCCAGGCCGGCATTGGTCGTCTGGAACACCGCTTCATAGGTCAGCGTGCCGGACCGCGACACGACGCCGACCGAGCCCTTCGAGAAGATGCTGCCCGGCATGATGCCGATCTTGCACTCGCCCGGGGTCAGCACGCCGGGGCAGTTCGGCCCGATCAGCCGCGACTTGGAGCCCGTAAGCGCACGCTTGACCTTGACCATGTCGAGCACTGGAATGCCCTCGGTGATCGTCACGATCAGCGGCACTTCGGCATCGATCGCCTCGAGGATCGAATCCGCGGCGAAGGGCGGCGGGACGTAGATCACGCTCGCGGTCGCGCCGGTCGCGGCGACGGCTTCCTCGACCGTGTCGTACACCGGCAGCCCGAGATGCTCGGTCCCGCCCTTGCCCGGGGTCACGCCGCCGACCATCTGCGTCCCGTAATCGAGCGCGGCCTGGGTGTGGAAACTGCCGGTCTCGCCGGTCATCCCTTGCGTGATGACCCTGGTGTTCTTGTCGACGAGGATGCTCATTCTGGCTCCTAGTTCCCCGGCGAAGGCCGGGGTCCAGTTACGAAACGCTCAAGGCAGCGCGATACGATCGTAAAGGTCGTCCCAATCGGGATTCAGTCCTTCGATTTCCCGCAACTTCCAGGCCCGCTTCCACTCCTTCATTTGCAGCTCTCGCTGCCTTGCTGACTCGATGCCGTCATGCTCCTCGTACCAGACGAGCAGATGACAGCGGTATTTCTTCGTGAACCCTTCGACGGTGTCGTTGCGATGCTCCCAGATCCGTTTGGGCAGATCGCTCGTGACACCGATGTAGATCGTGCCGTTCTTCTGGCTCGCCATGATGTAGACGAAGCCGGCTTTCTCCACTCGACGGTTCTCCCGACTGGACCCCGGCCTTCGCCGGGGAACAGCTTAGTTCAAGCTGGCATCAATCCCCTTGCACGCGACCAGCAGTTCCTTGACCGCATCGACCGAGACGCCGAGGTTGCTCTTGGCTTCGTCGTCGAGCGCGATCTCCAGGATCTGCTCGACCCCGCCCGCGCCGATCACGCAGGGGACGCCGACATATAGCCCATCGACCCCATATTGCCCCTCGACATAGGCGGCGCAGGGCAGGACGCGCTTCTGGTCGCCGAGATATGCCTGCGCCATCGCGATGCCGCTGGTCGCGGGGGCGTAATAGGCGGAGCCGGTGCCGAGTAACGCGACGATCTCCCCGCCGCCGCCGCGGGTGCGCTTGACGATCGCGTCGATCCGCTCCTGCGTGGACTTGCCCATCTTGATGAGGTCAGGGACGGGGATGCCCGCGACGGTCGAATATTGCACGACCGGAACCATCGTATCGCCATGCCCGCCGAGCACGAAGGTCGTGACGTCGCGCGCCGACACGCCGAACTCCTCGGCGATGAAGTGGCTGAACCGCCCGCTGTCGAGCACGCCCGCCATGCCGACGACCATGTTGTGCGGCAGGCCGGAGAATTCGCGCAGCGCCCACACCATCGCGTCGAGCGGGTTGGTGATGCAGATGACGAACGCGTCGGGCGCGTTGTTCTTGATGCCCTCGCCGACCGCCTTCATCACCTTCAAATTGATGCCGAGCAGATCGTCGCGGCTCATGCCGGGTTTCCGCGCGACACCGGCGGTGACGATGATCACGTCCGCGCCGGCGATATCCTTGTAATCGTTCGACCCGGTGATCTTCGCGTCGAAGCCCTCGATCGGCCCGCATTGGCTGAGGTCGAGCGCCTTGCCCTGCGGCACGCCCTCCACGACGTCGAACAGCACGATATCGCCGAGTTCCTTTTGCGCGGCGAGGTGGGCGAGCGTGCCGCCGATGTTGCCGGCGCCGATCAGCGCGATCTTCTTGCGGGCCATGAACACTCCTGTGAGCAGCGTAGCGCCGGCTCGATACAGGAACCCGCGCGCGAGACGCGACGGCGATTAGGCCGTTCGTCTGCGCGGCGCAACTGCTAAAGGGCGATAGTTAACATCTCTTACTGCAATTCATTCGCAAGTGCAATAGTGAAGCTTGTTTGTTGTCGCGGTGCCGGCCCGCTCCCCACCCGGCCGCCCATTACAGGATACCGTGTGGGCGGCCGGGTGGGGGAGCGGGCCGGCACCGAATGTTCAGCGCGAGCTGAACCAAAAAACGCTCAGTCGTCGACATATTTGCGTTCGCCGGTGGTCGGATTGAACCATACCACCACCGGCCGCCCGGTTTCCTCGTCGAGGAAACGCTCGTTGGTCGGGCGCCAGTCGCCTGGCGCGGCATCGCTCGCATTGCCCTGATAACGGAACCGTTCGAACACGATCCCCGCGGCGACGATCGCCGGGAACACCAGCATCGGCCACGCCCCGAACATCAGCGCCGCCCACGCGCCGATCGCGAGCCAGGCGAGCGTGATGACGAGGAGGACGTTGCGGAGCATCATGGCGCGGGATCGATCACGACGGCGGTGCCGTACGCGACCACCTCGTTCATCGACTGCGCGATCTCGCCCGAATCGAACCGCATCATCACGACCGCGTTGGCGCCCATCACCGTCGCGTTCTGGATCATCCGGTCGATCGCATGGCGCCGCGCGTCCTCGACCAGCTTGGTATATTCGGGGATCTCGCCGCCGACGATCGAGCGCAGCCCCGCAGTGATGTTGCCGCCGAGCCCGCGGCTCCGGACGACCACGCCGAACACTTGGCCCAGCGTCTCGCGGACCGTGTGCCCGGGGATGTTTTCGGTGGTGGTGACGATCATGCCGGTACTCCTGCGGGTTGGGCGCCGGGATGCCCGCCGGCGCGCTGGGGAAGGACGAGGATCAGGATCAGGATCGCCGCGGTCAAGGCGAGCGACGCAATCGGCCGGCTGAGGTCGAGCCCGCCCTTGGCGAGCGGCTTGTCGAGGAAATCGCCGACCGTCGCGCCCAAGGGCCGCGTCAGGATGAACGCCACCCAGAACAAGGCGACGCGGCTGATCCGCGTGCCGTAATAGAGCAACGCCAGCACCGCGAGCGCGCCGCCGAACACCGCCGCCCCGCCGAGATACCCCAGCCCGCCATCGTCCGCCGCCCAGTCGCCGAGCGCGGTGCCGAGCGTCTGCGAGAAGGTGATCGTCAGCCAGTAGAAGCTTTCTGCGCGCGGCGTCGCGATGCGGTTGACGTCGACGCTGCCGAGCGTCGCGCGCCACGCGCCGAGCGACGCGAGCACGCACGCGAGCAGCAGCGCGCTGCCCCCCGTGTACCCGATCCCGAGCGACCGGTCGGCGAAGTCCGCCATCGTCGTGCCCGCGGTGGTCGAGGCGATGATCGTCGCCCAATAGAGGAGCGGGTGGAAGCGCTTCGCGGCGATCTGCGCGATCGCCAGCACGATGAGCGGCACCAGGAAGATCGCGGTGCCGATCAGGTAGCCGCTGACCCCCGATGCGCCGGCGTTCGGCCCGGTCTCGCCCAGCCACGTCATCGTTACCGCATCGCCGCCGGTCTCGCCCAGCGTGGTGGCGAGGATCTTGATGATCCAGAAGCCGAGCGTGACCGCCGGCACCTTGCTCAACACGGCGCGATCCTCGGCGGTCAGCGTCATCGCGGGTTCTCCCTCGGTCTAAGGCTTAGCCTTGGCCGTGCCCTTGGTCGAGATACTCGTCGGAGCGCATTTCCTCGAGCCGGCTGACGGTGCGCTCGAACTCGAACGCGCCGTTGCCCTTTTGGTAGAGCTGCGCGGGCTCGGCGTCGGCGGCGGCGAGGAGCTTGACCTTATGCTCGTAGAGCGCGTCGATCAGCGCGACGAACCGCGCCGCCTCGTTGCGGTTTTCGGGGCCGAGCTTGGGCACGCCGACCAGGATCACCGTGTGATAGCGCCGTGCGATCGCGAGATAATCCGCCGCGCCCCGTGCTTCGGCGCAGAGCCGCCTGAAGCTGAACACCGCGACGCCCTTCAGCGCCTTGGGGACGTGGAGCGTGCGGCCGCCTTGCACCGGGATATCCTCGCTCGGCACGTGCTCGGCATCCTCGGGGGGATAGTCGGTCAGGCGGAAGAACGCGGCGGAAAGTTGCGCGGTCGCTTCCGGCCCATTGGGCACGAGCCATGTCTCCTGCTGGCCGAGCCGGTCGCGGCGGTAATCGACCGGGCCGTTCAAGGGCAGCACGTCGAGGCGCTGCTCGATCAGGTCGATGAACGGCAGGAAATGTTCGCGGTTGAGGCCGTTCTTGTAGAGCTCACTGGGAGCACGGTTGCTCGTCGTCACCACCGTCACGCCGGCCTCGATCAGCGCGGTGAACAGCCGCGACAGGATCATCGCGTCGGGCGAGTTGGTCACCATCATCTCGTCGAAGGCGAGGCAGCGCGCTTCGTCCGCCAAGGCTTCGGCGACGGGCTGGATCGGGTCGCCCGCTTCCTTCTTGCGCTCCTCCGCGATGCGCTGGTGAACCTCCAGCATGAATTCGCTGAAATGGACGCGGCGCTTGTGGCCGATCGTCAGACACTCGAAGAACAAGTCCATCAGCATCGACTTGCCGCGCCCGACATCGCCCCACAGATAGACGCCGCGCGGGCTATCGGGCCGCTTGCCGAGCGCGCGCCACAGGAGCGATCCGCGCTTGGGGACGGCCTCCAGCTCGCGCTGCAACCGGTCGAGCCGCGCGGCGGCGGCGGCCTGGTCGGGATCGGCGCGAAGCTCGCCCGCTGTGACCAGCGCATTGTATCGCTGAAGGGCGCTCGTCACTCTGCGTTCCCCGGCGCAGGCCGGGGTCCAGTCCTGTGAATCTCGCGCGCGGGAGCGCGCTGCCGCGCGCGATTTCGTATGGGTTGGGCCCCGGCCTGCGCCGGGGAACGGCATATCATCTGAGGCTCGGCGGCGGCGAGGACTTGCGCAACGTCCCCGTGAAGCTCGCGATCGTCGGGGTGTCTTCCTGGACGATCAGCCCGCGCAGGAAAAGCATCCGGCTGGTCTCGCGCAGCAGTTCGATCCGCGCCTCGAGCGGTTCGCCGATCACCCCGCCGCCGATGAATTGCGCCGACAGGTCGAGCGTCACCGCGCCGCCGGCTTGCAGGCACCCGAACGCGCGGCTGGCGGCGAACAGCGACACGTCCATGAACCCGAGCAGTGCCCCGCCATGGACATTGTCGCGCATGTTCGAATGCTCGTGCCGCGGCATCATCCGCACGCGCGCTATGTCGCCTTCGAGACGGACCTGGAGCGGTTCGAGGAACGAATTGAAGCGGGTGGGGTCGCGAAACGCCCAGGTCTTCCACCCCGGGGCTTCGGGGTCGTCGTCATAAGAGAAAAACGGCGATTCGGGTGGCGCTTCAGACAACCCGCTCGGCTTCCATCTTCTTGATCTCGGCAATCGCCTTGGCGGGGTTGAGGCCCTTGGGACAGGCGTTGGCGCAGTTCATGATCGTGTGGCAGCGATAGAGCCGGAACGGGTCCTCGAGCTGGTCGAGCCGCTCGCCGGTCATCTCGTCGCGGCTGTCGGCGAGCCAGCGATACGCCTGGAGCAGGATCGCCGGGCCGAGGAACTTGTCCGAGTTCCACCAATAGCTCGGGCAGCTGGTCGAGCAGCACGCGCACAGGATGCATTCGTAGAGGCCGTCGAGCTTTTCGCGATCCTTGGGCGATTGCAGCCGCTCCTTGCCCGCCGGCGCCGGAGTGACGGTCTGCAGCCACGGCTTGATCGAGGCATATTGCGCGTAGAAATGGGTGAAATCGGGGACGAGGTCCTTGATCACTTCCATGTGCGGCAACGGGGTGATCGTCACCTCGCTTTTGCAGTCCTCGATCGCGGTGGTGCAGGCGAGGCCGTTCTTTCCGTCCATGTTCATCGAACATGATCCGCATATGCCTTCGCGACACGAGCGGCGGAAGGTGAGCGAGGCATCCTGTTCCGACTTCATCTTGATCAGCGCGTCGAGCACCATCGGGCCGCAGCTGTCGAGATCGACTTCGAACGTGTCGTAGCGCGGGTTGTCCCCGGTGTCGGGGTCGTAGCGATAGACCTTGAAGCGCTTGACGTTCGTCGCCCCGGCGCCCGCCTTGTGCACCTTGCCATTGTTCTTGATGCGGCTGTTCTTGGGCAGGCGGAACTCGGCCATGGGTACCTCGTGATGCGTCGCGGGTCCGGCTATGCCTTTCGCCCGTGCGGTGCAAGTCCTTGCGGGCACTGGCGCTCGTGCATCGGCACCGCTAGTCCAGTGCCACCAACCGTCGATTGTAAAAGGGTATCTTCATGTCGCTTGGTCGCTGGTGCGTCGCGGTACTGTGTCTCGGTCTCGCGGTGCCTGCCGCCTCGCAACAGGCGCGTGGCCCCGACATCGTCGTCTCCAGCCAGATCGGCAAGAAGAAGCAGTCGATCACCTGGAAACGCGCCGAGTCCGAGCATGTCGTCGTGTTCAGTCAGGGCAGCGACGAGGAGCTCGTCCGGGTCTCGCGCAACCTCGAGCGGCTCTACCATTTGATGTCGCGCATCTATCGCCGCGGCGATCAGAGCGACGCGACGGCGAAGGTGCAGGTCACGCTGATCGATTCGGGAGCCGATTTCCGCGCGATGGGGCTCGACAACCTGCGGTCGCGCGAGGGGCCGTACATCAACGCCTTCACCGACGCGGCCTATTACGATCCGCGCGAGGACGGCGCGGTGATTGCGGTGTCGCGCGCGAGCCAGATCGTCGATCTCAACACCAACCGCGCCTACAACCTCGACTGCGACGACCAGATGGCCGAGGGCGTGCCCGATTGCATCGTGACCTATCGCTATCCCGCGTTGCAGACGTGGCAGCAACGGCTGTACGCCGCCTATGCGCGGCATTTCCTGCAGACCTACGCGCCCGCCGCCTATCCGCGCTGGTATCTCGACGGCGTCGGCGTGCTGTTCTCGACGCTGACGGTGCGCGCCAACGGGTCGCTCGACTATGCCCAGCCGCCGGAGAATTACGGCCCGGTGTTCCGCGCCTATGGTAACCTCGATGTCCGCAACATCCTGACCGGGCGCTATCTCGATGCCGCCCCCGACAAGCGCGGCTGGACGCCGTACCACGCCTGGCTGCTGACGCATTATTTCGTGATGTCGCCTCTGAAGCCCGACCGTGCGCGGCAATTCCAGGCGTACATGACCGCGATCTCCCGGGGTGAGCCGATGGCCGAGGCGGCCAAGGCGTTCGGCGACATGGGCGCGCTGCAGCGCGACGTGTTCAGCTATATCGGCCGCAACAAGCTGTTCGCGCGGACCGAGCGCGAGACCGCGACCGAGGAACCGCTGATTAGCGTACTGTCACCTGCCGCCGCGGCGATGGTCCCAGTGCGGCTCGAACTCGGCGCGCGGCTGGCGGCGGACGACCCGCAAGCCGTGCTGCGCCGCGACGGCTGGATCGCGCAGTTGCGCGATACCGTCGCCAAGCTCCCGTACGACACCGAGGCGGAACTGGTGCTCACCGAGGCCGAGTGCCGCGCGGGCCACGCGGTCGAATGCCAGGCCGATGCCCAGCGCGTGCTCGCCGCGTCCCCCGACAACGTGCGCGCGCTGGCGTGGAAGGGAGTCGCGTTGACCGACCGCGCGCTGACCGGCGCGCCCGCCGACCGTGCCGCGCGGCTGATTCTGGCGCGCGCGGCGATCGAGCGCGCGATCGCGCTCGACGACGATGCGCCGCTGCCGCTGATCGCCTGGTTTGAAAGCTATGCCAGGGCCGGCGAGCCCGTACCCGACGCCGCGATGGCGGGGATGGCCAAGGTGATCCGCGCGGTTCCCGCGGCCCCCGCGCCGCGGCTCTATCTGGCGGAGGAATTGCAGCGCCAGGGGAAGAGCGACGTCGCGCAGCGGCTGGTCGATATCGTGCGCTACGGCGCCTACGATTCGCCGGAGAAGCAGATCGCGGTCAATCTGTTCAAGTAGCCGCGGTCAAATCACGTCGAGCACCAGCCCCAGGTCGCGCGCCTCGTCGGCGCCGATATACCAATTGTCGGGCGCGCGTTTGCGCACTTCCTCGAACGCGACGCTCGATCCGCGGACCAGGTCGCGGAAGCCTTCCTCTTCGATATCGACCGATGTCTCGATTTCGTGGAGCTTGGCCTTCAGGTTGGCGACCTGCATCTTGAGCGGGCCCGACAGCGTCACGGTCGAATCGATCTGGCGCTCGTGGATCAGCAGGCGCGTGCCCTTGGTCAGGAAACGATGCTCGACCGGGAAATGCGCCATAAACGTCGCGCCCGCCGAATAGACCGCGACCTTGCCGAGGAACAGGATGTCGCGGCCGTGAAACTCGCGGAGCAGGCGGACGTCGTCGCCCATCGCGCGCGCGACTTCGGGATCACCGCCGAGCGTGGTGATCGTGACGACCAGCATGCCCTCGTCGGGACTGGCCGAAAGCTGATCGCAGAAGCGGTCGTACATCGCATTGTCGACCGTCCCGTGCAGCCGGACGTGCGGCATCGCGAGAAGTGGGTATTTTTGCGCGGCATCGTTGGTCATCGCGCGCCAACCGCCGATCGCCCGTTCCGTTCCCTTGTCCCGCCAGCGCGCGCAACAATCATTGTGTATCCGCAACAAGCGTGCGAACGTCGGTTCCACCTACACAGTGGGAGAGGGAAAATGGGTATCGTTCGCATGATCGTCGTCGGCTTCATCGTCGGCGTGCTCGCGCGTTTCTTCTATCCGGGCGCGGTGCCGCTCGGTTTCATCCTGACCGTGGTCCTCGGCATCGTCGGGTCGTTCCTCGCCGGTTTCGTCGTCCAGATGATGAACCCCGCGTCGCGCAACCAGCCGCTCCATCCGGCCGGCCTGATCGCCTCGATCCTCGGCGGCATGGTCGTGATCTTTGTCTGCGTTCATTTCCACCTGCTCGGCCACTGAGCTGAGCTCATGCGGCGGATCGGCGGTTGCTCCCGCCGGTCCGCTGCCGCATAGCGTACCGCAATGGATACGCCCCCCGATGACTTGTCGTTCGAGGACGCGCTGAAGCGGCTCGAAGAGATCGTGCGAAGTCTCGAAAGCGGCGACGCCAAGCTCGACGACGCGATCAAGCTCTACGAAGAAGGGACGCGGCTGCGTCAGCAGTGCAGCGCGCGGCTCGATGCGGCGCAGGCGCGGATCGAGGCGATCCGGCTCGATTCGGACGGCCGTCCCGCCGGCGTTGCGCCGTTCGACGGCGGATGAGATCCGCGGCCATGGTGGCTTCGCTCCCGCTCCAGGCCGCGCTGACCGAGATCGGGGCGGAGATCGATCGCCGCTTCGATGCGCTCCTCGCGATTCCCGACGACCCGCGCGCCGATCTCTACCGTGCGATGCGCCACGCCGCGATCGGCGGGGGAAAACGACTCCGCCCGTTGCTGGTATTCGCGACCGGCAATCTGTTCGGGGTTGACCGCGATTGCCTCGCGCGCGCCGCGGCTGCGATCGAGGCGATCCATGTCTACTCGCTGATCCACGACGACCTCCCCGCGATGGACGACGACGACGTGCGCCGCGGCAAGCCGACGGTGCACAAGGCGTATGGCGAGGCGACCGCGGTGCTGGCGGGTGATTGCCTCCACGCGCTGGCGTTCGAATGGCTCGCCGATCCGGCGACGCATCCCGACCCCTTCGTGCGGTCCGAGCTGGTACTGGAGGTCGCGCGCGCCTCGGGCCCGGGCGGGATGGCGGGCGGGCAGATGATGGACCTGGAGGCGGAGAAATCCCGCTTCGACCTCGCCACCGTCACGCGGCTCCAGGCGATGAAGACCGGCGCGCTGATCGCGTGCTCGGTCGAGGCCGGCGCGATCCTCGGCCGCGTTGCGCCCGACGGTCGGACGGGGCTGCGCGGCTATGCCCGCGACATCGGGCTCGCGTTCCAGATCGCCGACGATCTGCTCGACGTCGAGGGCGACGAGGACAAGGCGGGCAAGAAACTGCGCAAGGACGCGGGGGCGGGGAAGGAAACCTTCGTCTCGCTGCTCGGCGCGGAGCGCGCGCGCGAACAGGCAAGAATGCTGGTCGGCCAGGCGGTCGATCACCTGCGCGGGTTCGGCCCCGAAGCCGACCTGCTCCGCTCCGTCGCGCGTTTCGTGCTGGAACGGGATCGCTAGATCATGAGGGACTTGGCATGACCACGCGCACCGGCGTCTATCCCGGCACCTTCGACCCGATCACGCTGGGGCATATGGATGTCATCCGGCGCGGGGCGACCTTGGTCGACCGGCTGGTCGTCGGCGTCACGACCAATGCGTCCAAGTCGCCGATGTTCACGACCGAGGAACGGATCGCGATGGTGACCCGCGAGGTCGCCGGGATCGACGGCGTCGAGGTGGTGAGCTTCGATTCGCTGCTGGTCGATTTCGCGCAAGGGCTCGGCGCGAGCATGATCATCCGGGGCGTGCGCGGCGTGACCGACTTCGAGTACGAATATCAGCTGACCGGCATGAACCGCGCGCTCAACCCGCGGATCGAAACCGTCTTCCTGATGGCCGCGGTCGAACTCCAGCCGATCGCCAGCAAGCTGGTCAAGGAGATCGCGCTGTACGGCGGTGACATCGCCAAGTTCGTGCCGCCCCGCGTGCGCGACGAGGTTGCCGCGAGGGTCGCGCAATCCGCGCGCAAGGATAGCTAGACACCCGTTCATCCTGTCGCAATTCCGCCCGATTATCTCCGCATTGGCGCGCCGCCCGATTTGCTTTAAGCGCGAACCCGAACCTTATTTCCCCGGAGTCCCCATGCGTTTCATTCTCGGCCTGATCGCGACGATGTGCCTCGCGGTCACCGGCACCCCGGCGATGGCGGCGAAGAAGAAGCCGGTCGCGGCCGCACCCGCCGCGGACCGGATCGCGCCGCCGGCACTGACAGACAAGGAAAACCTGCTCTATCTCGACCTGTCGACCGGCGGGCGGGTGGTGATCCGACTCTATCCCAACGTCGCGCCGAAGATGGTCGAGCGCGTGAAGACCCTGACTCGTCAGCATTTCTATGACGGACTCAAGTTCCACCGGGTGATCGAAGGCTTCATGGCGCAGACCGGCGACCCCAAGGGCGACGGCACCGGCGGATCGACGCTGCCCGACCTGCCCGCCGAGTTCAACTGGATGCCGCACGTGCGCGGCGCGGTCTCGGCCGCGCGCGAAGGCGCGGCGCCCGACGCCGATGCCGCGACCAAGAAGAAGGCCGAGGACAGCGCCAACAGCCAGTTCTTCATCGTACTCGATCCCAAGCTCGCGCTAGACAAGAAATACACCAATTTCGGCCGTGTGATTTCGGGTATGGAGTTCGTCGACGCGGTCGAGCGCGGCGAGCCGCCGGCGAACCCGTCGACAATCCTCCACGCGTACATCGCGGCCGACAATCCCCCGGCCTATACGCCGCCGCCCCCGCCGCCGCCGCCGGTCGTAGCGCCTGCGCCGACGATCGTTCCCGCGACGATACCGAAACCTGCCGCCAAGCCAGCGCCGAAGAAGCCGGCCGCGAGGAAAGCGAAATAACCCGTTCGGGCTGAGCTTGTCGAAGCCCGGTTGGGAAACACGCCCTTCGACAAGCTCAGGGCGAACGGCAGTCTGGACGTGATCAGGCCATGAACGTCGATCTGTTCGACTTCGATTTGCCGACTGACCGCATCGCGTTGCGTCCAGCGTCCCCGCGCGACGCGGCGCGGATGCTGGTCGTCGACGGCGCCACGATGCGCGACCGCTCGGTCGGCGACTTGCCGAGCGAATTGCGCGCCGGCGACCTGCTCGTGTTCAACGACACGCGCGTGATCCCGGCGCAGCTCGAAGGGAAGCGCGGCGACGCCGCCATCGGCGCGACGCTGCACAAGCGCGAAGGCCCGCGCCGCTGGCGCGCCTTCATCCGCAACGCCAAACGTCTGCGTGACGGCGACACGATCGACTTCGGGAATGGCGTCGCCGCGATCGCGTCCGATCGGCGCGACGACGGCAGCTTCGTGCTCGACTTCGGCGGGGACCAGCCGATCGAGTTGCTGCTCGAGCGCTGCGGCCGGATGCCGCTACCGCCGTACATCGCCTCGAAGCGCCCGACCGACGCGCGCGACGCCGACGATTATCAGACGATGTTCGCCGACGAGCCCGGCGCGGTCGCGGCGCCCACCGCCGCGCTCCATTTCACCCCCGCGCTGATGGCGGCGCTCGACGCGGGCGGAATCGGACATACGACGCTTACGCTGCACGTCGGCGCGGGTACTTTCCTCCCGGTCAAGGCCGACGACACCGAAGACCACAAGATGCACGCCGAATGGGGCCGGATCGACGCCGCCACCGCCGCGCGCATCAACGCCGCGCGCGATGCCGGTGGGCGGGTGATCGCGGTCGGCACGACCAGCCTGCGCCTGATCGAGAGCGCGTGCGACGCCGCAGGCCGCGTCCGGCCGTTCGAGGGCGACACCGCGATCTTCATTACGCCGGGGGTGCCGATCCGCGGCATCGACGGGCTCATGACCAACTTCCACCTGCCGCGCTCGACCTTGTTCATGCTGGTATCGGCGCTGATGGGGCTGGACGTGATGCAAAAAGCCTACGCGCACGCGATCGAAAGCGGCTATCGCTTCTACAGCTATGGCGACGCGTCGCTGCTGCTGCCGTCGAAAGGATGATGATGCGCGCCGCTTCCTTGCTTGTCCTCGCGCTGATCGCCACACCTGCATTTGCGCAGAACCTTGGGCGCACGCCGATTCCGCTCGGCACCAAGGATGCGCCGCCGGTCGGGCCGGTCGCGCCGAGCCTGGTGGTCGAGCCGGCGGCGATGATGATCGCGGCGTGCGATGCCGACGGCGATGGCCGCGTGACGCGCGACGAACTGCACCGCTGCCTCGCGCACAGCTTCGCCCTCATCGATACCGCCAGGACCGGCGCGCTCGGCTATATCGCGTTCGCCGATTGGGCGGAGCGCTGGCTGGGCGACCGCACCGCGCTCCCCAGCCCGTTCGAGACCGACGCCGACGGCGACAACAAGATCACGCTCGCCGAGCTCGACGCCAAGTTCGACCAGATCTTCGCGCGGCTCGACAAGGACAAGGACGGCGTGCTGACCCGCGCCGAACTGCTGACGATCCGCGCCAACATCGCGCCCGATTTCGAGCGGCGGGGCAAGAAGGGGCGGCCGTGACGGCGCCCTGCTACAAGCTGGTCATCTTCGATTTCGACGGCACGCTGAGTGACAGCGGCGAGTGGTTCCTGTCGATCATCGACGATTTGGCCGAACGCTTCCGTTTCCGCCGCGTCGGTCCCGACGAAGTGGAGGCGCTGCGCCGCCGCCCGACGCGCGAGGTGATCCGGCATCTCGGCATCGCACGCTGGAAACTCCCGCTGATCGCGCGGCACGTTCGCGCGCGGTTCGCGGCGGATGCCGCCGGTATTCACTTGTTCGACGGCGTTCGCGCGATGCTGAGCGCGCTGGGCGATGCGGACGTCCGGATGATGTTGTGCTCGTCGAACGGCGAGGCGAATGTGCGCGCCGTGCTCGGGAAGGACGCCGCGCGGTTCGAAGCATATTTCTGCGGCTCCGGGCTGTTCGGTAAGGTCGCCAAGTTTCGCCGCGCGGTGAAGGCGAGTGGCCTGCCGCCCGCCGCCATCCTGTCGATCGGGGATGAGACGCGCGACATCGACGCCGCGCGCGAGGTCGGGCTGGCGGCGGCCGCGGTGCTATGGGGCTATGCCAATCCCGAAACGCTGATCGCAATGAAACCGGATATGACGTTCGCCAACCCGGCCGAAATCGTGGCGTACCTGACTTGATGCTCCCGCGTTTCCACTTCGCCATACACGCCACCGACGGCGCCGCGCGCACTGGCGAGCTCTCGATGCGGCGCGGGGTCATCCGCACCCCCGCGTTCATGCCGGTTGGCACCGCCGCTACCGTCAAGGCGATGAAGCCCGCCGATGTGCGCGCGTCGGGGGCGGATATCATCTTGGGCAACACCTATCACCTTATGCTCCGCCCGACCGCCGAGCGCGTCGCGCGGCTTGGGGGCTTACACGCGTTCATGGGCTGGGACCGGCCGATCCTGACGGACAGCGGTGGGTATCAGGTGATGAGCCTGTCCGAACTGACGAAGCGCGACGAGCAGGGGGTCGAGTTCAAGAGCCACCTCGACGGCACGCGGCATCTGATGAGCCCCGAACGATCGATGGAGATCCAGCGGCTGCTCGGGTCCGACATCGTGATGGCGTTCGACGAACTCGTGCCGACCACCTCAACCAGAGAGGTGCAGGCCGCCGCAATGGTGCGGTCGATGCGCTGGGCGCAGCGGTCGCGCGAGGCGTTTCTCGGCGGTGGCGAGCACGCCGACAATGCCGCGCAATTCGGCATCCAGCAGGGGGCGCTCGACGAGTCATTGCGCGGTGAAAGCGCGGCGGCGCTCACCGAAATAGGCTTCGACGGCTATGCCATCGGGGGCCTCGCGGTGGGCGAGGGACAGGCGGCGATGTTCGGCTGCCTCGACTTCGCGCCGGGGCAACTCCCCGCCGACAAGCCGCGGTATCTGATGGGGGTGGGCAAGCCCGACGACATCGTTGGCGCGGTCCAACGGGGCGTCGACATGTTCGACTGCGTGCTGCCGACGCGCAGTGGGCGCACGGGCCAAGCCTTCACGCGCACCGGCCCGATCAACATCCGCAACGCCAAGTTCGCCGAGGATCGCTTGCCCGTCGATCCCGAGTGCGGCTGCCCGGTCTGCGCGACGTGGGAGCGCGCGTATCTCCACCACCTCGTCCGCGCGGGCGAAATCCTCGGCGCTATGCTCATGACCGAGCACAACCTTTATTTCTATCAGGCGTTGATGGCCGACTTGCGCGCGGCGATCGCCGCGGGTGAGCTCAACGCATTTGCGGCGCGATTCCGGGCGCGCTACGTGAAGGGCCGAGGAGAGTGACGCGTGACCGACGAAACCAAGACTTTCGGGCCTGAAGAGAACGAGATCATGGCGGCCGCGCGCGAGGCGAAGGCGCGGCAGCTCGCGGCGGAAAGCACCCCCGAGCCGGCCAGGCTGAGCAAATGGGGGATCGCCGCGATCGGCGCCGGGGTCGGGTCGGCCGCGGTGGCGGCGGCGGTGATCTATGCCAACCGGAACAAGCGCAAGGGCTGATCGCCTACCGCCAAGGGTCCGCTTTTCGTCGCCACGCGGAAAACGGGACGCGCCGTCCTTTGACTGGCCGGATGACCCTTTCGCCGTCCGGGACCAGCGCCGCCGCATTGGGCCCCGTGTCTGGATTGGAAGACCAGGACTGCAATCGCTCGGTGCTGAACACATAGCCGGCGCGCGGGTCGAACCGGAACGTTATATAGTCGGTCCAATGCGATCCGCACGCGACGCCATTTTCGACCGTGACGTATGCGCCGTTCGCGGTGATGCTTCCGTCCTCGAATGGATCGCACTGGCCACCTTGGTCGGCGCGCAGCACGACGCCGTCGTTGCGTCCGACCACTGCGTAACCGCCACCGCTGCGTTGTTGAAAGATCAGGAGCGGCCGATCGGGCGCCCGCCCGTTGTCCGGTATCGTCTCGCCGTGCGCGGCAAGTGCCACGACGTAGAACAGGTGGCGCGGGTCCGGTCGGGCAGACGCAAAGGCGAGCACGGTATATCCCGCCGGCAGTTCGCGTGAGACGGCCGCCGGAAGTTTTTCGGCCGGAGAGGCTGTGGCGCTTGCCGCCGCCGTGATCAGTCCGAGCAGCACGGCCAGACGCATCATGATCTGACCATGCCGCGCAGCCCCTCCGCCTGCAACGGCGAAACAGCGGGCGTGTTCGCATTGACTTGGACCGTCCTGGCGCGACACAACATCCCATCCTTACTCCTAGCCGGAGACCTCAATGCGCCTGTTCCGTGCCGCTTTGTTGCTGGGCGTTGCCTCGCTCCCCCTCGCCGCCGCCGCTGCTCCGAAGAAGGCGCCCGCTCGCGCGCCGGCCGTCAGCGTCAAGCCGATCGCCTACACCGCGCGCACGCTCGCCAATGGCCTGCGCGTCTATGCGATCCGCGACACCAAGACCGCGAACGTGTCGGTGCAGGTCTGGTACAACGTCGGGTCGAAGGACGATCCCAAGGGCAAGTCCGGCTTCGCGCACATGTTCGAGCATTTGATGTTCAAGGCGACGCGCAACCTGAAATCGGAGAATTTCGACCGGCTGACCGAGGATGTCGGCGGGTACAACAATGCCTCGACCAACGACGATTTCACCAATTATTACGAGGTGGTTCCGGCCAATCACCTCCAGCGGCTGTTGTTCGCGGAAGCCGACCGCATGGCGAGCCTCGTCGTCGAGCCGGTGAGCTACGCGTCCGAACGCGATGTGGTGAAGGAGGAGCTGCGGCTGCGCACGCTCGCGACGCCGTACGGCAAGCTCTACTCGATTTATTACCCGGAGATCAGTTACCGCGTGCATCCCTATGCGCGCCCCGGCATCGGCAGCCTCGACAATCTGGAGGCCGCGACGATCGACGACGTGCGCGCGTTCCACGCGACCTATTATCGCCCCGACAATGCGGTGCTGGTGGTCGCGGGCAATTTCGACCCGGCGCAGCTCGATGCGTGGGTCGACCGGTATTTCGGCGGGATCAAGCGCCCCGACCGCCCGATCCCGCGCGTGACGGTGAATGAGCCCGAGCGGACGGTGGCGACCAACTATACTGTGTACGAGCCCAACACGCCGCTCCCCGCGGTGCTGATCAGCTATCCGGTGCCGTCGGACAACAACGGCGACATCCCCGCGCTGACCGTGCTCGACGCGATCCTGTCGCGCGGCGATTCGTCGCGGCTGTATCAGGACATGGTCTATCGCGATCAGCTGGCGCAGTCGGCCAACACCTTCCTCGACACCAAGCAGGGGACGGGGTCGTTCGTCGTGACCGCGACGATGGCCGATGGCAAGGACGTGGCGGCGGGCGAGGCAGCGTTGCGCGCGGAGCTTGCGCGCGTGCGCGACGGGCTGGTGACGCCAGCGGAACTCGCGCGCGCCAAGAACCAGCTGATCACCGCGACGATCCAGAGCCGCGAGACCGCCGACGGCAAGGCGTCGACGATCGCACGATCGGTGATCATCGACGGCGACCCCGCGGCCGCCGACAAGCAGCTCGCGGCGATCCAGCGCGTGACCCCCACCGACATCCAGCGCGTCGCGCGGCGCTACCTGACCGACAACCGATCGGCGGCGATCCGCTACATGCCCGCTGAAATGGCGAAGGCCGGGCCCAAGGCGGACAAGGTCGCAGTCGCCGACACCGTCGAAGTCGCCGACCTCAAGACCCCCGGCAACGTCGAGGTGATCAAGCCGGCCAGCGACGCCGACCGCATCCTGCCGCCCGACCCGGCCAGGCCGGTGGTCGCGGCGCTCCCCGCGCCGGTGACGATGAAGCTCGCCAACGGCATGACGCTGATCGTGGTCGAAAAGCACGATCTGCCGATCGTCACTTCGGTGATCGTCGCCAATGGCGGCGGCGCGGCGGATCCGCAGGGGCGGGCGGGGCTCAACAACCTGATGGCCGACCTAATGACCAAGGGCACGCGCTCGCGCTCCGCGACGCAGATCGCCAACGCGGTCGAGAATCTCGGCGGGTCGATTGCATCGGGCGCGGGTTGGGATTCGGGGCAGGTGTCGCTCGAGGTGAAGTCCGACCAGGTCGCGCCGGCCATCGCGGTGCTCGCCGATGTCGTGCGCAACCCGACCTTCGCGGCGGCCGAGCTCGAACGCGACCGCGCGCAGACGATCGACGGGGTGCAGGTCCAACTCAAGGACCCGGGGCGGCTGGCGAGCTATGTCGCGACCAAGGTCGTGATGCGCGGTGGTGCCTACGGCCATCCGCTCGCCGGCACGCCGGCCTCGCTCAAGGCGATCACGCGTGCCGACGTGCAGGACGCCTATGCGCGCACCTGGGGGCCCGCGCACGCCACGCTCGTCATGGTCGGCGATATCACGCCCGCCGCGGCACGCGCGCTGGCCGAGACCAGCTTCGGTAGCTGGCTCGCCAAGCCGGTGCCCGAGCGGTCGACCGTGACCTTCGACAGTCCGTACCAGCCGCGCATCGTCGTGGTCGACATGCCCAATGCCGGGCAGGCGGGCGTCGTCATCGCGCGACCGGGGATCGCGCGCCGCGACCCCGATTTCTACGGCGCGGCGGTCGCCAACGCGACGCTCGGCATCGGATTCTCGTCGCGGCTCAACCAGGAAATCCGCATCAAGCGCGGGCTAGCGTACGGCGCGGGCAGCGGGATCGCGGCGCGGCGCGCACCCGGCTACGTCTCGGCCAACACCCAGACCAAGAACCCCTCGGCCCCCGAAGTCGTCGGGCTGATCGTCGACACGATGCGCGGGATGGGTGCGGCCCCCGTGCCGCCGGGCGAGCTCGCGTCGCGCAAGGCGGTGCTGATCGGCGATTTTGGCCGCGATACCGAGACCACGAGCGGGATCGCGAGCGTGCTCGGCGATTACGTGATCGAGAATGTGCCGCTGTCGGAGCTCAAGGCGTTCACCCCCAGGATCGACGGGATCGACGCGGCGGCGGTCCAGCGCATCTCGCAGCGGCTGTTCGACCCGACCGACGCGAGCGTCATCGTGGTCGGCGACGCCAAGCTGTTCGTCGACGACCTGCGCAAGAAATATCCGAACGTCGAGGTGATCGCGGCGGACAAGCTGAACCTGGATAGCCCGACGCTGAAGTAAGCCGTTCTTGCCCCTCTCCTGAAGGGGAGGGGCTAAGGAGCATCATCGCGCCGCCGGCAGCCAGCTCAGGTCGAGCCCTTCGTATCGGTCGACGTAGTTGGCCGCCCGCATCAACGCGCGTTCGTTGGTGAAGGTGATGTGGCCGTTGGCGCGCGCGATCAGCCCGTCTTCCTCGATCTGGCGCAGCATGCGGTTGACGTGGACCGCGGTCAGCCCGGTCGCGTCGCCGATCTCTTCCTGCGTCAGCCCGAGTGTGAACGTCGCGTTGATCGACTTGTCGAGCATCCGCAGCCGATTGCGCATCTCGATCAGCACCGCGGCGACGCGCGCCTTGGCCGAGGTGCGGCCAAGCGCGGCGAGCCGGTCGGTCAGCGCCGCGCGCTCGATCTGGCTGTAGACCATCATCAACGCGCCGAGCCGGGGATGCGCCGCCAGGATCCCGCTCAGCGTCGATCGGTCGAACGGGCATACGATGCTGTCGGACAGCGCGGTGATCGTCTCCGGCGCCTCGCGATAGGCGAGACTCGACAGTCCCATCATGTCGCCCGGAAACAGGAAGCGCAGGATCTGGCGGCTGCCGTCGTCGAGCAGCATCGACGTCATCATGACGCCCTTCCTGAGGATGAACAGTTCGCCGACGCGGTCGTTCTCGCGCTGAATCGCGGCGCCGCGGCGTACCGGGCGCTCGCGCTCCTCGAGCCTAGCCAGCGCGTCCTGTTCCGCCGGGGTGATCGATACGAGATCACCCAAACGCTCGGCGAAGCAACTCCCTGACACGATACGCTTTCCCCCGGACCTTCGAGCGTCACAAAGCAGCGCGCGCGGGGACGTGCATTAAAGTCGATCAATGGTCGTTGCGAACCCGTTGCAATAGGCAATCGCTTGCGTGGGCGCGTGGGGGCGATAGAAGCTCGCTCATGGACCGTATCCTCATCCGCGGCGGCAACCGCCTGGCCGGCAAATTGCCTATTTCGGGCGCGAAGAATTCGGCGCTGACGTTGATGCCGTGCGCGCTGCTGACCGAAGAGCCGGTGACGCTCAGGAACCTGCCGCGGCTCGCCGATGTCGACAGCTTCGGGCATCTGCTCAATCAGCTCGGCGCGTCGACCCAGATCGAGGGATCGCGGCCCGAGGATTTCGGGCGCGTGATGACGATGCGCGCGGGCAAGCTGACGTCGAGCGAGGCGCCTTACGACATCGTGCGCAAGATGCGCGCATCGATCCTGGTGCTCGGGCCTTTGGTCGCGCGTGGCGGTGAGGCGACGGTGTCGCTCCCCGGCGGCTGCTCGATCGGCAACCGCCCGATCGACCTGCACCTGAAGGCGCTCGAGGCGATGGGCGCCGAGATCGAGATCGCGGCGGGGTACGTCCGGGCGAAGGCACCGGGCGGGCGCTTGCCGGGCGGGCGCGTGACCTTCCCGATCGTGTCGGTCGGCGCAACCGAAAATGCGGTGATGGCCGCCGTGCTCGCCAAAGGGCCGACGGTCATCGAGAACGCGGCGCGCGAGCCCGAGATCGTCGACCTGTGCAATTTGCTGCTCGCGATGGGCGCGTCGATTTCCGGGGTCGGGACCGAGACGCTGGAGATCGAGGGTGTCGACCGGCTCCACGGCGCGACCTATCGCGTGATGCCCGATCGGATCGAAGCGGGCAGCTATGCCTGCGCGGTCGGGATCGCGGGGGGCAAGGTCGAGCTCGCCGGGGTCAAGCTGGACGACATGCGCGCGACCGTCGCCGCGTTGATCGATGCCGGGGTCGGGGTCGAGGAGAAGGGCCAGTCGCTGCACATCTCGTCCGACGGTAAATTGAAGCCATTGACGCTGTCGACCGCGCCGTTTCCCGGCTTCGCGACCGACATGCAGGCGCAGTTCATGGCGATGCTGTGCAAGGCCGACGGCGCGAGCGTGCTGACCGAGACGATCTTCGAGAACCGCTACATGCACGTGCCCGAGCTCGCGCGGATGGGTGCCGATATCCAGGTGCGCGGCCGCACCGCGGTGGTGCGCGGGGTCGACCACATGGTCGGCGCGCCGGTGATGGCGACCGATCTCCGCGCGTCGATGAGCCTGATCATCGCGGGCCTCGTCGCCGAGGGCGAGACCCAGGTCAGCCGCGTCTATCACCTCGACCGCGGGTATGAGCGGCTCGAGGAAAAACTCTCGGCGGTCGGCGCCGATATCGAGCGCGTCGGCGACGGCTGATTTCGATGCGGGGGGTCGGCACCACGCTCAGCGACCGCCAGGCGCTCTGGGCGTTCGTGCTAGGCTGCGTCGCGGTGACCGCCGGCGTGCTGATGCACATCCCGATGTTCCTGATGGGCCGGGCGATGCACTATCGCCTCGCCGGGATGGCGGTCGGCTGGGACATGGTGCTCGGCATGGCGCTGATCGTCGGCGGGGTCGCGGTCGCCGCCTATGGCCTGCTCCCGCGCAACGTCGCGGCGCAGCGCGCGATCGCGGGAACGATCGAGATCTCTGCGCCGGAGGATGCCGCGCTCGGCTGGCCGCACTGGCGGTTGATGCTGGTGTTGGTGATCGCGCTGGTGATCGACGTGATGAAGCCCGCCGCGCTCGGCTTCACCATTCCCGGTATGGTGAGCGAATATGCCGTGCCCAAGGCGACCGCCTCGCTCGTTCCGTTCGCCGCGCTGATCGGTACCGTCACGGGGTCGGTGCTGTGGGGTGTGATCGCCGATATCTACGGGCGTAAGGCGTCGATCCTTCTGTCGGCGGTGATGTTCGTCGGAACCTCGATCTGCGGGGCGATGCCCAGCCTCGCGTGGAACGTCGGCATGTGCTTCATGATGGGCGCGGCGGCGGGGGGCATGCTGCCGGTGACCTATGCGTTGCTGGCGGAGATGATGCCCAACCGGCACCGCGGGTGGAGCCTGGTGCTCGTCGGCGGGCTCGGCGCGGTCGGGGGGTATTTCGCCGCGAGCGGGTTTTCGGCGTTGCTACAGCCGATCTTCGGATGGCGGATCCTGTGGCTGCTCAACCTGCCCACCGGGCTGATGCTGGTGTTGCTCGGCGGGTTCATCCCCGAGTCCGCCAAGTTCCTGCTCGCGCGCGGTCGAGATGCCGAAGCGCGCGAGGTGATGGCGCGGTTTGGCGCGACCGCGACGCGACGGGATGCGCTGCCCCCGCTCCCCGCCGGGACGATCGGTCACGCGCTGATCGGCGCGAAACTGGCCGGCAAGCTCGTCGCGCTGTCGGTTGCGGCGGTCGGCTGGGGGCTGGTCAATTTCGGGCTGCTGCTGTGGCTCCCCGCCGATCTCGTCGCGAAGGGCTATTCGATGGAAGTGTCGAGCCGGCTGCTCGCCGAATCCGCGCTGATCGCCTTCCCGACGGTGTTCGTCGCCGCCGCGATGTACAGCCGGTGGAGCACCAAATGGTCGCTCGTCACCATGATCGGGGTGACCCTGCTCGGACTGATCGGCGTGTTGCGGCTCGAGCTTGGCGGCGGGGGCGGCCCGGTATTGCCGATCGCGCTGCTGATCGTCGGGTCGAACGGGATCATCGCGATCCTGCTTCCCTACGCCGCCGAAAGCTTCCCCCTGCGCGTGCGCGGTCGGGCGACCGGCTGGGTGGCGGCGTGCACCAAGGCGGGCGGGGTCGCAGCGCAGGCGCTGAGCATCGCGGCGCTCGTGCCGGCGATGGGCGTCGCCGCCGGTCTGATCATGATTCCGACGCTCCTCGCGCTCGGCCTGTGCGCCTGGTTCGGCCGCGAGACGCGCGGGCGCGACTTGCGGCTGCTCGACGAAGCGGTGGCGGGCTAGATCGCGTCGAGCGCCGCGGCGAAGTCGGCGATCAAATCGTCGGCGTCCTCGACCCCGATCGAGATGCGCACGAGGTTGTCGGTGATGCCGAGCGCCTGCTTGCGCTCGTCGGGCACCGACAAATGCGTCATCGCCGCCGGGGCGCTCGCCAGCGTTTCGGTGCCGCCCAGCGACACCGCGAGCTTGGCGATCTTGAGCGTGTCGAGGAACTTGAACGCCTCCTTCTCGCCGCCCTTGAGATAGAGCGAGAAGGTGCTGCCCGCACCCGCGCAATGGCGGCGATAGATGTCGGCCTGGCGCGTTTCGCCCTGCTGTTCGAGGAAGCCGAGATAGCCGACCTTCTCGACCTTGGGATGCTTGTTGAGGAAGGCGCACACCTTGACCGCATTCTCGCCAGCGCGGCTCATCCGCAGTTCGAGCGTCTCGAGGCTGCGCAGCAGCATCCACGCGGTGTTGGGGTCGCAGATCGTCCCGATCGTGTTGCGCATCAGGCGGATCGTGTTGATGTGCGCCTTCGACCCCAGCACGCCGCCGGCGACGAGGTCGCTGTGCCCGCCGGCGTATTTGGTCAGCGAATAGACGACGATGTCGGCACCATGGTCGAGCGGCTTGTGCCACAACGGGCCGAGGAACGTGTTGTCGATCGCGATCGGGGGTTTTTCCGCGCGGTCGGCGAAGATCGCGTCGCGGCTCGCGGCGACCGCTTCGACATCGACCAGCGCGTTGGTCGGATTGGCGGGACTTTCGAGGTAGATCAGCGCGACGTTGCCAGTCTCCGCGCCCTTCTTCATCGCCGCGTCGATCTCTTCACGCGTCGCACCCGCGGGGAAGTCGACCCACTTGACCCCGAACTTGCCGAGGATGCGCGCGATCAGCGTCTCGGTCGCGGCATAGAGCGGGCCCGAATGGACGATCGTGTCGCCCGGCTTGACCATCGCGAGGAACAGCGTGGCGATCGCCGACATGCCGCTGGAGAAGGCCAGCGCATCTTCGGCATTCTCCCAGATGCCGAGCCGATCCTCGAGGATTTCCTGGTTCGGCCCGTTGAAACGCGAATAGACGAGCCCGTCGGCGCCGCCCGGCCGCTTGCCCGTCACGCCCTCAAAATGACGCTTACCGGCGGCGGCGTTGGGGAAGACGAAGGTCGAGGTCAGGAAGATCGGTGGCTTGAGCGATCCTTCGGACAGTGCGGGGTCGAAGCCATGGCCCATCATCAGCGTTGAGGGCTTGAGGTTGCGCCCGCCGATCGAACTCGCATGGGGCTTGAGGGCCTTGGCGTCGACGCCGGTGATGTCGGCTTCGGTTTCGGTCGGCTGATCGGGCATGGGAAACTCCTTGGGATTGCCGCCCCCATAGCGCCGGGTGGTTTCAGGGGAAACTAAATCGGCAAGCCAATGATGCTGATCTGGCGTCCATATCCCGGCTCGCCGCGGTGCGTGGCGCGGCGGAAGCTGTAGAAACGATCTTCGTCAGCGTAAGTATCCAACCCCATCGCCTCGACCGTGCGGACCCCAGCGGCGGCGAGGCGGTGCGCGACATAGGCTTCGAGGTCGAACTGCGCATGGCCGTCGCGCCCCGATGCGAAGAAGCGTTCGTTGGCGGGGTCGTCGGCCTCGAACCGGCGCTGGAAGGCGGCATCGACCTCATAACTCGCCCGCGCGACGCAGGGGCCGATCGCGGCGCGGATGCGGTCGCGCCGGGCGCCGAGTGCTTCCATCGCCAGCAGCGTCGCATCGGTCACCCCGCCCAGCGCGCCCTTCCACCCGGCATGCGCCGCGCCGACCACGCCCGCTTGCGGATCGGCGAGCAGCACCGGCGCGCAATCGGCGGTCAGGATGCCGAGCGCGATCCCCGGCCGGGCGGTCACCACCGCGTCGGCGTGCGGGCGTAGACTCGCGTCCCACGGCGCGGCCACGGTGAAGCAATCGGCCGAATGGACCTGATACGGGTTGAGCAGGATCGCGCCGGGCAGCACTGTCTCGGCCGCGAGCCGCCGGTTCTCGGCGATGATCGCGGGATCGTCGTCCGATCCCGTCCCGACGTTGAGCCCGGCATAGAGCCCGGTCGACACCCCGCCGCGCCGGCCGAGAAAGCCGTGCGGCACGTCGCTCAGCGCGCGGGCGCGGTTGACCTCGACCGTCATAGCTTGAGCCGCATCAGCCGGTCGTCGTCGGGATGACTGCCGACCATGAAGGTGTATTTGCCGAACTCGACGAAGCCGTAACGCTGGTAGAACGCCTTGGCACGGGCGTTGTCGACATAGACCGACAGCACGATCTCGGTCGCCTGTCGCGCCCGCGCCTCGCCGATCGCCCAGTCCATCAGCACGCGCGCGACGCCTTCGCCCTGCCACGGCCCAAGGACGTAGAGGTTGTGCAGCTCGATCGCGCCCGGCCACTCGCCGGGAAACGCGACCGGGCCGATCGTGCAATAACCGATGATCGCGTCGCCGTCGGTCGCCAGCCGCACTTGGTAATCGGCATCGCGCAGCACGCCGACCAGTCCGTTCTCGCCATAGGCCGAGTCGAGATAGGCCTTGAGATCTTCCTGGCGGTAGAGCGTCCCGAACGTCTCGGTGAAGATGCGCCGTGCGACCTGCGCGAGCTGGTCGCCGTCGGCGGGCGTGGCGTCGCGGTATTGGATCGTGACGTTCACTTAAAATCCTCCCCGTTCACGGGGAGCGGGACCGGCGAAGCCGGTGGAGGGGGCGGGCCATAAGCGATCCGTCTGCGGCCCGCCCCCTCCGTCGCGCTGCGCGCGCCACCTCCCCGTAAACGGGGAGGATCGTACACCGATTATCACGCGAACCCCGCTGGCTCGGGCCAGTCGGGTGCGGTCCACGCCATCGCCTTGAACAGCTCGCCCATCTGATCGGCATCGGTCAGCCGCGCGCGGTCCGCGGCGAGTTGTTCGGCGCGCTCCGGCGATGTCCTGGCCAACGCCTCCGCGCGCGGCTCGATCCCCAGCGCGGTCAGGAACGCGCCCTGCCCGACTGGTCCCTCGACGCGCACGCCCTCCATCCCCGCCGCTGCGCCGAGCGTCGCGAAATCGACATGCGCGGTTAGGTCGCGGCTGCCCGGTTCTTCGAACGGGTTGGCGAATCGGTGCCCGCTGACTGCCTGGAGCGTGTCGCCGATCGCCGGGCCTTCGTAGCCATAGTCGATCACCAAGGCCGCGCCGCCCTGGCGCACCAGGCGCCCGGCGACCGCGCGCGCTATGCCGACGTTAGCGGGTGATGTCTCGATCACCGACCCAGGCGCGGCGTCGCGCAAATGCTCGGGGACGATGCTGTCGGGCACGTCCTTCCCCGCGATCGGCAGGAACAGCAGGTCCTGGCACGCCACCATCCGCTCGCGCCACGCATCGCCCGCGCGGACGAGCTGGCGGATCGGCAGCGCGTCGAAGAATTCGTTGGCCACAACAATTAACGCGCGGTCGTCAGGCAGCGTCGCGACATCGTCGTGCCATGTCGCGTCGGGCACCGCCGCCTTCTGCGCCGCGCGCAGCGTCGGGCTGGTTTCGACGAAGTGCACCGGCGGCGTCAGCCCGACCTGTGCCATGGCACGCAACGCATCGGCGGTCAGCGTGCCGCGCCCGGGGCCGAGCTCGACCCACGTGATATCGGGTGAACCGGCGCGCTGCCACAGATCGGCGGCCCACAGCCCGATCAGCTCACCGAACATCTGGCTGATCTCGGGCGCGGTGGTGAAGTCGCCCGCCGACCCCAGCGGATCACGGTGTGCATAATATTCGGCGTTGGCGGCGGCGATATATTGCGACAGCGGGATCGGCCCCGCCATCGTGATCGCGCGCGCCAGCCGGTCGGGCAGCGAGCCGTCGCTCACGTCACGCGACCGCGTCGTCGCCCGCGATCGGGGTGACTCGCTGGCGGCGGCGCTTGGCGGTCGCGATCAGATACGCGCCGCCCAGCACCATCGGCACGCACAGCAACTGGCCCATGTGCAGGCCAGCGACGCCGAGGATCGGGCTGTCGGCATACTGGCTGTCGGGCTCGCGGAAGAATTCGACGACGTAGCGGAACAGGCCGTAGAACAGGATGAACAGCCCAACGAGCTTGCCCGGGTCGTAGCGCGACTTGGTGCGCCAGAACGCGAACCACAGGATCGCGAACAGCACGATCCCCTCGAGTCCCGCCTCGTAAAGCTGGCTCGGGTGGCGTGCGACGTCGTTGCCCGTCTGGTGGAAGATGATTCCCCAAGGCAGGCTGTCGCCCGACGGCTTGCCCCAGAGTTCGCCGTTCACGAAATTGGCGATCCGCCCGAAGAACAGCCCGAACGGCGCGCAGCATGCGACGTAATCGTGGATCCGCAGCCAATCGAGCTTGTGCCGCCGCGCGAACAGGATGATCCCGATCGTCGTGCCGATTACCCCGCCATGGAACGACATGCCGCCGTCCCACAATTTGAAGATACCGAGCGAGATCAGCAGCTGCGGCGCGTAGAACAGCGCGTACCCGAGCCGCCCGCCGAGGATGATGCCGAGCGTCGCATAGAACACCAAATCCTCGGCATGGCGGCTCGCCATCGGCGCGCCCGGCGCCTTCAATAGCCGCATCAGGTACATCCACCCGACGACGATCCCGGCGATGTACGCGATCGAATACCATTTGATGTCGAACAAATCGCGCCCGAACAAATGGATATGGAGCAGTACCTTCGACAGGTGCAGGTCGTTGAAATCGATCGACGTGAGTGCGTGCAGGATCAAGGCTTTTCCCCGGGGTTTCGCGCCTCCATAAGGGCGGAAAGGGACAAACCCAAGCGGAGAGAATGATGCCGAGCGCGCTCGATGTGCGGATGGATGGCGGGATCGGCAAGCTGATCGCGGCCGACGGCCCGATGGCACTGACCGAGGTGACGGTCGGCGGGCGCACCTATCCGATGATCGCCGCGGCACCACCGAGCCTGTCGCACTATTTCGCGCATTATTGTGCCGAGCATCGCGACACGACCTTCCTCGTGTCGGGCGACGAGCGGCTGACCTTCGGCGCGGTGTACGCCGAGGCCGAGCGCGTGGCGCGGACGCTGGTCGCGGGCGGGCTGGCGCGCGGCGACCGGGTCGGGATCGCGATGCGCAACTCGCCGTCGTGGATCGCGCTCTACATGGGCGTGCTGATGGCGGGCGGGGTCGCGGTCTTGCTCAACGGCTGGTGGCAGACCGAGGAGTTCGCCGGCGCGTTGACCGAGGTCGAGTGCAGCATCGTGTTCGCCGATCCGCCGCGCGGCAAGCGGCTCGCCGAGGTGGCGGGGCTGACCGCGCGGGTGGTGGTGATCGACGACTTGCAGCCGCTGGCCGAGGCGCTGACACCGATCGCATCGGATGCGGATGCCGCCTTGCCCGAACTTGGCCCCGACGATCTCGCGACGATCCTGTTCACCTCGGGCTCCACCGGCCAGTCTAAGGGCGCGCTCAGCGATCACCGCGCGGTGATGCAGGCGGTGCTCAACTATCTGGCACAGGCGCTGGTGATGCTCGGGCTTGCGACCGAGGACGGTAAGCCGCCCGAGGGGCAGCCCTCGACGCTGCTCAACGTCCCGCTGTTCCACGTCACCGCCGAAGTGCCGGTGATGCTCCAGTCGTTCGCGATGGGCAGGAAGCTCGTCCTGATGCCCAAATGGGACGCGACCGAGGCGATGCGGCTGATCGAGGCGGAAAAGATCAGCTATTTCGTCGGCGTCCCGCTGATGAGCTTCGAGATCCTGACGCACCCCGACCGCGCCAAGTACGACCTCTCGACCGTCACCGATTTCGCGGCGGGCGGCGCGCCGCGCCCGGTCGATCACGTGCGAAGGATCAACGAGGAAATGGGCGGCGGCGCGCCGTTGATCGGGTACGGCCTGACCGAGACCAACGGCGTCGGCTGCGGCAATTGGCGCGACAATTATCTGGCCAAACCCAATTCGACCGGGCGCGCATCGCTGCCGCTGGTCGACCTCGCGATCCTCGACAATGCCGGTGCGAAGGTCGCGCAGGGCGAGCGCGGCGAGATCGCGATCCGGTCGATCTGCAACTTCCGCGAATATTGGCACCGCCCCGATGCGACCGCGGCGGCGTTCAGCCCCGACGGTTACTTCCTGACCGGCGACATCGGGTATCTCGATCCCGACGGCTATCTGTTCATCGTCGACCGCAAGAAGGACATCATCATCCGCGGCGGCGAGAATATCAGCTGCCAGGAAGTCGAAGCGGCGATCTATGAGCATCCCGCGGTGGCCGAGACGGCGGTGTTCGGGCTGGCCGACGAACGGCTCGGCGAAGTCCCCGGCGCGGTGGTGCATTTCCATGCGGGCGACGCGGTAAGCGAGGCCGAGCTGCAAGCGTTCCTCCGCGAGCATATCGCCGCGTTCAAGGTGCCCGACCGCATCTGGATCGCCGCCGACCCACTGCCGCGATTGGGGACCGAGAAGATCGACAAGGTGGGGTTGCGGGCGAAGTACCGGGCGATGGCGTGACGCTACTCCCCTCCTGGCCTTCCGGGAGGGGTCGGGGTGGGCGCGCGACCCTTTTGGATCGCGCTCCGATGCTTGCACGCAGAGCCTCGCTATCGCTCGCACCCACCCCTAGCCCCTCCCGGAAGGCCGGGAGGGGAACAGAGTGTGGCGCGTGCGCGCATGTCACGATACAGCCATGGCAATGGCAACCGTTCCACCGCCTGACTCCAAACCCCTGCTCACACGCCGCAACCTGCTGATCGGCGGCGGGGCGGGCGTCGGGCTCCTGGTCGCGTGGAGCGTGTGGCCGCGGCACTACGCGCCCAACCTCACCGCGGCGAAGGGCGAGCACGTCTTCGGCGCGTATCTCAAGATCGGTGAGGACGGGCATATCGCGGTCGCGGTGCCGCAGGCCGAGCATGGGCAGGGGGTGTGGACCACGCTGCCGCAGATCGTCGCCGACGAGCTTGGCGCGGACTGGCGGACGATCGCGGTCGAGCCGGCGCCGCTCAACCCGCTCTACGCCAACCCGCTGGCCGCCGACGAACTGTTCGAAGGGGCGTTCGGGCATTTGCCCAAAGGGTTGCGCGACGGCCATGTCACGTCGAGCGGGCTGATGCTGACCGCCGGATCGACGTCGGTCCGCCGGTTCGAAAGCGACTTGCGCGACGCGGGCGCGGCGGCGCGGGTGTTGTTGCAGAAAGCAGCGGCAAAGCGCTGGGGCGTCGGGTGGCAAGCGTGCGGCACCGCGCAGGGGTTCGTGGTGCACGGCAAGGATCGGCTGCGCTTCGGCGAGCTCGCGGCGGAAGCGGTGGGCGGCAGCGTGCCCGACCCGATTCCGTGGCGCGGCGGCGAGACCGGGCGGATGAGCGGCCAGTCGCTCGCGCGGCTCGACAGCCCGGCCAAGATCGACGGATCGGTCAACTTCGCCGGCGATGTTCGTTTGCCCGACATGGTGTTCGCCGCGGTGCGCAGCGGGCCGACCCCCGACAGCACGCTGATCGGGTGCGACACGGCGGCCGCGAACGGGATCCGTGGCGTGCTGGAGGTGGTCCGGCACGATCGCTGGGTGGCGACGATCGCGAGCAACTGGTGGGCGGCGAACCAGGCGCTGGCGGCGATCAAGCCTCGTTTCCGCATGCCGGGGCCTCCCATCTCGACCACAACGATCCGCCGCGCGCTCGCTACTGCGCTCACTGGGCCGGGGGTGCGCGTCGCGTCGACGGGCGACGTCGGTGCCGCGTTCAAGGGCGCGACAATCGTCACGGCCGAATATCGCGTCGACCCCGCACTGCACGCGCCCGTCGAAACGCGCGCGGCGACTGCGGCGTGGAGCGATGGTGCGGTCGAAGTCTGGGCGCCGACGCTCGCTCCCGGCCTTATTCGTGCGGCGGTGGCCGCGGCGACGGGCGTTTCGGAAGCATCGGTCGTGATCCACCCGATGCCGATCGGCGGCGGGTTCGGGATCAACCTGGAGCCTGACGCCGCGGTGCAGGCGGCGCTGCTCGCGCGCGACCTCAAGCGCCCGGTGCAGGTGATGTGGAGCCGCGCCGAGGACATCCAGCAGGACCGCGTCCGCGCGCCCGCCGTCGCGAAAATGGCCGGGCGGCTCGACAATCAGGGGCGGATCATCGGCTGGCAGGCCAAGATCGCTGCGCCCGCGACGGGCCGCGAACTGGCCCATCGCCTGCTCGCCGACGACAGCACCGCCTCGGCGGCGTTGGCCGTGGCGGGCAGCAGCGACGGTTACGCGATGGCGGGCGCGACGCCCTTCTACCAGATCCCGTCCTATGCGATCGACCATCATGAGGCCGATGTCGGGCTGCCGACCGGGCATTGGCGCTCGGGCGCACACAGCTACAATTGCTTCTTCACCGAATGCTTCATCGACGAACTCGCGCATGTCGCGAAGACCGAAGCGATGTCGTTCCGCATCGGCATGCTCGGCGGCGACGCGCGGCTGGCGCGGTGCCTGACGACGGTCGCGGCGCTCGGTGGCTGGGAAGGCGGGGTGCCGGGCAGCGGGCAGGGCATCGCGTGTCACTCGCTCCGCGGCAGCCACATCGCGGTGTTCGCGGAGGCGCATATCGACGAGGACCAGTCGATCGGCGTCGACCGGCTGGTCGCGGTCGCCGATTGCGGACGGGCGATCAACCCCGACGTGGTGCGCCAGAATATCGAGGGCGGGCTGGTGTTCGGCATGGCCGCCGCGCTCGGCGCGAGCACGCGGTACGGGGGCGGCTGGGCGGAGAGCCTGGGACTCAGTGGACTCGATTTGCCAAAGCTCGCCGACGTGCCCGACATCACGGTCGAGCTGATCCCGAGCGAGGCCGACCCGGGCGGCGTCAGCGAACTTGCGGTGCCGCCGGTCGCGCCGGCGATCGCCAACGCGCTGCAATCCGCGACGGGATTCCGCATCCGTAGCTTGCCGCTCAGGGTCGGAGAGCAGTGAGTTTGCGTGTTTCAAATTTCTCCCCGGAATTGGGAGGGGGACCATTTGCGCAGCAAATGGTGGAGGGGGTTCACCTCACTCGATGCGATTGCGGCCCACCCCCTCCGTCGCGCTACGCGCGCCACCTCCCCGTGAACGGGGAGGACTTATGACGACGCCCCTAAACCATCCCCCGATCGCGCCGCCCAAGATCGGCGTACTGCTGGTCAATCTCGGCACGCCCGACGAGGCGAACCCCAAGGCGGTCAAGCGCTACCTCGCCGAATTCCTGTCGGACAAGCGCGTCGTCGAAATCCCCGCGCTGCTGTGGCAGCCGATCCTGCGCGGGATCGTGCTCAATACGCGGCCCAGGAAATCGGCGCACGCCTATGGCCTGGTGTGGCGAGACGACGGCTCGCCACTCGCCGCGATCACGCGCGCGCAGGCGGCGGCGCTCAACGACGCATTCGGGCCGGGCGTGCTGGTCGATTGGGCGATGCGCTACGGCAATCCGGCGATCGCCGACCGGCTGGCGGCGATGAAGGACGCTGGATGCGATCGCATCCTGATCGCGCCGCTCTACCCGCAATATTGCGCCGCGACGACCGCGACCGCGAACGACAAGGCGTTCGCCGCGCTGGCCGCAATGCGCTGGCAGCCCGCGGTGCGGACGCTGCCGCCGTATCACGACGACCCAGCCTATATCGCCGCGCTCGCGGCGTCGGTGCGGCAATCGCTCGCGAGCCTCGACTTCGAACCGCAGGCACTCGTCGCGAGCTTCCACGGCATGCCGCAGCGCACGCTGGAGCTGGGCGATCCCTATCATTGCCATTGCCAGAAGACCGCGCGCTTGCTTGGCGAGGCGCTGGGGCAGGACCTGATCGTCGCGTTCCAGTCGCGGTTCGGCCGCGCCAAATGGCTCGGCCCGGCGACCGACGCGACGCTCGCCGCATTACCGGGGCAGGGGGTCACGCGCGTCGCGATCGTCGCGCCGGGTTTTTCCGCCGATTGCCTCGAGACGCTCGAGGAACTCGCGATCCGCGGGCGCGAAAGCTTCCTATCGGCGGGCGGCAAGGATTTCGCCTACCTCCCGTGTCTCAACGACAGCGATGTCGGGATCGCCATGCTGCGCAGCATCTTGTCGCGGGAACTTGCCGGGTGGACCAGCGCTCAATAGCGTGAACCGAACGACTCGCGAATTGCGAGCGCAAACATGGAGAGAGATATGGCCCGCGTAGCGATCGTGACCGGCGGCACCCGCGGCATCGGCGAGGCGATCAGCCTGGCGCTCAAGGACATGGGTATGACCGTCGTCGCCAATTACGCGGGCAACGACCAGCGTGCGCAGGAATTCACCGACCGCACTGGCATCAAGACGGTCAAGTTCGACGTCGGCAATTACGACGACGCGCAGGCGGGCGTGCAGAAGGTCGCGGACGAGGTCGGCCCGGTCGACGTGCTGGTCAACAATGCCGGCATCACGCGCGACGGCACGTTGCTCAAGATGAGCAAGGAATCGTGGAACGAAGTGATCGACACCAACCTCGGCGGCTGCTTCACGATGGCGAAGGCAGTGTTCCCGGGGATGAAGGAGCGCGGCTGGGGCCGGATCGTCAATATCGGGTCGATCAACGGCCAGGCCGGGCAGTACGGCCAGGTCAATTACGCCGCGGCGAAGAGCGGCATCCACGGCTTCACCAAGGCGCTGGCGCAGGAAGGCGCGCGGTTCGGCATCACCGTGAACGCGATCGCACCGGGTTATATCGATACGGACATGGTGGCCGCGGTGCCGGCGGACGTGCTGGCGAAGATCGTCGCGAAGATCCCGGTCGGGCGGTTGGGCCAGGCGTCCGAAATCGCGCGCGCGGTCGGGTTCTTGGTGGCCGAGGAAGCCGGGTTCGTGACCGGGTCGACGCTGTCGATCAATGGTGGCCAACACATGTATTGAGGGCCCGTATGCATCAGAATTTCGTACCCGAGGTGAAAGAACGGCAAGCTGGCGAACCCTGCTTTTTGTTCTTGAATCCCAGCGAGGACCTCGGCTTGAACGGACGGACTATCGCACTGCATCTCCCTGAAGGGACTGATATCGACGACGCCAAGCGTCTTCGGGACGCGTTACGGGATTCCAAGGCGAAAATTGTGATCTCGTAAACGAAAGACATACAAAGGGCCGGCCTCTTTTCAGAGGCCGGCCCCCGCCCTCAAACGCTACGCGAGGGACTATCTCTCCCGATAAGCAACTCGGGAGAAACTCTTATCTCCGGCAGTAATTCGGCTGCCCCGACTTCGCGACTTCGCGGCCGGCCAGCGCGCCGCCCGCACCGCCGATCACGGTGCCGAGCAAGCGGTCGCCGCGCCCGGCGATGACGTTGCCGAGCAGGCCCCCGGCGATCGCGCCGATGATCGTGCCGCGGTCGGTCTTGCACTCGCGCGGGGTGCGGTAGTTGTTGCGATAGCGCTGGTCGTACCCGCGATAGGTGCGGCCGTTGTCGTAATAGCGGTTGTCGTAGCCGCCGCGGTTGTAGCCTTGGCTGTAGGCGTCGCGGTACGCGCGGCTTTGCGCCATGGCGGGCGCGGCGGGAATGACGGCGGTAGCGGTCATCACGAGCGCGGCACCGGCGAGGCTCAGTTTCTTCAACATGGGTCGTCTCCTTGTCCGTCTCTCAAAATCACACGAGCGCGGTTGCTCTCGATGAAGGCGTTATGTCCGATTCGCGTTGAGTGGATGCTGAATGCGTCCGTTATCCACCGTTCAGCGAACGCCTCTCGCCAGCGGAGCCCGTGCCGCTATGAGGGGCGCGATGCGGGCCAAGCGATTGATCCTGATGACGGTGCTCGCGCTGGCGACAAGCTGGAGCGGGCCCGAGCGGCGGCCGATCCTGGGGACGCGCGCCGATATCGAGGCGACGCCTGTGGCACTCGATCCAGGCGATCCAAAGCGGACACGGGTCGGCGCGCTGACGTATCTCGGCGGCGTGGCGCTGTGGAGCCATGACGGGGCGTTCGGCGGGTTTTCCTCGATGAGCATCGCGGGCGACCGCTTCACCTTGCTGAGCGACGGCGGGACGATCGCGCGGTTCCGGATGGACGCGAAATTCCGGATTAGCGAGCCATGGTTCGGCGACTTGCCCGCGGGGCCCGGCCTCGGCTGGGACAAGAGCGACCGCGACAGCGAATCGATGACGGTCGATCCGGGATCGGGGCAGGTCTGGGTCGGGTTCGAACGCTACAACCAGATCTGGCGCTATGCTCCCGGGCTGACGCTTCCCGCGGCGATGGCGGCCCCGCGCGCGATGGCCGGCTGGGACGACAATGGCGGCGCCGAATCGATGGTGCGGCTCCGCGATGGGCGCTTTCTGGTGGTCGCCGAAACGACGAACCGGCCGGGGAGCCACGCGCGCCAGGCTTTGCTGTTCGACGGAGACCCGGTCGTGCATCCGAACAACGGGTTCCGCTTCGGCTACCTCCCGCCCGACGGCTACGACCCGAGCGATGCCACCCAATTGCCCGACGGGCGCATACTGGTGCTCAACCGCAAGCTGGCATTGCCGTTCGCCTGGAGCGCCGTACTGACGCTGATCCACCCGCGCGCGCTCAAGCCCGGCGCGATCGTGGCAGGGACCGAAATCGCCCGATTCGCGGCACCGCTGACGGTCGACAATTTCGAAGGACTGGCGGTGACGCGCGAGGGGCCGGCGACGATCCTGTGGATGGTCAGCGACGACAATCTGTTCGTGTTCCAGCGCACGCTGTTGATGAAATTCCGCCTCGATTTCTGAGCTCCAACGCGAAAAGCCCGCCCTCCCCATGTGGGAGAGCGGGCTTTCGAACAGCCTTGGCCGAATCGGCTTTTACGCCGCGGCGGGCGTGCTCAGCTTCTTCTTGACGTCGCGCTTCAGGCGGCGCGCGCGCAGCGACAAATCGTCGTCGCTCGTCTTCACCAGCCAATTGTCGAGACCGCCGACATGCTCGACCGAGCGCAGCCCGTGCGTCGACACGCGCAGCTTCACGCTGGTGCCCAGCGCGTCCGACATCAGCGTCACGTTCTGCAGGTTGGGCAGGAACGTCCGCTTGGTCTTGTTGTTGGCATGGGAAACATTGTTACCCACCAGCCGGCCCTTGCCGGTCAGCTCGCAAATGCGCGACATGATCAGATCCTGAGTATCGGGCAGGCGAACCTGGCCCCGGAAAGGGGGCGCGGATAGCGGCAAGCGCGCCCGTGGTCAACAGATTCGGGCTTTACCCTGCAACCGCGCTGGCCGACGATGGTTATTACGACAACGATTCGAATTTAACGGGAGAGAGACGATGCGGTTCCTGCTCGCGCTGATCGGCCTGGCGGCCGTGGTCCTGATCATCCTGCTGGCGACCGGCATGGTGACGCTGCACGGCACCGCCGGCACGCTGCCGACGGTCAAGGTCGAGGGCGGCAAGGCGCCCGAGGTGACGGCGAACGTCGCGACGGTGACGACCGGCACGACCAACGTGACGGTACCGACCGTCCAGATCAACAAGCCCGGCGAAGCGCCGCCGGCCAATAGCGTGGCGCCCAAATAAGCGCGTTCCAGCTACCGCCGCCAATGCGCGCCGCGCTCGGCGCGGCCGCCGCCGCCGCCGCTGAGGGGGAAGTCCCCGTCGGCGCGGTGGTGGTGCTGGGCGACCGAATCGTCGCGACCGCCGCCAACGCGCCGCGCGCGCGGCACGATCCAACCGCGCATGCCGAGATGCTCGCGATCCGTGCAGCAGCGGAGGCGATCGGCGACGATCGGCTGAGCGATTGCGACCTGTGGGTGACGCTCGAGCCGTGCGCGATGTGCGCCGGCGCAATCGCCCACGCGCGGATCAAGCGGCTCTATTACGGCGCGAGCGACCCCAAGGGCGGCGCGGTCGAACACGGCCCACGCCTGTTCGCGCAGCCGACGGTGCACCATCGGCCCGAAATCTATGGCGGGATCGGCGAGGGGGAGGCGGCGGCGCTGCTGCGCGATTTTTTCGCCAGCCGCCGATAAGTTGCGTATTTCACCGCAACCTTCACCAATGATTGAGCGCGTTTAGAGATTTGGAAGCGCGAGGACGGCACTGCTCCTGCCTAGAACAGCCGCTAGCGCCTGCACCGCAGATGCAAAAGCCCGAGTGCGACCGTTCGTCGAAACCTGTAACAATTCGTTCAATCCGTTGGCGCTTCCCAGATGAAAGGATTCGTACAGGCAAATGGGCAGACGGCGGTTGTTCGCGAAACGTCGATCGGGCCCACCGTTTTTGTTCGGGTATTTCCAAGTTTCGCCAACAATCTGCGCGTCGCTTGGGACGCTGTCCTCCTCTATGAAGCGGCTATCTTGCCATGTGACCCGAAGTGCATCGTAAGCAACGGCACCAACGCGACCGTTTTCGACCACTAATGTTAGGTCCGGTAAAAAATACAGCGTCTCTTTTCCGACCTGCATAGTCGGCGGCGTGACATTGCTCTTCAAGACTCTAGGCAGTCCGTAACCAAATTGGGTTGGACGCTTATCGACCAGGGTGCTTGCGCCAGCATTGCGTTTCCATGTGTGAATGTCACGCACCTTACCGCCTGCATCTACATGCCATTTGCGCGACGATGCGGCGAGATGATCGAACGCATCAGTGAGTGATTGATAAGCTGCCGAAGCGTCCTGTTCGAGATTGTACATGACAACTACGGAACGCCGGGTCGCGTCTATGTGAGCGCCCACTATCGCTGCGATCACCGTTAGGACGAATGCTGCGATTATCGCTCCGACACCTAAACCAGCTGCGCTGATGAGACCGAGAACGAGGGCGGTTCCGGCGAGCGTCCAAGCAAGGGATAACTTTCCCTGCTTTGAATTAAACTCATCCAAAAGGTCGGAAAACCGCTCATCTGACATCGACATCACGTCGCCGGAAGACACAGGCACCATGTCAACGTTAGGCTCTACAATGTGCGCAGGGTGGCGACGTGGCGGAGCAAAGTGACTCCGAGAAGGTTCCGCATATATCCGTCTTGACGAGTTTTCGCCCAAGGATGCGTGATAGTAAAGGCCGCCCCGTCCGGCATGGACATAGTGGCCTCGAGGACCGGTCCCGAAGCGTAAGCCGTTAACACCAACCGACATGCCAATGCCGCCTGATGAAAGGTTGAAACGAAAAGGCCCCGCTGACACTGACTTACGAAAATAGAATGGCATTACGACTTGCCCCCCCGATTTCGAATGCTGGCACCCCGGAGTAAGACGGTCAATCAACAGCAATTTTTTGATGAGTTGCTTAGGTCGCTCTCCGCCCTATAGGCTGACCCCGCATCATGGCACCCTATCCCTGGATCGACGTCGTCATCATCCTCGTGCTCGTCGCGGTGAACGGCGTGTTCGCGATGAGCGAGCTGTCGATCGCTTCGTCGCGGAAAGCGCGGCTGGAGGCGATGGCGCGGACCGGGAGCCGGGGCGCGCGCGCCGCGCTCGATCTCTCCGCCGATCCGGGGAAGTTCCTGTCGACCGCGCAGGTCGGGATCACGCTGATCGCAATCCTGTCAGGCGCCTATTCGGGCGAAGCGCTGGGCGGGCCGACCGCGGTACGGCTCCAGGCGCTGGGGTTGAGCGCGGAGAGCGCGAGCACCGTCGGGTTCGTGCTGGTGATCGGCGTCACGACCTTCGTCTCGCTGATCGTCGGCGAACTCGTGCCCAAGCAGATCGCCTTGCGCTCGCCCGAGCCGATAGCCGCGATCGTCGCGATCCCGATGGTGTGGCTGTCGAAGGTCGCCGCGCCGATCGTGTGGCTGCTCGATTCGACCAGCAAGGCGCTGTTCTGGGCGATCGGGCTGAGCCGCGAGAGCGAGGATCAGGTCACCGCCGAGGAGCTTCACCTGATCGTCGCCGAGGCGTCGAAGTCGGGCGTGATCGAGGAGCATGAGCGTTCGATCATCTCGGGCGTGGTGCGGCTCGCCGACCGCCCCGTGCGCGAGGTGATGACGCCGCGCACCGAGGTCGAATGGCTCGATATCGGGCTCGATCCGGCGGGGATTCGCGAGAAGCTCGCCGCGTCGCCGCACACGCGGTTGCCGGTTGCCGAAGGATCGGTCGATGCGGTCGTGGGCGTGGTGCAGGCGCGCGACATCGTCGCGGCGGCGATCCGCGGCGACGTGCTCGACCTCAAGGTGCTGATGCGCGCCGCGCCGGTGGTGATCGACCAGCTCGATGCGATGGACGCGCTCGTCCGCCTCCGCCGCGCCGACGTGCCGATGGCGCTGATCCACGACGAATATGGGCATTTCGAAGGGATCGTCACGCCCGCCGACTTGCTCGCCGCGATCGCCGGCGACTTCGCCTCCGACACCGACCCGCACGAAGCCCCCGATTTCGTCCATCGCGACGACGGATCGTACTTGGTCGCAGGGTCGGCCTCGGCCGATCTGCTCGCCGAAAAGCTCGACTTGGATTTGCCCGACGACCGCGATTACGCGACCGCTGCGGGCTTCGCGCTCGCCGCGTTCCGGCGCTTGCCCGCGGAAGGGGAAAGCGTCACCGAACAGGGTTGGACGTTCGAGGTCGTCGACCTCGACGGGCGCCGGATCGACAAGCTGCTGGTCAGCCGCGCGGCCTAGCCGAGCTTCCCGAACTCCGCCTCGTACGCCGCGGTGTCGCCGCTCGCGAGGAGCTTGGCCTGGTCGATCCAGCGGTCGCGCGCCATGCGGCCGGTGAACACGCCAAGTTGCGCGTCGAGGTCGCTCGCCTCGGCGTCGCTCAGCGCCGCGACCTGGTCGACCCGCGTGATGCCGCGCTCGGCGAGCATCGCCGCGACCTTCGGCCCGAGTCCCTTGATCGTCGTGAGCGAGAGCGCGCCGGCGAGGTCTGGCGCGACAGCCGGTTCGGGGGCAGGCTCCGGCGCGGCTGGCGGAGCAGGCGGCGGGGGTGACGCCGCTTCCTCGACGGGTGCCGGTACCGGTGCTGGCGCGGGTACTGGTTTCGGGGCCGGCTTTGGCGCAGGCTTGGGCGCGGGTTTCGGCTTTGGCGCGGGCGTCGATTTGGGCGCTGGCGCCGGTTTCGGCCTGGGTTCCGGCACCTTCACCGGCAGATCGGAATCGGGTTCCTTGGCGACCGGCTCGGTGCTTGTCGCCGCCGCGATCGGATCTTCTTCCTCGGGCAGCGGGATGCCTGCTTCGTCGGCGCGTTCCTCGGCGGCTTCTTCGGCGCGGTGGCGCTGGTAGGACAGGCGGCGCCCGTAGATAATGCCGGCGATCACGAGCGCGGCGATCACCCCGATCGCGATCAGCGAGATCACCGTCCAGCTGAAGAAGGCGTCGGCCGCCCCGCCCGGGCTCATCGGTGTCGTTTGCATGTCATCCTCAAAAGCATATCGCCCGCCATCCTATGCGGAGGGCGGGCGATACGCCAGTAAGGTAGATCAGTCGCGCACGGGATTGCGCCGGTCGGCCATTCCGGCCAGCCGGACGAACTCCTGCCGCCAGTAACCGTCGGGCGATCCCGCCAGCCGCTGGATATCGGCAAAGCGGTAGCTCCCGAGATATTTGTCGCCGCGCAGCTTCTGGCCGAACGCCGCGACCGCGGTCACGAACGCCATATCGCCGGTCGGCCAGGCGGCGGTGCGCAAGCTCATCGCGGGCACGGGCCGCGTGATCAGCAGCGACGCGCCACCCTCGGGCAGCTTGTAGCGCAGCTTGACGAAGCATAGCTCGTTCGCGCCGACCGGCGCCGGTTGGGGTGTCGCCGCATTGGCGGGATACCGCCGGTTGGGCAGCCAACCCGCACCGTTCGCGGGGACGACTTCGTACAGCGCGGTCACCTGATGTCCCGCGCCCATGTCGCCGGCATCGACCGCGTCGTTGTTGAAGTCCTCCTCTGCCAGCGCGCGGTTTTCGTACCCGATCAGGCGGTATTCCTTGACCGCCGCCGGGTTGAACTCGACCTGCACCTTCACGTCCCTCGCGATCGTCACCATCGTCGCGGAAAGCTCGTCGTCGAGCACCTTCTCCGCCTCGCGCTCGCTGTCGATATAGGCGTAATTGCCGTTCCCGACGTCGGCGATCCGCTCCATCATCGCTTCGTTGTAATTGCCCTGGCCGAACCCGAGCGTGGTCAGCGTGATGCCGTCGTCGCGCTCGTGCTTGATCATTTCCTCCAGCGTCTTGTTGTCGCTGACCCCGACGTTGAAATCGCCGTCGGTGGCGAGGAAGATGCGGTTGATCCCGCCCGGCACGAAGTTCGCGCGCGCGGTGTCGTAGGCGAGCTTGATCCCCGCGCCGCCCGCGGTCGATCCGCCCGCCTGGAGGCAATCGAGCGCGGCCTTGACGTATTGCTTGTCGGCGGTTGGCTCGAGCACGATCCCGGCGTTCCCCGCATAGACCACGATCGACACGCGGTCGTCGGGGCGGAGGCGGTCGGCAAGCGCGGTGAGCGCGGACTTCACCAGTGGTAGCTTATCCGGCTCGTTCATCGACCCCGAGACATCGACGAGGAACACCAGGTTCGCGCGCGGCCGGTCGCTTGTCGCGACGTCGTACCCGCGCAGCCCGATGCGGAGCAGCCGCGTGTCGGGGTTCCACGGTGTCCGCGCGACATCGGTGGTCACGCTGAACGGCTGCGCACGGTCGGCGGGACGCGGATAATCGTAGCGGAAATAATTGATCATCTCTTCGGTCCGCACCGCTTCGGGCGGCGGCGTATTGCCTTCGGTCAGGAAGCGGCGGACGTTGGAATAGGAACCGGTGTCGACATCGACCGAGAAGGTCGAGACGGGCGCGGCGGCGACCGACATGATCGAGGCGACCGCCTTGCCGTCATAGCGCTCGGTGTTCTGGCGGCTGCCGTAGGGAGCGGCGTTGTACAGGCTGCCGGTAATAACGGGCGCGGGCGGCGCGGGCATGGCCATTGGCGGTGGTGCAGGCGGTGGGGGTGGGGGCGCATAGGCTTCTGCCATGCCGCGCGCGTCGCTCGACCGCACCCGCGACCCGGTGACGACCAAGTCCTGCGCGGACTTGTCGCGCTTCGCCTTGGGTTGCTTGCCCGTGACGACGGTCACCGGCGACGGGCTGGTCTGGTAGTTGGAATAGGTCGGCCGATCCTCGCCGCGGCAGCGCACGGGCGACGGCCGGCCGGGCGCGCGAATATTCTGCTGCGCGACGAGCGGCGCTGGCGCGGCGGAGGTGAACAACAAAGCGGAACAGCCGAGCATCAGAGCGGTACGCGTCATCTGAAATCTCCCCTTGAGACCGGGCGGTACAGGCCCGGCGGGGAGAATATTGCGGGGCCGTGATGACCCTTAGATGAATAGAATGTTACAGTGTATCATTTCGCTAAAGCAGCGCGCGCGACCTCGCGCCAGCCGATGTCGCGGCGGCAGAAACCGGTGGGGAAGTCGATAGAATCTACCGCGCGATATGCCGCCGCCCGGGCGGCTTCGACGGTTCGGCCAGTTGCGGTCACCGCGAGCACCCGGCCGCCGGATGCGACGAGCGCGCCATCGACAATTTTTGTGCCGGCCTGGAAGACTCTCGCATTTTCGACCTTCGACAGACCGATCGCCCCACCGGTTTCGGGGGTACCGGGATAGCCGTTCGCCGCCATCACCACCGTCAGCGCCACGTCGTTGCGAAACACGGGCGCGGGGGTATCGGCCAGGCGACCCTCTGCCACCGCGAGCATGAGCGGGAGCAAGTCGCTCTCCAGCCGCATCATCAGCACCTGGCATTCGGGGTCGCCGAAGCGCGCGTTGTACTCGATCAGCTTGGGCCCGTCGGCGGTCAGCATCAGTCCGGCATAGAGCACGCCGGAATAGGGCATGCCCTCGCTGCTGAGCGTCGCGATGGTCGGCGCGACGATCTCGGCCAGCGCGCGCGTTTCCAGTTCGGGCGTCAGTACCCGCGCCGGGCTGTACGCGCCCATCCCGCCGGTGTTGGGTCCGGTGTCGTCGTCGCCGACGCGCTTGTGGTCCTGCGCCGTGCCGAACGGGACCATCGTCGTGCCGTCGGTCAGCACGAACAGGCTGACTTCCTCGCCCTGGAGGAACTCCTCGATCACCGCGCTCGCGCCGCTTTCGGAAAACAGCTGTTCGATCGCCCCAACGGCTTCGGCCATCGTCATTGCCACGGTAACGCCCTTTCCCGCGGCGAGTCCATCCGCCTTTACCACTACCGGCGCGCCGAATTCATCGAGCGCGGCGCGCGCTTCCTCGAGCGAATGGACCGCGCGATAGCGAGCCGTGGGGATGCCGGCGCGGTCGCAGAGCGCCTTGGTGAACGCCTTCGATCCCTCGAGCTGGGCCGCGGCTTTACTGGGCCCGAACACCGCGAACCCGGCGGCGCGCAGGTCGTCAGCGATCCCCGCGACGAGCGGCGCTTCGGGGCCGACCACGACCAGGCCGATATCGTGCGACCGGCAGAAATCGATCACCGCCGCATGGTCGCTCCCGTCGAGCGCGACCAATTCGGCCTCCTCGCCAATCCCCGGATTGCCCGGGGCGGCATACAGTTTCGTGAGGACGGGCGATTGCGCGAGCTTCCACGCGAGGCCATGTTCGCGTCCACCCGATCCGATCAGCAGGACGTTCATGAGCGACCCATTCTCCGAAGATTCGCCGCGGCTGGTAGCCGAGGCCTTGCCCGGCGACAATTCCGCGCCCGAAAGCGTCGGCGAGCTGTCGAACCGGCTCAAGCGGATGGTCGAGGGCGAGTTCGGGCGCGTGCGGCTGCGCGGCGAGATTTCGGGGTACAAGCGCGCGGCGTCAGGGCACGTCTATCTGTGCCTGAAGGATGACGCCGCGGTGATCGACGGCGTGATGTGGAAGGGGCAGGCGGCGATGCTGCCCTTCGCCGCGCAGGACGGGATCGAGGTGATCGCCAGCGGCAAGCTCACCACCTACCCCGGCCGCTCCAAATACCAGATCGTGATCGATCGGATGGAGCTGGCCGGCGAGGGCGCGCTGATGGCGCTGTTCGAAAAGCTCAAGGCGCAATTGGGCGCGGAGGGGTTGTTCGACCCGGCGCGCAAGCAGCCGCTGCCGTTCATGCCGCGCACGATCGGCGTGGTGACCTCACCGACCGGGGCGGTGATCCGCGACATCCTCCATCGGCTGGCGGATCGCTGCCCGACCCGCGTGATCGTCTGGCCGGTCAAGGTGCAGGGCGCAGGCGCGGCGCAGGAAGTCGCCGCCGCCGTGCGCGGGTTCGACGCGATCCAGCCGGGTGGCCCAGTGCCGCGCCCCGATCTGGTCATCGTCGCGCGCGGCGGCGGGTCGATCGAGGATCTGTGGGCGTTCAACGAGGAGGCCGTCGTCCGCGCGGTCGCCGCATGCTCGATCCCGATCATCTCGGCGGTCGGGCACGAGACCGACACGTCGCTGTGCGACCATGCCGCCGATGTTCGCGCACCGACCCCGACCGCGGCGGCGGAGATCGCGGTGCCGGTGCTCGCCGACCTCCGGCTGAGCCTCGATGCGTATGCCCAGCGGAGCGAACGGTGCGCGCGGCGCTATGTCGAGCGCGGGCGCGAGCGGGTCGAGGCGCAGGCGCGGCTGCTCCCCAAACGCGATGCGCTGCTCGGCCCGCAGCGCCAGCGCGCCGACGATGCGGGCCAGCGCCTCGACCGCGCGCTCGAACGCCGCCTGATGGCGGCGCGAGGGCAACTCGACCGAACGGCCGGTGCCTTGCGGCCCGTGCTGCTGACCCAGCGCATCGCCGCCGCGCGCCAACGGCTCGACCAGACCTTCAAGCTGATCGAGGCGCTCAATCCGAGCCATGTGCTCGACCGCGGCTACGCGCTGGTGACGGATCGCGCCGGCGGCGTGCTGACGTCGGCGGCCGAAGCGCGAAAGGCCGGGGCGCTGACCGTCCGGTTCGGGGATGGCGAGGTGCCCGCGCGGGTTGAGGGAAAGGCGGCCAAGGCATATGCTACGCCCGCACCCGATCAACCAACCCTGCTGTAGATGAAGAAGCCCTGTTCATGCTGATGTCCAACACCGACCGGCCGGCGCGGCTCCACTACATGGCCAACGGGTTTCGCGTGCTGACCCCGGGCAGCCACGTGACGTGCGCGATATCGGGCGCGGCGATCGACCTCGACGATCTGCGCTACTGGAGCGTCGCGCGGCAGGAAGCCTATGCCGACGCCGCCTTCGCGCTCGAGGCCGAAACGCGCGGATGAGACGCGCGCGGCGCTGGGTGGCGGGGATCGCCGTCCTCGTCGCCACGGGCAGCTGTATCGAGCCGCGGCCGATGGTCGTTGCCGCCATTGCGCGGCCGGTAGCCGTCGCGCCGGCGCAACTTGCGGAGGCCATGCTGCCCGGCAACTTCGCCCTCAAGGGACGCTTGAGCCAGGGCGGAATGGCGATCGGCATCGTGCCGGCCGGCACCGTCGCGCTAACGCTCGATGGCGCGGCCGTCCCGATCGCGCCCGACGGCGCGTTCCTGATCGCGTTCGACCGCGATGCCGGGCCGAGCGCCACGCTCGCCGCGACGCGCCGCGACGGCTCGCTGGTGTCGCAGGTCCTGGCGATCGCGCCGCGCGCGTGGAACATCTCGCGGCTCGCGACCTTGCCCAAATATCCCGTGCCGCCGGCCGATTTCGACCGGTTGCGCCCGCCCGAACTCGTGCAGATCAACGCGGCGCGGCGGATCGACAGCGGGTCGGCAGGGTGGCGCCAGCCGTTCCAGTGGCCGGCCACCGGGCGGATCTCGACGCTGTTCGGGTCGCAACGCCTCTACAAGAACGGCGAGGCCGGGTCGTACCATTCGGGGATCGACATCGCCGTACCGCAGGGAACGCCGGTCCTTGCGCCCGCTGACGGCGTCGTCATCCTCGCCTCCGACCATGCCTTCCTGCTCGAGGGCAATCTGCTGATGATCGACCATGGCATGGGGCTCAATAGCGCGCTGATGCATTTGTCGCGGATCGTCGTGACGGCGGGACAGCGCGTCGCGCGTGGGGAAGTCGTGGCCTATTCGGGCATGACCGGCCGCGTCACCGGGCCGCATCTTCACTGGGGTCTGCGCTGGCGCAACGCGAAGATCGATCCGTTGCTGGTGGCCGGACCGATGCCGGAAGCGCGCTGAACGGGCCTCGACCGACTGCCATAGTCGGATAAGACACCTATTCTGACCATTTGTGGCAAATGTGTAACAAAATGTAACGAATTGTCGCAAATCGTCCGCGCGAATCCATCGCGCGCTTTACACCGCGCCGCGCACCCGTAACGAATTGGCATCCGGTCGGGCTGGAGGGCTTTGCGACCGGTGTCAGGGGGGATTCGGACGGCGCGCAGGGGGTCTGCGCGCCGGTCGGTCCCGTTTTGGGGATGTGCACCACATGGCTTTTCTTCGTTCGACGCCGAAGCAGCGTCTGCTGACCACCGCCGCGCCGCTCGGCCTGCTGGCGATGGTCGCCGCGACACCCGCCTTCGCGCAATCCACGCCGGCCCCCACACCGACGCCGGCAGCTGCCGACCAGTCGACCGACGATCAGAAGGACATCGTCATCACCGGCACGCTGTTCAGCACCAAGGCGGCCACCACGACCGCGTCCCCGGTCACCGTCGTGACGGCAGAGACGCTTACTCGCGCCGGCATCAGCAACGTGTCCGACGCGATTCGCTCAGTTTCGGCGGACGGCGCCGGTTCGATCGGTAACGGCTTCAGCAGCGGCTTCTCGGCCGGCGGCTCCGCCGTGTCGTTGCGCAACCTGGGCGTTTCGTCGACGATCACGCTGATCGATGGCCTGCGCTCGGCCAACTTCCCGCTGAACGACGACGGTCACAACAATTACGTCGATCTCAACAGCATCCCGATGGTGAACGTCCAGAGCATTCAGGTGCTGAAGGACGGCGCGTCGTCGCTCTATGGCGCGGACGCGATCGGCGGCGTGGTCAACCTCATCACCCGCAAGACCATGAAGGGGCTCGAGGCGGGCGCCGAGGGCGGCGTTTCGGAGCGGGGCGACTATCCGCGATATCGCGCGCACCTACTAGCCGGGTTCGGCGACTATGACCGCCAGGGGTTCAACGTCTATATCGGTGGCGACTACGACTATAGCGGGATGGTCACCAATAACTCGCTCGGCTTCCCGTTCAACACGCTCGACCTCCGCGCGGTCGGCGGCAACGACAATAATCGCGCCGACGATACGCTGACCACGCCGACGCCCAACGCGGTCGTCACGCGGACCACGCAGACGGACCTCAACAACCCGCTGGCGGGCACGATCGCGAATGCCACCACGCCGGCGATCTTCAACTCGCTGACGCCGATCGGCAATTGCCCGTACGGCACCTTCTCCGAGAACACGTCCTCGCGCATCGGCACGGCGTGCGCGCACGATCTCCAGAAGGAATTTGCCATCTTCCTGCCCAAGCAGGAGCGCTACGACATCGTCGGCCGCGTTAGCTTCCGCCTCGGCACCAATGTCGAAGGCTATGTGTCGGGCAGCTATGCACGCAACCGCGTCGAGATCAGCCGCGCGCCAGTCTCCGACCGCCAGACCCAGGCGTTCGGCGGCAGCCCAGCGACCTCGACCAGCACGCCGGGCATCGTTCTGCCGGTCTACATCTGCTCGTCGGGCGTGAACTGCGCGACCGCGGCGGACCGCCAGCTGAATCCGAACAACCCCTATGCCGCGGCCTACGCGGCTGATCCGACGCATGGCGCGGCGCGGCTCTATTATCTGTTCGGCGACATCAAGTCGGGCAGCAAGCGGATCAACCAGGTGTACCGTGTCTCGGGGGGCCTGAAGGGCGACATCGGCGCCAACTGGAAGTGGAACGTCGCGTCGGCCTATTCGCGCGATAACCTGGATTATACCGTTTACGGCAACTTCAACCTCAACGGACTGATCAAGGCGATCAACACCGGCTCGTACAATTTCGTCAATCCGAGCCTGAACAGCGAAGCGGTGCGCAACTCGGTGGCGCCGCCGATCAACGCCAAGTCGAATTCGATGGAGTTCACGGTCGACGCGACGGTCAGCGGCAAGCTGGTCACGCTGCCCGGAGGCGATCTGCAGCTCGCCGTGGGCGGACAGTTCCGCCGCGAGGAGCTGACCAACCGCAGCCTCAACCCGAACCTCGATCTGCCGGGCGTGTCGACCGCGCAAGCGTATGGCAAGCGTTCGGTCTGGGCGGGCTATTTCGAGCTCGACGCGCCGATCCTCGACATGCTCGATGTCAACCTGTCGGGCCGGTATGACCATTACTCCACGGGGATTGGCCGCTTCTCGCCCAAGGCGACGATCAAGTTCGAGCCGGTCAAGGGGATTGCGCTGCGCGGTACCTATTCGGAGGGCTTCCGCGCGCCGACCTTCGCCGAATCGAACCCCGCCAGCTCCTTTTCGGGTTTCGTCGGCTACACTCCGAACGCGGCGTTCATCGCGGCGCACCCGGGCAATGCGGGTTACACCGCAACCTATAGCCTGGGTCGCGGCTTTGTCGGCAACCCCAACATCAAGCCCGAGGTTTCGCGCAGCTTCACGCTCGGCGCGATCATTGATCCGGTGCGGTGGCTGACCTTCACCGCCGACTATTACCAGGTGAAGAAGTCGAACCTGATCGTCACCGGTCCAGACGTGGGCAACGCGATCACCGACTATTACTCGGTTGCCAACCAGACCTTCGCATCGGCCGCGGCCGCTGCCGCGGCGGGCTGCGCCAAGGTTGCCGCCTATGCGGGCTATTCGTGCAACGTGATCGACGGCGCCGATCCGTCCAACCTCAATTCGCTGCCGCGCTTGCTCGTGCTCAACGCGCCGTACGTGAACTCGGCGTATCTGATCAGCTCGGGCCTCGAGTTCAGCCTCGACGCGCGAATCCCGCTCGGCGGCGGCGCCCGGTTCGAGAGCCGGCTCGACCTGCAGGAAACGCTGAAGTACGACCTGCATCCCGCGACCGGACCGGTCCAGCACTATGCCGGGACCGTCGGGCCGGAGGATCTGTCGTCGGGCGGCGGCACGCCGCGCTGGCGCGGCAACTGGCAGAACACGCTGGTGGCTGGCCCGTTCGCGTTGACCGCGACGACCTATTATGTCGGTCGCATCAAGGCGGTCGCCGCCGACCAGGCAACTTCAGCCATTGCGGCGACACCTACCACGCCGGCAATGAACGACATTTCGTGCAACGCCGCGGTTTATGGCACGACGACGGCCCAGAAGAACCAGTTCTGCTACGTCCACAGCTTCATCTACACCGACGTGAACCTGGCGACGAAGGTGAGCGACCGGTTCCAGTTCTCGTTCACCGTGGGCAACGTGTTCGGCGCGCGCGCCCCGCTGTTCGCCAACACGGCGTACACGACCCAGACCAACTACCTCGCGTCGTGGCACTCGGCCGGCCTGATCGGCCGTACGTTCAAGGCGGGCGCGAACTTCAAGTTCTGATCGATCGGGCCGGGGGCGGTCCCGCCGCCCCCGGTTTCGACCCGATAATCAGAACGCTACCAGCCGATCGCGGGCGATGTGTCGAAGGACATGTCGGCCGTTTTCGGCGCCTCGGACTTCTGTGGCATTTTGGCTACAGGCGGTTTGAAATCTAGGCGGGCACTCGCGAAGCCGCCTTTACAGCGCAAGCCCTTCGTTCCAATCCCCGGCGCCATGGCTCTTGGGGCGCTTTGCGTCTTAAGGGGCTTGGCAACCGCCTGCTACGACCGCGAAACAGCGGCGGCGGGTTAAGCGAGGGAAACCGCTACGTGACCAAGACTTCGAATTTTTCGCGCTCGCTGCGTGACAGCACCGCGACCCGCGCGCTGACGCTGCTCGGCGCCGGCTTCATCGCCTCGGCGATGTACGCGACGCCGGCTCTGGCGCAGGCGACCACGGCGACGCCGACTCCGGCGACCACGCCGACCCCCGACCAGGCCGATGCCCAGGCGGACAAGAGCAACGACATCATCATCACGGGTTCGATTTCGCGCAACCCGGCGGCCGCAACCGCGTCGCCCGTCGTGACCACGACCGCGGCCGACCTGCAGAACCGCGGCGTCACGACCGTTGCCGACGCGCTCCAGCTGCTGACCGCCAACAACGCCGGCACCGCGCCGCCGAGCTGGTCGTCGTTCGGTTTCGCCACCGGTGCCTCGGCGCCGTCGCTGCGCGGCCTCAACGACGCCTATACGCTGACGCTGTTCAATGGCATGCGCACCGCCTTCTACCCGCTGGGTGACGACGGCTATCGCAACTTCGTCGACATCAACACCATTCCGATCTCGATCGTCGACCGCATCGACACGCTGCTCGACGGCGCGTCGGCGACCTACGGTTCGGACGCGATCGCGGGCGTGGTCAACGTCATCGTCAAGCGTCAGATCACCGGTCTGCACCTCAACGGTTCGGCAGGCATCTCGCAGCTCGGCGACAACGGCGAGCGCCGCCTTTCGGCGACGGCGGGCTATGGCGATCTCGACCGCCAGGGCTTCAACGTCTACATCAACGGCGAATATCAGAGGAACGACCCGCTGCTCGTTCGCGACCGCGGCTATCCGTTCAACACCGCCGACCTGAGCAAGATCTGCGGCACCACCGCGCAGGGCTGTCTCACCAACGGCATCCGCAACGGTATCCAGGCGGACGGCACCTACCTCGGCTTCGCGTCGACGCGCGTTCCGTTCGTTCGGCCGTACAGCCCTGGCCTGACCTCGCTCGGCGGCTATCAGCTGCTGAACCCGGCGCAGGGTTGTCAGACGCTCCCGAGCTACACGCTCACGGCTGCGCAGCGCGCCGTTTCCGGCACTACCGCTGGCGGGCAGTTCGTCGCTCCCGCAACGGTTTGTCAGGAGGACCTGGTCAACGAATATCGCGCGTACAACTCGAACATCACGCGCAAGGGCCTGAACGCTCGCGCGACCTTCAAGCTCGGGTCGTTCGGCGAAGCCTATTTGATGGCCAATTATTACAACACGTCGACGAAGGGCAACAACGCGGGTCCGCAGGGCTTCACCGGCTCGACGGCCGCTGGCGGGATCATCTCGACAGTCAGCGCTATCTTCCTGCCGCAGTATGTCTGCTCCGCGGGCACCTCGACGATCGTCAACGGCAACCTGACCGCGTCGGGCTGCACCGCCGCCAACGGCACGCTCAACCCGAACAACCCGTTCGCGGCGCAGGGTAACCTCGCCCGTCTGGTCGCGCTGCCGCAGGTGACGCGCAACACCAACACGGACACCAAGACCTATCGCATCAGCGGCGGGATCGACGGCTCGTTCGGCGACGGCTGGAACTTCAACCTCGCCGGCACCGCTTCGGAAGTGGTTCTGCGGACCCAGAACAATGGCTACATCTACCTTCAGGGTTTGATGGACGCGATCGCGAAGGGCACGTACAACTTCGTCGACCAGTCGCAGAACACCGCGTCGCAGATCGCCGCCGTGTTCCCGCAGAACAACAACAAGTCGACCTCGAAGCTGACGCAAATCCAGGCGACGCTGAACAAGGATCTGTTCAACCTGCCGGGCGGCGCGCTCAACGTCGCGGTCACCGGGCAGTATCGGTACGAAGCGATCCACAATCCCAGTGCCAACCCCGCTAACCTGACTAACCCGAATGCCCGTTACTTTGGCATCAACGCGGTCGGCGTGGACGGTACGCGCCACGTCTGGTCGGCGGGTTACGAAGTCACCGCTCCGATCTTCGACATGCTGAAGGTCAAGGCGGAAGGGTCGTACGACTCCTACTCGACGCACCAGAGCCGGTTCTCGCCGAAGTTCGAGGCCGAGTTCAAGCCGATCGAGCAGATCAAGCTGCGCGGTACCTACGGCAAGGGCTTCCGTATCCCGAGCTTCGCGGAGTCGTTCTCGCTGCCGACGACGGGTTACGTGTCGGCGTCGATCAACTGCGCCTCGGCGACGTACACCGCGTTCTGCGCGGCGCACGCCAGCAACCCGGCCTACTATCAGGGTGGGTACAGCTACGGCCTGACGTCTTCGGGTAACCCGAACCTGAAGCCGGAAGTGTCAACGTCGCTCACCGCCGGTATCGTGCTGCAGCCGATCAGCCGCGTCACGATCACGGTCGATTACTGGTCGACGAAGATCAAGAACGTGATCATCGGCGCATCCGTGTCGGCGGCCGACATCGCCCAATATTATACCAACAACGGCGTCATCACGACCCCGGGTATCACGGCGATCAAGGGCATTGCCGATCCGCAGAACCTGAACGCGCTGCCGTTGCTCGGCTTCGCGGTCGGTTCGTACAAGAACGCCGACTCGTTCCTGGCGAAGGGCATCGACTTCTCGGCTAGCGGGAAGTTCGATATCACGAACGGGATCCAGTGGCAGACCAACGCCAACGTTTCGCTGCTGCTCCGCTTGCAGCAGACGAACGAGGACGGGACGATCAACCGCTACGACAACTCGCTCGGCTCGTGCAACATCACGTCCTGTTCGGGTGCGCCGAAGTGGCGTTGGTCGTGGCAGAACACGCTGAAGTTCGGCGACACCGCCAGCGTCAGCCTGACCGGCTACTACACCGCCGGCTTCTCGTCGGTGGCGACGGACTCGGGTGGCGTCTATGGCGACTGCGCGGCCAGCGCGCTGAATGGCCAGCAGGCGATCTACCCGCTGAACGGCGATCCGATCCAGTGCAACTCGAAGTCGATCTTCGACCTCGACGGCCACTTCGAGTTCTACGTCGGCAAGAAGTTCACCTTCTACGGCGACGTCCAGAACATCATGAACCGCCGTCCGCCGTACGATCCGAACGCCGCTTACGGCCTGTATCAGTTCAACCCGGCGTGGGCCGACCGTCTGTTCATCGGCCGTTCGTTCCGCTTCGGCGCGAAGGTCGACTTCTAAAGCCGGCCTACGGTACGAAAAGTTCGGGCCGCTCCTTCGGGAGCGGCCCTTTTTTTGTCTAAAGCTGAAGGCGGATGATCGGTACTGCCGGGCCAGAGGTCAGGCGACGCTGAGGCTCAGCTTCCCGTCGCCCTCATCGACGACAACCGTTTGTCCATCGCGGACATCGCCGCGCAGGATCAGGTCGGCGAGCGGATCCTGCAGATAGCGCTGCACCGCGCGCTTCAGCGGCCGCGCGCCATAGACCGGGTCGTAGCCGACACGGCCGAGCCAATCGCGCGCCGCGGGCGTGAGATCGATCGCGATCTTGCGGTCAGCAAGCAGCCTGGCGACACGCGCCACCTGGATGTCGACGATTGGCGCCATCTCGCCTTGCCCGAGCCGGTGGAAGAGCACGATCTCGTCGAGCCGATTGAGGAATTCGGGGCGGAAATGCGCGCGAACGATCTCCATCACTTGCGGTTCGACGCTCGCCACGCTCTCGCCGTCTCCGAGGCCGGTCAGGAATTGCGAGCCGAGGTTCGACGTCAGCACGATGATCGTGTTGGTGAAATCGACGGTGCGGCCCTGGCCGTCGGTCAGGCGGCCGTCGTCGAGCACCTGAAGCAGCACGTTGAACACGTCGCCATGTGCTTTCTCGACCTCGTCGAACAACACGACCTGATAGGGGCGGCGGCGAACCGCTTCGGTTAGCGTGCCGCCCTCTTCATAACCGACATAGCCCGGCGGCGCGCCGATCAGCCGCGCGACCGAATGCTTCTCCATGAACTCGCTCATGTCGATGCGGACCATCGCGTTCGGGTCGTCGAACAGGAATTCGGCAAGCGCCTTGGTGAGCTCGGTCTTGCCGACGCCGGTGGGGCCCAGGAACAGGAAGCTGCCGAGCGGGCGGTTGGGGTCCTGCAACCCGGCGCGCGCGCGGCGCACCGCGGTCGAGACCGCGCGCACCGCCTCGGCCTGGCCGATCACGCGCTTGCCGAGCGCTTCCTCCATCTGGAGCAGTTTCTCGCGCTCGCCCTCCATCATTCGGTCGACGGGGATGCCGGTCCAGCGGCTGACCACGCTCGCGATATCCTCGGCGGTGACTTCCTCACGCAGCATCGCGCCCTTGCTCGCGCCGGCCGCATCGGCGAGCTGCTTTTCCAGTTGCGGGATCGTCCCGTACGAAAGCTCACCCGCCTTGGCCAAGTCGCCCGAACGCTGCGCTTGGTCGAGCGCGATCCGCGCAGCATCGAGCTGTTCCTTCAGCTTGGCCTCGGCGCCGATCTTGTCCTTCTCGGCTTGCCAGCGCTGCGTCAGCTCGGCCGATTGCTGCTCGAGATTGGCGAGCTCGCCCTCGAGCGTCGCCAGCCGCTCCTTCGACGCGGCGTCGCTTTCCTTCTTCAGCGCCTCGCGCTCGATCTTGAGCTGGATGATCCGGCGGTCGAGCGTCTCGATCTCCTCGGGCTTCGACTCCACCTCCATCCGGATCCGGCTTGCCGCCTCGTCCATCAGGTCGATCGCCTTGTCGGGCAGGAATCGGTCGGTGATGTAGCGGTTCGACAAGGTCGCCGCCGATACGAGCGCCGCGTCGGTGATCCGCACGCCATGGTGGAGCTCGTATTTCTCCTTGAGCCCGCGCAGGATCGAGATCGTGTCCTCGACCGTCGGTTCGCCGACGAACACCGGCTGGAAACGCCGCTGGAGCGCCGGGTCCTTCTCGACATATTTGCGATACTCGTCGAGCGTGGTGGCGCCGACGCAATGCAGTTCGCCGCGCGCCAGCGCCGGCTTGAGCAGATTCGACGCGTCCATCGCGCCCTCGGTCTTCCCCGCGCCGATCAGCTGGTGCATCTCGTCGATGAACAGGATGATGTCGCCCTCGGCCGCCTTGACCTCGTCGAGCACGCCCTTGAGCCGCTCCTCGAACTCGCCGCGATATTTGGCGCCGGCGATCAGAGCGCCCATGTCGAGCGCCATCAGGCGACGGTCCTTCAGCGTATCGGGCACGTCGCCATTGGCGATACGGAGCGCCAATCCTTCCGCGATCGCGGTCTTGCCGACGCCGGGCTCGCCGATCAGCGCGGGATTGTTCTTGGTGCGGCGCGCGAGGATCTGGATCGTGCGGCGAATTTCCTCGTCGCGGCCGATCACCGGATCGAGTTTCCCGTCGCGTGCCACCTGCGTCAGGTCGCGCGCGAATTTCTTGAGTGCGTCATAGCGGTCCTCGGCGCCCGCGGTATCGGCAGTGCGCCCGCCGCGCAGCTCGTTGATCGCGGCGTTGAGGCCCTCGGGCGTGACACCCGCGGCCTTGAGCGCCTTGCCCGCCGCGGTGTTGAGGCTGAGCGCCAGCGCGACGAGCAGCCGCTCGACCGTGACGTAGCTGTCGCCCGCCTTGGCCGCGATCTGCTCGGCCTGGTCGAGCACGCGGACCGCATCGTTGTTGAGCCCCGGCTGCGCTTGCGCGCCGGAACCCGACACCGCGGCGATCTTGCTCAGCGCAAGATCGGTCTCGCTCGCCGCCTTTTTGGCGTCGCCGCCAGCTTTCTGGATCAGTCCCGCAGCCAAGCCCTGCTCGTCCTCGAGCAACGCCTTGAGCAGATGCTCGGGTGCGATCTGCTGATGGCTCAGGCGGATCGCGACGGTCAGCGCCGATTGCAGGAAGCCCTTGGCGCGGTCGGTGAATTTTTCGAGGTTCATTGGCTCTCCGAAATAGGTCGGGGTGCATGTAGTGTTGCGTTCCTGCAACACAATATCGGGCTGGTCGGCGGTCGACCGCCTAGCTGTCGATCACCACCCCTGACCATTGTTTCCCTGGGTATCCTTCCTGCGTTGCCTGGATCTGGCTTTTGCGTTGGTCGCCGTTTGCCATTCGTCTGCTTTTGGCGCCGCCGTTTTGGGTGCGGGCGGAGGCGCGGTCTTCACTTGGCCGGTGACCGGCGGTTTGGCGGCCGCTGCTCCCCCGATCGCTGCCTTGGGTGGCGGTGCATTGGTCGATTGCGCTGGGCGGGCCGCTGCTTTGGTTTTTGCGACCGGCGGCACCGCGCCGCTTTGCGGTTTCGGCGCAGCGGCGATGGTCGATGGGCTGGTAGCGGGCGGTTTGACGAGCGCAGCAGCGGATATCGGGTTCGGCGGGGAAGAGTTGTTCGACCGGCTGGCGCCTGGCTTGACGGCGAGCTTGGCCACCGGCGCTGCCGCACCCGTCGGCGCTTGCGGCTTGGGGGATTTGTTCGAGCGTTCGGCGCTGGGCGGCTTGAGCGCAGCGGATGCAGCGACCACGGAAGTCGCGCGCGGCTTCGCCGCGACGGCGACCGCCACTGGAGCATCGCCGTCCGCATCGGCATCGTCATCCGAATCGGCCTCGGAATCGCTGTCGTGGACGTCGTGTCCCTGGTATTTCAGGAAACGGGACGGGATATAATTGTCCTCGTCGTCCGCCGCCACAGCATCGACCACAACGTGGTGCTCGCGGTCCTTTTTGGCCATCGCCTTGTACGCGTTGCGGTCGCCTTGGCTCAGGGCCGCAGCGTCGAGCTCGGCAAGAATGTCGTTCGTTGTCCGAGTCCGGATATGTTGCGCATCCGGCTTGCCGCGTTGCCGGGCCCGCTCGATCTTTCGCGTCTTGATTCCGATGACCTCGCCACCGTAGCCTTGTGAATTGTCGGGTTTGGCGCCGACGACCGGCCCCTTGGCCGACACCCGGTTGCCTCTCGGCTTGTCCGCCGACTGCTGGTTCATCTGACCGGCTGCGCTGATTTTGACGTTGCCTGCGGTTACCAGGCCGCGATCGGTAAGATGCGCCTTGCGCTGCCCCCAGTCGCCGGTGGTACGGCGCAAGTTGGTGTCTTCCCGGGTAACGAGTTCGGGCGTCGCGGCGATACTGGCCTTCGCGGCCACCGTGAAATCGCGACGGCGCGTTTCGGGAATGGCGCGATTGCGAATTTCGCGCCGAAGCGCTTTTCGTTGTTGTTTTTGCTGCTGCGCCGCCGCGGCGCGCTGATTCAGCACGTCCTGATGGGTGTAGATCTGCTCGCCGGCCGCTGTCGTTCCGACCACCTTGTGCGTCGGTGGTGCCAAGCCGGCGCGGTACTGACGGTTGCCATCCGCCATTTCTTCCAAATAAGGCTGAAGGACCGTACCGCCGGGCGTGGCGGGCGTCAGCGGCGCATCGGCTGCTGTCGCTCGCATGTTCAGCGCGCGCCGGCCCATCACATCGGCTTCGCGTTCCAGCGCGGCGTCGTTATTGGCCGGAACACCGGGTCCCAGCCTCATCGTCGGTCTCACACGACCCTGCGCCTGTTGCACGATATGCCAGGCTTCATGCGGCAAGTGATGGTCGCGGCCGGGGGCAAGGTGAATCGTCGTGCCTTGCGCGAACGCTTCCGCCTGAATCTGGCCGGGCCGGTGCGAATCGCGGTGCACACGGACCGCGTCCATCGACACGCCCGACAGCGCCTCGATACCGCGCTTCAGATCGTCGGGCAGGCCGGTCCGATTGGGCGGCGTTGTACCGGTCGCGTCGGGCGTGGCGGCATGGACCGGCAAGGTCGTGCCGATCGAATGCGCAATGCGGGGGGCGGACGTGATGCCGGGCGCGCCGGACGGTGCTGCTCCCGAACCGGCCGCCGAACCGCCTGCCGCCTGTCGCTGAACGGGCCGAGAGAACAAGAACCGCGCTCCTTCGATGCCTGATGCCGAGACGGAGCGTGACACGTCCGTGCCGACATGGGAAGGAGGTCGTCGCGGCGGCCTGTTCCTCGATGGGATCGGCGATAGTGGAGGGGTGAAGCGTGCGGATCGTCAAACGGATCGGGGCCGGGCTCGTCGTTCTGATCTTCCTCGTCGCGATCTTCCTCGCGACATGGGAACCGCTGACCGCCGCGCGCGCCGACGCGCCGCCTGATCACCATTACGACACGACGATCGCGCGCGACAAATGGGGCGTGCCGCACATCTATGGGAAGACCGATCCCGATGTCGCGTACGGCATCGCCTATGCGCACGCCGAGGACGATTTTTCGACGCTGCAGGACGTGCTGGCGATGACGCGCGGGCGGCTCGGCGCGCTCGACGGGGCGAAGGGCGCGCAGGCCGATTTCGCGCTCCACTTCATCGACGCGCGCGCGACCGTGGACCGCGATTACATGAAGCAGCCCGCCGATGTCCGCGCGTTGCTCGACGGGTACGCGGCGGGGCTTAATGAATACGCCGAGCGTCACCCCGGCGAGGTGCGACTGTCGCGGCTGTTCCCGGTGAACGGACGTGACATCGCAACGGGGTTCGTGATGCGGTCGCCGTTCTTCTTCGGGCTCGACGGGACGCTCGGCGCGCTGGTCGGCGACAAGCCGCTGCCGCCGGAAAAGGCACCGCCGGAGAACTATCCGCCCGCCGCCGCGCCCGCGACCGGCGACGGGGCGGAGCGCCCCAACGGATCGAACGCGTTCGTCGTCGCGCCCAAGCGCACGCCCGACGCCGCGACGCGGATGGTGTCGAACTCGCACCAGCCATGGAGCGGTCCGGTCGCGTGGTACGAACTCGTCGTCCATTCGCAGGGCGGGTGGAACTTCGCCGGCGCGACCTTCCCCGGCGCGCCCTATCCGTTGCTCGGGCATAACGAGACGCTGGGCTGGACCAACACGGTCAACCGCCCAGACCTGATCGACATCTACAAGCTCAAGATGAACGCGGGCGGGGATCAGTACAGCTATGACGGCCAGTGGCGCCCGCTCGAACGCCACCTGATCTGGTTGCGCGTGAAGCTGTGGGGACCGTTCGTCGTCCCGGTGCCCAAATACGTCTATCGCGCCGTCCAGGGCCCGGTGATCGTCAACACATCGGGCGCGTATGCGGTGCGCTACGGCGGCGCCGACCAGCTCAGGATGGTCGAGGAATATTATCGCCTGACTCGCGCGCGCGATTTCGGCGAGTGGCAGAAGGCGCTGGCGATGCAGGGCGTGCCTGCGACCAATTTCCTCTATGCCGATGCGGCGGGCAACATCGCCTATTTCTACAACGCCAGCTTCCCCAACCGCAAACCGGGGTTCGATTATTCGGGCCTGTTGCCCGGCGACACGTCGCGCGATTATGCGCCCGGCACCGTGCCGTGGAGCATGGTGCCGCGCAACGTGAACCCGGCGTCTGGCTTCTTGGTCAACGCCAACTCGACGCCGTTCCTGTCGGCCGGGCCGGGGAGCGAGTTGAAGCCCGGGGACTGGTCGCCGCTGCTCGGGGTCGAGACCGATACCACCAACCGCGACAATCGCGCGCTCGAATTGATGGCGGCGACGCCCAGGGTAAGCGACGCCGCGCTTCATGCGATCAAGTTCGACACGGGCGTCAGCCACAATGGCTGGACCGGCAAGTGGTTCGCCGACCTGCTCGCGGTCGATCCGAAAGGCGACCCGACGCTCACGCAGGCGCTCGCGATCCTGCGCCAATGGGACTGGACCGAGGACGGCAAGGGCCCGGCGGATTCGCTCGCGGCGATCCTGATGCGCGTCGGCCAGCGCTGGCATTACCAGCGCCAGCCCGAGGCCGATCCGCGCGCCGAACTGCTGACCGCGGCGCGCTACCTCAAGCAGCATTTCGGGCGGATCGACGTGCCGCTCGGCACGGTATTGCGGCTGCGGCGCGGCAAGGTCGACCTGCCGCTCGACGGCGGGCCGGAGATCCTGCGCGCGGCCTCGACCTGGGACGAAGCGCCCGACGGGCGGCTGGTGGTCAACCACGGCGACAGCTTCGTGATGTTCGTCACGTGGCTGAAGGGCCGCGGGGTCAGCTCGCAGTCGATCCAGCCGTACGGCGCCGCCTCGACCCGACCCGACTCGCCGCATTACGCCGACCAGGCGCCGTGGTTCGTCCAGCATCGGCTGAAGCCGGTCCTGTTCTATTCGCGCGATCTGAAGGGCAATATCGAGCGGCTCTATCGTCCCTGACTTGCCAGCGCCTTTTCAACGGCTTAGCCAACACCAACTCTATCCAAACGGGGGTCATCATGAACACCAAGATCGTCGCGCTGTCGGGCGCCGCATTGCTCGCCATCGCCGCGCCGGGCATCGCTTTGTCGCAGACCGCGCCCGCCGCCGCGCCGGTCGCCGTGCTCGCGAAATCGGTCGACATCCCCTATACCCAGTTCACGCTCAAGAACGGCCTGCGCGTCATCGTCCACACCGACCGCAAGGCGCCGGTCGTCGCGGTCAGCGTGTGGTACAATGTCGGTTCGAAGATGGAGCCCAAGGGCAAGACCGGCTTCGCGCACCTGTTCGAGCATCTGATGTTCAACGGCAGCGAAAACGCGCCGGGCGATTTCTTCGTGCCGCTGAAGGATGTCGGCGCGACCGATTTCAACGGCACGACCTATTTCGACCGCACCAATTATTTCGAGACGGTGCCGACCCCCGCGCTCGAGCGCGCGCTGTTCCTCGAAAGCGACCGGATGGGGTATCTCACCGGCGCGATCACGCAGGGCGTGCTCGACGAGCAACGCGGCGTCGTCCAGAACGAGAAGCGCCAGGACGACAATGAGCCCTATGGGCTGGTCGAATACAGGCAGCTGGCCGGGCTGTTCCCCGCCGGACATCCGTACGCGCACTCGACCATCGGATCGATGGCCGACCTCGATTCGGCGAGCCTCGCCGACGTGAAGAACTGGTTCAAGACGCGTTACGGCCCCAACAACGCGGTGCTGGTGCTCGCCGGCGACGTCGATGTCGCGACCGCGCGGACGCTGGCGGAGAAATATTTCGGCGGCATCCCGGCTGGTCCTAAGACGGTGTTGCCCGCCGCGCCCATCCCGACGCTGGCCGCGCCGAGGTACGAGACGATGAAGGACCGCGTCGCGACCACGCGGCTGACGCGGTCGTGGGCGGTGCCGGGGTCGAACGATCCGGAGAATATCGCGCTCGACGTGTCCGCCGGGTTGCTCGGCGGCGGCGCAAGCTCGCTGCTGTACGACACGCTGGTGCGCAAGGAACGGCTGGCGGTGCGCGTGCGCGCGAGCAACCAGACCTTCAGCCAGGTCGGCATCTTCGAAATCACCGTCGACGTGCGCCCCGGCGTCGACCCGGCGGTCGTCGCCAAGCGGCTCGATGAGATCGTCGCCGGCTTCATCGCGGCCGGCCCGACCGCCGATGAGGTGCAGCGCTATCAGGTGTCGTCGATCGCTGCCCGCATGAAGGGGCTCGAGGCGGTCGGCGGGTTCGGCGGCAAGGCGGTCGCGCTTGCGTCGGGCGCGCTCTATTCGAACGATCCCGGTTTCTACAAAAAGGAAATGGCCGAGCTTGCTGCCGAAACACCGGCGAGCGTCAAGGCGGTCACCGCCAAATGGCTGAGCCGCCCGGTCTATGCGCTCGACATCGTCCCCGGTCCGCGCGACGCCTATGACGAAGCGGTGACGCCCGCCGCCAAGCCGGTCAACGCGGCCGACGACGTGCCCGCCAAGGGCACGCGCGGCGGCATCCCGACGTCGGGATCGATCGCCAACCTGACCTTCCCGACGGTGCAGCGCGCGCAACTCGCGAACGGCATGACGTTGGTCTACGCGCAACGCACCGCGACCCCGGTCACGCGCGTCGTAATGAGCTTCGATGCCGGGGCCGCCGCCGACGTGCCGACCGCGCTCGGCACGCAATCGCTGACGGTGTCGGCGATGAGCGCGGGCACGACCAGCCTCGATTCGCTGCAATATGCGCAGGCGCGCGACCGGATCGGCGCGGATATCGGCGGCGGGATCGACGCGGACCGCACGTCGTTCTCGCTCGACGTGCCCAGTGCCAATCTGGTCCCGGGCCTCGCGCTGTTCGCTGACGTGCTGCGCAACCCGGCGTTCGCGCCGGGCGAGGTCGACCGGCTCAAGAACCAGCAACTCGCAGCGATCGCGTCCGAGCTGAGCAACGCCAACGCACTCGCCGCGCGCGCGGTCGGGCCGCTGGTCTATGGCCCGTCGTCGCCCTACGCCAAATCGTTTGGCGGAGGCGACCGCAACGCGGTGGCCAAGCTGACCCGAGACGATTTGATCGCGTTCCGCCAGGCGTGGCTGCGCCCGGACAAGGCGACGGTGTTCGTGGTCAGCGACCGGCCGATCGCCGAGATCAAGGCTGCGATCGATGCGCGGTTCGGCGACTGGAAGATGGACGGGGCCGGCGGAACGAAGGGCGACCTGATCGCGACCGCGCCGTCGGCCCCGAAGATCGTGCTGATTGACCGACCCGACTCGCCGCAATCGGTGATCGTCGGCGCGGTGCCGACCAATCTGGTCGGGACCGATGAGCTGCTTCCGGTGATCGCTGCCAACGATGGGCTGGGCGGGGGTTTCCTCGGCCGCATCAACATGGATCTGCGCGAGGGCAAGCATTGGTCGTACGGCGCGGGTGCGCGTCTCCAGCGCGCGGCGGGGGCGACGCCTTACATCATCTCTACTGGCGTGCAGGCCGACCGCACCGGCGATTCGATCGCGGCGGTGATCGGCGACATCACCGGCTATGTCGGCGCCCAGCCGATGACCCAGGTCGAGTATGACCGCGCCATCGCCGGCGCGATCCGCTCGCTCCCGGGCAGCTTCGAAACGTCGCGCGCGGTGCTCGGCGCGATGCAGTCGAATGTTTTGTTCAAGCGCCCCGACGATTATTACGCGACCATCGCGGCACGCTATCGCGCGCTGACTTTGCCCCAACTCCGTAGCGTCATCGCGCAGAGCATCGACCCGAAGAAGATCGTCTGGGTCGTGGTCGGCGACGCCAAGACGGTGCGCCCGCAGCTTGACAAGATCGGCCTGCCTGTCGAGGTCGTCCCCGCGGCGTCGCTCGGCGCGCGCTGAAGGATTCACGGGAGAGAGACGATGGCAGTCGACGGGACGTACGAAACGGTCGTGAAGTCGCCGATGGGCGACCAGAAGGCGACGCTGACCGTCAAGAGCGACGGTAACAGCTGGACCGGAACGCAAGCCGGCGCGATGGGCACCGCGGAAATCACCGACGGCACGGTCGACGGCAACACGATCAAATGGTCGATGAACATCACCGTGCCGATGCCGATGACGCTGACCAACGAAGCGACGATCGACGGTGATACGATTACGGGAACGGTGACGGCGGGGGCGTTCGGCTCGTTCCCGTTGACGGGCACGCGCGTCGGCTGATCTAAATCCTCCCCGGGACGCGGAGGGGGACCATCGCAAAGCGATGGTGGAGGGGGATCGCCTCGGCCACGGTGTGTGAGGCCCGCCCCCTCCGTCGGCCTTCGGCCGCCACCTCCCCGTGAACGGGGAGGATTAGCGCTTCAGCCGCGTGACATGTCCCATCTTGCGCCCCGGCCGCGCGTCGCCCTTGCCGTACAGGTGCAGATGCGCGCCGGGTTCGGCGAGGATGCTAGCCCAACGGTCGGCGTCATGGCCGATCAGATTCTCCATCTCGACCGCCGGCGCGGTCAGCGCGGTGTCGCCAAGGGGGAGCCCGCAAATCGCGCGGATATGGTTCTCGAACTGCGAGGTCACCGCGCCCTCGATCGTCCAATGCCCCGAATTGTGCACGCGCGGCGCCATTTCGTTAAGCACCGGGCCTTGCGCCGTCGCGAAGAACTCGCACGTCAGCACGCCGACATAGTCGAGCGCGTCGGCGATCCGGCCGGTCAGCGCGGCGGCGACGCCCCATTGGCCGGCGATCTCAGCGGGCGCGGGGAGCGACGAGGTGGCGAGGATGCCGTCAGCGTGCTGGTTCCACGGCGGCGGATAGCTGACCATCGCCCCGTCAGCGCCTCGCGCGAGGATGATCGAAAATTCGTGGCTGAAATCGACGAATCCTTCGAGGATCGCGGGGCGCTGCCCGATGTCGTGCCACGCCGCTTCAGCTTCGCCTGCCGACGCGATCCGCACCTGGCCCTTGCCGTCATACCCCAACCGCAGCGTCTTGAGGATCGCGGGCGCGCCGATCTCGGCCAGTGCGGCCTGCAACTCGGCGAGGCTTGCCACGCGTCGCCACGGTGCCGTCCGCCCGCCGATTCCGTCGACGAACGCCTTCTCGCTCGCGCGGTCCTGCGCGATCGCGAGCGCGGCGGGGGCGGGGTGCACCGGCACCTTGGTCGACAGATAATCGACCGGCTCGATCGCGATATTCTCGAACTCGTAGGTCACCACGTCGCACTTCGCCGCCATTTCGTCGAGCACGATGCGGCTGTGATAATCGGCGCGCGTGAAGCTCGACGCCGATTGCGCCGCGACGCTTTCCGCATCGGGGGCGAGGATATGCGTGTGATAGCCGAGCTGCGCCGCCGCCGACGCCAGCATCCGGCCGAGCTGTCCCCCGCCCAGGATGCCGATGGTCGAGCCGGGCGGGAGCATCGTCATTCGGGGTCGGTCGCGACGCTGTCGGTCTGCTTGGCACGCCACGCCTTGAGCCGGTCGGCGAGCGCGGTGTCCGAGGTGCCCAGGATCGCCGCCGCAAGCAGCCCGGCGTTGATCGCCCCGGGCTTGCCGATCGCGAGCGTCCCCACCGGTACGCCACCGGGCATCTGGACGATCGAATAGAGGCTGTCGGCGCCCTTGAGTGCCTTCGATTCGACCGGCACGCCTAGCACCGGCAAATGCGTCATCGACGCCGCCATCCCGGGCAGATGCGCCGCGCCGCCCGCGCCCGCGATGATGACCTTCAGCCCGCGGTCCGCCGCGCTCGTCGCATAATCGTACAGCCGCTTGGGCGTGCGGTGTGCGCTGACCACCTTGGTCTCGTGCGGCACGCCGAGCTCGGTCAGCGCGTCGGCGGCGTGGCGCATCGTCTCCCAATCGGAGGTGCTGCCCATGATGATGCCGACCAGCGGTTCCATCGCGGCGCGTTAGCGGGCGGGGGGAGCAAGAGCAACTGGCGCGCGGGCGGCGGCGGCCCTACAATCGCGGGCGATGAGCGAGGAGAAACCGAACACGAAGCGCAACAACGCGCTGATCGGGCTGGCGGCGATTGTCGCGGTGGCGGGGTCGAGTGTCGCGATCGCCCGCGCGGTGCGCGCCAGGGTCGATCGCGGACGGCGCGACCGGGGGCTGTCGTTCGGGAGCGCGCGGGTTCATGGCGCGGTGCTCCATTTCGCGAAGGCGGGGCGCGGGCCGGCGCTGATCCTGCTCCACGGCTTCCCGCAGGACTGGAGCGAGTGGCGCCCGATCATGGCGCGGCTGGCGAAGCGCTTCACGGTGGTGGCGGTCGATCTGCGCGGGATCGGCCAGTCGACCGCCGGGTCGGCGCGGTACGATGCGGCGACGATGGCGGCGGACGTCCACGAACTGGCGAAGGTCCTCAAGCTCGACCGACCTTATGCGGTCGGCCACGATCTCGGCGGGATGGTCGCGCATGCCTTTGCCCGGTTGTATCCGAGCGACCTGCGCGGCGCGATGATCCTCGACGTGCCCATCCCCGGGCTCGACGGCTGGGAGGAGGCGACGAGCGGGCCGACCGCCTGGCATGTCGGTTTCCTGCAGACACCCGACCTGCCCGAAACGCTCGTCGCGGGCGGGCGGCAGGACGCGTTCCTCAGCTATTTCCTGCGGATGGGCCGGCACGACGCCGACCAGATGGCGGAAGCGCTCAAGGCCTATGCCAGCGCCGCGCAGTTTCACGCCGCGTGCGAAATGTACCGCGCCTTCCCCGCCAACGTCGCGTTCGGGCAGGAGCAGGGCGGGCTCAACGAGGTTCCGATCGTCTACGGCACCGGCGACGGCTCGCCGTTTGTGGCGCTCGCCGACCGCATCGTTGCGGCGCTCAAGGACAGCGGCTTCACCAGCGTGACGCGCGCGACCGTGCCCGATGCGGTGCACTACCTCGTCGCCGACAATCCCGAAGGCGTCGCCGCACTGATCGAACAATACGCCTGACGCGTCAGTCCGCCGTGGTCGGATCGATCACGTTGCGCACTTCGGCGACCGAATTGGCGGGGAAGCCGGCGGTTTCGGCGTGCTGCCGGATCAGGTCGGCCGACGGCGCGCGGTAGATGCAATAGATCTTGTCGTCGGTGACGTAGCTGTGGACCCACTGGATGTCGGGGCCGAGGTCGCGCAGCACGCTGCACGAGGTTTGCGACGCGCCCTTCAAATCGGCGGCGCTGGCCCCGCCGATCCCCGGCATGTCCCGTTCGATGACGAATTGCGGCATGGCTGGTCTCCTCGGCCCCAAGCATGCGCCGATGCCGCTGACTGGTCTAGGACGGAAGCGTCAGCGCTCGCTTAGATAGTAACGGTCAGTCGCGTTGAGCTGGTCGTCGAGTTCGTACACGATCGGCTGCCCGGTCGGGATTTCGAGGCCGGTAATCTCGTCATCGGGGATCCCCGAGAGATGCTTGACCAGCGCGCGGAGCGAATTGCCGTGCGCGGAGATCAGCACGCGCTGGCCGTCCTTGAGCGCGGGAGCTATGCGGCCCTCCCAATAGGGCAGCACGCGCGCGATCGTATCCTTCAGGCTTTCGGTCGCGGGGATGGCGATGCCGGCGTAGCGCCGGTCCTTCGACAAATCATATTCGCTCCCCACTTCGAGCGGCGGCGGCGGAATATCGAAACTGCGGCGCCAGATATGGACTTGCTCGTCGCCATGCTTCGCTGCGGTCTCCGCCTTGTTCAGCCCGGTCAGCCCGCCATAATGCCGCTCGTTGAGCCGCCAGTCCTTCTCGACCGGCAGCCACAGCCGTCCCATCGCCTCGAGCGCGATGTCGAGCGTCTTGATCGCCCGCGTCTGGAGCGAGGTGAAGCATTGGTCGAAATCAAGACCCTTTGCCGCCATCAGCTCGCCCGCCGCCTTCGCCTCGGCGGCGCCTTGCGCGGTCACGTCGACGTCCCACCAGCCGGTGAAGCGGTTCTCCAGGTTCCACGCCGACTGGCCGTGGCGGATCAGGACGAGCGTGGGCATCGAGGACTCCTTGCGAGCGGATCGCGCGCTCTGTAGCGATTGCGGCAACAACGGCAAACCGGGAGAGCAGCGCCATGGCGATCGTGCGGCAGACACTCGTGTACGACGGCCCCGGCGGCCCGTTCGAGGGCGTGATCGCCTATGACGACGAGGTCGAGACCGCGCGCCCCGGCGTGATGGTGATCCCCAACGTGCTGGGCGCGAAGGAATCGGACAGCGTCACCGCCGAGAACCTCGCCAAGCTCGGCTATGTCGGGTTCGTCGCGGACGTCTACGGGCAGGGCAAGCGCACGAACTTTCAGTCGGAGAACCCCGCGCAATATATGAACGAGCTCAACGCCGACCGCGGCTTGCTCCGCGATCGGCTCAAGGCATCGCTCGACGCGCTCAAGGGCTTCGCGTTCGTCGATCCGACAAGAACCGCGGTCTATGGCTATTGTTTCGGCGGCAAGTGCGCGCTCGACATCGCGCGCGCCGGGTTCGACGTGCTCGGCGTGGTCAGCTTCCACGGCGTCTACGACAAACCCGATTGGGCCAGCGTCACGCCGATCGCGGCGAAGGTGCTCGTCTGCCACGGCTGGGAAGACCCGATCGCCCCGCCCGACGTGATGGTCGCGCTGGGCAAGGAATTGAGCGAAGGGCAGGCCGACTGGCAGATTCACGCTTACGGCACCGCTGGCCATGCCTTCACCGACAAGGACCGCAAGGGGCAGCCGGCGGTCCGTCCGGGCGTGGCGTACGAAGAACGCGCGGACGGCCGGAGCTGGGAGGCGGCGAAGGATTTTCTGGGCGAATTGTTCGGGTAGCCGGATGGCCGCTCTCGTGACCAGGATTTCTGGCGTTGAAACAAGGCGATGGATCGCGCAGAAAACGCACGTGATGCGTTCGATCCACGGTAGGAGTATGCTGGCGTCATGAGTTCCCGTCGCGTCCCGCCCGCTCCGCTTCCGACCGTGTTCGTTTCGCGTCGCCGCACGCTGGCGATGCTGTCCTCGTCCGCCTTGCTCGCCGCGTGTGGCGATGGGAGTGGCTCAACCGGGACGTCGCCACCACCGCCACCACCGCCGCCCCCTCCGCCCCCGCCGGTATCGGGGCCCGCCTGGTTCAGTTACGGGCACGATGCGCAGCACACCGCGGTGAGCGCGATCGCGACGCAGGATCTGGGGCGGATCAGCTGGACGTCGGCGATGGACCTCGCGCCGCAATATACCGCGAGCGGCAGTCTGCTTACGCACTATGGCTCGCCGCTCGTGACGATCAACAATACCGTCGTGATCCCGGTCAAGACGACCGCCGCCGGGGCGTATCGCGTCGAAGGCCGCAACGGTTCGACCGGGGCGCTCATCTGGTTGGCGACCACCGACTACGCCATACCGCCGCACAACTGGATACCGCCGTACAATCTGCTGCTCACGCCGCAGGGCCGTCTGTATGCGCCGGGCGCCGGGGGCAAGTTGCTGATGCGCGCCGACGGGGACTCGGCCAGCGGGACATTCGCGGCGCAAGTCTTCTTTGGCACCGCCGCGTACAACGCGAACCCCGCGGCATTCGACGGCAGCGTGTTCATCAACACGCCGCTGACGTCCGATGCCAATGGCAACATCTTCTTCGGCTTCCAGGTCACCGGGGCGAACCCGGCCGGGCTGGTGAGCGGGATCGCGCGGGTCGCGTCCGACGGCACGGGGACCTGGGTCGGTGCCGCGGCGGCAGCCGGCGATGCCGCTATCCAGAAGCCCGCGATGAATTGCGCGCCCGCGATTTCGGCCGACGGCGCCACGGTCTATATCGCGGTGAACACCAATGTCGTCGCCGGTGTCACGCAGCGGGGCTATCTGCTCGCGCTCAACAGCACGACGCTCGCCACGCGCGCAAAGGTCGCGCTGACCGACCCGAACCTGCACACCGACGCGCGGGTCAGCGACGACGGCACCGCGGCGCCGGTCGTCGGGTCGGACGGGCGCGTGTTCTACGGCGTGCTCGAAGGCACGTTCCCCACGCACAACGCGCGCGGCTGGTTGCTGCAATTCGATGCGCTGCTCAATCCCGTGGGCGTGCCGGGCAGCTTCGGCTGGGACGTGTCGCCCAGCGTGATCCCCGCCTCGATGGTGCCGTCCTATACCGGATCGTCGACCTACCTATTGGTGGTGAAGTACAATAATTATAACGGGGTCGGGACGGGCGACGGGCTGAACCGCCTCGCCGTGCTCGACCCGAAGGCGAGCCAGGCCGACCCGATCGTGCCGAGCGTGTCGGTGATGCGCGAAGTGCTCACGATCCTCGGGCCGACGCTCGACGCGGGCTCGGCCACGGCGCGGCGCGAGTGGTGCATCAACACGATGGCGGCGGACCCGGCGCGCAAATCGATCCTCGCCAACAACGAGGACGGCGTGCTCTACCGCTGGGACCTGACGAACAACACGCTGTCGCAGAACATCCGGCTCAATGCCGGACTGGGGCAGGCGTACACGCCGACGGCGGTCGGCGCCGACGGCGCGGTGTACGCGATCAGCAACGCGACGCTGTATTCGATCCGCGCGTAGCGCTCATCGGCGAAACGGATTGCCGAACCGCGCGTCGGTCGTCAGCGTGCGGTCGCTGAGCGTCATCAGGAAGGCGACAAGCGCCGCCCGATCCGCCGCGCCGAGGTTCAGGCGCCGCGGTTCGCGGCCTTGCCGCAAGCGGTCGTCGAGCGCCGGGCCCGCCTGGACGCGATGGTCGTAGAAATCGACGACTTGCGCCAGCGTCGTGAAACGGCCGTCGTGCATGTACGGCCCCGTCAGCCCGACGTTGCGCAGTGATGGCGCCTTGAACAAGCGAGTCTCGCCGGCGTCCAGGCCGTTGCTTCGCGCGTTCGCCGCCAAGGCGAAGGTCGGCGGCAGATGGCACGACGAGCAGCCCGCGCCGCCCTGCGCGACGCCCGTCATGAACAGGTGACGGCCGCGATTTTCCTGCGGGCTGAAGTTCGGCAGGTCGACGTCCAGCGCGCGGTTCGGCGCATCGGGCGAAAAGACCCGGGCATAGCCCGTGTCCCACCGGCTCGAACTGGAGATCAACGACCGCACGAACTGGGCGAGCGCCTGCTGGACACGCGCTTCGGTGATCGTGCGGCTGCCGAACGCCCAGGCGAACAGGTCGGGATAATAGTCCGTCGCGTCCATTTTCCGGATCAGCGCGTCGAAGCCGTGCACGGGCCCGCCCCAGCCCATTTCGACCAGGCTGTGGAGCGGGTGGCTCGCCTGCGCCTCCGCGTTGGCCGCGCGCCGGTTCCAGAAGGTGGTGCCGGGCCGCCAATAGCGCAGATTGCCGAGCCGCATCGCGTGAAAGTCGGTGGTGGCGGCGGTGCTGATCCCGTTGCTGAAGCGCATCGGATCGGTAAAGCCGAATGCCTGCTGATGGCACGACGCGCAGGACACCCGATTGTTGGTGCTTAGCCGCAAATCGTAGAACAGGACGCGGCCGAGCGTCGCTACCCGGTCGTTGACGGCGTTGGAAGCCGGGCTGTTGTCGAGCGCCTTCACCGTCCGGTCGAAATAGGCGGGGAGCGTCGGCGCGGCGTAATTGGCGACGTTCGCGAAATCGATCGTGGTGACCTTGGCGACGCCCGCGGGGGTGGCCGATCGCGGGGTGTTGCCGCCGCCGCACGCCGCCAACGCCAGGGTCAAGGCGCTCGCGACCAGCCCTGCAGTGCCCGCCAAGCGCATCTTCATCCCTTTGCCCGCGGTTCGACGTCAGACCGCGTCGATCACCTCTTCGACCGTCTCGAGCATCGCCGCCGCCAGCTTCTTGCTGCGCTCGGGCGACCAGCCGAATTCGGCGTCGGGGTTCGGGTCGTGGTCCTTGAACGGCATCTCCAGCGTCATCGCGACCGCGCCATAGCGTTCGGCGAGCTGGTTGGTCGACATCGTCAGGTTCGCCTTGCCCGGTGCCGATTTGTCATAGCCCTGCTCGGTCTGGAACTCCGGCGTGCGCGCCGCCAGGCGCCGGCCGAAATCGTAGAATTTCTCGCCCAGCTCGTCGGTCCAGCTCGGGATGCCTTCGAATCCTGCGAGGAAATTGGCGGGGATCGCCTCGTCGCCGTGGACGTCCATCGCCAGCTTGACCCCGGTTTCGTCCATCGCATCGCGGACCAGCTTCACCTCGGGAGACTTCTCCATCGACGGCTCGTGCCATTCGCGATTGAGGTTGATGCCCGCGGCGTTGGTGCGCAGATGCCCGCGGAACGTGCCGTCTGGGTTCATGTTGGGGACGACGTAGAACGTGCACTTGGCCTTGAGCGCGTCCGCCGCCGGGCTGGTCAGCCATTCTAGCGCGCCCTCCATCCACCATTCGGCCATGCTCTCGCCGGGGTGCTGGCGCGCGTAGAGCCAGACCGGCTTGGGGCCGCTGCCGATCGTCAGCATGTCGATCGCGCGGCCGTCGAGGCTGTGGCCGAGCTCGCGGTGTTCAACCCCGAGCATCGCGGCGTATTTCGCGATCAGCGCTTCGTGCTGCTCCATCGTGTAGGGCGCGAAATAGGCGAAGTACACGACCGCCGCGTCGCTCTGCCAATCGAATTCGAGCACGCCGTCGGCGTAGCGCGTCTCGATCTGCCGCCACGCGATTCGGTCGGTCGAGGCGCGCGTCTTGTACCCCGGCCAGCCGAACGGATAGGCCGACCCGCCGGCGTTGAGAATGCGGAAGGTCAGCTTTCGCCCGGCGGCGTTGGCCAGCCGGAACGAGAACCATTGGTAGAAATCCGAATCCTTATCCTTGACGATCTCAAGGTCGATTCGGTCGCCGTCGATGGCGATCAGCTCAATGTTGCCGCCGTCGAAGGCGGACGTGATGGCGATGTCGGTCATTTCACCGTGATAGTGCGTCCCGATTCGCCGGGGAACCCCGTGAACAGCGCTTTGGCGAGCTTTGCCTCGATCGCGCCGGGAACACCGGTGCCCGCGCGCCAGATCGCGCGGGTCTGCGCGCGGCCTTCCCACACGCCCAGGTCGCCCGCGCGGCGATTGATCCGCACCGACAGCGTCGCCTGGGTATCCTCGCGCAACTCGCCCTTGCCGATCGGGATGCCGCCGCTCACGCCGCCCTCGACCCCGCCGCCGCGCCCGTAGCTGCCGCCACCGACGCCGAGGCCCAGCGTGACCGGTGCCGGTCCGCGCACCGTCCGCGTGTCGCGCTTAAAGCCGATCCGCGCGACGAAGGTGCCATCGCCCGGCGCGACCACGGTGTAGCCCTGCGCGGCCAGCTGGCCGGCGACGACGCGCACATAGCCCTGGAACTCGGGGCCATCGGGAACGCCGGGCTCGGGCACGATGCCGATCGTGCCGCGCTCGACCGCGTCGGCGCGGAAACGAGTCACTTCGGTCGGAAAGTTCGGCGGCGCGGTCGCGCACCCGGTCATCGCCAACGCCAGTACCAATACAGCTTTACGCATCACCGTTTCCTCTTCACCGCGTTCCTGCAACGCACCGCCGCCGAGTCCGTTTCGTGGGCGCGGCGGGTTGACTTCGCGAGGCCCCCACTATAGGCGCGCCGCTTCCGAATTCACCGATAATCGAAGCAAAGCGAACGAGATCATGAAGATCCGCAATTCACTGAAGTCGCTCAAGGACCGTCACCGGGATAACCGCGTGATCCGCCGCCGCGGCCGCACGTACGTCATCAACAAGACCAATCGCCGCTTCAAGGCCCGTCAGGGCTGAGGCGCGAGGATTAGCAACGCTAGTCCGTTAGACGCCGAAGCCCGGCCGGCGGCGCTACAAGCGCCGTCCGACGACACGGGATTTATTCCCGTGTCGGCTAAGCTCTTCTCGAAATGAGCAAGCCCAATTCCGTCATTTTCGACGTCGGGCGTGTCCTGTTCGATTGGAACCTCAGGTTCCTGTACGAGCGTCTCATCCCCGAGGGTGAGGCGCTCGATGCTTTCCTGCGCGACGTCGTCACGCCCGAATGGCATTTCCAGCACGACGCCGGGCGCCCCTTTGCCGAGACATCGGCCGAGCTGGCCGCGCGATACCCGAAATACGCGGCGGAGATCGCCGCACTCCATCCGCGCTTCAACGAGACGATCGGACCGGCGATGCCCGGCATGACCGAATTGGTCGGCGAGTTGGATGCCGCGGGCGTGCCGCTCTACGCGATCACCAATTTCTCGGGCGAATTTTGGCCGCCGTTCCGCGCGCGCGAGGCCGCGTTCTTCGCGCCGTTCCGCGACATCGTCGTGTCGGGCGACGAGAAACTGGTGAAGCCCGATGCGGCGATCTACCGCCTCGCGCTGAAGCGTTTCGGGTTGCAGCCGGAAGAAGCGGTGTTCGTCGACGACAATGCGGCGAACGTCCGGAGCGCGAAGGCACTGGGCATTCACGCGTTGCTGTTCGAGAACGCCCAGGCTCTCCGCCATCAGTTGCGCGAGCTGCATCTGCTTGACTGACGGCGAAAGCGTGTGTACACAGTGTACACGAGGAGCCGTTCGATGAAGATGTCCGTCCGCGAAGCGCGCGCCCAGTTCGCCATGGCTTTGGCCGCGGTCGAGAACGGAGAGAGCGTCACGATCACCAAGAATGGCAAAGCCGTTGCGGAGCTTAACCCGCCCAAGAAGAAGGGCGGGATTAACTGGGAAAAGTTGGCGGAGGTGCGGAAGGAATTCGGCTGGGAGAACGCGACCGTCGAATTCGATCCGGCCTTCGACGATCCGGCCGTCAGTCGAAAGCTGCTTGGGCTCGATCCTTGAGGCTGCTCCTCGATACGCATTTTGCTTATTGGGTGACAATGCGCGACGGTTCCCTGACCGCGCGCGAGACCGAGCTGCTCAGCGATGATGCAACGGACGTCTCGGCTTCCGCGATTTCGCTGTGGGAGCTGCGGATCAAGTGGAATCTGTTCCACGTATCCGGCGATCGCAAGGGACCAGCCGACCCGGCACAGGTGCTGACGGCATTGTCGCGCATCGACATCCCGGTCATCGCATTATCGCCCGAGCACGCGGCCGCGTCATTGAACACGCCGATGGGCCATCGCGATCCGTTTGATGAGTTGTTGCTCATCCAGGCACAGGAGATGGACGGCCGCTTGCTGACCCGCGATGCCAAGCTCGCCAACCACCCCCTCGCGCTTCAGCTGTAGCCCTTCAACTCGTCCCCAAGGATGCGCACCACATGGAGCACGTTGGTCGACCCCGGCGTCTTGAACGGCACGCCCGCCATCACGATCACGCGGTCGCCCGCGGCGGCGAGCTTGTGGCGCAGCACCATGCGCTTGGCCTTGGCGACCATGTCCTCGAACGAATCGACGTCGCGTGTGTGGACGGCGTAGGCACCCCATAACAGCCCGGAGCGGCGCGCGGTGTCCATTCGTGGGGTGAGAACGAGCAGCGGCACGCCGGGCCGCTCGCGCGCGATGCGCCGCGCGGTCGAGCCCGAACTGGTGAAGCACACGATCGCCGCGGCATCGACCGTCACCGCGATGTTCTTGGCGGCTTCGGATAGTGCGTCGGCGGTGGTCGGGTCGGAGCGGACGACGGTGAAGTGGATGCGGTCGCCGTGCATCGGGTCGCTTTCGACCGCCTCGCCGATCGCGTTCATCATCGCGACCGATTCGATCGGCCATTTGCCCGCGGCGGATTCGGCCGAGAGCATGATCGCGTCGGCGCCGTCGTAGATCGCGGTCGCCACGTCGGAGACTTCGGCGCGGGTGGGCGAGGGGCTTTCGATCATCGATTCGAGCATCTGCGTCGCGACGACCACCGGCTTGCCTTGACGCCGGGCGGTTTCGACGATGCGCTTCTGCAAGGGCGGCACGGTCTGCGGCGGGAGTTCGACGCCCAGATCGCCGCGCGCGACCATCACGCCGTCGCACGCCTCGACGATCTCCTCGAGCCGGTCGATCGCCGCCGGTTTCTCGATCTTGGCGAGCAACGCCGCCTTGCCGCCGATCAGCTTGCGCGCCTCGGCCAGATCTTCCGGGCGCTGGACGAACGACAGCGCGATCCAGTCGACCCCCTGATCGACCGCGAACGCCAGGTCGCTGCGGTCCTTTTCGGTCAGCGCCGCCATCGGCACGACCACGTCGGGGACGTTGAGCCCCTTGTTGTTGGAGAGCGGCCCGCCGACTTCCACATTGGTCACGATGCGCTTGTCGTCATGCTCGATCACGCGCAGCACCAGCTTGCCGTCGTCGAGCAGCAGCCGTGCGCCCGATTCCATCGCCGCGAAAATCTCGCGGTGCGGGAGTTCGACGCGAGTCGCGTCGCCCGGCGTCTTGTCGCGGTCGAGCGTGAAGGTGGAATCGGTGACGAGCTCGACCTTGCCGCCCGCGAACTTGCCGACGCGCAGCTTGGGGCCTTGCAGGTCGGCAAGGATCGTCGTCGGGCGGTTGTACTTCTTCTCGAGGCTGCGGATCGCCTCGATCACCGCGACCTTCGACGCTTGGTCGCCGTGGCTCATGTTGACGCGGAACGCATCGGCGCCCGCTTCGTATAGCCTGGCGATCATCTCGGGCGTGTTGCTCGCCGGGCCAAGCGTCGCGAGGACGCGCACCTTGCGGGAGCGCGGAGCTATGGCCTTGGTCATGCATTCCTCTTGCTTGTGCGCGTCCGGCTCTAGCCCCTATCTCCCGGCGATCAACCTTGGAGCATTCGTATGGATAGCCTCGACACGATCGACGACGCGGTCGCCGCAGCCGCCTTCCGCCGGCTGGTGCACCACCTGCGCCACCGCGAGGACGCACAGAATATCGACCTGATGGGGCTGGCCGGGTTCTGCCGCAACTGCCTGTCCGATTGGGTGAGCGAGGCGGGCGGTCTGTCCAAGGCCGAGGCGCGCGAAGCTATCTACGGCGAGCCATATGATGCGTGGAAAGCGCGCCAGCCCGCGGCGACGGCCGACCAATTGCGGCGAATGGAGGAAAGCGTCACGAAGAATGCGGGGTGACGAATCGGGCGCGTTCGGGCATCGCGCGCGCTTCAATCGATTCAACCCAAGGGACACACCATGAGCGACGTGATCGCCGCCGACCAGCTTCGCCTGTTCATCGAACGCATCGAGCGGCTGGAGGAAGAGAAGAAGGCCATCGCCGACGACATCCGCGACGTTTATGCCGAGTCGAAGTCTAACGGTTACGACACCAAGACGATGCGCGCGATCGTGCGGCTGCGGAAGATGGAGAAGCACCACCGCGACGAGGCCGAGGCGCTGCTCGACACCTACAAAGCCGCGCTGGGCCTCGCCTGATTATCCTTCCGTTCGTGTCGAGCGAGGTCGAGACACGTCGCTTCGGCGTTCGGGCGAGGTTCTCGACTTTGCTCGAACCGAACGGATAAGTGAATGATGACCGCTACCCACCCCTATGACGCGATCGTCCTCGGCGCGGGTGCGGCGGGGATGATGGCGGCGGCGGTCGCGGGGCAGAACGGGTCCCGCGTGCTGCTCGCCGATCACGCCGACGAGCCGGGCAAGAAGATCCTGATTTCGGGCGGCGGGCGGTGCAACTTCACCAACGTCCACACCGCGCCCGACCGCTTCCTGTCGGCCAACCCGCATTTCGCGCGATCGGCGCTGGCGCGGTACACGCCGGGCGATTTCATCGCGCTGGTCGACGGCTATCGCATCCCGTGGCACGAGAAGACGCTGGGGCAATTGTTCTGCGACGGGTCGGCGCGCCAGATCGTGACGATGCTGCGCAACGAATGCGCGGGCGGCGGGGTGGATTGGTCGCTCGGCGAAGCGGTCGAGGCGATCGATCATGCCGATGGGCAGTTCCGCGTGAAGATCGGCCGCCAGACAGCGATCGCGCCCAAGCTGGTGATCGCGACCGGCGGCCCGTCGATCCCGCAAATGGGGGCGACGGGGTTCGCGTATGATGTCGCGCGGCAATTCGGGCTCAAGGTGGTCGAGCCACGCCCGGCGCTTGTTCCTCTGACGCTGGGGGGCGACGAGACGCTCTTTCGTGAGCTGTCCGGGGTATCGACCGAGGTCGTGGCGAGTGCGGGCAAGGGGCGGTTCCGCGAGGCGGCGCTGTTCACGCATCGTGGCTTGTCCGGCCCGGCGATCCTGCAGGCGTCGTCCTATTGGCGGCACGGCGAGCCGGTCGCGATCGACTTCCTGCCCGACCGCCGCGACGGCTGGCTCACCGCCGAGAAACGCGCGCGCCCCCGCGCCACGTTGCGCTCGGCGATTGGGCAGGCACTCCCAGCGCGTCTGGCCGAAGCACTTGCTGAGAAGATCGCGCTCGACGGCAACCTCGCCGACCTGCCCGACAAGGCGCTCGCCGAGGCCGAGGCGCGGCTAGCGTCCTGGCCGTTCCACCCCAACGGCACCGAGGGCTTCATGAAGGCGGAAGTCACGATCGGTGGCATCGCGACCGACGCGCTGTCGCAAACGACGTTCGAGGCGAAGGCGGTGCCCGGGCTCCATTTCATCGGCGAGGCGGTCGATGTGACCGGCTGGCTCGGCGGGTATAATTTCCAATGGGCCTGGGCCAGCGCCGTGGCCTGCGGCAAGGCGCTTTGACGCGTTAGCTGCCCCGGTTTACAGACCCCGCCAAACGCCAACGAGGACCCAATGGCCGGCCATTCTAAATTCAAGAACATCATGTACCGCAAGGGCGCGCAGGACAAAAAGCGCTCCAACCTGTTTTCCAAGCTCAGCCGTGAAATCACCGTCGCGGCGAAGATGGGCTTGCCCGACCCGGACATGAACCCGCGCCTGCGCGCCGCGGTCAACGCCGCCAAGGCGCAGTCGATGCCCAAGGACAATATCCAGCGCTCGATCGACAAGGCGTCGAAGGGCGACGGCGATACCTATGAGGAGATCCGCTACGAGGCGTTCGGCCCGGGCGGGGTGAGCCTCATCGTCGAGACGCTGACCGACAACCGCAACCGCACCGTCACCAACGTGCGCACCGCGATTTCGAAGAACGGCGGCAATCTCGGCGCGCCCGGCTCCGTCAGCCACGGTTTCGACCGGATGGGACTGATCACTTACCCGGCCAGCGCGGGGGATGCCGACACGGTGTTCGAAGCGGCGCTGGAGGCCGGCGCCGAGGACGTGTCGTCGAGCGAGGACGGCCACGAAATCTGGACCGACCAGGGGAGCTTGCACGAAGTCGCCAAGGCGCTCGAGCCGGTGCTCGGCGAGGCCGAGGGCGCGAAGCTCGCCTGGCGCCCGCAGACGATGGTCGAGGTCGACGAGAAGGACGCCGGGACTTTGTTCAAGCTGATCGATGCGCTCGACGACGACGACGACGTCCAGACCGTGTGGGGCAATTACGAAGTGTCGGACGCGGTGATGGAGAAATTGGGTTGATAAACTTTCCCTCTCCCGTCGGGAGAGGGAGGGAGGCGCGTAGCGCCGGAAGGGTGAGGGCAGATTGCTGCTTCCTGCCCTCACCCTTCCCGCTCGCTGCGCGAGCGGGCCCCTTCCCTCTCCCAAAGGGAGAGGGAATTTGATTATCCTCGGCCTCGACCCCGGGCTCGGCACGACCGGCTGGGGGCTGATCCGCGCCGAGGGCAACCGGCTGTCGCACGTCGCCAACGGGCAATTGAAGACCGACGCGAAGGAGAGCCTCGCGCGCCGCCTCTCACACCTCGACTCCATGCTCGCCGCGCTGATCGCCGACCACGCGCCCGATGCCGCGGCGGTCGAGGAAGTGTTCGTCAACATGAACCCGCAATCGACGCTCAAGCTGGGGCAGGCGCGGGGCGTCGTGCTGCTTGGCGTCGCGCGCGCGGGGATCGAGCCGGGCGAATATGCCGCGCGGATGGTCAAGAAAGCGGTGGTCGGGGTGGGGAGCGCCGAGAAGCCGCAAGTCCACGCGATGGTCGCACGGTTGCTGCCGGGTGCGAAGATCGCCGGCGCCGATGCGGCGGACGCGCTCGCGGTCGCGATCTGCCATGCGCATCACGTGGCGTCGGCGCGGCGGCTGGGCTGAGCGAGGTCTTTCCTACACGAGGTGTTCCTGTTAGGTTCCGTACTATGCGTGCTCAATCTTCCCGGTCCGTGCGGCACTGCCAGGTGGCGTGCACCGGCGCGTTCGGCGCGACCCCCATGGTCACTGCGAACATTGGGAACATTCGCGCGTGATCGCAGCTTGATCGCCCACCTCAAAGGCCGCCTCGAAGCGACCGGCATCGACCATGCGGTGATCGATGTCGGCGGGGTCGGCTATCTGGTCGGCGCATCGGCCAAGACGCTCGCGGCGATCGGGCCGGTGGGGGAGGCGGCGACTTTGTTCACCGAGATGCTGGTGGCGGAGGATTCGATCCGGCTGGTCGGCTTCGCGCGGCCCGACGAGCGCGACTGGTTCCGCTTGCTGACGGGCGTGCAGGGCGTCGGCGCGCGCGTCGCGCTGGCGATCCTGTCGGTGCTCGAACCGGTCGACCTGGCGCGCGCGATCGCGGCCCAGGACAAGGCGATGATCGGCCGCGCGAACGGCGTCGGGCCGAAGCTCGCCGAGCGCATCGTGCGCGAATTGAAGGACAAGGCCGGCGGCGTGATCCCGGGCGGCGTCACGCCGGTGTCGGCGGCGAGCGGCGCGGCGTCGGACGCGGTCTCGGCGCTGCTCAACCTCGGGTTCCGACCGGCCGAGGCGAACGCCGCGGTGGGTGCGGCGGAAGAGGAGCTTGGCGCGGGCGCGGGGCTCGATGCGCTGGTGCGGCTGGCGTTGCGGAAGGCGGCGAAGTGAAGGCTTTGTTCGCCCTGCCGCTCGCGCTGGCCGCGTTCGGCCTGCCAGCGCAACCGGCCCCCGCGCAGAACATGTTCCCGCCCCAGATCCAGGAAATCTGGTGGCCCGACCTGATCGACGACGAGCCCGTCTTGTGGCGACCCGGCGGGCAGGCTGGGTTCAAGAGCCGCATCCGCCTGTCGATCTCGGGTATCAACCTCACCCGCGCGCTGATCCGGATCGACGAAACGGAGAGCGGCGCGGGGATCGGTCGGGTCGTGGTTGTGCGGCGCGCCCGCGTCTGGCCACGCAGCACGGATCTGATCGCCAATGTCGATCGTGAGTTCCGTGTGTCGGCGAAGGACATGGCGCTGCTCCACGACCGCATCGCGCAGGCGAAACTGTGGACGATCGGGCCGGAGGAGCATTGGGTTTTCACGAACCCTAACGACATCTGCATCGACGGCGAGCAAATGGTGTTCGAGCGCCGCGACGCGTCCGGCTACCGTTTTTCCGAAGCCAATGCGCAATGCACCGCGCCGCCGGCGGTGCGCGATGTCGCGCGGGCGATCATCGAATTGTCGGGCGAACGGCGCCCGTTGGGGCTGCTGCAATGAGCGGCAGCCGCACCGCCACCTGCCAATGCGGCCAGCTCGCGGTCGCGTGCACCGGCGACCCGGTGCGCGTGTCGGTGTGCCATTGCCTCGATTGCCAACGGCGCTCGGGCAGCTCGTTCGCCGCGCAGGCGCGCTTCCCGGTCGAGAACGTAACCATCACCGGCGACGCGAAATACTGGACGCGGTTCGGCGACGAGGGCGGGCAGGGCGACATGTATTTCTGCCCGACCTGCGGGTCGAACGTCTTCTACCGCTTGCCCGCGCAGCCCGACCTCGTCGCGGTCGCGATCGGCGCGTTCGCCGACCCGAGCTTCCGCGCGCCCGATTATTCGGTCTACGAAAACCGCAAGCACGCCTGGGTTAAGATCGTCGGCGAGGGGATCGACCGCTTCTGATGACCGACGACGACCGCCTCCTCACCCCCGCGCGCCGTGCCGACGACGCCGATGCCGCGCTGCGCCCCAAGACGCTCGACGAGTTTGTCGGGCAGAAGGCGGCGCGGGAGAATCTGCGCGTGTTCATCGCCGCCGCGAAGGCGCGCGGGGATGCGCTCGACCATGTGCTGTTCTTCGGGCCGCCGGGGCTGGGCAAGACGACGCTCGCGCAGATCGTCGCGCGCGAGATGGGGGTGGGGTTCCGCGCGACCTCCGGCCCGGTGATCGCCAAGTCGGGCGACCTCGCCGCGCTGCTGACCAATCTCGAGGATGGCGACGTGCTGTTCATCGACGAGATCCACCGGCTCCAGCCTGCGGTCGAGGAAGTGCTCTATCCGGCGATGGAGGATCGCGCGCTCGACCTGATGATCGGCGAAGGACCGTCGGCGCGGTCGGTGCGGATCGACTTGCCGCGCTTCACTTTGGTCGGCGCGACGACGCGGCAGGGATTGCTGACGACGCCGCTACGCGACCGCTTCGGCATCCCGGTGCGGCTCAGTTTCTACACCGTCGACGAGCTCGAGCGCGTCGTCACCCGCGCGGCGACCTTGCTCGACCTGCATGTCGCCCCCGATGGCGCGCAGGAGATCGCGCGGCGCGCGCGGGGGACGCCGCGGATCGCCGGACGGCTGCTGCGGCGGGTGCGCGATTTCGCCAATGTCGCGGGGCACGAAACGGTCGATGCGCCGACCGCCGACGCCGCGCTCAACCGGCTGGAGGTCGATCATCTCGGGCTTGACGCGATGGACCGGCGATACCTGACGATGATCGCCGACATCTATCGCGGCGGCCCGGTCGGGGTGGAGACGCTGGCGGCGGGGCTATCCGAACCGCGCGACACGATCGAGGAAGTGATCGAGCCGTATATGATCCAGCTCGGGCTGGTCGCCCGCACGGCGCGCGGGCGCTGCCTCAACGCGAGCGGGTGGAAGCACCTCGGCCTCAACCCGCCGGCGGGCAGCCAGGACGGCCTGTTCGATCAGCCGCCGATCAAATAGACCGCGAGCCCCGCGGTCCCGCCGAACAGGAACGCGATCAGGATCCCCAGAATACCCGACACGAACCCGCCCTGGCGACGCTTGGCGAAGGTCGCGCGCTGGCCCGGCTTGCCGAGTTTTAGTTCGACGAACCCGGCGAGCGCCCCGCCGAGCGCGGTCAGCACCAGCGTCACCAGCGCGCCGATCGGATGCCCGACGACCGTCGCCAGGATCACCGGGATGATCACCGCGAGCGGCGCCGCCATCAGCAGCGCGGCGGAGAGCTTGGCGGTATCGACCGTTTCCTTGTGGACCGGGGCGACGGTGATCAAATCGGGCGCATCCTCCGCCGAGACGGTCAGCCAGGCTAGGCTCCCCGCGAGCTGCGTCGCGACCAGCACGCTGGCGAAAGCGAGCGCGGGCGCGAACATCCGCCCGCCGCCCTGCAACGCGCCCAGCACGATCGGCGCCATATAGACCAGCCGCAGGATCATCTGGAACAACAGCGCCGGGTCGCGCGCGAGCAGCCGCCATTCCTTCGCCAACACCGGCCGGAACAGCCCGGCATGGAACAGCCGCGCGGTCGCCTTGCCCGTCGGTTTCGACCGCGACAGCGTCATCGTCGCGTCCTGATACCCGCTCAGGAACAGCCGCCGCAGCACCATCCCGGCGCCGGCGAACAGGACGATGCCGATCGCCAGCATGACGGCGAGCGACAACGGGTCGCCGAACGCGGCGTGTCCCGGGACGCCGCTCCACCCGGTATAGCCCAGCCCGCGCTCGTGGAATTCGCGGAAGGTCCGCTCGATCGACGATTCGCGGCCATGCGGGGCGCGGTTCAATTGCGAGATCAGGAAGATCGCGCCGCCCAGTATCGCAGCGGAGACTTGCCCAACCGTCCGCGCCGCGCGCGGGCCGGCAAGCTTCGCCAGCACCAGCGTGATCGCGATCCCGACCGTCGACGCGGCCATCGCGAGCGCCGCGAGCACGCCGACCACGCCGAGCAACCCCGGATGCCCGAGCAGCGCCACCGGGAGTGCCAGCGGCAGGATCAGGAAAGCGTAGGTCAGCACGATCGCACCCGCGATCCCGGCGAGCTTGGCGAGCAACACCGTGCGCCCGTCGATCGGCGCGGTGAACATCAGGTCGAGGTCGCGGCGCTCGTACAGCGTCTGCTGGCTGCCCAGGATCGCCTGTGTCGTCATGAACGACAGCATCACGACCGCCGCGGCCAGCACCCCGGTCCCGGCCCAGGCGGTGAAGCGTATCGGCACGTCCATCACGCTCCACGCGACGAAGCATCCGCCGGCGAGCCACAGCACGCCCAGCACGAGCCCAAACCACGCCGCGCGGCCCTTGCTGCGCCCGCGCCACGCCAGCTGCAGCTCGTGCCGCGCCAGCCACGCGAAACTGCCCGGAGCCGCCAGCGCGGTCATGCGCCGCTCGTCAGGCGAATGAAGGTGTCCTCCAGCGTCATGCCCTCGGTCCCCGCGCGGTCGCGCAGTTCGTCGAGCGTGCCTTCGGCGAGCAACTTGCCGCCGCCGATGATGCCGATCCGGTCGGCCATCCGCTCGGCGACCTCGAGGATGTGCGTGGTGACGATCACCGTCTTGCCGCGCGCGACCTGTTCGCGCAGCGCATCCTTCACCGCGCGGGCCATCGCCGCGTCGAGCCCGGTCAGCGGCTCGTCGAGGATGAGGAGCTTGGGGTCGTGGATCAATGCGGCAGCCAGCGCGACCTTCTGCTTCATGCCCCTCGAAAAGCCCTCGCAGCGCATGTCGCGCTCGTCCCACAGGTCTAGCCAGTGGAGCAGCCGTTCGGCTTCCTCCGCCGCGACGTGCGGGTCCATCCGCCACAGCCCGGCGACGAACGCGAGATATTCGAGCGGGCTGAGCTTGTCGTACAGCATCGGCTCGTCGGGCAGCCACGCGGTGATCGCCTTGGCGGCGAGCGGGTCGGCGCGCGCATCGATGCCGTAAATCTCGATGCTGCCGGCGTCAGGGCGAGTCAGCCCGACCGCCATGCGCAACGTCGTCGTCTTGCCCGCACCATTGGGGCCGAGCAGCGCATAGAGCTGGCCGGCCGCGATCTCGAGATCGAGGCCGGTGATGACTGGTTTGTCGAACGCCTTGGAAAGGCCGCAAATCCTGAGCGCAGAGGTCATGCGCAGTGTCTTAGTCGCCCGTTACGCCTCGTCCAGTGCCAACGCGCTCAGCGCCATTCGAGCATCGCGTAGCGGCCGAGCGCGGCAGCGACGGTCAGGCCCGAGGCGAGGCGCAGCGCGGCGCGCAGGTCGATCGTCGTCGTCCCCGCCGCGACGTAGAGCGCCGTCATCGCGGCGAGCCCGGCATAGAAGCCGAACACGATCGCGCGGCGGCGGTTCTCGCGGCTCAATTCGTCGTTCATCAGCGCGCGCAGCTCGCGGCTCAGCATCAGCCCGCCGCCCGATCCCAGCACCATCAGCGCGAGCCCGAGCTCGATCAGCCACGCCACCGCCCGCCCGCCGACATCGTTCGCCGGATTGTCGAACCCGAACGTCGCGCCCGCCACCAGCACCACCGCCAGCAGCGCCATCACCGCCGCCCGCGCGCCGGCCTTGCGCTCGGCCAATTCCACCTTGTCCATCGTCGTCATGCTCCATTCTCCAGCTGGAAGATTTCTTCCACCGTCGTTCCGAGTGCCCGCGCCAGCTTGAGCGCGAGCGTGGTGGAGGGGACGAACACGCCATTCTCCACCGTGTTGATCGTCTTGCGGCTGACCCCGACGCGCTCCGCCAGCTTGGCCTGCGTCCAGCCGAGCCGCGTGCGCTCGTCGAGCAAGCGGTTGGCCAGGCCCTCAGCCATTCTTGAGCGCGCGGCGTTCGAGGATGCCAAAGCGCAGGAGCGCCGCGGCGATGCCGATCGTCATCACGACGTGGATCGTCTCGCGTTCGGTCATCCGTTCGAACAGCGAGAGGACATAGAGCGCGATCGCTCCGATCATCGTCGCGACGAACCCCCAGCTCAGTGCGTCGGCGCGGTTGGCGCGGGTACCCTCGTCGTTCATCAGCGCACGGACGCTCGCGCTCCGGAACAAGGTGCCACCGGTCACCAGCCCGAACAGCAGGACGGTCGACAGCGCCAGCCATCCGCCAATCGAGATATAGTTGACGAGCCGCAACTTGCCCTCGTCGAGCCGGGGGCCGGTGAAATAGACCGCCTGTTGCGCGACGAACATCGCGGCTAGCGCGGGCATCATGCGGGCGCGTTTGTCCATCAGCCGGTCGGCCGTGTCATTGTCTGTCATGGTGTATCCCCGTGTCGATGTAACCTATACTACCCATGTAACCCGTGGGTTACATCGATGCAAGTGGCAAAATGCAGAGCCGAATGGGTTGCCTCGCGAGTCCGGCCCGCTACAGCCCTTAACCATGAGTGCGACCGCCACCGATCAACCCGTCGAGGGCCGCTTCGACGGACGCGAGCACCGCTTTCCGGTGCGCGTCTATTTCGAGGACACCGACCTTTCGGGGGTGGTCTATCACGCCAATTACCTGCGCTTCATGGAGCGCGCGCGGTCGGACATGTTGCGCCTCGTCGGGGTCGATCAGCGCGGCGTGATGGAGGCGGGCGGGGGCGCCTATGCGGTCGCCGATCTCGCCATCAAATATCACCGCCCGGCCAAGCTCGACGACGCGCTGGTCGTGGTGTCGCGGCTGACGCGGTTGCGCGCTGCGGCGGTCGCCATTCATCAGCGAGTCATGCGCGGTGACGAAACATTGGCCGAAGCGGAGGTGACGGCGGCGCTCGTCGCGCCCGACGGGCGGCCGAAGCGGCAACCGCCCGAGTGGGCGGCGGCATACGAGAAACTGATCTGGAAGCCTGAATGATTTGGGGACTGACGACATAATGCATTGGAGCTTCGACCTTTCGCCGAACTCGACCTCGCCGCTCGCCTTGCTGCTCCACGCCGATGTGGTGGTGCAGATCGTGATGGCGGGGTTGCTGATCGCGAGCATCTGGACCTGGGCGATCATCATCGGGTCGGCCAGTCGCCTCGGCCGTACGCGCAAGGAAATCGGCAAGTTCGAGAGCGAATTCTGGAAGGCCGACGATATCGACGCCTTCCACAAGCGCGAGGGCGACAGCGAGCTGCCCGTCGCCAAGGTGTTCGCCGCCGGGGTGACCGAATGGCGCCGGTCGACCGCGGGCGGGATCGTCGACCGCGACGGCGTGCGCGAGCGGCTGGCGACAGCGATGGGATCGGCGGTCGCGAACGAGACCGACAAGCTCGCCGACCGGCTCAACATCCTCGCGACCGTCGGCGCGGTCGCGCCGTTCGTCGGGCTGTTCGGCACGGTGTGGGGGATCATGACCACCTTCACCGACATCGCCGCCAAGCAGAACACGTCGCTCGTCACGGTCGGCCCGGGCATCGCCGAGGCGCTGTTCGCGACCGCGATCGGGCTGTTCGCGGCGATCCCCGCGGTGATCGCGTACAACCGCTTCAGCCACCGCGTGAACCAGATCGAGGCGCGGCTCAACCGCTTCGCCGACGGTTTCCATTCGACGCTGAGCCGCCAGCTCGAGGCGAAGCGCTGATCGTGGCGATGTCGCTTCCCTCCGCCCGTGGCAAGGGCCGGCGCGCGCCGATGGCGGACATCAACGTGACCCCGCTGGTCGACGTGATGCTGGTGCTGCTGATCATCTTCATGGTCACTGCGCCGCTGATGACCGCGGGCGTGCCCGTGAACTTGCCAGACAGCCGCGCCAAAGCGCTCGAGCAGGATAAAAAGCCGGTGGCGATCTCGATCGAGCGTGACGGCACGATCTATCTCGACGACAAGCAAGTGAGCGAGGACGCACTGCCCGATGCGCTGGCCGGCATCGCGTCGCGCCACGACGCCGAGGGCAAGCCGCCGCAGATGCTGCTGCGCGCCGACAAGGGGCTCGATTACGGGCGCGTGATGGCGGTGATGGGCGACCTCAACCGCGCCGGGCTCAACCGCGTGTCGCTGGTGTCGAACGTCAAGGCCGAGCGGTGACGGCGATTGCCGCCCGATCCTACAAGACCGACCGTGGCATCGAGTTCGCGGTGTCGGGGTTGTTGCACCTTTTCCTTCTTGCGGGGCTGTCGCTCGTCCTGCTCGTACCGCGCAAGCCGCCACCCCCGCCCGCGCCGATGGACGTGACGATCGCCGACGATGTCGGGCTGCAGGCTGCCGCGCCGCAAGCGGTGACTCCACCCGCCGAGAGTCGCGCGCCCGATCTCGGCGCGCCCGAGGAAGCCGCGCCGCCTGCTCCCGCGCCCGAGCCGCAGCCGGTTCCCGCCAAGCCGAAACCGGTCGAAGCCGCGCCCGCGCCCAAGCCCGCCGAAAGCGCCAAGCCGCTCCCCGCGAAGAAGCCCCAGCCCGCACCCCCGCAACCGGCCAAGCCGCAGACGCGCACGCCGTCGGGCGCGCTCGCCGGGATCGTCGGGCGCGGCAGTGGAACGGCGCCGGGCGCCAAGGCCGTCCGGCCGCGAGGGTCGAACCTCGGCGGCGTGATGGTCGGGGTCGGCAACACGCCGACCACATCGAAATCGACTGCGCCGCAGGCCGCGATGACGGGCGCGGCGATCATGGATATCCGGCAGAAGATCGCGCAGCAGGTCCAGCCCTGCGCCAACCGTCAGGTCAATCCAGGGCCGGGCGCCAACCAGATTCGGGTCAGCGTGAAACTGCGCATCAACCGCGACGGCACGCTGGCCGCCCGGCCGCAAATCGTCGGGCACGACGGGGTCGACGACAGCAATCGCCGGTACGTGGATCAGGTCGACGATCGCGCCGTCTCGACCTTCATGGGGTGCCAGCCGCTCCGTGGCTTGCCGCCGGAACTGTACGACGTTCCGAACGGCTGGAGCAATTTCGTGATGCGCTACAAGCTTCCGGGTTGAGAGAGATGATGACGAGAACGCTTCCTTTGATCGCCCTGGCCGCCGCCCTGCTGGCCCCTGTCGCGCACGCCCAGACCGTGCCCGCGCCGACGCCCACCCCGACCCCGGGCGGGCTGGTGGTCGATGTCGAGGGCGGCATTTCCGCGCCGATGGGGATCGCGATCCCGCCGATGCCGACGCCCGAAGTGACCGCGACCGCCGCCGGCCCCACCGACCAGCTCGGCCGCCAGCTTGCCGAAGTGATCACCGGCGACCTTAAGAATTCGGGGCTGTTCAAGCCGCTCCCCGCTGGCCAGCTCCTCAACGTGCCCTTCGTCGAAGCGACATCGCCCAATTACGGGTCGTGGAGCGCGGCCGGCGCGACCGCGCTCGTCCAGGGCTTCGTCCGCTCGAACGGCAACGGCACGCTGACGGTCGGCTGCTACCTCTACGACACCGCGCAGCAGCGCGAGCTGGCGCGGCAGGGCTATGTCCTGCCGTTCGGCGAGTGGCGCCGCGCCGCGCACAAATGCGCCGACATGGTCTATACGCGGCTGACGGGCGAGGGCCCGTATTTCGACAGCCGCGTCGTCTATGTGTCGGAGACCGGACCGAAGGGGCGGCGCGTGAAGCGCCTCGCGCTGATGGACCAGGACGGGTTCAACGGCCGCTTCCTGACCAACGGCCAGACGATCGTACTGACCCCGACCTTGTCGCGCGACCAGAAGCGGATCGCGTATCTATCGTACCTCGACAAAAAACCGACGATCTACGTCTACGACATCGCATCGGGGCAACAGCGCAAGCTCGTCACCGATGTCAGCCTCGCCTTCGCGCCGCGCTTCTCGCCCAATGGCCAGTGGATCCTGTTCTCGATGGCGCAAGGTGGCAACACCGACCTCTACCGCATCCCGTCGGGCGGCGGGCAGTGGCAGCGGCTGACCACCTCGCCGGGGATCGACACCGGGGGCAGCTATTCGCCCGACGGCTCCAGAATCGTGTTCGAAAGCGACCGGTCGGGCGCGCAGCAACTCTATGTGATGAACGCCGATGGCTCTAACCAGCAGCGGATCAGCTTCGGCAATGGCCGCTATGCCACCCCGGCGTGGAGCCCGCGCGGCGACCTGATCGCCTTCACCAAGATCGGCGGCGGCTTCCACGTGGGGATCATGTCGCCCAGCGGCGCGGGCGAGAAGATCCTGACCGACGGCTGGCAGGACGAGGCGCCGAGCTGGTCGCCCAACGGCCGTGTGATCATGTTCTTCCGTTCGACCCAAGGCGGATCGGGGGTCGCCGATTTGTGGTCGGTCGACCTGACCGGGGTCAACGTGCACCGTTTGCCCACGCCGTTCGATGGATCGGATCCCAGCTGGGGCCCGATCCGCACCGATTGATATTCCGAGAGTAAAAAGGAGGACCGACCATGGCCCACACCCGTACCAAGCTGATCCTGCTCGCCGCGTTGTTCGCGACCGCGGGATGCGCGCACAAGCGCCCCAAGATTCTGCCGCCGAGCGCCGGGGATGCGCCGGTGACCGACAATAGCGGCGCGAACGGCGGCGACAGCAACGGCGTCGTCGTCCCCGGCAGCGCGCAGGACTTCCAGCGTTCGGTGATGAGCGACACGATCCATTTCGCGCTCGACATGTCCGACATCGACGCGACCTCGCGCTCGATCCTCGACAGCCAGGTGGCGTGGCTGACCAAATGGCCCAATCGCCGCATCACGATCGAGGGCCATGCCGACGAACGCGGGACGCGCGAATACAATCTCGCGTTGGGCGACCGGCGCGCGAACGCCGCGAAGAATTATCTTGCCGCGAAGGGAATCGACCCTTCGCGAATCACCACGATCAGCTACGGTAAGGAACGCCCGATCGCGCTCGGCAGCGATGAGGCGAGCTGGGCGCAAAACCGCCGAGCGGTGACGATCGTGCTGCAGTAATGAAATAACCCTCTCCCTCTGGGAGAGGGTCGAGCAGCGGAGCTGCGAGGGGTGAGGGCAGGGTCGAAACGTTTTCGACCCTGCCCTCACCTTTCCGTGGCTTTGCTCCTCCCTCCCTCTCCCAAAGGGAGAGGGAAATAACGCTTGCGACTCGCTCAATCCCGATATAAATGTGATATCACATTAAACGGGAGGGCCCTATGGCCACGAATGCTACGCCTGCCGCCGATCGCCACGCCGCGCTGACCCTGTCGCAGGAGCGGCCGGCATCGACCTCGAGCGGCTATCTGATGCTGTTCGTCATGCTCGTCGCGATCCTGGTCGCGGTCTTCGGCGCGAGCCAGATCGATCCGACCCCGGAAATCGGCGTGCCGCTGCTGCTGCTCGGCGCGCTGACGTTCGCCTTCGTCACGCCGGGCTTTTACATGCTCCAGCCCAACCAGGCTGCGGCGATCACGCTGTTCGGCAGCTATCGCGGCACCGACCGCAATACGGGGCTGCGCTGGATCGTGCCGTGGTACGGCAAGAAGAAACTGTCGGTCCGTGCCAACAACATCATTTCGGACAAGATCAAGGTCAACGACCTGCGCGGCAACCCGATCGAGATCGCCGCGCAGGTGGTGTGGCGCGTGACGGACACCGCGCAGGCGCTATTCGACGTCGACGATTACAAGGCGTTCGTGATGGTCCAGATCGAGGCCGCGGTGCGCACGATCGGCTCGCGCTATCCGTACGACGATTTCGAGCACCAGGAAGTGACGCTGCGCGGCAACCACGACCAGGTGGGCGCCGAGCTGCGCCAGGAACTGATCGCGCGGCTCGCCATGGCCGGGATCACGGTCGATGAATGCGGTTTCACACACTTGGCCTATGCGCAGGAGATCGCCGGGGCGATGCTCCGCCGGCAACAGGCGCAGGCGGTGGTCGCCGCGCGCCAGACTTTGGTCGAGGGCGCGGTCGGGATGGTCCAGATGGCGCTCGAGCAATTGTCGGCGAAGGGCGTGGTCGAACTCGACGATGAGCGTCGCGCGGCGATGGTCTCCAACCTGATGGTCGTGCTGTGCGGCGAACGCGACACGCAGCCGATCGTCAATGCGGGCTCGCTCTACCAGTAAGCGCGCGAGAATGGCCGTTCCCCCCAAGAAGGCGTTCCCGCTGCGCCTCGACCCCGCGCTCTACGCGGCGATCGAGCGCGCGGCGGCGAGCGACCTCAGAAGCGTCAACGCGCAGGTCGAGTGCCTGCTGCGCGAGGCGCTGGGACGGCGCGGGGTGAAACTGGCGGATCCGGTGCGCGCGAAACGCGGCCGACCGCCGAAACAAGGGGATGACGAATGATTGCGATCGCGATGATGATGGCGGCGGCCGCGGTGCCGGCCGGCGAAGAAGTGACGATCGCGGGGCCGCAGGGGCCGCTCGCGGGGACCTATCAGGCGAGCGACAAGATTGGAGGGCCGGTCGTGGTGATCATCCCCGGATCGGGCCCGACCGACCGCGACGGCAACAATCCGATGGGCCTCAAGGGCCAGTCGTACAAATTGCTCGCCGAGGCGCTGGCCGCGCGCGGCGTTTTCAGTGTCCGGATCGACAAGCGCGGTATGTTCGGCAGCGCGAAAGCGATCCCCGATGCGAACGCCGCGACGATAGAAGGCTATGCTGCCGACGCGCGCGGCTGGGCGCAATTCGCCGCGAAGCGCGCCGGCGCGAAATGCGCCTGGCTGGTCGGGCATAGCGAGGGTGGGCTGGTCGCGTTGCAGGCGGCGCAGAACCCGACCGGCATCTGCGGCGTGATCCTGGTGTCGGCGGCGGGACGGCCGATCATCCAGGTCATGCGCGCGCAGTTCAAGGCCAATGCAGCCAACGCGCCGATCCTGCCCGCCGCGCTCGCGATGCTCGATTCGGTCGAGGCAGGGAAAACGGTCGATCCCGCGACGCTTCCCTCGCCCTTGCCAATGATCTTTCCGGTAGCGGTCCAGAAATATCTGATCGAACTGGCCAAGTTCGACCCCGCCAAACTGGCTGCGAACGTGCGTCTCCCGATGACGATCATCCAGGGTGACAACGATCTGCAGGTGTCGGTCGACGACGATGCGAAACCGCTCGCCGCCGCGCAACCCAAGGCGAAGCTGGTCGTATTGCCGGGGGTCAATCACGTGCTCAAGGTCGTGCCAGCGGGCGACCGCGCCGCCAATGCTGCGAGCTATGGCGACGCCACGCTGCCGATCGCGCCAAGCGTAGTCGACGCGGTCGCGGCTGCGGTCGGCGGGAGGGGTGCGCGATGAGCGACGACGGCGACTGGTTCGCGCCAAAGCGCTATGGCTACGGTACCGGCAACCCGATCACGTGGCAGGGTTGGGCGGTGCTGGGCGTCTATATCGCCGTGCTGACCATTGCAGGCTTCGCACTGTTGCCGCGACACTGGGGGACATGGGCGGCGATCATCGCGCTGGCGACCATCACGCTGACTGTCATCTGCGTGCAGCACACGCGCGGCGGCTGGCGCTGGCGCTGGGGCGAAAACGATTAGCGTAAAGCGGTGCGAAGCGCGTCGGTTACCGCCTTCGGCGATCGGTCGGTGAGGCCGGGCAACCGGTCGGCGGATGGCGCATCGGCCCGGTAGCGGTGGCGCCATTCGTCGCTCGTGTCGTCGCTCATGCGCTGCGCGGTCACTTGGGCAAGGTCGATCCGCGCACCCTCGACTCCGACCAACGCGGCGATGCGTGCTACGGTGTCCGCCGGATCGGCGATCACTTGCTCGTAACTCACTCGCAACGGTGCGATGCCGTGGCGCGCGAACCAAATCTCCCAGCGCGCCTGCCCACGCGCCAGAGTGATCAGTGCCGAATCGATCGCGCGACGGTCATAGCCGGCCGCTCGCCGCTCCGCCTGATCGCTCACGAAGCGCGCGGTCTGCGCGGCGCGCGCGAACGAGATCGCCTGACCCAGCAAGTCGTCGCGGCGGATATGAACGAACGACAGATTTGGCAGTCGCGTTGCCCATTGATGGCGCGCTGCCGCCTTGGCGTGCGACGAGAATATCTTGAGGCCATAGACGCTATTCGGCGTTGCGGTGCGCGCCAGCATCGCGCCGATGAAGTCGTCGGTCGGGCCGACCCGCGCTCGCCAAACAGGGTCGAACCACTCGACCGGCTCGCCCAATCGGCCGGTCGAGGCGAGCAACTCCTTGAGGAACGTCGTCCCCGCGCGCGCCTCGCCGCACAGCGCGTACCCGCGCAACGCCGGATCGGTTCGGTTCACGTCAACCGAGTGCTTGGTCGAGCATCTTCGCCAGCCGCAACCCGCCGCGCTTCACTTCGAGCCGGACCGTCGGCACCAGCCGTTCGATCGTCGCATTGTCGAGTTTGACGCGAGCAGGCGTCGGCCCGCACGGATCGCCACCGATCGCGGTCGCATAGGTGACGTCGTGCGCGACCTGCCAGCTTTCATGGCTCCACGCGATCACGTCGCCCGCCGCCACCGCTCGGCGCTCGGCGGCCGGATAACGTCGCACCAGGCTCGGGCCCGTCGAGATCGCGCGCTCCGCCAGATAGCCGTCCCAGATCGAGTGCAGGTTGAGCCGCTGCGGCGCGTAGGTGCCGTATACCGCTTTCACGTCGTTGCCGCCCTTGTCGCCCTTTTCACCGGCGTGAAGCGGCTGGTGCAGGTCGCCGACGAAGTGGATCAGGAACACGAGCGCGCGGACCCGGTCGGCGGTCGGGGTGCTGCGGTCCTTGAGCAGCTTGGCATCGCGGACGATCTGCGCCGACACGCAATTGTCGCCCTTGCACGCTTCGATCAGGTCGAACGGGGTGCAGATGTTGACGTCCTGAAAGTGCCAGGCGTTGGTGTTGCCGTATTTCTGCGTGCCGTCGGGGTTCTTGATCCCCTTGATGCAATCCGCCCACACCGCGGCGTCGTCGATCGTCCCGGCCTTGCATTGCGGCGTGCCGAGCAACGCTTGCTGGCGGAGCAGCGCGAGGATGCGGGTGCGCGTCGCGGGCTTGATATTGGCCCAGGCGATCTGGGCGATGGTCTGGTGGCCGTACTCCCAATAGGCGCCCGCGGGCGAGGTGACGAGGAGCGCGGTCAACGCGGCGAGGAAGGGAAGGAGGCGCTTCATCGCGCCCGCCTACGCCCGTCCCGCGCGGCGCTCAATCCTCGTCGTCGTACAGCGCGACGAAGCGCTCGCCGTCCGATCCGGCGCGGCCGCGATAGAGGCTTGCGGTGGTGAAGCTCCACGCCTGTCCGCCTGCCGCGTCGGTGACGATCACCCCGCCGGTGCCGCCGAGCGATTTGACCTCGGCCATCACCGTATCGGCGGCGAGCTTCAGGCTCTCGCCCAGGAAACGAACCCGCGCGTTGATCTGGAACGCGACGCTTTCGCGGATGAAGAATTCCCCCGCGCCGGTGCACGACACCGCCGCGCCGCGATCGTCGGCGTAGGTCCCCGCGCCGATCAGCGGCGAATCGCCGATCCGGCCCCAGCGCTTGCCGGTGACGCCGCCGGTCGATGTCGCGGCGGCGATGTGTCCGACTTGGTCGAGCGCCACCGCGCCGACCGTCCCATACTTCATGTCGACGTCGAACTTGCCGCCATTCGCCAGCAATTCCTCGAGCTGGCGGCGGCGCTCCGGGACCGCGAACCACTCCGCGTCGGCCTGCTCCAGCCCGTGCTCGACGCTGAACTGGTCCGCGCCCTCGCGGCCGAGTAGGACGTGTGCGCTTTCCTCCATCACCGCGCGCGCCAGCGTCACCGGGTTCTTGGTCGCCGTGACGCCGGCCACCGATCCGGCGAGGAGATCGGCACCGCTCATGATCGCGGCGTCGAGCTCGGTCGCGCCTTCATAGGTGAGCGCCGATCCGCGCCCCGCGTTGAAATGCGGGTCGTCCTCCAGCACGCGCACCGCCGCCTCGACCGCGTCGAGCGACGCGCCGCCGCCCGACAGGATCGCCGACCCCGCATCGAGCGCGGCGTTGAGCGCGGCGCGCAGGCCCCGGTCGGTCTCAGGCCGGGTCTGGCTGCGCGCGATCGCGCCGGCGCCACCATGGATCACCAGCGACCAGCGATTGGAGGATGTTGTCATGGCGGCGAGCGGTAGCCCTCGCGACGCGCCGCCGCAATCCGATCAGCGGGCGAAGCCAGTTCACCTCGCGCCCGAAGAGATAGAAGGCCCAGCATCCCGCGACCGTCACCGGCACGAGGATCGCGAACTCCGCCGCCGCACCCAGCCCGAACGGCTGGAGCGCATATTCGCCGAGCACGATCACCGTCTGGTGGATCAGGTAGAACGGGAAGACGGCTTCCGTCAGCATCGGGCGGATCGCCGCGTCACGGTTGAGGTGGCGCTCGGCCACGCCGATCAGGGCGGCGACCGCGGCCCAGCATTGTATCTGGTGCGCGATCAGCATCGGGTCGCTCAGTGCGTCGGGGACATGATCGCCCGCATAATTGACCTCGATCGCCGCGCCGAACGCATAGCTCGCCACCGCCAGCAGCGCCGCCGGTTTCCACCAGCGCACGAACGCCGCCATCACCGGCGCCGAGCGCGCGAGCCCGAACCCGAACAGGAAGGCGGGGAAATAGGCGAGGTGCGCGACCCCGTCGTGGATCAAATCCTGGCTGTCGCTCCAGCGGTGGAAGACGATGACTTGGCTGAGTACCAGATACGCCACCGGCAGCACCAGCGCGCGCCAGCCCCCGAACGCGCGGTCGAACCATTCTTGCAGCCGCACCGGACGCGGCACGAGCAGGAGCAGCCCAAGTACGGCGGTGTAGGCGAACAGATAGCCGACGAACCACAGATGGTTCCACGTCGGCAGCCCGACCCCGTCGTTCGCGGCGAACGCGAAATAATCGTGGACGAGGAAATAGCCGAAGCCGCGGTCGTACTCGTGCTGAGTCACCAGCTCGACCCAGCTTTGCGGCGGGACGATCAGCGCGACGCCGAACGCCAGCGGCACCAGCAGCCGGCTCGCGCGGCTCGTCAGGAACCGCCCGACCCCGCCCGATTTGGCGAACAGCGCGCGGCTGGCATAGCCCGACACGACGAACAGCAAGGTCAGCCGCCACGGATTGCTGATCAGCATCGCGACCGACAGCCACTCGACCGGCTGTGCGGTCTTCACGTGGAAGCCCCACGGCGTGAACACCATCGCGGTATGGTAGAGGATCAGCACCGCGAACGCGCCGATCCGCAACCAGTCCATGCCGTAATGCCGTTCCATCGCGCCGCCATGTAAGGCGTTGCGGCGCGAAGGCTAGAGGCGTCAGGCGATCGCCGGCCCGGCTGCCCCGCGAACCGACCGTCTCGGCGCAAGCCCGATCAGCGGGCGCAGCCATGCGACTTCGCGACCGACCAGGTAGAAGGTGACTGCGAACGCGAGCGTGCCGGTGAGCAGCAGCGCGAACTCGACGAACGGGTTCAGTCCCCACGGCAGCGTCAGCCACGCCAGCAGGATGATCGCCGGGTGGTGCGCGATGTAGAGCGGGAACACGGCTTCGGCGAGCGTTGCGCGCCATGGGTGGTCGCGGTTGAGATGCCGCTCGGCGAGTTGGAACAGGACAAGGATCATGCTCCACGCCATCGCGATCCGCGCGATGCGATCGAGCGCCATGATCGCGTGCGGCGGCACGCTGTGTCCGGCGTAGCGGAGCTCGATCCACGTCACGGCCAGCCCCGCCGCGATCGCGATCGCGCCCGCGGTGCGTTGCGACCGCGCGATCACCGGCCACAGCCCGGTCCTGCCGCCCAGCGCAAAGCCGAACAGGAAGATCGGGAAATAGAGCAGGTGCGCGTTCCAGTCGGTGAACAACCCCTGGCTCTCCGATACGAAGAACATCACCGACAGCTTGGCCAGCGCGAGGCTCCCGATCGGCACCCACACCAGTCGTGTCCCCTTCGCCAGCCATTCCCCCATTCGCGTCGTCTGCGCCGCGCTCCACCCCGGCAGGAGCAGTAGCCCGGCGAGCGCCATCGTGTAGCCCCACAGATAGGCGACGAACCACAGATGCTCCCAGCTCGGGAAGCCATGGCCCCAGGCGGGTGAGATCTGCCAGTAATCGATCAGCCAATAGTGGATCAGCCCGAACGGATAGCCGACCTCCTTCGCGCGCACCCACATCTCGACCGGGATCAGCGCGACCATCGCGAAGCCCCAGGGAATCAACAGCCGGCGGTTGCGCGACGCGACGAACGCGCCCGCATCGCCCGATTTATCGAACAGTTTGCGGCTGGCATAGCCCGACACCGCGAACAGCAGCGGCAGCCGCCACGGCGTGAGCAGCGCGAGCGGCACGATCAGCTGCGGGTAGGTGACGGGCGACTTGATCACCCAGTCCCATGTCGAGAATACCTGTGCGACATGATAGACGATCAGCAGCGCGAACGCGCCGATGCGCAGCCAGTCGAGGCCGTAATGGCGCTTGGGGGAGGCGGTCCTGTCGCTCATCGGATCGCCGACGGTTTAGCGCGCCGCAACTGACCAAATCGTTAGCGTGCTTGGCGGCGCGCGGCGGCGAGCGTATATGGCCGCCATGTCCTTACGTCCGTGGCGCGATATCGTGCGTCGTCAGAGCCGCCAGATCATGGTCGGCAACGTCCCCGTCGGCGGCGACGCTCCGGTCACCGTCCAGACGATGACCAACACACCGACCAGCGATGCGAAGGCGACGATCGACCAGATCCGCCGCTGCGAGGATGCCGGGGTCGACATCATCCGCGTGTCCTGCCCCGATATCGACAGCACCGCAGCACTGGGCCAGATCGTCCGCGCGGCGCGCGTGCCGGTCGTCGCCGACATCCATTTTCACTACAAGCGCGCGCTCGAGGCGGCGGATGCGGGGGCGGCGTGCCTGCGTATCAACCCGGGCAATATCGGGTCGGCCGAGCGCGTGAACGAGGTGGTCAACGCGGCCAAGGCGAACGGCTGCGCGATCCGCATCGGGGTCAATGCCGGCTCGCTCGAAAAGGACTTGCTCGAAAAGTACGGCGAGCCGTGCCCCGAGGCGCTGGTCGAAAGCGCACTCGACCATATCAAGCTGCTCCAGGACCGCGACTTCCACGAATTCAAGGTCGCGGTGAAGGCGAGCGACCTGTTCCTCGCGGTGGCCGCGTATCAGCAGCTTGCCGAAGTGGTCGATTGCCCGCTCCACCTCGGCATTACCGAGGCGGGCGGGTTCGTCGGCGGGACGGTCAAGTCGTCGATCGGGATCGGTAGCCTGCTGTGGTACGGCATCGGCGACACGATCCGCGTCTCGCTGTCGGCGGAGCCCGAGGACGAAGTGCGGGTCGGGTTCGAGATTCTGAAGGCGCTCGGCATCCGCAATCGCGGCGTGCGCGTCGTGTCCTGCCCGAGCTGCGCGCGCCAGGGGTTCGACGTGATCCGCACGGTGCAAGCGCTCGAGGAGCGGCTCCAGCATATCCGCACCCCAATGAGCCTCTCGGTCCTCGGCTGCGTCGTCAACGGACCCGGCGAAGCGCGCGAGACCGATATCGGCATCACCGGTGGCGGCAACGGCAAGCACATGGTCTATCTGTCGGGCGTCACCGATCACCACGTCCAGGACGCCGACATGATCGAGCATATCGTCAAGCTGGTCGAGGCCAGGGCGGCGGAGATCGAGGCGGCGGATCAGGCCAAGGCGGCGTGATTCCCCGTTTGGTTTTGGCGGTCCTGCTCTTCACTCCGTTCGTGTCGAGCGAAGTCGAGACACGTGCTGCGACCGAACCGCTTGGGGCACGTCCCTCGACGCCGCTCGGGACGAACGGACGAGAAGATCATCCCCAAGCCAAACCGTTCGGGCATCCCGACCGCGCGCAACGCGACGTCGCCGCCGCGCTGACGCGGGCCGCCCGCGAGGGCCACCGCGTCATCCTCGTGTTCGGCGCGAACTGGTGTCACGACAGCCGCGCGCTCGCCGGCTGGTTCGCGACGCCGCGCTTCCGCGACATGCTGGCGCCAAGATACGAAGTGGTGTGGATCGACGTCGGCAAGAAGGACAAGAATCTCGACCTCGCGCGGCGCTTTGGGCTCGACGGGATCGCAGGAACGCCAACGGTGCTGATCGTGGATGCCGCGGGCAAGGCGCTCAACCTCGCCGACGCGCCGGGCTGGCGCAACGCCTCGACCCGGACGAGCGACGCGATCTTCGACTATTTCGCGAAGCGGTAAGCGCGCGCTTAACCATCACGTTAAATCGCGCCGCAAGCCGTGCGCGCTAACCGGGCTCGATGAAATTCGCTTTCCTCGCCATGACCATGCTGGGCATCGCTCTCGGCCTGCTGTTGCCTGGCGGCAAGCCGAAGGCCGCGCCGGTGGCGCTTGCCGTCGCGGCGGCCGACCAGCCGCGCGAGACGGTGCTGGAGCGCGACGATAACGGCCACTTCTTCACCGTCGCCGACGTGAACGGCGAGCCGATCAAGTTCCTGGTCGATACCGGTGCCACGACCGTCGCCTTGACGGAGGACGACGCGCGCCGTGCCGGCGTGGCGTTCGATCGCGCGTCGTACGAAGATGTCGCCAGGGGGGCGGGCAACGTGTTGCGCGGACAGCGGGTTCAGCTGAAGGACGTCGTGCTCGACGGAAAGCGGGTCGGCGACGTTCGCGCCGCGGTGGTCGAGGGTCTGGATGTTTCGCTGCTTGGCCAGAACTATCTGAGCCATGTCGACCTATCGATCAGCGGCGACAAGATGACGCTTAAATAGCCGGGCGATAAGCGGTGCTAGTCACCGCATCAGCAAAGGCGCTGGTGACGTACCGGCCGCGCACGGCTATCGCCCCGCCATGACCCGCCGCGCGCCATCCCCAGCTGTTGTCTTCGCGGTCGCCGTCGCAGGCATCGCGATCTTCTCGTCGATGGACGCGGTGATGAAGGGACTGGTGCTCCAGCTCGGCGCCTTTACGACGCTATTCTGGCGGACGCTGGCGGGGATCGTGTTCACCGGCGCGATCTACCTGCCGACCCGAAAGGCCTGGCCGGCGTGGCCCGTGATGCGCGTCCACCTGATCCGCGGGTGCGTGTCGGCGGTGATGGCGGTGACGTTCTTCTGGGGGCTGGCGCGCGTGCCGATGGCGCAGGCGATCGCGCTCGCCTTCATCGCGCCGCTGCTCGCGCTGTTCGGCGCGGCGCTCGTGCTCAAGGAGCGCATCCCGCCGAGTGCCATCCTTGCTTCACTGGTCGCATTCGGTGGGGTCGGGGTGATCATGCTAGGCCAGGCCGCAACCGCACCGTCGCCCGACCAGTTCCGCGGCACGATCGCGGTGCTGCTCTCGGCGACGTGCTATGCGTACAACATCGTGTTGATGCGCCAGCAGGCGCTGGTGGCGGGGCCGAGCGAGGTGGCGTTCTTCCAGTCGATCATCGTCGGCGTGATCTTCGCCTGCGTCGCGCCGTTCCTCGCCGAGGTGCCGCCGGTCGAGCATGTTCCGGCGATTCTGCTCGCGGCGGCGCTGGCGACAGTGTCGCTGCTCATCCTCGCCTGGGCCTATGCGCGCGGCGAGGCGAACTATCTCGCGCCGACCGAATATACCGGGTTCATCTGGGCGGCGCTGTGGGGCTGGGTGGTGTTCCACGAGCCCGTCGCGCCTTATACACTCGCGGGCGCGGCGCTGATCATCACCGGTTGCCTGATCGCCGCGCGGCGCCGCACCGTCGAGAATGTGGAGGCGGCGTTTTGACGCTGACGATCCGTCCCGCCGAGCCGAACGATGCCGCGCTGATCCTGCGCTTCGTCCGAGAGCTGGCCGCGTTCGAGCGCGAGCCCGACGCGGTGGTCGCAACCGAAGCGGGGTTGCGCCACGCGCTGTTCGACGAACGCTCGGCCGAGGTCGTGATCGCGGAAGAACACGGCGCGCCGGTCGGGTTCGCGCTGTTCTTCCATAATTTCTCGACCTGGACCGGGCGCAAGGGACTCTACCTCGAAGACCTGTACGTCACGCCCGAAGCGCGCGGATCGGGAGTCGGCACCGCGCTGCTGCGCCACCTCGCGGGGATCGCGCTCGACCGCGATTGCGCGCGGTTCGAATGGGCAGTGCTCGACTGGAACACGTCCGCGGTCGATTTCTATACCGCGATGGGCGCGGACAGCCTCGACGAATGGACCGTGCGGCGGGTCAGTGGCGACGTGCTCGTCACACTTGCGGGGCGCGGCTGATGGCGGCGGACCAGGGCCTGATCGACTGGGTGTCGGAGGCGATGGAACCGGTCGGGCGTGTCACCAAGCGCGCGATGATGGGCGGCGCGACGCTCTATTGCGACGGCACGATCTTCGCGATCGTCAGCCACGATGGCGTACTGTGGTTCAAGGCCGACGCGGAAAGCGACGCGGTATGGGACGCGGCCGGGTGCGATCGCTTCAGCTACGAGATGAACGGCAAGATCGGCACGATGAACTATCGCCGCGCATCCGACGACGTGTACGATGACCAGGAAGAGCTCCGACGCTGGGGACTACTCGGGCTCGACGCGGGTCGCCGCGCCCCTCCGAAAAAGACCAGGGCGAAGCGGTGAGCCGGAACAACGGAGCCTCTCCGCCGCCATTAATCCGTTTTGGATACAACAACCGGACAATATAGCGGAGCCGATTGGTGCATTATCGAGCGACCTCGTTGGGTGTTTCCGCGACCAAGCGTAAATAGACGACAAGAGTTCGCGACTCGGGTCGTTCAGCGAACCATCATAACTGTGCACTTCCATCAGATGGATGACGCTTATGATGCGGTCGTTGGTGCTCAAGTCCGTGCGCGCATGCAATTTACGCTGCGGCTATTGTTATTACATCAATGACAAGACTCCCGGCTACGGCGAGTCTTTCTCCGACGATCTGGTCGACCGGATTTACGAAACATACGCCGAGCACGTCGACTGGCCGGGCGAAAGCGTCAATCTGATCTGGCATGGCGGCGAGCCGTTGCTGCTCGGCCGCCGGCGGCTGGGGCGATTCATCGAACGCCAGGCGCATTATTTCAAGTACGCCAAGGTCCATAATCGCCTCCAGACCAACGGCGTCCTGATCGACGACGCCTGGGCCGATTTTTTCCGCCGGCACGACGTGTCGGTCGGGATTTCGATCGACGGTCCGCCAGACCTGCACGACCGGTTGCGCCCCACCGTCAAGGGCAAGGGATCGTGGCAGGCGGTCGCCCGCGGCATCGCGATCTTGCGCGCGCATCGTATCCCGTTCGGGGTCATCACCGTTGCCGATCCGCAACTCGCCGACCGCGATCTGTGGCAGACGATCATCGGCGAGCAATTCCACTATTTCGATCTGCTGATCCCGATCACCAACAATGCGCTGCAGGCCGAATGTCCCGACCAGGCGGTCGATATGGCGGCGGTGGGACGCGTGCTGACCGATACGTTCCAGTCGTGGGTCGCGCGCGACGACGACAGCTATCACATTCGGCTGTTCGAAGCGTTGCTGACAAACGCCATCGGGGGCCGCCACAATTGCTCCAACGCTGGGCTGCGCGACGAGGCGCTCGGCGCCTATGCGATCGTCGAAACCGATGGCGAGATCTGCTTCGACGCCGAATTCAGCGAGATCGACCGGAACGGGCTGGGCGCCGAATATTCGACCGGCCTGCGCGTCACCGATCCCGGCTTTTCGTTCGACGCGGCGTTCGATGCGATCCGCACGCGGATGAAGGCGGCGCGGATGGACGAGATGCCCGCGGCCTGTGCCGATTGCCATGTTGCCACCATCTGTCGCGGGTCCCACCCCGGCTCGCGCTACGGTAGCGACGGCAGCTACGCGCATCGCAGCGCCTATTGCGACGCGATGCGCCCGCTCGGCGAAGCGGTCGCGGCCTATATGAACGAGCACGGCATGGCAGACGTGCTGGTCTAGCTGGATCCTGCCATTCACCTCGACAAAAAGGAGACGAAGGATGGCGAAGAAGCCAACGATCGAATTCGACGCCGGCTCGCTCGACGAGCAGGCCCGTCAACGACTTACCGAGGCGGCGCGGCAGGCGGGTGTCGCGGTCGTTCAGCCGGGCGCGGGCAGCCTGCGTGTCACGCCGGCCGACAAGGGGACGATCGAGACATCGCTGTCGATCAAGACCAAGGGGCTCGACGATGACGCGATCGATGCGTTGCGCGCCAAGGTGTTCGACAATGCCCGCCACACGCGCATCCTCGACAGCGTCATCAAGGGGGCGCTGGGCAATTACGGCATGGCCGACGACGGCGACCTGTTCGTCCAATGGGTGTGGTGCCAGTGGTTGCAATACCAGGGCGAGGACATGCTCCCCGACAACGAACAGTTCGTGAAACGCTTCGCGATCCGCCCGCCGGTCGAGATCGCGGCCGGCGCCCAGAAGGAATGGTGACCGGCTGACGATCGGGCGGCGGTCATTCGGTCGCCGCCCGCTCCATCGCGATCTCGCTGGTGCCCGGCGTATCGTGCAGCAAGGCGGCGATCGTTGCCCAGCCGGGTTCGCGGGGCATCGCCTGGTCGATCACGCCGTGCTGCCCGGTGACGAACATCGGCGCCGTCATCTGCGCCGCTTCTTGCGACCAGGCCTCCGCCACGTTGAGCGCGGTGGTGGGGTCCTTCACCAGAATATCGATGATCGTGCCCGCGACGATCGCCGCGCCGACCTCGCCGAGCCGCTGGCCGGCCTGCTGCTCGTTCGCCTCCGCCAGGATATAAAACCATAACGGGTCGCTTCGTTTCGGCCGCACCGGCGTCGCGCCGATCGCGCGCGCGACGTCCTGTCCGGCGGGGAGCGCATAATCGGTGCCGCGGATCAGGTTGCGCAGCGCCAGATTGGCGGGCGACTGGCCCGGCACCCAGGCGAGCGGGCCCGCCAGATGCGGTGCGATGCGCTGCGCGCGCTGCGCCGGCGGCTGGCCGTCGACGTCGAAGAACAGCGGCCAGTCGATCGCGAGCGCGGGCGTGCAATGTTGGCCGCCGCGCAGGCTGGGACCCTCCAGCGCGAACAGCGGCACGTCGACCGCCGGTGTCGTGCCGCGTGCGTTGCGCAATCGATAGGTGCCGCGCACCATGGCGTGCCCGAACCGCAGCGCCGCGCCGCTGAACTCGAGCGGCAGCGCGGCGGGAGCGGCAGCGTCGAACAGCCGCGGCGTGTAGGCGTATTGCCCCGCAGCACGGTCCAGCGTCAGCAAGGCGTCGACCTGATCGTGCCCGGCCATGCGCGGCAGGAAGTCGTTGATCAACGCCCAATGATACGCCCAGCGCACCGCTTGCGCCGCTTTGGTGAAACGCTCCTCCGCGGTCAGCTCGGGACGAGTCGCGGCCAGGATCGCGAGCGTCCGGTTATGGCGCAGCAAGGCCGCCGTATGGATTTGGCAGGTGATCAGATTCTCGTCGTTGCGCGGATCGCCCACGATCCCCACGCGTTGGCTGTTGCGTGTAATATCGGCGTGGCCGCCGGGATATGCGCGCAGCAGGAAGCGGCCGTACGCATCCAGATCGTACATCGCCGGTGATACCACCGGCCCGCCGGCATAGACGCAGTCGAGGTCGAATTGCGGGGTGCGCTGGTTGGGGTCGTCGAGTGTTTGGTCGCCCTCCAGCGGTCGGGCGTCGAAGCTCAGGTCGTGGACCATGAACTGGCCGAAATAGGTGTACCCCGCAGGTATCGCGGGATTGTCGATCTCGTCGCCGACGAAACACGCCGCGGCCAGCTTTTCGATATCGGCCGCTGACCCGCGCCACGCGGGCAGGTCGGGAAAGAGCCTGGAATACGCCTTCGAATTCAGCGTGGCGTGACGAACAACCGCATGAGCCATGGCCATCCTCCTCGGCCGTCCTCGACGGCCGGCGAGATGGTAACGCGACCGACGCAGCGCCGGTATCGCATCTTGGACCGTATGGGTTCTAATCGCTCGCGGTTGGGCGGCGCTCGCCCGTCACGCGCCCTTCGCGCGCTCGATCGCCTCGGTCACGATCCGCCGCGCCTCGGCGGCGTCGCCCCATTTGCCGACGCGGACCCACTTTTCGGACTCGAGATCCTTATAGTGTTTGAAGAAATGCTCGATCTGCTGGAGCACGATCGACGGCAGGTCCTGCCGCTCGCCGATGTCCGAATAATAGGGAAAGGTCGTGTCGACCGGCACGCAGATCAGCTTCTCGTCGCCGCCCGCTTCGTCCTCGAGGTTGAGCACGCCGATCGGCCGTGCGCGCACGACGCAGCCGGGGACGAACGGACTGCGCGCGATCACCAGCGCATCGAGCGGGTCGCCGTCGGGGCTCAGCGTGTGCGGCACGAAGCCGTAATTCGCCGGGTAGCGCATCGGCGTGTGCAGGATGCGATCGACGAACAGTGCGCCCGATTTCTTGTCGAATTCGTACTTCACCGGCTCGCCGCCGGTCGGCACTTCGATGATGACGTTCAGGCTCTCGGGCGGGTTATCCCCGACCGGGATCAGGTCGATGTTCATTGTGCGGTCGTTCCTTGGATGTTGGCGGCATCCCCTCCCGGCCGCCGCCCCGTCAGCGCGGGGTCAGCAACCGATCCAGCCCGGTTTCCCCCGTGCCAGTCTTGACGAGGTGCGGATAGCGCAAGCCCCCGTGATAGTCGATGCTGACCGTCCGCACTTCCTCGCCCGCCTTGACCAGCAGCACGATCGGCGCCTTCGTTCCCTTGGCGTCGGTGACGGCGGCGCGGATGCGGTCGTCCGAATAAGCTAGCCCGTCGACCGCCACGATCGTGTCGCCGACCGTGAGCCCGGCATCGAACGCGGGGCTGCCCCAACGTACCTGGCCGAGGCTCGCGTCGCTCCCGACCTGGACGCCTAGCGAGTAGCTCAAGTCGGCCACCTTGCGCGCGCGCTCCGCCTGCTTGCCGGTCGGGGTCTGCTGGTCGGTATAGACCAGCTTGTAGCCGTTCCGTTCGAACCCGCCGAGCGGGGCGGGCTGCCCGACCTCGGTCAGCCGCTTGGTGAGGAGCCCGCGCCAGTCGTACGGCTGGATCTTGTCGAGCGTCGCGACGACGTCGTCGAACGTATAGGTAACTTCACCCCAGTCGCCGTCGTTGATCCCGAAGAAGGCACGCGCGAAATCGTCGATCGACTTGGTGCCCTTCGACTGCTCGCGCAGGATCGAATCGACCTCCATCCAGATCAACAGACCCTCGTTGTAATAATCCTCCGACCGCTGATAGCTGGTCCAACCCTTGGGCCGGCGGTTGGAGATGATCGGATCGTTGGTCGTGTCGACCATCGGGCGCCACTGGCGGCCGGTGGTGTAGTCGAGGTTCGCCATGATCGCGGCATAGGCGTCGAGCGTGTCGGCCTTCGACACCAGGTTCGCGCGCGCCTGGAGCACATAGCCCCAGAATTGCGTCTGCCCTTCATAGACCCAGAGCAGGCTGTCGCGCATCGGATAGCGGTAGTCGGGGGTCCACAGGTCCGCGCCGCGGCGGAACTTGCCGTCCCAGCTGTGCGTGAATTCGTGCGGCAGCAGGTTGCGCGCGCCGGCATTCTGGCTCCACTCGCTGAAATAGCCGAGCCGCGTCCCATCCTCCGAACTGCGGTGATGCTCGAGCCCGATCCCGCCGAGCTCGTTCGAGACCGACAGCAGGAACTCGTAATGGTCGTAATGCTGCGCGCCGAAGGTGCGGACCGCCTGCTCGACCAGCCGCTTGTGCGCGTCGATCATCTCGGGCGTCGCGGCGGCCAGTTCCTGCGGGTTGTCGGCGAAGACATTGAGGTTGACGCGGTCGCTCAGCGCCCACTTCTTGTAATAGCGCCCGGCGAGGATCGGCGAATCGAGCAGGATCTCGTAATTGGTCGGCTCGTAGGTGTAGGTCGACCCCACTATCTTGGCATTGAGCGCCGACGCCGCCGACCAGCCCTCGGGATATTTGACCGCCATGCGCACCGGAATCTGGCGCACGAAATAGCCGGCGGGATAGAAGCTCGTCGTGATCGGCTCGAGGCTCATCAGGTTGCGCGTCACCATGATGCGGCCCTGGTCGCCCTTGGTCGAGGTCACGAACTGGAAATCGACCTGCACCGACTTCGCGCCTGCCGGCACGTTGATGTGGAATGCGTATACGTCGACCGTGTCGCGCGTCCACGGGATCGCCTTGCCGCCCGCCGAGATGTGCAGACCGACGACCTTGTCGACCTCATTGCGCGGGGTATGCCCGCCCGGGATCCATTTGGGATAAAGCAGCACCATCTCGCCGCTGCCGGTAACGGGGATCGTCTCGTGCACGGTATAGATGCCGCGCGCGACGTCTGTCGCGTCGATGTCGAGCGTCAGCGTGCCGGGATAGGGCTTGTCGACCGCCGCAGGGATCGTGTCGATCACCGGCACCGGCTGCGGCTTCGAATTGTTGGTCTGGGCGAAAGCGGCGGTGGCTGCGGTGGCGAGGAGCAGGGCGAAAGCGGCGCGACGGATCATCGGGGAGGGGGCCTTCCTGTTGCGGTCAGGGGCGCTGTCCTAGGACGGCGACACACCCCCGTCCAGCACTCACTTCCCTGCGATCATATTGATCGAAAACGACAGGATGCCGATGTTGAAGACGAACGCGGCGAGACATTGGCCGGTGGATACGCGCCGGATGGCGGGACAGGTGATGTCGATGTCGGCGGTCTGGAACGTCATCCCTAGGATCAGCGAGAAATGGAGGAAGTCGAAATAATCGGGTTCCCTCGTGCTCGGGATGTCGAGCCCGCCGGCATAGCCCCCACGCGATTCCCCTGTACTGTAATAGATATGCGCATAGTGCAGCGCATACACGGTGTTGGCGAAGAGCCAGGCCAGCGCCAGCGTCGCGATTACCAGCGGTTTCGAATAATCCGGTCCGCCCCCCGCCACCACCAGCGTCACCGCGCCCAGCACGACGATGCTGATCGCAACTGTGATGCCGAGCAACACGGCGCGGTTGGCGTCGTTGCGCGCGGCGTGCTCGGCAATCCGCTTCGCGTCGTGCGTGCGGAGCATCGGCATCAGCGAGGCGAGGAACAGGAAGGTCGCTACGTCGAACCCGATCAGGAAATGCGCGAGTGGCAGGTCGTGGGCAGCGCCGCGAGTGTGCATGGCCACCCATACAGCGACCGCGATCAGCGCGATGGCATAGGCGAGGAAGCGCGGCGGGGCGATCCGGTTGCCGAGATTGAGGTCCATGGGACGAGAGGCTAGCGCGTCGCCGCTCGCTCTACTAGAGAGCGCCGCCAATATGGCGCGCATCGAAACCCCCAAAAGAGTCCGCGGGACGCAGGACATCTTCGGCGACGACCAGCGCCGCTTCGCGCGCGTGCTGGAAGCGTTCGAGAAGGTACGGCGGCTCTACGCGTTCCAGCGCGTCGATATTCCGATGTTCGAGGACACGCAGGTGTTCGCACGCTCGATCGGCGAGACCACGGACGTCGTGTCGAAGGAGATGTATTCTTTCGAGGATCGCGGCGGCGATTCGATCACGCTGCGCCCCGAGTTCACTGCGGGCATTTGTCGCGCGTATCTGACGGAGGGGTGGCAGCAATATGCGCCGCTCAAGCTGGTCACGTCGGGCGCAGTATTCCGGTATGAGCGCCCGCAAAAGGGCCGCTACCGCCAGTTCCACCAGATCGACGCCGAGGTGATCGGCGCGGCCGAGCCGGCGGCGGACATCGAGCTGCTCGCCTTCGCCGATCAGCTGCTCAACGAGCTGGGCATCGCCGAGGGCGTGACGCTCCAGCTCAACACGCTGGGCGACGCCGAGACGCGTGACGCCTGGCGCGGGGCGCTGGTCGCGCATTTCGAGCAGCATCGCGGCGAGCTGAGCGAGGACAGTCTGGTCCGGCTCGACAAGAACCCGATGCGCATCCTCGACAGCAAGGACCCGCGCGACCGCCCGATCGCCGACGCCGCGCCCGATATCGACGCGCATCTGTCGAGCGACGCGGGCGCGTTCTTCGAGGCGGTGACCAAGGGGCTCGATGCGGCGGGGGTGAAATGGACGCGCAACAGCCGCCTTGTGCGCGGGCTCGATTACTACCGCCACACCGCGTTCGAGTTCGTCACCGACCGGCTCGGTGCACAGGGGACGGTGCTGGCGGGCGGTCGCTATGACGGGCTGATCGAGGCGCTGGGCGGGCCGCACACGCCGGGGGTCGGATGGGCGGCGGGGGTCGAACGGCTCGCGATGTTGTTGGAGGAGCCGAAGCCGGAGCGCATCGACGCGGTTATCGTGCCGATGGGCAACGCTGCCGAGCAAGTCGCGCTGTGCGTGCTGACTGATTTGCGTCGGTTCGGTTTAGCCGTGGATATGGCCTACAAAGGAAACATGAAGCGGCGGCTGGCCAAGGCCAATGCGATGGACGCCGCGTTCGCCGTCATTGTCGGCGACGACGAACTCGCCAAGGGAGTCGGATCGATCAAGGATTTGATCGATGGCACTCAGTGTGAGGTGCCGATCCAAGACATCCAAGATCACATCCATGGCGGTTTGGCACGGCACGGCCGCGGCGTGATGGAAGGAATGACGATTTTCGAGCCGGCGGATTTGCTGGCCCAATGACGTCCATCTCCCCTCAGCGGATCGCGCAGATCGAGGCGCGGCGAGACGAGCTTGGCGCGTTGATGGCGACCGGCGACTTGTCAGGTGAGCGCTTCGTCCAGGTGTCGAAGGAATATGCCGAGCTCGAGCCGGTGGCGAAGGCGGCGGGCGAGGTGCGGCGGCTGCGCGCCGAGCTCGCGACGCTCGGGCACATGGCCGATGACGACAGCGCCGACGGCGAACTCAAGGCGATGGCGCGCGAGGAGATCGAGGAGATCGCCGCGGCGCTGCCCGAGGCGGAACGTGCGCTGGCGCTCGCGCTCCTCCCGCGCGACGCCGCTGACGAACGCGCGGCGATGCTCGAAATCCGCGCCGGGACCGGGGGCGACGAGGCCAGCCTGTTCGCCGGCGACCTGTTCCGCATGTACCAGCGCTATGCCGAGGGGCAGGGCTGGCGCGTCGAGCTGATCTCCGCCTCGACCTCCGATGCCGGCGGATTCAAGGAAGTCGTCGCCTCAGTCGAGGGTAAGGGCGTTTTCGCCAAGCTCAAGTTCGAAAGCGGCGTCCACCGCGTCCAGCGCGTGCCGGTGACCGAGAGCGGCGGGCGCATCCACACCTCCGCGGCGACCGTCGCGGTGCTGCCCGAGGCCGAGGAGGTCGACGTTCAGATCGACGAGGCGCGCGACTTGCGGATCGACGTCTATCGCTCGTCGGGCCCCGGGGGCCAGTCGGTCAACACGACCGATAGCGCGGTGCGCATCACGCACTTGCCGACCGGGCTGGTGGTGATCCAGCAGGACGAAAAATCGCAACACAAGAACAAGGCCAAGGCGCTCAAGGTACTCAGGACGCGGTTGTACGAGGCCGAGCGCGAGCGGCTGGCGAACGAGCGTTCGGGCACGCGCAAGGCGATGGTCGGGTCGGGGGACCGGTCCGAGCGCATCCGCACGTACAATTTCCCGCAGGGACGGGTGACCGACCACCGCATCAACCTCACGCTGCACCGCCTGCCTGAAATCCTCGAAGGTGACATGGACGAGCTGGTAGGCGCGCTGATCGCCGAGGACGAGGCGGAACGGCTCGCCACGCTCGATGGCTGAGACCGCGCGGCAGGCGATCGCCGCCGCCGCGACGCGCCTGGCCTTTTCGGACACGCCGCGGCTCGACGCCGAATTGCTGCTGGCGCACGCGCTCGGCGTGGGTCGCGAGCAGCTGCTGCTCCGCCACCTCGACGATCCCGCGCCCGCCAACTTCGCCGCGCTTCTCGATCGCCGCCTCGCGCACGAGCCGGTCGCCTACATCACCGGCTGCCGCGATTTCTGGACGATCAGCCTCGCGGTCGGCCCCGGCGCGCTGATTCCACGGCCCGACAGCGAGACGCTGATCGAGGCCGCGGTCGAGCATTTCGCAAGTCGCGCGCCGATGACGGTACTCGATCTTGGCACCGGGCCAGGCACCTTGCTGCTTGCGGCGCTCGCCGAGTGGCCCGATGCTGCGGGCGTGGGGGTCGATACGTCGGCGGCGGCGCTCGACTATGCCCGCGGCAATGCCGAGCGCCTCGGAATGAGCGGGCGGGCCGGGTTCATCGAAGGCGATTGGGCCACCGCGATCGACCGGCGCTTCGACCTCGTCCTGTGCAACCCGCCCTATGTCGGGGCCGGCGAAGCGCTCCCCGCCGAGGTGCGCGACCACGAACCGGCCGCCGCGCTGTTCGCCGGGTCCGACGGGCTCGACGATTACCGCGTCATCGCCGCGCAATTACGCACCTTGATCACGCCCGGCGGCATGGCGGCGATCGAGATCGGCGCGACGCAAGCCGCCGCGGTCGCCACGCTCCTCACCGCACAGGGTCTTCATGTCACCGTCCGCCGCGATCTGGCCGGGCGCGACCGATGCCTGATCGCCACACCTTGATCCGTCGCAACCGCAACCCCATCTTTCCGCTTGGAAGATTGCCCGGCACCCGCTATTGAGCGCGCAGGGGCACGCGATCTCAATCGATACATCGTTGAAATCGGGACGTTGCCCACTCCTTCGTCATCAGGCCGCTTGTCCGGCGGCCATGACAGGTCTTCGCGTCGCAGCCAATTGATTTGGCAGGCGCGGACGCCGCGTGGGGTTTGACTCCTGTTTGGAGCAAGGCCGGGTTTGTTTTGTAGACAAGGACCACAGGACTTTGATCAATAATAATCGTCAGGCCGGCCGCCGTCGCGGTCGGGGTGGACAGCGCCAAGGTGGCGGCAATCCCGCCGGGAACGGCAACCGCATCGACAATCGCGCGCGCGGCAACGCCGCCCAGCTGCTCGAGAAGTACAAGGCGCTCGCGTCCGACGCGCAACGCCAGGGCGACCGCGTCAACGCCGAATATTATCTGCAGTTCGCGGATCATTATTTCCGCGTCCTCGCCGAAAGCCGCAGCCGCTTCGAGGAGCAGAACCCCAACCAGAACCAGCGCCGCGGTCGCGAGGACGGCTTTGACGAGGATGGCGACGAGGGATTCGAGGACGACGGCAACGAGGCCGCCGACGCCGAACCGCGCCGCCAGCAGTCGCGCGACGATCGCCAGCAGGAAGCAGGCAATCGCGAGGATCGCGGTAATCGGGAGCAACGAAATGGGCGTGGTGATCGCGAGGATCGCGGCAATCGCGTCAACGGCAACGCTTACCCCGCCAATGACGGCGAGGAAGCGTCGTCGAACGATAGTCGCGACGAGCATCGGCCCGCGCCACGCTTGCGCCCGCGCCGCGAGGCCCGGCCGGTAGCGGCGAACGAAGGCGAGACTTTCGACGCCGCGTTGCTGCCGCCGTCGCTCGGCATCGGGGTCGGCGACGAGGGCGAGGAGACCCCCAAGCCGCGCCGCGGCCGCCCGCGCCGCTCGCCGGACGCGGAAGCCGCCGAATAATCTTCTGCCGATTGATCGAGCAAAAGGGGCGTCGGGAAACCGGCGCCTCTTTTCGTTTTGGGCTCGCGCATGCTTTCTATTTGACGCGAAAAGTGGAATCCTGAGGGCCGCACCAAAGAGGAGAGTGCCATGACGGTCGCGACGATCCTGGCGGGCAAAAGCGGCGACACGGTGACGATCACCGCTGACCATAAGGTGGCCGATGCGATTAAGCTGCTGGCTGATCGCCGCATCGGCGCGGTGCCGGTGATGCAGGACGGACGGGTCGCTGGCATCTTTTCCGAACGCGACGTGATCCATTGTCTGGCGGAGTACGGGTCGGCCGGGCTCAACCGCAGCGTCGGCGACGCGATGACCGCGCCGGCGATCACAATCGGTCGCGACGAGGCGGCATTGGGCGCGCTGACGCTGATGACGCGGCGGCGCGTGCGGCACTTGCCGGTGGTCGAAGGCGAGGCGTTGATCGGTTTCGTGTCGATCGGCGACCTGGTCAAATACCGGATCGACCGGATCGAGGCCGACGCCGAGGCGATGCGCAACTACATTCAGACCGCTTGACCTCGCGAATCTCGTTGGCGGAGCTGCGCACCTACGCGCCGTCGCGCGATGCCAACCGACGATTCCGTGCACGATTCGGGGAATTTACACCAGGCGTTCGGCGGTCGGAGCTTTTTGTTCCCTTGCCCAACCTCCCCCAAAACCGCGGATTTCCGCCGTTTTTTGGGCCTTTTGAAATAAAAATGCAAAAAGGCGTTGACCTAATCCAACACCCCGCATAGATGGGCTCCACCGCAGCGACGGGCCACACGGTCAGCCAGTTGCGGTCATCAAAATCTCGGCGCAATGGTCGCCCTCCAAAAAGAGGGTAAGCCAAGGCGTCGGTCTTTTGCGCTCTTTGACATTGTTAGTTCAAGATGAAGGGACATGTGGGCGGCGGCCCCGGGTCCGACGTTTCAAGGCGTCGGGTGCTCGGTAAAAGCCAAGCCGATCTCACAAGTCCTTTTCACGTATCCATACGTAATTGGAATATGAACGCCTGTCCGGCTTCGGTCGGACATGTGTTCGTTTTTGTGCAGACCGGCTCCTTGAAATGCCTGTTCTGACGTCGGTCATTCCACCGGCGCCGGAATGGAACATAAACTTGAGAGTTTGATCATGGCTCAGAATGAACGCTGGCGGCATGCCTAACACATGCAAGTCGAACGAAGCCTTCGGGCTTAGTGGCGCACGGGTGCGTAACGCGTGGGAATCTGCCCTTGGGTTCGGAATAACAGTTAGAAATGACTGCTAATACCGAATGATGTCGTAAGACCAAAGATTTATCGCCCAGGGATGAGCCCGCGTAGGATTAGCTAGTTGGTGTGGTAAAGGCGCACCAAGGCGACGATCCTTAGCTGGTCTGAGAGGATGATCAGCCACACTGGGACTGAGACACGGCCCAGACTCCTACGGGAGGCAGCAGTGGGGAATATTGGACAATGGGCGAAAGCCTGATCC
>NZ_SSMY01000001.1 GCF_004799495.1 Sphingomonas sp. | reverse complement strand
AGCGACGGGCCCGACCGGATCGGGCGCACCACCTACGACGATGCCGGGCGCCCGCTGACCAGCGTCAGCGCCTATGGCACGAGCGACGCGGCGACCGAGGCGAGCGTGACCTATACCGGCAACGGCAAGGTCGACACCGCGACCGATGCCGAGGGCAACAAGACGACCTACGTCTATGACGGCTTCGACCGGCTGTGGAAGACGCAATATCCGAGCACGACCAAGGGCGCGGGGACGAGCAACGCGAGCGACTACGAGCAGCTGACGTACGACGACAACGGCAACGTCACGTCACGCCGGCTGCGCGACGGTAACAGCATCGGCTACAGCTACGACAAGCTCAACCGGCTGACCGCCAAGGACTTGCCGGGCAGCGAACTGGACGTGTCGTACACCTACGACCTGCTCGGCAAGCCGCTGACCGCGGCCACCTCGGCGCAGACGGTGACGCTGGCGTACGACGCGCTCGGGCGCACCACCAGCCAGACGACCGCGACGGGCACGGTGGCGTATCAATACGATCTCGCCGGCCGCCGCACGCGGATGACGTGGCCGGACAGCTTCTACGTGACCTACGACTACGACACGGCGGGCAACCTCAAGGCGATCAAGGAATCGGGCACGACGAGCCTCGCGGCGTTCGATTACGACAGCCTGGGCCGGCGGGTAACGCTGACGCGCGGCAATGGGGTGGCGACCAGCTATACCTACGACAATGCCTCGCGGCTGACCCAACTCGCGTCCGACCCGGCGGGGACGAGCTACGACCAGACGATCGGCCTCGCGTACAACAACGCCGGTCAGATCAAGAGCCGGACCGGATCGAACGACGCCTATGCCTGGACGCGCGCGGCGAACGTCACCAACGGCTATACGTCGAACGGCTTGAACCAGTTGACCAGCACGGGCGGCACGACCCTGGGGTACGACGCGCGCGGCAACCTGAACGCGTCGGGGAGCGACAGCTACAGCTACTCGAGCGAGAATCTGCTGACGTCGGCGACGGTGGCGTCGGTCACGACCGCGCTCAGCTACGATCCGGTCAACCGGCTCTACCAGATCGGTACGTCGGGCGGCATGCAGCTGGTATATGACGGCGGCAACATCATCGGCCAGTCGAACGGCACCACGGTCAGCCGGCGCTACGTCTTCGTGCCGGGCAGCGACGAACTGGTGAGCGAATACAAGGTGACGCTGGGCACCAACGACTTCAAGTTGACCGACGAGCGCGGCAGCGTGATCGCGAACACCGACGCGTCGGGCAACGGGACGGCAATCGCGACGTACGACGAATACGGCATTCCCGGCCTAACCAACCCGGGGCGGTTCCAGTACACCGGGCAGTTCTACATCGGCGAGATCGGACTGCAATACTCGAAGGGCCGGATGTACTCGCCCACGCTCGGCCGGTTCATGCAGACCGACCCGATCGGGTATGGGGACGGGTTAAACTGGTATAATTATGTGAAGGGCGATCCGGTAAACAAGTCTGATCCCATTGGAACAAAAGGAACGTACTGTACTGGGTCCATATCATCCGATCACGACGCCGGTTGTTCAGACGTACCATTTTTATCTTCAAATGGCATGGATACCGCTGCACTGCGCATGATGGAACAAGCAGAACTACAAAATTACTTACCTGGTGTGTCCAGCCGCGTGGTAAGCCAGACACTTGACAAGCTCTTATCAAATCCCGGGCTTTGGTCAACGCTCACAAATTCAGACGCAGCCGGTTGTGGGTCTGCTGGGGACGATATTTTGATCTGCGGTAGTCGGTATGGTCAAAGAAGCAGTGATGACGAGACTGTTACAATAACTAGATGGCAAATACCAAGAAACCCGTCACCAGAGTGGGATACCATAGCCAAAAATTACGCAACTAATCAAACAATTGGAGCTGAGATCATGCTTGCCGCCATGGCGACCGTCACTGGGACGGACCTAGCCGCGGCTCTAACTAGCACCGGTATGAACAGTAGAATTGCGACGTTCATCGCCGGAACGGCAGGAATTCCGATCGATGACGTTACGCACGATTATTTTGATAGACTTTGGCATGCTGAATATAACATAGCACTTCTTTTCTTGAATAACGGCGCAAAGCTCAACGCGTATAGACCAGGTTATATTGATCGTCCGTGCGGAGATATCTGCGATGATCACTAATCTCATTTTTTGGAAGATAATGAGTGGGGTCGCAGCATCTGTATGCGCAGTTATTATATTATATCTCGGGGAGTATATATTAGCAAAGCACAGCCCAGGTGTGTTTTCGTTAATTATCGTTAGTATTTTTGGATTTTCAATTGGATATAAGTCGCCGTATCGATGATTTTACGGCTACATGTGCAATAACCCCAAAATGCCTGACGCTTTGGCTTCGCGCCACCGCACAGCACTTCATAGCGCGTCGCGGCTGACCCAGCTCGCCTCCGATCCCGCGGGCACGAGCTACAACCAGACGATCGGGCTGGGCTATAACGCGGCGGGGCAGATCAGGAGCCGCACCGCGTCGAACGACACGTACGCCTGGACGCGCGCGGTGAACGTCACCAACGGCTATACGTCGAACGGCTTGAACCAGTTGACCAGCACGGGCGGCACGACCCTGGGGTACGACGCGCGCGGCAACCTCAACGCGTCGGGCAGCGACAGCTACAGCTACTCGAGCGAAAACCTGCTGACGTCGGCGACAGTGGCATCGGTCACGACCGCTCTGAGCTACGACCCGCTCGACCGGCTCTACCAGATCGGGACCACCGGTGGCATGCAGCTGGTGTACGACGGCGGCAACATCATCGGCCAGTCGACCGGGACGACGGTCGGGCGGCGCTACGTGACGGTGCCGGGAAGCGACGAGGTACTGGTCGAGTACAAGGTCAGCAACGGCACGAAGGACTACAAGCTGACCGACGAGCGCGGCAGCGTGATCGCGACCACCGACGCATCGGGGAACGGCTCGGGGATCAACACCTACGACGAGTACGGCATCCCCGGTACGGGCAACAGCATGCGGTTCCAGTACACCGGGCAGTTCTACATCGGCGAGATCGGGCTGCAATATTCCAAGGGCCGGATGTACTCCCCCACGCTCGGCCGGTTCATGCAGACCGATCCGATCGGGTATGGCGATGGCATGAACTGGTATAATTATGTCGGGGGCGATCCCTTAAATGGAAGCGACACATCCGGCCTTTATTGCACCGCCAGCAGCCCGGGGGCGACCGGCAGCATCAGTTGCCATGGAAGCGCTAGCGAGGGAGCGGACGGTATTTGGACCTATAAGCCGGGGGCCGGGGGCCAAGGTGGTGACGGCTCAGCCCCGGGGTCCGATCCAGTCCTCGCCGCTTGCGTAAACACTGCCGGATGCGTGGACGCTATTATAGCATGGTTGTCGGGCCTGACGCCTGCACCGACAAATGGCCCCGGGGGAATTTTTGGTAAACAAGACAATCCCACTAAAGATATAACGATCACTTATATTATTCGTGATCGAAAGGTTGATATGTATCTGAAGTATAGAGGCCTCGCCGACAATGTGGACTTTATTCAACGTGTAATTACGAATATGCCCATCCGAGGCACAAATGATCCAAAAGATCAGTGGTTCACTGACAACGCTCCTAATAATATCGGTTCTAGGTTTTACTACACTACATATGATAGGGATGCATTCAAAAACTCTCTGACTGACCATCCTTACAGGGATTTATCATACCTTGACGGATATTGGAGGGCTCAAATTGATATTGTTCAGGTCGACGCTCACAGGAATGTAATTAGAAATTTGGGTAGCGTTACCTATGGATTTGATCTTCAAGGTAGTTCCACTACCGGGCAAACTGCGGTAGTCAGGGATACAAAATAAAAGAGTATACAAATATGATCAGGTTTATATTCAAATCTGGATGCTGTTTTTTGGTTGCCTTGGTATTATTTATACCAGGGCATGCCTTTGCCCAAGCTGGCAATTATATTGAGCTTCTGCCGAATGGATCGTCGGATGGCTCTTTCCCCACTGTTTGGATATCAACGAAGCCAAAGCCTTGGGAGCATGCATTTGAATTTAATGATGTTGTTACTCAAAAATTGTATAATCAGGTAAGAAGATATATAAAATATAAGGTTTGCCTCAATGGCGAGAAATCAGGAGTTATTGTGGGATCTCCTTATTCCGCGATAATCCAAGAAAAGTCACATAGAGGAAATGTGATATTCACCTGTAATACGGACGAAAAAGAGACAAGAAAACTTGTGATCGGTATTCTTGATATCTATAAGAGCAACAACATTAGATCCCGCGGGTTTCAGATTTGGTACTCCGCTAAGTAAGTATGTTACGCACCAGCGGCGCCGACTGGGCGGCGTTCGCTCTATCGGCGGACCAGTAGCTCCGTGTGACGCGCGCGGCAACCTGAACGCGTCGGGGAGCGACAGCTACAGCTACTCGAGCGAAAACCTGCTGACGAGCGCCACCGTGGCATCGGTGACCACGCCGCTCACCTACGACCCGCTCGACCGGCTCTACCAGATCGGTACGTCGGGCGGGATGCAGCTGGTGTACGACGGCGGCAACATCATCGGCCAGTCGAACGGGACGACGGTCGGGCGGCGCTACGTGACGGTGCCGGGAAGCGACGAGGTACTGGTCGAGTACAAGGTGTCCAACGGCACGAAGGACTACAAACTGACCGACGAGCGCGGCAGCGTGATCGCGACGACCGATGCGTCGGGTAACGGCTCGGGGATCAACACCTACGACGAGTACGGCATCCCCGGGACGGGCAACAGCATGCGGTTCCAATACACCGGTCAGTTCTACATCGGCGAGATCGGGCTGCAATACTCCAAGGGCCGGATGTACTCACCCACGCTCGGCCGGTTCATGCAGACCGACCCGATCGGGTACGGCGACGGGTTGAACTGGTATAATTATGTCGGGGGACGATTCGGTAAATTATGCTGATCCGAGTGGATTAGCGACTGGTACTACACCTCAAGCGCCACCACCGCCATTGGCGTGGATTGCGTCGCAGTTGTCCGATTTAAATGCAGATGGATCGGGCTACTCACCTAACGATATCATTATTCATGGCAACGGAGGCTGTATAGCTTGGCAAGGCTGCCAGAGTTATGCGCCACCGTCCTCTTATGGGAGTCTTCCGAATTTGGCGCCCCCGATCAGTCGGCGGACTCCGCGGGGCAAGATGCGGGTCCAGACATCGTGCGTTATGGCTGTCATAATGGCATGCTTGTAACGCTTACCGACGGATCGCAGGAATGCATATCGCGGATAAATTTTGATCTTCGAAAGGCCGCAGTAAGGCTCGGCAGCTGGTTAAATAGTTTTGCTGATAATTACCTCCAACCGCCGGCTGGGCGACAATCTGGGGAAACATTTTCTCAATGCGTCACTCGTGTTGCGCATTTGACTGCCGGATTAGACGGGGCAAGCGGGATACTCGCCGGCGGTAACTTCATTCCTTACCCGAGGGTCGTATTTTCGGGCGGAAGCGGCACGTCCATAATTTCTACCATATCGCGTACCTTATTGATTAATATTCCTCGGATGACCCCTCCAGGGATTTTTGGGACGACCAGCGTTGGTGGGGCGTTCGGAAGACTTGCTTCTCGCGGATCAGTTTACGGCGGGGCGGCCGCAGTAGGCTGGGCAGGCGGGACGCTGGCGGGAGCTCTTCAAATATGCCGTGGCTGAAAAGTGATGTGGAAAAGACTGTCATAGGGATTGCTGTTAAAATGAGCAGCAAGCAGAGCGTGACGCTCGACTCTTACGTTTATAGAGATCTTGGCTTGGAGGGCTGGGACGCAATCGATTTTTATACCGAGATAGATAATGAATTTGGTGTCGATACAAAAAAGATAACGCAGAGAATATCTAGAAAGAGAAAGCCTCTTTTTATCGGAAGAGAAAAAACTCAGTTCGAACCCGTCGACGTGAATTTGCGAACCATATCAGAATTAATACTCGAAGCTCGGTGATAGTTGCAGTTCGGGTGAATTACGGCCGCACCGACGCCTCCGCATACGGATCATACGGTGTCTCGGATACCGGTGAGGGCCGCGCGACTGGTGGCGGTGCGGAGTAGGTGGCGATCGCGGGCGGCTCGACGCCATTGCCTGCGAGGCCCTCGTATCCCTACCGAATACTCCTACGACAGCGCCGGGCGCCCCGATTGCGTCGCGGTGCGGATGAACGCGAGCGCGTGGGGCACCGCGACCGCCGCGTGCACCGCGACCGCCGCGGGAAGCGACGGGCCCGACCGGATCGGGCGCACCACCTACGACGATGCCGGGCGCCCGCTGACCAGCGTCAGCGCCTATGGCACGAGCGATGCGGCGACCGAGGCGAGCGTGACCTATACCGGCAACCTGCTGGCACACGGGTCTGGGCTCAACGTATCAGATGAGCCGCGAACGACCCTGCTCGTCCAGCTTCGCGATCCCACCGACGTACCGCTCAACCAGGGACACGGCTCGCGCGGCCAAGGAACGATGCTTGCGGGAATCGACCCCTCCAGCGAAGCGTTTCGCTTCGCGTGGGAGGAAAAAGCTGCGTAAATTCGCGATATCCCTGATCGCGCTTCCGCTGCTCGGCGCGGCGCCGATGGACCGGTGCGCCGAGTTGCGCAATGCGGTGGTCCCTGGGCTCGAAGTCACTACCGCAGTCCTGGTCGGAGATGCCTGTCGCATCGAAGCGGTCGCGCGACCGCGGGCGAGTGCCGCGATCGGTATCGAGATGTGGCTGCCCGCGTCCGCGCGTTGGAGCGGTCGCTACTACCAAATGGGCAACGGCGGGTTCGCTGGTCACATCGACCGCGCGACCCTCGGCGCGGCCGCAGCGCGGGGTGACGTGGCTGCCGCAACCGACACGGGCCACAAAGGGGATGGCTTCGACGCTCAATGGGCCCTGGGCAGACCCGACCTTATTGAGGACTATACCTACCGCTCGATAAAGATCACGTCGGACGCCGCCGCTGCCCTTACACGCACATACTACGGGAGACCGGCAAAGCATCGCTATTTCATGGACTGCTCGTTCGGCGGACGTCAGGCCCTTGTCGCCGCGTCGCGCTGGCCGGCTGACTGGGATGGCGTGATCGCAGGGGCTCCAGCTACGGACTGGCCAATGCGCCTGGGCAGTTTCGCTAAGATTCAGGCTGCGCTGCGCATCTCGTCGGGCGGCTGGATCGGAGCTGAGCGGATTGCCCGCTTGGTCACGGTGGCGCGTCGAGCCTGTAGGGGAGCGCCTGATTGCGCCATCAAGGCTCTTCGCGAAGCGTGCCGCGAGGGGCGGAAGACGGCTTGCCTGACAGCGCCGCAGGAAGAATCGCTAGCGATCATTGAGTCCGCCGGTTACGCCCTGCGGGACGCCGATCCTTCCGAATGGTCCCGCTGGATTGTTAACCCTAACACGACCGCGCCGTCGCAACTGACGTTTGCGACCCAAGCTTTCCGTTACCTGCTCGCCGACAACCCGCGCTGGTCGCTTGGGGACGCGCCCGTCGCACGCGAGGATCGCGTCGCGCTGTTCAAAGTCGGTAGCCTTCGTCCCTTTGCCGCGCGAGGTGGCAAAGTGTTGTCTTATTTTGGCGGTGCAGATGCGGTGTTACCGCCCACATTGGCGCTTGCCGACGCGCGTCGCCTAGGCGCGACCACCGCTTTCTACCGCTTGTTTCCAGCGCCCGGAATGGGGCACTGCCAAGGGGGCACCGCAGCTGTCGCATTCGGGCAGTCGCTCGAAGCCCCGGCGCCTGCGGACACGGCTGCGCAAGACATCCGCCGAGCGCTCGAAGCATGGGTTGAAAACGGCACTGCGCCAACCGCCATATTCGCAAGCGCGAATGGCCGGGGTCGACGCGGCACCACCGTTCTAAAATTCGTCGACCTGGGAAGTCACGCCAGACGTTGAGAACGGGAGTTAGTCACAGCTTGAATGCCCGCCGGGCTTGCGATCGTCCGGTTGGCGCCAGCGGCTAAGCCCTCGGCGAAGCGCCGACGCTAGGAACGACCGGCAAAAATTTTGGGTGTGGGAATGATCGTGGGAACAGTGAGCGCCGCTCGCTAAAAAGACCAACGATAAGAGTCTTTTAGCGGGGCGGTATGGCGGAGCGGGAGGGATTCGAACCCTCGATACGCTTTTGACGTATACTCACTTTCCAGGCGAGCGCCTTCGACCACTCGGCCACCGCTCCGCATTGCCGGAAGCGCTCGGCCCTAGAGAAGCGTGTGCGACCGCGCAAGCGCTTGCCGGAAGGCACGCGGCTGTGGCAGCTTTCGCTCCATGCCGATCCTTCTCCCGCTCGCCGCCGCGTTCTTCGCGCAGACCGCCACCCCGCCCAAGCCGGCGGTCAAGCCGCCGCTGTCGCCCGGGGAGATCGCCGCCGCTGCGCCCGCGACCGCGTGGCGGACGATCCCCGACGACGACATCCTGATCTTCACGCTGGCCAACGGGCGAAAGGTGATCGTCCAGCTCGCCCCGAGCTTCGCGCCGCGCCACGTCGAGCGGATGCGGATCCTCGCCAACGAGCATTGGTGGGACGCGACCAGCGTCTATCGCGTGCAGGACAATTATGTCGCGCAATGGGGCGACGTGACCGAGAAGAAGAAGCTGCCGGCGGGCGTCGCCGACACGGGGCCGGCCGAATATGCCCGCGTGGGCGGCGTGCCGGTGGTGCGGATGACGCGGCCCGACAGCTACGCGAGCATCGCCGGGTTCGACGCGGCGGGGTGGCCGGTCGGGTCGGACGGCAAGTCGAGCTGGCTGACGCATTGCTACGGCATGGTAGGGGTGGGGCGCGACCTCGCGCCGTCGATCGGCAGCGGGGCGGAATTGTACGCGGTGATCGGCCACGCGCCGCGTCCGCTCGACCGCAATATCGCCCTGGTCGGGCGCGTGATCGAAGGGATCGACGCGCTGTCGTCGCTCGAGCGCGGCACCGGCAAGCTCGGCTTCTACGGCGACACGCAGCGCCCGACGCCGATCGTCACCGCGCGACTGGCGAGCGCGCTGGCGCCCGCCGACCGCCCGCATTTCCAGTATCTGATGCCGGGATCGCCGGCGTTCGCGAAGTACCTCCACGCCCGCGAAAACCGCGAGCCGCCGTTCTTCACCGTGCCCGCGGGCGGCGCCGACATTTGCAACGTACCGGTGCCGATCCGCCGCAAGCCGGCTTAGTTACCGACCCAATCCGCCACTTCTCCGGCGACTTGGTTGGCGGCCTGGTTGAGCGCCGGTCCGACCGTGGTGTAGTTGATCGGGTTGACCGGCACGCGCGCCTCGAACCGCTTCTTCTCGACCCGGTTCGCATCGCCGCCGCGGATCAGCGCGCCGTCGAACGTCACCACCGCCTCGTGGGTCGACCCGTCGAACCCGAAATTGCGCAATTCGCCCGACAGCCGCGCGCCCGGGTCGCTGTACGATTGCGCGGTCGACAGCACGACGCGGCCGGTCTTGGCGGCGATCGTGTCGGACATCAGCCGAGCGAACAGCCGTTGCGGCGGCTCGACCCACGCGGCGTCGGTGACATAGGCGACCGTGTCGCCGGTCGTCACCGGGATGCGCGCGACCGCGAGGGCTTGCGGCACCACCGGCACGATGATTGTGACCGTCTTCGCGGAGGCCGAACTTTGCGTCGCGCCGACCGGCAGCGTCGCCGTCGGGGTCAGCGTCAGCAGCGCCTTGGGCGGCTTGCCCCCGAGGCCGAGGCACCCGGCGAGCGGTAGCGCGAGGAGGAGCGGAAGGTAGCGCTTCATGTCATTTGCCCTTGTAATCGGGGAGCTTGGGGCTGCCGATGATCGACCCGGCGCCGCCGCGGTCGACCTTTTCGGCGACCGACGACAAGGCGGCGGCCATCTCGCGCAGGTCGTGGACGAGCTGGCCGACCTCCGGAATGGTCTGCTTGGAAAAGGCCTGCAGCCCCGGTCGCGCGTCGCCGATCGCGGCGTCGAGCGTCTCCATCGAGCGTTGCGCCGCGGCGATCGTCTTGTTGAGGTTGCCGATCGTCGGCTTGATGTCGTTGGCCAGCACGCCGTTGGTCGTCGCCGCCAGGTCGCCGATCTGTTGCGACGCGATCCCGGCCTTCTGGATCGCGATCCGCGTTTCGGCGAGCGTCGCGGCGATCTCCGGCCCGCGGTCGGCGAGTGCCTTCGACAATTTGTTGGTATTGTCGAGGATGCCGGCGATCGACACCTGGTTGCGGTCCGACAGCAACGCGGTCAATCGCTCGGTGAGCGTCGTCAGCCGCTCGAGCAATTGGGGCGCGTTGGACAGGAGCGCACCGATCCCGCCCGGCTTGGCCGGGATGACCGGCACGCCGAGCGCGCACGAGCTATTCTCGCAACTGATCAACGGCTTGCCCTGTTGCGCGCCGTCGAGCTGGACGGTCGAGGGGCCGGTGAAACTGCCCTGGACCGCCGCGGTCGTGCCGAGCAGGATCGGGGTCTTGTCGTCGACCGACACGCGCACGCGGACGAATTCGGGCGACTTGGCGTCGAGCGCGATGTCCTTGACCTGGCCGATCGGCACGCCCGAGAAGTTGACCGCCGATCCCTTGGCGAGCCCGTCGACCGATTGCTTGAAGAAGATGTCGTATTCGCGCTTTCCCTCGGCACCGAAGCGCGAGATCCACACCAGGAACAGTGCGAGCACCGCCAGCAGGATCAGCACGACCCCGCCGACGAGCACGTGATTGGAACGCGTTTCCATCAGTCAGCCCCTGGTTGTTGCGGCGCTTCTTCGTGCGCTTCGTGCGTCATGATCGCCGCGCGGCCGCGCGGCCCCTTGAAATATTCCTCGATCCACGGATGGTCCAACGCCAGCAGCTCGTCGATGGTGCCGACCGCGATTACCTTCTTGTCGGCGATGACCGCGACACGGTCGCAGATCGCGTAGAGCGAGTCGAGGTCGTGCGTGATCAGAAAGACCGTGAGCCCCATCGTGCGCTGAAGCGACTTGGTCAGCTCGTCGAACGCCGCGGCGCCGATCGGGTCGAGCCCGGCGGTGGGCTCGTCGAGGAACAGCAATTCGGGGTCGAGCGCGAGCGCGCGCGCGAGCCCCGCGCGTTTCTTCATCCCGCCCGACAGTTCGGCCGGATATTTGGGTCCGGCCTCTGCCGGCAGCCCGGTCATCACCACCTTGTACGACGCGATCTCGTCGAGCAGCACCGCGTCGATCTGCGGATAGAATTCCTTGATCGGCACTTCGACATTCTCGGCCACGGTCAGCGTCGAGAACAGGGCGCCGCCCTGGAACAAGATGCCCCAGCGCTTGCGGATATCGGTCGCCTCGGTCTCCTCGCGGCCGATCGTCGGCTCGCCGAACACGGTAATCTCGCCGGCATCGGGGGTCTGGAGGCCGATGATCGAGCGCATCAGCACCGACTTGCCGGTGCCCGACCCGCCGACCACGCCGATGATCTCGCCGCGATAGACGTCGAGGTCGAGATCCTCGTGCACGACTTGCTCGCCGAAGCTGTTCTTCAGCCCGCGCACGCTGATGATGACGTCCCTTTTGGCCGGCATCACGGCCACCCGGCCCAGGAAAAGAACACCGCGAAGAAAGCGTCGAGCACGATCACCAGGAAAATCCCCTGCACCACGGCGGCGGTCGTCCTGAGGCCGACCTGTTCGGAGTCCGATTCGACCTGCATGCCCTGGAAACAGCCCGCCATGCCGATGATCGCGCCGAACACCGGCGCCTTGATCACGCCGATATAGACGTCGCTGATCGGCACGACTTCGCGGATTTGCTGGACGTAGGTAACCCACGGGATACCGAGCACGGCCCAGCACAACAGCCCGCCCCCGATGATCGCGACCAGTGCCGAATAGAAGCCGAGCAAGATCATCATCACGGTCGACGCGATGACGCGTGGCACGACCAGCGCCTCCATCGGCGAAACGCCGATCGTTCGCATCGCGTCGATTTCCTCGGTCAGCTTCATCGTGCCGATCTGCGCGGCGAACGCGGAGCCGGAGCGGCCCGCGACCATGATCGCGGTCATCAGCACGCCGAGCTCGCGGAACGACAAGCGGCCGACCAGATTGATCGTATAGATTTCGGCACCGAACTGGCGGAGCTGGACCGCACCCTGCTGCGCGATGACGATCCCGATGAGGAAGCTCATCAGCCCGATGATGGCGAGCGCGGAGACGCCGACCACTTCGAACTGCTGGACGGTGGCGTTGAAGCGGAAACGCCCGTGCCGGATCGTCGCCCAGAAGGCCAGGACCGTCGCGCCCAGGAAGCCGAGCAGGCCGTAGAGCGTCTTCCCCGCCTGGATCGTCGCATCGCCGATCTCTCCGAGCACGCGGGTGAACGCGGGGACTCGCTCGCCGCGAATGCGCACCGGCTGGTCGGCCGCCTGCACCTGGTCGAACAGGTGCTGGCCGTCCGGGCTGAGCCCCTCGACCGCGGCGCCGTTCTTTTGCGAAAAGCGGTGGATCGTCCAGGCGCCGATCGTGTCGATTCGCTCGATCCCCGACAAATCGAGCCGCTCGACCTTGCCGTCATAGGCGTTGAGCCGCTCGGGCAGGTCGCCGATCCGCGCCAGCGACAGGCTGCCGGAAAAGCGCAGCGTTCCGGTGTCGCCATCGTCGGTAAAGGCCGCGGTGTCGTTCATTCGTCCTCGACCATGAAAGATTATCGCTGGATCGGCAACAACATGGGCGCCATGACCGGTGCCATGCACCGGCTCGCGATCTACGACATGGACAAGACGATCACGACGCGCGCGACCTGGACGCCGTTTCTGCGCACGTACATGCGGCGCACGCCGTGGGGCGTTTTCCCGCTGCTTGCAACGCTGGGACCGGCCGCGCTGTATCTCGCCAAGCGGATCGACCGTGCACGGCTCAAGGAAAAGACGCAGGCGCTGGTGATGGGGCGGCGCGCGAAGCTGGCGAGCGTCGAGGCCGCAGCAGAGCGTTTTGCCGAAAGCGTCGCGACGAAGGACGTGTACGCCCAGGCACGCCAGCGCATCGCGGCGGACAAGGCGGCGGGCTACCGTATCGTATTGGCGACCGCGAGCTACGATTTCTACGTCCGGCCGATCGCCCGTGCGCTCGGGATCGACGATGTCATCGCGACACCTTCGACGGTCGATGGCGACCGGCTGGTCGCACGCATCGCGGGCGAGAATTGCTACGGTCCGGCCAAGCTCCGGATGATCGAGGCGTGGATGGCGGGACAGGGCATCGCGCGCAACGATACGCACATCCGTTTCTATTCGGACCACGTGTCGGATGCGCCGACGCTCGGCTGGGCGGACGAGCCGTTTGCGGTCAACCCGCATGGCAAGTTGCGCGCGCTCGCCACCGAGAAGGGGTGGCCGATCCTGGAATGGCGCTAGAACGCGATATCGATCGCGTGGATGACCAGCCCGACCAGTCCGCCGACCAACGTCCCGTTGATGCGGATATATTGCAGGTCGCGGCCCACCGCATTCTCCAGCCGCTGCGTGACCGTCCGCGCATCCCAGCCGCGCACCGTTTCCGACACCAGCCGCACGATCGAATCGCCGTAATCGGCGGCGGTGCCCACCGCGGCGCGGCGTGCGAAGCGATTGATCGTCGCGGCGAGCTCGGGGTCTTGCTGTAACGTCGTGCCGAGCTGACGCAGCGCTTCGCCGAAGCGGCCCGCCATCATCGCATCGGGATCGCGCGCGACCTTGAGCATCGCGCCGCGCAACTGTTCCCATACACCTTGCCACCAGTCGCTGAGCGCCGGATTGTCGAGCATCTCCGCCTTGAAGCCCTCCACGCGCGCGCGCATCGCGGGATCGTGCTGGAGGTCGTGCGCGAGTTGCGCGAGGCCCTCTTCGGCCTTGGCGCGCAACGGATGGCCGGGCTCGTTGGCCATGTCGTGGATCATCCCGTCGAGCCCGGCGATGATCTTGCTGGCGAGTGTCTCGTCGAGCCCGGTCCAGCGCATCAGCCCGCCAGCGCGCTCGTGCACCATCGCGCGAATGACGGCCTGATTGGCTTCGAGCACCTTCGCCGCCCATTTGACGATGCCGTCGAGCAACGGCACGTGCCGGTTGTCGGCGATCGCGGCGGACAGCGCATTGCCGAGCAAGGGGGAAATCTGGAGTGCGCGCAGCCGCTGCGCGATGGTCGTGCGCACCATTCCGCCCAATCGTTCCTGATCGAGCGATTCGAGCATGTCGGCGGCGAGCCGCGACGCGCCGCGCCGCAATCGCCCTTCGGTCGCGCCCTTGGGATCGGCCAGCCAACGCCCCGCCGCGCCGGCCACATCGACTCGCTTCATCCGCCGCGCGACCACGCGCGGGATCAGGAAGTTGTCGCGCAGGAACGCAGCAAGCGTGTCGCCGATCCGGTCCTTGTTGCGCGGCACGATCGCGGTGTGCGGGATCGGGAGGCCGAGCGGGTGACGGAACAGCGCGGTGACCGCGAACCAGTCGGCGAGCCCGCCGACCATCGCCGCTTCGGCAAAGGCGCGGACGAAACCCCAGGCCGGGTGCCGGTCGCCAAATGCGCGGGCGATGAGGAACAATACCGCCATCGCCAGCAACAGCGCGGTCGCAACGATCCGCATCCGGCGCAGCGCGGGCGGGGTGGCGGTCGCGCCGGGCACGGGCAGGAGCGCCAGCTTCATGCCCGTGACAATCGCTCAATCGGGGGAAGGTTCAAGTCCTTCCCCGCGATCGCGGTCACTCGGCCGGCTGCGGCCCGGCGCCGTGATAGCCGATCGGCCGCACCGGTCCCGGCTGATCGATGATCGGCCGATCCTCGTCGCCGGGGCGATAGGTCAACAAGCGGCGGCCGAGCTTCGGCCCGAGCCACTTTTCGATCCCCACCGCCAGGCTGAAGCTGGCCGGCACGATCAGCAGGGTCAGTAGCGTCGACAGCGCCAGGCCGCCCATCACCACGGTGCCCATCGGCGCACGCCACGATCCGTCACCCGATAGCGACAATGCGGTCGGCACCATGCCGGCCACCATCGCCACCGTCGTCATCACGATCGGTTGCGCGCGCTTGTGCCCGGCGTCCTCGATGGCATCCAGGCTGGGTACGCCCTTCTGCATTTCCTCGAGCGCGAAGTCGATCAACAGGATCGAATTCTTGGCGACGATTCCGAACAGCATGAGCAGACCGATATAGACCGGCATCGAAACGGGCTGGCCGGCGATCCACAGGGCGATCAAGCCGCCGAGCGGGGCCAGCAGCAGCGAGCCCATGTTGACGAACGGCGGCAGAACGCGGCGGTACAGCAGCACCAGCACCGCGAACACGAGCAGGATGCCCGACGCCAGCGCGATGAAGAAGTTGAGGATCATCTCGCCCTGCCACTTCTGCTGGCCGAGCGTCAGCCGCTCCATCCCCGCAGGCAGGTTCTTGAGCGACGGGATCTTCTCGATCTCCTTCCACGCCTCGCCCGACACCAACGGCTTGCCGGTCTTGGGGTTGAGCGCCAGGTCGGCGCCTACCGTGATCTGGCGCTGCTGCTGGACGCGCTGAATCTTGCTCGGGCTGGCGCCGAAGCCGATATCGGCGACGGTCGACAGGGGCACCGATCCCCCGGTTGCGGTCTGCACCGGCAGGTTCTGGATCGTCGCCAGCCGCGACCGCGACGATTGCTCCAGCGCGACGGTGATCGGGATCTGGCGATCGCTCAGCGAGAATTTCGCCTTGTTCTGGTCGATATCGCCCAGCGTCGCGAGCCGGATCGTGTTCGACAACGCCGCCGTCGTCACGCCGAGATCGGCGGCGAGGTCGAGCCGCGGGCGGATTTCCAGCTCGGGCTGCTGCAGGTCGCCCTGAATACGTGGTGCCGTGACGACGCTCAGCTTCTGCAAGTCGGCGACGACCTTCTGCGCCTGATTGTTGAGCGCGACCGGGTCGGCGCCGCCGAGCACGATGGTGATGTCGCGCCCGCTCGATCCCCAGCCCTGTTGCGAGCGGAACGTCACGCGAGCGTCGGGAATCTGCGCGAGCGTCGGCGCCAGCCGGCGTTCGAACTGGATGCTCGTGCCGTCCTTCTTCTTCTTGAAGATCGCGGTCACGCGTCCGTTGCCGACGCCGACGCGGACGTAGACGTCCGCGACCTGCGGCTGTGCCTTGATCAGCGTGTAGACCTGATCGGCGACCGCCTGCGTCTCGGCGAGCGTGGTGCCCGGCACCATCTCGATATTGGCGGTCGACGCGTCCTGGTCCTGGTCGGGCTGGAACGATTGCGGCAGGATCGCGAAGAAAAACACGGTCAGCACCAGCGCAACGGCGCCCGCGACGATCGAGGACCAGCGATGGCGCAGCGTCCAGCGCAATGTGTTCATGTACACGTCCATCAACCGGCCTTCGCCGTGCGCCGCGTGACCCTTGGCGCGCAGGAAATAGGCCGCGATCATCGGCGTGACGAGGCGCGCGACCGCAAGGCTCATCAACACCGAGGCGACGATGGTCAGGCCAAAGCTCTTGAAGAACTGACCGGGTACGCCGGGCATGAACGCCACGGGAAAGAACACTGCGACGATCGACATGGTCGTGGCGAGCACCGCGATGCCGATTTCGTCGGCGGCGTCGATCGCCGCTTGGTACGCGGTCTTGCCCATGCGCATGTGTCTGACGATGTTTTCGATCTCGACGATCGCGTCGTCGACCAGCACGCCCGCCACCAGGCTGAGCGCGAGCAAGGTCATCTGGTTGAGCGTGAAGCCCAACAGGCTCATGACCCAGAAGGTCGGGATCGCCGATAGCGGGATCGCCAGTGCCGAGATCAGCGTCGCGCGGATGTCGCGCAGGAACAGGAACACCACGACGACCGCAAGCAATGCGCCTTCGAGCATCGCCTCGAGCGCCGAATGATATTGCATTTCGGCATATTGGGTTTCGTTGAAGATCAGCTTGAACTTGACGTCGGGGTTCTGCTTTTCGAGCGCCGCCAATGCCTTTTCGGCGCCATGGAACACTGCGATGTCCGACGCCGACTTGGCGCGCTGGAAATCGAAGGTGATGACTTGCGCGCCGTTGAGCTGCGAGGCCGAACGCTGTTCGGCGGCGTCGTCGACCACGGTCGCGATGTCGGTCAGCTTCACCAGCCGACCGTTGCCCATAGAAATCTGCGTCTGGCCCAGCCGGTAAGCGTCCGCGGCGTTGCCCAGTACGCGCACGGTCTGTTCCGACCCGGCGATTTCGGCGCGGCCGCCCGCGGCGTTGACGTTGACCTGGCGCAATTGCGCGTTGACCTGGCTGGCGGTCAGGCCGAGCGATTGCAGCTTGGCGGGATCGAGCTTGACGCGAATTTCGCGGTCGACGCCACCGTTGCGGTCGACCGTCGCCATGCCGGGCACGCCCAGCAACGCCTTGGTCACCGTATCGTCGATATACCAGGACAGATCCTTGACCGACATGCTGGTCGAAACGGCGGCGTAGCTCGCCAGGTCGTTGCCGCTGGTGTCGATGCGGAAGACCTGCGGCTCCAGGATGCCGTCGGGCAACGAGCTGCGCGTTTGCTGGATCTGGCTGCGGATATCCTCGAGCGCGCGGTCGATCGGCGTGCCGATCTGCAGCTGCACCATCGTCTGCGAGCTGCCTTCGGTGACGGTCGAATCGATCTCATCGACGCCCGCGACGCTGCGCAACGCGTTCTCGACCTTCTGGGTAACCTGATTCTCCATCTCGGTCGGGGCGGCCCCCGGCTGCGAGATTTGGACGATGACCATCGGGAAATCGATGTCCGGGTCCTGGTTGACCTTCATCGTCATGAAGCTGACGAGACCGGCGAGGGTCAGCCCCAGGAACAGGACGATGCTGGGAACCGGATTCCGGATCGACCAGGCGGAGATATTGCGGAAACCCATGAGTCAGCGCCTCATTTCTTGGCGGGTTGCTTCAGGATCGGCTTGACCTTCTGACCCGGGTTCAGGAACGCACCAGCCTGTAGCACGACGCGCTCGCTGCCCGACAGGCCACTGGTGATGGTGACGCCGGCGTCGGTCACTTCGCCCGTGGTGATACGCACCGGCTGTACCTTGTCGTCCTTGTCGATGACATACACGAAATTGCCCTTGGCGTCAGTCTGGATCGCCGAGTTGGGCAGGACCGGTGCGGTCGACGCGCCGCCATAGATCGATGCCGAGGCGAAGCCGCCGGGGCGGATCGCCTTGTTGTAGGGGATGGCAATGCGGGCGATGCCGCGCCGCGTCTGGGGGTCGATCACCGGCGAGATCTGCCAGATCGTGCCGGCAAACGTCTCATTGCTGCCGACCGGCGTTACTTGCGCCCGCGCGCCGACGCTCAGGTTCTGGATATCGCCTTCGGACAATTCGGTGCGCAGTTCCATCTCGCCGCCCTTGGCCATCCGGAACAGCGCGCCCGACCCCGCGCTGACGATCTGGCCCGGCTCGACCGAGCGCGTCAGGACGAGGCCGGCGGCCGGCGCGCGGATGGCGAGCCGGCCGTTCGACGCGCGTTGCTGCGCAAGCTGCGCCTCGGCGACCCGAACGCGCGCCACCGCGGCGTCGCGCGTCGCGACCTTGGTCTCCAGGTCGGCCTTGGAGATAAACCCCTTGCCGACCAGCGCCTGCGCGCGATCGACGTTGGACTGCGCGATGTTGGCGTCCGCGCGGGCAACCGCGACTTGCGCGGCCAGGCTCGCTGCGGTCTGCGTCTGGACCGAGCTGTCCACCGTCGCGAGCACCTGGCCGGCGCCGACCCACTGGCCGGGCTGAACCAGCACCGCGGTCACGCGCCCGCCTTCGCCCGCCACGCCGACCGGCATGTCGATCCGCGCCGCGAGGCTGCCGGTGCCGGAGATCGTGCGATCGACCACGTTGTTGCCGGGCGCGGCCACCGTGACCGGCGGCAACTGGTCGGCCGGCTGTCCGCCGCTGGTGGGGGCGCCGGCGCCGGGCGCCGCCTTGTGCGGGCGCATCATCACGAACGCGACGACCAGGATCAGCACGATGGCGACCGTGGCGATGATCCAGAACCGGCGACGGCTCGGGGCTTCGGTCTCGTCGGTCAGCGCATATCCGCCGCTCGGCTCGTAATTCATTTCCGCCACGTCCCCGTACCCATTTTTGTCGAGGCGCGACGGCCTCGGTATAACTGTGTTATACAAATAAAGCACCGACCTCAAGGGGCTCGGTGCAGGCGGGCGTCGCTTAGCCCTTTTCGGCCCCAAATCGCAAGCCGCGAGCGCCGTTTCGGACAGGAAACGGTTGCATCCCGTTCTTTAGAGGCAGAAGACCTGCGCGCCGCGTCGCACAAGGGCGCGTGCCGAGGGGAGGAGAAATCCGATGCCCGAACGATCGATCCTGGCGTGGCTGGCGATCGGCCTTGTGGTTGGCGTAGTCGGAAAATTCGCGATGCCCGGCAAGAATCCGGACCGCTTGGCTGTCGCCATCCTGCTCGGCATCGCCGGCGCGCTGGTCGCCGGTTTCGTCGCGGAAACGATGCGCTGGACGGCAAGCGGGACGTGGCAGAACGACGTCTCAGCGGCCGTTGGGGCGTTGATCGTGCTGGCGATCTATCGCGTGGTGCGGAATCATCGGCCCGGCTGACCGCGCGAGCCGTTCATCGTGCGTAGCCCGCCGCGTGCGAAGCGGCGGTACCGTTCGTTACGCTTGGAGAATTCGATGCGCCTCATCACCACCGCCGCCGTTCTGACCCTGGCCTCGCTTGCGATTACGCCTGCGCTCGCGCAGACCGCGCCCGCGATCGTGCTCGACGGCACGGTCCTCGACGTGAGCGCCACCGGAAAGACGACGCGCGTGCCCGATGTGGCGACGATCCGCGCCGGCGTGGTGACGCAAGGCACGACCGCGGCGCAGGCGCTGGCCGACAACGCCCAGCGGATGGCGGGCGTGCTCGCCGCGCTGAACGCGGCAGGCGTGCAGCCGCGCGACATCGCGACCTCGAACGTCTCGCTCCAGCCGCAATATCGCTATGAGAATAATCAGGCGCCGGCGATCACTGGGTATCAGGCGTCGAACAATGTGTCGGTCCGCTTCCGCGACGTCGCCAAATCGGGTGCGATCCTCGACGCGTTGGTCGCGCAAGGCGCGAACCAGATCGACGGGCCCAATTTGTCGCTCGACCAGCCCGACGCCGCGCTCGACGAGGCGCGGGTCGACGCGGTCAGGCGCGCCCGCGCACGGGCGGAGCTCTACGCCAGGGCGGCGGGGTTGAGCGTGGTGCGCATACTGTCGATCAGCGAAGGGGGAATGGCGCCGCCGCCGATGCCAATCGCCTTCATGGCCCGCGACAAGGTGCAGGCCGTTCCTGCCACGTCGATCGAGGCCGGCGAAACCGATGTCACCGTCACGGTAGCGGTGCGCTTCCTGCTCAAATGACAAGAAAAGGGCCGCTCCCTCGCGGGAACGGCCCCTGTTCTGGCTCGCGCTCCCGCTAGCGGACGCGGCCGCGATTGATCAGGTTGAGGATCGCCAGCAGGATGATGGCGCCGATCACCGAATAGACGAAGGTCATCACCGTAATCGCTTCGTTGATGCCGACTCCGAAGATCAGGTTGGCGATTACGGCACCGACGATGCCGACGACGACGTTGAGCAACAGACCCTGCTGGCCGTCGGTGCGCATCACGACGCTGGCGAGCCAACCCGCCAGACCGCCCACGACGAGCCAGATAATGATACCGATCATTGCGACCTCCTGTTTACGCGCCCGTCTACGCCGGGCTCAGGAGTACGACTCCTACGTCGCGAATTTTGTTCCGCAAACGAATTGACCGCCGGAACTCAATACTTCTGCTGGCGCTCGTAGAGGCTTTTGTAATGCTGGATGCGAGTCACGCGCAGCCCCGGCATGCCCGACCGGTCGATCGCGCGCTGCCACCCGGCGAATTCCTCGACCGTCAGGCTGTAGCGGTCGCACACTTCGTCGACGCTCAGCAGCCCGCCGTTCACCGCCGCGACCACTTCGGCCTTGCGGCGCACCACCCACCGCGTCGTCTCGGGCGGGGGCAACGTGTCGAGCGTCAGCGGCTCGCCGAGCGGGCCGATTACTTTTGCCGGCCGTATTTTCTGGTTCTCGATCATTCGCTACCTCGATTTGGGTCGGGGGGACCCCAAAACATTTCCAATAATAACGACCGTTAGCGGCCGGACTTGAACATCCCTTTTAGCGGCTAGGTAAACGCGTCCTTCATGACTTGCCCCACCGCTCGATCCGCACGGCCTGGCGCTCGCAGAACGCGCCCGAACGCGGCCGGAACGGCAAATCGGCCCACACGGTCGGGGCGAATTGCGCATGGATCATCGCGGTCGGCGACGCCGCCTGGCGCGCCGCGATCCCGACCAGCAGCACCGCGAGGTCGGGCGGCAGCACCGCCACGCCCGCGTCGTGCTCGAATCGGAGATAGGCCAGGTCCACGCGATACTCGTCCGTTTCATCAATCGGACTCGGGGGTTTACCCACATCAAGCTAAGGCTCGGTAAAGAGCGGGGTTAAATCTGCTTAACTAGGCAAGCCGCCGCCGCGCTCCTATTAAGGCGCCTCACCATGACCGAAGCCGATTTCCAACTGGGCCCCGATTTGTCGGGCAAGCGCATCGTCGTCGCGATGTCGGGCGGGGTCGATTCGTCGGTCGTGGCCGCGCTCGCCGCGCGGACGGGGGCGGAGACGATCGGGATCACGCTCCAGCTCTACGACCATGGCGAGGCGGTCGGCCGCGCCGGATCGTGCTGCGCGGGCCGCGACATCCGCGACGCGCGCGCGGTGTGCGACCGGCTTGGCATCGCGCATTACGTCCACGACCATGAAAGCGCATTTCGGGAAAGCGTGATCGACCAGTTCGCCGACGAATATGTCGCGGGGCGCACCCCGATCCCGTGCGTCCGGTGCAACATGGGGCCGAAGTTCACCGACCTGTTCGGCCTCGCCCGCGACCTCGGCGCCGATTGCCTCGCGACCGGTCATTATGTCCGCAGGGTCGAAGGACCGGCGGGCGCGGAGCTTCATCGCGCCGCCGACCCCGCGCGCGACCAGAGCTACTTCCTGTTCGCGACGACGCAGGATCAGCTCGACTTCCTCCGCTTTCCGTTGGGCGGTCTGCCCAAGCCGCGGGTGCGCGAACTCGCGGCGGAACTGGGGCTGGGCGTCGCGGCCAAGCCGGACAGCCAGGACATCTGCTTCGTCCCCGACGGCGATTATGCGTCGCTAGTCAAGAAACTACGCCCCGAGGCCGAAGCCGGCGGCGACATCGTCGATCTCGCGGGCCGCAAGCTCGGCGAGCATCGCGGGCTGATCCATTTCACGATCGGTCAGCGCCGCGGGCTGGAAATCGGCGGCAGCCCCGAACCGCTCTACGTCGTGCGCCTCGACCCCGCGCAGTGCCGCGTCGTCGTCGGCCCGCGCCACGCGTTAGCCGTGTCCTCGGCGCGGCTGAGCGACATCAATCGGCTCGGCCCGACCGACGGACCGCTCACCGCCAAGGTCCGGAGCCTCGCCAGACCGGTGCCGGCGCGGCTGGAGGGCGACCGCATCGTGTTCGAGACGCCCGAATATGGCGTGTCGCCGGGACAGGCGGCGGTGCTCTACGCCGGCGACCGCGTGCTCGGCGGCGGGTGGATCGAGGAAACCGAAGCCGCCGAAAGCGCGCTCGCGGCGTAAGGCTCAACGCGCCGCGGCCGCCGCCTTGCATAACGCGATCAAGTCGCGCTTGATCGACGCGCCGCTCAGGTGCGCCTGGACCGATTCATAGCGTTCGGCGGTCAACTGGCGGCGGATGTCCTCGACGCTGCGGCATGTCCCAGATCGCGCCAGCTGATAGGCGCGCTCGACGGTTGACAGCTGGTGAGGGAAGGGGTCGGTCATGGCGCGCGCCCTACCATCGTTTCGCGCGCGAACCGGCTGATCCACGTCAAGGTGTCGGGCGGCTAGTCGGCCTTGGAAAAGAACTTCTCGATCACGCTCGATGCCAGCCGCGCGGGGCGCAGCGTCTCGGCATCGATGCAGCACCAGCTCGACTTGACCTCGGCGAGCACGTCCTCGCCGCGCTTGATGATCGTCTGATAGAAAGCGCGCGCCCCCTGGACCTTTTCGAGCAGGACGGTCGCGATCACTTCGTCGTTGAGGAAGGTCGGCTTGCGATAGGTGATCTCGTGTTTGAGTGCGACCCAGAGCAGGCTGGCGACCGCGTCCGCCGGCGCGATCTTGCGCCAGTGGCTCAGCACCGCCTCCTGTACCCATTTGAGGTACGAGGCATTGTTGACGTGCCCCATGAAATCGATGTCGGCCGGATCGATCGGGATCGGGAAATCGTGCGGGATGGCGTGGTCGGTCACCCGGCCATCCTAGCAAAACCGTTGGTTTTCCGCCAGTTTTTCGTGTGGGCGTGTTGACGCTACGGCATGGCCGTCAAAGCAGGAATGTGCCTTCCATCACGGTGACGCATTGCCCGCCGAGGATCACGCGGTCGCCGTCCAGACGGCAGGTCAAATGCCCGCCGCGTTTGCTCGCCTGATAGGCGGTGAAGCTGTCGCGGCCGAGCCGCTTCGCCCAATAGGGCACCATCACCGCGTGCGCCGACCCCGTCACTGGATCCTCGTCGATTCCCGCGCCGCACGCGAACACGCGGCTGATGATATCGGTATTCTCGCCCGGTGCGGTAACGATCGTCAGCACGTCGCCTTCGCGGGCGAGCGCGCGGAAATCGGGGTCGAGCGCGCGGACCTGATCGGCGGTGTCGAGCACGATCAGCCCGTAGCGATGCTGGTGCCACAGCGTTTCGTTCACACCGTCGACGCCGAGTGCGGCGACGATCGCGGGGAGCGGCTTCGGCGACGGCCCCCACGCCGGCAGCGCGAGCTCATACCCAGATCCGACGCGCGCGACCTCGAGCATGCCCGCCTTGCGCGTCCGGAACCGCACCTGGTCCATGTCGGGCGACGACGACAGCACGAAATGCCCGCTCGCCAGCGTCGCATGGCCGCACAACACGACCTCGCTCGTCGGGGTGAACCAGCGCAGGTCGAAATCCACGCCATCATCCCCGCTCGCGACGATGAACGCGGTCTCCGACAGGTTGTTCTCCGCCGCGATCGCCAGCAACGTCGCGTCGTCGAGCCAGTCGGCGAGCGGCATCACCGCCGCGGGGTTGCCCTCGAACGGCGCCCGCGCGAACGCGTCGATCTGCGTGATCGGCAGTCTCATGTTCTCACATCCGTTTCCCGAACCAGTGCGGCGTGACGTCCGCCTCGACCAATGGATTGTCGGTGTCGACATGCCCCTCGGGATCGAGGTGAATCAGCACTTCGACCTTGGGGAAGGCCTTGTGCAGCGCGCGCTCCACCCCTTCGACGATGTCGTGTGCCTGGCGGACGGTGATGTCGTGCGGCACCTCCATGTGGAACTGCGCGAAATCGTGGCTGCCCGCGCGGCGCGTACGGAAATCGTGGATGCCCTTGATCCCGGGCTGGCGCGCCGCGACTTCGATGAAGGCCTCGCGCTGGCTCTCGGGCCATTCCTTGTCCATCAGCATGTCGATCGCGTGGCTCGACGCCTGGAACGCGCCCCACGCCAGCCACGCCGCGATCGCGATGCCGAAGATCGGGTCGGCGCGGTGCCAGCCGAGGAACTGGTCGAGCGCGAGTGCCGCGATCACCGATCCGTTGAGCAGCACGTCGGACTGGTAGTGGATATTGTCCGCCATGATCGCGACCGATCCGGTGCGCCGAATGACGCTGCGCTGGTAGGCGAGCAGGACGAGCGTCGCGAGGATCGCGGCGATCGATACGCCGATGCCGAATTCGGCGTCGCTGGTCGGGGTGTTGCTGCCCAATGCCTGGATCGCGCGCCACGCGATCGCGATCGCCGACACGGTGATCAGCACGACCTGGAACAGCGCCGCCAGCGCCTCCGCTTTGCCGTGGCCGAAACGGTGGTCGTGGTCGGCCGGCTCGGCGGCGAGCTTCACGCCGTACAGCGTGACGAGGCTGGCTAGCAGGTCGAGTCCCGAATCGGCGAGGCTGCCGAGCATCGCGACCGATCCGGTGCTCCACGCGGCGTAGGATTTGAGCACGATCAGCGCGCACGCCATCCCGACGCTCGCGAGCGCGGCGCGCACCGCAAAGGGGATGATCCGCCGCCGTTCGCTTTCGGTCATCATGGGTAGAGTAGTCCCTCGGTCCAGCCGCCGTTAGCACGATCGAACACACGGCGCTCGTGCAGGCGATGTGCGCGGTCCTGCCAGAACTCGATATGGCCCGGGGTCAAACGATATCCACCCCAATGCTGCGGGCGTGGGACATCCTGGCCGTCGAACTTGGCCTGCATGTCGGCAAAACGTGCCTCAAACGTCGCGCGGTCGGCGAGCGGGCGCGATTGGTCCGAGGCCCAGGCGCCGAGCTGCGAATCGCGGCTGCGGCTGGCGAAATAGGCATCCGATTCCGCGTCGGTGGCGAGGCTCAGCGCGCCTTCGATCCGCACCTGGCGGCGCAGCGATTTCCAGTGAAAGAGGAGCGCGGCGTGGGGGTTCGCCGCGATCTCCCCCGCCTTGCGGCTCTCGCGATTGGTGTAGAAAACGAAGCCGTCCGGCCCGTGGCCCTTCAACAGCACCATTCGTACCGACGGCCGCCCGGCCGCGTCCGCCGTCGCCAGCGCCATCGCGTTGGGATCGTTCGGCTCGCTGGCTTGTGCTTCGGCGAACCAGGCGTCGAACAGGGCAAAGGGATCGTCGGCCATGCGCGCTCCTTAACGCGCGACTCCGCGAAGGGGAACGACTCCCGCGCCCGCGAATTGAATCGGCTTCGCAACGGAGAGTATCCAGATCATGGCAGCACGCGCCTATTGGCAGGGACAGATCAGGCTGGCGCTCGTCTCGATCCCGGTCGAAATCTACACCGCGACCAAATCGGGCGCGCAGATCGCGTTCCACCAGGTCCACCAGCCGTCGGGCAAGCGCATCAAGTATGAGAAAGTCGTGCCCGGGATCGGCGAGGTCGACCCCGACGACATCGTCAAGGGCTACGAGATCGACAAGGGCGATTACGTCCTGCTCGGCCAGGACGAGATCGATGCGGTGAAGCTCGAATCGAAGAAGACGCTCGAGCTGACCCAGTTCGTCGACGCGAGCGAGATCGACGTGCTTTATTTCGAGCGCCCCTATTTCGTCGTGCCCGCCGACGATCTCGCCGAGGAAGCGTTCATCGTGCTGCGCGAGGCGCTGCGCCGGTCGAAGAAAGTGGGCCTGGGCCAGCTCGCGATGCGCGGGCGCGAATATGTCGTCAGCCTGAAGCCGTGCGGGCGCGGGATGGTGCTTGAGACACTGCGCTACGCCGACGAGGTCAACAAGGCGCAAGGCTATTTCCGCGACATCCCGGACGACAAGCCCGATGCCGATCTCCTCGATCTCGCGACGACGCTGATCGAGAAGAAGACGGCGGATTTCGACCCGTCCAAGTTCCACGACCGCTATGTCGACGCGCTCAAGGATCTGATCGCGCGCAAGTCGAAGCAGAAGACCAACCGCAAGATCATCGAGGACAAGGAGGAGGGCGGCGGGCGCTCCGGCTCGAACGTCGTCGACCTGATGGCCGCGCTCAAGAAGTCGATCGAGAAGCCCGGCGCCAAGGCCGCGCCGGCCAAGAAGGCGCCGGCGAAGAAGGCACCCGCCAAGAAGCGCGCGCATGGCTGAGCGCGACCCGCTTTCGACCTACAACGCCAAGCGCGATTTCGCGAAGACCGCGGAGCCGCGCGGCGAGGTGGCGACCACTGGCAACCGCTTCATGGTGCAGAAGCACGACGCGACTCGGCTGCACTGGGATCTGCGGCTGCAGGTCGGCGGCGTGATGAAGAGCTGGGCGGTGACTCGCGGCCCCAGCCTCAACCCCGACGACAAGCGCTTGGCCGTGCAGACCGAGGACCATCCCTTAAGCTATTCGGATTTCGAGGGGACGATCCCGCAGGGCGAATATGGCGGCGGGACAGTGATGCTGTGGGACGACGGCTGGTGGGAGCCGATCCCCGGCAAGTCGGCGGACGATCTGAAGGACGGGCACCTCCATTTCATCCTCCACGGCGAGCGGATGAAGGGCGAGTGGCTGCTGATCCGGCTGAAGCCGAGGGGCAAGGAGCGCAACGTCAATTGGCTGCTTCGCAAGATCGAGGACGAGCATGCCGGCGGGTCCGACGACCTGGTCGAAGGCGCGGTGACGAGCGTAAAGACCGGGCGAACGATGCAGGCGATCGCGGCGGGCACGAAGGCAAAGGAGTTGGCGAGTTGGAAGGCATTGCGGAAAGCCGCCAAATCCTCCCCGGGACGGGGAGGGGGATCATCGCGTAGCGATGGTGGAGGGGGCGGGCAACAGGCGGCACGTTCACGGCCCACCCCCTCCGTCGCGCTTCGCGCGCCACCTCCCCGTAAACGGGGAGGATTGCCTGCCTTCCGCGAACCCCAGCTCTGCACCTTGGTCGACTCCGTCCCCACCGGCACCGGCTGGATCCATGAGGTCAAATATGACGGTTACCGCGTCCTGATCGCGGTCGCCGGGGGCAGCGCCAAGATTTACACGCGCAAGGGCCTCGACTGGACCGGCAAGTTTCCGGACATCGCCGAAGCTGCGGCGACATTGCCGGTCGCATCGGCGCTGATCGACGGCGAGGTGGTCGCGTTCAAGGACGGGCGGCCCGATTTCTCGACGCTCCAGGACGCGATCGCGAATGGCGGCGCGATGACGTTGTTCGCGTTCGACTTGCTCGAGCTCGACGGCGAGAAACTCGACAAACTGCCCAACATCCAGCGCAAGGAACGGCTGCGTCCGCTGCTCGACGGCGCGGATGCGCGGTTGCAATTCGCCGAGCATATCGTCGGCGAGGGCGAGAAATTGTTCAACACGATGTGCCGCGAAGGTTTTGAGGGAATCGTTTCGAAGCGCGCCGACGCGCCCTATCGCGGCAAGCGCACGCAGAGCTGGCTCAAGGTCAAGTGCCTGCTGCGCCAGGAATTCGTGATCGTCGGCTGGACCGAAAGCGACAAGTCGCGGGGGTTCCGCGCGCTGCTGCTCGGCGTGCACGAGGACGGCAAGCTGCGCTACGCGGGCAAGGTCGGGACCGGCTTCAACGTCGAGACGATGAACGACCTGCGCGCCAAGCTCGACCGGTTGGCGCGCAAGTCGCCGACGGTCGAGGCGCCGCGCGCGGCGACGCGCAAGGCGCATTGGGTGACGCCGTCGCTGGTCGCGGAGATCGCCTTCACCGAAGTCACCCCCGACAAGGTGTTGCGCCATCCGAGCTTCCTGGGGCTGCGCGGCGACAAGGAGGCAAAAGAGGTGGTCGAGGAGAAACCCAAGCCGGCACCCAAGGCGAAGGCGTCGAGCGTCACGATCACGCACCCCGAGCGGCTGATCTTTCCCGATTCGACCGTGACCAAGGGCGACCTCGCCGATTTCTACGAGGCGATGGCGCCGGTCGCGCTGCAATGGATCGCCAACCGCCCGATCAGCCTGGTCCGCTGCCCGCAGGGGCGCGGCAAGCATTGCTTCTTCCAGAAGCACGACGCCGGATCGTTCGGCGACCACGTCAAGCACGTCGACGTCCGCGAGAAGGACGGGTCGGTCGAGCCGTACCTTTATGTCGACGATGCCGATGGCCTGCTGACCTGCGTCCAGATGGGGACGATCGAGTTCCACGGCTGGGGGTCGTCGGTCGTCGATATCGAAAAGCCAGACCGGCTGGTGTTCGATCTCGACCCCGACGAGGGACTCGGGTTCGACGCGGTCAAGAAGGCCGCGGCCGATCTCAAGGGGCATCTCGCCGAAATCGGGCTGGTCAGCTTCGCGATGCTGTCGGGCGGGAAGGGCGTCCACGTCGTCGTGCCGCTGACGCCGCAAGCCGAGTGGCCGGTGGTCAAGGATTTCGCCGATCGCTTTTGCGTGGCGCTGGCACAAGCCGAGCCCGACCGCTTCACCGCGACGATGTCCAAGGCCAAGCGCAAGAGGAAGATTTTCCTCGACTGGCTCCGAAACCAGCGCGGCGCCACCGCGGTGATGCCGTACACCGCCCGCGCGCGGAGCGGTGCGCCGGTATCGGCGCCGGTGACCTGGACCGAGCTCGATGACCTCGACACCGCGGCACGCTGGCATGTTGGCGATCAGGACGAATTGCTCGAGCGGGCTTCCGGCAAGAGCCTCGCCGGCTGGGGCGTCGCGCGGCAGGTGCTTCCCGACCTCTGACTAATCCATGTTGCCTCGCAGCATGGAGTGTGGTCGAATCGGCGACGGGGACATCATGGCCAGCCGCGCGACCACAGACGAATTGCTCGATGCCCGCGCGCACGCCGCGCGCTGGCTCGCCGACTATCGCGGCCGCGCCGGGGCGGGCGATGTCGTCGTGGACGGCGACGTCACGGCATGGGAAGCGGCGTTCGAGGAACTCGCGGTCGCGGCCGGCGACGATCTCGGCCATGCCCGTGCCCGCGTCCAGCGTCACGCCGAGGATATCGGCACGGGCTTCCGCGTCGCGGGCGACAGCGACGAGCGGCCGTGGCCGGTTTCCCCCGTCCCGCTGCTGATCGGCGAGGACGAATGGCACGGCATCGCGGCGGGCGCGGCGCAACGCGCGGGGCTGCTCGAGACGATCCTCGCCGATCTCTACGGCGAAGCGAAACTGGTCGCCGACGGCGCGATCCCGGCGGCGCTGGTCAACGGCAGCCCGCTGTTCCTGCGCCCGATGGTCGGGCTGACGGTGCCGGGCGGGTACCAGCTCCAGTTCGTCGCGTTCGACGTGGGGCGTGGGCCGGATGGCGAATGGCGCGTGCTCGCCGACCACGTCCGGTCGCCCGCGGGCGCCGGCTATGCGCTCGAAAATCGGCTCGCCACGTCGCGCACGCTCGGCGGGTTGCAGGGGCGGCTCAACATCCTGCGGCACGCGCCGTTCTTCGCGGCGTTCCGCGACGGGCTGGCCGAGCTGTGCAAGCGCGCCGAGCCGCGGATCGGGCTGCTGACGCCGGGCCGCTGGAACGCGAGCTATGCCGAACAGGCGCACCTCGCGCGCTATCTCGGTTTCCTGCTGGTCGAGGGCGCCGACCTGACGGTGACCGAAGACCGGCTCTACGTCCGCACCATCGCCGGGCTGAAGCGCGTCGATGCCTTGTGGCAGCGTGCCGACCCGCGCTTGCTCGACCCGCTCGCGTTCGATTCGCACTCGCAGATCGGCGTGCCCGGGCTGATCGACGCGTTCGCCGCGCACAATGTCCTGATCTCGAACGCGCCCGGCGCAGGGGTGATGGAGGCGCCCGCGATGCAGGCGTTCCTGCCCGCGCTGGCGAGGAGGCTGCTCGGCGAGCGACTGCTGCTCCCCAATATCGCGACCTGGTGGTGCGGCGACGATGGCGCGCGCGGCGTGGTCGAACAGCGGCTCGGCGAGTTGCGCGTCGCCCCCGCATTTGGCGCCAACCCGCTCGGTCTGCCCGACGGTGCGGTGCAGGGCGCCGATCTGTCGGCCGACCGGCGCGCCGCGTTGCTTGCCGACATGGCCAAGCGCCCGCAGGATTATGTCGGGCAGGAAATGGTGCGCCTGTCGACCATGCCGGTGGCCGCCGACAGCGAGTTGGCCGCGCGGCCGTTCACGCTCCGCGTGTTCGCGGCGCGCGGGCCCGATGGCGACTGGACCGTGCTCCCCGGCGGGTTCGCGCGGATCGGCGAGCATGCCGATATCCGCGCGGCGGTGATGGGCGACGGGCTGTGGTCCGCCGACGTCGCGGTGCACAGCCCGAACCAGCAGGCGCACGACTCGCTGCTCACCGCGCCCGACACGACCCAGGTCCGCCGCAATCCGGGTACGCTGCCCAGCCGGGTCGCGGACAATTTCTACTGGCTCGGGCGCTATCTGGAGCGCGGCGAGGCGTTGCTCACGATCGTGCGCGTGATGCTCGGCAATTCGATCGACGCCGATGCCGGGGCGGCGCTTGATCACGATACCGTCGGGCGGATGGCGGGGCTGGTCGTCGCAGGCGGCGCGGCGGCGCATCCCGAGCGGCTCAAGCGGCCCGATCTCGTTCAGCTCGCGCGCACCGCGCTCGACGCCCAGGAGGGGTGGCACAATATCCCCGCGATCAACCGCCTCGCGCGCAACATCGCCGGCGTGTCGCGCGACCGTCTGTCGGGCGACATGATCCGCCTGCTCGATGCGCCGCATCCCGCGAAGGGCGGGTCGATGCTCGATCGCGCCGGGTCGCTGCAGCGCCGCTACGCCGCGCTGTCGGGGCTGGCCGCCGAGCATATGGGCCGCACCGCGTCGTGGCGCTTCCACGACCTCGGCCGGCGGGTCGAGCGCGGCATCGTGGTTACGCGGCTGGTGCGCACCTTCGGCTTGGCGGGCGCGACGAGCGACGACCTCTCGACGCTGCTCGACCTCGCCGACAGCCAGATCTCGTATCGCCAGCGTTACCTGACCGGGATCGCGCGCGTGCCCGTGGTCGACCTCGTCGCGCTCGATCCGGGCAACCCGCGCAGCCTTGCGTATCAGGTCGATTGCATCGCCGCGCATCTCGACCAACTCCCCGTGCTCCACGACGACGGCCTGCCCGAGGATCAGCAGGCCGAGGCGCTGGCATTGAAAGCGTTACTCGCCGCGACCAGCGCCGCGAACCTCGATGTGGAGCATTTGCTGGAAGCCGAGCGCCAATTGACGCGCCTGTCCGAAGCGATCGCGCGGCGCTATTTCCTGCAGGGCGCGGAACCGTTGCGCGCCGGTGGATTAACATTGGCGTGATTGATCCAACGAAATTCCTCCCCGGGACGGGGAGGGGGACCATGCGCAGCATGGTGGAGGGGGCGGGCAACGAGCGATGCCGCCTGCCGCCTGCCCCCTCCACCACCGCCTTTGGCGGCGGTCCCCCTCCCCGTCCCGGGGAGGATTGATGATCTACGACATCCGTCACGTCACGCGGTTCGATTACGGCCAGCCCGTCGCGTTCGCGCGGTGCAATTTGCGGCTGAAGCCGATCCATTGGTCGGGGCAGAAGGTCGAAAGCTATCACCTCGCCGTGAATCCGGCGGGCGAGATGCGGCCCGCGCTCGCCGAAGCAGGGCTTGCCAATGTCACGCGGCTGGTGGTGCGCGAACGCGTGCGCACGCTAACGATCGAAAGCGCGTCGCGCGTATCGGTCGATCGGTTCGTCCCGGTGCCCGATCCGGACGACCCGACGCTCGCCGAGGTCGCGACGCTCGCCCGCGCCGACCGTGAGCTCGGCCCCGCCGGCCCGACCGCCTATCTCTACCCCTCGCCGCTGATCCCGCTCGACGCCGATATCGCCGCATGGTGCGCGGAGGAATTGTCGCCCGACCGCGGCGCGCTCGAAGCCGGGATCGCGCTTGCCCGCCGCATCCAGCGCGATTTCGCGTTCGATCCGACCGCTACCCTGGTCGATACGCCGCCGCGCGAAGCGTTCCTCAAGCGCCGCGGCGTGTGTCAGGACCTCACGCAGATCATGATCACCGGCCTGCGCGCCGCCGGACTGCCCGCGGCGTACGTGTCGGGCTATATCCGCACGATCCCGCCGCCGGGGCAGGAGCGGTTGGTCGGCGCCGATGCGACCCACGCCTGGGTGCTGCTGTGGTGCGGGCCCGAGCGCGGCTGGATCGGGCTCGACCCGACCAACGGCATCTGGATGGCGGGCGACCATATCGTGATGGCGATCGGCCGCGACTATGCCGAAATCGCACCGATCGACGGCATCGTGCTGGGGTCGGGCGCGCAGAAGATGGAGGTCAGCGTGGACGTGGCGCCGGTCGGCTGACGGTTGCGTTTGCGCTCCGCCGCGTCATCCCCCAAATAGCGAGCCGATATGGCAGCTGACCCCTATTCCACCCTCGGTGTCGCGCGCGGCGCGGACGAAGCCGCGATCAAGAAGGCGTACCGCAAGCTCGCGAAAGAGCTGCACCCCGACCGCAACAAGGACAATCCCAAGGCGTCGGAGAAGTTCAGCCAGGTGACCGCGGCGTACGACCTCTTGACCGACAAGGACAAGCGCGCGCGGTTCGACCGGGGGGAGATCGACGCCGACGGCAACCCGGCGATGCCGTTCGGCTATGGCGGCGGGCAGCAGGGCGGGTTTCGCCCGGGGCAGGGCGCCAACTTCGATTTCGGCGGCGGCGGCCAGGGAGGCGGCGACTTCGAGGACCTGCTCGGCGGGCTGTTCGGGCGCGGCGGCGGGTTCGCCAGCGGGTTCGGGCGGCGCCAGCAGCCCAAGGGCGCGAACGCCGCGTATCGCCTGACCGTGCCGTTCGTCGACGCGGCGACGCTCGCACCCCAGCGGATCACGCTCGCCGACGGCAAGACGATCGACCTCAAGCTTCCCGCGGGGGTCGAGACGGGCACGCAGATGCGCCTCACCGGCAAGGGCCAGCCCGGCCCGGGCGGCGCGGGCGACGCGATCATCACGATCGAGGTTCAGCCGCACCGCTTCTTCACGCGCGACGGCGACGATATCCGCATCGACTTGCCGATCAGCCTGTCCGAAGCCGTGCTCGGCGCGAGCGTGCGCGTGCCGACCGCCGACAAGGCGGTGATGTTGACCATCCCCAAGGGATCGTCGTCGGGCAAGGTGCTGCGGCTCAAGGGCAAGGGGTTCCACAAGAAGGGCGGCGCGCGGGGCGATCAGCTCGTCACCTTGATGGTCGATCTGCCCGTCGACGACGACGCGCTGGTCGAATTCGTCCAGGGCTGGAAGGACAAGGACCGGAACCCGCGCGGGAACATGGGCGTCTGATCGGGTAAATGTCGCACCTATCCCCCGAATCGCCCGAACTCCGCGCCGAGCGCGGGTATCACGAGCGCCGGGGCAAGCCGGTCTGGACGCGGGCGTGGATCGTCACCAGACGCGTCGTCATCGGCATTTTCGACAACGGCTTCATGTATGCCGGGAACCTCGCCTATCTCGCGCTGATGACGGTGTTCCCGTTCTTCATCCTGGCCGCGGCGATCGCATCGATCTTCGGCCAGAGCCGCGAGACCGCGCGGGCGGTCGAATCGTTCCTCTACACGCTGCCGCCGAGTGTCGGCGAAATTCTCCGGAAACCGATCGAGGATGTGCTCGCCGCGCGCACGGGCACGCTGCTCATCCTCGGCGCGCTGGTCGCATTATGGACCGTCGGCAGCTTCGTCGAGACGATCCGCGACGTGTTCCGCCGCGCCTATGGGATTCGCTTCGACAAGCCGTTCTGGCGCTATCGGCTGGGGTCGATGGTCATCATCATCAGCTCGGTGGTGCTCGCGATGCTCGCCTTCCTGGTGCAGGGGCTGCTCACCATCGTCGAGCAGTTCGTCTATCGCCTGCTCCCCTGGGCACAGGATGTCGCCGGGTGGATCGGCGTGTCGCGGATCGTCCCGGGGCTCGTGATGTATTTCGCGCTCTACATGCTGTTCTTTTCGGTCACGCCCAGCAAGTACCGGGTCAAGGCGTGCCCGCGCTGGCCGGGTGCCTTGTTCACCACGGTGTGGTGGATCAGCGCGACCTTGCTCCTCCCCGTCGTCCTCGCGCAATTCGGCGGGTACGACCTTACCTACGGCAGTCTCGCCGGGGTGATCGTGACGTTGCTGTTCTTCTGGATCATCGGGTTCGGCATCTCGATCGGCGCGCATTTGAACGCGGCACTAGCCGAGACCCCGTTGGAGGACGTAAGGGAACCCGGCACCATTAATACGGAGGCTGTCGCGACGTGACCGGACTGATGCAGGGCAAGCGCGGGCTGATCATGGGCCTCGCCAACGACAAGAGCCTCGCCTGGGGGATTGCGAAACAGCTGGCTGACCAGGGCGCGGAGCTCGCGTTCAGCTATCAGGGCGAAGCGATGGAGAAGCGCGTCCGTCCGCTCGCCGAGCAACTGGGGGTCGCGCGGCTGTTCGACTGCGACGTTGGCGACATGGCGAGCCTCGATCGTACCTTCGCCGAGCTGGCGAAGGATTGGCCGACGCTCGACTTCGTCGTCCACGCGATCGGCTTTTCCGACAAGACCCAGTTGCGCGGGCGCTTCGTCGACACCACGCTCGACAATTTCCTGATGACGATGAACATCAGCGTCTATTCGTTCGTCGCCGTGGCGCAGCGTGCTGCGGCGATGATGCCCAACGGCGGGTCGCTCCTGACGCTGAGCTATTACGGCGCGGAGAAGGTGATCCCGCACTACAACGTCATGGGGCTCGCGAAGGCGGCGCTGGAGACCAGCGTCAAATATATGGCGGTCGACCTGGGGCGCGACAATATCCGCGTCAACGCGATCTCCGCCGGCCCGATCCAGACGCTCGCGGCGCGGGGCATCGGTGATTTCAACCTGATCCTGAAGTGGAACGAATATAATTCGCCGCTCAAGCGCAACGTCACGATCGAGGATGTCGGCGGCGCGGGGCTGTACCTGTGCAGCGACCTGTCGAGCGGTGTCACCGGCGAAATCCATCACGTCGACGCCGGCTATAACGTCATCGGCATGAAGGCCGAGGACGCGCCGGACATCGCATTGGTCTGACGGGGTGAGCTACAACAGCTTCGGCCACGTCTTCCGCTTTACGACTTGGGGAGAGAGCCACGGGCCGTCGATCGGCGCAGTGGTCGACGGGTGCCCGCCGGGGCTGGCGCTGAGCGAAAGGGACATCCAGCCGTTCCTCGACGCGCGGCGGCCGGGGCAATCGCGCTTCACCACGCAGCGGCAGGAGCCTGATCAGGTGCGCATCCTGTCGGGAGTATTCGAGGGGAAAACCACCGGCACGCCGATTAGCCTGATGATCGAGAACGTGGATCAGCGATCGAAGGATTACAGCGAGGTCGCGGCCGCCTATCGCCCCGGCCACGCCGATTACGCCTACGACGCCAAATACGGGTTCCGCGACTATCGCGGCGGCGGGCGATCCTCGGCACGCGAGACGGCGAGCCGGGTCGCGGCGGGCGCGGTGGCGCGGCTGGTCATCCCCGAGGTGACGATCACTGCCTGGGTCGAGGCGATCGGTGGCGACGCGATCGACCCTGCGAATTTCGACGCCGCGGAGATCGCCAACAACCCGTTCTTCTGCCCCGATGCCGATGCGGCGAAACGCTGGGAAGCGCTGGTCGACAGTGCACGGAAGGCCGGATCGTCGCTCGGCGCGGTCATCGCATGCGAGGCGACCGGGGTGCCCGCCGGCTGGGGGGCGCCGCTCTATGCCAAGCTCGACGCCGAGCTCGCACACGCCTGCATGGGGATCAACGCGGTCAAGGGCGTCGAGATCGGCGATGGTTTCGGCGCGGCTTCGCTGTCGGGCGAGCAGAACGCCGACGCGATGCGCCCGGGCGAGAACGGTCCCGAATTCCTCGCCAACCATGCCGGGGGGATCGCGGGCGGCATTTCGACCGGCCAGCCGATCACCTTGCGCGTCGCGTTCAAGCCGACCAGCTCGATCCTGACCCCCGTCGAGACGATCACCCGCGACGGTGAGGCAACCGATATCGCCACGAAGGGCCGCCACGACCCCTGCGTCGGCATCCGCGGCGTGCCCGTCGTCGAGGCGATGGTCGCGCTCGTCCTCGCCGACCAGAAATTGCTCCACCGCGCGCAGGTCGGCTGAGTCCCGCGCCGCCGATCCCGGTTTCGGCCCGCCCTACGCCCAGCCGGTCGGTTTCGGGGACGCTACGCGGAGCCTTTGCCGCTGCGGATTCTTCGAAACGGTGTCCATCATCGGACCAGGAGAATTTTGCATGAAGTTGGTTATTCTCGCCGGTGCGCTGATCGCCGGCACCTCTGGCGTTGCGAGCGCGCAGACCCTGCCGTCGGTCTCGACACCGCAAGCCACAATTCCCTCGGTTTCGACCCCGAGCATGACCGTTCCGCCAGTCTCGACCCCGCCCGTTTCGGCGCCCGACACCAGCACATCATCCAGCGTCGATGCCACCGCAGCCACCCCGGCCGCCGATGCGGCGGCGAACACCGCCACGAGCGCGATGACGAGCGATACCGGCACGACGGCCGATACGTCGGCGACCGCCGCCGCCAAGAAGAAGAAAAAGAAATAACCTCGCTGCGGGGTTTGCTTCGATGGGCCAGTCCGCGAGCGTCCCGCTTGCGGGCTGGCCTTTTTATTGCACGCCCGGTTGGTGCGCCTGGATGCGGGCGATGAATTCGGCGCGGCTGTTTTCCGACGGATAGGGCTCGGCGGGGACCGGCACGCCAAGGAAGCTGCACAGCGGTTCCCAGCCCTGCCCCGCTTGATAGACCAGCAGCCGGTCGGGCGCGATCTCGGCTTCGACTTCCGCGCTGTGCCGCCGGAAATAGTCGGTCATGAACGCGCGGTCGGCCATGCGCCCGGCCATCGGCCCCATGATGCTGGCGAAGAATTCGCCCATCGGTCCGGCGTCGGCACTCGCGTTGGCGACGGGGCCTTGCGGGGCGAAGATCGTCGCCTGCGTCGATTCGAACCATTTATCCGGGTCGCGCACGGTGTGGATGATCTTGGCGTCCGGATAATAGTCCGCAAGCTCGCGCCAAAAGGCCGCCGTCGGATAATCGACCGCCGAGCCATAGTTGGCGAAGATCGCATCCCAATCGGGCCGGCCCTTCGCCGCCTCGACCCACAGCGCCATGCTTTCGGGATGCGCGAACACCTCGACCATATGGTGGCATGGGCCGACACCCAGCATGTTGAGCGCGGTTTGCAGCGACTTGGTGCCCGTCCGGCCCAGGCCCGACCCGATGACGTGAAGTGGCATGTTTCCCCCTCCCCCGACTGTTAGTCGGCGAACGGATCGCGCACCAAAATCGTGTCGTTCCGCTCGGGGCTGGTCGACACCAGCGCCACCGGGCAGCGTATCAGTTCCTCGATCCGGCGGATATATTTGATCGCCGCCGCCGGCAGATCGGCCCAGCTGCGCGCGCCCGCGGTGGACTCGCTCCAGCCCGGTACCGTTTCGTAGATCGGCTCGACCGCCGCCTGGTCCTGCGGGTGCGGCGGCAGGTAATCATAGGTCCTGTCGCCCAGCCGATAGCCGGTACAGATCTTGATCTCGTCGAGTCCGTCGAGAATGTCGAGCTTGGTCAGCGCGATTCCCGTGATGCCGCTGACCGCCGCCGATTGCCGCACCAGCACCGCGTCGAACCAGCCGCACCGCCGCTTGCGTCCCGTGTTCACCCCGAACTCGCGCCCGCGCGTGCCGAGATATTCGCCGATCTCGTTATCCTGCTCGGTCGGGAACGGCCCGGAGCCGACGCGCGTCGTGTACGCCTTGACGATCCCCAACACGAACCCGACCCGGCCCGGCCCCAGCCCCGACCCCGCCGATGCGGTCCCGGCGACGGTGTTCGACGAGGTGACGAACGGATAGGTGCCATGATCGACGTCGAGCAGCACGCCCTGCGCGCCCTCAAACAGGATGCGCTTGCCGCGCGCATTGGCCTCGTTGAGCGTCACCCACACTGGCTTGGCAAAGGGCAGCACGACATCGGCGATCTCGCGCAGGTCGGCGAGCAACGCCTCGCGGTCGATCGGGGCTTTCCCGAACCCCGCGAGGAGCGCATCGTGGTGCGCGCACAGGCGATCGATCTGCGGCCCGAGTTCGTCGAGATGCGCGAGGTCACAAATGCGGATCGCGCGGCGCCCGACCTTGTCCTCGTACGCCGGCCCGATCCCGCGCCGCGTCGTCCCGATCTTCTGCCCCGCATTGCCTTCCTCGAGCGCATCCTCGCGCAAGGCGTCGAGGTCGCGGTGGAGCGGCAGGATCAGCGGCGCGGTCTCGGCGATGTGGAGCAATTCCGGCGTGATCGACACGCCCTGTTCGGCGATCTTTGCGACTTCGTCGCGGAAGTGCCACGGGTCGAACACCACGCCGTTGCCGATGACGCTGAGCGTGCCCCGCACCACCCCCGACGGCAGCAGCGCGAGCTTGTACGTCTTCCCGTCGATGACGAGCGTGTGCCCGGCATTATGCCCGCCCTGAAACCGCACGACGACGTCGGCGCGCTCCGACAGCCAGTCGACGATCTTGCCCTTGCCCTCGTCGCCCCACTGGGCGCCGATAACCGCGACGTTGGCCACGACTTATCCTTTCAATGGGCGCGGGTCGGTACCGGCCAGAACGTGGGTGCAGAGTTGCGCCTCGGGCGTATCGCCCGCTTCCAGTGCGGCGACGGTGACCCAGCCTTCGCCGCGCAGCTTCGCCGCGAGCGCAGGATCGGTGCCGAGCGGCACGAACAGCCGCCGCCGTTCCTCGTCCGACGCCGCCGCGACGATCGCGTCGATGTAGAGCGAGAAGCCGATCGCGGCTTCCTCGGCGCCGTCCTCGTGCACGATCGTGTAACTGCCGCCGCGCCCGATCTCGCCGCGCGTGCCCGACGCGAACAGCGAGAAGCCGAGCCATGTCTGATATTCGAACCCGTGGCGTTCGGTCGGGTCGAGCGTCAGCGCGACGCGGCCGCGCACGGCTTCTGCCACGTGCCACAAGCCGTCGAGCCGGCTGGTCAGCGCGCCGCCCGCGTCGAACGCGCACAGCCGGTCGTGCGCGGCGTCGAATGGTCCAGCCGCCTCGATCAGCGGCAGGTACGCCGGCGCGATCGCCGCGACCCCGCCGGCATCCTTTGCATCGAGACGATTGGCGAGATCGTCGAGCGACTCATCGCCCAGCGGAAACGGCCCCGCGCTCAGCACGCCGAGCAGGTCGGGCAGGGTGAAGTCGATCGACACGCCCGTCACGCCCGCGGCCTCGAGCGCCTCGACCGCGACGAGCACGATCTCGCGCGCCGCCGCGACGGTATCGAGCCCGATCAGCTCGCACCCGGCCTGGCGCCGCTCGCGCTCGGGTGACAGCTGCGACGCGCGCAGCCGCAGCACCGACCCGGCATAGCTCAGCCGCACCGGGCGCGGGTGGTGCCCCATCCGAGTCGCGGCGATCCGTCCGACCTGCGCGGTGATGTCGGGCCGGATCGCAAGGGTGCGCTGGCTGACCGGATCGACGAAGCGCACCGAATCTTGCGCCCGCGCCGACTTGAGCCGGTGGCTGAGCGCGTCCTCGAACTCGGCGAGCGGCGGGTCGACGCGCTCGTAGCCGTGGAACCGCGCCGCATCGAGCACGCGCCGCTCCAGCCGCGCCGCCGCATCGGCGTCGGGGGGCAGGCGATCGTGGAAGCCGGAGGGGAGAAGGGCGTGGGTCACGCGCGGGCCTTTAGCGCCTCCGGGCTAGAACGATAACCCCATCACGGTCTTCACGCCCGCGAGCCCGCGCACCTTGGCGATCAGCTCGGGCGTCACCGGGTCGTCGACCGACAGCAGCAGCACCGCTTCGCCACCCGTGCTACGCCGCCCCAGGTGGAAGGTGCCGATATTGACGCCCTCGGTCCCGAGCAACGTGCCGAGCCGGCCGATAAACCCTGGCGCGTCCTCGTTGACGACGTAGAGCATGTGCCCGGCGAGGTCGGCCTCGACCTTGATCCCGAACAGCTCGACCAGCCGCGGCGCCTCGTCGCCGAACAGCGTGCCCGCGACCGACCGCTCACCGGCGTCGGTGCGTACCGAGACGCGCAGCAGCGTGTGGTAATCGCTCTCGCCCTGCGTGCGCACCTCGCTCACCTCCATCCCGCGTTCCTTCGCGAGCAAGGGCGCGTTGACCATGTTCACCGTGTCGGTCTGCGTGCGCAGGAACCCGGCGAGCACCGCCGCGACGATCGGTTTCTGGTTGAGTTCGGCCGCGGCGCCCTCCGAATGGATCGAGATGCGCCCGATCGCGCCGGTGGTGAGCTGGCCGACCAGGCTGCCGAGCTTCTCCGCCAGCGCCATGTACGGCTTGAGCCGCGGCGCTTCCTCCGCGCTGAGGCTCGGCACGTTGAGCGCGTTGGTGACCCCGCCCGAGACCAGATAATCGGCCATCTGCTCGGCGACCTGGATCGCGACATTGACCTGCGCTTCGTTGGTCGACGCGCCCAAGTGCGGGGTGGAGATGAAGTTGGGCGTGCCGAACAGTGGCGATTCTGTCGCCGGCTCGGTCACGAACACGTCAAGCGCGGCACCCGCGATATGCCCCGAATCGAGCAATTCCTTGAGCGCGGCCTCGTCGATCAGCCCGCCGCGCGCGCAATTGACGATGCGCACGCCCTTCTTGGTGCGGAGCAGATTGTCGCGAGAGAGGATGTTGCGCGTCTGGTCGGTCAGCGGGGTATGGAGCGTGATGAAATCGGCGCGCGCGAGCAGATCGTCGAGGTCGACCTTCTCGACGCCCAGTTCGACCGCGCGTTCGGGCGACAGGAACGGGTCGAACGCGATCACCTTCATCCGCAGGCCGTGCGCGCGGTCGGCGACGATCGACCCGATGTTGCCCGCGCCGATCAGCCCGAGCGTCTTGGAGGTCATCTCGACCCCCATGAAGCGGTTCTTCTCCCACTTGCCCGCCTGTGTGGACTTGTCCGCCTCGGGCAAGTCGCGGGCGAGCGCGAACATCAGCGCGATGGCGTGCTCGGCGGTGGTGATCGAGTTGCCGAAGGGCGTGTTCATGACGACCACGCCCTTGGCGCTGGCATAGGGGATGTCGACGTTGTCGACCCCGATCCCGGCCCGGCCGACGACCTTCAAATTGGTCGCGGCGTCGAGAATCGCCTTGGTCACTTTGGTGGACGAGCGGATGGCGAGGCCGTCATAGTCGCCGATGATCGCGGCAAGCTCGTCGGGGGTCTTCCCCGTGATCTCGTCGACCTCGACCCCGCGCTCGCGGAAGATCTGCGCGGCCTTGGGGTCCATTTTGTCGCTGATGAGAACTTTTGGCATTTTCTTCTCCGTGCCCCGGCGAAGGCCGGGGTCCAGTTACGATGTCTGTGGAAGCTGGACCCCGGCCTTCGCCGGGGAACAGCGGAATTCAGGCGGCCTTCGCCTGCGAATAGGCCCAGTCGAGCCACGGCCCGAGCACGACGATGTCGGCGGTGTCGACCGTCGCTCCGCACCAGATGCGCAGGCCCGGCGGGGCGTCGCGATATCCGGCGATGTCGTACGCGGCGTCCTCGGTTTCGAGCAGCGCGGCCATCTTCTTGATGAACGCTTCGTCCGCGCCCTCGACCGTCAGGCAGACGCTGGTCTTCGACCGGCTCGCCGGATCGGTCGCGAGATGCCCGAGCCAGCCGCGCGCCGCGACGATCGCGTCGAGCGCCGCGGCATTGGCATCGCTCCGCGCGATCAAGCCGCGCGGCCCGAGCGATTTCGCCCATTCGAGGCTGAAGATCGCATCCTCGACCGCGAGCATCGACGGCGTGTTGATCGTCTCGCCTTTGAACACGCCCTCGGCGAGCGCACCCTTCGACATGAGCCGGAACACTTTGGGGAGCGGCCATGCAGGCGTGTAAGTCTCCAGCCGCGCGACCGCGCGCGGGCCGAGGATCAGGACGCCGTGCCCGCCCTCACCGCCCAGCACCTTCTGCCAGCTGAAGGTCGCGACATCGATCTTGTCCCACGGCAGATCGTAGGCGAACACCGCGCTGGTCGCATCGGCAAAGCTCAGCCCTTCGCGGTCTCCGGGAATCCAGTCGCCGTTCGGCACGCGGACGCCGGATGTCGTGCCGTTCCAGGTGAACAGCACGTCGTTGGTCCAATCGACGTGCGCCAGATCGGGCAGCTGGCCGTAGTCGGCGCGGATGACGGTCGGCTCGATCTTGAGCTGCTTGACCGCGTCGGTCACCCAGCCTTCGCCGAAGCTCTCCCACGCTAGGCACGTCACGGGCCGCGCGCCGAGCATCGTCCACATCGCCATCTCGAACGCGCCGGTGTCGGAGCCTGGCACGATGCCGATGCGGTGCGTGGTCGGAAGCCCGAGCACCTCGCGCATCAGGTCGATCGCATATTGCAACCGCGCCTTGCCCAGCTTGGACCGGTGCGAGCGGCCGAGCACGCGCGTGTCGAGCTTCGACGCGTCCCAGCCCGGGGGCTTGGCGCAGGGTCCGCTGGAGAAATGGGGTCGCGCCGGCTTGGTGTTCGGCTTGGCGACGGACGCAGCTGTGGCGTCGGGAACGAGCAGTTCAGTCATGTCAGTCTCTCCTTGCAGAGAGCACGCGCGGCGTTGGGACCGCGTGGCCCGTCGGCGTGCGTATAGATTTGCTGCGGTGCGTCAAGGACTCGGGCGCGGTGTCCTGGGGACGATACAAGCTTTCATGCCGCGCAATCCCGATCCCATGATCGGTTTCAGCGTGGCGCAGGGGGTTTTACTGATCTTGGGCGGCGCAACGGGCATCGGCGCCGCCGCGTGCCTGGCGACGATCATCCGTCATGTCGCAGACCTGCAATTGCACGCGGTGGACTCGACGATTTTCGACTAGTCGCCGGCGTGGCGATGTTTGCGAACCGTTAACCATGATGCGCGACAGTCGGGGGCGTGAAGGTTCTGGCTCCCTTGACCGGTTTGCTCCTCGCGGGCTGCGTGTTCGGCGGCGGCAACGACCGCTTGCCGCCGGCCCGGCCAATGGGCGCGCCGCCGGTCACGCTCAGCCTGCCGACCAGCCGCGACACGCAGGCGTGCTTCGCCGACCTCAGCCGCGAGGAGGTGCGCTTCTCGCCGCTGCCCGATCGTGATTATGGCGGCGGGTGCCAGGTGATCGGCGCGGTGCAGTTGATCGACATTGGCGTGCCGGTCACCGGCATCAAGGCGATGCGCTGCGGGCTGGCGGAGGAATTCATCGGCTGGACGCGCAATGCCGTCGCGCCCGCCGCGTACCAGGTGCTCGGCAGCAAGCTGGTGCGGATCGAGACGATGGGGACGTATGCGTGCCGCAACACCGTCGGCACCGCGACGCCCCGTTTGTCGGGCCACGCGCTCGCCAATGCGGTCGACGTGTCGGCGTTCATCCTGGCGGACGGACGGCGCATTTCGGTAGAGGGTGATTGGCATGCCGACGATGCGGACACGCAACGTTTCTTCCAGCTGATCCACGCCTCGGCGTGCAAGCGGTTCGGCACGGTGTTGAGCCCCGACTACAACGCCGCGCACCACGATCACCTTCATCTGGAAGACGACCATAAGAGCTTCTGCCGATAGGGCTTTGGTTCGGCTCGCCGACGCAAACCTACCGCACTTGCCGATCTATAATTCCTTGCTCTACTAGGCTGGGATGACTGAAACCCGTGTTCCCTCGCGCGTCTTTCCGCGCGCCAAGGAAGAAGCCGACCGCGCCAAGGTCGGCATCTCCACCCCGCAGACCGAAAACCCGGCCTACCGCTTGGCCTTTCAGGATATGGACTTCCTGTTGCGCGAGGATTTGCGCCCGGTCCGCTTCCAGCTCGAATTGCTCAAGCCAGAACTGATCCTCGATGAAGCCGGGATCGCCTCGACCTTCGTGATGTACGGGTCGGCACGAATCCCCGAGCCCGAAAAGGCCAAGGCGATCCTCGCCGCCGCGACCGACGACACGTCGCGCACGATCGCTCAGCGACTGGTCGAAAAGTCCAAATACTACGACGTCGCGCGCGAGCTGGGCCGGATCGCCAGCCAGTTCCCGCTCGATGAATCGGGCAAGCGCCACTTCGTGGTGTGTTCGGGCGGCGGGCCGTCGATCATGGAAGCGGCCAATCGCGGCGCGGCGGACGTCGGCGCCGAATCGATCGGTCTCAACATCCTGCTGCCGCACGAACAGGCGCCCAACGCCTATGTCACGCCCGGCCTCAGCCTGCAGTTCCACTATTTCGCGCTCAGGAAGATGCACTTCCTGCTTCACGCGCGCGCGCTGGCGGCGTTCCCGGGCGGGTTCGGCACGTTCGACGAACTGTTCGAACTGCTGACGCTGATCCAGACCGGCAAGATCCAGCCGATCCCGGTGCTGCTCTACGGCCGCGAATTCTGGGAGCGCGTCGTCAATTTCCCGGCGCTGGTCGAGGAAGGCGTGGTGTCGGCCAAGGACCTCGGCATCTTCACCTATTGCGAAACCGCCGAGGAGGGCTGGGAACACGTCCAGGCCTTCTACCGCGACCGGTCGACCGAACAGGGCAAGGCCGAGGCAGAACGGCATTCCGCCGAACAGGTCGCCGCGCACGCGCCGACCGCGGGGCCGGGGGAATAGCATAACGGACAACGAACAACGGCTCCCCGACGAAGGCCGGGGATCCAGTTGCGGGCGGCGCTATGCTGGACCCCGGCTTTCGCCGGGGAAGCGTCATTTAGTTTGGTCTTATTTCCCTGCGCGCTTGACGGCGTTGGGATCCTTCGACGGCGCGCCGGATGCGGCGGACGGGTTGCCGACGGTTTCGGCACCGGCCGCTGCCGCGCCCTTGCCGTCGCTCGGCGACGCCGGGGCAGTCGCGGTGGCGGGCTTGCCCGACGCGGGCGCGGCGCCGGCCGCCGGGGGCGGCGGGAGCGGCAGGTTCGAGCCTTGCGAATTCAAATACAGGATCACGTCGGCGCGATCCTTCGGGTTGGAGAGACCCGCAAAGGTCATCTTGGTGCCCGGCGCATATTTGCGCGGGCTCGTCAGCCACGCGTTGAGCTCGTCGAAGCCCCACTTGCCGCCCTTGGCCTTGAGCGCGTCGGAGAAGGCGAACCCGCCCTTGCCCGTCGCAACCGCTTCGCCGACCGTCGCGTAGAGGTTCGGGCCGATCCCGTTGGCGCCGCCCTGGTTGATCGTGTGGCACGCGCCGCACTTCTTGAACACTTCCGCGCCCTTGGCCGCGTCGGCGGTGGGGAGCAGGGTCGCGATCGGCACTTCGGCAGCACCCGCATCGCCGCCGCCTTCATCGACCGCCTCGACCGGATAGCCTTCCTTCTTGGGCTCGTGGCTCTTGTAGATCATCCCGCCCACGATCGTCAGGCCCAGCGCGGCGAAGCACCCGGCCAGCGTCCAGCCCGCGATCGTGTTGCTATTGTCGTTCATGGTTTTTCCGCGACGCCCCTGAATTGAGTGCTTGACCCTTTAGTAACGCGAAACGCAGCGGGCAAGGTTCGTTTGGGCGACCTCACGGTCGCCATGCGGTGCCGGCCCGCTCCCCCCTCCCGACCGCCCATAGAATACCCTGATTGGGCGGTCGGGAGGGGGGAGCGGGCCGGCACCGCGCGAGCCTAGCTTGCTAGGCGACAAACGCACCACTAAGCGCGGCGCTCCATGGAGAATTTCGCCGCCCCCGCTCGTCCGATCGTCGCCGCGATGGCTGAAGCCGCCGCCAAGACGCCAAGCCGCGCGGTCGCGTTTCAGGGCGCGCCGGGCGCGAACAGCCACGTCGCGGCGCTCGAAGCGTTCCCCGACGGCCTCCCGCTGCCGTGCTTTTCGTTCGAGGATGCGATCGATGCGGTGAAACAGGGTCAGGCTGATTGCGCGGTCATCCCGATCGAGAATTCTCTCCACGGCCGCGTCGCCGACATGCACTTCCTGCTGCCCGAATCGGGGCTGGTCATCACGGGCGAACATTTCCTCCCGATCCGCTATTCCTTGATGGGTCTCGGCCCGATCGACGGCATCAAAGAAGCGATGAGCCACCCGCAGGCGCTCGGCCAGTGCCGCCACTGGCTGAAAGCGCACGGCATCGCGCCGATCGCCTATCCTGATACCGCCGGCGCCGCCGCGCTGGTCGCCGAACTCAACGATCCGAAAGTCGCCGCGCTCGCGCCGCCGCGCGCCGCCGAGATTTATGGGCTGGAGACGTTGGCCAGCGACATCGCCGATGCCGAGCACAACACAACGCGCTTCGTGACGCTGGCGCGCGGCGGCCGACCGCTGACCGGCGACGGCCCGTTCATGACGACGATCATCTTCGAGGTGAGGAACGTCCCCGCCGCGCTGTACAAGGCGATGGGCGGGTTCGCGACAGAAGGCGTCAACATGACCAAGCTGGAAAGCTATCAAAAGGGCGGCAGCTTCGCCGCGACCGATTTCTACGCCGATGTCGAAGGCAAGCCAGGCGACGACAATCTCGACCGCGCGTTGGAAGAATTGGGGTTCCATTCCAAATGGTTGCGTGTACTCGGCAGCTACCCCCAAGCGCGTAAGCGGGGATAAAAACTTTCCTACACGCGCGCGGCTGTGGCATGGAGCGGCATGATGTCGCCACGGCCGTTTCGGGTTCCCGGCGAACACCATAGCCACTGCGAACATTGGGAACATTCGCGACCGCCATGACCCCCCGCATCCTCATCATCGCCGGCAGCGATTCGGGCGGCGGCGCGGGCGTTCAGGCCGATATCAAGACGGTGACGATGCTCGGTGGCCACGCGATGACCGCGATCACCGCGATCACCGCGCAGAATACGCTGGGGGTACAGGCAGTGCTGCCCGTGCCCGCCGGGATGGTGGTCGCGCAGATCAATTCGGTGGTGACCGACATAGGCGTCGACGCGGTCAAGATCGGCATGATCGGATCGGCCGGGACCGCGAATGCGGTGGCCGACGTGCTCGAGCATATCGACGTGCCGATCGTGTTAGATCCCGTGATGGTCGCGACCAGCGGGGATGTGCTGGCGGACGCAGACACGATCGCGGCGTTTGAGCGGCTGATGAAACTTGCGACGGTGACGACGCCCAACTTGCCCGAACTGGCGGCGCTCGGGGGGCGCGACGCGGTGCTCGCGCATGGCTGCCACTTGCTCGAAAAGGGCGGACATGCCGAGGGCGAACGGATCGTCGACGAACTCTACGCGCCCGGCGGCAGGCTGCGCCAGTGGGAGGCCAAAAGGTTCGACACGACCGACACACACGGCACCGGCTGCACGCTGTCGAGCGCTATCGCGGCCGGGCTGGGCGGCGGCATGACGGTCGAGGATGCGGTGGAGCGCGCGATCCGCTTCGTTCGTATCGCGATCCTGTCGGCACCGCGGCTGGGTGGCGGGCACGGGCCGATGGGCCATGCGCTTGGCGTGGTGCCGTTTGACGAGATAGAGGGCTGAACATGCCCGGCCTCAAACACGAAAAGCTCTGTGTCGCCCCGGTCGTCGGGGTGGACGAAGCCGGCTGCGCGCCGCTCGCGGGGCCAGTGGTCGCGGCAGCCGTAATTCTGCCGGCCAAGGGCATCCCGCGCGGGATCGACGATTCGAAGAAATTGTCGGCGTCCGAGCGCGAGCGGCTCCACGACCGGCTACGCAAGTGCGCGGTGGTCGGGGTCGGGATCGTCGAGAATGACGAGATCGACGTGCTCAACATCTATTGGGCGCGGATGAAGGCGATGACGCTGGCGGTCGAACAGCTGTGCGCGGCGATCGGCTGCGATCCCGGGCACGTCCTGGTCGACGGCAACCGCCTGCCGCGCTGGCGCTACGCCGCGACCGCGATCGTCAGGGGCGACGGCATCAGCCTGTCGATCGCCGCCGCCTCGATCGTCGCCAAGCACACCCGCGACCAGATCATGATCGCGCATGCCGAAACCTATCCGCATTACGGCTGGCAACGGAACAAGGGCTATCCCGCGCCCGAGCATCTCCGTGCGCTCAAGGAGCACGGGATCACGCCGCTCCACCGCCGCAGCTTCGCGCCGGTCGCGCAAACGGTTCTTCCGTTCTGAGTCTTTTGCGCCACACCCCACTAATTGGGGCGGTGGGATGCGGACGACTCAACATCTGCCCGGTGTCGCGAAATGTTCCGGTTTCTTAACGATTTGGTAACGCCGTTCGTTAACTAAGTTTCGCTTGACCGGAGTCGGTCGCGTCAGCCTTCCTGCGCGCGACATTTCGGGGGAGTGGGAATCGATGGGGGTCATCGAGAAGGTCAAGCGCGCGCCATCGCCGGTCGCAACCGGTGCGTTGCCGCTCGACCGGATCCTGATGGGCGATTGCATCGAGACGATGCGGTCGTTGCCGGCGAAGTCGGTCGACCTGATCTTCGCCGATCCGCCCTATAACCTTCAACTCGGCGGCGACCTCGCGCGGCCCGACGGCAGTCATGTCGATGCCGTCACCGACGATTGGGACAAGTTCGATTCGCTGACCGCGTATGACCGCTTCACCCGCGAATGGCTGGCCGAGGCGCGACGCATCCTGAAGGACAATGGCGCGATCTGGGTGATCGGCAGCTATCACAACATCTTCAAGGTCGGGTCGGCGATCCAGGATCTGGGGTATTGGATCCTCAACGACATCGTGTGGCGGAAAGCCAACCCGATGCCCAATTTCAAGGGCACCCGCTTCACCAACGCGCACGAAACATTGATCTGGGCGTCGACGGGGGAGAAGGCGCGCTACACGTTCAACTATCGCAGCATGAAGACGCTCAACGACGAGCTACAGATGCGCAGCGACTGGGAATTCCCGATCTGCGGCGGGCCGGAGCGGTTGAAGAAGAACGGCGTCAAGGTCCACCCGACGCAGAAGCCCGAAGCGCTGATCTATCGCATCCTGCTCGCCTGCACCAAGCCCGGCGACGTGGTGCTCGACCCGTTTTTCGGCACCGGAACGACGGGCGCGGTGGCGAAGCGGCTGGGCCGGCGCTGGATCGGGATCGAGCGCGAGCCGGTCTATATCGAGGCGGCCGAGGAGCGGATCGCCGCCGCATTGCCGCTCGACGAGAGCGCGCTGACGACGATGCAGTCGCCCAAGGCCGCGCCGCGCGTCGCGTTCGGCTCGCTGGTCGAAAACGGGATGCTCGTGCCCGGGTCGATGCTCACCGACGCCAAGCGCCGGTGGCAGGCGACGGTCGGCGCCGACGGCTCGCTCAAATCGGCGTGCGGCAACAGCGGATCGATCCACAAGCTCGGCGCGACGCTGCAGAATGCACCGGCGTGCAACGGCTGGACCTTCTGGCATTATGAAGCCGCGGACGGGCTCAAGCCGATCGACGCGCTCCGGCAAAACTACCTGCTGGCGACGCAGCCCTAGTGCACCTCCGCCCCGTCCAGTTCGTCGACACGCCGATCGGTCATGACGGTGAAGTCGCGCGGATCGCGGCGGGGATGCAGTGGTTCGCCGCGTATGAGGTGATCGAGGACGGCGCGCGGCGCACGATCTCGATCGCCGAGTTCGACAAGACCCTGGGCGCGACCGACGAGCGCGCCGCCAGACTCCACGCCGCGATCACCGCGCCGCGCGCGCCGTTGGTATTGGGCGAGCGGACCTTGCGGTTCGACCAGCCGCAGATCGCGGGTATCCTCAACGTCACGCCCGACAGTTTTTCGGGCGGCGCGTCGGACGATCCGGTCGCGGCCGGCGTCGCGATGACGGGGGCGGGCGCGGCGCTGATCGATGTCGGCGGCGAATCGACCCGGCCCGGCGCGCAGACGGTGTGGGAAGGCGACGAGATCGAGCGCACCGATCCCGTGGTACGCGGGCTCGCCAAGGCGGGGACCTTGGTCTCAATCGACACGCGCAAGGCCGCGGTGATGGAGGCGGCGCTGGCGGGCGGTGCGGCCATCGTCAACGATGTCTCGGCGCTGATCTGGGACGACCGCGCGCTGGGGGTGGTGACGAAGGCGGGGTGCCCGGTGGTGCTGATGCACTCGCCCGATCCGGCCAAGGGGCCGCATGGCGGCGCCAGCTATGGCGACGTGCTGACCGAAGTGTTCGACTGGCTCGAGGATCGCGTCGCGACGGTGGTCGCGGGCGGTGTCGATCGAGCGAAAATCATCGTCGATCCCGGCATCGGGTTCGGCAAGCGGCTCGCTGACAATCTCGCGCTGCTCAACGGCCTCGCGATGTTCCACGGGCTGGGCTGCCCGATCATGCTCGGCGCCAGCCGCAAGCGGATGATCGGGGCGCTGTCGAACGAAGCACCGCCAGATCGGCGGCTCGGTGGCTCGCTGGCGTTGGCGCTGAAAGGCGCGGAAGCCGGGATACAGCTGTTGCGCGTCCACGACGTCGCGGAAACGGTGCAGGCGCTGAAAGTCTGGCGCGGGTTGCGCGACCGGGCGTTGGTCGGACGCTAGGCCGCGTTATCGATGCCCAGCTCACCAAGCTTGCGGTAGAGCGTCGAGCGCCCGATCCCGAGCCGCCGCGCGACTTCGGTCATGCGGCCGCGGTAATGGCCGATCGCGAGGCGAATGACGTCAGCCTCAATGTCTTCGAGCGTCCGCATGTTCCCGTCGGGCTTGAACAGCGTGACGCCTCCGCTGGTCGCCATCTGGCCGACCGGACTCGGCACGCGGCCCGAGCCGAGCGCGGCGATTTGCGGGAAATCGCTTAACGTCAGCGCGTCGCCGTCGCACAGCACCGCGGCGCGGAACAGCGCGTTCTGGAGCTGGCGGACGTTGCCCGGCCAGTCGTAGCGGCCGAGCAAGGCGAGCGCGTCGTCGGTGATGCCGAGCGGGCGCAGTCCCGGCTGGTCGGCGATACGGGCGAGCAGATGGCGCGCAAGCGCAGGGATGTCGCCGGTGCGTTCGCGCAAGGGCGGAATCGTCACCTGGACGACGTTGAGGCGGTAATAGAGGTCTTCGCGGAACCGTCCCGCCTCGACCTCTTCGATCAACCGCTTGTTGGTCGCCGCGATCACGCGGACGTCGACCTCGCGCATGTGCCGTGTGCCGATCGGCTGGATCTCGCCCGATTGCAGCACGCGGAGCAGTTTGACCTGCGCGTCGAGCGGCATTTCGCCGATCTCGTCGAGGAAGATCGTGCCGCCGTCGGCATCCTGGAACCGGCCGATCTTGCGCTCGAACGCGCCGGTGAACGCGCCCTTTTCGTGCCCGAACAGCTCGCTTTCGACCAGGTTCGCGGGGATCGCGCCGCAATTGATCGCGACCATCGGTTTCTTGCCGCGCGGGGAGGCGGCGTGGATTGCTTCGGCGACGACTTCCTTGCCGACTCCGCTCTCGCCCTCGATCAGCACGGGCACGCGGGCGCGGGCAGCCTTCGCGGCAATCGCGAGCGCGGCGCGGAAATCGGGCGACGCGCCGACGATCTCGTCAAACCCGAGCAGCGCGGGAATCTTCTCCGTCAGCGGGCGCAACTCGCCCGCGTCGGTTCCGGCCGCGACCGAATCGAGCGCGGCGAGCAAGCGATCGGCGGCGAACGGCTTGACCAGGAAATCGGTCGCACCCGCGCGCATCGCGGAGACGGCGTCGGCGACCGACCCGTTGGCGGTCAGCATCAGGATCGGCAGTTGCGGACGGCGCAGGCGCAATTCGACGATCAGGCGCTCGGCGTCGGCTTCGGGCCCGAAATTGTCGAGCAGGATCGCATCGAGCTGCATCCCGTCCTGCGTGCCGAGCATCGCGATCGCGGTCTCGCCGTCGGCGGCGAACACCGACCGCCAGTCGCGCCGCGCGGCGATCGCCGAAACGAGGCGGCGCTGCGCGGGTTCGTCGTCGATCAACATCAGGAGGCGCTGGCCGTTGCGCGTCATCCCCGCCCTCTTGTTCGCGTGTCGTGAACGCCGGTCATAGCGATGGCAGGTAAAGGCGGCCTTAAGTCTGCCCGCGTGGGGCTTGAGGCGAGCCGCGGCGGCGGTTAAGACTTTGGGAACAACACGGGAGCGACATGACTGATGGCCGGCGATACCGACATGAAACCGCACGAGCAGACCTATGGCTCGGTCATCGCGCTGCTCAAATGGGGCGCGGTCGGATGCCTGATCGTCGCCGCGATCGTGATCTGGCTGATCTCCTCCGGCGGCGCCAAGTAACCCGCCCCGCGTGAAGATCGCCGTCCTCAAGGAAACCGCCGAGGGCGAACGCCGCGTCGCCGCGACGCCGGAAACCGTCAAGAAATTCATCGCGCTGGGCGCGGACGTCGCGGTCGAGGCCGGGGCGGGAGACACGGCGAGCATTGCCGACGCCGATTATGCGGCGGCGGGCGCCAGCGTCGGCGCGCGGGGGGCGGCGCTGAAGGGCGCGGATATTGTGCTCGGCATCCAGGGGCCCGACCCCGCGAGTCTCACGGGCGCCAATGCCGGCGCGTGGATCGTCGCGGGGCTCAACCCGTTCGGCGAGCGCGAGCGTGTCGATGGCTATGCCGCCGCCGGCTACGAGGCGCTGGCCATGGAATTCATGCCGCGCATCACCCGCGCGCAGTCGATGGACATCCTGTCGAGCCAGGCCAACCTTGCGGGCTACAAGGCGGTGCTCGATGCGGGTGCCGAATATGGCCGCGCCTTCCCGATGATGATGACCGCGGCGGGCACCGTCTCGGCTGCGAAAGCGTTCGTGATGGGCGTGGGCGTCGCGGGGCTTCAGGCGATCGCCACCGCGCGGCGGCTCGGCGCGCAAGTCTCGGCGACCGACGTGCGCTCGGCCACCAAGGAGCAGATCCTCAGCCTCGGCGCCAAGCCGATCTTCGTCGAGAATGTCGCGGGGATCGAGGGCGAAGGATCGGGCGGCTACGCGACCGAGATGAGCGAAGAGTACCAAAAGGCGCAGGCCGAACTGGTCTCGTCGCACATCGCCAAGCAGGACATCGTCATCACGACCGCGCTGATCCCCGGCCGCCCCGCGCCGCGCCTGATCAGCGACGCGCAGATCGCGACGATGAAGCCCGGCAGCGTGATCGTCGACCTCGCGGTCGAAAGCGGCGGCAATGTCGAGGGCGCGGTCGCGGGCCAAGTGGTCGAACGGCATGGGGTCAAGATCGTCGGCTACAAGAACGTCGCCAGTCGCCTGGCGTCGGACGCTTCCGCACTGTTCGCACGCAACCTCTACAATTTCCTCTCGACCTTCTGGGACAAGGACGCGGGGCGGCCCGTGCTCGACGAGGAAATCGGCGACGCGGTGCGGCTGACGCGGGACGGCAAGGTCGTGAACGCGAGGCTGCTCGGGTGACGACGGCTCCACTTGATCCTCCCCGGCACGGGGAGGGGGACCGCGCGAAGCGCGGTGGAGGGGCGCATCACCCACACGTGCCGCCGATTGTGGAGACTGCCCGCAAGCTCCGCCGGGACATGAGCTATCCGGAAGTGCTTTTGTGGCAGCGATTGCGGCGCGCGCCAACAGGAATCCGCTTTCGGCGCGGTCATCCGGTCGGGTTGGACTATGTGGCGGACTTCTACTGTCCGTCTGCGAAGCTGGTGATCGAAGTCGATGGGCAAATTCATGATCAGCCTGGCGTCGTGGCACGCGACGCAACGCGGGACGACTTCATGCGCCAGCGCGGATTGATCATTGTCCGAATTCCTGCTCGTGACATTCTGCGCAACGCCGACGAGGCTGCCGCCGCGATCGTCGCGCTTGCGTTGACGCCCCTCCACCACCGGCCTTCGGCCGGCGGTCCCCCTCCCCGTGCCGGGGAGGATCAGGAGTAGTCCATGGAATTCATCCAAACCCTGTCCATCTTCGTGATGGCCGTGTTCGTAGGCTATTACGTCGTGTGGTCGGTCACCCCGGCACTGCACACGCCGCTGATGGCGGTGACCAACGCGATTTCGTCGGTGATCATCGTCGGCGCGCTGATCGCCAGCGCGGCGATCGGGATCGGGGGCACGGGCGCGACGTCGAAATGGCTCGGGCTGCTCGCGGTGGTGCTGGCGAGCGTCAACATTTTCGGCGGGTTCGCAGTCACCGCGCGGATGCTCGCCATGTACAAGAAGAAGGCCAAGTGATGGAGGGCCTCGCGCAAAACCCGTGGGCGGCGCTGGCCTATCTCGTCGCCGGGGTGTGCTTCATCCTCGCGCTGCGCGGGCTGTCGAGCCCGACCTCGAGCCAGCGCGGCAACCGCTTCGGCATGATCGGCATGACGATCGCGGTGGTGACGACGCTGGTCACGCATTTACCGGGGAAAAGTACAACCTTCGCTGCTCCCGGCAGCGATCCCTACAGCAACGATGCCTGGGCTTCGATGTTCAAGCTCGACGGCGCGACGACGATCGAAATCCTTGTAGCGATCGGGATTGGCGCGGCGATTGGTATCGTCACAGCGCGCCGTATTGCGATGACCGCGATGCCGCAGCTTGTGGCCGCATTTCACTCGCTGGTCGGTTTGGCGGCGGTGCTGGTGGCCGGCGCGGCGTTCCTCAATCCCGGTGCGTTCGGCATCGCCGAGGCCGGGCAGATTTTCACGCAAAGCCGCATCGAAATGGGGCTCGGCGTCGCGATCGGCGCGATCACCTTTTCGGGCTCGGTGATCGCGTTCCTCAAGCTCAACGGCAACGTGGGTGGCAAGCCCATCCTGCTGCCGGGGCGGCACATCATCAACCTCGCGGTGCTCGCGGGCATTCTCGGACTGGTCGGCTACTTCACGCAGGATCAGGCGCCGTGGGTGTTCTGGACGATCACGGGGCTTAGCTTCGCGATCGGCTTCCTGCTGATCATCCCGATCGGCGGCGCGGACATGCCGGTCGTGGTGTCGATGCTCAACAGCTATTCGGGCTGGGCGGCGGCGGCGATGGGGTTCACGCTCCATAACACCGCGATGATCATCACCGGCGCCTTGGTGGGCAGTTCGGGCGCGATCCTCAGCTACATCATGTGCCGCGCGATGAACCGCAGCTTCATCAGCGTGATCGCGGGCGGCTTCGGCGGCGATGCGGGCGGCGGGGCCGGCGAGGCGAAGGAGCAACGCCCGTGGAAGCGCGGATCGGCCGAGGACGCCGCCTTCCTGATGCAGCAGGCTGAACAGGTCATCATCATCCCCGGCTACGGCATGGCGGTCGCGCAGGCGCAGCATGTGCTCCGCGAAATGGCCGACAAGCTCAAGGAACATGGGGTGCGCGTGAAATACGCGATCCACCCCGTCGCGGGGCGCATGCCGGGGCACATGAACGTGCTGCTCGCCGAGGCCAACGTGCCGTATGACGAAGTGTTCGAGCTCGAGGACATCAACAGCGAATTCGCGCAGACCGACGTCGCGTTCATCATCGGCGCCAACGACGTGGTCAATCCCGCGGCCAAGACCGACAAATCCTCGCCGATCTATGGCATGCCGGTGTTCGACGTGAACAAGGCCAAGACCGTGCTGTTTATCAAGCGGTCGATGGGCGGGGTCGGCTATGCCGGGGTCGACAACGACGTCTTCTACCAGGACAATACGATGATGCTGCTCTCCGATGCCAAGAAGATGGTCGAGGAGATCGTGAAGTCGCTGGGCTGAATGTGAGCGCAGCGGCGGACCCGTCTGCCTGGAATATCTCCGAAATGGAGGCGTCGCCCCCGTTTTGGACCGGCAAATGCTGAGTCAAATACGTAAATTGCGTATTTTGCGACTCTGCCGGGGGACGGCGGCTTTTCGCGAGGCGCGACGATGCTCCGGGCAACCGACTACGGCAGGGGGGACAGTACGTTGGCGTTGATCATCGCCGACGACTCGGCGATTGCCGCCGACGCCGAGCAGGCAATCGCGCTGGTCGGTGGCGAGTTTCGCGGCCAGTCGGACTGGCAGGGTGCGATAGCCGGCCGTTTCGACCATAATGGTCCGATCGAGCTGGTCGCGGCCGAAGTCCAAGGGGTGGCGCTCGACATCCTGGCGGCAGCGCTGCCGCGGATTGCCGAGATGCACGAAAGCGCTCGCGCTCATGTCGTCGTCGCGCTGGATGTCGACCAGATCGATGTGGTGACGGCTGCGCTGCTGGGCGATCGCGTCGAACTGTTATGCGCGCCCACCGTCGCAGATCGTGCAGCGGCGTTCGCGGTCGCGCTGACCGGCTTTTCCCGGGACGTACTGCACGACAAGTCGGGCGACGGCGAGTCCGCGCAATTGCGGCATCTGAACGAGGAAGTGGCGCGAATTTCGCGCGTGCTGGCGCGGCTTTCGGCCGACGAGCGGCGCTCCGGGGGCGTCGCCGACCGAAAAATTGCCTATGCGGCGCCGCCGACCGCTCCGGCGGTAATCTCCCCGACCGGGGCCGAAATCCGACGGGTGATCCGCGCGCGCCGCATGCGCGATCAGTTCTTCGCCGATGGTCTGTTCGAGGATCCAGCCTGGGACATGTTGCTCGACCTCTATGCCGCCGAAATCGAAGGCGCGCAGGTATCGGTATCGAGCCTGTGCATCGCCGCGGCGGTGGCGCCGACCACGGCGCTGCGTTGGATCGCGCGAATGACCGACGCCGGACTGTTCGTGCGCCAGCCCGACCCGTTCGACCGCCGCCGCGCGTTCCTGGCGCTGAGCGAATCGGCTCGGGAAAAGATGGGTCGCTATTTCGCGGCGTTGCGGCAAAACGGACTGGAGGCGCTCTGATGCGGCTTGCGCCAACGCACGTTGCACGGCACAGGCGCGGGCGAGGGCGATTAGCTCAGTTGGTAGAGCATCTCGTTTACACCGAGAGGGTCGGCGGTTCGAGCCCGTCATCGCCCACCACCGCGTCCGTGCCGCGGGAAGGCCGCCATAGCTTGCGGTGCGGGCCGCACGCGCGTCCCGGCGTGAGCCGATCGATCTATAACGCGCGGATCAGCGTCACCGCGCGCGCGATCCACGGCGGGTCGCTCACGACCTGTTGCCGTTGTCCGGCGCCGAGCGGGAGCAATTGCAGCCGGTCGGCCTCACGCCCGATCAGCCGCCCGAACAGGAAGCGCCCGCCGGGCCGCGGCACCAGCACGTCGCGATTGAGCGCGCCGCCGAATGCCTCGGGCGCGAGCGGCTCGCACCAGATTGTGTCGCCGCTCCTGTAATCGCCGATACCGCCTACTACGGCGATTCCCACTGTCCCTGCGGCGGCGCGCGGCGGCGGCAGCAGGATCGGACGCGCCGGCGCGTGCGCGCCTTCGGCGCCGAGCATTGCGGCGACCGGCAATTCGGCGTGATCGGGTAGTTTGACCAGGTCGGCCGCCTCGACCCCCAGCGCCGCCGCGATGCGGTTGAGCCAGCCGACCGACACCGTCCGCATCCCCGTCTCGAGCCGGCCGATCGTCTGCGCGGTGGTCGGGGGCACGCATGCCCGGGCGACATCGTCGAGGGTCATGCCCCTGGCGCGACGGACTTCGCGGATGGCGGTGATCATGGGTAAACCTCGATTTGCCAGATAGGTTATCTTCTTTCCTACAGAAGGAACCATATGGCAAGGGGCCGTGCTCGAAACAGGAGAATCCAATGCGCGACCTCTTGGAAGTCGAATTCGATCCGGCGGACGTGGCGACGGTGCCGGGACGCGACGCGACGCCGGCGCGCCGCGCGCGGCGCACCGTCACGATCAACCGCGCCGAATCGCCGCTGTCGTGGCTCGCCGCGCGCGGGCTGGTCGACGCGCGCCAGGTCGAGGCGGGCGAGCGGCTGCGGCGCGATTACGAGATCGCCGGGCTCGGTCCGCGCGTGACGATGCAATGGGACCGGGTCCGCGTGGATGGCGGTGGCGGCGACGGCGGCGACCCGACCCACGCCCATCTCGCCGCCAAGCGCCGTTTCAACGCCGCCATCGACGCGGTGGGTGGCGGGCTGAACGACATATTGTGGCGCGCGGTCTGCGCGGGCGAAGCGATCCCCGCCGCCGAACGCGCGCTCAACTGGCCCAGCCGTGCGGGGCGGCTGGTGCTCGGGCTCGCGCTCGATCGGCTGGCGGACCATTATCGGTTGCCGTAAGCTTGCCGCATTGGGATGCCGAGATCGGAAGCCCCGATGGGTCGCGCAGTTTGAACGCGCCCGTCGCCGACGCTACATTCCCCGCCATGCGGATCGATTTCATCAAATGCCACGGGTCCGGCAACGATTTCGCGCTGGTCGATGCGCGCGGGGTCGAGCGGAGCGATGGCGAGTGGGGCAGGATCGCGGGCGCGCTGGCGGACCGGCGCGGGCCGGTCGGGAGCGACGGGCTGTTGCTGCTGACCGATGGCGACGCCAGCCACGCGTTCGGGATGCGGATGTTCAACAGCGACGGGTCGGAGGCGGAGACGTGCCTCAATGGCTTGCGTTGCGTCGCGCGCGCGGGGTTCGAACGCCACGGGATCGAGCAGGCGCTGGTGCGGCTCAAGACGACGAGCGCGGAGGTGTGGCGCGACCCCGACCTTGCGCCTGGCGTGGTCACGGTGGGCGAACTGGCGGGCCCGGCAAGCCTCGATATCGACGAATGGCCGATGGCGATCGGGCGGCACCAGAACGTCCAGATGGCGATCGCCGGGCTATCGAGTGAGCGCCTGTTTACCGCAGTAGCGATCCCCAACCCGCACTTGATCGCATTCGTGGAGGCCATCGACGAAGCCGAGTTGATCGCGGTCGGCCAGCGTTGCGAGGCGGCGCCCGCTTGGCTGCCAAACCGCGCCAACGTGTCGTTCGTCGTCGTGCGAAGTGAGGAAGAGCTGTTCGTGCGCACGCACGAGCGCGGGGTCGGGCTGACCGACAGTTGCGGCAGCGCGATGGCGGCGTCGCTGTTCGCCGCGTGCCTGACCGAACGGACACGGTTCGCGGCTCTGGTGACACTGCGCAACGCCGGCGGGCTGGTGCATGGCTGTGCGCAGGCCGACGGAATGGTACGGCTGTCGGGGAATGCGACGTGGGAGTGGCAGGGGTCGGCGGCGATCGGGCTCGATCGCGGTATCGCGGGGGACGTGGTGGTCGAGCGGCACTTCAATGACGAGATCGGCGCATGGGGCGCGGCGATCGACGGCGAGTAGCGCCGCTGTCCGCCGATCGATCGATTGCCCCGGACGGCGGACAAGCGAACTCGATCCGACCGACGGCGCGGATTTGCTCCGCGCCGCTATCGCTCCCAGCACTTGAGATAAACAAAAGCGGCGGAGCTATGCTCCGCCGCTTTTCTTATTCGCTGGACGATGCCGCCGGCAAGCCGTAGGCCGGATCGGCCCGGGCCGCCCGCCGTCCGGTAAGCACTTGCGCTGACGCGCACCGGCGCGGGCGTTGCCGCGTCTATCGCCTTACTTGGTCTTCGCGTCCATTGCATCCGCCTTGTTCTCGGCGTGATCCTTCATCGCGTCAGCGGCGTTCGAGGCATTGTCCTTCATCGCGTCGGCGGTGGCGCTGGCGTTGTCGACCATGTTGTCGGCGACGGCGTCGGTGTTGGCGACCATGTTGTCGGCGGCGGCGTCGGCGTTGGCGACGACATTGTCGGCGGCATCGGTCTTGTGGCCGCAAGCGGTGAGCGAGAGCAGGCCGGCGGCGGCCGCGACGATCAAGGTCTTCTTCATGTAAGGCATCCCCTTTTGGCGGATCGAATCATTCGTGCCCGCGAAGCGTCCCCATGCCGGAAATGGCGCGGGTGCCGCAAGCGCGAACTAAACCGCGTCCATCATGGATGGTTGCACGGTTCGTCGCTTTTTCGGGCAAGGACAGGCAAATAGTCAAGACCATTTGCCGATGCGCGTCGTCGCAGTCCGCAGCCCGGCCGGCGGGGTCGGCATCGCCGAACTCATCCGACGGCGCGGCTTTCGGGTTCGCACCTCGCGTCGCTCGGCGCGACCCGCCGCGGGTCCCACGAAAGTAATACTTTCGTGGGTGCCCTGGCCGGGGCTTGGCTAAAGCCTCGAATAGCGCCGCCATTCGAGGGCCAAGCCCGCTATTTCGATGCCAGCGCCCGCGCCATCGTCAGATGCTGCTCGACCACCGGCGCGATTTCGCCCGCCGCCTTCTTGAGCGAGGGCGCGTCGCCGGTCGCGGCGTAATCCTTCATCGCCGCGAGCGCTTCCTCGTGCGCGGCGACCTGGCCGGTCATGTACGCCTTGTCGAAATCGGCACCCTTCAGCTTGCCGAGATCGTCGAGCTTGCCCTTCTGGTCGTCGGTCAGCGTCGCGTCGGGGGTGATCGCGGGCGCGGCGCTGGAAGCGGCGAGCTTGATCTTGGCGGTCGAATCCGAATGCGCCTTGATCATCTTGCGCGCGAAGTCCTTGACGCCGGCCGACGCGGCATTGGTTTCGGCGAGCTTGGCGGCGGCGATTTCGAACGCGTCGCTCTTCGCCGCCTTGTCGGCGAAGGCCTGCGCGGGGGTGGCGGGCGCCATCGCAGTGGCGTTCGCCATGTTGGTGTCCGCCATGCCGGCGTTCGCCATGCCGCTGTCGTCGGTGGTGGTCGTCGTGGTGGCGTTGGTGTCGGTCGTCGTGGCGTCCTTGTGCCCGCACGCGGCGAGGCTGGTCACGAGCGCGAGCGGGGTGAGGTAGCGAAGCGCGGTGGCGATCATGGCGTGGGTTTCCCTGGTTGTTCGGTCCGGGCAACGCGCAGGGGGCGGGCCCGTTCCGTGCGGCGCGCGGGCAAGTTGCTTTGGATCAATGCGTTTTTCGGGAACGCGGGGCCGCGCGGAGTCGTACTAAGATTATGCCCGATCCTCAGACGACGATGTTTCACTGGCCCCACCCGGCGCAGCGCGAGCTCGAACAGCTGCTCACGCGCCACGTCGGCGACCGCGCTTTCCCCTGTGTCGGCGCGAAGGCGGCGATGGCGGCGGGGACGCTCGAAGTGCTGGCATGCGACCGGATCGACAGCGCGTGGGACGACGTGCGGATCCACGACCGGCTGCTCGGCTGGGCGCAAGGCTACCGCGCCGACCCGTCGCTGTACCGCAGCTTCGCGGTGGTGTTCGCGGAACCCGGCGGGCTCGACGAGGCGGCGTTCGAGGCGGCGCTGTGGGAGCGCGTCCAGTCGCTCTCCGACAAGGACGTGTGGCGCGGGCAGGATTACGACGCGCGAGTCAGCGCCGACCCGGACGACCCGCATTTCTCGCTGAGCTTCGGCGGCGAGGCGTTCTTCGTCGTCGGGCTCCATCCCAATGCCAGCCGCCCCGCGCGGCGCTTCGCGCGGCCGGCGATGGTGTTCAACCTCCACGACCAGTTCGAGCAGCTGCGCGCGACGGGCAAGTACGAAGGGATGCGCGAGAAGATCATGGTGCGCGACGAAGCGGTCGCGGGATCGCGCAACCCGATGCTCGCGCGGCACGGCGACGCGAGCGAAGCGCGGCAATATTCGGGCCGCGCGGTCGGCGAAGGCTGGCGCTGCCCGTTCCATTATTCGGGCGGCGAATGAGCGATACCGTCACGATCCCCGAACGCAGCGGCACCGCGTTCCGCCTGGCGAAGGGCGCGACGCTGACCGTGATCGACCCCAAGGGGGAGCAAGTCGCCGACCTGCTCGCGTTCAATGCCGACGACATGGGCGAGGTCATCTCGTCGGGGCGCACGCTCGATTATGCCGAGACGATCTATCTGACCACGGGGCACATCCTCTATTCGAGTCGCAGCCGGCCGATGCTCGAGATTATCGCCGACACGGTCGGGCGGCACGATTTCCTGCTGACGCCGTGCTCGGCCGACACGTTCAAGCATTTCTACCCCGATTTGCCGGTGCACCGCGGGTGCTTCGGCAATCTGGCGGAGGCGCTCGCGCCCTATGGCGTGACGGAGGACAGGATCCCGACCGCGTTCAACTGCTTCATGAACGTGCCGGTCGACGGCAAAACGGGAAAGCTCCGCGTGCTCCCGCCGATCAGCAAGGCGGGGGACAGCATCACCTTTCGCGCGGCCATGGACCTGGTGATCGGGCTGACCGCGTGCTCCGCGCCCGATTCGAACGGGGGCAGCTTCAAGCCGATCAAGTATCGCGTCGATCAGCCGTAGCTGGCAGATTGGCTAGCGGCGCCGGAGGCGACGCCGTGGAGGCGAACTGCCCCGCCGGGGCCCGTCGCGTCACTGGTCGAAGTCGTTCTGCCCCTGCTCGGTGCCGTGGAGCATCGACCACAGCGCTCCCGTCCCCGCTTCCTGCGCGCGGTTGACATATTGCGACGCGACCAGCCAGCCCTTGATCGGGCGCAGCGGCGCGAGCGTACCGATTGCCATGAACGGCACCGACGTCACCAGATGGACCCAGATCGGCGGATCGAACGCGACCTGCAGCCACACGACGAACGCGATCAGCGGCAGCGCGATGACACATAGTGAGAAGAAGGCCGGCCCATCGTCCGGCGCGGCGAAGCGGTAATCGAGCCCGCAATGGTCGCAAGTGTCGACAATCTTGAGCCAAGATTTGAACATCCGGCCTTCGCCGCAGCGCGGGCACCGCCCGTGCCAGCCGCACCCCAGGATCCAGGCGAATTTCTCCTGCCCCGTGAGGGGCGGACGCGGACGATCGTGTTCCATGGCCGACCATATGGCGATGCTGGCCGCCGCTGCCCAACGATCAATCGCGATAACGGTGATCGCTTTCGCCGCACCTTGCGGCAAAAATTCAGCGGCACCGGGAACCAGAGAAGAATTGCGGAATTTACGCCGTCGCTCGAACGGAAAGGAGGTGGAATGCAGACCGGCAATCTCGATTATTTCCGCCGCCGCGCGAACGAGGAACGGCAAGCGGCCGCGGCGTGCGGCGACAGTGCGGTGGCCGCGGCGCACCTCAAGATGGCCGACGAATATGCCAAGCGCGTCAATGAGCTGAACGAACAGCCTCCGCTGGTGCAGGTTCGCTGAGCCGGATCAACCGTGGCCTGTACGAAATGGTCATCCTTCCTGACCTGGATTAACGACCGCCCGGCCCGAATCGCCCAAGACCGGGTGCACCAGCGCAGGGGAACACTGGGGGGAACAGCTATGCCGACAATCGAGGAACGCGATCGTTACGCCCGCCGCGCGCTGGAGTTGCGCGCGATGGCGAACACGGTGCGCGACGCCGATATCAAGCAGACGCTGAACGACATGATCGCCTCGTACGACAATCTGGTCGAGGAGTGCGACCGCATCGTCGCTGCCCGGCCCAAGCTCGACCCGGGCTAATTACCGCACCCCATGGTTTAACCAAATCGGTTATTTTGTTCTTGACAGCGTGACGCTGTTTTGGTACATATCAGGAACGTTGAAGAATTGCGATTCGGGCCGGGGCGGTGACGCCTCCGGCCCGATTTGCGTCGGGGGAGGACGCGATGGGGACGATCATCGGCGGCAATCCGTATCGCGGGCTGCAACGGCGGAAAGTTCGGCGCGACAGCTGGACGCCGGCGAAGCGCCTGGCGTTCCTCAACGCGCTGGAGGAAAGCTGCAACGTGCGGATCGCGTGCGAGGCGGCGGGAGTGTGCAAGGATGCGGCGTACGGCTTGCGGCGGCGCGACCCGGTGTTCGCGGAAGCCTGGTCGACCGCGCTCGCGGACGGGTGCGAGACGTTGCGCGCGCTGATGCTGGCACGTGCCTTGGGCACCGCCGACCCCGAGCTGATCGCGGACAATCCGGTCGACCTGGACCGACCGGCGCCTGCGCCGCCGCCGCCGATGAGCGACGAGATGCGGCTGAAGGTGCTGCAGATCTGCCGCGCGTCGGCGGAGGGGCGGCAGGGGCGCGGCGATTGGCGCAAGCCGCGCGCGCGTGTCCAGAGCGGCGACGATGCGTTCGCAGCACTCGCCGACAAGCTCGAGCGGATGGAGCGGAAATTGAAGCGCGACGGCCAGGCGTGAGCGCGCCGCTCGACCCAGCCGACCTGCTCCGTCGGCTTGCGTTGCTCCCGCCGGTGTTTCGCGAGCAGATCGTGCGCGGCCTCACCGTCGCGCAACGCAAGGAGATCATCGCCTGCTGGCGCGGCTGGGCACAGAAGGGACAGTCGGCGCCCGACCGCGACTGGCGCGTGTGGCTGATCCGCGCGGGGCGCGGGTTCGGCAAGACGCGCGCCGGCGCCGAATGGGTCAGCGAGATCGCGCGCGGCAATCCGGACGCGCGGATCGCGCTGGTCGCGGCGACCGCCGACGAGGCGCGGCGCGTGATGATCGAAGGGGACAGCGGCTTGCTCAACATCGGCCACGAAAGCGACCGGCCCAAGTGGCGCAAGACGCTGGGCGAGGTCGAATTCCCGTCGGGCGCGATCGCCTATGTCTTTTCGGCGGCGGCGGGGGAGAAATTGCGCGGCGCCCAGCACCATGCGGCGTGGTGCGACGAGCTCGGCAAGTGGCGCGACGGCGTGCGCGCGTGGGACAACCTCTTGCTCGGGGTGCGGCTGGGCAACGACCCGCGCGTGCTGGTGACGACGACGCCGCGCTCGACCGCGCTGATGTTCCGCGTGATGAAGATGGCGGGGTTCGTCGAGACATGCGGGAAGACGGCGGACAATCCGTATCTCGCGGAAAGCTTCGCCGCCGCGATGGAGGGCGATTACGGCGGGACGCGGCTCGGGCGGCAGGAACTCGAGGGCGAATTGCTCGACGATCACGACGGCGCGTTGTGGTCGCGCGAAGTGATCGAGCGCTGCCGCGTGGTGGTCGGCGAGGTGCCGGTGCTGACTCGCGTGGTGATCGCGGTCGATCCGCCCGCGGGGGGCGAGCGCGCCGACGAAGGGTCGGGCCAGGGCGACGCGTGCGGTATCGTCGCGGTCGGGCTGGGCGACGACGGGCTGGGCTATGTGATCGAGGATGCGAGCATCGCGGGGGCGAGTCCCGCGCGCTGGGCGGCGGCGGTGGCCGATTGCGCGGCGCGATGGGGCGCGGACCGCGTGGTGGCGGAAAAGAACCAGGGCGGGGCGATGGTGCGCGCGGTGCTGGAGGGCGCCGATTGCACGCTGCCGCTCGTGCTGGTCCACGCCAGCCGCGGCAAGGTGGCGCGCGCCGAGCCGGTGTCGCTGCTCTACGAAAGCGGGCGCGTGCGCCACGCCGGGGCGTTCCCCGCGCTCGAGGACCAATTGTGCGGGATGCTGGTGGGCGGCGGCTATGCCGGGCCGGGTAGGTCGCCCGATCGCGCCGATGCCTTGGTGTGGGGGCTGAGCGAGTTGTTGCTGAAGCGGGCGCGGAAGGTGGGGGTGCGGCGGGTGTAATCCTCCCCCTGGCGGGGGAGGATTTTACTTCACCAGTGCCTTGACCGCGTCGAGCCGCGCGGGGTCGGCGCCGATCTTCGCATAAGCGGCGCGTGTCGCGGCTTCGTCGAGGCGGTCGGCGGCGGTGTCGAACGCGGCGCAGAAGTCGATCGCGGCGGGGGTCGCATGGCGCGCGGCGCGCAAGCTGCACTTCTGGCTGTAGGCGACCACCCCGGCGGCGCCGTCGCGGGTGGCGATGCGGTCGGCCTGCTTGACCGCGCGGGCGACGTCGAGCGGGGCGACGCCGTCGAGCGGCACCGGCGCCGGGGCGGCGGCGGGAGCGGGCGCCGGCGGGGCGGTGAAGCCCGAAGGCGTGAGCAGGCGGCGCACCTGGCGCAGCCCGGAGCGCGCGAAGGCATCGGCCTTGGCATCGTCGCCGCGCAGGATCTGCGCGACGTGGCCGGGGACGCCGGGCAAGGTCATCGCCATCGCGGGAAGCCCGACGAACACGAGGATCATGGCCAGCGTCGTGCCGCCGCTGCGCCGCGGCGGCATCGGATAGGGCGACGCGACCCAGGCGTGCGCGGGGGCGATCTCGACCATCGGGATGCTCGCGGCGCGCTCGGCGGCCTCGATTTCGCGCGCGATGCGCTGGGCGATCGCGGCATAGGCCTGGTTGATCGCGTGGGTGCGCTCGGCCGCGTCGGGGGTCGGGCCGGCGGTGTCGGGATGGACCTGGCGCAGCAACGCGCGGCGCTTCGCGCGCACCGTGGTGAGGTCGGCGCCGGGGGCGAGCCCGAGCACCGCATAGGGATCGGACGGACCGAGCGCCGGCTTGGGTGCGGGTTTCTGTCGGCCGGCCGTCATGAAGATGAGACTGCGACGGTTCGGGGCCGGGGGCAAGAGACGAGACAAAATCCTCCCGGTTTACGGGGAGTGTTCGGGCTTTGGCAGGCCCCCGGTCTGCCAAGATCGTGCCTGGGAGGCACGATCTCGCCCGACACAGCGCGCGAGCGCTGACGGAGGGGGCGGGCCGCGAGCGAGTCAGCGGTGGCCCGCCCCCTCACCACGCCGCTGCGCGCCGCGGTCCCCCTCCCCGTGAACGGGGAGGAATGAGGAAGGACGATCATGAAACTTTTCGGACGAAAATCCACAGCCGCGGAGACGCGACCGCCACTGTCGCGCTACGGCGCCAGCACGATCGTCGGCGACTGGCCGCGCAGCTATGAGGCGCAGGTCCGCGCCGGGTTCGTCGACAACGCCATCGCGCAACGCTCGGTCAAATTGGTCGCGGAAAGCGTGGCGAACGCGCCGCTCACCGCCGCGTCGCCCGAGCTCGCCGCTCTGGTCGGCGCGCGCTCCGCGGGGCAGGCGCTGCTCGAGACCGTCGCCGCGCAATTGCTGCTCCACGGCAACGCCTTCATCCAGATCCTCGACGACGGGCACGGCGGCATCGCCGAACTGTTCGCGCTTCGCCCCGAACGCATCGCAGTCGAGCCCGACCGGGACGGCTGGCCGGCGGCGTATCGCTACCGCGTGGCCGACCGCGTACTGCGCCTGTCGCCCGACGGCCCGCGGCCCGAGGTGATCCACCTGAAAAGCTTCAACCCGGTCGACGATCATCTCGGGCTGGGGTGTCTCGGCGCGGCGTCGGGGGCGATCGCGATCCACAATGCGGCGGCGCAGTGGAACAAGGCGCTGCTCGACAATGCCGCGCGGCCGTCCGGGGCGCTGGTCTACGATCCCGGCGACGGGTCGGCGCTCGCGCCGGCGCAGTTCGATCGGCTGAAACGCGAGCTCGAGGCGAGTTTCGCGGGCGAGCGCAACGCCGGGCGGCCGATGCTGCTCGAAGGCGGGCTCAAGTGGCAGGCGTTGTCGTTGACCCCCGCCGACATGGATTTCGTGTCGCTGAAGGCCGCGGCGGCGCGCGAGATCGCGCTGGCGTTCGGAGTGCCGCCGATGCTGCTCGGGCTGCCAGGCGACAGCACCTACGCCAATTACCGCGAGGCCAACCGCGCGCTGTGGCGGCTCGCCGTACTGCCGCTCGCCGGGACGATCCTGGGCGGGCTGGCGGACGGGCTGAAGGGCTGGTTCCCCGACGCGGCGCTCGCCGTCGATCTCAACGCCGTCCCCGCGCTGAGCGAGGACCGCGCGGCGCTCTGGGCGAGCGTGACCGCGGCGGACTTCCTCGCACCTGAGGAAAAGCGCGCGATGGTGGGGCTGGCATGACCGAAATACTCGCTCAACTCTTCGCACAAGGGCGCGGCGAGGGCGCGGACATCGCTACCTTGCGCGCGATCGCCGAGGAAGCGGGCGAGCTCGGCGCGAGCCGGGCGCTGGCGCGGCTCGGGCTGTCGGACGCGGCGGCGGAGAAGGACATGGCCGAATTGCGCGAGCTGCTCGGCGCGTGGCGCGACGCGAAACGGTCGGTGTGGAAGGCGCTGATCGGCTGGGTCGCGCGGATGCTGCTCGCGCTGGTGCTGGTGGGATTGGCGGTGCGGCTGGGGTTCGCGGGGTATGTGAAGTGACGCGCTTCGCCGGCTACGCTGCGCTGTTCGACCGCGTCGACCGCGGCGGCGACGTGGTGCGGCAGGGGGCGATCCGGTTGCCCGCCGAGGTGCCGTTGTTGTGGCAGCATCGCGGGAGCCCGGTGGGCCGGGTCGAGCGCGTCGAAGAGGATTGCCGCGGCTTGCGCGTGATCGGTGCGATCGACGACCCGCACCTCGCGGCACTGGTCGAAGCGAAAGCGGTCGACGGCCTGTCGTTCGGCTACCGCGTCCGCGCCGCCAATCGGGGCCGTGTGCGCGAGCTGACCGACCTCGACCTGGTCGAAATCAGCCTGGTCACCCGCCCGATGCAACCGCTCGCGCGGGTGCATGCGGTGGCGTGATCAACGGTGCGGCTCGCACGCGATGCCGTCGCCGTCGCCGTCCATCTCCGGACGATAGCCGGGCGACCCGCGATAGATCGGGGCGGCGCCGGCGGCGCGCGCTTCGTTGCAGCCGGCGTAATAGACCGAGGCTTCGGTCGCTTCGATCTGTGCGGAGGACATCGTCGTCGTCCGCCACACGCTCTGCAGTGTGGGCGTCGCAAGGAAGGTGATCGCGCCGACCGTCAGCGCGGCGGCGACGATGTCGACGGCCGACCACGGCTTCGACGGCGCGGACCGCCGGCGCCGGCTCGGCCGGTACGGCCCGCCCTCGCGCTGCGCCCGGCGGAAGTTGGGATAGGGCTCGCCCATCGCGCCATCGTCGCGCGGGAATAGTTAGGATTGGCTGAATCGAGGGCGTCTCCATCCGGAGGCGCCCTTTCTTTTTGCACGAAGGAGAAAGCGAATGATCGAAGTGAAAGCGGACTCGCTCGAGGCGAGTTTCGAGGGCGTCGAGCTGGGCGGGGTCGCGCAGCGCCCGATGCTGAGCGGCGCGGCGCCGTCGGGCGCGGCGTTCGAGGGGTATCTGCGCTCGGGCGCCACGGTCGAGATGAAGTCGTTCAACGGATCCGGCAGCGACACCGGCGGCTATGCGCTGCCCAAGGAAATCGACGCGGTGATCGACGCGACGCTGAAGGCGATCAGCCCGATCCGGAGCGTCGCCAACGTCGTCCAGGTCGGGTCGGCCGGGTATCGCAAGCTGGTCACCACCGGGGGCACGCCGTCGGGCTGGGCGGCGGAGACGGGGAGCCGCACCGAGACCGCGACGCCCACGTTCAACGAAATCGCGCCGCCGATGGGCGAACTCTACGCCAACCCCTCCGCGTCGCAGGCGATGCTCGACGACGCGCAGTTCGACGTCGAGGCGTGGCTCGCCGAGGAAATCGCGACCGAGTTCGCCAAGGCCGAAGGGTCGGCGTTCGTCGGCGGCAACGGGACGAACCGGCCCAAGGGGTTCCTCAGCCAGACGCTCGCGTCGACGGGTGATGCGAGCCGCGCGTTCGGGTCACTGCAATATGTGCCGAGCGGTGCGGCGGGCGATTTCGCGGCGAACCCGCAGGACAAGCTGATCGATCTGGTCCAGACGCTGCGCGCGCCGTACCGCCAGGGCGCGGCGTGGGTGATGAACGCGACCACGCTCGCGCGCATCCGCAAGTTCAAGACGTCGGACGGCGCGTTCCTGTGGACCCCGGGGCTCGCGGTCGGCCAGCCCGATACGCTGCTCGGCTATCCGGTGATCGAGAGCGAGGACATGCCCGACATCGCCGCCAACTCGCTGTCGATCGCGTTCGGCAATTTCAAGGCCGGGTATCTGATCGCCGAACGCGCCGAAACCGCGATCCTGCGCGATCCGTACTCGAACAAGCCATTCGTCAATTTCTACGCGGTGAAGCGCGTCGGCGGGTGCGTGAGCAATTCGGAGGCAATTAAAATTCTGAAATTCGCCGCCAGCTGAGCGCGTAAATCCTCCCCGTTCACGGGGAGGTGGCAGCGCGGGAGCGCTGACGGAGGGGGCGGGCGGCGAGCGGATTACTTGCGGCCCGCCCCCTCCACCACTGCCTTCGGCAGCGGTTCCCCTCCCCGTGAACGGGGAGGATTTCTTCAGGAGCATCACATGTCCGACCCCTTCCAATCCTCGACCGACGCCGTCTCGGCCCCCGCGCGCCGCGCGCTCGCGGTCACTCCGCACGACACCAACCCCCTCACCGACATCCCCAAGGCGCTGTACGTCGGGACCGGCGGCGCGATCACGATGCGCGGGGTCGACGGCACCGCGGATCAGCTGTGGAAGAACGTCGCCGCCGGCGCGATCCTGCCGTTCCGCGCGCAGTACATCCGCGCGACGGGGACGACCGCGGCCGATCTGCTGGCGCTGTACTGATGAACGCGCTGGGGTTCGGCGCCGGGTTTCGGCTCAACCGGCGCGGCAAGGTGCCCCCGGTGTTCGACTTCACCGGCGGCGCGCTGCCGCCGGGGGCAAGCCTGACCCGTGCCTCCGCTGGTACGCGGTGCGATGCGTCGGGCGCGCTGGTGAGCGAGAGCGCCGACGTCGCGCGGTTCGATTACGATCCGCTGAGCCACGCGCTCAAAGGTCTGCTGATCGAGCCGGCGGCGACCAACGCCGCGCTCGCCAGCCAGGACTGGACGCAGCCGAGCTGGACCGCGTCGAACGTCACTCCGGCCGCGACGACGCTGACCGAAAACACCGCATCCGCGGTCCATCGCATGCAATTGCCCAGCGGCAATCGCGTGCTGACGAGCGGCGTGCCCGTCACGATGAGCGCGATCGCCGCCGAGCTGCCCGGATCGGCGAGGCGCTGGTTCGGGATGACGCTGGGGACGATGGGGTTCGCCGCGCAACCCTCGGCGACGTTCGACCTGGCGAGCGGCACGGTGCCGCAAGTCGCCAACGGGAGCGCGGGGTGCGCCGCGGCGCCGGGCGGCTGGCTGTGCTGGCTCTCGGCGGTGCCCAATGCGAGCGTCGCGACCGCGGCCGAACGCTATTTCGTGTCGAACGCGGGCGGGGTGCCGATGCCGAGCTACGCCGGCGACGGCGTGAGCGGGCTGACGGTGAGCGAGGTGCAGTTCGAAGCGGGTGCCGTGCCGACCTCGCGCGTGCGAAGCGGCGCGAGCGCGGGTGCGCGCGCGGCGGACGTGCTGACGCTCGATTGGGGCGCGAAGGGGATACCAGACGGCGCGATCACGGTGCGGTTCAGCTTCGATGACGGCAGCACGCAGGATGTCGCCGCGACGGTCAGCGGCGGGCTGGCGAGCGTGCCGGCTAACCTCATCCGCCCGTGGCTGACCCGGGCGGAGCGAGTCTGAAATCCTCCCCGGAACGGGGAGGTGGCAGGCCCGGACTTGTTCCGGGGCTGACGGAGGGGGCGGGCCACAATCGAATCGCGTGGGGCGAACCCCCTCCACCGGCTTCGCCGGTCCCCCTCCCCGCCAGCGGGAAGGATTGAAAAGGAAACACCCATGACATTCATCACCAACGGCCCGGGCGAGATGTCGCTCGGGACGGCGGACCGCGTCGCGGCGGTGGCCGAGGTCAAGGCGGCGCTGCGCGTGGCGCTGGCTGACGACGACGATCTGATCGCCGCGTTCGCCGAAGCCGCGCTGGGGCTCGCCGAACGCTTCCTCGGGCGCGTGCTGATCGTGCGGCCGGTGGCCGAACGGCTGCCCGCCGCGCGCTGCTGGCAAACGCTCGGCGCCGCGCCGGTGATGGCGATCACCGCGGTGTCGGCGGTCGAGGGGGATACGGTGACGCCGCTCGCGGTCGATGCATATGCGATCGATCTCGACGCCGAGGCGAACGGCTGGATCCGGGTGCCGGCGGGTTCCGGCGTGGTCGAGGTGAGTTACCAGGCCGGCTGGATCGGCACCTGGGCGCTCATCCCCGCGCCGGTGCGGCAGGGGATCGTGCTGCTCGCCGCGCATTTGTACGACCAGCGCGACGCGGCCGAGCCGCCGCCCGCTGCGGTCACCGCGCTGTGGCGACCGTTCCGCGCCACGCGGCTGACGCGCGCGGTGCGGACATGACTGGGCTCGAGGCGCGCGCGCTCGAGATCGCCGAGCGCGCCGAGCAACGCACGCTGACGCGCGTCGCGGCGCAGCTGGCGGCCGAGCTGCCCGATCTGGGCGTCGCGATCGAGGGCGACACCATCGCGATCGTCGGGCACGGCGTGCTCGACGATGCCCGGCTGATCTGGATCGGGAGTTTGCTCAAATGAGCGCGGAAGAGGCGCTGGCGGGCGCGGTGCTCGCGGCGGTCGGCGCGGGGCTGGGCGACAGCGTCAACGACGTGTTCGACGGGCCGGCGGTCAAGGCGACCGCGCCGTGGGTCGAGCTCGGCCCGCTGATCGCCGCCGACTGGAGCACCAAGGACAAGGCGGGGCGCGAGGTGCGGCTGGTGCTGACCGTGCGCGACCGCGCCGACCGCCCGGCGCGCACGCATGTGCTGGCGGCGGGGGTGGGCAGCGCGGTGGAGGGCGTGGCGCGCGACCTGGACGGCTGGCGCATCGCGAGCATCGTGTTCGTCCGCGCCCGCGTGATCGGCGAGCGGCCCGGCGAATGGGCCGCGACGGTCGAGTATCAAGTGCGGATGATAGCGGCGTAGCTCCCTCTCCCCTTGTGGGAGAGGGAAGGGGCCCGCTCGCATAGCGAGTGGGAAGGGTGAGGGGGACATAGTCCGCTCCCACACCGACTCCCCCTCACCCTTCCGGCGCTGCGCGCCTCCCTCCCTCTCCCACAGGGGGAGAGGGATTTTGCGAAAGGACTCTTCATGCCAGCGGAAAAAGGATCGGCCTTTCTGTTGAAGGTCGGCAACGGCGCGTCGCCCGTCGTCTACGCGACCGTCGCGGGGCTGCGCACGACGCAGCTCAGTATCAACGGTGAGCTCGTCGCGATCACCTCCAAGGATTCGGGCGGGTGGCGCGAATTGCTGTCGGGGGCGGGGGTGCGCTCGGTCAGCGTGTCGGGCGCCGGCGTGTTCACCGGGTCGGCGGCGGAGACGCGGATCAAGGGCAATGCGCTGTCCGGGACAATCGACGATTACCGGCTGAGCTTCGAAAGCGGGGATACGATGACCGGCAAGTTCCTCGTCACGCGGCTCGACTATGCCGGGGATTTCAACGGCGAGCGCAGTTACACGCTGAGCCTCGAGAGCTCGGGCGCGGTGGTCTCCGCATGAGCGCTAACCCCGCGCGCGGCGAGGCGAGCATTCGCGTCGGCGGCACCGACCTGGTGCTGCGGCCGAGCTTCGCGGCGCTGGTCGCGGCGGAGCAGGAACTGGGGCCGCTGTTCGCGCTGGTCGAGCGCGCGGCGGACGGCGCGCTGGGGATCGGCGAGCTGGTCGCGCTGTTCTGGCATTGCCTGGCGGTGCGCCCCGAAGGGCTGACCCGCGAGGCGTTCGGCGAGGGGGTCGCGGCGGGGGGACTGGCGAATGCGATGCCCGCTTTGCGGGTGCTGCTCGGGCAGATTCTGGGTGGGCGCTAAATCCTCCCCGCTTGCGGGGAGGGGGACCGGCGAAGCCGGTGGAGGGGCGTCTCCTCCCGATCATCGCTTGCGGCCTGGCCCCTCCACCACCGGCTGCGCCGGCGGTTCCCCTCCCCGTCCCGGGGAGGATTTTGTAAGCAACGCAGCCCGCCTCGCCGGACACGCGGGGATATTATTCGGCTGGGCGCCCGACATCTTCTGGGCGGCGACGCCGGCGGAGCTCGGCGCGCTCGTCGCCGCGGTCGCGGGCGAGCAACCCGCGCCGGTCGATCTCGCAGCATTGATGGAGGCTTTTCCCGATGGATGAGGAAATCGAGCGGCTGGTGATCGGCGTGCGCGCCGACACCGCGGGGTTCGCGCGCGACGTCGCGGCGATGCGCGGCGAGCTCGACGGGCCGCTGGCCGCGGGCGCCGACCGTGCGGGGCGGGCGATCGAGGGCGCGCTGCTCAAGGCGGTGCGCACCGGCAAGTTCGGGTTCGAGGATTTGAAGAAGACGATCCTGTCGGTGCTCAACTCGATCGCCGCCGCCGTAGTGCATGATGCGATGGGCGGCGGCGACGGATCGGGTGGCGGCGGGAGCGGCGGTGGCGCCGGCGGGGGCGGGCTGCTGTCGCTGGTGCTGGGGCTGTTCGGGTCGCCCGGCCGCGCGACCGGCGGGCCGGTGTCGCCGGGGCGGCCCTATTGGGTCGGCGAGCGCGGGCCCGAGTTGTTCGTGCCAACCGCGAGCGGGCGAGTCGAGCCGTCCGGTGGCGGTAGCGCGCGCGAGGTGCGCGTCGCGATCACCGTCAACGCCGCGGCGGGGGCGGCCCCCGAAACGCTCGCGCGCTCAAGCCGCCAAGTGGCGCGCGCGGTCAAGGCGGCGCTGGAGGCATCATAAATCCTCCCCGTTCACGGGGGAGGTGGCGCGAAGCGCCGGAGGGGGTGGGCCGCGAGTCGGTCGCTTGAGGCCCGCCCCTCCACCCCCGCCTTCGGCGGCGGTCCCCTCCCCGTGAATGGGGAGGATTTTGGAGATACACATGCCCTATTGGCTCGCCACGACACGCACGGTGCAGACCGAAGGCGTGATCTCGCGCTTCGACCCGGTCTATTGGACGGTCGATTTCCCGCGGCCGATGATGGCGGCGGTGACCACGCCCGCGCCCGATGCGGTGCGCGTCGATGCGGTGTTCTATCGCAGCGACGACCTCGCCGGGCTGATCTGGCACGCCGAGGACAGCTACGACCATCCGCTGCTGCGCTACGCCACCGCGCGCGATTTCCGGGCGTGCCGGCTGAGTTTCCGCTGGCGCTCGTCGGGGGTGACGCCGCTCGACGCGGTCAACGGCCCGACGCTGACGATCGAGGGGCGCGACGCGGTCGGAACCCCGCGCACCTGGTACGTGCGGCTGTGGAATTATGCGAGCGGCGATCCGGAGGATGCGGCGGTCGCGCTCGACTTCGCCGCGCTCGACGGCGGGTTCGTGTTGCCGGACGAGGCCGATCCGGTGTGGGCTGGGGATGTGGACCGGCTGTTCGTGTCGCTCACCGCGCCGGGGTACACCGGGAGCGCCGGGGATCTCGACGCGCCGGCGGAGGGCTGGGTCGAGCTGAGCGGGATGACGTGCGACGACTCGGGGTCGGTGCTCGCGATCGGCGACGTCGTGGTGCCCGAGCACGACCTGTGCATCGCGACGGCGTATGACGATTGCTACAATCTGACGCCCGCGCGGGTGCTGCGCAACGCGCTCCAGCTCGGCTATCGCGGCGCGATCAACCACTATGTCGGCATGAGCCATTACTTTCGGCTCGAGGCCAATTCGGGCGGGTTCTACGCGAGCCTCGCGGGTGGGGCGATCAACGTCGCCGCCGCCGCGTGGCACGCCGATTTCGCCGAGCGCGCTAAGGTGCTGGGTTACGATCTGATCTGGTCGCTGAGCTACGAATTGCTCGACCAGCATTGCTGGGGCGACTGGAAACAGCGCGCCTCAGGTGGGTCGCCCGCTGAAACCGGGTACGACCCGCCCTCGACGCTGCTGTCGCCGGCGCATGATGGCGCGATGGAGTATCTTCACCAGGTCGCGGCAGCGTTCATGACGATTGCCGAAGGTGCCGATCTGGTTAAGCGCTTTCAGGTCGGCGAACCGTGGTGGTGGATCGATAGCGACGGGCAACCGTATATCTACGATGCCGCCGCCGTCGCCAGTTTCGCGCCCGTCGCGGTGCCGAGCGTGCGCGGGAGCTTGAGCTCCGCACAGAAAGCGACGCTCGACGCGGCGGGCGCGAGCCTGGCGGCCTCGACCGCGGCTTTAGTCGCCGCGAGCGGGTGCCGGATCAGCCATATGCTCGCGTACCTCCCCGGGGTGCTCGACCCCCAAGCACCCGAGGTGCGGCGGATGAACCTGCCGCTCGGCTGGGCGGGGGCCTTCGACGTGCTCCAGCTCGAGGATTACGAATGGGTGACGGGCGGCGCGACGCGGCTGTCGGCGGACGCGCGCGCCGAGGCGGGGACGCGGCTCGGTTATGCGCTGGCCGACCAGCATTATTTCGCGGGGTTCGCCGCAGTGCCCGGCGACTGGGCGCGGATCGTCGCGGCGGCGGAAGGCTCGGCTGCCGCGCGCACCTTCATCTGGGCGCTGCCGCAAGTGATGCGCGATGGCTTGGTCTATTTCGAAACGCAGGAGGATGAGGTGGACGCGTTCGACGACGTGCTGTTCCCGCTCGCGCTGGGCCGTGAGGCCGAGGTGTCGCCGGGGTTCTCGACCGCGATCGCGACGAGCGCGGGCGGGTACGAGGCGCGCACCGCGAGCTGGGCAGCGGCGCGGACGAACTACGACGTCGGGCCGGGGGTGCGCTCCGAAGCCGACATCGCCGAGCTGCTCGGCTTCTTCCGCGCACGAATGGGGCCGGCGCGCGGGTTTCGGCTGCGCGATCCGTTCGATTCGATCGGGACCGACGAAGCGATCGGGACGGGCGACGGTGTCGCGACGCGGTTCGCGCTGGTGCGGCACTATGGCGATAGCGTCCGCCGCATCACGCGCCCGGTGGTGGGGAGCGTTTCGGTCGCGGTCGCGGGCGTTGCGACCGCGGCGTTTTCGCTCGCCGCGGGCGGTTGGGTTGAACTCGACACCGCCCCCGCAAGCGGCGCGGCGGTGACCGCGAGCTTCACCTACGACGTTCCCGTGCGCTTCGCCGAGGACAAGCTCAGCGTATCGCTCTCGACCTTCCTCGCCGGCGCCGCGCCGAGCGTGCCGCTGGTCGAGGTGCGCGAGGCGTAAAAAATCTCCCCGGGACGGGGAGGGGGACCGCCGGCGCAGCTGGTAGTGGAGGGGGTTCGCCTCCACGGCATCGCTTGCGGCCCCCCCCCTCCGTCAGCCTCCGGCTGCCACCTCCCCGTGAAACGGGGAGGATCAGGAGACTTCCATGGACACCCTCTCCACCCTCGCGCTGACGTGGCGGATCGAGCGGCGCGACGGGGTCGCGGCCGGGCTGACGAGCCATGACCGCGACCTCGCGATCGACGGCTTCACCTATCGCGCGGCGCCGGGAATGACGCCGTCGGCGATCCGGCGCTCGGCCGATCTCGATGCCGATACGATGGACGTGAGCGGAGCGCTCGGCGGCGCGGCGATTGCGGAGGCCGACTTGCTCGCGGGCCGCTGGGACGGCGCGCGCGTCGTGGTGCGCGCGGTCGATTGGGACACGGGAGCGGTGATCGCCGAGCTGGGCGAGGGGCGGATCGGGCAGGTCGAGCTGCGCGACGGCGCGTTCACCGCCGAGCTCGCCGGGATCGCCGCGCTGCTCGACCGCCCGGTGTGCGAAGCGACCTCGCCCGAATGCCGCGCCGAGCTCGGCGATGCGCGCTGCCGCGTGGCGATGGCGGGGCGGCGGCGGTTCGCGCGGGTGGTGGCGGGCGACGATACGCTGGTGACGGTCGATGCCGACGAGCCGCTCGCCAACGCCTACGGCAACGGCCTGCTGCGCTGGATCGGCGGGGGCAATTCGGGGCTGGAGAGCGCGGTCGCCGCGTCGGATGGCGCGACGCTGACGCTCCGCGCGCCGCCGCGGTTCGATCCGGTCGGCGCGCTCGTCGAGCTGATCGAGGGCTGCGACAAGAGAATCTCGACCTGCCAGGCGCGTTTCGCCAACGCCGCCAATTTTCGCGGCGAGCCGTATTTGCCGGGGATCGACCTGCTGACGCGGTATCCGGGGGCGTGAGGGATTCGTTTGACGCGCTCACGCGCGTAGGCGGTACCGGCCCGCTCCCCCACCCGACCGCCCAATCAGTTTATTCTATGGGCGGTCGGGTGGGGGAGCGGGCCGGTGCGGTTCAGCGATCGTCAGATCGCCCGGAAACTACCCCCTCATCCCGCGCGCTCGCGCGGGCGCGCGAGGTGGTGGGGGTGCGGTTTCGGCTGCACGGGCGCGACCTCGCAGGGATGGATTGCGTCGGGCTAGTGGCGTGGGCGTGGGAAGCGGCGGTGCCGACCGGCTATGCGCTGCGCTCCGCCCCGCGCGCGCGGATCGAGGAGGCGCTGGCCGCGTCGGGCTTCGTCCCCGGCGATACACCGGGCGCGATCGTCCTCGCCGCGCCCGGGCCGGGGCAGCTGCACCTCGGCATTTCGACCGGCACTGGGCTGATCCACGCCGACGCGACGCTGCGCCGCGTAGCCGAGCGGCCGGGGGTGCTGCCGTGGCCGGTACTGGGCGCGTGGATTCGGGAGGATTGAATGGCGACACTGGTGCTGATCGCGGCGGGGTCGCTCATCGGCGGGCAGGGGGGCGCGGCGATCGGCGCGCTGATCGGCCAGCGAATCGATGCCGAACTGTTCAAGCCCAAGGGGCGCGAGGGCCCGCGGCTCACCGACCTCAAGCTTCAGACCTCGAGCTACGGCAGCCAGACGCCCAAGGTGTTCGGGACGATGCGGATCGCGGGCAACGTGATCTGGTCGACCGACCTGATCGAGAGCCGCACCACCACGCATCACAAGGGTCAGCCGTCGACCACGACCTACAGCTATGCCGCGTCGTTCGCGGTGCTGCTGTCGGGGCGCGCGATCCAGGGGGTCGGGCGGATCTGGGCCGACGGCAATCTGCTGCGCGGGAGCGCGGGGGACTTCAAGACGCAGACCGGGTTCCGGCTCCATCTCGGCGACGAGGACCAGGCGCCCGACCCGCTGATCGCCTCGATCGAGGGCGCGGGACTGGCGCCGGCGCATCGCGGGTGCGGCTATGCAGTGTTCGAGAACCTGCAGCTCGGCGATTTCGGCAACCGCATCCCGTCGTTGACCTTCGAGCTCATTGCTGACGAGGGGCCGATCGGGGTGGGCGCGATCGCCGCCGAGGTCGCCGGCGGGGCGATCGCCGATGCGGGGGTGACGACGAGCCTGGACGGCTTCTCGGCATACGGCGCGTCGGTGCGCGAAGTTGCCGGGTTGCTCGCGACGGCGAGCGGGGCGCGGTTCGTCGCGACGGACGAGGCGCTGGCGATGACCGATGCCGCGAGTCCCGTCGTGACGGTCGCCGACGACGGGTTCGCGGGCGCGGGTGACAAGACCGGGGTGCGGCGCACGCTGACGCCGATCGAGCGCGCGCCCAGGACGCTGAGCCTTGCCTATTACGACGCCGCGCGCGATTATCAGACCGGGGTGCAGAACGCGCGGCGGCCGGGCGCGGGGAGCCGTGACGAGCGCGTCGATATGCCCGCGGTGCTGAGTGCCACAGCGGCCAAGGCGCTGGCCGAGACCTTGCTCCATCGCGCCGAGACCGAGCGCGAGCAGCGCACCGTCGCCTTGTCCGCCGACGCCGCGGGGATCGCGCCGGGGACGTTGCTCGCCGTTACCGGCGAGAGCGGTCGGTGGCGCGTGACCAAGGCGGCGCTCGAGGCGATGGTGACGACCTTGACCTGCGCGCGGGTCGCGCCGCCCGCGCCGCTGGCGAGCGCCTCGCCGGGCCGCGCGTTGCCCGCGCCCGATCTGGTTGCGGGGACGACGATCCTGCACGTCGCCGAGCTTCCGGCGCTAGGCGATTCGCCCCTCACGAGCCCGCGCCTCTCAGTCATGGCCACCGGGACCGAAATGGGGTGGCGGCGCGCGAGCCTGCTCTACAGCCTCGACGGCGGGGTCAGCTGGCGCAACGGCGGGGCGAGCGCGGCGCCCGCCATTATCGGCACGGTCGCGGTCGCGCCGGATGCCGCGCCCGCGACGCTGATCGATCGCGCGAATACGATCGAGGTCGAGCTGGCGCGCGCCGACATAGTGCTGGCCGATGCCGACGACGCGGCGCTCGACCATGGCGCCAACCTCGCACTGGTCGGCGACGAATTGCTCCAGTTCGGGCGCGCGCAACAAATCGATGAGACGCGCTGGCGACTGTCGGTGCTGTGGCGCGGGCGGCGCGGGACCGAAGCCGCGATCGGCACGCAGGCAGCGGGCGACCGATTCGTCGTGCTGGCCGCCGACAGCGTCGCCACAATCGACCTGCCGGTGTCGGCGATCGGGTCGACCGTCAGCGTGCTGGCGAGCGGGATCGGCGATTCGGCCGGCCCGGTCGCGGCCGACTGCGCGATCCTTGGCGCGTCGGTCCGGCCACCGAGTCCCGCACAGCTGCGCCTCACGACGATTGACGGGACGCCGACGCTGGCTTGGGAGCGCCGCAGCCGCGCGGGGTTCCGCTGGATCGACGGCGGCGATGTCCCGCTGGTCGAGGAAAGCGAGGCTTATCGCGTGACGATCGCGCCGCTTTTGGGATCTACGCGCGACATTGTGCTGGCCGACCGCGCTTGCCCACTGACGCTCGACGAGACGGTGGGCGGCACGACGATTGCGGTTCGCCAGGTCGGCACGCTCGGCGAGTCGCTCCCGGAAAGCATCACCCTCCCCTGACCGAAGGCAACTCCCATGACCGAAACCACCGATCGCTTTGCCCTCCCTCTGCTCCAGCCCGGCCAGGCGCAGAAGGAGATGTTCCATAACGACGCGCTCGCGGCGCTCGACCTGCTCGTCCAGCCCACGGTCGAGACGATCGGGCTTGAGACCCCGCCGACCGCGCCCGAATCGGGGCAATGCTGGATCGTCGGCGATTCGCCGGTCGGCGCGTGGGCGGGCAAGGCTGGGCAGCTTGCGGGCTGGTCGGCGGCGGGGTGGCGCTTCGCCGTCCCGCGCGAAGGCACGGCTGCGTGGGTAATCGCCGACGCGCTGACCGCGCGCTATCGCGACGGCGGCTGGACGCTGGGTGAAGAAACCGCGGCGCACCTGGCCATCGGCGGCGATGCGGTGGTCGGCGCTCGGCAGGCGGCGATCGCCGCTCCGTCCGGTGGCGCGACCGTCGATGCCGAATCGCGCACCGCGATCGCCGCAATGCTCGGCGCCTTGCGCGCGCACGGGTTGATCGCGAGCTGATCGAAGAACTGGCGGAAATCGGGCAAAAAGTGTTGCGCCACGGCCACAGCAGGCCTGCTTTGTTTCGCTTGCGTGGAAACCAACCATTGAGTAGTGAGTTTGCGCTGTCCGTAGTGACAATTCGAAAGGGGATATAGATGCGCAAGCTAGCCATTGCCGTGGCGCTCGCTTCAACCGCACTTGCGACGCCTGCGCTGGCGCGCGACAAGGCGTGGTATGTTGGCGTCGAAGGCGGCGCGATGATCGTCGAAGACATTCACTTCGACATCACCACCGGCGCCAATAAGGTTAAGGACGCCGCTCAGGTCGACCATGACTACGGGTACGATGTCGGCGGCAACGTCGGATACGATTTCGGCATGTTCCGGGTCGAAGCCGAAGTCGCTTACAAGAGCGCCAACGTCGACAACTGGCGCTCGACGCTCGGTACGCCGGCGTTCAACGCCGCGGGTGGCGCGGTGACCACGGTCCCCGGCAGCTACAATTACGCCGGTGGCACCACCTCGGCGCTGTCGTTCATGGTCAACGGCATGCTCGACTTCGGCGACGATGACGGCATCCAGGGCTTCGTCGGCGGCGGTGTCGGCGTTGCTCGTATCAAGGCCGGCAAGTACGCGCTCAACACCTATGGCTCGTTCCTCGACGATTCGGACACCGTGTTCGCCTGGCAGGCAATCGCCGGCATCCGCGCGCCGATCACCGACCATATCGACGCGTCGCTGAAGTATCGCTTCTTCAACGCCGAGAACGTCAAGCTGGTCGACGTCGCCGGCCGCACGCTGGACGGCCGCTTCCGGTCGCACAGCCTGCTCGGTGGCTTCACCTACAACTTCGGTGCGCCCCCGGCGCCCGTGATCGTGGCACCGCCGCCGGCTCCGGTGGTTGTGCCGGAAGCACCCCCGCCCGCTCCGCCGGCCCCCGTGGTCGTGCCGTGCTCGCCCGGGCCGTTCATCGTGTTCTTCGATTGGGACAAGTCGGACATCACGCCGGAAGCGGCGTCGATCCTCGACAACGCGATCGGTCAGTACGCGAACTGCGGCGGTGCGCGCGTCATGCTGGCGGGCTTCACCGACACCTCGGGGTCGGTCAAGTACAACATCGGTCTGGCGCAGCGTCGTGCCGACGCGGTGAAGGCGTACATGGTCGCGCACGCGGTCCCCGATGGCGTGATCACCGAACAGGCGTTCGGCGAGGATCCGGCACACCTCCGTGTCCAGACCGCCGACGGCGTTCGCGAAGTCCAGAACCGTCGCGTGGAAATCAACTACGGCCCGGGCTCGGGTTCGTAAGTCGAATTCCAGACGAACGAATTGGGGGTCCGGGAAAACCGGGCCCCTTTTTCATTGTGCGACAGGAAAATAGCCGTACTATTTTCCGCCCCCGCCCGGTCGCGCAACCGGCCGGCGAGCGCGAAACATCTCGGCCGACGAGCCTGTCCTGAGCGCCTGCCTTGCAGGCAGTCGAAGGGCGGCTTCCCGCGGCGCCTCTGGGCGGCTTTGCAGCGACACTCCCCGCCGCGCCGGGCTGGCAAAATCCCGCACTTGCGATAAAGCGCGCGCGACACGATCTGGCGCTTACGCCGGACCCACGCTTTCCCCGCACTTTCGAGGACACACATGAAAATCACGATGATCGGATCGGGCTATGTCGGCCTGGTGTCGGGCGCCTGCTTTTCCGATTTCGGGCACGACGTGGTGTGCGTCGACAAGGACGAGAGCAAGATCGCCGCGCTCCACGCCGGGCGCATGCCGATCTACGAGCCGGGACTCGAGCAACTCGTGGCGTCGAACGTCGCCGCCGGGCGGCTGACCTTCACCACCGATCTCGCCGGCGCGGTCGCGGGGGCGGACGCGATCTTCATCGCCGTGGGCACGCCGTCGCGGCGCGGCGACGGGCATGCCGACCTGACCTATGTATTCGAGGCGACCAGGGAGATCGCCGCAGCGGTGACCGGCCCGACCGTGGTCGTCACCAAGTCGACCGTCCCCGTCGGAACCGGCGACCGCGTCGAGGAAATCCTGCGCGAGGAACGCCCCGACGTGGAGATCGCTGTGGTTTCCAACCCCGAATTCCTGCGCGAAGGCGCGGCGATCGGTGATTTCAAGCGCCCCGACCGGATCGTCATCGGGACGGAAGATGCCAATGACGGCGCGCGGGCGCAGCAGGTCATGCGCGACGTCTATCGCCCGCTCTACCTCAACGAATCGCCGATCCTGTTCGTCGGGCGGCGCACGTCGGAGCTGATCAAATACGCCGCCAACGCCTTCCTCGCGACCAAGATCACCTTCATCAACGAGATTGCGGACCTGTGCGAAGCGGTCGGCGCGAACGTCCAGGACGTGTCGCGCGGGATCGGGCTCGACAACCGCATCGGAGCCAAGTTCCTCCACGCCGGGCCGGGCTATGGCGGATCGTGCTTTCCCAAGGACACGCTCGCGCTGCTCAAGACCGCGGAGGATTTCGAAAGCCCGGTGCGGATCGTCGAGGCGGTGGTGTCGGTCAACGACACCCGCAAGCGCGCGATGGGCCGCAAGATCATCAAGGCGCTCAACGAGGACGTGAAGGGCAAGACCGTCGCGATCCTGGGCCTGACCTTCAAGCCCAATACCGACGACATGCGCGATGCCCCGAGCCTCGCGATCGTTCAAAGCCTGCTCGACGGCGGCGCGAGCGTGCGCGGGTACGATCCGGAAGGGATGGACGCGGCCAAGGCGATGATGCCCGACATCACCTATTGCAGCAGCCCCTACGAAGCGGCGACCGGCGCCGACGCGGTCGCGATCGTGACCGAATGGGACATCTTCCGCGCGCTCGACCTCAAGCGATTGGCCGGGGTGATGGTGGCGCCGGTAATGATCGATTTGCGCAACGTGTACCGCCCGGGCGATGTCGAAAAGGCCGGGTTCGCCTATTCCAGCGTGGGGCGCTAGGTGAGGTTCGCCAGCGTGAAGTCGGCGCGCGCGGCGACCGAGTCGCGCGGGAGCATGACCGCGTCGTAGCTGGCCGCGCGATACGCGGCCTCGACGCGGCCATAGTCCGACAGCGCCTTTTCCAGGCTGTGCCGGCGGTCGTGGTCGGTCTCGTAGATGTCGGGCCAGGGCGGCGCGAGGAACAGTTTGTCGTAGCGGTAGCGCGCGACGAGCGCCGCGCCCGATTCGTCGGTCGTCGCTTCGAGCGCGACCACGGCGTCGACCACGCCGCGGTCGAAGAAGGTCAGCCCGCGCGCCTTCTCATAGTCCGCGACCGCCATCGCGACCGCGCACACCGCAAAGCCCGCGGGGTCGTCCCACGGCAGCGCGCCGCTCTTGCCAGCGCGAACATCGGCGATGATCCGCCGCCCGGGCTCGCGCACCACCGCGTGGCCGCGCCGCGCCAGCTCCTCGATCAGCGTCGACTTGCCGCCGCCGGAACATCCCGAAATCATCACGAAGCGGTCGCCGCTCACAGCGCGGCGGCCAGCCATTCCGGCACCAGCGCGTCGCCCAGTGCCTCGACGCGGCGAAGCTCGACCATCACGCCGAGCTCCGGATACACCGCGCGCGTGCGGTCGCCGGCGGGCGTAATCGGCGCGACGACCAGCCGTCGATTGACCTTGGCGCGATAATGCATCCGCGCGGTATTCTCCTGTCCGACGTAACAGCCCTTGGAAAAGCTCACGCCGTTCAGTTCGGCGGCATTGGCCTCGAGCCACAAGGTCTTGTCCTGCCCCAGCTCGGCGATGCCCTCGGCCACGCCGAGCGACAGGCGATGCGCCAGCCAGCCGGTCGCGGGCTCGCCCGGCATCCCCAGCCAGCGCTTGCCGAGCGCGGGCAAACGCGGATCGGGCATGCCCAGGTCGCTATCCTTCGCCCAATGCACCGCGCCCGCGACGCGCTCGATCGTGATCGGACGGCGCAGACGGTACATCGTCAGCCGCCGCGCGAGCGCCCCCGCCTCGGCCGCTTCGCAATCGATCAGCACCGCGTCACCATCGGCCCAGAGCAGGAAATCGAACAGCGCCTTGCCCTGCGGGGTGAGGAGGCCGGCCCACGCAGGCGCGGAGGCATCGAGCGCGGCCACGTCCTGCGTCACCAGCCCCTGCAGGAACCCGCGCACATCGTCCCCCGCGACCCGGATCAGCGCGCGGTCGGTGAGGGTGGTGCCGGTGGTCATGCGGTCAAGCTAGGGGCGCGTATGGGGGGCCGCAATGGGCGCCTTCCACCAAGCCGTCATGCCGGACTTGATCCGGCATCCATCGAGCCGCGGGCGGAGCGCCGATGGATGGATGGGCCCCGGATCAAGTCCGGGGTGACGGAGATGTGGTGATTTGGCGTAACGGGCTTTATCGCACTCGCATGACCGACCGCCTGACGATCCGCCGCCCCGACGACTGGCACGTCCATTTGCGCGACGGGGAGATGCTCGCGGCGGTGGCGCCTTACACCGCGCGGCAATTCGCGCGCGCGATCGTCATGCCCAACCTCACCCCGCCCGTGACGAGCGTCGCGGCGGCCGACGCGTATCGCGGCCGCATCCTCGCCGCGCTCCCCGCCGGCAGCGATTTCACCCCGCTGATGACCTGCTACCTCACCGACACCGCCGACGCCGAAGAGATCGCGCGCGGCCACGCGGCGGGGGTGTTCACTGCGTGCAAACTCTACCCCGCGCGCGCCACGACCAATTCGGCGCACGGCGTCACCGACATTTTCGCGCTCGCCCCCGTGCTCGAGGCGATGCAGGCCGCGGGGATGCCGCTCCTCATCCACGGCGAGGTGACCGACCGCGACGTCGATATCTTCGACCGCGAGGCCGTGTTCATCGACCGCGTCCTGACACGGCTGGTGCGCGACTTCCCCGCGCTCAAGGTCGTGCTCGAACATATCACGACGGCGGACGCGGTCGATTTCGTCCGCGACGCCGGGCCCAACGTCGCCGCGACGATCACCCCGCAGCACATCATCCTCAACCGCAACGCCTTGTTCGACGGCGGCCTGCGCCCGCATGCCTACTGCCTGCCGGTGGTCAAGCGCGAGGCGCACCGGCTGGCGGTGCGCGCGGCGGCGGTGTCGGGGTCGGCGAAGTTCTTTCTCGGCACCGACAGCGCGCCGCACCACCTCGCCGCGAAAGAGGCCGATTGCGGCTGCGCGGGAATATTCAATGCGCCGTTCGCACTGGAAAGCTATCTCGGCGTGTTCGAGGAAGAGGGAGCGCTCGACAAGTTCGAGGGGTTCGCGAGCGAGCATGGGGCGCGCTTCTATGGGCTGCCGCTCAATGAGGGGACGGTGACGCTCGAGCGGGTGGAGACGCGCGTGCCCGAGCGGGTGGCGGGACTGGTGCCGTTTCAGGCGGGGGAAGTGTTGGGGTGGCGCGTCGCGGACTAGGCCCGACGAGGCAAAGCCGCGTCGTCGGCCGGAGCTACGCTCCGCCGGCTGGCCCGATGCGAGTCCTGCCGCAGCATGCGGCAGGCCGCATTCGGGCTAAAACGGTACCCACGTGCCCTTGTGCCGGAACTTCACATATCCCGCGTTGACCCCCGCGCGCCAGCCGACGCCGAGCCGCACCGGGATGATCACCACGTCGCCGCGGCGGAGATACGTCGCCGAAAATCCGCCGACGAAATACAGCCGCCCTTCGGCGCCGACGAAGCGCTTGTACGCATCCTCGGTGTCATAGAGGTTGTAGACCAGCATGAAGACCTTGGTCGCGTCGCCGCCGACGTCGAACCCCACGGACGGCCCGCGCCAGTAGATTTTCTGGTCGCCCGCGACCTTGTGGCTGAGCACGCCCGAGCCGTAGCGCGCGCCGACGACGAACGCGCCCGACGCTTCCTTGCCGGCGATATAGGCGTTGGGCCGGCCCTGTTTCGACAGGATCTTTTCGATCATGTCGGCGAGCCCCTTTGCGCCCTTGCCGAACGTGCCTTCGGCGGCGGCCAGCACGTCGCCCTTGTCATAGGTCGGGCCGGTAGTCGGCGGCACGTCGGGCGGGGGCACGTCCTGCGGCGGCACGTTCGCGCTCTGGTCCTGCGGGACGGGACGCTCGTCGGGGGCGAGCGGCGCGGGGGTGGGCGCGGGCGTCGGGCGCGGGGCGGGCGGGTTCCTGAGGTCGCCGTCGATCGCCCGGTTGGGGTCGATCGTCGTCACTTGCGCGGCCACCGGCCCGGCCAAAGCCGCTAGCGCCAACGCGATCGTCGTCATCAACCGGCGCATGGCCTACTCCCCCGATACGATACTCGCGCCAAGGCTAAGCGCGCGGCGGATTGCCCGGCAATGAACGGGTTCGTTCGCAGCGACGACTCGAATCGATTCCACGCCGAACCGAGTCCGTTTGGCGCGCTATCGCGCGCAGCGGTCGGGCGGAGGCCCGATCGCCCGCAAAGACTCGCGGTTGATCCCCTCTAGCCCCCTCGCTATAGCCCGCGCTTCGCCGCTGCGTGGGAGACGTGGGTGAGTGGCTGAAACCAACGCTTTGCTAAAGCGTCGTACGGGAAACCGTACCGAGGGTTCGAATCCCTCCGTCTCCGCCACCGCGCAGCGCGGGCCGATTTAGAGCAGCTAAATCGACCACTGGCCAGCGCGGCCGGCGCCGCTACGCGGCGTCCGACGACGCGGCTTCGCCGTCGCGCACCGGCCCTTCCCAGCATCCATATTTGCGCTATTCCCGCCGGGTGACTCCCGCGCTCCACCATATCGGCGCTGCGCGACAGCCCGTGATCGTCATCGACGACTTCACCGGCGCGCCGCAGGTCGCGGTCTCGCTCGCGGCGGCGACCGCGCCGTTTCCGCGCGCGGCGGGCAATTACTATCCCGGGCTGCGGCAGCCGATCGTCGCGGGCGATGCCGCGTTCGATTATATCGAACGCCTGTTGCAGGATGCGGCGCCGTTCATCGGCGGCGGCTTCGACGTCGGCGGGTTCGAGCTGATCGAAGCGAGCTTTTCGATGGTCACCGCCGCCCCCGACGCGCTCGACCCGGCGCAGCGTGCGCCGCATTTCGATTCGATCGATCCGGACCAGGTCGCGGTGATGCACTATCTCAGCGAGACGCCGGGCACCGCCTTCTACCGCCAGCGCGCGACCGGGATCGAGACGGTCGATGCCGGCAACGTCGCACGCTTCGTCGCGGCCGCGACCGCTGCCGCCGACACGATGGCGGGATACACCAACGAGTCGAACGCGCATTACGAGCAGATCGGCGCAGTCGCGGGGCACATCGACCGCCTCGCCATCTATCGCGGCGCGATGCTGCATTCGGGCATCATCCCGCCTGATGCGGTGTTGAGCGATGATCCGCGCACGGGGCGGCTGACCACCAACATCTTCCTTCGCCTGCGGCCCTGACGCGATGCGGCGGTTCGCTTTCTGGCTGGTGATGCTGTGGTGCCTCGCGACTGCTCCCGCTGTTGCGCAGAGCATGTCCGCCGCTCATCTCCAAACCGCCGCCGAAGCACTCGCGCAGGATGCCGTCGAATATGCGCGGCAGTTCGGCGTGCCTCAGGCCGAGGCCGAGCGCCGGTTGCGCGCGCTGGCCGACAGCGTCGCGGCGACCGACCGGATCGGCGACCAGTATCGCGACCGGCTCGCGGGGATTTCGATCGAGCACAAGCCCGCCTTGCGCATCCTCGTCTTCCTCACCGGCGATGCGGCGGTGCCCGAAAAGAATCTGGTCGTCGGCGGGATGCGCGTGCCGATCGTCTTCCGCACCGGCGCGAAGGCGACGCGCGACCGCGTGATCTGGGCGATGACGTGGCACCAGGGCGCGATCCGCGCGGCGCTGCCCAACCCGCCCGCGATGGGCCTCGACCCGCGCACCGGCGAGCTGGTGGTGGTCGTCCCGACCGCAACCGCCGCGGCGAAGGGCGAGGAGACGCTTCGCGCGAAGCTCGAAGCCATCGCCGGGGTGCCGGTGCGGCTGCGCGTGCTCGACCAGGTCGACGTCAACCTGTCGGCGCCCGAAGGCGGGTCGCGGGTCGAGGGGACCAGTCCGGCCGACGGCAAGCGCTATCTCTGCACCACCGGCTTCACGGTGACCGACGGCACGCGCTTCGGCGTGACCACCGCGGCGCATTGTCTCGACGATCTCAGCTATCTCGACCCACAGCGTGTCGCCACGCCGCTGCGCTACGTGGGGCAATGGGGCTGGGGGTATCAGGACGTGCAGGTCAACGCGTCGCCGGTGCCGCTGGCGGGGCGCTTCTACGCTGACACCGCCAAGACGGTCGAGCGCCCCGTCACCGGCCAGCGCACCCGCGACGAGACTCGCGCGGGCGACTTCGTGTGCCATCGCGGCGAGACGACGGGGTATAGCTGCGCGCTGATCGAGCTGACCGATTTCGCGCCCGCCGGGGATCTGTGCGGCGGGGCGTGCCTGCCGACCTGGGTGACGGTGGCGGGGCCGACGTGCAAGGGCGGCGACAGCGGGTCGCCGGTGTTCGCGGGCACGACCGCGCTGGGGGTGTTGAAGGGCGCGACCTATCGCGCGGGCAAGTGCGTCTTCTATTTCTATATGTCGGTCGATTACCTGCCCAAGGGCTGGAGCCTGGTGCGCGGGGATGTGCCATCTGTTGCGCCGCCGCTTATTGGTGCAAAGGTCGCGCCATGACGGCGATCGGCATCCTGGGCAGCGACGGGCGGATGGGTCGCGCGATCGCGGCGGTCGCGAGCGATCTGGGCGCGAGCGTCGCGGGCGGGATCGACGCCGGGGGCGATGCGCTCGCGCTCGCCAGGATGTGCGACGTGCTGGTCGATTTCACCGCGCCCTCGGCGCTCGAGGCGAATCTGGCGGCGGCGTGCGAGGCCGGCACCCCGATCGTCGTCGGCACCACCGGCCTCACCGCGCAACACCACGCGCTGATCGACAATGCCGCCGCGCGCGTCGCCTTGCTCCAGACCAGCACGACCTCGCTGGGCATTACCTTGCTCGCGCGGCTGGTCGCCGACGCCGCGGAGAAACTCGGTCCCGATTGGGACATCGAAATCGTCGAGGCGCACCACCGGCACAAGGTCGATGCGCCGTCGGGCACCGCGCTGCTGCTCGGCGAAGCGGCGGCGGAGGGGCGCGGCGCGCCGCTCAACGATCTGAAGGTGGTCGACCGTGCCGGGCTGATCGGCGCGCGTGCGGAAGGGACGATCGGCTTCGCGTCGATCCGCGGCGGGTCGATCGCGGGCGATCACCAGGTGATCTTCGCCGGCCCCGGCGAGCGGCTCGAGCTCACCCACCGCGCCGAGAGCCGCGAGATTTTCGCGCGCGGCGCGGTGCGCGCGGCGCTGTGGCTCGCTGGGCAGCCAGCGGGGCGCTACGCGATGGCCGAGGTGCTGGGACTATGAAACCGGCCGACGTGGTCGAGTTCTTCCACCGTCTCGCCGCCGACAACCCGCACCCCGAAACCGAGCTCGAATACGGCAACCCATACCAGTTGCTTGTCGCGGTCGCGCTGTCGGCGCAGATGACCGATGTCGGGGTGAACAAGGCGACCCGCGCGCTGTTCGCCGAGGTGAAGACGCCGCAGCAGATGGTGGCCTACGGGCACGACGCCTTGCGCGCCGCGATCCAGAGCATCAACTTCAACAACACCAAGGCGAAGAACGTGATCGCGCTGTCGGAGGCGCTGATCCGCGACCATGGCGGCACGGTGCCCGACGACCGCGCCGCGCTCGAGGCGCTGCCCGGGGTCGGGCGCAAGACCGCCAACGTCGTGCTCAACTCGGCGTTCGGGCACGAGACCTTCGCGGTCGACACGCACATCTTCCGCGTCTGTAACCGCACCGGCCTTGCGCGCGGGAAAGACCCGCTCGCGGTCGAGCTCAAGCTCGACAAGGTCGTGCCCCAGCCGTTCCGCCTCCATGCGCACCATTGGCTGATCCTGCACGGCCGCTATGTCTGCAAGGCGCGGACGCCCGAATGCTGGCGTTGCGTCGTTGCCGACCTCTGTGCGTTCAAGCCCAAGACGCCGCCGCCCACGAAGCGTGGCGGCTGACCAGGAGACAGACCGATGCGCCCCCTTTTCGCCCTTGCCGTCGCAGCCCTCGCGGCGCCCGCCGCCGCCAGCGACAAGGGCGTCCCCGCCGCGACGCCGACCGGCGCGCCGGTCGATTGCGTCCAGCTCAACCAGGTGCGCGAAACGCACGTGCGTAGCGACCAGGTGATCGACTTCGAGCTGTCGGGCAAGCGGATGTACCGCAACACGCTCGACGCCGCGTGCCCGAGCCTCGGGTTCGAGGAGCGGTTCAGCTATTCGGTGTCGAACGGCGAGCTGTGCTCGACCGACACGATCACGGTGCTGCAGTCCTCCGGCATCCGCGGCGCGACGTGCGGGCTCGGCAAGTTCCAGCCGGTGAGCGTCGCGCAATAGAAACGCTGGCGCGGTGCCACGCGCTTTGCTAGGCGCTCGCCTCCAGGCACCCGTAGCTCAGCTGGATAGAGCGCTGCCCTCCGAAGGCAGAGGCCACAGGTTCGAATCCTGTCGGGTGCGCCAGTCCCACTCGTAAGTTGTTGAAAGCGTTAGGCTAATTGTTGCGTGGTGGGCGCTTCATAATTTTTTCCAGCAAATCCAGCCACGCCCGGAATAGTTCAGGCTGTCAGGCCATCACCGGTAGCGCCTCGAGGTATTCCGCCAGATCCCCGGCCAGGATGATCGTCGACCGGCCGCGCTTGCGCGCCTTGAGCCGGCCAGCCTTGATTTCCTCGAAGATGGTCGAGCGCCCGATGCCCGTGGATGCGACAGTCTCCTCGATCGAATAGGCGAGCTTCGGCGAGATGACCTTGGCGCGCAGCAGACCGCGCTCAATAGCCAATGCGATTTCCTCGCGAGCGCGCGTGGAAAAGAAACTTTGCCCACCGTCAGTCATGCCTTGCCTCCATCCATCGTCTCACCTGCTCGGGGAGCCTCCATTATCCTGACGTATCAATAGCTTGTAACGGATGCATCCGTTGATTTCGGCGCGGTGACAGTTGGATAAGTAAGTTGCGAATCGCAACTGGGTCCACCCAAACGCCCCTCCACTGACCGGTCAAAATCGTATCATCGTGCAATCGCCAACCCTCCACGAGGTTTTTGACATGTCGCTCACTACCAACGCTCTAGCCGCCGAGATCGGCGTCACGAGGGCAACACTTTGGAATTGGCAGCGCGCGGGAATGCTTCCCGCACCACATCGCGAAGGCCGCACTGCTCGTTATGACCCCGCCGCTGTCGCGGTTGCCCGCAATCTGGTGAGGGCGCCGCGATGAACGCTTTCCGGTTGTCTGATCGTGTGATCGACGCAGTCGCCCGCAATCAGTCGGCGCTCGCCCGCGCCAAACAGGCGCTCACGGCGCATAATCGCGAAAAGCCCGCCGGCGATGACGCCGACGCGCTTTTCGCCTGGCGCCGTGAGCGCCGCGACCTCGAAGACCGCATCGCGGCATCGGAGGGGGCGCTGGCATTCGCCACGGCCGCAGCCGAACGCGCGACCGCCGAAGCGGCGGCCCGAAAAGCCAAGATCGATCATGACGCCGCAGATAAGACTGCGGAAGCGGACGTGAGGCTCGTCCATAAGGTCGACGCTCTCGTGCGGAAACTCGCCGATGCCCGCGATCAATTGGCAGCGAGCGTCGCGCGTACCAAGGCGGCAAACCAGGTCCGCGGCGACCTGCCGCATATTGCCGACGCCGAGTTCCGCGTGCGGTCCCGTCCCGGCGAAACTGTCGAGGAAATTGCCACGTTCGATGACGTCAACGTCGACGCGGACGGCAATCCGGTGTCGGCGACAATCTGGGACGGGGCCGTCGGGAAGCACGTCCCCAATCCGGCGCTCGTCGGCACCGAGAAGCGCAAGCACGTCCTTCGGCCGGCGATGCAATTGCCGCCGCGCATGCCGCAGCGGTTCGCCGATGCGCTCAGACTGGTCGATCTTGCAGGGAACGCGCTGTGAGAACCTTCGACATCGTCGCCCACCCGACCGCGCCCGAACTCGACCGCGCATGGTTCGCCGATCGGCGCCGCCACTTCCGCTTCCGCCCGCCATTCCCCGGCGAGCCCGGCGGCGCCGTGCTCGTCCGGCGTGACGGCGCGCGGATCGTGTTCGACGGCGAGCCAACGCCCGCGCGTTTCGAAATGGGCGCGCATGAGAACCTTTGCGCGGTCGTGTGGCGATCGCTCGAGGCGGTCGGGTTCCCGATCGAGCCGCCTAACAAAAAGGCGACGGCCGAAGCCGCCGCCGAAATAACTGACCGGCGTGCCAGCGCCGACTTCACCAAGGATGCCACGATGCCGAGAGCGACCACGGACCGGACGAATGCAGAATAGCCCCGCTACCCAACCCACGCGCGGTGCGTTCGGTGGCCTTCATCTTGCGGCGCTACACGGCACGACACTGGCCGATCCGGCCCCCGCCGCTGCTGATCAGAGTCCGCGCCCCTCCGAATTCGAGGCCGCGCGACGAGCGGCAAGGTCTCTAGTCAGTGGGATCCCATCCGATCGCAGGTTCGTCGCGGACATCGAAGATGCGGCAATCGATCCGCGCGTGATCTTCGAACGCATCGCGGCTGCCGCCGAACTTCCTGCAGATCTCATAGTGGTAGTTGCCGGCGAATTTGTGAGCACGCCGCGAAACGCCCGACGCCTAGCGGAGATGGCGATTATCGACTTCGCGCCGCTTCGTCGGCGCCGGGCCCGATCTTCTCGAAAGGCTGCAGCATGACATCCCCCTTCGCCTCGACCGCCGCCAATTATCGAGAGCGCGGCCTCGCGATTCTTCCGTGCGGCCCCGGCACCAAGTTCCCCGGGCGCTACGCCGCGGCGAACGGCTGGTCGACGCAATACGATTGGCAGAAGTATTGCGACCGCCTGCCCACCGACTTCGAGCTCGACATTTGGGAGAAGTGGCCCAACGCCGGGGTGTGCCTTGCGCTCGGCCGTTCATCGGCGCCCGCGGGCCTGCAACTGGTCGCGGTCGACATCGACACCGAGGAACCCGCCGAGGTAGCGGCGATCCGCGCGGTATTGCCGGGCTCGCCCGTGCGCAAGCGCGGCGCCAAGGGCGAGACCGAATTTTACCTCGCCCCCGTCAGCGTACCGAACCGCCCGTATAACGATGCGGCGAAGCGCCGAATGCTCGACCTGCTCGGGCACGGGCGGCAAACCGTCCTGCCGCCAAGCATCCATCCAGATTGCCCCCATTGCGGGAGCAAGGGGGCGGTGTCCGGCGCGGATATGGCGTGCAACGACTGCGGCGCGATCGGCAATCCCTATGCCTGGACGACCCTCGACACGCTCGACAATTTCGACGTGGCCGACCTGCCCGTGCTCCCCGCCGACATCGCCGACATTCTCGGGCGCGCACTGGCGCCGTTCGGGCACGTCGACGCGCCGAAGCTCGGCGGCAATTCAGCCGACCCCGACGCGGAAGCCTCCACACACCGCGAGTTGAACGACACTGCACTCGCCAATCTCGGCGCCTGGGTGCCGGCGCTCAATCTCTATAAGTGCCGCCAGGTCGGCGGCAAATATAAGGCGGTCTCGCACTGGCGCCCATCATCGTCGGGCCGCCCACTGTCGGCGCGGGCGGCGAACCTCGCCATTTCGGCGGAGGGGATCAAGGATTGCGGCGAGGGCAAGGGCTATACGCCGCTCGACCTGGTCATGGCGGCATGCGACGCCGACCTCGACACCGCGTTCAGGTGGTTGCAGGAGCGCGTCGCACCGGCGCCGGCTGTCATCCTCTCCGCGCGCGTGCCCGCCGAGGAGCCGTTTGTGCGGACGTCGCCGGCGGGCAACCTGGCAGGGTTGCGGCTGGCTGCCAGCGACGGGGTGGCGGTGCAGCCGATGGGGGTAGCTGTGCCAGCGCCGCCCCTTGCTTCAATCATCCCCCCCGCGCTCTGCACTCCTCCCGGGCTGATTGGTGACATGGTCGAATGGATGAACGCCGCCAGTCCCGTACCCTCGCCGCAGCTCAACCTTGCCACCGCGATCGCCTTCCTCGGGGCGATCTATGGGCGGCGCTATGAGGCGCCCACCGGCGCGCGGACGAACTTTTATGCGATTGGCGTGGCGCCGTCCGGCTTCGGCAAGTCCTTCCCGTTGAAATGCGTCAGCTCGATTGAGCAGAATGCCGGCCTCGGCCGCTTCTTCGGGCCGAGTGGCCTGAAATCGGACTCCGCATTACGCAAGTTGCTCGAGGTCAAAAACCCCGTGTTCTTGCCGATCGATGAGGTTGGCGAGCTGTTCCGCCGTGTGCTGCACCGAAAGGCAGCGAGCCATGAAGCCGGACTCCGGGAGTTGCTCCTCAACCTGTTTTCGGAAGCCGACAACGTCTACCGCGGGTCCGAAGGTGCGAGCGAAAAGGCCGTGCCGATCGTCGCCCCGCACCTATGCATTCTCGGAATGTCGACACCGTCGGCATGGTGGTCGGCGTTCAGCACCGCCAATGCGGAAAATGGGCTGCTGCCACGCATCTTGATCTTTGACGCGGGCAAGGATCTACCAGACGAGGTCACGCCCGCGGTGTCTCGTCGCGAGGTCCCGGCTAGCATCATTGAGGGGCTGCACGCATCGCTGGACATTGGCGGAAACCTCGCCGCCTTGCCGGGCTCGTCGCAATCGCCATTGGGTGTACCGTGGGGCGAGGGAGCGGGCGCCTATCACCTCGATCTCAAGCGGGAGATGAAGGCGAAGTGTCGCCGGGCAAGTGGGCTCGAGGAGTTGGCATATTCGCGCTTCGCGGAGCATGCGATAAAGCTCGGACTGTTGCTGGCCATCAGCCGTCATCCGGTGAGTCCCGTGATTGAGGTGGCAGACCTGCAGTGGGGCCGCGACGTTGTCGAATTCACAACGCGGACGCTGCTCGATGGCGCCACCGATCGCGTTGCCGACAGCGAGTACCAAGCCGACTACAAACGGATTCTGCGATTGGTAAAAGAAGGCGGGCCGCACGGGATCGCGGAATTCGCACTGAACAGGATGCTAAGCGGATCGATCGACAGGCGGCGCATGAACGATATCATCGATCAACTCGGCACGGCGAGGGAGATCGTGAAGGCGATTGGGACCGGCCCGAAGGGTGGCCGACCTGGCACTCGCTTCACGGCGACCCAACACATATCCGAAGTTGCGTGAGGTTACTCCGTACGGTCGATAACCAAAACGTAACCTCGGGACGATTCCCTCTCTGTCGACATATAGTTAAAGGGGTTGTTGAGGTTGTTTGGGGGGGGGGGGTGGTGGACTAGTTCTGACCCGTACCCCCCCCCACTAACAACTTGGCTAACCCTCTAAACCGGCGCGAGCCGACCGTGCCATTGCGTGCTGATTGGCGCAGCGCTGCTGGTCGACTATGATTCGCGCCGGAGGACGGTGGATGGCGTATCCCAACGGGGTCGACTGGGCGGCGACTGGATCGATGCTCCAAGGCATCGGCACTATCGTAGGAGCCGGGGCCGTCATGTGGGGCGCGGCGAAGGGCACGGCGGCCTGGAAGGAACAAAAACGCGCAGAGCGCCGGCTGCAAATGGCGGAACAGATACTCACGGCAACACACCGGGTGCGGGGTGCGATTGCGTACGTCCGCGGTGTAATGCTGTGGGCGCATGAACTCAACGCGGCCGAAGAAAAACTCAAAGAGGATGCGCATTGGACCAGCCAAACGCAGGCGCGTCAAAAACGGCTGATCACCGCGCAAGCCTATTACACGCGGCTCAATAACACCCGGAAGGATCAAGACGCGCTCGTGGATTGTTTACCCATGGCACGCGCTCTTTTCAGTGAGGAATTGGAAAAAGCAGTCGAGACTCTCAACCGGCAGTTTTGGATCATTCGCACCTACGTCGACGCATCTGTAGATGATGAGCCAGGGCTCGACGCAGACTTCACACAGAAAATTCGCCGCGCCATGTACGACATCGACCCCCAAGAAGGTGAGGAGAATGAGGTCACAACAGCGGTCAATGGGGCGGTCGCCACGATCGAAAGGATCTGCGTGCCCTCGCTGAGGTTAGACCCGCCGGGACCGTAGCGGGCCAGCAGGCGGCGCTTCACCCACACACACTAGCATCACCCCTGCCACGCGCCCCGCTCGCCTCGCTAGAGCCGCGCCCCATCCCGCTGCACCTCACATGCCACCGGACGCCACGCGGGCGGCCTGGCGCCACCCTACGACGCGACGCGCCCTATCGGCTAGCATGGGCTCGAGCATGCGCCAGCACGACACGCGGCGCGCGGGAGGGGCGGCGCGTGGGGATGGCGTGGCGTGGCCGCCGATCGGGCGCGTAGCAGGGGGCCGTGCGCCCATGCGGGAGGGCGGCGCGGGAGGGTCGCGAGGCGTGCAGGGTTGATGCGGGAGGACCATCCGGGCCGCCGGCGCGAGGCGGCGGGTCCTCGGAAGGCCACCCACGGGGCGGGTTCGGTCGAAAGTGCGTCGGGTATCCAGATACCGTAAAGTTTTAGAGGTTGTTTCCACCGGCGTGGACTAATCGAGGCCGACTCAGAAAAAATATATAATATTTTTCGTAGGTTACTTGTTTCCACGGCGGCAGGCCAGCGGTGATCACAATGATCAGTCAGGTAGCGACTGCTTTGCACCAGCCCGCCCATCGCCAGGAAGGCCGACGCCACCGAACCCGCCCGCCAGATTGGCGCAACACTGCCAAAATCGCCCGATGGAATTGCTTTCGGACCAATCACCCGCCGCCAGAATGATTGCGCAGCGCTGTGCCGTCGGCGATCCCCATCGCCCACCTTCGATTATGAAGCGCCCGTCGAAGATCACCGTGCCCGAGCGGGCCAGCCCGCTCGCCAAGCTCGTATTCGCCGAGATGAAGCGGCAGGGCGTGACTTACGCCGACCTCGAATGGGGTGCGGGCGTCCAGATTACGACGTTCAAAGCGTGGCGTTCTGACAATCGGCCGGGCCTAGAGACGATCGAGGCTGCGCTCGGCGCGCTCGGATGGGCGCTCGTGCCGGTGCCGAACTTGAACATGCTCGCTCCGGAAGATCGGGCTGCGGTCGAAGAACTTGCGGGCCGACTGCGGCCAAGCGAAATTCTCGCGTCCGCGATTCAAGCCGCCGCGGATTTCCCGGCTCGCGCGGCTCGCGACCGAGCCGATCGTCTCGTGCCCCCGAAGCGCCAAACGGAGTCGGTCGAATGACGCACGTCCGTCTGAATAAGCCGATCACGATCGGTAGCCGCACGGTGGCGGTCGTAAACGTCACGATCCCGCCGGAATACCTGCGAGATCCGGACCTTCCCCCGTTGGAACAAGCTAAATCGAACATGGCCGCCTCGATCGGCCTGCCCATCGAATTCGTCGAAGCGCTCGATCCGGTCGACGTCGATGCAATAGGCGCCGCTTTTGTCGCGGCCCGCGACCAGCACAATGCCGCGGTGATGGCGCTGACCGGCAATCGAAAAGCGCGACGTCATGTCTGGAAGGGGGCGCGATGAGCCCCGCCGCCGCCCGCCGCGAAGCTGACCGCCTTGACCGCGTCTTTGACGCTACCGGCTCGGCTCCTATCGCGTCGCGCGCCGCCGCACTTCGCCGTCACGCCGAGCAGCTTGAGGCGGGAGGTTGTGTGTCGGAGCTCGAATCGATTGCGCCGCCGATTTCGGCCGAGGTCGAAGCCGACGAAATTGAAGCGGCGGTTTCCGATCTCGAGCCCGCAAGTGAAGCGCGCGCTGCCGAAATTCTCGGGCACGAGGCGCATCTCCCGCGCGTTGCAGTCGCTCGGCCGCGCACCTGCGATGAGGAGGTCGACGCCGTAGTCGCGCGCATCTGCGGTTTCCTGCCCCCCGATCGCACAGCCCAGCCCGATACTGCCGACGGCGTCGTCGCGCGCATTCTGGCAGCCTAGCCATGCCCGGCCAATTCTCCGTTGCGATCAACATCGGCGCCAACATCTTGCCGAGCATGGCGGCCGCCGTCTCGAAGGTCGATCGTGCTTTCGCCGGCATGTCGCGCCGCATGAAGATTACGACCGCCGAATCCAAGGTGGCCGCCCGCGAAATGGCCGCCGCCATGAAGCCCCTGCTCGGTCTAGCTGCGGCGGGCGGACTTTCGGCGTCGTTCAAGGGCATCCTCGGGGAGGGCGCGGAGTGGCAGCACCAGGTGACCATGATGCGGCTCGCCGGGCGAACCTCGAAAGAGATGTCCGCGGCGATCGCCGCGGCAAACCGTACTATCGCGGAAGTCCCCACGGCCACGCTCAACGACAGCCTGAAGATACTGAATGAGACGACGCTTGCCTTCGGGGGGCTCGGTCACGCGATCGCGAACCTTCCCTTCAACGCCAGGATGGGCGCGTTGATGAAGAATCTGCTCGGCGATGACTACAATACGGGGGAGGGCTTCAACCAGTTGGTTCGCGCGCTCGAGCTTCGCTCCGGCAAGATGTCCCCCGCCGACTACCAGCGGCAGGCGGGTGGCCTGTTCCGCGCGATGGAAGTGTCGGGCGGAACCGTGAACCCCGAGAATTTCCTCGGCTTCATGCAGCAAGCGGGATTGGCTGCCCGAGGGTTCAGCGAGTCATTTTTGACCCGCGTCGTCCCTTCGCTAATTCAAGAGATGGGTGGCGAGCGCGCCGGTACGGCGGCCACTGCTCTGTTTAATCAGTTCATGGGTCGCGTCGCGGTGGGCGGGAAGTCCGTGACGGCCGAATGGACGCGGCTGGGGCTCGTGCCGCCGAAAGGCACGGGCGGCAACCTGTCGGCAACAGGCTGGTCACCCGGCACGCTTAAGAACAACGCGCTCGCCATGTCCAATCCCCTCGAGTGGGTGGAGGGCACGCTTTTCCCCGCCCTCCGCGTGCACGGGATCGACACGAACGACAAGAACGCGATGCTCCTCCAGGCACAGAAGATGTTCGGGCGCGAGACCGGCAAGCGCCTGGCGTCGACCCTGTTCGACCCGGCGCAGTTGGCGCGAATTCATGCGGATATGTCGCTGTACGACAAGGCCATGGGGCCGGACAAAGCCTATGCCGAAGCCATGCGCACGGATCCGCGCATGGCGCTGGCAGCAACCGCGAGCTCGCTCAAGAACCTCGAGACTACCCTCGGCAAGTCCGTCTTCACGCCGAGCACGATCGCCGCGATTCAGAGCGTCGCCAAGGCCATCAACATGCTAGCCGGCGTGTTCGATGCGCATCCCGCATTCGCCAAGGGCGTTGCCGGCCTTCTCGGGTTCGGGGCCGTCGCCGCGGTTCTGCGCGTGTTCGGCGTTGCGCTCACTTGGCTAACTTCGCCGCTCGCCAACTTCGGCAAATGGATCGCGATCGCGTGGCGCTGGCTCGCCCCGATGCGCATCGCGCTAGTGATGCTCGCGGAGCTCGGGTTCGACACGCTGCTCGCCGCGGCCGCGCCGGTGGTCGCCGTTCTGGCGGCCGTCGGCGTCGCGATCGCGTGGATCGTCGCCAAGTGGGACGGAATCAAGGCCTTCTTCGTCGGCATCGGCCAAGGCTTCATGCAAGGCATCCAGCCCTACCTCCCGGCAATGCGTCGGATCATCGATACGCTGCGGTCAGCCCTTGCTCCCCTGTTCAACGTGCTCACGAACCTATGGCAGCACGGAATTAAGCCTGTCTTCGAATGGTTCGGTCGACTGTTCGCCCCCGCCGACGTGGCGAATTGGAATAGCGCGGGCCGCTCTATCGGTGGCGTTATAGCTTGGCTGGCCGGCACGTTTGTCACCTTGATCGACAAGATTACGCAGGCCGGTCATTCGTTGGCGGACTTTTTCTCGAAGAACGCGCCCGGGTGGATGAATACGCCCATCACGGACATGTTGCCGAAATGGGCGGGCGGTACGAACATTGGCCCGATCGATGGCCGCGGCAAGCCGCTGGCAGGAAAGCGCGCCGCAGGCGGGCCTGTGTGGCCGGGCGGCACCTTCCTCGTCGGCGAGCACGGGCCCGAGTTGTTCACTCCCGGCCGGTCTGGCACGATTATTCCGCACAGCGAGTTGCAGCGCCGGCGCGCGGTGCGCGATGGGGGTGTGAGTGTGCGCGATATCCATATTCATGGCGCGAACGATCCCGCGAGCACGCAGCGGATTGTGCGGGCCGAGCTCGCGCGCCTTGCGGCGGGCAACGCGGCGCTGTTGAGCGATTGATGGCAAACGAAGCGCGGCGAATGAATAGCACCATTCGCGGTCGAGTTATCCCCAGAAATCATTCACTTTATTTGTTCGGCGCCTAAAGTGCTGTTGTAAAGTTGGAATTGCTCTGCATTCTTCCGACGCAGGGGGGGGAATGCAACATGAGCCGAAAAAAGGTTTGGTTTCTGTCGTCTGCCGCGACCGTATGGGTCATCGGTGGCGCGGCCGCCGCGCAGGAAACCACGACGTATACTTACGACGCGCTTGGCCGCCTGACGGGAAGCTCAATCAGCGGCGGGCCCAACACCAGCCGCGTGACGGGGACTTGCTTCGACGCGGCGGGAAATCGCACGCGGTACGATGTGGCAACGAGTACGCCGACTCCATGTCCATCCCCGACGCCGACGCCCTCGCCTTGACTGCGATGGGGGAACAGCACGGTTCAAAAGGGTAATTTGGGGGGGCGTTCAATGACTTTTTCGCAGATCGCATCCAGCCTGTCGGCTCTGATAACCAAAGCCTTAAGCCTATCGACGCTGGCAATATTGTCGCTCGGACTTACGGGCGGTGTCGCCCAAGCGCAGCTTAAACCTCCGGTGATCTACACGCTCAGCCCGACGGGCGTCGATTTGGCCACATCTAGCTTCACGACCTCCGTCACTGATCTGTCGATCGGCCCGCTATCGCTCGAGCGCTCTTATGTGACGGCGGATGGACCCGGGAGTTGGTCGTCCAGCGAATATTTCGGTTATGGCTGGACCCACAATTTTGATATCTATGCCCGCGAAGACACTATCCACGGTCAGAACTCAAGCTCTGTTACCATCGGCCGGACTGTTTATAAATTCCCGGGGTGGCCGACCTCTACAAGTCCAGAAGTAAATGATGGCGTCACCTTGGCGCTAGTTGGCGGCGCGCTCGTGTTCACGGATAAGGATGGAACAATCTATCAGTTCCTTACCGGCAGCTTGAAAATTTCGACGATCACTCATCCAGACGGCTCGAGCCTAACTTTCAGCTACGTGTCCAATACATTAAAAACTATCGTGAGCAACCGAGGGTATGCACTAGTCTTCGATTATTCATCGGCCCTAGTGAGCGCTGCTTGCGGCTATAACTTGGCGGTGACGTACGTTACCTCATCGACGACGTGTGGCGCCGCGGTACTCAAGGTGGGCTACGGTTATACGTCGTCCAAATTGACTGCCGTGACCGACGTGATGACGAACGTCTCGCACTACACCTATACATCTGGCGGATATCTCACTTGCCTCACAGACCCGGGCACGACGACGTGTAAAATCACCAATACCAATGGGGCGACTCGTAGTGGAATCGTAGCGGTGACGTCCCAAGTTACGGCTGATAACGCAACTTGGAGCTACGCCTGTGATTGCGGGCTGGCAGAGCAAGCTGACCCCGATGATCTTAACCCGATGGACGGGACCAGAATGACGGAGCCTAACTCGGCAACTGTGGACGTAATTTTTACGAGCGGTTCACCGAGCTATTTCAAGAATGAAAACGGCAAAGTTTACACGCCGTCCTATGCCGGTCGGACCTTGCTTTCGACGACTTCGCCGGAAGGCAACGCAGTCACCTTCAGCTACAACGCAAACAATGTGGAAAGCAAAAGGACGTTTGCCCCGAAATCCGCGGGACTGACGAATATCGACGAAGGCGCGAAGACCTTTCCGGCCTCATGCACAAATCCCGTAATCTGTAACCTCCCGCTCACGGTGACGGACGCCAAAGGAGCGGTCACCGCCTATAGTTACGACTCAACGCATGGCGGCGTGCTGACCGAAATCAGGCCGGCCGATGGGGCGGGTGTCAGCGCGGTAGTGCGACACGCGTACGCCCAAAAGAGCGCCTTCATCAAAAATAGCGGCGGTACATATTCGGCCGCTGCGCCGATTTGGGTCCTGACCGAGGATCGCACCTGCCGAACCACGGCGACCGTCAGCGGCGCGTGCGCTGGTGGCAGCACGGACGAAGTGGTGACGACTTATGAATACGGTGCCGCATCCGGACCCAATAATCTGTTGTTGTTGGGCATTGCGATTACCGCTGACGGTACGACACGACGAACGTGCTTCGGCTATGACTGGATGGGCAATAGGATCAGCACGACTGCGCCCCGCGCTGGCTTGACGGCGTGTTCGTGAGCCGGCTCGCGAACATGGTGGGTCTGGCTGGGCGCTTGGCCGCCTTGGCGCTCGCTGCGATCACGGCAACGTCGGCACACGCCCAAACCTTGCCATCGGATTACACGGCGGCATCGCGCTACGATCTGGCGCGGCGTGTGGTCGGGACGATCGCGCCCGATCCCGACGGGACGGGTTCACTTCACTACGCCGCAGTGCGCAATACCTATGACCCGGCCGGCAACCTGATCAAGGTCGAGAAGGGCGAGTTGTCGGATTGGCAATCCGAAAGTGTGGCACCAGCGGCATGGCCCGTGTGGAACGGCACGGCGGGATTTCACATCTTCAGCAAGGTCGAGATGACCTATGATGCCATGGACCGCAAGACGTTCGAAGCCAACTGGGGCTGGGACGAGACGGCGTCAGCCTGGGTCCAATCCAGCCTTACGCAATACGGCTACGATAGCATGGGCCGCCTCGAATGCACGACGCAGCGGCTGAACTCGGCAACGTGGAGTTCGCTTCCAACTGCTGGAACCCCCGCCTGCACGCCGGTGACGAGCGGAAGTTTCGGTCCTGACCGTATTACGAAGACGACCTACGACCTTGCTGGGCAGGTGCTCAAGGTCACTAAGGCATTCGGCACCCCGCTGCAGCAAGATTACGTTACCTACACCTATAGCGACAACGGCAAGCCGCTCACCGTCAAGGACGCCAACGGCAACGTCGCGGGTTACACCTATGACGGGTTCGACCGGATGGTTGCCTGGGCGTTCCCGTCGAAAACGGTCGCCGGATCGATGGCGGCATGCACGATCGGCTCGATCACGGAGACCACCGATGCTTTCGGCGCGATCGTGGCTGGTCCCAGCGCCGGGCCGACGACCGGCGACGACTGTGAAAAATATACTTACGACCGCAACGGCAATCGAACGAAGTTGCTCAAGCGGGACGGGCGCGCGCTGACTTATGGCTATGACGCGCTGAACCGCATTACCGTCAAGGTAGTGCCTGACAATTGTGTCAGCGGATTTGCGTGCACGACACCGCCCACGTCGGCGGTGCGCGACGTATATTATGGATATGAACTCCGCGGTTTGCAGACCTACGCGCGGTTCGACACCGCCAGCGGCAGCGACGGGGTGAACGTCAGCTATGACGGGTTCGGTGAGTCTATCTCCGAGACAGTGGCGATGGGGGGAGTGAGCCGGACGGTTTCGTTCGCCTACAATCCCGACGGTGTGCGGCGCAAGGTCACGTATAGTGACGGTATAGCATCGGTTTACACACTAGACGGGCTGGACCGGCTGACCGCCGTGGCCGTGAATGCTGGCACCGTCGCATCGATGATCTATGATGCACGCGGTCAGGAGGGCAGCGAGACCCGCGGAGGTGTCGTCACGACGTTCGGCTACGATCCGATATCGCGCCTGTCGTCGCTGTTCGACGACCTGGCGGGAGGAACGACGAACGATATCACGTCGACGTTCAGCTATTCGCCAGCCAATCAACTGACCAGTCGCATTCGGTCGAATACCAGCTACGCATTCGCTGGGATGGCGGGAACCGGGTATCCGACGTTGAGCCAGCCTTACGCCGTCAACGGATTGAACCAATACACGACGGTGGGGACGAGCACGTACGGTTACGACGCCAATGGCAACCTGGCGAGCGATGGCACCGGCACTTACACCTACGATGTCGAGAACCGGCTGATCGCGATGACCGACCCGAGCGGGACCACTACACTGACGTACGATACGCTGGGGCGCCTATACGCGGTGACCAAGGGCACTTCGACTGAATCCTATTCATACGCCGGTGACCAGCGCATCGCCGAATATGATGGTACCGGCGCAACGATGGCGCGCTACGTAGCAGGTTCAGGTAGCGATAATCCGCTGATCTGGTACGTGGGCTCAAGTATTAGCGCTCCCCGGGCTCTTCAGGGCGATGAGCGCGGTTCGATCGTATCGGTAGCGGACGCGAGCGGAGCGTTGATCGCGATCAACAGCTATGACGATTACGGCATCCCGGCCTCAGGCAATATCGGACGCTATGGTTATACCGGCCAGGTTTGGATCGAGCAGCTAGGGCTGTGGTATTACAAGGCGCGGTTCTACTCGCCCGTGCTGGGGCGATTCATGCAAACTGATCCCATCGGGTATGGCGATCAAAATAATCTATATAGCTATGCCGGGAATGATCCCACCGACATGTCAGACAGCACGGGGCTCGCGGAAGTCTGCGTGGCGACGACGGGATCTTTAGTTGGCCCGTGCGTAAAAGTTGATGGTAATGGCGATGGCACTTGGCGCGATAACGACATGAGCGCGCGAGACAAATCATTGTTCGCGAGAGATTTCGCAGAGTTCATCGAGAATCACGCCGGCCAAGACATTTCAAGAAGTGGCCTACCTATTTACGGGAGTGATCGAGATGCCGAGATGCTTCGGGTTACCACCCAATTTGTAGGGGCGGCGATGGGTCCTCAGCATTGGGACAACACCGTGATTTCGAAAGAAGACATGTATGGGGAGACCGCAGGTAAGACTACGCGGCGGCAAGTTGAGGCAACGGGGCAGGAAACTTACTCGACATCAATAGACCTTGCGTGGCGAAATATGCGTAACAGTCCAAGTAATATAGCTAGGACGATAATACATGAGCGTGGGCACCACAGAGATCTATTTGGAATGATAACTGGTAATTGGGATCCCGTTCACTTGCAGCTCGACGCGTGGGCGAGGGGTCGATTAAAGCAATGGGGACTTGCCGGCGGGGGTTGCCTACCGGTTCCTGGTGCATTCTTCGGTGATTGGTGGCCGCAAGTCCCGGGCTGTTAGAAGGGCGCACTATGAAAACTAAATGGTATAAAGTGTCTCTATCCTTACTTTTCATTATCGCTATTTCCCTAGCGTGCTTCGCTTTATTTAGGAATAGCTCTCATGTATCTCCTCGAGATCAGTTGATGATTTCAGACGCTATAAATCGAGAGAAGTCTAGGCTTAGGCTAGGCGATACGCAAAATATTAAATATCGCAATATTTCTGTTACTCATTCCGCGAATATATGTGTTGAAATATCTTACAGCGGTGGATATGCTACATACTGTTACGAAGTCCGTCTAACTAAGGATAAGCCTGTGCTTGTCGACACCACTATATCAGTGATGTAGTTGTCGTAATCTTACCCAATTACTGGGCAACAAAAATTAAAATAAGCCGTCAGGTTGAGAAGTGCAAATTTGCAAATATCTCAGTTCATTTATCTAACCGACGCTCCCGCATACGGATCATACGCCGCAGTCGGCGTCGGGGACGGTCTCACCGTCGAGGGGGCGATGGCAGAGATTGGAATAGTTGGCGCCTCGATCCCATCGCCCACCCCACCTTGCAACCCCGCGACAATGCTCGTCGCGCCGAACAGCACGAAGCACCCCACGATCACCGTCGCCCCACGCCGCCAGTCCATCCGCCCGCCGAGCATCAGGAACCCGACCGCGGCGACCGCAACCACGGCGACCGTCGTCGCCACCGTCCCGAGCAACGTCCCCTGCAGCCAGGTCACCGCGGCCACCAGGGCGCTTGAGCCATCGGGATCGGCCAGCGACGAATAGGGCGTCATGGCGCCTTGTGCCACGGGGGCGCCATCGGACCTAGTCCGCAGTCTAAGGCTGCCGCAACATGCACGCGACGGTATAGGTAACCCCGGCCTTCAGGGTGCTCGCAAATAGCGCGATTTGCAGGCGCGTCGTCAGTCCGCTGTATTGAAAGATCGGCGAGGTGGTCCCGGTATCGTTCGAGTAGAAACTACCGAAAACGACCGGGGCCGCGGGAAGCGCCGAGGCGAAGTTCACGCGCGCATTGAACGTCGTAACGTCGGCCCCTCCGACGACGATCGTGAGTTCGACCCAGTCCGCGCCGGAACGATAGGTAACTGTCGTCCCCGCCGGCTGTGTGACGCTGCCTACCGAAAACGGCTTTTGCGTCAGGACTACCTCACGGGCCAACGTCGTTCCGACGCCGAGATAAAACCGGCCATCGGCAGCCAGGTACTCGACGCTGCCGGCAATTACCGTGGTCGATAAGGCAGCCGCCCCGTCGATTACCATCGATGGCATTGCGGTCCCACCGGGGCCGACCCGCACGACCGCTCCATAGTCCGCGCCCTGCAGATATGCGGCCTTGTACGGCCCGGAGAGCGCGATTTGCGACTTGTGGTTGCCTTGGACGCCGTTACCAGCGCCGGCATCGGCCGCGCTCGCTGTGCCGGGCTGCAGGTGGAAGAACGAATCCATGTCGCCGCTGACCGCAGCGCCCTCGGCGGTCCATTTGAGGTAGCCCGCGTGACTGAATGCGGAGCCCGTGCCGTCGCTGTTCAGGCCGCCATAAACGCCCATGATAAACAGGCGATCGCCGGCCTGGGATTGCTTGCCGAAGCCCGGATCCCCTACGATCCCATTACCCCGGTTACGTCCGAATTGAAGGACGATCGGCTTGCTACTGTCTTCGAAGTGCACGCCCTCGACTATGTTGTCCGTGGTGCCCGCGCCGATCTTGGTCAATTGCAGGACGGGCGGAATGAGCGCTGACTGCCCGCCGGAGCTCATTTCGTAAATGGTGCTACCGACCGGCACGCCGATCACCGCGGGCCGCTGCGTATAACCCACGCCGCCGACGATCGTCAGACCAGGCGCCGACGCCGCCGCTTCGGCATTTTGCTGCGCGACAAGCGCCGCCGCCGCCGAATTGGACGCGGAGCCGGCCGCGCCCACGGCTAGAAGCCGTTGCGCGTTGGCATTGGTGTTAGATGCTTCGGCGTTGTTCGCGCTTGTCAGGGCGGCTGCGGCGTCGTCGGCGGCTGTGTTCTTTGCCGCAACGGCTGCGTCCCGGGCGGACTCGCTGGCCACTTTTGCATCCGCCGCATCGGCGGCGCTGGCGGCCGCCGCCGTCACCTGATCGGCGACTGCCGCTCGAGCGCCTGCGGCGACGAGCGACGATACGTCGACGCGCTTGGCACTACCGTCGGTATCGACGACGACAGCCTGCTCGCTGCCCGTGGGCTCGGTGACGGCGGGTAAGGCGGAAATCTTCATGTGTCGCTCCGGGCGGGCCGTCATTCGGCGCGCTTACGGATGCGATTTTGACAGGGCGCCGCTTCGGCGCGCGGTGCGTTCGGTGGCTTAGTCCGTTCGGTGGCGCTGCCGGGGTGGGGTCCTTGGCGGTTGCGCAGCACGAGGCCATTAATGCAAGCTAGGCGTCAGCCCCCGTAAAACCGCCACAGACCGAAGGCATGCGCGAGTTCGTCGATCAAATCACTCTCGTCCTGATCGGCTGCCCAGGTGACGCCAGCCGCACATAGCACGTCCGAGACTTGGCTTCTGTGGTCACGATGATAGCGACGCGCGAGCCTCAGACACGGCGGCTTTTCAGGATAGTCCGGCTCCGGATAGACCCGATCAAGCCACAGCACAAAACGATCAGTGCCGGATACCCAGCGCTCCCCGTCAAAATCGCGTAGGTCAATCTCGAGTGCTGCATCCCCAGCATCCGGGAAGCGTGTCCGAGACAAGCAGCAATCTGGATCGCCGCCAGTAGTATCAGCCAGAGGCGCGGGCAACGCATGCACAGGCCGGTCAGGAGTATCGCCAACGTCGCGTCCACTGTCGCGATGCCAACCTCCAAGTGGCTGAACATATCGGAAGGGGTTAAAGCCTTGCTGACCAACATTCCCGCCGCGAAGATCGCCGCCGCCAGCTTCGTTGGGGCGTCTCCTTTCCAGACGCACAGCCCTGCGACGATGGCGAGTGAAGGCCAGAAGAGAACGACGTACCAATAGGTCCAACCAGGCATGCAGTGACCGAACCATGCGGCCCGTGGTCCGGTCAACCCAGATCAAACAGCGCGCAATGGCGTTACGGCAGTGAAGTCGGGCGGACACTCCGGCTGGGAAAAGTCCAATCCGAATTCGGCTGGCAAAGCGCGAAGGGCGACATGGGCTTGCGCAACGTGTGCTCTTGCTTGGGTTGCGAGCCGCGCCGCCTCTGAAACGTGATTGAGCGCGTCGAGACCGGCCGTTGGTGGCAAGGCCGCCTCGTTGTGGCCGACCACTAGCGACACCACAAGGGCGGCGGCCTGCGCCGCCATCGCGTTCGCTGTATCCTCGAGAGGCAAGAATTGCTGCGCCACTTCGTTCGCCAAAGATTGGCGAACTCTGATAATATCTCGCTTCGACGCCATTGGTGCCCTCCACCGCGCTTAGGCGGCTAATGAGGTCGGCCAGGTTGGACCATGTTCGCGATCTCGCGTCCGCCTTCGACCAATGGCTTGATCGCTGAAACGACAATCAGCAGCGCAGCGAGAATTACCGCAATGAGCGCCAATGTTTTCAGCGGACGTAAGCCAGTGCCCGCAACCCTTTTTGACCCCTCGTCCCGGCTCGCCGCGGCGCCCGACCCCTTGTCGTCGTCGCTGAACCGGCCCGGCTCAAATGCTGGCGATCGATATGAATCCGCCACCCGCAGATTCAAGTCGGCCTGAAACTGCGGGCCCGCACGCTCATGCTCGAGCACGACATACCCCGCCTCACGGCGGGTTGCGGCGCCGAGCTTCGCCATGCCGCTTGCGATGTATCCGTTCACAGTGTTTTCGCTGATGCCGATCGCATTCGCGATCACGCCGGCTGTTTTTCCCTTTCCAACGAGCAGTAGGCACTCGCGCTCACGCGGGCTGAGAACACAGACTCGGCTTTCCTCCATTTCGAAGGAATTGCCATATGACGAAGATCAAAAGAAGATCATCCGAGCGCCGCTAAAGCGAAGTCTTGCCAGAATAATTCACAGGCGAATTGCATGTATCAATTCGTCCATTTCGGCTGCTATCTCCTTCCAGCGTTTCACACCAGCGATGTCACCGTTCAACGCCGACGCGCCGATGCGCTCTGCCACAAGCGGGTGCGTGTTCGCCGTGACGCTTCCAAACAGCGTAAGCTTCGGCCTGCCGCTCTTCCTTTGGGGTCATCGACCGTCGACCACCAGCGCCTGATCGAGCTCTACTTTGGCCAGTGTTGGGTTGCGGTTGGGCCACATCATGCGGCAAATAGACCGCGAATCCCGCAATAGATCCCGAAAACCCAGGCGCCGGCTACAAGCACCCCACCACCCAATACTCGATCGCCTCGGCGTGCCGTTTCCAGGCGGGCTTGTCACGATCGAATGGGTCGGGGAACGGCATGGGCGGATGGTATGCGAAAGTAGGGTCTGTAGGAAAGCGAGGACCATGATTCCTCAAATGATGCCGCGGCGCGCTATGGCGTCCTGTATCCCCGGAGTGCAGCCACGATTATCCATTTCGGTCACGTCACAGTGGTGCGCCGTGCGCGGCAATGTGCAATCCTCCGTGCCCGCTTAAGTCGGGCAGGGAGAATCCAATGGCTAACGTTTACATCGAGGCGCGTCCGAAAAATCGGCCGGAGCACGATCCTATTACGGACTACGTGGTTGAAGATCATGCCGATAGCGTGCTCACCACGGCCAAGACGCAACGTGAAGCCATCGATTGGGCGAAGGCACGCGGGCATCGTCCGCTCGTGGCGAGGGTGCGGCATCGGCAGAACGCCAAAAGCAATCCCGACCATTGGCGTCACGCCGAGTAACCGATGAGGTGGATCCTTGCTGCTATGGCGCTGGCCGTCGCGATTGCGCCGGCCGCTTCCGATGCGCGTCACCATCGGTACTCGACTACCTATCGCGCCGGCTCAGGCTTCTACACCGCCAAGAGCGGCGATCGGGTGAGAAGCCCCGTGCGGGCGGATCGCGCGCCGGTTGGCGCGAGTGCGAAGTGTAGAGACGGCTCATGGAGCTTTAGCGAGAGCAGGCGCGGCACATGCTCGTGGCATGGCGGGGTCGGACACTGGCTTTAACCCTGACAGGGTTTGTCAAACGGCGGCCGCGTGAGACTGAAATCGGAGCGTCTAAGCTGGAGGAATACCCATAGCGCTAACGACCTCGTAGTCGACAAACACGTCGGTAGCAAAAAACGCTAACAGGTCGAAATCGTTGTCGTCAAAGTGGCGAATTTCCGCGTGGCCAGGATTGCCCTCCACCGGGTCGTGCACCACCCGAACACTTTTCTTATATCCGGCTGCAGCCGACTTCACCGCTCCGACTGTGGCGCGTGCAAAAAGCCCATTTGCGCCCAGTTTCTTCGACGGAATTGACGCACGAAATGCTACGGCCGCAATGACGCGCGTCGGAGCATCATTTGCGCCAAAGTGCTCGATCTCGGTTACCGAAAGACCACCTTCGTCTTCCGGCGTCAGTTTGAAGGCGCCAGGTCCGGGCCCACCTCGGACAGCGTTTTCGTCAACCACCCGCTTATTCGGTGCGACGTAACGCATGACGTGATGAAACTCGGGAAGTGGCCGCCTAGCCGCCATCAAACCAGCGCTCTGCGCCATACGGCGCCAGAACGTCGCGCAAGCGCTCTAGCGGAGTAGTTCCGGCAGTGCGCTCCGCGCCCTTCGGCGTTGCGTTGACCACCAGCCACCGCGCGCGATTCGCAGGCAGGAACTCGATTGTGAGCCGGTCATCCCCGTCGTTCCACACGGCGATGATATTGCCTTCAGGCATGAGCGACAGGCCGGGCCGGCTATTGATCTTGTGGTAGAGAATTGCCCTGACTAACGACTTATAGGAATCGAGGGTTATCGGTTGGTCGGTTGCTGGCCACTCTTCTGCTTCATGTAGAACGTCGAGCTGCCGGAACAGGCGGTCCCGCGTCGCCAGGTCGAGATGCATTGCAACCTTGGATGTCCAGATCTTTGCTTCCGCCAGTGCATCGAACAGGTGCTCGCCAACGCTCTTGCTGGGTCTACCGAGTGTAACTTCATCGTCGAGAAAAGTTCGCGAGCGCTCGCCAAGCACGGAGCCTAAGGCGGCGCTGGAAGACATCATATCTTCACGAACCGCCGGTCGAACTCGTTCGGGAGCGGTGATCGGGCTTCTTACGAAGCACTGAACAGGCTGCATTTAGACGTACATCTCCCGCGCGTGGTCGGAAATTCCAGCTTCGAATATCGTATTCTTCAGCGCGCGCATAGCTTCTAACTTGTCAAGGATATCGGACGCCTTCTGCGGAACTTCAATATCGCATCCGACATCGATGTCGAAAGAGAACGCAGCCATTCCCGGCATCTCCTCCTCCAGCGACGCCGATTGCACCAAGGCCTTGAGCCCTGTGTCAGGGAAACGCTTGGCAACCAACCATTGGTAACCACCCGTAGGCTCAAAAAGCGGGCCATGATCAATCCTGAAGTTAAGGTATTTTTCGTATGGGGCTACATCTCCCTCCGGCTTCACATCGATACGATTGACATAGCGCAGGCCGAGCCGCTCGATTTGTTTATCAAGCGTCTTTAGCGCTGTCGTAATTTCCGGCCCGACGCGATCGATGAAAGCCGCCCATCCGGGATACGGCGACCGGCGCACCCAAGCCAGCGATCGGACGCTCAAGATGCACGAATCTGTGAGATCGTCCGAGTTCAAGCTATAGATAGGCGCTTTGTCCCTGAAAGACGCCGTCCGGGCTAAGCCGTCGAACTTGATCTCAACTTGGTCGTCCCTCTTGGTCGTCTTGTATCGCTTGGTAAGCGCGTCGTAGATTTTCTTGAGCTTTGCGCTCGAGAGTTCGCTTGCCAGTCGAAGTTCCAGGACGACCTCTGTGATCGGAGGATTGACATAGGACGGCTCGTTCGAGTCGTGGATCATGCGCTCTTCTACGCTCGGCGGCGGCGTCGAGCAACGCGCATAGGCCGCTTGTCTAATTACCGATTACCCATGCCTTGCACCAATCTCCCTCGGACTTGCGGCTCTTCGGATCGTCTCGATCATTCGGGATCCTTCTCGGCGCACGACGATTAGGGTGAGGGACTGAATTCGCACAAAGCCCGATCTAAGCACGCCCTCGCCAGCATAAGCCGCTGCGCATTGACGGCTGCCCAACGCGGCGAGCGCGCCTTCTTCCGACTGCCGTCAATGAGACGACGCGCGAACAACAGAAGGTGGTCAGGCGCGACCGATCGCGCGATCGCTTCAATTTCGGCCGGATCCGTCGGCGGGATCGGTGCCCGCGGATCGGAATTCCCAAGGTGTGGAAAGTGTACCGGCGCGCCTGTTTTGGATTTCGTGCTGGTCATTGCCGCAACTCCGGCCGGCCGTCCATCGCAGAGGCCAATGCGGCCTCTGCCTCGCGTTCATCGCCGACGCCGTTCCAATCGTTGACCTGGGCAATCAACTTCTCGACAGCGCAGTCGACTTGGCGCTCGGCCTCCACGCGTCCAAATATCGTCGCGAGGTCAGACGGGGGCACGGCGTTGGACCCGACGAGGAAGCGCAGTTCGAGCAGCGGCACCGGCTGGCCGGACATTAGCGCCGAACCGATTGTGGCTGTTGTCGGTCTCGGCTCGGTACGGGCATCCGTGGGTGAAGTAGTTGCGGAGAGCGCGCGCTCCGCTAAACGGAAAGTAGCCATGGTCGCAGTTCCTTTGCGGTCTTGGTTAGGGGCCTATGGGCGCGCCAACGCCTGTAGGCTCCGCTACCTCTTGCCAGCGATTCTCGCGATTCGCAAGTACAGTTAACGAAATTGTTTTCTCTGGGGAACTAGGTTATCGTCCGTTATAAATCCGTTACTGCAACGGAATTATCCGTTATTATTCGGCGGGCATCGGCTCTTCTAGATATTTAGACCACTCGTCCATTAGCCGGCGGCGTTTTTCTAGTGCATCGCCGCGACGGTACGCCTGCTCCGCTTCGGATCCGACCGCGTGAGCGAGAGCGGCTTCCGCCACCTCGCGCGGATGCGCGGTCATGTCGCCGGCGAAGTCTCGAAAAGCCGAACGGAAACCGTGCGTCGTCTCGGTTCGGCCCATGCGACGAAGTAGCATTTCGAATGCCATCAAACTCATGGGCTCGCCTTTTTTTCCGCCTTGAAAGACCAGGCCTTCGCGTGCATCGGGCACTGCCATGTCCGAGAGGATCTCAACGGCTCGCGGCGAAAGCGGGACACGGTGCGGCTTTCCGCTCTTCATCCGTTCGCCGGGGATCGACCAAAGCGCGCCATCCAGATCGAATTCGCGCCAATCTGCTAGCCGCACTTCGCCCGATCGTGACGCGCACAGAATGAGGAACTCAAGCGCCCGTGCCGATGTCGCGGGCCGGGTGCGCAGCGACCGAACAAATGCGGGAACGTCGCCGTAGGGCATGGCGGCGTGATGCTTTTGCCGCCGCTGGCGCTTCGGCAGAGAGTGCTCAAGGTGGCCTTTCCAACGCGCCGGATTATCGCCTGACCGATACCCCTTTGCCTTTGCCGCATCGAGCACGGCCTCAATGTAGCTGCGGACCATGGCCGCTGTTTCGCTTTTGGTGGTCCACATGTCGCGCACCACCTCGAGGACTGCCGCTGTGTCGATCATGTCGACGCGCTTGCCGCGGAGGCCTTCGGAATAGCCGCCCTCGCCGAGCGCCCGCTTCCACCGGGCGACCGACTTGTCGCTGCGGGCCGCCAAGCTCCTTAGCCGGATAAACTCGTCAGCGACTTCGCCAAACGTCGGAATGGCACGCGTAGCCCGGCGGACGGCTATCGGGTCAATATCGTCAGCGACCATCGCCCGAGCGTCACCGGCCTTCTCTCGAGCCCGCGCCAGTGAGACGGAGTCCGTGCCGCCCAGACCCATCTCTCGCCGTCGCCCGTGCCATTGATAAATGAATACGAACGCCTTGGAGCCACCAGGGGCGACGCGGACATACAGACCCCCACCATCGCTTAAAATCCCTGGCTTGGTGGCCGACCTAATCGTCTGTGTGGTCAACCGATATAGCGCGCTAGCCATGGTGCCGCCTCCTCTGGGCTGCTACATCATCCTAAAGTTTCTCATAAATCAAGAGGGCGATGCCAACGGATTTGTCCGTTGGCCAGCGGACACTGGCGGACGCTTACCTTTGTTAAGCTACTGTTACTGCAAGTGTTATTAACGCGACACTAACGAGCGTAGGAGAGGCAGAGGCCACAGGTTCGAATCCTGTCGGGTGCGCCAATCCCACGATACGTCAGCGTGACCGGATGCGATCCGCCGCCGCCTGCTCGTCGCCGCCGGAGGCGCGCGCGCCGTCGATCACCGACCAGCCCGGTCGGATCGCGGTTCCGGTATCGCCCGGGACGGGCGCGTGGCGCGGGTGCCATTCGATCATGCGGGAGTCGCCGGCACGGCGGTTCGCAGTGCGCGCGCGCAGCCGACCGACCAGCCGGATGCTCGCGCGCAACGTGCCGGGGCTGATCGTGCCCCACACCGCCCAGGCGACCGTCCGGACCGCATCGACATTCCAGCCCAAGGCGCGGCTCCTGAGCAAGTCGCGCAAGACGCCGGGCCGGCCCCCCGACCACAGCCGCAGCGAGCCGACAGCGCGTAGCGTATCGGGGCGCAAGTCGCCCGCCGGGATCGGTGCGGGCGGTAGCCGGCGGTCGGCGCGCTTCTTGGCGCGCAGCACGTCGAATGCATGCTGCAATCGCGCGACGGGGATGTTGAGCCGCGAGCTCGTCTCGCTGAAGCGGTAGCGATAGAGCGGCTCGGTCAACACCATCAGCGTGCCCGCCGCGACGATGCGGTAATAAAGGTCGGTATCCTCGAAATAGTCGGTTCCGGCGGCATAGCCCCCGACGGCGTCGAACACGGCTTTGCGGTACATGATCGACCCGTGCGCGATCGGCGGCGCATCGCGCCCGTCGACCGGGCGCGATCCGCTGCGCCGGGTTATCCGGCCCTTGCTGTCGATCGCTTCGAACAAGGTGCCGACCAGCACCACGTCGGGCCGCGCGTCGAGCAGCTCGATCTGCCGTCCCAGCCGGTCGGGGTGCGCGATGTCGTCGGCATCCATCCGCGCGACGATCGCGCTCCGCGCGGCGTTCGCGACCCAGTTCGACGACCCGACCGGACCGCCCGATCGGGTACGCTCCATCAGCCTGATCCGCGCGTCGCGCGCCGCCCATCCACGCAGGCATCCGGTCGATCCGTCGGTCGATCCGTCGTCCCCGATGACCAATTCGAAATCGGTGAAATTCTGCTCGATGATGCTCGCAATCGCGGCGTCGAGGAACGGCATCGCGTTCTTCACCGGCATCACGACGCTCAATCTAGGCAATGCTTCATTTCCCCCGAAACGCGGCTTGCTTAACAGCCGGCCGGGCATATCGCCAGTACGGACCCGACATCGCATTTGCCCCGTCCGGCGCGAGCGATTACGCCGTCTTCCGATGCCGCGCCGCCCAGCCTCATCCGACGTCGCGCCGGTGCGCATCCTGCCGATGATCGCGGCGTTCGCGCGCGATCTGCAACGGTCGGCGGGACGGCGCGGCGCGCTGGGTATCGCGGCGACGTTACTGACCGCGGCGCTGGAGAGCATCGGGCTGATCCTGATCATGCCGCTGCTCGCGGTGGCGCTCGGCCGCGGGTCGCGCCAGCCGGTGCTCGACCAGGTGATCGACGCGGCGTTCGAGCGAATCGGGATCACCGGGCGCCAAGGCCAGCTGATGGTGATGCTCGGGGCGTTCGCGGCGCTGTTCGTGGTCCGCGCGCTGGCCGCGTCGGCGCGCGACATCCTGCTCACGCAATCGACCATCGACTTCGTCGACACGCGCCGCAAGCAAGTCGTGCGCAGCACCGCCGGCGCGCGCTGGGACGTCATCGCGCGGCTGCACCAGGCGCGGTTCGCGCAGATTCTGGGCGCCGACGTGCAGAACGTTGCGATGGCCGCACGGCAGCTGCAATTCGCGCTGGTCGCGGCGGTCACGCTGGCCGGGCAGTGCGTCGCGGCGGTGGTGCTGTCGCCGCAACTGTCGCTGCTGTGCCTCGTCGTGCTCGCGCTTGGCGCGATCGCGCTCACCTCGACGCTGCGCCAGGCGCATTCGCTCGGCAAGACCAGCGTCGAGAGCAATTTGTCGGCGATGAACACGGTCGTCCAGTTCTTCGGCGGGCTCAAGCTGGCGGTGAGCCAGGATCTTCAGTCGAGCTACATCGACGAGGTCGAGGGCGCGTTAGACAATATCGCCGAGCATCAGCTGATCTTCGTGCGGCGGCAGGCGCGGCGCCAAGTGCTGATCGGCGCGGTCGCGGCGATCGCCGGGATGGCGGTCGCGGCGGCGGGGCTGTTCGTGTTCCATCTCGCACCCGCGGTGCTGGTCGGGTTGCTGCTGATCCTCGTCCGCATGACCGGGCCCGCCGCATCGTTGCGCCAATACAGCCAGCAACTCGTCCAGTTGCTCCCGGCGTATCGCGCGCTGACCGATCTCGAGGCGGAACTCGCCGCCACCGCCGCACCTGCCGTCGCCCCCACCGACGATGCGTTCGACTTTCGTGGCGACGTCGACTTTCGCGGGGTCGGCTTCGCGCACGCGGTAGGCGACGGCGAGCGTGTGCTCGACGATTGTTCGCTGTCGATCGCGCGCGGCGAGTTCGTCGGGCTGACCGGACTGTCGGGCGCGGGCAAGACGACGCTGGTAGACCTGCTCGTCGGATTGTTCGAGCCGCAGGCGGGCGAGGTGACGATCGACGGCGTGCCGTTGCGAGGGACTGCGCTACCCGCGTGGCGCCACCGCGTGAGCTATATCTCGCAGGATCCATATCTGTTCTACGACAGCATCCGGCGCAACTTGCTGTGGGCCAATCCCGCGGCGAGCGAGGAGGCGTTGTGGAACGCGCTGCGGCTGGCCGGGGCCGATGCGCTGGTGCGGCGCATGGCGCACGGGCTCGACGCCGTGGTGGGGGAGCGCGGGACGTTGATCTCGGGCGGCGAGCGCCAGCGGCTCGCGATCGCCCGCGCGCTGCTGCGCAATCCCCGCATGCTGATCCTCGACGAAGCGACCAACGCGATCGATATCGCCGCGGAGCGCGCGTTGATCGGCAATTTGCTGGCGCTCTCGCCCCGCCCGACGATCGTTATGATCGCGCACCGCACCGAGAGCCTCGCCCAATGCGACCGCATCCTGCGGCTCGAGAGCGGACGGATCGCCGCGCTGGACGCCGCGCCGCCCGGCGTCCTAGACGGAGTGCCATGCAAGCCAGTTCCGCCCCGATGACCGTCCGCGACTGGCCGTTCCCGCACGTCACCATCGACGGCTATCTCGACGCGGGCGAGTATGAGGCGTTGCGCCGCTTGTTTCCGACCTGCCCGCCGAACAGCGGCCCGACCGGCTATTCGCATTTCTGGGGCGACGCGGATTTCGACGCGCTGCTCGATGCCGAACCGGCGTGGCGGCGTTTCTTCGATTGGACGCAGAGCCAGGCGTTCGTCGATATCTGCCTCGCGCCGTTCGCCGACACGATCGCGCGCGAGGCGGTGGTCGACCTGTCGCACCCCCGTTTCGTGTCGCATATCGAAACACGGCGCGACAAGGAACAGCGCTATCTCGGCAAGACCGGGCTCGCGCCCGACCAATTGTTCGTCCGCACCGACATCCTCCAGGGCAATGTCGGCTACGACCGGCGCGCCCATGTCGACCATCGCCGCCGTGCTGCGACGATGCTGATCTACCTGTGCGACGGCGACGAGGATGAAATGGTCGGCGGCGACCTGATCCTGCACGCCGTCGACGGCGAGAGCGTGACGATCCGCCCGCGGCACAACCGCATGGTGCTGTTCCCGTGCGTCAACAGCTCGCTCCATTCGGTGTCGCGGATCGAATCGCAGCGGCACCCGCGCAATTACGTCCAGCTCACCGTGTCGAGCTCGGTCGACCTGTGGGAGAGCGAGCGCCCCGGACTTCGGCAGGCGCTGGGCCGCCGGATGCGTGCCTTAGTCGGCTAGCTGCGGCGCGCTTGCGCAGCGTTCGATCAGCAGGTCGCGAAATTCGGTGAAGGCGGTCGGGTTGGGTGGCGGCGCGGCCAAATCGTAGCCATCGCGGCCGGCGATGAAATCCCTGTCGGTGCAGGCGTGGCCGAGCCGCATCGCCGGTTCGAGCCGCGGCTGGTGCGGGTGGCTCGTCACGAACAACACCGGCGTGCCGAGCGCGAGGCACGGCAGCAGGCAATGCAGCCGCGACGTCACGACGACCTCGGCGCGCGCGTAGGTGTTGAGCAGGGATTGTGCCGCCGCGAATCGGTGTTGGGGACCGATGGTCGCGGTGTCGATGTGCGTCGTTATCGTGACTGGCTGCGACACGCGCCGGCACAGCGCCGCGAGCGTGTCGGGTGCCAGGTCGCATGCCACGATCCCGCCGTCGCGCGGCCGTGCGTCATCGCGTTGCAGCGTCAGCGTCAGGCAACCCGAATGATAGCTTTCGATCCCGTGTGCGTGGAGCATCGCCAGCGTCGCGGGGTCGCGCGCGCCGATCGGGCCGTGACGCTTGAGATAAGCGACGCCGCCGGGCCGCAGCAGCCGCTCGGCCGCCGAGTGCCGCCACGGCGCTCGCCGCGACCGTTTCGCGTCGAGGTGGAACGAGGTGATCAGCGGCGCAAAACGCGGGTGCGGCGGCCAGTGCCGTGGGCGCTGCAGGAACCAGCCGTTGAGTATCAGCGCGACGTCCCTACCCGGATCGGTATCGAGCGCGTCACGATCCACCAGCCGGTCCACCCGCGGCAGAAAACGGCGCGCGGCGATGCTCTGGATTTCATCGCCCAGATTGTGCGACATCGGGTAGGTCAGCAGGCCGAAGCTCTTGCCGCTCACGCCTCGTATCCCTCAACCCGGCAATGCAAATGTCCGACCCCCTCATCGATCGCCCCGTATTCATCGGCGGCCCGCATCGTTCGGGCACAGGCATGCTGCGCGCGATCCTGGGGTCAAACAGTCAGTTGGCGGTGCCGGTCAAGGAATATCAATTCTTCGACCGCCTGTCCCCGTCGGGCGACGCGGTGCGCGACCTGCGCGCGGTGCTCGGCTGGCCCAAGGTGCGCGAATGGCAATTGCCGGCGGTTGATGCGGCCGCGATGCTCACCGGAACCGACGGTTCGTTGAAAGAAATCTATGCCGCGCCGCTGCGCGCGCATGCCGCCGCGCTGGGCAAGCCGCGTTTCGGCGAGAAGACGCCGTATCTGGAGCGCCATTTCGAGACGCTGCGCGGCTGGTTCGGGGCCGAGACACGCTTCGTCCAGATCGTCCGCGCGCCGCTCCCGACCTTCGTTTCGCTCAGCCACATGGAGGGGTCGCGCCGCGCGGTGAATCCGGTGATCTTCGCGCGGGGCTGGCGCGCCAGCGCGCTGCGCGGGCTCGATTTCGCGGCGTGCTTCCCGGGTCAGTTCACGCTGATTCCCTACGAGAGCTTTGTTGCCGATCCCGCGGCATGGACGCGGCGGCTATGCGAGTTCTGCGGCCTGCCGCCCGAGATCGACACGATGCTCGCGACGATGGACGGCGAGCGTCGGCGCAACTCGAGCTTCGTCGGCGACGATTGGCGCCCTGGCATCGCCCCCATCGACCGCCGCCTGATAGAGCGCGAGGTCGGCCCGCTGATCGACGGGGTCGAACCCTTCCTGGGCGGTCCCGCGCCGCTCCCGCTGGCATTGATTGCCGAGGAGAACCGTCGCGACACACCGCTGCTCGCGCGAATGCGAACGCTGTCGGTGCGGGTGCGCGCAAAGCTGCCATAAAAAAAGGGGCGCCCGTTGCCGGACGCCCCTTCATTCTCGTCGTCGCCGAAGATTAGAATTTCACCTCGGCATTGACTGTGAACGACCGACCGCGCGGATCGGTGTCGCGCGGTTCCCACGAACTGCCCGAACCGGTGTTCGAATCATACGTGATCGCGAACGGCGGATCGGCGTTGAACACGTTCTTGACGCCGGCGGTGAGCGTGAAGTGCTCGTTGATCCGCTGCGAAATCGACGCGTTGTAGATGATGTACGGCTTGACCGTCGGGTTGTAGTCCGGGCGGGTCGCGCTCGCCGGCAACGCGAAGTTCTTGTAGCTCGACCGGTAGATTTGCGAGAAGGTCAGCCCGAAGCCGTCGGCCGTGGTATAGCTGATGTAGGCATTGTGCTTCCACCGCAGCCCCAGGTCGCCCGCCAGCGTGAAGACGCCGCGGGTATTGGTATAGGGCAGGTTGGGAAGCAGCTTTTCCTTTTTTTGCAGCAACAGCGTCGCGTCGAACCCGGCGGAGAATACACCGCCGAGCGCATCGACGCTGCCGCGCGCGGTGAAATCGATCCCGCGGGTACGCCGCGACCCGAAGTTACCGGTGCGCAAGTCGACCTGCGTAATGATGCCGTTGGTGCGCGTAATCCGGTCCGGGAACGCCGCGATGTTGGCGAGCAGCTGCGGGATCGTGATCGTGCCGATCGTGTTGTCGACCGCGATGTACCAATAGTCGGCCGAGAAGCTGAAGCGGCTGGTCGGCTGAATGACCGCGCCGAAGCTATATTGTTTGGACGTTTCCGGCCCGAGGTTGAGGTTGCCGCCGCTCAACGAATCCGGCGTGATCGGCGCGCACGCGGGTTGCGGTCCCGTGGTGTTGCCCGTCGGACAGAGCGTGGGATCGACCAGCGTATTGCCCGGGTTGGGCGATATGGTGGTGCCGTTGAAGATCTGGTTGAATGACGGCACGCGGAAGCCGGTGTTGTACGATGCGCGGAAGAGCAGTTGCTCGATCGGCTTGAACTTGACCGACACCTTCGGATTGAAGGTCGATCCGAAGCCCGTGTAATCGTCGACTCGGCCGGCGAACGTGACGTCGAGTCCCTTGATGATCGGGAACAGGATTTCCCCATACGCCGCCTTCACATCGCGGCTCTTCGGCGTCAGCGCGTTGATATTGTCGAACGCGACGTTGAAGATGTCGGGCATGTTCGCCGCCGCTGCGGCCGATCCGTTGAACGAATAGGTCTCGCGGCGATAATCGACGCCCACGGCGAGCTGGACGTTGCCGCCCCAGATCTTGAACAGCGGGCCGGAGATCGACGCATCGAACTGCTTCACCTCATATTTGCCGCCATACAGCTTGGTCCCCTCGGCCGAGACCGCCTTGAGCCCGTCGATCGCTTGCTGCGTCTGCGTCACGCTGAAGGGATTGAGGATGCCCGCGTTGATCAGACCGATGATGCCAGGGCCCGCGGCGCCCGGCGCGGTTGGTGCTCGCGGATCGTAAGCGCCGATGTCGTTGATCGCCGTGTTGGGATCGTTGACGATCTGCACGCCGCGATAATGATAGCCGGTCCCGAGCGTCGACACCGACTCGCTCCGCGCATAGGACGCGCCGGTGCGATAGTCCCAGCCCGGGAAAAGCGTGCCCTCGAGCCCGAGTGCCGCGCGGAACGTCTTGGTATTGGTTTTGTACTCGCGCGGCCCGCAGGCCATGCAGCGCCAGCGCCCGGCGAGCGGCAGGCCGTAGCGTGCGTTCAGCGCCGCAACCTGCGCCGCTCGATTGGGGTTAGTGGGGACGTCAAACGCGTTCCGGAGCGCGTTGAACACGGAATTGTACGTGTTAGCCGTGAGCGCGTTCAACGGATAGGCCCAATCCAGCGTGGTGGCGCTGGCGGAATATTGATTGTTCGAGAAGATTTTGGACGAATTGGCGTTCGATCCGGTGATTTCGAGCGAGAGTTCGTTTGTTCCACCGATGCGGACGACGCCGCGACCGTAATAGGTCAGCGTATCGATCGGCTGCTGGAGCGTCGCGGCACGGCCGGTGTCCCAGGCGCAGGCATATTGGGCGCTGGGGTTAGCCCATAGCACTTCGTCGTACGGCAAGCCGCCATCGACCGAACCGCAACCCGCGCCGCCGGGAAGGTCGAGAATATTGATGCCGCCCGATGCGCCGTTTGCGCCGTTCGGCAGCGTGAGCGTCAGGCCGGTGAGCAGCGTGCCGTTCGGAGTCATGTTCGAATTCGCGCCAATGTTGAACAGGGTGGCGATCGGCGTGCCGCGCGTGTCGACCGACAGGCCGCGATTGGGCTGGTTGGTGTTGACGAAGGCGCGATCTCTGCCAAACAGCGCCTTGTTCCAGCTTTTGCTGACCGACGCCATGATGTTCCAGCCTTGCTCGTCGAGCTTGCCCCAGCCGACAGTGCCCGACACGCGATAGATCTGCGAGTCGCCCGCCTCCGGCACGTCGACGAACCCGGCGACATCGATGCCCCGGAAATTCTTCTTGGTGATGAAGTTGATCACGCCGCCGATCGCGTCGGTGCCGTAGATCGCCGAGGCGCCGTCCTTGAGGATTTCGATCCGGTCGATCGCGGCGAACGGGATCTGGTTGACGTCGACCGCCGAGCCCTGCAGCCCGTGCGCGGCGACGCGGCGACCGTTCAACAGGACCAGCGTCGCGGCAGAGCCCTGCCCGCGCAGGTTGGCCGCCGACAGGCCGTTGGTGCCGCGCGCGGCACCCGAAACCACGTCGGAGTTGGACGCGAGATTGTCCGCGCCGTTGCCGTTGTTGGCGAGGTAAGAAATCAGCTGTTCGGGGCTGCTGATGCCTTCGCGGCTCAGATCCTTGTTGGTGATGATCGTCAGCGGCAGCGCCGAATTGTTCGGGTCCTGCTTGATCCGCGAGCCGGTGACGATGATGTCCTTGCCGTTGTCGCCCTTGTCCGCCGGATCGTTCGCCACGGGCGCGGCACCGGTCGGCGTCGCCGCCGGCTGCGTGGTCTGATCGCCGCCGGTCGTGGCCTGGGCGTATGCGGCGCCCGGAAGCGCGCATAGCGCGACGAAAGCGGTACCGGACGCCAATGCGAGACGGAGCGAGCTCGAACCAATCATGTCGTAATCCCCCTGTCGCGCCGCTCCCCGCGGCGCTTCAATGGCAACATTAAGCAACAAAACTGCCATATTGCGCCACCCCTTTTTTCAAGTTGCGGAAACCGCTTCCATTTTGACGGGCCAGACGGGCAAAACGTGGCGTCCCGGCAACACTGCCATTGACGCGAGCGAGCGGGCGGGGGAGCTTGCGCGTGAATTGGGGAGAGTGAATGCCGTCTATTGACTGCCGACTCGTGAAGGGCCGCCCGTGACGCCGGCGACGGTCGACGATGCGGTTGTCGTGCCGCGCGACTGGCGGCGACTGGCGCTCTACCTGCTGCTCGGTTTTTCGGCGGGGCTGCCGTTCTACATGTTCAATGCGGTGTTGTTGCTGCGGCTCGCCAAGCACGGCGTCGATATCGTCACCGTGGGGTTCTTCGCCTGGGTCGCGTTGCTGCCGACCTTCAAGTTCGCCTGGGCGCCGGTCCTCGACAAATATGACATTCCCGGGTTCGGACGCTTCTGGGGCAAACGGCGCGGGTGGATCATGCTCGCGCAGTTCGGCATCTTTGCGTCGATGGCGGGGATGGCGCTGACGGCTTCCGATTTCAGTCTGCCGCTGACCGCGCTGTTCGCCACGCTGTTGGCGTTCTGGACGACGACGCTAGAAATCGCCGCCGACGCGTGGCGGATCGAACTTGCGCCGACGGCGGCGGAGCAGGGGCCGTTGGTCGCCGCCAACCTTTGGGGTTATCGCAGCGCGATGGCAGGGTCGGGGGCGGCGGTCGCGATCGTTCCGGCGTGGGATTGGAGCGGCGCGTACATGACCGTGGCCGTCATTTCGTTGCTCGCCTTCCCCTTTCTTGTCATGACAAAGGCCGGTCAGCAGCATGGCGGCGGCCGCTGGACCGCGCTCACGACGGGCACGTTGTTCAGCGCCGTGACGCTCGCATTGACGGGGCTGGCGGTTGCGCTGGCGGGCTGGCTGTTGCTGAAGGCGCTGGGGTCGGTCGGCCTCGATAATCCGGACATCGTCAAATATTGGGTGTTCGGCGTTGCGCTGGTGCCCTTCGTCGCGCTGGCAGCCGCGGTGCCGTGGCTGCGCCGATTGCCCCCGGATGCACCGCTACGGCGGTCGGCTGCGATCGGTCCGTACGTAAATGTCGCGTGGCGATACGGAGTCGTGGTCGTCCCCCTGCTGCTGTTCATTTCAATTTATCGCATGGGCGACGTGATGGCGGCGACATTCGCCCCGGTGTTATTCAACGCGCTGGGATATGGGCTGGCGCAGATCGGCGTTGCGAACGGCCTCGTCTTTGCGGTGGCGAGCATGATCGGCGTGGCGTTCGGCGGATGGCTCGCCACACGCGCTTCGATGGGATGGGCGCTGGTGATCGGTGCTGCAGTTTCCGCGATCAGTAATTGGGTGTTTGCATGGCTGGCACATCAACATCCGGGCGGCGCGATTCTCTTTACGATGCAGCTGCCCGGCTTTCACTTCCCTTCTTGGTCCCCGGACACGTGGCAGACGTTTTTTTGGTCGGCGCCGGTGACTAGTGGTGACATGAAGCTGTATTTTGCGATGGCAGTCGATCAATTCGGCCACGGTTTCGAGGGTGCGGTGTTTGTCGTTTACCTCTCGCTCTTGGTGAATCCGCGTTATCCTGCCGCACAATATGCGCTGTTCTCGGGACTGGCTTTCCTGATCCCTCGATTAGTGGCTGGCCTGTCCGGAGCGATACAAAAGTCGATCAACTACGACGGCTTTTTCATTATGGCGGGAGCGATGAGTCTGGGAGCCGTCGTGTTCCTGCCATTCGTCCTCCGAGCGCGGCCGAGGCCCGACGATACATGATCGACATCGACGCCGCGTTCGCGCCCGCCGCCGCTTATGTCGCGGACGGGCGCATCCCGGGGGCGACGCTGGGGATCATCACCGCGGGCGGCGAGCGCGCGGTGCGCGTCGCGGGCTATGCGGCGCTGATGCCCGAGCGCGAGCTGTTGACCGAGGCGCACTGGTTCGACCTCGCCTCGGTGTCGAAGGTGGTCGCGACGACCAGGATGATCCTGCAGCTGGCCGACGAGGGGAAGCTCGACCTCGATGCGCCGCTCACCAGCGCAATCCCCGATCTGCGCCAATACGATGTGGCGAACGCGGCCGAGCGTCGGCTGACGTTTCGCGATTGCCTGTCGCACCGCACCTTCTTGCCCGCGGTCGAGCCGGTCTATACCTATGGCGACGACCCCAACCGGCTGCGCGCGTTCATCCTCCAGCGCGAGTGGCGGCATGGCCCGCCGGTCTATTCGGACATCAATTTCCTGCTGCTCGGCATCGCGGTCGAGCGGATTACCGGGCGGCCGTTGTGGGCCTGGCCGCTCGGCGGGGGGCTAAGCTACGGCCCGCCCCCTGGCCCGGCGGTCGCGACCGAATTCTGCCACTGGCGCGGGCGCATGCTGAAGGGCGAGGTGCACGATGAGAATTGTTCGGCGCTCGGCGGTGCGACCGGGCATGCGGGCTTGTTCGGAACGGTCGCCGGGGTGCTCGATTTCGCCCAAGGTTTGCTCGACGGCAGCGGCGCGTCGCCGGCGATGCTGGAGGCGATCCGCACCCAGCAGTTCGAGCACCGCACCTGCGGATGGGACAGCCGCTATCCCGGCTGGCCGGGCGGCGACGCCTGCTCGGCGCACACGATCGGGCACACCGGGTTCGTCGGCACCGGGCTGTGGGTCGACTTCGACCGTGGCGTGGCGTGGGCGCTCCTCACCAACCGGGTCCATCCGACTCGGCACAGCGAGGGCGCAGCGAGCATTTTTACGCTGCGGCCCGCGACCGGTGATGCAGTGGCCGCAGCCGTTAGCTAGACGTAATGCGGCTCGGGCCGCTCGAAGAGGTCTTCGTAGTGCACCAGTGACTGCTCGGCACCGAGCGGCATCGGCTCGCCGTCGCGGAACGCCCATTCGCCGCGGTCGCAATCCTCCGCACGGACATAGCCGTTGATGTAGAGCCGGCGCAGGTGATCCGACGAATTGAGTCCCGAAGCGTGCACCAGATACGGGTTCCACAGCGCGACATCGCCGGGTTCGAGCACCAGATCGACCTGGCTCGCCGGATCGATTCCGGCCGCCTCTAGCGCCGCATCCTCGGGCGACTGGCCGAGCACCTCGGTGCTGGTGTCGAGATCGACCGCGCCGTGCGTATGGCTGCCCGGAATGAAGCGCATGCCCCCGGTATGCGGGTTGTGCGGATCGATCGCGAGCCCGGTCTGGACGTATGAGCTGCCGAGATTGCGATACGCGCTGTCGGGCTTGCGGAAGCGCGAATCCTGGTGCCACGCGAAATCGCCGCGGCTGTTGGGCAGTTTCCAGTGGAGCTGGTTGATGATCTGCTTGAGGTTCTCGCCGATCAGCGGCTTGAGGATCGCGAGGTAGCGCGGATCGGTGCGCGTCTCGTCGAGCACGCGCTGGTGGTACGACGGCCATTGCGCCATCGGCACGTGCGGCATGCCGCTGTCCCCCGCGACGACGTTGTAGAACAGATTGCCGTGGCGAAAGCTGCGTCCGTGCGCGATCCCTTCGGCATAGACCCGGTCGACCGCCGCGCCGATCCGCGCGACTTCGTCTGGCGCGAACACGCCGCGCACGATGGCATAACCCTTGTCGCGATACTCGCCAATGTAACCGGTCATGGGAGCGCCCTTTAGTTCGCCGCCGCGATCAACACCAGCGCGGCGTCCATCGCCTTGGTCGCGCTCGTGCCGTCGGGGATATCGTTGGCGTAGACCGAGAAGGTGAGCGTCCGGCCGCTGGCGGCGATCATGTACCCCGACAATGCCGACGTCGCGTTGAGGCTGCCGGTCTTGGCGAACAGTTTCCTGTCGAGGATCGTGCCCGCAAATCGCCGAGCCAGTGTGCCGTCGACGCCGCCGACCGGCAGCGTCGCGCGCCACGCCGCGCCCCAAGGTTGAGTCGCGATCCAGCGCAGCAACGCGACGGCGCCGCGCGGGGCGACCCGGTTGTAGCTCGACATGCCCGACCCGTCGGAGAAATCGAAGCTCGCGCGCGGCGCGCCGGCCTTGGCCATGACGCCGCGCACCGCGACCTGTCCGTCGGCGATCGACCCGCTTCCCGCGACCAGCGCGACGCGGCGCAGGAACAGCTCGGCATGCAGGTTCTGGCTGACCTTGTTGGTGAGCATCACGTCGTCGGCGAGCGGCGGCGGGGTGAGCTTTGCCAGCACCGGTACGGCGGGCGGCCGCGCCGGCGGAGCATTGCGGCGCACCGCCGGATCGTCGGCGGGCATCAGCGCACGGTGGCGGACGTCGATCTTGCCCGTTACGCGCACGCCCCTCGCGCGGAGCATCTCGCCGAACCGCCACGCCGCGTAGCGCGCCGGATCGTCGATCCCGACGCGCAGCCTTTCGGGCCTGGCGTCGGCGCCGATCGTGCCAGTCAGCCGCAGGACGTACCCGTTGGGTGCACGGTCGAAGCCGATGTCGCTCTTGGTGCCGGGCACCACGGTCACGCGATTCTCGACGGTGTAATAGGCCGGTAGCGTGGCTTTCCCATCGGTACCGACCGTCACGGCCAGCTCGTTGTCGTCGAGCGTCAGCGCTGAAATCCCTGTGCCCGACCGCGTTGGGATGTTGTTCCAGCTCATCCCCGGGCTCCAGCGCTCGTCGGGAAAGAGCGTGTCGTCGCCGATCACGTCGCCGACGACGCGGGTCTTCGCGGCGACCGCATCGGCCAGGGTCGCGAGGCAATCGGTCACGCAGTCGTCGGCGCTCGACAGCCGCGCGTCGCCGTTGCCGACCAGCACGACGTCGCGCCCCTCCAGCCGCACCGCCGCGCCGCCGCTCGTATCGGGGCCGGTCATGTCGGGGAGCGTCGCCCACGCCGTCGCGGTGGTGAACATCTTGGTGTTCGACGCCGGGATGAAGCGCTGGTCGGGATCGATCGCGACGATCTCGCGGCCGTTTTCGTCGACCACCATCAGTCCGAACCGCGTCCCCGCCGGCGCGGTCGCGAGCGCCGCCTCGACTTGGCTCCGCAAGCCGGCATCCTGCGCGGGCGCCGGCATCGCGGCAGCAAGCGCAAGGACAGTCGCGAAAGCCCCCTTCAGCATGGTTCATGAGCGTAAGGGTTGCGCGGCCGGGCGCAAGTCGGGAAAGTAGGGCCATGAGCCTGCTTCGCCGCCTCGCCACGATCCTCGCCATCGCATTGGGGATGAGCGCGGTATCGGCGGAGGTGCCGCGCGCGGCGCTGATCCACAATGCGCGCGTGTTCGACGGCACCGGCGCGCCGGCGGTGGTCGAGGACGTGCTGATCGTCGGCGACAGCATCGTCGCGGTCGGCCGTAATCTCAAACGGCCGCACGCGACGCGCGTGATCGATGCGCGCGGCATGACACTGATCCCGGGGCTGCACGACCTCCACACGCATTTGCGCGCGCCGGCGTTCGACGCGCCCGACGACCTCGGCAAGGCCTATGCCGCGTACCTGCTCGCCGGCGTGACGACGGTGAACGACTATTCGCTGTCGGGCGAAATGCTTAGCCCCATCCGCGACATGACCAAGCCAGGCGGAATCGCCGCGCCGCATATCGAGATGGCGGTGCGGATCGGGGTGCCGGGCGGGCACGGCACGGAATTCGGCTGGGGCGATTTCTTCACGATGCAGGTGTCGACCCCGCGCTCCGCCCACCTCGCGATGCGCCAAGCGCTCGCCTACAGGCCCGATGTCATCAAGGTGTTCGCCGACGGCTGGCGCTACGGCCGCGACCCCGACCTCAACAGTATCAACGAGGACACGCTGGCGGCGATCGTCGCCGATGCGCATGCCGCGGGCATTCCGGTCATCACCCACACGGTGACGCTCAAACAGGCCAAGATCGCCGCGATGGCGGGGGTCGATTCGGTCGGGCACGGCGTCGGCGACGCGCCGGTCGACGCCGAGCTGATCGACCTGATGAAGCGGAACCATACCGCCTATATCGCGACGCTCGCGACGTTCGAGCCGCAAGAGAATCGCACGTTCCTGCCGGCCGAATATGCCAGCCTGCGCCCCGCCGAGCGCGCGCGCGAGGATGCGCGGATGGCCAAGCCGCTCGCGCCGATCCAGCCGTATGACAGCAAGCGCTGGGCGATCATGCAGGACAATATCCGCGCGCTGAAGGCGGCGGGGATCCGCATCGCGATCGGCACCGATGCCGGGATCGAGGGGACGTACCACGGCAGCTCGACGATCCGCGAAATCCGCTGGCTGACGATGCTCGGCTTCACGCCCGCCGAGGCGCTGGTCGCGGCGACGAGCACCAGCGCGGGGATCATCGGGACCGAAAGGCAAGAGGGCACGATCAAGCCGGGGATGCGTGCCGACTTGGTGCTCATTGCCGGTAAGCCCGACGAGAATATCGCCGACCTCTACAACGTCCGTCACGTCTGGGTTGCGGGACGCGAGCAGGATCTGATCGCGCTCCGAAAGCTCGCCGACGGCGCCGCGCCGACGCCGATGCCGGTCGCGAAGATGCCCGGGCCGATCGACACCGGCGCGCGCAGCGACGGGCGCACCGATCTCGACACGCTGCCGGTCGAAAGCACCGAGGCCGGGACCGACCATAGCCGGCTGTTCTACGTCCGCCCGACCGACCCGCGTGCTGGCAAGAAGCTGTTCCTGACCGCGCGGATGGGCGCCCGCGCCCAACCCTTCGCGCAGCTGATCGTGCCGTTGACCAAGGGCGCAGTGACGCTGGCCGACGCGAGCGGCTTCACCGGCGTCGCGTTCGATGCGCGCGGTAGCGGGCGCTATTCGCTCGCGTTCGACAGTTATGGCCGCCAGCCCGACGACTGGTTCCACGCGAGCTTCGACGCCGACGAAACCGGGCGCGAGGTCCGCGTGCCGTTCAGCGCACTCCAGGGCAGCGGCGCGTTCGACCCGAAGGTTCTCCGCGCGCTGCTCATCCGGTTGCATGGCGATCCGGGTGCCACGACCTGGCTGGAGATCGGGAATCTGCGTTTCTACCGCTGATCGGACCCGCGATAGACGTCCTCGTCCAGCGCCCCTTCCCATCGCGCCACCGTCGTCGCGACGGTCAGGTTGGCGCTGGCGCTCGGGACGGTGCGCGTCATGTCGAGCAGGCGGTCGAAGGGCAGGACGAAGCCGACCACTAAGGCGGTCTGCTCGGGCGTGACGCCGACCGCCGACAGCACCGCCGCGAGCATGAACAAGGATGCCGACGGCACCGGCGCCGTGCCGAACGCGGCGAGCGCGCCGGTCAGCAGCACGAGGCCGTAAACCTGCGGCGTCAGCGGCATGCCGAACGCCTGGAGCGCGAACATGCTGAGCAGCCCCACGTACATCGCGGTACCGTCCTTGCCGATGCTCGCGCCCAAGGGCAGCACGGTCGAATAGACCGGCCGCGCGACGCCGAGATTGTCGCCCGCGACGCGCATCGCCACGGGCAAGGTCGCGCCGCTCGATGCGGTCGAGAAGGCGACGACCAGCGCGTCGATGATCCCGCGGAAGAACGGCAGTACGGGCAGCTTCGCGACGAAGCGCAAGATAAGGCTGTGCACCACCAGCATCTGGATCAGCGACCCCGCGACCACCGCGAGCGCGAGCCAGCCGACATGGACGAACACCCCCGCGCCGTTCGCCGCGACCGCGTTCCAGATCAGCGCCAGCACGCCGAACGGCGTCGCCTCCATGACGATCCCGACGACGCGGAGCAGCACCGCCGACAAGGATCGAAGCAGCGCGGCGAATGGCTTCCCCGCCTCGCCGGTCAGCACCACGCCGATTCCGAACAGGATCGCGACGAAGATCAGGGCGAGCATGTCGCCCTTCGCCAGCGCATCGACGATGTTGAGCGGGACGATGCCGATCAGTTGGTCATAGGGCGTGACGGGGGCGCCCAGCGCGTGCGGCGCGGCCGTGCCAAGCGGAGCGCCGACGCCGGGGCGGATCAGGCTCGCGACGAGCATCCCGACCGACACCGCGATCGCGGTGGTCGCGGCGAATAGCCCGATCGTCCGGGCACCCAGACTGCCGAGTTGCTTGGGGTCGGCCAGGCTGGTGATCCCGGCGGCGATGGTGACGAGGACGATCGGCGCGACGAGCATGCGGATCGCGCGGACGAACAAGTCACCGATGAACTGGACGTATGGCGCGCCGGTTGGCCAGGCGAAGGCGAGCGCGACGCCGACGACCAGCCCCGCCACGACGCGCTGCCATAGCGGAATCGCGAACCCCATTCTCATTCTCCCCTCCCGGCCTTCCGGGAGGGGCCGGGGGTGGGGGCCGAGCGCAGCGAGGCTTCTTTCCTCGCAAAAGAGCGCGACCCTGCGGGTCGCTTGCCCACCCCTAACCCCTCCCTGAAGTCAGGGAGGGGAATGCGATGGCGCATCGGGATCAACTGCACGTCCCCGGCGTCGGCGCATGCGGCAGCGCGCGGCCCGCAGCTTTGCCCGTCAGCGCGCCGTTATCGACCGCGACCACGCCGTTGACGATCACCGTCCTCACCCCGGCGGCGGGGAGGGTGGGCTGCTCGTAGGTCGCGCGCGCGGCGTAGGTCCTGGGGTCGAACACCACGACATCGGCGAACGCTCCCGGCTTAAGCTCCCCGCGCCCGGTCAGCCCGAACCATTTTGCCGTGACGCTCGACGACCGCTCGATGAACTCACGCAAGGTGATGACCTTATCCGCCACGACATATTTGGCGTATTTGCGCGCGAACGTGCCCCACACGCGCGGGTGTCCGCCCGATGCGTCGCTGTCAGTCATCACCCAGGGCTGCTTCATGAAGGCGGCAATGTCTGCCTCGCTCATGTTGAAGCTGACGGTCGCGGAGTCGTGGAGGCGGATTAGCGCGATTGCCGCCGAGATCGGGTCGGTCTTCATCGCCGCGGCGATCTGGCTGAGATATTTGCCGCGATATTGCCCTTCGGTGACAAGCAGGGTCGCCGGCCCGCCGCGCTTGCGCATGTTCTCGGCCATGTCTGCGCGCAGTTTGGGTTGGAGCGCGGGCGTGTCGAAGCGCTTGATCAGCGCCGCGGTCCCGCCGTCCTGCGCCCAGAGCGGGACGAGGCTGGCGACGAGACTCGTGCCCGATGCGCTCCACGGATACTGGCTGGCGGTGATGTTGACGCCGCTGCTCCGCGCCGCGCCGATCTTGGCGATGATCGCGGGCGCCAAGCCCTGCACGTCGACGCCGAGCGCCTTGATGTGGCTGATATGGATCGGCATCCCCGTCGCGCGGCCGATCGCGATCGCCTCGTCGATCGCCGCCATCAAGCCGACTGTGTAGGAGGATTCGTCGCGGATATGGCTGTCGTAATAGCCGCCGCGCTTGGCCGCCTCTGCGCTGAGCGCGATGACCTCGTCAGTTTTGGAGAAACTCTGCGGCGCGTAGAACAGGCCGGTCGAAAAACCGATCGCGCCTTCGCACATGCCCTTTTTGACCAATGCCTTTTCACGGTCGAGTTCGGCGGGGGTAGGCGCGCGGTTGGCGCCGCCGATCACTTGCCCGCGGATCGTGCCGAACCCGACGTACGTCGCGAAATTGATCCCGACCGGCTTGACCTTGGGCGTCGCCAGTACGCCCGCGACATCGGTCGATCCGCCGCCGTCGTTGCCGATGAACGCGGTCGTTACGCCTTGCAGCAGGAACGCCGGGATCAGCCGCGTCTTGGGGTTGGGTGACGCTAGCCAGTCACCAGCGTGCGTGTGCGGATCGATGAATCCCGGCGCGACGATCATGCCCGAAGCGTCGACCGTGCGCGTTGCCGCCATCGCCAGATGCGGCCCGACCGCGACGATCCTGTCGCCCTTGATCGCGACGTCGCCGGTGAAGGGCGCATCGTCGCCGGTATAGACGGTGCCGCCGCGGATCAGCAGGTCGGCGCCCGGCTGCGCGGGGGCCGCGCCGAGCGAGCAGCCCGCGAGGAGGGCAGCGGTGAGGGCGAGGTGCAGCTTCATGCCCGCGATCCTTTCGGTGGCACCGCGCGGGGTCAAGGCCGCGCCAGATTCTCTTCGGTCAGCGTATAGGCCGATTTGCTGCCGGCATCGGCGGGCACGTCGGTCGCGAAATAGGCCACCCCGACGCCGCGCGCGGGATCGACCCACAGCCCCGACTTGAGCCCGTACGCGTCGCCGAGATGCCCGAAGCGCGGGCGCGAATCGCGGAACGGGTCGTCGCTGCAACCGGCTTGCCGGACGGCGGTCAGGATGACGCCGAGCCCGTAGCTGCACGCCCAGCCGCTGCCGATATCGCCGTTCGCGCCGTCATAGGTCCATTGCGGGGTGGTCATCGCCTTGACCGAGGCGGGGCTGAGCAACCGTACGCCGTCGATCTTGCCGCCGAGCATCAGCAGCCGGCCGATCTTGGCGAGGTCGGGCATCGCGATGTGCAGCCCGCTCTGCGGCGCGAACGTCGCGCCGTTGCGCCCCGCGACCCAGCGCGACAGGTCGCAACTGCCGTCGCTCGCCGGGGTGACGGGACAGGCGGGGCGCTTGCCGTGATTGTCGTCGCGGGTCACGACGCCCGCGCGGTACAGCACGACGCCCTTGGCAATTGTCGCGTCGTCGCACGTGTCCCATTGGTAACAGGCGCGGAGCCGGAGCGGGCGGATCACCAGCCGGTCCATCAGCCGGTCGAACCGCTCCCCCGTCGCGCGCTCCATCACCGCGGCAACCACCGGGAAGTTGAAATTGACGTAGCGAAAGTAGGTGCCGGGCGCGTGGCTCGCGTCCCATGCCTTGGGGTCGGCGAGCACTTTTCCCATGTCGCCGTCGAGCGGCAGGACATAATCGATGTTATCGGTCAGGCTCGAACGGTGCGACAACAACAGCCGCAGCGTGATCGGCGTGTCGGGAAAGGCCGGGTTGCGGAAGGTATAGCCGAGGTAGCGCGACACATCGGCGTCGAGGTCGAGCTTGCCCGCCTCGACCAGCCGCATCACGCCGATCGTGGTTACGAGCTTGGAGATCGACGCGATCCGCACCACGCTGTCGGGCGTCACCGCGCGGTTGGCGGCGGCATCGGCCAGCCCTTCGCTCTGGACCGAGGTGACTCCGTCCTTATCGAACGTGACGCGAACGCTCGCGGCGGGCTGCGCGGCTGCGGCGGCGAGAAGAAAAGCGAGGGGGAGCATCGGCGGAGACTAAAACAACGTCATCCCAGTGCAAGCTGGGATCTCATGCCGTATCGCGCCGCCCGAGACCCCAGCTTTCGCTGGGGTGACGGAGAATGACTATTGCTTGAACGACCCCGCGCGCCACAGGAGGGTGATCGACACGCGGCGGTTGCGCGGGTCGGCGGGGTTGTTCTCGATCATCGGCTCGCGGTCGGCGACGCCTTCGATGCGGTAGAAGCGCGCCTCGGGCGTGCCGCCCGCCGACAGCCTGCGGCGTGTCGCCTCGGCGCGGCCCGACGACAGCATCCAGTTGTTCATCGCATTGGGGTCGCCGTAACCGAGATTGTCGGTGTGGCCGCGGATCATGATCGGGTTCTGCGTCCCCTGAATGGTCTGCGCGATCAGCCCGATCAGCTTGTCCGCCTCGGGCACCAATTGCGTCGTGCCCAGCGCGAACATCGAATAATCGGCATCGTCGACCAGATCGATGCGGAGACCATCGCGGGTCTGGACGAAGCGGACATGGCTGGCGAGCCGCTTGAGCGGCGCGGCCTGCATCGCCAGCGTCAGGCGGCGCTTCATCGCCTCGAAATTCTTGGTGTCCTCGGCGGTCAGTTGCTGGTTCTTGAGCGAGCCCTTATCGCCCGATCCGGCGTCGTTGCCGCCGACCGCGCCGATCGGAATCGTCATCGACCGCGTGCCGGTTTGCGCCGCCCGGTTCGGGTAATTGTCCTTGTCGGTGATCGACGAGCCGCCGAAGATGCCGTTCGACCCCGCGCTGTTTTCCTTCAATTCGACCAGCGTCGGCGCGAAATAATCGGCGATCGACTTACGTTGCTTCTCGGTCGTGGCGCCGAGAATCCATAGCAGCAGGAAGAACGCCATCATCGCGGTCACGAAGTCGGCATAGGCGACCTTCCACGCGCCGCCATGGTGCGCGCCGTGCCCCTCGATATAGATCTTCTTGTAGATGATCCGCGGCGGCTGGTTCGAGCCATGCGGTGCGCGCGCGGCCATGGCTTAGCGACCCCTGAGGCCGTCGAACACTTCGGCGAAGCCTGGCTGGTTGGCATGCGCGATGCCCGAGCGGGCGGCCTCGATCACCAGCGGCTGGGGATGGCCGTGGAGCGAGGCGATGATGATCTGCTTGACGACGTGATAGATCGCCGCGTCGGCGTCGATGATCTGCTTGAGCCGCGTCGCGAGCGGGCCGACGATGCCGTAGGCAAGCAGCACGCCCAGGAACGTGCCGACCAATGCCGAGCCGATCATTGCGCCCAGGATCGCGGGCGGCTTGTCGATCGACCCCATCGTCTTCACCACGCCGAGCACGGCGGCGACGATGCCAAGCGCGGGGAGGGCGTCCGACAACGACTGCAGCGTCGATTGCGGCCCTTCGACCGCGTGATGGTGCGTCTTGATCGCGTTATCCATCACTTCCTCGACCGCGTGCACGTCGAGCGTGCCCGACGACACGACGACGAGCCGCAGCGTGTCGGCGATCAGATTGGTCAGCGTATGGTCGGCGAGCAGGCGGGGATATTCGGCGAAGATCGCGGAGGATTTGGGGTCTTCGACATGCGGCTCGAGCGCGATCGGGCCGTCCATCCGCAGCATCTTCATCAGCTTCGAGACGAGGAAGATGACGTCGAGATAGTCCTGTTTCTTGTATTTCGGGCCCTTCATGACCTTGGCCACGCCGCCGCCCAGCGCCTTCAGTTCCTTGGTCGAATTGCCGATGATCAGCGCGCCGGCCGCGGCGCCGCCGATGATGAGCATTTCGTGCGGGATTGCTTCCAGAATCGGTCCCAGCGCGCCGCCCGTGAAGACGAACCCGCCGAAGACCATCGCCAGCAGAACAACAAGGCCGATGACCGGAAACATTAGTGTCGAAAATCCCCCATCTTTCCGCGGCCGAAGCCGGGACTGACCCGGCAGACATGAGGGTTAAGCCGGTTTGGTATCCAACTCGTTAACCCTGTTAGAAAATGGACCCGGATCGGGGCTCATTTCAGATAATCGAACAGCGACAGGCTGGAGAGTTTGGTGAAGCTCGCCTGTGCCGCCGACAGGATCGTCATCGTCTTCTGCAGGTCGGTGATCGCCTGCGTGACGTCGGTGTCCTCGATCGACGATCGCGTGGCTTCACGGTCGGTGGCGATATCGGCCATCCGGCTCGATTCGATGTCGACGCGTTGCGCGCGCGCGCCGAGCGAGCCCTGCACTGCGGCAACCTGGCTGTTCGACGCGGTCAGCTTGTCGCCGATTGTCCCTGCGATCGCCGAAACGTCGCCGGTGCCGCGCAGCGCGGCGGACAGCGAGGAGATATCGGACAGGACGTTGCCGCCGCTCGCATCGACGAACAGTCGCGACGCGGCATCGCCGGGCGCGGCGCTCGACGAATCGCCGATCGGAATCGTCGTCGGGCCGGTGCTCGCGATGGTGAAGCTTCCGTCCGAATTGGCGGTGACGGCGGGGCTGTCGCCCGCGGCGAAGATCGACGCGCCGCGCGAATCCTTGGCGTTGGCGAGGTCGGTCAGCGCCTTGACGATCGAATCGAGCTGGTCGGCGATGACGCTGCGGTCGCTCGCCGACAGCGATCCGCTGTTGGCCTTGACCGCCAGTTCCTTGGCTTGCTGAATTTCGTCGGCGATCGACTTGAGCGTCGTGTCGGCCTGGCTCAGCGCGGAGCTCACGATCGTGATGTTGCCGGTATAGGCCTGGTCGTTGCCGGCGTCGCGGGTCAGCCCCTGCAGCCGGCGGTAGCCGACCGCGTCGTCCGACGGCGCGAGCAGCTTCTTGCCGGTCGAGACCTGGACCTGGAGCTTGTCGGCCGCCGCGGTCAGCGCCTGAAAATTGCGCTGGTTCGACGTGTAGAACTGGTTGGTGCTGATCTGCATGACTGCTTACCGGATGTCGATGATCGACTGTATCGTGTCGCGCGCGACCTGGATCACGCGGCTGGTCGCCGAATAGGCTTGCTGGAAGCGCATCAGGTCGACCGCTTCGGTGTCGAGATCGACGCCGGAGAGCGAATCGCGCGCGCTGACCGCAGTGTCGCGGATCGTCTGTTGCGCGTCGGCGACCGACTTGCGCTGCGCGAGTGCCGAAGCATTGGTCGTGGTCATGTCGACCACGTTGTTTTCGTAATTGCCGGTGGTGCGGAGGCTCGCGAACGCAGCGAGGTTGCTGTTGTCGCGCTGCCCGCCGCCGACCGCCGCCGCGGCGATCCCGCGCGGATCGTCGAGCGTGACGGAGACTTGCGCGGTGCCCTGGCTCGGGTCGATCGCGAACATCGCCGCGCCGCTGTTGTTGTCGAGGTCGCGCCCGCCTGCCTGGACCGCGTTGACGCCGTCGACGAAGTTCTGCGCGATGCCCTGCAACTGGACGCGCGCGTCGGCGATGCGTTGGGCGCCGTCGACGATCCCGGCGAGCGCGCCGCCCACCGGCGTCAGCGTCGATTCGGTCACGCCGGTCAGCACGCGGAAAGCGATGGTGCCCGCGCTGTTGCGCGAATAGCCGACGGTCGCGGCGGTGTTGCCGTCGACCAGCAACGGCCCGCCGCTTCCCCCGACATGGACGCTCGCGCGCCCGGCATTGTCGTAGCTGACGTTGACGTCGGTCAGCGCGCTCATCGCCTCGAGCGTCTGGTCGCGCTGGTCGAGCAATGCGGCATTGCCCGCGGTGCCGGCGGCGGCGCGGCCGAGCCCGGTGTTGATCCGCGCCAGCGTCGCCGCGAGCGAATTGAGCGACGACACGGTGTCGCGCGTCGTGGTGTCGAGGTCGGCCGAGACTCGGTCGAGCGACGCGCCGGTCTCGCTGAACGCGCTCGCCACGCCAGAGGCGGATTCGAGCATCGCCGAGCGCGCCGCGGTCGAGGTCGGGTCGCCCGCCAGCGTCGTCGCCGAGGTGAAGAACGACGACAGCCGCGTGCCGAGCACGCTGCCCGAAAGACTCGTTTCGATCCGGTCGAGCCAGCCGACGCTGGTCGATGTCTTGGCGAGGTCGGCGCCCGAAGACAAAACCTCGGCCTGCTTGAACATATCGCCCGCGCGCTGCACGCCGACGACCGCGGCGCCTTCGCCGCTGCCGATCGATTGCGCGCTGACGCCGCCGATTGAGGCGACTTCCTTGATGTTGGTGGTGCGGCGCGAATAGCCGGCGGTGCCCGCGTTCGCGATATTCTCCGACACGGTGTTGAGCGCGACCTGATAGGCGCGCAGCCCGCTCGCGCCGATCGCCAGCATGTCGCTCATGACGGCGTGCTCGTGCTAGCGGCGGCGGGTGCGCCCGGCTGCAACGCGGTCTGCGACTTGGCGAGGAACTCGGTCATCGCCTTGCCGATGCCGATCGGCTGATGCGCGGCCATTCCTTCGGCGACCTGCTTGTCCTGCATGTCGCGGAACGTGTCCTGGTCCTTGTTGTAGAACGGATTGTCGTCGTCGCTGGTCAGCTTGGCCTGACGCATCGATTTCATCATCATGCCGATGAACACCGCCTCGAACTTCTCGCCCGCCTTTTTCAGATTGGCGGCCGAGCCGAGCCGACTGGTGTCGAGCGAGATGCCCGTCGTCGGCGTCGTGGCCGAGGGCGCGGGAGGGAGGATGTCGGTCACAGGATGATCAACTCCGCCTTGAGCGCCCCTGCCTCTTTCAAGGCTTCGAGGATCGCGACGAGATCGGACGGCGAGGCGCCGATCGCATTCACCGCCTTCACGATGTCGGCGAGCTTCGGGCCCGGCGCGAGCAGGAACATCGGACGCTTTTCCTCGTCGACCTGCACGCCGGACTTCTGTTCTTTCGCGGTCTGGCCCTGGCTGAACGGCGCGGGCTGGACGACGGTTTCTTTCTCGTCGATCCGCACGGTCAGCTTGCCGTGCGTGACCGCGGCCGGGCCGACGCGGACCGCCGAGTTGATCACGACGGTGCCGGTCCGCGCGTTGACGATGACCTTGGCGGGCGGTTCGGCCGAGACGACGTCGAGGTTTTCGATGCCCGACATGATCGTCGCGCGGGTGTCGGCGCCGGCGGGCGCGTTGACGCGGATCGACACGCCGTCGACCGCCTCCGCCACGCCGGCGCCGTAGCGCGCGTTGATCGCCGCGGCGACATTCTGCGCCGTGGTGAAGTCCGACCGCGCGAGGTTGAAGGTAAGCGTGGGAGCGGTATCGAACCCGGTCGCGACGGTGCGCTCGACCGTCGCCCCTTCGGGGATACGCCCGGTCGAGGGCACGTTGACCACGACCGACGATCCGTCCTTGCCCTCGACACCCAGGCCGCCGACCGCGAGGTTGCCCTGCGCCATCGCGTAAATCTGGCCGTCGGCGCCCATCAGCGGGGTGAGGATCAACGCGCCGCCGCGCAGCGACTTGGCCTTGCCCATCGAGGCGACGGTGATGTCGATCTTCTGCCCCGGCTTGGCGAACGGCGGCAGCTCGGCGGTGATCATCACCACCGCGGCGTTCTTGAGGCCGGGGTTGACCCCGGCGGGCAGGTTGAGCCCGAAACGCGACGCCACGGCCTTCGCCGACTGGATGGTATATTCGAGGTTGTCGTCGCCCGTCCCCGCGAGCCCGACGACGATGCCGTAGCCTGTCAGCTGGTTGGTGCGGATGCCCTGGAACGCGCCCAGGTCCTTGATGCGATCGGCTGAGGCCGGGGCCGCAACGACACCAGCGATCAGGGCAAGACAGGCGAGGAAAGCACGCAGCATGGGGCGATATCCAATCATTGTCGTCCGGCGTGTCGCACGGCGATGGTTAAGACCGTGCTAACCATCCGGCCTAGAACGGGCTGATCACGGAGAAGAAGCGGCTGAGCCAGCCCTGGCGGCCGGCGCGGGCGACGTCGCCCTTGCCGGTGTAGGCGATGCGGGCATCGGCGACGCGGGTCGACAAAACGCGGTTGTCGGCACTGATGTCCGCCACGCGGACGATGCCCTTGATCTGGACGAACTCGTCGCCGCGGTTGAGCGTGACGCGCTTCTGCCCCTGCACGAGCATCGTGCCGTTGGGGTAGACTTCGACCACGGTCACCGAGACTTCGCCCGACAGCGAATTGGACTGGTCCGCGGTGCCCTTGCCGTCGAAATTGCGGTTGCCGCTAAGGCTCAGGTCGGTCGGCTTGACCGCCGACAACAGCCCCGTCGATGGCGGCGTGATGCCGAACCCGCCGCCCGAATCGAGCTTCGACGACGAGGATTTCGAGGCCGACATGTTCTCGACCAGCACGATCGTCAGCGGATCGCCGACGCGGCGCGCGCGCGTGCCTTCGTACAGCGCGGCATAGCCGTCCTGCGGCTGGAAGATGCTGCCGTTGGCGGGCGGCGGCGCAGCCGGCTTGGGCGGCGGCGCGGCGGAGAAGTCTTCGGGCGGCTTCTTCTTGCCGAAGATGCCAGCCTCGGCCGGTGCGCCGGCACCAAGCGCGAGCGCCCCAACGGCGACAATGATGAGAACGTTGCGCATCACAGGTTCTGGTTCACGTATTTGAGCATGTCGTCGGTCGCGGAGATCATCTTCGAATTGACCTCGTACGCGCGCTGGCACTCGATCATGTCGACCAGTTCCTCGACCACGTTGACGTTCGACGCTTCGAGCATGCCCTGGCGGATCGTGCCGCGGCCGTCCTCGCCCGCGACGCCCAGATTGGCCGCACCGCTCGCGGCGGTTTCGGTCAGGTAGTTGTCGCCCTTCGACTGCAACCCGCCCGAATTGGGGAAGGTCGCGATCTGGATCTGACCGAGCGTCGAGGGCTCGGTCTGCCCCGCGACGGTGGCCGAGACGGTGCCGTCGGTGCCGATCGTGATCCCGGTCGTGCCTTCGGGGACGGTGATGCCGGGCATCACCTGATAGCCTTCGTTGGTCACCAGCAGCCCTTCGGGGCTGCGCGAGAAATTGCCCGAGCGCGTGTAGCCGAGCTGGCCGCCCGGCAACTGGACCTGGAAATAGCCGTCGCCATCCAATGCCATGTCGAGGCTGTTTCCGGTGGTCTGCATCGACCCCTGCGTGTCCATCCGCGCGGTGCCCTGGATGCGCACGCCGGTGCCGAGGTTGAGGCCGGTCGCATACTTGCTTTCGCTCGACGACGACGCGCCGGCGGCGGTCACCGTCTGATACGACAGCGTCGCGAACGACGCGCGGTCCTTCTTGAACCCGGTCGTGTTGACGTTGGCCAGGTTGTTCGAGATCACTCGCATCCGCATGTCCTGGGCGTCGAGCCCGGTGCGGGCGATATGCATCGCGGCGCTGCTCATCTCATTTCACTCCTCAGCTCGGCATGCGCATCGTCGATGCGCCGCTTTCGTCCATGTCCTTGGCGGACTTCATCAGGTTGGCCTGCACTTCGTAGGCGCGCTGGTTTTCGATCATGTCGACCAGCGCCTGCGTCATGTTGACGTTCGATTGCTCGAGCATCCCGCTTTCGCACTTCGCATCCTCGTCGGTCGGCAGCACGCCGCCGCCCTTGACGTGGACGAGGTTGTCGAGGCCCTTGACCGTGTCCGACCCCTTGGGGCTGACGAACTTGATGCGGTCGACCACTTGCGGGTTCTTGGCATCGCCCCCGACCGGCACGATCGACAGCGTGCCGTCGCCCGCGATCGAAATGGCGGAAGCCGGCGGCACGGTGATGGGTGCCCCCCCGGACCCCATCACCGGGAAACCGTCGCCGGTTTCCAGTACGCCACTCGCCGAAACGTTGAGGTCGCCGCGGCGCGTATAGGCTTCGCTGCCGTCGGTCGCCTGGACCGCGATCCACTGGTCGCCCGGAATCGCGATGTCGAGGTTGCGCCCGGTGGAGATGATCGTTCCCGCCGAGCGGTCGAAGTCCTTGACCTCTTCCGACGCCGAGGTCCGCGTGTCGAGGCCGTCGCCGTTGAGCATCAGGCTGTCGAAATTGACACGCTCGGCACGAAAACCGATCGTCGACGCGTTCGCCATGTTGTTGGCGATGACGGCTTGCGCCGCCATCCGCGCCTTCAACCCCGACGCCGCCGTATAGATCAGCTTGTCCATTCAGGCTCCCCCCGCTTGCCCCGTCATCAGGTGCGGATGTTGAAGATGGTTTCGGAGATCTGGCTCGCGGTATCCAGCGCCTTGGCATTCGCCTGGAAGTTGCGCTGCGCCGCGATCAGATTGACCAGCTCCTCGGTGATGTCGACGTTCGAGCGTTCGATCGTCGACGACATCAGGTTGCCGAACCCGTCGACGCCCGCCGAGCCCAGCTTCGGCTCGCCCGACAGGCCGGTCGCGGCCCAGGTCGAGTCGCCGAGCTGGCGCAAGCCCGCTGGATCGGTGAAGTTCGCGAGCACCACGCGGCCCAGCGACTGGATGTCGCCGTTCGAAAAGCTCGCCTTGACCGTGCCGTCGCTATCGACGGTGACGCCCTCGATCTGCCCCACCGCCGCGCCGTCCTGCGTGCGCGACGAGATGTTGAACGGCTGTGCGAGTTGCGCGGTCGCGGCACCAAAGTTGAACGACGCGACCTGCGCGCTCGGTGAGCCGGCGGGCGTGAACGGGTCGAACGTGGTGGCCGACGTCGGCGCGGTGATCGCCCCGTTCGAATCGAAGGTCAGCGTGATCTTGTTGCTGCCGCCCGCGGTGAGGGGGGTGTCACCGACATAGTTATAGACTTCCCAGGTCGAATCGACGCCCGGACCGGTCGAGGCCGCGGTGCGCTTGAAGTAGGTCGTCATCGTCTGCGGGTTGCCGTTGTTGTCGTAGATCGTCGTCGCGGTCGACTGGTTGTAGCTCGCCGGGTCGAAGCGATCGAACGTCGCGGTGGTCGGGATCGCGCCCGACGACGGCAGGTTGACCGTCATGTTGATCTGGCTGGTCGGGACCGCGGTGCCGCTAGTCGCGGGCAGCTGGAGGCTCTTGGTCTGGTCGATGCCGGTCGCGACCACCGCGCCCGACCCGTCGACCGGATAGACCTGGAGGAAATTGCCCTGCGCGTCCGTCACGTAGCGGTCCTGGTTGACCAGGAAACCGCCGTTGCGCGTGAAGTTGACCTTCGACCCGTCGAGCTGCGGCTTGACCGCGAAGAACCCGTCGCCCGAAATCGCGAGATCGAGGCTCGACGACGACTGGATCAGATTGCCCTGACTGAACTGCTGGCGATTGGCCTTCACCACGACGCCCGACCCGGTCATCTGCGTCGGCGAGACGCTGACGCTCGACGCGATCACATCGGCGAAATCGGTGCGGCTCTTCTTGAAGCCGTTGGTCGCGACGTTGGCGAGGTTGTGCGAGATCGTGTTCATCTCGGTCTGTGCGGCCTGGAGGCCCGAAAGCGACGTGTAGAAGGACATGGGTGTTACTCCTCAGGGGGTGGGGGTCAGCCGACCTGGCGGACGGCGGAAAGGGCGATGGCGCCGAGCCCGGCGACGTTGAGCGTCGGGGTATCGCCCGACATCGAGACCGAGGTCACCGGCGCCCACACGAGCGGGTGCGTGGCGACGGCCTGGCCATTGTTGGTCGCCGTCGCGGTGACCTTGAACGGCCCCGCGCCGGCGGGCTGGCCCGCGTCGGTGGTGCCGTCCCAGTCGAACTGCGTCGTGCCCTGGCCGGCCTGGCCGAGCTTGAGCGTCTTGAGCGTCGCGCCGTTGGCGTCCTGGATCGTAACCGTCACATCGGTCGCGTCGCCGTCGAGCTCGACCGCGCCGGCGATCCCGCCGCTGGTGCGCCCGAACGCGGTGTCGCCCTCGGTCAGCACGGTCTTGCCGACGTACGACAGCGCGTCGGCGGTCGAGGTGCCGGTCAGCTTCGCGGCGATCGTCTTGAGCGTCGACGCCATGTCGGTGATCCCCGACAGCGACGAGAATTGCGCCATCTGCGCCACCATCTGCGTGTTGTCGACGGGGGCGAACGGATCCTGGTTCTGGAGCTGCGCGGTCATCAGCTTCAGGAAATCGGCCTGGCCGAGCGTCTGCGACGCGGCGGTCGAGACGGTCGGGGTCGCGGCGGAACCGCTACGGCCGACGCCGAGATTGGCGAGCGTGGTGTCGAAGGTGCTGGTCATCATGATTTCCCGAGCTTGAGCGTATCGACGATCAGCGACTTGGCGGTCTGCATCACCTCGACATTGTTCTGGTAGCCCCGCGCGGTCTCCATCATGTCGACCAGTTCGCGGGTTTCATCGACGTTCGATTCCCACACGTTGCCGTCCTTGTCGGCCATCGGATTGGCGGGATCGTAGCGCTTGGTTGGCGCCTCGCCGGCGGTGACGACGCTCTCGACGTCGACCGTCGACATGCCGCTCGCCTTGTCGAAGCTGGTGCGGAACACCGGCTTGATCGTGCGGTACGCGGTCTCGGGCGAGCTCGCGACCGACCCGGCGTTGGCCAGGTTGGAAGCGGTGGTGTTCATCCGCACGAGCTGCGCGCTCATCGCGCGGCCCGATACCTGGAAGATCGAAAGCGGTCCGTTGGGCATGGCTTATTCCCCCCTCAGCGCGCGCGTGATCTGACCGATCCGCCCGTTCAGGAACGACAGCGTCGTCTGGTACTGGACGGCGTTTTCGGCGAACGCGGTCTGCTCGGTCGAGAGGTCGACGGTATTGCCGTCGAGGCTGGGCTGGAGCGGAACGCGGTACATCGTTGCGCCCGAAATCGCGCCGTCATCGACGCTGCCACCCTGGGCGGCCGCCATCGCCTTTTGGAAATCGATGTCGCGCGCCTTGAACCCGGGGGTCGAGGCGTTGGCGATGTTGGACGCCAGGATACCCATGCGCTGGCCGCGCACTTCGAGCGCTGCCCCATGTATCCCGAACAGACTGTCGTCGGCCATGTGCCGGTCCTCGCGTAAAATCCTGCGCGAGAGTTCAGCAAAGGTCGTGCCAAGTGGCTTCAAGGGCCGATTTTGCCGGCGTGGCGGGTCGAAAGCGGCAAAGGCTTGCCGGGGGGGCGGCAAGCGGGTTGCCGGTTTCGAGCAATTCCCCTCCCGGCTTTCCGGGAGGGGTTAGGGGTGGGCAAGCGACCGGAGGGAGCGCTCTACGCTGACGAGGAAGAAAGCCTCGCTTCGCTCGGCACCCACCCCTTGCCCCTCCCGGAAGGCCGGGAGGGGGAGAAGATCGCACTTGGCCCGCGGCTTGCAAAGACGTCGCGCATGACACCCGACGCGCTCGCCCCGTTCATCGATCCCGCCGCGATCGTTATCGTCGCCGGCGGCACGCTGGCCGCGACGATCCTGCGCACGCCGTTCCGCGATCTCGCGCGCGGCGTCGCGGCGCTCGCCACCTTGCCGCGCCGCCAGCTCGACGCGGCGCCGCTGATCGATCAGGTCGCGGCGCTCGGCCGCATCGCCAGGCGCCACGGCGTACACACCCTCGACCGTTCGGTGATCGCCGATGCCGACGTCGCCGCCGCGATCGCGGAGATCGTCGATGGTGCGAGGCCAACCGACGTGACGCGCCTGCTCGACGAACGCCGCCGCGCGCGCATCCTGCGCCACGCCGCCGCCGCCGACATGTGGGCGGGGATGGCCGAGGTCGCGCCCGCGATGGGCATGGTCGGCACGCTCGTCGGGCTGGTGAAGATGTTTCTGGCGATGACCGACCCCGCCGCGATCGGTGCGGGGATGGCGGTCGCCTTGCTCGCGACGCTCTATGGCGCACTGATCGCCAATCTGGTCGCGATGCCGATCGCCGTCCGCTTGCGCCGCCGCGCGCGCGCCGAGGCGGAGCAACGGCTCCGTCTGGTCGCGCCGCTCGCCGAGCTCGCCGACTACGGCCAGCCACGCAGCCCCGTGATGAGCGTGGTCGCGGCATGAGCGACGACGCGCTCCTCGATCCACCGCCAGCGCGGCCCTTGTGGCTGTGGACGCTCGCCGACCTCGCGCTGCTGCTCGTCGGCTTCTTCGTGCTCGTCCAGGCGACCGACCGTCAGGCGCTCGCCAGGGGGTTGCGCGAAGGCTTCGGCGGCGCGGTCGCCGACAGCGCCAAACCCGACCCGATCCCGCTTGCCGCCGCCGCTGTCGCTTTCGCGCCCGGCTCGGCGATCCCGCGGGCGCCAGCCTCGCTGATCGATTTCGCCACCACCAATCTGCGCGACCCGCGCGCGAGCTTGCGCGTGAGCGGCGGCACCGCCGGGGCAGGGGATGTCGATCCCGCGACCGGCAGTGCCGACCTGCTCGCCGCCGACCGCGCCCGCGCGGCCGCCGCTTATCTGATCGGTCACGGCGTCGCCGCCGACCGCATCCTTATCGCCGCCGCGGGGACCGGGCGCCGCACCGCGCTCGTCACCGTCAGCTTCACCGGCGACCCCTACAGGAAACAGCCATGATCCGTTTCATTCTTCCCGCCGTCGCGCTGCTTGCCGGCAGCCCGGCCGCCGCGCAAAGCTTCCAGAGCACCGTGCTGATCGACAAGGCGGTCGCCGGCTTCACCGGGCACGGCATCGGCGAGGACGGTGGCGCACGCACTCCGGTCGACACGCGGCTCAAGCTCGCGCCGTGTCCGATGGTGACGATGAACTGGCGCACGCCCGCGCACGATTCGGTGGTGGTGGCGTGCCCCGACCCCGAATGGCGCATCTTCGTGCCCATCCGCATCGCCGCGCCGGCCATCGTCGAGCCCACCCCGCGCGCGCCCGTAGCGGCGCCTGCGCCCAAGCCCGCCGTCGTCATCAAGCGCGGCGACCCGGTCTCGGTCGTCGCCGGCAGCGAGGGCTTTTCGATCACGCGCGACGGCATCGCGGTCAACGATGCGCCCGTCGGCGGGCGCGTGCTGATCAAGGTCGAGGACGGCAAGCCGCCGATTCAGGCGATCGCGAGCGAGCCGGGCAAGGCGACGATCCCGGGCGGGGAATAATTTTTTCTAAAGATTTGGAGCAGGCGGTCGTTCGATGATCCGAGTAAGCAACAAGGTGGACCATGGTCGATCCGATCGGACCGAAGGGCTCAACGCCCACCGACCTTCGCGTCGCGCCGGTGGCATCCGTCGCGGTGGCGCCGAAGGCCTTGCCGGTCGCCACGGACGGTCACCAGCCATCGCCGGTCGCGCAACTGGCGAGCCAGCTTTCGGTGCAGCCCCCGGTGGACACGGATCGCGTCGCGCGGATCAAGCGTGCGATCGCCGACGGCACCTTTCCGATCCTGCCCGCGACGATCGCGGACAGCATGCTCGCGCTCAAATACGACTGGATGTCGCATGACCCGGCGTGACGGCCTGATCCGCGTGATCGACTCGCTCCACGCCGAAATCGCGGCGATGAGGGCGAACGACGTGACCGCGCTCGACCGCGCGACGCGCGAGAAGCTGGTCGCGATCGAGCAACTCGGCGCGGTCGCCGGTGGCGGGCTCGAGCCCGACGTGCGCGAACTGGCCGAAGAGGCGCAGCGGCTGAACGAAACCGCGCGGATTTACGTCAACCTCCTGGCGGCAAACGTGCGCCGCCGGCTGCAAATGCTTGCCGGTGATGCCGGTGGGTATCGCCCGAATGGACGGGTTGCCGCCTACGGCTAATTGTTTGACGCGCTCACGCGCGTAGACGGTGCCGGCCCGCTCCCCCTCCCGACCGCCCATAGAATATCCTGATTGGGCGGTCGGGAGGGGGAGCGGGCCGGCACCGTTTCGTCGCCGCGAGGCGATCAAACATACAAACTGGCACGGCGCTTGCTGAATGATCCCCTGAAGAGGGGCAGACCAGCAAGGGGCCGATGGGCGTCGAAGCAATATCAGGGAATATCGGAAGCGTCCGGGCGGCGATCGCGCAAGCGAGCCAGGCGACCGGGATCGACTTCGATTATCTGCTCGGCCAGGCGCAACTCGAAAGCGGCCTGAACCCCGCCGCGCGCGCCGGCACCTCGTCGGCGACCGGGCTCTACCAGTTTATCGATCAAAGCTGGCTCGGCGTGATCAAGCAGCATGGCAGCCAATATGGGCTCGGCTGGGCCGCCGACGCGATCGGGCGCAACGCCAATGGCCGGCTGACCGTCAGCGACCCGGCGATGCGCCGCGCGATCCTCGACCTGCGGAACAACCCCGCGGTCGCCGCGTCGATGGCGGCCGAATCGGCGTCGGATAACAAGGCCTCGCTTGAGGGATCGCTCGGCCGCGGCGCGACCGGGACCGACCTCTATATGGCGCACTTCCTCGGTCTCGGCGGCGCGCGATCGTTCCTCAAGACGATGCAGGTCAATCCCGGCGTCTCGGGCGCGGCGATGTTCCCGGCGGCCGCGCGCGCCAACCGCTCGATCTTCTACGATGCGGGCGGCAACGCGCGGAGTCTCGGCGACATCTACCAGCGTTTCGCCGCCAAGCTCGACAAGGGCGCGGCGCAGGTCGGGGCGACGAGCCTCGCGTCGGACGTGCTCGACGGCAATCCCGGGCTGATGCCCGCGGTCGCGCGCGGCGGTGATTTCGAAACCGCCAGGGCCAATTTCGCGCAGCTCGCCGCGATCACCGATATCGGCGGCGCGACCGTCATCGCGGGATCGGGCGAGAACAGTCAAAGCGCGGCGGCCTGGGCCAAGGCCGCGCTCGCCCGCGTCAACACGACCAGCGCCGCACCCGGCGCGACGGTCGATTCGACCAACCTTCTCCGCCCGACGCCGAACAACGCGCGGCTGGCGTACATGATGCTCGCGAGCCTGGGGGGCTAAGTGCCGACGTTCCTGAACAAGCTTTTCGGCGGCAACGTCCGCCATGCCTTCCTGCCGCTGGCGATCCTGTTGCTGGTCTGCGTCATGGTCGTGCCGATCCCGGCCGTGCTGCTCGACGTGTTCTTCGTCGCCAATATCGGCATCAGCCTCGCGGTGTTGATGGTCGCGTTGAACGCGCAGAAGCCGCTCGATTTCTCGGCGTTCCCGTCGGTGCTGCTGTTCGCGACGCTGTTCCGCCTCGGCCTCAACGTCGCCTCGACGCGCGTCGTGCTGGTGCACGGGCATGAGGGCGAAAGCGCGGCGGGGCATGTCATCGAAGCGTTCGGGACGTTCCTGATCGGCGGCGATTATGTCGTCGGCATCTTCGTCTTCGCGATCCTGGTGATCATCAATTTGATCGTCGTCACGAAGGGCGCGGGCCGCGTGTCCGAAGTTTCCGCGCGCTTCACCCTCGACGCCTTGCCCGGCAAGCAGATGGCGATCGACGCCGATCTCAACGCCGGGCTGATCACCCCCGACGAAGCCAAGGCGCGCCGCGTCGAAGTGTCGACCGAGGCCGATTTCTACGGCTCGATGGACGGTTCGTCGAAGTTCGTGAAGGGCGACGCGGTCGCCGCTCTGCTGATCCTCTTCGCCAACATCGTCGGCGGGCTGATCCTCGGACCCGTCAGCCATGGCATGTCGCTCGGCGATGCCGCGCACAATTACGTCCTGCTCGCGATCGGCGACGCGCTCGTCGCGCAATTGCCGTCGCTGATGCTGTCGATCGCCGCCGCCGCGATCGTCACCCGCGTCACCTCGAGCCATGACCTCGCCGGGCAGATCGGCAGCCAGTTCGGTAGCCCACGCACCTGGACCCCGGTCGCCGCGATCCTCGGCATCCTCGGCATCCTGCCGGGCATGCCGCACATGGTGCTGCTGTCGGCCGCCAGCCTCGCCGGGTTCGCCGCGTGGAAGCTGCGCCAGATCGCCAACCGCCCGCCGCCGCCCGCGCCCGCCGCGCCCGCGCCCGACCTGTCGAAGATCGGCTGGGACGAAGTGTCGGACGGGATGCAGATCAACCTCGATATCGGCTATGGGCTGGTGCCGCTGGTCGACGAGCGCCGCGGCGCGCCGCTGATGGGCCGGATAACCGGCGTGCGGCGCCAGCTGTCGAAGGAGCTTGGTTTCGTCGTGCCGCAAGTGCGCGTGCGCGACGACATCAACCTCGCGCCCTATACCTATCGCATCCTGGTCGGCGGCGTCGTCGTCGGCGAGGATCAGGCGTCGGCCGACGATATGCTCGCGCTCGATACGGGGCAGGGCTTCGGCGACCTCAATGGCAAGAAGACGAAGGACCCGACCTTCGGGCTCGACGCGACGTGGATTTCGCCGGGCGATGCCGATGCCGCGACGGGACAGGGCTATCTGGTGGTCGATTCGGGCACCGTGATGGCAACCCACCTCAACCACCAGTTGAGCGCGAACGCCGCCGACCTGCTCGGCGCGGACGAGGTCCAGGCGCTGCTCGACGGCCTGAAGGAAAAGAGTCCGCAACTCGTCGCCGCGCTGACCCCGTCGCCGCTCCCGCTGACCACGCTGACGCAAGTCTTGAAGGGGCTGCTTGCCGAAGGTATCGCGCTCAAGGAATTCCGCCGCATCGCGTCGGCGATCGCCAACGCCGCGCAGAAGACGACCGACGCCGAGGAAATCATCGAGGCGATCCGCCCCGAGCTCGGCGGGCTGATCATCGGCAAATTGTGCGGCGTACACGAACCGCTCCGCGTGATGACGCTCGAGGGGCAGCTCGAAGGGTTGCTCGGCCAGGCGGTGCGCTCCGACCCGTCGCGGCGCCACACGATCGAGCCCGATTTGGGCCGCCGTATCGTCGACGCGCTCCAGCAAGCCGCCGCACCGCTCGTCGCCGAGGCAAAGCCGTTCGCGCTGGTCGTCCAGCCGGCCATCCGCCTCGCGATCCGAAAGCTGGTTAAGACCTGCCTGCCCGACACGCCGGTCATGTCGTTCTTCGAAGTGCCCGAGGAGAAAGCGGTCGAAGTCGTCGCCGTGATCGGCGCGCCGCAGGCGATCGCCGCATGACCGCGCTCCCGATGAAACAGGCGTTCGCGGATGCGCAGCCGCTGACTTACGCTCGCGTGGCGATGGCCGACGTCGACGCGCTGGTGCGCAAGCACGCGCCGCTCGTCCGCCGCATCGCCTGGCACGTCCACGGCAGCGTCTCGGGCGTGTGCGAGGTGGAGGATCTCGTCCAAACCGGGCTCGTCGCGCTGGTCGAGGCGATCCACGGGTTCGAGGACCGCGGCCAGGTCACCTTCGAGCAATATCTTGCGACGCGGTTGCGTGGGAGCATGATCGACCAGCTCCGCCGCCAGGCGACGCTGACGCGCGGGGCGATGCGTCGCCGCAAGCAATATCAGGAGACCGTCGCGTTGTTGACCGTGAATCGTACGCCGCCGAGCGAGGCAATGGTCGCCGAGCGGCTCGGCGTCAGCATCGAGAAACTGCGCACCGATTACGCCGGGGCGGAAGCGGTCAAGTTCGACTCGCTCGACGCGGTCTACACCGACGACGGCCCGTGGTTCATGTCCGACGAGCCCAATGCGTTCGACCAGCTCGCCGAGGCCGACCAGCGCGACGCGCTGATCGCCGCAATCGCCGCCTTGCCGACCCGCGAGGCGCAGGTCGTCCAGCTTTATTATGTCGAGGAGCTCAACCTCGAAGAGATCGGCCAGGTGATCGGCGTCGGCGCCGCGCGCGTGTGCCAGATCAAGGCGTCGGCGCACGCGCGACTCAAACGCGCGCTCGCCCGCTCGGTCTGATCACTTCTTCCCGCGCAACCCGTTCCGCAACGTCGCGAGCAGGCTCGGCATGTCGGTGTCGCCGACGTCGGCGATCCGCCAGCCTTGCGGCAGCCTGACCAGCTTGAGCGTCAGCGTGTTCGAATATTTGCCGCCGAAGCTCAACGCGACCTTCGCGGTCGCGGCGCGAGGTGTCGCTGCGGGCACGGTCACGCGATAGCCGAGCCCGGCATCGTCCTGGCACGAGCACAGGATTACCCAGTCGATCACCCCGACCTCGTTGGTGCGGTTCGAAATGCGCCGGTCCTTGGCCAGCAAGGCGGCGATCTCCGCCGTGTAGATGCGGCCGTCGCCGGGCGGCTGGTACATCGCGCTGCCGCGCTTGAGCGCCGCCATCCATGGCTTGTAGATGCCCTCGACGAACGCCTTGGCCTCCGCCGCTGGCGTCGCCGGCGCCGCCCCGGCGGGCGCGGCCAGCGCCAGCATCAGCCCGATCATCGCTCGCTTCATCGCCGAACCCCCCTCGGGTCCGAGAGTAGCGCGAAATCAACCGTCATGCACGGTCCGGCTGTCGGTCGGCGCTTCGGCGCGGTCGGTCATGCCATAGTCGCGCAGCACCTCGGCCACACGCAGCCGATAGTCGGCCAGCACGCCGCCGCGTCCCGCCGCTTGCGCCGCGCGATGGTCGGGCGTGGTGCGCCACGCGCACACCGCGTCCTCGTCGCGAAAGAAACTGAGCGACAGAAACTTGCCCGGCGTGACCAAGCTCTCGAAGCGCTCGATCGACAGAAAGCCGTCGATTGTCTCGAGTTCGGGCCTGAGCGCGGCGGCGCGATCGAAATAGCCGTCGCGGTCGGCGGGCTCGACTTCGAATATCACCGCGATCATCGGTCGACGCGGCTCAGGAAGATCCGGTCCTCGCGCCGGATGAACCGCTCCTTCTGTGCGAACTCGAAGTTGCGCTGCCCGACCGGATCGGCCTTCAGCCGTGCACGATACGCTTCATATTCGGCCAGGCTGGCGATGTCGTAGATGCCGTAGGCGGTCGTCGCCGACCCCTCGTGCGGCGCGAAATAGCCGATCAGGTCGGCGCCGGCGCGCGGGATCGCCTCGCCCCAGTTGCGGGCGTAATCGACAAACGCGTCGTGGCCCCACGGCTCGATGTCGTAGCGGATGATGCAGGTGATCATTCGGTCTTCTCCAAAGTGTCGGGGCACTTTAGCGGATGGCTGCGCGGCGATGGTTCGGCTAAGCCCGAAGCATGAAGGAGAGTCGATGAAAGAGGGGCCCAACATTGCCGAAATCGCCGCGCTGATCGGCGACCCCGCGCGCGCCAACATGCTGACCGCGCTGATGGACGGCCGCGCGTTGACGGTGAGCGAACTGGCGGGCGCGGCGGGCGTCGCATTGCCGACCGCGAGCGGGCACTTGACGCGGCTCGAACAGGCCGGACTGCTCACGGCCGAAAAGCAGGGGCGGCATCGCTATCTGCGGCTGTCGGGCGGGGACGTCGCCGCTGCGCTCGAAGCATTAATGGGCCTTGCCCAGCGTACCGGCGCGATGCGTGTGCGCACCGGCCCGCGCGACGCGGCGATGCGCGAATGCCGGGTGTGTTACGATCATCTCGCCGGCGCGCGGGCGGTGGCGCTGGTCGCGCGGCTGGAGACGAACGCGATGCTTGACGACAGCGGGCTGACCGATGCCGGCCGGACTTGGTTCGCGGCGCGGGGTTTCGTGAAGGGCGATGGCCGACGGGCATTTTGCCGCACGTGTCTCGACTGGAGCGAGCGGCGCCACCATCTCGGCGGCGCGCTCGGCGCGGCGATCTTCGATCGCGCGCTGGCGGAGAAGTGGGCGGAGCGTGGCGCTGGCCGCGTGGTCTTCTTTTCGGCGCGCGGCGCTGCGGCGTTCGATCGCTTGTTCGAGCTGGATTAGCGCAACCGCCGCGGCAAAGCCGCCCTTCGACTGCCTGCAAGGCAGGCGCTCAGGACAGGCTGACTTGGGCAAGCCCAAGTCGTCGTCGGACGGCGCTAACGCGCCGCCGGACGTGTTTGCCGCTGTGGGAAATAGCTGCGCTATTTCGCTCGCGGCAGCACAGCAAAAACCCCGGCGGTCTTGCGACCACCGGGGTTCATTGTTCGGCTCCGGCACCCCGTATGAAGGGGGGCGGGATGCCGGAGCCGTACCTCTAGCGTGCCCGGATTACTGGAGCAGCTTGAGAACGGACTGAGCACTCTGGTTGGCCTGGGCCAGCATCGCAGTCGACGCCTGGGCCAGGATCTGCGCCTTCGCCAGATTGGTCGATTCGGCGCCGAAGTCGGCGTCCTCGACGCGGCTGCGCGCATCGCTCAGGTTGGTCACGTTGTCGGACAGGTTGTTGACCACCGACTGCAACTGGCTCTGCGCCGCGCCGAAGCCGGCCCGTGCGCCGTTGACCGTGGTCAGCGCGGTGTCGATCGTGTCGAGCGCATCGCTGGCGCCGCTCGCGTCCGAGATGTCGACGCCTTCGGCATCCGACAGGTCGATTTCCGCGAACGAGATCGTGACCGTATCGGCCGAGCCCGAGCCCGTCTGGATCGTCACGTCACCGCTGTCGCCGGCGTCGCCGGTGAACAGGTTCACCTTGTTGAACTGCGTGTTCGACAGGATGTTGGTGATCTGCGTGGTCAGCGCGGTGACTTCGGTCTGCATGTTGGTGCGGTCGTCGTCGCTGTACGTGCCCGACGCCGACTGAACGGCCAGTTCGCGCATGCGCTGCAGCATGTTGGTGACTTCGTTGAGCGCACCGTCGGCGGTCTGTGCCATCGACATGCCGTCGTTGGCGTTGCGGATCGCCTGGTTCATGCCGCGGATCTGCGACGTCATCGAAGAAGCGACGGCGATGCCGGCGGCATCGTCCTTCGCCGAGTTGATGCGCTTGCCGGTCGACAGGCGCTCCATCGCCGTGCCGAGCGCGGTGTTGGCGCTGGCCGACGCATTCGCGGCGCGCAGCGCGCCGACATTGGTTCCAATTACCGTCATTGGTCGTCTCCATTTGCTCCGACGTTCTCCGCCGCCCCCAATCGGAGAGCCGAGCCGTCACAGCCAAGGAACGACCGGTTCGAACCGCGATTAAGCATTTTTATTTGGCATGATCGAAATTGCCGCCGCGGCTTGCCGGTAAGCGCGCTTCCCTCTTCCGCGCGCGCGTAGGCGCTCACGCGGGCGGCGAGGTCCCGGAAATATCTTGCCGCCCCGGCAACATGCTTAACGGTCTGTTTACCGTCTTTGCGCCATTCCCCGCGTTCGAAGGGGGAATTCATGCGTTCGATCATTCCGTCCGCCGCGGTCAACCGGCAAAAATATGCGCTGATTTCGTCGCTCAAGGCCCAAGGCCTGAGCGTCGCGAGCGAGGGAGCGCGGCCGGGGGCGAGCGATACCTTCCTGGTGATGGACGGTGAGACCGCGCCGATCGCGGCGCGCACGCTGGTGATCGCCGACGAGGGCCGCGGCTTTACGCGCGGCGGTGACGGCGTCCCGGCACGGATCGCGTTCGCCGCCGCCGACGCCGCGATCGGCAACGCCTTCGCGCATGCTTTTGCCGCCGGCCCCGAGGCCGCGACCGCCGCCGACCCCGAGAGCCTGGCGCTGTTCGCGCTGGCCGAACGGGTCGCCGACGCCGACATCACCGTCTTGGTCAACGGCCCGACCGGGACCGGCAAGGAAGTGATCGCGCGCACGATCCACCGCGCTTCGCCCCGCCGCGACAAGGCGTTCGTCGCGATCAATTGCGCCGCTTTGCCCGAAACCATGCTCGAGGCGATGCTGTTCGGCCACCAGAAGGGCTCGTTCACCGGTGCTTCGTCGGGTGGCGACGGGTTCTTCCGCGCGGCCGACGGCGGCACGCTGCTGCTCGACGAGATCGCCGAGATGCCGCTGGGGCTTCAGGCCAAGCTGCTCCGCGTGCTCCAGGAGCGCGAGGTGATCCCGATCGGTGCGACGCAAGCCGTGCCGGTCGACGTCCGCATCATCGCCTGCGCCAACCGCGATCTGGCCGAGGAAGTCGCCGCCGGCCGCTTCCGCGCCGACCTTTATTACCGCCTGTCGGTCTTCCCGCTGACCACGCGCCCGCTCGCCGAACGGCCGCAGGACATCCCCGCGCTGACCGCGGCGATGATCCTGCGCCACGCCGGCACGCGCCCGTCGATCCCGTGGCCCGACGCGCAAGCGGTCGAGGCGCTGATGGCGCATGATTGGCCGGGCAACGTCCGCGAGCTCGAAAACGTCATCCAGCGCGCGCTGCTGTTCGCCGCGGGCGACACGATATCGGCGAGCCACATCGTGTTCGACCGCCGTCCGGCGCCGCAGGCCGATCCGGTTCCGGGTCGCGCCGGGAACGGCGACACCCTGGCGAACGTCGTCCAGTTCAGCGAATTCCATGCGATCCGCGAAACGCTCGCCGCGTGCGGCGGCAGCCGGATCGAAACCGCCAAACGCCTCGGCATTTCGGAGCGCACTTTGCGCTATCGTCTCGCCAAGGCGCGCGAACAGGGTGAGGACATCACCCGCAGCACGAGGATGTCGGCATGAGCGGCATTGGGGGAGTGGGCGACGCGATGAGCGTCGACCGAGTGATGGCGCTGCGCGCGCAGATCCTCGAACGCAACACCGCGCTGCAACGCGTCAACGCGCAAGCCGGTGTCGGGGCGCCGCAATCGACCGGACCGGCGAGCTTCGCCGACTCGCTGTCGAACGCGCTGGCCGACGTCAACGCCAGCCAGAACGCCGCCAGCGACATCTCCGCCGCGTACGAACGCGGCGAGACGATCGACATCGCCAAGGTGATGCTCGCCCGCCAGCAGGCGTCGGTGAGCTTCGAGGCGACGCTGCAAGTCCGCAACAAACTGCTGTCCGCCTACAAGGACATCATGAGCATGCCGGTGTAATCGACCATGAGCAACGCACTCACGCCCGTGCCCCAAGAGGGCTTCGCCAATCCGCTGAGCCAGATGCGCTCGATGCTCGGCCAACCCGCGGTCAAGCGCAGCCTGCCCATGATCTTCATGGTCGGGCTGATCGCAAGCGCCGCGCTCGCTTGGTTCATGCTGTCGACCCCGACGCAGAAGACCTTGTTCTCGGGGCTGCCCGATAGCGACAAGGCGGCGGTGATCTCTGCTCTAAAGGCCGGGGGCATTACCGGGCGGCTCGACGAGTCGACCGATGCGGTCACCGTCAACGAAAGCGATTATTCGAAGGCGCGGATGCTGCTCGCAGGCCAGGGCCTGCCCAAGTCGGCGCCCGCCGGCTACGCGATCCTCGACAATCTGCCGATGGGCACCAGCCGCGCGGTCGAGGGCGAACGCCTTCGCCAGGCGCGCGAGACCGAGCTGGCGCGATCGATCGAGGATATCGACGCGGTGGCCGAGGCGCGCGTCCACCTCGCGGTTCCCGAAAACACCGTGTTCGTGCGCGACAATGCCGCGCCGACCGCGAGCGTCATCCTGAAGCTGCAGGGCGGCCGCACGCTCGGCGACGCGCAGGTCGCGTCGATCGTCAACCTCGTCGCCTCGTCGGTGCCCGGGATGAAGCCCGAGGGTGTGACGATCGTCGATCAGGCCGGCGCGCTCCTGTCCAAGCCCGACGGTGCGGACGGCGCGAACGACGCGCGCATCCGCTTCCAGAACCAGGTCGAACAGAAGTATCGCGACCAGCTGACTCAGCTGCTGACCCCGATGGTAGGCGTGGGCAATTTCACCGTGCAGGTGTCGGCCGACATCAACCAGGACGACACCAGCTCGACTCGCGAAAGCTACGACAAGGCGGGCAGCCTGCGCGCCGAACAGGGCAACTGGACCGGCAAGGATGCGGCGACCGGTGCGCCCGGCGGTATCCCCGGCGCGCTATCGAACACGCCGTCGGGCCCGACCACGGTCACCGCGCCCAACGCGCAGCCGACCCCGGCCGCTGGTGCCGCGTCCGCCGCTGCCGGCGCGGCGCCCGCGCCCGCCGCGGCGCCGAGCGTGCCCGACAGCGCCAAGTCGGCGGACAGCTATGCTCGTGCCTACGACCTCGGCAAGGAAGTGTCAGTGACGCGCGCCGCGCCGGGGAACATCAAACGCTTGTCGGTGTCGGTCGGACTCAACGACCCGGGCACGGGCAAGCCGCGCACGCCGGTCGAGATCCAGCAGATCACCGACCTGGTCTCGGCCGCGGTCGGCGCCGACACGTCGCGCGGCGACGTGGTCAAGGTCGTCAGCCGCAGGTTCGCGCCGGCCACGGCGACCGGCGGCGGCCCCGCCTTCTACGAAAGCGGCTGGTTCGCGATGATTATCCGCAACGTGACCGCGCTCGTCATCGCGCTGCTCGTGCTGTTCGTCGGCGTCAAGCCGCTCGCGAGCGCCCTGCTCAAGAAGCGCGACGACGCCGGTCGTGGCGGCCGCGACCTCGCGGCGCTCGGCATCGGCCCGCAGTCCGCCAACGTCCGCGGCCCGGTGGGGATCGACCAGCTCGAGGGCGCGCAGAATTTCGACCAGCGGCTCGGCACCGTGCGCGGTTTCACCCGCGACAACCCGGCCCGCGCCGCGCTGGCGGTACGTGACATGATCAAGGCGGACGCCAAATGAACGCTCCCTTCCGCTCCTATACCGGCGTCGAGCGCGCCGCCGTCCTCATGATGCTGGTCGGCGAGGAGGAGGCCGCGGCCATCCTCCAGAAGCTCGATCCGGAGGAAGTCCGCCAGCTCGGCAAGGCGATGTTCGCCGTCGCCGATGTCGGCGAGGCCGAGGTCGATTTCGTGCTCGACGATTTCGTCGACCGGGCGCGCGAGCGCACCGCGATCGGCTTCGACCCCAAGCCGATCATCGAGGGCGTGATGACGCGCGCGCTTGGCCAGGAAAAGGCCGACAGCGTGCTTGCGCGCATCACTCCGCCCGAGGCCGCGTGCCAGATCGATTTGCTCGACTGGATGGACGCCGGCGAGATCGCGGGGATGATCGAGAAGGAACATCCGCAGATCGCTGCGGTGGTGATCGCCAACCTCGATCCCGTCATCGCGGGGCAAGTGCTCGAAATGCTGCCCGACGCGGTGCAGCCCGACATCCTCCACCGCGTCGCGCGATTGGGGCCGATCACGCCCGAGGCCGTCGAGACGCTGCGCACGATGCTCGCCGGGCGCACCAGCGCGTCGACGCAATCGGCCGGGGTCACGCTCGGCGGCACGCGCGAAGCGGCGAAGATCCTGTCGGGCGCGCGCAAGACCACCGAGCAGCGCGTCATGCCCAAGCTATTCAAGATCGACCGCGAAGTTGCGAAGGCGATCGAGGAAGCCCTGTTCGTGTTCGAGAATTTGCTCGACATGGACGACAAGAACCTCGGCACGCTTATCCGCAACATCGACAGCGACGTACTGACGCGCGCGCTGAAGGGCGTCGACGAGGAAATCCGCAACCGCTTCCTCGGCTGCATGTCGGCGCGCGCCGCCGACGGCATCCGCGACGAAATGGAAGCGCGCGGGCCGATGAAGCTCAGCGAAGTGCTCGAAGCGCAGAAGACGATCATCACGGCGGCGCGCGCGCTCGCCAAGGACGGCACGATCATGATGGGCGGCGACGACGATTATGTCTGAGGCCAATCTGTCGAATTTCGTCGCCGGGTTCGCCGGCCGCCGCGACGCCGCCGGGGCGGCGCTGCGCCAGGCCTATGCGGCCAAGGGCGTGGCGTTCGCGCCGCGCGACATCACCCCGACGCCGCCGGGCGAACCGCGCCACTTCTCGCCCGCCGATCCGGACGCCGACCCGACCGAGGGCTGGGATCCGTTCGACGCCGCGCAGCCCGCAACCAGTTTTGTCGACCCGCTGACCACCGCGCGCGCGCAGGGGTATGAGGAAGGCCTCGCCGCCGCGCTGGCGAACGGCGGGCGGCTCGGCGAGCGCGACCAGGCGCTGCTCGACGGGCTGGTTGCAGCGATCGCCGACGACCGCCGCGTCGATCGCGAGCGGCTGGCGGCACACCTGCGCTCGACCGTGCTGTCGCTCGTCACCCGCATGGTCGGGGAATCGGGAATCGACGAGGATCTGCTTACCCGCCGCGTCACCAATGCCGCCGGGATGATCGGCGACGATGCCGAATCGGCGCTGCTGCGGATGAGCCCCGACGATGTCGCGTTGGTCGAGGGCAAATTGCCCGATCACATTTTCGCGGTCGCCGACCCGCATGTCGCGCGAGGCCATTTCGTGCTCGAATCCTCGGCGACGATCGTCGAGGACGGGCCTGACCTGTGGCTCGAGCAGATCGCGCAGGCGATCGATAGGGCTGGGGTGCCAGAGTGATGGGCCATCCAAAATTCTCCCCGGGACGGGGAGGGGGACCATGCGAAGCATGGTGGAGGGGGTTCGCCTCGTCGGTATCGCCTGTGGCCCGCCCCCTCCGTCAGCGCTCCGCGCTGCCACCTCCCCGTGAACGGGGAGGATTTGCATGCTGAACCGCTTCACCGCCGACTATCTCGATAGCCTCGGCAACACCGAGTTCGCGCCGAGCCCGAAGATTTCGGGGCGGCTGGCGTCGTTCGACGGGTTGCTGATGGAGGCCGTTGGGCTCAACCTGCCGGTCGGCACGGTGTGTCAGGTCGGCGCGGCGAACGGCGCCAAGGTCGAGGCCGAGGTGATCGGTTTCCGGAACGGCCGCACGCTGCTGATGAATCTGGGCGGCCCCGCCGCCTTGCTCCCGCAATCGTCGGTGCGGCCGATCGGCCCCCCGGGCGAAGCGGAAGTGGGGAGCGCACTGCTCGGCCGCGTGGTCGACGGCGCGGGCAAGCCGATCGATGGCCTCGGCCCGATCCGCGGCGCGAAACATTGGCCGCTCGCCGGCAAGCTCCAAGGCCCGCTCGACCGCGGGCGCGTGCTCCAGCCGATGGATGTCGGGGTGCGCGCGATCAACGGCTTGCTGACGATCGGCCAGGGCCAGCGCGTCGGTATCATGGCCGGATCGGGCGTCGGCAAATCGGTGCTGCTCGGGATGATCGTGCGCGCGGCGGAGGCCGATGTCGTGGTGATCGGGCTGATCGGCGAGCGTTCACGCGAGGTCGCCGACTTCCTCGAAACCAAGGTCGCCGGCGAGGCGCGCGCACGCTCGGTCGTCGTCGCGGTCCCGGCCAATCATTCGCCGGTACTCCGTATTCGCGGCGCGTTGCGCGCCACCGCGATCGCCGAGGGCTTTCGTAACGAGGGCAAGAAAGTCCTGCTCATCATGGATTCGCTGACTCGCGTGGCCCATGCGGGGCGGGAGATCGGCTTGGCGCTCGGCGAACCGGCGTCGGCGCGCGGCTATCCGCCGTCGGCGATCGCGATGCTCCCCAACCTCATCGAGCGCGCCGGCACCGACGTGAAGTCGGGCGGGTCGATCACCGCGATCTACACCGTGCTCGCCGACGGCGACGACGGCAACGACCCCGTCGTCGACAGCGCGCGGTCGATCCTCGACGGGCATATCGTGCTGTCGCGCCAACTCGCCGAGCGTGGCGTCTATCCCGCGATCGACCTCGGCCCGTCGGTCAGCCGGGTGATGGCCGACATCACCCAGCCGGAGCATATCGCCGCGGCGCGCGTGCTGCGCCGGCACCTGGCGACCTACGAAGAGAATCGCGATCTCGTCCTGATGGGCGCGTATCGCGGCGGCGCGGACCCCGAAATCGACGCGGCGATCGCGTGCCATCCGGCGGTCATGGAATATATCCGCCAGGACGCCGACGCGATCGTGCCGATGGACGACGCGGTCGCCGAACTGATCGGCGTGTTCGGGGATGGCTGATCTGGTCGCGGTGCCGGCCCGCTCCCCCGCCCGGCCGCCCGTAGAATATCCTGACTGGGTGGCCGGGCGGGGGAGCGGGCCGGCACCGCTGCACCTCCATGCATAAACGCCAGCAGCTCGACCGGCTGCTGCGCGTCCGCACGCTCCAGCTCAACATGACCCGCGCCGCCGAGGCGCAGGCGCAGGACAAGCGCGCGAGCGAAGCCGACCTCGCGCACCGCATCGCGCGGCTGGCCGAAAATGTCGCGCCCGCGCCGACCGAGGGCAACGGCTTCGCGCTCGTTGCCGCGGCGCATTTCCGCTCGCGGCTCCACGCCTCGGCCGAAATGGCGCAGGCGCGGCTCGAAGAGGCCGACCGCGCCGCCGAAGCAGCCGCCGAAGCGACGCGCGAGGCGCGCCGCGACCAGAGCGCGATTGAGAAATTGATGGCTCGCGCTGACGCCGACGCGGTGCTCAGGGCGATTCGCGCGCTTGAGGCCGCGCCGCCGGTGCGCAAGATTCGGCACGATCCTTGCTGAAACGACCCTGCGGGGCGGTGCACAGCCCCGAAAAGGGGTTGAATGTCCAATCTGACCAGTCCTGTCACCGGCTCGATCGCGCTGCCCGCCACGGTTGCGCTGCCCTCGGTGCTCGCCCCCGGGGTGCCGAGCTTGGCCGCATTTATCGACCTGATGATCGGCAAGATCGGCCCGCCCGCCGCAAAGGCTGCGCCGGGCGATCCCGACCGGCAGGACGATGCCGCGCCCGGCAATTCCTTGCCGGACAAGGACAAGCCGCAAGTCGATCCCGCGCTCGCGTGGCTGTTCGGCGCACCGCGGATTCCGCCCGCGCAACCGATCGCGAACAAGGCGCCCGAACCGGTGACGACGCCGGTCATCGGCATCGTGGCGCCCGAAGCGCCGCCCATCGTTGCCGTGCCGCTCGTCCCGACGGCTCCCGTCGGCAAGGATATGCCTTCGCCGATCACGCCGCAGGTCGAAACACCGCCGACGCCGATGGATCCCGTGATCCTGCCGAACAAGCCGGACGTCTCGCCGCCGCTCAATCAGCCCAAGCCGGTCGCCCCGACGATGACGCCGCTTCCGTCGGTCGGACCGTCCCAGCCAGTCGCGCCGCCGATGACGCCGCTTCCGCCGCTCGCGCCGTCCGCCGTGACGCTCCCCGCCTTGTTCGCCTTGCCGATGACATCGACGCCGGAGGCGCGCGATGACGATGCACCGGCCACGCTGGCCCCGCTCGCCGCCGCCATCCACGCTGCCGATACGACAGCGTCGATCGCGCCGACCGGCGATGCGCAGCGCCAGACGCTTGACCTCGGCCGCCAGGATTGGCCGCAGAAGATGATCGATCATATCGAGGCGCTGCGCGACAATGCCAACGCCAACGACACCTCGATCCGGCTCAAGCCCGAAGCGCTCGGCCGCGTTGACGTGTCGCTCAAGACGCACACCGATGGCGCGGTCAGCGTGCGCTTCGCCGCCGAACAGCCGGCGACACGCGCGTTGCTGGTCGATGCGGCACCACAACTCGCCGCCGCCGCCGAAGCGCGCGGCATCCGCCTGTCGGGCACCAGCGTCGACCTGAGCGGGCAGGGCGAGCATCGCCCGCGCCCAGAGGTCGAGCGCCAGCAGAACATAACCAACCACCGCGCCGCGCCGCGCGGCGAAGACAATCAGGCCGCCGATGACGGCCGCATCGCGTAAGAATTGGGGGATTTGGAAATGAGTGACGAACCCGAGACCGAAGCCGTCGAGAAGCCCAAGAAGAAGGGCAAGAAGAAGCTGATCCTGATGCTGCTGTTGCTGGCGGTCGCCAGCGGCGGCGCGGGCGGCGCGTACGCGCTCGGCTTCTTCGGCGGCACCAAGGCGGCCGCTGCGGTCGCCGAAGGCCCGCAACTGGTGCCCAAGAGCGAGCAGAAGCGCGGCGGGGGCGGTGACGGCAAGGAAGGCGAGGTCAAACCCAGCGGTAAGGCGCCGCCGTCGGGCTTGGGCGGCGACAAATACGCCTCCAACTACTATCCGCTCGACAAGGACTTCACCTCGAACCTGCAGGACAGCGTCCACTACGTCCAGGTCGGGATCGCAGTGTCGACGCCGTACGACGACAGCGTAATCGAGAACCTCAAGACCAACGAGATCGCGGTGCGCTCCGCCGTGCTGATGGCGCTGGGCGATTCCACCGAGGACGAGGTTTTCACCTCGCAGGGCAAGCAGAAACTTGCCGCCCGGCTAACCGACGCGATCAACGCGACGCTCAAGCAGAAAGAGGGATTCGGCGGGATCAGTAACGTTTACTTTACCAATTTCGTTGTTCAGTGAGACATGGTTAACGACACGCCAACCATGTCCGACGACGCGACGGCCAGCGACCGCCGCGAGCGGCCGCGCGACGGCGCGTCGCATGCGGCGGCTCTGGGCGGCGCGAACCTCAATCCGTTCGGCGACCTCCACACGTTGCAGCACCTCTCGGCGCGCCTCGCGCGGAGCCTGCGCCACGTGTTCGAGCCGTTGCTGCGCCACGAACTACGGCTCTGGGCCGAGCCGCTCAGCGTTCAGCGCTTCGCCGATTACCGCGCCGAACGGCCCGAGGGGCTGACCGGCTGGATGCCGCTCGCGATGAGCCCGGGCAACGGCCAGGCGCTGATGGTGATCGACGGCAAGTTCAGCCTCGAGTTGCTCGACCTGTTCTTCGGCGGCACCGGCGCGGCGCCGCACGACATGCCGACCGAATTCTCGCCCGCGGCCGAAGCGATGATCCACCGGCTGGGCACGATGATCGCCGAGCCGATGGCATCGGCATGGGAACCGCTCGCCAAATTGCATTTCCACCCCGGCCGTGTCGTCGGCGACGCCGCGATGGTGCAGGGGATCGACGGCGACGACCCGGTCGTGCTCACGCGCTTCGGGATCGCCAAGGGCAGCCACAAGCCGGTGTTCGTCGACATCGTCTATCCGGTCCAGGCGCTCAAGCCCTACGCTCCGTCGCTCACCGGCAAGGTGATGGGCGCGGCACCCGACCCGGCGTGGCAGAACGGCCTCGCCAAGGCGATGATGACGGTGACCTTCCCGGTCCGCTCGGTGCTTGCCGAACCGGTGATCAGCCTCGCCAAATTGATGGAGCTCAAGGAAGGCGACGTGATCCCGATCACCGTCGCCGCCGACGTCCCAGTGATGGTCGCCAAGGGGCGGCTCGGCACCGGCACCGTCGGCACGTCGAACGGCCGCGCCGCGATCAAACTCAACCATTTGACGCTCAACGCAGAGGAACTCGCATGACCGACATGTCCGGTACTTTCCCGGTCGACGCCAACATGGCGGCCAATTTCCGGCTGCTGCAGGACGTCGACGTCAAATTGACGGTCGAGATCGGCCAGACCCGGCTGACGCTGCGCGAACTGCTCGCGCTCGGCGAAAGCTCGGTGATCGAGCTCGACCGCGCCGCCAACGAGTTGCTCGACGTGTTCGTCAACGGCACGCTGATCGGCCGCGGCGAAGTCGTCACCGTGGGCGAGCGCTTCGGCGTCCGCCTGACCGAGCTGGTCTCGCCCGAAAAGCGCGGCTGATGCTCTGGAGCTATATTCTCAAGCTGGTCGTGCTGCTCCCGCTCGTCTGCGGGCTGATGATTGGCTGCCTGTACCTGTGGCGCCGGCTCGAAGGGCGGCTCAACAAGCAGCAGGCGACGCGGCTGCTCAAGGTGCAGGAGACGATGATGCTGTCGCCGGGCCTACGCCTCGCGGTGCTCGAGTTCGAGGGCAAGAAGCTGCTCGTGTCGGTCGGCAAGGGCGGCGTGAATTTGATCGATAAGAGCGGGCCGACCGCGTGACCTTCGTCCGCCGCCTCAATACCGACGGCCCGTCGCTGTTCCGCGCGCCTGAAAAGGCTGCGGCGAAGAACAACGGTTTTGCCAAGATCGTCCTGATTGCGCTCGCCGCGATCGCGCTGCTGGTGGTCGCAGTGCCCGCCTTCGCGCAGGCTGCCCCGGCCGTTCCGACCGTTTCCACGCCGGCTCCGGTCGCGACGCCTGGCGTCGGCGACGCGGTCGACCGCGCGCTCGGTCAGCTCGGCGGCCCCGGCGCCGCCGCCGCGACCAACGGTGCTGCCAAGGCGCCGCTGTCGCTCTCGCTGCAAGTCCTCATTATCATGGGGCTGCTCACGATCCTGCCGGGTCTGCTGCTCATGATGACCAGCTTCACGCGGATCATCATCGTGCTGTCGATCCTGCGCCAGGCGCTCGGCCTCCAGCAGACGCCGCCCAACCAGGTGCTGATCGGGTTGTCGCTGTTCCTGTCGCTCTTCGTGATGGCGCCGACGATCAACCAGATCAACACGCAGGCGATCCAGCCTTATTCGGCCGGCCAGATTCAGGGCACCGAGATGATCAGCCGCGCCGGCGCGCCGCTCCACGCGTTCATGATCAAGCAGACGCGGGTCAAGGACCTGACGATGTTCGCGCAGATGGCGAAATCGGGCCCGTACAAGAATTCGGCCGACGTGCCCTATTCGGTGCTGCTCCCCGCGTTCATCACCAGCGAGCTCAAGACCGCGTTCCAGATCGGTTTCCTGATCTTCCTGCCGTTCATCGTCATCGACCTGGTGGTCGCGACGGTGCTGATGAGTCTGGGCATGATGATGATGTCGCCGACGATCATCTCGATGCCGTTCAAGCTGCTATTGTTCGTGCTGGTCGATGGCTGGGCGATGATGATGGGCAGCCTCGCGGGCAGTTTCGCGACCTAGCGATGATGGCCCCCGCCGCGCCGCCTTTCCTGCCGGACCTGTTCCGCCTCCCGACTCGCCCGGCGAAACGCCCGGCCGTGTCGTGGTGGCTTGCCGTGCCCCCGGGCACCGACCCCAAATACCGGATCAACTGACGCTATGGACGCCGATTATTTCCTGGGGGTCGCCGACCAGACGATGTGGGTGCTGGCACTCGCCGCGGCGCCGGTGCTGATCCCCGCGCTCCTCGCCGGGCTGATCCTCGGCATGGTCCAGGCCGCGACCTCGATCAACGAACAGACGCTGACCTTCGTCCCCAAGCTGGTCGTGGTCGGCATCGCGCTCGTCATCTTCGGGGGGATGATGATGGGGCTGCTCAGCGACTTCACCATCGATATCTTCGGGCGCATCCCCGACCTGGTGAAATAATGCGCGTGCGGGGTCCCGCCGCGGCAAAGCCGCGTCGTCGGACGGGTTCGGCACAGCCGACCCGCCGGCCGGGCTTCGCCACGTGGCGCGCGACACGCGCTCTCTCGCGGCGTGCGCCGTGCTAGGCTTCGGCCTCAGCATTGAGCCGCAGCTCTGGGCGCTCATCTTCGTGATGGTGCGGATCGGCGCGGCGTTCGTCGCGGCGCCGGTGTTCGGCGCGGTGTCGATCCCGCTGCCGGTGCGGATCTCGCTGTCCGGGGCGATCGGCGTGCTGGTGCTCGCGGTCCATCCGGTGGCGCCGCCGCCCGCGGTGTTCGGGCTCGATACCTTCCTCAATGTCGGTGCGGAGGCCTTGATCGGTCTCGCGATAGGCTTCGTGCTCCAGATCGCGTTCGCCGCGCCGATGATCGCAAGCGAAGTGATCGGCACGTCGATGGGGATCGGCTTCGCCTCGGCGATCGACCCGCAGAACGGGCGCTCCAGCCCCGCGCTCGGCCAGTTCCTGTCGGTGCTGATGACGCTCCTCTTCCTGTCGGTGAACGGGCACCTCGTGCTCGTCGACATGCTGGTGCGCAGCTACGCCGTGCTGCCCCCGGGCGGCGCGTGGCTCGCGCCCGACCGGCTCAAGGATATCGCGTTTTTCGGCGGCTATACCTTCGCCGCCGGATTGCTGCTCGCGCTTCCCGTCGGGTTCCTGCTGCTCTGCCTCAACCTGATCGTCGGGATGATCAGCCGCGCCGCGCCCAGCCTCAACCTGTTCGCGGTCGGCCTGCCCGCCAGCCTCGCGGTCGGAGTCGTGGCACTCGCGCTCGCGATGCCCGCGATGGGTGATTACATGCTCGTCATCGTCCAGGAAGGACTCGATGCCGCGCAACGCCTGGTGTTCGGCTGATGGCCGAGTACGAGGGCGACAAGACAGAGCTGCCGACAGCCAAGCGTCGCAAGGACGCGGTCGAGCAGGGCGATGTCCTCAAGTCGCGCGAGTTCGCGACCGCGCTGATCGTGCTTGCCGGGTGCGGCTGGCTGGCGCTGTTTGGGCAATCGCTCGTCCATGCGTGCGAAGGCATCATGCAGGCGAGCTTCCGCTTCGGGCGGGGCGATATCGAGGATTGGTCGCCGATGAAGCCGCTCGCGCAGGCCGGGTGGAGCCTGTTGCCGGGCCTCGGCAGCTTGATGCTGATCGCACTCGCCGCCGCGATCTTCAGCCAGGCCGGGCTCGGCTCGTTCAATTTCAACGGCAAGTTGCTCCAGCCCAAATTCTCGCGGGTGAACCCGGCGTCGGGACTCAAGCGCATCTTCGGCCCGACCGGCTGGATCGAGCTCGGCAAGTCGCTGCTCAAGGTCGTCCTGCTCGGCGGGATCGGCGCGTGGTTGCTGTGGCGCACCGCGCGTCCGACGATGGGCCTCGCCTCCTCCGCCGACGTCGCTGGCGCGGTCGACCAATTGTCGGGAACGTTCGTCACGATCCTGTTCGTGATGGCGGGGGGCCTCGTGCTGATCGCGGGCGTCGACTTACCGATCCAGATCGTCCGGCTGCTCGCCAAATTGCGCATGACCAAGCAGGAAATTCGCGACGAGCACAAGGAAACCGAAGGCTCGCCCGAGGCCAAGGCGCACATGCGCCAGCGCCAGCGCGAGATGAGCCGCCGCAACGTGCGCAGCGCCGTCGCCTCGGCGCACGTCATCCTGACCAACCCGACGCACTTCTCGGTCGCGCTGCGCTACGACCGCGACACCGACGTCGCGCCGGTGGTGGTGGCGAAGGGCCGCGGGATCACCGCGCTCGCGATCCGCGACGTCGCGGGCGAAAGCCAAGTGCCCATCCTCGAATATCCCGCGCTGGCCCGCGCGGTCTATTACACCAGCCGCGAGGGGCAGGAGGTCCGCGACGACCTCTACGCCGCGATCGCGACCGTTCTGGCGTTCGTTTTCAACCTCAACGCGCGGGCCGGCGCGGTCCAGCCGGCGATCGATGTGCCGGCCACCGCGCGTTTCGACGAAAACGGCGTCAAACAATGAGCGAATCGCTTAAAAATCGGCCCGTCCGGCCGTTCCTTCATCCGACGCGCGCGGAGATATCATAGTGCCCACGACCACGCCCACAGCCAGCAGCGTGACGGCCTCGGCCGCACAGGCGCTGTTCACCTCGCTGTCGACGGGCTCGGGGATCGACACCGCGTCGCTGGTCAGCTCGCTCGTCCAGGCGCAATTTGCCGCCAAGACCGATGCGCTGACGCAGAAATCGACCGCCATCAGCGCGCAGATTTCGGGCACGTCGACGCTGATGAGCACGGTCAGCCAGTTCGCCGCCGCGCTCAAGACGCTCGCGACCGGCGGCACGTTGCAGACCCAGCCGGTGTCGTCGAACAACAATGTCGTGACCGCCTCGGCGCTGTCGGGGGCGACGCTCGCCGGGCTGTCGTCGTCGGTCAGCGTCAGCCAGCTCGCCACCGGGCAATCCTCGCGCACCACCGTTCCCGTGACCACGCGCACCACCGCGCTCGGTACGGGCACGCTCACGCTGACGCTCGGCACCGCGACGTACAGCAGCGACGGCACCGCGATGACCGATTTCCACGCCGCGGACGGAGACCCGATCACGGTCAACATCGTCGCGGGCGCGACCAGCCTCGACGGTATCGCCGCGGCGATCAACGCCAAGAACGCTGGCGTCACCGCATCGGTCGTCACCGACGCCGACGGCAGCGCGTATCTGTCGCTGAAAGGCGCCACCGGCTCCGCGCAGGCGTTCACGCTCACCGCGACCAACGATCCGTCGGGCAAGCTCGCGCAGCTCAACGTCGGGGTCGGTGCCACCGGCACCGCGCTGACCTCGGGCGCGCAGAACGCCAAGCTCACCGTCGACGGCGTCGCGGTCGAACGCGGCAGCAACGCGATCAGCGACTTGGTCGCGGGCGTGAAGCTGCAACTGACCGGCACCAGCAATACCGCGGTCGCGCTGACCAGCACCACGCCGACCGACGCGCTCAAAAGCTCGATCACCGACTTCGTCGACACCTATAACCAGGTGCTCAAGACGCTGACCGAGCAGCTCGACCCGCAGACCGGGCCGCTGCGCGGTGACGCTGCGGCGCAGAGCCTGCTGCGCACGCTGCGCGCGCTGACCACTAAGCCGATCCTGACCAACGTCGCCGCCGGCACGCCGACCACGATCGGCGAGATCGGGATCAAGACCAACCGCGACGGCACCTTGTCGGTCGACGACGCGACCGTCGCCCGCGCGCTCACCAATTCGCCCGATGCGGTCGAGGCGATGTTCGCCTTCTCGACGACCAGCACCAACGGACTGACCGCCGCGCTCAACTCGATCTCGCTGAGCACCAGCAGCACGCTCTACGGGCTCGGTGCGTCGGCTAAGCGCTATAACGACCAAGCCTCGGCGGTGGCGAAGGCGCAGGACGATATCGCGACCCAGTCGGACGCGATGAGCACGCGGCTGACCCAGCAATTCGCCAGCATGAACGCCAAGGTCGCGGCGTACAAATCCACCCAGTCGTTCCTGAAGAACCAGATCGACGCCTGGAACAAGCCCGACTGATGCCGGCCTACGCGACGGCGCTCGGGGCCGATCCCTATACGACCTACCGCCAGATCGACCTGGTCGGACGCACGGCGGAAGCTGACGGTGCGGCACTGGTGCAACTGCTGTATGACGAGCTCGTCCGCGCCCTGCGCGTCGCCGCGTGGGCGACCGAAAAGCGCGACTATGCGCTGAAGAGCGAAAAGGTGACGCGCGCGACCGCGATCCTGTTCGCGCTCGAGGCAGGGCTCGATTTTGACCTGGGCGGCGATGTGTCGCATACCCTGGCACGGCTGTACGGCGGCGCGCGCGCGACGATTGTCGAGGCCAGCGTCGGTCAGGATCCGCGCCCGTTTCGCGAGGTTGCCGGCAGCGTCGAAGAGATTGCGGCCGCCTGGGCGCAGGTCCGTTCGGCGGCATGAGGGGGTGAGAGATGGGCGAGCCCAACCGCGATTCCGGGCGGCCGGTGCGCACGATCCTGGTGGTCGACGATAGCCGGACCAATCTGAACGTCATCGGCGAGCGGCTGACCGCACTCGGCTATCTCACCGCGCTGGTCGACAATGGCGGCGAAGCGCTCGACCTGATCGCCGGGCGCGGGTTCGACCTCGTCCTGCTCGACATGGTGATGCCGGGGATGACCGGCGTGCAGGTGCTTGCCGAGCTGCGCTCGCGGACCGAAACCAGCGATTTGCCGGTTATTGTCGTCACGGCGCGGAGCGACCCAGAGGCGGCGATCGAAGCACTTGCCGCGGGCGCTGACGATCATCTCGCCAAGCCGTTCGATTTCGACGTGCTCGCGGCGCGGATCGAGCGCACGCTGGCGCGCGCGCGCCGCGTCGCCGATCTCAAGCGCTCCAACGCGGCTCTCGATGCACGGATCGCCGCGCGGGCGATGGAATTGGGCGAAGCGCGCGCCGAGCTCGCCGATGTCCGTGCCGAGCGGCAGCGGCTGGCCGCGGAACTGGCGCGCCTACGTTCCTAGCTTTTCAGCCAGTGCCGACGCACGAAATAGGTCGTGACGCTGACTGCCGTCAGGATACAGATCCCGACGATCGCATCGAACGCCCACGGCCGGTCCGCCAGCCATAATCCCCTGACATTCATGCCATAGAGCCCGGTGAGAAAGGTCAGCGGCAGGAAGATCATCGCGACGATCGCGATGATCAGCCCGCGCTGGTCGATCTGCTCTGCGCGCAGGTCGGTGAGCGCTTCGTGCGTCAGCGCGGCGCGCTCGCGGATGCTCTCCAGTTCCTCGGCCATGCGCGCCGCACGGTCTGCCGCCGCCGCCAAGTGCAACCGGTCGTCGTCGTCGAGCCAGCCGACCGGCAAAGTCGCAAGCTTTTCGAGCGCGGTGCGCTGGGGCGCGAGGAAACGGCGATAACCGATCGACTGCGCGCGCACGCGCGTCACCACCCGACGCAACTCGAAAATCTTGTCGGTGTCGAGCCCCGTTTCGCACTCATCGAGCTCGTCGCCCATCTCGGCAACATCGGGGTCGAGATCGGCGGTGATCGCGCCGGCGAATTCGGTGATGAGGTCGCCGGGGTCGAGCACCTGGCCGTCGGTGACCGCTTTCTCGACGGTGTCGATCGCGACGAGTTTCTTGCGCGTGACCGAAATGGCGCGTCGCCCCATCGCCCAAATGCGAACCGAAGCCAACGGATCGGACGAGGCCAGTTCGTCGGCAGAGCGCCCACGCAAGTTCACCAGCGCGCCCTCGCCGAACATCTCGCAGCGCGGTCGTGTCTCAGCCGCGGTCAGCGCATCGACGAGATAATCGTCGAGCTTGGCGGTGTTCGCCAGCCAGTCCTGCGCGTGCTCGTTGTTGGTGTTGAGGTGCACCCAGATGAACCCGTGGCGCGCCGACAGCGCGCTCTTGATGTCGCACTTGGTCACCTTGCCGCCGCTGCTCACCTGAAACGCAAAGCCGCTCATCGCGCCATCTCCAGATACACGGTCAGCCCGTCGCAGGCGTCAACCGGCGGGGCAGGGGAAACGATCCGCACCGCATCGGCGCGCGCGCGGTCGAGGATGGCGGGCGGCACGTCGGGCGCGTGGAGCAAGCGGTCGGCCTGCGCGAGCGCGCGCGCTTGCCGCAGGGTGAGGTCGTCGGGGTCGGGGGAAGTGAGGGTTATCGCCACCACCGAATTCCCGCTTTCGCGAGAATAGTGGCCGAAATGATCGTTCAACGCGTGATCAATCGCAGTTCGCCGCGCGCGGCTGTCGGGATATTCCTTTCGAAAACCCGAAACCGCCTCGGCCAGCTTACCCAGATCGCTCGGCAGCACCGCCTCCAGCCGCTGCCGCAGCGCCGCCGCCAGCCCCGCCGACACGCCGCCTGTCCCCACCGCGACGATCACCGGCGAGCGGTCGACGATCGCCGGGAGCGTGAAGTCGCAAAGATCGGACCGATCGACCGCGTTGACCAGAAGCCCTCGCGCCTTGAGCCGCGCGACGGTAGCATCAGGATCGTCCATCGCGACGATCGCCAACGCCGCCTCGGCCTCCTCGCCGACGATCACCGCACCCGTGCGCTCCAGCAACCGCCGCTTCGCCTCCGCTGCCCCGCCATCGCCGATCAGCATCACCGGCCGCCCGTCCAGCCGCACGAACGCCGGCAGGCTGTGCAGGCTCACAGCCATTCGGGAACGCGTTCCTCGTCCATGATCGTCTTGGGCGAAATGCGTTCGGCGACCACGGCGTAGCGGTCGCCATCGACCATCACCTCGGGGACGAGCGCGCGGCTGTTGTAGGTCGACGCCATCGTCGCGCCGTAGGCGCCCGCGGTGCGGAAGATCGCGAGGTCGCCTTCCTTCACCAAGTCGATGTCGCGCGCCTTGGCGAACGTGTCGCCGCTCTCGCACACCGGTCCGGCGATATTGGCGACGAAGCGCTCGCCGCTCGGTTTCACCGCGACGAAATCGTGCCACGCGTCGTAGAGCGCGGGGCGGGCGAGGTCGTTCATCGCGGCATCGACGATCACCCACGGATTGGCCGGCGACGGCTTGACCCAGATCACCCTGGTCAGCAGCACCCCGGCATTGCCCGCGATCACGCGCCCGGGCTCGAACATCAGTTCGACGTCCCAGTCGCGCGTCACGCGCGCGACCATCGCGCCATAGTCGGCGGGCCAGACCGGCTGATCCTCGGCCTTGTATGCGACACCCAGCCCGCCGCCGAGATCGACGCGGTCGACTTTGTGCCCGGCGGCGCGCAACTCGGCGACGAGCTGGCCGACGCGATTGTATGTCGCCTCCATCGGCGCGACGCTGAGTAGCTGGCTGCCGATATGCGACGCGACGCCGCGCAGGTTCAGCCCGGGGAGGGCGGCGAGCCGTGCGTAGATCGCGGGCGCGTCGGCGATCGCGACGCCGAACTTGTTCTCCGCCTTACCGGTCGAGATCTTGGCGTGCGTCCCGGCATCGACATCGGGATTGACGCGCAGCACGCACGGCGCGCGCTGGCCCCGCGCGGCGGCGATTTCGGACAGCGCGACGCCTTCGGCTTCGAGCTCGAGATTGAACTGGCCGATCCCGCGGTCGAGCCCCTGCGCCAGTTCGTCGCGAGTCTTGCCCACGCCCGAGAACACCACGTCCTTCGCCGGCATCCCCGCCGCTAGCGCGCGCTCGAGCTCGCCGCCCGACACCACATCCGCCCCATAACCGGCGTTGGCCATCAGCCGCAGCACCGCAAGGTTGGGATTGGCCTTGATCGCATAAGCGAGATGGATGCGCGGGATATCCTTCAGCCCATCGCGAAACGCCGCCGCATGGCGTTCGAACGTCGCGCGCGAATAGATGTAGACCGGCGTGCCCACCTCGGCGGCGATTCGCGCCATGGGGACGTCCTCGGCGTAAAGTTCGCCGTTCCGGTAATGAAAATGGTCCATGGGCTAGTTCTTGGGAGGCAGGTCGAATTCGTTGCCCTGGCGCTCGACCGAGCTGGTCAGCACCTCGTCGCTGCGCTCGGGGCGGGCCTGGCTCGATGCGGTGAGCAACTGGCTGGCCGCCGGCCGCGCGGCGGCGCCATAGGGCGCGATCGGCAGGGCCTTGCCCGCGGCCGGTTTCAGCTCGCGCGCCGCGCCACAGGCCGAGAGGGCGAGGATCAGGCCAAGGGCAATCAGACGCTTCACTTCTTCTCTCCCGCGCGGGCGGCGCGCGCCGCCGCGATCGCCTCGCGCACCCGGACCGGCGACGTGCCGCCGTGGCTCGTGCGGCTCGCGACCGACGCATCGACGCTCAGCACGTCATAGACGCGTTCGTCGATCCGGTCATCGATTCCCTTCAGCGTCTCGATCGGCAGGGTGTCGAGCCCGATCCCGGCGTCTTCCGCCGCCTTTACCGCGCGGCCCGTGATGTGATGCGCCTCGCGGAACGGCACCCCGGCTTCGCGCACCAGCCAGTCGGCGAGGTCGGTCGCGGTGGCGAACCCGCTCTCCGCCAGCGCGCGCATCCGGTCGGTGCGAAAGCGCGCGGTCTGCACCATGCCGGTCATCGCGGCGATCGACAGCGCCAGCAAATCGTGCGCTTCGAACACCGGCGGTTTGTCGTCCTGCATATCCTTGGAATAGGCGAGCGGCAGGCCCTTCATCGTGATGACCAGCGCGGTCATGCACCCCGCGATTCGCCCGGCATGCCCGCGCACCAGCTCGGCGGCATCGGGGTTGCGCTTCTGCGGCATGATCGAGCTGCCGGTCGACCATTGATCGGACATCGCCACGAACCCGAACGGCTGCGAAGCCCAGATAACGAACTCCTCGGCCAGCCGGCTCAGGTGGAGCGCGCACTGCGTCGCCGCCATCAGATAGTCGAGCGCGAAATCGCGGTCGCTGACCGAATCGAGGCTGTTGCTGGTCGGCCCGTCGAACCCGAGCGCCGCTGCGGTCGCGTCGCGGTTGATCGGGAAGCTCGTCCCCGCCAGCGCGGCGGCGCCGAGCGGACAGCGGTTCATCCGCGCGCGATTGTCGGCGAAACGGCTGCGGTCGCGCGCGATCATGTCGTGATACGCCATCAGGTGATGGCCGAGCGTCACCGGCTGCGCCGACTGGAGGTGGGTGAAGCCGGGCATCACCGCGTCGGCATGCTCGCCCGCACGCGCGATCAGCGCATCCTGCAACGCCCCCAGCGCCGTCCCGACCTGATCGATCGCGTCGCGCACCCAGAGGCGGAAATCTGTTGCGACCTGGTCGTTGCGCGACCGCGCGGTGTGCAGCCGCCCGGCGGCCGGCCCGATCTTCTCGGCCAGCCGCGCCTCGGTCAGCATGTGGATATCCTCGAGCGCCAAGTCGTCGGGCACACCGTCGCGTTCGTAATCCGCGGCGACCGCGTCGAGCCCCTCGCTGATCGTTTTCGCGTCCGCCGTGCTCAGGATGCCCGCCGCGCCCAGCATCGCGGCGTGCGCCTTCGACCCCGCGATATCCTGTCGCCACATTCGCTTGTCGAACGGGATCGAGGCATTTATCTCGCGCATCACCGCGGCCGGTCCGTCGGCGAACCTGCCCCCCCACATGGAGTTCGTGGTCTTGCGCTCGCTCACTCTGCTCCTGCCTGCTCTCGTCCTGATCGCCGGCTGCGATAGGCAATCGCCCGCGAACGAGCAAGCGAGCGCGGTGGCGGCAAACGCGGCCGACGCCAGCGCGCCGACCCCCGACGAGGTCGCGCCTTCCGCCGACAACGGCGTCGACGTGATCGGCAAGCTCGACCGCGGGCACAACGGAGCGGCCGCCCCGACTGTAATGTTCGACGATCCGAACGGCGTGAAGACCACGCTCGCGAGCTTTTCGGGCAAGCCGTTCGTGCTCAATCTGTGGGCGACGTGGTGCGGGCCGTGCAAGATCGAGATGCCCGCGCTCGACACGATCGCCGCCGAGGGCAAGCTGCCGGTGGTGACGGTCAGCCAGGATATGAACGGCGCACAGGCCGTCACGCCCTATTTCGCGGCGGCCAAGCTCAAGGCGCTCAAACCCTATCTCGACCCCAAGCTCGGTTTCTCCTTCGCGCTCGGCAACCCCAGCCTCCCGACGACAATCCTGTACGACAAGGACGGCAAAGAGGTGTGGCGGATGACCGGCGGGATGGACTGGACCAGCCCGACCGCGCGGGAGCTACTGGCCGAAGCCAGCTGATGCCGGCGAGCCTATCGTTCGAGGAAGAAGTGTTCGGACCGCTGGTTCCCGGGCGGGAATGCGGGGGCTGCACGGCGTGCTGTTTCGAGATAACGATCGACGATCCGAAGCTCGCGAAGCCGCCGCGCGAGACGTGCGTGCATTGCACGGCGAACGGCTGTTCGATCTATGCGGCGCGGCCGCAGGATTGCCGGACGTGGTATTGCCTGTGGCGGCGCGTCGCCGATCTGCCCGATCACCTGAGCCCCGACAAAAGCGGGTTGCTGACGTCGGTGGTCGAAAACCCGGCGGCGGAAAACCCGTTCGCGCGGCTCTACATCATCGTTCAATGGCTCGATGGCCGGCCGATCGCAAAGAGCGACGCGGCGGACGAATTGCTGGCGGCGATGCGGCGCTATGCCTTGCCGGTGTGGGTCGGCAGCGGCGACCGCATGGCGCTGCACTTCCCGCGTCAGGAAATCGCCCTTCACCTGATGCACGGCACCCCGGCGCCGGCCGCGATCGCGCGCGAGGTCGAGGCATGGCGCAGGCGGCTACCCCGGCGATCAGCTCCACCGGTCTGACGTCACGCCGCGCGGTCGCGCGTCGCTTCGGCATATTTGTCGGCGCGGCGCAAGCCGACCATCATCTGGCGCTCGAGCCGCGCGCACAGCGCCGCATAATAGTCCGACAGGAAGCCGAAATCGTCGCCATCGTCGGGCAGGTCGGCCTTGCGCCGGATCGCGGCGGCGACCGTCACCAGCGCGTCATTGTCGCCGTTACGCAGCACTTCCTCGAGCGTCTGGAGCTCGAATTCGCCATACAGGCCGAGCGCATGGTCGCTGAAGGTCCGACGCGGCTGGTCGCTTTGCGCGATCGAGGCAACGATGTCGTGGCCTAGCTTCACCTTGGCGCGCTGCACTACCCACGTGCCTGCGAGCAGGTCGCCGACGCGCAACCGGTCGCGGTTGAACAGCGGGAAGAACAGGAAGATGCCGCTCCACACCAGCGCGACGAGCGAGATCAACTTGTCGGTGCCGCTCTCGAAGATCGTCGCGAAGAAGAAGGTGATCGGCAGGAAGAATTCGATCTCGCGCATCGCGTTGCGCGCGATCACCGCGCCGCCGGTCAGCCGCGACCCGTCGCGCGCGACGACGCGCAGGCCGATGATGCGCTTGCCCGGGGTCGCGCCGCGCCCGCCCATCTCGAACAGCGTGAACCAGCCGTTCCGCAAGAAAAAGAAGCCGACCAGCCAGAGGCCCGCGAGCAACGCCGATTGCGCGGCGACTGCGGTGAGCGCGATCATAATCGTGCCGACCACCAGCACGACGAGCATCAGCAGCAGGTCGAGCATGAACGCACCCGCGCGCGCGCCGGCCGATCCCAGCTCGATCCTGAGGTCGACGCCTTCGGGCGTGACGAAGCTGCGCCGGAACGGGTTGCCGATCGGCCTGGGCTTACGCGACCGCGCCACGATCCCTCCGCGGCCAGTAGAAATAGAGCAGCCAGCCGAGCAGCATCCCGCCGCCGATCGCGTAGCGCGCGGTGTCCGACGTGACCGTCTGGCGCCCGATCCCTTCGAGCAGTCCCGCCACCGCGAGCATCACTACCGTGCCGCCCATCGCCACTGCCGCCTGGCGTCCCGCCGCGACCGCCGCGTCGGCGCGCGACTGACGCCCCGGGAAGGCGAGCGCGAGCCCGATGCGAAACCCCGCCGCGCCCGAGATCATGATCGCGAACAATTCGGTCGTGCCGTGGATCATCAGCCAGCCGATGAAACCATAGGCCAGCCCCTTCGCCGCGAACACTTCGACCAGCGCGCCCAGCGTCAGCCCGTTATAGACGATGAGGCCCGCGGTCGGCAGGCAGAAGGCGAAGCCCAGCGCGAACGAGAAGATTGCGATCTGCGCGTTGTGCGTGAATAGGAACGACGCGAACAAGGCGAGCGCGCTTTGCCCGGCCATCGGGCCGCCGCCGTCGTACAAGGTGTTCTTGAGGAATTGCGCGCTCGCGGTGGGGTCGCGGCCCGCCGCCATGTTGTCGGGGAACAGGACGTAGAACCAGCTTGGGTTGTTGCGCACCAGAAGGTACGCGACGATCGCGCCCGCTGCGGTCAGGATGAACGCGACGAGCGTTTCCTTCCACAGCGCCTGCACCGCCTTCGGCCAGCTGTGCGCGAAGAAATGGCCGAGCTGGCGCATGGCGGAGGTCGGCACGCCGTAGATCTGATAATAGGCGCGCGTGCACAGCTGTTCGAGATAGGCGACCAGGCTCTTGTCGAGCGACGTCTCGCGCGCGACCGACAGCGAGGAGAGCGTCGAGCGGTACAGCACCGGCAGCACCAGCAGCGCTTGCTCGGGCACCCCGCGCACGCCGCGCTTCTCGATCGCGGTGACGATCTTGTCGAGCCGCTCCCAATCGGCCTCGTGCGCCGCGCGGAACCGCGTCGCATTGACCATCGGCACGCCGGTATTTGCGAACGCGGTCACAGCAGATTCCTCCGCTTGAGGTCGACATAGCCTTGGACCAGCCGGTCGCCGACCTTGTCGTATTCGCTTTCGATGACGTGCGCGCCGAGGTGCCGGAGGCGAGTCAGCGCGAGCAACCGGTCCTTGAGGAGCGCCGCCGCGGTCACCGCGCGCGTGATGTCGTCCGACGTGCGCGGCGCGCGGTCCACGATCGTCTCGAGTTCCTCGTCGCGCAGCACCACGACCATCAGCAGGTGCGTCTGCGCCAGCCGGGCGGCCGCGCGGATCATGAAGTCGGCGCTGGTCAGGTCGGTGAATTCGGTGAACAGCACGATCATCGAGCGCCGCGTCAGCCGCGCGGCGAGCGTCGTCAGCGCATAGGTATAATTGGTCTCGTCGCCCGAATAATCGATTCGCGCGGCGAGCCGCTGGAGCTCGGGGAAGGCGCCCGCGCCCGAAATCAGCCCGCTCGCGATACGCGGGCGCGAATCGAACGAGTGGAGCGCGACGCGGTCGCCGAGCTTGAGCGCGACCCAGCCGGTCAGCAGCATCGCCGCCACCGCGCGGTCGATCCGCGGCACGCCCCCGACCGGCTCCGACATCTGGCGTCCGGAGTCCACCGCGAACACGATCTGGTTGTTGCGCTCGGTGCGATATTCCTTGGCGTGGAGCTTGAGGTGGCGCGCCGATTGCTTCCAATCGATCGCGCGGCGGTCCATCCCCGAGCGGAACTCGACGAGCGTGTCGAAATCGGTGCCGTCGCCGCGGTCGAGCTGAGTCATCAGGCCCTGCAGCGCGTGGCGCTGGAAGATTCGCGCGCCGCGTTCGTGGACCGGGCGGATATCGGGCAGGATCGCCATCGAGGTATCGGTCGCGACGCGCTTGCCCTTCCATGCGAGTCCGAGCGGCCCGCGCCAGCGCAGCCATAGTGTCGCGAAACGTGTTGTACCGCGTCGTCGAGTCTCGACGGGGAGCGCGACGGCGCCGCGCCCTTTGTCGAGTTGGACGATCGCGCGGCCATCGTCGACGATATCGACCAGCGCATCGCTCGCAACCGCCACTTCGGCGCGGCGCGGCGCGCCCCGACCGGGGATCGTCACCGTCACCAGCGCCTCGACCTCTTCGCCGACGCTCGCGGTGCGCGGCACGGTGAGCGCCACCGCAACATCGCGCGCGCCGACCGCGGCGATCGCATCGGCCAGCACCCCGGCCAGCACCAGCGCGGGCCAGGCGAGCGCCACGTACCAACGGTCGGCCATCTGCACAGCGACGAGCAGCGCGACGGGCGCTCCCGCCGCCGCCGCCAGCACCGCGAGGCGCGTGGGGTAGATCACCCTTTTATTCCCCTCCCTTTTAGGGAGGGGTTAGGGGTGGGTGCCGAGCGCAGCGAGGCTCCTGCCGCCGCCGTCGAGCGCGACCCTGCGGGCCGCGCACCCACCCCCAGCCCCTCCCTGAGAGGGAGGGGAGTAGGAGCCGCCATTCTCACCGCGGCGCCTCGATCTGTTCGATGATGTCGTTGACCACGTCCTCGACCACGCGGCCGTCGATCTCCGCCGCAGGCGACAGGATCAGACGGTGGCGGAGCAGCGCGGGGGCGAGCTGCTTGACGTCGTCGGGGATCACGAAATCGCGCCCGTCGAGTGCCGCGCGCGCGCGCGCCGCGCCGGCCAGCATCGCGCCGGCGCGGGGGCTCGCGCCGCTCTCCAGGTCGGCGACACCGCGCGTGCCCCGGATCAGGCCCGCAATATAGTCGATCACCTCGTCGACCAGTTTGACCCCGGCAACCGCGTCGATCGCCGCGGTGATCTGCTTCGCATTCCCCTTGGCCTTCACCCCCCATTCCGCCGGATCCATCGCGGAGCCGCGCGCGCCGTGCGTCGCGATGATCTTGCGCTCCTCCTCGGCCGACGGATAATCGACCGTCTGCTTGAACAAAAAGCGGTCGAGCTGGGCCTCGGGCAGCGGGTAGACGCCCTGCTGCTCGATCGGATTCTGCGTCGCCACCACCATGAAGCGATCGCCGAGCGCGAGGCTCTCGCCGTCGATCGTCACCGTGCGTTCCTGCATCGCTTCGAGCAAAGCCGCCTGCGTCTTGGGCGGCGTGCGGTTGATTTCGTCGGCCAGCAGCAGGTCGGTGAAGATCGGACCGCGCGTGAGCGTGAACTGGCTGGTCTGGAAGTTGAACAGGTTCGCGCCGATGATGTCGCCGGGCATCAGGTCGGGGGTGAACTGGATCCGCCCGAACTTGATCCCGATCGCCGACGCGAAGCTGTGCGCGAGCAACGTCTTGGCGGTGCCCGGCGGGCCTTCGAGCAGGATGTGCCCGCCGGCGAACAAGGCGACGAGCATCAGTTCGACCGTCGCTTCCTGCCCGACGACGGCCTTGCCGACCTCCTGCCGGATGGCCTCGGCCAGATTGCGGACCTCTTCGACCGTCACTTGGCTTTCTCCTTCTGCCAATCGTGTAATGCCTGCGCGGCTGCGACCAGGCTGTTCTTGTCGGACGCCTGCTCGGCGGCGCGCGCGAGATCGCTGAACTTCGCGCGGCCGCTCAATTTGTCGAGATACGCGTCGATCGCTTGCCCCCGCAGCCGGCCAGGCACCCCGAACGCGATCACCGCGCGGTCGCGGATCGTCTCGACGTAGCGCCCGCCGAGCCGTGCCTGGCGCCGGGCTTTCCGGATCAGCATCGCCGAATTGTCGACCAGCGCCGCCTTGCCAAACGCGATTGCGCGCTCGCGGCGCACCGGCGGCCCGAATCGCACGAATGCCTGCCACCCGGCGAGCAGCATCGCCGCCACCAAAGTCAGCGTCATCGCCAGGAAAGGCGGATCGAACGCTAGCCGCAACGGGTTTGGCTGGCGGCCCAGCCCAACCAGCGTCACGTCGAACGAGATCGGCTCGTTCGACACGTTGAGCTGGTCGAGCAAGTCGAAGACGGCGGCGGCATTAGCTTCGTCGCGCATCCCCTTGTTGGCGATAAGGTCGCCGTCGGCGAGCACGTAGAACGGCCCGTCGCCGATCTGGCCGAGCACGATGTGACCTTGCGCGTCGGTCAGCAGCGGGTGGAGGTTGGCGCCGGTCATGCTCTGGAGCGGGCGCGGTGCTGCGATCGTGATGCCGCTGTCGGCCAGGAACCCGGTCGCGGTCAGCGGCGCGCCGCCGCTCTTGCTCCGCGCAATGGTCAGCTTGTTCTGGGGCGCCAGCACGCCGTACGGCTCGCTCGCCGGGAGCAAGGCGAGGTAGTTGACCCAGCCCGGATGCGCCTTATCCGCCAGCGTCTGCCACTTGGGCAGCACCACCAGCGTCGGCAATTTGGCGCGCCGCGTGAGTATATCGCCCATCGGCGTGTCGGCGGTCTGCGGCGTCACGACGAGCAGCCCGCGTCCGTCGAGCAGATTGTCGTCGCGAATGACTTGCGTATCGTACCCCGCATCCTGCGCGAGCCGGATGATCCCGCTATAGCCGACCGCCGAATTGGACAACGCGTGCGCCGCACCGTCGCCCTTGGGCGTCGTGCCCGGGGCGTAAGCGGTCGCGATCAGCATCGCCGCGAATGCGGCAACGCCGACCAGCACCAGGATGATGATCGTGCGCAGCCGGAACAGCTCGCCGCCGCCCGGCCCGGCGCGCCCGATCGCGACGTCGCTCATGCCTTCCACTGCCCGGGTAGCGCGAAGTCGGCATAGGCCGCGCGCGCCTGCATCCAGTCGTCGGCGCCGACCGCGCGCCCACCGAACAGGCTGGCTTCGACATACCCCGCGATCCGCGCGAACAACGCGCGGGCGACGGTCGGAATGCCGGTCGCCACCGACAGTTCGCGGCTGGTCAGGGAAGGCCGCACCACACGCGGTCGCCGGCGTTGGATATCCTCGACCGAGCGGAACAGCAGGTGGTGCACGGCCTCCGCGTACAGCCCCCGCGCCGCCAGCGCGTCTGCCTCATCGAGCCAAGCCCGCGCCGGCGCGAAATCGGGCGCCCATTCCTCTTCCTGCTGCTCGACCGCGACTTGCCGCGCGGGGCGCTTGCTGAACGGCGTGCGCCATTCGCCCGCGCGGATCCGGTCGACGATCAGCCAGATCAGCGTGAGCGCGAGGATGACGATCACCGACCACAACAGGATCTGCGCGAGCGGCGCCGCGGGCATGAAGCTCGTGATCCATTTGAAGAACCGCCCGATCGGCCGCAGCGCATCGAGCAGCCAGCGGAGCCAGCCGGGAATCTCGAACGGTTTGGGCAGCGGCGCGGGTCCCATGCCGAACTGGATCGTCGGATCGGCGCGGAGCGCGCGATGCGCGTCGGCAAGCCGCTGCGCCGCGGTGGCCGCTTGCTCGTTACCCCCGCTCACGCGATTTCCGCCCCCGAACCCACGCATGGATGCTTACCCGGTCGCGTAGCCTACGCAACCGCTAAGATATTCTGGAAACGGGAAAGCTGGATGCCCGACAAGGATTCGAACCTTGATTGACGGAGTCAGAGTCCGCTCTCTTACCATTAGAGGATCGGGCAATCGCGGGCCGCGCTCTAGGCAAGCGCGCTGGGGCGGTCAAGGCCCCACGCCCATAACGATTGGTTGTCGGGCGCGCGCCTTTGCGCTAATCCTCGCCCCAAGCAGCGGAGGGCTTTGGGCCGGGCCGCAAGAACATAAAGAGCGACGGCATGGGAGATCATCCCACGACGATGCCGCATCGGCACCCGCCCCAGGCCCAAGGCCCGGGGTTTGCCCGTCCGGCGCCTCACCTGCGAAAGCGCTGGCACGATGCGCCGTATTATGCCGCGCTCGATCTGGGCACCAACAATTGCCGCCTGCTGATCGCGCGGCCGCAGGGCAACGGCTTCGCGGTGGTCGATGCCTTCTCGCGGATCGTTCGGCTGGGCGAGGGGCTGGCGGCGAGCGGGCGGCTTTCCGACGCGGCGATCGACCGCACCATCGCCGCCTTGAAGGTCTGTTCGGACAAATTGCGCCGCCGCAACGTGCTCGTCGCGCGCTCGGTCGCGACCGAGGCCTGCCGCCAGGCCGCCAACGGCCCCGCCTTCATAGAGCGTGCCTATCGCGAGACGGGAATCCGGCTCGACATCATCTCCGCCGAGGAGGAAGCGCGGCTCGCAGTGCTCGGCTGCCACGCGCTGATGGAGCCGGGCGAGGGACCGGCGCTGATCTTCGACATCGGCGGCGGGTCGACCGAATTGGTGTTGATCGACGCGAGCGGGCCCGAACCTCGCGTGCTCGACTGGCATTCGGCGCCGTGGGGTGTGGTGTCGCTGACCGAGCATGCCGGCGGCGAGGGCGCGGCGGACAGCGCCGAACGGCTCGCGGCCTATGCGCGCATGCGCAGCCTCGCGACCGAGGCCTTCGTCAAATTTGCCGACCGCCTCCCCAAATCGCCGGTCGCGCCGCGCTTGCTCGGCACCTCGGGCACGGTGACGACGCTCGCCAGCGTCTATCTCGAACTCGACCATTACGATCGCGCGCTGGTCGACGGCTTGATCGTGCCCGCCGAATCGATGCGGCGCATTTCGAGCGACCTGTCGGGCATGTCGCTCGCCGAGCGCGCGCGCTTCCCGTGCATCGGGACGGAGCGCGCCGACTTGGTCGTCGCCGGCTGCGCGATCCTCGAATCGATCATGGACGTGTGGCCCGCCGAGCGGCTCGCCGTCGCCGACCGCGGCATTCGCGAGGGCATTTTGCGCCGGCTGATGGGGGCGAACCGGCCATGAAGGGGGGAGCCGTGAGGGGTTCTGGCGGCGGCCACACCCGCGTCAAGACCGCGCGGCGGCGCACCGCGCAATCGACCCGCTGGCTCGAACGCCAGCTCAACGACCCGTACGTCAAGCGCGCCAAGGCCGAAGGGTATCGCAGCCGCGCGGCCTACAAACTGCTCGAGCTCGACGAGAAGTTCGGGTTCCTCAAGGGCGTCAAGCGCGTGGTCGACCTCGGCCTCGCGCCCGGCGGCTGGAGCCAAGTCGTGCGAAAGGCGGCACCCAAAGCCGCGATCGTCGGGATCGACCTGTTGCCCGTCGATCCGATCGACGGTGTGACGATCCTGCAGATGGATTTCATGGCCGACGCCGCGCCGGGCCGGCTGATCGAAGAACTCGGCGGCGCGCCCGATCTGGTCGTATCCGACATGGCGGCGAATACGGTCGGTCACCCGCAGACCGATGCCCTGCGCACGATGGCGCTGGTCGAAACCGCGCTGGCGTTCGCGATCGACGTGCTCCAGCCCGGCGGTACGTTCGTGTCGAAGGTATTCGCAGGCGGCGCGGACTCCACGCTGGTAGCGGAAATGAAGCGCAACTTCGGATCCGTGAAGCATGCCAAGCCGCCTGCCAGCCGCAAAGGGTCGGTCGAATGGTTCGTCGTCGCGCAGGGCTTCAAGGGTCGGCCAGCCGACCAGCGAGGTGGTGTATGATTGCCAATATTGTCGGCTGGCTCCGCAAGAATGGCGGCCACGTCCTCGTCGAGGCGCTCGTCAACTTCATCCTGCCCTATGCGATCTATTCCTATGCGCAGCCGTCGCTCGGTGAGGTCAAGGCGCTGATCGCGTCCTCCGCACCGCCGACCTTGTGGAGCCTGGTCGAATTCGCGCGGCGCCGCCGGGTCGACGCGCTATCGGTGCTGGTGCTGGCCGGGATCGTGCTGTCGCTGCTCGCGATGCTCGGCGGCGGTGGCCCGCAATTCCTGTTGTTGCGCGAGAAGCTCGTCACCGGGGCGATCGGGCTGGTGTTCCTGGGCTCGGCGCTCGTCGGCAAGCCGCTGGTCTACCAGCTGGCGCGCGCGAGCATGCGCCGCAAGTCGGAGGGCGAGGCGGAAGCGTTCGCGGCGCTCCAGGTCCATGCCGCATTCCGCCGCACGATGACGGTGATGACCCTGGTGTGGGGGTTCGGTCTGGTCGCGGATGTGACGCTGGGCGTGGTGCTCGTGTTCACGCTGAGCGTGCGCGAGTATCTGATCGTCAACCCGATCCTGAGCTACGGCACGATGGGCGCACTGAGCTTGTGGTCGTTTTGGTACGGGCGACGCGCGAAACGGCGCGGCGAGGCGCGGCGGGCTGCTGCTGCTTTGGAGAACCCGGTCGGATAGGCGGCACGGCGCAGTGTTTACGGTGCGGGCTGAGGCGCAACCGCCGTGCTCGGCATCGGTGACAGCGCGACCGGGGTCGTTGCCAGCGCCGTTACGGCAGGCACGGACGGTGCCGGCTCAGTCGCCGCGATCGTGACGGCAGGCGCGGCCGGCGGCACGGTGCCGCCGGGCAGGCAACGCACCATCATCGTCTCGATCATGCTGGTCAGCCGTGCGCGCGCGGCGTCGCGCTGGGCCGCCTGGTTGCCGAGGTCCCTGGTCTCGAAATTGACGTACCGCAGGCCGTGGAGAAGCGCATAGTTGGACAGCGACCCATCGCTGATCCGAACATATTCGAACGCAATGTTGAAGTCGGCGGCCTGCAAGGCCGGGCCACAGAACGTCGCGGCGCGCCCGCGCACGGCGCCATAGGGGATGATAGCCATGCTGTCGTCGTCGTCGAACGGCCAGGCGCGGCTGCGCGATACGACGGGGTGGTAGCGGTCGCTGCACACGCGGATTGAGATCCCGCCGCTGCCGCCGCGCGGCGCCGTCGCGCACGTCGAGCCGCCGCTGTCGAACCCCGGCGCGTTGGAATGCAGCGCGACGATCAGCCGCGGGCCAAGCCGCAGGTCCGCCAGTAGCGCACCGACATAACGCGGCGCGGCGTCGGTGAAATTGCGGTTGGGATCGATCGGCGCCCCCCGATCGACGTTGCGGTTAAGGCGCGCGGCATAGGAATGGTCGTCGGCGCTCGTGTCGACCGCGATCAGAATCCCGCCGTATCGGCCGACCGCGCGCAGCGCGGCGTCGAACGCGCCGTTTTCGTTGTCGTGCGGGACAACCCACAGCACGCCGCCCGGCCGGCCGGCATTGACGATCCGCCAGAACGCCCAGCGTGCGCGGTTTTCGCGAAAGGATATCCGTTCGACGGTGAGCCCCGACCATAGGGACGGGTCGCGATTGCGGGCGAAATCGTCGTCGCGCATGACGAGCGGATCGACCGGCGCGCGGGTCGTGCCGTCGGGATACGGGTCGGCCAGGCCGATGGTTTTGCCGATCGTTCGCGCTGCCGTCTGTCCCGTTGCCGCGGCGGCGGCCAATGTCAGTGTGAGCGCGCAAACGGCGCCCGGGAAACGTGCCCCACCCACGTCCGATCCCCCCTCTTGTGCTGGGGACGATCGTGAGCCAGTCTCATCGAGTCTGTCCTGACGAAGAACTGAAGATTCTCTGAAGGAACGCTCGATGGGGGAGATCGAGAGGGGGAAGCCGGAGATTGGCCGCCAGCGGCGGCGATGGCGATTCGCGTCCGTCGAATTCGACGAAGCCAGCTGGGAGCTGCACGTCGACGGCCGGCGGGTCGACGTCGAGACGAAGCCGCTCCAGATCCTGCGCGAACTGCTGTTACGGCCCGGCGAGGTCGTCACCAAAGACGAACTGCTCGACGCGGTGTGGCCAGACGTCACCGTGGTCGAGGCGTCGCTCGCGACCGCGATGGTCAAGTTGCGCAGGGCGCTGGGCGCTGGGCCGGCCGAGGACGGCCCGATCGAAACGGTGCCGCGTCTGGGTTATCGGCTGATCGCGCCGGTGGAGGTCGATGTCCGCGGGATGCCCGAGATCGCGCGTTTCGGCAATGGGCGAGCAACCGGTCGCCGCCGGGCGGTCGCGGCGGGAGTACTGGCCCTGGCCGTCGTCGGAGCCTGGCTCGCGTTCGCCGAGCTGTCGCCGCGTAGCGTGGCCGCACCAGCGCTGACGGCGCTACCGCCGCCGGCCGCCGCCGAAGAGAAGATCGCGCTCCGGTCGCTCGATTTGCGCGCGGTCGAAAACCTGCTGCAGCGCGGCTGGGACCCCAACACGCCGTTCGACACCGAACGAAACGGCGCCATGAACACGCTGCTCAACATCTGCGAATGGGATCCGGGCCACGACCGCCGCAAGATGCTGATCATCGCCCGCACCCTGCTCGAAGCGGGCGCGCGGCTCGATACGCGCAACAAATGGGGCGACACCGCCTACAGCATCGCCAAAGCCAAGCGCTATTGCGGCCCCGATCACCCGGTGACGGTGATGATCCGCGCCATGTGCAGGAACGGCTACAAGCCGCTGGGCGACAAATGCCTCGCCAGTTACGATCCGCGGTGGTGAGGGTACGACGCGGCGAAGCCGCGTCGTCGGTCGGGCTTAGCCGTCGTAGTCCCCACCCAGGTTCTGGTTCCGCGGCGGCGCGGCGGCGGTGAGGCGCAGCGCTTCGGCCGACTGCGACAGCGAGCCGATCTCGTCGGGCGTGTCGTCGTCGTCGATCTGGACCTTCTGCATGCCGCCGATCACGGCTTCCTGCAGGTGGTCGGGCCGCACCGTTTCCTCGGCGATCTCGCGCAGCGCCACGACCGGATTCTTGTCGCGGTCGCGGTCGATCGTCAGGTCGGCGCCGCCCGAAATCTGGCGCGCGCGCTGGGCTGCGAACAGCACCAGGTCGAAACGGTTGGAAACCTTGTCGACGCAATCTTCGACGGTGACGCGCGCCATGAACGCTGATCCTTTGCAAAAACCACTATGTGGGAAGCCGCGCGCCCTAGGACAACGCGGGGCGGAGAGTCAAGAAAATCGCACCGCTTGCCTCGCTGCGCGGCGCCCGCGATAGAAGGCGCGATGGCCGGCGAACCCAGTTTCACGATCGAGGGCGACACGCTGCGGCTGATCACCGAAGGGCCCGAACGGCTGGCTGCGTTGCTCGACCTGATCGCGGGTGCCGAGCGTAGCTTGCGCATCCTCTATTACATCTATGTCGACGACGAGGCGGGGGCGAAGGTGCGCCAGGCGATGATCGACGCGGCGCGCCGCGGGGTCGCGGTAAAGCTGATCGTCGACGGGCTGGGCAGCGAGCATGCGCAGGCCGCGCGTTTCTTCGAGCCGCTCCGCGATGCCGGGGTCGACGTGTGCCGCTTCGTCCCGCGCTGGGGACGGCGTTACCTGCTGCGCAACCACCAGAAGCTCGCGCTCGCCGACGAGGCGCGCGTGATCATCGGCGGGTTCAACATCCAGGATTCGTATTTCGGCACCGCCGAGGACCAGGCGTGGCGCGACCTGGGCTTCTACATCGAAGGGCCGTCGGCGGCGCACCTGACCGGTTACTTCGACGCGCTCGATCAATGGGCCAAGGAAGAGACGCCGCCGCTCCGCTCGCTCCGCGCGCTCTTGTCGAAATGGAGCGAGCCCGAGGGCAAGACGCGCTGGCTGTTCGGCGGACCGACGCGGAAACCCTCGCCGTGGGCGCGCGCGATCAAGCAGGATTTGCGTAGCGCGATGCGCGCCGACCTGATCAGCGCCTATTTCGCGCCGAGCCCGGGCATGCTGCGCCGGCTCGACCGGATCGGGATGCGTGGGGTCGCGCGGATCGTGCTGGCGTCGAAGAACGATCACGGCGCGGCGATCTGGGCGTCGCGCTTCACCTATGCCGGGCTGCTCAGGAAGCGCGTCGAGATTTACGAATACCAGCCGACCAAGCTCCACACCAAGCTCTTCGTGATCGACGACGTCGTCTATATCGGCTCCGCCAATTACGACATCAGGAGCCTGTATCTGAACCTCGAGCTGATGCTGCGGATCGAGGACACGGCGTTCGCCGCGCATTGCCGTGCTTACGTTCAGGGCGAGATCGACGCGTCCGAACGGATCACCCCTGCGCTCTACAAGGCGCGCACGAGCCTGTGGATGCGCGTCAAGCAGGCGGGCGCGTTCTTCGTAATGACGGTGCTCGACTATAACGTGACGCGGAGCCTCAATTTCGGGCGCGAGAGGCTGCGCCGGCGCGAGGTTACTTGACCTCGTCCTTGTCCTTCCACGCCCAGAAATTGTGGCTCGGCGGGATCGCGCGCCATTCGATCTTGTAGTCGATATTCGACCAGTGCGGGGTCAGGAACTCGCGCACCTTGGGGCGGAACTGATAGACCAGGAACGCGCCACCGGGCTTGAGCACGCGGTGAGTCGCGGCGGCGATCTGCGGCGCGACGCCGTGCGGCAGGGTCGAAAAGGGCAAGCCCGACAGCACGTAATCGGCGTGGTCGAATCCGTGATCGGCCACGATCTTCTCGACATCGGCGGCCGACCCCAGGACGGGGATGAAACGCGAATCGGTGAATTTCAGACCGAGATAGTCGATGAAATCCTCGTTGGTATCGATCGCGATATAGGTGCCGTCGGGCGCCAGCCGGTCGAGGATGTTCTGCGTGAACGTGCCGACGCCAGGGCCGTATTCGACGAACAATTTGGTGTTCGGCCAGTCGACTCGGTCGAGCATCGTGTTCTGCAGCGCCTTGGACGACGCGATCACCGACCCGACCATCACTGGGTGCTTGAGGAATCCGCTCAGGAACATCGCCCACGGGGAGGGGAGCTTGCGCGCGCGCGTCTCCTCATGATCGAGGGCAAGGCGAGGATGGGCCATGATCTTCCTTAGTTTTTTCCGCGCGACGGGGCGCGGCCAAGCAGCCCCTCTCGCAAAGCCCGAACGTTCGATCAAGCTTTAAGGGTGCACGGACGGGTTGTGTCGGGGCGTTAGCCGGTTATTCGGTAGCCGCATGACCGCGAAGTTCGACCGCGATTTCGCGCTGCTGTTCACCGTCATGCTGACGATCGCGGCGGGGAACACCGCGCTGCAATCGGTGCTGCCCGCTATAGGCCGGTCGCTGCATGTGCCCGACAATGCGGTCGCGGCGGCGTTTTCGGTGTCGGCGCTGCTGTGGGTGATCGCCGCCCCGTTCTGGGCCAACCGGTCGGATCGGCAGGGGCGGCGCGCGATGATCCTGCTCGGCGTCGGTGGGTTCGCGGTGTCGCTCAGTCTCTGCGGATTGTTCCTGCTCGCCGGGATCAACGGCTGGATCGGCGGGACGATGGCGTTCCTGCTCTTCATCGTCGGGCGGCTGATCTACGGCAGCCTGGGCGCGGCAGCGCCCCCCGCGGTGCAGGCGATCGTCGCGGGGCGGACGACGCGCGAGGAGCGGACCAAGGCGCTGACGCTGCTCGGGTCGGCGTTCGGGCTGGGGACGATCCTCGGCCCAGCGATCGCGCCGTACCTGTTGATGGGGAGCGTCGGCGCGGTGACGATCGGGCTGTCGGGGCCGGCATTTCTGTTCGCGCTGTTCGGGGCCGGCATGTTCGTGACGGTGCGGCGGATGCTGCCCGACGACCGTACCGAAGCCGCGCTCGAGACGCCCGGCAGCCATGGTGCCGCGACCGCCTATCCATCGATCGGCGGGCAATCGTCGGGTGCGAGCATCACCGCCGCGACCGCGTCGCGCAGCGAATCGGTCGGGGTGCTCGACCCGCGCGTCCGCGTCTGGATGATCGCGGGCCTCGTGTTCGGGCACGCCCAGGCGATGACCGGGCAGGCAATCGGCTTCCTTGTGATCGACCGGCTGCACCTGCTGCCGACCCAAGCGTTGCAGCCCACCGGCATCGTGCTGATGATGGGCGCGGGTGCCGCGCTGCTGGTGCAATGGGGGCTGATCCCGGTGCTCAACCTGCAACCGCGTGCGATGATGCTGGCGGGGCTGGTGATCGCCGCGATGGGCACCGCGCTGACCGGGCTGGCGACGTCGCTCTACGGGATTGCGACCGCCTATGCGCTCGCCAGCGTCGGGTTCGGCTTCACCCGCCCCGCCTTCACCGCGGGATCGAGCTTGGCGGTCGGACCCGACGCGCAAGGGTCGGTCGCGGGCAAGGTCACGAGCATCAACGGCGCCAGCTTCGTGCTCGGTCCGTCGCTCGGCGTCGGGCTGTACGAGGCGCAGCATTCGCTCCCGTATCTGACCGCGGGGGCGGCGTGCCTGGTGCTGTTCGGCTATTGCTGGCTGGCGCTGACACCCCGCCGCGCGAGCGCGCCGCCGGCTTGACTTGCCGGGGGCAAAGGCGGACCCCGCGAGCCATGCACGCACTCCGCGAAAGCCACGGTACCGACCCCGAAACGTTCGCGAAAATCCGGGAGGCGGGAGAGCCGGTGGTGCTGCGCGGGCTGGTCGCGGACTGGCCCGTCGTCGCGGCGGCGAAGCGCGGCGAACTCGGCGCCTACCTCTCGGGTCTCGCGACCGACGAGCCGGTCCCGATGGTGCGCGCGCCAGCCGGCGAGCATGGCCGGCTGCATTACGCGCCCTCGATCGAGCGCCCCAATTTCGAGCGCGAACCGGTCACGATCGCCGGCTTCTTCGCCGAGTTCGAGCGCCAAACCGGCGCTGCGGCGCCCGACACGCTGGCGATCCAGGGGCTGTCAACCGAGCAGGTCATGCCGGGGTTCGCCGTCGCCAACCCGATGCCGCTTGTACCGCCCGAGGTCGCCCCCCGCCTCTGGCTCGGCACATCCGCGATCGTCGCGACGCACAACGACCAGGTTGAGAACCTCGCCTGCGTCGTCGCCGGCCGCCGCCGTTTCACGCTGTTCGCGCCCGAACAGGTCGCCAACCTCTATATGGGGCCGTTCCACATTACGCCGGCGGGCGCGGCGATCAGCATGGCGCACGTGACCGCCCCCGATCTGGAGCGCTATCCGCGTTTCGCCGACGCGCTCGCCGACGCCCGAAGCGCCGAGCTCGAACCCGGCGACGCGATCTACATCCCCTATGGCTGGTACCATCACGTCGAGGCGCTTTCGCCGCTCAACCTGCTGGTCAATTACTGGTGGAACCCGGCGCGGCGCGACGTCGGGTCGCCGTGGGACGCGCTGATGCACGGGATGGTCGCGTTGCGCCAGTTACCCCCCGACCAGCGCCGCGCGTGGCGCGCGATGTTTGACCATTATGTTTTCAAGACCAGCGGTGACCCTGCCGCGCATCTGCCAGAAGTCGCGCGCGGTATCCTTGGCGCCGACAGCCCGGCGGACCTTGCCACGATGCGCCAGTCGATTATCGCCGCGCTGCAGCGGCAGGGCTGAGTTTAGCCGGCCCCCGAACAGGCGGATTGTGTGAAGCCGTCGAGCAGCCCCAGCCGAACGATCGCCGCGAGCGTGTGCTGCGCCGGGCACGACGCACCGGCGGGCGGGCAGTTGCTGGTGTCCGGGGTCGCGCGCGCCACGCGCCGCTGCTCGCGCGACGGCAATGTGCTCAGGAAGCTCTCCTCCATGCCGTCTAGGTCAGCCGGGTGAAGGTATCGCAAGCGGCGCGCCGGGCACATCGCGTCGCCCTTGCGCGCGAACGCCTGATACGCCGGCGACGTCATCATCTGAAAGTCCGAGCGGCTTTCGCTGGGAATCGACGAGAGCATCATCAGCGCGAGCACGATCATCCTACTCGTTCCCCTTCGGGCCGTGCGGCCTCAATTGCCCGGGCGAAATGAACCCGATCGGTTGGATCGCGGCGGCATCCTGCTTGAGCCGCGCCGCCATCGCTTCGTATTCGCGCTCCATCTCCGCCGTCACGCTCGCGCGCGAATCGTCCATCGCCGCGTCGAAATCGGCCATCGTCACCGCTTTCGCCTCGAGGTTCGCGCGCAACGCGATCAGCCCGGCGCGGCGGGTCAGGTCTTCGAGATCGGCACCGGTGAAGCGCTCGGTCCGCGCCGCCAGCGCGTCGAGATCGACATCCTCGGCGAGCGGCATCTTCTGCGTCTGGATCGCGAGGATGCGGCGGCGCCCGTTGCGGTCGGGCACGCCGACATAGATCAGCTCGTCGAACCGCCCTGGGCGCAGGAGTGCGGGGTCGATCAGGTTCGGGCGGTTGGTCGCGCCGATCACGACGACAGACTGCAATTCCTCCAGCCCGTCCATCTCCGACAGGATCGTGTTGACCACGCGCTCGGTGACTTGCGGTTCGCCCATTCCACCGCCGCGCGCGGGCACGAGGCTGTCGAGCTCGTCGATGAAGATCACGCACGGTGCCACCTGGCGCGCGCGCGCGAAGAGCTTGGCGATCTGCTGCTCGCTCTCGCCATACCATTTGCTCAAGAGGTCGGACGATTTGGTCGAGATGAAGTTCGCCTCCGCCTCGCGCGCCACCGCCTTCGCGAGCAAGGTCTTGCCGGTGCCGGGCGGGCCGTAGAGCAGGAAGCCCTTGGCCGGACGGATGCCCAAACGGCGGAACGCATCCGGGTCCTTGAGCGGCAACTCGACGCCTTCCTTCAGCCGCATCTGCGCATCGTCGAGCCCGCCGACATCGTCCCACCGCACGCGCGGCGCCTCGACCATCACCTCGCGCATCGCCGACGGCTGGACGCGTTTGAGCGCGTCGAGGAAATCCTCACGCGTCACCGCCAGCGTGTCGAGCACCTCGGGTGGGATCGTGCGTTCTTCGAGGTTGAGCCGCGGCATGATCCGCCGCACCGCCTCGATCGCCGCCTCGCGCGCAAGTGCCGCCAAGTCGGCGCCGACGAAGCCATAGGTCGTGCGCGCGAGCTCATCGAGATCGACCCGGTCGCCGAGCGGCATGCCGCGCGTGTGGATGCCCAGGATCTCGCGCCGTCCGCGCTCGTCGGGCACGCCGACGACGATCTCGCGGTCAAACCGGCCGGGCCGCCGCAACGCCTCGTCGATCGCCTCGGGGCGGTTCGTGGCGGCGATCACCACCAGGTTCGCGCGCGCCTCCAGCCCGTCCATCAAAGTCAGCAATTGCGCGACGAGCCGCTTTTCCGCCTCGCCGGTCACGTTCCCACGCTTGGGCGCGATCGAATCGATTTCGTCGATGAACACGATCGACGGCGCGTTCTTCGATGCTTCCTCGAAAATCTGGCGCAGTTTGGCTTCGGACTCCCCGTACGCCGAGCCCATGATCTCCGGCCCGTTGATCAGGAAGAATTGCGCGTCGCTTTCGTTTGCCACCGCGCGAGCGAGCCGCGTCTTGCCGGTGCCGGGCGGGCCGTGGAGCAGCACGCCCTTGGGCGGATCGACCCCGAGCCGCTGGAACAGCTCGGGATAGCGCAACGGCAGCTCGACCATCTCGCGCAGCTGGTCGATCGTCGCCGCCATTCCGCCGATATCGTCGTAGGTCACGTCGGCGCGGCGCGCGTCCTTGGGCTCCTCATATTCGGCGCGCAGCTCGATCTCGGTATTCTCGTCGATCAGCACGACGCCCTTGGGCACGGTTGCGATCACCGCGAGACGAATTTCCTGTAGCGCATAGGCCGGCGCGCGGAGATATTGCGCGACGTTGGGCGGCATGCCCTCGGGATCGATGCGTTGCTGTCCGGCGGTCGCTACGACATCGCCTTGGCACACCGGCCGTCCGAGAAATGTGCGGTGGAGCGCCCCGGTCGACCCTTGCAGCCGCAAATTCTGCTGCGCGGGCGCGAACACCACACGAGTCGCGGTCTTCACCTCGGCCTTGCGCACTTCGACATAATCGCCCGACCCGACCCCGGCATTGGCGCGTTGCAGCCCGTCGATCCGGAGCAGTTCGAGCCCCTCGTCCTCGGGATAGGGCGCGACGGCACGCGCGGGCGTGTTGGTCTTGCCGACGATCTCGATCACGTCGCCTTCGCCGATCCCCAACGCCGCCATCAGCGCGCGTGGGATATGCGCGAGGCCGCGGCCGCTGTCCTCGGGCCGGGCATTGGCGACTTGGAGCTTGCGTTGGGGGGCGTCGTCGCCGTCTGCCATCGAAGAACCTCGCTCGAAAGAAGCCGAGCGCGCGAGATAGCGACGTGGTTCCCGATGTGCGAGAGGAGTCGATACGCCAACGACACAAAAACGCGGTTTGGTCATATCGCCGCGCGGTTGACAGGCGCGCGCGGCACGCGCCTATTCAGCCGATCGCAACCGTGAACGGGTGACGTCATGCGCTTGCTGATTCTGGCTTTTGCTACCGTGCCGGTGTTCGCCGCCGCGCAAACCCGGCCGGCGCCGGTGGTCGCGGGCCGGCCGCCGTTGCCGGTACCCGCGCGATGCGCGGTGCCGCTCGCCGACTACCACAAGATTCTCAAGCGGCTGTCGCAGAGCATGGCGGAGGGCGCCTATCCGGACGGCAAGACGGAAAAGCTTCGCTCGATAGAGGAGCAGAACCTGACGCTCCTCGCCCAAACGGCCGATTTGGAGAGTTGCGGCGGCCGGCCGCTACCGCTGTCGCCGCGGCCCTATCTGCTCGCGGCGATGAAGTGCGAACGCGCCCGGCGAGCGTCCAAGGCGCCGGCCTCTCCCCCGGCATGCGACCAGGCGAACTGGAAGCCCTACACCGAGTAATTCGCGCTCGATCGATCCGACGCACATTGGCGCTCGGGCACAAAAAAAAGGCCGGGCTGTGAGGCCCGGCCGGAATAAGTTTTTAGGAGAGGATGCCTGAAAGGCACGCGCTATGTGCGGCGCGGCATTTTATTGTGCAAGTGCGAAAAGAAACCGTTTGCATGCGCTTTTTGCAATCGCGGGTGGATTTCGGACGAGGGGAAATGGTACCAGTCGCATCGACGGAATGTGACGCGATGCACAACCGCGAGGATGACGTAAGGGAAACAGGATGCGCAGGCTCCCGCCGCTGACTGCGATCGAGGCCTTCGTGCAGGTCGCCCGCACCGGGTCGGTGAAGGCGGCGGCGCAGGAACTCGCGCTGTCGGCGCCCGCGCTCAGCCGCCGCGTCCAGGCGCTCGAACGCTTTATCGACAAGCCGCTGTTCGAGCGCCGCCACCAAGCGGTCGTGCTCAACGAGGATGGCGAGCGGTTGCTGCAACAGATCGCGCCGGTGCTCGACCGGTTAACCGATGCGGTCGAGTCGCTGACCAGCGGGACCGAAGTGCTGCGGCTGCGGCTCGGCGTGCTGCCGCTGTTCGCCGCGCAGCGCATCTTCCCGCACCTCGCCGAATTGCGCGCCAGGCACCCGCAGCTCCACCTCGATATCGACACCGCGGGACACAACATGGCGCGAGTCGGCGACGGCCTTGACGCGGCGATCACGATCACCCGCGACCCCGACCCGAGTCTCTACGCCAAGCGCCTCGACCGCAACCAGGTCTATGCAATCGGCGCGCGGTCGATGATCGAGGGGCCCGACCCGGTCACCGATCCGCAACAGCTCGCCAAGCTGACCGCTTTGATCCATCGCGACATGCCCGATACGTTCAGCGCGTGGCGCCATGCCGCCGGGCTCGACGAGCTCGAGCCGCTCGCAATCGACCATTTCGATTCGGGCGCGCTGATGCTCGAAGCGGCGGCGCAGGGGCTTGGCGTCGCGTTCATGCACGCCAGCCATTTCGACGAAGCGCATGATCCCCGGCTGGCCAAACTGTTCGATATCGAGGTGGCAAGCCCCTACAGTTACTGGTTCGTGTGCCGCCCGCGCGCGATGCAGCAGAAGCCGGTGCGGTTGTTCCACGACTGGCTGGTTGAGACACTGGTCGAGGAATAGGGCACAGCCGTTGCCGCATTAACCATATTGCAAGCTCGCCCCGTTATCCCGCCTCGAGGTGAAGGGGAGACGGATTGTGCTGCACTCTTTTCTCGCGATGATACGCAACACGCGCGCCGCGACCGCGATCGAATACGGCTTGATCGCCGCGTTGATCGCCGTTGCCGCGATCGCCGCGATGCAGGGCCTCGGCAACAAGCTCAAGACGACGTTCACGAACGTGTCGAGCAACATGAAGGCAAGCTGAGCGAAGCGAAGCCGGCCGGCGCGCATCATCGCGACCGACGGCGTGGTTTCGCCACGTCGATTTACATCCATCAGAAATTGTGCGTGGCAAAGCCACGCCGTCGGTCGTCGCCATAGCGACGCCGGCCGAGGCGGTGGCCGGGATAGCTATTAGCTTCGCTACTAGCTTGCCGCCGCCTTGACGATCTTCCCCGGCTCGCGCGGCGGCTCGCCCTTGGGCAATGCGTCGATCAACTCCATGCCGCTCTCGACCTCGCCCCACACGGTATATTGCCCGTCGAGGAAGCGCGCGTCGTCGAAGCAGATGAAGAACTGGCTGTTGGCCGAATTGGGATCGTTGGTCCGCGCCATCGATGCGGTGCCGCGCACGTGCGGCTCGCGGCTGAACTCCTGCGGCAGATTGGGCTTGGTCGACCCGCCCGTGCCGTCGCCGCGCCCGCCGTCACCGCCCTGCGCCATGAAGCCGGGGATCACGCGATGGAACGGGACGCCGTCGTAAAAGCCTTCGTTGGCGAGCTCGGCGATGCGCTCGACATGCTGCGGGGCGAGGTCGGGGCGCAGCTTGATCACGACGTCGCCGCCGTCGAGCGTCAGGGTCAGTTTTTCGAAGGTCTCGGCCATCGTGTTGCTCCGTGAAATAAATGCGTTGGATGCGCCCTAGACGGGTCGTTCGGTGCTGGCAAACCGCTGGAAATGGGGCTAACGGCGCCGCTATGGACATCCCCGCGCCCGAACCAAGGTCAGACGATGAGCGAGACCGATCTGGCGCCCGTGGACGGCGCACCCGAAACCGATAACGTAGCCGCGCAGCTGGACGAGGACGACCGGCTGAAGCCGGCGTTCGTGCGCGCCGTGCTCGACGCGGTCGAGGCGGGCGACGCCGATGCCGCGCGCGCGTTGGTCGAGCCGCTTCATCCCGCCGACATCGCCGATTTGTTCGAGCTGACCCCGCACGAGGACCGCGGGCCGCTCGCGCATGCGCTGGCCGACATGCTCGACGCCGACGTGTTCGCCGAGATGAACGATTACGTCCGCGAGGATCTGATCGACGCGCTCGAGCCGCAACAAGTCGCCGACATCGCCGCCGAGCTCGAGACCGACGACGCGGTCGCGATCATCGAGGACATGGAGCCCGCGGACCAGCGCGAGGTGCTGCGTGCGATGGAGCCCGACGATCGCGCCGCGATCGAGGAGGCGCTGTCCTACCCCGAGGAATCCGCCGGGCGCCTGATGCAGCGCGATCTGGTCGCGGTGCCCGAACATTGGACCGTCGGCGACGCGATCGATTACCTGCGCGGCCACGAGGAACTGACCACCGATTTCTGGGAAATCTTCGTAGTCGATCCGGCGCACAAGCCGGTCGGGACGTGCCAGCTGTCGTGGATCCTGCGCACGCCGCGCGGAATTGCGATGGCCGACGTGATGAAGCGCGAACAGACGCTGATCCCCGTCGACATGGACCAGGAAGAGGTCGCGCTGCGCTTCCAGAAATACGCGCTGATCTCCGCCGCCGTGGTCGACGCGGCCGGGCGGCTGGTCGGGATGATCACGGTCGACGACGTGGTCCACATCATTTCCGAAGAGGCCGGCGAGGATGCGCTGCTGCTGTCGGGCGCGGGCGACGGCGACATCAACGAGCCTTTGCCCTCGACGATCCGGACGCGGATGTGGTGGCTGTTCATCAATCTCGGCACCGCGATTCTCGCTTCGGCAGTGGTCGCCGTGTTCCAGGACACCATCTCGCGGCTGGTAACGCTGGCGGTGCTGATGCCGATCGTCGCGGGCATGGGGGGCAACGCCGCGACGCAGACGATGGCGGTGACGGTGCGTGCGCTCGCCACCAACCAGCTGACCAGCTCCAACACCTGGCGGATGATCGCGCGCGAATGGTGGATCGCCAGCGCCAACGGGCTCGGCCTGGGCCTGTTGATGGCCGGGGGGTGTCAGTTCATTTATCACGACTGGATGCTCAGCTTCGTGCTGTTCGCGGCAATGCTGATCAACAGCCTGAATGCCGGACTGTCGGGAGTGCTGATCCCGATCGGCCTCGACAAGGCCAATATCGATCCGGCCGTTACCTCCACCGTTTTCGTGACGACGATGACTGATTGCATGGGCTTCTTCTCGTTTCTCGGCCTCGCTGCTCTGTTCGGGCTGCACGGTTGAGCTTGACCGGCGCGCAGCGGCCTACCACCTGAATCGGGTGCCGCTTCATCTCACCAAGGTCGCGTTCGGGGTCGCCAGCCTCGACCAGTTCGCCGCGCGCTGGGCAGCGCGCGAAGGCGACCCGCCGTACGAGCTCGGCACGCGCTATTTGCCCAAGCGGCATGAGGAGATTGCCGGGCAGGGCTCGCTCTACTGGATCTTGAAGCACCAACTGATCGCGCGCTCGCCGATCGTCGGGTTCGGCGAGTTGCCGGGCGGGCGCGTATCGATCAGGCTCGACCCGCGGCTCGTGCTGGTCCAGGCGCGGCCCAAACGCGCGCACCAGGGCTGGCGGTACCTTGAGGGCGATGCCGCCCCGCTCGATCTCGGTGCGGGCAGCGAAGGCGTCGGGGCATTACCCGCCGACCTGATCGGGAAATTGGCGGACCTTGCCTTGATCTAGGGTTTCGCGCCGGGCCCGCACAGGATCGGTCCGCCGGCAACCGCCTTCGTGACGCAGGCGGGGGTGCCCGTTACGACGATCCGGCCCAGCCCGGTCGAAGTCAGATTGGCGGTGAAGCGCGCAGTGGCCTGGGTCTCGCCCGGCCCGTCGAGCAGCACGACCAGGTCGCCGACTGTCAGCGGCTTCGCTGAAATCGTGCCCGATCCGTTGGTCTGCAGCCGCGCGCGTCCGCTGCGCCCTGCCAGCGCAACGTTGCCCGCGCCCATTAGCGACACGACCATTTCGTTGCTGTCGATTCCGCCAGCGTCGATCGATCCGCTGCCGGTCACCTGGAGGTCGAGCCGCTGACTGCGAACGCGGCCGCCGATCGCCAGCCTGCCGCCGCCGATCACAGTCGCGCTGCGCAGGCTGGGCGCAGTGAGCGTGATCACCGGCGCGGGGCCGCCCGCCGGACCGCGCTCGGCCCAGCCGCTCGCGCCCTTGCGAACGATCAGCGTCGTTCCCTGCACCTGGATGTCGAGGCTTGCCAGCACCTCCGGGTCGCCGCTGGCGACGCTCGACGCGCTGGTGCCGCCCACCGTCAGCCGAACCTCGAACGGACCGTCGACGCGCACGCGGTCGAAATCGGTAACGACGTAGCGGCGGTCGGCGGCAGTGGCGGGTAGCGCCAGCGCCGCTAGCGCGAGGCCAAGGATCAGGCGAGACATGTGGCGAGCATCGCACCGCCTGGGCGGCGCGCGCAAGATCATTCGATGGTTAGAGTTCGCCTCAGCTACAGCTGACGCTGCCCGATCCCATCTTGCTCGTCGTGCATTTCGCGCCGCCGGTCAGCGTCACGTCGCCCGATCCCATCACGTCGACCTTGGCCGGGCCGGCGACCGCGGCGGACACGTTGCCCGATCCCATCACGCTGACGTCGGCCTGGCCGAGCGACAGCTTGGCGGCATCGATATCGCCCGACCCGGTGATCGAGAAGCTTCCCATCTTGGCGGTGCCGGCGGCGGTGACCCCACCCGATCCGGTCAGCGAGAAATCGGCGCGCTGGACGTTCATCGCCGCGATCGACAGGTCGCCCGACCCGGTCGCGCTGACCTTGAAGCCGTCGCCGTCCACATGGTCGATCGCCATGTCACCCGAACCCGTCGTGCTCGCCGCGGTGATGCGCGGCATCGTGACGTAGATCTTGACGTGGCCGCGCTCCCCGCCGCCCCAGTGGAACCCCGAGCTCGACTTGCGCCGGATTTCCAGCGTGTCGCCGTTCTTGACGATCTCCACATTGGCCATGATCCCGGTGTCGCCCTCGGCGCGGACCGAGAAGCCCGATCCGACGCGGACGTCGACATCGTCGGGCCCCGTGGCATCCACCGCGTTGAACCCGTCGAGCGCGAAGCTCTTGGTGCCGTTGACGCCGCTGGCTTTGGACGTGGCATTACCCCCGGAGCAGGCGGCGAGCGGGATCAGGGCAAGCAAGGCAAGATGGCGCATTGGTTTCACTCCGTCAGCGTGTATTGGTCTAATAACACACCAGAATGCGCGGTCAAGCGCCTACGCACCGCAATGGATTTGCGCCTTGCCTATGCGCGTGACCGAACAACGCGCGAGTTTCGGCCGAGATCGATCTGGCCGCTGCCGACGACGGAGACGGTCGCCGGACCGTCGACCGTCGCGCGGACAATGCCCGATCCGGCGGTCGAGACTCGCGCGCTGGCCGCGCGCAGGTCGGGTGCTTGAAGGCTGCCCGACCCGCCGACGCTGACCGCCAGGCTACGCGCCGATCCGCGTGCGGTGATGCCGCCCGATCCGCCGATCGCGACCGTGGCGCGGTCGACCTCGATCGTGCCGAGTGACAGGCTGCCGGACCCGCCGACCGTCGCCTCGAACGCTGACCCGCGCACCCGATCGACGGTCATCCGGCCCGATCCGCCGAGCATCGCGCCGGCGATGCGCGGCAGCGTGACGACGAAGTGCACTTGCCGCTCGAGGTCGCGGTTGGTGTCTTGGTTGCGATAGCGGTGCGCGATTTCGAGCGTGCCGTTCTCGCGGACGATGCGCAGGTTGGCGAAGGCGGCGGCGGGGCCGGTCGCGCGGACCGACCAGGCCGGACCAACCCGGACATCGACATCGCCGGCCAGCCCGAACGCGACCTTGTCGAAATCCATGGCGCGATAGGTAGTGGTGTCGCCTTGGCGCTCGCCGGTCAGCCCGGGACCGCGATCGTTGTTGCCGTCGGTCGCCATCGCGGCGGTTACGAGGAATGGTAAGGCAAGCAGCGGCAACAGGCGCATTATCTCTCTCCCGATGATCTAGGGGCGAGATACGCTTATCGATTACAGTTGTAAACATAATCTCTGAACGCGAAGCAAAAAGGGCGGCCCGTCAGGACCGCCCTCTTCGAATGGATTGCGATGTTCGCGGCTTCAAGCCGGCACCTTATCCTTGTTCCAGATCGCCGCGGCCTTGCGCAGGATGTCGAGGATCTTTTCCAGCGCGCCCTTTTCGTCGGTCTCTTCCATCGCGCCCAGTTCGCGCGCGAGGCGGCTCGCCGCCGCTTCGAAGATCTGGCGTTCGGAATAGCTCTGTTCGGGCTGATCCTCGGCGCGGAACAGGTCGCGGACCACTTCGGCGATCGACACCAAGTCGCCCGAATTGATCTTCGCCTCATATTCCTGCGCGCGGCGCGACCACATCGTGCGCTTGACCTTGGGCTTGCCCTTCAGCGTCTCCATCGCTTCCTTCATCGTCTTGTCCGACGACAGCTTGCGCATCCCGACGCTCTCGGCCTTGTTGGTCGGCACGCGGAGCGTCATGCGCTCCTTCTCGAAGCGCAGCACGTACAGCTCGAGCTGCATGCCCGCGATTTCCTGCTTCAGCAGCTCGACCACACGGCCGACGCCGTGCTTCGGGTAAACGACATAATCACCGACATCGAAGGACAGTGCCTTGGCAGCCATGTGGCTAAAACCTTTCTTGTAACGGACCCGGCGAGTCCGGCGCCTGAAGCAGCGCCGACCGGGGAAATGGTTCGGATGCGTGTGTCTCCACGCGAGAGGATCACGACTCTCGTCACCGCCTATTTAACAGGTTCGTAATAAAATTACCAGCCTTGCGTTGCGAAATAGGACCGGAATGTTTCCCAATTTGGGTTAGGGGCGCGATGGTACGCCGCCGGCAAAGCCGTCGTCCGGATTGGGCTTAGCCCGTCCGCCGTTCGCGCTCGGGCGCGCGACGCCGATTAGCTTGCGCTAATTGGCTCGCCCGAGCTCACCACACATGCACTCGATCCGCGGGCGCCAAGTACAATTTATCCCCCGGCTTCACCCCGAACGCCGCGTACCAGGCGTCCATGTTTCGCACGATCCCGTTGACGCGATACTCCTCCGGGCTGTGCGGGTTGGAGAGGAGTTGCGCGCGCAAAGCGCCCTCGCGCGCCTTGCCCTGCCAGCTTTGTGCATAGGCGATGAAGAAGCGCTGGTCGCCGGTGTAGCCGTCGATCACCGCGGGCTCGCCGTGCCGCGCGACATAGCGGCGGTACGCGGCGTACGCTGCCTCGAGTCCGCCGAGATCGCCGAGATTCTCGCCCAGCGTCAGCTCGCCCTTGATATGCACCCCGGGGATCGGCTCGTAGCCGTTGAACTGCTCGACCAGTTTCTGCGCGTGTGCGGTGTAGCGGTCGGCCGATTCCTTGGTCCACCAGTCGCGCAGCTTGCCCGTCGCATCGAACTGGCGCCCCTCGTCGTCGAAGCCGTGCCCCATTTCGTGACCGATCGTGGCACCCGTCTCGCCGTAATTGACTGCGGGGTCGGCATTGGGATCGAAGAACGGCGGCTGCAGGATCGCCGCCGGGAACGTCACCTGGTTGGTCAGCGGGTTGTAGTACGCGTTCACTTCTTGGACGTTCATGTCCCACAGCGCGCGGTCGACCGGCTTGCCGAGCCGCGACAGTTCGAGCTTCCACCCGAAATCGTCGGCCGCCATCGCGTTGGCGAGCGGGTCGGTCGGCGACACCGTCAGGTTCGAATAATCGATATATTTGACCGGATGCCCGATCCGCGGGTCGAACGCGGCGAGCTTGATCAAGGCTTCCTTACGCGTGGTCTCGTCCATCCAGGCGGCGTTCTCGATCTTCTCCTTGTACGCCGCGCGCAAGTCGCCGAGCAGCTCGGTCATCTGGCGCTCGGTGTCCGCGGTCCAGTGCTTTTGCGCGTAGAGCTCGCCGACCGCTTCGCCGAGATCGTCGTTGAGCAGCCGCACGCCGCGCTTCCAGCGATCGGGCTGCGCTTGCACCCCCTGGAGCGTGCGTCCGTAGAAATCGAACTGCGCGTCGTCGAATGCCTTGGGCAGGAATTGCGCGTGGCTCGTGATGAAGCGCAGCGTCATCCAGTCCTTCCACACCGCCAGCGGCGTGTCGGTGATCGCCTTGCCCGCATCGGCGACCGCGCTCGGCTCGGCGACGATCACGGTCGGCATCTTGCCGAGCCCGATCTTCGCCAGCACCGGCGTCCATTCGAATTGCGGCGCGAGGGCCGCGAGCTGCGCGCGCGTCATCGGATTGTAGGTCTTGACCGGATCGCGCCGCGCCTCGGGGGTCCACTGGCTCTTGGCGAGTCGGGTCTCGAGCGCGATGATCGCATCGGCGCGGCTTGCCTGCGCGGCGGGGTCGGTCACCCCGGCCAGCCCCATCACCTTCATGATGTACGCGCGATACGCCGCGCGGAACGCGACATACTTGGCGTCGGGCAACAGGTAGTAATCGCGCGAGCCGAGCCCGAGCCGCGCCTGCCCGGCATCGACCGTGTACTGCGTCGGGTTCTTCGCGTCGGGGCTGATCCCGATATTGACCGGCGCGGCATAGCCTGGCTCGGCCATCAGCGCGACGAGCTCGCTGGTGTTTTTCACGTTGTTGATGCGGGTGAGGTACGGCCGTATCGCCGCATTGCCGCGCGCCTCGATCCCGGCCTGGTCCATATAGGCGTGGTAAAAGTCCGTCACGCGGCGCATCTTGGGATCGGCCGGGCTGGCGCCGGCATCGTCGACCATTTTGCGCACTTCGGCTTCGGCATCGTCGGGCATGTCGTAATTGTACCCGGCGCGCGACTTGTCCGGGGCGATCGGCGCGTCGCGCAGCCACGTGCCCTCGGCGTAGCGGAAGAAGTCGTCGCCCGGCTTCACGCTCTTGTCCATCGAGGTGTAGTCGACGCCCCACGCGCCGTACTTGGCCTTGGGCGCAGTAGTTTGCGCGAGCGCGATGCCCGAGATGCCCAGAAGGAAAAGGCCGGCTACCCGCTTGATCGCCATGACGAAAGACTCCGCGCTCGAATGTGGTTTGGGCGGTGTGTTGTCAGACTATGGCGGCGCGGGGAAGGGGCAAATTACCACCAAACCCGTCATCCCGGCCTCGAGCCGGGATCCATTGGGCGGCCAGCGAACCCCTTGAGGCTCATGCGGTGCGCGCGCGGCGCCATGGATCCCGGCTCAAAACCGGGATGACGGCAGTTCGATCGGCGCGGTCGGACCGAAGCTCAGTCGCCCTTGCCGGGTTCCGCAGAGAAGTATTTATCATACTTGCCCTCTTCACCCTTATGCTCGTCGGCATCGGCGGGGGTCTGGTCGTTCTTGCGCGTGACGTTGGGCCATTGCGCGCTGAACGTGTTGTTGAGCTCGAGCCACTTCTCCAGCCCGTTCTCGGTGTCGGGCAGGATCGCCTCGGCCGGGCATTCGGGCTCGCACACCCCGCAATCGATGCACTCGCTGGGGTTGATGACGAGCATGTTGTCGCCTTCGTAGAAGCAATCGACCGGGCACACCTCGACGCAATCCATATATTTGCAGCGGATGCAGGCGTCGGTGACGACATAAGTCATGGTCGGCTTCCCCGTGTTTAGCGTTTGACGGCTAGCTATGCCGCTCGCGGATTCGCGTCAATCGATCCGGGCTTGCTGCGAGACGTTCTTAGTTTCCGAGCTGCAGGTCCTGGAAGCATGCTTGCGCTTCAGAGGGTGGCCCGCGGCGGATGGGGAGAGCCTCGACGCGGATCGTGCGGACCTGCCCCAGATGCGTCGCGAAGGTCAGGATGTTGCCGACGCGGACGGGTGCGGCGGCGCGGTCGATCGGGCGACCGTCGATGCGCAGATGGCCCCGTTCGGCCAGCGCCTGCGCGAAGCTGCGCGTCTTTACGATCCGCGCGAACCACAGGAATTTGTCGAGGCGCATGCTGTCAGCCATTCAACATGTCCGCGAGCGCTGCGAAGGCATTGTCCCTGGGTGGCGCGGTCGGCTTGGCGTTGGGGGTCAGGCCCTGCCACGTCCATTGCGGGCGGCCTTCGGCATCGGGGCGGGCAGTGCGGAAGCCGAGCTGTGCCATCAGGCGGGCAAGCGTGTCGGGTCGTAGCCCGATCGAGGTCGCGAGCGCGGGATCGGGTGAGAAAGGCGTACGGCCCTTGCGCCCGTCATGCGCCGCGCGGGCGATACGCTCGACCAGATCGACGCGCACCGCCTGCTGGCCGAACGGGCGGAAACCGTGGGGCAAAGCCGCGCCCGCTGCGTTGCGCGGCAGGACGGTCGCGCCTTCTCGCGGGGCATCGGGCAGGTGCATCACCAACCGCCGCCACTGCGCCGCGGCGGGCTTGAGCAACGCGGGCGCGAACAGGTCGAGCGTGCCGATCGTCACGCCGATCTTGCCGAGCCGCTTGCGCGCCGCCGGATCGAGCGCCTCGACCTGCGGGCCGACCGCGCGGCGCGGGAGCAGCCCGCCCGCCGCCAGCACCGCGCCCGCGACCGCGCGCAACGGCCCGCCCGCGGCGGCATCGCGCAGCACTGCGTCGAGCTTGCCGAATATGGGCAGATGCCGCGCCATCTGCGCCGCGAGCCAAAGGTCGAGCCGCGCCTGCACCGCCTTGCGCGACCTTGGATCGAGCGCGGCAAGCGCGCGGTCGAGCTTGACTTGCGGCTGCGCGAGATTGGGTCCGGGCGCGATGCTGCCAACGGGAAACTTGCGCCACGCGATTGTCAGGTTATCGAGCGCGAACTGATCGTCGCTCGCACCTGCCAACTCTCCCGCCCGCCGCGCCAATTCTGCTGCTAGCCGTTTCTCCGCCGCCGCGAGCAACAAGCGTTTGTCCGCCGCGCGCGCATCCGCCGCGACGGTGAAGGTGAACCCGGCGAGCGTCCCGATCGGGTGATCCTCGACCAGCACCTCGCCCTGCTCGCCGATCATGACGGGTAATGCGCCGGCATCCTTGCCGATCTGGCGCAGCAGCACCGTGCTGCGCTTGTCGACGAAGCGCTGCGTCAGGCTCGCATGGAGCGCATCCGACAGCCGTTCCTCGACCTCGCCGGTCCGCGCCGCCCAATGCGCCGGGTCCGCCAGCCAGTCGGCGCGGTGCGCGATATACGCCCAGGTGCGGATCGCGGCGATGCGGCCCGCGATCGTCTCGACGTCGCCGGTCACGTCGTCGAGACGCGCGACCTCGCTCGCGAACCACGGCGCGGGGATCCGTCCGTCGCCCTCGCTGAGATGCTGGAACACGCGGGCGACGAGCCGCTGATGCTGGTCGGCGCCGAGTTTGCGGAAATCGGGTACGCCGCACGCGGCCCACAGCCGCGCGACCATCGCCGGCGATCGCGCCCGGTCGCGCACCCAATCCTCCTCGGCCAGCCGCTTGAGCACGCCGAGATCGACCGCCGGCGGCGCGGCGCGCAGCGCGGGGTGGGCGGGGCGCGTCTCCAGGCTCTCGATCAGGCCGTCGATCGAATCCAGATTGGGCTCGCCCTCGCGCCAGTAGAGGAAATCGAGCGCCGGGAAGCGATGCTCCTCGATCGCGTAGACCTCTTCGGGGGTGAACGCGCCCAGCCCTTCCGCGACCAACGCGCCGAACGTCCCGTCGCGCTGGTGCCGCCCGGCGCGCCCGGCGATCTGCGCCATTTCGCTGACCGTCAGCCGGCGCGTGCGCTGGCCGTCGAACTTGGTCAGGCTGGCGAACGCGACATGGCTCACGTCCATGTTGAGCCCCATCCCGATCGCGTCGGTCGCGACGAGATAGTCGACCTCGCCCGCCTGGAACATCGCGACCTGCGCGTTGCGCGTGCGCGGCGACAGCGCCCCCATCACCACCGCCGCGCCGCCGCGCAAGCGCCGGATCATCTCCGCCACGGCGTACACCTCCTCGGCGCTGAACGCGACGATGGCGGATCGCTTGGGTAGCCGCGACAGCTTCTTCGCCCCGGCATAGCTCAGCGTCGAGAAACGCGGCCGGTTGACGATCTCCGCCTCGGGCACCAGCGCCTTGATCATCGGGCGCAGCGTCTCCGACCCCAGGATCATCGTTTCGCTACGGCCCCGCGCGCGGAGCAGCCGGTCGGTGAAGACGTGCCCGCGCTCGGGATCGGCGCCGAGCTGCGCCTCGTCGAGTGCAACGAAACTCACCTCGCGGTCGGCCGGCATCGACTCCGCCGTGCACAGGAACCAGCGCGCGTCGGGCGGGACGATCCGCTCCTCGCCAGTCATCAGCGCAACGCGTTCCTTGCCCGTGATCGCGACGACGCGATCATACACTTCGCGCGCCAGCAAGCGCAGCGGAAAGCCGATCATCCCGCTCGAATGCCCGCACATCCGCTCGATCGCGAGGTGTGTCTTGCCGGTATTGGTGGGCCCGAGCACCGCGGTGACCGGGTTACTGTACGCGCTCATGTTCCCGACAACATCGGCGTGGTGCGCGGCCGACGCAAGCCAGGGCATCGAAAAGAGTCGCCGATTCCCAGACCATTAGACGGTTCCCCAACGATCTAGCGTCCATCCCTCGGCGTGCACGGCCTGCCGCAACCTAGTGCCCGCAAGGCCGCCTTTAAATTGACTTTAACCACTCCCCCACACAGTGCTGCCGCCTGCGCCGGGGGTGGATCGGCGATACGTTTCGGGAAATGTTTTCGCCGTGTATTTGCGCAATGACCAGTTCGATTCCGCGGGCGGTGCCGCCGCGCGCGCGAGCGAACTTGTCCTGTTGCCCGAACCGACCCGGCTCGAACGCCTGCGCCACGCGATCGACGATATCGACTGGACGCCCGATCTCGGCGCGCGGATCGGGTCGCGCGACTGGTTCCGCGGGCTTGCGACCTGCACCACATTGCTGTGCGCGACCTGGGCGCTGTCGCCCGGTTTCGCGCGCCCGATCGTGGGTGAGACGCCCAGGGCGCTGAGCGGCGCCGCCTGGGACAATGCCCGCGCGCAAGCGATCGCGCCGCTCGCCTGGGGCGCCGATACCGGCCAGCGCATGGCGGCGAACGACCTCGTTCGCCCACTCGGCGAGACGCCCGACCGCCCGCATCTGCCCTTCTCCTCGGCGATGAGCGATGGCGACAGCCTCGCCGCATTGCTGCGCCGCGCCGGCGCCACCCGGACCGACATCCAGACCATTTCCGATCTCGTCGGCGGCACGATGTCGCTCGACGACATCCGCCCCGGCACGCGCTTCGAAGGCGTGCTCGGCCCGCGCGCGAAGAAGAGCGACCCGCGCCCGATCGAGCAACTCGCCTTCCAGCCCGCGTTCGATTTCCGGCTAACGATCACGCGCACCGCCAACGGCCTGTCGATGCAGCGCCAGGCGATCTCGGTCGACGACACGCCGCTGCGCATCCAGGGCCTCGCCGGCGCGAGCCTTTACAAGTCGCTCCGCGCCGCCGGCGTACCGTCGAAGGCGGCGGCGGATTACCTCAAGGCGATGGCGACGCGCATTTCGCTCGGCAGCGACGTGACCGCGGGCGACCCGTTCGACATCATCCTCAAGCAACGCCGCGCCGCGACCGGCGAGGTCGAGCTGGGCGATATTCTCTACGCCGGGCTCGATATGGGTGGGCGCAAGGTCCAGCTCGTCAAATGGGCCGGGCAGGACAGCGACGGCGACGACGAGGACAGCAGCGGCGAATGGTACGACGCCAACGGCCAGACCCGGCAGAACGGGTTCGTCGGGCTGCCGGTGAACGGCCGCGTCAGCTCGTCGTTCGGGATGCGGATGCACCCGATCCTCGGTTACTACCGCATGCACAAGGGCATCGACATCGCCTGCCCCTACGGATCGCCAGTCTATGCGGTGGTCGCGGGCACGGTGAACTGGGCCGGGTACAAGGGCGGCTACGGCAATTTCATCGGCATCCAGGGCGGGGGCGGGGTCGGCACCGGGTACGGCCACCTCAGCCGGGTCGCGGTGCGCAACGGCGAGCACGTGTCGCGCGGCGAGCTGGTCGGCTATTCGGGCAATTCGGGGCTGTCGACCGGACCGCACTTGCATTTCGAGGTCTATCGCGGCGGCAATGTGGTCAACCCGCGGGGGTTCTCGTTCTCGACGATGGCGGCGCTGACGGGGAGCGCGCTGCGGGCGTTCAAGGCGAAGGTGAGCGAGTTGCTCGCGGTGCGGCCGGGGACGGCGCGGTAGGGCGGACGGCCACTAATGGGTGGCTGACGTTCCTCTACAGGCGTAGGATCGGCTGATGCTTCAGCCGCTTGGGCAAGACCTTTGGTTCGCGGATGGCGGAATCGTGTCCTTCAAGGGCTTCGATTATCCGACGCGAATGGTCGTCGTGCGGTTGGCCGGCGGAGCATTATGGCTGTGGTCGCCGATCGAAAAGACAGCGGCGATCGAGCAGAAAATTCGGGCGCTGGGCCCGGTCGGATACATCGTCAGCCCGAACCGCCTGCACTATCTGTTTTTGGCCGAATGGCAGGCTGCGTTTCCCGAAGCCCAGCTGTCGGGTACAGCCTCCACCATCGCCAGGTGCAAGTCTCTTCGTTTTTCCGAAGCGTTGGCGGATGCAGCTCCAGCGGCATGGGCCGGCCAGATCGATCAATTCTATTTTCCGAACTCGCTGTTTATGGACGAACTGATCTTTTTCCACCGCGCATCCCGAACTGCGATTATCGCCGACCTGTCCCAGACGTTCAGCCAAGCATTTCTGCGTGACCATTGGCCGTGGTGGATGAGGTGGGTCGCTCGCTGGTTGAAGATGGTGGAGGGCCGGAGGTATCCGCCGATTGATTACCGGATCAGTTTTCGTGATCACGCCAGCGCGCAGCCGAAGGTACGCGCCTTGCCCGGGGAGCATCCGGCGCATGTGGTCGTCGCGCATGGAGAGGTCGTGCGGTCGCAAGGCGAAGCTTTTTTGCGCAACGCCCTCTCCTGGTTGCTGCGATGACCCGAGCTTCTGCAATCGGGTCGTCAGCCGCCCCTCACGACACGCTTGCGATGTAGGGTTTCGCCTGACAGGCTTGCCAGGCTCTTTGACATCGCGACGCCTTCCACCGTCCTATCGGACGCAGAAACCCGATCGGTCGAAACCATGTGAAGTTTGGGCCGGCGCAGGAGCGCGTTAGTGTGAAGTGAGTGTGAAGTTAGGCCGCCGGCCGCGGTTCGGCTTATCGCGATTTAGCTTGCGCTAAATCGCGGCCTAGCGCCCTTGCGTCCGCCACCGCCTGATCGTGCGGTCGATGATCTGGTCCTCGCCGCCGGTTTCGCGCCACAGGTCGGAGAAGACCGGGTCGGCCGAGGCCGGGCGCTTGGCTTCCTCGAGCCCGTCGAACGCGACGCGGATCGGGATCGCGACGCCTTCGCCGCAGATGATGCACTCGCGGTTGCGCAAGGCCGGGATCGAATCGAGGAAGCCGCGCGCGCCTTCGGGCATCGCGGCGCGGACGAACGCCTGGTCGCGGTCGTTGTTGAGCCGCATCGAGATGATCGTGCCGCACTGCGACAGCACGCCTTCGGCGAGGTCGGACGGGCGCTGCGTGATCAAGCCGAGCGACACGCCGTACTTGCGGCCTTCCTTGGCGATGCGGCTCAGAATCTTGCCGACCGACGATCCGTCGGCATTGCGCTCGTTGGGGATGTAGCGGTGCGCTTCCTCGCAGATCAGCAGGATCGGGCGCTGCGGCTCGTTGCGGCTCCAGATCGCGAAGTCGAACACCATCCGGCTCAGCACCGCGACCACCACGGATGTGATCTCGTTCGGCACGCCCGACACGTCGATGATCGAGATCGGCTTGCCATCGCCCGGCAGGCGGAAGATGCGGCCGATGAAGTCGCTCATCGTATCGGCGACGAGCATGCCCGAGAACATGAAGCCGTAGCGCGGATCGGCCTTGATCTCGTCGATCTTGGTCTTGAGCCGCAGGTACGGCGCGGTATCCCCGGCGCGGTCCATCTTGCCCATTTCGAGCTGGATCAGATTGGTCAGGTCGCTGAGCAGATACGGGATCGGCGCGTCGACCGTCAGCTTGGCCATTTCCTGCCCCAGCCGGCTCTTGCCGCGCGCCATGAGCAGGCACTTGGCCAGGATGTCGCGGTCGATCTGCGCTTCGTTGCCGGTCGTCGTCAGGAACACTTCGCAATGTTCCTCGAAATTCATCAGCCAGTACGGCATCTGCAGGTTCGACACGTCGAAGATCGCACCGGTGCTGTCGAACGCCGCCGAATATTCGCCGTGGGGGTCGATCATCACGATATGCCCCTGCGGCGCGAGCTCGCAGATGCGGTGGAGGATCAGCGCAGCGCTGGTCGACTTGCCGGTACCGGTCGAGCCGAGCAGCGCGAAATGTTTGCCGAGCATCGCGTCGATGTACAGCGCGGCGCGGATGTCCTTGGTCGGATAGACGTTGCCGATCTCGACGCAGGCGCGGTCGTCGGCGGCGTAAATCTGCTTGAGGTCGCCGGTCGAGACCGGAAAGGCATCGGCGCCGGGGGTCGGATAGCGCGTCACGCCGCGGCGGAAATTATAGAGCTTGCCGGTCAGCCGTTCCTCGTCGCCTTCGCCGAGGAAGTCGATCTGCGCGAGCACGCCCGCCTCGGTCAGGCGGAGCGAGCGGATGTTGGCGATCATCCAGGTCGCGCCGACGCGGATCTTGAGCTGCGCGCCAACCGACCCGGCACCGGCCAGCACGGGATCGGCATCGCCGGCATAGCTGTCGACCGCTGCGCGATCGAGCAGCACCTGGCCGCCCGACCCGGCGATGTCGATCAGCGCGCCGATCTCGCGCATGCCGATCGGCGCGGCGGGTGCCGCCGCTGGCGTGGCGTTGGCGAACGCGCCGTCGCCTGGCATCTCGGTCATCGTGATCCCCTGGTCATTCGCGCGGGTTATGCACGGGGAGGGGTAAAGAATGCGTGATTAACCGTGATCAGACTCTTCGCGCGACATAGCCGGCTGCCCAGCCGAGCAGCACCGAAAGCGCGACCGCGACGAGGCCATAGGTGATCGACCAGCGCTGGGCAGAGCGCGCGACGAAGCGCTCGAACCCCGATTTGCGGATCTCGATCTCCTTGGTCGCGACCGCGAGCACATGACCGTCGCGGATCAGGAAGGTCTCCGCGGTGAAGCGCCCGACCGGCACGCGCGCCGGGATGTCGACGCGCGCGCGGTACAGCACGCCGTCGCTGATCTCGACCCCGGCTTTCTGGTAGTAGAGTCCGCCGCGCTCCTTCAGGTCGGACAAGCCGCGCGCGAAGCGGTCCTGCTCGTCGGGCGGCGCGCTGGAGGCGGGCGACAATTGCAGACTGTCGAGCCCGAGCTCGTAGATCGCGCGCGTGCGCTCATCGACGATCTGGTCGATCGGCCGCGACGAGACGAGGCCGTAGAAGCTCGGCGCCGAACGATAGCGCAACCGCGCCGCGTTGACCCAGATGCCCGCGATCCGCGTCTTCTCGCGCACCAGGATCGATTGCGTCGGGCCCTTCACCACCACGACGATGTCGGTCGGCTTGTCGTCGTTGGGCAGCCGGCCGCCGGGATAGAGGATCGCGCCGAACAGCAGCAGCTCGGCGCCGGTGAACGAATAGGCGATCTCGATCTGGCGCTGCGACACGTCGGGGACAAGGACCGGCTTGGATTGCCCCATCAGCAGCGGCGCGAATAGCAGAAGCGCGGGGAGTCCTTTGCCCGGCTTCGCCGGGGTGCGGCACCGGCCCGCTCCCCCACCCGACCGCCCATAGGATAAGCTGATTGGGCGACCGGGTGGGGGAGCGGGCCGGTGCCGCCATGCCGATGCAATCGGCATCAGGAAAGCTCGACCGAGAAGATTTCGTCGGGGCGCAGCGTCAGCCCGACCAGCATCCGGATCCCGACGAGCAGCACCAGCACCGCGAGCGCGAGGCGGAGATATTCGGGCTTCCACTTGGTCGCGAACCGCGCGCCGATCTGCGCCCCCGTCACTGACCCGACCAGCAGCAGCGCCGCGAGCACGATGTCGACCGCCTTGGTCGTGGTCGCATGGACCATCGTCGCCCAGGCGGTGACGAACAGGGTCTGGAACAGGCTGGTCCCCACCACGACCTGCGTCGCCATGCCGAGCAGGTAGATCATCGCCGGCACCAGGATGAACCCGCCGCCGACCCCGAGCAGGATCGTCAATATGCCGACCCCGAACCCGAGCAGCAGCGGCGCGAGCGGCGAGATGTAGAGTCCCGAGCGATAGAAGCGCATGCGGAACGGCAGCGACGCGACCAGCGGGTGATGCCGCCGCTTTGCCGCGCGCGGCGCCTGGCCTGCCCGCGTGGCACGGATGAACTGGATCGATTCGCGCGCCATCAGCGTCCCGATCGACCCGAGCAACAGGACGTAGACCACGGCGATCACCGTATCGAGCTGGCCGCTCGCCTGGAGCGCCTTGAAGATCCACGCGCCGAACGCCGAACCGGCGAACCCGCCCGCGACCATGATCCCGCCCATGCGGAAATCGACCCCGCGGCGTTGCAGGTGCGCGAACACGCCGGACACGCTCGCGCCCGTCACCTGGCTCGCCGACGAGGCGGCGGCGACGGTCGGCGGGATGCCGTAGATGATGAGCAGCGGCGTCGTCAGGAACCCGCCGCCGACGCCGAACATTCCCGACAAGAGCCCGACGAACCCGCCGAGCAGGACGATGACGAGCGCGTTGACCGACAGGTTGGCGATGGGGAGGTACAGGTCCACATCCCGGCTTAACGCGTGGGCGCGCGATGCGGAAGGTTGCGGTCGCTAGAAATCGCTGCCGATCACCAGCACGGGCCCCGAGCCGGGGCGAGCGCTTCCCGCAACGCGCTGGCGCCAGTCCAGCGAGAGGCGGAGCGACTTGCCGGCGACGGGCACGCGCACGCCGAGCGACGGGCCGATGTCGAGCCGCTGTGCGTCGCGCTGGGCGCCGCCCCAGGCGCCGAGGGCGAGGTCGACCTTGGCACCGCCCAACGCGACGACGGGCCGCGACAGACGGGCGGCCCCTTCGGCGAACGGCTCGGTACGGCGGCGGCGGATTGCGCCGGCCTGGCCGTAGGTCTCCAGGTCGAACCCCAGGGCGAGCGGTGCGGGCCCGGTACCCGCGATGATACCGAGCGCCGGGCCGCTCGCGCCGCCGTCGAGCGAACGGCGATATTCGGCGACGAGCCGGACCGGGAGCTTGGTCGGGCGCCATTCGACGCCCAGCGCCGCTTCGCGACCTCTGCCGCGGAGCGGGCTGGCGACGCGGCCGACGATCGCGACGCGGCGGGCCTCGCCGATCGCATAAGCGACGCGCAGGCCGGCCTGGCTGCCGCCCAATTGCCCGCTGCTCAGCCCCGGCGCGATCCCCTGCCCGTCGCGCAACACGAACCACGCGCTCGCCGACCAGCGGCTCGTTCGGGAGCGGGCGGGCGGTGCGGTAGGCGGTGGCGGCGCGAGCAGCGTCTGCGGCGCGGTTTGTGTCGACAGCGGCGCCGCCGCTTCGGAGGCAGGTGGCGACGGGGGATCGGCAATCATCGTCGGTTCGACGCGTGCCACGTCAGGTCGCCCCGGGCGCTGTAACCGACCGGCGGTCGATGCCGCACTGATCTGTGTGTTGATTGGTGCGACCGCCGGCGCGGAACGCCGACCCTCGATTCGCGGCGCGTCGTCGGCGAACGCGGCGGGCACGAGTGCGCGCGGGATCGCCGCCGGTCCCGCCACCGGCCACAACACAAAGGCGCGCAGTGCGACCCAGCCGACTATCGTGGCGCCGAGGAAGCGCAACGGACGGCCGTTCATGGTTCGACCGTTTCAGGAAAACGATGGCGTGTCTTGTCCCACGCCGGGCGCTGGCCCCGGAGTGCCACGACGTAGCGGCCGATCGCGGTGCGCGCCGCCATCAGTGCGATGTAATTGCCGACGACGACGCGCGGGACCGATAACAGTGCCTGCCACAGGCCGTAGGCGCGGCCAGTGAACCACGCCCGCATCGCCATACGCCAGACCATCAGCGCGAGGTTGACCAGCAGCAGTTGGTGGGTCGTCTCGCCGAACACCGGCCCGCTGTCGCCTGCCAGCACATGCACCATCCACGACGCGCCGCAGGCGAGCATCGATAGATAGGCAATCGCAAGTAGGAGCAGCGCGAGCGGCGCGCGGCGGTCGCGCATCCGCATCCAATGGTCGCGCCAGTCGCCGGTCCGGCCCCAGCCGATCCGATCCCAGCCGTCGAGCGCGATTCCGATCATCCACCGCGCCTTCTGCCGCACCGCTTCCTTGACGCGGTTCGGGAAATATTCGGCGACGGCGATCAGCCGGCCGTCGGAGTCGCGGACGCGCGCGAAGACCTGCCGCCCGCCGAGCATCGCGGTGCGCAAACCAAGCTCATAGTCCTCGGTCAGGCTGGCGGCGTCGAACGGATCGCCGCCGCGCGCAGCCGCGACCTTGCCGAGCAAATCGCGGTCGATCGCGCATCCGACCCCGGCGAGCGGCATTGGCGCACCGAGCCAGCCGCGCACCACCAGCCGCTCGCCGTGAGCCTCCGCAAACTCGTCCGCATAGTGCCCGGAGACGAGCGGCGACGCGTGATCGATCAACGGCGACACCGGCAGCTGCACGACCTGATGCTCGCCGAGCAATCCGCGGTATACGCGCAACTCGTCGCGATGGACGACGTCCTCGGCATCGTGAAATGCCACCGCCAGCGCTTGCCAGCCCTGGAGGCGCTCCTCGCGTAACAGCGCTGCCCATAATTGGTTGAGGCAATCGGCCTTGGTGGTCGGACCTTCGCATGGGTTCAGCACCAGCCGGACGCGCGGCTCGCCCGCGGCGACGCCTGCGACCGCATCGATCGTCGCGGGGTCGTTGGCGTAGGCGCCCACATAGAGGCGGGCATCCTCGTCCCCGAACCGCGCGAGCGTCGTCGTCAGCATCGGCCCGATCACCGCCGCTTCGTCCCACGCGGGCACGAAGACGGCGATCCGTCCCGTGACACCCGGCGGGAGGTCGGCAACGTTCAGGTCGCGGCGGCCGTACAACCGCCCGAGCCAATACACCGCGTCGAGCGCGAGGTCGTCGATTCCCCCGATCAGGAAGCCGATACAGGCCAGGATCACGCTTTCGCGCGCGATCGCGTCAACCAATATTGTCACGACCCCCAATAGCGATCCCCCGATTCGCCAATGACTTAGCTTCGCCAAGTAATGGAGCGCGATCAACCCCCCGGTTTTACTCGTGAATCCGCTGGACTTCGGGTGCGGTTGGGATAGCGTATCGTCCTGCTCACCGAAGCCGATGGAGGGGGTTGGAATGAAGCTCGCGGTCCGTGTCGCGTCGCTGGCCCTGGCGTTCGCGCCGATCGCCGCATTCGGTGACAATTCTCCCCATGTCGTGGTCGCTACCCCGGGCGTCGGCGATGGATCGATCGAGCGCTTCACGGTGCGCTTCGACACCCCGATGGTGGCACTGGGCGATCCGCGCGCAGCGAACCCGTTCCTCGTCGAATGCCCCGTCGCCGGGACCGGGCGCTGGGCCGACCAGCAAACCTTCGTCTACGAATTCGCCTCGCCGCTGCCCGGCGGGATCAAGTGCACCTTCACGACGCGCACCGGGGTGAAGAGCGTGTCGGGCTATGCGCTGGCGGGCGACCAGGTGTTCACGGTCGATTCGGGCGGGCCGATGGCGCGCGCGGTGCTGCCGGGCGAGAACAGCAGCGAGATCGAGGAGGATCAGGTCTTCCTGGTCGCCGCCAATTTGCCCGCGACGGCGCAGTCGGTCGCCGCGAACGCCTATTGCTCGGTCGAGGGGCTGGGCGAGAAGATCCCGGTCGACGTGCTGCCTGCCGATACCGCCGCCAAGATCCTCGGCGAGATGGGCACCGACGATAATTACGAAGTGACGAGCTTCCTCGACAGCGGCGGGATGCCCAACACGCTGCCTGCGAGCCTGACCGACCGGCAGAAGATGCTAGCGAGCGTGACGGCGCTCAAATGCCGCCGCCCGTTGCCGCCGGGACACGACATGTCGCTGGTCTGGTCGGGCAAGATCGCGTCGGCGAACGGCAAGCTCGCGGGCACTGACCAGCGCTTCGATTACACCGTGCGCAAACCCTTCGCGGTGAAGTTCGAATGCAGCCGCACCAACGCGCAGGCCGGGTGCAACCCGGTCGAGAAGGCGTATCTGCGTTTCACCGCGCCGATCGCGATGAGCCTTGCCCGGCAGATGCGGATCACCGCCGCCGACGGCCACGAGATCCAGCCGGTGTTCGACAAGGACGAGCTGAAGTCGGCGACGATCAGCGACATCACCTTCGCCGGCCCGATGCCGTATGCGACCACCGCCAAGGTCAGCATCCCCGCCGACGTGAAGGACGAAAGCGGGCGCCCGCTGACCAATGCCGCGCGCTTCCCGCTCGATATCCGTTTCGATGCCGCGCCGCCGCTGGTGAAGTTCGCGGCCAAGTTCGGCATCCTCGAACTGCGCGAAGGCGGGGTGCTGCCGGTCACGGTGCGCAACGTCGAACCGTCGCTCCAAGGCCAGAATCTCGCGGTCGCCGGCCAGTCGCTGCGCGTCGATGGATCGGACGGCAAGATCGCCGAGTGGCTGCGCACGGTCGACAGCGCCGACGATTACGATGTCGAGGATATCAAGAAAGGCGACGAAGTCGTCGGCCATATCCAGAATACCGGTTCGAAACCGATCCTGACCGGCGCCGATGCCGGCTCGCACATGTCGATCGGGCTTCCCGGCAAGGGCAAGGATTTCGAGGTCGTCGGGATTCCGCTGTCCAAGCCCGGCTTCTACGTCGTCGAGCTGGCCAGCCCGGTGCTCGGCCAGGCGCTGCTCGGACGCCGCGCGCCGCGCTACGTCGCGACCGCCGCGCTCGTCACCAACATGGCGGTGCATTTCAAATGGGGCCGCGAAAAGAGTCTTGCCTGGGTGACCAGCCTCGATAGCGGCCAGCCCGTGGCGAACGCCGCGGTGACCGTGACGGACAGCTGTACGGGGGAAGTGCTCGCGAACGGCAAGACCGACCGGTCGGGCGCGGTGTTCATTCCCGAAGGCCTGCCCGAGCCGCAGGCCTATGGCGGGTCATGCTATGCGGGGTCGACGGACCAGCCGCTGATGGTCTCCGCGCGCGCCGGGGACGATTACAGCTTCACGCTGACCGGCTGGGGCGAGGGCATCCGCCCGTCCGATTTCGACCTGCCCTACGGCTATTCGAAGGCGAGCGACGTTTTCCATACGGTGTTCGACCGCGCGCTCGTCCGCCAGGGCGAGACGATCCACATGAAGCACATCATGCGCCGCCCGGAAGGCGCGGGCTTCTCGATCGCGCCCGCCTTCACCGGCACGCTGCGGCTCTCGCATCGCGGGTCGGACGCGCAGTTCGACCTGCCGCTGACGATCGACGGCAACGGCGTGGGCGAGACCGAATGGACCGCGCCCAAGGGCGCTCCGATGGGCGATTACGACGTCCAGATGATCGGCGCTGACGGCGAGACGCACTACACCGAGCAATCGTTCAAGGTCGACGAGTACAAGCTCCCGACGATGCGTGCGAGCGTGACCGGGCCGAAGGAAGCGTCGGTGCGGCCCAAGACGCTGCCGCTCGATCTGTTCGTCGGCTACCTCTCGGGCGGGGGCGCGTCGAACCTGCCGGTCGAGATGCGGGTCGGCTATTTCGGGCGTTCGGCGACGCCCGAGGGATATGACGGCTACACCTTCGGCGGTACCGAAGTGAAGGAAGGGACCAAGCCGCTCAACGGCGACGGCGAGGAGGAAGAGACCCCGCTGCCCCCGACGCAGACGCTGCCCGCGACACTCCGCGCCGACGGTACCGCGCAGACCTCGGTCGACGTGCCGACGCTCGACAGCCCGACCGACATGCTGGTCGAAATGGATTACCAGGACGCCAATGGCGAAACGCTGACCGCGTCGAAGCGAATTCCGATCTTCCCCTCGGCGGTGCAGCTGGGGGTCAAGACCGACGGCTGGCTGATGAAGCAGGACGACCTGCGCCTCAATTTCGTCGCGCTCGACACGGACGGCAAGCCGCTGAAGGGCCAAAACGTCCAGGTCGCGCTCTACAGCCGCCAGATCCTGACCGCGCGGCGGCGGTTGATCGGCGGGTTCTACGCCTACGACAACCAGATGACGACCAAGCGGATTTCGGGGACGTGCTCGGCGACCACCGACGAGCTCGGGCTCGCCAAGTGCAGCATCGACCCCGGCGTGTCGGGCGAAGTCTATATCGTCGCGACGACGACCGACGCGAACGGCAACGTCAGCCGCGCGGTGCGCTCGGTGTGGCTGGCGGGCGACGACGAATGGTGGTTCGGCGGCGACAATGGCGACCGCATGGACGTCGTCCCCGAAAAGCTGACCTACAAGGCGGGCGAGACCGCGCGGTTCCAGGTGCGCATGCCGTTCCGCGAAGCCGAGGCGCTGGTGACGGTCGAGCGCGAGGGCGTGCTGTCGAGCTTCGTGACCAAGCTGTCGGGGTCGAACCCGGTGATCGAGGTCGCAATGCCGGCGAGCTACGCGCCCGACGTCTATGTCTCGGTGATGGCGGTGCGCGGGCGCGCCAAGCCGGGGGCGTGGAGCTGGCTCCAGGGTATCGGGCGCCAGCTCGGGCTGTCCAGCGCACCGGTCGAATCGCAGGAACCGACCGCGCTCGTGGACCTCGCCAAGCCGAGCTACCGTCTCGGCATCGCCAAGGTGAAGGTCGGGTGGGAAGGCCATCAGCTCGCCGTCGCGGTCAAGGCCGACCACGAGCGCTATGCGGCGCGCTCGACCGCGTTGGCGGACATCACCGTCAAGACCCCCGACGGCAAACCGGCGAAGACCGCCGACGTCGCGTTCGTCGCGGTCGACCAGGCGCTGCTCCAGCTCGCCCCCAACGACAGCTGGGACGTGCTGACCGCGATGATGGGCGAGCGCCCGCTGTCGGTCGTCACCGCGACCGCGCAGACTCAGGTCGTCGGCAAGCGCCATTACGGCAAGAAGGCGGTCGAGGCGGGCGGCGATGGCGGCGGCGGCGATTTGTCGGGGCTCAACCGCGAGAATTTCCAGCCGGTGCTGCTGTGGCAGGGCAAGGTTCCGCTCGATGCGGGCGGCCATGCCGCGGTCCATGTCCCGCTCAACGATGCGCTGTCGAGCTTCAAACTCGTCGCGATCGCCACCGACGGCGCGCAATTGTTCGGCACCGGCAGCGCCGACATCCGCACCGCGCAAGACCTGACGGTCTATGCCGGGATTCCGCAGATGGTGCGCACCGGCGACCAGTACGCCGCCGGGTTCACGCTCAGGAACGGCTCGGACAAGCCGATGACGGTGACGGCGAACGTCGACCTCGAACCGCGGATCGCGGTCGGCAAGCCGCTGACCGTGACGATCCCCGCCGGGGGCGCCGCGCCGATCGCGTGGAACCTCACCGCGCCGATGGGCGCCGGCCAGCTCAAATGGACGGTCAGTGCCAAATCGAGCGACGGCAAGGCGGTCGACCGCGTGACCACGACGCAGGACGTGATCGACACCTATCCGACCGACGTCTGGGCGGCGACGCTGACGCATGTCCAGCCGACTGGGGGCATGATCGCGGTCGCGCCGCCGGCGGGTGCGCTGCCCGGGCGCGGGGTGGTCGACATCCAGCTGACCGACACGCTCGCGCCGCCACTGGCGGGCGTGCGGCGGTTCATGTCCTTCTATCCCTACGATTGCTTCGAACAGCGGCTGAGCCGCGCGGTCGCGCTCGGCGACATGGGGCAATGGCAGGCGCTGGTCGGCGACTTGCCGACCTATCAGGCGGACGACGGCCTGCTGCGCTACTGGCCCGACCCGAGGATGGCAGGGTCGGAGGCGCTCACGGCGTACGTCCTGTCGATCACCGCCGATGCTGGGCTGCCGATCCCCGACGCCGCCAAGACCAAGATGGTCGAGGGGCTGAAGGCGGTGCTCGACGGGCGCTTGCGGCACGAGGATTACGGCGACGTGCGGCTGATGCGGCTGGCGGCGTTCAACGCGATCGCACGGGCGGGGGCGGCGACCCCGGCGATGCTCGGCCAGATCAGCATGATCCCGCAGGAGATGCCGACCTCGAACCTGGCCGACTATCTCGTCGCGCTCGACAAGGTGCCGGGGCTGGCCAACGCCAATGCGCTCAAGGCCAAGGTCGAAGCGGTGCTGCGGACGCGGCTGGTGTACGAGGGCACGCGGCTCGACCTGTCCGACCAGGACAAGGCGCCGTGGTGGCTGATGTCGTCGGGTGACGAGGGGTCGATCAAGGCGGTCATCGCGACGCTCGGCCGGCCCGGCTGGAACGACGAAGCGGCCAAGATGATGGTCGGCGTGGCGCTGCGCCAGGCGCACGGGCGGTGGGACACGACCACCGCCAATGCCTGGGGCACGATCGCGGCAAAGAAGTTTGGCGGGCTGTATCCCGCGGCGGCGATCATGGGCACGACGACGCTGTCGCTCGGCACGCAATCGATCAGCCGGTTGTGGCCGCTCGCGGGCGACCAGCGCACGGTCAGCTTCCCGCTGCCCGCGGCGCAGACCCCGCTGATGCTGCGCCAGGCGGGCGGCGCGGGGCCGTGGGCGGTGGTGCAGGTGTCGGCGGCGGTGCCACTGACCCAGCCGGCGTTCTTCGGCTACAAGCTGACCAAGAAGATCGAGCCGATCAGCCAGCGCGTGGCCGGCCAATGGACCAAGGGCGACGTCGCGCGGGTGATCATCACGGTCGAAGCCACCGCCGAACGTAACTGGGTGGTGGTCAACGATCCAATCCCGGCGGGCGCGACGATTATCGGCAATTTCGCCAACCAGTCGCAATTGCTCGGCAGCCAGGAAAGCGGCGGGGGCGGGAGCAATTTCCAGGCGGTCGATGGTGATGGCAAGCTGTGGGACGTCCAGGTCGGGGTGCAGCCGTCGTACGTCGAACGCCGCAACGATTCGTATCGCGGCTATTTCGGCTGGGTGCCGCGCGGCAGCTTCACGATCGCCTATGTCATGCGGCTGAACGCGCCGGGGACGTACAACCTGCCGTCGAGCCGGGTCGAGGCGATGTATTCACCCTCGATCAACGCGCAGGTGCCCAACGCGGCGTTCACGATCCGCGACAAGTGAGCGGCGTATGATCGCGCGCGAACGCATTCTGGCCACGTGGCGCTGGGCGCGTGCGGTCGAGGCGCGCGTGGACGAAGGGATCGCGCGGGGCGGCGGCTGGCTGCGCGATCATCGGCCCCGCACGCGACGGCAATGGATATGGACCGGGCTCGGCGGCCTGCTCGCCGTGTTCCTGCTGCTCGATTTTCTGACTATGCCGCCGCGGATGCCCGATTACGCCATGGTGCGCGCGGCGTGGCAGCCGTCCGAGGCGTGGCTGTACGACCGTAACGGCGTGCTGATCGATTCGTCGCGCGTCGATTTCGCACGGCGGCGGCTCGGCTGGACCCCGCTCGACAAGATCGCGGCGCCGGTCGGCGAGGCGGTGGTCGCGGCCGAGGACCATCGTTTCTACGCGCACGACGGGGTCGACTGGCTGGCGACGCTCGGCGCGCTGCGCGACCGGATCGAGGGGAAGCGCTCGCGCGGTGCCTCGACGCTGTCGATGCAGGTCGCGGCGTTCCTCGCCCCCGATCTCGCGCGGCCCGGCGCGCGCGGCTGGCTCGACAAGATCCGCCAGATGCGCGCGGGACTCGAAATCGACGGGGCGTGGAGCAAGCCGCAGATCCTCGAGGCGTACCTGAACCTCGCCGGCTATCGTGGCGAGGCGCAGGGTATCGGCGCGGCGGCGCTCGGACTGTTCGGCAAGACCCCCGATGCGCTGAGCCGCGACGACGCGTTGCTGCTCGTCGCGCTGCTCCCCGAACCGCAAGCTGGCGCGCCGACCGTCGCGCGGCGCGCGTGCGCGATGGCGCACGACAAGGATTGTGCGCGATTCGAGGCGGCGGCGTGGTCGATGCTTGGCCCGGCGCGCAGCCTGCAACTCGACCCCGGCCTCGCGCCGCACCTCGCGCAGCGGCTGCTGATCCGGCCGGGGCTCAAGGTCAGGACCACGCTCGACATCAACGTCCAGCGCGTCGCGATCGCCGCGCTCAAGCGCCAGCTCGAGGGGCTGGGCAGCAGCCGCGCGCGCGACGGCGCGGTGGTGGTGCTCGACAATGCGACGGGCGACGTGCTCGCCTATGTCGGCGGGATCGGCGGCAATTCGACCGCCGCGTCGGTCGATGCGGCGAGCGCGTATCGCCAGGCCGGATCGACGCTCAAGCCGTTCCTCTACGCGCAAGCGATCGAGAAGGGGTATCTCACGCCCGCCTCGATCCTCGACGATTCGCCGGTCCAGCTCGACACCGCGTCGGGGCTCTACGTGCCGCAGAATTACGACAAGGGGTTCAAGGGACCGGTGTCGGTGCGCTCGGCGCTGGCGGGCTCGCTCAACGTGCCGGCGGTGCGGACGCTGTTGCTGGTCGGGGTCGATGCGTTTCGCGACCGGTTGTGGGACACCGGTTATCAGGGGCTGGTCGAGGACGGCGATTATTACGGCTACAGCCTCGCGCTCGGCTCGGCCGAGGTCACGTTGCTCGAACAGGCCGACGCCTATCGCAGCCTCGCCAACGGCGGGCGCTGGAGCCCGGTGCGGCTGACTGCCGACGACCCCCGGCGCGATCCGCGCGCGATCACGACGCCGCAGGCCGCGTGGATCGTCGGCAACATGCTGTCCGACCCCAATGCGCGCGCGGTGACGTTCGGGCTCGATTCCTCCCTCCGCCTACCCTTCTGGGCGGCGGTCAAGACCGGCACGTCGAAGGCGATGCGCGACAATTGGTGCGTCGGTTTCTCCGACCGCTACACCGTCGCGGTATGGGTCGGGAACGTCGAAGGCGACGCGATGCGCGCGGTATCGGGGACGAGCGGCGCGGCGCCGGTGTGGCGCGACGTGATGCTCGCGCTGCACGACGGCTTGCCGAGCCGCGCGCCGGCGATGCCGACCGGGGTGGAGGCGCGCGCGATCGCCTTTGCCGGCAACATCGAACAGCCGCGCCGCGAATATTTCCTTCAGGGGACGGGAATGAGCCTGGTCGCCGCCGCCCCCGCCGAATCACGCCGTCCGCGCATCACCAATCCGGTGTCGGGCAGCGTCTATGCGATCGACCCCGACATCCCGATCGACCGCCAGCGGCTGGCGGTCGCAGTGACCGGCGACGCCGTGACGCATCGGCTGACGCTCGATCAAAAGGATCTGGGCGATGCGAGCACCGCGCCGCTGATCCTGCCCGGGCCTGGGCGGCACCGGCTCGCGCTGCTCGATCTCGGCGGCAAGGTGGTCGACCAGGTCGTCTTTACGATGCGGTGAAAACAAAGGCGCCCGGGCGGGCATTGAGATCGCCCGGGCGCCTGCCACTACCGGGGTTGCCGGTAGAAGGGGTGGGTTGCGGATTTGTTGCGGCGCGAATCGGTTCGCGCCATCGTGGGGGAAGCTTTAAGCGAACCGGACTGAACGAGTCGCGAACACGCGAGTCAGGTTAGAGCAAGGGAGCATAGACGTCGGCGAAGCCGCCGCCGGACGGGTTCGGCTGGCGCCACCCGCCGGCCGTGCCGGGCGGTGCGCTTTGCGCACCGGTGCGGACGTTGCCCCGCCTGCGCCCGTCAGGGCTGGCTGTCGTCTCCGCCACCCTTGCCCGCACCCTGCGCGCCGACCGTGCCGATATTGCCGAACAACTCCTCGAAGAAGCTGCGCTTGCGGCCCAAAGTCGGTGTGGTCTTGCCGTACGGGTTGATCGACGCGACCCGCTCCACGCCGGTCCGCGTGATGTCCTGAACGACCCCGGTTTGCGTGAAGCTGATCTTCAGCGTGATCTGGCTCTTCGCCTTGGGCTTCAGGTACGCGAGGTTGCGGCTGTCGCGCGCGATATAATACCAGTCACCGGTGTTGAACTGGCTGGCGAAGCTCGGCTTGCCGAGCGTCTGCAGCACCGAATTGCGGTTATCGACCCCGGGCTGGACCGAGTTCACCAGGTCGGCATCGATGATATATCCCTGATGCGAGCGCAGCGGCGCACACCCGGCGGCGAGCGTCAGCGCCGATAGTGTCGCGGTGAGGGCCATGATCCGGCCAGCCTTGGTCAATTCGATTCTCCCGCGCGCACGCTCGTCACTAGGGACCGCGATTGCATCGCGGGCCGTTCGCCTCAATATGCGGACCATGCCGGTGGCACAAGCCGCTGCCTTTTTCCGAGAGTGAATGATGGGTTTTTTCGACCGATTTAAGGCGAAGCGCGACGAGACCGCGGCGCTCTACGCCGCCGTCGTGGCGCGGGCGCGCGCGCCGCACTGGTATGTCGAGGGTGGCGTGCCCGATACCGTCGACGGGCGGTTCGACACGATCGCGGTGGTGCTGACGATGGTGATGCTGCGGCTCGAGGGCGAACCGGCGGGCGTCCCCGTCGCGACGCATCTGGCCGAGGCTTTCGTCGACGACATGGACCCGCAATTGCGCGAGATCGGGATCGGTGACTTGCTCGTCGGCAAGCATATCGGGCGGATGATGGGGATGCTCGGCGGGCGGCTCGGCGCGTATCGCGACGCGCTGGCGGCGGGCGATCTCAAGCCGGCGCTGGTGCGCAACCTCTATCGCGGCGAGGCGCCGAACGATGCGGCGCTCGCTCATGTAGAGCGCGAGGTGTTGATGTTACACACCGCGTTGGCTGGCACGACTGTCGACCGTTTGATCGCCGGTCAGCTGCCGTGAGCATACCCGAATTCTCGCGGCCGTTACGCGCCGACACGATCGGCGGCGAGCCGCGCTCGGTCGAGATCGATGCCGACGCGGTTGAACGGGCAGCATTGGCTAAGCGCTTCGAGCTGATCGCGATCGAGCGGCTCACGGCATCCTTCACGATCCGCCGTGACGCCGCCGGGGTCGTCGCCGACGGGCGAGTCGAGGCCGACGTGACCCAGGCGTGCAGCGTTACTGGCGACCCCCTCGCTACCGGCGTGGACGAGACAGTCGAACTGCGCTTCGTCGAGGCGAGCGACAGCGGAGATGACGAGGTCGAACTGGGCGATGACGACCTGGACGTGATGCCCTACGACGGCGCTGCGATCGACCTGGGCGAGGTCGCCGCCGAGACGATGGCGCTGGCGCTCGACCCGTTTCCGCGCGGGCCGGGTGCGGAGGCGTTGCTGAAGGCGGCCGGGGTAATGAACGAGGAAGAGACCAGGCCGATCGGCGCGCTGGCCGGACTGAAGGACAAACTGGCGGGGCGATAACCGCTGATAGGATATTCGCGGAGCAACCCCTGCGGCGGAATTGCGTTCTGGCTCGGTAAGCATCGCGCTTTCGGGCGCGCCAGACCGAGGACGCGCCATGGAAGCCGAGTTGATCGACCCGCAGGATAAATATCACAGCGACGGCTTCAGCGAGCAGCCGCAGGAATGGCCCGGGCTCCAGCGCGACATGGACCCGGTCCCGGACTGCGGCGAAGAAAGCTATGCGGGGACGGGCCGTCTCAAGGGCCGGCGCGCGCTGGTCACGGGCGGGGATTCGGGGATCGGCCGTGCCGCCGCGATCGCTTTCGCGCGCGAGGGCGCGAAGGTCGCGATCAACTATCACCCCAAGGAGCAGCCCGATGCCGACGACCTGAAGGCTGTGCTCGAGCGCGACGGGCACGATCTGGTGCAATTGCCCGGCGACCTGACCGACCTCGATTTTTGCCTGAAGCTGATCGACGACGCGGTCGGTCGGCTCGGCGGGCTCGATCTGCTCGTGATCAACGCCGGCTATCAGCAAGCGCGAAAGTCGATCGCCGACATCACGCACGAGCAGTTCGATCGCACGATGAAGACCAATATCTACGCGATGTTCTGGCTGTCCAAGCGCGCCGCGGAGGTGATGCCCGCGGGTTCGGCGATCATCAACACAGCGAGCGTCAACAGTTTCAATCCGGTCGAGGAGTTGCTCGACTATGCGACGACCAAGGGCGCGATCGAGATTTTCACCAAGGGGCTGGCCAAGCAGCTCGCGTCCAAGGGCATTCGCGTGAACGCGGTGGCGCCCGGCCCGGTGTGGACGCCGCTCCAGATTTCCGGCGGTCAGCTCGAAGGCAAGGTCGAAAAGTTCGGACAGGACACCCCGATCGGCCGCGCCGGCCAGCCGGCCGAGCTCGCCGGCCTGTACGTGACCCTGGCCGAGGAGAGCAACAGCTTCACCACCGGGAGCGTGTTTGGTGCGAACGGCGGGACGGGTGTCAGCTGATCGACCGGCGCCCCGGGATCGCGCGGGCGATTGCCTAGCCCGGGAATACCGCCATGCCGATCACGGCGGCCGCCATCACTGCCGTCGTCAGCCAACCGAATATCTTGAGCACTAGCCCGGCGGTGAACTCGCCCATCACCGCCTTGCGCGACGCGACCAACATGGTGCCGATCAGGATGGGTACCGCGACGACCCCGTTGACTACCGCGCTCCAGAACAGCGCGCGGATCGGATCGATCGGTGACCAGTCGATGCCGATCCCGAGCATCATCGCCACCGCGATCACGACGTAGAATGCCTTCGCGTCTCTCGGCTTCTCCTCCAGCCCCGTGTTCCAATCGAACGTTTCGCCGATCGCGTACCCCGCCGATCCGGCGAGCACGGGGACGGCGAGCAGCCCGGTGCCGATGATGCCGAGGCTGAACAGCGCAAAGGCGAGCTTGCCCGCGACCGGCTCGAGCGCCTTCGCGGCATCGGCGGCGGTCTGGATGTCGGTCTTGCCCGCCGCATGCAGCGTGGCCGCGGTGCCCAGCATGATCGCGAGCCCAACGATGTTCGAAATCGCCATGCCCCCGAACGTATCGTAACGGATCCGGCTGAGCGCCTTGGGGCCTTGCTCGGGCACATCGACGAGCGGTTGGCGGCGGTCCCGTTGACCGACTTCCTCGACCTCTTGGGAGGCTTGCCAGAAAAACAGGAACGGGCTGATCGTCGTCCCGAAAATGGCGACGATTGTCGTGGCCGCCGCGGTCCCTGCGATCGTCGGAACGACCATTCCCCTGGCGGCGGCGATCCAATCGACCTTCACCATGAATACCAGCGCGATATACGCGGCCAGTACCAACGTCAGCCATTTGAGGAAATTGGCGTACCTGCGGTACGGCACGAACATCTGGAGCAGCAGCGAGGCCACGGCGAAGACGATCGTGAAGACATGCTCGCCCCGCCCGACCACGAGCTGGGCGGACTCGCCCATCGCCGCGAGGTCGGCACCGATATTGATCGTGTTGGCAATGAACAGCAGCGCGACCAGGATAGCGACAGCCCAGCGCGGCATGACCCGGCGCAGGTTCCGCGCAAGACCGCTGCCGGTGACTCGACCGACTCTTGCGCTGATCAACTGGACGGCGCTCATCAGCGGATAGGTGAGCACCAGCGTCCACAGCAATGTGGGTCCGAACTGCGCCCCCGCCTGTGAATAGGTGGCGATGCCGCTCGGATCGTCGTCGGCCGCGCCGGTAACGAGCCCTGGGCCCAGCTTCTTGAAGATACTTTGGATATTCACGCGCCCGGCGTACCCTTTTCCCTGCTTTTTTCTTCGCGCCCCTGCACCTGGTAGGAAATCCAGCGGAGCAGCATGCCAATCGCGGACGCCGCCATGCCGGCGATCAGGCAGAACATGAGGAGCGGCTTTTCGGACGCGGCTTTCCAGGACACCGCGCCAAGCAGGATCACGCTCAGCGTCGAGACGAAATAGCCGCTTGTCTTGATCGTGTTAGAGGCGCGCATGATCCCCTGTTCAATGCCTCCGATCGTTTTAGGTTTCGACTAACTCGATCAATGTGTCGCACCCCCCGCTTGCCGACGTGCCGCAACGAAGGGAAACGCGATTGACGGGCGGTTAAGTGAAATCAAACAATTTTGTGATTTTACTCGGCCATGGCCAGTCAATATCCCAATCCGCAGGTTTCGCCTGCGCACGCTTCGGCGGCGCCGGTGGACGTTATCGCCTCGGTCGCGAGTGACCACCCCAGCCGGACCGCGCTCGTCGCGGAGTGCGGCACGCTCAGCTACGCTGAGCTCGACCGGCGCGCGAACCGCGTCGCGGCGTGGCTGCGCGCGCAAGGTGTCGGGCCGGAGAGTCTGGTCGGCATCTGCATCGAGCGGTCGTTCGACCAGCTGACGGTGGCGCTGGGCGTGTGGAAAGCGAACGCCGCCTACCTTCCGCTCGACCCGTCGTGGCCCGACGGCCGCCTTCGCATGATCGTCGAGGACGCCGCCTGCGCGGTCGTGATCGGCCGCAGCGAAGCGGTCGAGCGGCTGGACGGGGTCGATACTCCTGTCGTCGCGCTCGACTGGGATACGTTGCCTGCTGCCGAAGAGAGCCCCGCGACACCTGTCGATTCGGATGCGCTGGCCTATGTCATCTACACCTCGGGCACCACGGGGCGTCCCAAGGGCGTCGAAGTCACCCACGGCAACCTCGCGCACCTCATCGCGTGGCATAATGACGCGTTCGGGGTCACCGCGGACGATCGCGGCAGTCACTTAGCCGGGCTCGGGTTCGACGCATCGGTATGGGAAGTGTGGCCGTATCTCGCGGCCGGCGCCTCGGTCGTGCTCGCGACGGACGATGTCCGCACCTCGGACGTGCGGCTCAAGGCGTGGTTGATCGTGCAGGGCGTGACCGTCGCGTTCGTGCCGACAGCGCTCGCGCAGGACTTGATCCGCGACGATTGGGCGAGCGGCGCGAAATTGCGTTATCTGCTGACGGGCGCCGACCGTTTGCTCGGCCGCCCGCGCGCGGGGCTGCCGTTCGCGCTGGTCAACAATTACGGCCCGACCGAATGCACCGTGGTCGCGACGTCCGCGATCGTGCCGCCCGAAGCGACCGAGAAAGGCTTGCCCCCGATCGGCCGCCCGATTGGCGCGACCGTGATCCGTATCCTCGACGCCGCCGGCCAGCCCGTCGCGGGCGATGCGCAGGGCGAAATCTATATCGGCGGGCCGCAGGTGGCGCGCGGCTATCGGCACCAGCCGGCGATGACCGCCGAGAAGTTCGTGACGATCGACGGCGCCCGTTTCTACCGCACCGGCGACTTGGGGTCTTGGCGCGCGGACGGGCAGATCGCGTTTCATGGCCGCGTCGACGATCAGGCCAAGGTGCGCGGCCACCGCGTCGAGCCCGAGGAAACCGCAAGCGTGCTGCGCGAGCATCCGGCCGTACGCGCCGGCGCGGTGATCGCCGCCCCCGCGGCCGACGGCGGCGACATGCTTGTCGGCTATGTCGTGGCTAGCGATACGGCGACGGCGGAGGACTTGCGCGACTATTTGGCGCAGACGCTGCCGGAGTACATGATCCCCGCGGCGTTCGTACGCATGGACGAGCTGCCGATGACGGCCAATGGCAAGCTCGATAAGAAAGCGCTGCCCGCGCCGTCCGACGACAACGCCTTGTCCTCGGCCGGCTTCGCCACCGCGCAGACCGCCGCGGAAGAGCGGCTCGTCGGCATCCTCGAAGACGTGCTCGGCCGCGGCAATGTCGGGATCGACGACAATTTCTTCCTGCTCGGCGGGCACTCGCTGCTCGGCACGCAGGTGGTGCTGCGCGCGGGCGAGGCGTTCGGGATCGACCTGACGCTGCGCGACCTGTTCCAGGCGCCGACGATCCGCCAGCTCGCGCTCAGGATCGAGGAAGTCGTCATGCAGATGATCGAGCAGATGAGCGACGACGAAGCGCAAGCGCGCGTCGCCGGATAGGACCGCCGATGACCGATCAATCCCCGATCCAGGCGGCCGCGCCGTTCGACCCGAGCCTCAGCCTGTTCCAGCTGCTCGACCCGAAGGTCCATGCCGATCCGTTCCCCTTCTATCGCCGCCTGCGCGAGGAAGCGCCGGTGATGTGGGACCCGTTCATGCACACCTGGGTCGTGACCCGGTACGAGGACGTGCATCTCGTGCTGAAGGAGTTCAGCGCCGACCGCACGCCCGACCCGAAGAAGATGGAGGCGCTCGGCCTGCCCTCACTCGGTCCGGTAGCCGACCTGATGGCGCGCCAGATGCTGTTCCTCGACGCGCCCGACCACACCCGGCTGCGCAAGCTCTGCATGAGCGCCTTCACCCCGCGCCGGGTCGACGCGATGGAGGACAAGGTCCGCGATATCGCGCACGGCCTGATCGACGATATGGTCAAGGGCGGCGAGTGCGAGCTGATCGCCGATTTCGCCGAGCCCTTTCCGGCGATCGTCACCGCCGGGCTGCTCGGCGTGCCGCTCGAGGATCACCGCCAGCTCAAGGCATGGTCGGCGACCTTTGCGGAGATGCTCGGCAATTTCCAGCACAACCCCGACCGCATCCGCGACGTCTTGAAGTGCGTTGCCGACATGACCGGCTATTTCCGCGACGCCGTGCGCGAGCAGGAGCGCAACCCGACCGACGGTCTGATCCGTTCGCTGATGGACGCCGAAGTCGACGGCCAGAGCCTCAGCGAAGACGAGGTCATCGCCAACACCATCGTGACGATGGTCGGCGGGCAGGAGACCACCACCAACCTGATCGGCAACGGCATCCTCACGCTGATCCGCCAGCCCGACAAGCAGGCGCAATTGCGCGCGCATCCCGAGATCATCGAGAGCGCGGTCGAGGAATTGCTGCGCTACGAAACGCCGAGCCAGCACACCGCGCGGATCGTCAAGCAAGACACGGTGATCGGCGGCAAGCTGCTCAAGAAGGGCGAAGCGGTGATGGCGGTGATGGCCGCGGGCAACCGCGACCCCGAACGCTTCGCCAATCCCGACGAGCTCGACCTGACGCGGACCGACAACCGCCACCTCGCGTTCGGCTGGGCGGCGCATTTCTGCTTCGGCGCGGCGCTGGCGCGGATGGAGGCGCGGATTTCGTACCTCGCTTTGCTCGCGCGGATGGAGGACCTTCGCGTCGCGGTGCCCGAGAGCAAGCTCGAATGGCGGACCAATTCGGGGCTGCGCGGCCTCTCCGCGCTGCCGCTCGCTTTCCGTCCCGTCGCGGGCTGAGCCGCATGAACGCGCACGTCGATCTGTCCGCGTCGAAGCGGGCGCTGCTCGAAAAGATGATGCGCGGCGGCGGCGCGACCGCCGTCGACAAGCCGCAGCCGATCACGAAGCGCGCGCCCGACGCGCTGATCCCGCTGTCGGCCGACCAGCGCCAGGTGTGGCTCCACGCCATCATGGCGCCGGACATGCCGCTCTATAACGAATCGATCACGATCCATCGTTTCGGCAGCTTCGACAGCGACGCGATGGCGCGGGCGGTCAACGAAATCCTGCGCCGTCACGAAGCCTGGCGCACCGCCTTCGTCGAGGAAGACGGGGTACTGGTCCAGCGCGTGCGCGAGCATCGCGACATCGCGCTGCCGTTCGACGATGTCAGCCACCTGCCCGAGGAAGAACGCGACGCCGCCGCGCTGGCGATCGGCCAGGAAGATGCGCGCCGCGCGATTGAACTTTCCGACGCGCCCTTGTTCCGCGCGCGGATCGTCAAGCTCGCCGACGACAATCACCGGCTTTATTTCACGCTCCACCACATCATCTTCGACGGTGTCGCGATTTATCGCGTGATCGTGCCCGAGCTCGCCAAGCTCTACCACGCCTTCGCGATCGGCATTCCGTCGCCGCTGCCGATGCCGGCGCTGCAATATGGCGATTACGCGATCTGGCAAGAAGAGCACCTCAAGAGCGCGCCGATCCAGAAGCAGATCGATTACTGGCGCCGCACGCTCGCCGATGCGCCACCCAAGCTCGAACTGGTCGGCGACCGCACCAAGCCGGCGCGCCCGACGCATGCCGGGTCGATGGAAGTCTTTATGATCCCGCCCGACCTGATCGAGCGGTTGAAGCACGTCGGCCGCCGCCACAACGTCACGCTGTACATGACGCTGCTCGCCGCGTACCACGCGCAGCTCCACCTCTATTCGGGCGAGCAGGACATCATCGTCGGTGGGGTCACGGATCTCCGTCGCCGTCCCGAGCTCGAGCATGTCGTCGGCTATTTTCTCAACACGATCGCTTTGCGCGCCAAGCCGAAGGGCGAGACGCGGTTCGCCGACTTCCTGATCGAGGTGCGCGATTCGGTGCTCGGCGCGCTCGCGGCGAGCGAAGCGCCGTTCGACGAGGTCGTCCGCGCGCTCGACGTCAAGCGCCAGCCCGGCACGCACCCGCTGTTCAACTGCCTGTTCTCGATTGAGCCGCCGGTCGACCCGTTCGCCGACGGCTGGGACCTGACGCAAATGGACGTCGTCGTCGGCGGCGCCAAGTTCGACCTCTACCTCGAACTCGACGAGCGCCACGGCGAGGGGATGCACGGCCGCTTCCTCTATTCGACCGAATTGTTCGATCCCGCGACCGTGCGGCGGATGATCGGGCATTACCTCAACATCCTCGAAGGCGTGGCGGCCGACGCCACCTTGCCGCTCAAGGACCTGCCGCTGATCGGCGAGGACGAGCTACAGAAGTTGCTGATTGAGTGGAACGATACCGCCGTTCCGCCGCCTGCCGCGCTGTCGCCCGACGCTTTCCGTGCCCAGGTCACGACGCGGCCCGAGGCGACCGCAATCCGGTTCGACGACCATGCCGTCAGCTATGCGACGCTCGACGCCTGCGCCGAGGCGATCGCCGCGTCGCTGCATGCGGCCGGGATCGGCCGGGGCGATCTGGTCGGCATCTGCCTCGACCGCTCGCCCGACATGGTTGCGTCCTTGCTCGCGGTGCACCGGCGCGGCGCGGCCTATCTGCCGCTCGACCCCGATTTCCCCGCCGCGCGGCTCGATTACATCGCGAAAGATGCCGGCGCGAAGGCGTTGCTCAGCGAGCGCAAGCTCGACCATGTCCTCGCCGATTGCGGCTTGCCGCGCATCCTGATCGACGATGTCGGCGAAGCCGTACCCGCGCCTGCCCAGGTGACGGTAAAGCCCGACGACCTGGCCTATGTGCTCTACACCTCGGGCTCGACCGGCAACCCCAAGGGCGTCGAGATCAGCCACGGCGCGCTGATCAACCTGCTGGAGTCGTTCCGTGCCAACCCCGGTTTCACCGCGCAGGACTCCCTGCTCGCGGTCACCACGCTCTCGTTCGACATCGCCGGGCTCGAACTGTTCCTGCCGCTGATAGCCGGCGGCGAGTTGATCCTCGCGCCGAAGAGCGCCACCGCCGATCCGCGCGAGCTGAAAGCCTTGTTCGCGGCGGCGAAGCCAAGCGTTATGCAGGCCACCCCCGCCACCTGGCGCGCGCTGATCGAGGCGGGCTGGCAAGGCTCGCCGACCCTGCGCATCCTGTGTGGCGGCGAGGCGCTGCCGCGCGACCTCGCCGAGGCATTGATCCAGCGCTCGGGCGAATTGTGGAACGTCTACGGCCCGACCGAGACGACGATCTGGTCGACCATGGCGCGCGTGACGCCGGGCGACGGCCCGGTGCCGATCGGCCGTCCGCTCGCCAATACGAGCATCCACATCCTCGACCAGTACCGCCACACCACGCCGATCGGGATCGTCGGCGAACTGTTCATCGGCGGCGCCGGTCTCGCGCAGGGCTATCGCCACCGCCCCGATCTGACTGCGGAGCGTTTCGTCGAGATCGGCGGCGAACGGCTGTATCGCACCGGCGACCTCGCCCGTTACCAGCCCGACGGCACGATCCTGTGCCTCGGCCGGGTCGACAACGACGAGAAGATCCGTGGCTATCGCGTCGCGGTCGAGGAGATCGAGGGCGCACTCGCCGAGCACCCCGACGTGGTCGCCGCTGCCGTCCGCAGCTGGCCCGACGCCTCGGGCGAACGCGCGCTCGCGGCGTACGTCGTCACGCGTGGCGACGAGATGCCGAGCCGCGCGGCGCTGCGCGAGCACCTCGGCAAGACGCTGCCCGATTACATGATCCCCTCGCATTTCGAGCATCTCCCGACCTTGCCGATGACGCCCAATGCCAAGGTCGACCGCAAGGCGCTCCCACAGCCCGGCGGCGGCGGTGGCCGGCAGATCGAACCGCCCCAGGGCGAGACCGAACAGCAGCTCGCCGCGATCTGGTGCGACCTGCTGCGGATCGGCCAGATCAGCCGCGACGACAGCTTCTTCGAACTGGGCGGGCATTCGCTGTTGGTCGCACGCCTGCTGGTGCGGATCGAGCAGCAATGGGGCCGCCGCATCGGCATGGCCGAGTTCTTCCAGGCGGCGACGCTCGACAAGCTTGCCGCGCGGATCGAAGGCGATGCCACCGACGATCTCGGCGAATGGGTGCCGCTCCAGCCCAAGGGCGACGGCTTGCCGTTGCTGTGGCTCGACGGCGGCCCGACCTTCATGGCGCTCGCCGAAGCGATGGGCGAGGACCGTCCTTTCCTTGGCCTGCCGCTCGGGCCGATCCTCGAGCGCACGCTCAAGCCCGGCATGACCTTCGAGCAGATGGCGTCGGCGATCGTCGCGGTGATCCGCGAGACGCGGCCCAACGGCCCGTATCTGATCGGCGGCTGGTGCACCAACGGCATCATGGCGTTCGAAGTCGCGCGGCAATTACGCGCGGCGGGCGAGAACGTGCCGCTGCTCGCCCTCGGCCACACGATGAACCCGGTCGCGTTCCAGCGCATCACGTCGACCCAGATGCGCGGCAGCAAGGCGCGCTATCATCTCGGCGTGTGGAACAAGCTGCCCGCGGCGAAGAAGCTCGGCTACGCCTTCGACCGCATGCGTGGGGTGATGGAGGAAGCCGGCGTCGCGCAGGCGCCCGAGCGCGAGGGCCGCTACCGTGCCTTCGCCGAGGCGATGGAACTGGCGGCGTACGACTATTTCCCTGGTGACTATGACGGCGCGGTCGCGCTGTTCCAGCCGGCCGAGCGCCTCGCGGTGCTCGACAGCCGGCCGGGCTGGGCCGAGGTTGTGCGCGGGCCGCTGGGGTCGTTCGACATTCCCGGCACGCACGGCACAATGGCCGATCCGCCCAACGCCGCGACCTTCGCGACGCGGTTGCGTGACGCGATCGAGCGCGCCTTGGCGGGGCGGATCGCGACGGCGGCATGACCGCGGCGGCGCAGGCCGTGGCTGACTTGCCGCAATCGGCCGAGGTCGCGTTGGCAATGTCCGACCTCGATCTGGCTCCCGACGCGCTCGCAGCTTGCTCCGAGCTGCTTGACACACAAGAGCGTATTCGTGCGGCGTCCTTCCGGTTCGCGCGCCACCGCAACCGCTATGTCGCGCGGCGCGGCCAGCTACGGATGCTGCTGGCGGCGGAGGTCGATTGCCGGCCCGCGGCACTGACCATCGCGCAGGATGCGTATGGACGGCCGTTCCTGCCCGATCATCCCGCCCTGCATTTCAACCTGTCGCATTCCAACGGTCGCGCGCTGTTCGCGATCGGGCACGGCGTCCGGGTCGGCTGCGATCTCGAGTGGCGCAACCCCGAATTGGCGTGTCCGAAGGTCGCCGCGCGGCTGTTCGCGCCGGCCGAATGTGTCGCGCTCGACGCGCTGCCGCCCGAGCAATGGCTCGCCGGCTTCTACAATTGCTGGACGCGCAAGGAAGCGTTCGTAAAAGCGATTGGCCTCGGCCTGTCTTACCCGCTCGACGCCTTCACCGTGTCGGTCGCGCCCGGCGAGCCTGCGCGGCTGATCGAGGGCGGGGCGGGCTGGTCGCTGACCTCGTTCGAGCCGGCGCCCGGGTTTCAGGCGGCGCTGGTCAGGGGAGAGGCGGGGCGCTCTTCCGCCGCCTGATACCGCTTCCCGCGCGCCATCGCGATCGCTTCGAGCAAGGTGTGCTTCGCGAACAGCCGCAGCCAGCCCACGTAGACCGCGCCGCCGAACGTTACCAACAGCAACAGCCGTGCTTGCACCACCATCGGCGGCAGGACATTGTCGAGCAACGTCACCAGCGCGCCCATCGCCAGCGCCGCGGTCACGGTCGGAACGATTGCGCGTGCCAAGGTCGCTGCCGACAGGCCGAGCACCGGGAGAATGCGCCACGCGGTGATCGCGAGATAGAGCAGGTAGGCGAAGAACCACGACGCCGCGAGGCCCGTCACGCCCCAGCGCAACCCCACCACGAACGCCACGGGCAACAGCACCGCGCCGATCATCCCAGTATGGACGTTGATCCCCGGCCGGCCCATCGCGCTGCACGCTGGGCTGAACAGCACCTGGAGCGTCATCGCCGGCATCGCTACCGCGAGCAACCGGACGAGCGGCGCCGCGGCGATCCATTTCGGCCCCAGCACCGTCGCGACCAACGGCTCGGCGGTAACCGCCAGCCCGACGTAAAAAGGCATCGCCGCCAGCATCACCATCCGCGCCGATCGCGCAAATCCTTCGGCGACGGCGGGGCGATCGTCCTGCATCCGCGCGTAGATCGAAAAGGCGACGTCGTTGATCGCGGGCACGAATTTCGACACGAGGATCTGCGTGAGGAACAGCCCGGTCGTGTACAGCCCGAGCGTCGCCGGATCGAGCACGCGCCCCGCGATGAACACGTCGGCCTGGCTTTGCAGCACCCAGAAGAATTGCCCCGCCGCCATCAGCCCGCCGAACTTCGCCAGTTCGCCCGCGCCGCGGAAATCGAACAGCGGGATGTAGCTGCGGTCGAGCGCGCGCATCATGCCGATCGCGCGTGTCACATAGAGCACGGCCGGCGCCAGGATCAGTGTCCACACGCCCAGCCCGCCATAGGCGCCGGCCAGAGCGGCGACAGCGCCGGTGATCGACGACAGGAAATAGACCTTGGCCTGCACCTTGAAGTCGATCGCCCGCGCGAGCAGCGCATAGGGGAAGGCCACGAACGGCGTCGTCGCATAGACGAACGCCTGCACGCGCAGCAGGTCAGTTACGATCGGCTGGTGGAAATAGGCCGCGACGAGCGGCGCGATCGCGAATTGCAGCGCGCCGAGCGAGAAATTGAGGACGATCAGCATGCCGAAGAGCTGGCGGATCGTGCGCTCGTCGGCATCGGGCTTCTGGATCAGGCCGCTCGCCAATCCCGCGCCGTTGAGCATGTTGAGCACCGCCAGCACCACCTGCGTCATCGCGAACAGCCCGTAATCGTGCGGGTTGAGGATGCGGATGACCAGGAAGGTCGCGCCCCAGGTGATCAGCTGCCCGACGATCTGCGCGCCCGAACGCCAGATCACCGCCGATCGCGCTTGCGCGAACAGCGGCCCAGGCTCGCGATTCGAGTCGGCGGCGGCATCGGTCATGCGGCATTTGTGCACGAAAGATGCTTAAATGCGCCTAACGCGGGGCGTCTCAATCCGCGTCGGGGCCGAGGTCCGGATCGAGGTCGCGCGGGCGGGTGAAGGCGGTCAGCGTGCAGGTGCCGGGGGCGATGGCGGCCCAATTTTCGCCGGCGCACGTCATGACGGCGAGGCTGGCGGTAGGAAACTTGGCCTCGACGGTGTCGCGCAACCGATCGTCCGCGCGATCGGGGACGAGCAGCAAAGTCAGTTCCTCCAGCCCCGGGTTGTGCCCTGACAGTAACAGGGCATCGGCACCGGCGGGCGCGTGGTGGATCAGATCGAGCAACATCGACGCCGAGGCGAGATAGGCGCGGCGATCCCATTCGGGCTCGATCGCGCGGCCATAGCCGGCGGAAACGCGTTCGAGCGTCTCGACAACGCGCGCGGCGGGGCTGGCGATCGCGTGATCCCAGCTGAGCCCGCTTGAGCGCATGTGCTGCCCCATCGTCCGCGCGGCGCGCTCGCCCTTGGCGTTGAGCCGGCGGTCGAAATCGCGCGCGCCGTGATCGTCCCAGCCCGATTTGGCGTGTCGGAGGAGGATCAGGGTCTTCACGGGGCGCCTTCTCGTCAGGTGTTGCTGGTTTCTTGCACGACGTGAGGAGCGGAAGAAAGCCGCGATTGCACGCGCGCCACGGCTTCGTCGAGCGGCACGCGCGCGATCGGCACGCCGGGCGGGAAGGCGGCGAGCAATCGGCTGGGCATCGCCGCGGACAGGAGCACGAACGCGCCGCGGTCGTCGGCGCGGCGAATGAGGCGGCCGAACGCTTGCGCGAGCTTGGCGCGGACGAGGCGGTCGTCGTACGCGCTACCGCCGCTCGCGAGCCGCCGCGCGGCGTGGAGCACGGTCGGCTTGGCCCAAGGCACGCCCTCGAGGATGACCTGGCGCAGGCTTTCGCCGGGCACGTCGACGCCGTCGCGCAACGCATCGGTGCCGATCAACGAGGCGCGCGGCTCATCGCGGAACATGTCGACCAGCGTGCCCGGGTCGATCGGGTCGACGTGCTGCGCGTAGAGCGGCAGGCCGTCGCGTGCGAGCCGGTCGGCGATCCGCGCATGGACCCCGCGCAGCCGCCGGATCGCGGTGAACAGCCCGAGCGTCCCGCCGCCCGCCGCCGCGATCAGCCGGGCATAAGCGTTGGCGAGCGCCGCCAGGTCGCCGCGCTTGACGTCGGTGACGATCAGCACCTCCGACTGCGTCGCGTAATCGAACGGGCTGGCGACGTCGAAATGTCCGGCGGCGCGGTCGAGGTGCGGGACGCCCGCGCGCGCGTCGGCGATCTGCCAGTCGGGATCGCCGCCCTTGAGCGTCGCCGAGGTGACGAGCACGCCGTGCGCAGGCTTGAGCACCGTTGCCGCCAGTGGCCGCGTCGGGTCGAGCCAGCGGCGGTGGAGGCCGATGTCGATCTCGCGCCCCTCGATCCGCTCGACGCTCAGCCAGTCGACGAAATCGGGGTCGGCCGGGCCGCCGATCCGCGCGAGCAGACTGATCCACGCGCCGACCGTCTCGGTCCGCCAGCCAAGCGACGCGACCGCCCCTTCGACCCGCGCGCGCGCCGCGCCGTCCAGCCAGTCCGGCCCTTCGGCGAGCACCGCTTCGAGCCGCTGGCCGAGCGTCATCAGCGGGCGAAGCAGGGTCTCCAGCGCTTGTGCGGCCACCGCGGCTGCTTCGATCAGCGCGGGGAGGGGTTCGGCCAGCTCGGTTTCGAGGCCATAACCCGCATCGCCGTCCTGCGCGGCGCGGGCATAGACCATGCCGCGCACTGCGCTCAGCAGCTTCTCGACCGCGCCGAACGGATCGCCCTCCGCCACGCGTTGCAACCAGTCGCCGCTGGCGAGCGCGCGCGCCGCCTCGACCGCGTCCTGGATCGCGACGCCGCCCGCCTCGTCGTAGCTCGCCACATCCGACAGCCGTGCCGCCAGCCCGCGCCGCCGCCCGCGCGCGGTCGCTTCGGGGCCGATGATCCAGCGGCGCAACTCAATCGATTCCTGTCCGGTCAGCGCGACTCCGAACATCGCGTCGGCCGCCTCGAACAGGTGATGCCCCTCGTCGAACACGTAGCGCGTCGGGCGAGCGTTGGCCTCGCGCCCGCGCACGGCGTTGACCATCACCAGCGCGTGGTTAGCGATGACGATATCGGCTTCCGCGCTGGCGCGCGCCGCGCGTTCGATGAAGCATTTGCGGTAGTGCGGGCAGCCGGCATAGACGCACTCGCCGCGCCGGTCGGTCAGCGCGGTCGATCCGTTGCGGCGGAACAGCGTCGGCAGCCAGCCGGGCAGATCGCCGCCGATCATGTCGCCGTCGGCGCTGTATGCCGCCCAGCGTGCGACGAGATGCGCGAGGATCGCGGCGCGTCCGGCGAACCCGCCCTGCAACGCATCCTCCAGATTGAGCAGGCAGAGGTAATTCTCGCGGCCCTTGCGTGTCACGACCCGGCGGCGACGTTCGGTAGCATCGGGGATCAACCGCGCGGTTTCGTGGTTCAACTGGCGTTGCAGCGCCTTGGTGAAGGTCGAGATCCACACTGCACCCCCCGCCTGCTCGGCCCAAAGCGATGCGGGGGCGAGGTAACCGAGCGTCTTGCCGATTCCGGTCCCGGCTTCGGCGAGCAGCATGTTGGGATTGTCGCGCAGGACGCGCGGCGCGAACGCGGACGCCGATGCCTCGGCGAAGGCGCGCTGGCCGAGCCGCTGTTCGGCGCCGTGGCCGGTCAGCAGGCTCAGCCGCTCGGCGATCTCGCCGTCGTCGAGCGTCACGGTTTTGGGAGCGGGGCGCGGCGCCGTCTCTTCCCATTCGGGCAGTTTGGAGAACAGCCAGCGCTCCTGTTGCGCGGGCTTCGCGATGCGATCGGCGAGCAAGGGCGCCCACGGCCAGCGCAGCCGCATGAGGCTCTGCGCCGCGGTCCACGCGCCTTCGCGTTCCGGCCAGTCGCCGTCGGGGATCGCGAGCAGTGCGCTCGCCGCGTCGCGCAGGAAAGCGGCGATCTGCGCCTCATCCGCGGGCGGTGTCAGCCCGAGAATCCGCGCCAGCCCGCGCGGGGTCGGCGGCAGGAAGGTCGCGGGACGCAGGAACGCGAAGAGCTCAAGCAGGTCGAGTCCCGACAGCTCGGCATAGCCCAGCCGTTGCCCCACCAGCGGCGCGTTGAGCACGATCATCGGTGTGTCGGCGGCGCGCCGGATCGCCTCGCCGCGCCCGATGGCTCGCGCGCCTTCCGCGTCGGCGATCCAGACCCCGGCGTGGCTGGCGTGAAGGGCGGGATAGGGGAGCACGGTAGAACCGTGGGCGCTCCGGAACAGAATGGCAACGGCGAAGCAGGGTGACGTTTCGGGCGCAGCCCGCTACGGCAGCGCGATCATGACCGCCGACACCCTCCGCACCGCTGCACTCGAGTCCAAGGCCTGGCCATACGAAGAAGCGCGTAAATTGCTGAAGCGCTATCCCGACGGCAAGCCCGGCGGTGAACCAGTCCTGTTCGAGACTGGCTACGGCCCCTCGGGCCTGCCGCATATCGGCACGTTCCAGGAAGTGCTGCGCACGACGATGGTGCGCCACGCGTACGAGGAGATGACCGGCCTGCCGACGCGGTTAGTCGCGTTCTCCGACGACATGGACGGCCTGCGCAAGGTGCCTGACAACGTCCCAAATCAGGCGCTGCTCGCCGCCAATATCGGCAAGCCGCTGACGCGCATCCCCGACCCGTTTGAAAAATATGACAGCTTCGCCGCGCACAACAACGCGATGCTGCGGGAATTCCTCGATCGGTTCGGGTTCGATTACGAATTCGTTTCGTCGACCGACTATTACGAAAGCGGGCGGTTCGACGAGAAGTTGAAGGCCGTGCTCCGCAACTACGATGCGATCATGGCCGTCATGCTGCCGACGCTGCGCGCCGAGCGGCAGGCGACCTATTCGCCCGTACTGCCGGTCAGCCCGACCAGCGGCGTGGTGCTGCAGGTCCCGGTCGAAGTGGTCGATGCCAATGCCGGCACGATCCGCTTCATCGATGCGGACGGATCGGTGGTCGAGCAATCGATTCTGGCCGGGCGCGCCAAGCTGCAGTGGAAGCCCGATTGGGGGATGCGTTGGGCCGCGCTCGGCGTCGATTACGAGATGCACGGGAAGGATCTGATCGATTCAGCGATCCTCGGTGGCAAGATCGCGCAGATCCTCGGCGGGAGGAAACCGGAAGGGTTGATCTACGAGCTGTTCCTCGACGCCAAGGGCGAGAAGATTTCCAAGTCGAAGGGCAATGGTCTCTCGATCGAGGAATGGCTGACCTATGGCCCCGACGAGAGCCTGGCCTTCTACATCTATCGCGAGCCGAAGAAGGCCAAGTCGCTCCACCTCGGGCTGATCCCGCGCGCGGTCGACGATTACTGGCAATTCCGCGGCAATTATCACGGCCAGGACAACAAGGAGCGGCTGGGGAACCCGGTGCACCATGTCCATAACGGCGCGGTACCGCAGGACGCGATGCCGGTGACGTTCGGGCTGCTGCTCAACCTTGTCGGGGTGATGGGCGGTGGCGCGACCAAGGAGCAGGTGTGGGGGTATCTCGCCAACTACCTGCCCGGCGCGACCGCGGCGGACTATCCCGAACTCGACAAGCTGATCGGTTACGCGCTGGCCTATGCCCGCGATTTCGTCGCGCCGACGCTGGTGCGGCGCGCACCCGAGGGCGTCGAGGTCGCGGCGCTGCAGCGGCTCGATACCGACCTCGCGACCTTGCCCGCCGATGCGCGCGCGGAGGACATCCAGAATATCGTCTACGAGATCGGCAAGAGCGGGGGATTCGCCGAGCTGCGCGATTGGTTCAAGGCGCTGTACGAAACGCTGCTCGGGTCGAGCCAGGGTCCGCGCATGGGCAGCTTCATCGCGCTCTACGGCATTGGCAACACGCGCAAACTGATCGCCGAGGCGTTGGCGCGGTGAGCAAGCGGTCGCGCGGTGTGGGGTCGACCCTGCGCGACTTCCTCCACGACGAAGCGGCGGGCGGGATCGTGCTGATCGCGGCGGCGGCGCTCGCGATGGTTGGGGCCAATTCACCGCTGGCCGGGGCGTGCGATCACCTTCTCCACCTGAAGACCGGCCCGGTGCTCGCGTCCGCGCTGGGTCCGATGACCGTGCATCTGTGGATCAACGACGCGGCGATGGCGGCGTTCTTCCTGCTCGTCGGGTTGGAGATCAAGCGCGAGCTGGTCGATGGCGAACTGTCGCGCCCTTCCGACCGCACGCTGCCGGTGATCGCGGCGGCGGCGGGGATGCTGGCGCCGGCGATCGTCTATCTCGGGGTGAACGCGCACGATCCGACACTGGCGCGCGGCTGGGCGATCCCGGCGGCAACCGACATCGCGTTCGCGGTCGGCGTGATGGCATTGCTCGGCAGGCGCGTGCCCGCCGCGCTCAAGCTGTTCCTGACCACCGTCGCGATCGTCGACGATATGGGCGCGGTCGCGATCATCGCGATCGCGTACAGCCATGGGTTGAACCTGCTCGCGCTGGGCGGCGCGGCGGTGGTGCTCGCGGCGATGGCAGCGATGAACCGGTTGGGGGTGAAGCACTTGGCGCCTTATCTGATTGCGGCGGGCCTGCTGTGGTGGCTGGTATTAGTGTCGGGTGTGCACGCGACCGTCGCGGGGGTGCTGGCCGCCTTGTTCATCCCGATTCGCCCGTCGCCCGGCGCGCCCGACAGCGTGGAATCGCCGCTTCACCGGCTCGAACACGCGCTCAGCCCGTGGGTCGCGTTCGCAGTTCTGCCGCTGTTCGGGTTCGCGAATGCCGGCGTTTCGCTGGGCGGGCTCGGCTGGGGCGTGCTGGCCGATCCGCTCGTGATCGCGGTTGCTGCGGGGCTGTTCGTGGGCAAGCAGGCCGGGATGCTCGCCGCAGTCGCGGCTGCCGTTAAGCTCGGCTGGGCGGAACGGCCCGGGCGCGCCTCGTGGACGCAGCTCTACGGCGTACTGCTGCTCGCCGGGATCGGCTTCACGATGAGCTTGTTCATCGGCGGCTTGGCGTTCGGCGATCCGGCGCTGATCGACCGGGTCAAGGTCGGCGTGCTGGCCGGATCGATCCTGTCGGGGCTGAGCGGCTACGTCGTGCTGCGCTGGATAGCGCGGCCGGCATGAGGCGTTTTTTTGAACCGCGCAGCATTCCACGTATCGAGGCGCGAGCTGCAGAATGGTCATGAAAACGCTATGCGGTCGATCCACACGGTGAGAACGACGCGCATGTGCTAAATGGATTCAAGGGCAAATGACGGTCAACCGATTGGCAAGGTGACGGCGATATATCGAGCGGGTGACCATTCAGATGCCCATCGCTGCCGCGACAGACCCATGGCCGGCGACCCAAGCCGCGGTGAACGCATGGCGTGGTCAATGCCTCGCGCACTTGGCGCGCGCCGAAACGGCAGTCAGCGAAACGCTAGTCATGCTGGCGCAAAACCGCGAGGTGGCTATCAAGTTGCCGCATCTGATCGGCCAACGTTGCGACGAGCTGGCAAAGGCCATCGCCCCCGACGGGCCATTTCACGCCCAAGGTGGGGACGTGCGGGAGGCTCTCGACGCTTATCGCGGTCACGCGTCGCTGCGCAATTTCCTTTGCCATGCCCCGGGCAAGATCACGTGCGACCGGAGCGGCCGGTGGGTGCTGGTGCTCAGGATTTTGACGTTCCGGGCAAACCGTCCGGAGCGCAGCGTTCATATCGTCGAAGAATCGGAAAGCAGCGAGCTACTCGACCGCTTACGCGTCGACTGCCGGCGTTTGACCGACCGGCTAGTCGTGTTGCGGAAGAAGCTCGCCTGATTTTTCCGTTCTGGACAGGCTACAGCTTCTCGGTCAGCTCCGGCACGATCTTGAACAGGTCGCCGACCAGGCCGATGTCCGCGACCTGGAAGATCGGGGCGTCCTCGTCCTTGTTGATCGCGATGATCGTCTTCGAATCCTTCATCCCCGCCAGATGCTGGATCGCGCCGGAGATACCGATCGCGACATAGACTTCGGGGGCGACGATCTTGCCGGTCTGGCCAACCTGGTAATCGTTCGGGGCATAGCCCGCGTCGACCGCGGCGCGGCTCGCGCCGACGCCGGCGCCGAGCTTGTCGGCGAGCGGATCGATCAGCGCGTGGAACTGTTCCGACGAGCCGAGCGCGCGGCCGCCCGAGACGATGACCTTGGCGCTGGTCAGTTCTGGGCGTTCGAGCTTGGCGATTTCGCTGCCGACATAGGTGGAGACCGACTGTTCGAGGCCCGCGCCGTCCGACGCGATGACCTTGGCATTGCCGCCCTCGGGCGACGCCTTGTCGAACGCGGTGCCGCGCACGGTGATGACCAGCTTCTTGTCGCTGGTCTGCACGGTCGCGATCGCGTTGCCGGCATAGATCGGGCGGGTGAAGGTGTTGTCGCTCTCGACCGACAATATGTCCGAGATCTGCATCACATCGAGCAGCGCGGCGACGCGCGGCGCGATGTTCTTGCCGTTCGACGTTGCCGGCGCGAGGAACGCGTCGTGATCCGCCATCAGCTTGGCCACCAGCGGCGAGACTGTCTCGGCGAGCGGATGCTCGAGCGAGGCATTGTCGACCGTGTGCACTTCGGCGACGCCGGCGATCTTGGCGGCTTCGGCGGCGACGCCGTCGATACCCTTGCCGGCGACCAGCAGGTGGACGTCGCCGAGCTTCGCGGCGGCGGTGACCACGGCGAGTGTGGCGTCCTTGACGGTCTTGCCGTCATGTTCGACCCAGACGAGCGTCTTCATTTCGCGACTCCCATCGCCTTGAGTTTGGCCACGAGTTCGTCGGTGTCCGCGACTTTCACGCCCGCCGTGCGCTTGGGCGGCTCGACGACCTTGAGCGTGGTGAGGCGCGGCGCGATGTCGACGCCGTAATCGGCCGGCGTCTTCTGATCGAGCGGCTTCGACTTGGCCTTCATGATGTTGGGGAGCGACGCGTAGCGCGGCTCGTTGAGGCGAAGATCGGTGGTGATGATCGCGGGCAGCGACAACTTCTCGGTCTCCGACCCGCCATCGACCTCGCGCGTCACGGTGACGCTGTCGCCCGCAAGCTCGACCTTCGACGCGAACGTCGCCTGGCCCGCGCCCATCAGCCCGGCGAGCATCTGGCCCGTCTGGTTGTTGTCGTCGTCGATCGCTTGTTTGCCGAGGATCACCAGCTGCGGCTGCTCGGCATCGACGATCGCCTTCAGGAGCTTGGCGACGCCGAGCGGCTCGACCTTGTCTTCGGTCTGGACCAGGATCGCGCGGTCGGCGCCCATCGCGAGCGCGGTGCGTAGCGTTTCCTGGCACTTCGCTTCGCCGATCGACACGGCGACGATCTCGGTCACGCCCTTGTCCTTCAGACGGATCGCTTCCTCGACCGCGATTTCGTCGAACGGGTTCATCGACATCTTGACGTTGGCCAGGTCGACCCCCGTCCCGTCCGCCTTCACCCGGGGCTTCACGTTGTAATCAAGCACGCGCTTGACCGGCACCAAGACTTTCATTCCATCCACTCCTGTGGTCCGAACTTCTCCCTGGGGAGGGAAGTCAGGTCAATTCAAGCCGCCTTCTTCACCTCGGCGACGATCTTTTGTGCTGCGTCGCCCAAATCGTTGGCCGCGACGATCGGCAGGCCCGAATTGGCCAAGATATCCTTGCCCTGCTGGACGTTGGTTCCTTCCAGGCGAACCACCAGCGGCACCGAAAGGTTCACTTCCTTCGCCGCGGCGACGATGCCGTCCGCGATGATGTCGCAGCGCATGATCCCGCCGAAGATGTTGACCAGGATGCCCTTCACATTGGGGTCCTGCAGGATGATCTTGAACGCCGCGGTCACCTTCTCCTTCGACGCGCCGCCACCGACGTCGAGGAAGTTCGCGGGGAACATGCCGTTCAGCTTGATGATGTCCATCGTCGCCATCGCGAGCCCGGCGCCGTTGACCATGCAGCCGATGTCGCCGTCGAGCTTGATGTAAGCGAGGTCGTATTTCGACGCTTCGAGCTCCGCCGGATCCTCCTCGGTCTCGTCGCGCAGTTCCATCAATTCCTTGTGGCGGAACATTGCGTTGCCGTCGAAACCGACCTTGGCGTCGAGCACCATCAGCTTGCCGTCGTCGGTGACCGCGAGCGGGTTGATCTCGATCTGCTCGGCATCGGTGCCCAGGAAGGCGTCGTACAGCTTGGAGGCGGTGGACGCGGCCTGCTTGGCGAGGTCCCCGGTCAGCCCGAGCGCCGCCGCGACGGCGCGGCCATGATGCGGCATGAATCCGGTCGCCGGGTCGATGTCGACCGAATGGATCTTCTCGGGCGTGTCGTGCGCGACCGCCTCGATATCCATCCCACCCTCGGTCGAGGCGACCATCGAGATGCGACCGCTCGCCCGGTTGACGAGAAGCGCGAGGTAGAATTCCTTCGCGATATCGACGCCGTCGGTGACGTAGAGCCGGTTGACCTGCTTGCCGTGCTCGCCGGTTTGGATCGTCACCAGCGTGTTGCCGAGCATTTCCCTGGCTGCGGCTTCGACCTCTTCAAAGGTCTTGGCGAGGCGCACACCGCCCTTGGCATCCGGCCCCAATTCCTTGAACTTGCCCTTGCCGCGTCCGCCGGCGTGGATCTGCGCCTTCACGACATAAAGCGGCCCGGGGAGCTTCTTCGCCGCCGCGACCGCTTCCTCGACCGACAGCGCGGCGAAGCCCGCGGGGACGGGAACGCCGAACTTGGCGAGCAACTCCTTGGCCTGATATTCGTGAATGTTCATGGAAGGCTGCGGCCCTTCGAATATTGGGAATGCACCGGCCTTAAGCACAGTGCGCCCCACGAATCTACCCCGCGAGGCCCGTGGCGCAGAGTCCGGCGGAGCTGGTCACCACACCGAGGATTTCGGGGTCCTTGAGCGACCGCACGCGATAGAGGAACTGGTCGACGCTCTTCGACCGCCCGGCCTTGGCGAGCCCCGACAGCCGGCGGAGCTGAAGCAGCGACAGGCGGTGCACCATGCGGTCGGCCATGCATGCCGCGGTCGGCCTGGGAATGCCCGCGCTGACGAGTCCCGCGCGCGTCATCGCCTCGGGCGTCGAGCAAGCGGCGAGCGCGAGCAGCGCGGCGGGCAAGATCAAGCGTCGCAACATGGTCATCGCGTCGCTATATATTGGCGATGCATTGGGCAATCGGCATCCTGCTGTTCGTGACCACGGTCGCGGCGATGGAAGGCGTGGCGTATGTCGCGCACCGCTGGGTAATGCACGGGCCGGGCTGGTTCCTCCACGAAAGCCACCATCGCCCGCGTGACGGCAGGTGGGAGCTCAACGACCTCTACGCGGTGATCTTCGCCGTCCCGTCGATCGTGCTGCTGCTCGGCGGGGTCCAGCTCGGATGGTGGCCGGGGTTCACGTGGATCGGCGCGGGGATCGCGGCGTACGGCGCGATCTATTTCGGCTTTCACGACATCATCGTCCATCGCCGCGTCGCGACGCGCTATTTGCCGCGATCGGCGTACATGAAGCGCATCGTCCAGGCGCACCGGCTGCACCATGCGGTCGAGACCAGGCGCGGCACGGTGAGTTTCGGGTTCCTGTGGGCGCCGCGGCCCGACACGCTCAAGGCCGAACTCAACCGCCGCGCCCGCGCCGGAGTGCGCCGCCCGCGTGCCGCGACCCCGGCTGACTGACGAGGCCGCGCCAGCTCCGTCTGGCGGTCTGTCCCGTTTTGGGCAATTTTTTCGGCCAAATTTCCTGAATGTTAAGACCCGAGGGCGCATTTTTTACAACATGGACGCGCGTACGTTCGGATTTGATGCGCCGGCCGGTGGAATGAACGACCACCGCCGTCAGCAACGCGTCGGCATGGCGAGCGTCGCCAAGCTGCGCGATCGCGCGTCCAACAAGTACGACGTCCATTTACTCGACCTGTCGATCACGGGCTTTCGCGCGGAGGCGCATTACTCGCTCGACGCCGGGAGCATCGTCTGGCTGACGATGCCGGGGCTGCAGGGACTCGAGGCGACCGTTGCGTGGCGGCGCGGGACGGTGATCGGCTGCCGGTTCCGCCAGCCGCTGTATCCGGCGGTGTTCGATCACATCGTAAAGACGCTGGGGCGTTGAGTTTTTGATCCGCCCAGGCGGATGACGGTACCGGCCCGCTCCCCCGCCCGACCGCCCAGTCATTGTACCCCTATGGGCGGCCGGGCGGGGGAGCGGGCCGATACCGCCTTATCGCCGAGAGCCGACCAAATCAGTCGAACAGGCTCGAAACCGACGTTTCGTCGGCGATCCGGCGAATCGCTTCGGCGATCAGCGGGGCGATGGTCAGGTGGCGGACCCTGCCGGCCTGCGCGATCGTGTCGTGGTTGCCGATCGAATCGGTGATCACCAGCTCCTCGAGCACCGACCCCTCGACCCGCGCGATCGCGCCGCCCGACAGCACGCCGTGCGTGACATAGGCCACGACGCCCGCGGCGCCGGCCTCCTTCAGCGCGGCGGCGGCGTTGCACAACGTCCCGGCCGAATCGACGATGTCGTCGATCAGGATGCAGAAGCGGCCCTCGACGTCGCCGATGATGTTCATCACTTCCGATTCGCCCGCGCGCTCGCGCCGCTTGTCGACGATCGCCAGCGGCGCGTTGTTGAGCCGCTTCGCCAGCGCGCGCGCACGGACCACGCCGCCCACGTCGGGCGACACGACCATCATGTTCCTGGCGGAATGTCGCGCCAGGATATCGACCGACATCACGGGGGCCGCGAACAAATTGTCGGTCGGGATGTCGAAGAAGCCCTGGATCTGCCCGGCATGGAGATCGACCGACAGCACGCGGTTGGCGCCGGCTCCCGTGATCAGATTGGCGACGAGCTTGGCCGAAATCGGCGTGCGCGACCCCGATTTGCGGTCCTGCCGGGCATAGCCGAAATACGGGACGACCGCGGTGATCCGCCGCGCCGACGCCCGCCTGAGTGCGTCGATGCAGATCAGCAATTCCATCAGGTTGTCGTTCGCGGGGTAGCTCGTCGATTGCAGCACGAACACGTCCTCACCGCGGACGTTCTCGTTGATCTCGACGAAAATCTCCTCGTCGGCGAAGCGGCGCACGAGCGCGTCGGTCAGCGGGATTTCGAGATAGTCGGCAATCGCCCGGGCCAGGGGCAGGTTCGAATTGCCGGTCATTAACTTCATCGGAAGCGCCCCTTCGCGGTTGCGGCTTCCTTAGGGGCGTCACACAAGTTTCGCAAAGGGGGTTTGGTTGCGGCGCGGAGTTAATCCGCGCCGTCGGTCGGGCGGCCTTGCCGCCCGCCGGCCGGACAAAACGCCTGTGAAATAGCAGCGCTATTTCACCGCGTTTTGCCTTGGTGCGCCACGCAGTCTGCAGCGAACCAGTCTCTCCTGTTTTTCCCTGCTATCTGGGAATTTACAGGGAAAATATGTTTTTCCAGAGCCTATTTCGAAGTGTCGATCATCAGGAAATGGCAGAGTTCTGCCGTTTCCAAGCCTCTTCCTTTGAATCGATAACAGGGAATTCAAATGCAGCTATCAGGGAATTTGAAATGTCCGAACAGGGGTCCGCGGGCCCGACAACAGGCGCCAAGGCGTTGATCAGCGAAGTGCGTGAAACGCTCCACTTTCATCACCATCCTCGTCTTCGTCGGACACCTCGGCATGGAGGAGCAGCATGGCAAATCCTCTCCGCTGAGCCAGCATTTGTTCGGTGAGGATCTCCATCGCTCATTTCACGCCGATGCCTCTCGCGAGGGCAAGACGCTCGACGAATATCGCAAAAAGTTTGCAAAGCGCCGAGGAGATTGAATGTCCGCTAAGGGTGGAAAGCGGCCGTTCCGCTATTCGCCGGTGACAGACCTACGAATAGCGTGAGGGACACGAACTAAGGCCAGCACCAAGTTCACTCCGTAGAGCCATGCAAACGCCCCGGCGGCGTATTTGACGCCTCCCAGCAGCCCCCCGGCACCAAACCCAGCTAAAAAGAACATTAGCGCTGCAAAGAGGCAGAATATCATCCCGTGAAGACTACGAAGATCATAACGCAGCCTGCATCCATCGAAACCTTGGTCGATCCAAAACCGTCCTTGGTCGTAGATGACCGTCGCAAGCCAGTTCGGGCCGAAAAAGTTGCTCCAAAGCGGATCGCTAAACTCAACATAGTCTGCTCCGCGTCGGCTGATCCTCTTATTTTGTTTCTTTATCAGCGCGGCCACGCGGTCGAGGATGGTAGCGTTATCACCGGTTCTATTTAAAGGGACCGAACCACGAAGATGCCAACCAAAGTCCCACATTTGAGGATGGCTACTTAGACGGCGGAATGTCCGCAATTGGGTCGGAAGCGGCCCGGCGGGTTACGCCCCAGTTTCGGTCGTCCGACTAGCAGAGCTTCGATATTGAAAGCGATCGGCTTTCGCTGTCACGTTGCTTGGCTGTCGGCGAATTGTTTTCCTA